>NZ_AP045076.1:2267500-5183783 GCF_055384585.1 Mesoterricola sp. JemC181
CATGCGAGCGTTGCGTAGGGGGGGTCGAGGGACCCACATGCCAGTCACGCATGACTGGTGCAGAGTTACAAAGTGCACGGATAGTGGAACGGTTTGGAAAAGCCGGCCATAGAGGGTGATAGCCCCTTACGCGAAATCCGATGCGCCTCTGGTTGGTGTTCCCAAGTACAGCGGGGCACGAGAAACCTTGCTGGAATTTGCGGCGACCATGCCGTAAGGCTAAATAGGTCCATCAGACCGATAGTGAACCAGTACCGTGAGGGAAAGGCGAAAAGAACCCCGATGAGGGGAGTGAAATAGAACCTGAAACCGTCAATCTACAAGCAGTGAAACCCCTATGGTAAACCAGGGGAATCGCGTGCCTTTTGCATAATGAGCCGGCTAGTTATTTTCAGTGGCGAGGCGAAGCCGATGAGGCGGTGCCGTAGGGAAACCGAGTCTGAATAGGGCGAACAGTCGCTGGGAATAGACGCGAAACGGGATGATCTATCCTTGACCAGGATGAAGTTCGGGTGACACCGAATGGAGGTCCGAACCAGTGTGGGTTGAAAACCGCTTGGATGAGTTGAGGATAGGGGTGAAAGGCCAATCAAATTCCGTGATAGCTCGTTCTCCCCGAAATAGCTTTAGGGCTAGCGTCGGATGTTTCGTCGTGCAGGTAGAGACCTGAATGGACTAGGGGGCTTACCAGCTTACTGAATCCAACCAATCTTCGAATGGCACGCCGTGAAGTCCGGCAGTCAGACTGCGGGTGATAAGATCCGTAGTCGAGAGGGAAAGAACCCAGATCGCCAGCTAAGGTCCCAAAATCTATGCTAAGTGGAAAAGGATGTGGATGTGCTTAGACAGCCAGGAGGTTAGCTTAGAAGCAGCTATCCTTTAAAGAAAGCGTAATAGCTCACTGGTCAAGCGGGTCTGTGCCGACAATTCAACGGGGCTCAAGCATAGTACCGAAGCTGCGAACTTTGTGGTAGGGGAGCATTCCCTACGTCTGTGAAGGTTGACCGTAAGGACAGCTGGAGACATGGGAAGAGACTCTGTCGGCATAAGTAGCGTAAAGACGGGTGAGAACCCCGTCCGCCGTAAGACTAAGGTTTCCAACGCAAGGTCAATCCGCGTTGGGTTAGTCGGTCCCTAAGCCGAGGCCGAAAGGCGTAGGCGATGGAAAGCTGGTTAATATTCCCGCACCATGTGTGGTTCGTTTGTACGATGCAGGGACGCAGGAAGGTAGGGACGCAGCGCTATGGAATGTGCTGCGAAAGTTCGCAAGGGTGTCCGCCAGGGAAGTCCGGTGGGCATGAGCCCAAGCGCTCTGACGAAAAGTCCTGATCCTACACTGCCGAGAAAAGCTGCTAAGGAGAGCCACGTGTGACCGTACCGCAAACCGACACAGGTAGTCGAGGAGAGAATCCTCAGGCGTTTGAGAGAACTCTGCTGAAGGAACTCGGCAAATTAACCCCGTAACTTCGGGAGAAGGGGTACCACGGTAGGGTTCATAGCCCGAGGTGGTGGCACATAAATGTTCCAGGCGACTGTTTAACAAAAACACAGGTCTCTGCAAACTCCAAAGAGGAGGTATAGGGGCTGACGCCTGCCCGGTGCCGGAAGGTCAAGAGGAGCGGTTAGCGCAAGCGAAGCTGCGAATTTAAGCCCCGGTGAACGGCGGCCGTAACTATAACGGTCCTAAGGTAGCGAAATTCCTTGTCGGGTAAGTTCCGACCTGCACGAATGGCGTAACGATCTGGAAACTGTCTCCAGCAGAGACTCAGCGAACTTGTAGCACCGGTGAAGATGCCGGTTACCCGCACTTAGACGGAAAGACCCCGTGCACCTTTACTACATCTTGACATTGAGGTTGGCATTGTGCTGTGCAGGATAGGAAGGAGACTTTGAAACTGGCTCGTTAGGGTCGGTGGAGTCGTCGTTGAGATACTTCCCTGCGCAATGCTGATCTCTAACTCACGCCCGTCATCCGGGTGGAAGACAGTGTCAGGCGGGTAGTTTGACTGGGGCGGTCGCCTCCTAAAGAGTAACGGAGGCGTGCAAAGGTTCCCTCAGGCTGTTTGGAAATCAGCCGCAGAGCGCAATGGTATAAGGGAGCTTAACTGCGAGACACACACGTCGAGCAGATGCGAAAGCAGGTCATAGTGATCCGGTGGTTCCGCATGGAAGGGCCATCGCTCAACGGATAAAAGGTACGCCGGGGATAACAGGCTGATCTTGCCCAAGAGTTCATATCGACGGCAAGGTTTGGCACCTCGATGTCGACTCATCGCATCCTGGGGCTGAAGCAGGTCCCAAGGGTTCGGCTGTTCGCCGATCAATAGCGGTACGTGAGTTGGGTTCAGAACGTCGCGAGACAGTTCGGTCCCTATCTAGTGTGGGCGTAGGAGATTTGAGAGGACCTGTCCTTAGTACGAGAGGACCGGGATGGACTGACCTCTGGTGTTCCAGTTGTGTTTCCAAATGCAATGCTGGGTAGCTATGTCGGGAAGTGAGAAGCGCTGAAAGCATCTAAGCGCGAAACACCCCTCAAGATGAGATCTCCCCACGAGACCCGTCGTAGACCACGACGTTGATAGGTCGCATGTGTAAGCGCGGTAACGCGTTGAGCTGAGCGATACTAATTGGTCCACTGGCTTGACTTTTCATCAATCAATTGCATCCAATCAATGAGACAATGCTTATGTTTAGGCTCGTCTCGCCTCACCCTTCGCTTCAACACTTCGAAGTCTGACCCCTTCGTCGTGGCTTTACCCTGGAGGTCACACCCGTTCCCATCCCGAACACGGCAGTTAAGCTCCAGAGGGCCGATGATACTTCCTGGCACACAGGTGGAAAAGTAGGTCGCCGCGACGTTAAAATCCAAAGCCCCCCATTCGATGGGGGGCTTTTTCGTGTACCCTATAAGTGTGGACCAGGGCGTCGCTGCGCTAACCCGCAGAGGAAAGTCCGGACTCCATAGGGCAGTGGGCCAGGTAATACCTGGGCGGGGCGACCCGATGGACAGTGCAACAGAGAGCAGACCGCCGATGGCCCCGGAAACGGGGATCAGGTAAGGGTGAAAGGGTGGGGTAAGAGCCCACCGACGTTCCTGGCAACAGGGCGGGCTAGGTAAACCCCCCACGGAGCAAGACCAAATAGGCTGGCGAGCTTCTTCGGAAGTGAGGATCGGCCCGATCGAGCCAGCGGGTAGGTCGCTTGAGGCGATCAGTGATGATCGTCCTAGAGGAATGACGTCCCACGACAGAATCCGGCTTACCGGTTCACCTGGACCCCCGCGAGGGGGTCCTGCCATGTACATGATTATTGGATCGGCTTAAGGGCCCGGTAGATCCAGCGCTCGGCATAGGGGAGCCAGGGGGCGCCCTGGACATTTCCGAAAGTCTGGTCGATTTCCAGGCCGGCCGCCGCCAGGGCGGCCCGCACTTCGGGGTCCGTGGGGATCCAGATGTCGTGCTGGAAGCGGGTTCCACGCATGATCCGGTCCGTGAGGAAGCGCCGGCCGTCGGAGCTGAGCCGCACCCGCTCCTGGTAGAGGCCTTCCACCTCGTACCATTCCTGGTCGAGGGTCGCCAGGGCCCGGATGAAGAAGTCCCTGCCGGCCAGGTCCAGGAGCAGGGTTCCACCCGGCTTCAGGACCCGGGCGAATTCGTCCAGCTGGCGCTGGTTCTCCTCGTCGCTCGCGAAGTAGCCCCAGCTGGTGTAGGCGCAGAGCACGCCGTCGGCGCACCCGTCACGGAAGGGCAGGTCGCGGAAGTCCAGGCGCACCAGGTGGCCCGGGAACTCGGTGGCGTGGCGGCGG
This sequence comes from Mesoterricola sp. JemC181, assembly GCF_055384585.1. NCBI lineage: Bacteria > Pseudomonadati > Acidobacteriota > Holophagae > Holophagales > Holophagaceae > Mesoterricola > Mesoterricola sp. JemC181. The sequence goes on from NZ_AP045076.1 coordinate 2,271,306, forward strand.
AGGTTCATGGCGCTGAGATCCCCGCCCACCACCTGGTAGCCGCAGGCCTCCAGCGCAGGCCTCAGGCGGCCCCAGCCGCAGGGCAGGTCCAGCACCCGCGCTCCGGGAGCCAGGTCCAGGAGCCGGGCCAGTCCTGGACCCTCCTGGGCGGCCTCCAGGGTCTTGTCCCGGTAGATTTCGAAGTAGTGCGGATGGTCAAAATCCCTCTCGAACCAATGCAAGCGGGGTCTCCGGATGGAAGTGGGAAAAAGGAGCGGAAGATCGGATTCTAATCCCTTGACGGGGAATGGGTCGGGAGTACTCTAGGGCAAGAATAAGTCCACCGATGCGTGAAGTGGCTGACAACATTCTTTTTATGGAGGATTCATGGACTTTCTCCGCCCAGACATTCAGGATAGCCTGACGAGGGAGAATTTCGAGTTCAAGAAGTTGATGGAGGAACACAAGGCGGCCGACGAAAGGCTGACGTACCTCCGCAACAAGATCCGGCTCTCCGCCAAGGAGACCATCGAGGAAGTGGAGCTGAAAAAGGCCAAGCTCCGGGCCAAGGAGCGGATCTACCACATCGTGGAGGAGTTCAAGGGCCGGGGGCAGTGAAGACCCAGGTTTCTGCCCTGTAGACGAAAGCCCCGGAAACCCGGGGCTTTCATCGTTTTACAATTGATTCATCGAGCCCTTCCGCTGTCAGGCCGGCTCCACGATCCCCGGAAGGAAGCCTTCGCCCATCCAGTAGACCAGGTCCAGGGGGTGCTTGACGTCCCACAGGAGCACCCGGGCGCTGGCGCCGGGGTGGAGGTGGCCCAGGTCGCCGCGGTCCAGGCTGCGGGCCGCGTGGAGGGTCATGGCGGTGAAGGCCTCCTCGAAGGTCAGGCGCAGCTGCAGGCAGCCCAGGCGCAGCACCAGGAGGGGATCGATGCAGGCGCAGGAGCCGGGGTTGAAGTCCGAGGCGAGGGCGACGCGGCAGCCTTCGGCGATCATCTTCCGGGCGGGGGCATAGTCCCTCATGCCCAGGAACAGGGTGGTGGCGGGCAGGAGGGTCGGCACGACGCCGGCCTGGGCCATGGCGCGGATGCCCGTGTCCGACGCGAACATCAGGTGGTCCGCGCTGGCGGCTCCCACGGCGGCGCTCAGCTCGGCCCCGCCGGTGGAGCAGAACTCGTCGGCGTGGATGCGGGGCCTCAGGCCCAGGCGCCGTCCGGACTCCAGGATGGCGCGGCCCTGCTCCGCGTCGAACACGCCCTTTTCCACGAACACGTCGCAGTGCGAGGCCACGCCGGGGTGGCGCCGGACCAGCTCGGGCTGCCACGTTCCGGCCACTTCCGCGATGTAGCGGTCCGGATCGCCGGCGAATTCCTGGGGCAGGTCGTGGGCGGGCATGAGCGTGACGTCGAGGCTCCACCCCCGGGCCCGCAGCTCCGCGTAGGCCTCCAGGAGCCGGCTCTCCGTCTCCAGCTCCAGGCCGTACCCGGTCTTGGCCTCGAGGTGCAGCACGCCCTTGCGGCGGTAGGAGCGCAGGCGTTCCTCGCCCAGGGCCACCAGCTCGGGGACCGTGGCGGCGCGCGTCGCGCGCACGGTCTCGCGGATGCCTCCGCCCTCGGCGGCGAGCTGGGCGTAGGTGACGCCGTGAAGGCGGCGGTTGAACTCGTGGCTGCGGTCCCCGCCGAAGAGCAGGTGGGTGTGCGGGTCCACGAAGCCCGGGGAGGCCCAGCACCCGCGGCCGTCGACGGCCCGGGCGCCGCGGAAGTCCAGGGGCAGGTCCGCGCGCGGGCCGATCCACCGGACCTTTCCGCCGCTCGCGGCGATGGCCGCGTCCTCGATGAAATCCACCGCCCAGGGGCGCGCGGGATCGGGGGTAACGGCCCCCTTCAGGTTGGTGATGACGGTGCTCGTGGCCATGGGAACCATTATGCCGTGGGGGCGCGGGCCGCCGTTATACTTCCCTTCGAGGGGCACCCAGATGTGGATCGGCGCACGAACGCTCTCCGGACTTTTGGCCACCGCCATGCTGGCCGCGGCCCCTCCGAAGGCCCCGCCTCCGCGGCCGCTCCTCCTGCCCGGGGAGTCGCTGGCGCTGGCCGGACCGGACCTGGAGGTGTACCGCTACGGCGACGCCGCGGTCGAAGGGCCCCTGGGCGCGTTTTCCCAGCTGCTCTGGGCGAAGCTGGAGGGCGCGGCCTGGGAGAGCGGAGGCCCCTCGTTCAAGTGTTCCGGCGCCATGGGACCCTACCGGTGCACGAACCCCAAGGGGCACGGCCGCGTGGACCTGGCCAAGGCCCTCCGGGAGGACTGCCGCCTCGCCTTCCTGGGCTGGGCGCGCATGTCGGCCCAGCGGTGGGTGGAGGACTACGGCGACGGCCCCGCGCGGGCCCGCATGCTGGACGTCTTCCAGCCCTTCCTGGCGCGGCGCCTCCCGGACGCCGAAGGCGTGCCGGACCTCGATCCGGTCTGGTTCGGCGAGGGGGACCTGCTGCGCACGAGCCCCGAGGCCCTGCTGCGCTGGCTCGCGGATCCCGCCCAGGAGGAGGCGGTGCGGCTGTACCGCAGGCTCCTGCTCAGCTTCATGGACGAGACCTTCAAGGAGAACGCCTGGTGGTTCATGTCCACGGCGCCCGCCGTGGCCCGGGACTCCGCCACGACCCAGGCCTGGGCCGTGGGCGGCAACGGCCTGGTGCTGGCCGTGCTGCGCCTGCCTCCAGGGACCACCCGGCAGGAGGCCCTCACCCGCTTCAAGACCGTGATGGTGGGGACCGGCAGGAAGAAGTGATCAGCGCTCGAGGATGAAGGTCGCCGGGCCGTCGTTCACCAGCTCCACCTCCATGTGCTCCTGGAAGAACCCGCGCTTCACCCGCGGCCATCCGGCCTCCAGGAGGCCCGCGAAGATGCCGAACAGGTCCCGGGCCGGGCCGGGGGCCATGGCCCCGTCGAAGGAGGGCCGCCGGCCCCGCTCCAGGCTCCCTGCCAGGGTGAACTGGGAAATCACCAGGATTTCCCCGCCCGTTTCCTGGAGTGAAAGATTCATCCGGCCTTCGGCATCCTCGAAGATTCTCAGGGCGGTTATCTTGGCTGCGACCCAGCGGCACTGCTCTTCCGTGTCGTCCTTGGCCAGGCCGGCCAGCACCAGGAGGCCGGGGCCGATGGCCGCCACCTGGTCCCCGGATCGAACTTCCGCTCGCTTAACCCGCTGGATCACCGCCCGCATCGACCCTCCAGCCACAACCCTACCGGCAATCCGGCACCGGTCACAAGTTACCGGAAGGGTCCCCTTTGGGCGGGGTCCCTGCCTATACTGGCCATAGCCAAGGAGGCCCCCATGTCCGAGACCCCCATCCAAGCGGATCTGAGTGCTGCGGAATGGAAGCTGATCCAGGCCCTGCGCGGCCTGCCTGAGCATGCCCAGCGGGAGCGTGTGCACGAGGTCCTCGGCGAGCTGCTGTTCTTCGTCCAGAACCCCCGGTGCCAGGGCATGGGGGCCGAGGGCTTCCCCTGCGGCGAACCGCGGAGCAGCTGCGACGAATGCCACCAGACGTGGGACCTCCTGGAAGGACTCACGGTGCGGGTGGAGGCCGGCGCCGGGGCCCGCTGAGGACGCATCCGTCCGGGTGTGCGGATTGCCGCATTTTGCATGCGGGATCCCGCATGGGCGACGCCCTCCGGGGGCGGGCTTGGAGTCTTTCGTCTACTCCTGGGCCACTCTTCTCGCCATGACGATCCTGGCACTTGAATTGCCAATTTAATCTTTGGCAATTCGACCGTAGGTCTTTTCGTCATGTTCCCTCCTTCCAATGCGGTGGGAGGGCAGGGTGTGTCCACCTTCCCAGGAGAAACCATGAAACAACGTCCCTTCACGTCCCCGGCCGGGCAGTTCGGCGCAGCGGTGGCCGCCCTGATCCTGGGGGTTTCCTGCAGCAGCAGCACCTCCGTCGCGGACAGCGACCGCACCGCGGCCGACGCGAGCGTCATCGAGATCGCCTACGCCTCGGGGGACACCGCCTCTGCCGTGACCAAGGACGTCACCCTGCCCACCAAGGGCGCCGCGGCCGGGTCCGCCATCACCTGGACGTCGAGCAATCCGGCGACCCTCAGCCCCGCGGGGAAGGTCGTCAGGCCGCCGGTGGGGGCGGACGGCACGGTGACGCTCACGGCGCAGGTGGCGCTGGGGACCGCGCTGAACACCCGGACGTTCACCGTGGTGGTGAAGCCGGTGGACACGGTGCAGTTCATCTTCACGTCGGACTGCCATTTCGGGGACGTGACCACCGCCGCCGCCGCGTTCCAGGGGGCCACGGCCTCCGTGGACGCCGTCGAGGTGAATACCCGGGCGCGGGACGTCATGAACCTGCTGCCCGGCCTGACGGCGCCCGGCGACTACGGCGTCAATGCCGGTGCGGCCTTCGGCAACTTCGACTTCATGGCGAACACGGGCGACATCGGCAGCAAGAGCGTCATCCCGCCCCTGTCCAACGGCAACTCATCCACCACCAGCTTCAACCAGTGGAAGGCCATCTACGCCGACGGGCTCACCCTGAAGGACCGCACGGGCGCGGCCCTGCCGATCTTCCTCACGCCCGGGAACCACGATGTCTCCAACGCGCTGGGCGGCCCGGATGTCATGAATCCCGCCAGCGACCCCACCGCCTTCGTCAACGTCTACAACTGGACCATGAAGCCCGCGGCGCCCCTGCTGACCACGGAATTCAACTACAACATGCACAAGGTCTTCAGCGTCAAGGTGTTCGGCGGGATGCACTTCGTGTTCCTGAACATGTGGCTGGACGCCGAGATGCGGGAGAAGCTGGAGCCGTACCTGGCCACCCTCACCTCCAGCACGCCGGTGTTCATCTTCGCGCACATGCCCCCGGAACAGACCGGGGCCAATTTCCGGGACCCCGCGTCCAACGGCCTGGATTTCCCGTGGACGGGCGGTTTCTCCAACTACTTCCGGGACGCCATGAACATCAGCAACGTGGTCGCCCCGGCCACCGCCGTCACGACGGCCACCGCCCCCACCAAGGAGGTCAAGGACCTCGCCACCTTCCTGAAGGCCCACAAGAACATCGTCGCCTGGTTCCACGGTCACGATAACTTCAATCAATTCCGTACCTGGAATGGCGAGAACAGCGTCTCGGTCGACAACACCATGACCCAGCTGGCCATCCCCGTGTTCCGGGTGGATTCGCCCATGAAGGGCAAGGATTCCGCCAAGGACCCCAAGAAGCTGTCCTTCCAGGTGGTCAGCATCGACACCGCGAAGAAGGTGTTCACCGTGCGGGAGTGCCTCTGGAACAAGACCAACACGGCCGGTGGAGCCGTCGGGTGGGGGGCCACCGAGACCTTCTCCCTGTCCAACCGGGTCCGTTAGAATAATTCCGCATAAGCGGGCGAGACTCATTATCATGGTGGAGAAGTTGGAAAGTCCACCATGTCGCAGAACGAATCATGCCCGAGGGAACCGGCCGTCCCGCAGGACGGTGCCGGTTCCCTGTTCGATTGGGTGATGGCCCAGAACCAGGACGTCTTCTTCTCCCTGGGGCCCGATGGCGCCTTCCAGGCGGTGGGCACGGGGTGTCTGGGCCTCTGGGGGCATCCGCCGCGGGAGCTCCTGGGGCGGCGCTTCCTGGACCTGGTGGACCCCCTGGACGTGCCCCTCGTGCGGCACGTGATGGAGACCAGCCGCATGAACGGGTCCCTGGCACCCCAGCGGTCCCGCTTCCTGCGCAGCGACGGGACCCCGGTGACCCTGGTGTGGCGGCTGGCGGTGAGCGAGGGGTCCCGGCTCTACTACGGCCTGGCGCGGCCCTACGTGGAGCGCAACGGCGCCGAGGCCAAGCTCGGGGCGGCCGTGCACGAGCTGGAGGTGTTCAAGAACGCCCTGGACGAGCACGCCATCGTGGCCATCACGGACGCCAACGGCCGGATCACCTACGTCAACGACAAGTTCTGCGCCATCTCCAAGTACCCGCGGGAGGAGCTGCTTGGGAAGGACCACCGGATCATCAACAGCGGCCACCACCCCAAGGCCTTCTTCACCGACCTCTGGCGCACCATCAAGAAGGGCAAGGTGTGGAAGGGCGAGATCCGGAACCGGGCCAAGGACGGGACCTACTACTGGGTGGACACCACCATCGTCCCCTATCTGGACGATGAGGGGGTGCCCTTCCAGTTCGTGGCCATCCGCGCGGACATCACCCAGCGCAAGGAGGGGGAGGAGGCCATCCGCCAGTCCCAGAAGCTCGAGAGCCTGGGCGTCCTGGCCGGGGGGATCGCCCACGACTTCAACAACCTGCTCACCACGATCCTGGGCAACTGCAACCTGGCCTCCATGGTGCTCGACCCCGGCAGCCCCGCAGGGCCCTACCTGGACCAGATCGAGAAGGCCTCCCTGCGGGCCGCGGACCTCACCCGGCAGATGCTGGCCTACGCGGGCAAGGGCAAGGTCATGATCTCGCCCATCAACCTGAACTACCTGGTGCAGGAGATGACCGAGCTCCTGTCGGTCTCCATCTCCAAGAAGGCCGCCATCCGCCTCGAACTGGCGGCGGCCCTGCCGGAGATCGTGGGCGACCCGGCCCAGATGCAGCAGCTGGTCATGAACCTGGTGACCAACGCTTCCGAGGCCCTGGGCGAGGAGGGGGGGGCCATCACCCTGCGCACCGGGGTGCAGTGGCTCGACTCCGTCTACCTCACCACGCTGATCCCGGCCATTCCCATCCCGCCGGGGCGCTATGTGGTCATGGAGGTGTCCGACACCGGCTGCGGCATGACCCGGGAGGTCATCGACCTGATCTTCGACCCCTTCTTCACCACGAAGTTCACGGGCCGCGGGCTGGGGCTCTCCGCCCTCATGGGGATCCTGAAAAGCCACGGCGGCAGCATCAAGGTCTACAGCGAGCCGGGGCAGGGGACCTCCATGAAGCTCTTCCTCCCCGCGGTGGAGGCCGCGGGCGCCGAAACCCCCGAGGAGCACGCGCCGGAGGCCTTCCAGGCCAGGGGCACGGTCCTGATCGTGGACGACGAGGCCCCGGCCCGGGCCGTGGCCTGCGCCCTCGCCCAGACCATGGGGCTCCAGGTCCTCGAGGCCTCGGACGGCACGCAGGCCGTGGCCATCTTCCTGGAGCGGCGGGGCGACCTCTCCCTGGTGATCATGGACCTCACCATGCCCCGCATGGACGGGCGGGAGGCCTTCCGGATCATGGCGGCCGAGGACGCCACCATTCCCGTCCTGCTCACCAGCGGGTACAACGAGACCTTCGCGGTGGGCGATTTCTCCGGCGGGGACCTGGCGGGCTTCCTGCCCAAGCCCTACAACCGGTCCCAGTTCGAGACCGCCGTTCGCCACGCATTGAAGGCTAGAACTTGAACTTCAGGTTCACCGCGAGGGTGCGGGGCGGGATCACGTGGGTGCCGCCGAAGGCGCTGAGGAAGTTGTAGAGGCCCTTCTCGTCGAAGACGTTGAGGAGGTTGGCACCGGCCACGATGGAGGTGCCGCGGCCGGTGGCGAACTCCCGCCCGGCGCTCAGGTTCCACACGGTGCGGGGCCGGATGCGCCAGGTCGGCCCCACCAGGGAATCGTCGGTCACCCGCACGTAGGGGATGCCGAAGGCGTAGTCCGGGTTGCCCGCGGCATTCCCGGGGTCGCCGGCCACGAGGCCCGAGTCGTACCGGCCGATCACCTGCGCGAAGAAGGCCTTGGACTGGTAGTGGACGCCCAGCTGGAGGGTGAGCTTCTCGTCGTGGTCGATGAGGTAGGGGGTTCCGGCGGGCCGGGAAGCCTCGGCCGAGGAGAGGCCCCCCACGGTGGGACTGCGGAAGATGGTGCGCACGGTGCCCGCGCTGAGGTAGGCGGACCAGCCGGCCACTTCCAGCAGGTCCAGGCGGAGGTCCATGCCGTGGAAGAAGCCCCGTGCCGCGGCGGTGGGAAAGAGAACGCCCGTGTTGAGGAACTGGTCGTTGTCGGCGCTGTTGACGCTGTCCTTCCACCAGTAGTCCAGGCTGGCCTTGAAGACTCCGCCCACCTGCTGCTCCACGCCCACCAGGAAGCTGTCCTGGAGCTCCGGGCGCAGCTGCGGCACCTTCGTGCCTGCGGCCGAGGTGAGGTCCCAGGCGGCCTGGGAGGTGGAAAATGCCAGGTTCTCGTTCTCCGGCGTGATGAGGAGCCGGTCGTAGCTGAAGCGCAGGAGGGTGCCCGCGGCCGGGAAGGAGCGGGACACGCCCACCCGGGGCTGCAGCTGGTTGTGCACGTAGCCGCGCCCGCGGTAGCTGTCCAGGCGCAGGCCCAGGCCCAGGTTCCAGTCCCCGGCCTTCAGGTCCTGCTGGACATAGGCCGAGGCCAGGGACGGCGCGATGCTCTCGTCGAACCGGAAGATGTTCCCGCCCCCCTCCGGGGTGTAGGCGTGGAGCGGGTCCCCGGCATCGGCGGCCCTGGAGCCGTCGGTGATGGCGAAGGCGAAGCGCTCGCGGATGGGGTAGCGCACGTACTGGAGGCCCGCCTTGAAGGTGTCGTCGCCGTTCTTCCTCTGGTAGGCCGCGGTGGCTCCCTGGTTGTCCAGGGACCGGTCCTGGCGTGCCCAGTAGGGGTAGTCGGGACCGCCCCCCCCGAAACCCGGCGCCAGGTCGGCGGTGGGGTCCAGCCGGGCGGTGGACTGGCGATGGAAGAGCGTGGCCTCGATGCTGGCGTCGGGGCCCAGGAGGCGGGTCCAGCCCAGGCTGAGGTTCGCGTCCACGTTGCGGGCGCGCTGGTCCTGGCCCCGGGCTTCCTGGCTGGCCAGGTTCACGACGTCCCGGGCCGTGGAGCCCCCGCCCGCGGAGAGCCGCAGGGTGTCGGTGCCGGAGAGGAGCCAGTCGAAGCGCGTGAAGATCCTGCCCGTGGTGCCGTGGTTGTGCAGGTTCTCGAAGTTGACCGGGTCCAGGAACCGGTCGCTGCCGGAGCCCGCGGCGGTGACGAACCAGCCGGAGCGGTCCGTGCAGCCCCGGAGGCTGATGCCTGACTCGAACGTGCGGAAGCGCGCGGCCCCGACGCTGTAGTCCCCCTGGAAGCCGCCCGGAGTCCCCAGGCCGGACTTGGAGGTGAGGTTCACCACCGCCCCGGGCTTGCCGCCGTACTCCGCTGAGATGCCGCCGGTGATGACCTCCATGCTCTCCACCTGGCCCGGGTCCAGGGAGTTGGAGAAGGTGGCCTGCATCTGGTCGGTGACGGGCACGCCGTCGATGACGTACATCGCCTGGCCGTGGCTGCCCCGGAAGTGGAAGCGCCCGTTCTCGTCCTGGATGAACCCCGGCGTGGCCAGGAGGATGCTCTCCATGCCCCGGCTCTGGACCACCGCGGGGATCTGCTCGATGGTGGCGCGGTCGATGTCGAGGTGGCTGGAGGGGTGGGCCTCAAGGAGGCCGGAGCGCTCCTCCACCACCACGACGGCCCCGGCCTGGGGCAGGCTCAGGGCCAGCTGCAGCGGCAGGGTGCTCCGCACGGCCACGTCGCGGTGGGCCGTGGCGAGGCCCGGGGCCGCGGCTTCCAGGTGGTAGTCGTTGAACGGCACGTTGAAGAGGGAGAACCGGCCCTGGGCATCGGTGCGGGCGGTCTGGATGCGCCCCGCGACGCGGTTCTCGAGGGTGACCACGGCGCCGGCGACGGGTTTGCCGCCCTCGTCCTTCACGACGCCCGAGATCAGGCCGCTGCCCGAGGAGGCGGCGGAAAGGAGGGCAGGGAGGGAGGCGGCCACGAGCAGCAAAAACAAACGATTCATTCAGTCCTCAAGCAGAGAAAATTCAAGGCAGGTGCCTTCAAAGAGAATAGAACTCGTTTCTGTTTGATTCAAGTGAAAATCATTTCTATTTGAGCGAGGGCGTAAATTCGGCGCGTCCTGTGGAATTTCGCTCCAAGCGCCGATACCATGCACCCATGGCGAGCCAGAAACGCAAAGAACGGACCCTCACCCCCGCTGAACTCCGGGCCAGCCGCTTCATGGGCGCCCGCCTTCGCGAAAATGAGCAGCGCTACCAGGAGTTCCTCGAGACCCTGGACCCCCGGGAACGGGAGCGCCTGGCCCTGGGGGATCCGGAATGAGCCGATGATCCATATCCCCCCCGGAACCGTGGCCGGGCGCCTCCGGGCCCCGGCGTCCAAGAGCCACCTCCAGCGCCTTCTCCTGGCGGCCTCCCGGACCCCGGGCGCAAGCGTCATCCGCCAGCCCGGAAGCTCCGCGGACGGGGCGGCCTGCCTGGGCGTGATCCGGGACCTGGGCGCCCGGGTGCGCGAGGCCGGGGACGTCCTGGAGATCCGCGGCGGGGGGCGGCCCCGGACCGGGAACCTGGACTGCGGCGAATCGGGTTTCTGCCTGCGGGCCGCGGCGGCGGTGGCCGCCCTCCAGGACCTGCCCATGACCCTTTCGGGCCACGGCTCCCTCCTCACCCGCCCCATGGAGATGGTGCTGGACCCCCTGCGCCAGCTGGGCGTGGTCTGCTCCACCCGGGAGGGCTTCCCCCCCATAACCCTGCGCGGGCCCCTGAAGGGGGGCCGCGTGCGCGTGGATGGCCGCGCCAGCAGCCAGTTCCTCAGCGGCCTGCTCCTGGCCCTGCCCGGGGCGGAAGGCGACAGCCGCGTGGAGGTGGAGGGGCTGCGCAGCGGGCCCTACATCCGCATGACCCTGGACGTCCTGGCGGCCTTCGGGGCCCGGGTGGAGGCGTCCCCGGCGCTGGATCTCTTCGTCGTCCCAGGCGGCCAGACCTTCCGGCCCGTGGATCTGTCCGTGGAAGGGGACTGGTCGGGCGCGGCCTTCCTCCTGGTGGCCGGGGCCGTGGCCGGAGCGGTGGCCGTGGAGGGCCTGAACCCCGACTCGGCCCAGGCGGACCGGGCCATCCTGCGCGCCCTGGAGGACGCGGGCGCCGCGCCTCGCTGGGAGGGCGGCGCGCTCCTCCAGGACCGCGCCGACCTGCGCGGCTTCACCTTCGACGCCACCGACTGCCCCGACCTCTTCCCTCCGCTGGCGGCCCTGGCCTGCCACGCCCGGGGCCTCACCCGCCTCAAGGGCGCCAGCCGCCTGAAGGCCAAGGAGAGCGACCGCGCCACGGCCCTGGTGGCCGAGCTCTCGGCCATGGGCGCCACCCTGAAGGTCGAGGGCGACTGGATGGAGATCGAAGGCGGGCCCCTGGAGGGCGGCGCCATCGACCCCCACAACGACCACCGCATGGCCATGGCCTGCGCCGTGGCTGGCCTCCGGAGCGCCCGGGGTGCGACCATGGAGGGCGAGGCCTGCGTGGAGAAGTCCTATCCCGAATTCTTCAGCGATCTGGCTTCCCTGCGAGGTGACGCGTGAACTCATTCGGCCGGACCTTCCGGATGTCGATCCTGGGCGAGTCCCACGGGTCCTGCGTGGGGATCCTCCTGGACGGGTGCCCCGCGGGCCTGTTCCTTGAGCCCGGGGACTTCTCCGCGGACATGGAGCGCCGCAGGGGCGGCTCCGCCCCCGGCACCACCCCCCGGCGCGAGGACGACACCGCCCTCATCCAGACCGGGATCCTCGGGGGCCGCACCACCGGCGCCCCCATCCTCATCCTGTTCGGCAACAGGAACACGGACTCCGGCGCCTACGAGGCCATCAAGGACACGCCCCGTCCCGGCCACGCGGACTGGGTGGCCCTGAAGAAGTACGGCGGCTTCGCGGACATGCGCGGCAGCGGACACTTCTCGGGCCGGCTCACGGCGGGCCTGGTGGCCGCGGGGGTCGTCGCCAAGAAGCTGCTCGCCCCGGTGCGGGTCGAGGCCCGGCTCCTGGAGGCCGGCGGCAAGGCCGACATCGAGCGCGCCATCCAGGAGGCCATGGCCGCCGGGGACTCCGTGGGCGGCCTCGTGGAGTGCCGCGTCCAGGGCCTGCCTGCGGGCCTGGGCGAGCCCTTCTTCGAGAGCGTGGAGTCCCTGCTGGCCCACGGGGCCTTCTCCATCCCCGCCATCAAGGGCATCGAGTTCGGAATCGGTTTCGGGGCCTGCCGCCTGCGCGGGAGCCAGGTGAACGATCCGATCCTGGACATGGAGGGCCGCACCGCCACCAACAACGCCGGCGGCCTCAACGGCGGCATCACCAACGGCAACGAGCTGGTCTTCCGGGTGGCCGTGAAGCCCACCTCCAGCATCAAGGCACCCCAGACCACCCTGGACCTGCGCACCCAGGCCCCCGCCGAGCTGAAGGTCGGCGGCCGCCACGACGCCTGCATCGCGCTGCGGGTGCCGGTGGTGCTGGAGGCGGTCACGGCCGCGGTGCTGGCGGACCTGATGATCAGGGAAGGGCGGCTGTCGCGGGTGCTTGCGGACGGATGACGCCCGCCTCTCGGAACTTCTCGAACACGGCCTGCGGGTAGAGGGGGATCCGGTCGAAGGCGACGCCCGTGGCGTCCAGCACGGCGTTGCGGATGGCGGGGGCGGGGGAGATGACGGGGCACTCGCCCAGGGCCTTGGAGCCGAAGGAGCCGCCCGCGTCGCAGGTCTCCACGAAGGCGGCGTTGATCTTCGGGGTGTCGAGGATGGTGGGGAGCTTGTAGTCCAGCAGGTTGTTGTTGAGGGTCTTCCCGGTGGCGGGATCCACCAGCAGCTGCTCCAGGAGGGCGGCGCCCAGGGCCATGCTCACGCCGCCGTGGACCTGGCCCTCGGCCAGCTTCGGATTGATGATGCGGCCGGAGTCGTGGATGTTGTACAGCTCCAGGACCTCGACCTTGCCGGTGCGGAGGTCCACCTCCACCTCCACGAAGGTCGCGCCGTAGGCGATGGCGGAGTTCCGCACGTTGGCGGAGACGTCGGCGCGGATGGGGTCGGCGTGGATGCGGTCGTAGTAGGAGTCCATGGCCACCTCCTCGAGGGTGCAGATCTCCCGGCCCAGGGCCTTCTCCACGATGCGGCAGTCCCGGATGTCCAGCTCGAAGGCCGGCAGGCCGCACTTGCGCGCGGCGATGGCCAGGACCTTGGCCCGGGCCTCCAGCGCGGCCTTGCGCACCGCCACGCCGCAGATGCTGGTCTGGCGGGAGGCGTACGAACCCGGGTCGAAGGGCGTGACGTCCGTGTCCTGCGACGTGACCACGTGGACCATGTCCACGGTGATGCCCAGGATCTCCGCGGCCATCTGGGCGAAGGCGGTGTCGCTGCCCTGGCCGATCTCCGTGGCGCCAACCTGCAGGGTGATGGAGCCGTCCTGGTTCATCACGATGCGGGCCCCGCTCAGTTCGAGGCTGAAGGGGAAGGTGCCCGAGGCGTAGCTGAAGCAGGCCATGCCCACGCCCCGGCGGAGGTCCCCGGTCTGGTTCGCGTTGGCCTTCTTCTTCTCGTCCCAGCGGATGAGGGTCCTGCCCTTCTCGATGCACTCGGGCACGCCCATGGAGCGCACCGTGATGCCGGTGAGGGGGTCGGTGTAGCCCACCCCGATGAGGTTGCGCAGGCGGAACGCCATGGGGTCGAGCCTGAGCGCCCGGGCGATGTCCTCCAGGTGGCTCTCCAGGGCGAAGAACACCTGGGGCGAGCCGTAGCCGCGCATGGCCCCGGCCACCGGGAGGTTGGTGGTGACGGTCTTCGGCTCGAACTTCACGGCGTCGAGCTTGTACAGGGACCGGAAGTTGCCGCCCCCCGCCATGGCGATGGAGTGGCCGTGGGAGGCGTAGGCGCCGGAGTTGCTCAGGAGCCTGATGCCGATGGCCTTGAGCTCGCCGTCCTTCGACACGGCGGTCTTCAGGTCCATCCTGAAGGCGTGGCGGGTGCGGGAGTCGATGAAGACCTCCTCCCGCGTGAGGGCGTAGCGCACGGGGCGCCCGCCCACGGCCAGGGCCATGGCGGCCACCAGGGGTTCCACCACCACGTCCTGCTTGGCGCCGAAGCCGCCGCCGATGAAGGGCTTGATCACCTTCACCCGCCCCCAGGGCAGGCCCAGGGCCTGGGCCACCACCCGGCGCACGATGTGCGGGATCTGGGTGGAGGAGTTGATGACGATGCGCCCGTCGGTGTCCACGAAGGCGAAGGCGTTGTGGTTCTCGATGTGGCAGTGCTGCACGACGCTGGTCTCGAAGTGCCCCTCGAAGACGTGGTCGGCCTTCGCCATCTCGGCGTCCAGGTCCCCGAAGCCCACCCCGAAGTCGCTGAGGACGTTCCGGGGCCTGTCCTCGTGGATGAGGGGCGCGCCCTCGGCCATGGCGTCCTCGGGGGTCAGGACGAAGGGGAGGACCTCGTACTCCACCTCGATGAGCGAGAGCGCCTTCTGGGCGGTGAGGAGGTCCACGGCCACCACCGCCGCCACGGCGTCGCCCACGAACCGCGCCTTGTCCGTCAGGATCTGCCGGTCCTGGGCGTCCCGGTGGTGGGGATCCAGGGACCAGGGGTGCCCGGCGGTGCCGAAGGGGCGCCAGGAGGGGTCCCCGGGCACGAGGACGGCCTCGACGCCCGGCAGCGCCCGGGCCCGGGAGGCGTCCACGCGCAGCACCCTGGCGTGGGCGTGGGGACTGCGCAGCACCTTGCCCACCAGCATGTCCCGCTCGAAGAAGTCCTCCGAGTAGCGGGCCCTGCCGGTGACCTTGGCGACGGCGTCCAGGCGCTGGACGCTCGTGCCCACGATTTTCATGCCCATGGCCCACCTCGGAATGAAAAAATTTTACCCCGAACGGCCAAAAAATATATCAATTGATCAGTGGTGGATCCGTCGCACGTGCCCCGGGGGCATCGGCACAAGCCCTTGTTCCGACTGCTTGCATTCCATCCCGGAAGCCCGTAGACTTCCCCCTTAACCGGAGTCCCTCGTGACCCATCGCATGACCAACCTGGCCTGGAACTGGCGCTACTGGCACCAGGGGTCGGGCGTTCGCGTGGGCAGCCTTCGGACATAAGGCATAGAGAACCCAAAGCAAGCATCCCGGCCCACCTTCACGGTGGGCTTTTTCGTATCTAGAGGAAAACATGACACCTGCATCCCCCACATCCACCCCGGCGGCTGCGGCCCCCCTGGTGATCTCCTTCCCGGCGGACCTCACGACCCCCGTGCGGGCCTTCCTGGCCCTCACGGAGCCGGGCCAGGACGCCTACCTGCTGGAGTCCGTCACGGGCGGCGAGTCCCAGGCCCGCTTCTCCTTCATCGGTCTGGACGCGTCGGAGGTCTTCGAGGCGGGGACGGAGGCGGCGCTGGTGCGCGGCGGCGTCCGGGAGGCCCTGCCGGGCCACCCTCTGGCGGCCCTGGAGGCCTGGGCCGCGGCCCTGAAGGTGGAGACTCCCGAGGTCCCGGTGCCCTTCCTGGGCGGGGCGGTGGGCTGGGCGGACTTCAGCGCCTTCGCCCTGGCCGAGCCGGTGCTGGAGGCTTCCTTCCCCGGGGCCCGCAAGCCCAGGCTGCGCTTCGGGCGCTTCGCCTCGGGCCTGGTGCTGGACCACCTCAAGCAGCAGGGCTACCTCTACCACTTCCCCACGGCCGGGGACGGGGAGGCGCGCCTGGCGGAACTGGCCTCCCGCCTGGAAGGGGCCCTGCCCGAGCGGCCCGCCCCGCCGGTCTTCGCGACCACCCGCACCCCGGACCGGGCGCGGTTCGCGCGCAACTTCAAGGCCGCCCAGGAGGCCATCCTCGCCGGCGACGCCTACCAGATCGTGCTGAGCGAGCCCTTCGAGGGGCGCATCGAGGGCGACCCCTTCGAGGTCTACCGGCGGCTGCGGCGCCTGAACCCCTCCCCGTACCACTTCTTCGTGTCCCTGGGGGGCCGCACCCTGGTGGGCGCCTCGCCGGAGATGCTGGTGCGGGTCGAGGGCTCGCAGGTGGCCACCGTGCCCATCGCCGGCACCCGGAGGCGCTCGGGGGACCCGTTGGAGGACGGGCGCCTCGCCGCCGAGCTCAAGGCCGATCCCAAGGAACTGGCGGAGCACGCCATGCTGGTGGACCTGTCCCGCAACGACCTGGGCCGGGTCTGCGCCCACGGCTCGGTGACGGTGCCCGTGCGCGAGCAGGTGGAGATGTTCAGCCACGTCATGCACCTCATCTCCGAGGTGCGGGGCAGCCTGCGCCCGGAGCTCCGGCCCCTGGACGCCCTGTGGAGCACCTTCCCGGCCGGCACGCTCAGCGGCGCCCCCAAGATCCGCGCCACCCAGATACTGGCCGCCCTGGAGGGCGAGGACCGCGGCGCCTACGGCGGCGGGGTGGGGATCCTGGACCGCACCGGCAATCTCGAGATCGCCATCACCATCCGCAGCCTGGAGATCCAGGACGGCGTGGCGCGGTTCCGCGCCGGGGCCGGCATCGTGGCGGATTCGGTGGAGGCTTCGGAGTGGGCGGAGATCCACGCCAAGGCCGGCGTGCTCCTCTCCGCCCTCGGCGTGGAGGTGCACCGATGATCCTGTTCGTCGACAACTACGATTCCTTCACCTACAACCTCGTCTCCATGATCGGGGCCCTGGAGCCCCGCCTGGAGGTGGTGCGCAACGACGCCCTCACGGTGGAGAAGGCCCTGGCCATGGACCTGGACGGCCTGGTCATCTCCCCGGGGCCCGGGCACCCCCGGGACGCCGGCGTCTGCATCGAGCTGGTGCGGGCCCTGGCGCCCAGGGTCCCCATCCTGGGCGTGTGCCTGGGGCACCAGGTGATGGTGGAGGCCTTCGGGGGCCGGGTGGCGAGGGCGGGCCGGCCCATGCACGGGAAGATCTCCCTCATGCCCCACGACGGCTCGGGCCTGCTGGCGGGTCTGCCCGACCCGCTCCAGGTGGGCCGCTACCACTCGCTCGCCGCCGAGGCCGCGAGCCTCCCGGACTGCCTCGCGGTCCAGGGCACGACGGCCGACGGGGAGATCATGGCCGTCCGCCACCGCACCTTCAACTGCCACGGCGTGCAGTTCCACCCGGAGTCCATCCTCACGCCCGACGGCGCGGGGCTGCTGGCCAACTTCGTGGGGCTGTGCCGGAACCCCGTCCTGAACTGAGGCCCCCATGATCATCAAGCTCAAGCACCCCGTCCCCGCCCTGGAGGCCCTGGAAGGCGCCCGGCGGCTGGACTTCCCCTTCGGCCTCTTCCTGGCCCTGCTGGGCCCCGGCGGGCCCTCCCTGAAGGAGGTCCAGGCCCTGGAGGGCGTCGAGTGGGCCAAGGCCTCGGGCGCCAAGCCCATCCTGGCGGCCCGGTCCGCGGCGCCCCGGGGCACCCGGGTGGCCCTGGGCCGCGCCGACGTGGGCGGCGAGGCCATCGCCCTCATGGGCGGTCCCTGCTCGGTGGAGGACCGGGAGCAGATCGTCGCCACCGCGAACTACATCGCCGCCTACGGCGCCACCGGCCTCCGGGGCGGGGCCTACAAGCCCCGCACCTCCCCCTACGCCTTCCAGGGGCTGGGGCAGGAGGGGGTCCTGCTGCTGCGCGAGGCGGGGGACGCCTCGGGGCTGCCCGTGATCACCGAGGTGATGGACCCCGCGGACGTGGAGGAGATGCTGCCCTTCGTGGACTGCTTCCAGATCGGCGCCCGGAACATGTCCAGCGCCCCGCTGCTGCGCGCCGTGGGGCGGGCCGGCAAGCCCGTGCTCCTCAAGCGCGGCCCCTCGGCCACCCTGGAGGAGTTCGTGCTGGCCGCGGAGTACGTCCTGCTGGAGGGCAACGCCCGGGTGATCCTCTGCGAGCGCGGCATCCGCACCTTCGAGACGGCCACCCGCAACACCCTCGACCTGAACGCCGTCCCCGTGCTCAAGGCCATGACCCACCTGCCGGTGGTGGTGGACCCCTCCCACGGCACCGGGCGCCGGGACGCCGTGATTCCCATGGCCCGGGCCGCCGTGGCCGCGGGGGCCGACGGGATCATCGTGGAGGTCCACCCCGATCCCGCCAGGGCGCTCAGCGACGGCGCCCAGTCCCTGCATTTCCCCGAGTTCCGCCGCCTCGCAGAGGAGTTGGGCCCCGTGGCCCGGGCCGTGGGCCGGCGCCTGGATCTTCCCCAAAGCCAGTCCGGCGTCCCGTACATCCGGCGCGCCGTGGGCTGGGGATCGGCCAATTGAGGAGCATGCGATGACCAACCCCCTGCACCTTTCCGAGAACCTCTCCCTGGACGGGGCGCGGGCCTTCATGGAGGCCTGCCTCGACCCGGATTCCGACCCCAAGGCCGTGGGCCAGGCCCTCCTGGACCTGAACGGCCGCCCCTTCCGGGGCACCGAACTCACGGCCTTCGCGCAGGTGCTGCGCGGCCACGCCGTGGCCTTCCCGGCCCCCGGGCCCTCCCTGGACACCTGCGGCACCGGCGGCGACGCCCGCCAGGGGGTGCACACGGCCAACCTCTCCACCCTGTCGGCGCTGGCCCTGGCCCACATGGGCGTGGACGTGGTCAAGCACGGGAGCCGCTCGGCGTCGAGCCTCTGCGGGTCCGCGGACCTGCTGGAGGCCCTCGGCCTCGACCTGGCCCGGCCCCTGCCGCTCCTGGAGGCGGACCTGGCCCGCAGCCACTTCGTGTTCCTCTTCGCGCCGCGCTTCCACCCGGTGCTGGCGCGCATGGTGCCCATCCGCCGCGCCCTGGCGGTGCCCACGGTGTTCAACATGCTCGGCCCCCTCCTGAACCCGGCCCGCCCCGCCTACCAGGTGCTGGGCGTGGCCCGGGAGGAGTGGGTGCTTCCCGTGGCCGAGGCCCTGGCGGCCCTGGGCCTGGAGCGGGCCCTGGTGGTGCACGGCACCACCGCCTCGGGCGCGGGCATGGACGAGGCGTCCCTGGAGGGCCCCACCCTGCTGCAGCCGGTGCGAGCCGGGCGCCTCCTTCCCGCCGTGCGCTTCTCGCCCGGGGACGCCGGGGTGCGCGGCGGCCTCGCGCCGGCCGCCGCCGGCTCCCTGGAGGCGTGCGTGGACCTGGCCCGCGGCCTCGCCGGGGGCGCGGGCCACCCGGACTATTCCAGGCGCGTGGCCGAGGAGGTGGCCCTCCAGGCCGCCCTGGGCCTCGCCCTGGTGCGGGACCGGGAGCTGTCCGGCCTGGGAGCCCTGGTGGCCGAGGTGCGGGCCTCCCTGGAGGATGGGCTGCCCCTGCCGTCCCTCCTGTCCCTGGCGGCATAGCCATGGCGGAGATCCTTTCGGCCATCGTGGAGCGGGAGCGCCTGCGCATCGCGGAGCAGGCCTTCCGGACCCCCTTCCGCGCCCATCCCCTGCGGGGCGAGGGCCCCTTCGAGCTGGCCCTGCGCCGGGCGCGCCTGCCGGTCATCGCGGAATTCAAGCGCTCCTCGCCCTCGCTGGGGCCCTTCGCCCTCGACGCGGACCTCGCCTCCCGGCTGGGCGCCTACGCCCGGGGCGGGGCGGCGTGCCTTTCCGTGCTGGCCGAGCCCCACTGGTTCGGCGGGCGCCCGGGTGACATCCCCCTGGCCCTGGGCTTCGGCCTGCCGGTGCTCTACAAGGGCTTCGTCTGCACCCGGAAGCATCTGGAGGAGGCCGTGGCCCTGGGGGCCCAGGCGGTGCTGCTCATCGCCCGGGTGCTGGGCGGCGAGCTCCCGGCCTACGCCTCGGCGGCGCGGGCCCTGGGCCTGGAGCCCCTGGTGGAGCTGCACGCCATCCACGAGATCGCCGCCGCCCAGGAAAGCCGGGCGCGCCTGGTGGGGTGGAACGTGCGCAACCTCGCGGACTTCTCGGAGGGCCCCGCCGACGCGGAACCCCTGCGGCGGGCCTTCCCGGGGGCGCTGCTCATCCGGGAATCGGGCCTGCGCAGCCCGGAGCTGGCCCGGGAGGCCCTGGCCCAGGGCTTCGACGCCCTGCTCATCGGGGAGTCCCTCATGCGCGCCGCGGATCCGGAAGCCTTCCTCCGGGCGGTGCGTCCGTGAAGGCCAAGGTCTGCGGCCTGACCACCCCCGGGGACGTGGCCCTGGCGCTGGCCTCCGGGGCGGACTGGCTGGGCTTCCTCGCCCATCCCGCGAGTCCCCGCCACTGCCCGGATCCCCTCCTGCCCCGGCTGGCCGGGGACCGGGCCGTGCTGGTGGCGGTGGCCGGGGACGCGGCGGAGATCGCCCGGTGGGCGGAGCTCTGCGGCGCCCGGTGGGTGCAGCCGTACCTGCCGGACCGGAGCGGGCTTGAACTCCTGCGGGCCCGCGGGCTGAGCATCCTGCTGCCGTGGCCCGACGAGCCCGGCCAGGAGCCGGCGCCCGCCGACCTGTACCTCTGGGAGACCGGGCCCAAGGCCACCGGCCTCCTGGGCGGGTCCGGCCTGGCCCACGCGGGGGCCCATCCTCCGCCCGGGCCCTTCCTCCTGGCCGGCGGGCTCCGGGGGGGCCTGCTGGCGGAGCGCCTCGGGGCGCTGCCCGCGCACATGGACTGCAGGGGCTTCGACGCGGCGAGCCGCCTGGAACGCGCCCCTGGCCTGAAGGATCCCGCCCTGGTGGCGGCGTTCGTGGCCGAAGCACACCGATTGGAGAAGCGATGACGACGGAATTCACCTTGTCCGGACGCTACGGCGACCTGGGCCTCGGGGGCTGCTACGCGCCGGAGACCCTCATGCAGCCCCTGCTGGAGCTGGAGGCGGCCTTCGTCTCGGCCCTGGCCGACCCCGGCTTCCAGCGCGAGCTGAAGGAGGAGCTGCGCACCTTCGTGGGCCGGCCCACGGCCCTCACCTCCGCGCCGCGGCTGGCCAGGGAGCTGGGCCTCCACGCCCTCTACCTCAAGCGCGAGGACCTGGCCCACACCGGCGCCCACAAGATCAACAACGCCCTCGGCCAGGCCCTCCTGGCCCGGCGCATGGGCAAGCGCGAGGTCATCGCGGAGACCGGCGCCGGCCAGCACGGCGTGGCCTGCGCCGCGGCCTGCGCGCGCCTGGGCCTATCCTGCACCGTCTACATGGGCGAGGTGGACATGGCCCGCCAGGCCCCGAACGTGGCCCGCATGCGGCTCTTCGGGGCGGAGGTGGTGCCGGTGACCGCGGGCCTGCGCACCCTCAAGGAGGCCGTGAACGAGGCCCTGCGCACCTGGGCGGGGCGCTGCGACAGGGCCCACTACATCCTGGGATCGGCCCTGGGCCCGCATCCCTTCCCGCTCATCGTCCGCAGCTTCCAGAGCGTCATCGGCGAGGAGGCCCGGGCCCAGGTGCTCGAGGCCTGCGGCGAACTGCCCGAGGTGGTGGTGGCCTGCGCGGGGGGCGGCAGCAACGGGCTGGGACTCATGGTGCCGTTCCGGGACGATCCGGTGCGCCTGGTGGCGGTGGAGGCCGGGGGCCACGGCGCGGGCATCGGCGAGCACGCCGCGCGCGTGGGCGGCGGGCGCGTGGGCGTCCTGCACGGCTGCAAAAGCCTCCTGCTCCAGGACGAGCACGGCTGGACAGCCGAGACCGCCAGCATCAGCGCGGGCCTGGACTATCCCTCCATGGGCCCGGAGCTGGCGGCGCTGTGCCTGGAGGGCCGCGTCGAGGCCCTGCGGGCCTCGGACGCCCAGGCCCTGGAAGCGGCCCGGCGCCTCTGCCGCGCCGAGGGCATCCTGCCGGCCCTGGAATCCAGCCACGCCCTGGCCGTCCTGGGGCGGCTCGGGGCGCGCACCGTCCTGGCGGGGCTCTCCGGCCGCGGCGACAAGGACCTCTCCACCTACCAAGCCGCGCTGGGAGCCTGACATGGAACCGATCCTTCCCTTCATCATGGCGGGCGATCCCACGCTTTCAGGCCTTCCGGCGCTGCTCGCGGAATTCCGGGCCCTGGGGGTGGGCACCGTGGAGGTGGGGCTGCCCCATTCCGACCCGGTGGCCGACGGCCCCGTGCTGCAGGCCGCGGCCCACCGCGCCCTGGAGGCCGGCACCTCGCCGCGGCGGGTTCTGGAGGCGCTGGCCGGGCTTCCGGGGCCGGACGTCGTCCTGTTCACCTATTTCAATCCGCTGCTGCAGCTGGGGGACGACCTGGAGCGGCTCCTGGCGCCCACCCCCGTGAGGAGCCTGCTGGTGGTGGACCTCCCCTTCGGCGAGGAGCCCGCGTGGGAGGAGCGCCTGCGGGCCGCGGGCTACCCCATCGTGCCCCTGCTGACCCCCACCACGCCCCTGGCCAGGGCCCGGCAGCTCCTGGCCTCCCGGCCCGACCCGGGCTCCGGGCATCCCTTCGCCCAGCGCTTCGCCTACGTGGTGGCGCGCCTGGGGGTGACCGGCACGGGGCAGGGCACCGACCTGGGCCCGGTGGCCGAGCGCCTGGAGGCCCTGCGCGGCGCCACGGACCGCCCGCTGGCCGTGGGCTTCGGCCTGGACGACCCCGGGAGCCTGGAGCGCGTGCGGGCCCTGGGCGCGGTGCCCGTGGTCGGCTCCGCCCTGGTGGCCGCGCTGGCGGGAGGCGCCGCGCTGGGCGCCTTCCTGGGGCCGCGGCTGCCGGTCACCGGACCGTGAGCTGCTTTCCCTCGGGGCTTTCCAGGTAGTCCAGGAGCCGGCGGAGGCTGGCGCTGGGCTTCTTCCCCTTGATGACCAGGAGGACCGGCCGGGTGATGGCCGGGGTGACGGGGCTGTTGACCTTGAGGCTCTCCTGGGAGGCCTTGGGGGCGAAGCCGATGGAATGGGACGTGGCCGCGACGGCCTGCACCAGGGTGACGCCCGCCGGGAAGGTCCACTTGGCGGGCCCGAAGGGCGCGCCGCCGAGTATCTGGCCGCGGAAGGTGTCGTTGGTGGCGATCTGGGTGGGATCCAGGAGCAGGACGATGGGGGCGTCGTCCCCGCCCACCTGCTTCCAGTTGGTGGTCTTCCCGCTGAAGATGCCCTGCAGCTCCTCCCGGCCGAGCTCCAACAGGAGCACGTCGGGGCTGGTGACCACCTGGATCTGGTCGATGCCGATCTGGAACCGGGTGATCTCCTCCTCGGAGGGCACCCGGAGGTTCTTGGCCTTGATGGAGGCCACCCAGTCCTCCCAGGTGAGGCCGCCCGAGGCGGCTTCCACCTGCCCGGCGTCCAGGAGGCGCCAGGCTTCGGGGCTGCGGGCGTCCTTGAGGACCAGGTGGATGCCCGTGGCCTTCTCGAAGGGCCCCTGGATGCGGTTGAAGATGTTCTGGGCGGGCGTGATGCCCACCGCCAGGACGAGGTCCTGGGCCCGGAGGCAGATGGCGGCGAAGGCGATGATGCAGATCCGGCCCACGTTCATGGGAACTCCTTATAGGCTGGAGGAAACGTTCGTCCTGCAGATCGTCACCCCTCCCTTATCGGAGTCTTCGTGATTCTCTTGATTTCCTCAGCGAAGAAATTGGATTTCGACCGGCCCGTCCCGGAGGTCCCCGTTTCCCTCCCGGTCCACCTCCCGCAGGCCCGGACGCTGGCGGGCCTCCTGAAAAAGCTGGATCTGGGGGCCCTGGGCAAGCTCATGGCCATGTCCGAGGACTTGGCCGCTCTGACGGCAGGCCGCTACCGGGCCTGGAAACCCCCGTTCAGCCCGGCCAACGCCCGGCCGGCCGCCCTCGCCTACAGCGGGGAGGCCTTCAACGGGCTGGGCGCCACCGGCATGGACGCCGCGGACCTCGCCTTCGCCCAGGACCGCCTGCGCATCCTTTCGGGCCTCTACGGCCTGCTTCGCCCCCTGGACCTCATCCAGCCCTACCGCCTCGAGATGGGCGCGCGCCTGCCCAACCCCAAGGGCCCCGACCTCTACGCCTTCTGGGAAGGGACGCTCACCCGGGCCCTGAAGGCGGCCCTGGACGGAGGCCCCCTGGTGAACCTCGCGTCCGGGGAGTTCTCCCGGGCCGTGGCGCTCCCGGCCCGCACCTTGACGCCGGTGTTCCTGGACGGCGGCAAGGTGGTGAGCTTCCACGCCAAGCGGGCCCGGGGCCTCATGTGCCGCTTCGCCATCCTGAACCGGATCAGGGAACCCGAAGGGCTCAAGTCTTTCGACTCGGAGGGCTACGCTTTCGACCCCAAGGACAGCACCGGCGACCGCTGGGTCTTCCGGCGATAGGCTTTTCCAGGGGTGGTGCCGATCTTCGAGATCAAGGCCGCGAACCGAGGGGCCCAATTTCCAGGACTTCCCGGATTCCGGATCAGAGGAACTGTCCCGCCGTCCCCGCTTCCCGCGGCACGCCGTTCACGAACACCTCCAGGATCCCCTCCGCAGCCAGGCCGGGATGCTCGTAGGTGGCCATGTCCCGCACCTTGGCCGGATCGAACAGGACCAGGTCCGCGTGGCACCCGGGCTTGACCAGGCCCCGGCCCGCAAGGCCGAAGACCTCCGCGGGCAGGCCCGTCATCCTGTGCACGGCCTGCTCCAGGGTGAAGAGGTTGCGCTCGGCCACGTACACGCGGAGGAAGCGCGCGAAGGTGCCCCAGAGGCGGGGATGGGGATGGACGTCGTGGGGCAGGCCGTCGGAGCCGACCATGCAGCGGTCGAAGGCCAGGAAGCGCTCCACGTCGGCCTCGTCCATGTGGAAGTAGATGGCTCCCCCGGGCTTGAGGCGCTCCAGGGCCTGGGCCTCGGTGCAGCCCCAGCCCTTGGCCACCTGGGCCAGGGTGTGGCCCGCGGCCTTGGGATGGGGCAGGGACCAGGAGACCAGCACCTTGCTGGACTGGGAGGCGAAGGCCGGGTCCAGCACCGTGGAGCCCGCGGTGTAGGGGTAGGCGTCGATGGCGAAGGGGACCCCGGCGCCCTCCTCCGCGTAGAGGCGCAGGAGCTCGCTGCTGCGGCCGCGGTTGGCCCGGCCTGCGACCTTCTGGTGGCTGAGCACCAGGAAGGCCCCGGATTCCCGGGCGCAGCGGAAGGCTTCGCGGGTGGCGCCGGCCACGCCGTCGAACTCGTCGCGCACGTGCATGGCGAGGCGGCCGCCGTGCCTCGCCGCGGCCCGGGCCAGGGCCACCACCTCGGCGGTGTCGGCGCCGATGTTCGTGGGGTAGGCCAGGCCGGTGCTGAGGCCGCGGGCGCCGGCCTCCATGGCCTCCTCCACGTCCCGCACCATGGCCCGCAGCTGCCCGGGGTCCGCGGGCCCCGACCAGTCCTCCATGGTGCGCACGCGCAGGGTTCCGTGGCCCACCAGGGCGGCCACGTTGGTGGCGAGCGGGGCGTCCTGGAGGGCCCGGGCGTAGGCGGCGAAGGTGGGGAACGTGAAGTCCTCCGCGCCGCCCAGGAGGTCGAGGGGGGCGGGGGGGGCCTGGAGGGGGGAAAGGGGCGCCAGGCTGATGCCGCAGTTTCCCACCACCACGGTGGTGACCCCCTGGCTCGACTTGGGGAGGATGGAATCCGCGCGGAACACGGCGCGGTCGTCGTGCGTGTGGGTGTCGATGAACCCCGGGGCGAGCACCTGGCCCTGCGCGTCCAGCACCGCCGCGGCGCGGGCCGGGCCCAGGTCCCCCACGGCATGGATGCGGCCGTCCAGGAGCCCCACGTCGGCCTTGAAGCGGGGGCCTCCCGTCCCGTCCACCACCAGGGCGTTCCGGATCAGGGTGTCGAAGACGGGCTGGGGGGCGTCCATGTCATTGCCAGGATACCTGAGATTGCGTATCATTGGGTACTTCCGAGAGGCGCTGCAAGGCATCTCCATGTCCCAGGCTCGGAAGCCTGTGCTCCCAACGGCGCTTACCTTGAAACCTCAGCCGGGTTCGCGGGTAGGCGCGGGATCGCCGCCCGGTGTCCCCACCCGGCAGCCGCCCAGGAGTTCCCATGACCGCCACCACCACCGACTTCCAGGTCGCCGACCTGTCCCTGGCCCCCTGGGGCCGCCGCGAGATCGCCATCGCCGAGACTGAGATGCCCGGCCTCATGGCCATCCGCGAGGAGTACGCGGGAGCCCAGCCCCTCAAGGGCGCGCGCATCGCGGGCTCGCTGCACATGACCATCCAGACCGCGGTGCTCATCGAGACCCTGATCGCCCTGGGCGCCGAGGTGCGCTGGGCCTCCTGCAACATCTTCTCCACCCAGGACCACGCCGCCGCCGCCATCGCCCAGGGCGGCACCCCGGTCTTCGCCCTCAAGGGCGAGAGCCTGGACGACTACTGGGACTTCACGCACCGCATCTTCGCCTTCAAGGAGGGCGCGGCCAACATGATCCTGGACGACGGCGGGGACGCCACCCTCCTGGTGCACCTGGGCGCCCGGGCCGAGAAGGACGCCTCCCTGCTGGACAACCCCGGCAACGAGGAGGAGCGGGCGCTGTACGGCGCCATCCGCCGCACCCTGGCCACCGATCCCGGCTTCTACTCCCGGCAGCTGGCCGGCATCAGGGGCGTCACCGAGGAGACCACCACGGGCGTCCACCGCCTCTACCAGATGGCCGAGAAGGGCGAGCTGAAGTTCCCCGCCATCAACGTCAACGACTCCGTGACCAAGTCCAAGTTCGACAATCTCTACGGCTGCCGCGAGTCCCTGGTGGACGGCATCAAGCGCGCCACCGACGTCATGATCGCCGGCAAGGTCGCCCTCATCTGCGGCTACGGCGACGTCGGCAAGGGCTGCGCCCAGGCCATGCGCGCGCTGAGCGCCCAGGTGTGGGTGACCGAGATCGACCCCATCTGCGCCCTGCAGGCCGCCATGGAGGGCTACCGGGTCGTGACCATGGACTACGCCGCCGACAAGGCCGACATCTTCGTCACCGCCACCGGCAACCACCACGTCATCGACCACGCCCACATGGCGAAGATGAAGGACCAGGCCATCGTCTGCAACATCGGCCACTTCGACAGCGAGATCAACATCGCCTCGCTGGAAGGCTACCGTTGGGAGGAGATCAAGCCCCAGGTGGACCACGTCATCTTCCCCGACGGCAAGCGCATCATCCTGCTGGCCAAGGGCCGCCTGGTGAACCTGGGCTGCGGCACCGGCCACCCCTCCTACGTCATGAGCTCCAGCTTCGCCAACCAGACCCTGGCCCAGATCGAGCTGTGGACGAAGAAGGGCGAGTACGCGGTCGGCGTCTACACCCTGCCCAAGAAGCTCGACGAGCACGTGGCGAGGCTCCAGCTGAAGAAGCTCAACGCCCAGCTCACGGAGCTCTCCGAGACCCAGGCGAAGTACATCAACGTTCCCGTGGAAGGGCCCTTCAAGCCCGAGCACTACCGGTACTAGTGCTCTTCGACGCGCATTGCCACCTCCAGGACGAGCGCTTCGGCGCCGGGCTGGAGGCGGTGCTGCGCCGGGCCGCCCGGGCCGGGGTGACGCACATGGTCTGCTGCGGCACCCGGGAAGGCGACTGGGACCGGGTGCTGGAGCTGGGCCGCCGACCGGAGATCCTTCCCATGGCGGGCCTGCATCCCTGGTACGTGGACGGCGCGTCCCCGGGCTGGGCGGCGCGGCTGGAGGCGGCCTTCGACGCCGGCGCCGGCGCGGGCGAATGCGGCCTCGACTTCTCCGACGGCAGGCCCTCCCGGGAGCTCCAGGAGGAAGCCCTGCGCGCCCAGCTCGCCCTGGCCATCCGGCGCGACCTCCCGGTCTCCCTTCACTGCGTGAAGGCTGCGGGGCGCCTGCTGGAGATCCTCCGGGAGACCGGCCTCCCCGCCTCGGGCGGCCTCGTGCACGCCTTCTCCGGCGCCCCCGAGGTGGCCCTGGAGTTCCAGGCCCTCGGCCTGCACCTGTCCTTCGGGCGCGCCCTCACCGTCCCCGGAGCGAGGCGGGCCCACGCCTCCCTGGCGGCGCTGCGGGAGGACCGGATCCTCTTCGAGACGGATTCCCCCGACCTGCCCCCGGAGGGGGTGACGGGCCCCAACGAACCCGCCAACCTGGCGCGCATCGCCGCCGCCTCCCCCCGCCCGGTGCCCGCCCATGAAAACGCTTCACGCCTCTTCAGGAGATGGTTGAGATGAGATGGTACGCCCGCACCGAACAGCTCCTGGGCGCCGAGCCCCTGGCCCGGCTCCGGGACGCGCGGGTGGCCGTCTTCGGCCTGGGGGGCGTGGGGTCCTACGCCGTGGAGGCCCTGGCCCGCGCCGGGGTGGGGCACTTCCGCCTAGTGGACTACGGCGCGGTGGACGCCACGAACATCAACCGCCAGCTCTTCGCCCTGCACTCCACCCTCGGCCGGAAGAAGGCGGACCTGGCCGCGGAGCGCATCCTGGACATCAACCCGGACTGCGACGTGGACGCGCGTCCCGGCTTCCTGGACCCGGACACCGTGGACGGCTTCCTGGACCCGCGCCCCGACATGGTCGTGGACGCCATCGATTCCCTCAACTCCAAGGTCACCCTCCTGGAGGCCGTGCACCGGCTGGGCATCCCCGTGGTCTCCAGCATGGGCGCCGGCGGCAGGATGGACGCGTCCCAGGTGCGGGTCGGGGACATCTCCGAGACCCTCATCTGTCCCCTGGCGCGCGTGGTGCGGCTGCGCCTGCGCAGGCGGGGCGTGGCCTCGGGCATCCCCTGCGTCTACTCCGTGGAGCCCGCCCTCAACACGACGCCCTTCGAACCCGCGGACGTGGGCGAGCACCACGGCACCGGCCGCAAGCGCCAGCCCATCGGGACGGTGTCGTACATGCCGGCGCTGTTCGGGCTGCGGGTGGCGCAGGAAGTGATCCGGAGGCTCCTAGTGTAGGCCGCCAGAAATACCTGTAACGCCAATACAGCTCGTCGCATCCAAGCGGCAGGTGAGAACTTTGGCGCAAGTGGGGCGAGTTGATCTAACTGTGGAGCAATTCAGACGCCTTGAGGAAATGGCGCGGAGCCGGACCTTGCCTGCGCGCAGCGTCCTGCGGGCCAAGATTGTTCTTCATCGAGCTTCTGGCGAGTCCTTTCGTGACATCGGCCAGGCTTTGGGCTGTGATCATCGGACTGCTTGGCAATGCCTCAAGCGATGGGAGGAAGCGGGCTTCGATGGCCTCGAGAGGGAACGCCCAGGTCGAGGCCGGAAGTCTTGGGTGATTGCTTTGAAGGGGCAAGAGGTGCTCCATAAGACGACGCAGGAACAGCCCGTCAATGCCACGCACTGGAGCCGGGCCTCCATGGCGCAGGCCACCGGGGTGAGCGAGAGCACGGTGGGACGCATTTGGCGTCAGAATGGCCTCAAGCCGCACCGCACCGTTGGTTTCAAATTAAGCAACGATCCTCATTTCGAAGAGAAGTTGGTGGACATCGTGGCCCTGTATCTGGACCCTCCGGAGCATGCCATCGTGCTGAGCGTAGATGAGAAGAGCCAGATTCAGGCCCTGGACCGGACTCAGCCTGGCCTACCGATGAAGAAGGGTCGCTGCGGCACCATGACGCACGACTACAAGCGCAATGGAACGACCACCCTCTTTGCGGCCATGAACACGCTGGATGGTACGGTGATCTCGGCCACGATGCCACGTCATCGCCATGAGGAGTGGCTGAAGTTCCTCAAGCGGCTTGAGCGGGGTACGTCGAAGCGACTCGCTCTGCACATCATTTGCGACAACTACGCCACCCACAAACATCCGGCGGTCAAAAGCTGGTTGAAAGGCCATTCGAGGGTCCACGTTCACTTCACCCCCAGCAGTTCATCGTGGTTGAACATGGTGGAGCGATTTTTCCGGGACATCACGGAGAACCGCATCCGAAGGGGTATTTTCAGATCCGTCCCGGAACTCGAAGCAGCGATCCACACCTATATCGCGAGACACAATGCCGCTCCGAAACCATTTGTTTGGACCGCGTCCGCGAACGATATCCTCGCCAAGGTGACACGAGCACGGCAGGCCCTCGCGGCCATTCGGACGGCCTCTGCCAAGGGTTGACGGCGAACCTGCCTTTTTCTTTTCCTCGGTATCCTCGGCCTCCTCGGCGCCTCGGCGATGGCTTTCTCAAGTATCAGTCGGCGCAAAGATTACATGCGCCGAAGCACCCGTCGAAAAGCCCATCGCCGAGGCGCCGAGGAGGCCGAGGATACCGAGGAAAGAATTTTGGCCTGAACGTCCCGGCGTGATTGAGCGCACTCCTGACCCGAAGGAGGAAGTCATGGGTCGGCATTGGGGCGAAGATTGGGGCGACAACTATCCCCATCGAGATATCACCGAAGCCATCATCCTCGCTGCCATCAGGGTGCAGATAGTTCTGGGGCCTGGACTCCTGGAAAATGCCTACAAGGCTTGCCTCGCCCATGAACTCAGGTTGGCCGGACACGAGGCCCTACGCGAGGTTCACCTCGACATCACCTACAAGGAATTGTGCGTCGAGAATGCCTACATCATGGATATCGTGGTGGACCACAAGGTGGTCGTCGAGGCGAAGGCCATTGCGAAGTTTTCGGATGCCGACTTCGCCCAACTGAATAGTTGCCTCCACTTTGCAAATTTCGAAGTGGGCCTGCTGATCAATTTTCATAACTGGCCCCTCAAGGACGGGGGCATCAAGCGACTCGTCAACACCAAGCCCTGAACTGGACCCGAGGCGAAGGGGGGGGGACAAGGTGTTACCTGTTCTTCTGGCGGCCTACACTAGAGGGTGTTTTAGAAATAGAAGGCCCCGCGATGATGGCACCGTGCCCGGCAAATCAAGGAAGGCGAGGAAAACCGATGCGGGACATCGGTCGACGAGCCTGACGCAGAGTTGGCGGGCACGCTGCCATCACCCGGAGGGCGGTGCCCAGAAGCGCGCTTATCGTGCGCAATGCCCTTGAATGGATTCCCAATCCATCCTGCGGGCATTGCGCACGATAATCACGCTTCTGGACACCGTCGCGGGGCCTTCTATTTCTAAAACACCCTCTGATATGTATTGGCCTGTCAAGGCTGGCAGCCAACTATTTCTCTTTTCCGGCAGTGTGTAGGGAGCAGAACGGACGGCATGCCGACGGTTGATCAGTCTGATATGCGCGGGTTGGGTACCGCATGACAACGGGTTCGTCGAGGAGCTGCCTCGATCTAGTGGCGAGGGTCATTCCAGAAGCGAATGCCTCTTAGAGGGTTCGAGGATTCTCCCACCGTTGTCCGTTCTGCTGCCGACACACTGCGGCTGCACTTCAGCCAGCTAAGGCTTGGGGGTAGGCGGTGGCAGGGCCTGGCCAATGGCCCAGAGGAAGCCGGTCAGCTCGCGGGCGATGGCCGTGCAGGTCTGGACCTTCTTCTTGCCCCTGGCCTCGAACTGCCGGTAGCGTGCGCAAAGGCGCTTCTGTGCAGCCCAGGCGATGGTCTGCACTGCTTCTGGAGCACGTTCGGCCCGTCTTTGCAGGCTCGGGGTTTTCCTCGCGGGATGCCGGTAGGTCCATGCTGCCTCCACCAGGACCCTGCGCACATGGCCATTGCCGGTCTTGGTGATCCCCCCGCGGGACCGGGTCTCGCCACTGGAATGCTCGCTGGGAACCACCCCCAGATACTTCATCAACTGGGGTGCATTGGCGAATCGCCTCAAATCGCCGATCTCAGCCACGATCGTGGTCGCAGTGAGGCGGTTGATCCCGCGCAGGGCCATGTAGCCTTCGATCAGCCTGGAGAAGGCCGAACTCGATCCGGCGGTTTCGATCTGCTCGTCGAAGGCCGCAACCCGTCTGGTCATGGCCTGGACCGTATCGACATATTCCTGAAA
The DNA here is from genome assembly GCF_055384585.1 of Mesoterricola sp. JemC181. Taxonomy (NCBI): domain Bacteria; kingdom Pseudomonadati; phylum Acidobacteriota; class Holophagae; order Holophagales; family Holophagaceae; genus Mesoterricola; species Mesoterricola sp. JemC181. Next base: position 2,302,627 of record NZ_AP045076.1, read on the forward strand.
GACGATTTGTTGGACCGGCTGGTCGAACTTCATGGTTTCCAGCCAGCGGAGATGGGCCTGGGTCCACCGGGTTTTTCCGGAATAGGTCCGCCCGTGCCGCAGCAGGAAGGCCAACAGTCGCTGCTTGGCGACGTGCTGCAAATGCTTCAGGTCCTCCCGAGCCCGGGTCAGATCCCGCAGGGCCTCCTGGGCTTCGTCGGGCACCCATATTGCCGTTAGTTCCCCGGCCCGGTGGAGCCTGGCCAAGGTCAGACTATCGCGGCGGTCGGTTTTGACCCGGTCCCCAGGTTTCCTGGGAATGAGGGACGGCGCCACAACCTGGCACTCCAGCCGTAAAGCGAGTAGTTGCCGATAAAGGATGTAACCGCAGGGGCCCGCTTCGTAGCAGAACGAAAGCGTCGCGCCATCCTTCCGGAGTTGCCTCACAAGTTTCACCACGGCCTCCGGTGTATTGGCGATCTCACCCACGTACCGAACTTCCCCTTCGTGGGCTTCAGCCACCGAGACCGCAATCGTCTCCTTGTGGACATCCAGCCCGACGTACTTGCTCACCCTGCTAGAATCGTTCACGGCCTGTCCTCCTCAATTACGGCTCTGAGCCGGTTGTGTAATGCGCACTGAGCTTAACCCGCGTCATTTAAGGACGGACAGGCCCCTTTGAGGAGCCTGGGGCCTTGCCTCGGTGGGCCTTGCGCACCACCCTTTAGACAGCCGGGCGGAGGTTAGGGCTACCGCAGGGATGCGACCCGAGCGCCGACCCGGGCCCGGAAACAGGGTGGGCCGGAGTCATCCGGCCCCGTCCTTGGCAACCGCCTTTCCAACCGGCCCAGTTTCTGGGCTTCAGGCGATAAATCCCGGGGGTCTGGGGGCAGAGCCCCCGGGGATCTCGTTCTAACGGCCCGCCTGATTCGTGTCAGGCCAATACATGATGTCTAGGCTAGATGCCCCGCCACCCAGGCCGCCACCGGGATGCTCAATCCATTTCCCAGCAGCTTGTAGCGCCCCTCAGCGGACACCTCCTCCGGGAACGCCGGGGGAGGCTCCCACCCCAGCAGCCGCGCGGTCTCGGCCACCGAGAACCGGCGCACGCCGCGCTCCGTCTCCAGGAAGGACCCGCTGCCGACGTAGCGCCGACCGTAGCCGCCGATGAAGCATGCGGTGCGCGTGGCGTCCTCCGTCACCAGATCCAGGCCGGGCCGGTGCCGGAGGGCTTCGCCCAGGTAGAGGCCGGGGTCCTCGACAGGGTCCAGGAACCCCCGCAGGGGCGCCGTCGGGAGGCCGGGGAGCTCCCGTCCCGCCAGGGTCCTCCGGGAGGCCACCACGAAGGCCCGGGGCCGCTGGTTGGGCAGGCCGAAGCGCTGGGGGTCGAGGGTGTATTCCAGCGCATGGAAGCCGCCCTCCCGGAGCCGGTCCGTGAGCAGGGCGTGGGCCCCGGAGCCCAGGAAGCCCTCCACGGACTCCAGCACCAGGTGCTCCGGCGGGTGCGCCGCCAGGAGCTCCATCAGGCGGAGGAAGGCCCGGGAGCGCGGGTCCTCCAGGTCCTGGCGGTTCCCCATGCGGCAGAAGGGCTGGCAGGGCGGGCTCATCGCCCAGGTGTCGGCCCCGTGCCGCAGGATTTCCGCGGCGGGCACGGTGGCCAGCTCCCGGGCGATGGGACGTTCGCCCCAGATGCGGGCGTAGGTGGCCAGGGCCGGCGGGCTGATGTCGTAGGCCGCCGCGATCGTGGCACGTGCGCCGAAGGCGCGGCGCCAGCCGCCCATGCCCGCGAAGAACTCGATGACGCGAAGGTGCCCCATGGCGACCATGCTAGCGGGAAGCGGCGAGGGTCCGGGCGCTGGCCCAGTAGGCGACGGCCCCCACGAGGAGCCCCGCCGGCACATCCACCAGGTAGTGCGCCCGGAGGTACACCACCGCCGGCAGCATCACCGCCGTCACCACCGCCAGCGGCGCGAACAGCACCTTCACCTCCCGCCGGGCCCAAAGCGTGAACAGCGTGGCGACCGCGATGTGGGAGCTGGGGAAGGCTCCGCCGCGGATCTCGCCGCCCCGGGTGAAGAAGAAGAGCGCATGGTTGAAGACGTACCCGTCGTAGAGCCGCGGGCCCTGGGCCGGCGGGAACCAGAAGTGCGGCCCGACGGTGGGGAACATCCAGAACAGCGCGTAGCACACGAAGAAACAGGCCGTGGCCGCGAGGGTCACCCGCTCGGCGGCGGCGTAGCCGGACCTCAGGAGGGCGGTGAACCCCACGATGGGCGTGAAGAAGTAGTAGACCAGGTAGGCGAAGCAGAAGATCTCGGAGAGCCAGCGCTGGGGCAGGGCGGCGCGCCAGGCCAGGGAGGGCTGGCAGCCGAAGAGGGCCTGGTCGGCCCGGGCCAGGTGGCCGTCCAGGGGCAGGGTGTGGAACAGGGGCCACAGGGTCTGCACCTGATGGTAGAAGCACCAGTAGATGATGGGGGCGTAGAAGAGGCGGAGGACCGTGGGGACGACGGCGGCGGTGTCCCGGCTCCACCGGGCGATCAGTAGGCATCCGGCGATCACCAGGGCATTGACGCCCGCCTGGGCGGCGCAGCCGGGGTGGCCCCGCAGCCAGCCGTAGCCCAGGAAGGGCAGGGTGGCCAGGGCGTAGCCCACCACCCAGCGGTCCAGGGGACGCCAGGACCCCAGCGGGGCGGCCAGGCCGAAGGGGCGCCTAGAGCCAGCCATGATCGCGGTACCAGCGGACGGTCTGCCACAGGGCCTGGTCCAGGGAGGTTCTCGGCGTCCAATCGAGCAGGGCCCGGGCCTTCTCGGGGCTGGCGACCCAGGCGGGGGCCAGCATTTCCACCACCTTCTGGGGGGAGAAGATTTCCGGGCGACCCCGGAGGCGGGCGGCAAGGCCGGCCATCTGGCCTGCGGCCCGGATGGCCGTCTCCGGGAGGTGGAGCTCCCGGCACCTGCGGCCCAGGGCCCTGGCGATGCGCCGGCCCAGGTCCAGCCAGGTGACGGGATCGGGGTTCACCAGGGGGATGATCTGGCCCGGGGGCAGGGAGGCGTCACCGGCCTTCGCGATACCCTCGGCCAGGTCCGGGGCGAACACCAGGGAGTACCAGCGTTCCCGGGCGCCCGGGACCGGCAGGAAGCCCCGGGCGGCGATGCGGAAGTAGCTCAGCACGTCCCGGTCCCGGGGACCGAAGACCACCGGGGGGCGGAGGATGACGCTGGGAAGGCCCGAGGCCAGGACCACGCGCTCGGCCTCGAGCTTGCTGCGCCCGTACCAGGTGAGGGGGGCGTCGGGGGCGCCGCCGGGCCTGGGTTCGGGACCGCCGGGGCTGGGGCCGGCGGCGGCGAGGCTGGAGACCAGCACGAACCGCTCGAGGCCGGGGGGGCAGGCCTGCACGAGGTTCCGGGTGCCGTCCCGGTTCACGGCCATGAGGCCGGCTTCGCTGAAGCCCTTCAGGGCCCCGGCCAGGTGGAAGACGCGGCCGACCCCGGCCAGGGCCGCCTGAAGGCTGCCTGGGTCGGTGAGGTCGCCCCGGACCACCTCCACGTCCAGGCCTTCGAGGTTCGCGAGGTCGGCGCCGGGCCGGGCCAGGATCCGCACCCGGCACCCGCGTTGCGCGAGCCGCCCGCAGAGGTGGGACCCGATGAAGCCGTGGCCCCCGGTGACCAGGACGCTAGCAGGGGCGGTCATACACGCGGTAGGTCTTGGTGCGCCGGGCCCCCATCTGGTGGAGGGGGCTCAGGAGGGCCTGGTTGTCCTCGAGGATCCAGCTCACCTCGGCGCCGCGGTACCCGGTGCTCAGGGAGTTCTGGATGGTGCGGTGGATCATCAGGAGGTCCAGCCCGCGGCGCCGGTACTGGGGGAGCACGCCCATGATCATCGTGCGCAGGCTGGAGCAGCCGGTGACCTTGAGCTTCCACAGGATCTTGAGGAGCCCCAAGGGGAGCAGCCGGCCCTGGGCCAGCTTCAGCGCCTCGTTGGCGTCGGGGATGGAGACGATGAAGCCCGCGGGCACCCCGCCCACTTCTCCCACGAACGCGAAGCGCGTGTCCACCAGGGGCTTGAGCTCCTTGGCGATGTAGGCCACCTCGCGGTCGGTCCAGGGCACGAAGCCCCAGTTCTTCGACCAGGCCTGGTTGTAGGTGTCCCTCACGAACGCCAGTTCCTCGGGCCACCGCTTCTTGTCGAGGGGCCGGATCTTCACGTGGCCGCCCCGGTCCAGGCGGCTGGCCACCGCCGTGAGCCGGTCGGCGCAGTCGGCCTTGGCCATGTAGTAGGCGTAGAGGTCCTTGGTCCTGACGAAGCCCGCGGCCTCGAACTGGGAGCCGTAGTAGGCGGGATTGTAGGGCATCATGACGGCGTTGTCCGAATCGAAGCCGTCCACCAGGAGGCCCACGATGTCGTTGGTGGTGAGGTTGACGGGTCCCCGGGCCACGGTCCTGCCCTCGGCCCGCAGCCACGCGCAGGCGGCGTCGAAGAGGGCGCCGGCCACCGCCTGGTCCGGGACGCATTCGTAGAGGCCGAAAAAGCCCACGTGCGCCTCGTCCGGGTGGAACTGGCCGTAGCGGTCGTTGCGCACCGCGGCGATGGTGCCCACCACCTCCCCGTCCCGAAGGGCCAGGAAGGTCTGGACCTTGGCGTACTCGAAGAGCGGGTTCTTGAGGGGGTCCAGGAACTCCTGGCGTTCCAGGATCAGGGGGGGGACCCAGTGGGGCTCGGACCGGTGCAGGCGGTACGGGAAGCGGATGAAGGCCTCCGTGTCCCCGGGACCCGTCGCGGGCCGGACCTGGATCCCCGGGGTCATGCCCCCTGCTCCAGGAGGCCGAAATGGCGTCCGGCCTTCTGGAAGATGTCGAGGGCCCACTCCAGCTGCTCCCGGGTGTGGCCCGCGGTGACGGAGATGCGGATGAGGCTGCGGCCCGGAGGCACCCCGGGGGGCACCACGGGGTTCACGAAGATCCCCGCCTCCTTCAGGTAGAGCCACATCTTCATGCAGGTGTCGAACTCGCCCACCATGATGGGGATGACGGGGGTTTCGCTCTTGCCCGTGTCGAAGCCGATCTCGTCGAAGCCCTTCTTGAGGAACCGCGCGTTCTCCCAGAGCCGGGCGATCCGCTCGGGTTCGGATTCCATGACTTCCAGGGCGCCCAGCACCGCGGCCACGCTGGCCGGGGAGGCCGAGGCCGAGAACATGTAGGGCCGGGCCACGTGCTGGAGGTAGTTGATCGCCTTCGCGCTGCCGGCGATGAAGCCGCCGATGGCCGCCAGGGACTTGGAAAAGGTGCCCATGATCAGGTCCACCTGGTCCGTGAGGCCGAAGTGGGCCGCGGTGCCCCGGCCGCCGGGGCCGAGCACGCCGATGCCGTGGGCGTCGTCCACCATCACCTGGGCGCCGTAGCGCTGGGCCAGATTCACGATGCCGGGGAGGTCGCAGATGTCGCCCTCCATGGAGAAGACGCCGTCGGTGACGATGAGCTTGGGGGCCTGGGCCGGGATCCGGCTGAGCTTCTCCTCCAGGTCGGCCATGTTGTTGTGGTCGTAGCGCACCAGGGTCCCATGGCTGAGCATGCAGCCGTCCATGATGCAGGCATGGATGTACTTGTCGCCGACGATGTACTCGCCCTTGTGCACCAGGCTGGAGATGACCCCGGTGTTGGTCTGGAAGCCGGTGGGAAAGACCAGGGCCGCCTCCTTCCCCACGAGGGCCGCAAGCCTGTGCTCCAGTTCGACGTGGATGGGCAGGGTCCCGTTGAGGAAGCGGGAGCCGGCGCAGCCGGTGCCGTACACCTCGATGGCCTCCAGGGCGCGCTCCTTGACCCGGGGATGGGTGGTGAGCTCCAGGTAGGAATTGGACCCCAGCATCAGCTGCTTCTGCCCGTCGACCATCACCTCGGTGGCCTGGCCCGTTTCGATGACCCGGTGGTACGGATAGATGCCCATGGCTTTCAAGTCATCGGGAATGGTAAAGGCGGCGCACTTGTCCAGAACGCTCGGCAGCTTGACCGGGGCCGGTATTTCTAGGGCCGAGCCAGAACCACGGGGCTTGTGGGTCATCATTCACCTCAAATTTTAATAAAGCTAACACAGTTGTTACAGAACCAACAAACGACCCGTCCCCAGCCCGTCTTGGGAATGAAAATAGCATGCGGCATGTGGAAGGTGGGTGGAAATCCCCGGCGCGCCCATGCGGGGGAATTTCGGGATGAATCAAGTCATCTATTCCCCTGGAATCCATTGGGGACGCCCGTCTTGGCGGCTTTGAGAACGGAAGGGGACGGAACTCGGGTTACTTCAATGTTGAAATGCTGAAATTGAATTAATTGTTCCCTTGCGACCCGTTCTTTGAAGCAGATATTTATATAAGAGGTTAATACAATGAGCTGGCTCGAGGATCGCATCCGCTCCGCCGCACGCTTCACCCTGGGCGCCACCCTGCCGTTCCTGGGCCTGCTTCTCCTGGGCCTTGCGGGGGTTCTTCTCCTGGTCCTCCCGGCCCCGGGCCTGGGGCTCCTGGCCTGGCCTGCCGCCGCCTTCCTCCTGGCCAACGCCCTCTACGGCCTGCGCCTTGCGCTCAAGAGCTTCCCCCGGCCCCCGGGCCGCGTCCTGAAGCCCGGGGAGGCCCCAGCCCTGGACGAGCGCCTGGAGGCGGCCCGGGAGGCCTGGCAGGGGCCCCGGTCGCCCCAGGTGATCCTGGCTCCCGACGCCTGGAGCGTGGAACTCACCGGCGTACCCATGGCCGGCATGTTCGGGTGGAGCCGGTACCACTGGCATGTCGGCATCTATCCCCTGCTGGCCCTGAGCCTCCGTGAGCTGGACGCCGTGGCCGAGTGGGAGGCGGTCTTCTGGTCGGACTACCAGGGCTGGCTGAACCTGCAGGTGAAGCGGCTGGCCTCCTACTGGTACCGGGTCCACCTCCACATCGAGACCTCGATGCGCAACGGCGCCCTGGGTTGGCCCAGGTGGTGCACCGCCTTCCTGCGCCCCTACACCCGGTGGGTGGTGGCGAACTACCAGCCCTTCCTGGCCCGCGAGTTCATCCGCACGGACCGGGCCATCGCCGAGAAGCACGGCACGCCCACCCTGGTGCGGGCCCTGTGCCGCCTGGCCATCCTGCAACCCCTGGTGGCCCGCAGGGTCTTCGCCGACTGGGACGCCTGCCTGGATACCGGCGTCCCCCTGCCCGCGGATCTCCACCGCCACCTGGGCGAGGTGCTCGCCGCCTGCCCCGAAGGCGCCGAAGGCATGCTGGAACTGGCGCTGGATGGCCTCCAGAAGGAGGCGCCGCCCCTGCTGCGCCTGCGCCTGGACTACCTGCAGGCCAAGGCCCAGGTCCCCATGCCCCCCGCCGGCCACGCCTACCGCCGGCTCCTGGAAGGCACGAAGGTGGCCGAGGAGGTGGAGGGGGCCTGGAAGGCCCGGATGCTGGCCTGCGCCGAGGAGGCGGCCCGCGGCTGGGCGGAGGACGCCACGCGCTACCGGGACCTCGCCGGGGCCCTGGAGGGCACCTTCCCGGACCATCCCGACGCTCTGGAATACCTGAAGCTCGCGTACGAACACGCTCCTTGGCCCCGGTTCGACGCGGCCCTGGAGATGTACCGGGCGGCCAACCGGAACTGCGTGGAAACCTCCTTCCTGTCCATCCGCCGCGCCATGGACCGCGGCCGGGACAGCGCCGCGGTTTTCGAGGCCCGGGAGCTGATCCACCGCGACCCGGTCCTGGCCCCGGCCTGCCACGAACTGCTGGCCTACCACCTGCGGGCCCGGGGCGACCGGAAGAACGCCGACAAGGAGTGGGACCGGGCCCTTCGCGCCGCGGCCCTGGTGGAGAAGGTTCAGGGCGAGCGCATGGGCGTCTCGCTGCTGGATGCCCTGGAATCCCACCACTGCAGCCCCTCGGCGCTGCAGGAGATCCAGCGGGTGTGCCTGTCCGACGCCCGGGTCGCCGAAGCCCACCTGGTGCGCAAGAAGCTCCTCTTCCACGCCGAACGTCCCGTGCTTCTCCTGGTGGTCCGCTGGAAGGGCTCCTGGTGGGATCCCTTCGGGCGCAAGAGGCTGGCCTTCCAGCGGGAACTCCAGGACGCCTGCCCGTTCCCACCGGAGGCGACGGGTTTCATCCAGGTGGCCGGGCGGGCTTCCCTGTGGCGGTTCGAAGGGAAGCTGCGAAGGCTGAACGGGCTCATTTTCCGGAGGTGAGCCCGTTCGCGCACCCGATGTGGACAGGTCGACCCACACGGCCTGACGGGCCGCGATCCAGAGGGCGGCGGCATCAGGTCCTTTCGCCATGCCCTCCCAGGTCCAGGGTGGCGGCCAGAGCCCGGCCCACCGCCTCCAGGGCCGGGGCGGGGGCGGAGCCCAAACGGGCCTTCAGGCGAGACTTGTCCACGGTGAACACCTGCGTGCAGTTGGCCCAGGAGGCGGCCTGGAGTCCCGTGGCCGGGCCGGCGGGAATGGGAATGTAGAAAACGAAAGGGCGGCCCCGGGTGGTCAGGGGCACGAGGATCGTCGTCCGCGCACCCGGCGCCAGGTTGCCCTCGTCGCACTGGACGATGATCCCCGGGCGGAAACCCCGCTGCTCGGACCCGGCGTGGTCCGGACTGAAATCCATCATCCAGATTTCCCCGCGCCGCGGGTTCACGTCCGCTTCCTCGGCTTCTTGACCTCGTGCTTCGCCCTGTAGGGGAGGGGCGTCTCGGCGGCAAGGCTCACCTGCGGGTCGAAAGCGTATTCCACGTCCTGGGCCGCGGTTTCCCCGGCGTAGAGGGCCCAGTCGCGGGCGAGCCGGCTGCGCCGGTCCCCCTCGCGCCGCTCCTCCACCAGGCGGGCGAGGTAGGCGTTGACGCTGAGGCCCTGGCTCCGGGCGGCCTCCTGGAGAAATGCGGCAAGTTCGTCGGGAAGGCGCAAGGTGGTGCTGAACATGATCCAACCTCTGCCATCAGACTATGCCACCATCCCGGGATGGCAAGGGAGGCGCGTTTACGCCCCCGTCACATTCCAGCTACATTCCCGATACCTGCATCGTCTAAGCTGGAGGGGTCGGAGCATGGCATGCAACATACGAAACCCTTCCGGTTCAGGCGTTTCCTGAACTGGTTCCCCCTTGGCCTCACCTACGCGACCATGTACATGGGCCGCTACAACTTCAATATCGTCAAGAGCGATATCGGAGCCTGGTACCACCTGGACAAGTGGGAGATGGGGATCATCGCCACGGCGGGCTTCTGGACCTACGGCCTGGCGGTGGCCATCAACGGGCCCCTGGCGGACCGTATCGGCGGCCGCCGGGCGATCCTCGTGGGGGCCCTGGGGGCCGCCTCGACCAACCTCCTGGTGGGACTCCTGTTCCTTAACGGTTTCACCACGAAGCTGCTGGTGTCCATGAGCCTCCTCTGGAGCCTCAACATGTATTTCCAAAGCTTCGGGGCCCTGAGCGTGGTCAAGGTGAACAGCACCTGGTTCCATGTGCGGGAGCGGGGGATCTTCGGGGGGATCTTCGGCGTCATGATCAGCTCGGGGTACTTCCTGGCCACCTCGGTCGGCGCCTGGCTCCTGGCCAGCTTCAAGAGCTGGACCATCATCTGGTTCGCGCCGGTGGTGGCCATGGCCGTCATGGTGCTCGTGGACTACCTGCTCGTTCGCAACCGGCCCAGCCACGCCGGGCTCAAGGACTTCGACACCGGCGACGGCAGCAACGCGCATCTGGCCGAAGACAAGCCGCTGCCTCTCAAGGAGCTGCTGGCCAAGGTCATCGGCAACCCGGTGATCATCGCCCTGATCTTCGCGGAGTTCTGCACGGGGTTCGTGCGCCAGGGGATCATGCTCTACTTCACGGAGTATCTGGAGGAGGTCTACCACCTCTCCAAGCGGGCGGCCCTGTTCGGCGCCACCGGTGTGGCCTTCATGCTGGGCGGGATCTTCGGCGGCCTGCTTTGCGGTTGGATGAGCGACCGGCTCTTCCAGAGCCGGCGGCCGCCCGTCGCCTTCATCTTCTACCTGGCGCAGGTGGTCATGATCTGCCTGCTGGGCGCGGCCCTGGGACGGGGCACCCACGGCGGCCAGGTGTGGGCCATCACCCTGCTGGGCCTCACCGCCATGTTCATCTTCGGCGTGCACGGGATGCTCAGCGGCACGGCCTCCATGGACTTCGGCGGCCGCAAGGCCGCGGCCACCGTGGCCGGGGCGCTGGACGGCATCCAGTACATCGGCTCGGGCCTCACCGGCTTCGGCCTGGGCTGGGTCCTGAAGGCCTACGGCTGGGACGGGGTGGGGACCGCGGGCCACGTGCCCGCCCACGCCTGGGTATGGGCCCTCTGCCTCATCCCCTTCAGCCTGGTGGGGGCGGCCATCATGACGACCATCTGGAAGGCCAGGCCCGCGGGGGCGGGCCATTGAGGGTGATTGGCCGCTAGCTGGCCGGATGGTATCGTGGGCCCAGCACCCTCGCGTCCGTCCCCACCCCCGTACGTCCCCGAAAGTGTCGCATGCCACGGCTCATACTGCACAAGGACCTGCGTGACGTCGAAGGCCTGTGGACGTCCATGTACGGCGATGGCCGGGACTACACGCCGTTCCAGGCCTTCGACTACTGCCGCGTCGTGGGGAAGTTCTTCCATCTCTCCACCCGGCATCTCTACCGCAATGTCATCTACGAGGTGCGGGACGACGCGGACCGCACCGTGCTGCTTCTGCCCCTCCACATAGGCCGGGCCGCCATGGCGGGCAAGGCCTTCCTCTGGGGCGAGTTCTCCCAGGCGGGCTACCTGGAGGGGCTCACCAGCGACGGCGTCAAGCCCGGAGACCTGCGCTTCGCCCTCGAGGCCATCGCGGACGGCCGCCCCACGGAGTTCATTTTCAGCCGGGTCCGGGCCGGAAGCCGCATGGACCGCCTGATCGAGGCGGCCTGGACGCCGGAGGAATATGACCGGAAGGCGCTGCCCTGCGCCCACATCCCCCTGGGCGGAGGTTACGAGGCCTACCTGGGCCGTCTCAGCAAAGGGTACCGGCAGAAGCTTCGGGCCTCGGTCCGGCATCTGGAGGCCGACGGCCGCACCTGGGAGGTGAGGACCTTCCTCGACCAGCCCATGCCTTTCTCCACGCAATTGCGTCTGTTCGACATCTACTGGCGACGCATGACGGAAAAGGGAGTCAACTTCAAGGCGCGGAAGTACTTCCCCTACTTCATGCGGAGGTGGTTCAACCCGACCATCCTGGCCCTGAGCCGGCTGCCGAACACCTTCTACGCGATCCTCTACATCGACCGGTCCGTCGCCGGGTTCTGCGCCGGCTTCCGGGCGGGGGACGGATCGATCACGCTGCCCTTCCTGGCCATGGAGGGGGCGTTCGGGAAGTACAGCCCGGGCGGGCTGCTGATCAACGGCACGCTCAAGCACCTCATCGAGACCACCGACACCCCCGTCTTCGACCTGTCCCGGGGCAACGAGCGGTACAAGTTCGACTACGGGGGCGTCCAGCACATCAACCACTGCTACACCATCCCGGTGGTCAGATCTCCCGGGCCAGCTTGAGTTCCAGCGCCCTTCGCCGTTCGGCGCGGGAGAGGAAGAACACGGCCACCAGCACGAAGCCCAGCGACACCCAGTTCTGGAGGCTGGGCAGGCGGCTCGCGAAGAGCCAGTGCCCCAGGAGGGTGGCCGTGGTGCCCGCCACCAGCGAGGTGAGCCGGTTGATCAGGCCCGTGAACGTGGCGGTGCGCCCCTTGAACATGAAGATGAACACCGAGAAGAACGCCACGAGGCCGAAGGCCAGGCCGGAGAAGGAGGCCCAGAACCAGCCCGGGCTGGGGGTCCGGATGGCGCCCACGAAGGCCGCGATCTGCCGCACGCCGCCCCAGGCGGGAACGAGCCGCGGCGAGAAGAACACCGCCAGGGCGATGCAGACCATGGCCACCGAGGCCGCGATCTGCTCCACCGCGAAGAAGGCCTTGTTGTCCAGGGGAGCGCCCTTGGGGCGGGTGTTCTTGTAGTAGTTCATGATGTAGATGCGGATGGCGTACGAGGTTATGTAGCTGGTGAAGATCACCACCGCGGCCTGGTTGCGCAGGAAGGCGAAGCCCCCGGTGTGGGGCCCGAACAGCTCGATGCACGCCGCCAGCACCGCGAAGACCACCGCGGCGTTCTCCTCCCAGTAGATGCGCTTCTGGAGGATCCCCTGGGCGATCTGGAGGCCGTCCACCACCCGCCCGATGACGATGACCGAGGCCCGCATGATCACCATGGCGACCATAACGGAGATGGGCAGGGTGTACATGAGCGTCGTCGTGGGGATGACGATGGCCGTGCAGATGCCGCTGGGGATGATGTAGAAGATCTCCGAGGGGACCTCCACGCCGCAGATCCGGGCGGGCCGGATGGACTTCATGCGCCACCACCCCAGCAGGACCGCGGGGATCAGGCACGTGAGGTTGGCGCCCAGGGTGTTGTAGGCGAGGAACGCGATGTCGTTCATGGGCGGGGTGCCCATGGGCGTCTGCGGCGCCCCGGTGAATGCCTTCACCACCAGGCCGGTGACGACGTACAGGAGGAAATAGCCCGTGCACAGCTGCAGGAGCCGTTCGGTACTGCCTTCCGCTGATTTGAACATGCTAGCGGCCGAAGTTCCGGAACGTCTCCTTGAGGCCGGAATGGATGGCCGCAACGTCCGCGGGCTTCCAGGTCTCCCGGGGCTCGCGCACGAAGGTGGTCAGGTCCTGCCGGTTGTCGAAGCGGGAGGCGGGGATGTGCCAGGTGCGGGTGCTGTAGCGGTTCCCCTCGGCCACGAGGCGGTCCACCCGGATGGTGCCGGGGCGGTCGCTCTGCTCGAGCAGGTACGCCATGTCGTCGCAGCCGTACTGGCCCAGCATCACTTCCATGGGGACGCTGTGGTTCAGGATGCTGCCCTGGCCGTCGGGCTTGCCGCGCTCGATGTTCTTGTGGCGGCTCTGGGCGGGCTCCACCCAGATGTACATGAGGCTGGCGCGGTCCAGGATGTCCGTGGACAGGTGCTGGAAGGCCGCCGCGTAGCCGTGGGGCGGGGTGAGGGGGAAGGCCGAGCCGTTGGCGCCGCCGCGGGCGGCCTCGATGACGATGGTGCGGCCTTCGATGCCGAGGGCGTTCTGGCGGTTCAGGACGTCCAGCTCGGCGCGGCACTCGGCCTCCAGGGCCTCGGCCACGGACTTGCGGACGCGGTGCGGCAGCTCGTCCAGGGCCGGCAGCATGCCGGCGCGGACCCGGGCCTCGTCCATGCGGTCGAAGAGGAGCTGGGCGGCGCTGTGGGCCTCGGTGTGGGCTCCCTTGCGCAGGTTGGCGTAGTCCTCGTTGAGCAGCTCGATGAGGGCGGCCCAGGTCCACTCCTCCTGGAAGGGGCGGGTGGGGCCGAAGTAGAACCTGTAGCCGCAGCCCCGGGCCTGGAGCTCGTCGTCGATGCGGTGCATGAGGTGGACGTACGGATAGTCGTCGAGCTGAGACGTGGGGCCCATGCCGAAGTCGTCCCGGCACTGGTCGGGGGTGAGGCTGGCCAGGTAGCGGCGCATTTCGGACTTGCCGGAGGCGGGGAGGCTGAAGAGGAGCAGGGTGTCCAGGGGCTTGGCTTGCATTCGTAGGTTCCTCATGATGTTGCGGTATAGAATCAATCATCCCACAACCGGCCAGATGTGAAACCTAGCGAGGCATCATGAGCAAAAATTTTCATTCGCCCGAGAGCGAGGTCCTGGGAACCCTCGATCGCATCGACTTCCTGGTGGTGAGCGTCCCCTTCGTGGAGCCCTTCGGCACCAGCGTGGCCTCCTGGGCCGTGAAGGAGGCCCTCCTCCTGCGCCTCGAGCAGGGCGGCTGCGTGGGCTGGGGGGAGTGCGTGGCGGACCCCGACCCCTACTACGACGGGGAGACCACCACCACCGCCCGGCACCTCATCCGGGATTTCATGCTGAAGGAACTGGAACCCGGACGCACCCTGGGCGAGGTCCTGGCCCGCTTCCGGAAGGTGCGGGGCAACCCCATGGCCAAGGCCACGGTGGAGAACGCCCTCCTGGACCTCTTCGCCCGGCGGAAGGGCATCCCCCTCCACGAGCTGCTCGGGTACGGGGCCAGGCCCATCCCCTCGGGCATCAGCATCGGAATCCAGGAGAGCACCGGGGCCCTGCTGGCCAAGGTGGAGGAGGCCGTGGCCCAGGGCTACCACCGGGTGAAGATGAAGATCATGCGAGGCAAGGACGTGGAGTGGGTGGCGGCGGTGCGGGAGCGGTTCCCGGACGTGGCCCTCATGGCCGACGCCAACGGCGACTACACCCTGGACGACGCCGCGCACCTCAAGCGCCTGGACGATTTCAACCTCACCATGATCGAGCAGCCCCTGGGCTACCACGACATCTACCAGCACTCCCTCCTGCAGCCCCGGTTGAAGACGGCGCTCTGCCTGGACGAGTCCATCCACAGCCTGGACGACGCCGCCGCCGCCCTGGGCCTGGGGGCCTGCCGGGTCATCAACATCAAGCAGGGCAGGGTGGGCGGGCTCCTGGAGTCCATCCGCATCGCCAGGCACTGCGAGGAGCGGGGCGTCCCCGTGTGGTCCGGCGGCATGGACGAGACGGGCCTGGGCCGGGCCGTGAATATCCATCTGCAGACGGTGGACAACTTCTCCATTCCCGGGGACACCTCGGAGACCCGGCGCTACTTCCGGGAGGACATCGCGGACCCGCCGGTGGTCCTGGGACCCGGTGGATTCATCGCCATCCCCCCGGGCCCCGGCACGGGCGTGACCCTGGACCCGGCCCGGCTGGACCGCTACACCCTGCACCGGGAGCGGATCCGCTAACCGTTCATACCTATTGGTTTGATGCCCCTCCCTGGCATACTGTCGGGTAGGCCAACGACCCATTTCGAACCGAGAGGACCGCCGTGAGAAAGCTCCCCATGATTCTAGGAACCTGGGCCCTGGGCCTCGCCCTGGTGGCGCAGACCCCCGCGCCCCGCATGGACCTGGCTTCGGCGACCGCGGTGGGGCCGGCGGTGGCCGACGACCCGGAGGTGGCCAAGGTCCTCGCCCCCCTCGCCGACAAGATCCACGCCAGCTTCGGCCGCGTGCTGGGGACCTCCCCCAACGGCATCGGCAAGGCCAGGACCGTCGGGGACAACCCCCTGGGCTTCTTCCTGGCCGATGTCATGCGCGAAGGCGCCACCAAGGTGGCCAAGGCCGAAGTCCGGTTCGCCTTCACCAACACCGGCGGGCTCCGGCGCAACATCAACCCCGGCGACGTGAAGGTCCAGGACATCTACGAGGTGCTGCCCTTCGACAACGAGCTGGTGATCGCCGAGTACACCGGCGCCGAGGTCATCCAGATCATCAAGGAAGGCATCCAGCGCCGCGGCGGCGAGCCCTTCTCGGGCGCCCGGGCCTCGGTGACCGGCACTCCCGGGCATCCGGTCGTCTCCATCACCTGGAGCGACGGCACCGCCATCGATCCTGCCGCCACCGTCATGGTCGCCACCACGGACTACCTCCTGGCCAACGGGGACGGCACGCCCACCCTGAAGATCGGGCGGAACGTCCAGCTCACGGGCCAGCCGGTGCGCCAGCTGGTCATCGACGTGTGCGAGCGCCTGGGCAGGGAGCACAAGCCCATCCAGCCCGAGGAAGGCGCCCGCTACATCTACTCCCCCGAAATCGCCGCGGCCCTCAAGGCCTCGACCTTCAAGTTCTAGGATCCGCCATGGAACGCCGCACCTTCCTCCAGGCCCTCGGGGCCGCGACCGCCGCCTCCCGCCTGCCCCTGCTGGGCCAGGACGCCCCGGGCGCGGGCCGGATCACCCTTCTGCACACCAACGACACCCACTCCCGCATCGAGCCCTTCGGACCCGGCAGCGGCAACCTCACCGGCCGCGGGGGCATCGCCCGCCGCGCCACCCTGATCAAACAGATCCGCGCAACCACCCCCAACGTCCTGGTGCTCGACGCCGGAGACGTCTTCCAGGGCACCCCCTACTTCAACGAGTACAAGGGTTTCCTTGACTACCGCCTCATGAGCATGTGCGGCTACGACGCGGGCACCCTGGGCAACCACGACTTCGACAACGGCGTGGACGCCCTGGTGGCGGCCATGTCCGAAGCGAAGTTTCCCTTCCTGAACTGCAACCTCGACGCCAAGGGCGCCCCCGCCCTGGCGGCGCGCCTGCGTCCCCACCAGGTGCGCGAGTTCCCGGGGGTCAAGGTCGGCCTCACCGGCCTGTGCGTCGACTTCAAGGGCCTCGTCTCGCCCAAGAACCACCTGGGCGTCGACTGGCGGGACCCCGTGGAGTCCCTCAAGCCCGTGGTCAGGCACCTGCGCGAAGTGGAGAAGGTGGACCTGGTGGTGGTGCTCAGCCACCTGGGCTACGACCTCCACGGCTACGCCATGGATGACCTGCACCTGGCCAGGCTGGTCCCCGGCATCGACGTCATCATCGGCGGCCACAGCCACACGTTCCTGGACGCCCCGGTGAAGGTGGGCGAGACGGAGATCTTCCAGGTGGGCTTTGCCGGCGTGAACCTGGGGCGCATGGACTTCGCGGTGCGCAACGGCGTGAAGGTGGCGTCCTCGGGCATGGCGGTGCCGGTCCTGGCCTAGGTTTCCTCGGCGAACCCCGGCCCCTCGGCCGCCTCGGCGAAGCAATTCGGTTCTTGAAGCCTTCGGCGCAATGGATCATCGCGCCGGCCTGTCCTGGAACAGAATGCATCGCCGAGGTGGCCGAGGTTCGCCGAGGAAGGAAATGAATCAAGACACAAAAACGAGGCGGCCCGAAGGCCGCCTCGTTCGCATGCGGGTCTGGCTAGAAGGCCAGGCGCACACCCAGCTGGGCCTGGCGGGCGGAGCCCACGACGCTGTTGCCGGTCTGCAGGGCAGGGGCCGCGTCCGTGCCGGAGCCGACGACGGAGGTCCTGACGTAGGTGTCGTGACGGTTCAGGAGGTTGAACACGTCGGCGGACAGGGTGAGCTTGACCTTCTTGACGATGGCGAACTCGCGGCGGAGGGCCAGGTCGAAGGTGGTGTTGGAGCAGGAACGCCGGGTGTTGCGGCCGGAGTCCAGACCGCCGGCGTAGTAGCGGTCGTTGGTGGTCTGGCCGTCCCCGTTCATGTCCTTGGAGTAGGTCAGGGAGTAGGGGAAGCCGCTCAGGTAGCGGATGGCCAGGGAGGCCATGATGCCGCTGAACCGGCTCTCGTGGTAGCTGACGAAGCCGGTGAGGACCGAGCGGCGGTCGGTGTCCGCGTAGCCCCAGTCCTTGCCGGGCGCGTTGACTTCCTGGATGCTGACGCCCGAGTAGTTGCGCTCGTTGGAGTCGAAGTCCTTGTTGATGGCGTAGGTGTAGAACACGGAGGCGTCGAAGTCCGAGCCTTCCTTGTGGTACTTCAGGCTGAGGGTGTAGGCGTGGTAGAGGCTGGTGCCGTCGGACTTATACATGCCCATGGTCTGGTAGGACGAGTTCGGGCGGGCGGTGTAGACGGTGCGGCCGTACTGGTTGACGGAGGGCGTGCCGATGTTGAGGTCGGTGGTGCGCTCCAGCTGGTTGCCCTTGGCATAGGTGGCGGACACGCCGGCGATCAGGCTGTTGAAGGAACGCTCGACGCCCACGTTGGCGCGGTCGGTGTAGGGGTTCTTGAAGTCGGGGCTGAACGTCCAGATGCTGAAGGCGGGGATCTTGGAAGCCGCGCCGCTGGGGAAGGTGGGGATCCAGTAGGGGTTGGCGGGGTTGAAGTTGGCGCCGTAGGGGATGCCGAAGGTGGTGGCGTCAGCCGCCTTGAAGTCCACCGAGCCGGTGCGCCGGCCGTTGGCCGCGAACACCTGGTAGAGGAAGACCGCGGGGGTGGTGCTCACATAACGGCCCAGGGAGCCGCGAACGACCGTCTTGCCGCCGTCGAAGGCGGGGGTGTAGGTGAAGGAGGCGCGGGGGGAGAACTGGCTGTCGTTGGGGATCTTGGCGGTGACGGGCATGGGCTTGGCCGCGGGGTTGCTCATGTCCACGATCGGGTAGTCGGGGTTCTGCTGGCGGTCCCAGCGCAGGCCCAGACCCACCTTGAGGGCGTCGGTCACGCGCCACTCGGACTGGACGTAGGCGGCCATCTGCTTGGTGGTGGTGGAGAAGAGGCCGGCGTCCTGGACGCTGCCGTTCAGGCCGAAGTTCTGGCGATAGGTCGTCCACTGGCCGGCGTTGAACTTGGCCTGCGAATCGAAGTAGTAGACGCCGCGCCAGTTGCCCGCGAAGAATTCGGAGACGTCGATGGCGTTGTAGTCGAAGCCGCCCTTGATCTGGAAGGCCGGGGTGTTGTAGCTGATGTTCTCGGTGAACTGCGTGCGCTTGGTGTTGTAGGTGCGGTCGAAGGGGTACGCGCCGTAGTAGCCGCCGTTGGTGATGCTCACTTCGGGAATGGTGGAGTAGGGCGCGCGCGGCATGTCGTCCTTGACGTAGTTGACGCGCACTTCGTTGAGCCAGTTGGCGTTGATGACCATGTTCCACTGCAGCACATAGGAATCGGTGGTCACGTTGTCGGTGGCCATGTTCTCCTGGGCGGCGGTGATGCTGGAGCCCACATCGCCCTTGAAGGAGGTGTGGTTCACGCGCAGCTGCAGGACGTTGTCGGTGTTGATGTTGTAGTCGAAGCGCACGAACAGGGCGTCGGAGTCGGCCTTGCTGTTGTAGGAACCGCTCTTGGCGATCAGGACGGCGTCGCCGGCCTTGGCGGGATCCAGGACCAGCGGCGTGGAGCCGCCCCAGGTCATGTTGATGGGGCTGGTCATGCGCTGGCCGTCATAGGCCACGAAATAGAACAGCTTGTCCTTGATGATGGGGCCGCCCGAGGAGAAGCCGAACTGCTGTTGCTTGAAGTCGCCGACCTTGTTGCTGTCGGGCTTGCCGTTGAGGTTGGGCTGCTTGGCGACCATGCTCTGGGGGCGCTGGTAGTAGAACAGGCTGCCGGTGAAGTCGTTGGTGCCGTTCTTGGTGATGGCGTTGACGTAACCGCCGCCCATGCGGCCGAATTCGGCGCTGGCGCCGTCGGTGATCACCTGGTATTCACGAATGGCTTCCACCGAGACGGTGAAGGGGGTCTTGCCCTCGGCCGCGCCCACGGCGCCGCCGAAGAAGGGCTCGTTGTTGTCGCCGCCGTCGATGTTGATCGACGTGTTGACGCCGCGCTGGCCGGCGATGGCGAGGTTGCCGCGCTGGGAGTCGACCACCACCTGGGGCGTCAGGGTCGCCAGGCTGGTGAAGCTCCGGTTGAACATGGGCAGGTTGACCAGATCCTCGGGGCTCACGAAGGCGGCCGCGCTGGCCCGGTCGGAATCCACGGCGGCGACGCTGGCGACCACCTCGACGATGCTGGCGGCCTCGGCGGCCATCGTCACGTTGAGGGGGGCGGCGTCACCCAGGTTCAGGTTGATCTTGAGGTTGGAGGCGGTCTGGTAGCCCTTCATGCTGACCGTGACCGCGTAGGCGCCCACAGGCAGGGTGCCGGCGAAGTAGCGGCCATTGGCGTCCGTGACGGCAACGCGGACCAGGCCCGTCTCCTGGTTGCGGATGTTGACGGTGGCGCCCGCGAGGGCGGCGCCGCCCTTGGAGGTGATGCGGCCGGCAAGCTGGGTGGAGACGCCCTGGGCCAGGAGGGGGGCGCCACAGATGATCAGGGGGATCAGGCGGGAAAAGCGAAGACCTGCGGAATTCATGCGTGGCTCCATGATTGAAGTTGATTAAAGATCATCGTATCTGGTGGGTTGCCAAATGTGATGGAACTTTTGTGTTATATCCCGCACAAGTGACTCCGGTCATTCGGGGCGAACTGCCTTCGTCGAAATGGGTTTGTTCAAATATCCGGGCGGATGGTTCCCCTGCATGGGCCCGGGTATGAAAATTAATACGTCCGGCCCGGGAGGGTTCTACTCCTGCCGGACCTGCAGGACCAGGGCTTGCCCGTCGACGGGATCGGCCGGCCGGATTCCCAGCTCCCGGGCCAGGGTTGGGGCCAGGTCGACGATGCGGGCCGGGTCGGTGCGCGGTCCGCTCTTCCAGGGGCCCCAGAAGACGAGGGGAACCCGGCGATCCGTGTCCTGGGCATGGCCATGGGTGGCCAGGTCCTTGGGATCCTCTTTGTAATAGAAGGGCTTGTACGCCAGCAGGAGATCGCCGGAACGGCCCTGGACGAAACTGAGGCGCAATTTCGTCCTGTAGCTGCGGAGCGCCGGCGGTTCCAGGGGGTCCGGGACCACGGCGGCCAGCTCCTCGGCGGTGAAGGCGTCGGCCACCTCGGGAGCGGCCTTGGCCAGCGCGACCGCGGCCTCCAGGATGCGTTTGCGCTCGGCAGGGTCCACGATGGCCGGATCCAGGTAGAGCATGGGACCGTCTGCGGGCAGGAAGCAGTCGCGGGAGACCGCCAGGCGCTTGCGGAGTTCGGCGTTGAGGGCCCGGGTCCAGGGACCGGGCTGCACCCTCCGGGCGGGGATGCCCTGGGCCTGGAGCCGCTCCGGGAAGTCCGCCGCCCCGTGGTCGGCGGTGAGGACGACCCAAAGGCCCGGATTCTTCGCCGCCAGGCGGTCCAGGTAGGCCCCCAGGTTCCTGTCCAGGCGCCGCAGGTTGTCCAGCATCTCGGGGCCGCCGTTGCCGAACTGGTGGCCGACGTAGTCGGTGGCCGAAAGCCCCAGGGCCAGCAGGTCGGTGCCGGGGCCCCGGCCCAGGTGCTCGGCCTCATCCAGGGCCTCGGCGGCGCCGAGGATGGCCTCGTCGAAGAAGGGCGTGGCCCGGAACCGGCCCCAGAAGTCCGCGTCCAGGGGCATGCCCACGGCATGCACGGCGCGCGGCAGGCCCATGGTGACGGTCTGGCCCCGGACGGTGTAGGCGGCCGCAGCCGGCAGGCCCCGCCCGTCCAGGGGCGCCCAGAAGAGGCTGTCGTCGGCCAGGTGGGTCAGGAACCGGGTGTTGTAGGCCTTCAGCCAGCCCGGGAGGGTGGCGGCGTAGGCTTTCGAGGTGGTGAAGCCCCCGGCCCCGTTGAACCAGTACACGCCCTGGGCGCGGTGGCCGGCCATGAGGATGGCGGACCGGTCCTTGCCGGTGACCGCGAAGGAGCGGCTTCCCGGCACCTGGGCGGTGAGCCACTCGCCGAGGGTACCGCCCATGAGCTTGGCGGGCCCCACCGGGGTGCCCGCGGCGTCCACCAGGGGGCTCGCGAGGTCCTCGACGCAGTAGGTGAGGCGGCCCAGGGCCGGGTCGCGCCAATAGTTCTCCGTGATCCCGGTGTGCATGGGGTGGCGCCCGGTGAGGATGACGGAATGGCCCGGGCCGGTCTCGGTGTAGCCGTGGTCCTGGTAGGCCTCCAGGAAGGCGGCGCCCTCGCGGTGGAGCCTGCCCAGGCCGCCGGGGAGGTCCCTGCCCCAGCGGGCCATGAGTTCGGCGGAGAACTGGTCGACGGAAATGACGACCACCAGTCCCGGGCGGGGGGCGCCGTAAAGGGCCGCCGCCAGGAAGGGGACGAGGATGGGGGCAAAGCGCATGCAATCTCCGGCTCAATCCGCTGCTTGAAGCAAAGGGTATGGACCGATGATGGGGGAATTGAACATCCCAAGGCGAGTGAATTCCCTGTGACACGGCGCAAAGGCCCCGGGGACGCTATCCTGGGGCATGAGCGATGCCGATCCCCACGTGACTCCCCCCCGCAGCCGGGGCGTCTTCTGCAACCGTACCTTGAACTTCCGTTCCCTGCACGCCATCGGCTACGACATGGACTACACCCTGGTGAACTACCGGGTGGACATCTTCGAGCGCCAGGTGTTCGAGTTCGCCCGCGAGCGGTTCCTGGAGCAGGGCTGGCCGGTGCGGTCACTGGTCTTCGACCAGGGCATGGTGGCCCGGGGGCTGGTCATCGACACCCAGCTGGGCAACATCGTCAAGGCCAACCGCTTCGGCCTGGTGCGCCGGGCCCAGCACGGCACCCGGCCCCTGACCTTCGGCGAGCAGCGCGAGGCCTACGCGGGCACCCAGGTGGACCTGTCCGAGCCGCGCTGGGTATTTCTCAACACCCTCTTCTCGCTGTCCGAAGGGTGCCTCTACGCCCAGATGGTGGACCTCCTCGACGAGCGCAAGCTGCCCGAGGTGATGGGCTACCGGGAGCTCTACGTGCGGGTGCGCGACGTCGTGGACGCCCAGCACATGGAGGGCCGCCTCAAGGCCGAGATCATCGCGGCGCCCGAGGCCTGCGTGGTCCTGGATCCGGAGACCGCCCTGACCCTCCTGGACCAGCGCAACGCCGGCAAGAAGCTCCTGCTCATCACCAACTCGGACTGGAACTTCTCCTCGGCCATGATGTCCTTCTCCTTCGACCGGTTCCTGCCCGGGGACATGACCTGGCGCGACCTCTTCGACCTGGTGATCGTGGGGGCCCGCAAGCCGGAGTTCTTCACCTCCCGGGCCCCCTTCTTCCAGGTGGTCACCGAGGACGGCATGCTGCGGCCCATGATGGGGCCCCTTCAGCCCGGCGTGGCGTACATGGGGGGATCGGCCGCCCAGGTGGAGAGGGACCTGGGCATGAGCGGCGACGAGATCCTCTACGTGGGCGACCACATGTTCGGGGACGTGCACATGAGCAAGAGCGAGTTCCGCTGGCGCACCGCCCTGATCCTGCGCGAGCTGGAGGCCGAGGTGGAGGCCCTGGAGTCCTTCGCCGGAGCCGAGCGCACCATCGCCGCCAAGATGGAGGAGAAGGAGCGCCTGGAGGGCCAGTTCTCCCAGGCCCGCCTGGAGCTCCAGCGCCTCAAGGCCGGCTACGGCCCCCGGAACGCCGCCACCCAGGCCGAGCTGGAGGCCCGCCTGCAGGAGCTCCGCACCCGCCTCATGCCCCTGGACCTGGAGATCGCCCCCCTGGCGCGGGCCGCCACGGAGCTCACCAACAGCCGCTGGGGCCTCCTCACCCGCGCCGGCAACGACAAGAGCCACCTGGCGCGGCAGGTGGAGCGGTACGCCGACGTGTACACGAGCCGGGTCTCCAATTTCCTGTACGCGACGCCGTTCGTGTACCTGCGCTCCCCCCGGGGCAGCCTGCCCCACGATCCGACCAGCCCGGGCGGCACCTCGACCCTGCCGCCTTCGGAGGGGAGCGGGGATTAGCTTGCCTTGGTTTTAGCCTTCCTGCTCTTCGGGGGATGGAACCGGGCCAGGTAGTCGTCCAGGGCCGCGTCGAGGCCCACGTCGGCCCTGGCCGCCTCGGACAGGAACCACTTGTGCTCGAGTACCTGGCAGTAGAGCTCGGAGGCGTCGGCCTCCGTCCTGACCAGGGGGCCCAGGCGCCGCAGGGCGGGTTCCCAGGAGTCCGTGAGCCACCGGAACGCGGCCACGGAGGTGGGGAGGTCCTTCCTGCCTGCCAGCGAAAGCCGGGCCTTGAGTTCCTCGATCTCGTTGAGCATGAGCTCGGCCTGGGCCTCCTGGGCCACCAGTCCCGTGAGGTCGTGCAGGCGGTGGCGGTGGTAGTCCCGGTCGGTGACGACGGTGCGCATGACGAGCTTGTCCCGGTCCCCGGTGGCGATGAGCTTGATCTCCTGGATGGAGAAGCCCAGGGCGTTCAGCGCCCGCACCCGCTCCTGGATGCGCCAGCGCTCGCCCACGCCCACGATCACCTCGCGGTTGACCTCGGTCCAGAGGCTGTCGTAGCGCCGCCTGATGTTGGCGCCGAAGTCCTCGGGGCGCAGGGCGTCGGGGAGGCTGGTGACCATGGAGATGTCCAGGAGGTCGCCGCCGACGTTGTCCTCCATGATCATGAGGTCCTGGCGGCGCTGGCCGTCCGAGAGGGTCTCGTGGAGCTCCGAGGTCTCGGCGTCCACCAGGTAGGCGCCCAGCTCGCCCGCGTCCCGCCGGAAGAGGACGTTGGAGAGGGAGCAGTCCCCCCAGTAGGCCCCGGCGAGGTGGAGGCGCACCAGGAGCCCCGCCATGGCATCCAGCAGCCGCTCGCGGTACCGCTCCAGGCCCGGGTTCAGGAAGAGAACGCGGTAGGGGTGGCTGGCGTCGAGGTACCGCGTGAGCAGCAGGCTCACCCGCACCCCGTCGGGCCGGACCGACAGCGCGTGCCCCACGGGCTCCACCGACGGCAGGCTCCGCGCCTGCATCTCCAGGAGGGCGCCGTATTCCCTCTCCGCGAGCCTCTCGGGCAGCTCCTTGATGGCGTAGACCCGCGTGCCGCCGTAGCTCACGAACTGCACTTCGTGGCGGGAGAGTCCCCGCTGCAGCTCGATGGAGCGTTCCGTGGCGCCGGGCCAGGCCGCCAGTTCCACCTCCCAGGGCAGGTCCAGGAAATCCGGGTGCCCGGGGCGCACGAGGATGGATAGGAGGCCGGGGGCTTCGGTCACGGGAGGTCCTTTGGGTTCCAGTCTAGCCCCTCAGGAGCTCCATCAGGGCCGCCGCGTCCAGCCTCGCCGGGGTGGACGCGCCTTCCAGAAGGTCGTCGGCCAGCTGGCGCTTGCGGGCGTGGAGGTCCACGATGCGCTGCTCGATGCTGCCGCGCAGGACGAGGCGGTAGATGGTCACGGGCCGGGTCTGGCCGATGCGGTGGGCGCGGTCCGAGGCCTGGTCCTCCACGGCGGGGTTCCACCAGGGGTCCATGTGGATGACGTAGTCGGCGCCCGTGAGGTTCAGGCCGGTGCCGCCGGCCTTGAGGCTGATGAGGAACACGTCGCCTTCGCCCCGCTGGAAGGCGGCCACGGCCTTGGCGCGGGCGCGGGGCGGGGTGCTCCCGTCCAGGTGGAGGTGGGGGACGCCCTGCGCGTCCAGGGCCCTGGCCAGGAGGTCCAGGTGATCGGTGAACTGGCTGAAGACCAGGGCCCGGTGCCGGTTCTCCCGCAGGTGGGCCACGAGCTCCAGGAAGGCCTCCAGCTTGGAGGAGGCCAGGCCCAGGCCGGGCTGGACCAGGTCGGGATGGCAGCAGGCCCGGCGCAGGCGCATGATGGCCGCCAGCACCTGGATGGGCTGGCCGCCCTCGCTGAGCTCCTCCAGGCTCCGCTGGCGGATGGCCTCCAGGAGGGCCTCCTCCCCGGCGCTGGGCTCGACCTCGAGGGTGATCTCGGTGCGCGGGGGGAGTTCCTCCAGCACCTGGGCCTTGGTGCGCCGCAGGAGGAAGGGGCCCACGAGCCGCTTGAGGCGCTGGAGGGCCTCGGGGTCGCCCTGGCGTTCGATGGGGAGCTGGAAGCGGCGCTGGAAGACCTCGAAGGAGCCCAGGAGGCCGGGGTTGAGGAAGCGCAGGATGTTCCACAGCTCGCCCAGGTGGTTCTCCACGGGCGTGCCGCTGAGGACGAGGCGGAACCCGGCCTGCAGCGCCATGGCGGCCTGGCTGCGCTTGGTGAAGGCGTTCTTGATGGCCTGGGCCTCGTCCAGGACCACGGTGGACCAGGCGACCTTGGCCAGGCGCTCGGATTCCAGGTGCAGGAGCCCGTAGCTGGCCACGATCAGGTCCATGGGCCCGGCCTGGGCCAGGAGGGCCTCCCGGTCCCCGTCGGCGAGGTTGCGGACCCGCAGGGCCGGGGCGAACCGGGCGGCCTCGTGCTCCCAGTTGGCGCAGACGCTGGTGGGCGCCACCACCAGGGCGGGGCCGCCTCCTCCCCGGGCCAGGAGCAGGGCGAGGGCCTGGAGGGTCTTGCCCAGGCCCATGTCGTCGGCGAGGCAGGCCCCCAGGCCCGCGTGGGCCAGGCGCATCAGCCAGCGGTAGCCCTCCTCCTGGTAGCCGCGCAGGCCGGCCTCGAGGGTGGCGGGCAGGGCCGGTTCCAGGGCCATGGCTCCGCGCACCCGGGCCATGCGGACCTTCCAGGCGCGGTCGCCCTCGAACGAATCCAGGCCCTCCCCCAGGTCCCCCAGCAGGGCCGCGGCCCCGGCGTGGAGGCGGAGCACCTGGCCGTGGAGCTCGCCCAGGGCGTTGAGGTCGAGGAGCCGCCTGCGAAAGGTGCGGGAAAGGGCCAGGAACGTGCCGTCGGCCATGGGCAGGAAGCGGCTGGAGCTCGTCTCCAGGTGGTCCAGGACGGCCTTGAGGTCCAGGACCTTCGCGCCGTCGAGGCGCAGCTCGCCCCGCACGTCGAGCCAGCCGCCCCCGGCCTCCGCCTTGAGGCGCATGGACTCGAGGCCCACGGTGCGCGGGGGCTTGAGGTGCCGGCCTTCGGGCCACACCACCGGGTAGCGGGCCTTGGCCGCCTCGGCCTCCAGGAGGAGTTCCAGGCAGGCCTCCGGGTCCGAAAGGCTCCAGTTCCAGTCCTCGGAGCCGCCCAGGGTGGGCAGGGCCGCCACCAGCCCCGCGGCCTCGCGCCCCTCGGCCTCCAGGTCCCGGTGCACCAGGAGCCGGCGTCCCCCCTGTTCCACCACGAGGCTGGCGCCGCCTTCGCCCGGAGGAAGGCCGGGGCCTCCGGGCACGGGATGGACGCGCACCTGGGCGCGAAGGCCGTCGCCCGCGGGCACCAGGACCAGGGTGGGGAGGGTGCCGCCCTCGAGGCGCGTGAGGCCGGCCCGGGCCGAGGCCTCCTCGCCCATGCCCACGTCGGAGTGGATGTCCACCAGCGGCGCCACCGCCGCCAGGGACTTCAGGAGCCGCTCCCGGGCCGAGGCGGGCACCACGAGCCGCTCGCCCAGGAGCTCCCGCAGCCGTTTGTGCTGGTCCTGGAACACGAAGATGCGGGTGCGCCGCGGTCCCTCCTCCCGGGCCAGGACCCCGCCGGGGCCGGGCTCGGGCTCCAGGCGCAGCTCCAGGGTCTCGCCCTTCCGGCGCACCCGCAGCTCGGGCTTGCCCTCCACCAGGTCCATGGGCCGGCCGTCCCAGTAGACGCTGGGGTGGCCGACCAGCGCGGCCACGGCCTCGCTGCCTTCCACGTGGTAGGTGAAGTCCGCGCCGAAGTGTCGGTCGGCCTTGATGGATGAGATGGCCCGGTGGTCCTGGGCGGTGAGGTAGTCGTAGGCCCGGGGGTTCTCCCGCAGCTTGCGCAGGCTCACGGGGCGGCCCCGGTTCCACTCGCCCTTGGCGTCCAGCTTCTGCTCCCGGGCCTGCACTTCGAAGGTGCCCTCCTCGAATTCGTGGGGAGCCACGAACCAGGCCAGGCGCGCGGTCCTGGGCGCCCCGGGGGCCGGGGCCCCCATGCGCTCCAGGCTGTCCAGGGCCCGCTCCCAGGCGGCCTCCCGGGGCACCAGGTCCAGGAGGGGGCTGGGCCGGGCGTCCTCGCCGCGCAGGCGCCGCTGCAGCTCGAGCAGCTCGCGCGTGAACCATCCGAAGGGCAGGGGGGCGCAGGCCCGCAGGGCCCGCTCGGGCAGGTCGGGAGGCGGGGTCTCGCCGCCCAGGTGGGCCGCCACGGCCGAGAGCACCAGGCCCAGGGGGGTGAGGTCCCGGGGCAGGCGCTGGGCCAGGCCGTGCTGGGGGCGGGCGCCGGAAAGGAGGCGGTACAGGTGGGCGAGGATGACCGGGAGGTCCCGCAGGGGGCTGCCCAGTTCGCCCCGGTTCAGGAGGGCCAGGCGCTCCTCCACCCTGCGCAGGGCCGCGGGCTCGCGGGTGCCCAGCAGGGCCAGGATGTGGAAGGGCTCGTGGAGGCCGGGAAGGGCCGCGGCCTTCTTCCGGGTTGCCTTGCGCAGGGTCTCCAGGGAGGCCCCGTAGTGCCTGGCGGCCAGGGCGGGGTTGCCCGCGGCCAGCGCGGCCAGGCCTTCCAGGTTGGTCCAGGAGAAGTGCTCCCGCGCCTTGGCGGGCTGGGCGTCCATCCAGGCCCGGGCGTCCCCGGCGCGGCCCATGAGGATGAGGTAGAGGATCAGGGGGAAGGCCGCGGAGCTGGGCGCGGGCTTGCGGGTGCGGGCCTCCATCCACGCCAGGAAGCCCGGGTCGGGGAGGTTGTGGAGGAGGTGGTCCTGGAGGAGGGCGTTGCAGCCGTGGGCCTGGGCCGCGGGGTCCAGGGCGTCGAACCACTCCGCCTCGAAGGGTCCGCCGCACACCAGGGCCAGGGGGTCGCGGTGGCCGGTGGCGGTGACGAACTGCTCGGCGAAGCGGTCCCGCAGCGGCAGCCAGCGGTCCGTGCGGCCCTCCATGAACTCCAGGCGCAGCTCCGCCCGGCTCCGCATGGCCCCGTCGGGCACCATGCCCCCGCCGCCCCCGGCGGGAAGCCCGGCCTGGAGGATGCGCCGCAGCAGGCCCCGGGCCTGGGCGAGGCGCGCCGCCGATTCCAGGCAGCGCTCCGCGCAGTGCCAGAAGTTCCGGCGGTCCACGACCAGGCCCTTGGCCTTCAGGCGCTCCAGGAGGTCCTGCACCTTCCGGGGATTGTCCGCCCACGCCGGCGCCTGGGGATGCACGCCCGCGCGGGCCAGGGCCTGGGCCA
This sequence comes from Mesoterricola sp. JemC181, assembly GCF_055384585.1. Classification (NCBI taxonomy): domain Bacteria; kingdom Pseudomonadati; phylum Acidobacteriota; class Holophagae; order Holophagales; family Holophagaceae; genus Mesoterricola; species Mesoterricola sp. JemC181. Next base: position 2,330,929 of record NZ_AP045076.1, read on the forward strand.
GGTGGCTGTTGGTGGCAGGCAGGCCCAGGCCCGCCAGGCCCATGAGGACCGCCTGCTCCTCCTCCGGAAGCTGGCGGAGGCCGGCGAGGTTCATGGGGCCGTCCGTCATTTTCCGGACCGGATCCGGGCGCAGGCGGCCCTGGAGCCGGGGCCCGGATCCCTGCCCCAGGCGCGATCGGCCGTTCGTTCCAGGGACCCCGTCCCGTTCCGATCCCTGGACAGCCCTGGTTTCACGATCCCTCCACCAGCACCATCTTATCGGGACCCCGCCGGAATTCCCGGATCTCCGCAGCCCCGGCCGTCAGCATCCTGGAGCCGTTCGGGAGTAGGATGAGCCATGAAGAAGTCCGCGAGCCCCTACCGCCTGAGGCAGCCCGGCGACCCGCACGAGGAGCTCGTCCTGATCCAGCTCCAGGACCACGATGCCCGGCCCCCCGCCTCCGTGGGGGTGGATTTCCTGTCGGGATTCCTGTTCGGAGCCGTGGCGCACCAGCCTTCCCGCAGTCCGGAGCGGAGGCTGACCTGGGGCGGGATCCTGGTCCTGTCGGGGGCCTTCGTGGCCATGGCGCTCTGGCTGGCCTCGGTGCTGAGGAGGTAGGTACGCGGCGGACCCGGCGCGGTGCGCCGGGTCCGTGGCGGGCCGGGGACGGTCAGAACTGGTGCGCCTCCGTGCTGCCGGTGAGGGCGAGGGTCGAGGCCAGGCCGGAGCTGAGGGTCTCGGAGACCGCGTCGAAGTATCCCGTGCCCACCTCCCGCTGGTGGCGGGTGGCGGTGTAGCCCCGGGGTTCGGACGCGAATTCCGCGGTCTGGAGCCGGGCGTAGGCGGTCATGCCCTCGTCCCGGTAGGCGTCGGCCAGCTCGAACATCGTGTGGTTGAGGGCGTGGAAGCCCGCCAGGGTGATGAACTGGAAGCGGTAGCCCAGCCTGCCCAGCTCCTGCTGGAAGTCCGATATCTGGGCGTCCGTGAGGTTCTTCTTCCAGTTGAAGGACGGGGAGCAGTTGTAGGCCAGGACCTTGCCGGGATGGGCGGCGTGGATGGCCTTGGCGAAGGCTTCGGCCTGGGCGAGGTCGGGCCTGGAGGTCTCCATCCAGAGCATGTCGGCGTAGGGGGCGTAGGCCAGGCCCCGGGCGATGGCGCACTCCAGGCCGCCCTTGAGGCGGAAGAAGCCCTCGGGGGTGCGTTCGCCGGTGAGGAAGGGGCGGTCCCGCTCGTCGATGTCGGTGGTGATGAGCATCGCGGAGTCCGCGTCGGTGCGCGCCACGAGGACCGTGGGCACGTCCAGGACGTCCGCGGCGAGGCGGGCCGAGACCAGGGTGCGGATGAACTGGCCCGTGGGCACAAGCACCTTGCCCCCGAGGTGGCCGCACTTCTTCTCGCTGCTCAGCTGGTCCTCGAAGTGCACCGCTGCGGCGCCGGCCTCGATCATGGACTTCATGAGCTCGAAGGCGTTGAGGGGGCCGCCGAACCCGGCTTCCGCGTCCGCCACGATGGGCAGCATCCAGTCCCGGGTGGTGCCGCCCTCGGCGTGCTCGATCTGGTCGGCCCGCTGGAGGGCGCCGTTGATGCGCTTGACCAGCGCGGGCACGGAGTTGGCGGGGTAGAGGCTCTGGTCGGGGTAGGTCTGGCCCGAGAGGTTGGCGTCCGCCGCCACCTGCCAGCCGGAACAGTAGATGGCCTTGAGGCCGGCCTTGGCCATCTGCACGGCCTGGCCGCCGCTGAGGGCGCCCAGGGCCGGGACGAACGGCTCGAGCTTCATGAGCTCCCAGAACCGCGTGGCGCCGCGGTGGGCGAGGGTGTGGGCCACCTTGACGGTGCCCCGGAGGCGCTCCACCTGGCTGAGTTCGTAGGGGCGGAGGATTCCGGTCCAGCGGGATTCGAAGGGCGTGATCATCGGGACACCTCGGAGGGGACCGGCTCCAGGAGCAGGTCGTAGGCGGGAAGGGTGAGGAAGGGGGGCGGGACGCGGGCGAGGATGAGGGTCTCGAAGAGGTCCGAGGCCTCCATGAACCGGCCCTCGGCGAAGTCCGCTTCGCCGACCTCCGCCCGGATCTGGAACAGGGCGTCCTCCACGAAGGCGTGGAAGAGGGGGCGATCCAGCTGCCCCAGGTGCTCGACTTCGGCGCCGTGGCGGATCCACTGCCACACCTGCATGCGGCAGATCTCGGCCGTCGCGGCGTCCTCCATGAGGCCGTAGAGGGCCACGCAGCCCTGGCCCCGGAGCCAGGACTCCAGGTAGCGGATGCCGACCTTCAGGTTGTGGCGGAGGGCCTTCTCGGTGCGCGCGCCCTCGGGCACGGCCAGGAGTTCGGCCGCCTCCACGGGACCGGGGATGCGGTCCAGCTGGTTGGGGCCGGCCAGGTGCTCGTCGAAGGGGGCTTGGGCGACAGGCACCAGGGCGGGGTGGGCCACCCAGGTGCCGTCGCAGCCGTCCCGGACCTCCCGCAGCTTGTCGGCGCGCACCTGGGCGAAGGCCAGGGCCGTGCCTTCCTCGTCGCCCCGGCAGGGCACGAAGGCGCTCATGCCGCCCAGGGCCAGGCAGCCCCGGCGGTGGCAGGTGCGCACCAGGAGCCGGGCGTAGGCGCGCAGGAACGGCTGCTCCATGTGCACGAGGCCCCGGTCCGGGAGGATGGCGGCCGGGCTCATGCGCCGGGTCTTGATGAAGGAGAAGATGTAGTCCCAGCGGCCCAGGTTCAGGCCCGCCGCGCGCCCCCGGTGCTCGAAGAGGATCTCCTCCATCTGGAAGGCCGCCGGGAGGGTCTCGATGAGCAGGGTGGTGCGCACGGAACCCCGGGGCAGGCCCAGCTCCGCCTCGACGGCGCCTAGTACCTGGTTCCACCAGCGGGCTTCCAGGTGGTGCTCGAGCTTGGGAAGGTAGAGGCAGGGGGTGCCGCCCCGGGCGAGGATCTCGCCGGCGTTGTGGTAGAGGAAGAGGCCGGCGTCGAAGAGGCACGCGGGGATGGGTTCCCCGTCCACCTCCAGGTGGCGCTCGGGGAGGTGGAGGCCGCGGGGGCGCACCATGAGGGTGGCCACGTGCTCCTCCAGGGCGTAGACCCTGCCGGTGGGCGGATCCAGGTAGCGGAGCGTGCCGCGCACCGCCTCGCCGAGGTTGCGCTGGCCCTCGACCAGGTTCTCCAGGGTGGGCGCGAGGCTGTCCTCGAAGTCGGCCATGTAGACCCGCGCTCCGCTGTTGAGGGCGTTGATGAGCATCTTCCGGTCGGGGGGGCCGGTGATCTCCACGCGGCGGTCCAGGAGGAGGGGGGGCAGGGGAGCAACCAACCAATCGGACTGCCGGATCTCCCGGGTCTCCGGGAGGAACCCGGGGAGCTCGCCGGCGTCGAAGCGGGCCTGGCGGACCTCGCGGTTATGGAGCAGGACCTCCAGGCCGGGGCGGAAGGAGCGGGTGAGGTCCTCGAGGAAGGCAAGGGCGCCGTCGGTGAGGATCGTGGGGTCCGCGTGGTAGGGGAAGGTGGACCAGGCCATTCCGGGAAGGAGCTTCGTCGACATTTGAACCTCAGAGAATTGATCTCAGTCACAAATTGACTTAATCTGGGTGAACCGCAAGATCTCTTTGAAATTCAACCCGTTGATTTGTCACAAAAGGCAAAGCGACCGTCCGTGAATTTGTAAATCTTGTAAAGGCCACCCCGATGCCCGAAACCTCCGCCCAGAGGCCCGCCCCCAAGCTCGGGGCCAAGGTGCGCGCCCTCCGCCGCCAGGAGGGCCTCAGCCAGGTCCAGATGGCCGAGCGCCTCTCCATCAGCCCCAGCTACCTGAACCTCATCGAGGCCAACAAGCGCCCCCTCACGGCCAACCTGCTCATCCACCTGGCCCACGCCTTCAAGGTGGACCTGAAGAGCTTCGCCCCCCAGGAGGACCAGCGCCTGGCCGAGGACCTCATGGAGGCCTTCGGGGACCCCATGTTCGACACCCTGGACCTGCCGGCCTCGGAGGTGCGCGAGCTGGCCCAGGGCTGCCCCGGCCTGGCCCGGGCCGTCTTCTACCTCTACCAGTCGTACCGGGAGGGGCGCCGGCAGATGGACACCCTCTCGGACCAGCTGAGCGACGGCCAGGGGTACGCGCCCCCCGCCACCCTGCCGCCCTCGGAGGCGGCGGGCGACTTCATCCAGCGGTCCATGAACTACTTCCCGGCCCTGGAGGCGGCGGCGGAGGACCTCTGGAGCCGGGCTTCCCTGGACCAGGACCTGCTCTACACCGGGCTGATCGAGGTCTTCAAGGGCTACGGCGTGAAGGTGCGGGTCCACCGCGCCGGGGACGCCCCGGGCATCCTCCGCCGCTACGACCCGGAGACCCGGGTGCTCAGCCTCTCGGAGCTCCTGCCGCCGCGCAGCCGGGCCTTCCAGATGGCCCACCAGTGGGCCCTGCTGGCCCTCCGGGAGGTCCTGGACGAGCTCATCCACGATCCCCTGGTCACGGACGAGACCACGCGGGCCATGGCCCGGGTGGCGCTGGCCAACTACTTCGCGGGGGCCGTGCTCATGCCGTACGGGACCTTCTTCCGGGCGGTGCGCGCGGGGCGGTACGACATCGAGCTGCTCTCCCGGCGCTTCGAGGCCAGCTTCGAGCAGGTGTGCCACCGCCTCACCACCCTTCGCAGGCCCGGGGAGGAGGGCGTTCCCTTCCACTTCCTGCGCATCGACATCGCCGGCAACATCTCCAAGAGCTTCTCGGCCTCCGGCATCCGCTTCGCCCGGTACTCCGGGTGCTGCCCCCGGTGGAACATCCACGCGTCGTTCCTCACCCCGGGCCTCATCCGCACCCAGATCAGCGAGATGCCCGACGGCGTGAAGTACTTCTGCATCGCCCGCACCCTCCAGAAGGACACCGGCACCTACCGCGGCCAGCACGCCATGCAGGCCCTGGGCCTGGGCTGCGAGATCGCCCACGCCCGCGAGCTGGTGTATTCGGACGGGCTGATGCTCGAGCAGCCGCCCGTGCCGATCGGGGTCACCTGCCGCCTCTGCGACCGCGCCGACTGCGAGCAGCGGGCCTTCCCGCCCCTGCACCAGGGGATCCAGGTGGAGGAGCGGGTGAGGCGCAGCAGCTTCTTCGCCCACCTGGGGGATGGATCCTGACTAGGCACCCGGGGAAAGTGCCGTGATAATCAGGTGCTTTCCCACACATCTTCCCTGGGTGCCCATGGCCGGATTCCGTTCCCACGTTGCAGCCGCCTTGCGCATGGCCCTGGCGCTGCTCCTGGCCACCGGAGCCATCGCGGGGGCGCCCCCGGGGGCCGGTCCGGTGCGCGTGTTCAACGCGGCCGACGGGGTGCCCCAGATGGCCATCTACGCCCTGGCCCCGGACCGGGAGGGCCGCCTCTGGGCGGGCACCCTGGCCGGCGTGGCCCGGTTCGACGGCCAGACCTGGAAGAGCGTGGAGGGCCCCCCCAGCCGCTACGCCCTCCTGGTGAACGCCAATTCCATGATGTGCGCCTCCGACGGCAGCATGTGGATCGGGACCCGGTTCCAGGGCTACCTGGAATACCGCCACGGCGCGTGGAAGGCGCATGACGACCGGTCCGGGCTGCCCATCAACAACGTCAACGGCATCCTCGAGAGTTCCCGCCAGGACCACTCCGGCCGCCGGATCCTCTACGGCGCCACCCACGGCAAGGGCATCGTCGCCTACCAGGACGGCGCCTGGCAGCGCGTCGGGGGAGAACTGGCGGAAGAGAGGACCTTCTGCCTCCTGGAGCGGGAGGGCGCCCTCTGGGTCGGCTCGGCCCGCGGGGTCTGGATCATGGAGCAGGGCCGCTGGCGCCCCTTCGAGGCCAACGGGTCCCTCGCGGACCCGCTGGTGCGCACCCTGGCCGAGACCACGGAGCCCGACGGCTCCCGCTGCCTCTGGATCGGCACCGAGAAGGGCGGCCTGTACCGGTGGCGCCGCGGCCGGCTCGAGGCGCTCCCCATGAAGGAGCATATGGGCAACACCAGCGTCCGGGCCCTGCTGGCAGGAGCCGACGGGTCCATGTGGGTGGGCACCTCCGGCGGCGGCATGGCCCAGATCCACGGCGACCAGTGGCTCGTGCGCGGCACGCACAGCGGCCTCCAGTCCGACTTCATCCGCTGCCTGGCGTTCACGCCGGGGGGCCCCGACGGCTCCGCCCTCTGGGCGGGGTCGGACGGCAAGGGCATCTTCCGCATCCACTCGGGCGGGTGGCGGCGCGTGACGGTGCCCTGGCCCCACGCGGACCCGCGGGTCCAGGGTTTCGCCGAGACCCGGAATCCCGCCACGGGCCAGCCGGTGCTCTGGATGGGCAACACCTATCTGGCCAGACTGGAGAAGGGCGTCTACACCATCTTCCGCCCCAACCTGGATGCGGCGGGCGAGACCATGCGCAGCCTCTTCGCGTTCCCGGGAGACCAGGACCTCTGGTTCGGCTTCGGCGGCAGCCTCGGGCGGTTCTCCGGGGGCCGGTTCCGGTTCTGGACGGAAAAGGACGGATTCCCCCAGGGCACGGTGCGGGTGCTGGCCGGGACGCGGGACGCCAAGGGGACGCGGATCCTCTGGATCGGCACCAGCCGCGGGCTGGTGCGGTGGGACGGCCGGACCTTCCTGGACGTGCCGCCGCCGCCCGGAGACCCCAGGCCCTCGGTGCGCAGCCTGGAGGTGGACGGCCCGCGGCTCTGGGTGGGCACCGACAAGGGCCTGGCCTGCCTGGAGGGGGATGCGTGGCTGACGCCCGGCGCCCAGGCCTCCTTCCCGCCGGTGGGGGTCCACGCCATGCTCCGCCTGCCGTCGGGAATGATGGTGGGCACCTTCGGATCGGGCGTGCTCCAGTTCGAGAACCCCCGCGGCTCCGCCGGACACCGTTCCTTCACCACCCGCAACACCCCGGCCCTGCGGCAGGATCTCGTGTACGACCTCGTGCAGGACGCCGCCGGCCGGGTCTACGTGTCCAGTCCCCGGGGCGTGGCCCGCGTGGACCCCGCCCGGGGCTGGTCCTGGGACAACTTCAGCACCGAGGACGGCCTGCCGGGGATGGAGTGCATCAAGGGGTCGCTCTTCCGGGACAGCTCCGGGCGCATCTGGGTGGGGACCGAGGACGGGCCGGCCTGGCTCGAGCCCGGGACCGCCGCCCAGGATCTCGTCCCCAAGCCCCTGGTGTGGGATTCGGCGGTGGTGCGGGGGCGATCCGTGGCGCAGGACGCCCAGCTTTCCCACAAGGACCAGGGCATCCGGTTCGAGTACCGCCTCCTGACCGGGCACCGGGAGCAGGACACGGTCTACCGCACCCAGCTCCAGGGCCTCCAGGACGCCCCCGGGGACTGGTCCGCCCTCTCCTACACCCAGTACCCCAGCCTGCCCGCGGGCCGCTACACCATGCTGGTGTGGGCCCGGGACTACGCCGGGAACCAGACGGGGCCGCTGGGCTTCGCCTTCCGCATCCTGCCGCCGCCCTGGTTCAGCCCCCTGGCCTGGGCCGCCTACGCGGTCCTTCTGGGAGGCGGTGTCCTGGCCCTCCTGCGCCTTCGCACCCGGGTCCTGGCCGACCGCAACCGGGAGCTCGTGGAGCGCATCGGGGAAGCCACCCGGGAGATCGAGCTGCGCCGGGAGGAACAGGAGAAGCTGAACCGGGAACTGGTCCTGCTGAACCTGGAGAAGACCCAGTTCATGGGCATCGCCGCCCACGACCTGCGCAACCCCCTCAACACGATCATCCTGGTGTCGGACGGGCTCGTCACCGGGGACCTGGAGGACTGCCCGCCGGAAATCCAGCCCTGGGTCCGCAAGATCGCCACCTCGGCCCACCACATGACCGCCCTCATCGACGAGTTCCTGGACGTCAACGCCATCGAGAGCGGCAGGTCGAAACCCAGCGTGCGCATCCTGGGCGTCGAGGAGATCCTCGATCCCATGGCCAGCCTCTACAGGCTGCGCCTGGAGGCCAAGGGCCAGACGCTGGTGATGGAGGGGGCCGGAGGCCCGGGCCGGATCCTGGCCGACCCCAACCACCTGCGGCAGATCCTGGACAACCTCCTGTCCAACGCCTCCAAGTTCTCGCCGCACGGGGCGGTGCTGCGGATCCGGGTGGTCCCGGGCCCCGCCACGACCCGGCTGGACGTCATCGACCAGGGCCCCGGCGTCCTGGAATCGGAGCGCGGCAATCTCTTCAGGCGGTTCTCCAAGCTCTCGGCGCGCCCCACCGGCGGGGAGAGTTCGTCCGGCCTGGGCCTCAGCATCGTCAAGCACCTGGTGGACGCCAACCACGGACGGATCTGGGTGGAGAACCAGCCCGGGGGCGGCTGCGCCTTCTGCGTGGAAGTGCCCTCGGCCCTGCCGGCGGGAGACGGTCTCATTCTCGCTGAAAAAAATTGACCGCCCTGAATAAAAATTGAATCAGGACGCGGCTCCTTCCATACTTGGAATTGCCAGCAACACGGGGGTTTCCGCTCCCTTCCGAGGTGTCGAATGGACCACAACATCGTGGGCAAGAGCGTCAAGAGGCTGGACGCCGTGGCCAAGGTGACAGGGAAGGCCAAGTACACCGACGACTTCTTCGAGCGCGACATGCTGGTGGGCAAGGTGCTGCGCAGCCCCCACGCCCACGCCGTGGTCAAGTCCGTGGACCTGGCCAGGGCCCGGGCCCTGCCGGGCGTGGTGGCCGTGTTCACCGCCCGGGACCTGCCGAAGATCAAGTTCGCCACCGCCGGGCACCCCTGGTCCCTGGACCCCGGCCACCGGGACGTGGAGGACCGCCTGATCCTCACGGACAAGGCCCGCTTCGTGGGCGACGCCGTGGTCGCGGTGGTGGCCGAGGACCTGCTCACCGCCGAGAAGGCCCTCCATCTCATCGACATCGAATACGAGGTCCTGCCCCACGTCCTCACCGCCGAGGACGCCATGAAGGAGGGCGCGCCCCTCCTCCACGACAACCGCCCCGGCAACATCGTCAGCTCCTTCGGCGTCCAGTTCGGGGACGTGGAGGCCGGGTTCCGGGAGGCCGACCACGTCATCGAGGGCGACTACGAGACCAGCATCGTCCAGCACTGCCACATCGAGTCCATGAGCGCCTTCGCCTTCGTGGACACCGACGGCCGGGTGGTGGTCAACTCCTCCACCCAGATCCCCCACATCGTCCGGCGCATCGTGGCCCAGGCCCTGGGCCTGAAGTGGGGACGGGTCCAGGTCATCAAGCCCTTCATCGGAGGCGGCTTCGGCAACAAGCAGGACGTCGTGGTGGAGCCCCTGACGGCGGCCATGAGCCTGGCCGCGGGCGGGCGTCCCGTGCGCTACTGCATGACGCGCGAGGAGGTCTTCATCGACACCCGCACCCGCCACGCCATGAAGCTGCATATGAAGACCGCCGTCAACTCGGACGGCACCCTCAAGGGCATCCACGTGCAGCTCCTGAGCAACACCGGCGCCTACGCCAGCCACGGCCACTCCATCGCCATGTCGGCGGGCGGGAAGTTCAGGCCCCTCTATGATTTCCCCGCCGTGAAATTCGAGCCGAAGACGGTCTACACCAACCTCCCCGTGGCCGGCGCCATGCGCGGCTACGGCACGCCCCAGATCTTCTTCGCCCTGGAAAGCCACATGGACGACATCGCCCGCCAACTGGGCATGGACCCCATCGAGCTGCGCCGGAAGAACCTCATCAAGCTGGGCCACCAGGATCCCCTCACGAAGAACGTGGTGCGCTCCTTCGGCATCCCCCAGTGCATCGAGAAGGGGATGGAGCTCATCCGGTGGGACGAGAAGAAGAAGGCCCACCTGGACCAGAAGGGCCCGAAGCGCCGCGGCATGGGCATGGCGCTGTTCGCCTACGCCTCGGGCACGCACCCCGTGGCCCTGGAGCTGGCCGGCGCCCGCATCGTCATGAACCAGGACGGTTCCGTCGCCCTGCAGGTGGGGGCCACCGAGATCGGCCAGGGCAGCGACACCGTCTTCGCGCAGATCACCGCCGAGGTGCTGGGGCTGCCCATGGACATGGTCCACGTGGTGACCACCCAGGACACGGACATCACGCCCTTCGATTCCGGAGCCTACGCCTCCCGGCAGACCTTCGTCACCGGCATCGCCGTGCGCAAGGCCGCCCTGGAAGTGCGGGACAAGGTGCTGGAGGTGGCCGCGCGCCGCACGGGCCTGGCCCCCGCCGAGATGGACATCCGGGACTGCCGGATCGTGGAGACGGCCCTGGGCCGCGTGGTCTGCTCCCTGGAGGAGGTGGCCATGGACGCCTACTACGACCGCCTCCTGGCCGCCCCCATCACCAGCGACACCTCCGCCAACGTCCGCATCAACGCCATGTCCTACGGCGCCACCTTCGTTGAGGTGGAGGTGGACATGGAGACCGGCAAGGTGGAGGTCGCCGAGATCTGGAACATCCACGACTCCGGCACGATCATCAACCCCAGGCTCGCCGAGGGCCAGGTGCACGGCGGCGTGAGCATGGCCCTGGGCGCAGCGCTCCTGGAGCAGATGCTCTTCGATCCCCAGACCGGCAAGGCCCTCAACAACAACCTCCTGGACTACAAGCTGCCCACCATCCTGGACACGCCCAGGATCAACGCCGCCTTCGTGGAGACCTTCGACGCCGCGGGCTCCTTCGGCTCCAAGTCCCTGGGCGAGTGCCCCGTCATCTCCCCCGCCCCGGCCGTGCGCAACGCGGTGCTCGACGCCACGGGCGTGGCCTTCCACAAGATCCCCCTCTATCCCCAGGTGGTTTTCGAGAAATTCCGGGAAGCGGGACTGCTGGCCCAGAGGAGCGCCGAACATGTTTGACATCTGCGAACTTCACGAACCCGTGACCCTGGAGGAGGCCAAGGCCGTCTTCGCGGAGAACCCCGGCCTCAAGGTCATCGCCGGCGGCACCGACGTCCTCATCCGCCTCCAGCACGGCAGCCTCGCGGGCGCCGGGCTGCTCAGTCTCAAGAACCTCCACGCCCTGGAGGAGATCGTCATGCTGGGCGACGGGACGATCTCGGTGGGGGCCATGGCGCCCTTCACGAAGATCTTCCAGTCCGAGCTGATCCGCAAGCACGTCCCCGTGCTGGGCGAGGCCTCGGTGTCCATGGGCGGCCCCCAGGTGCGCAACGTGGCCACCATCGGAGGCAACATCTGCAACGGCGCGGTGTCCGCCGACAGCGCCTCGACGCTGTTCGCCCTGGACGCCCTGCTCAAGCTGGAGACCGCCACGGGCGAGCGCATCATCCCCATGGGCGACTTCTACGCCGGTCCCGGCAAGGTGAACCTGCGCCCCGGAGAACTGCTCACCGCCGTCCTGATCCCCCGTGAAGGCTACGAGGGCATGGGCGGACACTACATCAAGTACGCCATGCGCAAGGCCATGGACATCGCCACCCTGGGCGTGGCGGCGGTCTGCAAGGTGCGGGAGAACCGCTTCGTGGACCTGCGCATCGGCCTGGGCGTGGCCGCGCCGGTGCCCATCCGGTGCTTCGAGGCCGAGGCCTACGCCAAGGGGAAGGAGATCACCCTGGAGGTCGTGCAGGAGATCGCCCGCCTCGCGGTGAAGCCCGCCAAGGCGCGAACCTCCTGGCGGGCCTCCAAGGACTACCGGGAGCATCTCATCGAAGTGCTGGCCCAGCGGGCCGTCGCCGAAGCCGTGAAGCGTGGGGGAGGTTGCTGTGCTGACTAAGAATTCCGCGGGAGTGGCCGTGCAGAAGAGGATCTCCCTGACCGTCAACGGCCGGCCCCATCAGATCGAGATCGACATCCGGGAGTCCCTCCTGGACGTCCTGCGGGACCGCCTCCAGTTCACCGGCGTCAAGCAGGGCTGCTCCGTGGGGGAGTGCGGCGCCTGCACCGTGCTCATCGACGGCACCCCCGTCAACTCCTGCATCTACCTCGCCGCCTGGGCCCACGGCAAGGCCATCACCACCATCGAGGGCATCGCCCTGGACGGCCACCTGTCCCCGGTGCAGGAGGCCTTCGTGGAGGAGGGCGCCATCCAGTGCGGGTTCTGCACTCCCGGCCTGGTCCTTTCCACCACCGCCATGGTGGAGAGCGGCAGGCGCTTCACCCACGACGAGGTGCGCCGCGAACTCTCCGGCCACCTGTGCCGGTGCACCGGCTACCAGAAGATCATCGACGCCGCGGAAAGGGCCTTGCGGGAGGCGGAGGCCTGACCATTTACATCCCAACCGCCTGGGTTTGCCTGCTCTAGCGGCGAATGCGGAACCAGAGGTGGGCCACGAAATGGAAAGGCGCCGGCTTCCCCGCGACGGTGACCGGCTTGAATTTCAGGCCGGCACCGTGGGCCAGGGCCGTGGGTCCCAGGAAGGCCAGAGGATAGCCGGGCAGGGGGCGCACCCACAGCACCTCGCCCCGCGTGCCGACGAGGAACTCCACGGCGACGTATCCCGTGATCAGTCGTGCGGCTGCCTCCCGCGGGTACGGCACGTCCGCGGCCTTCTGGGCCAGGTGGGCGGGGGAGCCTGACCAGTCGGGCTCGAGCTCCACCACATCCTGCCTCGGGATCCCGAACGCGGCCTGGAAGGCGGGGGGATCCTCGAGAACGCCCAGGGGAGCCTTTCCCGTTTCGGGAACCGCCTGTACCGCTTTCCTCAACTCCTTGAGCGTCGCCTGCCATGCGGAATGGGCGGGCGCCAGGAAGGCGTCCCAGTCCGGCGCCATGCCGTAGGACAGGAGCCAATTCGCGGCCATCTGATAGACGACGGATTCCGAAGCCGGGCGTTCACGCATCTGGGGCACGAACAGGGTCCACTGGCGGAGGATCCAGTCCCGGTCCTCCTGGCGCAGGTTCTTGGCCAAGATTGCGAACATTCCCCGGCCCAGCACGGGTTTGTCGGCGGAGCGGAGCTGTTGCCGGATGACGGGCAGGACGGGCGCAAGGGCCGGCAGGTTCCCCGTCTCTCCCAGGGAGGGGGAGGGGGGAGGGGCCGGTCGTTGATTCTTCCGGTAGAGCGGAATCATCTGAAGGGTGTAGTCCTCGGCGGCCAGTTCGAGGAAAAGAGGGAAGGGCGCGGGTTCGAAGGCCTTCATGGGCGCGTCGGCCTCCACCAGCCTCGTTGCCGCCCAGCCCTTGAGCGGCTCGGGGCCATTGGAGAGGAGGCCCGCGAGGAAGGTCCGGTGAGGTTCCAGGGCTCCGGCGCCCAGGTTCCCGGACCTGGCCTTGGCGAAGGCCAGGAAGGGGTCCGGCTTCTGCCCAGGTCCGATCCAGGCCTGCACCGCCTCCCCCGGGAGGAGGCGCGCAAACGGGGGCTGGGCAGCCTGGAATGCGGAAGCAAGGGGTTCGCATTCCTCCCCACGCCTCACCCACAGGGGCCTGGCTCCCCGCTCATCCAGCACCACCAGCCCTGGCCGGGACCTGATCTGCAGGCGGTCAAGCATTTCGGCAGCCGCAGGGTCCTCCGGCATGGGAAGCCAGATCGTCAGGGACGCGCGGACCTTGGCCCCTTCGCCGGTGTCCAGGAAGGCAACCACCGCTTCCCGTTGGGCGGCGTCCTTGGCGAAGAAGGCCAGGAGGGGCTTGCGATCACGAAGGGAGGCCTCGGTCGCCTGGCTTCGTTCCACCCAAGGCCCGGTGGAGGCCAAAGGGGCAGGTTGTTCCAGGACAGGCGGCAGAAACAGCATGGGGGTGAACTCCGGGACGACCAGCTGGGGAATGACCCCAGTCTCCACCATGTCGGGGATTGTCGCCACCCACCCCGGCATCGCCGGGAGTATCCTGCAGGGATGCTCCCCCTCATCGCTGGCTGCCTCCTCCTGGCCCCGGCTTCCGTGCCGGACCTCTTCCCCCGGGAGATCCCGCTCCCCGCCGACGCGCGCGTGGTCCTGGCCCAGGACCATTCCCGGGCCCGGGCCGGGAGCCAGTCCATCCTCCTCCAGTTCACCACGTCGCTGGCCACGCCCGCCGTCCTGGACCTCTACCGGGGCTTCTTCCGCGAGAAGGGGAAGGTCCTGGTGGACCTGGGGGCCTCGGGCGTCCCCCTCTGCTCGGGGCAGCTGGGCGGCTACCAGTGCATCGTCTCGGTCATCGGGGACTCCCGGACCGTCAACGTCGTCGTGGAGCCGGAGGGCAAAACCTTCACGGCCTTCCACGAGCGGGAGGCCGCGGCGCGCGGGACCTCGGCGCCCATCGACGCGCGGCCCCCGGACACCTCCCGCTGGCGCCTTTCCGGCGCGCTCTTCCCGGGCGACCACTACCCGGGCGCGCTGGTCATGAGGCGCCGGGACGGCACCCTCCAGGGCCTCGGCCTGGCCCTGGTCCACCCCCGGCCCGCCCTTGACGCCAACGGCAAGCGATACTGCGACAACGACACGCCCCCCAAGGGGCCCGTGCACCTCCGGGACGGCGCGCGCTTCGCGGTTGCGGCCCCGGGCGCGCCCCTGGGGGCCTTCTTCGTCATCGACGCGGCCGGCATCCTCTCCAGCTTCGGCGCCGACAGCGGCGGCCGCCTGGGCCAGGGGATCGGCGACGCCACCTTCCGCTGGTTCGACCCGGCGCCCATCCTGCGCAACGTCCGGCACGTGGTCGCCGAGCGCGCCAACACCGCGGCCATCACGGACCGGAACGAGCTGTACGTGTGGGGCTCCAACCTGTCGGGCCAGGTTCCCGGCCACCCGGACACGTTCGCGCGGTCCCCGGTGAAGGTGATGGAGAACGTGGTGTCCGTGGCCCTGGCCCGGGACGCGGCCTACGCCGTGAAGACCGACGGGAGCCTGTGGGGATGGGGCGAGGCCTGCGAGGACGGCTTCCTCGACGGCGGGGTGCTGCGCCGGCGCAAGGTCCCCTACTTCATCATGGACGGGGTGCGCGCCGTCTTCACCGCCGACATCGGTCCGGTGGCCGTCGTCAAGGCCGACGGCAGCCTCTGGACCTGGGGCGCCAACAACATGGGCCAGTGCGGCCACGGCACCAAGGGCCAGGCCGCCCGGCCCCAGCGCATCGCCCCGGACGTGGAGCGCCTGGCCATGGACGGCCACCACGCCGCGCTCCTGCGCAAGGACGGAAGCGTCTGGACCTGGGGCTGGAACCTGTCCTCCCAGACCGGCTTCCCGAAGGCTGAGGGGGCCGTGACCCGCCCCCGCAAGCTCGCCGAGGGCGCCGTGGACGTGGCCGTCACCAGCGGGGAGACCTACGTGCTCAAGGCGGACGGGTCGCTGTGGGGCTGCGGCCGGAACAGCGGCGGCGTCGCCCTCCAGGGCAGAGGCGAGCTGAGGCAGGCCGGACTGGTGGATACTGGACTGAACATCGATTGAAGGAGGACCCCATGAAATTCGGCATCCTGGCTCTGGCTCTCGCACTCCCCGCGGCATGCGGCCCCCAGGACACGGCCACGGTCCCGGCGCAGGACGCGGCCAGGGCCTGGCTCGCCCTCACCGACGGCGGCCGGTACGCCGAGAGCTGGGACGAGGGCGCGGCCTCCTTGCGCCTCGCCATCCCCAGGGCCTCCTGGGAAGCCGCCCTCCGCCCGGTGCGGGCCCCCCTGGGCCGGACCCTCTCGCGCAAGCTGAAATCCGCCACCGCCACGAAGACCCTGCCCGGCGCCCCCGACGGCGACTACGTGGTGATCCAGTTCGAGACCAGCTTCGAGAACAAGGCGGCCGCCGTGGAGACCATCACCCCCATGAAGGAGAAGGACGGCGCCTGGAGGGTGTCCGGCTACTTCATAAGGTAGCGCTCCGGAACGGCCCCTCCCGGCCGGTGGCCGTGACGGCACCTCCGCCTTGCACGTAATTCGTAATTCATTGAATATTGGCGGTTGTGTCTCAATCGCAGAAGGGGTATCGTCGATCGCCTGGGATCCCAAGGGAATCTGCCCAGCCTCCGGAGGTGCCTGTGTCCCAGGAAGCCAAGACCCTCTCCCCGTGGTGGAGGATCGCCGTCCTGCTGGTGATGATCGCGGGCTTCAGCCTGCTGAGCCTCGTCACCGTCAAGACCTACGCGGGGGCTCCGCCCATTCCGGACCGGGTGGTGGACGCCACGGGACGCGTGCTCTTCACGGGCGACGACATCCGGGCGGGGCAGGGGGTGTTCTTCAAGTACGGCCTCATGGAGCACGGGACGCTGTGGGGCCACGGGGCCTACCTGGGGCCGGACTACTCGGCGGAGTACCTCCACCGCCTTGCCGAGATCGGCCGGGACACCCTGGCCCAGGAGCGTTTCGGGAAGAACTTCGCCGAGGTGCCGCCGGACGCCGCCCCCGGCCTGGGGGAGCGCCTGAAGCTCATGCTGCGCCAGAACCGCTACGACGGGGGAACCCTCGTCTTCACGGCTCCGGAGGCGCGGGCCCACGAGGTCCAGGCCGGGGAATGGCGCGACTACTTCTCGGGCCTGGACCCCGCCCCGGGCCTGCCAGCGGGCTACATCCGGAACGACGCGGAGCTGCGCCGGCTCAACGACTTCTTCGCCTGGGCCGCCTGGGCCACCGTGGCCACCCGGCCCGGCACGGACTACTCCTACACCAACAACTGGCCCTACGAACCCCTGGTGGGCAACCTCCCCACCAGCTCGGCCTACCTGTGGAGCGCCATGAGCCTCGTGACGCTCCTGGGCGGGCTCGGGCTCATCCTCTTCGTCTTCGGGAAGTTCGACTACCTGGGCTGGGGCGGCGGCGCGGGCAGCCACCGCGGGTCGGCCGGGGCGCTCCAGGGCTGGGTCCCCACGTCCAGCCAGAGGGCCCTGGGGCTCTACTTCCTGGTGGTGATGCTGCTCTTCCTGGGGCAGGCCGCCCTGGGCGGCGCCATCGCCCACTACCGGGTGGAGCCCGGCGCCTTCTACGGCTTCGACCTGGCCAAGTACCTGCCCTACACCCTGGCGCGCACCTGGCACCTGCAGCTGGCCATCTTCTGGATCGCCACCTCGTGGGTGGCCGGAGGCCTCTTCCTGGCGCCCCTGGTGGGCGGCGCGGAGCCCCGCGGGCAGAAGACGGGCGTCCTGGTCCTGCTGGCGGCCCTGGCCCTGGTGGTCTTCGGCAGCCTGGGCGGGGAGTACCTGGGCATCAACGACCGGCTGGGAAGCCTCTGGTTCTGGTTCGGCCACCAGGGCAGCGAGTACCTGGACCTGGGGCGCTTCTGGCAGGTGCTGCTGGCGGCGGGACTCATCTTCTGGCTGTGGCTCATGTTCCGGGCCCTGCGGCCCGCCATGGGCCGGGGGAAGGGGGAGCTGCCCAGCCTCTTCCTGGTGGCGGCGGTGGCCATCCCCCTCTTCTACGTGCCGGCGCTCTTCTACGGGCCCCACACCAACTTCGCCGTGATCGACAACTGGCGCTTCTGGATCATCCATCTCTGGGTGGAGGGCTTCTTCGAACTGTTCGCCACCGTCATGGTCGCGGTGATGTTCGTCCAGATGGGCCTCATCAAGGAGCTGGCCGCCACGCGGCTGGTGTACCTCGACGGCATCCTGTACCTGGTCGGGGGCATCGTGGGCACCGGGCACCACTGGTACTTCACCGGCCAGGGCACCCTGAACATGGGCCTCGCGGCATGCTTTTCCGCCCTGGAGGTGGTGCCCCTCACCCTGCTCACCCTGGACGCCTGGGACTTCATCCGGCTCCAGGACACGGTCTGCGACGACTGCGACCTGCCCCTGGGCTCGAAGCACGTGTGGCCCATCCGCTTCCTCATCGCCGTGGGCGTTTGGAACTTCGTGGGGGCCGGAGTCTTCGGGTTCCTCATCAACCTTCCCATCGTCTCCTACTTCGAGGTGGGCACCACCCTCACGCCCAACCACGGCCACGCGGCCATGTTCGGGGTCTTCGGCATGCTGGCCCTGGCGGTGGTGTTCTTCTGCCTGCGCTCCCTGCGCTCGGACCGCGCCTGGGCCCGCGTCGAGGGGCTGATCCGGGTGGGCTTCTGGGGGCTGAACGTGGGCCTGGCCCTCATGATCCTCCTGGACCTGTTCCCCGCAGGCGTGCTGCAGCTGTGGGACTCCCTGGCCAACGGCTACTGGCACGCGCGCAGGCTCACCTACCTCATGTCCGGCACCTTCCACACCCTGGAATGGGTCCGCATCGTCGCGGACATGACCTTCCTGCTGGCGGGCGCGCTGCCCCTGGCCTGGGCCACGCTCAGGCTGGTCCTGGACCGGGAGCCGGCCTCGCCGCGATCGCCTTCACGGCCATGACGATATCCTCGCCCTTCATGGGCTTGTGCAGCACCCAGACCGGGTCGAGCGCCTTGAGCCGGGCCTCCCGCTCCGGATCCCGGCTTGCGGTGAGCACGACCACGGGAAGGGAGGCCGCGTGGCGGCGGATCATGCGGAGCACCTCCATGCCGTCCACATGGGGCATGTTGTAGTCCGTGACCACCAGGTCGGGGAGGAAGGCCCTGGCCTTCTCCAGGACCTCCAGCGCCGAGAGGGGCAGGAAGTCCTCGACCTCGAAGCCGTCCTCCTCGAGGAAGCCGCGCACCACCTTCCGGAAGAAGGAGCTGTCGTCGATCAGCAGCACTTTGGTCATGAGCGAATTCTATATTACTTTCATCCAATGGACGATTCCGCAAAGGCCTGGGAGCATCAGGGGACCATGGACTACCGCACGACCAAAGCCTTCGACCATTTCCTGTCCGGCCTCGGGCAGGAGGCGCGGGCCGAAGCCCTGCGCGCCCTGGCCAGGGAGGTCGAGGACCTGCGGAGTCTGCCCCCGGGCGCCGGGCGGGCCCGGGAGGTCCACCGGCGCGTGGACGCGGCCCAGGCCCGCTTCGCGGCCCTGAAGCCGGAGGTCGTCGCCCAGGTGCGCTGCGGCCGGGGCTGCGCCCACTGCTGCCGGCTGTGGGTGGGCGTCACCCGGGACGAGGCGGAGCTTCTGGCCGCCACCGGCGCCGGGCCCGATCCCTTCCGGCTGGAAGCCCAGCGGCACTGGACCTCCCCGTCGGACTTCATCGGAAGGCCTCGGGAGGAGGCCTCCTGCGTCTTCCTGGGGCCGGACGGCGCCTGCGGCGTCTACCCGGACCGGCCCGCCATCTGCCGGGCCGTCCTCGTGGCCAGCGATCCGGAGTTCTGCCGCGGCGGCGACCTCGCCACCCGCATCACGGCGGTGATCAACCCCTACGCGGAGGTGGTGGTGTCGGCGGCGCTGACCCTGGACGCGGAGGGAGACCCGCCGCCGCCGGCGGGCCGGCATCTGGCCCACGCCCTTGAACGCGGTAGGGGGAGCTCTCCTGCACCACCGCCACCAGGCTCCTGAGGGCCTCGGACTGGGCGTCCCTGCGGTAGGCGAAGAGCAGGTCCAGCGTTGGCGAGGGGTCCAGGTCGATGGGCCGCGTGACCACGCCCTTGGGCGCCACTTCGCCCACGTACTCCGAGAAGAAGCAGAACCCCATCCCCGAGGCCACGGCGTTCATGGAGGTCATCAGGCTCTCGGTGACCAGGCCCTTGGCGAAGGTGACGCCGCCCAGCCGCTCCAGCCGCCCCGTGAGCGCGGCCACCGCGGGGGCGATCTTGTCCGAGATGGACACCAGGGGCATGCGGGTCAGCGCCTCCAGGGGCACCCGCTCCAGCCTGGCCAGCTCACAGGTCTCGGGGATCACCACGACCACCCGCTCCTGGATGTAGATTTCGGCGACGATGTCGTCGCCCTCGATGGGCCCGCGGGTGAAGCCCGCCATGATCTCGCGCCTCTGGAGCGCCAGGACCTGCTCCGGGGCGGTCATGGTGCGCAGCTTGAGGTGGACTTCCGGGGCCTTGCGCATGAGCCGGGGCAGGAGGTTCGAGAGCACGAGCCCCTCGGGCCCCATGATCATGCCCAGGGCCAGGGTGCCCACCTCGTCCCGGGCGGAGGCGCGGGCCTCGGCCAGGGCCTCCTCCACGGCGGCCAGGATGTCCCGGGCCGCCGGAAGGAAGGTGCGTCCCGTAGCCGTCAGGGTGAGCCGGTGCTTCTCGCGCAGGAAAAGCGGGGCTCCGACGATCCCTTCGAGCTGACGGATCTGCTGGCTGAGCGAGGGCTGCGACGTGTGCAACCGCTCGGCGGCCCGGGTCACGTTCAGCTCCTCTGCGACGGCGACGAAGTAGCGGAGAAGGCGGAATTCCATGGTCTGTTCCGGGTGGTGCGTTTTCGGAAGGTAACCGGGCAATTCTACCTCAACCAGCGTGCCGGACATCCAATTATGAGATCCGGGGCGCCTTGAAGAGCCAGCCCGGGAGCTTCACTTCGGCCACGCCGTCCATGACCACCTCACCGGTCTGCTTGGTGATGACGGTCGAGATGCGGGCGATGCTCTTGGGGAGGATCTCGATGATGGAGGCGTTCAGGGTGACGGTGTCGCCGATGAAGACGGGCAGCTTGAAGTTGCAGGTCTGGTTGAGGTACACCGTGCCCACGCCGGGCATGTCCATGCCCAGGACCTTGGAGACGATCCCGAAGAGGATCGCGCCGTGGGCGATGCGCTGGCCGAAGCGGCTGGTGGCGGCGACGGCGTCGTCCACGTGGATGGCGTTGTGGTCGCCGCTGAGGTCGGCGAAGGCGCGCACGAGCCTGTCGTCGATGACCTGGGAGTAGGTGCAGGCCTGGCCCACTTCGAACACGGGGGCGGCGGTGGTGGTTTCCATGATGTCTCTCCTTGGGAAGTGCGGGGGGTTCAACTGCAGCGGAAGGTGATTCCGAACGATGCCCGCGGGTAGGTCCAGCTGGTGACGCCCTTGTCCTTGCATACTACGCGACAGGTGCCGCATTCCAGGCAGCCCGCGTAGTCGAAGGCCACCTGCCCGTCCTTGAGCCGGTAGCAGCGCGCGGGACAGACGGTGACGCAGGGCCGCGGTGCGCACACGGCGCACCGGGCCTTGTCCACGATGATGTGGGGATTGCCCTCGTCCACGTTGAAGCGGTCGAGGCCGAGAAGCTCTTCGGGACTGAGTCGCTTGATGCTCATACGCTGCGATACCCCTTCCAGGCGTCGGCCGCCAGCTGCCTGAACGTGACGTTCTCCTTAACCACGGAAAGGAGCTTCTTCAGCATCGGCGGCGGCACCTTGCCGTCCACGTTGAACATGAAGCCCAGGGCCTGGTTGGCCAGGGCGGGATACTCCCTGAAGATCCGGGAGATGCCGAAGATGCCGTGGAATTCCGCGTAGGCCCGCATGGTGGGCAGGAGCGCGAGCTCCTCCAGTTCCGCCATGTAGGCCGGGCCCGTGGGGGTCCCTTCCTTGAGGATGGCCCGGGCCGCGGCGAGGCCGCTGACGATGGCCAGGTCCATGCCCCGGATCACGAGGCCCGTGTTGATGCCGAACTGGGCCGCGTCGCCGATGACCAGCATCCCCTCGCGGTGGAGCCGCTTGGGGATGCCGTGGTAGCCGATCTCCGGCACCAGGTGCGCGCCGTACTCGACGCTGGCGCCGCCGTCGATGAGAGCGGCGATTCCGGGCTGTTCCTTGAAGTCCTGGAAGATCTCCTGGATCTGGCGGCCGTTGGCGGCGGCCTGCTCCGGGTTGAAGACGATGCCCAGCGAGAGGCTGCCCTTGTTGGTGTAGAGGAACCCGCCTCCGGAGATGCCCTCGGTGCAGCCGATGGCCACCCGGGCCACCCCTTCCCCGTCCGAGACGCCGAACCGGGCGTTGATGACGGAGTCGGGGAGCTCGATGGTCTCCTTGACGCCCACGCCCACGGCGCGGGCCTCCACGTCCGGGAAGAGCCCGGCCTGCTGGGCCAGGAGGGAATTGACGCCGTCGGCGGCGACCACCACGCCCGCGCGCATCTCGTCCTCGCCGACGCGGATGCCCACGATGCGGCCGTTCTCCTCGATGAGGCCGTCCACGCGCATGCCGCTGGCGAACACGGCGCCGGCGCCTTCGGCCTCGGAGGCGAACCACTCGTCCAGGGACGCGCGCACCACGGAATGGGACTGGGGCACGCCCTCGCCCCAGGCGGGGTCGGCGGCGTCGAGGGTGGTGGCGCGCCGGCCCTCCACCAGCATCACCTGCTCGCGCACGATCCGGCGCTGCAGGGGCGCCCGCAGGTACATGCCGGGCTCCAGGAGCTCCAGGGCGTAGGTGTAGAGCCGCCCTCCGCTCACGTTCTTGGCGCCTGCGGAGTCGCCCCGCTCGAGGAGGAGGACGTTCTTCCCCTCCCGGGCCAGGGCGTAGGCGCAGGCCGAACCCGCGGGGCCGGCGCCCGCCACGATCACGTCAAAGGAGTCGTCGGACATGGCTCAGGCCTTGAGGGCCGCTGTCAGCAGCGGCAGCACGGTGTAGAGGTCGCCCACGATGCCGTAGTCCGCGGCCTCGAAGATGGGCGCCCGCTCATCCTTGTTGATGGCGACGATGACCTTGGACTCCCGGCAGCCGACCATGTGCTGCACCTGCCCCGAGAGGCCGGCGGCCACGTAGAGCTCGGGCTTCACGGTCTGGCCGCTGATGCCGATGTAGCGCTCCACGGGGAGCCAGTGCTCGTCCTCGGCGATGCCGCGGGTGCAGGCCAGCTCGGCCTTGAGCGCCGCGGCCAGGTCCACGGCCAGGTCCAGGTCGGCCCGGGCGCCGAAGCCCCGGCCCACCGCCACCAGGCGCGTGGCGGCGCCGATGTCCACGCCCTCGCCGGCCACGGGGGTCGAGGAGAGCACTTCGACCCGGGCATCGGCGGCGACGTCGATCGTCTCCACCGCGGCCGCGGCCCCGGCTGGCGCCGGGGGCAGGAAGGTGCGCTGGGGGACGGTGGCGACGGCGGGAAGCGCCAGGGATTCCTCGCACACCGCCAGGCCCCCGTAGAGGATGCGGGTGGTCTCCAGCCGGCCGCCTTCGGCGCGCAGCGTCTTGGCGTCGGTGGTGAGGCCGGCCTTGAGGGCCGCGGCCACGTGCGCGGCGAGGTGCTTGCCGCGCAGGGTGCCGCCCACCAGGACGACGCCGGCCTGGGCCACCAGGGAGGCCACGGCCGGAGCCAGGGCCTCGGGGGTGCCGGCGCCCTTGAGGACGATGACGCGGTCGGCGCCGAGCCCGGCGAGCGCCTGCGCCTCGGCCGGGGACTGGGTGAGGGCCACGAGGGGCTGCCCCAGGGCCGCCTTCAGCTCCAGGCCGGGCGTCAGCAGCTGCCGCGCCAGCGCGGGATCTTCCGAGAAAACGAAAATTCCTGCCATGGGGGGCTCCTTACAGGCCTTCGGCTTTGAGGCTGGCGACGAGCTGGGCGACGTTGGCCGCCGCGTCGCTCTCTTTGTAGACGATGTTCCGGCGGTTCATCAGGAAGCCCTTGGGGGTCCTGCGCACGGCCCGGGGCGCCAGGTCCTCGGGGGCGAGGCCGAGGCTGGACATGGGCAGCTCCTCGCTGGGCTTCTTCGAGGCTCCCAGCACCTGTTTGAGGGAGGGGATGCGCGGCTTGTTCATCTCGCCCAGCACGCTCACCACCGCGGGGCCGGCGACCCGGACCTCCTCGGTGCAGTCGGGGAGCTTGCGGGTGGCCGTGAGCACCCCGTCCGCCCAGGTCATCTTCTGGACGAAGGTGACGCAGGGCAGGCCGAGCAGGGCCGCGAGGCGGGCCGGGGTCTGCTGGAAGAACATGTCGGAGCTGCCCTCGCCGCAGAGGATCAGGTCGTAGGGCCCGGTCCTGCGGATGGCGGCGGCCAGGACGTTGGCGACCACGAAGGCGTCGGCGCCTTCGGCCGAGGCGTCCCCGATCCAGTTGAGCTTGTTGGGCCCGCGGGAGAGGACGTCCTTCACGGACAGCTTGAGGGCCTGGGTGCCGTAGGACAGGGCGTCCACGTTGCCCCCCTGGGCCTCCACCAGGAGGCTGGCGGCCTCGATGGCGTTGCGGTCGAAGTCGCTGATCTTGCCCTTGGCGCGGGAGGTGTCGAGGCTGAGGTCGTCGGGCCGGACCTTGATGTCCTGCTCGTCGAGGACCCACTTGTAGCAGACGAGAATGTTCGGCATGGCGTTGTCCTCAGGCCAGCAGGGCTGCGGCGATGGTCCCGTCGGGGAACTGGGCGGGGGCTTCCAGCAGGGTGGTGCCGGCGATGTCGCGGAAGAGGCGGGGCAGGGGCATGAACTCGGAGTACCCGAAGCCGCCTTCCACCTGGACGGTGTCGATCAGGAACCTGTTGCCGAAGCGCGCCAGGAAGGCCTTGACCATGGCGGCCTCGACCAGGAAGGGCTCGCCGGACTCGATGAGCCCGGCGGCGACCCGCAGGCCCAGGCGGGCCAGGTGGCAATCGGTGGCGGTCTCGGCCAGGAGGGTCTGGATGGCCTGGAGGGCCGCGATGGGCCGGCCGAACTGGACGCGGGTCTTGGCGTAGGCGGCGGCGTGCTCGACGGCGGCCTGGCCGATGCCCACGGTCTGGGCGGCCTCGGCCACGGAGGCCACGGCCAGCGTCTCTTCGACCAGGACCTTGCCGTCGCTGAGCTTGCCCAGCAGGTCGGCGTCCTGGAGGATGACGTTGTCGAAGATCAGGTCGGCCACGGGGCAGCCCTTCAGGCCCATGGTCTCGGCCGGGACGCCCACGGCCAGGCCGGAGACGCCGGCGGGGACGATGAACGCGGCCAGGCCCTTGGCTCCCGCGGCGGGATCGACGCAGGCCACGACCACGTGGACCTTGGCCACGCCCGCGTTGCGCACGAAGGCCTTGGTGCCCTTGAGCACCCATCCCTCGGGCTGGCGCGTGGCCATGAGGGCGTCGGGGCCCACGCCGGGGGTGGGGCCGTGCTCGTAGACGGCGAAGGCGCCCAGGGTCTCGCCCGAGGCCAGGGCGGGGAGGTAGGCGCGCTTCTGCGCGGCGTCGCCCCAGCGGTTGATGGCGTAGGCGGCCACCGCGTGGTTCACGAGGATGGAGGCCGTGGCCGCGCTGGTGCGCGACAGGGTCTCCACCACCTCCACGAAGCTCACGAAGCCGGCTTCGGCGCCGCCGTGCTCCCCCGGGAGGAAGAGGCCCAGGAAGTCATGGGCGGCCAGCTGCTTCACCGCGTCCGCGGGGAAGGCGCCGGTGTGGTCCATGTCGACGACGATGGGCTCGAGGTACTCCTTGGCGAACTCGCGGGCGCTCTGCCCGATCAGCTGCTGTTCTTCGGTCAGTTGGATGCTCATCAGTTGCCACCTTTCTGGGCCGCGGCGGGTTTGGGGGGCGTCAGGACGGCGCGGGAGATCACGAGGCGCTGGATCTGGTTCGTCCCTTCGTAGATCTGCATGATCTTGGCGTCGCGCATGAGCTTGGCGATCCCGGAGGTGTAGCCGTAGGCGCCCATGAGCTGCACGGCCTGGGCCGAGATGCGCATGGCCTTGTCCGCGCAGGAGGTCTTGGTCATGGCGGACTCCACGGAGAAGGGAAGGCCGGCGTCGCGCAGGTTCATGGTGTGGTGAAGCAGCTCGCGGGCCTCCTCGATCTCGATGCGCATGTCGGCCAGCTTGAACTGCAGGGTCTGGCCGGGCTGGACCTTGGGGTCGGGGAACTTCGCCTGCAGGTGCTTGACGCACTCGTCCAGGGTGCGCTGGGCGATGCCCAGGGCCAGGGCGGCGATGGCGGGACGGGCCAGGTCCAGGGTCTTCATGGCCACCTTCATGCCTTCGCCTTCCGCGCCCAGGAGGTTGGCGGCGGGGATGCGCACGTCCTTGAAGAGGAGCTCGACCGTGTTGGAGGAGCGGATGCCCAGCTTGTGGTCCACGGTGCCGATGGTGAAGCCCGGCAGGCCCTTCTCCACGATGAAGGCGGAGAGGCCCTTCATGCCCTTGGCGGGGTCGGTGAGGGCGTAGATCACGAACACGGTGGCGTAGCCGCCGTTGGTGATCCAGCACTTGCTGCCGTTGAGGACGTAGCTGTCGCCGTCCTTGATGGCGGTGGTCTTGCCGTTGCCGGCGTCGGAGCCGGCATTGGGCTCGGTGAGGCCGAAGGAGCCGATCTCGCCGCGCACCATGGGGTCGAAGAACCGCTTCTTCTGCTCCTCGTTGCCGGCCACCAGGACCGAGTCCATGGCCAGGACGCTGGCGGCGAGCGTGGTGCCCATGCCAGCGCAGCCGTAGCCCCAGGCTTCCAGGATCAGGGCCTGGGTATGGGCGTCGTAGTCCAGGCCGCCGAACGCCTTCGGCACGGCCATTGCGAAGATCTTGCTGTCGCGGGCCGACTCCAGGAGGTACGGGTGGAACTCGCCGGTCTTGTCGTACCTGGCGGCGTTGGGGATGATCTCCCTGGCGACGAAGGCTTTCGTCTCCTCGAGGATCTGGCGTTTCTCAGGGGTGAGGATGCTCATTCTGGATCCACCTTTCCTTTATGCGAAGGCCGGTTCCGGCCGGGTTTCGAGGTGCGCGCGCAGTCCGCCCCACGTTGCGTGGAAGAGCTCGGCTGGCATCAGCTTGAGATTGGGTGATACGTCGGGAGTGAAGTCCATCTGGCCGAGGATGTCCCGCTCCAGGTCCGCGCCCGGGGCGATCTCCGTGAGGGTGAGCACACCGCCCACCAGTTCGAAGACGGCGCGCTCGGAGACGTAGAGCACGGACTGGCCGGTCGCGGCCGCGTAGGCGCCGCTGAACGTCACCTGCTCCACGTCGCGCACGAACTTCCGGCTGCGGCCCTCCCGGTGGATCACGAGGCGGCCCGCGTCGACGCCCACCTCCAGGCCCCCGGCGGTGAAGCTGCTGCAGAAGACCACCTTCCGGGTCGCCTGGGAGATGTTGATGAACCCGCCGCAGCCCACGCAGCGCCCGCTGAACTTGCTGACGTTCACGTTGCCGTGGCGGTCCACTTCGCCTGCGCCCAGGAAGGCCTGGTCCAGGCCGCCGCCGTCGTACCAGTCGAACATCGCCTGGTGCTCGATGAAGACGTCGGCGTTGAAGGACATGGCGAAGTTCCGGCCGCCGGCGGGAACCCCGCCGATGGCGCCGAGCTCCGTGGTGAGGGTGAGCAGGTCGGAGGCGCCCTCCTGGGCGGCGACGATGGCCACGCCGTCGGGAACGCCGATGCCCAGGTTCACGACGGAGCCGGGAGTCAGCTCCATGGCCGCGCGGCGGGCGATGACGAGCCGCTCGTCCGGGGGCAGCTCGGGGATGGCGTCCAGGGGGATCCGCTGGTCGCCGGAGAAGGCGGGGTTCCTGTAGGTGCCCGCGGACTGCCAGTGGTGCTCGGGTTGGGCCACCACGAGGTGGTCCACCAGCACCCCCGGCACGCGCACGCTCTTGGGGTGCAGGGTGCCCCGGGGCACCACCCGCTCCACCTGGGCGATCACGATGCCGCCGCTGTTGCGGGCGGCCTGGGCCAGGGGCAGGGCCTCCATGAGGACGCCCTCGTCCTCCATGGTGAGGTTGCCGTCCTCGTCGGCGGTGGACGCGCGGATGATCGCCACGTCCACGGGGATGGAGGGGTAGAGCAGCCACTCCTCCCCCTCGAACCGGATGACCTTCACCCGGTCCCGGGTGGTGGCCTTGTTCATCTTCCCGCCCTCCAGGCGGGGATCCACGAACGTGCCCAGGCCGATCTTCGACACGACCCCCGGGTGGTGGGCGGCGACCTCCCGCCACAGCTGGCAGAGCACGCCCTGGGGCAGGCAGTGGCCCTCCATCTCGCCGTCGATGATCATGCGGGCCATGTCCGGGGAGAGGCCCGTGTGGCCCCCGATCCAGCGCCCGATGAGGCCCTTGTGGGCGAAGTGGTTCGTGCCCTTGTCCTTCCAGTTCCCGATGCCCGTCGAGTGGACCAGGGTGAGGTCCGCGGGGTGGCCGGAGGCCAGGAAGCTCGCCTCGATGCCCAGGGCCACCGCTTCGGGCCACCCCGACAGGGTGATCGCGCTGGCGCCCAGGGTCGCGCCATCGCGGATGAGCGCCGCCACTTGATCTGCCTGGATGACCTTGGTCATGGGATGGGTTCCTCGGGTCGGGTTTCGGGACAGGCCCCCGGCGGGCCCTTCACCGCCGGGAATCCCGGTCGCCGTAGGCCCTGAAGGGTGGGGCGGTGAGAAGCGGAGAAGTGAATCGGTTCTCACGGACTGCATGTTGAAGTTATATCCTGACCAATAGGTCCTCAAATACTTTGTTTCCATGAAACCAGACACAAAACGTCTAAGACGTGCAACGTCTTATTTCAGTGCCGGGAGAACCACCCCGACCAGGGAAAGATCGGGCAGAATCCTTCCATGAACCTGCTGGCCGTTTCCGGAAGTCTCCGGGACCAATCGAGCAACACGCGCCTGCTGCGGGCCCTGGCCCTCCTGGCGCCGCCGGGCGTATCGCTGGCCTTTTGCCCGCCCCTGGACGGGCTCCCCTACTTCAACCCGGACGTGGAGGAGGCCGGCCTCCCCCCCGCCGTCCAGGCCTGGCGCGACCGTGTCGGCGCATGCGACGCGGTCGTCATCTGCAGCCCCGAATATGCCCACGGCGTCTCGGGGATGATGAAGAACGCCCTGGACTGGCTCGTGGGCGGGATCGAACTGACCGGCAAGCCCGTGGCCGCGGTGAACGCCCGCCCCGAGGCCACCCTGGCCCACGCCGCCCTGGCGGAGACCCTGCGGATCATGGGCGCCAACGTGATCCAGGCCGCGGTTCCCCTGACGGGCCGGAACCTGGACGCCGAGGGCATCGCCGCGGACCCCGAGCTTGCGGCGGCGCTGCGCCGAATCCTGTCCTCCCTGGCTGAGGCGCTGCGGTAGACTCCTTCTCCAACCCGAGGCCACCCATGGGCACCCTGTCGATCCAGAACGCCACGCGGAAACTTGCGAAATCGGTCGACTGGATCCGCAGGGACGGCCAGGAGTGGTCCTTCGTGGGCCTTTCCCTCGAATTCGAGGAGGCCGCGGTGCAGCGCCAGGTGGACGGGTTCTTCACGGACGAGAAGCTGTACCTGGTCTTCGGCGGGCGCGACTATGCCGAGGTGCCCCGGGCGCAGGCCGCGCACCTGGTGAAGGAGCTGCTGATGGTGCGGGAGGTCTCCCTCTGGGATACGGGCCTCCGGCGCACCCTCCAGTTCAACCGCATGGGCCTGTGCAAGGCGGGAACCGTCCGGTCATAGGGTCCGGGATTCCGGTTCCGGATGGAGCCTGAATTCGTAATGGACGAGGAACGTGGCCGGCACGGGCCTGCCCGCGCGGGTGGCGGGGGCGAAGCGGCATTCCGAGGCGGCCTCGAGGGCGGCCTTCTCCAGGATCCGGTTGGCCCCGGACGTGGTAAGCACGGTGGGGACGCCTTCCGGGCCCACCGTCAGCGTCACGTCCACGGGGCCCTGCAGTCCGGCCTTCCTGGCGAGGGCCGGGTAGTCGGGCTTGGGCAGCAGCAGGGCCTGGAGGGGCGTGGCCTTCGGGACCGCCTTGGCTGCGGGTTCGGGCGGCGGGGTGGCGACCCCTTCGATCCGCATGGGGCCGGCGCCGGCCCGCGGCCCGGGGGGCACCGCCCTGAAGGTGGGAACGGGTTCCATGGCCGCAGGCGTCCCGGTGGGAGCCACGGCGTCCGGGCGATCGTCATGGGGGATGGCCTGCCTCACCGGCAGCATCCCCAGGATGCCCACGCCGATGCCTCCGAGGAAGCCGCAGAACACGGCGGTCGTGAGGCTCCAGGCATGGGGCTGCCTGGAATCCGGCGTCGGGGAAGGGTTGCCTGCCTTGGATCGGTCGGGGGTCTCGCTGGGAAGGTTCGTCATGGCGACCTCCAGGAATGGAGGGAACAGGTGCGCATCCACCTTGGGAATGCCGGCCCCGGTTCCCTGGGGTTTGAGACACGACGAACGATAGCCCGCCCGGGGCCGCTGGCAAGGCCGCGGGGCGGAAATTAACCTTGCGATGACAAACCCGGCGGCGCCTTCAATAAAGGAACATCGGCTTGCCTTCCACGTGGCGCACCTTGGGACGGTAGTTGTCCTTGTCGTACAGTTCCGCCACGTCCACGCGCTTGAGGCCCTGGGTCAGGGTGGACATGGGCACGCTGGTGTAGGTGCCGTTGCGCAGGGCCACCAGGCGGTTGCGCTCCCCGCTCCTGATGATGTTGATGGCGACGTTGGCGAAGTTCACGGCCACCATGAGGTCGAGGCTGTCCGGGGCGCCGCTGCGCATGAGGTAGGAGACCTGCTGGTTCAGCACGTCCTCGCCGGTGAGCTTCTTGAGGGCGTCGCCCAGGATGTTGCCGATGCCGCCGAGCTTCTTGTGGCCGTAGGCGTCGGCCTCGCCGAACTCCACCGGGATGCCGCCGATCATGTGGGCCCCCTCGCTCACGGTGATCATGGCGTAGTTGCTTGGGTTGCTCCGCTTGTCGGACATGATCTTCTCGGCCACCCGGACGGGGTCGAAGGGCACTTCGCTGATGAGGGCGCGGTCCACGCCGGCCAGGTAGGAGGCCAGGAGCGAGGTCTCGCCCGAATTCCGCCCGAAGAGCTCGACGATGGCGATGCGCTCGTGGGACCCCGCGGAGGTGCGCAGCTGGTGGATGAACTCCACGCTCCGCGTGACGGCGGTGGAGAAGCCGATGCAGTAGTCGGTCCCGTAGATGTCGTTGTCCATGGTCTTGGGGATGGCCACGCAGGGCACGCCCTCCTGGTGCATGCGCTCGCCGTAGCTCAGCGTGTCGTCCCCGCCGATGGGGATGAGGATGTCGATTCCCAGCTTCTCGATGACCTTGAGCACGTGGGGGGTGAAGTCGAAGGGGCCCTCCTGGTCGGGGGTCAGCGTGGGCCTGAGGAAGTCCGGGACGCGGCCCAGGCTCACCTTGCCGGGGTTGGTGCGGCTGGTGTGGAGGAAGGTGCCGCCGGTGCGGTCCACGGTGCGCGTGTTGAACTTGTCCAGGGGCAGGATGCACCTGGAATGGGTCTCGGGGTCGTCGAGGTTGTACTCCAGCAGGCCCGCCCAGCCCCGGCGGATGCCCACCACCTCGAAGCCCTCCTCGATGGCCCGGGCCACCAGCATCTTGATGCAGGGGTTGAGGCCAGGAACGTCGCCTCCGCCGGTAAGGACGCCGATTCGCATGTGTGCCTCCAGGAAAGGTGACGCGCCGTGTTTTTCTGAATGGTACCCCAACGGTCTCCGATGCGAACAAAAAGGCGGCCATTAATCCGGTAATGGATACACTGGACCCGCTCGGAGGTTCGCATGAGTCTCGCACGATCCAGGATCACGGCCCAGGGCCAGGTGTCCGTCCCTGCGGCCGTCATGAAGAAGTTCGGCATCGGTCCGGGCGACTACATCGACTGGGAGCTCAAGGACGGGAACCTCCAGGTGCGCCGGGTGGGCAAGTACACGCTGGGCGACGTGGCCACGGCCCTGGACCTCCAGGAGGGCGTGCTGCACAAGACGGGGCCCGAGCTCCTCGAGGGCGTCAAGGAACGCATGAGGAGGCGCCATGCGGTCCGCTGACGCTTCGCTGCTGGTGGGCAGCCTCGCCGGGAGCGGGGCCGCCCAGGCCTTCATCCGGGAGGAGGGGCCGGTGTGGGTCTCCCACCTGGTGCTGGCCGAGACGGTGCGCGCCCTGGAGGGCGTCCACGGCCGTCCCCGGCCCCGGATGGTCGAGGCCCTGGAGATGATCCTGGACAACAAGGACCTGGTGATGGAGGATCCCGCCGTGCCGCGCGCGGCCCTGGAAGGCTACCGGGGCGGCCTGGACTTCGAGGACGCCATGGCCCTGGAGACCGCGCGCAAGGCCGGGCATCTGCCCCTGGGCACGCTGCGGGAGGAACTGCGCGGTATTCCGGGGACGGTATTCCCTGGTGCATAATGAGCCCCATCGGAGATCCCCCATGCGCATCCGCACCCTAGCCTTCGCCCTCGCCGCCGTCGCGGCCCTGGCAGCAAACCCCAAGGTCAAGTTCACCACGACCCTCGGCAGCTTCACCCTGGAGCTGGATCCCGAGGCCGCCCCGAAGACCGTGGACAACTTCCTGGGCTACGTGAAGAGCGGCCACTACAAGGGCACCACCTTCCATCGCGTCATCGCCAAGTTCATGATCCAGGGCGGCGGCATGACCGCCGAAGGCGCCGAGAAGCCCACCAAGGCCCCCATCCAGAACGAGGCCAAGCTGGCCCAGGAGAAGGGCTGGCGCAACGTGCGCGGCACCGTGGCCATGGCCCGCACCGGCGCCCCCCACAGCGCCACCTCGCAGTTCTTCGTGAACACGGTGGACAACGCCTTCCTGGACTACCCCGGCCAGGACGGCTGGGGCTACTGCGTGTTCGGCAAGGTGGTGGAGGGGATGGAGACCGTGGACAGGATCCGGGAGGTGAAGACCCTCCCCGGCGACCGTCCCCAGACCCCCGTGGTCATCACGGGCGCGGTGCTGGAAGGCGCCCCGGCCCCCGTGAAGAAGAAGGCTTCGAAAAAGAAGTAGCCGGCCGGAGGCGGGCGAACGAGGGTCCCTGGGACGGACTTCCGGCCCAGGGAGCGCCTCCGCTTGGTAACATGGCGGCATGGACGGATTCCTCGGGCTGGCAGGTGCGGGACTGGCGGCCGGGGCGATGAACGCCCTGGCGGGAGGCGGCTCCTTCGTGAGCCTGCCCGCCCTGATCGCGGCGGGCGTGCCTTCCGTCCAGGCGAACGTCACCAGCACCGTGGCCCTGTTCCCGGGGGGGCTGACGAGCGCCTGGGCCTACCGGGACGGACTGGGCCCGGTGGGACCGGTTTCCCTGCGCCCCCTGATGGTGGTGACGCTCCTGGGGGGCATGGCCGGCGCGGGCCTGCTCCTCGTGACGCCTGCCGTGACCTTCGACCGGGTCCTGCCGTGGCTTCTCCTGGTGGCCTTCCTGGCCCTGGCCTTCGGGCGCTCCCTGGGTGAGCGGCTGCGCCGGCGTTGGCGGATCCGGCCCGCCCTGGTGCTGCCCGTCCAGTTCGCGCTGGGGATCTACGGCGGGTATTTCGGAGGGGCCGTGGGGATCATGATGATGGCCGTCTGGGGCCTTCTGGACGGCCGGGACTTCAAGAGCCTGAACGCCCCCCGCACCCTGCTGGTGAGCACGGCCAACCTCATGGCCGTGGCGATCTTCGCCTTCGCCCATGCGGTGCGCTGGCCCGAGGCCCTGGTGGTGCTCGCCGGCGCGGCCGCGGGAGGCTACGGGGGCGCGCAGCTGGGCCGCCGGACGCCGGCGGGCATCATCCGGGCCGTCACGCTCCTGGTGACGGCGGGCATCACGGCGGCGTTCTTTTTCCGGGCGTACCGCTGAGAGGGCCTGCCCTCCTGCTGACACATTCCGGGCCCTGGCGGCAAACCCAAGGAAAGGACCGGCCAAGCCTTATCCTGCCCTTTCCTCTCAATCCTGTTCATCCCGGTTTCAGCAGGGCTAGCCAGTCATGAGATGGCGCGCAAGGTACCTGCTTTCGCCGACCCATTCCTGCACTCGCCCTGCTGAACCGGGATGAATCGGATTTATGGGATGGATGGGGATCTTCTTGCCTTGAACGCCCCCTTCATCCTGGGTCCAGGAAGCCCGGGGTTTGCCGGCAGCCTTCAGTCCAGGTAAGTCCGGGCTCCAAGGTACCTGTCCCTGAAGTACGGATCCCCCAGCCGCTCCCGGGCGATGCGCCGCCCGCGGCCGGGGGCGTGGATGAAGACGCCGTCGCCCACGTAGATCCCCACGTGGGACACCTCGCTTCCGCCGCCCGTGGCGAAGAACACCAGGTCGCCGCGGGACGGCTTGTCCACCTTGGCCCCGGCCTCGAACTGGTCCCTGGAGTTCCGGGGCAGCTGAAGGCCGTTGAGGCGGTACACGGCCATGGCCAGACCGCTGCAGTCGAAGCCTCTGCCCGTGGTGCCGCCCCAAAGGTAGGGCACGCCCAGGTAGGTTTCCGCCGTGTCCACGAGGTTCGTGCGCAGGCCCGGCTCTCCCCGGGGCGCGGGCCGCGGCAGGGAGGGCTCCTCCGGCGCCACGAGGTAGAAGGCCTGGATCACGCCGGCGGCCTTGAGGGCCTCGGCCCGCAGCCGCGCGGCCTCCCGGGTGGGGAAGTCGCCGAAGCGCACCCGGTAGAGTCCCTTCTCCGCCGCGTAGTACACCGCGTCCAGTCCCTTGGCCTGGAGGGATTCCGCCAGCCGCGAGGCGTTCTCCACCTGCGCGAAGGCTCCGGCCTGGATGGTGAAGCCGACCCGGGCAAGGCGGGCCGGCTTGACGGGCGCGGGTCGTGGCGGCGCGGGGCGCGGCGGCACGGGGCGCGGCGCGGCACAGCCGGCCAGGAGCAGGCCGGCCAGCAGAATGGCGTAGACGCGACTCATGCGCTCCCCGGGGATGGAACGATTCTAGACTGCCCCGGGGGACCTTCAGTCCACCTTCTTCAGGGTCAAGGGGCCCGAGGCCACCGGCGAGGCCCAGGTGCCGGTGAGGGTCTTCCCGTCCTCCGCGACCTGGACCTCGAAGTCCATGGTCGACTCGGTCACCTGCAGCTTGGCGCCCTTGAACTTCGTCTTCTTGATGGTGTCCTCGAAGTCGCCCACTGCGGTGTCGAACCACTTGGTCACGCCCTTGAGGGCGGCCCCGGTGGCCGCTGTGATCTTCAGGGTAGCCTTGCCGCCGGCATCGGCGTAGGTCCAGCGGCCTTCCCAGGAGCCGACGAGCTTGGCTGCGAGGGCGGCCTCCGCGTCCTGGGCCGCCAGGGGGGCCGCGAAAACGCACATGGCAAGGATGGGAAGCCGGAAGGACTTCAGCATGGGTGCTCCTCAGAAGAAAAACGGATGATTGGTCGGTCACAATTGTAGCGATTTCAGCGAAATTGCAAACCGATTCCTCCAGGAGCCGTCGGCCGGCATGCCGCGTTCCCGGGCACCTGCGGGTGGGCGCTGTGGCCAGGCCCAGTCCCTTCGCGAGGCGGATCAGGCCCAGTTGAACTTCTTCACGGCGACGAGGAAGCACCCCGCGGTCCAGGCCGCCACGATGGCCAGGCCCGCGCCGTGGCCGTCGAGGCCGGCGCCGTCGTTGAAAACGGCGCGCAGGGCCTTGAGGTAGGGTGAGAGGGGCAGGGCGACGACGGACTGCTGCATCCAGCGCGGCGCGCTGTCGAGAGTGAAGTAGACGCCGGACAGGAACATCATGGGGAAGAAGAAGACGTTGGAGATGGCGGCGTAGCCCTCCGAGGTCTTCGCGAAGCCGGAGAGGGCGAAGCCCATGGCCATGAAGCACGCGGCGCCCAGGGCCATGATCAGGGCCAGCAGGAGGTAGCTGCCCTGGTTCGTGATGCCGAAACCGAAATGGCCCACCAGGAGCATGGCCCCGGCCTGCAGGAACGTGACCGTCAGGCGGTGCAGGATCTGGCCGGCCAGGAAGACCCACTTGGGAAGGGGCGTCACGGCGAGCCTGCGGAACTTGCCCTTCTCCCGGTACGACACGTTCACCATGCCCACGCTGAACAGGCCCATGCTCAGAAGGTTCATGCCCAGGAGCCCGGGCAGCAGGAAGGCCGCGTAGTTGGAGGCGTGGCCGCTGCCGGGGCTCTCCATGGCGACCGGGAGGAACCGGGGGGCGAGGCCGGCCTGGCCGATCTGCACGGAGAGGTTGGCCTGCTGGACGATCTGGGCCGTCATCTGGCCCTGGGCGGCGAGGTAGGTGTTCACCCGCAGCCGGCCCTCCTCCAGCTGGGCGGCGGTGTCGCCCTTCTTCCAGCGGGCCTGGGCCTCGGCCGCGGTGAGCTGCAGGGGCTTGACGGGCGTCCTCGCCAGGGCCTGCATCAGGTCCGGGGAGGCGGGACCGGCCACCACGAGGGTCAGGCTGGGCCCCGAACCGGAGCGGAAGATGGTGCCGAAGCCCACCAGCATGAGGATCGGGAAGGCGAAGGTCCAGAACAGGGCCACGCGGTCGCGGCCGTAGAGCTTCCATTCCATGAGGAATTGTCGGATGAGCAGCATGGTCAGTCCCTCAGGCTGCGGCCGGTGAGATGCAGGAAGACGTCTTCGAGGGTCGCCCTGCGCACGTGGATCTGCTGGTAGGGGACGCCCTCGGCGGCCTCGAGCAGGGACGGCAGCAGGGCCTTGGGATCCTGGGTGGGGATCTCCCAGAGGTCGGCGCGGCCGGTGACGGGCTGGCCCAGCGCCGCGGCGAAGGCGGAAGGGTCGGGGGCCCCGCCCTGGAAGGTGAGCTCGACCACGCTGGGGATCTCAAGCTGCTGGATGAGGCCCATGGGGGTGCCCGCGGTGAGCACGCGGCCGTGGTCCATGATGGCCAGCCGGTCGCAGAGCGCCTCGGCCTCGTCCATGTAGTGGGTGGTGAGGATGACGGTGCGGCCCTCGGCCTTGATGCGCCGCACCACGTCCCACAGGGAGCGCCGGGCCTGGGGGTCGAGGCCGGTGGTGGGCTCGTCCAGGAAGACCAGCTCCGGGTCGTTCACCAGGGCCAGCGCCAGGGCCAGGCGCTGCATCTGGCCGCCCGAGAGGGTCACGTGGTAGGCGTCGGCCTTGTCGGTGAGCTGCACCAGCTCCAGGAGATCGGCGGCGCTCCGGCTGCGGGGGTAGTAGCTGCCGTAGAGGTCGAGGGCCTCCCTGGGGGTGATCTTGTTGAAGAGGCTGGTGCTCTGGAGCTGCACGCCGATGCGGCTGCGGATGGCGCGGCCGTCGCGCCTCCAGTCCAGGCCGAGGATCTCGATGTCGCCGGAGTCGGCCGGGGTGAGGCCCTCGATCATCTCAAGGGTGGTGGTCTTGCCGGCGCCGTTGGGCCCCAGGAGGCCGAAGACCTCGCCCCGGGCCACCTCCAGGTCGAGGCCGTCCACGGCCAGGACCTTGGGATACTGCTTCCGGATGCCGCGCACGCGCAGCGCCATGTCGCTCATGCCTGCCTCCTCACACGGCCCACACGGTCCAGCCGGGCTGGTCCGCCAGTTTGCGCAAGGCGGCGTCCCGTTCCGGGATGCATGGATACCGCGCCGCCCAGCAGCTTCCGGAGCCGCACAGGAGCGGCTCGCCGCCGGTGTCCAGCAGGGCCGAGCGCACGTCGCTGAGTGCGGGGCAGGCATAGATGGCCGCGCCCGTGAGGTCGTTGCGCCAGGGCGGCGCCTCGCCCCCGCCCAGGCTCGGACAGGCCTGCGGGAAGGGGTAGCCCACCTGGGGCAGGGACTTGTAGACGCTGGGCGTGGCCACGTGGAGGCCGGGGTGCGCGATGAGGATGGGCTCCAGGGGCACGGGCCGCACGGGAAAGACCCGCTCCCCGCGCCCCAGGCCCAGCACGGTGCCGCCCAGGAGGAAGAGGGGCACGTCGCTGCCCAGTTCCGCGCCCAGGCGCAGCAGGAGGGCGCCGGGAAGGCGCAGGCCGAAAAGGGCGTCGCCCAGGCGCAGCGCGGCGGCGGCGTCGCTGGAGCCGCCCCCCAGGCCCGCTCCGGCGGGGATGCGCTTGAAGAGCCTGAGCCGCGCGGGGAGCTCCCGGCGCGCCTCCCGCTCAAGCAGCCTCCACGCACGCACCACGAGGTTGCCTTCGTCGGCCCTGAGGCCCGCGGCCGTGGGCCCCTCGAGCTCCAGGGAGAAGGCGCCGGCGGGTTCCCCCTCCAGCGTGTCGGTGAGGCCCTCCACCCCCTCCAGGACGGTGGTGACCAGCTCCAGCTCGTGGAAGCCGTCCGGGAACCGCCCCAGGACGGCCAGGAAGCGGTTGAGCTTGGCGGGGGCCGGGATGATCAGAAGCCGTCCTCCAGTTCGAATTCGGGGTCGGGCATGCTGAGGATCCAGGGCCCGTCCTTGGTGATGGCCACGGCGTGCTCGAACTGCGCGGAGAGGCTGCCGTCGGCGGTGCGCACCGTCCAGCCGTCGGGCTCGACGAGGCAGCGGTGGCTGCCGATGTTGAAGATGGGCTCGATGGTGATGGTCATGCCGGGCTCCATGCGGAAGCCCGTCCCGGGGCGCACGTCGGCGTACACCACCTGGGGGTCCTCATGCAGGTCCCGGCCGATGCCGTGGCCGATGTACTCGCGCACGATGCTGTAGCCCAGGCCTTCGCCGAAGGTCTGCACGGCGGTGGCCATGTCGCCCAGGCGGTACCCGGCGCGGCAGAACTCGATGCCCTTGAACATGGCCAGCTGGTTGGACTGGAGCAGAAGCCGGGCCTGCTCGCTGATCCCGCCCACCCCCACCGACAGGCACGTGTCGCCGTGGAACCCGTCCAGCTTGGCGCCGCAGTCGATGGCGATGATGTCCCCGTCCCTCAGGACGTAGCTGGTGGGGATCCCGTGGACCACCCGGTCGTTCACGGACGTGCACAGGGTGGCGGGGAAGCCGTGGTAGCCCTTGAAGTTGGGGACCCCGCCGTTCTTGCGGATGTAGGTCTCGGCCAGCTTGTCCAGTTCCAGGAGGGACACGCCGGGCTTGGCGGCCCGGGCGGCCACGCGCAGGGCATTGGCCGCCAATCGCCCGGCCTCCCTTAGCTTTTCCATCTCTTTTTTGCTTTTGTATCGAATCTGCTCGCGGATGGGCACCTTCGCCTCCAGTCCACAGTCTATCCGAAGGCGCTAGAATCCATGGAACAGGGAGCTGGATATGAGAATACCAATCATTGTTTGCGCACTGGTCCTCACGGCCTGCGGACCGAACATCCCCAAGAAGCCCGCGGGCGTCCCGGCGGAGGCCTTCTGGGCCGGGGACGACAAGGGCGGGGCCTTCGTGGCCATCGGCGTGCCGGACCACGAGGGCTGGCAGGTGAAGATCCACGACCCGCAGACGGGTGCCGTGCTGGCCCAGGGCCTCTTCGTCATCCGGCGCGGCGCCGCGCGGCCGGCCTTCCACCAGGAGGACTTCGCCGGCTGGGACGGCCGGGCCGTGCACCTCACGGACGGCGGCGTCCTGGAACCCAAGAAGCCCTGATGCCGTACACCCGCGAGGAGCTGGACTGGATGGAAGCCGAATGGGCCTTTCATCTCCACGGGCGGCAGGCGTTCATGAGCCGGGAGGATTTCCTTCAGCTGCAGGCGTGGGATGGGGAGGGCATCGCCGCCGACGCCGTGGTGGGGGCCATGGAGGCGTACTTCGAGCGCCGGGCCCGGCGGGCCAAGCCCCGCACCTGGGTGGCCCTGTCCCACCTGGCCAAGGACGTGGCCCGGGCCGTCAAGCTGCGGGCCGCCCTGGGCAAGGTGGAGGCCGAGGACCTGACCGGCTGGGAGGCCGTCAAGGAGCCCCTGCGGTCGGATCCCCGGGCCCGGGCCGCCTTCGAGGCCTGGAAGCGGTTCCAGGCCGCGGCCCCGCCCCCGGATTCCCCCGGGTTCCTGGACCACTACGACCAGGCCCGCAGGCTCCACAAGGAGCTGCTGGCCCTGGCCGAGGCGGCCCTGGGGGGCCGGGCGGAACCGCTCAAGGAAGCGCTCATGGCCCGCTTGGCGGAGTCGAAACTGCAGGAGGGGACCCTGGTGTGGAAGCGCGCCTGGGATCATCATTGGGGCCGCGCGGTATGCGACGCCTGGGGGATGGAGTGAGCGCCGACTGGCTTCGGGAACTTGAGAAACCCACCACGGCCTTCTTCGAGGCCTTCGCCCAGCGCGCCGCGGGGGCCCAGGGCCCCCGCAACGCCACCCGGGACGCCGTCCAGAACCTCACGCCGCTCGTGGACTGGGCGGCCTACCTCCCCCACATCCCCCACGGCCTGCTGGGGCTGGGGGCGGCCTTCCGCCTGAAGCCGCTGCTGGCCGAGGCGAGCTTCCTGCGGATCCTCTCCACCCAGCTCCACGCCTTCGCGGTGGAGGCCCGGGGCAGGGGCCTGGAGGCCCTGGGGTCGGGTTCCTGGGCGAACCTGGACATGGCCATTTCCACCCACCGGCCCTCCATCGCCTGGGGCGAGGCCATGGGCATCGAGGAGGTGGGCCCCGCGGACTTCCAGCGCCTGGAGAGCCGGGTGGAGCGGGACATGGCCAACGTGGGCCACAAGGCGGTCATGGCCCGGGACCTGGGGGAGCTCTTCCTGGCCCTGGAGTCGCCCCGGGCCGGGGGACGCGTGCTGCTGGCCCTGGCGGCCTTCCTTTGCGCGTCCGAGCCGTTCGACACCTTCTGGCACCAGCGCGCCGCCCGGCGCCTGGAAGGGGTTCCGCCCGTGCCCCACCGGGCGCCGGAGGCCGAACCGGCCGCCCACACCGCCGCCGCCCGGGAGATCTGCGATTCGGGCCTGGTGGATCTGCTGGATTCCTTCTCCCTGCGGGTGCGGGCCGGGGCCGGCAGCGGGGACCTCCTGGCCCCCCTGGTGCTGGCCGCCTCGGAAAAGCAGCTGGACGCCCGGCGGGACCTGGAGGGCAAGACCTCCTGG
This sequence comes from Mesoterricola sp. JemC181, assembly GCF_055384585.1. Lineage (NCBI taxonomy): Bacteria > Pseudomonadati > Acidobacteriota > Holophagae > Holophagales > Holophagaceae > Mesoterricola > Mesoterricola sp. JemC181. The sequence continues at coordinate 2,370,920 of NZ_AP045076.1, forward strand.
AACTTCGTGTACCTCGCCCATCTGGCCAAGCGCAGCCTCGGCGCCGGTCCCCTGGCCCCCGAGACCTGGGTGCAGGGCGCGGCCCTCGTCAACCTGTTCCCCACCGACGAGGAGGAGGACCGCCCCCGGGCCGTCCCGCCCCGCGTCCCGGCCCCGGACCCCGCCTCGGGCCTCCTGGAGGCCATCCTGGACGCCGAGCCCCAGCAGGCCATGTACCACGCGGCCGAGCTGCTGGCCCAGGGGAACGAGGGCGCCGTGCTGGGCATCCTGGCCGAGGCGGCCTCCACCAACGACCCCGCGTTCAACCACAGCCACCAGGTGCTGGCCGTGGCCGCCGCGGCGGACCTTGCCGGCCATCTGCCCGGCCGGGTGCGGTGGGCCATGCTGACGGCCCTGGCCAAATCCTTGGCGAACGGCCAGGGAAGCACGGATCTGGGACGCCTCGCGGACAAGGCCCTTGACTTGATTAATAATTAATTAATATTATCCGGGACCGGACGGCAGGTCCGGCCCGGAGTCTTCATGACCATGCCCATCCTGGCCCTGGCCCTCCTCCTGGGATTCGAGCCGGAACCCGCGGATCCGGGCCCCATCTGGGAGGCCGCGGGCCGGGACCCCTACCTCCTGGGGAAACGGGGCTTCCCGAAGGTGTCCCGGGCCGTGGGGCACGCGGTGGCCGAGTTCCACGCCGCCGTGCGCCAGCGGCGGATCGATCCTTCCCGGGACGAGTTCTTCTCGTACGTCTACACCTTCCAGCCTCCGGGGGGCGGCCGGCGGCTCTTTTTCCACTCCCAGTGGTGGCAGGCCATGTACGAGAAGACCGAGGCCGGCAGCATGCGCCACCGGGTCGGGCGGCCCTATGCGGAAAACGGCAGCGTGCGGGTCTACACCTTCATCCACACCCATCCCACCGGGCTGGGCGGCAGCGAGGGACCCTCCCGGGTGGACGTGGCCACGGCATCCCGGTACCGGCGTCCCGACGGCAGCTTCCGCTACCTGTATCTCATCAACAACCGGGGCATCCTCGTCCGGTTCAAGGCCCGCAGGGACATCGATCCCCACAACGCCGCCGCGCTGGCGAGGATGCCCGTGCGGCCCCGCGCGGGGGTGGACTGGGTGGACTGATCACTGGTACCCCACGTCCCGCAGCATGGCCTTGAGCGCCGCCGCGGACGCCTGAAGCCCGGCCTTCTCCTCCGGCTCGAGGGGCAGGGGCAGGATCTCCCGGATGCCGTCCCGGCCGACGATGGCCGGCAGGCTGAGGCAGACGTCCTCCACGCCGTGCATGTCCTCGATGAAGGAGGACACGCACAGCAGGCGGTTCTCGTCGTCGGCCACGGCCCGGATGATCCGGGCCACGCTCATGGAGATGGCGTAGAAGGTGGCGCCCTTGCGCTTGATGACCTCCTGCCCGGCCTGCACCACGTCCGCGCTGATGCGCGCGCGGTCCTCCGCCGAAAGCCGCGGGTGCTCGGGGGAGGGATAGGCGGAGAGGGGAAGGGGCCCGATGCTGGCCGCGCTCCAGAACGGCACGGCCGAGTCCCCGTGCTCCCCGATGACCATGGCGTGCAGGTTCCGGGGACTGACCTTGAAGTGGCTGCTCAGCAGGAACTTGAACCGCGAGGAATCCAGCACGGTCCCCGACCCGAAGATCCGCGCCCGGTCGATGCCCATGCGCTTGTAGCAGACGTACGTGAGGATATCCATCGGGTTCGTCACGACCAGCAGCAGGGACCGGCCGTTGTAGTGCTTCATCACCCCGCCGATGATGGCCTCGGTGATCCGGATGTTGCCCTTGGCCAGGTCCAGCCGGGATTCCCCGGGCTTGCGGCCCCGGCCCGCCGCGTGGACGATGAGGTCCGCGTCCGCGAGGCCCTCGTAGCCCTCGGCCCGCAGGTTCACCTGCTCGGAGACGGCGCCCCCGTGGGCGATGTCGAGAACCTCGCCGTACGCCTTGTCGGTGTTCAGGTCAATGAGGCTCACATCGGAGGCGATGCCCTGGGTGGCCAGGGTGTAGGCGATGGTGGCGCCGACGTTCCCTGCGCCGATGATCGCAATTTTCATGGTGACCCCCAGGTCCATCATGGCAGCGGGGCCCCGCGCTTTCAAACGTGGCGCGACGGCGCCGGCACCCTCCGCGCGGCGGACTGCTACCCTTGGGAATGGCCGAATTGAAATGCTTCCATCTCCTTGCCCTTTCGGCGTGCCTGACCACGGCGGCCGCCCAGGAGCCCTTCGCCGCCTTCCCCCCGCTCCCCCGGGGCGTCGGCCCCATCAGCGTCGTGGACAGCCAGGGCCGCTACGTGGGCCGGATCCTGCCCCAGAAGCGCTACTGGGTCACCCTCGACCGGATCCCCTGGTTCCTGCAGAAGGCGCTGCTGGCGGTGGAGGACGCGCGGTTCTACGAGCACGGCGGCATCGACGTGCGCAGCATCGCGCGGGCCTTCGTGAAGGACGTGGCCAAGGGGAGGGCCGCCGAAGGGGGTTCCACCATCACCCAGCAGCTCATCAAGAACAAGTTCCTCACCGCCGAGCCGACCCTGGACCGCAAGGTCAAGGAGGCCCGCATGGCCATGGACTTCGAGACGAAGTACACCAAGAACCAGATCCTGGAGATGTACTTCAACGAGATCTACTACGGCAACGGCGCCCAGGGCCTCGCCCAGGCCTCCCGCCTCTACTTCGGCAAGAGCCCCGAGGAGCTCAGCGAGGGCGAGTGCGTCACCCTCGCCGGCGTGCCCAAGAACCCCGGCAAGTACAACCCCCTCGGCAAGGTCGAGGACATCGCGATGCGGCGGGAGGTGGTCCTCAAGCGCATGGAGGAGCTGAAGGTGATCTCGGCCCAGCAGAGGGCGGCCCTGCGCTCCCAGTGGGGCGCGGTGCAGGGGCCCGGCAAGGCCCCCCACTACCTGGCCCAGATCCGCGCCGCGCTGGTGCGGCTGTACGGGGCGGACGCGGTGGAGCTGGGCGGGCTGGACATCACGGCGCCACTGGACCTGGACCTCCAGAAGGCCGCGGAGGACGCGCTGAAGGCAGGGGTCCGGCGCGTGTCGCCGGACCTGCAGGGGGCCCTGGTGTGCCTGGATCCGGCCACGGGCGACGTGCTCGCGGCCGTGGGGGGCCTGGACGGCGGCCAGAACTCCCTCAACCGCGCCTTCAATTCCATGCGCCAGCCCGGGTCGGCCATCAAGCCCCTGATCTACGCCGCGGCCCTGGAGGAGGGTCTCACGGCGTCCAGCATCTGGAGCGACGAGCCCGTGGCCTACGACCGGGGCGGGGGCGCCACGTGGAAGCCCCTGAACTACGGCCGGGAGCGCCTGGGGGACATCTCCCTGCGCGAGGCCCTGGCCCACTCCAGCAACGTCGTCACGGTGAAGGTGCTCGAGCAGGTTGGGGTCCCCGATTTCGTGGACTTCGCCGGGCGCATGGGGCTGCCCCTCAGGGCCCAGAACGGGCTGAGCCTGGCCCTGGGCACGGACGAGGTGACCCTCAAGGACCTGGTGCAGGCCTACACGCCCCTGGCGGCGGCCGGGGTCCGGGCCGAGGCCCGCGTGATCACCCGCATCCATGACCGCAGGCGCGACGCCTGGACCGAGTTCCCCCCGGCGCTGACCCCGGTGCTCTCCCCCGAGGCCGCCTTCGTCACCACCAGCATGCTGCGCGACGTGCTGACCTACGGCACCGCCAAGTCGCTCGCGGCCTTCAGCCGGGAGCACCCGTCCGCGGGCAAGACCGGCACCACCGACAACTACCAGGACGCGTGGTTCGTGGGCTACACCCCCGGCGTGATCACCGGCGTCTGGGTGGGCTACGACCGGCCGCGAACCCTGGGCCGCGGGTTCACGGGCGGGGCCGTCGCGGCCCCCATCTGGGCGAAGTTCATGGCCAGGGCCCTGGAGCCCAGGCCCGTCGTGGACTTCCCGAGGCCCGACGACATCGTCACCGCCACCGTCGACCCCGCCACCGGGTACCTGGCGACGGAGGCCTGCCCGAAGAAGGTGGACGAGGTCTACCTCCCGGGCACGGAGCCCGACCGGCCCTGTCCCCTCCATGCGCCTGCTCCGGAAAGCCCGAGCCAGGTCCCTGAACAACCTTGAATCCTTGGCGAGAGTAAACAATCCTTCGGTTTCCTGGGCCTCTCAGGCTTCCAGGCGAACGCCCTGGGTGCGCATGAGCGCCACGGCGATGAGGAAGGCGATGAGGTCCGCCACCGGCTCGGCGATCCAGACCCCGTCCAGGCCGAAATGCGCCGGGAGGATCATGAGGAACGGGATCAGGAAGATCACCTGCCGGGAGAAGGCGAGGAACAGGGAGATGCGGGCCCGGCCGATGGACTGGAAGAAGCTGGAGGTCACCATCTGGAAGCCCACGAAGGGGAAGACGATGAAGGTCAGGCGCAGGCCACGGACGGCCATCGCGGTCAGGCGGGGATCCCGGGTGAAGGTGCCGGCCACGGCCTGGGGCGCGAGCTCGCACAGCAGGAAGCCCAGGGTCGTGACCCCGGTGGCCAGGACCACGGCCCAACGGAAAACCTCGCGCACCCGACCGAAGCGGCGGGCTCCGAAATTGAATCCCGCGATGGGCTGCATGCCCATGTTCACGCCGATGACGATCATGACGAAGAGGCTCGTCATGGCGTTGATGATGCCGAAGGCCCCGATGGCGTAGTCGCCGCCGTAGCGCTCCAGCCGGATGTTGACCAGGAGGATGACGATGCTCGAGCAGAAGAGCATCACGAAACTGGACATGCCGATGGCGAAGATGTCGCGGATGACCGCCGGCCGGGGCCGGAGGCGGGCCAGGGCGAAGCGCAGGGGGCTCGGGCCGGAGGTGAAGTGGCTGAAGGAGACCCCTGTGCCGGCGATCTGCGCGGCCACCGTGGCCAGGGCGGCGCCCCGGATCCCCCAGCCGAATCCGAAGATGAACAGGGGCGCCAGGACCAGGTTCACGCCCACGGTCAGCAGCGTGGTGGCCATGGCCCGGCGGGGGTGCCCGGAGGCCCGCATGATGCCGTTCAGCCCCAGGTAGAGGTGCTGGAACACGTTGCCCAGGAGGATGATCCGCATGAATTGCCGGGCGAAGGGCAGGGTCTCCGGGCTGGCGCCCATGGTGGCCAGGACGCGGTCCAGGAAGACCAGGCCGAGCACGGTGAAGCAGAGTCCAAGCAGCAGGTTCAGGAAGATGGCGTTGCCCAGGACGGCGTCCGCTTCGAGGCGGCGTCCTTCGCCCAGGCGGATGGACACCAGCGCCGCCGCGCCCACGCCCACCATGGCGCCGAAGGCCGCCGCCAGGTTCATGAGGGGGAACGTGAGGGCCAGGCCGGAGATGGCCATGGGGCCCACGCCGTGGCCGATGAAGACGCGGTCGATGATGGTGTACAGCGAGGCCGCCGCGGTGGCGACGATGGCCGGGACGGCGTACCGCACCAGCAGGGCGAGGACGGGGCCCTGGCCGAGATCGACGTGGGCCTGGGCGGGCTCCAGGCCAGGTTCAGGGGTGGTCGTCAATGGCGAGGTCCCTGGGTCCGGTCCTAGACCGGCATCTCCAGGTTCATGCTCTCCATTGCAGCCCAGATGAGCGGGATGTCGTTGGCCATCAGGATCAGGTCGTGCTTGGCGCCGCCGAGGTCCATGACGTGGTGGGGCAGGACCGCGTCCTTGTGGAAGCCCAGCTTCTCGAAGGTCCTGCGGGCGCCCAGCTGGTCCGCGACCACCTGCACGATGATCTTCTCGATGCCCAGGTCGGTGGCGAGCTTGACCAGGGTGGAGACCAGGGTGGTGCCCAGCCCCTTGCGCCGGTAGTCGGCGTGGCAGGCGATGCGGATCTCCCCCACGTGGCGGGTCCAGCCGTGGAAGGTGCGGTAGAGGGTCCCCTCGCCGACGATGGCCGCGCCGCTCCGGGCGACGAGGGAGATCACCTCCCCGGTCTCCAGGCGGTGGCGGAAGCGCCGGGACCACTCCAGGGTGGTGACGTCATCCTTGAGCACCAGGCGGTCCTCGGCCGGGAGGCCCCGGTAGAAGATGTGGAGATCGTCCATATCACCTGGTTTCAAGGGTTGGACTTCTACGACCGCGCCGTCCCGCAGGGCGACGTTCTGGGGAAAGGACTCGGGGCCCACGGTCAGGCCCCCCAGCCGATGCTTAGCTGTTCGTTGCCCATATCCGGCTTCTCCCATGATGTATGAATTGAATATGTCATATTAAGAGCAGAAGTTCCCTTGTCCACAAGATTCGCATCCGGAAAGCGGCAGCACCGCCAGACCCCCCCGGGCGGTTTCCCGGTATTCCTCGGGAATCCGGCGTCCCACCTTGCCCATGGTCTCGATGACGGCGTCGGCGGCGAACACGCTCTCCATGCCGGCCAGGGCCATCTCCGCGCAGGCGGCGGCGTTCACCGCCCCCATGGCGTTGCGCTTGACGCAGGGCACCTCCACCAGGCCCTTCACGGGGTCGCAGATGAGGCCCATGACGTTGGCCAGGGCGAAGGCCACCGCGTGGTCCACCTGGACCGGGGTGCCCCCCATCAGCTCCACCAGGGCGCCGGCGGCCATGGCCGAGGCCGAGCCCACCTCGGCCTGGCAGCCCCCCTCGGCCCCGCTCAGGGAGGCCAGCTTCTCGATGACCAGGCCGATCCCGCCGGCCGTGAAGAAGGCCCTGACCAGCGCCTCGTCCCCGCAGCCCTTCTCCTCCGCCACCCGGAACAGCGCCGCCGGGAGCACGCCGCAGGCCCCCGCCGTGGGGGAGGCCACGATCCGGCCCATGCAGGCGTTCACCTCGGCCACGGAGAGGGCGGCCGCCACGAGGCGGGAGAAGGCCGGGCCCAGAAGGGACCCCCCGCCCTCGATCCACCGGTCCATGCGGGCCGCATCGCCGCGGATGAGTCCGCTCCGGGAATGCTGGGGCTTCGCCAGGCCCCGGGCCACGGCCTGGCGCATGACGTTCATGCGGTCCAGCATGAGGGCCTCCAGGACCTCGGGGCGCTTCCCGCTCTGGCGGGCCTCCCCGTCCAGGAAGACCCGGGACAGCGCGACGCCCCGTTCCTCGGCCTCGGCCCGGTAGGATGCCAGGGTGCCTTGGGCGTGGGTCATTCAGCCTCCGAACCCAAGGCGGGGGACGAACCGCACCTGGTCCATGTGGGGAAGGTGCCGCAGCGCGTTGAGGACGCCGGCGGTGGGGGTGTGGTCCAGTTCCACCGCCATGAGCGCCTGGCCCCCGCGGGAGGTCCGGTGGGCCTTGAGGGTCGCGATGTTCATGCCGGCATTGGAGAGGATCGTGGTGACCATCGCCACGGCGCCGGCCCGGTCCGGGTAGGCCAGGAGGACGGTGGGGTACACCCCGTCCAGGTCGACCTGGAACCCGTCGATGTCGAACACGCGGATGCGCCCGCCCCCCACGGAGCTGGCCGACACGGTCAGTTCCGTGCCGCCCGAGGCCAGCTGGAGGCGCACCGAGTTGGGGTGCACGTCGCCCAGGTCCACGTCCTCGAACCTGAAGTCCAGGCCCCGCTCCAGGGCGATCTCCCGGGCGGCGGGAATCCCCTCGTCGTCGGGATCCATGCCCAGGAGGCCCGCGAGCAGCGCCAGGGGCGTGCCGTGGCCCTCCCCGGTGGCGGCGAAGGAGCCGTGGAGCCCGAGGACGGCCGAGGCCGGCTCCTCCCCCAGGAGCTTGCGGGCGAAGGCCCCGATGCGCACGGCGCCTGCCGTGTGGGAACTGCTGGGACCCACCATGACGGGGCCGATGATGTCGAAGATGCCCAAGGTTCCGGTCTCCAGGCGTGAACCTACGAATGTACCGTACGTCGCCGGGAATGGGCGCTGCGACTGCATCGCAATGGGTTGCGACCCTCCGGGCCAGCCCGGACCCACGGTCCTTGACACGGGCGCATCGGTAATAAATATTTAATGGTCCGCTTTCCAGGCCGCGAATCGCCCGGAACGCGGCCCAAGGAGACCCGCCATGCATTTCCCCATGAAACTTCAACACCTTGGGCTGGTGGCCGGCCTCGCCCTGGCGGCCGGATCGTATGCCCACGCGGCCTGGGAGCCCCTGGGCCAGGAGATCGCCAACCGGTCCGGGTCCGAATGGATCGTCCGGTTCACCCCCACAGGGCCCGGGGCGCCCTTCGGGGCCGCCGTCACGCAGGACCATGCCGAGGGCGCGGTCGCCGAAGGCAGGGGGGAGATCCGGCTCCTGCCCCATTCGGTGATGCGGCTCTACGTGGATTCCGCCCGGATCGGCCACGGGGACGTGAGCGGGACGTTCAGCCTCGAGCACGGCGCCAAATCCAGGGAGCGCGTCATCTTCAACCTGGAGGTGGCCCGCCTTCCCCGGCTCGCCCGGTTCAGCGGGGGCTTCCGGGAGGACTTCAGCCGGTCCCCCCGGGCCGACCTGGTGATCATGGCCCCGCATGCCATCTCCATCCTGGATGGGGGCCCCCTGGCGGAAGAGGCCAAGGAGGAGAAGGCCCCGTCCGGGACCGCCGGGGACCTCGCGCCCCTCGCGGAAAAGGACGTGCAGGCCGGGGTGTCCAACCCCTTCCACTTCTACCGGGTTCCCCGGATCCGCAAGGACCTGGTCTACCACACGAGCAGCCATGAGGCCTTCGGGGCCCTCCACCTGAAGGGCAACCTCATGCCCACGGAAATGCTTGCGGACTACTTCTTCAATACCCTCTTCGTCTACAATCTCCGGGCCTTCACCGGATACGACCCCGGCGTCAACTACGACCAGTGTCCGGCCCTTGCGCGGCCCTACTTCGACAAGGTGGTGGAGGGCTGGGTGGCGAGCCTCTGCACGCCCGGCGGCGTGAAGGTGGTGACCCCCCCGAAACCGGGAGGGGACTTCCGGGAATTCATCGCCTGGAAGGACGCCGTCGAAAGCGCCCAGGTGGCCCTCATGCGCAACCGGGCCTTCGTCTTCCTGGGAACGGCCTACCTGCGCCAGAAGATCGTCACGGAGAAGCTCGCCACGGCCATGGTCCGGATGGACAAGGGCCGGAAGGACGAGGCCCTCGCCGCCGCCATGAAGCGCGACAAGCTCACCGGTGAGTTTCAGCTGTTGATCTACCACTGGATGCATCAGGCCCTGGGCGAATTCGTGGTCCGCTACCTGGCCGCGCCCGCGACCGGCAGGGCCGAGGTGCCGGCCTTCCTGGAGACCTGGCGCCCCGGTTTCCTGGCCTCGCCCCGCTATGCGGCGATCCTGGCCGCCGCCTACCCGAACTCCGACCCGGAGGACGTGGCGGAAGGGATCGCGCTGCCGCCCGAATAGGGAAGGGGCGGACGAACGCGGACACGTGCCACCCCCTGCCTCGCCCGGCCCGGGTCGAGGCGGAGGCGTCCGGTCAGGGAGGGGGAACCTCCTTCGCTTCCGAACCACAGATCCTGTCGTGACGGGACCGGAAGGGGCCCGGACGCCAGGAGGATCCCCTTGAAAATCAAACTGCCTCTAGAGCACCCGCGTCTCGGCCCGCAGCGGCGGCAGTTCCGCGCCGCCGGGATAGTGCACGTGTTCCAGGAAGAGCCCGGCGGAAGGCGCCGCGGCGGCGCCCCAGAACAGGTTCGCCTCGGGGGTCGGGGCCGCCAGGTCGCGGACGATGCGCTCCACCCGCTCCTTGCCCAGGGCGCAGAGGACCGAGGCCCCCACCATGCGCCGCACCTGCTTGTGCAGGAAATGGCCCGCGGTCACCCGCAGCAGCACCAGGGCGCCGTCCTGGGCGAAGTCCATCGCGTGGATCTGGCAGCGGGGATCCTCGCCCTTCACCAGGTCGGCGAAGGCGCTCATGTCCTGGTTGCCCTGGAAGGCCAGCCAGGCCTCCTGGAGCCTCTGGGGGTCCAGGGGGGCCTTCACCCACCAGACGTAGGGCTTGGCGAAGGCGGTGCGGCGCAGGCTGAGTTGGTACAGGTAGGTGCGGGCGGTGGCTTCGTGGCGGGCATGGAATCCGGCGGGGCAGGGGTTCACGGCGCGCACGGCCACGTCCCCGGGCAGGCCCTCGTCCAGGATGCGCTGGAGTTCCCAGAACTTGGGGTTCGTCCCCGAAAGGTGCAGGTGCGCCACCTGCCCCAGGGCGTGCACGCCCGCGTCGGTGCGGCCCGAGCCGCCCAGGCTGGATACGGTGAGCCCGGCCTCCTGCAGCACGCGCTCCAGGGTTCCGGCCACGGTGCGCACGCCCTGCGCGGTCTGCTTGGGGCCCTGCTTCTGCCAGCCCTGGAAGCGGGAGCCGTCGTATTCCACCAGCAGCCGGTAGCCGCCCGTCCTCGGCGCCAGGCCCTTGGGCGGCCTCATGCCGGGAAGACCTTGTTCACTTCCCGCAGAAAGTGGTCGGGGTCGTGGAGGGGCTTGGAGAGGTAGTGCTCGGCGCCCGTCTCCGCCAGGAACCGCTCCCGGTCGCCGGTCATGGCGTGGGCGGTGGCCAGGATGACGGGGACCCCCTTGGTGGCCGGGTCGGCCTTCAGCAGGCGGGTGATGTAGATGCCGTCGACCTTCTGGCCCAGGTGGATGGAGCGGGAGAGGCTGATGTCCATGATGACGGCCGACACGTCCCCGGCGGCGACGATGGCCAGGATCTCGTCCACGTCCTCGGAGACCACCACGTCGAAGCCGCCCTTGCGGACCAGCACGACCTTCATGAACTTCACGTTGATGGGGTCGTCCTCGACGATCAGGATCTTCTTGCTCATTGGAACCTCAGGGGCCAGTTTATACCGTTTCCGCGGGGCGGAGTCCCTTGAGGAGATCCAGGACGCCGTCGGGCACGTTCAGGGAGCCGGTGCCCACGCCCAGGTACTGCCCCGGCTTGTGGCCGCCGTGGTAGTCGCTGCCGCCGCTGGGCACCATTTCCAGGAGCCGCGCCAGCTCGAGGAAGTACTGGTGCTCCGCGGGGCCGTAGTCGGGATAGTGGGCCTCGAGGCCCTGGATGCCCTGGGCCTTCAGCTCCGCCATGGCCGCCTCCCAGCGGAAGCTCCGGTGGCTGAACCGGCCGGGGTGGGCCACCACGGACACCCCTCCGGCCTGGCGGATCCAGGTGGCGGCGTCCTCCGGGGTGAGCTCCCGCAGGGGCACGAAGGCCGGGCCGTCATCGCCGATGAAGCGGCGGAAGGCGTCCTGGGGGCTGCCCGCGGCGCCATGCTTGACCAGGGCCCGGGCGAAGTGGGTGCGGGAGATCGCGTCGGTGGGGGCCAGGGCCGCCACCTCCTCCCAGGTGATGGCCACGCCCATGTCCTGGAGCCGCGCCACCATGCGCCGGTTGCGGTCCACCCGCCGCTCCCGCATGTCCTCGATGCGCGCCCGGAACCGGTCATTGCCGGGGTCGACGAACAGGCCCAGCACGTGCAGCACGCGCCCCAGGTACCGGCAGCTCAGCTCGATGCCCGGCACCAGCTCGGCGTCGGTGCGGTCCTGGCAGGCCAGGAACCGCCCCAGGCCCTCCAGGGTGTCGTGGTCGGTGAGCGCCAGGGCCTTCAGGCCCGCGCAGTCCGCGAGGGCCGCCAGGACCTCGGGGGTGTCCGTGCCGTCCGAGAAGATGGAATGGCTGTGGAGGTCGATCACGGAGCGGCTCCTGCGTTGGCGCGGTAGATGGCGGCCAGCATGATGGCCACCGCCTGGAAGAGCTCCGGGGGGACGACCTGGTCCATCTGCAGGGGCTCGAGGGCGGCCAGCAGGTCCGGGTCCCGCTCCACGGGGATGCCGTGCTGCCGGGCCAGGGCCACGATGCGGTCGGCCAGGAGACCCTCGCCCTTGGCCACCAGGCGCGGGGCCAGGTCCTTGAAGGGGGCCTCGGGGGCGTAGCGCAGGGCGACGGCGCTGGAGCGGGGCGGGGTTCGTGCCATGTTCCAGCCTAACATCCCGGCCCTAAACAGGACCGGAACCTGGGAGGCCCAGGTTCCGGTCCGGGTGGAATCTTGCGGCCTACTGGATGAGGCTGGATTCCGTCTCGTCGTCCTCGAGTTCCTCCATGGCCAGCCGGCGGAAGATCTTGACGTCGGCCAGGGACATGAAGCTGATGTAGGCGAACCCGCTGAAGAAGAGCCAGAGGAAGGGCACCGAGGCCCACTTCCGGATGTAGACGGCCACGACGACAGCGCCGAAGTAGTAGAAGGCGAAGGCCAGCTCCAGGAACGTGACGAGGCTCTTGGGCACCTTGTAGGCCCTGGCGGTGGAGGCGGTGGCGCCGTTGCCCTTCTCGTCCACGCCGAGCTTGGGCGTGCGCTTGAATTCGATGTCGTCGGTGAAGAAGCCTTCCAGGACGGCCTTGGACTGGTTGAGGCAGAGCCCGATGCCCAGGCTCATGAGGCCGGGGACGTATTTGAGGCGGCTGGTCCAGTTCCTGTTGTTGTAGACCTCCCGCTGGGACAGGCCGAAGTAGAGGCCCACGCTCACGGCGTTGAGGAGGAAGAAGGGGCCGTCGGTGAGCAGCAGGGTCAGGGGGGGCGTGCCGGCGCGGAAATACATGCTGGGCACCATGATCACGGCCAGGATGACCATGAGCATGTAGTTGCAGTTGGCGGTGAGGTGGAACCAGCACTCGGCCTTGGTGTGCAGGCTCTCCTTGCTGAACAGGATGGTCTTCATGAGCTTGCGGATGACCTGGGCGTTGCCCTTGGCCCAGCGGTGCTGCTGGCTCTTGAAGGCGTTCACTTCCACGGGCAGCTCGGCGGGGACGACCATGTCCTTGAGGTAGACGCCGCGCCAGCCCTTGAGCTGGGCCCGGTAGGACAGGTCGGCGTCCTCGGTGATGGTGTCGTGCTCCCAGCCCCCGGCATCGGCGATGGCGCTCACGCGCCACATGCCGGCGGTGCCGGAGAAGTTGAAGAAGGCCTTGGAACGGTGGCGGGCGGTGTGCTCGAAGACGAAATGCCCGTCGAGCAGGATGGCCTGGACCTGGGTGAGCAGCGAGAAGTCGCGGTTCAGGTGGTCCCAGCAGCCCTGCACGAAGGCGATGTTGTCGTCGGCGAAGTGGGGCACGCCCTGGCGGAGGAAGTCCACGGTGGGCAGGAAGTCGGCGTCGAACATGGCCACGAACTCGCCCTTGGCGGTCTTGAGGCCGTTGTCCAGGGCGCCGGCCTTGTACCCGGTGCGGTCGGTGCGGTGGATGTAGGAGATGTCCCAGCCGAGGTTGCGGTACTTCTCGCACACGGCCTGGGCCACCTTGACGGTGTCGTCCGTGGAGTCGTCCAGCATCTGGATCTCGAGCTTCTCCTTGGGCCAGTCCATTCTCACGACATGGTCCATGAGGCGCTCTACCACATTGATTTCATTGAAGATGGCCAGCTGCACGGTGACCATGGGCTCGAAGTCCCGGCCGCCCTTGGGCTGCGGGGGATTGCTCTTGTGCCGGAAGTACAGAAGGAGCATCCAGAGCCGATGAGCACCATAGATGCTCAGGATGCTGAGGATCGTGAAGTAGGTGACGAGCACCACCGTCTTGAGGACGTCCATCGTTCTGCTCTCCAAGCGTGCTTGCCCTTCAGGCGAGCGTTACTATATCCTCCAAGCTTGTCAGGAATCCTTCGTTTTTCCACATGTTTTTCACCCTTTTTTCGTCACAACCATGCAACATTAAACGAGAAGGCTGGGCATATCCGCATGGAAGAAGCCGGGAATTTCCCCAAGAACATCGGTCGATACGAGATAAAGGGGCTCCTCGGGGCCGGAGCCATGGGGTCCGTCTATCTCGCCGAGGATCCCCGCATCAAGCGCAAGCTGGCGGTGAAGGTGGTCCGGCTCAACGCCATCAACAGCGAGCAGGAGCGCAAGGAGTTCCTGGCGCGGTTCCAGCGCGAGGCCGAGGTCTCCGGCGTCCTGAACGACCCGGGCATCGTCACCATCTACGACGTGGGCGACAGCGAGATCGGTCCCTACCTGGCCATGGAGTTCGTCCCGGGCAGGCCCCTGGACGACCTGATCAAGGAGGGCGGCAACCTCACCCTCAAGGAGAAGCTGGTCATAGCCGCCGGCATCGCCACCGCGCTGGACCACGCCCACGACAAGGGGATCGTCCACCGGGACGTCAAGCCCGGCAACGTCATGATCACGCAGGACCGCAGGCCCAAGCTGATGGATTTCGGCATCGCCAAGCGCGAGGACGCCTCCCTCACCCAGACCGGCACCTTCCTGGGCACGCCCAGCTACGCCAGCCCGGAGCAGATCCGCGAGGGCATCGCCCTGGCCGCCTCCGACCTGTTCAGCCTTGCCGTGCTCACCTTTGAACTTCTCAGTGGAAGCCTCCCCTTCCCAGGTACTTCCATCAACACCATCCTGTACCGGATCGTCAACGAGCCCCCCGTCGAGATCAAGCCCCCCGTGGAGGGGCTCCTGCCCGACGCCTGGCAGCGGATCTTCGCCAAGGCCCTCGCCAAGGACCCCGCGGACCGCCACCCCACGTGCTCGGCCTTCGTGAAGGACCTCCTGGACGGCGCCAAGGACCTGGGCCGCACGGATCGCATGCAGCTCCTGGGCAACCTGAGGTCCGAGCACGTGGGGGGCACCCATCACGGCCACCACGTGGAGGAACCCGCCCCGGAGATCCGGTCCATGTCCGGCCCCGCGCGGGGCGGGGGAGGCCGGGGCGCGCTGTACGGCACCGTGGCGGCGCTGGTGATCGCCGCCGGCGCCGGCGGGGTCCTCCTCTTCCGCGGCGGGTCCGCCCCGGTGCTGCTGGACACCGTGCCCCCCGGGGCCCGGGCCCTCAAGGGCGGCCAGGAGGTGGGCACCACCCCGCTGCCCCTGGCCCTGAAGGCCGGGGAGGTGCTCCGGTTCGAGAAGAAGGGCTTCAAGCCCCTGGACTTCCGCTTCCAGGGCGGGTCCGCGCCCCCCAGGCTGACGCTGGAGGCCGTGAAGTCCCTGGAGACCATCCGCACCTTCCCCGACGGGGCCACGGTGGTGCTGGATTCCGTCAAGCTCGACGGCGTCACCCCCCTGGAGGTCAAGGACTGGGACCAGTCCGTGAAGCACGACCTGACCTGCACCCGGGGAGACCTGCTGGTGGCCACCCGGTTCAACGAGGGGGAGACCCCCGGGACCCAGGTGTTCACCCTCGTCACCGCCTCCCAGACCCGGGCGGGCGCCGAACCCAGGGCCGTGGACGTCCACGCCCCCGGCACCCTGAAGTTCACCGCGCCCTATTCCGTCCGCGTGAAGCTGGACGGCAGGGACGCCGGCGAAGTGCGGGAGGGCGGCACGCTGAGCGCCCCCCCCGGCAGCCACCGGCTCGAGGTGGCCAATCCCAGGGTCTTCCTGCGGGAGACCCTGACGGTGACCGTGGCCCCGGGCCAGGCGGCGGCGGTGCCGCTGCCGGGCCTCTGCAGCCTCACCGTCAACACCTTCCCCAATTCCGGGACGGTGGTGGTGGACGGGATCGCCACCCAGGTGGAGAGCGACGGCAACACGCCCATCCAGATGGTCAAGGGCCGCCACGCCGTGAACGTGCACGGGCGCGCGGGTGCCGCCCAGCCCGTGGACCTCGCCGGAGATTTCAAGTTGAATATGCGCTTCTGAGTGATAGCGTCTTTGGATGCCCATGCTTGACGAAGCCTCCCACCTGACAGCGCCCGAACAGGAAACTCCAGCCCCCCGGGGTCCGTGGTCCTTCCTCCGCGCCGCCCTGGCCGGGGGCGGCGGCCGCTGGGGACTCCAGCTCCTGGGGGGCTGGCTCTGCTTCCATGGGCTCACCAGCACCCTCTGGGCCGTCCACCTCAAGGCCCTCGCCGGGTGGAGCGCCCTGCCTTCCTACTGGGGCGAGCTGGTCACCGTGCGGGATCTCTGGGACCTGGGGGCCAACGGCGGCCTCAAGGACCACTGGACCGGGCCCTGGGCCCCGCTGGCGGCCCTGGGGGCCATGGTGTGGTTCCTCTGGGCGGGCTGGAAGGTCCAGGCCCGGGCCGCGGGCGTTCCCGCGAGGCTCGGCGCCTGGCTCTGGGGCTTCGCCGACGCCCTCCTGCTCGCGGCCCTGCCGCTGGCGGTCCTGGGCACCGCCCTTCTCTGGATCCTCTCGTCCCTGGCGGGCACGGGCATCCAGGGCCTCGGCTGGCTGAACTGGGTGGGCGGGGTCCTGCTCCGGCTCTCGCTCGTCTCGGTGTTATTCCTCCAGGCCTGGCTCTGCCGCCTGGGCCGGGCCGGCGCCCCCGGCTGGAACCTGGGCGGCTCCCGGGCCCTGGGACGCCACCTCCGCGCGAGCTTCCTGCGGCTCTGGAGCCATCCCGTCCAGTGGACGGCCCTGGTGGCCGGCGGGGTGGTGGTCCGGGCCGGCCTGCCGTTCCTGGTGCTCCTCCTGGGCTGGCGCCTGGGGGGGGGCACGCCCCTGCGGGTGGTGTCCCTCCTGGGCCTCCAGGCCCTGGCCGTCCTGGCCAACGCCTGGCTCATCGGGTGGTTCCTCAGGCTCACGGCCCTGTTCTGGAGGAACGACTCGGCCGTCGAGGCTGTCATCATGGACCTGGAAGCCCAGGCTTCCGGAAAGTGAGCCATGCCCCACACGACCCTCGAATACACCTCAACCATCGCCGAACAGCCTGATTTCCAGGCCTTCTGGGAGCAGCTCCACCAGTTCCTCTCCGAGGAGTGCCCCTTCAACCTCAAGGACATCAAGAGCCGCGCCTACCGTTGCGAGGAGTTCCGCATGGCCGGCGGCGGCCGGGACCTGGCCTTCGTCCACCTCACCATCCTCGTGCTGGAGGGCCGGGACCCGGCCGTCCTCGCCAAGGTGGGCAACGGCGCCCTCGATCTCCTCAAGGTCCACTTCGCCCGGACCCTGGAGACGCAGCAGGCCGATCTCACCGTCGAGGTGCGGGACATGCGCAGGGACGGCTACTTCAAGGCCTCGAGCGTAAAGGCACCGTGACGTTCCCCGATTCCTCCTTCAGCATCGGCCCCATCCGGGTCCAGCCCCCGCTGGTGATGGCGCCCCTCCACGAGATCACGGACCAGCCCTTCCGGCGCATGATCCGGGGCGTGGGCGGCGTGGGCCTCACCGTCTCCGAGATGATCAGCAGCGAGGCGCTGATCCGCCATGCCCGCAAGGCCGAGCGCATGATGGCCGCCGAGGGCGAGCATCCCTTCGCCATGCAGCTGGCCGGGAGCGTCCCCGAGCATCTGGCCGACGCGGCGCGCATGGCCCGGGACGCCGGCGCGGACATCATCGACCTGAACATGGGCTGCCCCGCCAGCAATGTCACCAAGGGCGGCGCCGGGTCGGCGCTCCTCAGGGACATCCGCCTCGCGGAGGCCTGCGTGACCGCCATGGTCAAGGCCGTGGACCTGCCCGTCACCGTGAAGATGCGCGCCGGCTGGGACCACAGCCAGAAGGAGAAGGCCGAGTACCTGGACTTCCTCCGCATGTTCGACGCGGTGGGCGTGAAGGCCCTGGCCATCCATCCCCGCACCCGGGCCCAGCAGTACGAAGGGCACGCCGACTGGTCCCTCATCGCCCGGGCCGTGGAGGCCGGCGTCGGCTTCCCCATCATCGGCAACGGCGACGTGAACACCCCCGCCGACGCCCTGCGCATGGCCGCCGAGACCGGCTGCCACGGCGTCATGATCGGCCGCGCGGCCCTCACGAATCCCTGGATCTTCCGCCAGGTGATGGAGCCCGGCCTGGAGGTCACCGAGGCCGAGCGCATCGACCTCTGCATCTCCTTCTTCGGCCTGCTCCTGGACCTCCTGGAGCCGCGGGAGGCCCTGCACAAGATGAAGAAGATCGGGTCCTGGTTCACCAAGGGCCTCCCCGGCGGCGTCCACTTCCGCCAGGGCCTCCAGGAGTGCCACGACCACACGACGATCATCGGGGAGCTGGAGAAGCTCAAGCACTACCGGGCCGCGCCGGAGGCCTGATCAACGGCGGCGGTTCCCGGCCTTCAGGAGGATCAAGGCGAGGCCGCCCAGGATGGCGGCGCTGCCGCCCAGGAGCCTCGCCGTCACCGGCTCGCCCAGGATCGCCACCCCGGCCAGGGCCGCCAGGACGGGCACGCTGAGCTGCACCGCCGAGGCGGTGGTGGTGCGGAGGCCCCGCATGGCGGCGTACCACACGGCGTAGCCCAGGCCGGAGCCGAGAGCGCCGGAGGCCACGGCATAGCCTGCGCCGGCGGCGTCGACCCTTGACCAGGGGAGCAGGATGAGGCTCAGCGCCAGGGCCAGCGGCACGGCGCGCAGGAAGTTGCCGGCGGTGGCCCGGCCCGGATCGCCGGCCTCCCGGCCGCGAAGGGAGTAGACTCCCCAGGCCACGCCCGCGGCCAGCATGAGCAGGGCCGCGGGAAGGGGCGGGGCGGTCCTGCCGGGCGCGAGGAGGCCGAAGAGGCCGCCCAGGGCCAGGGCCAGCCCGGCCCACTGGGGCGGGCCGAGCCGCTCCCCGCGCAGGAGGCCGGCCAGGACCATCGTGGCCTGGACCGCGGTGAAGAGGAGGAAGGCGCCCAGGCCCGCCTGCAGGGCCACGTAGGCGAAGGAGAACCCGGCGGCGTAGACGAAGAGCGCGATGGCCGAAGGCCAGCTGCCGCCCTTTCCCTTGCCCCTGCGCGCGATGGCCCAGGTGGCGGCGGCCCCGGAAAGAAGGCGCAGGGCGGTGAACGTGGCCGGGTCGGTGGCGGTGTGCGTCAGGGCGGCCCTGCAGAGCAGGGAATTCGCGGCGAAGGCGGCCATGGCCAGGAGGGTGAGGGGGAGCGCGCGGGGGGGCATCTCACCTGGATTGTTCCACCACGGCCCGGGAATCCCAAACCGGGGATCGGCCCCCAAGTGCTAGGCTCGTCTGAAGCGGTCCCCGCGAACTCCGGAAGGGCAGGGTCATGGAAAGCCACAAACGTCCCCCCGTGGGTCCCGAGGAAGCCTTCGCCCGGGCCTTCATCCTCCCTGCCAAGAGGGCCCGGTTCATCCAGTTCCTGGCCAACCCCAGGCGGCGCCAGGAAGTCCTGGACCGGCTGGGCCACGGCCTGCCCGTGATCCCGGAACTCGCCCGGGAGGTGCCTGGGCCCCAGGACTTTCCCCTCGAACTGGAGAAGCTCCTGCGGGGCCTGGGCGCCGGGGACGGTTGCCACGTCATCGCCTACGGACTGAAGGCCGACGGCAAGGCGATGCCGTTGCGCGACGCGCTGAACCTGGTGTGCATGAGCGAGCACGGCGCGATCCTGTGCTGCGTTCCGGGCCGCCTCGCCTACTACAAGCCCGAGTCCCCGGCCCCGGGGGTCCTCCTGGAGCTGCGGCCGGTCACTTGACCTCGACGGTGAAGGCGGCGGTCCCCAGCTCCTTGCCGTCCTTGTCCAGGGCCTTGACGGTCCAGCTCCCGCCGTCGCCGGCGCGGAAGGTGCGGAAGGCGTGGGTGCGGTAGGGGCTGCGGGGCACCTCCAGATCCTTCTGGAACACGGCCTTGCCGTCCTTCTGGAAGCTGAGGGTCACGGTCGCGCCCTCCAGGCCGGTGACCTTCGTCCAGGCGTAGAGCTTGGTGTCCGGGGCCACCTTGAACGTGTCCGAGGCTTCCGCGATCTCCATCTTGTCGATTCCGAGGCCGACCTTGAGTTCGGCCGAGGGATCCGCGGCCAGGACCGCGGTGGCTGCGAAGGCCGCCCATCCAAGGGTGCGGAGCAGGGTTGTGCGCATGTTTTTTCCTCCTGTCGGTATTGGATTATAGTCATTTCGGCAGGCTGGGGAAGACCTCGGGGTCCTGGTGCAGGGTCCGGCAGGTCAGGGTTCGAAAGCGGTATCCAGGTTCCACAAGGAGGTGGCCAGTCTTCATCCTGCCTTTTCCCGAACATCCAATTCCCCGTTCGAACCCGGTGGCGGAGTGTCGACTCCTGGGGGTTTTGGAGGCACGCCATGCCTATCCAGGACCCGCTCTCACAGCAGATCATCGGCTTCTGCTGCCGAACTTCGAACGCCCTGGCCTTCTCGGAATCCTATTCCAATGACTTTGCCGGATGCTGCACCAGGCCTCAGGGGTTCCCCATCCCCTTATCGCCAACCTCCGGCAGCGGCTGGGGCACCTCGAAGCTGAACTCCGCCCAGGCTCCGGCCTGGCTCACCGCATCCATGCGGCCCCCATGCAGGTGTACGATGCGCCAGGCCGTGTAGAGCCCGACGCCGGTGCCCTTCTGGGCCCTCAGTTCCGGGGACTGGAGGCGGCTGAACTTCCGGAAGAGCTTGGGCCGGTCCTCGGCCCTGAACCCCGGGCCTTCGTTCCACACGGCGACCTTGAGGCCCGCCGGTCCGGACTCCACCGTGAGGCGGACGGCGCCGCCCTCCCGGCCGTACTTCACGGCATTGCCCAGCAGGTTCGCCAGGACGATGCGCAGGAGCCCGGGATCGCACTGCACGGGCGGCAGGTCCGGGGGGAGGCGCCGCTCCAGGGTCATGCCCTTGGCCTGGGCCTGGCCCAGGGCGAGCTCCATGGAGGGCTCCACCACCTCGGCCTCGAAGGCCGCGGCGATGGGGTGGAGGGCCAGGTTGCCGCCCTCCATGCGCGCCAGGTCCAGGTATTCGCCGATGAGGTCGAGGAGGTAGCTGCCCTTCGAGATGAGGCGCTCCAGCTTCTGGGTCTGGCGCGCCTCGAGGGGCCCCAGGTAGCCGTCGGCCAGGACCCGCGCGTCGGTGATCATGCTGGCGATGGGGTTCTTCAGCTCGTGGCTGACGAAGGCGAGCACCTCGGTGTAGGCCTGGTTGGCGGCGGTGAGCTGCTCGATGCGCCAGGTCTTCTCCACGGCCTGGGAGAGCCGTTCGGCCAGGGCCATCCACAGCTGGACGTGGTAGGGCGTATAGGCGCGCGTCTCCCGGGAACTCAGGAAGATGACGCCGATGGCCCGGTCCTTCACCGTGAGGGGGCAGGTGAGGGAACTGCGCACCCCCTCCTTCACGAGGATCCGGGTGGAGCCGCTGCGGGGGTGGTCGGCCAGGTAGCGCGGGAGGTCGTAGATGACCCGGGCGCAGTTGGAGTCCAGCACCCGGCGCAGGGAGCTCCCCGCCAGGTCCTCGGCATAGCCCTCCTTGAGGAGGATGGGCTCGTAGTTCGCCCTGCTGCGGTGGGCCACGATGCGGCGGCCCTCGTCCTCGATGAAGGCGAGGCCGATGCGGTCGCAGGGGTACAGCTCCCGGATGCCCTGGAAGAGGAAGTCCAGGATGTCGTCGAGGGAGGACTCCCCGGCGATCTCGCGGTTCACGTGGTCCAGGACCTCCTGCTCCTGCGCGTCGAAGGCGCGCACCGCCCCCGCCCCGGTGGGGGCGAGGAAGTGCAGGATGGGATGGACCTCGGCCATTTTGCCCCTGGGACTACTCGATGTAGCGTCCACGCTCAGTGTAGTGGGTATGGAGGAGCTTGTGGCTCCTGTGCCCGCAGGGGCCTTCGGTGAGGTACTCGGCGTAGATCTTCAGCACATCGGGATTCTCGTGGGACTTTCGCACCGCGTAGGCGGCATCCTCGGCGTAGATGGCCTGGGCCCGGGCCTTCCGGATCTCCGGGGAGGTGGGGATGGGCTGGCCGCCCCCGCCGAGGCACCCGCCGGGGCACCCCATGAACTCGATGAAGTGGCATTGGCTGAACTGGCCGCCTTGCTTGATGTCCTCCATGACCGCCTTGGCGTTGGCGGTGCCGTGGGCCACGGCCACCTTGAGGGTGGCGCCCTTGAGGAAGTCCCAGCTTGGGAAGAGGGGGGCCAGCATGGCCGGCACCGGACCCACCTTGGGGATGGCGAGCTCGACGTACTTGACGCCCTCGAAGCCGCGCACGGGCTTGATGTCCGCGTGCTCGAAGAGGTCCTCCACCTTGACGCCCACCACCAGCTCGATGACGGTGCGCAGCGCGGCCTCCATGACGCCTCCCGTGGCGCCGAAGATGACCCCCGATCCCGTGGCCGTGCCGAAGGGCGCGTCGAAGTCCGACTTGGGCAGGCGGGGCAGGTCCAGGCCGGTCTCGCTGATCATCTTGGCCAGCTCGCGGGTGGTCAGGCCGTAGTCCACGTCCTTGAAGCCGGAGTCGTCCATCTCGGGCCGGTTGCATTCGAACTTCTTGGCCGAGCACGGCATGAGGGCCACGGTGACGATGTCCTTGGGGTCGATGCCCTGCTTTTCGGCGTAGTAGGTCTTGATGACCGCGCCGAACATCTGCTGGGGGCTCTTGGCGGTGCTGAGGTTGGGGATGTACTCCGGATAGAAGTGCTCGAGGTACTTCACCCAGCCCGGGGAGCAGCTGGTGAACTGGGGGAAGGCCGCGGGCTCGCCGTCCACCAGGGCCTTCTTGAGGCGGAGCAGGAGCTCGGTGCCCTCCTCCATGATGGTGAGGTCGGCGCTGAAGTTGGTGTCGAACACCTGGTCGAAGCCGCACATGCGCAGGGCGGTGTTCAGCTCGAAGGTCAGCGCCTTGCCCGCGGGCTGGCCGAAGCACTCGCCGATGGCGGCGCGGGGGCTGGGGGCCGTCTGGATGACCACGTGCTTTTTCGGGTCGTGGATGGCCTCCCACACCTCGTCGGTGGGATCGTTGGCGCGCAGGGCGCCCGTGGGGCAGCGGTTGATGCACTGGCCGCAGTTGATGCACACCACGCTGCCCAGGGGCTTTTCCAGGAAGGTGGAGACGTGGCTGGTGCGGCCCCGGCCCAGCACCTCGATGGTGCCCACGTCCTGCACGTCGATGCAGGTGCGCACGCAGCGCCGGCACAGCACGCACTTGTTGTTGTCGCGCACCACGGAGTAGCTGGAATGGTCGATGGCGTGGACCGGCTTCTCGGGGTGGCCGAAGCGGAAGTAGTCGACGCCGTACTCCTTGGCCAGCGTCTGGAGCTCGCAGTTGTTGTTCCGGCCGCAGGCGTAGCAGTGGCCGTAGTGCTCGCTGAGCATCAGGTCGACGATGTGCCGCCGGGCCATGCGCACCTTGCGGGTGTGGGTGAACACCTTGATGGGCGAGGTGACGGGGTAGGCGCAGGCGGCCTGGAGGGTCCGCTGGCCTTCGACCTCGACGGAGCAGATGCGGCAGACGCCCGCCACGCAGAGGTCCGGGTGGTTGCAGAGGGTGGGGATCTTGATGCCGATGCGCTTGGCGGCGTCGAGGATGGTGGTGCCCAGGGGCACCTTCAGGGCCTGGCCGTCGATGGAGATGCTGACGGTGCCGCCGATGGCCGAGGTGTTCTCGGCCACGGCGAGGTTCTGCCCCAGCTGGCTCGAGGGCGCCCGCTTGGGGGTCTCTGGGAGTTCGGTGGACATGGGCAACCTCGTAACAGGTCAGGCGTGGGTTGGGATTCGGCCCATCAGCTCCTCGCGGAAGTTCGCCACGACGGAGAGGAAGGCGTTGGGACTGCTCTGGCCGAGGCCGCACTTGGAGGCGACCTGCATGGTCTCCCCCAGGGAGCACAGCTCCTTGAGATAGGCCATGCTGCAGGTGCCTTTGCGGAGCATCTCCAGGCCCTCGAGGAGCTTGGTGTTGCCCAGGCGGCACGGCGCGCACTGGCCGCACGACTCGTCCACGAAGAACTCCAGGAAGTTGTGGAGGACGTCCAGCATGTCCCGCTGCGGACCCAGGACGATGATCGAGCCGCCGGTGGGGATGTCCTCGAAGGCGATGGAGCGCCCGAAGTCCTTGGCGGGCACGCACTGCCCGGCGGCCCCGCCGATCTGGGCGGCCTTGGCGTCCTCCCCGCCCACCTCGCGCAGCAGTTCGGCCACGGTGAGGCCCATGGGGAACTCGTAGACACCGGGCCGCTCGCAGTCGCCCGAGACGCTGAAGATCTTGCGCCCGGTGGACTTCTCCGTGCCGTGCCGGCGGAACCACTCGGGGCCCTGGCCCAGGATGCACGCGGCCCAGGCCAGGGTCTCCACGTTGTTCACGATGGAGGGCCGGCCCAGGAATCCGGTGTTGACGGGGAAGGGGGGCCGGTTGCGGGGCTCGCCCCGGAAGCCCTCCAGGGCCTCGATGAGGGCGGTCTCCTCGCCGCAGATGTAGGCTCCGGCACCCATGAAGATGCGGATGTCGAAGTCGAGGTTCGACCCGAGGATGCCCTTGCCCAGGAGGTTGCGGTCCCGGCGGCCCGCCAGGACCGCCTCCAGGTGGCCCCTCAGGTAGGTGTACTCGCCCCTGAGGAACAGGATGCCCTCGTGGGCGCCGATGGCCTTGCCGGCGATGGTCATGCCCTCGAAGACCAGGTCCGCGTGCTCCTGCAGGATCACGCGGTCCTTGAAGGTTCCGGGCTCTCCCTCGTCGGCGTTGCAGATGACGAACTTCTTGTCGGACTGGGCGGCCGCGGCGAAGTTCCACTTCACGCCGGTGGGGAAGCCCGCGCCCCCGCGGCCCTTGAGGCCGGAGGCGCTGATGTCGCTGATGATCTGGGGGCGGTCCTTGGCGAGGGCGGCCTTCAGGCCGGCCTCGGGGATCTGTTCGGTGTAGGTGGGCAGGGAGCTCATTTGAACACCACCTCCTTCGTTTCGGCGGCGTGGACGCCGAAGACCCGGCGGCACTCCTCCAGGATCTCGTGGACCTTTTCGGGCGTGACGCGGGTGTAGATCCGGTCGTTGACGAGCATGGCCGGGCCCTGGTCGCACATGCCCATGCAGTTGGCGTATTCCAGGGTGAACTTGCCGTCGGGGGTGGTCTCCCCGAAGCCGATGCCCAGGTCGTTCTCCAGCTGGCGCTTCACCCGGCTCTTGCCCTGCATGTCGCAGGAGATCGTCCGGCACAGGCGGATGACGAACTTGCCCTGGCGGTGGTCGCCCAGGAAGGCGTAGAAGGACACCACGCTGTTGACCTCCACGGGGTGGATGCCCAGGAGGTCGGCGATGACCTGCATCGCATAGCTGTCGATGGTGTGGTACTTGCGCTTCACTTCAAGGAGGATGGGAATGAGGGAGGTGCGGTCCTGCCCCAGCCTGGCGGCCAGGGACCGGATCTCCTCAGCGAGACGGTCGCGTTCGGTCATCAGCATGGGTTGCCTCCTACCTTTCCAGAAGGGCGGCGACCTTCCGGACCAGCTCCGCGGGTTCCACGGGCTTGGCCTGGAAGTCGTCCACCGGCACCATCTCGTCGTCCCGCCCGAAGGCGAGCCCGGAGGCGGAAGCCACGGACGTGAGCATGAGGATGGGCCGCTTCCACCCCTGGCGCCGCAGCTCCTGCGCCATGGCGAAGCCGTCGTCGGGCTGCTCCATCATCACGTCGAGAATGAGGAGATCGGGTCCGAAAACCTCCACCGCCTTCATGCCGTCCCTGCGGTTGTAGGCGCTGGAAAGGGTGTGCCCGGCCCTTTCCAGGAAGAGCGTGCTCGCTTCCACGATGTCTGGATCGTCGTCGACGATGAGGATCTTGGCCATGGCTGTTCTCCGGTGGGAATCGGATTGAGTTGTATGGGGATCGGATGCACCCAAGTCTAGGTCGGGTTCAGCCATGAGGGGAGAAATAACTGGATCCCGGACAAAAAAACCGAATATCAGATGAAATTAGTCGAGTTTATTCCCATTTCCCCTTTCCGCGATCCTCCGCGAGCCCGCAGCGCCTCCGCGTTTGATTGTTTCTTTAAGTATTCTATTTGCTTGGATTTACACCAGCATTGAGAATCTTTAAGAAAACAATCAAACGCGGAGGCGCTGAGGGCTCGCGGAGGACCGCTGAGAAAAAACGACCTATATCAGAACCGCAGGTCCCTTTCTCCGGCCCGGATCCTTTCCAGGTAGTTGCTGGCGGCCTCCCGGGCCTTCGGGTTGGGGATCGTGGCCAGCTCCTCCTTGATCCTGTGCTCTCCGAGCTCCCTTAGTTCCGGGTCGCCGTAGTCCTCGATGTATTCCATGAGCGTCAGCAGGGCGTTGGGCTGGCAGACGTTGGCGATCTGGCCGGTCTTGGCCAGCTTCATGAAGCGGTCCCCGGTCCTGCCTTCCCGGTAGCAGGCGGTGCAGTAGCTGGGGACGTAGCCGTCGCGCAGGAGGTCCTTCAGCACCTCGGTGGGGCTGCGATGGTCGGCGGGCTCGAACTGGGGGACGGCGTCCTCGAAGCCCAGCTTGGGGGTCTGGGCGTAGCCGCCCACCCCGGTGCAGGACCCGGCGCTCACCTGGGAGATGCCCAGGGCGATCACTTCCTCCCGGTAGCCCATGGGCTCGCGGGTGGAGAGGATCATGCCGGCGTAGGGGGTGGCCAGGCGGAGCACGGCCACGACCTTCTTGAAGTCCTCGTCCGAGACCAGGTGGGGGAAGTCGCAGGCGGACACGCCGGACGCCGCGCGGATGCGGGGCACGGAGAGGGTGTGGGGACCCACGCCCAGGGCCGCCTCCAGGTGCTCGGCGTGCATGAGCATGCCCACCGTCTCGTACTTCCAGTCGAAGAGCCCGTAGAGGACGCCGAGGCCCACGTCGTCGATACCGGCCCTCATGGCGCGGTCGTGGGCGCCGGTGTGCCACTCGTAGTTCCGCTTGGGGCCCTTGTGCACGGCCAGGTAGGTGGGCTTGTGGTAGGTCTCCTGGAAGAGGATGTAGGTGCCGATGCCCGCGTCCTTGAGCCGGCGGTAGTCGTCCTCCGTGGTGGCCGCGATGTTCACGTTCACCCGGCGGATGGCGCCGTTCTTGAACTTGAGGGAATAGATGGTCGCGATGCACTCCAGCACGTAGTCCAGGGGGCAGTTCACCGGGTCCTCGCCCACCTCCAGGGCCAGGCGCTTGTGGCCGAGGCCCTCCAGCACCCGGATCTCCTCGGCCAGCTCCGCCTGGTCCAGCCTGCGCCGCGGCATGGGGTTGTCGTGGTTGTAGCCGCAGTAGCTGCACTGGTTCACGCAGAAGTCGGAGAGGTAGAGGGGCGCGAACATCACGATGCGCCGGCCGTAGATGTGCTCCTTGATGTGCCGGGCCAGGGTGAAGACCTCGCCCAGGATGGCGGGGTCCTCCACGTTCAGGAGGACGGCGGCCTCCCGGTGGGTGAGGCCGCCGAAGGTGGCGGCGCGGTCCAGGATGGCGCGGACGGCCTTGGGGTCCCGGGCCTGCAGGACGGCGCCTTCCAGGGTGGACTCGATCTCCCCATGGTCGATGAAGTCGTTGGGATCGGAGGAACGGGGATCGTAGGACATCAGGACTCCTTGCTTGAAGCGGGGACCTCCCGGGCCAGGGCGGTCTTGACGGCGATGCCGGGAACGCGCCCCAGGCGCCCGGTGAGGGCGCTGAGCTCGTCGGTCGTGCCGTCGACGATGAGGGAGACGATGGACACGCCGCGCTCCCGGTAGGGGATCCCCATGCGCCCCACGATGAGGGAGGCCGAATCATGGAGGATGGCGTTGACCTCCGGCGCCGAGGCGAGGTCCTCGACGACGATTCCCACGACCCCGAGGCGCTTCGTCATGCTCATGCCGGCCCTTTCTGGCGGGCCCGGCCCAGGCGTCTCGACGGGATGGACGTGCGGAGTCCCGCGTGTCCTTCCGCTCGGGGTTGGCCTTGCGGTCGGGGGTGGGGTGGAGGGTGTGACCGGCAACGGAACGGATCCCGCTGCCCGACACTCCAGAGATAGGCCCGCACGGGAAAAGCGTCAATGAATTGGGACCTATTTGATGACCTTTGGGTCTTCTTTGTGACCGGGATCACACAGAAGATCTCCAGGTCTTTTGAGATGAGTCTAAAATATATCGTAACACTCTGTCACGTTGTAGCACTTTTCACGGATGGCTTCATGAAGCTCATTTCGGGGAAGATCGTCGAGCGCCTGGCGCGCTACCGCACGTTCCTGACGGAACAGGCGCCGGGGCACCGCACCCACCTCTTCTCGCACGAGATCGCCGCGGCCATGCGCACGGCGGACTCCCAGGTGCGCCGGGACCTCATGGCCATCGGCACCCAGGGCGTCCCCCGCCACGGCTACGAGGTCGAGGCCCTCATGGAGAAGCTGGACCTGGCGCTGTGCCTGGACCGCACCCACGCGGTGGCGGTGGTGGGCGCCGGGCACCTGGGCCGGGCCCTCATCTCCTTCCTGGAGGCCAGCCGCTCCACCCTGTGCATCAAGGCGGCCTTCGACACCGACCCCGCCAAGTGCAACCGGGTCCACGCGGGCGTGAAGTGCCACCCCATGGAGTCCCTGGAGGCCGTCATCGCCCGGGAGGGCATCACGCTGGCCATCCTCTGCGTGCCCGCCGCAAGCGCCCAGGGGGCCGCGGACCAGCTGGTGCACGCGGGCGTGAAGGGGATCCTGAATTTCGCGCCGGTGGCCCTGCGGGTCCCGGTGAACGTCGCGCTGGAAGAACTCGTCATCACCACCTACCTGGAAAAGCTCGCCTACTTCACCACTCATCCCTCAAAGGAGCGCCGGAATGGCCGACATGAAGAGCGTTGAGACCATCCTCGAGGGTCACCCGGACGCCGGGCGCGACCATCTCATCCCCATCCTGCAGGAGGTCCAGGCAGCGGAAGGCTACCTGTCCAAGGCCGCCATCACCCGCGTGGGCATCGCGCTGGATCTTCCCGCCAGCAAGATCTTCGGGGTCGCCACCTTCTACAACATGTTCCGGTTCCAGCCGCGCGGGAAGTTCCACGTGATGGTCTGCCGGGGCACCGCCTGCCACGTCAAGGGCAGCAAGCGCGTCCTGGACATGGTGGAGAAGGTCCTCAAGATCGCCCCCGGCGAGACCAGCCGGGACGGCCTGTTCAGCCTGGAGGTCGTGGCCTGCATGGGAGCCTGCGGCCTGGCGCCGGTGGTGAACATCAACGGCCAGTTCCACGCCAAGGTCACCCCCATGAAGCTGCAGCGCATCCTGGAAGAATGCCGCTCGGAGGAGTTCAGCCATGTCTAGCGGATCCAAGGTCTCCTGCTGGGACGTCCCGGCCCGTCCCGCCCCCGCGCTTCTCGCGGCCCTCAAGGACGGCCCCTTCAAGGGCGAAGGCGTCGAGAACCTCATCGCCGGCCTGCGCCGGGAGTGGGTCGAAAGGCCCGTGATCTTCGTGGGCGCGGGCACCTGCGGCCTGGGCGCCGGGGCCGGCAAGACCCTCGCCAAGGTCCGCGACTGGTGCGCGGCCAAGGGGATGGACGCCGACATCAAGGAAGTGGGCTGCATCGGCCTGTGCTCCGAGGAGCCCCTGGTGGACATCCAGGTGCCGGGCAAGGCGCGGGTGAGCTTCTCCTCCATCACCGCCGACAAGGTGGACGCGCTCCTGGACGGGTTCTTCGCGGGCCGCATGCCCTTGGACTGGGTCCTGGGCGACTTCCCCGCCGAAGGGCTCGAGTCCTGGCCCAAGGTCAGGCCCCTGGCCGAGCATCCCTTCCTGGCCCTCCAGAAGCGCTGGGTGCTGGCCAACTCCGGCCTCCTCGACTTCCGGTCCATCGACGAGTACATCGCCCGGGGCGGCTACTCCGCCCTGCACAAGACCCTCACGACCCGGACCCGCCAGGAGGTGGTGGACGACGTGCTGGCCTCGGGGCTGCGGGGCAGGGGCGGGGCGGGCTTCCCCACCGGCCGCAAGTGGCAGATGGCCCTGGCCTCGCCGGGCGACCAGAAGTACATGATCTGCAACGCCGACGAGGGCGACCCCGGCGCCTTCATGGACCGCGCGGTGTGCGAGAGCGATCCCCACCGCCTCCTGGAGGGCATGGTCACGGGCTGCTACGCCATCGGCGCCTCCAGGGCCTACATCTACATCCGGGCCGAGTACCCCCTGGCCATCGAGAACCTGAAGATCGCCATGGCCCAGGCCAAGGCCTACGGGCTTTTGGGCGAGAACATCCTGGGCAGCGGCTTCAGCCTGGACATCATCATCAAGATGGGCGCCGGCGCCTTCGTGTGCGGCGAGGAGACCGCCCTCATCCACTCCATCGAGGGCAAGCGCGGCATGCCGCGGCCCCGGCCCCCCTATCCCATCCAGTCCGGCGTCTTCGGCAAGCCCACGGTCATCAACAACGTGGAGACCTTCGCCAACGTGCCGACCATCATGCAGAACGGGCCCGAGGCCTTCGCGGCCCTGGGCACGGCGGGCAGCAAGGGCACCAAGGTCTTCGCCCTGTCGGGCATGGTCCGGCGCACGGGCCTGGTGGAAGTGCCCATGGGCACGAAGATCCGCGACGTGGTCTTCGCCGTGGGCGGCGGCATCCCCAACGGCAAGAAGGCCAAGGCCGTGCAGATCGGCGGGCCCTCCGGGGGCTGCATCCCCGAGCCCCAGATGGACGTGGCCTGCGACTACGAGGAACTGAAGTCCTTCGGCGCCATCATGGGCTCCGGCGGCCTGGTGGTCATGGACGAGAACACCTGCATGGTGGACCTGGCCAAGTTCTTCATGGAGTTCATCCAGAGCGAGAGCTGCGGCAAGTGCATCCCCTGCCGGGAGGGTACCAAGCAGATGCTGGACATCCTCCAGGCCATCACCCAGAACCGCCGGGCCGAGGAGGGCCTCGACGCCCTCCTGCGGGTGCGCGGGGTCATGGTGCTCAAGGAGCTGGGCGAGGCCATCCAGAAGAGCAGCCTCTGCGGGCTGGGCCAGACGGCGCCCAACCCGGTGCTGTCGACCCTGAAGTGGTTCCGGGACGAGTACGAGGCCCACATCTACGAGCGCCGCTGCCCCGCCGGGGCCTGCCGGGAGCTGGTGGGCGCGCCCTGCCAGGCCGGGTGCCCCGTGGGCACGGAAGTGTGGAAGTACGTGGCCCACGTGGCCCTCGGGGAATACGACGACGCCTACCAGGCCATCCGCGGCGCCAATCCCTTCCCCTCGGTGTGCGCGCGCGTCTGCAACCACCCCTGCGAGGCCGGCTGCCGCTGCGGCACCACCGGCGGCGATCCCATCGCCATCCGCGACCTCAAGCGGTTCGTGGTGGACCGCGTGGATCCCAAGGTCTTCAAGATGTCCGCCAGGCCCGCCAAGCCGGGCGCGCCCCGGGTGGCGGTGGTGGGCGCGGGGCCCGCGGGCCTCACGGCCGCCCACGCCCTGGGCATGAAGGGCTACAAGGTCACCGTCTTCGAGCGCGAGCACCGCCCCGGAGGCATGCTGGTGGCGGGCATCCCCAGCTACCGCCTGCCCCGCAACGTCCTCAACGCCGAGATCGACAGCCTCATCAACGAGAACGTCACCCTCGAGCTGAACAAGGCCATGGGCAGGGACTTCACGGTGCAGAGCCTGAAGGAGGAAGGGTACCAGGCCGTCTACCTGGCCCTGGGCGCCCACCAGAGCAAGCGCCTGGGACTTCCGGGCGACGACGCCAAGGGGATCCTCCCCGGCATCCGGTTCCTCAAGGCCTTCAACCTCCACGGCGAGTCCCTGGGCAGGGGCCGCGTGGGCATCATCGGGGGCGGCAACAGCGCCCTGGACGCGGCCCGGGTCGCCATCCGCCAGAAGGACGTGACGGACGTGACGGTCTACTACCGCCGCACCCGCAACGAGATGCCCGCCTACCAGGAGGAGATCGAGGCCGCGCTGGAGGAGGGCATCCGCCTGGAGACCCTGGTCACGCCGCTGGCCGTGAAGGCGGAGGACGGCGTCCTCAAGGGCATCGAGTTCCTGCGCAACGAACTGGGCGACAAGGACGAGAGCGGGCGCGCCCGGCCCGTGCCCATCCCGGGCAGCGAGTTCACGGCCGAGCTGGACACCCTGGTGGTGGCCATCTCCGAGGAGCCCGAGACCGGCGCCCTGGAGGGCTTCAAGGTGAAGTCCTGGGGCGGGCTGGTGATCAACCCCGAGTCCTACATCACCTCCCAGAAGCGGGTCTTCGGGGGCGGCGACGTGGTGACCGGGCCCAGCACCGTCATCGAGGCCGTGGCCGCGGGCAAGAACGCCGCGGTGATGATCGACCGGCAGCTCACGGGGCGCCAGCTCAGGGCCCTGCCCAGGGTGGCGCTGCCGACGGTCTACGTGCCGCCCTTCTCCACCGACGAGGAGGAGGGCGAGGGACCCGGACGGGCCCACCCGGAGCACCTGCCCGTGGCCGAGCGCTGCGGGAACTTCCGGGAGGTGGACCTGTGCCTCACCGAGGAGCGCGCCCTTTGCGAAGCCCGTCGCTGCCTGCGCTGCGACATCGAATTCACCCAACCGGTCTAGACGGAGTCACCGATGCTAGCCATTGAAGCGAACGGACAGAAACTGGAAGCCAAGAAGGGGGACACCATCCTGCAGGCGCTCAAGCGCGGCGGGATCCACGTCCCCACCATCTGCCACATGGAGGGCCTGCTGCCCTCGGGCACCTGCCGCATGTGCGTCGTGGAGGTGGAGGGCGCCCCCGGCCTCGTGCCGGCGTGCTCCTTCCCCGCGGCCGAGGGGATGAGGATCCACACCAGCACCCCCACGGTCCTGAAGACCCGCAAGGCCATCGTGGAGCTGCTGCTCTCGAACCACCCCGACGACTGCCTCTACTGCGCCCGGAACGGCAAGTGCGACCTGTCCGACCTGGCCCGGGAGCACGGCATCCGCAACCGGGTGTTCCGGGGCCTGCGCAAGCGCAAGGAGAAGGACATCTCCAGCCCCTCCATCGTGAGGGACCCCGAGAAGTGCATCCTCTGCGGCAAGTGCGTGCGGGTCTGCGAGGAGGTGCAGGGCGTCTCGGCCATCGACTTCATCAACCGCGGCTCCAAGGCCTTCGTGGGCACCGCCTTCGACGAAGGCATGAACGTGAGCTGCTGCATCAACTGCGGCCAGTGCATCCTGGTGTGCCCCACCGCCGCGCTCACCGAGCGCAGCTACGTGGACGAGGTCATGCGGGTGCTGGCCGACCCCGGCAAGACCGTGGTGGTGCAGCACGCCCCGGCCGTCTCGGTGTCCATCGCCGAGGAGTTCGGCTTCAAGCCGGGCACCGACATCGACGGCCAGATGGTGGCCGCCCTGCGCCGGGTGGGCTTCAAGCGCGTTTTCGACACGTCGTTCACCGCCGACCTCACCATCATGGAGGAGGGCAGCGAACTCATCCAGCGCATCACCGAGGGCGGCCCGCTGCCCATGTTCACCAGCTGCTCCCCGGGCTGGATCAAGTTCGTGGAGCAGTTCTACCCCGAGCTCCTGCCCAACGTCTCCACCTGCAAGAGCCCGCAGCAGATGATGGGCGCGGTGATCAAGACCTTCTTCGCGAAGCGCGAGAACCTGGATCCCAAGGACATCGTCAGCGTCTCGATCATGCCGTGCACCGCCAAGAAGTTCGAGTGCGCCCGGACCGAGATGGGCCGGGACTACGTGCCCGACGTCGACTACGTGCTCACCACCCGGGAACTGGCCGAGCTCTTCCGCATCAAGGGCGTCGATCCCGGCACCCTGGAGCCCGAGGGCGCCGACACCCCCTTCGGGGAGCGCTCCAGCGCCGGCAAGCTCTTCGGGGCCTCGGGCGGCGTCATGGAGGCGGCGGTGCGCAGCGCCTTCTTCCTCCTCACGGGCGACGAGATGAAGGAGTACCGGATCCAGGACCTGCGGGGCATGAAGGGCAGCAAGGAGCTGCGGGTGAAGGTGGGCGACCTGGAAGTGGGCGCCGCCGTGGTCTCCAGCCTGGGCCAGGCGAGAAGGCTCATGGACGAGATCAAGACCGGACGCAGCGACCTGCACTTCGTGGAGGTCATGACCTGCCCGGGCGGGTGCATCAACGGCGGCGGCCAGCCCCTCAAGGCCGACCTGGAGTCCGTGAAGGCCCGCATGGCCGCGCTCTACACCATCGACAAGACCGACACCCTGCGGGTCAGCCACCGCAACAGCCAGGTGCAGCGGCTCTACACGGAGTTCCTGGGCAAGCCCCTGGGCCACCTGAGCCACCAGCTGCTCCACACCAAGTACCAGAAACGCGAAGTCCTGCAATAGGGAGCGATGTCCATGACCGAGAAGAAGAACGTCCTTGTAGTCGACGACGACATCGACCTGCTCGAGCAGGTGGCCTTCGTGCTCGCATCGGAGGGCTACCACGTCATCAAGGCCCAGGGCCAGAAGGAGGGGGAGGAGGCGCTCCTTGCCACCATCCCCGACCTGGCGGTCCTGGACCTGATGATGGAGAACATGGATTCGGGGTTCGTGCTGTGCCACCATGTGAAACGCCTTTATCCCGAGACTCCCGTGATCCTGCTCACCGCCGTCAAGGCCGCCACCGGCCTCGACTTCCACCCCCAGTCCGACGAGGCCGCCTCCTGGGTCAAGGCGGACCTGGTGATGGACAAGCCGGTCAGGCCCGAGCAGCTCCGGGCCGAGGCCCGGAGACTGATGAAACTCTGACGCGGAGGCACCGGCCATGGCGGAACCCGAGATGGACCCTGGACGCCCAGGAGAGCCGGTCGAAGGTTCCGCCGTGCGCGGTTTCGTCAGGACCCTCAAGAACCGCTGCCGCATCTGCTACACCTGCGTGCGCACCTGCCCCGCCAAGGCCATCCGCATCACCAAGAGCCAGGCCGAGGTGGTGGCCGAGCGCTGCATCGGGTGCGGCAACTGCATCCGGGTCTGCACCCAGAAGGCCAAGCGCATCGTCTCGACCGTGAAGGAGGTGGAGGAGCTGCTCGGGTCGGGCCAGCCCGTGGCCGCCATCCTGGCGCCCTCCTTCCCGGTGGAGTTCCAGGCGGAAATGGACTTCAGGGTGCTGGTCGGGATGGTCCGCAAGCTCGGGTTCTCCCTGGTGGCCGAGGTGGCCTTCGGGGCGGACCTGGTGGCCGAGCAGTACCGCCAGCTGATGATCCTGAACCCCAGGGCCCAGTACATCGCCACCACGTGCCCCGCGGTGGTGGGGTTCGTGGAGCGCTACCACCCCGAGCTCATCCCCAACCTCTCGCCCATCGTCAGCCCCATGGTGGCCATGAGCCGGGTGCTTCGCGTCCTGCATCCGGGCATCAAGGTGGTCTTCGTCGGCCCCTGCGTGGCCAAGAAGGCCGAGGCCTGCGACCCGGACATCGAGGGCGCCCCCGACGTCGCCATCACCTTCCGGGAGCTGCGCAAGCTGGCCCAGCGCAACGACCTCAGGATCGAGGACTGCGTGCCCGGGGACTTCGATCCGCCCCACCCCAACCTGGGCAGCCTGTTCCCCGTCACCCGCGGTTTCCTGCAGGCCGCCAGCATCCCCGAGGACCTGGTGGCCAACGAGGTGGTGGCCACCGACGGCATCGAGGGCTTCACCTCGGTCCTGGAGGAGTTCGCCACCGGGACCATGGAGGCCCGGCTCGTGGAGCTGCTGAGCTGCAACGGCTGCATCGCGGGACCGGGCCTGAGCACCCAGGAGACGCTCTTCAAGCGCCGCGCCCGGGTGAGCCACTACAGCCGCTTCCGGGCCACCATGCTCGACACCGAACTCTGGCAGCGCAACGTGGACCGCTTCCAGAGCCTGGACCTGACCCGGAAGTTCACCGCCAACGACCAGCGCCTGGAGCCCATGAACCCCACCGAGCTCCACGCCATCATGCAGCGCATGGGCAAGTACTCGGAGGCCCACGAGCTGAACTGCGGGGCCTGCGGCTACCACACCTGCCGCGAGCACGCCCTGGCCATCGGCAGGGGCTTCGCCGAGAGCGAGATGTGCCTTCCGTTCGTCATCGACGACAACCTCAACACCATCCGCAAGCTCAGCCACGCCAACGAGAAGCTGGCCTCCACCCAGGAGACCCTGATGCACTCGGAGCGCCTGGCCAGCATGGGCCAGCTGGCCGCGGGCGTGGCCCACGAGATCAACAACCCGCTGGGCGTGGTGCTCATGTACACCCACCTCCTTCTGGACGAGTGCGAGAAGACCTCCCCCCTGCGGGACGACCTGCAGATGATCGCGGAGCAGGCCAACCGCTGCAAGCGCATCGTCGCGGGCCTCCTGGACTTCGCCCGGCAGAACAAGGTGGCCCACAACCTCAACGACATCCGGGAGGTGATCCAGACCTCCCTGGCCAACCTGCCGGTGCCTCCGGGCGTGACGGTGGAGACCCTCCACACCGACGGCAGCCCCATGGTGGAGCTGGACCGGGACCAGATGATCCAGGTGTTCGTGAACCTGGTGGGCAACGCCTTCGACGCCATGCCCGAGGGGGGGCGGCTCCAGATCGCCACCCGCGCCGACGACCAGTGGCTGATCATCGAGGTCAAGGACACCGGCATCGGCATCCCCAAGGACAACCTCAACAAGATGTTCGAGCCCTTCTTCACCACCAAGCTCATGGGCAAGGGCACCGGGCTGGGGCTGCCGGTGGTCTACGGCATCGTCAAGCTCCACCGGGGCGACATCTCGGTGGAGTCCAACCCCGACCCCGAGGCCGGGCCCCTGGGCACCACCTTCCGCGTCAAGCTTCCCCGCGCCGCCAGGGCGCTGGCCCACTGAGGGACCTATGCACGAGACCCTGCACCTCCTGGTGGTGGACGACGAGCTGGGCATGCGGCTCTCCATCGAGCGCGCCCTGAAGGCCTACGCCACGAGCTTCGAGGACATCGAGGTGGACGTGGACTTCCGCATCTCCACGGCCGATTCCGGCGAGGCCGCCCTGGAGGCCGCGGCCAAGGACCCGCCCCAGATCATCCTCCTGGACTACAAGCTGCCCGGCATGTCCGGGCTGGACGTGCTCCAGGCGCTCATGGAGGCCAAGACCGAGGCCCTGATCGTGATGATCACGGCCTACGCCAGCCTGGAGACCGCGGTGCAGGCCACCAAGATCGGGGCCTTCGACTTCCTGGCCAAGCCCTTCACCCCCATCGAGGTGAAGGCCGCCATCCACAAGACCGCCAAGCACTACATGATCCAGGCCCAGGCCCGCAAGCTCGCCGGGGAGCGCAAGCAGATCCGCTTCGAGTTCCTGTCGGTGCTGGCCCACGAGCTGAAGTCGCCCCTGGCCGCGGTGGAGGGCAACCTGCGGATCCTCCGGGACCACGCCGCGGGAGACGAAATCGGCGGCTACGACCATCTCCTCGACCGGTCGATCCTTCGCCTGGACGGCATGCGCAAGCTCATCATGGACCTCCTGGACCTCACCCGCATCGAGTCCGGCCAGAAACTGCGGACGCTCGCGGAGACCGACATCTGCGCAGCGGCCACCCAGAGCCTGGAGACCTTCCAGTCCCTGGCCGCCGAGAGGCACGTGAACCTCCTGTTCTGCCCCCCCGGCAAGGTGCTGCTCCAGGCCGACCCCGGCGAGCTGGAGATGATGTTCAACAACCTGGTGTCCAACGCCATCAAATACAACCACGAGGGCGGCTCGGTCACCGTGGAGATCGAGGACGGCCCCGAGGAGGTGCGCGTGGCGGTGCACGACACCGGCATCGGCATCGGCAAGGAGGATCTGGGCAGGCTGTTCGGGGAGTTCAGCCGGATCAAGAACGAGAAGACCCGGAACATCCTGGGCTCGGGCCTGGGGCTGTCCATCCTGAAGCGGCTCGCCAGCCTCTACGGGGGCAGGGTGGAGGTCCAGAGCGAACCCGACCACGGGAGCACGTTCACGGTTTCGCTCCGCAAGTAGGCTTCCAATCCGGGCCCGGGTGCGGTAGTTTCCAACCAGGTAAGGGAGGGACCATGTGCACCACCTGCGGCTGCGGCGGAGACGGGACCACCATCGGCGGCAAGCCCCACGCCCATGACCACGCCCATCCCGCCCCCGGGGTGCGCCGGCGCGTGGTCGTCGAGCGCGACCTCCTGGCCAAGAACAACGCCCTGGCCGCCGACAACCGCGCCTGGTTCGAGGAGCGGGGGATCTTCGCCCTGAACCTCGTGTCCAGCCCGGGTTCCGGCAAGACGACCCTCCTGGTGGAGACCATCCGGAGGCTCAACGGCACCCTGCCCATCGCCGTCATCGAGGGGGACCAGCAGACGAGCAACGACGCCGACCGCATCCGCGCCGCGGGGGCCCCGGCCATCCAGATCAACACCGGCAAGGGCTGCCACCTGGACGCGCACATGGTGGGCCACGCCGCGGCCGAGCTGGGCGCGCCCGAGGGGGCCCTCCTGCTCATCGAGAACGTCGGCAACCTGGTGTGCCCGGCGGAGTTCGACCTGGGCGAGGCCCACAAGGTGGTCATCCTCTCGG
Source organism: Mesoterricola sp. JemC181 (assembly GCF_055384585.1). Taxonomy (NCBI): domain Bacteria; kingdom Pseudomonadati; phylum Acidobacteriota; class Holophagae; order Holophagales; family Holophagaceae; genus Mesoterricola; species Mesoterricola sp. JemC181. The sequence goes on from NZ_AP045076.1 coordinate 2,408,745, forward strand.
TCACGGAAGGCGAGGACAAGCCCCTCAAGTACCCGGACATGTTCGCCAATTCCGGCGTCCTGGTGGTGAACAAGATCGACCTTCTGCCCTACCTGGCCTTCGACGTGGAGCTGTGCGTCGCCAACGCCCTGAAGGTGAACCCGAAGCTCAAGGTGATCCGGGTCTCGGCCACCTCGGGGGAGGGCCTGGAGGACTGGACCCGCTGGATCGTGGAAAGCCACGCCCTGGCCCGGGCCTGACGGATGCCCCGGATCCGGGTGCGGGTCGCGGGGGTGGTGCAGGGGGTGGGTTTCCGCCCCTTCATCTATCGTATCGCCCGGGACCGCGGGCTCGGGGGCTGGGTGCTGAACCGCCCCGACGGGGTGGTGGTGGAGGTGGAGGGACCCGGAGGGGCCCTGGAGGGCTTCCTGGCGGCGCTGGAGAAGGAGGCGCCGGCCCCCGCGCGGATCCGGAGCGTCGCCGTGGAGGAACGGCCCGAGGAAGGGGAGGGGACCTTCACGATCCGCCCCAGCGACGGGGGCGGCGACACGCGGCCCTCGGTCCCCGCGGACCTGGCCCTCTGCCCCGACTGCGCCCGGGAGGTGGAGGACCCCGCCGACCGCCGCCACGGCTACCCCTTCACCAACTGCACCTACTGCGGCCCCCGCTTCACCATCATCGAAGGCCTCCCCTACGACCGGCCCCGCACGGCCATGAAGGGTTTTCCGCTGTGCCCGGCCTGCGCGGCGGAGTACGGGGACCCCGGGAACAGGCGCTTCCATGCGCAGCCCGTGGCCTGCCCCGCCTGCGGGCCCCGCCTCGACCTTCCGGGCTGGGCGGGGGATCCGCTGGAGGGGGCCGCCCGGGCCCTCCTGGACGGGCGGATCCTGGCCCTCAAGGGCCTGGGGGGCTACCAGCTGCTGGCCGACGCCACCTCGGGACCGGCCGTGGCCCGCCTCCGGGAACGCAAGCGGCGCGAGGAGAAGCCCTTCGCGGTCATGTTCCCGGACGGGGCCTCCCTGGAGGCGGCCTGCCTCGTGTCCCCCCTGGAGCGGGCGCTCCTGGCCTCCCCGGAGGCCCCCATCCTCCTCCTGGCCCGGCGGGACTCCGCGGCCATCGACCCCGGGGTGGCCCCGGGCAACCCCAGGCTGGGAGCCTTCCTGCCCTACACGCCCCTCCACCGGCTCCTCCTGGCGCGGGTGGGGCGGCCCCTGGTGTGCACCAGCGGCAACCTCTCCGACGAGCCCATGTGCCACACGGAGGCCGACGCCCTGGAGCGCCTGGGGGGCATCGCCGACCTCTTCCTGGGCCACGACCGGCCCATCCTCCGCCCCGTGGACGACTCCGTGGTGCGCGTGGACGCCCACGGTCCCACCCTCCTGCGCCGGGCCCGGGGCTACGCCCCCCTGGCCCACCCGGTGGCGCTGGGGGGGCCACCGGTGCTGGCCCTGGGGGCCCACCAGAAGAGCACCCTCTGCCTCCTGGACCGGGGCCAGGCCGTGGTCAGCCAGCACCTGGGGGACCTCCACACCGCCGACGGGGCCGAACTCCTGGAGCGCACCGTGGAGGACTTCCTGCGCTTCTTCAAGGTGGAGCCCGCGGTCCTGGCCTGCGACCTCCACCCCGACTACGCCTCCACCCGGCTCGGGGAGCGCCTGGCCCGTGCCTGGGGCCGGCCCCTGGTGCGGGTGCAGCACCACCATGCCCACGTGGCGGCCCTGGCGGCGGAGCTGGGTCTGGAAGGGCCCCTGTCCGGCCTGGCCTGGGACGGCACGGGCCTGGGCTCCGACGGCGCCCTGTGGGGAGGCGAGGGCCTGCTGGCGGATGGCGGCGCCTTCACCCGCACCGCCCACCTCAAGCCCTTCCCCCTGCCCGGGGGCGACCGGGCCGCGCGGGATCCGGGCCGCAGCGCCCTGGGTCTCCTGTGGGAGGCCACGGGGACCCTGGACGGAGGGGAGGCCTTCGGCGACCTGGCCGTGGTCCGGTCCATGCTGGAGCGGGGCGTGAACAGCCCCCGCACCTCCAGCGTCGGGCGGCTCTTCGACGCGGTGGCGGCCCTCGCGGGCGTCCGGTCCGCGCGGGGCTTCGAGGGGCAGGCCGCGGCGGCGCTGGAGTTCGCGGCCCTGGCGTCGGACGACCCCGGCACCTACCCCTGGGGCCTGGGAACGGGCCCGGTCCTGGTGGCCGACCCGGCCCCCCTGGTGGCGGCCCTCCTGGGCGACCGGGCCCGGGGCGTGGCCCCGGAGCGCTGCGCCAGGCGGTTCCACCGGGCCTTGGCCGACCTGGCCCTGGCCATGGCCCGGGCGGCGGGGAAGGAGCAGGTCCTTCTCACCGGGGGCTGCTTCCAGAATGCCCTCCTGACCTCCCTGGTGCGGGAGACCCTGGCCCGGGACGGCTTCCGGCCGCTCAGCCCGGAAGCCTTCCCGCCCAATGACGGCGCCATCTCCCTGGGCCAGGCCGCGGTGGCCGCGGCCACCTGAAGGCGCCGATCGCCAGGCGGCCCTCCGCTCTGGCATCGTTCTTGATTCCCTCCCTCCGACCCAGCAGGTTTTGCCCTCTGCGGATTGGAGGCTCCCATGTATGCATTCGACCAGGCTCACCCGGGCACGCCTTTGTCCAGGAATGCCCGAGCAGGTCCGAGGCCCCCGGGGGGCCCGGAGTCACCCCCGGGAGGCCGGCGCCTCCGCATCAGGTTCGCGGGCACGCCGTCAGAGGAGTCGCCGCCCCAGGGCCGGCGCGCCGCTCTGCGTAGACAGCCCGATCCCATCCACCCGATCTCACGGAGAACCCCATGAGCTCAATCCTGAACAACCTCTCCGCCATCGGAGCCAGCCGGCAGTTGTCGATTTCCGGCAACCAGCTGGGACAGGTCATCGAGCGGCTCACCACCGGCAAGCGCATCAACAAGGCCTCGGACGACGCCGCGGGCCTGGCCATCGCCAACAAGCTCGGCGCCGACATCAAGGTCGCCGGGCAGGCCCAGCGCAACACCAACGACGGCGTCTCCTACATGCAGGTTGCCGACGGCACCCTGGATTCGGTGACCCAGCTGCTCACCCGGGCCGCCCAGCTCGCCCAGCAGGCCCAGACCGGAACCATCAGCGACTCCAACCGGGCCAACCTGGACGCCGAGTTCCAGAACATCGTCAAGACGATGATCAACATCGGCCACAACACGAACTTCAACGGGCAGGCCATCTTCACCAGCGTGCCCCAGTCCCTCACCGTGGCCGCCGGGGACTACGGCGTGCTCACCCTCGACATGCAGGTGCTCTCGCCCGACGCCACCACGGCCCTGGGCATCAGCACCACCAACAGCCTCACGTCCATCACCGGCGCCTCCGTCGTGGCCGGGCTCCTCACCACCGCCCTGGCCTCCGTGAGCACGATGCGCGCCTCCATCGGCGCCTCGGAGCAGCAGCTGAACGCGACGTCGGACATCCTGGGCATCCAGGTGCAGAACTTCACCGCCGCCATGAGCCAGATCCAGGACGCCAACATCGCGGACGAGGTGGTGAACCTCACCAAGTTCCAGATCCTCCAGCAGTCGGGGACCAGCGCCCTGAGCAAGTCGAACCAGAACGCCCAGCAGGTGCTCGCGCTGCTGCAGTAAAGGAACAGGAACAGGCCTGGTCAGGCAGGGCCCGCGAGCGTGGGCCTTGCCTGGCTACCGCTTTTCCCGGCGAACCTCAGTCCAGGGGCTCCGGCACGGGCGCCTTGCGGAGGTTGTACCAGAGGATCACCGACAGGATGACCACGCCCCCCGCCAGCGCGTACGGCGACGGCCGTTCTCCCACGCCGATGAACACCCACACCGGATTGAACACCGCCTCCAGCATGCAGGTGATGAGCGCCGCGGTGGCCGACAGGTAGCGCATGCCGGCCGTGAAGAACATGTAGGCGATGCCCAGCTGGAAGATGCCCAGGTAGGCCAGCATCAGGCCCTGGTTCAGGGTGACCTGCGGAGCCGGCAGGACCTTGGGAAGGCAGATGAGGGCCACCACCAGGTTGCCCAGGACCACCATGCCGATGGGGTCGTGGCCGGGCCGGGTCTCGCGCTTCCACTTGAGCAGCAGCGAGAAGAGGGCCAGGAGGAACCCCGAGGCCAGGGCCAGCACGTTGCCGGCGAGGCCGCCCTTCTCCAGGTGGCCGGCGAAGAACAGCGCCATGCCCCCGAGGCAGGCCGCCACGGCCCAGAAGTCCCGGCGCGCGAAGGGTCTGCGGAAGATCCAGGGTTCCAGGAACAGCAGGTAGATGGGCGCGGCGTACTGCAGGAAGATGGCGTTGGCGGCGGTGGTGAGCTTGGTGGCCACCACGAACAGCACCAGCACCAGGGCGTAGATGCAGGAGCCCGCGAGGCTCAGGGGGTCCCGGGGCAGGGACCAGGCCCGTCCGCGCAGCGCCAGGATGGCCACGATGGCCAGCGCCGACACCAGGGACCGGTAGCAGGCGATGTGGAAGGCGGAGAGGGTGAGGACCTTGATGAAGATCCCGCTGGAGCTCCAGAGAAGCGAAGCCGCGACCAGATAGGCCAGACCCTTGCTCCGCTCCGGCACGCGGTCGATGATTCGTTCCATGGCTTCAGACTACCAAAAGCCGGGGCGCCGTTGGTATCCTCTCCCTCCCCGAGGCTCCCATGAGCAATCGCACCCTGCCCCTCGACGACGCCATCTACCACTACCTGCTCGCCGCCTCCCTGCGGGAGCACCCGGAGCAGACGGCGCTGCGCAAGGCCACCCGCGCGCTCCCCGGGGCCCACATGCAGATCTCCCCGGAGCAGGGCCAGTTCATGCAGCTCCTCGTCAAGCTCCTGGGGGCCCGGCGGACCCTGGAGATCGGGGTGTTCACGGGCTACAGCGCCCTGTCGGTGGCCCTGGCGCTGCCGCCCTACGGCCACCTCCTGGCCTGCGACGTGAACGCGGACACCACGTCGGTGGCGCTCCCCCACTGGCAGCGGGCCGGGGTGGCCGAGCGCATCGAGCTGGTCCTGGCCCCGGCCCTGGAAACGCTGGACGCTTGCCTGACGGCAGGGCAGGGCGGCACGTACGACTTCGCCTTCATCGACGCCGACAAGACGTCCTACGAGGCCTACTTCGAGCGCTGCCTGGCCCTGGTGCGCCCGGGCGGCCTCATCGCCATCGACAACGTCCTCTGGAACGGCCGCGTCGCCCACCCGGCCGCCGACGCCGACACCGCGGCGATCCAGCGGCTCAACGCCAGGCTCCTCGGGGACGAGCGGGTGGACCTGTCCATGGTCCCCATCGGGGACGGCCTCACGCTGGCCCGGAAGAGGTAGAACCCAGGCTCTCGTAGCGCGACCCCCGGTCCGTGGGGGTGCTCCGGTAGAGGAGCACCTCCCCCGCCTCGAACGCGAGATCCGGCCCCGGGACCAGGTCCGCCGGGTCCACGGGCTCCTTCATGCGCGCCAGGGTGATGTGGGGCCGCAGGGGCTTGTCGTCGAAGGCGATTCCCAGGCTCCTCAGGCCGGCCCGCAGGTCCGAGGCCAGGGCGTCCAGCGCGGGCTGGGGGCGGAAGGCCAGGTGGAGGATCCTGGACCTCGCGAACAGGCCCAGGCCGGCGGTCTCCAGGAGGAAGGGGGCCCGGCCTGCGGCGGCGCTCCGGGCGACGCCCAGCAGGTCGGGGACCCTGGCCGGGTCCTGGTCGCCCAGGAAGGCCAGGGTGAGGTGGAGGCCGTCCAGCGAGGGCAGGGCGGCGCGGCGGCCCTGGAGCTGGCGCTGGATCCCGGCGGCCAGGTCCCTCACGCCTTCGGGGGCCGGCAGGGCGAAGAAGAGGCGCAGCGCGGTCACTCCCCGGCCCAGCCTTGCCAGATCCGCTGCAGGAGGCTCGAGTCGTGGTCCTCCACCACCACCAGGTGCCGGGTCTCGGGCCGGCCGCCCTCGGCGTGCTCGTAGGCGGCGGCCAGGACGGCGCGGTCCTGGGCGGTGGCGCGGTGGTGCTGGCGCAGGTGCTCGCCCATGGTGGAGCTCAGGTAGGTCTCCAGGAACCGGGGCGGCCCGGTCCGGTCGGGCTCCTCGAACAGGGCCCAGCGCATGGCCCCGTCCCGCAGCCGCAGGCGCCGCACGGCCTCCATGGCGCCCAGGAACGCCGTCCTGCGTTCGGGGAACACGTGGTACTCCATCTGCACCAGGATGGGGCCGGCTTCAGGCGGGATGGAGGTGGGGGCGTGGGGCGCGTCGTGGTGGGGACCCAGGTCCAGAACCTCGTCGAAGGCGGTGATGCGCAGCCGGTGCAGGGCCGCCAGGGCCGCGAGCATGCCCAGGGCCGACAGGCCCATGGCCGCGCGGATCCCGGCGTGCTGGGCCACGACGCCCCAGAAGGCCGCGCCCAGGGCCATGGCCCCGCCCCAGACCGTATGGTAGGTGCCGAAGGCCCGTGCCTTCACCCAGGGCGGCACGGAAAGCTGGATGGCGGTGTTGATGGTGGAGAGGATCCCCAGCCAGCTCATGCCCGAGAAGAACAGGCACAGGGCCACCGTGGGGGTGTGGGGCACGTAGGCCATGACGCCCTGGCACACGGCGGCCAGCAGCGTGTAGCCGGCCAGGATGCGGCTGGTGTCGAACCGGTCCCGCAGCGGACCCAGGAAGAAGACCCCGGCCACCGCCCCCGCGCCCACGCAGCCCATGAGGGCGCCGAAGGCCTCCGAACCCAGGTGGAGGTGCAGGATGGCCAGGGAGGGCAGCAGGGAGAAGATGACCCCCGCGAACCAGGAGTAGCCCAGGGCGCGCAGCAGGATGATCTGGAAGGGCCGGCTGTGCCGGGCGTACCGGAAGCCCACCTTCAGGGCCCCCAGGAAGCGCTCCCCGGGGAGGCTGGAGATGGGAGGCCGCCGCTCCCACGAGGCCAGCACCGCCACCACCGCCAGGAAGGAGACCGCGTTGAGCGCGAAGGCCCACCCCGCGCCCAGGAGTCCGACGATGAGCCCGCCCACCGCCGGGCCCAGGGCCCGGCTCACGTTGAAGCCGGCGCTGTTGAGGGCCACGCCCCCGGCCAGGTGCTTGCGGTCCAGCAATTCGGGCACGATGGCCTGGAAGGCCGGCATGCTCAGCGCCGACCCGATGCCGATGAGGAAGGACATGACCAGCAGCACCGGGGGCGTGATCTGGTGAAGGAAGGTCAGGCCCGAGAGCAGCCCCGCGCACCCCAGCATGAAGACCTGCGTGGCCAGGAGCAGCCGCCGGCGGTCCACGATGTCCGCAAGGGCCCCCGCCGTGAGCCCCAGCAGGAGCACCGGGAGGGTCGTCCCCGTCTCGATGAGGGCCACGAGCAGGGGGGAGGCGGTGAGGTGGGCCATCTGCCACTTCTCGCCCACGCTTTGGATCTGGGTGCCCACGTTGGAAGCCATGTTGGCGATCCAGACCATCATGAAGATCCGGGACGCCAAGGGGTCCAGGAGCCGTGTTCGCACGGGCGCCGCTTCCGTCATCGGGCGATGTTAACACATCGGTCCGGCTAGCCGATGCGCACCCAGCCCCACTGCCGGCCTTCGAGGTCGCCGCGGCGATAGGAATACAGGAGGTCCGGCTCGCAGTACGTGCACCGGGCCACCGATCCGTCCTTGGCCCTGTCCAGGCCCAGGTCCAGGGCCTGGGCGCGCAGGAAGCCGTGGAGGTCCAGGTGGGGCCTGCCCCGGGGGCCGGGGGCGGCCAGGGCGTCGTTCCAGGCGGGGTCCTTGAACGCGGCGTCCAGGACCTCCTCGCCCACCTCGAAGTGGCACTTCAGGATGGCGGGGCCCAGGGCCCAGGCCAGGTCCCCGGGGCGGCCCCCCTGGTCCCGGAAGACGGCGACGCCCTTGCGCAGGATGCCCGCCACGGCGCCGCGCCAGCCGGCATGGAGGGCGGCGGCCCAGGGCCCCTGGGGGGTCAGGCCGGCCAGGAGCACCGGGACGCAGTCCGCCACCCGCACGCCCACGGCGCACCCGGGCTCCCGGGTCCAGATGCCGTCGGCGGCCTGCACCTCTCCGGTGGCGGCCACCACCCCGCAGCCGTGCACCTGCCGGAGCCGCACGGGGGGGAGGGTGGAGGGATCGTCCTGGCGGGTGGAGAAACCCCAGGCGAGGGGGAAGGGGGGAGCGACGGCGGGCTGCAGCATGGGAGCGGGGACCTCGATTTATGAACTTACCTGGGCCGGGACCCAAGCGGTAATTTGGGTTTGATTCTGACAGGCGGACTCAATATCGTATTCAAGCGGGTTCAATTCAATGGGAGATTAATGCGCGGGTCAGGTGCCTATTGCCTGGCAGCTTGGTCAGTGGCAGCCCTCGGGGCCCAGGAACCCGTGCGCAACCTTCAGCTCAGCACCTTCGGCACCCTGGGACTGGCCCGCACGGACTCGGACCTGGTGGGGTTCCGCAGGGACGGGGCCCAGTATGACGGGATCTTCACGAAGGTCACCGGCAAGCTGGACAGCCGCATCGGGATCCAGGCCAGCTCCCGCCTGACCCCGGACCTCCTGGCCACGGTCCAGGTGCTGAGCCGGGAGCGCTACGACGGCTCGTGGAAACCCGGCATGCCCTGGGCCACCCTCACCTGGAGCCCCGCCCCCGGGCTCCAGGTGCGGGCGGGGGTCTTCAACTTCAACGAGACGCCCGCCGGGGACAACCTGGAGGTGGGCCACACCTTCCTCTGGGCCCGGCCCCCCGTGGAGGTCCTGGGCGGCGGCATGACCACCGTGCGGGGGGTGTGGGTCGCCAAGACCTTCCAGCCCTGGCCGGGCGCGACCCTGGAGGCCTCGGCGGAGTACGGCACCCTCCTGGGAAAGCATCCCGTCGACCATGTGGGCCCCTGGGACGTGACGGGCTCACCCACCGGCGGAGCCAGGCTGGTCCTCTACACCGGGGGCTGGAAGCTCATCGCCGGCACCGCGGCCGCGAAGTTCTCCGCCAACGTGCCCGAGCCGGTCCCGACCATCCAGACCCTCCTGCGGGGCTTCAGCGCCTATCTCAACGATCCCCGGCCGGCCCAGGCCGCGGACGCCCTGGAAGGCAGGGGCAGGACGATCTCCACCACCTACGTCTGCGGGGTGTGGGCCGAGGGGCCCTTCGAGGTCCAGGGCTACCTGGGCCGCTCCATCACCAATTCCTTCTCGTCCCCGCCGACCTGGCAGGGCTACGCCTCCTTCGGCTGGCGGCTGGGGAACCTGGTGCCGTACGCCATGGCCGCCAGGGCCGAAGTGAGCGCTCCCCGGGTGCCGGACCTGGGGACGCTGCGCACGGTCACGGGGCCCCTGGCCACCCTGGCGGAGTACCTCGCCTATGCCGTCGACACCATCGCCCGCGCCCGGGCCGCGAACCAGTGGACCTTCACCACGGGCCTGCGCTGGGACTTCGCCCGGTGGGGTGACCTGAAGTTCCAGGTCGACAGCCTGCGGGCCCCCGGCCGCGGCACGGGCAACCTCTATGTCCCCACCCAGGGGGAACCGCCACCCTGGAACGGGCGCCTGACGGTGTACAGCGTCACCCTGGACTTCCAGTTCGGGGGCGGGCGATGAGCCGCCGCGCCGCCCTCCTCCTGTTCGCGGCCTGCAGCCTGTGGGGACAGGTTGGGGACCTGGCCGTGGTCGTCAACACCGACAGCGGGGTGGTGAGCGTCACGCCCGAGGAGGCGCGCAACCTCTTCCTGGGGCGCCAGAAGTATCTGAACGCCAAACTCATGGCCCTGCCCGTGGAACAGGTGGTCCCGGAGGCGACGCGGGAGCAGTTCTACGCGCGGCTGGTGCGCATGCCCGTGGCCCAGGTGCGGGCCTACTGGGCCCGGCTGTACTTCACCGGCAAGGCGCAGCCTCCGCTCCAGACCTCGAGCGCCGAGGAGACCCTGGGCATCGTGGCCGCCAACCGCGGCGCCGTGGGCTTCGTGGAGAAGGACAAGCTGGACCGGCGGGTGCGCGTGGTGCTGGTGCTCACCGGCAAGGGGCCGGGGTGATTCCGCGGCTCCCGGCGCTGGGCCTGGCGCTGGCCCTGGCGGCCGGGGCCCAGGAACCCGCGCGCAACCTCCGGTTCAGCGCCTTCGGCACCCTGGGCGCGGCCCGGACCGACACCGCGCTCGTGGGCTACCGCCGCGACGTCACCGGCTACAAGGGGATCTTCGACAAGCCCGCCTGGGACCTGGACACCCGCATCGGGGTGCAGGTCAGCGGCAGGCTGGGCGAGAGCCTCCTCGCGACCCTCCAGGTGGTCAGCAGGCAGCGGTACGACAACACCTTCCGGCCCGACCCCACCTGGGCCACCCTCTCCTGGACGCCCACGCCCGGGTTCCAGCTGCGGGCCGGCCTGCTCAGCTTCGACAACCTGCCCATGGGGGACCTCGCCAACGTGGGCTACACCTACCTCTGGGTGCGGCCGCCGGTGGAGGTCTTCGGCCCGGTGCCGCTCAGCCGCATGCGGGGCGTCGACGCGGAGCGGACCTTCCTCCTGGACTCCGGAGCGGTGCTGGAGGTGAAGGCCTTCCACGGCTCCTCGGTGGACAAGGTCACCGTCGACCACATCGGCGAATGGGAATTCCGCGGGGGAAGGCTCTACGGCGGCGCGGTGAAATTCACCGCGGGCGGCTTCAGGGCCCGCCTCGGCGCCAATTTCTTCCGGTTCCCCAACGACATCCCGGAGCCCGTGCCGGCCCTGCAGGCCTACCTGCGGTCCTTCGCGGACCTCCTGCGCGACCCGGGCCTCGCCGCCTCCGCCGACGCCTTCGGCACCCGCGGGCGGAGCCTGCGCTCCGCCCAGGTGAGCCTGGCGTGGGAAGCCGGCCCCTGGCAGGCCCAGGGCGCCGTCAGCCGCGCGTCCTCGGACAACTTCCTGTTCCAGCCCGCCTGGAGCGGGTTCGCCTCCCTGGGCTACCGCGTGGGCAAGGTGGTGCCCTACGGGATGTTCGCCCGCAACGTCTCCAGGCGGGCCCCGCTCCCCTACCTGGGGGCCCTGCCGTCCCTGACGGGCCCCCTGGGCCCCGCGGCCCGGAGCCTGGCGGACACCCTGACCGCGATCACCCGCGCCCGCGGGGTGGACCAGGGCACCCTGACGGCGGGCCTGCGCTGGGATTTCGCGCCCCAGGCCGACCTGAAGTTCCAGGTGGACCGGGTGCGGTCCCACAACGCCACGGGCCTCCTCTACAACCCCGACCCCATGAGGCCCAGCGCCTGGAACGGCCGGGAGACGGTCGTCTCCATCACCCTGGACTTCATCCTGGGAGGCGGCCGGTGACGCGCCTCCTCCTGCTCCTCGCCCTGGCCTGCGCCCTGCGGGGCCAGGAACCCCTGGTGGTGATCGTGAACCCGGAAAGCGGCGTAACCCGCCTGACCCGCACCGAGGCCGTGAACATCTTCATGGGCCGCACCCGGCGCCTGCCCTCGGGGCTTGTGGCCCTGCCGGTGGAGCAGGCCGAACCCGGCGGGCCGCGGGAGCGGTTCTACGAGGTCCTGGCCGACCTGCCCCTGCCGCAGGTGCGGGCCTATTGGGCCCGGCTCTACTTCTCCGGCCAGGCCCAGCCCCCCCGGCAGACCGGGAGCGCCGAGGAGACCCTGCGGGTGGTGGCCGCCAACCGCGGCGCGGTGGGGTTCGTGGAGCAGAGCAAGGTGGACCGCCGCGTGAAGCCCGTGCTGGTGCTGGACGGGAAGGAGGGACCGTGAAGCTCCGGAACAGCCTCGTCGTGAGAACGACCCTGCAGGTGATGGGGATCGCGCTGGTGCTCGGCTTCGTGTCCCTGGGCTTCGGGGGGGGCACCCTGGCCCGGCGCTGGGAACGGGCGCGGCAGCAGGAGGCGCTGGAGGCCCTGCTGGACGTGGTGGCGCCCTCGGCCAGCGCCGCGTGCTTCGCCGACGACGGGGTCCTGGCCGACCAGGTGGTGCGGGGCCTCATCGGCACCCCCTCGGTGCAGGGCGCACGCATCCGCGCGGGGGACCGGGTGCTGGCCGAGGCCAGCCGCACCGTGCCCGCGCCCGGTGCCGCCTCCCTTACCCGGTCCCTGCAGAGCCCCTTCGCCCCGGAGTCCGTCCTGGGCGAGCTGGTGCTCTTCCCCGACCCCGGAGAGGCCCGGCGCCAGGGCGCCCACGCCGCGGGCCTGTTCCGCACGTGGTCCCTGGGCATCCTGGCCATCCTGGCCGGGGGCCTGGCCCTGACGGTGCACCAGGTGATCATCGCCCCCATCACCGCCCTGACCCGCGAACTCCACGCCCTGCAGGCCGGCGCCGGAGGGCGCCTGGCGACCCCGAAGGGGCACCACCGGGATGAGCTGGGCCAGCTGGTGGGCGACGTGAACGCCCTGCTGGAGCGCATGGTCGAGGCCATGTGGAAGGAGCAGGCCCTGGGCCAGCGCCAGCTCCAGGACGGACGTCTGGTCCAGGCCCCGGGCGGGGACGTGGGGGCCAACCTCATCGTGGTGCGCGGCGACGGGGGCCTGGAGGCCTGGACCCCAGGCGTCCAGCGCCTTCTGGGCCAGGAGCCCCTGCCGGGCGCTCCGGTGCCCACCCTGTTCGGAACCCAGGCCGGTCGCGTGGGCGAGGCCCTGGACCGGTGCCGCGCCTCCGGTTCCGCCCTTGCGACCCTGCGCATGCCGGACCCGGCGGGCCCGGGCCACCGGTGGCTGCACCTCACCCTGGACCGCATCGGTCCCGGGTGGTGCCAGGGCCTCCTGGCGGACGTCACGTCCTACCTGGACGCCCCCGCCGCCGGGGGAGGCCTGGAGGTGAAGGACCCGGTCACCGGGGCCCTGAACCGCCTCGGGGCCGAGCACGCCCTGGAGGAGCGCTTCGCCTCCGGCACCCGGGGCCCCGGTCTCCTCCTCCTGGCCCTGGACGGCCTGGAGCGCGCCCCAGGCGGCCGGGACGAGATCCTGAGGCAGGCCGCGCAACGTCTGGCCGCCGGCACCCGCCGCTGGGACCTGCTGGCGCATCTGGGCGACGCCACCTTCCTGGTCATCCTGGACCGCCTGGAGGATACGGAGGCCGGGATGAAACGGGCCCAGGCCCTGGTCGAGAGGCTGGGCATCCCCTTTCCCCTGGCTGCGGGAGGCGAGGCCCGCATCACCGCCAGCGCAGGGTTGACGCTGCGCAGGCCGGGGGAGGGGCCCAGCCGCCAGGCCCTGCTCGAACGCGCCGGCACGGCCCTGGCCGAGGCCCAGCGGAACGGGGGAGGGCTCTGCCTCCTCGACTAGGGCGAGGCACCGCCTGCGAAGGGGCTGGGTCTGCCTGCCCGACCTCATCCCTTCCATTTCCGTCCATCCCATTAAAATAAATAGCTAACCAGTTTCTTTTGCTAGCTTTAGACTGGCCAGGTCAGGGATGTCGCATCCAAGGTCCTTCAGGCGCCTTGCGAGGTGACGTGCCTCGCGACGCAGGCTGAGCGGCTCTTGGAGCAGCGGGCGTTGGGGTAGATGCGGACCTGGGGGCGCGGCCTGCCTCCAGCTTACCGGATCCCGGCCCCTGGATTCCCACGGTTGGCCCCTGGCCGGTGGCTTTTGCCGTCCGGCTGCCTAGGCTGGTGCCGGAGGTTCCCATGCATTCCTTCCCGCTCGTCCTTCTCTTCGTGGCCACGGCCCTCGCCGCCCAGGCGCCCGCCCTCGTACTTCCCCAGGCCAGCCCCAGGGCGAAGGTCGCCCAGACCGTGGGGCTCACCGAGATCAGCGTCGTCTACGCCCGCCCCTCCGTCCATGGCCGCAAGGTGTGGGGGGAACTGGTGCCCTTCGGCCAGGTGTGGCGGGCGGGCGCCAACGAGAACACCGTCATCACCTTCTCCACCCCGGTCAAGGCCGGCGGCGTGGCGCTTCCCGCAGGAAGCTACGGGCTCCACATGCTGCCCGCCGCCTCGGCGTGGACGGTCATCCTCAGCACCCAGAGCCAGGCCTGGGGAAGCTTCAGCTACGACCCCAAGGAGGATGCCGCCCGGTTTGCCGTGACCCCGGTTCCCGCCGAGGACCTGGACCGCCTGGCCTACACCTTCGACGACGTCTCCGACAACGCCGCGACCCTTTCCCTCCGCTGGGAGAAGCTGCGCCTGCCCATCCGCATCGAGGTGGACACGAACCAGGTGGTGGTCGCGAGCCTGCGGGAGCAGCTCCGGGGTCTGCCGCGGTTCTTCCCCGAGGGCTGGGCGGGTGCGGCCGGCTGGTGCGCCCGCCATGACGTCAACCTGGAGGAGGCCATGGGCTGGATCGACCGCTCCCTGGAGATGAAGGCGACCTTCAACGGCCTGCGCACCAAGGCCCTCCTCCTGGAAAAGCGCGGCGACGCCGCCGGCGCCGCGGGCTTCCGGGCCAAGGCCATGGCCGTGGCCACCGAGGCCGACGTGAACAACCTGGCCTACGCCCTGCTGGGGCAGGGCAAGGTGGACGAGGCCCTGGACCTGCTCCGCAGGAACGTGAAGGACCACCCGGAGTCCTGGAACGCCTACGACAGCCTCGCCGAGGGCCTGGCCGCCAAGGGCGACAAGCCCGCCGCCATCCAGAACTACCAGAAGGCCCTGGAGATGGTGAAGGCGGAGGACCAGCGCACGCGCATCCGGGGGGAACTTGCGAAGCTGAAGTGATCTAGAGGCTCTACTTCAGATCCTCCAGATTCCCGGGTTCCCGTCAAACCGAATCCCTGCAACCGCCCGGTTGTTAATTCCAGGGAACGGCCGTTCGGGCCGCGGGCGGCGCCGCCAGGGAGCCTTGGCGGACGTACGACTTGCGCGGGAAAGCCAGAGTACTGGAATATTAGGTATCCTCCCTGGCGCTACCGGTGGCGGGGCAGACCGCACCCGAGTCCGAAGGAAACCCTAATGCTGATGATGGCCTTGGTCCCCCCTGCAACCGTGCAACCCGCGGTCGTGGCGCCCAAGTCCTTCGGACCGCTGGTGGAGGCCCTGGAGGACGTGGCGGAGGCCTACATCAACGGGCGGGAGGCCGACCTTCCCGCCCTGGTCGTCGCGTCCCGGAAGGCCTGGGAGAACGCCAGGCGGAACCACCCTCCCGTCCTCACCGACCCGGAGGCGCAGGCCATCGACCGGGGCCTGGATACCATGCCCATCCTGAAACCGCGGCACATGGCGGAGTCCGCCCTGGGCCTGGCCGGTACGGTCCTCGGCCGCATGCGGCCCTCGCGGACCCGGGCCCGCCTCGCCGCTGACCTGGCGACCATGCTGGCCTGGTGCCGGGTGGAGGCGCGGTCCTGGGACCAGGTCCCCAACGTGGCCGAGGCCTGCCAGCCTTTCCTCGACCACTGCGCGGGCGGCCGGCATTCCGCCGAGGCCCGGCGGATCACCGACTACCTGGGCGTGCTCCAGGACGACCTTGCCAACCGCTCGGTTCCGGGCGCCAAGCGGGACCTTCGCCGCCTCCTGGAACTCATCGACCAGGCCGAGAAACCCTGATCCGGGAGGCCGGCCGGGCGTTTCCTCGTTGACTCTTGCCGCCAAGCGTCGAGAATGCTGGACAAAGGCGACAGTCGCGAAGGGGCCACCTGCCATGAATCCGTTGGGGGATCCGAGCCAACCCGAGGGACCGGCCGCCGCCTGGTCGGGGCTGATGAACCTTCTGCCCTGCGGCATCCTCCTCGCGGACGCCGAGGGGCGGATCCTGGAGGCCAATCCCGCCGCGGCCCGCATCCTGGGGCTGGACCGCGCGTCCCTGCTCGCGCTCGGGCTTCCCGCCCTCCGGTCCCGGGATCCGGAGGCCACGCCCCGCCTCGAATGGACCGAAATCCCCCTGCCCGGCGGCGGGGCGCTGGCGTCCTTCCAGGACGTCACCGCCTCCCTGGCCCAGGCCCGGCACCTCGACCGCATGACCACGCTCTACGCAGCCCTGAGCCAGGTGAACCAGGCCATCGTCTGGTCTCCCACCCGGGAAAGGCTCCTGGACAAGATCTGCGAAGTCATGGTCGAGGACGGCCGGTTCACCCTGGCCTGGATCGGCATGGACGACCCGGAAACCCACGAGGTGCACATCGCCAGCATCTACGGGGACCGCACCGGCGCCCTGGAGGGCCTCCGGGTGCGCAGCGACGACAGCGAGCTCGGACGGGGCGGCGTGGGCGGGACCATCCGGGAGGGCCGCTCCTGCGTGATCAACGACTTCTTCGCCTCGGAACGGCTCAGGCCCTGGTTCGACCGGGCCCGGGCGGCCGGCTTTGCGGCCATGGCCTCCTTCCCCATCCGCAAGGGCGGACGGGTGGTGGGGGCCCTGGTGGTGTACGCCTCGGTCCGGAACTTCTTCGGCCCGGACGAACTCAAGCTCCTGGAGGAGGCCGCGGGGGACGTGTCCTTCGCCCTGGACCACCTGGAGATGGAGGGGAAGCGCCGGGAGGCGGAGGAGCGCCTGCGGGAGTCGGAGGAACGGTACCGGACCCAGTTCGACATGGCCTCCGAAGGGATCATGGCCCTCACGCCCGAGGGGGAGCTGGTCGATGTCAACGAGGCCTTCGCGCGGATGCACGGCTACACCCGGGAGGAGATCCTGGGGATGAAGCTGGAGGACCTGGACTCGCCGGATTCGTACCTGCAGGTGGGCGAGCGGATGCGCCGCATCAACGCCGGCGAGGAGCCCATCTTCGAAGTGGAGCACCGCCACCGCAACGGGCACCTCATCCACCTCGAGGTTTCAGCCGGCCTGATCCAGTCGGGCGGGAAGCGCATCATCCTCAACTACCACCGCGACATCACCGAGCGCAGGCGGGTGGAGGACTCCATCCGCCAGGCCCAGAAGCTGGAGAGCCTGGGCGTCCTGGCCGGGGGCATCGCCCACGACTTCAACAACCTGCTCACCGCGATCATGGGCAACCTGAACCTCGCCCAGGCCAAGGTGGGCGAGCATTCCCAGGCCCGCCCCTACCTGGAGAAGGTGGAGAACACGGTCCTCCGGGCCGCCGAGCTCAGCCGGCAGATGCTGGCCTACTCCGGCAAGGGCCACTTCGTCGTCAAGCCGAGGGATCTCAACGCGATCATCCAGGAGATGACGGGCCTGCTGGCGGCCTCCCTGCCCAAGCTGATCCGCCTGGACCTCCATCTCGCCCCCGACCTGCCCCTGTTCAAGGCCGACGGCGCCCAGATCCAGCAGGTGGTGCTCAACCTCATCACCAACGCCGCCGAGGCCATCGGCAACCGGGAAGGCGGGATCTCGATCACGACCTACAACGCGGACCTGGACCGGGAGGTCCTCACCTCCGGCTTCCCCGGCCAGCCCATGGAGGCCGGCAGGTATCTGGTCCTCTCGGTGGCCGACACCGGCTGCGGCATCGAACCCCAGGTCCTCTCCCGCATCTTCGATCCCTTCTTCACCACCAAGACCACCGGCCGCGGCCTCGGCCTTTCCGCCATGCTGGGCATCCTCAAGGGCCACAAGGCCGGCATCCACATCGAGACCGAAGTGGGCCAGGGCACCACCTTCCAGGTGTTCTTCCCCGCCCTGGGCGCGGACGAGGCCCCGGAGGACCAGGCCCCCGCCCGCCGTGAGCGCCACCGGGCCGGCACGATCCTGCTGGTGGACGACGAGGAGATGATCCTGGAGAGCACGTCCCCGGCCCTGGAGTCCCTGGGCTTTCGCGTGATCAAGGCCCGCGACGGCGTGCAGGCCCTGGAACTGTTCATGGAGCGGTCCACGGAACTCGCCCTGGTGCTCATGGACCTCAGCATGCCCCGCATGGACGGCACCTCCGCCTTCCTGGCCATGCGCAGGATCCGCCCCGAAGTGCCGGTGCTCCTCACGAGCGGCTACGACCAGAAGGAGGCCACGGAGGACCTGCTGGCCCAGGGCCTGGCGGGTTTCGTGCAGAAGCCCTACCGCATCCGGGACCTGGCGCGGGAGCTGGACCGGGTGCTGGAGGGCAGGGGGTAGCCGGATCAGTCCCCGGACCCGCCCTTGACGCGGTAGACCGGCGGATCGAACGACCCGTCCTTGAAGGCCGCCCCGGCCTCCACCATGGCGTCCAGCTCGTCCTCCACGGCCACGTAGCCTTCCTTCAGGGCCTCCGCGGCCCAGGAGATGTCGGAACCGTCCGATTTGGCCAGATGGGCCGCCAACCGGGTGCGCAGGTCGGGAAGGGGGACGGATTCGATGGCGGCCATGGGCGCTCCAGCTCCGGAACTTCCGGAAGGAACCCGGGATCTCCCGGTTTCGCCCTTCCCCGGTCAAGCCCCCGAGTCCAGCGCGAGGATAGCACCCCTACTTGGAATAGCGGGCAAGGAGCTTCATGTTCCGGTGGTAGGCCGGCCCCCGGGTGAAATTGATGGCCACCTCCCGCGGAAACCGCGCGATGGCGTTGGTGAGGTTGATCAGGGTCTGGACCTTCAGGCCGCTGGCGTAGCCCTGGCGCCGGGCGTTCTCGTAGTACACCAGCAGGGCGCTTCGCATCACCGGCCGGGGCAGGTTGAACAGGCCGTACTCGCTCAGCAGATCATGGTTGATGCGCCGGGTGCCGTCCTGCTCCGTCGCGATCAGATCCTCCGCCTTGAGATCCTGTGTCATGCGCTGCTCCCACGATCCAATTGTAAATCGGGGCGCCCGGAATCGGATGTGAAATCCCTTTGACGGCGGGCGGGCCGGGCCCGATTCCTTCAGGTGGAGGCCACCAGCAGCTCCTCCGCGTTGCCGGGCGGACGGAGACCGTCGGTCCGGCCTGCGAAGTAGCGCTGGGCGAGGGTGGAGGCCGGGACGTGCCGGACCTCCCTGAAACCGGCTCGGGTGGCCAGGGCCAGCATGTCCGCCGGGGTGAAGAAGCTGATGAAGGGCGTGCCGCTCGCCTTCGCCCCGGCGATCGCCCGCTCGATCCCGGGACGCGCATCGGGGTCCGCCAGCTCCACCGGCAGCAGGAACGACATGGCGAGCGTCGAGCCGGGAGCCAGCGCCGCGACCTGGCGCAGCGTGGCCAGCACCGCCTCCTCCGTGAGATACATGCTCACGCCCGTGGACGCCACGACCGCCGGCCGCCCGGGATCGAACCCGGACGCGGCCAGCCGCTCCCACCACGGGTCACCCGCCTCAAAATCCACGGGCACCAGGCGCAGGTCCGGAGGCACGCCGAAGCCGAGGTCGACCAGGCGCTGCCGCTTCCAGGACTGGGGGCCGGGGCGGTCGATCTCGAAAATGACCAGGCCGCCGGCAAGCTCCCGCCGGCGCTGGGCGAAGGTGTCCAGACCCGCCCCGAGGATGACGTACTGCCCGACGCCCCGGGCCGCATGCTCCGCGACGAGGTCCTCGATGAAGCGGGCCCGGGCCACGATGGAGGCGCGGAAGGGCCGCGTGAAGGGACTCATGTCCGGCCGGCTCCGCCAGTCCGCCTCCGGCGCCGCCAGCTTCAGGCCGAGGTCGTCCTCAAGCACGTGGGGCGGAGCGTCGACCTCCAGGTGCAGCGCCCGCCACAGGGCGACCCTCACAGCGGTGCTGTCCGGCGCCACTGCCTTTTCCTCGCTCATGCGATACCCCCGCCCTGAGGATAGCGGCCTACCTGCCGCGGCCCCAATGGATGCCCACCGCCAGCTCGAACCACGCCAGCCGGCTCACCCCGAACCCCTCCTGCGGGGCCGAATCCACGTTCACGAAATGGTAGGCGCCCTCCGCGCTGAAACGGTGGTTGAACTGCCACCCGCCTCCGATCCGGGCCGCCGGTTTGTGGTGCTGGGTGAACCGGGTCGTGCCTCCGACGACCGGCCCACCGGGCGAAAGCGGCCAGTGGGCCGTCCTGTCCAGCCTCGGGGAGGCCAGGCCAAGGCCCACCGTGGAATACCAGCCGCTCGTGCTGCCGGTCCACTGGTGCCGCCAGTCCAGCCCGACCTCCGGGAGCGACCAGTCGGATTCCGTGTAGGCGCCGCCGGTCCCCAGCGGATTCCGCCCTCCCGGACGGAGGCCGGCCAGGGAAAGACGGAGCCGAACGGCATCCGGGGTCCGGAAGCTCCGTTCGAACAGCAGGCCGAGGACCGGGCCTCCGAGGCTTTGCTGGGCTCCAGCCTGGGGGTCGGATTTCAACGACCCCTGGGGTGCCATCGCACCCAGCTGGAAGGCCCAGGAGGTGTCACCCGCCCCAAGGGGCCCGGCGGAAACGGCCAGGAGCACGGCGAGGCCCGGAAACCCGAATCGCATAACAACCCCCTTGATATCAGTGTTCCTAAACCATATACCAACCTGCCTGCGGGGACCAATGGATTCCAGCGCCGGCACGCGCGCCTCCCTGTCTGAAAATCCGGACGGCGGTGCGGGTGAGATGCGGTTTATTTCCGGAAGGGCGAAGATATCCGTGCCGAATTATGCATTTGAGCCTATAAAGAGGTAGGGCTTCGTGCCCCTCGGCCTCGCGATCCGCAAGCGCACCCGCGAACACTGGAAGGCCGGCCCATGCAGCACCCGTCCCAAGCGCCTCCGAAACCCGACCCGGGTGCGGCCAGGGCGGGGGCGCGCGGCCACAGGGCGCGCATGAAGATCGGGGCGCTGCAGGACGCCATCTTCAACAGCGCGAACTTCTCGAGCATCGCGACGGACGCGCGGGGCGTGATCCAGATCTTCAACGTCGGGGCCGAGCGCATGCTGGGCTACGAGGCCCGGGAGGTGGTCGACACCTGCACGCCGGCCGACATCTCGGATCCGGAGGAGCTGCTCGCGCGGGCCCGGGACCTGAGCCTGGAACTGGGGACGCCCATCGCGCCCGGGTTCGAGGCCCTGGTGTTCAAGGCCTCGCGGGGCATCGAGGACATCTACGAGCTGACCTACGTCCGCAAGGACGGTTCCCGGTTCCCGGCGCTGCTGTCGGTCACCGCCCTGCGGGACGCCCGGGAGGCCATCATCGGGTACCTGCTCATCGGCACCGACAACTCGGCCCGCAAGCGGATCGAGGCCGAGCAGGAGAAGCTCGCCCAGCGCCTGCGGAACAACCAGTTCTACACGCGCTCCCTCTTCGAATCCAACGTGGACGCCCTGGTCACCGTCGCCCCCTCCGGCTTCATCATGGATGTGAACCGGCAGATGGAGGCCCTGACCGGATGCAACCGGGACGAGCTGATCGGCGCGCCCTTCCGGAAGTTCTTCACCGACCCCGACAGCGCCCAGGCCTCCCTCGTCCAGGTCCTGGCCGCGGGGAAGATCACCAACTGCCCGCTCACCGTCCTGGCCCTCGACGGCCACGAGACGGAGGTCTCCTGCAACGCCACCACCTTCCATGACCGGGACCGCAGCCTGGAGGGCGTGTTCGTGGCCGCCCGGGACATCACCGAGGCCCGGCGCATGGAGGCGGTGCTCCAGGCCAAGAACGCCGAGCTGGAGCACGCCAAGGTCGTGGCGGAGAAGGCCAACCTCGCCAAGTCCGAGTTCCTGTCCGGCATGAGCCACGAGCTGCGCTCGCCCCTCAACGCCATCCTCGGCTTCGCCCAGCTGATGGATTCCGCCCAGCCGCCGCCCTCGGATTCGCAGAAGGCGAGCCTCAAGCAGATCCTGAACGCGGGCTGGTACCTGTTGCGCCTGATCAACGAGATCCTGGACCTGGCGGTGGTGGAGTCCGGCAAGCTGTCCATTTCGGTGGAGCCGGTGTCCCTCACCGAGGTGCTGGCCGAGTGCCAGGCCATGATCGCCCCCCAGGCCGGGAAGCGGGACCTGCGGCTGGTATTCGAGGAACTGGACACGCCGCGCTTCGTGCTGGCCGACCGGGTGCGGCTCAAGCAGGTCGTCCTGAATTTCCTTTCCAACGCCATCAAGTACAACCGCCCCGGCGGGACGGTCACGGTGGCCAGCTCCGTCCTGCCCTCCGGACGCGTGCGGATCGGCATCCAGGACACCGGGGCGGGGCTCCCTCCCGCCATGGTGGAGCAGCTCTTCCAGGCCTTCAACCGGCTCGGCCACGAGGACGGCGCGGAGGAGGGCACGGGCATCGGCCTGGTCATGAGCAAGGTGCTGGTGGAGCTCATGGGCGGCGAGGTCGGCCTGGACAGCGTGGAGGGGGTCGGAAGCACCTTCTGGTTCGAGCTGAAGGGGACGCCCGCGCCCCGGATGCCCGCGGAAGGGGCCCGCCCGCGCCCGGCGGCCCGGCCCCGGGCGCCACGGGGCTCGGCCCTGCGCACGGTGCTCTACGTCGAGGACAACGCGGCCAACCTGGAGCTGGTCCAGGAACTGGTCGCCCGCCGTCCGGACCTCCACTTGCTCACGGCCGACGAAGGCCAGCTCGGGGTCGACCTGGCGCGGGAACACCTTCCCGAAGTGATCCTCATGGATATCAACCTCCCCGGCATCAGCGGCGTCGAGGCCCTGGCCCTCCTGCGGGAGGATCCGGCCACCGCCCACATCCCGGTGCTGGCCATCAGCGCCAACGCCATGGTCAGCGACGTCAGGGCCGGCCTCGACCTGGGCTTCTTCCGCTACCTCACCAAGCCCATCAACGTTCAACAATTCATGGAAGCACTGGACCTGGCCCTGGACCACGCGGACCGGAACCCTGGGGCTGCCGACGAGGTGCCCCCCCGATGATCCAGCCCGCCGAAATCCTCAACGCCCGGATCCTCGTCGTCGACGACCAGGAAGCCAACGTCATCCTCCTTGAGCAGATGCTGAAGGCGGCGGGCTACACCTCCATCCGGTCGACGATGGAACCGGAGCGGGTCTGCGAGCTGCACCTGGAGCACGCCTTCGACCTGATCATCCTGGACCTGAACATGCCCGGCATGGACGGCTTCGCCGTCATGGAGAACCTGAAGACCATCGAGACCGGGAGCTACATCCCCGTGCTCGTCGTCACCGCCCAGTCCGATCACAAGCTGCGGGCCCTTCGGGCCGGCGCGCGCGATTTCATCAGCAAGCCCTTCGAGCTCGCCGAAGTGCTGGTGCGGGTGCGCAACCTCATCGAGGTGCGGCTGCTGAACCGGAAATCGTTGGAACTCGTCGCGCGGGTGGTGGCGGAAAAGGGCGTGTCGCGGCGCCTCCTGCTCGACCTGCTGCCGGTGGCGCGCGCGGTGGCCCCGGAAGGAGCCGCCTCGGAGAACTGGGCGGAAGTGGCCGTGCTGTTCCTGGATATCGTCGAGTTCACGGCCCTGTCGGAACGGGCGGAGGCCCAGGCCCTGATCGGGGTCCTGGACGAGATCTCCGGCCGGCATGATCCGGACCGGGCCTTCGACCGGGACCGGACGGTGGGCAACGCCTATCTGGTGACCAGCGGCCTGTCGAATGCCCAGGCCTGCACCACCATCGACGCGACGGAGAAGGCCCTGGACCTCGCCGAGGCCCTGGACCGGTTCAATGCCCTGAATCCCTTCAAGCTGAAGGTCGGCCTGACCATCGGCGGCCGGGCTTCGCAACTCTGACCTGGAGGGCCGCTCCGTTGGAACCACCTGATGGACCTGTACAACCGACTTGCCACCTAGGGACCGCCCATGCGCGCCGATGATCTGGACCACAAGGAACTGCTGGAAATGGACGCGGAGGGCGGCGTCATCCGCTTCGCGGGGCAGCGGGCCATCCTGCTGGACGCCGTGGCCATGGGCCTGCTGCGCAAGTACCTGGTGGAGAACTTCGGCGTGACGGCCGCCCGCACGGTTCTCACCCAGTTCGGCTTCGCCCACGGCTGGCGCATGGCCGAAGCCATGCTGACCGAGTTCACGTGGGACAACGACGAGCAGTGGCGGCAGGCCGGCGCCCGCATCCACACCCTGGGCGGCCTCTTCCGGCTGGAGCCGGGCAGCGCGGACGCGCTGTCCACCGAGGGCGCCCTGCTCACGGCCTCCTACGAGGCCGAGCAGCACCTCCTGCATTTCGGCCGGGCCGACGCCCCCACGTGCTGGACCATCTGCGGCCTCATCAGCGGCTACCTCACCCGCACCTCGGGCAAGGAGATCTTCGTCCTGGAGGACCGCTGCGTGGGGGACGGGCATGCGAACTGCCACCTGTTCGGGCGCACGCGGGAGGAATGGGGGGACGAGCGCTCCTCGGAACTGCGGTTCTTCGAGGCCAAGACCCTCAAGGACTGCCTGGACGTGTCCCTCCACCGGGTCACGGAGACGCTGAAGGCGGCCGAGCGAAAGCTGCGGGAGCACAACCGGGCCCTGACCCTGGCGGTGCCGGAGCTGGCCGAGCCCGTGCTGGGCGTCGTCGTCAAGAGCGAGGCCATGCGCCGGATCGTGGACCTGGCCCGGCGCGTGGCCAAGGTCGACTCCACCGTGCTGATCACGGGCGAAAGCGGTTCGGGCAAGGAGCGCATCGCCCGGGTGGTGCACGAGGAGTCCACGCGGGCCTCGGGCCCCTTCATCGCCGTCAACTGCGGCGCCATCACCGAGTCGCTGCTGGAGAGCGAGCTGTTCGGCCACGCGCGGGGCGCCTTCACCGGCGCCAGCCAGGACCGCCCCGGGCTCTTCGAGGCCGCCAACCGGGGCACCCTCCTTCTGGACGAGATCGGGGAGGTCACGCCCGCCATGCAGGTCAAGCTGCTCCGTGCCATCCAGGAACGGGAGATCCGGCGCGTGGGCGAGAACAAGGTACGGAAGGTGGATGTGCGCATCATCGCCGCCACCAACCGCAACCTCGCCCAGTGCGTGACCGACGGGGCCTTCCGGCAGGATCTCTACTACCGGCTGAAGGTCGTGGAGCTGCACGTGCCCGCGCTCCGGGACCGCCGGGAGAACATCCTCCCCCTGGCGCGGGTGCTGCTGGCGGGCTCGGCGCTGTGGATGAAGCGGAAGATCTCCGGGTTCTCGCCGGCCGCGGCCGACCAGCTCCTGCGGTACGCCTGGCCCGGCAACGTGCGCGAGCTGGAGAATGCCATGGAGCGCGCGGTGGCCCTCGCGCCGGGCACGCGGGTCGAGGTCGAGGACCTCCCCGAGGAAGTGCGCCAGGCCCCCGGCAAGCCGGTGGCCATCCCCGGCCAGGTCCAGCCCCTGGAGGACGTGGAGCGGGACTACATCCTCTCCGTCCTGGAGCTGAACAAGGGCAACCAGACCCATGCCGCCCGGCAGCTCAAGATCGGGACCGCGACCCTGTACCGCAAGTTGAAGAGCTACGGAGTCGGCGGGGTCGTTCCGGCCTGACGGATCTTTCACTTTGATCGATCCCACCCGGGTACGGCCGTTCCCGGGGTTTCGCAACTAGGTTGGGGCATTGGACCTGTCCATCAAGCACGGGAATTGCTTCCTGGGAGCCGACGGGATGCGGGGCGGGCCGGAGACGCGGTCCGTCCCCCTCCCGCAGGAGGCGACCATGCGCTGCTATTCCACACCCGAGGCTCCCTGCCAAGCCGTCTGCGACACCTGCGCCGGGTCCCTGGCCCCGGAGGCCTGGGAGGGCTGGAGCGAACTGGACCCTGCCATCCAGGAGGGATCCGAACCCATCCGCTGCGCCCGTTGCGGAGCGTCCCTTTGAGACGCGCGCACCCCGTGCAGGCCGCCAGGCTCGCAGCCATCGGGTTCGGCCTCGTGGGGGCCCTGTCCTGCACGGGGCTTCCGGAGATCCACTACCAGCGCAAACCCCCCGCCCCGGGCGCGAAGGTGACCATCGAGAACGCGCGGGGCGCCGTGGAGAAGGACAGGGCGGAGGCGCTCCTCGGCCGCCACCCGGGCGACTCCCGGGCCGGGACCCGGGAACGGGCCCTCCTGGAGGAGGCGGCCACGGGCCGTCCCCTCCTGGCTGGCAACGCGGTCCAGCTCCTGTTCGACGGACCCGAGACCATGGGCGCCATGCTGGCGAGCATCTCCGCGGCCAAGCGGTCGATCAACCTGGAGACGTACATCTTCGACCCGGACGAGCTCGGCCAGACCTTCTCCGACCTGCTGATCGCCAAACAGCGGGAGGGCGTGCAGGTGAACATCATCTACGACTGCGTGGGGACCGCCGGGACCCCCGAGGCCTTCTTCGACCGCATGCGCGACGCCGGGATCCGCCTGTGCCCCTACCATCCCATCAACCCCTTCAAGCGCCTGGGCCGGTGGAAGGTCAACAACCGGGACCACCGCAAGATCCTTGTGGTGGACGGGGCCGTGGCCTTCACCGGGGGCGCCAACATCAGCGGGACCTACCTGCACGGCTCCCTGTTCCGGAGGAAGGGCAGGGGCCGGACGAACCTGGGCTGGCGCGACACCCACCTGCGGATCGAGGGACCCGCCGCGGCGGCCCTCCAGGAACTCTTCGTCCAGACCTGGCTGGTCCAGATGAAGGAGGACCTGCACACCCCGGATTATTTCCCGGCCCCGCGGGAGGCGGGCGACACCCTCGTCCGCGTCGTGGGCAGCCAGCCCGGGGGCGATTTCGAGATCTACCGGGCCTACGTCCTGGCCATTGACCAGGCGGCCCGAACCATCCACCTCACGGCCGCCTATTTCGTGCCCGACGCCCGGATCGTCCAGGCCCTGGTGCGGGCCGCCCGCCGGGGCGTGGAGGTGGAGATCATCCTCACGTCCCTCACGGACAGCGGTTTCGTCCAGCACGCCAGCCAGTCGTACTACCAGGAGTTCCTGGATGCCGGCGTGCGCCTCTACCAGCTGAAGAGCTCCATCCTCCACGCCAAGACGGCCGTCATCGACGGCGCCTGGTCCACGGTCGGTTCCACCAACCTGGACATGCGCAGCTTCCTCTTCAACAAGGAAGTCAACGTCATCGTCCTGGGCACCCCTTTCGGGGGCGAGATGGAAAAGGCCTTCCGCGAGGACAAGGCCAATTCGGACGAGATCACCTCCTCCGGGTGGGCCAGGCGATCCCGCGCGGACCGGGTGCGGGAGTGGGTCGCGAGGCGGCTGGCGCGTTGGCTCTGACCCCTGAAAGGTCCGGTCTTGAATTGAAGGGCAGGGCAATCACATTGATCGTACCCGCCGGGAACTCCCCTCCCGGTCTGCATCAAAGCCTTTGGAATCAGCATCCAAATTGTTGGAACAGATCCTGCTGGTTGCGATGGGGGCCGGATCCCCATGAACCCCTTTGAAAGGAACCGCCATGCTGAAGACTTCGGGCGACGACACCTGGGAGCAGGTGAAGTCCGGCCTGGACATGGCCTGGGACGAGGTCAAGGCCCCGTTCGGGCACGCCTCCGGCACGCCCCGGACCTGAGCGGCGATCCATGAATGCCTTCGGTGCCTGTGCGCTCGCGGTGGTCCTGGCCACCGGCCTCCAGGCCAAGCCTCCCCGGCCGGCGCGGCCCTGGAGCGCCCATGAGGCGCGCCAGGCCACGATCCAGAAGATCGTGATCGAGGTGGGCGACGTCTTCGACCTCGCCCGGCCCGATGAGAACATCTGGATCGGCCGGGTCGCGGACCGCCTCCACTCCTCCACGAAGGAACCGGTCATCCGCAGGGTCCTCCTCTTCAAGGAGGGCGACCGGGTGCGCGCAAGGCGCATCTACGAGACGGAGCGCCTGCTGCGCGCCCTGCCGTTCGTGAAGGACGCCCACATCGATCCCGTCCAGGAGGCCGACGGCACCCTCGTGGCCCGGGTACGGGTGCGGGACGCCTGGACGACCCAGGTGAACGCGGGCTTCTCCTCCGTGGGAGGGCAGCGGTCCATGAACTTCGGCGTGGATGAGAAGAACTTCCTGGGCCACGGAAAGAGCGTGGCCTTCGACATCGCCAAGGACCACGAGCGCACCGACTGGGGCATCACCTACATGGACCCCCAGCTCTTCGCCAGCCGCTGGACCCTGGCCCTGCAGAGCCGGTACCTCTCCGACGGCCACAACCGGAGCATCAAGCTGGAGCGGCCCTTCTTCGCCCTGGACACGCCCTGGTCCACCAGCCTGGCCCTGTCCCAGAAGAAGTCCTCCCTTCACCTCTACGACCGCACGAAAGAGGTCTTCCAGGCCCCCTTCATCCAGGACGAGCTCCAGTGGGCGGGGGCCGCGGCCTTCCACCAGGCGGGCGAACGCGTCTGGCGGGCTGGCCTGATGGTCGATCGGCTGGACACCCATTACGGCCAAGTCGTCGCCGCCCTCCCCCCGGGCACCCTTCCCGCGCCCACGCTCGTGAACCGCCGCCTGCGGGGCGCGGCCCTCACCCTCTCCACCCAGAAGGACGCCTTTGAGACCTTCGTGGACCTGCTGGGCGTGGATACCCCCGAGGACTACAGCCTCGCGTGGAACGGCTCCCTTGCGCTGGGCACCTACAGCCGCGCCCTGGGGTCGTCCATGGCGGCTCCCTTCTTCATCCTCCAGGCCGCCAACGGCTGGTCCTCGTCCAGCGACGACCTCACCCTGTTCACCTTCTCCTGGGATGGGCGCGTGCCCGCCACCGGGCTGGAGAACAGCGCGCTCGGCCTCTCCCTTGTGCACTACACCAAGGTGACGGAAAACCAGATATTTGCGACCCTCGCCACCTTCGATGCGGGCCGGCGCCTGGACCCCGAACGATGGTACTACCTGGGCGGCGACCAGGGCTTGAGGGGTTTTCCCAATTTCCTCCACCCGGGCGACGCCCGGTGGGTGGTGTCCCTGGACTACCGCCTCCTCACCGAGCAGCGCTGGTGGGGCCTGGTGCGCCTGGGCTACTGCGCCTTCGTGGACACCGGCTCCATCCGCCGCATGGACGGGATGGGCTGGACCCGGACCTACACCGACGTGGGCGTCGGCCTGCGCCTGGGCAACCTCAAGAGCTCGCTGGGACGCGTGATCCTCCTGAGCGTGGCCACGCCGCTGAACCGGGAACCCTACCAGTCCAAGGTGCAGTTCACCATCGGCAACACCGTGCGCTTTTGACGCCGGACCTTCTCCACCCACCTTTCAAGGAGCGCCACCATGTTCACCATCCTCATCGTCATCCTGATCCTCATGCTCCTCGGCGCCCTGCCGACCTGGCCCCACAGCAGGTCCTGGGGCTTCTACCCCAGCGGCGGACTCGGGCTCGTCGTGCTGATCCTCGTCATCCTGCTGCTTATGGGCAGGATCTAGGGGGAAGCCTGTCAGCATCCCCTCAGCCGGGTATCCAACGCTGATGATAATTGGGTTAATGCAATTTTTGCTTTTCCTCGGCGATCCTCGGTTTCCTCGGCGCCTCGGCGTTAAATTTTTCCTGGGTTATGCCTACGCAAAGATTACTCGCGCCGAGGCACCCGGCAAGAAGCCTAACGCCGAGGCGCCGAGGGGACCGAGGATCGCCGAGGAAAAGCCCAACAGCCGTTTGCAGATCCGCACTTTCGGATGGATGCGGGTGGCTGAGGGGATACGCCTGTCATAGCATTTCCCGGCGGCCCCGGCCTGGGAAGGCGCCGCCGTCCCCCTCGAGGAAGGACACATCGCATGGCAGCGCTGGCGATTTAGAAAGGAAGAACCCCATGACGACCCTCTCCCCCGAGCTCCTGCGCCGGATGGACGCCTACTGGCGCGCAGCGAACTATCTGTCGGTCGGCCAGATCTACCTGTACGACAATCCCCTGCTGCGACGCCCGCTGGTGCGCGAGGACGTGAAGCGGATGCTCCTGGGCCACTGGGGCACCACCCCCGGGCAGAACTTCATATACACCCACCTCAACCGGGTCATCACCGAGCGCGACCTGGACATGATCTACATCTCGGGACCGGGCCACGGCGGCCCGGCCGTGGTGGGCAGCACCTACCTGGAAGGCACCTACAGCGAGGTCTACCCGGAGATCACCCAGGACGAGGCGGGGCTGCGGAAGCTCTTCCGGCAGTTCTCCTTCCCCGGCGGCATCCCCAGTCACGCATCCCCCGAATGCCCCGGGTCCATCCACGAGGGCGGGGAGCTCGGCTATTCGCTCAGCCATGCCTTCGGCGCGGCCTTCGACAACCCCGGCCTTATCGTGGCCTGCGTCGTGGGCGACGGGGAGTCGGAGACCGGCCCGCTGGCCACCGCCTGGCACTCCAACAAGTTCCTCAACCCCGCCACGGACGGCGCGGTGCTGCCGATCCTCCACCTCAACGGGTACAAGATCGCCAACCCCACCCTCCTCGCCCGCATCACCCGGGAGGAGCTGGACCCGTTCCTCCGGGGCTGCGGCTGGACGCCCCTCTACGTGGAAGGGCACGACCCCGTGCTCATGCACGAGGCCATGGCCTCGGCCCTGGACCAGGCCGTGGGGGAGATCGCCCGGATCCAGCGGGAGGCGAGGAGCACCGGTCGCATGGTGCGCCCCCGGTGGCCCCTGATCGTGCTCGCCTCCCCCAAGGGCTGGACCGGGCCGGACCGCATCGACGGCCGGCAGGTGGAGGGGACCTTCCGCTCCCACCAGGTGCCGCTTTCCGACCCGCGCTCCAATCCCGCCCACCTCGCCGTGCTGGAGCGGTGGCTGCGAAGCTACCGTCCCGATGAGCTCTTCGACACCCAGGGACGGCTCCTGCCGGAGCTGCAGGCCCTTGCGCCCAGGGGGGAGCGGCGCATGGGCGCCAATCCCCACGCCAACGGCGGGCTCCTGCTCCGGGACCTGGACATGCCCGACTTCCGGGCCTACGCCCTGGCGGTGGAGCGGCCCGGAACGCCCGGGCCCGGGGATACCCGCGTCCTGGGCGCCTTCCTGCGCGACGTGGTGGGGCTGAACGACGAGGCGAAGAATTTCCGGATCTTCGGCCCGGACGAGACGCTGTCCAACGGGCTGGAGGCGGTCTTCCAGGCGACGCAGCGGCAGTGGATCGCGGCCGTGGAGCCGAACGATGAATTCCTGGACACCAGAGGGCGGGTGATGGAGCAGCTCAGCGAACACCAGTGCGAGGGGTGGCTGGAAGGCTACCTGCTTACGGGTCGCCACGGGCTGTTCAACTGCTACGAGGCCTTCATCCATATCGTGGATTCCATGTTCAACCAGCACGCCAAGTGGCTGAAGGTCGCCGCGCGGCTGCCCTGGCGGCCCCGCATCGCCTCCCTGAACTACCTCCTGGCCTCCCACGTGTGGCGCCAGGACCACAACGGCTTCTCGCACCAGGACCCGGGGTTCATCGACCACGTGATGAACAAGAAGGCCGAGATCGTGCGGGTCTATCTGCCCCCCGACGCCAACTGCCTGCTGTCGGTCATGGACCACTGCCTGCGCAGCCGCCACTACGTCAACGTCGTGGTGGCGGGCAAGCATCCCGCGCCCCAGTGGCTGACCATGGAGGAGGCGGTGCGGCACTGCGCGGAGGGGATCGGCATCTGGTCCTGGGCCGGCTGCGGCCCTGAGACCGAACCCGACGTCGTCATGGCCTGCTGCGGGGACGTGCCGACCCTGGAGACCCTGGCGGCCGTGTCCATCCTGCGCGAGCACCTGCCCGAGGTGCGGGTCCGGGTCGTCAACGTCGTGGATCTCATGAAGCTGCAGCCCCGGACGGAACATCCCCACGGCCTGGACGACGACGCCTTCGACGCGCTGTTTACCCGGGACCGGCCCGTCATCTTCGCCTACCACGCCTATCCCTGGCTGATCCACCGCCTCACGTACCGGCGCGCGAACCACGGGAACATCCACGTGCGTGGCTACCAGGAGGAAGGCACGATCACGACGCCCTTCGACATGACGGTGCTGAACGACATGGACCGGTACCACCTGGTGATGGACGCCATCGACCGGCTGCCGGGAACGGGGGACAAGGGGCTGCAGGTGAAGCGGATGCTCCAGGGGAAGCTGGTGGAGTATCGGGCTTATATTGAAGAAATCGGGGAGGATATGCCTGAAATCAAGAACTGGGTCTGGACCGCGGATTAAGGTTCCTTTTCCTTTCTCGGCGACCCTCGGCTCCTTGGCCCCCTCGGCGATGCGTTCTGTTTTCTTCCCCCTGCGGCGCTTGAAATCCATGCGCCGCCAGGGTCGAGGAAAGAATGCATCGCCGAGGGGGCCGAGGAGCCGAGGATCGCCGAGAAAAGATTAAAATAATTAGGTTACGGTGCTGCCGATGAGGCGTCCGATGCCGGCGGTGACGGGCATGGACGTCGCCCCGGCCCCCAGGCCCGCGACGCCCGCCACCAGGATCGCACCCCGGGAGGCGGAGACTCGAATCATGAGGCTCGCGGTGGAGACGATGGCGTCGTCGGAGCCCAGGATGGCGGCGCGCAGCCAGCCGGAGCGGCCGCTTCGATGGCGCTCCGGCTGGCTGCGGGGGCGGTGCCCCGTCACAGGATCTCGTCCCGCGGATCGGCCGGGATGCTGGGGGAATCCCAGTACACCGGGCGTCCGTAGTAGTCGAAGAGCCGTTTCTCATAGGACCGGTTGACGGGAGCGCCGGGGTCCCACTCGGGGCAGTCCTTGATCTCCTGGCGGGTCAGGCACAGATCGATCGTGTTCTCCTCCCAGCTGACCTGGGTGGCCCAGAGCGGCGAGACGAGGACCTGCCTGCCGGTGAACCAGCTGCCGGTGCTGACCACGAGGTAGCGGATCTGCCAGGTCCCGTCGTCCACGATGAAGTCGTCCACGTGGCCAACGTCCCCGTCCGTGGCATGGAGGTGGTAGCCGCGGATGAACTTGACGCTGCGCAGGTGGGGATCGTCGTCGAAGGTGTCGATGTCCAGGGGGATCTCCGCCACCGGAAGGTCGGTGAGGATGGGCAGCGGGGCGGCGTTCGTGCCCCAGACGCCCGTGCTGCCCCAGTAGTTCGGGTAGCCGAAATAGCGGTAGTAGTCGCGCTCGTGCTGGCGGGAGACGGGCAGGTCCGCGTTGTCGCCGGGGCTCTCCCGGATCTGCTTGCGCGTAAGGGCGAGGTGGAAGGTCCGGTTGCCCCACTCGACCTGCCGGAAGAACATGGGAGATATGAGGACCTCGCGTTCGTCGAAGAAGGTGCCGGTGCTCACCACCAGGTAGCGGCAGGTCCAGCCCGCGTCCTCCACAAGGAAATTGGCCACGGTCCCGAGGGCGCCGTCGGTGGCGGCGACCGCGTAACCTTCAAGGTCCTTCAGGCTTCTCAACATGGGTGGTACCTCCCGCCTCACGGCTGCCGTTTCTTCGGAAGCCACGACAAACATGCACAATCCGGGCCAGGGCCCTCTGCTCCTGCCTTCAAGGGAAAGGGCCTGGGGCGGCCCGCCGGTCCGGGTTATTCCCATCATTCTGACCATCGCCGGGCCTCACTTTGATGCCGCTTACCGGCGGGCTTTCGGCGCGCCCAGGCCGACAGGGTTGCTATCAGTGGCTCGGGCAGGTGGCCTGGGAGTTGCAACGGTTCCCGGGCCGGACCACAGCGGGGCTGGGACGATGCCCGATGTGCGCCAGCGAAACGGAGGCGGTGCGCCATGGTCAAGAAGCCCGAGGGAACCCCGGAGCCCCCGCGCGCTGGAGCTGAGTCGCCGCCCAGCCTCGACCGGCGGGATCTGGCCACGCTGTCCTCCGCCGAAGTGCGGACCCTGATCCATGAGTTGCGGGTGCGCCAGCTGGAACTGGAATTCCAGAACGGCGGGCTCCGCCTCAATCAGGAGCGGCTGCGCGCCTCCCGGGCCAGGTGCTCCACCGGGCTGAAGCGGGTGGAACTGGACACGACGGTCCTCGCCACCCAATTGCACCGGGCCCGGAAGCTGGCGACGCTGGGCGTGCTGGCCGCAGGGACGGCCCACGACGTGGACAACCAGCTCGAGGCCATCCTGGGCAGCGCACGCGCCGGGAGCCTCCTGGCCAAGGGGAACGCACCCGTGGCCCGGTTCTTCGGGACCATCGAGGCCGCGGCGATGCGGGCCAAGGAGCCGACCCGCCAGCTGCTCGCCTACGCGGGCAAGGCCAAGGGAACGATGGAGGACGTGGACCTGGATCGCGTGGTCCGGGAGCTCGGCCAGACCCTGGCCACCTGCCTGCCGGAGCATCTGACCTTCCGGATGGATCTGGCCGACGACCTGCCCCACTGGCAGGGCGACGCGGCCCAGGCCTACCAGATCCTCGTGAACCTCGCCCTCAACGCCTACGAGGCCTTCCCGGAAGGGGTCCCGGGCGAGATCACCCTCCGCACCCGCGCCGAGGAGACCAGCCCCTGTGCGGGCGGGCCCGGCACCTGGGTGCTGTCCATGGCACCCGGCCGCTACGTGATGCTGGAGGTGGTGGACTCAGGCCACGGCATGACGCCCGACCACCTCACCCACGCCTTCGAGCCCTTCTTCACGACCAAGGCCGCCGGGCGCGGTCTGGGCCTGGCGGCGGTCCACGGGCTCCTGGACGGCGACGGCGGCGGCATCTGGATCCGGAGCGGACCCGCCCAGGGCACCTCGGTCAAGGTGTACCTCCCCGCCATGACCGGGCCGGCGCACGTGACCGGAAGGAAGTCCTAGTTCGCCGAGGAAGGAAGGGTCTGATTTCCTCCCCGACGGAATGGGCCCTCAGCCCGCCAGCGCGCCCATGACCTTCGGGTCCCGGAGACCGTTGCTTCGAAATGACGCGTCCGGTGATTCATTTCGATCGATCAGTCCCGGGTGCCGGTCGTTGAACTGCAGGGAACACAATGCGTTGATCGATCGGAACAGATCGTGCTTCGGAACCTGCGCCGGGGGACCAGCCCCCGCGCCCTTGAGGAGACTCCGATGATCGTGAACGCAGGCGTGTGGATCGACAATCTCAAGGCCCTGGTCGTGATCGTCTTCGACGGCGGGGAGAAGAAACTCGAGATCCAGGCCAAGCCGGGCGCCCGGCCGGGCCAATTCACCCGGTTCTACACCGAGGTGATCCAGGTGCTCCGGGATGCGGAATCCATCCTGATCTTCGGTCCGGGCCAGGCCAAGGAGGACCTCCGGGCCCACCTCCAGCGCGCCCGGCTCCAGGACAAGGTCCTCGGCGTCGAACCGGCGGAAGCCATGACGGATCCCCAGTTCATGGCCAAGGTCCGGGAACGGTTCCAGCACCCGGGCGGCCACCTGGGGACGGCGTGACGCTGGGTCCGGACGCCGCCCCGGAACCCCCGGGATCCGCCCGGGTGCTGGTGGTGGTGGCGCACCCCGACGACGAGGCGCTCTGGGCGGGCGGGCTCCTGGCGAGCCGGCCCCTGTGGTCGGTGTTCATCCTGGCGCTCTGCCGGGGCGCCGACCCCGACCGGGCGCCGCGCTTCCGCCTGGCGCTGGACGACCTGGGCGCCCAGGGCGCCATGGGCGATCTGGACGACGGGCCCGACCAGGCTCCCCAGGCCGATGAACGGGTCCAGGCGGCCATCCGTGACCTCGCGCCCCCGGGGCCTTTCGACCTGCTGCTGACC
The DNA here is from genome assembly GCF_055384585.1 of Mesoterricola sp. JemC181. Taxonomy (NCBI): domain Bacteria; kingdom Pseudomonadati; phylum Acidobacteriota; class Holophagae; order Holophagales; family Holophagaceae; genus Mesoterricola; species Mesoterricola sp. JemC181. The sequence continues at coordinate 2,443,719 of NZ_AP045076.1, forward strand.
CACCACCCGGAAGGCGAATACACCCGGCACCTGCGCCACCTGGAGGTGGCCCTGGGCGTCCGGGCGCTCCTGGGGGAGGGGGCCCTGGCCGCCCCGCGGCTCTGGAACTTCGCCTACTCCGACCAGGGCGGGACCTGCCTGCCGGAGCCCCGCCCCGACGCCAACCTGCTGCTGCCCCTGGACGCCGCGTCCTGGGCGCGGAAGTACGCCCTGATCACCCAGGTCTACGGCTTCGCCCCCGACAGCTGGGAAGCCCGGACCACGCCGCGCATCGAAGCCTTCACCTGCTTCAGGAACGAGGACGACCCCCAGCCATGAGAATCCTGGTGCTCTACAGTTATCCCCCCTCCCCGGGGGGCCTTGCGACCCAGGGGGACCTCCTCTACAAGGGCCTCCTGGAGATCGGCGTGGAGGCCCATGCGTGCAACCTCGACTCGGATCTGGAAAAGGAGTGGTACTACCGCTGGTTCAAGCCCGACTTCGTGGTGGGCGTGGGCTTCTGGGGCGACGTTCCGAAGATCGTCCTCCATCCCCAGCGCTTCGGCATGCGCGCGGTGCCCTGGGTGCTGGCCGACGGCTACGTGGCCAACTTCCGGGAGGTGCTGGACGGCCTGCCCCTGGTGCTCGTGACGTCCGACTGGGTGCGGGAGACCTTCATCCGGGACGGCATCCGCGGGGACCACACCGTGACCCTGCCGGTGGGGTGCGACACGGACGCCTTCATCCCCAGGCCGGCGGAGGATCCCAAGGTGGCCGCGGTGCGGGCGTCCCTCGGCGTTCCGGAAGGCGACCTCCTGGTGCTCACGGTGGGCGGCGACGCCGCCTCCAAGGGCGGCCGGGAGGTGATGGAGGCCCTGGCCATGCTGGGCGGGGAAGTGCCCCCCTGGCGCTACGTGTGCAAGGTGTGGCCCCAGCCCCGCACCACGGTGCAGAACAAGCTGGACCGGCAGCTGGCCAAGGACCTGGGGATCCTGGACCGGGTCAGCTTTCCCACCCACCAGGTATCGCGCAACCTCATGCCCTACCTCCTGGCCGCCTGCGACGTGTACGCGGCCCCGTCCCGCCTGGAGGGCTTCGGCATGCCCCAGGTGGAGTCGGGCGCCTGCGGCAAGCCGGTGATCGGGATCCGGGCCATGGCCATGCTGGACACCCTGGTGCACGGCGAGACGGCCTTCCTGGCCCGGGTGGCCCGGGAGATCCGCATCACCGAGACGGTCATGGGCCCCGAATCGGGCTTCGAGCCCGACCACAAGGTCGTCTTCAACCAGCCGCGGGTCGTCGACTACCGGGCCAGCTCGCCGGACATCGCCGCGTACCTCAAGCTCCTGCTCAACGACCCGGACCTCCGCGCGCGCATGGGCGCCGCGGGGCGGCGCCGGGTTGTGGAACGGTTCGACTACCGGGCCGTGGCCAGACGCCTGGTGGAGATTCTTTCCCAAGGAAGGTGAACCATGGACCCTGCCACCGAAGCCGCCCGCGCCGCCGCGCTGGCCGTCCTGCTCCACAACGCCTCCGGCCCCTACCTCGGACTGCCCCGGACCGCGGGCTGGGGCTACCCTGAGCCCTACACCCGGGACCTCCTCATCGCCGGCCTGGGCAGCCTCGTCTCCGGCAACGCCGAACTGGTCCAGGCCCTGCGCCGGGTGCTGCAGACCCTCGCCCGGAACCAGAGTCCGCGGGGCCAGATGCCGTCGCTGGTGCACGATGCGGAGAACCGCGGGGCGAGCGACACCACCCCGCTCTTCCTCCTGGTGCTGGCCATGTTCCGCAAGGCCACCGGGGACCCCGGCTTCCTGGAGGAGGCCGGCGCCCGGGCCCTCACCTGGATGGACTACCAGACCACCGACGACCGGGAACTCATCGGCCAGCAGCCCACCAGCGACTGGCGCGACGAGCACTGGGTCCTCGGACATGGCCTCTTCGTGAACACCCTGGTGCACGGCTACCTCAGGCTCCTGGGCCTGGACGGCCGGGCCGAGGCGCTGGGCCGGGCGGCCAACGAGGAGGGGGGCGGGGGCTTCACCACCCCCGGCCAGCCCACCTACGCCGTCTGGTACTACAAGGTGCTCCGCGACAAGCGCTGCGACCTCCTCGGCAACAGCCTCGCCATCCTCACGGGCATGGCCGACCGCGCCCGGGCCCGGGAGATGGTGGCCTGGATCGAGGCCCACTGCGAATCCCTGCGCGCCGCCGGGGACCTGGCCCTGGAGCTGCCCCCCTGCTTCTTCCCCTTCGTGGAGCCCACGGATCCGGACTGGCACCCCCGCTATGAGGCCTTCAACCTGCCCGGCCACTACCACAACGGGGGGGTGTGGCCTTTCGTGTGCGGCTTCTACATCGCCGCCCTGGTGGCCGCCGGGGAGCAGGACCTGGCCGTGCGCAGGCTGGCCGCGCTCACCGCCCTGGTGCAGGTGGCCCGGAACGTCCATCCCCTGCCCAAGGGCGCCTACGGCTTCAACGAGTGGTTCCGAGCCCAGGACGGCGCCCCGTCGGGGGAGGACTGGCAGACCTGGTCCGCATCCATGTACCTCTACGCCGCCGCCTGCGTGGAGAGCGGAACCGCAATGCTTTTCTGATTCATCCTTTCTCGGCGATCCTCGGCTCCTCGGCCACCTCGGCGATACCTTTTTTCTTATATCTTGCGGCGCATTGACTGGATGCGCGGCAGAGGCAGGAAATGAATTTATCGCCGAGGTGGCCGAGGAGCCGAGGATCGCCGGGAAAAGCAGAGCAGGGTCTCCCCGAACCCGGCGGGTTTCCTATCGCTTCAGCGCCGCCAGCAGCTCGTCCAGCGAGACGCTGGCGATGGTGGCGATCCGGTCGCTCATGGCGTAGGGCAGGATCAGGTCCCGCCCGTGCACCAGCGACCCGCAGCTGTAGACCACGTTGGGAACGTAGCCCTCGCGCCCCAGGCCCTGGGGCGTCAGCAGAGGCTCGCGCAATCGGCCGATGACCTTCGTGGGATCCTCGAGGTCCAGCAGGACCGCGCCGATGCAGTACGTGCGCATCGGCCCCACGCCGTGGGTGATCACCAGCCACCCGGCCTCCGTCTCGATGGGCGACCCGCAATTGCCGATCTTCACGGATTCCCACAGTTCCGCCGGCCGCAGGAGCAGCTTGGCGTCGGCCCAGTAGTGCGGATTGTCCGAGAACATGATGAAGAGGTTCTCGTCGTCCTGCCGGCTCAGCATCGCGTAGTTGCCGCCGATGCGCCGGGGGAAGAAGGCCATGCCCTTGTTCTGCACGGCGGTGCCGTTGAGGGTGAGCACCCGGAAGTGGAGGAAGTCCTGGGTCTCGATGAGCTGGGGCAGGATGGCGTGGCCGTTGTAGGCCGTGTAGGTGGCGTAGTACATCACCGACCCGTCGTCCTCCACCAGGCGCACGAACCGCGCGTCCTCGATGCCGTTGCTCTCGTTGGCCGACACCGGGAAGATGACGCGCTCGCACAGGGCCAGCTCGGGCTGGAACCGCAGCTCGTAGTTGGAATCCGCCAGCCACTGGATGCACTTGAGCGTGCTCTCGAGATCGGCCGGCACGGGCCGCGATTCCCGCCGGATGCGCGTGAGGCTCCGGTTGAGCTCCTCGCGGTCGAAGCCCTCTCCCAGCGTCTCCAGGACGGCGGCGGAGTGCCGGTTCTCGAAGCCCATCTCATGGAGCTTCATCATGAACGGGGACTTCCGGTAGCCGGGGTTGGGCTCGATCTCGGGCTGGCTCACCAGGCGGGAGAGGGGATCGGCCTTGATCCCCCCGCCGGGGCCGATGACCCCGCTCCGGAACTCGATGGAGGAAACATGGCCTTCGCCGGTGGCCCGAAGGCTCAGGATGAACCGCAGGGCCCCCTCGGGGAGGCCGCCCTGGTCGGGGTGGGGGACCATGGAGGGATTGAAGAGGGCGGCGGACTCCAGCGCGTACTCGCCCGAGAAGAGGGCCCCGATGAGCAGCTGGCGCTCCCGGGACAGGGGCAGGTCCGTGAAGACGTGGGGCAGCACCTTGCGGTAGTTGGCGAGCAGGTTCGCCTCGATGCCGAAATGCCGCTTCTCGAAGTCCACGAGGATGGCCTCGAGGATGCCGCAGGCCTCCTCCTCGCCCAGGGCGAGGGCCCGTCCGATGATGGTCGTGATGCGCAGGAAGCTGGACGGGATGAAGGGCCTCAGGATCACGCGGGCGCTCCGCGGAAGGTAGGTCACCTTGTGGTTCCGGATGGAGATGGCTGGCATGGAAACCGATCTGCGGCGGGCCGCTCGGAAGAAGGGCGCGGGACGGAGGCCCCAGTGGATGCTGCAACCCTTGGCGGAGGTGCCACTCGGGTTGTGCTGGCGCTGCCCTTCTTCCGGTTCAACCTACAGTCATGCGCGAGCGGGCGCCATCGAATTCGTCCGCCGGCGGGTCCTGCGCCGTTTCCCTCGATTTGGAGGAGGCACTCCATCATCCTGACTGGGAAGGGCCGCGGGGTGGTTGGACCATGTATTCCCAAATGCAAGGTTATGCACCTAGTTAGATAGTGGCACAGGAACTGCACGTAGGAGGGGTCGAGGCATTCCACGCTCGGTGGACGAGCCTTCCGAACCCTTTCTCCAGGCCATGGAGCCCTGCCGGTGCCGAATCCGGCGCCCGGGTGCCGCGGTCGTTCCAGACCCTTGCCCAGGTGAACCCTTGTCCAAGTCGAATCCCTACTTCCTCCCCCTCGCCGGGGCCACGGCCCTGCTGCTGATCCTGGTCGCCCTGGGGTGCGGTTCCGGAAACCGGGACGCCATCCTGGGCGGCCCCGGCGTGGCCGCGATGCTCCCCATGGTCACGGCCATGGCCCCTGCCAGCGGGTCCACGGGCGTCCCCGCCAACCTCCGGATGATCACCCTCCAGTTCAACCAGCCCATCGGCCCCTTCACCGGCGGCGCCACCTTCACCGTGGCCGCGCCGGGCCTGAACCCCGCCGGGACGGTGGCGCTGGACGCCACGGGGCGCCTGGCGACCTTCACCCTGGCCGCCGCGGCGTCCTTCGCGCCGAATGCCACCTACACGGCCACCGTCGCCGGCGTGCGCAGCGCCGCCACGGGCCTGGCGATGCCCTCCCCCTGGTCGGGAACCTTCGACACGGGACCCTACCTGTCCGTGACCCTGCCCAGGGTCGCCTCCACCCTCCCCGCGTCCTCGGCGCCCGCCGGCACCGTCTCCGTGAACGCGGCCTTCACCCAGGACATGGACCCCGCCACCCTGCCCGCGGCGGCCTTCACCGTCACGGCCGCGGGCGTCGCCACGGCGGGTTCGGTGAGCTACTCCGTGGCCACCCGCACCGTGACCTTCGCCCCGTCCGCGCCCCTCCTGCCCGCCACGACCTACACCGCGACCGTCAGCGCCGCCTCCACCAACCTGGCGGGCCTGCACCTGGCCGGCAACACGGCCGCCCTGCCGGCGTCGAGCGACTACGTGTGGTCCTTCACCACCGCCTCGGCCTTCGATGCCGTGGCGCCCACGCTCATCCTGGAATTCCCGGCGGACCGGGCGGGCTCCGTCGCCCTGGGCACGGCCGTGACCGCACAGTTCAGCGAGGCCATGGACGTCTCCGGCCTGCTGATGACGCTGCAGCCCGCCGGCGGCGCTCCGCTGCCCGGATCCCTGGATTATGACGCCCCCACGCGCACGGCGGCCTTCACGCCCAGCGTGAACCTGCTCCCGGGCACCACCTACACCGCCTCCGTCGCCGGCGCCCGGGACCTCTCCGGCAACGCGCTGGCCGCGGGCACCTTGCCCGACCCCTGGTCCTTCACCACCGGGACGGCCCTGACGGCCCCCGCGGGCGTGGCCCTGGGCGCCGCCGGGTCCTTCGGGATCATGGCCACGTCAGCCATCGCCAGCACGGGCGCGACCACCATCAACGGGGACGTGTCCCTGGATCCAGGCACCTCCATCACCGGGTTCCCGCCGGGCACCATCAACGGCACGCTCCACGTGGACGACGCCGTGGCCGCCCAGGCCCGTGCCGGCCTCCTGGCCGCCTTCACCAGCGCCAGGGCGCTGCCGCCCGGCACCACGGTGGCCGCCGGCGCCGACCTGGGCGCGGCCTACCCCCTGGGCATCCCCCCGGGCACCTACACCACCGGCAGCACCCTGCTCGTCTCCACCCCGCTCACCCTGGATGGCGGCGGCAATGTGAACGCCGTCTGGATCTTCCAGATCGGCTCCTCGATGACGTCGGGCGCGAGCATGATCCTGGCCAACGGGGCGCGGGCCGCCAACATCTTCTGGGTGCCCGCCCTGGACGCCACCGTCGGCGTGAACACCGTCTTCTACGGCACCATCCTCGCGGGACGCAATGTCACCGGCGCCACCGGGGCCACGGTCCACGGGCGGATCCTCGCGGGCGCCGCCACGGCAGGAACCATCGCCCTTGATGCCAACACCATTAACGTGCCCACCCGGTAATTCCCAACCAAGGAGCAATACATGAAATCGCAATGTCTCGGCCTACTGGCGCTGGCTCTCGCGGGGGGTTCCTTCGCGGCCGCCCAGGATCCCGGCTGGTACCTGGGGGCCAATGTCGGCCAGGCCCGTTCCCGGATCGACAACGGGCAGATCACGTCCAGCCTCCTGGGGGCCGGCTTCACCACCACCGGCTTCCGTGAGCACGAGCGCGACCTGGGCTACAAGGTCTTCGCAGGGTACGCGTTCAACCGTTACTTCGCCCTGGAGGGCGGCTACTTCAACCTCGGGAAATTCGATTTCCGCGCGGACACCCTGCCCCCGGGCACCCTGGACGGGCGCCTCAAGGCCCAGGGCGCCAGCCTCGACGGCGTGGTCAGCCTGCCCTTCACGGACAAATTCTCCGCCTTCGGCCGCCTCGGCGTGAACTACGCTTCGGTGAAGGATTCCTTCGACGGCACCGGCGCCGTGGCCATCACCCGCCCCCGGCTGGGCAAGGACCGGGCGAACTATACGTTCGGCGGCGGACTCCAGTACGATTTCACCCGGAGCGTCAGCCTGCGGGCCGAATTGGAACGCTATCGAATCTCGGATCCCGTCGGCACCAAGGGCGACCTGGACCTGGCCTCCCTGGGCCTGCTGGTCCGGTTCGGACGCCATGCGGCCGTTCCCGCGCCCGCCTACGTCCCCCCCAGGGCCGAAGTCCCCGCGGCGGTGCCGGCTCCGGCTCCGCCGCCGCCCCCTCCCGTCCGCACGCAGGTGTACTGCAGCCTCCTGGATCTCCAGTTCGACATCGACAGCGATGACATCCTGCGCGAGGACAAGGAGAAGCTGGCGGTCGTGGGCAGGTTCATGACCACGTATCCGGCCACCACGGCCGTGATCGAAGGCCACACCGACAACGTGGGCACCTCCGAGCACAACCTGAAGCTGAGCAAGGGCAGGGCGGACGCGGTGGTCGCCTACCTGGTGGACTCCCTGCACATCGCGCCGGCCCGGCTCACGGCCGTGGGCCTCGGCGAGGCGAACCCCCTCGCGAGCAACGACACCGAGGAGGGCAAGCGCCAGAACCGGCGCATCGACGCCGTCATCGTCTGCGCCACGGACATCGAGGGCCTCACGGTGGTTCCGGCCCGCATCACCATGGCCATGGTCATGGAGTTCGACGAGGATCGCGCCGAGGTGCGGCCCGAATACGACAGCGAGCTGCTCAAGGTGGCCACGTTCCTCAAGGCCAACCCCCGCGTGACCGCCACCGTCGAGGGGCACACCGCCAACCTCAAGGGCGACTCCGCCCGCATGGCCGAGCTCTCCAAGCTCAGGGCCCTGAACGTCGTGGATCGCCTCTCCACCCAATTCGGCATCGCCCGGGACCGCCTCACCGCCGAAGGCTTCAGCGACGAACGCCGCTACGCCTACAACTCCACCTTCGCGGGCCAGCAGGAGAACCGCAGGGTCAACATCATCTTCAATTACCCCAAATAGGGGATGCAGCAACCCTCCACCCAACCACCCAAGGAGCGCATCATGACCAACGAATCCACCGCCACCGGCTACGCCGGCATCCTGCTGGCCTTCCTCGGGGGCGCCGCCATCGGCGCCGCCGTCGTGGCCCTCACCACCCGCAAGACCGGCCCCGAGCGCCTCGCCGAGCTCAAGACGCTCGCCGAGATGGCCCAGGCCAAGGCCACCGCCCTCGCCCAGGGCGCCAGCGACGCCTGGGACACGACCCGGGAACGCACCGCCCTCGCCAGCAACGACATCAAGCGCGGCTTCTCGGATGCCGCCACCGACCTGCGCGGCTGAACCCGCCCACCTGCCAAGAAAGGCAACCCAATGAATCTCTGGAAGACAGTCCCCTTCGCCACGGCGGTCCTGATCATGCAGGCCCAGACCCCCGTGATCCTCTCCACCCCGGCCCAGCGGCCCGGGGCCGAAACGCCCTCCACCGCCCAGCCCCTCTACCGCATCTCCATCGTCCAGGGCTCGGCCAAGGCCATCAACTACAGCAAACTCAAGGGCTCCACAGAAGTGGAACTCAAGGGCACCGCCCTGGCCCCCATGGCCGAGGGCGAGGCCAAGGTCAAGCACGAGGACGGCGGCCTCCAGGTCACCCTCAAGGTCAAGAACCTGCCCACGGCCTCCGGGTTCGGCGGCGAGTACCTCACCTACGTGCTCTGGGGCATCTCCCCCGAAGGCCGGCCCACCAACCTGGGCGAACTGGTCGTCAAGAAGGGCAAAGCCAAGGTCAAGGCCACGGAACCCATGCAGTCCTTCGGGCTGATCGTGACCGCCGAGCCCTACTTCGCCGTGACCCGGCCCAGCGACGCCGTGATCATGGAGAACGTCATGGGCAAGGAGACCAAGGGCCAGGTCGAGGTCATCGACGCCAAGTACGAGCTGCTCAAGCGCGGCCAGTACGCGTTGAACCTGCAGAACGCCGAACCCGTCCAGATGGACGGCAAGACGCCCTTCGAGGTCTACCAGGCCCGCAACGCCGTGAAGATTGCCAAGGGCGCCGGTGCCAACGCCTTCGCCCCGGAGGCCTACCTCAAGGCCGAGTCCTACCTCAAGCTGGCCGAGACGGACGAGGGCGGCAGGAAGGGCAGGGTCCTTAACGCCCGGGAAGCCGTGCAGCGCGCCGAGGACGCCCGGGCCATCGCGGCCACGCGCCAGGACGAGGAGCGGATCGCCATGGACAAGAGCCTGGCCCAGGGCCGGCTGGATGAGGCCAACCGCGCCACCCAGGTGGCCAACGCCAACGCCGCCACCGCCGCCCTGGATGCGGCCAGCGCCGCGGCCCAGGCCAAGGACGCCTCCAACCGCCAGGCCGAGGCCATGGCGAGCGAGAACGAGGGCCTCCGGACCCGGCTGATGGATCAGCTGAGCGCTGTCCTCAAGACCCGCTCCACTGCCCGCGGGCTCATCGTCAACATGTCGGGGATGCTCTTCCACACCGGCAAGTCGACCCTGGTTCCCGAAGCCCGGGAGAAGCTGGCCAAGGTCGCGGGCATCCTCTCGACCCACAAGGGCCTGCGGATCGAAGTGGACGGCTTCACGGACAGCACGGGCGGCGAGGCCTTCAACCAGAAGCTCTCCGAAGCCCGCGCCCAGACCACCCGCGAGTACCTCGTGAGCCAGGGCGTGGCGCCCGATGCCATCACCTCCAAGGGGTACGGCGAGGCGGACCCCATCGCCCCCAACACCACGGATACCGGCCGCAAGGAGAACCGGCGCGTGGAGCTGGTGGTCACCGGGGCTGGCATGGCGGAAGCCAAGTCCTAACCTTCCACTACACCGATGCGGGGCGCCGGGTCCTTCGGGACGCGGCGCCCTTCATCTTTCGCGAGGAGTCGACCATGAAAGTGGGTGTGGTGGGAACCGGATCGGTGGGCAGCTGCGCGGCCTACGCGATGATCATGAGCGGAGTCGCGAGCGAGCTGGTGCTCATCGACCCGGACGAGGCCCTGGCGCGGGCCCAGGCGGAGGACCTGGCCGACGCGACCCCCTTCGCCAGCCCCGTGCGAATCGCGGCGGCGGGGTATGCCCAGCTCGAGGGGGCGCGGGCCGTCGCCCTCTGCTGCGGGGTCCGCCAGCGCCCCGGCGAGTCCCGCACGGAGCTCCTCACCCGCAACGCGGTCATCTTCGGGCTGGTCGTGCCCCAGATCATGGAGCGGGCCCCCGGCGCCCTCCTGCTGGTGGTCTCCAACCCCGTGGACGCGCTCACCGACCTGGTCTGGAAGGCCTCCGGGAAGGCCGCGGGCAGGGTCCTTGGGACGGGGACCGTGCTGGACACCGCCCGGTTCCGCTGCAGCCTCGGCCGGCATCTCGGGGTCGCGCCCGGGTCGGTCCACGGATACGTCCTGGGCGAGCACGGGGATTCGGAAGTGCTGGCCTGGTCCTCGGTGGCGGTCGGGGGGATTCCCCTGGAGGCGTTCGCCGACCAGGTGGGCCGCCCCCTGACGCCCGAGGCCAGGACCCGCATCGACGGCGAGGTCCGCCACGCCGCGGCCCGCATCATCGACGGCAAGGGTTGCACGAGCTACGGCATCGGCGGCGCCATCACCCAGATCCTGCGGGCCGTGAGGGACGACGAGCGCACCCTGCTCACCGTGTCCGCCCCCCAGGGCGGAAGCTGCTATTCGCTGCCAAGGATCGTGGGCGCGGCCGGGATCGAACGGACGCTGATCCCTTCTCTTTCCATGGATGAACGGAAGGCCCTGGACGCCAGCGCGGTGCTCATTGCCGAAGCCATCGGGAGCATGGGGCAGCCCAGGGATCCCTGAATTCCGATCGTCGGGTGCCGAAGTTCGCCGAATGCGGATTGAATGAATTCCGGGGAGGAGGCCGGTAGGTATTGGGGGTTCATCAGGGCCTGGAGGCGGCCCCGCCCATCCCGGTGCTCCCGTTTGGTGCCATACTTTGGGATTCCTTCTGCCCCAGCCTTCGCTCCGCCTGGTCCGGCCAGGCGCTGTCCATTGGACCCGCATCCGAGGACTGCCATGATTCCTGACGCCACCACCGACCTGTCCTTCCGCCCCCCGGCGTTCCTGGGCGCCGCGATCGTGGCGCTCATGCTGTCGTGCGGCGGCGGTGGCGGTTCCTCCGCGCCAAACCCCGTCTTTCCGAGTGTTCCCGCCCCCTCGAACGTGACGGTGGCCTATTCCCCCTCGAACTACCAGGTGACGGTGTCCTGGACGCCCCCGGCCGCCACGGTGGACGGCTACGACCTGGAGGGGTGCCTCCAGGGCCAGGCCTTCACGAAGCTCAACACCACCCTCATTCCCGCCGCCTACACGTCGGCCCTCCTCACGACCTCGACCGTCCCCCGGGAACTCGACACCTTCACCTTCCGGATGCGGTCCTTTGCGGGCACGACGTACGGCGGCTACTCGAACACGGCCTCCTTCACGACACCCCTGAATCCCCTGTCGTACGTCTTCGCGACGGCCTCGCCCGACAAGCTGGAGATCGCGGTCACCCTGGGCCAGTCCTCCTACATGGCCACCGGCATCATCCTGGAACGCGCCACGGTGGACGCCAATGGCGAAGCCATCGGCGCCTGGACCCGCCTCGCCGAGCTTCCCGCCGCCAGCGGCACCTGGACCGACACCCAGGTGCAGGAGTCCGTGAACTACCGCTACCGTGGGACCAACACCTGCGGCGTTGTGTCCAGTGAGCCCCAGCTGAGCTGGATCCAGTCCGTGGGGCCCTTCGCTCCCACGGGGCTTGCCTGCGTCCCGGAACTGGGCGCCCTCAACCTCACCTGGACGAACCACAGCACCACCGCCACCGCCATCCAGATCACGCGCAGCCCCGTCGCGGCGGCAGGCACCGACGTGCTGGCCACCCTGGCCCCGACGGCCACCGCGTACCGCGACGGGAACCTGCGCCCGGGGCACTATACGTACAGCATCCGGGTCTCCCAAGGCTCCCGGATCACCCTGGGCGGCTCCGTGGGCGGCTACCCCCTGGACCCGCCGGGCGCGCCGGTGCTCCAGAGCACGCCCCTGACGACCGTGCCCGACCTCGCCAATGCGGCCGTCCTGACGCCCTCGGGAACCTGGATCGCCGGCCAGTCCGGGTACGGTTTCTTCTCCGTCTTCCCGCCGCCCGGGGCAGCCTGGAATCCCTGGACGATCACCTCTGCGGCGCTCGTGGGCAACGGCTTCCTGGCCGCGGACGTCCAGGGGATTCCCCACATGGTCCATGGCTCCTCGAAGACCGCAGCGGCCCTCCCGGCCGCCCTCGTCCACGCCTGGTTCGACGGCCAGGGATGGTCCTCGGAAAAGATCACCGCGTACGACGGTTCCGGGTTCGGCTACTTCCCCCTCATCTGCATCGATCCCGCAGGCACTCCGAAGGTCGTGGCCTCGGGGGGGACCGGTTCCATGAACTGGGCGAGCCTCCGCTACTTCACCCGGGAGGGTGGGACCTGGACCTCCGAGTCCATCGGCGCCAGCCTGGCGGGGGTCAGCGGCTGGGACGCCCCCATGTTCGGCCTCGACCCCGCCGGCCGGCCCCACGTCATGCTCCCCCAATACGACAGCCTCCTGGAAATGGTCCGGTCGAATGATGGAACATGGACCTCCCTGGCCGTCACGGATGCGAACTTCACCTCCAACCTCAGCTCAGGCAAATGCCTCTGGCTGGATCCGGACAACGCCTGGTTCATCTTTGAAAGCGTGACGTACGGCGCGCCGGGCTACCTCCAGCTCCGGGCCAAAGCCAAGGTGGCCGGCGTCTGGCAGCCCTCCGTCCTGGTCGACGCCTTCGACAGTTTCGAAACGTTCGACGCGGCCATCACTCCGGACGGATCCCGCCTCGCCATCGCGGCCACCTCCGAGCGCGGTCCCCTGGTGTACGTGAGGACCCCCCAGGGCTGGACCGGGGGATCCCTGCCTTCCACCGCAGCCTACCGTTCCCTCCTGCGCACGGGCTTCGATTCCGGCGGCCGCCTGCACATCCTCCTCCAGAGCTCGCCGGCCGTGGACTGGCATGAGCAGACGCCCTGAGGGGCTGCCCCATCCCATGGAAGGCCCCCGCTCCCGGCCGGCACTGCCGGGCCAGGCTCTATTTCTTCTCCCGGGTGAGGTAGATGAAACCCAGGCCGCCCAGGGTCATGAGCAGGAACATCGCCTGCAGGAGGACCGATCGGGTCACCACGAAACCTGCCAACAGGAGGAGCGGCATCTAGCCGACGCGACGTCCGGAGATGACGCGGATGAGGATGACGATGACCGCCACCACGAGGAGCAGGTGGATGAATCCGCCCAGGGCGATGGAACTGACCAGGCCCAGGGCCCAGAGCACGATGAGAACGACTGCGAGGGTCCAGAGCATGGGGTTTCCTTTTCCTTGGGAGGGGTGGAACGGCCTCCTCGCGTCGTGGAGAGGGCAATTGCCGGTCCAGTTAGGTAAGAGGCTCATCTGTAACGGCTTGAGCGGTTCCGGAGAAACGGGAGCGGGCGCGTGTCCAAGCGGGTCTTCTCAGGCGCAGACGTGGCCGATGTCCGAGAACGGGAGGCCCGGGAAGAGCGGGGCGCCGTGCTTGTTGAGCCAGCGTTCGGCCAGCGCGAGGCTGGCCAGGAAGGTCCGCCCGTCGAAGGGGCTGTCGAGGAGGTCGTCGACCCCAATTCCGTCGGCCTCCTGGCCGGGCTCGGCCAGGACGAGGGTGTAGATGTAATGGTCCCGCTGCCGGGCCTTGATCTCGTGGCAGAACTCCAGCCCATCCCAGTCCGCTTCCCGGCCGTGGATGATCACCATCGGGAAGGCGCCCAAATCCAGGATGGTCAGCGCGTGGGCGGGGGAGTCGGCCCGGGTGACGAGGTGGCCCGCCAGGGCGAGCAGGGACTGTACCGCGGATCCTTTCAGAGCCTGGTTTTCGGCCAACAGGATATGCATGGGTTCACCCGCTGAAGGTTGGGCCCAGGTGTGGGGACGGACTCGGCCGCATCCCGCGCTGGAGGATAGGCCGTCAATGCATGCGATGTGCCATACCGTAAGTGGTCTGGATGAGGTGCGGCTGACGGAAAGGGTTCCCGGCAGTCTCATCAATTTGAAGACACGACCATCAAATCGATGAACCCGTGCCCCACACCGGCCTTTCGGCGCAGGGACGGAAGGTTCCGCCCCGCTGGAGGAGAGCCCGCCTCCCGTCCCGCCCCGGGGCCGGGCCGGAACGGGAATTGCTGCCTCCTGGGCCTGCCGCCCCGATCCCCGGGGCGGGCGGCATCGAGGAGTGGGTACCATGGGCATGCTCAAGGTCAAGGACGGTACGGAGATCTACTACAAGGACTGGGGCTCCGGCAGCCCCGTCGTTTTCAGCCACGGCTGGCCCCTCAGCGGGGACGCCTGGGAACGGCAGATGGTCCACCTGGCGTCCCACGGGTGCCGCTGCATCGCCCACGACAGGCGAGGCCACGGCCGTTCGAGCCAGCCCGCCACGGGCAACGACATGGACACCTATGCGGACGACCTGTCCCAGCTCCTCTCGGCGCTCGACCTGGATCAGGTCACGCTGGTGGGCCATTCCGCGGGCGGAGGCGAGGTGGCCCGGTACGTGGGCCGCCACGGCACCCACCGGCTCGCCGGGGTGGTCCTGGTGGGCGCGGTGCCGCCCCTGATGCTCCGGACCGAGGCCCATCCCGGCGGCCTGCCCATGGAGGTCTTCGACGGGATTCGCGCCGGCGTCCTCGCCGACCGCTCCCAGTTCTACCGGAACCTCACGGAGACGTTCTTCGGCGCAAACAGGCCGGGCGCCCAGGTGAGCCAGGGCGTGCGGGACGCCTTCTGGGCGCAGGGCATGCGGGGAGGGCTCCTCAACCAGCTCGAATGCATCCGGGCCTTTTCCGAAACGGACTTCACGGACGACCTCCGGAAGATCGATGTGCCGGCCCTGATCATCCACGGGGACGATGACCAGATCGTGCCCCTGGAGGCCGCGTCCCAGGCGGCCGCACGGCTGGTTCGGAACGCGGTGCTGGTGATCTACCGGGGCGGCTCCCACGGCCTGGCCGACACGATGGCGGACCGGCTCGATGAGGATCTCCTCGCCTTCGTGCGTAAGCACGCCTCTTCCTCGAACCGGTTCAGCTACGTGTCGGGCATGGAGGGGATCTCCCAGCGCTGAACCCGGTGGCAGGCGGGGGGTGGGACGAATCGATCAGGATGAATGACGGGTACTCCAATCTGACGTGAAACCCAGGTCAACCCGGGGAGGATCCGGTGCCCGGCCCCACAGGATCCGTGCGCGGGTGGTCTTTTTGCGGCATTGGAACGGTTGTTGCCCTATTTTTGTCCGCAGCACTGTCCTCCTTGTCCCTCTCCCCCCACGAGGCCCCCAGATGGCGGAGTCCACGGATCGCGAACGA
This sequence comes from Mesoterricola sp. JemC181, assembly GCF_055384585.1. NCBI lineage: Bacteria > Pseudomonadati > Acidobacteriota > Holophagae > Holophagales > Holophagaceae > Mesoterricola > Mesoterricola sp. JemC181. Next base: position 2,459,009 of record NZ_AP045076.1, read on the forward strand.
ACCTTCGGGAAGCCGGCCATCGGATCCCCGAGGCGGGTCCTCCTGGCCGCGATGCTCGGCCTGCTGATCCTCGCTCCCGCCTGCTCGGGAGGCGGCGGAGGGAAGGAGCCGGCGACCCCCGGTCCGCCGCCCGCGCCACCCGTCGCCGATGTCTACCTTCCCGCCTCCACCCACCCCGGGGACCACTGGATGAAGGCCAGCGTTCCCGATCAGGCCGGCATGACCTATCGTTGGTCGGTCGTCCCCGCCACCGCCTCGGGCGTCCTGGTCACCGGGGCTTCCGGCGCGGTGGTTGGCTTTGCCGCAGGCACGTCCCCCGGCACCTTCCAGGTCGAAGCCCAGGTCCAGGGCCCGGCGGGCCAGTACGCCACCGGCTCCCGGACCGTGAGCATCCAGACGGGCACGTGGCTGGTGAAGAACGGCGGACCGGTCCACGTCCACGCCCATGGCTCGGCCACCCGCCTGTTAAGCGGGCGGGTGCTCGTGGCCGGCGGTCATGATGCCTATGGCCAGGCCCTGGCCGGCGCCGAGCTCTTCGATCCCGCAACCGGCACCTGGGCCGCCACCGCGAGCCTGGGGACGGCCCGGTGCTTCCACACGGCCACCCTGCTGGCGGATGGGACGGTCCTGGTCACCGGAGGGTCGGCTCCCAATGCGCTTCTGGCCAGCGCTGAAATCTACGATCCGGCGACGGCGACCTGGCGGGCCACGGCCAGCCTCGCCACCGCGCGCCAATTCCATACGGCCTGCCTGCTCCCCGATGGGAAGGTGATGGTGGCCGGAGGCGAGGGCTCCAGCGGGGCCCTCGCCTCCCTTGAAATCTACGATCCGGCTGCGGGCGCCTGGGGCGCTGGGCCCGCCATGGCCATCGCACGGGCGGCCCACTCGGCGACCGTGCTGCTGTCCGGGGCGGTGCTGGTGGCCGGCGGCATGGACACCCGGGGCAACCCCCTCGCCAGCGTGGAGCGCTTCGATCCCGCGGTCCGGAGCTGGGCCGAGGTCCGCCCGGGCCTGGCCTCGCCCCGCTGCTCCCACACGGCCAACCTCCTCCCCGGCGGCGCCGTCCTGGTGGCGGGGGGCGACGGGCCCGCCGGCGTCCTGGCCTCGGCGGAACGCTTCGACCCCGCTACGGGCCTCTGGGCGGCCGCTTCGCCCATGGGGACGCCGCGGACGGACCATACGGCCACGCTGCTTCCTGACGGTACCCTGGTGGCTGCAGGGGGCAACGACGACCACGGCACCCTGGGCAGCACCGAACGCTTCGACCCCCGTTCAGGGACCTGGGCCGCCCTGCCGCCCCTGGGCACCGCCCGCGGCGGCCACACGGCCGTCCTGCTCGCCGACGGGACCGTCCTGGTGACCGGCGGGGAGGGACCCACCGGCGCCCTTTCCAGCGCCGAACGCTTCGGCGCGGGTGTCTGGACCCCCGCCCCGCAAGGCACGGGCACGGCCCGCGCCTACCACACCGCCACCCTGCTGGAGGACGGCAGGGTCCTCGCGGTGGGAGGCCTGGGTCTGGACACCGACTACCAGCTCCTGGCCAGCGCCCAGATCTATGATCCCGCGACGGGGTTCTGGAGTGGCACGCCCGGGCTCGCCACCGCCCGGCTCCGCCACACGGCCACGCGCCTTCCCGGCGGCAAGGTGCTCGTCGCAGGAGGCGGGGGCGATGCCGGGGCCCTGGCCAGCGTTGAGCTATTCGATCCCGCCCTGGGGACCTGGAGCCCGGCGGCCCCCATGGGCGCGGCGCGCACCGGCCACACCGCCACCCTGCTGTCCAGCGGCAAGGTGCTGGTGGCGGGAGGCACGGATACCTTCGACACCGCCCTGTCCGGAGCCGAGCTCTATGATCCGGCCTCGGGCGTCTGGAGCGAGGCCCCTGGCATGGGAACGGCCCGCAGCGGCCACACCGCCACCCTGCTGCCGGATGGCCGGGTCCTCGTCGCGGGCGGCGAAGCGGCCCTCGGGGCCCTGGCCAGTGTCGAGCTGTTCGACCCCGGCACCGGGGCCTGGACCGCGGATCCCCATGGCCTCGGCACGGCCCGCACCGGCCATACGGCCACGCTCCTGGCCGACGGCCGCGTCCTGGTGGCCGGCGGCCTGGGCAGCGCCGGGCAGGTCCTGGCCGGCGCGGAAGTCTACGACCCGGCCTCCGGGACCTGGAGCGCCACGGGGAGCCTTGGCACGGCCCGCCTCTACCATGCGGCGACGCTGCTCCCCGGGGGGAAGGTGCTGGTTTCGGGCGGTTGGGAGGCCTGGGGCCTCCTGGTCTCCACCGAGGTGTACGATCCGGCCCTGGGCACCTGGAACCCCACCGGGGACCTGGCCTCGGGGCGGATGTACCACACGGCCACCCTGCTGGCGGACGGCACCGTCCTGGCCACCGCGGGCGCGGGGGGTGACACCGTCACCGAAATCCACATGCCCGCCGTTCCGCACCCCTGAACCCCCGGATGGGCGTCTACTTGGTTGTGCGGCCTGCCACCATCCCGGGACGCATCCGGTGCTGCTCCACATTCAAGCGCTTCCGGTCCCTGGTCTCGGCGAAGTGGATGGACGTGCAATCGACGCAGATTCCCTGGGCGTAGGTCTCGCGCCCCTGGGGACGCCTTTCCTCCACCCACTCCTGGCCGGTCCAGATGCGGGCGCACCACGCACACCGGGATGAGATGAAGGCATGCCTTGAATTCCACATGGGGACCCTCCTGGAGGGATGACCGGAAAAGGGGCCGTTTCCGGGCGGCGGTGAGGTATTCACCTGATTGGACGGGAAAGCCTTCGCAGGGTTGACCCCCCTGAGTGCGAAGGCTGTGCCAAACGCCTACCTGGATGGGAATCAAGGATTAACTACTCAAGGCCGTCCCTCGCAGGTCCGGGTCGATCAAAGTGAAGGCCGACCCCATCAGACTGGATTCGAGGCGATTGGCCAGGAACCTGCTCCAGCAGGGTTTCCAGGTTCCTGACCTGCAGCCGTAGGAGTGATCCCGATGGACGAAATTCCCGAATCGGAACGCGAGGAGATCGACCAGAACATCCAGGCCGTCCTGGGGTCCTATTTGATGATGAACGCCGTCCCTCTTCCCCGCCGCCTGGGGCCGGCCGGCCCATGCCAGGATCGGGGCCGGCCCGGAAAGCCCTCACGGGCCCGACACCGTGGCGGACGTGGCACGGCCCATGCATAGACCCAGATGAGGCCGCGCCCCGCACGGCCCCAAAACCGCTCCAACCCGTCACCCTTCCCGGATGTGTCCATGAAAATCCTGATGGTTCTCACCTCGCACGACCAGCTCGGCGCCACCGGCAGGAAGACCGGCTTCTGGCTGGAGGAATTCGCAAGCCCCTACTACGCCTTCCTGGACGCGGGCGTCGCCGTCACCCTCGCCTCGCCCCGAGGGGGCCAGCCGCCCCTGGATCCCAAGAGCGATGACGCCTCCGCCGAGACCGCCGCCACCCGGCGCTTCAAGGCCGACCCGGCCGCCCAGGCCCAGCTGGCGGACACCCGCCCCCTGTCGGGCGTGGACCCCGCCGGCTTCGACGCCGTGTTCTATCCGGGCGGCCACGGCCCCCTGTGGGACCTGGCCGAGGACGCCTCCTCCATCGCGCTCATCGAGGCCATGCTGGCCGCCGGAAAGCCCGTGGCCGCCGTCTGCCACGCGCCGGGGGTGTTCCGCCATGCCCGGACCCCCAAGGGCGAATCCATCCTCCAGGGCCGGTCCGTCACCGGCTTCTCCAATGCGGAGGAGCTCGCGGTGGGCCTGGACGGCATCGTGCCCTTCCTGGTGGAGGACATGCTCAAGGAGAAGGGCGGGGCGTATAGCTGCGAACCCGAATGGCAGCCCCACGTGATGACCGATGGCTTACTCATAACAGGCCAGAATCCGGCTTCATCCGAACCCGCGGCCAAGACGCTGCTCCTGAGCCTCACCCCGGTGCCGTCCTTCGGCCGCTGATTCCTTGCGGTCGTGTCCTCCCTGAAATGACTGAATTTAAAGTCTTTTATCGACGAGCCTCGGCCCCTCGGCCACCTCGGCGATGCTTTTTTTATTCCAGTTGCGGCGCAATGCCATCGCGCGCCGGAGGGGAGTGAAACAAATGGCATCGCCGAGGCAGCCGAGGGGCCGAGGCTCGCCGAGGAGAAGAGTGCCCCATGACCCTCGCCTTGGAGAATAATGAACCTGGACGGGATTGGCCAAGGCGTGCGGTTCCCGCCCCGACGACCTTCTCCTGTCCCGTAAGCAAGGATCGCGATGCCCCTTTCCCCCCCAGCCCCCGACCCGTCCAGGATGCAGCCCTGGTGGGAGGCCGTGGCGGCCTCCCCGCTGCCCCTGGCCATGGTGGACCACGCCACGGGCAACCTGCTCCAGGTGAACCCGGCCTACGCAACGGCCCGGGGCTACACGCCCGAGGAGATGGCCGGCATGAACCTGGGCCGGATCCTCGGCCCGCCCATGTCGGCCCGCCTGGACGAGATCCGCCGGGAGCTGGAGATCCACGGCCACGCGGTCTTCGAGGCCACGAACCTGCGCAGGGACGGCAGCGCCTTCCCGGTCCTCGTGGACGCGACCCTGGTGCGCGATCCCGACGGCACGCCGCGCTCCCGCATCGTCTACGCCCGGGACCTCACCGAGATCAAGAAGGCCGAGGCCGCGCGCCAGAAGGACGCCGCCTTCCTGCGGACCCTCCTGGACACCCTCCCCGACCTGGTCTGGCTCAAGGACCCCGACGGCGTCTACCTGGAGTGCAACCACCGCTTCGAGCGGTTCTTCGGGGCGCCCAAGGCGGAGATCCTGGGCCGCACCGACTACGACTTCGTGGACCGGGACCAGGCGGACTGCTTCCGGGCGCAGGACCGCCTGGCCCTGGCCACCGGCGCCCCCACGGCCAACGAAGAGGAGATCACCTTCCGGGACGACGGCCACCGGGAATCCCTGGAGACCATCAAGACCCCCATCTTCGGCGCGGATGGACGCCCCATGGGCGTGCTGGGCATCGGCCGGGACATCACGGCCCGCAAGCGGGCCGAGGACCGGATGCGGGTCAGCGAGGAGAAGTACCACCAGGCCTTCCACAACTCCCCCCTCCTGGCCTCCCTGAGCCGCAAGGAGGACGGCCGCCTCCTGGAGGTCAACGACCGCTACTGCCAGGCCCTCGGGTTCTCCCGGGAGGAGGTCCTGGGGCGGACCTCCGTGGAGCTGGGGATCCTTTCGCCGGAGGTGCGGGCCCGGATGATCGAGGCCCTGGGAACCCGCGGGAGCGTGCAGAACCTGGAACTGCCCGTGGGCACGCGGGACGGCCACACCTTCCCCTGCCTGTTCTTCGCCGAGGCCTTCCGGGTGGGTTCCGACCAGCTCCTCCTGGTCATGGCCCTGGATATCCGGGAGCGCCACGCGGCCGAGGACCTGCAGCGCAAGCTGGACGCCGAGCTCCACCAGATGCAGAAGCTGGACAGCCTGGGCAGCCTGGCCAGCGGCGTGGCCCACGACATGAACAACGTCCTGGGGGCCATCCAGGCCCTGACCGAGACGGTGGCCGGGCGCGTCGAAGGCGACGCCTTCCTGGACGGGCGGCTGGGCCTCATCGTCCGGGCCTGCCACCGGGGCCGCGACCTGGTGAAGGGCCTGACCCACTTCGCCCGCAAGGACCTGCGCGAGCCCGAATCCCTGGACCTGAACGCCATGGTGGCCGAGGAGATGGAACTCCTGGCCCGCACCACCCTGCAGAAGGTGCATCTGGTCATGGACCTGGAGCAGAACCTGCCCCGGGTGATGGGCGAAGGGGGCACGCTGTCCAGCGCGCTCATGAACCTGTGCGTGAACGCCGTGGACGCCATGCCCGGGGGCGGCACCCTGACCCTGCGCACGCGGGTGGTGCCGCCGGACACGGTCGAGGTGCAGGTGGAGGATTCGGGGGAAGGCATGAACGAGGCCGTGCTGGCCCGCGCGCTGGAGCCGTTCTACACCACCAAGCCCATCGGCAAGGGCACCGGCATGGGGCTGTCCATGGCCTATGCCACCCTCAAGGCCCACGGCGGCAACCTGTCCATCCGGAGCGCGCCGGGGCAGGGCACGCAGGTGACCCTCAGCCTGCCCGCGGGGCCCGCCCAGGCCGAGGCCGCGCCGGTCCCCGAACCCGAGCCGCTCCCCTCCGGTCCCCTGCGGATCCTCCTGGTGGACGACGACGCCCTGATCCTGTCGACGATCCCCGACCTCATCGAGGTCCTGGGCCACGCCGTGGCCACCGCCGCCTCGGGCCAGGCCGCCCTGGACCGCATCGCCTCGGCCGACGACCTGGACCTGGTGATCCTCGACCTGAACATGCCCGGCATGAACGGCGTCGACACCCTCAAGGGCCTCCGTCAGCTTCGTCCGCGTCTGCCGGTGCTCATGGCCACGGGCTTCCTGGACGAGGAGACGGGGGAGATCCTGCTTCGGGACGGCCGCGCCCTGAGCATCCTCAAGCCCTTCTCCAAGGCCCACCTGGGACGGAAGATCACCGAGATCGGGGAGTTGGGGCGGCGCTGAGGGCCTCTTCAAGAACCCTGATGGGTAACGGCTTGGGCGGCAGCGCCACCCCAGGGTGGCCCGGCGGGAAGCGCAGGGATCAGGGCTTGGGAAGAGCTGTCGGGGGCTGCTTTTCCCAGTCTGCAAGTTTCAGCCCCCTGATACGCCCGAAGTGTTTCGTGTTGCCGGTGACCACAACCTTGGCTTGAGCCATAGCCGTGGCAGCGATGATGGCATCTTCCGTTTCGATGCGGTTTCCCTGCTTGCGGAGGCTGGCATCCAACTTGGCCCATTGAATCGCTTCGTCTCTGCCGAAGGACAGAACCGGGATCGGTCTTAAAAAGGCCTCGAGCCTTGCCCGTTCAACATCCGGCTTGTCGGCCAGGTGCGCGCCCAGGACTAATTCACCCAACGTCATTGAGGACACGGCAACGGAGTTCAAGGGAACACTGCTAAGAGCTTTGATCGCCCACGGCTTGCGACGCAGACATGCGATGCAGAAATTTGAATCGAGGAGGAAGCCGGCCATCAGAGTCTGCCCTTCTCGCCGAAAAGGCGCTTCATCCTGTCGCCGGCAGGCGCCCTTTCGGGAAGTTCGATGCTCGAGGGTTCCCAGCTATCGAAGTAACCCAGGGGCCACCCAAGGGTGTCCGCATGCCGGAGTACCAGGGCTTCGCCATCGCGGAAAGCCACCACTCTTTCTCCAGGTTCGAAGCCCAGGGCCTTGGGCAGGCGAAGGGCGGCTGAATTGCCGGATTTGAAGATCGTGAGTTCGAGGGGTTCGGGTTTTGAAGTGGCCATGGAATGCCTCCAAGAGAATGTATATACCTGAAGTATATACTGTCAAGGAGGCATGTGCCCCGGATGCTCGAGGGCTCATTGTGGTGGAGAATCTGGAACGGCCAAGTGCATAATGGATGCGCTGTGGGCGCTACCGCTGACTCGAGTCGGTCTGGCGGCACCTAGGTTGAAGGAGGGCGGCTTTACTGAAAGAAACGCGGGGTCGGGCGACGACATTTAAGCTGCGAGTCCTGGCAGTTCGAAGCGTGGTTTCGGACGCGGCTCCAAGACGAAACGTTTCCCCCTGTGCCTGCATGAGCCCCCGAACTTCGGTGAAGAACGCCGCTGGCCGAGATCTTGATGGTGACGCGGGGATGCCCCGACACCACTTTTCCCAGGAGCCTCGAGATGCCTGTTAGGAAAGTTCGAAGAAGTACTGATAATAGGGTAGTTGCAGAATGGAGCGGTAAGTCTGGCTGGCTGGCCCGCCCCATGACTTTCAGCGACCGTGGCGCTCCTTGGGGGGCAGAGGGTCTAACGCCGAAGTTGGGTCGGCCCCAACCTGGCGGTGCGAACGGGCCGAAGTTGAGTCGGCCCCACCCTAGCGGCACGAACGGAGGAGAAGGAGGTTTGGATAGATGCTACCTCGAAGGGATAAGGTCAACATGGGATCCGACCGCGAACGCGGAGTTAGGACCGGCGCGCCATAATGACCATGTTGGTGCGACTCTCTGACTACGGTTGTGCCGGCCAGCCGATATGGACCTTGCGGTGCTGGGCAATACAATCACGAAGATACAAGTTGATCAGGCTTTGGTAGGGAACCCCGGCCTCGGTTGCCATGTTCTTGAAATACAGGACGACATCCTCGGAGAGCCTCATGGTCACAGGCCTCTTCAGCTTGGAGGCGTAGGGGTTCTTCCGTGATTTCAACTTGGAGAGATCGTATTCCGTTTTCATGATTCCTCACCTCCATAGAAGGTGCTCTCGCGTTTGGTGGCTCGGCGTGCAGAAATAATGTGGAGGACGTTCCCGGATTCTCTTGCACAGTGGCATACAAGGAGGAGCCTTGCTTGTGCGCTAAGAGGGTGTCTGCTAAAAGGAAGGCCCCGCGACGGCGTCCAGAGGCCCGATTATCGGGCGCAAGGCCCGCAGGAAGTATAAGTGATACTTTCAAGGGTCTTGCACACGAGAAGCGGGCCTCTGGGCGCCGCCCTACGGGTGATGGCAGCGGCCACGGCAGTCCAGCGTTCCACTCGTCGACCGATTACCCGAATCGCTCTCCTCGCGGGCCTTGGCCTGCCATGGCCGGTGCCATCATCGCGGGGCCTTCCTTTTAGCAGACACCCTCTGATATGTATTGGCCTGTCAAGGCTGGCAGCCAACTATTTCTCTTTTCCGGCAGTGTGTAGGGAGCAGAACGGACGGCATGCCGACGGTTGATCAGTCTGATATGCGCGGGTTGGGTACCGCATGACAACGGGTTCGTCGAGGAGCTGCCTCGATCTAGTGGCGAGGGTCATTCCAGAAGCGAATGCCTCTTAGAGGGTTCGAGGATTCTCCCACCGTTGTCCGTTCTGCTGCCGACACACTGCGGCTGCACTTCAGCCAGCTAAGGCTTGGGGGTAGGCGGTGGCAGGGCCTGGCCAATGGCCCAGAGGAAGCCGGTCAGCTCGCGGGCGATGGCCGTGCAGGTCTGGACCTTCTTCTTGCCCCTGGCCTCGAACTGCCGGTAGCGTGCGCAAAGGCGCTTCTGTGCAGCCCAGGCGATGGTCTGCACTGCTTCTGGAGCACGTTCGGCCCGTCTTTGCAGGCTCGGGGTTTTCCTCGCGGGATGCCGGTAGGTCCATGCTGCCTCCACCAGGACCCTGCGCACATGGCCATTGCCGGTCTTGGTGATCCCCCCGCGGGACCGGGTCTCGCCACTGGAATGCTCGCTGGGAACCACCCCCAGATACTTCATCAACTGGGGTGCATTGGCGAATCGCCTCAAATCGCCGATCTCAGCCACGATCGTGGTCGCAGTGAGGCGGTTGATCCCGCGCAGGGCCATGTAGCCTTCGATCAGCCTGGAGAAGGCCGAACTCGATCCGGCGGTTTCGATCTGCTCGTCGAAGGCCGCAACCCGTCTGGTCATGGCCTGGACCGTATCGACATATTCCTGAAAGACGATTTGTTGGACCGGCTGGTCGAACTTCATGGTTTCCAGCCAGCGGAGATGGGCCTGGGTCCACCGGGTTTTTCCGGAATAGGTCCGCCCGTGCCGCAGCAGGAAGGCCAACAGTCGCTGCTTGGCGACGTGCTGCAAATGCTTCAGGTCCTCCCGAGCCCGGGTCAGATCCCGCAGGGCCTCCTGGGCTTCGTCGGGCACCCATATTGCCGTTAGTTCCCCGGCCCGGTGGAGCCTGGCCAAGGTCAGACTATCGCGGCGGTCGGTTTTGACCCGGTCCCCAGGTTTCCTGGGAATGAGGGACGGCGCCACAACCTGGCACTCCAGCCGTAAAGCGAGTAGTTGCCGATAAAGGATGTAACCGCAGGGGCCCGCTTCGTAGCAGAACGAAAGCGTCGCGCCATCCTTCCGGAGTTGCCTCACAAGTTTCACCACGGCCTCCGGTGTATTGGCGATCTCACCCACGTACCGAACTTCCCCTTCGTGGGCTTCAGCCACCGAGACCGCAATCGTCTCCTTGTGGACATCCAGCCCGACGTACTTGCTCACCCTGCTAGAATCGTTCACGGCCTGTCCTCCTCAATTACGGCTCTGAGCCGGTTGTGTAATGCGCACTGAGCTTAACCCGCGTCATTTAAGGACGGACAGGCCCCTTTGAGGAGCCTGGGGCCTTGCCTCGGTGGGCCTTGCGCACCACCCTTTAGACAGCCGGGCGGAGGTTAGGGCTACCGCAGGGATGCGACCCGAGCGCCGACCCGGGCCCGGAAACAGGGTGGGCCGGAGTCATCCGGCCCCGTCCTTGGCAACCGCCTTTCCAACCGGCCCAGTTTCTGGGCTTCAGGCGATAAATCCCGGGGGTCTGGGGGCAGAGCCCCCGGGGATCTCGTTCTAACGGCCCGCCTGATTCGTGTCAGGCCAATACATGATGTCTAAGGCCATGCTTCAGGAACCGCTCCTCGATGTCCGAAGGATCGTCGTCAAAGAACTGAATTGCAAATTCGTCGTAGAAAACGGATTGTGCCTCCTCAAAGGAGACTCCGTGTTTCCGCGCATTCCCGGTGGCCTTGGCCGGGTCCCAGTCGAACCGCATCAGGCATACAGTGTATTGCTGGCAAGTGTTGCGTCAAGACTGATCTAAGTAAAGATATGACGTAATCTTGACCCTGTGGGCTCTCAAATGCCTGACGTTCCCAAGTTGGACCTGCCCCCGAGCAGAATCTCGTCCACCAGATCCGCCGGCGTCTGCCCCGCCCGGTCCGGCGTGGGCGTGGGTTTCTCCGGCACCAGCCCGATGGCGAAGCCCAGGAAGCTGGATACCAGTTCCGGCTTCCAGGTCCCCTTCGGCCTCAGGATGGCCAGCGCCCCGATCTTCAGGAACGAGATGATCTGCACCTCGTCCGCGTTCTCCAGCCAGCCGCGGCGCCGGGTGCCGACGTTGATGAGGTTCTGGAACAGCTCCTCGGGCTCCCCCGCGGGCGGGACGATCATCGCCCGGTCCCCGGGCCAGTCCCGGATGAAGGCCTGGATGGGCGTGGCCAGCGCGCCCTCCTCCACGCGGGGCCGCAGGACCCCGGCGAGCTGCTGCATGCCCGCCTGCAGCCCGTCCCAGGTGTCCGCCTGGCAGCCGAACCATACGGGCCGTTCCTCGAAGGAGCCGCCCGCCACCCCCTTGACCGTTCCGCTGGCCACCCAGCCCTCCGCCACCGATCTGAAGCAGTCGAACGTGAAGGTCGTTGCCATGGGGCCGTCTCCTTGAAAGAATTATATAACACTGATTCTACAGGTCTTCAGGGAATCTGCCGATGGAAGGGCATCCCCATCCAAACGGCTCCCGAACGAGGTGACATGGACCGCGATTTCTCAGACGAACTCCTCGCCGCCATCGAACGCGCCGACCGCGAGGGCGCCAAGGCGGTCATCGACGCCTGGGCGGTGGGCAGGCCCTTCCACCAGGTCGTGCCGGAGCTGCTGGCCCCGACCCTGGAGCGCTTCGGGGTCATCTGGTCCCTGGGGCAGGGCGGGGTGTCCCTGGCGACGGGCTACATGGCCTCCAAGGTCGCGGAGGACGTCCTTTCCCGGCTGCTGGTGGAGACCCGCCCGGGGGACGCGCGCAGCCGGGGCAAGGTGCTCCTGGGCAACGTCGAGGACGACTTCCATCCCCTGGGCCGCAAGATGGTGGCGGCCTTCCTGCGCACCGACGGCTGGGAGGTCCTGGACCTGGGGGTGGATGTGCCGCCAGGGCAGTTCCTGGACGTGGCCGAGGAGACGGGGGCCCGGGTCATCGGGGCCTCGGCGATGATGTACACCACGGCCCGGAACGTGGCCGGCATCCGGGAGGAGATCGGCCGCCGGGGGCTGACCGGGAAGGTGCAGCTCGCCGTGGGCGGCGCGGTCTTCAAGCTGAGGCCCGGCCTGGTGGCCGAGTTCGGCGGGGACGGCACCGCCGCCAGCGCCGTGGAGGCCTCGGCCCTGTTCCAGGACCTCTGGGCGCGGTCCCTGGAGGCGGCGCCGTGAACAGCCTCGAACGCCTGCTCGCTGCCCTCCAGGACCAGCCATCCGACCGGCCGGCGCTCTTCCTCAATTCGAGCCTCTACGGGGCCCGCCTCACCGGGGCCACCCTGGACGAGCACTACACCCGGCCCGAAACCTACGCCGAGGGCCAGATGGCCGTGCGGGAGCAGTTCGCCCCCGATCTGCTGACCAGCCCCTTCTTCGTGTCCGCCATCGGGGAAGCCTTCGGGTCCTCCTGGCGCGTGCGCTCCCGGCAGGCCCCCAACCTCTCGGGCTTCGCGGCCCGCAGCGCCGAGGAGGTGCTCAGGCTCCCCCTGCCCGACGTGCACGGCCATCCCCGGCTGCAGTACGTGCGGGAGACCATCCGGATCCTCGCCCGCCGCTACGCGGGGGAGGTCCCGGTCATCGGCGTGCTGGTGGCCCCCATGGACATCCCGCCCCTGGTCATCGGCCTGGAAGCCTGGCTGGACGCCCTGCTGTTCCAGCCGGACGTGGCCCGGGCCCTCCTGGACCGCCTGACGCCCTTCTTCCTGGACCTGGGCCGGGCCATGGTCGACGACGGAGCCACCGGCCTGGTCCTCACCGGGAACCTCGCCAACCGCTTCATCGTCACCGACGCGGTGGCCGAGACCCTCACGCTGCCCGCCCTCCGGACGGCCTTGGCGGAACTGAAGGCGCCCCTCATCTTCCACCACGGCGGATGCCCACTCGTTGACCAGCTGGCCCGCTTCAAGGACCTGCCGAACGTGGTGGCCTATTTCATCGACGCCGGGGAGGACCCCGGCGCCGCCCGACGGGCGCTGGGCCCCGGGCCCATCGTCATGGGCAACCTGGACGGCCCCGGTCTCCTCCACCTGGCCCCCGCGGAGGTGCGGGAGCGGTGCCGCCGGGTCCTGGACCAGCGGGGCGGGGATAGGCAATTCATTCTTTCCACCTGCGGCGCCGATATCCAGCTGGATACGCCGCCCGAGGGGATCGCCGCCGTCGCCGAGGCCCTCCGCCAAGCCGCGGTGGACGCGTGAGCCCCGGCCGGGTCTGCCTCTCCTGTTCGATCTTCAGGCGGGAGATCCAGGCGCTTCAGGCCGCCGGCCGCTTCTCCCTGCCCGTGGACTACCTGAGTTCGATGCTGCACATGAATCCCGGCCTGCTGGAGGCCCGGCTGCGGATCGCCCTCGAGGCCGTCCAGGGCGGGGACCGGGACGTGGTCCTGGTGTACGGGGACTGCTGCGGCCACATGGAAGCCTTCGCGGCCGGTCCGGGCACGGCCCGGACCGAGGGCCTCAACTGCTGCGAGATCGTCCTGGGCCGCGAAACCTACCGGAAGCTCCGCAGGGAGGGCGCCTTCTTCCTCATGCCCGAATGGACCCTCGCCTGGAAGCGGGTCTTCGAGGGCCAGCTGGGACTGCTGGGACCCTGCGCCAAGGCCTTCATGCAGGAGATGCACACGCGCCTGATCTACCTGGATACGGGCGTCCTGCCGGTCCCCCACCGGGAGCTGGAGGAGGCCGGCGCCTACATGGGCCTGCCGGTGGAGATCCTGCCCGTGTCCCTGGAACCCCTCCGGGCCAGCCTGGAGCTGGCCGCAGGCAGGACGCGCCATGACTGAATCCGGCCGGGCCCGGGACGAGGCCGTCATCCAGTTCATGATCACGGATTTCCTCGCCGAGATCCTGAAGTACTCGGCCAGCCCCGGGGAGATGGGCCAGTACCTCGCCCGGCAGCTCCGCGAGTTCATGGGGGTCCGCACCGTCGTGATGCTGCAGCAGGAAGGCGGGGCGCGCATCGTGGCCATCGAACCCGGGTCCGCCAGCACCGAGGCCATGGTTCCGCGCCTGGAGCAGGTCCTTTCGCTCATGCCCGGGGCGGCCGGGTCCGCCCTGACGTCCACGGGAACCGCGGCACCCGAGCTCCGGGCCGCCCTGGCCGCGCTGAAGGTGGACTCCCTGAGCATGACCCCCCTGCGGGTCGGCGACCTCCGGGTGGGGACCCTGTTCGGCCTGGGCCACCTGGACATCCAGCGTCCGGACGAATTGTCCCGCCTGCTGGACGCCCTCTCCCCGGTGTTCGCCCTCATCCTGCGCAACACCCTCCATTTCGAATCCCAGGAAATGAAGGTCCTGACCCAGGCCGAGAACTACCAGGCCCTGCTCCGCACGAACCTGGACGGCTTCGTGGTCGTGGGGCCCCAAGGCGCCATCCTGGACGCCAACGAAGCCTATGCGCACATGACGGGCTACTCCGTGGATGAGCTGCGCACGCGGGACGTCCTCAGCCTGGAGGCCCTGGAGTCCCACGCCGCGTACCTGCGGCGCACGGAGAACCTGAAGACGCACGGCTCGGACCGCTTCCTGTCCCGCCACCGGCGCAAGGACGGCACCACCTTCCCCGTGGAGGTGTCGGTCACCTACGTGCCCAGCCAGGATCTCATCATCGGGTTCATCCGGGACCTCACGGACCGGGTCCGGGCCGAGGCCGCGCTCCGGGAGAGCGAGGCCCACCACCGGGAGCTCCTCGAAATGCTCGGGGAAGGCATCTCGATCGTGGACCCCGGCGAGATCTTCGTCATGGCGAACCGGGAAATGGACCGGATCTTCGGGGTCGGACCCGGCGGGCTGGTCGGCAGGAACCTGCGCGAATTCCTGGACGAACCGGACCTTGCCTGGGTGCTGGACCAGACCCGGCTGCGCCGGAAGGGCGCCACCGGTTCCTACGAAGTCCGGATCCGGCGCCCGGACGGGCAGGTCCGGACCCTCCACAACACCGTCACGCCCCGCTTCGACGCCGCGGGGACCTTCACGGGGAGCCTCTCCGTGGTCCGGGACCTCACGGACCAGCTGCGCACCCAGGAGGCCCTGCGCCTGGCCCAGAAGATGCAAAGCCTGGGCAGCCTGGCCGGGGGCGTCGCCCATGACATGAACAACGTGCTGGGGGCCATCCTGGCCCTGGCGAGCGTCCACCATCTGCAGGCGGAGGACGGCTCCCCGCTCCAGGCCCACATGGAGACCATCGTCAAGGCCTGCCAGCGGGGCGGCACGCTGGTGAAGGGCCTCCTGGGCTTCGCCCGCCAGGACCTGGCCGAGAAGCGGGAAGTGGACCTGAACGCCGTCGTCCGGGAGCAGGTCGCGCTCCTGGAGCGCACCACGTTGCAGAAGGTGGACCTGGCGGTGGACCTGGCCCCGGACCTCCCCCGCATCCTGGGGGACCCCGCGGCCCTCAACCACGCCCTCATGAATCTCTGCGTGAACGCCGTGGACGCCATGCCCGGCGGCGGCACCCTGACCCTGCGCACCTGGCGGGAGGCCGGCAAGGCCCGCCTCGAGGTGGCCGACACCGGCAGCGGCATGCCCGAGGAGGTCCTGCGCAAGGCCCTGGATCCCTTCTTCAGCACCAAGCCCCAGGGCAAGGGCACCGGCCTGGGGCTGTCCATGGCCTACAGCACCGTGACCGCCCACCGGGGCGAACTGGAGATCCAGAGCCGGGTGGGCCAGGGCACGCGCATCCTGCTGGCCTTCCCCGCCTGCGCCGAACCCGCCCCGGGCCCCGGGGCGGACGGCGGCCGCCAGGCCCCGCCCCTGGCGAGGCGCCTGGAGGTGCTCCTGATCGACGACGACGAGCTCATCCAGGAGGCCGTCCGGGCGCTGCTGAAGGCCCTGGGCTGCACCGTCGCCGTCGCCTCCGGCGGCGAGCAGGCCCTGGCGGCCCTGGAGGCCGGCCTGGATCCGGGCCTCGTCATCCTGGACATGAACATGCCCGGCCTGGACGGGGCGGCCACCCTGCCGCACCTCCGCGCCCTGCGCCCGGACGTGCCGATCATCCTGGCGACCGGCCGCGTCGATCAGTCGGTGCTGGCCCTGGTGGACGCGGACCCGCGGCTTTCGCTGCTGGCGAAGCCGTTCAGCCTCGAGGAGCTGCAGGCCAGGCTGGAGGAGCTGGCGGGGCAGGGCGCGCTTGGCGATTGAGGGCGGTCCGCCGGGCCCGGGCCTCAGGCCGGCCGTTTCCGGAACGCGATGGCGAAGCGGTTCCAGGCGTTGATCGTGGCCACCAGCAGCGTCAGGTCCACGAGCTCCGCGGGCGTGAAGTGCGGATGCACCCGCTCCCAGACCTCGTCCGGCACGCGCGTCTCGGCCACCCGGGTGACGGCCTCGGTCCATTCCAGGGCGGCGCGCTCGCGGGCGCTGAAGAACGGGGTCTCGTGCCAGACGCCCAGCGTCGCCAGGCGGCGCTCGCTCTCGCCCGCCTTCCGCGCGTCGGCGGCGTGGACATCGATGCAGAATGCGCAGCCGTTGATCTGTGAGGCGCGCAGGCGGACGAGTTCCACCAGGGCGGGTTCCAGGCCCGAGCGGGCGATTTGCTGCTCGAGGGCGGACATGGCCTTCATGGCATCCGGGCCGGATCGGTGGAAGTTGAGACGGGGTTCCATGGTTGGCTCCTTTGCGGGCGGGGAGGGGGTCAGTACCGGAAGGTCGCACCGGCGTAGGCGTAGCTCCCGGAACGAAGCCGGGCGCGGGTGAGCACGCCGCCGGCGGCGAAGTGCTCGTAGTTGAAGAACAGGGTCAGGCTGGCGCTGGCCGACCAGCTGCCCATGACCCGCAGCAGGCCGCCGAGGTCGCGGCCCGGAACCTTCTGGGTTCCCGCGTAGGCGCGCTGGCCCCCGGCATAGGCCGCGTCCCGGGCATCGAACCGCCGGGCGAAACCGTACTCAGCGGAGAGGGCCGTCCGGGGCGAGGGCGTCACGGCAAGGCCCGGAGCGATCATCACCAGGTTGCAAAGGCCGAGGAACTGCCCTTCGCCCAGGTAGCCGGAACTCGCATAGAGCGGATTGAACGCCTTGAGGGTGCCGCCGCCGAAGGCGCCGCCCGTGGCGAGGTCCAGATGGGCCGTGAGGGCGGGTTTCCACCCCCCGCCGGAGAGGGCCAGGCTCTGGACGGCGAACAGGCCCCAGGCGTCGATTCCGCGCTTCAGGTACCGGCCGCTCTGGTGCGCCAGGGTCCAGTCGTAGGCCAGCCCGCCGCGCCGTCCCCGGAAGCGCAGGCCGAAGGTGTCGCGGTCATCGAGGCCGACCTGGCCGCCCGCGCGGAAACCCGGCTTCTCAGTGTGGAACCAGAAGGGTTCCAGGTAGGCGTCCGTCCCCCCTTCCGATGGGAGCGCCAGGCTGGCGTTGACCCCCTGGAGCCGTTCGCCGTGGTCGATCGTCTCGTCGAAGGCCCCGCGGGCCAGGCGCGTGGCACGAAAGTCGAAGGCGCCCGCCCGGAGCCTCCGGCCTTGGGCCTGGAGGCGCAGGCCGTTCCAGGTGCGGTGGACGTTGGGACCGTCGCCGACGCTGATCAGCTGGCGGGGGCCGTCGGCGAACTCCTGGCGGCCGGCCATGGCGCCCACGAGCGTTCCTCCGGCCTGCCCGCCGACCTCCACGAACACCTGCTGCAGGGAGGCCTCGTTCTGGAAGTTCGCCCCGGCGGCTCCACGGCGGTCATGCACCTGGCCCGTGCCGGCCTCCCCATGGATGCGGACATGGCGGTCCAGCCGCAGGTCCGCGCCCACGGTCCCGCGGAACAGGCCCTGCCGGTAGTCGTCGCCGGCCACCAGCCGGGCGTTGGCATAGGCGTCCGCGCGCATCCGGGCCTCGGCGCTCAAGGTCAGGGCCGCTTCGCCTTTCAGAACGCCGGCGGCCGTCACGGCGAGTGCGCAGGCCCTAGTCCAGGACATGGGCTTCCTCCTGGCTCCCAAGGGAGGGGGTGGAGCGCCGGGCGAGTGCCTGGCTGCCGGAGGCGATGGCCAGCGCCCCGGCGATGAGGACCGCGGCGACCGCGAAGGTGATGCGCATCCCCGCGGCCAGGGCCCCGGGACCCGCGGTGGTGACGTCCGTTGCCGCGGAGGCGAGGGCGAAGACGGCGCCCATGACGGAGGCGCCCGTGATGAGTCCCAGGTTGCGCGAAAGGCTGAGCATGCCGGAGATGACGCCCCGCTGCCCCGGGCCGGCGCCGGTCATGACGGCGGTGTTGTTGGCCGCCTGGAACAGGGCGTAGTGGGAGGTGATGACGGCGATGGGGCCCAGGTAGCCCGCGAGGCCGCACGTTGCCGGAAGCAGCGAGAGGAGGACGGCGCCGGCCGCCATGCCGGCGAGCCCGGCGAGGGTCATGCGGTGGGGGCCAAAGCGGTCCACAAGGCGGCCGGCAGGCACGCCCGCCAGGGCGGCCACCAGCGGGCCCACCGACAGGGCGGCCCCGGTGAGCGTCGCGGGAAGCCCCAGCGCCCGGGAGAGGTAGAACGGCCCGACCACCAGGGTGGCCATCATCACCGTGGAGACGAGCGTGCTCATGGCGAGGCTTCCGCTCAGGGCCGGGTCCCGGAACATGGCCAGGCGGATGAGGGGCGACGCGGCACGCCGCTCCGCCACGGCGAACAGGCCCGCGCCCAGGACGGCGGCGGCCAGCAGGGCCAGGTTGAGCGAACCCGGGCGGCCCCGGCCCAGGGTCATGGCCAGGGCATAGGCCCCCAGCGCCAGGGTGAGCAGCCCGGTGCCCGCGCCGTCGAACCGGGCCGCGCCGGCCTGCCGCCCCGGGGCGTCGGGGGCCAGGTGGCGGTCCACCAGCAGGATGTTCAGGATGCCCAGCGGCACGTTGACGAGGAAGAGGGTCCGCCAGCCGAAGCCGGCGATCAGGAGCCCTCCCAGCGACGGGCCGAGGGTGGTCCCGATGGCGGACATGGTTCCCAGGAGACCCATGGCGCTGCCGGCCCGGGTCTTCGGGACGGCCTCGCCCGCCAGGGCGACGGTGAGGGCCATCATGAGGGCCGCGCCCAGGCCCTGCGCCGCCCGGGCCGCGATCAGCAGCCCGAGCGTGGGCGCCAGGCCGCACAGGAGGGAGGCCGCCGTGAATACGGCGATCCCGGCCTGCAGCAGCCGCCGGCGGCCGAAGAGGTCTCCGAGCCGGCCGGCGCTGACGATCAGGGAGGTGATGGCCAGGAGGTAGGCCAGGACGATCCACTGGACGGCCTGGAAGGAGCCGTGGAACGCCAGGGCCAGGGTGGGCAGGCCGGCGTTGGCGATGCTGGTGTCCAGCGAAGGCATCAGCATGGAGAGGGACAGGGTGGCCAGCGCCCAGCGGACGGCGGGTGGGAGGGGGGGGCGGGACGGTTTCATCGGGGATCCTTTCCAAGGCAGGCCGCGGGCAGGGCGGGGCTGCCTGGGCGCCTCCGCCGGTGGGAACTGGACCTCAGGATCGGTCCCGGCCAGATATGGCGGAAGACGCACTATTTGCATTTTATTAGTGTGTTTAACGCCATGGTAAAAACAGGCCATGCTAGCCTGGGGGATGGCCATGCCCGACCTCAACCTGCTCGTCACCCTGGATGTGCTGCTCGCGGAAGGCAACGTCGCCCGCGCGGCCCAGCGCCTGCACCTCAGCCCCTCGGCCATGAGCCGGGCGCTGGCGCGGCTGCGCGAGACGACGGGCGACCCGCTGCTGGTCCGGGCGGGGCGGGGCCTCGTCCCGACGCCCAGGGCCCTGGAACTCCGGGAGCGGGTCAGCCGGCTGGTGCAGGACACCGAAGCGGTCCTCCGTCCCGCGGAGACGCCCGACCTCAAGCACCTCGTCCGGACGTTCACCCTGCGGACCAGCGACGGCTTCGTGGAGAACTTCGGCCCCGGCCTCCTCGCCCGGGTGGGCGCGGCCGCTCCCGGGGTGCGGCTGCGCTTCGTGCAGAAGCTGGACAACCGCGACAGCACCCTGCTCCGGGACGGGGCGGTCGATCTGGAGACGGGCGTCGTGGGGAACGCGGTGGGGCCGGAAGTGCGGGTCCAGACCCTGTTCCGGGACCGCTTCGTGGGCGTGGTGCGGGCGGGCCACCCGCTGTGCGAGGGCGAGCTCACCGCCGCCCGGTATGCGGCCGGCCGGCATATCTACGTGTCGCGGCGGGGCCGGGAAACGGGCGTGATGGACGAGGCCCTGGCCGTGCTCGGGCTGGAGCGGGAGATCTTCACGATCGTCGGCGGCTTCTCGGCCGCCCTGGCCCTGGCCCGGGCCTCGGACCTGGTGGCCACCGTCCCCGAGCGGCACACCGGGGACCTGCGCGCGGGGATGCGCACGTTCGCTCTCCCGTTCCCCACTCCGGACCTGACCGTGTCGCTCCTCTGGCATCCGAGGATGCACGCCGATCCGGCCCACCGGTGGCTGCGCGGCCTCGTCGCGGAGGCCTGCGCCGCCGGAAGGTAGGCGGGCGGCGCGGTTTGGGGGATACTGGACGCGGGACACTTCGCGAAGGACAGGCATGGGTTTGATTGAATGGAGCTCGGCCCTGGAGACCGGGGACGCCAGGATCGACGAGCAGCACCGGACCCTCGTGCAGGCCTTCAACGATCTGGAGGACGCCCTGGCGCGCAGGCGCGGCCGGGAAGCGGCGAGCCGGACGCTCCTTTTCCTGGTGGGGTACGCCACCGAGCATTTCCAGATGGAAGAGAAACTCATGGACGACGCCGGGTTCCCCGACACCGCCCGCCACAAGAGGTTCCACCACGACCTGGTCGTGAAGCTCTCCGCGCTCCTGACCTCCTATACGCAGGGTTCGGCCACCCTCAACCCGGATGTCATGGGGTTCCTGGAGGGCTGGCTGGTCGAGCACATCCTGGGGGAGGACCTGCGCCTCGCGGAGTTCCTCAGGGCCCACTGACTCCCGGGCCCATGGAATCATGATGAGAACAGGTTCATTGGCTACACTTGATGAACCTCTAAAGCCGAATCAGGGAGCCGCAATGCCCGTCTACGTCATTGGCCACAAGAACCCGGACACCGACTCCATCTGCTCGGCCATCTCCTACGCCCACTTCCTCCGCCAGACCCACATCCCGGAGGCGGTGGCCGCCTGCTGCGGGGAGGTCAACCCGAGGACGCTCTTCGTGCTGAAGGAGGCGGGGCTGGAGCAGCCCAAGCTGCTCATGGACGTGCATCCCACCGTGGGGCAGCTGTGCAGCCGGGAGGTGGTGACGGCCCGGGAGGGCGAGCCCTTCTTCGAGGTGTACCGGCGCATGCAGGCCCACCGGCTGCACGCCATGCCCGTGGTGGACGCGGCCGGCCAGCTCACGGGCATGCTGACCCTCTCCCGCCTCCTGGAACTCCTCATGCCCGACGCCGCCAACAGCGACAGCCCGCGGGTGGTGCGCTCCACGGTCGAGAACATCCGCCGGGCCTTCTCGGGCACCTTCCTGAACGTGGTGGACCCGGACCGCGCCGACGCCCTCCTCCTCAGCGTGGGCGCCATGAGCTACGAGAACTTCATGCCGCGCCTGCGGGAACGCAAGCCGGAGAACACCCTCATCGTCGTGGGGGACCGCCCCACCATCCAGCGCCCCACCATCCAGTTCGGCGCGCGCTGCCTGGTGGTGACCGGCAGCCACGGCCTGGCCCAGGACCTCCTGGAAGAGGCCCGGGCCCAGGGGGTCACGGTCATCGGCAGCCCCCTGGACACCGCCAGCACCGCCATGATGATCCGCGGCGCCAAGGTCATCGATTCCGCCGTGGACCGCACCTTCCGGAAGTTCAAGGAGAAGCAGCTGGCACGCAGCGTCCGCAAGGAGGTGCACTCCCTGCAGCAGGAACTCTTCCCCGTGGTGGGCGAGGCCGGCGAACTGCTCGGCGTCTTCACCAAGGAGGATCTGGCCAGCCCCGAGCCGGTGCGCCTGGTGCTCGTGGACCACAACGAGCTGGCCCAGGCCGTCAGCGGCGCCGAGGACGCGGAGATCCTGGAGGTGCTGGACCACCACCGCGTGGGCGGCGGGCTCATCTCCCGGGTCCCCATCCGCTTCCAGAACGACACCGTGGGCTCCACCTGCACCATGGTGGCGCGCTGCTTCCGCCGGGAGGCCCTGATGCCCCCCAAGGGCATCGCCCAGTGCATGGCCGCCGGCATCATCTCCGACACCCTCAACCTCAGCTCCCCCACCACCACCCCCGTGGACCGGGACATGCTGGCCTGGCTGGGCGAGGCGGGGGGCTTCGACGTGCAGGCCTTCGCCGAGGCCTTCTTCGCCATGGGTTCGGCCCTGCAGCTCTCCACCCCCCGGGCGGCCCTGCGCATGGACTGCAAGGAGTACACCGAGGGCCCCTGGAACCTCGCCGTGGCCCAGATCGAGGAAGTGGGCTTCCAGCACTTCGAGCGCCTCAAGCCGGTGCTCGCCGAGGAGCTGGAGGTCCTGCTCCAGGAGAAGCGCCTGGCCTTCGCCTGCCTCCTGGTCACCGACATCTCCCTGAACAACAGCCTCCTCCTGGTGGCCGGCCGCGAGCACCTCATCGACGCCATCGACTACCCCCGCCTCGAAAGCAACCTGTTCCAGCTGGACTCCGTGGTGAGCCGCAAGAAGCAGCTTCTGCCGCATCTCGCGAGGCAGTTCGCGCGGGTGGACGTGGACGCGGCGGCCGGGAGCCTCGGGCGGTAGTCCGCGTCACCCCCCGGGGGCCTTGCCCTTCAGCTCCGCCGCCAGGTCCCGGAACCCGTCCTGGACAGCCTCCCGGGCCTTCTCCTCCATGCTCCGGAACACGCCGAGAACCCGCCGGCCGATCTCGGTCACCACCGCTCCTCCCCGTTCGCTTCCGCCCCTCGACGTCTCGACGAGGGGGGACCGGAAGGACAGGTTCATCTCGTCGACGAGCCGGCGCGTCTTGCTGTAGCTGAGCCCCAATTCCCGGCCGGCGCCGGAGATGGATTCGTGCCGGGCTATGGCGTCCAGGAGGGCGGCCTTGCCGGGGCCGAAGGCGAAGAGGTCCTCGTGGAGGATCCGGATTTTCAGGATCATGGAAGGTTCGGGGACGGTCGGCACGGAACACCCATCCTGGCCCGGGAGGCCGCCGATTTCAAGGCCTGCCGAAGCCGTGCCTGGCGAGGATCGCCTGGCCCTCGGGGCCCACCAGGAACGCCATGAAGGCCCGGGCCGGCTCCGGGCTGGCGGTGCGCTTCAGGATGACCCCGGCCTGGATCAGGGGCGGGTACGTCCCGTCGGGCACCTTCCACGCCACCCCCGTCTGCTGCAGGGCCGGGTTGCGGGCCTGGGAATAGGAGATGAGCCCGGCCTCGGCGGCGCCGGCCTGGAGGAACTGGGCGGCCTGGGCGATGTTGTCCGCGAAGACCAGCCTGGGTTTCACGGCATCGTAGAGCCCCGCGTGCCGCAGGGCGGCTTCGCCGGCCCGCCCGTAAGGCGCCATCTGGGCGTTGGCGGTGGCCACCTTCTTGACGCCCGGCTGGAGGAGCACCTTGAGGCCGTCCCGGCCCGGATCGAGGTTCAGGTCCTTGCGGACCCAGAGGGTGAGGCTGCCCTTGGCATAGGGGAAGAGGCCGTCCGCGGTGGCGAGCCCGGCCTTCTGAACGGCCTCCGGAAACCCCGTGTCGGCCGCCAGGAAGATATCGAAGGGGGCGCCCTGCCGGATCTGGGCCGTGAGGTTCCCCGAGGCCCCGAAGGAAAGCTGGAGGCCGGCTTCCGGGTGCCTGGCCTCGAAGGCCGCCTGGACCTCTTCCAGGGCCCCGCGGAGATCCCCGGCCGCGGCGATGACCATGACCGTGGGCCGGGGCTGGGCGCCCAGGGCGAGGCACAAGCCGAGGGCGAGGGCGAGAAGGGCGCGGCGTTTCATCGGGTCTCCTGCGGCGGTTGCCGATGTATCTTACAACATACTTCGGGATTTCGTGAAGCGCCGCCTCAGCGCATGAACTCCCGGATGGAACCGCAGACGGAGACCAGCTGGGGCCCGTCCATGCGGACGATGATGCTGCGGATGACGGACCCCATGAGCTTTCGCGCCCCGGCCATGCCCAGGGACGCCGACTGCTGGGTGACGAATCCCGCCTTCGCCTTCTTGAGGGGTTCCATGAAATAGGCGTCAAGGCCACATGCGGTCAAGGCGACGACCACCTCGGCGAGGGCTTCACGATGCTGGACGGGATCCATGGACCGCTCGATCCGGTCGAGGGCGGCACAGGTCCTGCGGTTCAGCTCCCCGGAGCAGTGGAAGCGGAGGGAGGCGGGCACTGCGCCTGGGGGAGGCGGTTTGCTGGCGGCTGGACGGACCATGCTCGAGCTCCTCGATGCACCCCAAATATTCATTCCCTTGAAGGGAATGGGGGCCCTTTTTTCACCGCCGCGGCGATGGGGGGAATTCGCGGAGAATGGGGAGAATAAGCCTCATTTCAATGAATCCAGTATGGCGATGCCGGGAGGCCGGTCCTACCTTGAGGTCGATCATCCCTGAAGGGGGGCAGCCTTGAGCATCAAGGCTCTGTTGGTGTACCCGGAAATGCCCCCGACCTACTGGAGCATGTGCTACGCGCTGCCTTTCCTCGGCAGGAAGGCGACCCTGCCGCCCCTCGGGCTGCTGACGGTGGCCGCCCTGTTGCCCCGGGACTGGGAACTCACGGTGCTGGACCTGAACGTGGAGCCCCTGGCCCCCGGAGCGCTGGCCAGGGCGGACCTGGTCCTCGCCTCCGCCATGCTGGTGCAGAAGGCCTCCTTCGAGCGGCTCATCGCCCTCTGCCGGGAGGCCGGGACCCCCGTCGTGGTGGGGGGTCCCTATCCGACCAGCTGCTGGGAGCAGATCGAAGGGGTCACCACCTTCGTCCTGGGGGAGGCGGAGGTCAACCTCCCGCCCTTCCTCGCCGACTTCGGGAAGGGCGTGGCGAGGCACCGCTACGACGATTCCGGCCACCCGGACCTGGCGGCCACGCCCGCGCCCCGATACGACCTGGTGGACAGCAGGCGGTATGCCGGGGCGGCCCTGCAATATTCCCGGGGCTGTCCGCACGACTGCGAATTCTGCGACATCGTCTCCCTGTTCGGCCACCGGCCCCGGACCAAGACGCCGGCCCAGTTCCTCCGGGAACTCGACGTGCTCGTGGAGAACGGCTGGAGCGGCTCCCTGTTCATCGTGGATGACAATTTCATCGGGAACCGGGCGGAGGTCCGGCGCCTGCTGCCGGCCCTGTCGGACTGGCAGGAGAAGCGGGGGCGCCCCTTCGAGTTCTTCACGGAAGCGAGCCTGGATCTGGCGGCCGACGAGCCCCTCCTGGAGGGCATGGCGGAAGCGGGCTTCAACATGGTCTTCGTGGGCATCGAAACGCCCGATGCGGCCACGCTGAAGGCCGTCCACAAGCACCAGAACGTCCGGGCCGACCTGCTGGAGAGCGTGCGGACCATCCAGGGGAAGGGCCTCGAAGTGGCGGGCGGTTTCATCGTCGGCTTCGACGAGGACCGCGAGGACATCTTCGACCGGCAGACGGCCTTCATCCAGGAAGCCGGCATCCCCACCGCCATGGTCGGCCTCCTCACCGCCCTGCCGAAGACCCGCCTCCATGCGCGCCTCGCCGCCGAAGGCCGGCTCCTGGGGGCTTCCAGCGGCGGGAACAACACCCACGACCTGGACCTCAACTTCGTGCCCCGCATGGATGCCGCCCGGCTGCGGGAAGGCTACAAGCGGATCCTCCGCGACCTCTACACGCCCAGCCACTATTTCGCCAGGTGCCTCGAGCTCCTGCGGCGGATGCGGCCGGCGAAGGTCCTCTGCCGCAGGGTGGGCGGGATGGAAGTGCGCGCCCTGATCCATTCCCTTGTGCGCCAGACCTTCAGCCACTACGGGCTGGCCTACGTGTCCTTCCTGGCGAGGGCCCTGGCCATCCGCCCCCGGATGATCGCGGAGATCATCGCGATGGCGGTGAAGGGGCACCACTTCATCACCATCACGGACGGCCTCCTGGCCCTGGAACGGCTCCGGGACCGCCTGGACCTGGATCCCCCTCCCGAAGCGAAACCGATCCTGCGGGCGCCTGCAGGCTGACCACATCCGGCAGGGTGATGACCGTGTCCGGCGTCAGGGCTTGCCCGGGATCCCCGTGGCCTTGCCTGCCGCCGCGGCCGGCTTTGCGGCCGGGACGTCATCGGGCATGGCGGCCGCGATCCTCAGCACGGCCTTCTCGATCTGCTTGCGCTTCTCGGTCGCCCGCTTTTTCTTCTCGGCCTGGCCCCTCGTCTTCGCCAATGGGTTCCTTTCGATGGCCCCCCCAGGATACCCGACCCGGCCGGCGGGTCCGCGTCAGGGCTTGCCCAGCGCCCCGGCAAGGCGTTCCATGGTCTCCCTCCCGATCGCGAACTGGCCCGCCAGCGGCGTCGTGCACCACTCGGTCCAGGTCTTCCCCCCCGTCACGGCCATCCGCAGGGAGATGTAGGGATTCCTCAGCTTCTCCTCCGTGAGGAGCCGGCACGCGGGCAGGTTCGGGCCCAGGGCCCGCCCGGGTTCCAGCTGGAGCGAGGGCAGGGCCAGCACCTGGGTCATGCGCGGGATGAAGGCGAGGCCCAGGCCCTTCAGGAATTTGAAGAGCGCGTTCTGCTGGGCCTGGAGGACGTCGGCAGGGCTCTTCTCCAGGGGGTCGTACGTCCCGTCCGCGTTCCGGCGGACCCAGTGGCCCTTGCGGGGTTCCACGCCCTCGGCCGGAACGTTCACGATCACCAACCCCAGTTCGGCATCCGCCACGAGGAAAGCCAGGTACTGCCCGTGGGGCGTCTCCGGATCGGGCAGGTTGACCCCCACGAAGACCCGGGTCTCCGCGGGCAGGGTGCGGAAGGCTTCCAGGACCTTCCGCTTGCCATGCAAGTGGGCCGGGATCTGCGGCGGCTGGGGATGGAAGATGGGCATGGGAAGACTCCACGTCCAGGATGGCACAGGATTCGGACCCCCGGTCCGGCGGCGCCCCCCGTAGGCCAGATTGATGCAAGGGGCCATCATTCTGATCGCGTGGCCCTCGCCTGCCGCCCCGCCACCGCGGGATCTCAAGGACCTGC
The DNA here is from genome assembly GCF_055384585.1 of Mesoterricola sp. JemC181. Lineage (NCBI taxonomy): Bacteria > Pseudomonadati > Acidobacteriota > Holophagae > Holophagales > Holophagaceae > Mesoterricola > Mesoterricola sp. JemC181. Next base: position 2,485,776 of record NZ_AP045076.1, read on the forward strand.
GCGGGTGGCCTGGAAGTTGCTGCCGACCTTCCCTGGGAGGTGCCCCATGGCCACCCGAGCTCGCCGTTCCCTCCTCAACACCCTCTTCCTCGCGGGGACGCTGGTCCTCGCCGTGGTCCTGGTCCCGCTGAAACTGGTCCTGCAGGGGCTCCGGTGGAGCGAGGCCGGGATGCTGGTTCTGATGTTCGTCCTGATCGGGCTGGCCATCACGGTCGGCTACCACCGGCTCTTCAGCCACCGGGCCTTCCAGGCGGCCTGGCCCCTGCGCCTGGCGGTTCTGCTGCTGGGCGCCGCGGCCTTCGAGAACTCCGCGCTTTGGTGGTGCAGCGACCACCGCCGGCATCACCGCTTCGTGGACGACCCGGCGGAGGATCCCTATGCGATCTCCAGGGGGTTCTGGCACGCCCACTGGCTGTGGGTGATGGAGGGGGAGGTCCGGCCCCTGGCGGGGGTGGCGGACCTGCAGGCCGATCCCCTCGTGCGCTGGCAGCACCGGCACCACTTCTGGATCGGCGCGGCCGTCGCCCTGGCGCCGGTCTACGTCGGCCTGGCCACCGGCGACGTGTGGGGGCAGGCGGTGATGGGCGTGCTTTTGCGCATCGTGCTGACCCACCACAGCACCTTCCTCATCAATTCCGCCGCCCACAGGTTCGGGTCCCAGCCCTTTTCGGACGCCACCAGCGCCCGGGACAACGGGTTCCTGGCGCCCTTCACCTTCGGGGAGGGCTATCACAATTTCCACCATCATTGGCCGTGGGACTACCGGAACGCGCCGCGATGGTACCAGTGGGACCCCGGGAAATGGCTCATTTCCGCCTTCGCCTGGGTGGGGCTCGCCCGGGGGCTGAGGCGGATTCCGGCCACGGAGATCCGCCGCGCCAGGGTCGCCATGGAGGCGCGGCGGCTGACGTCGCTGCTCGCCCCGGCCGGGCCGGTCACCTGCGATGGACTGCTTGAGCGGTTGATGGCTGCCAAGGCCCGGGTGGACGAGGCGCTGGCCGCCTTCCAGGCGCACCGGGAAACCTTCGACCTGCTGAACCGCCAAAGGACCCTCCTTGGCCGCACCGCCGGCGACCTCCGCCGGGCGGCCCGTGCCCAGGGGAAGGCGGACCGGACGCGGTTCCGGGCAGCCTGGACCGCCTGGAAGGCCACGCGTTCGTGGTTCGGCCGCCAGGCCCACCAGGGATCCGCCGGATGAGCGCGACCGGTTTCCCCGCTTCCAGGGCCGGGCGGGAGATGCCATCCTTCGTGGGGTTTCACGCTGGATCGGACACACTTGAAAAGGGGCGTAAGGATGGGGTTGGCCGCTCGGATTGATGCCGGACCCGGGGCGGGAAAGCCCCTCGGCCTCCAGGTCCGGACCGGCGGATTCCCATGAATCCGGCGGGTCGGGCCCGGGTGGCCATCCTCGCCGGGCTCCTGTCCGGGCCCCTGCTTCCGGCCCCGCCGGGGGGGGCCGTGCAGGTGACCGTCACCGGCCTGGAGGGTCCGCTGCGGGACCAGGTGCGCAAGGCCCTGGCCCTCCCCCGGGGCATGGACGGACCGGGAGCGGTGGACCGGGGCTGGGTGGACCGCTTCGCCGGCCAGGTGGAGGCCAAGGTCAAGCTGGCCCTCGAACCCTTCGGCTACTACCGGCCGGTGATCCAGGTGACCCGCTCCGGGCCCGCGGGCGGCCACCTCCAGGTCCAGGTGGCGGCGGGGGAGCCGGTGCGCATCGGTCACCGCCGGGTGGAGGTCACCGGCGCCGGCGCCTCCGATCCGACCCTGGCGGCCCTGGCGGCCGCCTTTCCCCTCAAGCCCGGCGACCCGCTGATCCACCCTGAGTACGAGGCGGCGCGCTCGGGCCTCAAGAGCCGCGCCGAAGGGCTGGGCTACCTGGACGCCGACTTCACCCGCCACGAGATCGTCGTGGACCCCGCCACCCAGACCGCCACGCTGGACCTGGTCCTGGCCACCGGGGAGCTGTACCGCTTCAAGGACGCCCGCTTCCTGGGCGCCCCCGACTACCCGGCCCCGTTTCTCCGGCGGTACGTGGCCTTCCAGCCGGGCGACCCCTTCACCCGCGCCCGGCTCGGCCTGACCCAGGTGCAGCTGGCCGGTTCGGAGCGCTTCAAGGAGGTGATCCTCACCCCGGAACCGGCAGACCGCGACGTCACCCTCCGCATCGACCTCAAGCAGGGCCCCCGCCGGTCCCTGCGCACCGGGGTGGGCTACGGCACCGACACCGGGCCCCGCTTCTCGGTGCGCTACCGGGACCTGGACATGCTGAACCGGGGCCATGAGCTGACCACCAGCCTCTACGCCTCCCAGCGCCTGCAGGGCCTCTCCTCCACCTACACGCTGCCCATGGGCTCCGGATTGCAGGACACCGCCACCCTGCAGGTGATCCTGCAGAAGGAGGAACTGGCGGATCTGGTGACCCGGCTGGCGTCGGTGGAGGTGGCCCGGAACCGTTCGCTGGGGCCCGGCACCCTGGGCACGGCCTACGTGCGGTTCCTCCAGGAGGCCTACACCTCCGTGGGGCTCTACCACCGCACCCGGCTGGTGCTTCCCGGCGTGCGCTTCACCCGGGACCGGCTCGACGACCCCAGGCTCCCCACCCGGGGCCTGCGCGTCGCCCTGGAGGCCCGGGGCACGGACCGGGCCCTGGGGTCCGACACCCGCATGGTCCAGCTCCTGGGCGCGGTGAGCCACCTCCAGCCCCTGCCGGCCCGGTTGTCCCTCCAGAGCCGCCTGCGGGTGGGCGCCACCTTCTCCGCCGAGCCGGTGGACGCCCTGCCGCCGACCCTGCGCTTTTTCGCCGGAGGGGACCAGAGCGTTCGCGGCTATGCCTATCAAAGCCTGGGCCTGCGGGACGCGGCCGGAAAGGTGGTGGGCGGCAAACAGCTCCTGGCCACCAGCCTGGAGCTGGAACGGGCGCTGCCCCGCAACTGGGGCGTCTCGATCTTCCACGACGCCGGCAACGCCTTCGAGTCCTTCAAGGGAGTGCGCCTGCACCAGGGGGCCGGGGTGGGGCTCCACTACCGCTCGCCGGTGGGCAGCCTCAACCTGTCCCTGGCCCGGCGGATCCGGGACGAAGCGCCCGGCTGGCGGATCCACTTCAGCGTGGGGGCCTTCCTGTGAGCCGCCGGGGCAGGGTCCTGCGCGGGCTGGCCGCGGGCGCCCTGGCGCTGCTGCTCCTCTGCGCCGGCGTCGCCGGCTGGCTGGGCGGGACCGGGAGCGGGGTCCGCTGGCTCCTGGCGACCCTGGCCCGGCGTTCCGGGGCCGTCTATTCGGCCCGGAAGGTGGAGGGCCGCCTGGGCCGCCTGCACCTGGAAGGGGTCCGGCTGGCGATGGGCACGCTGGACGTGGAGATCGACCGGGCCGACCTGGACTGGAACCCCGGGGCGCTGCCGTTCCGCCGCATACCCGTCCAGGCGCTGGTCCTCCAGGGGGTCCGGGTCCGGGACCACGCCCCCCGGGAACCGGAACCGAAGCCCTTCCTCTGGCCGGCCGTGCCGGATGCGGTGGCCCGGCTGCGCGTCGAGGTGGCGCGGGCGGAGGTGGCGAATCTGACGTACCGGCGCCTGGACGATCCCGCCGTGAAGGTGACCCGGCTGCGGACCTCAGCCCGCTGGGAGGCCTCCCGGCTCAGCCTGCCGGCCCTGGAGCTGGAAACGCCCCAGGGGCGCCTCGGCGGCACCCTGGCCGTGGCCTTCCGGGAGCCGGCCTTCCAGGCCGATCTGGCCCTGGTCCCCGGGGCGCCGCTGGGGGGCGTGGACAAGGCGACCCTGAGGGTGCGGCTGGGAGCGGGCGCCGCATCCGAGCTGCTGGCCGGCCCGGTCCAGGGCGTCCTGGAGGGCAGGGGGCGGTCCCTGGCCGCCGTGGACGGGACCCTCCGCCTCGCCCCCACCCGCCTGGCCTTCCAGATCGTGCAGGGGCGCTGGTTGAACGGGTCCCTCACCGGCAGCCTGGGACTGGACCTGCGGGCCGGATGGCAGGGGGATCTGGCCGGCCGGGGCCTGGATCCCGCGGGGCTGGACCCCGCCTGGAAGGGGCTCCTGAACTTCGATCTGAAGGGCGCCGGGCAGGCTGAGCGCACCGAGGTGCAAGCCGTCCTCCTGAGGAGCCGCCTGCATGGCCAGGCCCTGGATGGCCGGCTGAGCCTCCTGCGCGAGGGCGGGGAGGTGACCCTTTCGAGCCTGTTCCTGCGGGGCCGGGGCTTCGAGGTGACCGCCTCGGGCCGGCTGAGCCAGCGCATCCAGCTGGAAGCGCGGGTCCAGGAATTCGCCCTGCTTCTGCCCGGAACCCGCGGAAGCCTCCAGGCCAAGGGGTGGGGCCGGCGCGCCCAGGGCGCGTTCACCGGCGAGCTGGCCGGGCAGGGAAGGGGTCTGGCCGGCTTCGGCGGCAAGCTCGACCGCGTGACCTTCAAGGGGCTGCTTCAGGACCGCCTGGCCCTGGATCTCGCCCTGGAGGGCCTGGCCCTGGGCCGCTTCCAGGCCGGCAGCCTGGGCCTGAAGGCCCAGGGCACGGTGGCCCGCCACGAACTCCAGGCCACCCTCCGGAGCCGGGAGGCCCAGGTGGGTCTCGCCTTGTCCGGGGGCTACGCCCAGGGGGCCTGGACCGGCACCCTGCTGTCCCTGGCCGGCCGGGACCGCTCCGGCCCCTGGACCCTCCAGGCTCCGGCGGCGCTGGAGTTCGGCCCCGGCCACGTCCGGATCGCCGCCTTCCGCCTCCAGGGCCGCGGCCCGGAACGGCTGGACGCTTCCGCCCGGATCCTCCTGAACCCCGTCCGAGGCAGCGCCTCCGCGGCCTGGGACAGCCTGGACCTGGGCCGCCTGCGCTCCTGGATCGCCGGCCTGGAGGTGCAGGGGGCCACCACGGGCAGGGCCTCCGGCGAGCTCCGGGACGACGGCCGCCTGACCCTGTCCAGCCAGGTCCAGGTCCGGGGCAGCCTCGCCTCCGGCGGACGGACCTGGGTCCTGGAAGGGGCCAGCCTGGAGGCGGCCGGGGACGACCGCGGCCTCCAGGGCGCCCTGGGCCTCCGCCTGGCCGGGGGCGGCGGCCTGGACGCGCGGTTTTCGGCCCCCGGCCCGGCGCGGCTGGCCCTGCCTCCCGGGGGCAGCCTGGACCTCGCCTGGAACGACCTGGATCCCGCCTGGGCGCGGCCCTGGCTTCCGTCCGGGATCGCCGTGGAGGGCCGTCTCGCCGGCAAGGTCCAGGCCAGGGTCCAGGCCGACCGCAGCTTCACGGTGACCGGCCGGGCTGATCTCACCCAGGGCCGGGTCCACGGCCGGACCTCCGGCGGCGAAGTGGAAGCGGTGCTGGGCAGCACCACGCTCGCCTGGACCTGGAGCGGCGAGGCCCTGAAGGGCGACCTGGACCTGGCGCTGGCCGGGCACGGCGGCGTGAAGGGCGGCTTCCGCCTCCCGCTGGCGGCCCGCTGGCCCCTGGTCCTGGACCGCGACGGCGCCCTGGAGGCGTCCCTGGCCGGGCGGATCCAGGAGAGGGGCCTGCTCGGGGCCCACCTGCCGTCCCTTGCCCAGGAGACGAGCGGTGAGCTGGAGCTGGACCTGCGCCTGCGGGGCTCCCCCCGGGCGCCCGCCCTCGCCGGGCGCGTGGTGCTGTCCGGGGCCGGGGCCTACCTGCCCGCCGCCGGCATCACCCTGCGCGACGTCCGCTGCACGGCCCTGCTGGAGAAGGACCTGATCCGCCTCCAGGATTTCCATGCCGCGTCGGGGCCCGGGTCCCTGCAGGGCTCGGCGGACTTCCACCTGGCGGGCCCCAGCCTGGTGTCCTGGAAGGGGGCCCTGGAGGGCAAGGACTTCCAGGTGGTGGCCTTCCCGGAGGTGGACGCCCTGGCCTCGCCCGCCCTCACCTTCGAAGGCGGCCCCGGCCGCCTGCAGGTGCGCGGGGAGGTCCTTCTGCCGACCCTGAAGATCACCGGCGAACCCGACCACGGCCTGCAGGCCCCCAGCGCCGACGTGCGGGTCCTGGGCCGCGAGGCGGCCGCGGCCAGGGCCTTCCCCCTGGCCCTGGACGCCCGCGTGAAGCTGCGCTTCGGCGACCACGTGCTGGTGTCCACCGGGCCCATCGACGCCCGGCTGGGGGGGGAGCTGATGCTGGTCTTCAGCAACCCGGACCAGGTGCAAAGCCAGGGGCAGATCCAGGTCGTGCAGGGCCGTTTCCGCACCTACGGGGTGGACCTGGACATCACCCGCGGCCGCCTCTACTACGCAGGCGGCCCCCTGGCCGATCCCACCCTGGATGTCCTGGCCGTGCGGCAGGTGGGGGAGGTGAAGGCCGGGGTCACCGTGACGGGGCCCCTGACCGCCCCCGTGACGGCCCTGTACTCCGACCCCGCCATGCCGGACGAGGACAAGCTGTCCTACATCGTCATGGGCCATGCCCTCGGCGCCGCGGGCGGCGCCGGCGTGGACCTCATGGGCCGGGCCTCGTCCTACCTCATCAGCAAGGGCCAGTCCGCCGTCCTCCAGGACCGCATCAAGTCCCGCCTGGGCCTGAGCACCCTGGATATCCGCACCGCCCCAGGGGACGATCCCCGGCTCATGGGCTACAAGCCCCTGGTCTCCACGTCCGCCGCGGCCGCCAACGCCCAGGCGGTGCCCGCGGCCCAGGCCATGATGACCCTGGGCAAATACCTGACCCCGCGCCTGTTCGTAAGCTACGGCCGGTCCCTCTTCACGGGCGGCAACCTGTTCCTGCTGCGGTTCGATCTGCAGAAGCACGTGCAGGCGGAGGCCCAGACCGGCACCGAAAGCGGCGTGGATATCTATTACAAGCTTGAATTCAAGTAGGGTCTGGGGGATCACGAGCACCACCCCGGGCCGCGCCATGGGGGATCAGCGTCTGGACGTTCACGACCGGCATCGCGCACGCTCCGGTCCGAACACCCTCCGAAAAGCAGCCCGTTGGCAGGGCCCGCCCTGCGATTCCAGGTCCAGGCGATGGGCCGGAACCAGGCTCGATCGTTAACCGGGCGCCCTAGTGTTTGAAGTAATCGGCGTTCTTCTCGATGTAGGACTCGAACCCGGCCGGCACCTCATCCTTCGGGAAGATGGCGTTCACCGGGCACTCGCTCACGCAGGCGCCGCAGTCGATGCAGGTGTCGGGGTCGATGAACAGCTGGTCGACCTTGTCGAAGTCCCCTTCGGCCTTGGCTGGATGGATGCAATCCACCGGACAGACCTCGACACAAGCCGTATCCTTCGTTCCGATGCAGGGTTCCGTGATCACGTAGGTCATGCCCCGCCTCCTTTCCAGAGGTGCGCTGATGAGGCCCTGCCAAATTTAGTCTGGATCTCCGGTCGCGCAAGGCCGGGTCCCGGCCGGAGGACGCCCTACTCGGGAGCGGGCGCCCCGCCCTCGATCCAGCGCTTCATGAGGCGCGCGAAGGCCTTCTGGGAGATGGGCGGCCGGGGCCTGCCTTCGCCCGGGTTCCAGCCGGCCTTCACCAGGGGATCCTCCGCCACGTGGCGAAGCAGCTGGGCGAGGGTCAAGCCCCCGTTCTGGTCCGGGTCCTTGAGCTGCCGGGCCAGGGCCGCGGGGCTGCGGCCCTGGAAGACCAGCGGCATTTCGGGGGGAGGCAGGCGCCATGCGGGGTTGCCGGGGGGCATGCCAGGGCCCGGCACGTTGGCCGTCTGGTGGCAGTTCATGCATTTGAGGGCGTAGACCCCCTCGCCGGAAGGGCCTCGAACGACGTTCTGGGTGTGGGGATGGCTGTCCTCGCCCTGGAGGGGGCGGTTGCCGTCGGGGTGGCAGTTCATGCACCGGGGGTGCATGAAGACCTTGTAGGCCTCCAGGAAGGCGGCCTTGGCCTCCGCCGCGGTCGGCGGGGGCGCGGGCTTGGCCGCGTGGAGGGGGCCGGCCGCGAGGGCCAGGCCGAGGAGGAAATGCCGGATCGAGGGGAGCATTGCGGACTCCTAGAGCCGGATGGGCAGGTGCCTCACCCGCTGGCCGGTGAGGAGGAAGAGGGCATTGGCCACCGCCGGCGCCACCGGGGGCACCCCGGGCTCGCCGATGCCGCCCATCTTCGCGGTGCTGGGCAGGATGTGGACCTCCACCCGGGGCATCTCGTTGATCCGGAGCAGGGGATAGTCGTGGAAGTTCCCCTGCCGGACCCGGCCCTGGGCGAAGGTGATCTCGCCGTGCAGGGCCGCCGTGAGCCCGAAGACCACCGCCCCTTCCATCTGGGCCCGCACCCCTTCGGGGTTCACCGCCAGCCCGCAGTCCACGGCGCAGACCACCCGGTGGACCCGGGGCCGGCCCTGGTCCACGGACACCTCGGCCACCTGCGCCACGAAGCTGCCGAAGGACTCGTGGACCGCCAGGCCCAGGGCATGGCCCGCGGCCACGGGACGGCCCCAGCCGGCCTTCTCCGCGGCCAGCTCCAGCACCGCCAGGTGGCGGGGGTGGGGCTGGAGCAGGCGGCGGCGGTAGGCCAGCGGGTCCACGCCCGCGGCATGGGCCAGTTCGTCGATGAGGCTCTCCATCACGAAGGCCGTGTGGCTGTGGCCCACGGAGCGCCACCACAGCACGGGCACCCCGGTGCTGGGGCTGTGGAGGCTCACGTGGTGGTGGGGGACGCCCGCGAGGTAGGGGGAATCCGCCACGCCCTCCGTGGAGGTGGGGTCGATGCCGTTCTTCATCATCATGGCTTCGAAGGGCGTGCCCACCAGGATGGACTGCCCCACCAGGGTGTGCTGCCAGGCTTCGGGCAGGCCGTCGGCCCCCAGGGCCACCCGGGCCCGGTGCAGGAAGCCCGAGCGGTAGTAGCCGCCCCGGATGTCGTCCTCGCGGGTCCACACCACCTTGACGGGCCTGCCCGCCGCCTTGGCCACGTGCAGGGCCTCGGTGACGAAATCGGACGTGGGGTTCGCCCTGCGTCCGAACCCGCCCCCGAGGAAGACGGTGTGGAGGGTGATCTGGCTGGGCTTGAGGCCCGTGATGCGGGCGGCGGCCTGGTGATCGGGGCCCTGGAACTGGGTCCCGCTCCAGATCTCGCAGCTGTCCGGGCCCAGCTTCACGGTGCAGTTGAGCGGTTCCATGGGGGCGTGGGCGAGGTAGGGCACGGCGTACTCGGCCTCCAGGACCTTGGAGGCCTTGGCCAGCACGGAGGAGGCGTCGCCGGCCTGGGCCGCCACCTTTCCCGGGGTGGCCGCCAGGCGCCGGAACTCCTTGAAGAGGGATCCGGTGTCCAGCCCCGCGTTGGGGCCCAGGTCCCAGGCCACCGCCAGGGCGTCCCGCCCGCGCTCGGCCGCCCAGAAGTCCTCGGCCACCACCGCCACGCCGCTGGGCACCTGGAGCACCGCGCGCACGCCCGGGACGGCCTTCGCGCGGGCCGCATCGAAGGACCGGACCTTGGCCCCGAACACCGGAGGCCGGGCCACCAGGGCCGTGAGCAGGCCCGGGAACTGCACGTCCATCCCGAAGATGGCCCGGCCGTTCACCTTTTCCGGCCCGTCCAGCCGGCGCCGGGGCTGGCCGATGATCTTCCAGTCCCGGGGATCCTTGAGGGGGATGGGGCCCGGGGCCGGCAGCCTGGAGGCCGCCACCGCCAGCTCGCCATAGGTGGCCTTGCGGTCCCCCGCGTGGACCACGCCGTTGTCCGTGCGGCACTGGGAGGGATCCACCCCGAAACGCTGGGCGGCGGCCTGGATCAGGAGGGCCCGGGCCAGGGCCCCGGCCTGGCGGTACCGGTCGAACTCGGACCAGGTGCTGCTGGAGCCGCCGGTCATCTGCATGCCGAAGACCGCGTGGGCGTAGGCTGGGGCGGCGGGGGCATGCTCGGCCCGCACCCTGGACCAGTCCGCGTCCAGCTCCTCGGCGATGAGCATGGGCAGGGTGGTCCAGATGCCCTGGCCCATTTCCGAATGGGACAGGAGCACCGTGATGCGGTCGTCGCTGCCGATGCGCAGGAAGGCGTTGGGGGCGAAGGGGGCGGCGGGCTCCACGGCCTGGGCGGCCCGGGAGGCGGCCGGCACCAGGAAGGCGACCGTCAGTCCTCCTGCCGCGGCGCCACCGGCCTTGAGGAAATCGCGGCGGGTCAGGGTCCCGGTCATCGGCCACCTCCCTTGGCGGCGAGTTCGGCAGCCCGGTGGACGGCGGCGCGGATGCGCTGGTAGGTGCCACAGCGGCAAAGGTTGCCAGCCAAACATCGATCGATGTCCTCGTCCGTGGGGTCGGCCTTTTCCCGCAGGAGCACCGCGGCGGCCATGATCTGGCCGGACTGGCAGTAGCCGCACTGGGGCACGTCCGCCTCGAGCCAGGCCAGTTGAAGGGGATGGCGGTTGTCCGGGGAAAGGCCCTCGATGGTCACCACCTGTTTGCCCACCGCCCGGGACACCGGAGTCACGCAGGAGCGGACGGCCTCCCCGTCCAGGTGCACCGTGCAGGCGCCGCACTGGGCCATGCCGCACCCCAGCTTGGTGCCCGTGAGCCCCAGCCTGTCCCGGAGCACCCAGAGCAGCGGCATGTCCGGCCGGGCATCCACGGTCCGGGCCTTCCCGTTCACGGTCAGCTTCAGCATCGCTTCACCTCCGTACGTCCTGGAACCTCCCTTGGATGCCCAGCAGGCCGATCGGTGACGGATCCCCATCCCGGGATTTGAGGGGTGGTTCATATCAGTCGTATTTTCAAGAAATGGAAATCCGTCCTGAAACCCGGCCGGCTCCGCCCCGCCGGGTCCAACCTCGAAGAGGCTGCCGGGCGCCATGCCTGGCGAGGCGGAGCGGTCGCCCGCGCCCGGAGCGATCCTGGGGCTGACGGCTCTCCAGGCCTGGAGGGGGAGCCGACCTTCCTTCAAGGGCCGCGCCACCCGGTACGGGCTGGAAACGACCCCTGACGGGAAGGCCTTCGTGCTGACCTTCAACCGCAAGCCCCTTTTCAAGGTGCGTGGAGGTCAGCGATGGAACGGCCCGAAAGGACTAGGCATTGTCATGCGCGCCTCCCGGCCCCGGGGTTGGGGTTCCCGAGGATGCGCGCATCGAGGCCAGCATCGCCAGGGCGGCGTTGAGGAGGAAAACGTAGGCCACGAACGCCGCACTCTGGAAGTTGAAGGTCTGAACCGAAAGAAGGCTGATTCCGAAGCCGGTGGCGCTGATCGCGTAGGCCACCCAGCTTTCGGAGCGGGGGTGGCGATGGGCCTTGAGGAGGGTCGGGACGCTCGCCAGCATATCGGCCAGCAGGGAGAAGAGCAGGGCCAGGTTCGGATTGCGGGTGATGCCCCAGAGGAGGATGCCGAGGATGGCCGCCGCCATCAGGCCGTAGTCCCGCGGTTCGGTTTTCCAGTAGGCATTCCTGTTGAAGAAGGATGCTGCGACGACCAGCAGCGGCGTCAGGCCGGCGGCAAAGGACGCCCACGAAACGCCCGGAACCCCCTGCACCCTCTGCGCCACGAAGATGACCATCGGGAAGATTCCCCAAAGCAGCCAGGTGATGCGGTTGGGCTGGGCCCGGCCGGCCATGGTTTCAAACACGTAATAGAATCCGCCGAGCGAGCCAATGACCGCACCGATTATGGCGAAAGAGTCGGGAAGCATGGCTCGACTATAGCTCATTTCAAAGCGGTCGCTCCCGGCCCCCTGCCCGCGGCGGAACGCGGCCCGTGGCCGCCCCCATGGGTGATGGAGGCCGAAGACGGGTGGGGACCGATCGATGTGGGACTAGGTGGGAAGGCCCTTGAGAACGCCTTCGTAGACCTCCAGGTCGGACGGGCTGAAGCAGCAGAAGACGACTTCGACGATGGAGCTGGGTCTGGCGAGGAAGGCGCGCGTGGTCGACACGGCAATCCGGCAGGCGCTTTCGATGGGGTAGCCGAAGATGCCCGTGCTGATGCTCGGGAAGGCGATGGAGTGGATGGAATGCTCCGAGGCCAGCTCCAGGCACCGGAGATAGCATGACCTGAGCACGTCCGCTTCCTGCCAGGCCCCGCCCCGCCAGACGGGGCCCACCGTATGGATCACGTGTCGAGCCGGGAGCCGGTACCCCTTGGTCATCTTCGCTTCACCAGGCCTGCAGCCCCCCAGCAATCGGCATTCATGAACCAGGTCGGGCCCAGCCGCACGGTGGATGGCTCCGTCGACCCCACCTCCGCCAAGCAGGGACGAATTGGCGGCGTTGACGATGGCGTCCACATCCAGGTGGGTGATGTCGCCGAGCTGGGCGCGAATCGTCGAGTTCATCGGGTGGTCCTGGCGCCGTGAAGGGGGAGGAGGGGAATCGCAAAGACGATACCACCACGGGGAGAAGTGCAGGTTGGGGACCGGCTTCTCCAGGTTGATGGAAAAGGGCCGTTGAACGGATTTCCAAACGGCAGTTGTCTACCGGGGCCTTCAGGGGCGCCGCATCAGGACGCGGAGCACCGCTGGGCCCATGGGATCCTCGTGCCCGGAGCCAGCCGGACCCGCCGCGGCTGAAACCCAAGCACCCCTAGGACTCAGGATTGGAAACCATGTGGAGCACCCCCCACCCATGACCATCCAGGTCGACGAAGCTGTGGGTGTACATGAACCCGAAATCCTCGGGTTTATCGTAGGTTGAACCACCCGCGGCAAGGGCCTTGGCAACCAGTTCATCCACCTGCTCGCGGCTCTCACAGCTGAGGGAAATCAGGACCTCGGCGGCCTGACTTGTGTCGCAGACGGCCTTGGGCGTGAACTCACGAAACTTCGCGTGGGTTCCCAGCATCACGGAAATGGTTTCATTGATGATGATGCACGCAGCCGTCTCGTCGCTGAACTGCGGGTTGTGAGCAAAACCAAGCGCCTTGAAGAAGGCGACCGACCTCTCGAGGTCGGCGACGGGAAGGGTCAGGAAAACCTGGTTGATCATGCCGTCCTCCTTTGGCCTGGCAGGTTTTACGATGGGGTTGCGATCTGGCGCCGAAGCCGGGTCGGCCCCGATCGGGGGATAAGGGAAAGACGATACCACCAAGGGGAGCGGTGCCTTGGCACCGAAGAAGAATTCGTGCTCGCCGTATTCGGCGCCGACGCAAAGGGCCACCTGGCGCCACAAACGGGGGAGAAGGAGGATCGGATAGACGATACAGCCAAGGGGGGAAGTGCAGGTTGGGGTCAGACCTCGAACGCGGGGTTGGGACCGGCGCGTGAATATCACCTCGTTGGGACGGCGCGGTGGGACGGCCCTTTGGACCGCACCGACTCCGGCATTGGCTCTTTGGGAGGGATGATCTTGGCGAGAAGGATGCCGTAAAAGCTGAACTCGAGAAGGCCGCCGGCAAACCAGCAGGCAGCAACCTTGGCGGGGATAGGGTAGAGGAGGAATTGATTGAGATCGACCAGTAGACCCGCCAGGAGCCCGAAGGACAAGCCGTAGGTCAGGCCCTCCCTCAGGGTTGGACGCCTGGAAAAGCGCAGATAACCGAGCAGGAAGAGCGTGACAATGCCAGCCGTCAGAAGGAGGGAGGTCGGAATCACCCATGGCTGGTTGGGGCGGCGAAGGTGCAGCACCAAGGCATTGACCTTGGCCAGAAGGACAAGGTGAAGAAGGGCATTCCACGCCAATGCGACCCCGAACAGAATCAAACCGGCGAGTGCAATGCGCTTTCGCTCCATTTCGGCACCTCATGCTGGGTGATACCTGGAGCCGAGGTCGAGTCGGTCCCAACCTGGCGGCGCGAAGGGGGAGAAGGGAGACCGGAAAGACGATACCACCAAGGGAGAAGCGCAGGCCGGGGTTCGACCTCTCAGGACCGGCCCGCAAACCTGCCGTCGGTGGGATGAGCGGATGGAACGCGCGTGTTGAGACCTGATCCCGGGTCACTCGATCAAGTGGAACTTATAGACGATAACGGCCCACGGTGCAATATTTGCAAATAAGGCGAGCGCGATTGTCCATGCCATGGCCCTTGTTGGCGCCCTTCGGTAAGCAAAACGACCGAGGAGGCCGGCCACGACCAGGAGAGCCAATGTGCTTGGAACGGCGAATTCCCATTGAGCAGAATCGATACCGCCAAACCCAAGGGCAGCGTAGGCAACGTGGCCACTGGTGGCAAGGGCGAGGGATGCCATTGTAACGGCAGCAAACGCCAGGATCCAATTGCGGGCGGATGGGTTGGTTGGCTGATTGACCTTCATGAGACCACCCGGAAATCCTGACGCCGAAGTTGCGTCGGCCCCAACCTGGGGGCGCGAATGGGGGAAAGGAGGATGGGATGGATCCTGCCTCAAAGGGCGGAGGTCAGGTTGGGGTCCGACCTCGGACGCCGGACTGGGACCGGCGGGCCAATCATACCTCGTTGGGATGGCTCAGTATTTCCATGCGGGCCAACCCTGCCATCAGCCTTGCTTGGAGAAGAGCCTCGAATAGCCGGAATATGGCGCCAGGGGAACCAGTTCAAAACGGATGAGGCTGTTTGAGACAAGTGGAAGTGAAGCCAGAATTGATTCGGCTTCCGGGAGGCTCTCGCATTCCAGGACCAGCACCGCCGAATGCAGGTCAGGGCGGAAATAGATTTCACGGATGAGGTCCGCTTGCTGGAGCTCCCAGACCCTTTGGGCCTCTGCTTCAAGATACGGCGCAAAATCCTTGGCGGACAATCCGGGAAGTTCATTCTCAAGCGCGAGGATCTTCATCGCCTCTCCAGGAAGGTCGTGTTCCGTTCAGGTCAAACCGGGTTTGGGACATTTGCGGATTAGGAAGGAAGAGAAATACTGTTCTTGAAAATAGGTCATTTCTCGAATTTGTGAATCAGATAAATCGATGCCCTCTGGGACGACTTCGACTTTGTCATCGTCTTCCTCGAGCCGGTGGACAATGGCAATGCAACGTCCATGGAAGGTTTGAATGGGTTCCAGCACGGCGAGAACATCGGCATCGAGTTCTTCGCCATCCCCGGAGATCACGCCAGGCAGGTATTGGGGTGCGACCTCGAACGCTGGGGTAGGATTGGCGCGCGAAAAGTCGAATCTTGGTGAAACCAATACGCTATCCACTGCATTTTGTTGGCAAGCAGTGGAAGCGTCACCCCGTTCACCCTTCCAACCTACTGGATTAGGAGAAGATCTATGTTGACTAGGCTGGTCCTTGTCGTTCCCTGTCTTGTGTCCGCTTCGGCATCCTGTCAAGAACTGCACCCTCTGCAGGGGGTTTGGCAGGTAACTGGTATTGAGGGCGATTGCAATTGTGTGGATGCAGCGCCCGGGGGAACTAATACCTATATTTGGCATATGCATCCTGACAATGACGGATCGGTAACTATTACTGTGCAAGGAAACACCGCCTTTCCAAGGCTTCTGGGGCATTGGGATTCTGAGACAAAAACCTTGATAATCGATGGTTATGCCACGGATGGCATGGATGCCTGTTGGTTCAAACTGACATTGGAGAATAATGGAATATTGAAAGGAACGAGGCGGTATCTAAGCGGTGGTGGATCTCGAGATCATCGGCCATGCTTTATAGATTTCACCATTACAGCAAAGAAAACTTCAACGTATCCAGGCTAGGTCGTGTCCTGCGCAGTTGCCTACCGAGCCCTACCCTGGAGTCGGCGCACGGCGCGGCGTGCCGTTGTTGCAGCAAGGAGCCGCGCGCCCCATGCCCCAACCCCGAAGTTGATCTGGCCTGGGCCTTGCGCCGCGAACGGGGGAGAAGGGCATCCGGAAAGACGATACCACCGGGAGAACCGCAGGTTGGGGTCCGATCCCGAACGCTGGGTTTGGACCGGCGCGTGGATATTACCTCGTTGGGACGGCGCGGTGGGATGGGCCCCCAGTTGAAACGCTCGGAGGAGAAGCGCGCTGATTGCCCATCGGGCTGCGGCTTGCCCTGGTGATGTAGCTCTGGGTTTTTCGCCAGCTGATACCGGCGCGGAGAAGCCTGCCTACCGTGGCCTTCGGGGGAGCCCCAACTTGGCGACGGGAACGTGGGAGAAGGGAAGATTGAGCAAGAAAACGATTTGAAGGCATCCAAAAGGCGGGGCCCCGGTTGAACGCAAGGATAGGGGGACGAGCGCTTTTTTTACTGTTAAACTCGCGGCGCAACACACTTTGGCTGGTCAAGGCGAAAGAGCGTGATAGACCCCATATTACGGAGCAAGGAACCTTCTGCGTCGTCCGGATATTTGATGGGACGGGGACGCATTCCCTGGGGCATCGGGGCCGCTTTGGGAAGAGGGGGTGGACATGGATCATTCTGTCCAAGGAATTGCCATATGTATCACGATCGTAGTTGTGGTGACCCTCCTCGTGATGGCGCTCGAACCGGTAAGGCATTGCCCGAAATGCCACTGCACACTGCCTAGATTCCGAATGCCCAGATCCATTCGACAACTCTTTTGGGGTGGCTGGCGTTGCCCCGAGTGGGCTTCAAAAGTATCCCGCACTGGCAGGCTCCTGCCATAGACGCATTGCATCCCTGTCCTTTAAAAATGGGCATCAAGGATGCCCTTCCATACTGAATTGGAGAATCTGATGAATGTTATTCAAAGGCCTGCAAACATCCTCTCCGAGGACTCTCTTGACCAGATATGCGGAGGAATGTACCCCTTCCGACCCCAGACGGGACCTGTATATGATTACTCCGTGAACCCGAAAGCGATGGGCGCACTCATGGGCGTGGGGGCCGTGACAGGAGGCCTTGGGTGGATGGCCGTGGGTGGGATTGGGGCTGTGCCCGGTGCAGTTGGGGGCGCGCTGCTCGGTGGCATAGGTTATACAACGGAGCGCATTCTCAATCCTACGCAGGTTCTCCCGGCTATGCCCCTTGCCGTTTGCCATAACGCGCCACCGATGGCCATGGCGCATTGCCACCGACCGCGCTGAAGCGACTTTTGTAATGTTCTAATGGTTGAAGGCCTGGACTAGCGTTCATCTGCTGATACGCCGGTCCAGGCCTATGAACGGAAGAGAGGTCGAGTTCCACGGCTGGGGCTGACGACCAGTGGGTGCGGGTTTAGGAAATGCCTAACGGCCCAGCTGACCGGACTCAAAGTGGCGGCGCGGTCGGCTGGGAAGGTGGAAGGGGCTCGAGAATTGACGGGTGGATGAAGGTACTTTGAGGTCCGGGGTCGAGCGCGGGATAGGCAGACGGACGATTGATGATGTTGCTGGATAACATAGCGCATCGGGTTTACACCTGGCCAGATGGGGTGGCATGGAAATCAAGGAGCAGCTTGCAGCATGCGTTGCAGCGCCACCCTTCGATGTGGCTGCCGCGAATCATGTCGACTTCTGAATTGATGATGTCTCCACCGCCAAGTAATTCTTGGAAGAACCCTGGCTTTCCATCGAACCATTGAACCGGCCCCTGCGTGCTTAAAAGCCCCTTGGTCATTGGGCTATTGCAAAAGGGGCAGAGGGGGCTATCTGAGGGCATGGGACCAGTATAGGTATTCCGGCGTTGTCGGTGGACCATCACCTAGGGTGCCGCGCTCACGTTGGTTTTGGAGCCTTGGGATGCCTAACGCCGAAGGTGAGTCGGCCCCAATCTGACGGCGCGAACGGGGGAGAAGGGAGATTGGAAAGATGTTACCTCAAAGGGAGAAGGTCAGGTTGGGGTCCGACCTCGAACGCTGAGTTAGAGGGTGTCTGCTAAAAGGAAGGCCCCGCGATGATGGCACCGGCCATGGCAGGACAAGGACCGCGAGGAGAGCGATTCGGGTAATCGGTCGACGAGTGGAACGCTGGACTGCCGTGGCCGCTGCCATCACCCGAAGGGCGGCGCCCAGAGGCCCGCTTCTCGTGTGCAAGACCCTTGAAAGTATGACTTATACTTCCTGCGGGCCTTGCGCTCGATAATCGGGCCTCTGGACGCCGTCGCGGGGCCTTCCTTTTAGCAGACACCCTCTTAGGACCGGCGCGTGAATATCCCCTCGTTGGGACGGCGCAGGTGGGACCTGTTCTCCGTTTGGGAACTAAGCGGGTTTGGCGCTTTTCGGCGCTTCCCAAGTTAGCCTCAAATGCTTTTTCGAGGCAGCACATTCTCGGAGATAGAGGTTGATCAGAGTCTGGTAAGGAATGGCCATTTCGGTGGACAGAGCTTTGAAATACTCCAGCGTCGATTCATCAACACGCAAAGTGATTTGGCGCTTAAGCATCCTGGAGTAGGGATTTGGGCGGGCGTTGGAGAAATCGTAATGCTGTCTCATGAAGTAAACCTCCGTAGGTAGTCTTGACGCTCCTGGCGGTCGGCCTTCCGGGCTGAAATAATCCGGATGAGACCTTCTTTGGCTCGATAGCAGTGGCAGACGAGGAGTATCCGGAGCGACGAACTTAGGCCAAGGAGGATGAACCTGTCTTCCTCCTCCGAGTGGTCGGGGTCATCGATCAACAGAGCATTTTCATCAAGGAAGGAGGTCGAAGCCTCGTCAAATGAGACTTTATGCCTCCTGATGTTGAGGGTGTTTTTCCCTGGATCCCATTCGAACTGCAAGTCGACGGCCATACACTACATTGTAGTGCATTCCTGATAACGCGCCATGGGATGCCTAACGCCAAAGTTGAGTCGGCCCCAACCTGGCGGCGCGAACGGGGGAGAGGGAGGATTGGATAGATGCTACCTCAAAGGGAGAAGGTCAGGTTGGGTTAGGACCGGCGCGTGAATATTACCTCGTTGGGACGGCGCGGTGGGCTGGGCGTTCAATTGAAACGCTCGGAGGAGAAGGGCGCTGATCGCCCACCGGGTTGCGGCTTGCCCTGGTGATGTAGCTCTGGGCTTTTCGCCCACCGAGGCCGACGCGGTGAGACCCGCCTACCGTGGTCATCGGGGGAGTCGCCTCATACCGCAGCGCAATGCTGGGCCCCGAGGGCTGTTCCTAATCTCACTCGATATAGTAAGGAACTGGTTTCGGGGCATTCTTCTTTACGAAATCCTGGAAATCGGGTCGGCCTCTTTTGGTGACTAAGATCTGGCCACCTGTGATCTTGACCCAGGTTGAACCAGAGTGTGTGTTCCCAGCCTCAACAGCCTTTCCGGACAAAATCAGACCATCCATCTGCGTAATGGTGATTTCCTGTTCATTGGTCGATGTGGCTATTAGCGGAACCGCAGAAGGAGGGGGTGCCTTGCAAGCAACGAAGCCAGCAGTGATGAGAAGGATGTGGATCTTTGAGATCATGGCGGCCTAGATTCGTTTGGGGGGGGGCAATCGAGAAAGCGAGGATTGCGGCCTTGAGAAGCCTAACGGCCCGGCTGATCGGACTCAAAGTGGCGGCGCGGTCGGCGGGGTTGGTGGATGGGGTTCGAGAAATGACGGTGGGATGAAGGCACTTTGCGGTCCGGGGTCGAGCGTGGGGTTAGGCAGACGGATGTTTGAGGATGTCACCGCATTATGCGGCGCGATGGCCGAAATTTAAGGCCATTCGAAGCCCTCGCCGAGCATTCGGAGACTACCTGTGGAGTGGTACATCTCCGACAAAACCCGATTGGCAAGGCCCTCAAGGTCGGAGCCCTGCACATCAATCAGGGGGCAGCCGTTTGCAGCCTTGATTTCAGTGTGGGCATAGCCATGCTTGTCGAGGAATTCAATGAACCTGCCTTTGTCTTCGATGTTCTTTGGGCAAAGTAGGCACCAGTTGAATTCGAATCGGCCATTATTGACTGCGTAGTCCAGGGCTAGGCCATCGTTTTCGTCAGAGATCAACTGGGCCCAGGCCAAGGGCCCAGGGCTTGAACGAAGCTTGGTGATAAGGGTCGGGATCTCAGACGAAGAGATTTGCCATTCCTTGGCTGTACGGTATTTCAGGAACAGGAAAAGGCCCACCAGGGCCGCCGCGATGCATAGGATAAGCGTCAGGTTCATAGGAGGCCTTTGCCTAGTGCGTTGAGATGCCTAACGCCGAAGTTGAGTCGGCCACAACCTGGCGGCGCGAACGGGGGGAGAAGGATGATTGGAAAGACGATACCACCAAGGGGAGAAGTGCAGGTTGGGGCCCGACCTCGAGACATCATGTATTGGCCCGGCGAATTTGAAGGGATCGATTCTCCAGGTTACTCCGGGGGCTCTGCCCCCGGGCCCCCGGGGTTTATCGCCTGACGCCCAGAAACTGGGGCATCACTGAAAAAGGGGGCCGGGAAGCTCCCGGCCCATCAGTTTCCGGGCCCGGGCCGGCGCTCAGGTCGCATCCCTGCGGAGCCTTGTCTTCCGCCCGGCTGAACGAAGGGTGAGTCCCTCGCGGTGGGTTCGCAAGAGAGGAAAAGGGCCTGCCCGTCCGCAGCGTTCGTGGATTAAGCTCGGGTCGCTTTTCAACCAACCGGCTCAGAGCCGTAAATGAGGAGGGCAGGCGATGGAAGTCTACTGCAAATTCGTCGGGTTGGATGTCCACAAAGCAACGATCGCCGCTGCTGTGGCGGAAGGTGCGGGCGGAGTGCCCTGCTATCTGGGGGAGATCCCAAACACCCCGGAAGCGGTGGCCCAGTTGGTCCGGAAGCTGAAGAAGGACCACGCCCCGCTCCGGTTCTGCTACGAGGCCGGTCCGTGCGGGTTCGGGCTATACAGGCAGTTGCGCAGCCTGGGCCAGGAGTGCCAGGTGGTGGCGCCGTCGCTGATCCCGAAAAAGCCCGGCTGCCGGATCAAGAACGACCGCCGGGACAGCCTGTCGCTTGCGGATTTGTTTCGCTCCGGCCACTTGACCGCAGTCTGGGTGCCGGGCGAACCCCAGGAAGCGCTGCGCGACCTGACCCGGGCCCGGGAGGACCTGATGCGCGTGCATAAGCAAGCCAAGCAGCGGTTGCTGGGCTTCTTGCTGCGCCACGGCAAGCGCTATCCGGAAAAGAGCCACTGGACCCAGGCGCACTTCCGTTGGCTGGAGACGATCAAGTTCGACCGCCCTGTGCAGCAGATCGTGTTCCAGGAATACGTGGACCTGGTCCTGGCCATGGGGGTCCGGGTCAAGGCCCTGGACACCCAGATCCTGGCGGCCGAGCCCCAGGCTGAGTTCGCCCCGACCATCACGGCGCTCATGGCCTTGCGCGGCATCGATCGGCTGGCTGCGACCATCGTCGCGGCCGAGATCGGCGAGCTCCGGCGCTTTCCCAAGGCGCCCAACCTGTGGTCGTTCGTGGGCCTGAACCCGAGCGAGCATTCCAGTGGCCCCCACCATGTCCGCGGGGCCATCACCAAGGCCGGAAATGGCCACGTTCGCCGGATCCTGTTGGAGGCGGCCTGGACCTATCGCTTTCCTGCGCGCAAGACCCGTATCATCCAGCGCCGCGCCGAGCAGGCTCCCCAGGCGGTCCAGGACATCGCCTGGGCGGCCCAGAAACGGCTCTGTGCCCGCTACCGGGCCCTGACCAAGCGCGGCATGTTGCCGGTCAAAATCGCCACCGCCCTGGCCCGGGAACTGACCGGATTCATCTGGGCCATCGGCCAGGCCTTGCCACCCCTGACCCCCAAGGCCTAGGCCGGGCGACCAGGACGTGAAGATATCGTCACGCAGTGCGTGAGCAGCAGGATGAGCCCCGGTGGGAGCACCCTCGACAGCGTTGTTCTGGCGGCCGGCAACGGCCTGATCCAAGGTTCGAGCGGGAGGCAGCTCCCCGACGTACCGGTTGTCATTCCGGTAACCAACCCGCGCATATCAAACTGAGCAACCGTCGGAAACACCGCTCGTCCTGCTCCTCACCCACTGCCCGGCTACAGTGAAATAATTGGCTGTCGCTCCCCTTGACAGGCCAAAACATATCAACGCTGGGTTAGGACCGGCGCGAATACATCGCCTTCGTTGGGACGAGGCCCTTAGGGCAGGACTCGAACCGAAGGTTAAGTGCCCGACCCATGTCCAAAGTAAATCGCAATGCGGATGATTTGTAATGTGAAATCGAAGAACCCACCGGCCACGGCAGATAGGATGAAACCAGTGATGAGCAACGGGCGGTTTGAAGTCCTCAATCCTTTGATAAAAACGTAGATTGCAGAAACCCCAGTAATTGCAAAGAGTGTTAGAAAGAAAATGATGTAAGGGTTAAAGAATTTCATCGAAATTACTCCTTGTGGAATTGCTCATAGCTCTGAGTTGATGCGGGGTAGGCAAGTCCTAACGCCGAAGTTGAGTCGGCCCCAACCTGGCGGCGCGAACGGAGGAGAAGGAGGATTGGAAAGACGATACCACCAAGAGGAGAAGTGCAGGTTGGGGTCCGACCTCGAACGCTGGGTTAGGACCGGCGCGTGACTATTACCTCGTTGGGACGGCGGGATGGAATGGGCGTTCAGTTGAAGCGCTCGGCGGGGAAGGGCGCAGATTGCCCATCGGGCTGAGGGTTGGCCTGGTGATGTAGCTCTGGGCTTTTCGCCCACTGAGGCCGGCGCTGAAAAGTCCGCCTACCGGGGCTTCCGGGGGAGCCGCTGAAGGACGCGGCGCAATGCTGGGTCCTGGGGTTCTTCGCGCCTCAAGTCCTAACGCCAGGGTTGAGCGGCCCCAACCTGGCGGCGCGATTGAAGGAGGGGGCGGATGGCGCCCGAGAGGCCCTCAAAGGAGCAGAACAGGTTGGGGGCCGCGCTCGAACCCACTGGTAGGGCGACGGCGATCGTTAGGTCCTCTAATCGCGCGGCGCGCGTCGGTTGAAGCCGGTGACGCTTGCCAGGGTGGGGGATTTCGTCGGGAGTGATTGGTTGGCTAAGCGTAGTTAAGGCAATTGGATAGAGGCCAGAAGCTTTTCAATGCTCGGGATGCTCGGAATGAAAGAGGCTGGTGCGAGAGAATTAACCAGTGTCTCGCCCTTTAGCAAATATTTGCGTTTTGGATCTCGATTGATGTGATTGGCCGCATCGGCATCTTTCGGAAGAGTAGGGTTGGCTATGGCGAATTGTAAAGTGATGAACCATTTTCCATCGTTGGAGATTCCCTGGTAAGCGCAATAAGTCTCATTACTGTTGATGGGATTTCCATCGGTTTCTTGTGTCTCTTGAGAGATGAATAGAATCCCGTGGTGAGTGGTTCCGTTTAGATATTTGACCTTGGCGTGAATGGTTTGCTCTGTATCGACTAAATTCCATTCGGGGATGGTGGACCCAAGAGGAAAGCTGGTTGGCTGAGTTGCCAAAATAGGGCCTAGCTTTTTTGTCGTCTCGAATAGATCGTGATACTTCATTTTGAATGTGGGGCTCTTCCAGTCATGGATGGGGATAAGCCTTACTTCATATGTTCGAGGAGAACCTTGAACTGAACCTGTAGTGAATGAAAATCGGTAATGACGAGGAGCGATGGCCCACGGCATTTCGCCCTCCATATCCTCATCGGTGTTCTGGGGTTCGATAGAGGTTTTGCATTCTCGGAAATAGGAACCGTCATAGGAAACCACCGCCTTGGTGCCCTGGATGGTCGCGGTCAATGTGGTGGTTTGAGAGTATCCAGAGATTGAAACCAATATGGGAAACAGGGTGGCAATTGACTTGGTGCCCTTCATTCAATCCTCCCGAATGTGCTGTCAATGCAAGCCGCCGAGGCAGAGTTGGGTTGCTTTATATTCGATAGATCTTCAGGTTATCCGAACTCGGTATTCGAGGCGCATATAGTTTCAAGTTCGAAGCCGGCGCCAAGGAGGCCTAACGCCTAAGTTGAGTCGGCCCCAACCTGGCGGCGCGAACGGTGGAGAAGGAGGATTGGATAGATGCTACCTCAAAGGGAGAAGGTCAGGTTGGGGTCCGACCTCGAACGCTGGGTTAGGACCGGCGCGCCAATATTACCTCGTTGGGACGGCGGCAAGGGATGGAGGCCTGGGAATGGCTAGAATCGGATCCTTGTGTATACCTTCCTCGTCGCGATAGCGAAGAAGAGACCAGATAGGGTATAGCGGTATCGAAGCGAAAACCCATAACCAAGGCTCATCCTTGGTTCAACCATTGCAAGCCCGATCGCGATCATTAAGGCGGCGAGCGATATTCCCCAGTCGGTCCATGAGATCAATATGTCAGCCTCTCGCCAACCGTGATCTTCGGGAAGGAACAAAGGTGCAAGGAACACAAATAGGCCAAAAGAGAGGCCCGCAAGGATCAGGGAACCCGCTCGAGTAGTTGCCGCTGCCAGGAAGATTTCAGAATTGCTTGGTATCTGCAGCACTGGAATGCCTAACGCCGAAGTTGAGTCGGCCCCAACCTGGCGGCGCGAACGGGGGAGAAGGAGGATTGGATAAATGCTACCTCAAAAGGAGAAGGTCAGGTTGGGGTCCGACCTCGAACGCTGGGTTAGGACCGGCGCGCCAATATTACCTCGTTGGGACGGCGGCATTTTTGGAACAGGTACGGCCAGTGCTAATGAGGAGTTGGACCGGTCGCAAATTGCTGTGCGCTTGCTATCGCTTCGCCAAGCCAACGGCGGAAAATGCTTTCCATCTTGCTTTTAACTGAGGGCCATTCCTTTGTGAACTTAATTCCTGTCGGTGAAATTTTGAATCTGTCTAGAGCATCCTGCTCCTGGTTCGTTAAGGCGATTTGGTCCCCAGGTTTCGGATGAAACACCTTTTGAAAGGCGGTCGTCTTGAAGCAGTCGATGAGGTACTTCAGTTCGTCATCAGTGAAAGTGGCAAGGATTGGTTCTGTAGATTGAGCAAAAAGGTTATCCAATGCCTTCTTGCCGCAAAGGCACTCAATGGCCCCCTTTGGGATCGAAGGGTCCTTGGCGATACTTTTTTCTGCGAGTGCCATTACCGCATTGTTCAGGTTTTCCCTTGCACCATATGCGGCGAAGAACTCGAGAGCCAAGGGTGCCCGGTCGGGGTTGATCATAGGTTGTGCGCCGATCGAGACCGTGCAGATCATCGAAAGCGCAGGACCAAAAACGGCTCTCTTCATGTATGGTCTCTTCAAAATTCGTCTATTGGATATGGGCACAATTGCCAGAATGCGTTTGGACGGCCAATGATCTTAATGCCCTGGGATGCCTAACGCTGAAGTTGAGTCGGCCCCAACCTGGCGGCGCGAACGGGGGAGAAGGAGGATTGGAAAGATGTTACCTCAAAGGGAGAAGGTCAGGTTGGGGTCCGACCTCGAACGCTGGGTTAGGATCGGCGCCTGAAGATTGCCACGTTGTGACGATGCGATAAATCAGTGAATGGCAAGACAATAGACCAGGATGGTTCGGTCAATTTTGAGATAGAACCGATGCCCAGAGGATGGCCGATAAGATGGCAATGAGTGCCATGGCTCTCAGGCCTCGTTTCCAAATTGGGTCCGTCGGTTTATCAGATCGGAGAAACGGCAAAGGCACCTTCTCAAAGATCCATTCGATCACCAGGGCACCAGTTCCAACAAATAGTCCTGTTCCAATCCACCTAGCCAATGACCAGATTGAATGGTCCTTTGGACTGAAGGGATTGAAAATCAAGACGATTCCATAGACCACGACGAAGGGCACCAGGAATGCCCAAATCGAAAGCCGGTATTGTTTTCCCTTCATGGGAATCCTAACGCCGAAGTTGAGTCGGCCCCAACCTGGAGGCGCGAACGGGGGAGAAGGAGGATTGGAAAGACGATACCACCAAGGGGCGAAGTGCAGGTTGGGGTCCGACCTCGAACGCTGGGTTAGGACCGGCGCGTGAATATTACCTCGTTGGGACGGCGCCGTGGGACGGGTGTTTCGTTGCAGTGCGCGGAGGCCAGGCCTGTGGCATGATTGCAGGAAAATGAGGAATGCCAATGCCACCACCTGGGGTTGCTTTTTTCTTAGCCATTTGGATTGGCATGGCGGTCGGTTTCGGCTTGTGGATGGTGGTCTGGCCGAAGCATTACTGGAAAACCTGGAAAGCATATCTGAAAGATGGGGACCCCTTTGAAGGCCTTTTCCCAGGCAGAACGCAATACCTTCGGGATTACGTAAATGGGCCGAACCCAATTTTGAGGGCAAGGGTCCTTGGTTCGTTCTTCATATTTACAGGCGTTACGCTTGCGTTGTTGATTGCCCTTAGGATCGTTCGCCTACAGTGATCTTGGGTCGACGGAATTCCGCGCCTTGGGAGGCCTAACGCCGAAGTTGAGTCGGCCCCAACCTGGCGGCGCGAATGCAGGAGAAGGAAGGTTGGGAAGACGATACCACCAAGGAGAGAAGGTCAGGTTGGGGTCCGACCTCGAACGCTGGGTTAGGACCGGCGCGTGAATATTACCTCGTTGGGACGGCGCGGTGGGACGGGCGTTCAGTTGAAGCGCCCGGAGGAGCAGGGCGCTGATGGACCCGAAGGGAGTTGGTGAAGCTTAGGACCGATCGGCTGTGTGCTTTAGAACCGAAAAATAAATTATGAGCAGAGCGCCAGAGATCATGAAGGCGCCACAGAAGGCCAAAGCATTATTCACCGGACTCCTGTTCGGGCTCTGGAGGCCGAGAACCATGAACAGGGGGCCGAAGCAGGAACAGACAGGGAAAAGAATGCGGCTGATTAGTGGCATGGAAGGCCTCTGCTTCGTGAACGGTAGATACCTAACGCCGAAGTTGAGTCGGCCCCAACCTGGCGGCGCGAACGGAGGAGAAGGGAGATTGGAAAGATGTTACCTCAAAGGGAGAAGGTCAGGTTGGGGTCCGACCTCGAACGCTGGGTTAGGACCGGCGCGTGAATATTACCTCGTTGGGACGGCTCCTCGGGGGTGGCATTCTATGTTGATCAGGTCTTCGGGGAAGGTGTCCTGTAAACCATGTGACCGTTTTGAGGAGAGGCTGGCGGCCATTCGAGAATTGGTGGGTCAAAGGAAATGCTAGTCAACTGTTGCCCTTGTGATTTTACAGTGATTCCGGAGATAGGGCGATTTATAACAACTACTGCTACCCAATTCCAATCCTGAATATCGCCCAGAGGGGTAACCACGCCTTCTCTATTCTGGCTGGCCACATTGCGTAGGTATTCAGTGGTGACGCTGCATGGGAAAGTGGTTGAAGCGCCGGATGAGAATACGATTTCGATTTCACCATTAGATGAGTGTGGAAAGATTCGCTTCGGAGTTTCAGCCCGCTTCATCGTGTGAAGTCCACCACTTTCTTGGCCGGGTAGCGTTGTGCCCCATCCATGCAGTTGGTACGTATGTTTTTGCGAGAAATAGGAAATTGATCCTACGCAATTGACATTCGACAATAAAGCAAGGACAACCAGGAGTGCTGTGCTGCTGGTGATTTGCATTTGAGGCCCTGTGCAATGTTCTTGCGTGTCTGGGTGATACCTAACGCTAATTAGCCCAACTTCAAAATGTAGGCCAAGGTTGACCTAATCTGGGCGAAGGATGCATAGAGCTTGAATTGCTTTGGATTCTACCTCGAGCCTCGGCTTCGGAGTACCAATTTTGGTCGGATAGGAGTTATCCACTCCCTTTGGCGCGAGGAACAGGCAACCGGTACCGGCTTCCAGGCCGGGAAGGGTTTTTGATGATTCCCCCTTTGCCCGATCCGCCCGAATTCCTTTGTAGGTCCTTCGCTTCATCGATCGGGCCGTACGCCGAAACCTCCAGGCTTTCGCCACCTGGATCGGGGCCAACAGGGATGCCTGACCCAACGGGATCTCCGTAAGGAGCGCAACCGGGGTTGGGGAGGGTCAGGGTCTGGATGGGACGGTCCGTTGGCCGGACCGGGGGAGCAGCACCCGCTCGAATTCGTGCTTCGCCCGGTTCGCGCAGTCCTCGATCGAGAGACCGGAAAGGTAGTTGCCAAGGAGCATCAGGCCTGTGCCCTCAAGGCTGAGGTCCAAGGCCTCGACCCATGCTTCGTGTCCCAGGCGGATGGCGGGCATGGCGTGGTCCCGGCGGAAATGCCCTTCCACGGACGCACGGGTGCACCCCATGGCTCCGCAGGCATAGTCCAGCATCGCATCCTCGGAATCCTCCATCCGGGAGGCATCGAAATGGAAGGTCCAGGCACGCTTGCCGGGGACAGGGAAGGTGTCGGCTGAAACGGCGGAAAAGCATGGGCTGCCGGGGAAGATGAGGCCGGTCAGTCTGGGCAGGTGGGCCAACGGCGCGCCGAACACCACGCCCAGGGACCTGACGGTGCGGGTCTCGATCCGGCCGAGCCATTCGGCAGTATCCGGGAAGGAAGGTGACAGGAGGGCCCGGGCGGCATCCGCAGGCACCGCCAAGGCCACATGGCCGGCCTGGATGACGCTTCCGGACCTCAGGCGGACCGCGAAGCCCTCCCCGGACCGCTCCACCGCCACGGCTTCCTGACCCGTGGCGCACGTGATCCCGGGTTGGGCCGCCAGGGTCCGGGCCGCGCCGCCCAGGCCGCCGCGAAGGGCGAAACTCCGGAGCACGTCCTTTCGCCGGGAGGGCCGGGGCTTGAACAGGGCGTCCGCGGGGAAGGCTTCCGTTTCCTGGGAGGCCACGGCGTTGAGCATGGGGTGCATGACCTTGGACCAGTTCCCCTTGCCGAGGATCCGGGAATAGTAGGAGGCGGCGGTCTGGCCGGCCTTTTTCTCCCCCAGGAGCAGCCGGGGCAGACAGAGGGCCGCCTCCAGAACATTCAGGCAGGAGGGGATCGAACGAAGGGAGCCATCGGCCATGATCCTGAAACCGAGGCTCTTGCGTGACACGGTCCGGTCCAGGAGGTCGGTGCCGGCCACGAGGTCAAGGAAGCCGGCATACGAGTTGTAGCAGGTGTGGGCGCCGAGTTCGAGCCAGCCCCCGGGGGCGTCGTCCGGGCCGATCGGCACCGTGGCAAGGCAGCCGCCGGGCTGCTTTTCCTTTTCCAGGACCAGGGCCTGCATGCTCAGGCGGGAGGACGCCAACTGCGCGAGAGCCAGGCCGCTGATGCCGCCCCCCACGACGCAGAGGTCGAACCGGTCACCATTCTGGGGGGAAGCTTCATTCATCGATTCACCATGGCAATTCAAAGGGTTGTGCGGGGCTTCGGCCGCTGTGGCCGAATCCTTCCAAATGCGTTCGGACCTTCATCCTATCGTCTCCCATCCAATGCAAGCGTTGAAGGTGATCGCAAAGGGAAAGCCCCAGGAACGCGTGGTTCCTGGGCCGCTCTCGTCATGACGATCGAACGGCGTTCTTTTTGCGATGGCTTCTCAACTTGATGCGGCCTGCCCCCCACTTCCGACGGCCATTCCAGGATGTTCACCAGCCCTGCTGGCTCTTGATTGGCCTTCGCCCTTTTGGGAAGTTAGGTTCATCGCCTTGATCCCGATCGGCAGTGCTCACGTTCGCATTGGCGGTGATGCACCCATGCCCCGACAGGACCCGAGTCCTGCAGGGCCGAGGGATTCGTCGTGAGTTCCGTTTGCGCATGGGTCGGGACGTTCCGCTCCATCCGTTCGCTCAAGGGCTTGAAGCCCGGGGCGATGCCGGCTCCGCCCGCTCGGGGTCACGGGCCCTGGGAAACCACCCACCACCGATCGCTCCCTCATCCAGCACGGATTCGTTGAACCGCCATCCGCAGGAATGGGAAAGAATTTCGGAGGACTGGGCAAGTCCAGGGCCGGGAAAGGGTTCAAGCTGGATTCAGTCATCGATGCCTGTCGGGCGGCCCGAATGGAGGGAGTCGGGTGGTTTCAATCCTCCCTCCTCGGCACTGATCCTGGGTTTCAAGAATATAATGTGGCATCCCTGCGCCATGCCCCGCTCCTGGAGGATTCCCGATGAACGCCACCGTCTCGTTCAGGCTCAACGGCAAACCTGTCACCGTCACGAGCCCCCCGGACCGCATGCTCGTGTGGGTGCTGCGGGACGAACTGGGGCTCACCGGCACCAAGGTGGGCTGCGAGGCGGGTCTCTGCGGGGCCTGCACCGTGCTCGTGGACTTCGAGGCGGTTCCTTCCTGCTCCACCGAGGTGGGGGACGTGGCCGGGAAGTCGGTGCTCACCATCGAGGGCCTGGCGAAGGACGGCGCCCTGGATCCGGTCCAGAAAGCCTTCCAGGACCACCACGCCTTCCAGTGCGGCTACTGCACGTCCGGCATGATCCTGGCGGCCTGGGCCTTCCTGAAGAAGAAGCCCAGGGCGACCCGGGCCGAGATCGTGGAGGCCATGGAGGGCAACATCTGCCGCTGCGGGGCCCACGTGAGGATCCTCGATGCCGTCGAATCGGCCGGCAAGGCCATGGGAGGTGTGCGATGAAAAGGCGGACCTTCCTCCAGGGCGCGGCCGTAGGCACCCTCACGCTCTTCTTCAAGGGCGCCGCCGGCGCCGCGCCCATCGAGCCCACGCGCCCGGGCGCCTACCCCGAGGACTTCAACGCCTACCTGAAGATCTCCGCCGACGGCCGCGTGGGCTGCTTCGTGGGGAAGGCGGAGCTGGGGCAGGGCGTCATGACCGTCCTGGCCATGCTCGTCGCCGAGGAACTGGAGCTGGATCCGGCCCAGGTGGACATGCTCCTGGGCGACACGGACCTCTGCCCCTGGGACCTGCCCACCGGCGGCTCCCTCACCATGTGGCACACCGCCCCCGTCATCCGGGGCGCCGCCGCGGAGGCGCGGGCGGTGCTCCTGGGCATGGCGTCCAAGGCCCTGGGCGTGCCGGTCGCGGCCCTGGCGCTGAAGGACGGCGCCATCTGGGTGAAGGCCGACCCCAAACGCCGCACCACGTTCGGGGCCCTCGTCCAGGGGCGGAAGATGGAACGGAACCTGGGCAAGGTCAAGCCCAAGTCCCTCTCCCAGTGCACCGTGATCGGCCGCCGCGTCCCCCGCAAGGACGCCCTTCCCAAGATCACAGGCGCCGCCAAGTACGCCGGCGACCTTCGGCTTCCGGGGACGCTCCACGCCTGCGTGCTCCGGCCCCCCGCCCATGGCCTCACCCTGGCCTCCGCCGACACCGCGGCCGCGGAGCGGATCGCGGGCGTGCGCATCGTGCGGGACGGCGCCCTCCTGGCCGTGCTCCATCCACAGCCCGACACCGCCCGAAAGGCCCTTGCCCTGGTGAAGGGCACCTTCGAGGGCACGGAACCCGATGTGGACGACGTCCGGATCTACCAGCACCTGGTGGACAAGGCCGCCACCGGCCAGCGTGTCATGCTCTCCCGCGGCGACCTTGCCGGCGGAGAGAAGCGGGCCGCCACGGTCGTCGAAGGGGAATACCGCAACGCCTACGAAAGCCACGCCACCCTAGAGCCCCACACCTCCGTGGCCAGGTGGGAGGGCGGACGCATGACGGTATGGGCCTCCACCCAGTCCCCCTTCGTCATCCGGGAGGAGGTGGCCAAGGCCATCAAGCTGGGCGAGGACAAGGTCCGCATCATCTCCCAGTTCGTGGGGGGCGGGTTCGGCGGCAAGCTGGTGGGCCCCGGGGCCGTCGAGGCTGCCCGCATCGCCCTCAAGGTTCCCGGCGTCCCCGTCCAGCTGGCCTGGAACCGGGAGGAGGACTTCTTCATGGACACCTTCCGTCCCGCCGCCGTGGTGAAGATCCGTTCCGGCCTGGATGCGGGGCGCGGGGCCGTCACCTTCTGGGACAACATCGTGGCCGGCGTCTCCCAGGGCGAGGCCGAGTTCCCCTATGACATGCAGACGACGCGGTTCCAGGCTCCGGCCGTTCCGGGCCTGCATCCCCTGCGCGTCGGCGCCTGGCGGGCCCCCAATGCCCATACCAACGCCTTCGCGAGGGAAAGCCAGCTGGACGCGCTGGCCTCCAAGGCGGGGGTGGACCCCGTGACCCTGCGCCGCCGCCTGGTGACCGATGCCCGGCTCCTGCGCCTCATCGACCTGGCGCTGGAATCCTTCGGCTGGGAACCTGCGCCCGGCCCCACCGGCCGAGGCATCGGGCTGGCCTGCGGCGCCTGGCGGCAGGCCCTGGTCGTGGCCGTGGCCCAGGTGGCCGTGGACAAGGCCACGGGCAAGGTCCGCGTGGAGCGCTTCCTGGAGGCCGTCGACGTGGGCCTGGTGGTGAACCCCGACGGGGCCCGCCAGCAGGTGGAGGGCGCGATCACCATGTGCATCGGGCAGGCCCTCAGCGAGGAGATCCGCTTCAAGGGCGGCCGGATCCTGGACAAGAACTTCGACACCTACCTCCTGCCCCGGTTCTCCGCCATCCCGCCCATCCAGGTCGTGTTCGCGGAGAACGCCGGCATGGCCACCCAGGGCATCGGCGAACCCCCCGTGGTGCCGGTGGCCGCGGCCCTGGCCAACGCCGTGTTCGACGCCACCGGTGCCCGGGTGACCCACGTGCCGTTCACGCCCGCGCGGGTCCTCGAGGCCCTGGCGCGGGTGCCAGGGAAATAGGCGCGTACGCAAACCTCCATTCGGAGGACATGTCCCTTTTCCCGCCCACGGGAAGCGGCTTGAGCCTCCCGCCCCCATGACGAAGCACTCCGGATCGCGTTGGATGACACCCTTCCGATCCGGATGCGGGTTGAAGACCGGGAGACGACTGTCGATCCGGAACCGGGCGCCACGGTGGTTGCCCTCGCGCCATCCCGCCACCCTTTCCGTACGTGTGTTCAGGATTCCGTTCGTCTGGCACTGGGTGGGTCAAGAATCCAGTCGCCAGGGGATCACTTTTCCGAGCCGCCATTTCAATCCCCTCCTTTGCGGGTCCGGATACCTCGGAGGGATTCAGCCGCGCGACGACGGTGGCGTCCTTTCACCCTGACGCCGATCGAGGGCCCCCTGTGAAATTCCCGGCCCGTCCCGTGGAGGGCAATTGCTGGGATCCCAACCATTTGATTTTAAGTTATTGATGATAAATATCATAGCGTCTATTGATATTGTCAACCATTCCCCTACATTGGCCTAGGTAAGGGCGGTCGGGCCGATCCTGGCTCCTTCCGGGTTTTCCCTCCTCCTGCCCGGGAATTTCCACAAGCCTCGTCTGTTCTCGGGCCACCAGGGCTTTTCGAAAGGCGGCGCCATGTCATTCCTGTCGGATCTCAACCTGTCCTCCCGTCTCTCCTTGGCTTTCGGGCTGGTGCTCTCCCTGATGATCGGGGTGGTGGTCGTTGACAACCGGCAGATGGCAAGCATGAAAGCCCGGACGATGGAGATGTTCCAGGTCAACCAGGCTGCCTCGACGGCCGCCCAGGAGATGATCGTGGCGGCTGACCGGATGCGCGTGGGGTATCGGGACATGGTCCTTTCCGGGGATGCGGGAACCTACGAGCGGGCGAAGGACCTGTACCAGAGGAGCCGGGCCGCTTACGGGGATGCCGAGTCAAAACTTGCCCGGATAAATGAAAAGCGGAGGGAAACCATGGGCCGTGCGGAGGTGGCTTTGCTGGACCGGATCCGGGTGAACCAGGAGAAGGCCTTCCCCGCCATCGACCATGTGCTGGACCTTCTTGGCCAGGGCAGGAAAGCCGAAGCCGGCGAGGTCATCCTGGGCACCCTTCGGCCCATCTATGTGGCCTGGGGCGGGTCGCTGGACGACCTCGGGGCCTTCTTCCTGCGGGAGAACGGCGAGAAGGCCGTGGCCATCCAGGACACCGTGGCCTCCGCCCAGCGTCTCCAGGTCCTGCTGGTGGTCCTTGCCTTGGCGGCGGGGATTGCCGCCTCCTACTTCGTGACGAGGAGCATCACCCGGGGCCTTGGCGGCGAGCCTTCCGAGGCGACGGCCATTGCCCGCCGGGTGGCAGGGGGCGACCTTTCGGTGGAGGTCCAACTTGAGGAGGGCGACACCACAAGCATGATGGCCGCCATGAAGGTCATGGTCGCCTCCCTTTCAGGCGTGCTCACGGAGACCCAGCGGGTGGTGGAGGCCGCGGGCCAAGGTGATTTCAGCCAGCGGGTGGCCGTGGCGGGAACCCGGGGGTACATCCTGGAGCTGGGAACGGCCATGAACCGGTTTTCCGAAACCTGCCAGCGAGGCCTCGGGGATATCGTCAGGGTCCTCGAGGCCATGGCCCGGGGCGATCTTACGGAGTCGATCACGGTCGCCTACGCCGGGGAATTCGGGCGGCTCAAGGATGCGTCCAATTCGACGGTGCAGAAGTTGGCCTCCACCATCGGGGAGGTTCTCGAGGCCTCCGCGAACCTCGTGGGAGCCTCGGACCAGCTCAGCGCGACGGCACAATCCCTAAGCATGGGAGCGAGTGAACAGGCTGCAAGCGTGGAAGAGACCAGCGCATCGTTGGAAGAGACCAGCGCATCCATGGAAGAGATGAGTGCATCCATCGCCCAGAACAATGAGAACGCCAAAGTGACGGGAGATATCGCCACCCGAACGGCCACCGAGGCGGTTGAAGGGGGGCAGGCCGTGAAGGAGACTGTCGGCGCCATGAAGCAGATCGCGAAAAAAATCGCGATCATCGACGATATCGCGTACCAGACCAACCTGCTGGCCTTGAACGCGGCCATCGAGGCCGGCCGGGCCGGGGAACACGGCAAGGGCTTCGCCGTGGTGGCGGCGGAGGTGCGGAAGCTCGCCGAACGAAGCCAGGTGGCCGCGGAGGAGATCAGCGATCTGGCCTCAGGAAGTGTGGACCTGGCGGAAAAGGCCGGGAAACGCCTGG
This sequence comes from Mesoterricola sp. JemC181, assembly GCF_055384585.1. Classification (NCBI taxonomy): domain Bacteria; kingdom Pseudomonadati; phylum Acidobacteriota; class Holophagae; order Holophagales; family Holophagaceae; genus Mesoterricola; species Mesoterricola sp. JemC181. The sequence continues at coordinate 2,520,082 of NZ_AP045076.1, forward strand.
AAATCATCGTCGCTTCCATTCAGAAGACCTCGGATCTGGTCCTCGAGATTGCCGCGGCTTCCTCCGAACAGAATTCAGGGGTGGCCCAAATCAATGGCGCCATCAACCAGATCAGTCAGGCGGTTGGCCAGATCAGCAGGTCCGTGGCCCAGAGCGCGGCCGCTTCCGAGGAGCTGGCCTCCACATCGGAGGAGGTGAGCGCCCAGGCTCTGGAACTTCAGGCCACCATGGCCTTTTTCCACCTGGGGGACACCAGGGTTCACCCGGGGAGGACCTCGCCAGGGCGGCCCCTCCCCCAGGTCCGGAAGTCGGCGGCAACCACGGTGGACGCGGGGGCCGGCGAGTTCAGGCGATTCTGAGCCGGAGGGGCCGGCCCTGGCAAGTCCTCCAGCCGATGGCCGGCGGATCGAGTCCTCGGGTCAGGGAGGGCCGGCCATCCCGGTCATCCTGCCCATCCAGGGCGGGCGGCTGCGAAGGTACAGGACCACCAGGGCAATGATGACGAAACGGAAGCAGATTCCGATCAAACCTGCTTCGGGACCGTAGGCGCCGCCGGTCAGCCAAGCCGGACCGAGGTCCGCAAGCCGCTGCAGTCCGCCCGCCGGCAGGCCACTGACTGGAAATCCGATGAGCGGGCCCTGCGCGAAATTCCATCCGAAATGCAGGCCGAACGACAGCCACAGTTGCCGGCTTGACACGAACGCCATGCCGTAGATCAGGCCACCCAGGGCATTGCCGAACACAGACATCGCAGAAGCACCCGGGTTGCACAGGTGGATCAGTCCAAACGATGCCGCGCTCAGCGCCACGGCCCATGCGAGGCGCCCCCTCAATGCCAGCACGAGCCCCGACAGGAGCAGGCCACGCATCAACAACTCTTCCTTCAGTGCCGTTAGCAGCATGCCGGAGGCCTGCCGGAATAGCAGGAATGCTGAGGAAACGGCGTGGTCGTGGCTGGCCCGGATACCCGAAAGACCCGACTCGATCAGGAAGATCCCGACCATCGAGACGCCGGCGATAAGCAGCCCGGCCAGAAAGTCGGCCAGCGCTGCGCGGCCTCCGCGCAAGCCAAGACCGTCCAGGATCCGAATTCCGTTGCGCCGCCACCGGATGAAAGCAAAAGCACCAAAGCCCAGGGCCGCCAGCAGCATGCCGACTTCGACAACCATGCGAACGTTCATCCACAGACCCTTTGGAGAAGGTAGAGGCAGCGAAGGAATTGCCTCCATCCGGATGGCCGCCAAAACCTCTTCCAGGTGCACATCGTCAAGGTAAGGGGGGACGATGTCCAACCGGACAACGGAAATCCGGTGCATCCCCGGGGAAAGGCGCAGCGGGGCAGTTCGATGGCGAAGGGCCAGGCCCTCGGGTCCAACGTGAATGCCTAGAACGAAAATGGCAACCCCGGCATCATCGGGGCCAAGAAACCTCAAGTCTTCCGGCCTGTCCCATGCCCAAATCCAAACCCGAGGTGCCGGAGGAATTGAGCTCGGCACTCCGGAAAGGCCCGGGCTAAGGGCAAGAAACCACATTAGAAGGAATTTCATTGGCAACTTGCCGGCAGTAAAGGCGTCCGCGGTGACCATGACATCCAAAAAGGGGAATGGGATGAATCGAACGATGGAAAATCGGTCGCCCTAGGTTCTGGTCCTATGGTCCAGGTTACTTCGGAACGGCCTGTGGGGGCCTTGGGTGTGGATTTGGCCCCTTGCATGCCCCGGCCAGGGCTAGAACCAGGAACAAGGGGGGAAGAAGTCCAAGGATGAGGAGGCGGGGTCGAGAACGAATGTGAGTCATGGCCTGCCTGCAGATGATTGTGCTGTATGGAAATATGATAAATTATTAAATGCCACTTGGCACGCGCTCTTACGATGCCCTGGAGGCCGCCCATAGCTCTTGCCCAACGTTCATGACCACGGTCCAGGCCAAGATCGTCGAGAAGGGCTAACTCATGGGCGCCTTGTTGGGCCAAAACCAACTTTGCCGTGAAACGTTGGCATAATAACCCATGTATGAATATCCAAGATTTCGAAACGATCCACGCCGACCTTCGACCCAGGGTCGTGTCCCTCCTTCGTCGCCTGGTGGGGCCTGAAGAGGCCGAGGATCTGGCTCAGGAGGTCTTTCTCAAGGTTCATCATGGACTCCCTGGTTTCCGGGGGGATAGCAAAGTGTCCACCTGGGTTTTCCGGATCGCGGCGCGGCACGGCCTGGACTACCTTCGCCTGCGGCCGGCCCCTTGTGTCCAGGCACTCCCTGATTTCGAATGTGCCGATGCCGACGCCGCCGTGACACCCATGAAGGAAGAGATGAACACCTGCGTCCGGGATATGATCGATGCCCTTCCCGAGGACTACCGGGTCATCCTGGGCCTCTGCGAACTCAAGGAGTTCCGCATCGGGGAGATCGCTGCCCTCCTGGGCATCACGGACGGCGCCGCCAAGATCCGCCTGCACCGGGCCCGGGCCCTGCTCCGGACGCGCATGGAGAAGGGCTGCCGCATCCTGCTGGACGAGCGGGCGGAACTCCAGTGCGACCGCAAGGCCCCCTGAAAAACCCCGTATCCTTTCACCCGTCGGTCCCGTCTCAAAGGGTGAAAGGAGGACACCATGTCCGAAACCATCACTCTTGAGCCCGCCAAGGCCTCTTGCAGCCTTTGCGAGGCCTACGCAACACGCGAGTCCGTCAAGCCCATCGTCGTCATGTCCTGCGAAGGCGCCTGTCTGCGGGGAGAATTGGCCCGGCTCGCGGCCAATCAGATCTGCGATGAGCTGGCCCCCGAACGCACGGCCCGGCTCTGCCTGGGAGGGGCCTTCACCAAGGACACGGGACAACGCAACCTGGCCCGCCGGGCGGAGCGGGTCGTGGCCATTGAAGGCTGCCCCACCGACTGCGGCTCCCGCATGATGCGCGCCGTCCTGCCGGGTTTGCAGGTGGAAGTGTTCCACCTGGAGGGCGCCCGGTTCGATCCGAAGCTCTTTTCCATCCGGGAGCTCCCGGAGGCGCAACGGAAAGCCTGCGCGATTGACATCGCGCAGGCTGTCGCTCTGAACCTTTAGCGGCTACTTGCACGCAGGTAAAAAGGGAGAGCCCCGAGAACTCAAGGTTCACGGGGCTTTTCTATGTGGTGGCTGGGCGCGGACTCGAACCGCGGACCTAGGGATTATGAGACCCTCGCTCTAACCACCTGAGCTACCCAGCCGAAGAAGCTAGTCTACCGGGTCCGGGCACCAAAATCCACGATGGATTTCGGGGTCGCGAGCACCCGCTCGTAGACCTCCTCGTACTGGTCCACGATGGGCTTCTCCTCGAAGGTCTCCAGGGCGCGGGTCTGGGCGGAGAGGCCCATCTTCCTGCGCAGGACGGGGTCGCGCAGGAGGGTGAGGGCGTCCTCGGCCATGGCGTCCACGTCGCCCAGGGGCTCCAGGAAGCCGTCCACGCCGTGGCGGACCACCTCGGGGAGGCCGCCCACGCGGCTGGCGATGACGGGGACCCTGTGGGCCATGGCCTCCAGGGCGGCCAGGCCGAAGCTCTCGGTGGCGCTGGGGAGGAGGAAGACGTCCGAGCAAGCAAGCACGGTGTCGATGTCCAGCTGCTTGCCGGTGAAGCGGACGTGGTCGGCGAAGCCGTGGTCGCGGGCGTAGATTTCGGCTTCGGCCCGGTCGGGGCCGTCGCCCACCATGACCAGGAAGCTCGGCTGCTCCCGCAGCACCCGCTCGAAGGTCTTCATGACGTCCATGACGCGCTTGACGGGGCGGAAGTTGGAGATGTGGGTGAGGATGGAGGTGCCGGCGGGGGCCAGCCACTTGCGGCAGCCGGGGTTGGGGTCCTGGGGGGCGGTGACGAAGTTGGGGATCACGTCGATGGGACGGTCCACCTTGAAGGTGCGGTAGGTCTCGTCCCGCAGGTACTCCGACACCGAGGTGACGGCGTCGCTCTCCCGGATTGCCAGCTTCACCATGGACAGGTAGCTGGGGTCCGAGCCCACCACCGTGATGTCGGTGCCGTGGAGGGTGGTGACGACCTTGAGCCGGCCCTCGAGGGCCATGCGCGCCAGGAGGGCGGCGGAGGCGTGGGGGATGGCGTAGTGGGCGTGCATGATCTGCAGGTCATGGTGCTCGGCCACGTCGGCCATCTTGGAGGCCAGGGCGATGGAGTAGGGAGCCGCCTCGAAGAGGGGGTAGGGGCTGGCCGTCACCTCGTGGAAGAAGATCTTGTCCTCGAAGCCCAGCAGCCGGGGTGGAAGGGAGGGGCTGAGGAGGTGGATCTCATGGCCCCGGGCGGCCAGGGCCTTCCCCACCTCCGTGGCCACCACGCCGGAACCGCCGAAAGTTGAGTAGCAGGAGATCCCGATTCGCATCTCACGGTTGTACTGCAGTTCTCCCCAATTGTCCAAGGGGACGCCGGGGCCGGTTGCGACTATCATGGCAAGGAAAGGTCCCCCTCCCTATGTTCCTTGTGCTCGTGGCCGACAAACTCATTCTTCTCCTCATCATGCTCATCTTCATCACGAGCATCCTGTCCTGGATCCAGCCGGACCCCCGGAACCCGATCGTCCGGTTGCTTCACGCCATCGTGGACCCGGTGCTGCACCCCATCCGGACCCTGCTGCCGTCCTCCATGGGCATGGACTTCAGCCCCATGGTGGCCATCCTGATCCTGTACGCCCTTCAGGCCCTCTTGCAGAAGAGCGTCCTCTCCTAGGAGCGCCCATGAAATACACGCCCTTGGACATCCAACGCCGGGAATTCGAGAAGGGGTTCCGCGGCCTGGACGAAGGGGAGGTGCGGGCCTTCCTGCTGGAGGTGGCCGCGGAATGGGAGGAGCTCCAGATGGAGAACTCCCGCCTGCGCACCGAGATCCTGGACCTGCGCGAGCACCTGAAGCAGTACCAGGACCAGGACCGGATCTTCCGGGAGACGCTGCTCAACGCCCAGCGCACCAAGGAGGAGATCCTGGACGCCGTGAACCGGGAGAAGGCGCTCATCCTGCGCGAGGCCGACTTCAAGGCCGACGAGCTGCTGCGGGAAGCCAGCGCCAAGAGCCAGGAGCTGGAAGCCTCCCTGCGCGGCCTGAAGCTGGAGCGGGTGCGCTTCCTGCAGGACATGGATTCGCTCCTGGCCCGCACGCGGCGGTACCTCCAGGAGGAGGCCCCGGAGATCTTCCCGCCCGCGGAGGCCACCCGCAGGCTCGACGACCGGGACGCGGCCCGCATCGACCAGCTCACGGGGCAGAACCCCGCCCGCACAGGGAAGACAGGCTTCGGTTCCGACGGGGTCTGAACCCGCCGCATCGGGATGGCGGCGCCTTCGGGGGTACGGCCCGCGGGCCGTGGAACCTTGGCGCCGCGGTTGGCATTGGAGGGTGACGCTGACCCGGGCGGCAGGGGGTCGCCGGCCGCGGGCGGGGTGCCCGGGGCGGGCCCCGGCGTGCGAGGTCGCGAAGCGCGGAAAGGTACCATGACCCCTCTTTCGAAAGCCCTGACCTGTTCCGGAGCGATCCTCCTCGCGGCCGGTTCCGCCCCCTTGCGGTCCCAGGCCTGGGCGGCGCCGACGGCGACCCAGACGTCCACCCCGACCCACGCCCTGAGGCAGGACGGCAAGGATTCCATCCTGATCGGACACACCTGGTCCAACTGGACCTGGGTGGACCCCGAGGGTACTCGCCACGTTTTCCCCGGGACCAGTTCCGCCAACCGGAGGATGATCGCGATCAACGGCGTCGGCATGATCCCCCAGGCCGGCGGCGCCCTGGAATACACGAACCTGAACCTCGTCCAGGCCCTGGACGGCGCGCCCATCTACCTGAGCACCGAGAACGGCGGCAAGGGAAAGATCGTCATCCGGAGCCAGGCCTTTCCCAAATACAAGGTCCTGTCCGTCATCTATGCGCCTCCCGGAATCGGGGGAACGGTCAGCTACGGTAAAGGGTCCGGGGTGGGAACCACGTCTTCCATCAGCCAAACTTTTTCGGGCGCCTTCAACCTGTCCGCCAGTCTCGGCGGGGAGGACGTCAAGAATTTCGCAACCTTGGGCGCGGGCTGGTCCACGAGCACGACAGACTCCCGGTCCATCACGATGAGCAACAACCTCTCGACCTTGAACCGATGGACCGGCACGTCCGAGGGCATCAACCACGACCAGGACGTCCTGGAGGTGTGGCTGAACCCCGCCGTTGAGCTGTCTTTTACCTCCTCCAACGAAGCTTCGTGGAGGCTCATGAACCATCCGGGCGATCCCCTTTCCGCCACCGTCGGCGCCAATGTTGTCCACCTGACCGTCGCCCAGCTCCTTGGAAAGGAACCGATCACGAACGAACACCTGCTGGCCCGGTTGAAGCGGGAATGGCCCGGAGGCGGAGCCTTGACGGGGCCAGGAACCGATTCGGACTTCCATGCCATCGCCAAGCAGAATCCCTACCATGCGATCGGCTCTGACTTCATGGGCAACACGTTCGTGCCCGACCCGAACAGGTTCAGCCTGACGAACCTTCGCTCGGTGGACTACAGCCCCGCGTCAGGCGTGGTACACACGTCTTCGCTCATGGTCCAGAACGAGGGGATTGAAACAAAAGGCAACTCCATCGTCAGCAGCTACTCGGTTTCCGCTGCCATGGGCGCCGGGTTGACGAAATTTTTCGGCATCACGGCAAACAAGTCCTGGACGTGGACCGATGAAATCACGACCTCCCGGATGGTGACGAATTCTTCCCACGCGGAGCTCTCGGTGCCTCAGCCGGGCAACGACTGGCGGGGGCCAACCCACATCGCTGTCTACACGGATACCCTGTACGGCAGCTTCCTCTTCACCTACCTGCGATAGGGAGGGGCCCGATGAAGCCGCTGCACGCCATTCTGCCCTGTCTTGCCATGGCAGGCTGCGGGTCCCTTCCCGTGGTTGAAATCCATTCCGCGCCTGTCCTCCCCCGGGAGGAAGTCAGCCGGCTCGCCGCCCACCGCACCCGAACCGTGGCCGTCGATGCGGAAGCCGTCTTCCCGAAGGTCCTGGAGATCCTTCTGGACCAGGGACATCTGATCCTATGTGCGGATAGGAGCCTCGGGATGGTTGCCTTCCGGCAACAGTGGCAGGACCGTGAGCAGCGGAAGGCCAGCATCATCCAGGACGGCAGCCTCCTGGTGACGCCCCTGGAACCGGGCCGGAGTCGACTCAGGCTCCTCCTCGCTGGCCGTTCTTCTGAAGTTTTTCATTATGGGATGAAGGAATCGGCGGGGCTGGCGACTCTCGCCGGCGTCCAGCACGACCTTGCGCCGGAGGAATACGCCAAGCTCCTGGATCTCCTGGAGAAAGGCTTGGTTGCGCAGGGCGCGCCACCGCAGGGGGCCGGTGGCGGCTAGGGTGCCTGAGTGCGGCCGGCCGGGAACCCATCCGGCAGGGGCGGCACCTTGGATCTGGCCGGCCTTTCGGCGGCTTTTTCTTGGGGAATCCATGCTGCCGTTCCGTTTCGCCCTTCTGATTCTTGGCACCCTGCCCGCGCTGGCCGAGGTGACCCTCACCAACGCCACGACCCATCGGGTGAGGTTGAAGATCACCTCCATCGCGGCCCAGGGGCGCGATCTGACGGTGGCCTCCTACGCGTCCGCGGCCCCTCCCAAGGCCCGCCCGGCCTGGGGCGCCGAGGACAAGGGGGCGGTCCACGAGCCCACCTTCCATGGCACCTACCAGGATTTGGCGCCAAGGCCCATGAACACGCTGATCCTGTATCTCACGCCCGGCGGTCAGGCCGTCTTTACCCCATCGCCGTGCGCCCCGGGCGCGGTGGGCATCCAGCAGGTGGATCTACTCCTGTCGCTCCACGGCCTGGACGAGGGGGCCGGGGTGGACCTTCCGGTACGCTACCGGGCCTTGGCCCTTGGCGGCGATGTGGCCAGTGAATCCCTGCACCTGGAAACCACCCAGGAGAACAAGGCCGACGGCAACCCGGCCCCCCTCGAACTGGTGGCTCCCGACGACAAGCATCCGGACTACCGGATCAAGGTGCCGAAGAGCGCCCCCTGCGTGATTCTCTGAACGGGGCTAGAGCCCCAGCAGCGCCCTCGCCTCGGTCTCCATGCGGTCCAGCAGGGCGGCATCCGTGCGGCTCTGGAGGTAGACCTTCAGCTTCGGCTCCGTGCCGCTGGGACGGAACGCTGCGAAGGCGCCGGATTCCAGGCGGAACTTGAGGACGTTGGAGAGGTCCATGGGCCGGGCCTTGGCGCGGTTGTCGGGACGGTCCAGGATGGGTTCGACCTGGTCGCCGGCGTGCCACTGGCAGGCCTGGAAATCCTCCCAGGAGACCACCTTTTCGCCGCCGAAGGCCTTCAGGCCGGCCTCGCGGATGCGGGTCATGGCCTCGGCGAAGCGCACGGCGCCGCCGGGACGCGGGTCCTCCAGGTTCACCAGGCGGTTGTGGAACATGCCCACGCGGGCCTTGAGGGCGTCGACGGCCTCGTAGGGGCCCAGGCCCTGGGTCTTGTAGTGGCCCACCATCTCGGCCACCACCAGGGCGGCCAGGACGCCGTCCTTGTCGCGCATCTGGTCGCTGAGCTGCATGCCGAAGGACTCCTCGGCGCTGTAGGCGTAGGTCTCGCCGTTCCTCCCGAGGATGTCCATGCAGAGCGCGATGTTCTTGAAGCCGGTGAGGGTCCACATGACCTCGAGCCCGTGGCGGCGGGCCACCTCGGCCAGCAGGTCGGAGGTGACGACCGTGGTGACCATGACGCCCTTGAGGCCCTTCTGGGTGCAGAGGTAGTCCAGGGTGAGGGCGGCCAGGTCGTTGCCGCTCATGAGCTCCCAGGCGCCGCCATGGGGCGCCACGAGGCCGATGCGGTCGGCGTCGGGGTCGTTGGAGAGGACCACGTCGGCCCCGGCCTTCGCGGCGTCGGCCAGGGGGGCCTTGTAGGCGGCGATCTCCTCGGGGTTGGGCCGGGGGGCGGTGGGGAAGGTGCCGTCCTGCACCGCCTGGGAGGCGCAGATCTCCAGGGGGAGGCCGGCGCGCTTGAAGAGCTCGGGCACGAAGGCGATGCCGGTGCCGTGGAAGGGGGTGTAGAGGACCTTGGCGGGCTTGAACCCGGCGGGACGGGTCATGAGGCTCAGGCCCAGGGCCAGGTAGCCCTCCTCCAGCTCGGCGGGGATGGGCACGATGCGGGCGTCGCCCTCGGCCGGGGGCGGCTCGGGCACCAGGGGGAAGGAGGCCATGGCGGCTTCGACCTCGGTGTCCCAGGGGCTCACCACCTGGGCGCCCTTCTCGTCATAGGCCTTGTAGCCGTTGTATTCCTTGGGGTTGTGCGAAGCGGTGATGATGATGCCGCAGGCGGTGCCCAGCTTGCGCATGGCATAGCAGAGGAAGGGGGTCGGCAGGGGGCGGTTGCCCAGGAACACCTGGTAGCCGGCGGCGGCCAGCACCCGCGCGGCCTCCCGCGCGAAGACGTCGGACTGCAGGCGGGTGTCGAAGCCCACCAGGGCGGTCTTCGCCTGGGGGGCCCTCGCCTTGGCCACCTGGGCCAGCGCCAGGGTGGTGCGGCGGACGTTGGGCTTGTTCATGCGGCGCAGGCCCGCGGCCATGATGCCCCGCAGGCCGCCGGTGCCGAAGGCCAGGGGCTCGAAGAACCGGTCGTTGACCTCCACCAGGGCGGCGGCGTCGCCCTTCTCGGCGGCCTGGACCAGGGGTTCCAGTTCGGCCCTCAGTTCGGGCTCGAGGTGGGGAAATGCGAGATATTGGCGGGCTGCTGCTGTGGACATCGAATCCTCTTGATTTAGGCTTCGACTACCTTATCACGCCCCGCCAAGGCTCATGTCGGAGAGCAGGAGGGACACCCCGCCGCTGCTGCCGTACCAGTGGAGATCGTTGCCCACCGCGGCGATGCGGGTGAGGAAGTCCCGCAGGTTGCCCGCGAAGGTCATGCGGTCCACGCTCTCGGCCAGCTGCCCTCCCCGGATGCGGATGCCCGACGCGCCCACGCTGAGGTCGCCCGAAACCGGGTCCACGGTGTGCAGGCCCATGAGCTCGGTGATGAGCACGCCCTCCCCGGCCATGCGGTAGAGCTCCAGGGGGGTGGTGTCGCCGGTTTCCGGGAACAGGTTGAAGGTGGAGACGCCGGGGTTGCTGCCCGTGCCCCGGCCGGCGGTGCCGGTGGGGGCCACGCCCATCTCGGCGGCGGTCTTGAGGGTGTGGAGGTAGGTGCCCAGGACGCCCTTGTCGATGAGGACGTTGCGCCGGGTGGGCAGGCCCTCCCCGTCCCAGGGCTCCGAGCCCAGGCCGGTGGCCAGCCGGCCGTCGTCCACCAGGGTGAGCAGGGGGGAGGCGATGGTCTCCCCGAGCCTGCCCGCGAACAGGCTGCGGCCCTTGAGCACGGCCTCGGCCGAGAGCATCCCCGAGACGATGCCCAGGATGTCCACGGTCACTTCGGGGTGGAAGATGACGTTGAAGCGCCCGGCGTCCATCTGCGCCGGGTTGAGCTTGCGCTCCCCCTTGCGGGCGGCTTCGGCGCCGATGGCGGCCAGGTCCACGGCGCCGGGGTGCCGGCCCATGTCCCAGTGCCACGAGGCCTGGCGGTCGCCGCGCTCCTCCACGGCCAGCTCGATGGCGGCGGAGCAGGACGAGCCCAGGTCGTAGGCCCGCACCCCGCGCTGGGTGATGAGCAGCGAGGCGCCGTCGCCGTCGGCCCAGGAGGCGTCGCGCACGGCGACGACCTTCGGGGAGGCCTTGCGGGCGTGGGCCTCCAGCTCCAGGGCGCGGTTGATGCGGTCCTCGGGGGTCAGCGCCGAGCCGCGGGGGTCGTGGCGGGGGGGCAGGTCGTCCACGCCCGAGGGGGAGGCCTGGCGGATCCAGGGGTCCTCGTCGCCCAGGGCGGAGAGCTCCCAGGCCTGGGCGAACAGCTCGGTGAAGTCGTCCCGTCCCAGGTCGGTGGTGGTGGCGATGCCGGTGCGCAGGCCCTTGGCCCCGGGCCGTAGCACGCGCACCCCCAGGCCGCCGCGCTTGCTGGTGGTGAGGTCCTCCAGGGCGCCGTTCTGGACCTTGGCGCGCCGGGAGCGGGAGACGCTCACGAAGGCCTCGGCGCCCTCGGCCCCCAGGGCCAGGGCCGAGCGGATGCCGGCCTGGAGCCGCTCCTCGAGGGAATCGGAGATGAAGGTCTGGAACAGGGCTGGGTCGGACATCAGGGTAGGGCCTCTTTGAGGGCTTTCTGGTGGGCCTGGTACGTCTGGGCGTTGAAGCAGACCAGGAAGACCTGCTCCGGGAGCTCGTTGGCCTCCAGGAAGTCCAGGATGGTCTTCACGGCCACCGGGGCGGCCACGTCCAGGGGGATCTGGGGCTCGATGCCCGAGCCGATGCTGGGAAAGGCCACGGAGCGGATGCCCCGCACCTTGGCGAGCCTGAGGGTGTTCACGTAGCACGAGGCGAGGACGCCGGCCTCGGCGCCGCTGCCGTCCAGCCACGTGGGTGCGACGGTGTGGATGACGAAGGGGGACGCCAGGTTGTGGCCCCCCGTGAGGCGCGCCTCGCCCGGGGGGCAGTCGCCCACGCCCAGGCACTCCTCCTCCAGGCCGGGGCCCGCGGCACGGTGGATGGCCACGTGCACGGGACCTCCCGCCGCGAGCGTCTCGTCGGTGGAATTCACCACCGCCTCGGTGCCCATGGCGGTGATGTCGCCCAGCTGGAGCTTGAGACGCGAGACCATGGGGACTCCTAGATGACGCTGGGGAGGGGTTCCGCCGTCCCGCCCACCACGAGGGCGGGGCAGAGGATGGTGGGCAGGGCGTCCGAAACGGGAACCCCCTGGCCGTCCTTGCCGCAGGTGCCGATGTCGAAGTGGTCCAGGTCCCGTCCGATGCGGGTGATCTCCTTGAGCACCGTGGGCCCGCATCCCGTGAGGGTGGCGTTGCGCACCGGGTGCTTGACGACGCCCCCCTCCACCCAGTAGCCCTCGGTGACCTGGAAGACGAAGTTGCCGGTGACGGTGTCCACCTGGCCCCCGCCCATGTGCTTGACGAGGAGGCCCCGGTCCAGGTCCTTGAGGATCGCCGCCGGGTCCTCCTGGCCCGGAGCCAGGAAGGTGTTGCGCATGCGGGGGATGGGGATGTGGCGGTAGCTCTCGCGCCGGCCGTTGCCCGTGGGCTCCACGCCCATCCTGCGGGCGGTCTTGCGGGACTGGAGGTAGGACTTGAGCACGCCGTTCTCGATGAGCACGACCCGCTGGGCGGCGCGGCCCTCGTCGTCGCAGGCCGAGGACCCGCGCTTGTGGGGCAGGGTGCCGTCGTCGATGATCGTGACGAAGTCGGCGGCCACCTTCTGCCCCAGCTTGCCGGAGAACGCGCTAACCCCGGCCAGGGCCAGGTCGGCCTCGAGCCCGTGGCCGCAGGCCTCGTGGATCATGGTGCCGCCGGCGCTGGAGGAGAGGATCACGGGGAAGGTGCCCGCCGGGGCGGGCAGGGCGTCCAGGGCCTGGATGGCCAGGCGCACCGCCTCGTGCACCGTGCGCTCCACCTCCTGGGAATGGAACAGCTCGAAGCCCCGGGTCTGGCCCAGGGCCTGGTACCCGGTCTGGAGCAGCTCGCCCGCGCCCGCGGTGACGTTCACGCGCAGCACGCTCTGGATGCGGCGGTCCTCGGTGAGGGTGGCGGTCCAGGCGCCGTCCACGCGCTCGGCGGAGGCGATCCAGACGCTCTGGGTGCTGTCGCCGTAGCCCACGGCCACCTGGCGCAGGGCGCCGGGCCGGAGGGTCTCCGCGCGCCGCCGGGCGAGGTACTCGGCCCGGCGCACCAGGTCGACCTTCTCGGGCAGCGGCACCGCGGCGGGTTCGCGCTCGATGGGGCTGGGCTTGGGAAGGAGCTGGGGCGCGAGCTCGGGGATGGAGGCCGCCACCCCGGCGCCGGGGGCGGCCAGGGTGCGGGCCGCGTCCAGGAGCTCCGCGGCGGTGGGGGCGATGAGGTCGGCGAACCGGGTGGTCTCCCCGTCCATGAGCCGAAGGCCCACGCCGAAGGTCTCCCCGGCGGCCACGTCCTCCATGCGGCCGTCGTCCATGCCCAGGCCGCAGGCGCGGCGGTGCTCCACGAAGACCTCGCCGTAGTCGCCGCCCCGGCTGAGCAGGGTCTCGAGGGTGGCGCGGAGCTGCTCGGCGTCGAAGGGGGCGGTCATGGGCGGGCGCCACTTCCGGCTCCGGGAGGTCTTCCAGTGGGCCAGGAGGTTCTCCTCGGCCTTGTGCAGGGACTCGTCCAGGTCGCGGCCGTCGTTGTGGAAGACCTGGTCGGCGTGCAGCAGCTTCTCGGCGCCCGCGCTCTGGGCGTAGATGCGGTCCATGGCCCTCGCGGTGTCCAGGCCGTCGCGCTCCATGAGGCGCTTGAGGCGGATCTCCTCGGGGGCGTCCACCACCCACAGGGCGTCGAAGATGTGGGCCTGGCCGCGCTCGACCCAGAGGGCCGCGTCCAGGACCACGCCCTTGATCGTGGTGGGCAGCGCGCGGAGCTTGTCGGCGAGACGCGTCTCGATGAGCGGGTGGAGGATGGCCTCCAGGCGCTCCCGGTTGGCGGGGTCGGAGAACACCAGGGTGGCCATCCGCTCCCGGTCCAGGGTGCCGGCTTCGCCGAGGATGCCGGAGCCGAACGCCTGCACCAGGGCGGCCAGGCCCGGGGTGCCCGGTTCCACCACCTCGCGGGCCACCTGGTCGGCGTTGATGATCTCCCAGCCCAGGACCTTCAGGCGCTTGGAGGCGTAGGTCTTGCCGGCGGCGATGCCCCCCGTGAGGCCCACGACGGGGTAGGGGGCCTCCACCAGGCGCTTGTTCAGGGTTGTCATGGGCTTGCTCCGGGCAGTTCGGGCTCCCCGGACGGACTACGCCCTGGGGGTGCCTGCCATTATGCCCATTTCCTGCCGCCTTGCGTATCTCCAGGCGTTGAGAATGATGCAGCCCGCGTAGAAGGCGGTGAACAGGTGCAGGGCGCGCTGGGGCGTGCCCGCGTCCACCTGGATCTTGAAAATGGCAGGAACCAGGAAGCTGCCGTAGGCCGCCACCGCCGAGATCCACCCCACCGTGGGGGCCGCCATGCCCGGGGCCGTGACCTGGGGCGCCATCTGGAAGACGGCCCCGTTGCCCAGTCCCGTGGCCACGAAGAGGAGGAGGAACAGCCCCAGGAAGGGGGGGAAGAAGGCCTCGGGCGCCGGCGCCCCCTGGGCCCGCACGACGAAGTGCGCCACGCCCAGGGCGCCGACGCCCATGAGCGCGAAGGAGAGCTGGGCCACGTGGCTGCCCTTCCATTTGTCGGCGAGCCAGCCCCCCACGGGCCGGAAGAGGCTGCCCACCAGGGGGCCCAGCCAGGCGTAGGCCATGGCGCGGGGCGCGTGGGTGTTCACCATGCCGCCCGGAAGGCGCCCGAAGACCACGTTGATGAGCAGGGGCAGGGCGCCGCTGAACCCGATGAAGCTGCCGAACGTGCCCAGGTAGAGGACCGTGAGCCCCCAGGTGTCGGGCTTGCGGAACATCAGGAACTGGGAGGCGAGCCGTTCGCTGACGCGCCCGGGGATGAGCTTGAGCAGCCCCAGGGAGGCCAGGATGGTCCCCAGCAGCACGCCCACCTGGGCCGCCAGGCCCAGCCTGAACGATAGCAGCAGCGCCACGCCCGCGGCCGAGACCGCCAGCCCCAGCGCGTGGAGGCCCAGGATCTTGAGGACCGCGGGCCCGAGGGGCTCGGCGTCCTGTCCCGGCAGGTTGTCCATGAACACCCACGCCAGCACGGAGAGCAGGGCCAGCACGGGCACCCACACCAGGGCGCCGTTGGCCAGGTAGAGGGGCGCCTTGCCGCCCAGGGACCCGAAGAGCCCCACGCCGATGACCGCGGGGATCGCCATCTGCATGACGCTGACCCCCAGGTTCCCCAGCCCGCCGTTGAGCCCCAGGGCCGTTCCCGCCAGGCGCTTGGGGAAGAATCCCGGGATGTTGGCCATGCTGGAGGCGAAGTTCCCCCCGCCGATGCCCGAGAGGGTGGCCAGGACGGCGAAGGTCGAGAAGGGCGTGTGGGTGTCCCGCAGCGCCAGCCCGGCTCCCAGGGCCGGAACGATCAGGAGGGCCGTGGTGATGGCGACGGTGTTCCGGCCCCCCGCCAGCGGCACCAGGAACGCGCTGGGAATGCGCAGCGTGGCCCCCGCCAGCCCCGCGATGCTGATGAGCGTGAAGAGCTGCGCGGGCGGGAACGGGAACCCCGCGTCCCGCATGCGCACCGCGAGGATGGACCAGAACATCCACACGGAGAAGGCCACGAGGAGGGCCGGGATGGAGACCGCGAGGTTCCGCCAGGCGACGGCCTTCTGCCCGGACTCCCAGGCGGCGGGGTCCTCGGGGTTCCACGAGGTGATCTTGGGCATGAAGACTCCTTGAATGAATTCCTTTTTTCCCCTCGCCGAGGAGGCCGGGAAAAGATCAATTCCTGTTGTCCAGGTCTTTCGCCTTGAAGGCCAACACGAGCGCCACGGCGGTCAACAGGAGGGACACGATGAAGGCCCCGGCCAGCATCCCCCGCTGGCCGTCCAGGACGGCGCCCAGGACGGTCTCGAAAAGATAGGTCTGGATCAGCACGATCAGCAGCACCACGGCCAGCGCGGCGCCCGTGAAGACGGAGCGGTTCATGCGGGGCTCCCTTCTCCGGGCTTGGGCAGGTCCCCCACGACCCAGATGTCGCCGTCGCGCAGTTCCACGTGCAGGCGGGACAGAGGTCGGGTCGGAGGGCCCGCGGTGGGGAAGCCCTGTACAACCTCGAAGCGGCCGTTGTGGCAGGGGCACTCCAGGCCCTTGCCGTCCCAGCGCACGGCGCAGCCCAGGTGGGTGCAGGTCTGGCGGTAGGCGCGCCACTGGTCCCCGGGGGTGCGCACGAGGATGCAGCGGTCCTGGGGGTCGCGGTAGGTGAACAGGTAGCTGTTGCCGGGGGCCACGTCGTCGGCGCGGCAGAGGCGGAGCTCCCGGGGGGCGTCGGCGGGGGCGGCGGGGGCGCCGTCCAAAGGCTTCTTCCGGAGGCCCAGGTAGCCGATGCCGCCGGTGAAGCCGGCGCTCACCAGGGCCAGGAACCGCGCGAACTCCCGCCGGGAGAGCCGTCCCTCCTCGGCCAGATCCACGGGGAAAAGCGATTTCCAGCCGGCCATCAGAGGTCTCCTTCGATGAGGATCGAGGCATCCAGGTTCAGGGGGATCTCCGGGTCGGGCACCATGATCGCGTTGCGGGTGCGGATCGTCAGGGCGCCGATCCGGAACTCCCGCAGGGGCTTCGAGCCGCGCAGGGCGGCCACCTCGTGCTTCGGCACGAAGAGCAGGGCCTGGCTGGGACACACGGTGGCGCACATGGGTTTCAGGCCGACGGAGCTCCGGTCGTAGCACAGGTCGCACTTGAGCATCTGCTCCAGGCCGGGCAGCACGATGGGCACGCCGAAGGGGCAGCTCAGCTCGCAGTTCTGGCACGCGACGCACCGGGGCTTCTGGCTGGCGTGCACCACGCCGTCCTCGGTGCGCTTGATGGCGTCGGCGGGGCAGCTCATGGCGCAGATGGGGTCCTCGCAGTGCATGCACACGGTGGGCCCGGTCTGGGTGGAGGCCAGGCGGTCCAGCTCGTCCAGGTGGATCATGGAGACGCCGCGGTGGGTGCCGCACTCCGCGCAGGCCGCCACGCAGGACCGGCAGCCGATGCAGCGCTGGGGGTCGATGAAGAAGCCGAACTCCTCGCTGACCATCACGCCCCCTTTCCGGCGGCCATGAGCTCCAGGAGCTCGGGCGGGAAGCGGTCCGGCGTGGTGCGCGCGAGGCGGCAGGCGCTCACCTTGAATTCGGGGATCCGGCTCACGGGGTCCAGGTTCCGGGCCGTGAGGCGGTTGGCGCCCAGGTTCCCGGGCCAGTGGTAGGGGATGAAGACGGTGTCCGGACGGATGGTGGTGACGAGCTTGGCGGGCAGCACCAGTTCGCCCCGGCGGGTGGCGACCGAGACCGCGTCGCCTTCGGCGATGCCGAGATTCCTTGCAAGGCGGGGGTGGATCTCCACGTAGGGGTGGGGGCACTGTTCCACCAGGAACCCGATGCGCCGGGTCTGGGTGCCCGAGAGGTAGTGGAAGATCACCCGGCCCGTGGTGAGCCACACGGGGTACTCCGCGTCCACCACCTCCATGGGGGGCCGCCAGGGCGTGGGGATGAACTTCGCGCGGCCGTCGGGGTGGAAGAACCTCCCCCCTTCGAACAGGCGCGGGGTGCCGGGGTGGTCCTCGGTGGGGCAGGGCCAGAAGACGCCCATCTGCTTCTCGATCTTTTCGTAGGTGATGCCGCCGTAGTCCGCGGTGCCGCCCGAGGAGGCCCTGCGCAGCTCCTGGAAGATCGCCTCGGGGGACGTGAAGTGGTCGAAGAACTTCCCCTTCCCCAGGCGGCGGGCCAGTTCCACCATGATCTCCCAGTCCGTGCGGGCGTCCCCGGGGGGCTCCACGGCCTTGCGGATGCGGATGACGCGGCCCTCGGCGCTGGTGGAGGTGCCGTCGTCCTCCTCGTGGAGGGCCGACGGGAAGACGATGTCGGCGTGCTGGGCGGTCTCGGACAGGAAGAAGTCCAGGGACACGAAGAACTCCAGCTTCTCCAGGGCCTCCCGGGTGAAGGTGGAGTCCGGCAGGCTGACCACGGGGTTGAAGCACAGGCAGAGGAGGCCCTTGATGCCGCCCTCGTGGATCTCGTTCATGATCTCCTGGGCGCTGAGGCCCTTGCGGGGGAGCTCCTCGTCCGTGCAGCCCCACACGCCGCAGATGTGGGCGCGGTGCCCGGGGTTCTCGATGTCCCTATTGCCGGGGAGCTGGTCGCACTTGTGGCCGTGCTCGCGGCCGCCCTGGCCGTTGCCCTGGCCCGTGATCGTGGCGTAGCCGCACCCGGGCCGGCCGATGCGCCCCGTGGCCAGGACGATGTTGATGCAGGAGTTGACGTTCTCCACGCCCTTGGACTGGTGCTCGATGCCGCGGGCGTGGAGGAGGAAGCTGGTGGCGGCCTCGCCCCACATGCGCGCGGCCTTCTCGATGGCGGCCGCGGGCAGGCCGGTGACGGCGCTGGTCCACTCGGGGGTGCAGTCCCTCGCCGCCTCCAGGGCCGCCTCGAAGCCGCTGGTGTGGTCCCGCACGAAGTCGCGGTCCACGAGGTTCCATTTGTCCAGGAGGTGGAGGATGCCGTTGGTCAGCGCCGAGTCGGTGCCGGGCCTGAGGGGCAGGGCCAGGTCGGCGGTGCGGGCCAGGGGCGTGATGCGGGGGTCCACCACGATGAGCCTGGCCCCGCGGTCCCGGGCCCGCCAGATGTAGTCGGTGGTGATGGGCGCGCACTCGGCCACGTTGGCCCCGGAGACCCAGATCACGTCGGCCAGGGGGATGTCCTCCCAGGAGTTGGCCGCCCGGTCCACGCCGAAGGCCTTCTTGTTGCCGGCGCCGGCGCTCACCATGCACAGGCGGCCGTTGTAGTCGAGGTTCCGGGTGCCCAGGCCCAGGCGCGCGAACTTGCCGGCGAGGTAGCTCTTCTCGTTGGTGAGGCTCACGCCGCTGAGCATGGCGAAGGCGTCCTTGCCGTACGTCTCCTGGATGCGCGTGATCTCCGCCACGGTGCGCTCCATGGCCTCGTCCCAGCCCATGGGCACGAAGCCCGAATCCGTGCGCTTCATGGCGTGCAGGAGCCGGTCGGGGTGGGCCCCCTGCAGGTAGCGCTTGACGCCCTTGGGGCAGAGCTTGCCCTTGTTGAAGGGGAACTCCTCCCAGGGGTCGAAGCCCACCACCTTGTTGCCGGCGACCTTGAGCTTGATGCCGCACTGCTGGCCGCAGAAGCAGCAGTGGGTCTCCACGATCCTCTCGGGGCGGAGGTCCGCGTCCCAGCCGCCGGGAGGGGCCGTGTTGAGGTGGGGGCCGAATTCGGCCCGGAGGCGGCTGGCGTCGGTGGGCAGATGGGCCATGGTCAGCTCTCCAGGGGTTCCACGGGCACCGGCGTGTCCGCGAAGGGATCGAAGGCGCCGCCCAGGCGCAGGCTCTGGGCCTTCATCACCAGGCGCCGCCTGCAGCGGGGGCACAGGTCGAGGTGGTGCGCGCCGGCTTCCAGGCCCAGCTCCTTCCAGAGCACGCGCAGGTCCCGGTGCTGGTTGGGGCGGATGAAGGGCGTGGCGCAGGCCCTGCAGGGCAGGAGGCCGAGGGCGTCCCCTTCGGCCTTGTAGAGCTTCACGCCGGCCTGGGCGGGGCGCTGGACGATGTGGAAGAGCTTGCCGAAGGGCAGGCTCAGGAGCATGAGGATGACGGTCATCTCATGCAGGTACGCCAGGGTCCCGAAGTTGCGGCCCTGGAGCCAGGTCTCGGAGGCGGTGAGCAGGAGCCCGGTGACGGAGACGGCGATGAGCAGGAGCAGGGGCAGGATGTCCAGGTCGAAGCGCTGGGTGGCCGTGTCGCCCTCGTCCCGGCTGCGGCGCACGAAGGCCAGGACGCAGCCGGCGATGACCATGACGGCGGCCAGGTCCAGGATGTGGAAGGCGGCGAAGGCGGCGAACCCCCCCAGGGGGAAGCTCCCCGCCGGCAGGCCCAGGACCCAGGCCTGGTAGCGGTCCGCATTGGGCCCGTCGCTGGTGAAGCGCACCCACCCGAAGACCAGGGGGAAGGTGACGGAGAAGGCCAGGAGGCATCCCCAGGCCAGCAGGGCGTGGGCGCCCCAGCGCCTGATGGAGCGCTTGCCGATGAAACGCTGCAGGAACAGCTGGTCCAGCAGGATCAAGGGCAGGCGCAGCAGCACGCGGGGCGTCAGGAGGGTGCGCAGGGTCCAGCGCCA
The DNA here is from genome assembly GCF_055384585.1 of Mesoterricola sp. JemC181. NCBI lineage: Bacteria > Pseudomonadati > Acidobacteriota > Holophagae > Holophagales > Holophagaceae > Mesoterricola > Mesoterricola sp. JemC181. The sequence goes on from NZ_AP045076.1 coordinate 2,539,867, forward strand.
GTACATGCCCGTGGCGGGCCGCTCCAGCCAGGTGAAGTACCGGTAGGCCACGCCGAAGCACGCGAAGAGCGAGGCGATGAGGTAGCCCAGGAGGGCCGGATCCAGCCAGCGGCCTCCGCCGTTGCCCAGGGCGACCAGGCCGGCCAGGGCCACGGTGGCCAGGGTCGCCCGCGCCAGGGGCCGAAGTTCCAACTCCAACAGGGCGAGCATCTCCACCTCGGGTTCCGGGGATCCGGTCGCCCAAGCATGAGGTGGTTCCTAGGGCCGGACCTTGACGCAGATCAAGACGCTCCGCAAATCGGGCAGCCCTGCATGGAAAGGGGCTTCTCCAGCCGGCAGGTGGCCAGGAGCCGCTCGTCCCGGAAGATCTCCCGGGTGGGCCCGTCGGCCATGAGGGTCCCCTCGTGGATCACCAGGGTGCGCGGGCAGAGGTCCATGACCAGGTCCAGGTCGTGGGTGGCGATGACCATGGTGTGGCCGAAGACCTTCAGGAGCTCGGCCAGGTGGCGCCGGCTGCGGGGGTCCAGGCCCGAGGTGGGCTCGTCCATGACGAGGATCTCGGGCTCCATGGCCAGGGCGGTGGCGATGGCCACGCGGCGCTTCTCGCCCGACGACAGACGGTAGGGGGGCTTCTTCGCAAGCGCCAGGGCGTCCACGGTCTCCAGGGCCGCACGCACCCGCGCCTCCACCTCGGCGGGCGCCAGGCCCAGGTTCTGGGGGCCGAAGGCCACGTCCTGGGCCACGGTGGGCATGAAGAGCTGGTCGTCGGGATCGTGGAAGACCATGCCCACGCGCCGGCGCAGCTCCGGGAGATGGGCCGGATCGACGGGGTGGCCTCCCACCTCGAGCGCGCCGCTCGAGGGGAACACCGTGCCGATGAGGTGCTGGAGCAGGGTGGACTTGCCCGCGCCGTTGGCGCCCACCAGGGCCACCGACTCGCCCGGCAGGACCCGGAACGTGACGCCGCGCAGGGCCTCGGTGCCGTCGGGGTAGCGGTAGCGGAGGTCCGCCGCCTCGATGATGGGCCGCGTCATGCCGCGCCTCCGGTGAGCAGGTCGCCGAGGATCCGCGGCAGGTTCCAGAACCTCAGCGCGGCGAAGGACGCGGCGCACAGGACGGTGAACAGGAGGTCGCGCGCCTTCCAGGCCAGGGGCCGGGGTTCCGGGAAGTGGCCGGTGAAGCCCCGGCTGAGCATGGCCATGTGGATGCGCCGGGCCCGGTCCCAGGCCCGCAGCAGGAGGTGCCCGGCCAGGGTGGCGAACTCGCCCGGGGCGAGCTTCCTCCCGAAGGCCCGCAGGGTCCTGGCGCGGTGGATGCGCAATGTCTCCGAGCCCAGGACGAAGGCGTAGCGGTGGAGGAAGGCCACCTGCTGCGCGAAGGCCCGCGGCGCCCCCAGGCGCTCCAGGCCCAGGCATACGCCGTCCATGCTGGTGGTGGCCACCAGCACCAGCGCCGCGCCCACGGTGAGGGCGAAGCGCAGGAGGATCGAGGCGAAGGACACCCAGCCCCCCGACACCGCCACGGGACCCAGGGTGATCAGGGGCGCGCGGTCCAGCACGGGGTTGAGGGCCCCCAGGAGCAGCACGAAGGGCAGGGCCGCCAGCATCCGCCTCCCGATGAAGCCGGCCGGGATGCCGCCCAGGGCCATGAGCGCGGCGGGAAAGAGGGCGAAGGGCACCAGGGCCGCCACCTCGTACCGCCCGAAGGAGGCCACCGTGACGATGAACAGGCCCGTGGCCAAGAGCTTGGCCCGGGGGTCCAGGCGGTGCACGGCACTGTCGCCCTGGGCGAGGTCGTCGAGGGTGCCGAAGTGGAGGAGGGACGCGAGGCCGGTCACGCGGGCTTCCGCAGGGCCTTGAGGCCCAGGGCGGCCAGCGCCACCAGCGCGAGGGTCGCCGCGCCGCCCAGGAGCCCCGCCAGGGACGTCTGGGCCCGGGAGGGCTCCCCCCGTCCCTTGAGGGCGTAGTCGGGCATGGGGGCCGCTTCCCGGGCCCGGGCGGAGGCCCGGTGCAGAGGATCCTGCGCGGCGCGGGGCTCGCCCCCGGCCACCCGGGCCACGGCCCGCTCCAGGCCGTCGGGGTAGCGCGAGGCGGCCCAGGAGAGGCAACCGCCCGTGAACAGGGCCAGGAGGCCCACCAGGGCCGCGGCCTTCCAGCCTCCCCCAGGCTCGCCTTCCACCAGTTCCGGCCGCGCGTGGCGGAGGAACCGCACCACCGCCGCCGTGGCGGCGCCCTCCACCAGGCCGATGACCAGGTGGATGGGCACCAAGGCCGCCAGGAAGGTACGGAAGGGAAGGGACGAGATGCCGGAGAGGCGCGTCTCCAGCGCCACCGCCCCGGCGCCCAGCCCCAGGGCCGCCAGGGCCGCCAGGAAGGTGGCGGCCCCACGGGCCCGACCCGCGAGCGGACGGTAGAGCAGGGGGTAGGCGATGAAGGCCGGGATGAAACCCATGTTGAACAGGTTGCACCCCAGCGCCAGGAGGCCGCCGTCCGCGAAGAAGAGCGCCTGGACCAGGAGCACCGAGGCGAGCGTCAGGAAGGCGGCCTGGGGCCCCAGGAGGATGGCCAGCAGGAGTCCCCCGCCCAGGTGCCCGCTGGAGCCGGTGCCCGGGATGGAGAAGTTGACCATCTGGATGGCGAAGGTGAAGGCGCCCAGCACCCCGGTGAGGGGGACCGAGACGGCCGTCCCCCGGGACGTCCCCTGGCCGCTGCGATAGAGGGCCGTACCCGATACCGCCCAGAACGCCGCGCCCACGAACGGGGAGACGAGGGCATCGGACATGTGCATCGGGACTCCAACCAGGCCGGCGGCGACGCGAACCGGAGTCCTTCATTCTGCCTCAACCGCGGGCGGCCGTGTTGGGTGGTCAGGCCAGGGCCGCGTTCACGATCTTCGCCCGGATGGAGGGGCTCTTGAGGTGGTCCGTGAGGGTGCACTCGAAGGCGAGCCATTCGCCGTTTCTGTGCCGCAGCCGGAAGTTCCGGGAGGTCGCCGACCCGGGGCCCTCGCCCAGCAGGGCAGCCTGGAAGCGGAGGCGGTCGTCGGCGTGGATGATGTCGAGCACCGACAGGCCCAGCACCTCGGCGCGCTTGTGCCCCAGGAGGTTCTCCCCGCCGGGGGAAAGGTAGATGATCCGGCCCTGGGAGTCCAGGACGAGCACCAGTTCGCTGCTGTGGGCGAGGAGCGCCTCGAAGCGCTCCACCACATCCACGAGGCTCTGCCACATGGCCTTGGGCACGGGCCAGTAGAGGTCGGCCTCCGGGTTGGAGGTCTCGGCGCCCGCCCGGAAGTCCCGGACGGGTCCCGCCTGGGGTGCGGCGTCCGGGGCGCCCGTCCACAGGTCCCCGTGGCCGAAGAATTCCGGCAGGGTGGTGTTCATGGCCCTGCAGAGGCAGTCGATGGTGTCGATGCGTGGGGACACATGGCCCAGTTCGATCCGGCTGATGGTGCCCCGGTCGATTCCGCTCCTGCCTGCAAGCTGATCCAGCGTCAGGTTGTATTTTTTCCTGACTTTCCTTAGGTGTGCACCCGTATCGAACATGCGTTCAGCCTACTGGGCCTTCCTGGGTACTAGCCATCGGCAAATAGTATCAAGAGTCGCTTCACCCATAAGGCATGGATGCCTACCCTCGCCGCGCCTGACCACACCAAAGCATAGGTCTTTATCTGTCCGATCTTGGATTATTTCAATATTTTTAAGAGATTTATCAAATTAGATATCCATAGCACTCAGGAGGCTGGAGATAGCCGCCCGGGGGTCGGCAGCCTTGAAAACGGCGTTGCCGGCCACCAGGACATCCGCGCCCGCGGCCACCAGGGCGCCGGCGTTGCCGGGGCCCACGCCCCCGTCCACCTGGATGAAGAAGGACGCGTCGCGTTCCTTCCTGAGCGCATCGAGGCGCCGCACCTTGTCCAGCACCCGGGGGATGAACGACTGCCCCCCGAATCCGGGATTCACGCTCATGAGGAGCACGAAATCGAAGACCCCCACCAGGTCCGTGAGCGTCTCCACGGGCGTGCCGGGGTTGAGGACGATGCCGGCCTTGGCGCCGGCCTCGCGGATGGCGGTGAGGGTGCGATGGGCGTGGGGGTCCGCCTCCTGGTGGATGGAGACCCAGTCCGCGCCGGCCTTCACGAACTCCAGGGCGTACTTCGCGGGTTCCACGATCATCAGGTGGCAGTCCAGGGGCAGCCTCGTCTCCCTGCGCAGCGCGGCCACCACGGGCATGCCCAGCGTGATGTTCGGCACGAAGCGGCCGTCCATGACGTCCACGTGCACGACGCACCGGTCGCCGAGCACCTGGAGGCTCTCCGCCAGCCGGGCGAAATCCGCCGACAGGATGGAAGGGGCGAGGAGGGGGAGGGGTCGCTTCATGGCTTCTCCGTCAGCTCGGTTCCGTTCACCCAGAGGCGGCCGGGTTTCAGCTTGCGCACCTCGGCGGGCGTGAGGGTCATCAGCGGCGCCTGCACCCAGATCAGGTCCGCGGTGGCCCCCGCCTGGATGACGCCCAGGTCGGCGTGCCCCAGGGCGCGGGCGTTGCCGCTGGTGTAGCCCCGCACCGCCTCCGCCCGGGTGAGGCGCTGGGCGGGGAGGAAGCCTCCGGGCGGATCCAGGGCCGCGTCCTGCCGGGTTTCCGCGGAAACGATGCCCACGAAAGGATTGGCGTCGGCCACGGGCGCGTCGCTGCCCAGGGCCAGGAGCGCGCCGCCTTGCAGGAAGGTGCGCCAGGGGAAGGCCTCGTCCACCCGGGCGGGACCCAGGCGTGCGGGGGTCCAGGCGTGGTCGTCGGTGCAGTGGACGGGCTGGATGCTCGCCACCACGCCCAGGGGACCGAAGCGGGCCGCGTCCTCGGCGGTGACGATCTGGGCGTGCTCGATGCGCGGGGGCAGGGCCGGCCGGCGGGGAAGCTTCGCGAAAATGTCCAGGGCCTTGCGGTTGGCGGCGTCGCCGATGGCGTGGATGGCGGGCTGGTAACCGGCGCGCACGGTGGCCTTCACGTCCGCGGCCACCCTCACGGGATCGGTGGTCCAGATGCCCGTGGTGGGCGCGTCGGCGTAGGGCTCCAGGAGCCGGGCGCCGCGGCTGCCCAGGGCCCCGTCGAGGTAGAACTTGACGCCCTGCACCTGCAGGAAGGCGGTCTTGGGGCTCCGCGCCCGGCGCAGTTCCTGGAGCATGAGCTTCATGTCGTGGGAGAGGTACGCGAAGACGCGGATGGGGAGCTTGCCGGCCTTGGCCAGGCGGCGGTAGGCCTCCAGGGTCGCGCGGTCCACGCCCATGTCCGCGACGGAGGTGAAGCCCAGCCTGCGCAGGCGGTCCAGGCCCACGGCCAGCGCGGCCTCCACGGCCGCGGGGGAGGGGGCGGGGCGGACCTTGGCGATCAGGTCCGCGGCGCCGTCCACGAGGATGCCGGTGGGTTCGCCCGCGGCGTCCCGGAGGATGCTGCCGCCCTGGGGATCCGGCGTGGCGCGGGTGATGCCGGCGGCCTTCAGCGCCGCGGAATTGACCCAGAGGGCGTGGCCGTCCACCCGCTCCAGGGCCGCGGGCCGGTCGCCCGTGACGGCGTCCAGGTCCTTCGCGGTGGGGAAGGTCCTGGTGGGCCAAAGGTTCTGGTCCCAGCCCCGGCCCTCGACCCAGCCCTTGCGCTGGGCGGCCCAGGCGCGCACCCGCTCCAGCGCGGCCGCCAGGCTCGGCACGGAGGCGAGGTCCGCCTGCTGATCCATGAGACCCAGCCCCAGCACGTGGGCGTGGCCTTCGATGAAGCCCGGCAGGAGGGTGCCTCCGGGCAGCTCGATCCTGCGGGCCGCGGGGTATTTCTGGAGCACCTCGGCGCTGGGACCGGCGGCCAGGATCCGGCCTCCGCGAAGGGCCACGGCCTGACCGGGGCGGGACGCCCCGTCGCCGGACCACACCTCCGCCCCCAGCAGGACCTGGATGGCGGGAGGAGGGGGGAGGGCGTGGATGGGCATGGCTTCACCTTTCCACCCAGTCTAGAGCACTGTGACCCAAACACGCAGCGTCCTCTGGTACCCTGGGCCAAACCTTGGAGGCCGCATGTACCAGCCCGACTACCTTCGACAGGTGCGCGAGAACCTGGAAGTGAAGGAGGATCCGTCCAAGCTGCGGTCCCCGAAGTTCGAGACCAGCTCCGGCATTCCCCTCAAGAACAGCTACACGCCCGCCGACGTCGAGAACCTGGATCCCCTGAAGGATCTGGGCCGCCCCGGGCGGTACCCCTTCACCCGCCACGTGCAGCCCACCGGCTACCGGGGCCGCCTCTGGACCATGCGCCAGTACGCGGGCTTCGGCACCGCGGAGGAATCCAACAAGCGCTACCGCTACCTCCTGGAGCAGGGCCAGACGGGCCTCTCCGTGGCCTTCGACCTGCCCACGCAGATCGGCATGGACCCGGACCACGAGATGGCCATGGGCGAGGTGGGCAAGGTGGGCGTGAGCATCTGCTCCATCCGCGACATGCGCGTGCTCTTCCAGAACATCCCCCTGGACAAGGTGAGCACCAGCATGACCATCAACGGCCCGGCCTCGGTGCTGCTGGCCCTCTACCTGGCCGTGGCGGAGGAGCAGGGCGCCTCCTGGAGCCAGGTCAGCGGCACCATCCAGAACGACATCCTCAAGGAGTACATGGCCCGGGGCACCTACATCTACCCGCCCCGCCCCAGCATCCGGCTCATCACGAACATCTTCGAGTTCTGCGCTTCGAACGTGCCCAACTGGAACACCATTTCGATTTCCGGGTACCACATCCGCGAGGCGGGCTGCACCGCGGCCCAGGAGATCGCCTTCACCCTGGCCGACGGCATCGCCTACGTGGAGGCCGCGCTGGCCTCGGGCCTGAAGCTCGAGGACTTCGCGCCCCGGCTCAGCTTCTTCTTCAACGCCCACAACCAGTTCTTCGAGGAGATCGCCAAGTTCCGCGCCGCGCGGCGCATGTGGGCGAAGATCATCAAGGAGCGCTTCGGCTCGGACGACCCCAAGAGCCAGATGCTGCGCTTCCACACCCAGACCGCGGGCTCCACCCTCACCGCCCAGCAGCCCGACAACAACATCGTGCGCACCACCGTGCAGGCCATGGCCGCCGTCCTGGGCGGCACGCAGTCCCTGCACACCAACAGCCGCGACGAGGCCCTCGCCCTGCCCACCGAGGTGAGCGCCCGCATCGCGCTGCGCACGCAGCAGATCCTGGCCTACGAATCCCGCATCGCCGACACCGTGGATCCCTTCGCCGGCAGCTACCTCATCGAGAGCCTCACCGACGAGCTGGAAGCCCGTGCCGAGGCCCTCATCAGGAAGGTGGACGAGGCCGGCGGCATGGTCTCGGCCATCGAGAAGGGCATCCCCCAGCGCGAGATCCAGAACGCCGCCTACGAGTTCCAGAAGGGCGTGGAGCGCGGCGAACAGGTGGTGGTGGGCGTGAACAAGTTCACCATCCAGAACGAGGCCAAGCCCGACCTGCTGCGGGTCGACGAGGCCCTCGGCGCCCGGCGCCGCACGCAGGTGGCCCAGTACCGGTCCGAACGGGACAACGGCGCCGTGCGCGGGAAACTGGAAGCCCTCACCGCCGCCTCCAAGGGCACCGGCAACCTCATGCCCCTGATCCTCGACGCCGTGAAGGCCGAGGCGACGGTGGGCGAGGTGTGCGATGCGATGAGGACCGTGTTCGGGGAATACCAGGAACGGCTCGTGCTCTAGAAAAGCCGGTTCCCGGCGGCCCTTCGCGGAGGGCCGCCGGAAATCGAGGCTCTACTTCTTGGCGTTCTTCGGCGTTCCGTCGGGTTCCAGGAACTTGTCCGGATCCGTCATCAGCTGATCGCTGCAGGCCGTGTCGTCCACGATGTATTCACGCCCGCGGAGGGAAATCTTCGTCCCCTGGCCGGGTTCGATGGACTTGCCGCAGACCGGGCAGATCGTGGCGGTGGGGGAGGGTTCCACGACGGCCGTTGCCTCGCCCGGCACGGCCGGGATCGGAGACAGGACGGAAGCCATAAGGAACATAGCTGAAATCAACATTGCGGACCTCCTGGATCGTGCGAAGCATAGCTCCGCTTGGGGTTGGGAAGGTCTCGCCGACCGGCGAGGTCCTAAACTTAGGGTCGCCGGGCCCTCCGTCAACGCCCCATTTGAAAAATTCACATGGATGCGACAGTTGTGCCTTTTTTTTACACTTTGCCCCATGGGCCGACGGGTCTCGCCGGGTGCGCACAACGTTCCTGTTTGCTTATAATTTGATGCAACGTCAGGTCGTGGTCGCCGTCACAATCCGGATGGCGGACGTGCGGGCGCATGGAATCAAAAAGCCGAATTATTTAACTATTTGGATCGAGCGGGCAGACGTCATAAAGTGAGCGGCCGAAGGAACGGAAGTCCCCTCCTGTCATCGACATGGAGCTGAAAAGCCCTAGGTTTGACCCATGGAGGTTCGATGAAGCACGTTGTCCTGGCCCTGGTCTCAGCCTCGGCCTTCCTCTTTTCCGCCGAGCCGCCTCCGCCCCCGACCCCGCTTCCCCAGGCCCCCATTTCGGTCGTCATGGCGAAGGAGGCCCCCGTCCCTCTCAAGCCCTACGCCGACGTGGTGCAGGGCGCCCGGGAGCAGCACGGCCTGTTCACGCTCTGGCGCAAGGACGAGAAGATCTGGATCGATCTGAAGCCCGATCAGCTGGGCCCCCTCTTCTTCCTGTCCTGGACCTTCCCCAGCGGCCTGGGCGAGCGGGGCATCTACGGCGGCATGATGGGCGACAGCCACCTGGTCTATTTCAAGCGCATCGGCAACACCCTCCAGCTGCTCGCGCGCAATGCCGCCTTCACCGCCCGGGCCGGCACGCCCATGGCGCACGCCGTGGCTGATGGCTTCTCCGACAGCCTGCTGGCCTCGGCCCCCGTGGTGTCGCTGCCCGATCCGCGGGGCAAGGGCTTCCTGGTGGAGGCCAACCTCCTTTTCCTGAAAGACCTTCCCATGGCCACCCTGGACCTGGAGGCCGCCTTCCGCCAGCCCTACGCCATGGACCTGCCCAACAGCTCCTTCGCCAGCGCCTCGGCTTCCCCCGACTATGCCTCCTTCCAGGTCAGCGCGCACTTCGCCATGGCCAGGCCGGTGATTTCCGCCGCGCCCCTGCCGGGCACCCTGGAGGACCTGCGCAGCCTGTTCCTGGGGTTCCGGTACACCCTCGCCAGGCTGCCCGGGGAACCCATGAAGGTCCGGGAGGCCGATGACCGGCTGGGGCATTTCGTGGCCACCGTCTGGGACTTCTCCCAGGACGACCGTCCGGATCCCCGGACCCGCCTGATCAACCGCTGGCGGCTGGAAAAGGCGGACCCGTCGAGTCCGCTCAGCCGCCCGAAGCAGCCCATCGTCTTCTGGCTGGACCGCAACATCCCCGAGAAGTACCGGGACACCGTGCGGGCCGGGATCCTGGAATGGAACAAGGCCTTCGAGCGCATCGGCTTCCAGGACGCCCTGGAAGTCCGCCAGCAGCCCGCGGACGCCGACCCGGACGCCCACGGCCTCCGGCACGCCTCCATCCGCTGGTTCCTGGGCGTGGACGCGGGCTTCGCCATCGGGCCCAGCCTCGTGGACCCGCGAACGGGCGAGATCCTCGAGGCCGACATCGCCGTGGGCGACGGCTTCGCCCGCAGCATCCGGGAGAGCTCGCGGGAGGAGGTGCCCCAGGGCGGCAGGGCCGCGTGCCGCTACCTGGCCGAGGGCCGGGACGAGCTGGCCTTCGGGGCCGACCTCCTGGAGGCGCGGGGCGGCATGGAGCCCGGGTCGCCCGGGGCGGACGCCTTCGTGCAGGCCTACCTCAAGAGCGTGGTCATGCACGAGGTGGGCCACACCCTGGGGCTCCGGCACAACTTCAGGGCCTCCATCGCCTACACGGAGGCGCAGCTGGCGGACAAGGCCTTCACCTCCGCCCACGGCATCGCGGGCTCGGTCATGGACTACACCCCCGTCAACCTGGCCCTGGACGGCCACCCCCAGGCCGACTACACGATGCCCACCCTGGGGCCCTACGACTTCTGGGCCATCGAATACGCCTACGCGGTCCTGCCCCCCGCCGAGGAGAAGGCGGACCTGGCCCGCATCGCGGCCCGGGGCGAGACCGACCCGCTCCTGGCCTACGCCACGGACGAGGAGGCCGGCTCGGGCAGCGCCGCCATGGACCCCGAGGTCAACCGCTTCGACCTGGGCCAGGACCCCCTGGCGTACCTCGGCAAGCGCATCGCCCTCAGCCACGAGCTCCTGGGCCGGCTCCAGGAGCGCACCTTCCAGCCCGGCGACAACTACAAGCAGCTCCGCCGCACCACCAGCCTTGCCCTGAACCAGATGGCCTCGGCCACCTTCAACGCCGCCAAGTATCTGGGCGGGGTGGTGTACCTGCGCGACCACGCGGGCTCCCCCCGGACGCCCCTGACGCCCGTGAGCGGCGCCCGGCAGCGGGCCGCGCTCAAGCTGATCACCGATTCCGTGTTCACCATGGACGCGCTGCGGCTGAGGCCGGACTTCGTCTCCCGGCTCACCCTGGACCCCTTCGACCGGGGCTACGGCCCCACCGGGAGCGTCCCGGACTTCTCGGTGTCGGCCCGGGCCCTCTCCATCCAGAAGGCGGTCCTCGCGCGGGTCCTCAACCCCTGGGCCATGGCCCGCATCCTGGACGCCCCCGAGAAGACCGCCGACAAGGACGTCTTCCGCCTTTCGGAACTCTTCGACGGCCTCCACGCCGCCATCTGGGAGGAGCTCCGCAAGGGCGTCGAGCCCACCGCCACCCGCCGGGGCCTCCAGAAGGAGCACCTGCGCCAGCTCATCACCCTGGTCCTGAAATCCGGCCCGGTCACCCCCGACGACGCCCGCGCCCTGGCGCGGGAGGAGCTCGCGGCCCTGCGCACGCAGCTTGCGGCCGCGGCCCGCAGGCAGGGCTTCTCGAGGGAGACCCGGGCGCACATCGCCGAATGCCGGGCCACCATCGACGAGACCCTCAAGGCCTCCATGGTGCGGGCCAGCACCTAGCTCCCCCCCCCGGGACCTTTTTCCGGCAGGGCGCCGGCGGCGTGGAATGGCTAGAATGGTCTTTTCACCTTGCCACCGAGCCCGCCTTGAGCCCCGACGTCCGCCGCCCCATCGATCGCCTGCTTCTCTTCTTCGCCCTGGCCCTCATGGCCGTGGGGATGGTCTGGGTCTTTTCCGCCTCCGCCTTCAAGAACCACAGCGCCGCCACCACCTTCCTGGTGAACCAGATGGTGGGCGGGTTCGTGGGCGTGGCCATCATGCTGGCCCTCACCCAGACCGACCTGGTCATGCTGCGGGACAACCCCCGGACGCTCCAGGTCCTCTACGTGGTGTTCCTGCTGCTGCTGGGGGCGGTGTTCTTCTTCCCGGCCATCAACCACGCCCACCGGTGGATCCGGTTCGGCCGGCTGAGCCTGCAGCCCTCGGAGCTGTTCAAGCCCATCTCCGTGCTCATCACCGCCTGGTGGATGATCCGGCACCGGGACCTGTGGGGCAGGGGGAGCCGGGAGTCCATCCCCAAGCTGGTGACCCTCTTCGCCATCCTCCTTGCGCCCCTGGCCCTGATCCTTCGCGAACCGGACTTCGGCACCACGTTCCTGATACTCTTCGTGGCCCTCCTGGTGACCTTCCTGGGCGGGGCGCAGCGGTGGATCTTCGCGGTGGCGGCCCCCGCGCTGGGCGCCGTGGGCTTCGCCTTCGTGTGGTTCGAGCCGTACCGGCGGGCCCGGGTGCTCAGCTTCCTCAACCCCGAGGCCGACCCGCTGGGCAAGGGCCACCAGGCCCTGCAGAGCCTGATCGCCGTGGGCAACGGCGGCATCACGGGCGTGGGACTGGGCGCCTCCATGCAGAAGCTGAACTACCTCCCCGAGGCGCACACGGACTTCATCTACGCCGTCATCGCCGAGGAGGCCGGGCTCATCGGCAGCATCCTCGTCCTGGCCCTGTTCGTGGGCATCCTCTGGCGCGGCTACCGGATCGCCCACCGGGTGCGGGACAGCTTCCTGAAGCTCTGCGCCATGGGTTTCACCCTCCTGCTGGTGGTGCAGGCCCTCATGAACCTCAGCGTGGTCCTCAGCCTCGCCCCCAACAAGGGGATCCCCCTGCCGTTCATCAGCTACGGCAGCTCGAGCCTCATCGCGAGCCTCGCGTCCCTGGGGCTGCTGCTGGCCATTTCCAAGGAAGCCAGCGAATGAGAAACGTGGTGATCGCCGGGGCCACGGGCCTCGTGGGGCGCGAGCTGGTGAGGCAGCTGGAAGCGCGCAGGGACGTGGACTTCACCGCCCTGGTGCGCCGCGCGGGCACCCTCAGGTCCCTGTCGGGCCGGGTGAAGGAGGTGGTCTTCGACTACCGCTCCCCGGCCGACCTGGAGCGCCTGGGAACCGAGATCCCCTGCGACCTCCTCCTCTGCGCCCTGGGAACCACGTTGAAGAAGGCGGGTTCCCCCGAGGCCTTCCGGGAAGTGGACCTGGGCTACCCCGCCGCCCTCATCACCCGCCTCGCCGCCCTGCAGCCCCGCCCCGCCTTCGCGCTGGTCTCCAGCGCCGGGGCCGGCCATCCCCGGGGCCTCTACCTGGAGACCAAGGCCGAGGCGGAGAGGGTGCTGGTGGCCAGCGGCCTCCCCTACCTCATCGTGCGTCCCTCCCTGCTCCTGGGCGAACGGGAGGAGTTCCGCCTGGCCGAGCGCCTGGGCGCATTCCTGCTGGCCAAACCCTACCTGGCGGCCGCCCGCTATCTGGCCCCCCGCTCAGCCCTCCTATGGCGTTACGCCCCCATCGAGGCCTCCCAGGTGGCCAAGGCCCTGCTCTGGATGAGCCTGGACAACCCTCACGCCACCGGCAGCCGCGTCCTGAGCGGCCTGGCCCTGCATCACCCCATCCTGGCCCCGTGAGATAGAGATAATTATTTCTGTCTTTATCCTTTTCGTTCCCGTTCATGTCCGGCAAATTCAGCGTTTAATTTGCCGGGGCTGAACGGGGATGAAAAAGGATAAAAACCCCCGGGGTAATCCTAGTTCAGCTTCTTGCCGATCTTGAGCACCGCGTCCGACAGGGTGATGCCCGACGCCGCGATGTTGCCCATGCTCAAGATGATCTGCGGCTTCCCCCCCTCTTCCACGATGGCGATGCCCCCGCCCGCAGCCAGCCACTCCAGCCTGCCGCAGATGACCAGCTTGCCGGCGGCCTTGAGGCTCTTCACCTCGGCTTCCGAGGATGCCCAGGCGACCTTGGACCCGGCGTCGTTGGCCATGCCCATCTTGGCCAGTTCGCCGGCCAGGGCGGCGTCCTTGCACGCCACCTTGCCGGCGGAACCCGCGCTGCTGGCGAGGATCTTGATGAACTTGGCCTGCTGGTCCGGGGCGAGGTCGCCCGCGGACAGGACCGCGAAGGCAAGCGCCATCGCAGCGAACGCCTTGATCCGGAAACCCATGGGCTGCCTCCTCGGAATTGGCCGAACCCAAGACTTATCGGCAGCCGGGGAGGAAAGGTAAGCTTCAGACTTTGAACCTCGAAACGAGGTTGTTGAGGTTCTCGGCCAGGTTGCTCAGTTCGTTGACGGTGCGGGTGGTCTCCCGGATCGTGGCGGCCATCTGCTCGGTGGCGGCGGCGTTCCCCTCGGCGATGCTGGACAGGCTGCCCATGGCGTTCACCACGGTGGAGCTGTCCTGGCTCTGGGTCTGGCTCTGGCTGCCGATGGTCTTCATGCGCTCGGCGCTGGCCTTGATGGACTCCTCGATGCTGCGCAGGGCGGAGCCGGCGGTGTTCACCATGGACGTGCCGTCGTCGATGCTCTTGCTGGAGGTCTGGATGAGGGCGGTGATCTCCTTGGCGGCCTGGGCGCTGCGCTCGGCCAGCTTGCGGACCTCCTCGGCCACCACGGCGAAGCCCTTGCCGTGCTCGCCGGCCTTGGCGGCCTCGATGGCGGCGTTCAGGCTCAGCAGGTTGGTCTGGTTGGCGATCTCGGTGATGACGTTGAGGATGTTGCCGATCTGCTTGGAGTTCTGGTTGATGACCTGCATGCCGCTGACGGCGGCGCCCACGGCGGTCCCGCCCTTGCCGGCGGCCTCCTGGGCCTGGTCGAACACGTTCAGGGCGTCCGAGACCGTGGAGAAGATGACCTTGGAGGAGTTGGCGATGGTGCCCACGCTGTCGTTGGCCTGGCGCACGCTGGACTTCTGGTTCTCGGCGGTGTGGGCGATGGCGTCGGCGGTGGAGGCCATCTCGGACATGCCGGCGGTCATCTGCAGCGAGCCCGAGGCGATGTTGGTGGAGATGGTGATCACCTGGTGGACGATGCCCTGGATGTTCTCCACGAACCGGTTGAAGTGCAGGGAGAGCTGGGCGATCTCGTCGGTGCCGACCACGTCGAGGCGGGCCGTGAGGTCCCCCTCGCCTTCGGAGATGTCGCGCATGCGGCTCTGGATGGTCTCAAGCGGCTTGACGATGGCGTTGCCCAGCACCTGGGACGCCACGTAGCCCAAGGCCACCATGAGCAGGCCCAGGACGAACATCATCCCCATGCTCTTCAGGTTCTCCTTGGAGATGTTGGTGTCGTTCATGACCAGCACCTGGTAGACCTTCTTGGCGGGGTCCTGGGCTTCGGCCCCGAGGGGGGAGGCGGTGATCATGAAGCCCCCCTTCTCGTACTTGAGGCCGCCCTTGCCCAGGGGCTCGCAGAGGACGGCCGTGTCGACCTTGGCGTCGGCGCGGTAGCGCTTCTGGAACTTCACGGCGACGGCCTTGGTGGCGGTGTCCACGGCCACCACGGCGGCGATGCTCACGTCCTGGTCGTCCTTGACGAACTCCAGGGCGCGCTCGGTGGCGCCCGTGGTGGTGCCCAGATCGTCGGAGAGGTAGGAGGAGGTGGTCGCCTCGGCCAGCACGGCGGAAAGGCTGTGGCCCTTGGACCAGATCCCCTCGGTCTGCGTCGAGGTCAGCTTCCATCCCGAAACGATGCCCGCGAAGATGCCGAGAAGCAGGGTGAGCGCGAGGATGGAATAGCTCAGCTTCTTCCTGATGCTCAGTGATTTCCAGAATTCCATCTCAGACTCCTAGCCAGGCGGGTTGGGAATGTGCAAAAGGTGTACTGAATCATAAATGGTCGAACGTAAATTATGACAACAAAGTTGGCTCAGCGCGTCCCAAAGAAGGCCGTCCCGATGCGGATCTGGTCGCTGCCGGCCCGGATGGCCTCTTCCAGGTCGCCGCTCATGCCCATGGAGAGCCTCAGCCTGCGGCCCACCTTCTCCTGCCAGCGGGCCCTCAGCTCGTCCAGGGCCCGGAAGGAGCCGGGGTCCTCGGGCGGAGGGATGGCCATGAAGCCCTGCACGGGCAGCCGGGGATCGTCCTCCAGCGCGGCGAATAGGGCTTCCAGGTCGCCCGCGCCGGCGCCGCCCACCTTGGTCGTCTCCCCCCAGAGATCCACCTGGAGCCAGATTCCGCGCACGACGTCCAGTTCCGCCGCCAGGTGGCGCAGGCGCAGGGCCAGGTCCGGGCGGTCCACGGTCATGATCTGCCGGAAATGCGCCAGTGCCGCCTTGGCCTTGTTGCGCTGCAGGGGGCCGATGAGGACGAAGTCCAGGTCCGGGGCCTCCGCGATCTTGGCCAGGGCCTCCTGGACGTAGTTCTCCCCGAAGCTCCCGAAGCCCAGGTCCGCGGCCTCCCGCACCAGGGCCATGGGCTGGCGCTTGGAGACCGGCAGGAGTTCCACCCCGCCGGGATCCCGGCCGCAGTCCTCGCACGCCCGCTGGATGCGGGATCGCAACCGGGCAACGCGGGCACCGAGTAGGCTCATCCCTTGAAGCTCACTGGAGTTGTGCGGGATCGTAGATGATTCGCTGGCAGGACTCGCAATAGAGGTTCTTCTCTTCCCGGAGCTGGGCCAGGAAGGGGGTTCTCAGGCGGGTGCGGCAGCCGCCGCAGGAACCCTTGTCGATGGGGACCACGGCGCGGCCCTGGCGCTGCTGGAGGAGCCGGTCGAACTTGACCAGCACGGCGGGGTCCACGGCCTCGGAGATCTCCGCCCGGCGCTTCTGGAGGCGGCGTTCACCCTCCACCTGGTTCTCGTGCTCGGAGAGGAAGACCGCCCGGAGCTCGTCGAACTGCTTCTGCGCCTCGGCCTGCCGGGTGCGCATCTCGCCCTCGGCCCGTTCCAGGGCCTCGATGCGGGTCTCCACGTCCTTCAGGGGGCGGGCGATGGCGGTCTTCTGCCGCTGGCGGTCGTCCAGCTCGCGGATGGCCAGGGTGAACTGCGCCTTCTGCTTCGTCTCCTTGACGGCGGCCTTGGACAGGTCCTCCTGCTTCTGGGCGGCGGCGAGGTTCGTGGTGAGGGTGGCCTGCTGGGTCCGGGAGGACGCCAGGGCCCTGCCGGTCTCCTCGAGCTTTTTCGCCAGCATCTTGAGTTCGGAATCCAGGGCGGCCAGGTCGGGCGGGAATGCGCTCAGGTCCCTTTGGATGACGTGCAGATTGTCATGCACGGTCTGGAGTTCGATCAGGAGGGAAAGCTGACTCATTCCTCTAGCCTACCCCCAAGCGGACCGTGGAGGCGGGGCAATCTCCTCCAAAGATCGAAATAAAATGATTAATAAAATATGAGCCAATTGGGCTCAAGCATGGAATGCCCCCCTTGACATCCATTTGGGGGCGGGCTAGATTAGCACTCGCTGATAGTAAGTGCTAACAGCCACCCCGGGGGACGCTCCCGGGTCCCTTTTCACACGGAGGCCATCATGGCAATCAAGCCCCTATACGATCGTGTCCTGCTCAAGCGCAGCGAGCCTGCCGAAACGGTCAAGGGAGGGATCATCATCCCCGACACCGCCAAGGAGAAGCCCATGGAAGCCGAGGTCGTGGCGGTGGGCGACGGCAAGTTCGCCGAGGACGGCAAGCGCATCCCCATGTCCGTCAAGGCCGGCAACAAGGTCCTGATCGGCAAGTACACCGGCACCGAAGTGAAGATCGAAGGCATCGACCACGTCATCGTTCGCGAAGACGAGATCCTCGCCATCGTCGGCTAGAAACGAATTCCGGAAACCCTTCAGGAGATAAACAATGTCCGCCAAATCCATCATCTACGCCGAAGAAGCCCGCCAGGCCATCCTGCGCGGGGTCAACAAGCTCGCCGACGCCGTGCAGGTCACCCTCGGCCCCAAAGGCCGCAACGTCCTGATCGAGAAGAAGTTCGGTTCCCCCCTCATGACCAAGGACGGCGTCACCGTCGCCAAGGAGATCGAGCTCAAGGACAAGCACGAGAACATGGGCGCCCAGCTGGTCCGTGAAGTGGCCTCCAAGACCTCCGACATCGCCGGCGACGGCACCACCACCGCCACCGTGCTGGCCCGCGCCATCTACAAGGAAGGCATCAAGGCCGTCGTGAGCGGCGCCAACACCATGGAGATCAAGAAGGGCATCGATCTCGCCGTGGATTGCGTCGTCGCCGCCATCGACGAGATCAAGAAGCCCGTCGAGGGCAACGCCATCGCCCAGGTGGGCGCCATTTCCGCCAACGGCGACCAGGAGATCGGCAAGATCATCGCCGACGCCATGGCCAAGGTCGGCAAGGACGGCGTCATCACCGTGGAAGAGGCCAAGGGCCGCGACACCGAGCTCACCGTCGTCGAGGGCATGCAGTTCGACCGCGGCTACCTCAGCCCCTACTTCGTCACCAACCCCGACCAGATGAAGGTCGAGCTGGAGAGCCCCCTCGTCCTGATCTACGAGAAGAAGATCTCCAACATGCGCGACCTCCTGCCCCTCCTGGAGCAGGTCGTCAACAGCCGCCGCCCCCTGCTGATCATCGCCGAGGACGTGGACGGCGAGGCCCTGGCCACCCTGGTGGTCAACAAGATCCGCGGCACCCTCAACATCGCCGCCGTCAAGGCCCCCGGCTTCGGGGACCGCCGCAAGGCCATGCTCGAGGACATCGCCATCCTCACCGGCGGCAAGGCCGTCACCGAGGATCTCGGCCTCAAGCTCGAGAACCTGAAGATCGAGGATCTCGGCACCGCCAAGAAGATCGTCATCGACAAGGAGAACACCACCATCATCGAGGGCGCCGGCGAGCCCAGCGCCATCCAGGGCCGCGTCAAGCAGATCCGCTCGCAGGTGGAGATCTCCACCAGCGACTACGACAAGGAGAAGCTGCAGGAGCGCCTGGCCAAGCTCGTGGGCGGCGTCGCCGTCATCAAGGTGGGCGCGGCTTCCGAAACCGAGATGAAGGAGAAGAAGGCCCGCGTCGAGGACGCCATGCACGCCACCAAGGCCGCCGTCGAGGACGGCATCGTGGCCGGCGGCGGCGTCGCGCTGCTCCGCTCCCTGGTCAAGCTCGCCACCCTGAAGCTCACCGGCGACCAGGCCACGGGCGTGGAGATCGTCAAGAAGTCCCTGGAGGAGCCCCTCCGCCAGATCGCCAACAACGCCGGCGTGGAAGGCAGCGTCATCGTCAACCGCGTCAAGGAGGAGAAGGGCAACTTCGGCTTCAACGCCGCCACCGGCGAGTTCGGCGACATGGTGGCCTTCGGCGTCATCGACCCCGCCAAGGTGACCAAGAGCGCCCTGCGCAACGCCGCCTCCGTGGCGTCCATGATGCTCACCACCGAAGCCATCGTCTGCGACCTGCCCGAGGACAAGAAGAATCCTCCCATGGGCGGCCCCGGCGGCATGGGCGGCGGCATGGAAGACATGTACTAGCCACGGCCTTAAGGGCAAAAGGGGAAGGGGCCTTTCGGGGCCCCTTTCTTTTTGCCGGGGAGCGAACCTGTCCGCCCTTGCGCGCATCCTCTCGGCATGGCGTTAGGCCGTCCTTATCCCTGTCCACCCCCGTCCATCCCCGGCAAAACCAAACGAAAAATTAGCCGGGAAAGAGGATGAAAAAAGGTTTCCCTGTCCCCAAGGTGGAGCGTGCGAATTTCAAGATCCTGGATCCTTCCTTCCCTGCTGATCGGAGCGGGCGCCGTCGCGGGTGCGCAGGACACGCTGGCCAGCGGTGCGAGCCTCGCCAAGGGGCAGTCTCTCACCTCCCGCAACGGGGCGTATCGCCTGGACGTGCGGGACGACGGCAAGGTGGCGGTGTACCGCCTGGCTCCGGCCGCGGTCCTGCAGTGGGAGTCGCCCGGGGAGGGCTTCGAGGGCGCGGGCGCCCTAACGATGCGGGAGGACGGCAATCTGGTGCTCACGGACGCCGACGGCGCCACCCGTTGGCACACCGCTACGGCGGGGCCCCTTGCACGCCTGGTTCTGGAGGACGATGGCGCCCTTTGCATCCGGAGCGGCACCGGCAGCCTCTGGATGGCCGGCGCCGTGACGGTGCGGATCGTCCTGCCCTTGGCTGAGCTGCGCAAGGCCATCCAGGATGAGGACGCCGTCCGGGGGACCTGCGTCATCCTATGACAGGCAGAAGCGGCCTCCTTCCTCCTTGAGTCGACAGACCCAAGATGTCCGAAGTCCACTGCCGCCGACCTGTTGCCCGATGAACCCGGCAAACGCCATCGAAGGGTCCCTCGCCGAGGAATAGAAGAAGATCTTTTCTCGGCGGACCTCGGCCCCTCGGCGCCTCGGCGAGAGGCTTTTCGTCTCAACCTGCCTGGATGATGGGGGTCAGGACGGCCTCCCACGACCAGCCCCAGCCTCCCTTCCAGGCACAAGCCAAAGCATGGATGGGCCTGCGCCTCCCCCAATCCCGTGAAGAACCGATTTCAAGGCAATTGCCGGATTCTGCCAGGACCCAGGGCTGGAGTTCAACCGGCGAAGGTTTCCCTCACATGGTGATACCCTCTTGGGTAATCGATCCAGCTCAAGGCGAATCATCCCTTCCAACGGCCAGCCATACGGATGGCCTCCTTCTCCCGGTCTTCGTGGGGCGAATCATGGACAACGATATTACCCGCTGGGTGGTCATCGCTCTCCTCAACATTCCTTTGTACCTCGGACTTGGATGGGTGATCTTTCGAAGCTGGAGCGGCTTTTGGGAATGTGTCCGTTTCTACTTCACGCCAGATTGGTTCTCCATGATTCGAGGCGAGCTCATGGAAGACTGGTGGGGAACGCTGAAGATCTTTGTCTTCGTGGCGCTATGCGTCGGCGCTGTGTGCGGCGAGCACGAATTCTTCTTCGGTTGCAGGCCCAAGCCCCCCCAGCCATCCCCAGCGATAAGCGCCTTGAATTTCAGCTCCATCATTCAATGTCCGTCTGAGAGGGTGCCTGCTGATCAGCCGGGGTCAAGCTCCGCCGAACCGCCTCGCGAGTTCCTCCACCGCCTCCGGATCGGCCTCCGCCTTGAAGTTGAAGAACACCTCCGAGGTGACCTGGGGCGCCGGAACCCCGCACAGCGCCAGGGCGGCCTTCACCTCCGCGAGCATGGCCCCGTTGCCCACCAGGTGGAAATGGCAGGCCCGGGGGTCCCTTACCAGGGCCGCCGCGCTTGTGCCGACGCGGCCCCGCAGGCCGGTCCACCCGGGTCCGGGCTGCGTGAGCGTAGGGTGCCAGGCGAACCCGGGGTGCGCGGCCTGGAGCGCGTCGAGCTCCGGCGCCAGGCAGATGTCCTCCTCCTCCCGGTAGCCGGCGACGAGCGTGATGGGGCGGTCGAACCCCGCGGCCAGGGCACGTTCGGCGAAACCCCACAGGGGGCCGATGCCCGAGCCGGTTGAAAGGCCGACCAGGGCCAGGGCCTCCGGGGCGATCATGTCCGCGATGGGCTCGTGGTGCAGGCCGCTGATCTCGACTTCCGTGCCGGGGGCCGCCGTGCCCAGGGACGGGGTCAGGCGTCCACCCTTGACCACCCGGAACAGCAGGCCCACCCTGCGCGCGGCGGGGTCCGTCCGGGAGAGGGTATAGGGGTGGCGGTGGCCCTCGTGGCGCAGGACCACCACATGGCCGGGCTCGAAGGGGAAGGGCAGGGCGTCGGCCACCTCCAGGTGGAGCAGGTGGAAGCCCCGGCCCACCTCCCTGTTGTCCGTGACCGTCGCGGTCCGCCAGGCCTGGGTCCAGTCATCCGTCATCGCGAAATCTCCACCCCGAGCCTACCGGGAACCTGTCGGTGGGCAATGACATAAATCAATCATGAACTCTCCGCGCCCCGCCGGAACCCTTGTCCTGACCTGCGTTCTCCTGGTCCTGGCCGCCTGCCGGGGAGGGGGGTCCAAGGCCCCCGCCGACCCGCCCGCGGCCCCGGTCATCCTCCGGTTCGAGGCCGATCCCAATCCGGTGGAAGCCGGCAGCCCGGTGACGTTGCGGGCCGAGTTCACCGGGGGAAAGGGCGCCCTGGACCCGGGCCTGGGGGCCATCGCCAGCGGCCAGGCCCTGGCCTTCGTGCCCTTGGGCGACACCTCCGTCGTCCTCACGGTCACGTCACCTTCGGGCCAGGTCCGCTCCGAGGCCGTGAAGGTCCAGGTGAAACCGTCTCCGGACTTCGAGGACCCGGCCAGCTTCACCGTCCCGCCCTGCCTCCAACTGGGGGAGGCCCCGGACCGCCCGGACCGGCTCGGCCTCATGTGGCACGCGCCGGCGGACGACACCGGGACCTGGGCCGTGGAGGTGCGCACCACCGGGACGTGGGTCCGCATGGCCGACCCGGCCTCCACCTTGGTGGACATCCCGGGCACCCAGGTGCCCGCCCAGCGGGCCTGGACCGCCGTCCTGAAGCCCCTCGAGCCGGGGGGGACCTTCGACTACCGGGTCCTCCGGGACGGTCGTCGGGTCTTCCAGGTGAACGGGGCCCGGGCCCGGATGGCCCCGGGCCAGCGCCAGCGGGTGGTGATCGCCGGCGACCTGGTGGAACCCGGCAACCCCGCGTCCCGCTCCATCGCCGAGGGGATCGCGGCCCAGAAGCCCGACCTCATGCTGGCGGTGGGGGATCTCTCCTACCCGCACGGCACCTACCAGGAGTACCGGGCGCACTTCTACCCCACCTACAACGGAGGCCCGGCCCCCTTCATGCGCTCCCGGCTCATGGTGGGCATCCTGGGCAACCACGACGTGGCCCACGTGGACCGCGGAGCGCCCCCGCCGCTGGGGAGCCTGGCCTACTACTACTGCTGGGACCAGCCCCTCAACGGCCCCGGCCTCCTGCAGGGGGGCCACGTGGCCAACCTGAGCCCGGCCCAGGCCTGGGCCCCGTTCCGGCAGGCCGCCGGCGCCCGCTACCCGGCCATGGGCAACTTCTGGTTCGATTCCGGCGATGCGCGCTTCGTGGTGCTGGACTCCAACCGCTACATGCACTGGGACGACCCGGCCCTGCGGCACTGGGTGGAAACGGCCCTGGACGGCGCCCCCGCGGGCTTCTGGCGCATCGTCCTCTACCACCACCCCGGGTTCAACCAATCCAGCTTCAAACATACTAATGATTGGCATATGGCCCAGCTGTGGCCGGTCCTCCAGCGGCACCGGGTGGACCTGGTCGTCAACGGCCACCTCCACGCCTACGCCCGCACCCGCCCCTTCACCCTCGCCCCGGGCGGCGTCGACGAGGCCCACGTCCTCCCGGACCTGGCCTACGACGGCGCCGCCACGACGAAGGCCGCCGGCCCCATCCAGATCATCACGGGCGCCGGGGGCGGAATCAGCCACGCCAACCGCTTCCGGGTCCCCGCGAAGGGGCCCAAACCCTTCCACCAGGCCCTGATCGCCGACCGGCACTCCTTTTCGGTCCTGGACCTCGACCGGGACCGGCTCCGATTCAGGCAGATGTACGGGGCCGGGGCCGTCCTCGACCAGTTCACCCTCACGCGCTGACACCCGGTAGAATGTCCATTTGCGGTGGGCGATGAAGTACCTGATCCAGACCTGGGGATGCCAGATGAACGACCACGACAGCGAGAAGCTGGCGGGTCTGATGGAAAAAGAAGGTTTCGAGGCCGCCGCGGGGGTGGAGGACGCCGATGTGGTGCTCCTCAACACCTGCTCCATCCGGGAAAAGGCCGTGAACAAGGTCTACACGGAGCTGGGGCGCCTGCGGGACGAGAAGAGGCGCAGGCCCCTCCTGGTGGGGGTCACGGGCTGCCTGGCCCAGCAGGAGAAGGCCGGGCTCTTCCGGAGGGCCCCCCAGATCGACTTCGTGCTGGGCACCATGGCCATCCAGCAGCTGCCGCGGCTGGTGGAGGAGGCCCGGGCCGGCAGGGCCCGCGTCATCGACACCGGGGACTACCCCGACAACCACCTGTTCCCCCCGGAGACCACCCTGCGCCACAGCACCGCCAAGGCCCTGGTGACCATCATCGAGGGCTGCAACCACGCCTGCACCTACTGCATCGTTCCCACCACCCGCGGCGTGGAGCGCCACCGGCCCTGGAAGGACGTCGTCGCCGAGGTGGAGGACCTGGCGGCCATGGGCTTCCGGGAAGTGGAGCTGCTGGGGCAGAACGTGAACAGCTACATGGGCGGCTGCACCTTCGCGCAGCTCCTGGACCGCGTGGCGGAGGTGGACGGGCTGGAGTGGATCCGGTTCACCACCAGCCATCCCATGAACTTCACCGAGGAACTGGCCCGCACCCTGGTGTCCAACCCCAAGGTCGCGCCCTTCCTGCACCTGCCGGTGCAGAGCGGCAGCGACGCGGTGCTCCGGCGCATGCGCCGGGAGTACACGGTGGACCAGTACCTCGAGCGCCTGGCCTATCTGGGGAATGCCCGGGAGCGCATCAACCTCTCCACGGACTTCATCGTCGGCTTCCCCGGGGAGACCGAGGAGGACTTCGAGGGCACCCTGGCCCTGCTGGAGCGGGTCCGGTACGACATGTCCTTCAGCTTCGTGTACTCCCCCCGCCCCGGAACCCCGGCGCTCAAGCTCGCGGACGACCTGCCCCACGCCGAGAAGTCCCGGCGCCTCACGCGCCTCCAGGCTCGCCAGACCGAACTGACCCTGGAGAGCAACCGG
Organism: Mesoterricola sp. JemC181; assembly: GCF_055384585.1. NCBI lineage: Bacteria > Pseudomonadati > Acidobacteriota > Holophagae > Holophagales > Holophagaceae > Mesoterricola > Mesoterricola sp. JemC181. The sequence goes on from NZ_AP045076.1 coordinate 2,563,746, forward strand.
AGGATGGTGGGGCGTTCCCTCAAGGCCCGGGTGGAGAGCAAGGGCGCCCTGGACGGAGGCCACTGGCTGGCCCGCACCGGGGAATGGAAGAACGTCCACCTGGCCGTACCGGAAGGCCGCCGGCTCCCCTTCGGGGAACTGGTGGACATCCGCGTCACCGGGGCCGGCCCCCATTTTCTTCGTGCTGAGCTACCCTAGCGTTACTGGGTATACTCGGATCGGAGAAAATCCATGGCAGCCTCGGCGGTACCCACTCCTACCTTGCGTCGGTTACCGAAGTATTACCATTATTTGAAGCGCATCCACGGCGAGGGCCAGGAGATCATCTCCGCCACGCAGATGGCCGAGGATCTGGGCATCCACCACACCCAGGTGCGCAAGGACCTGGCCGCCACCGGCAGCCAGGGCAAGCCCAAGGTCGGCCACCGCGTCGCCGATCTGCTGGCCTCCATCGAGACCTTCCTGAACTGGAACTCGGCCTCCGACGCCTGCCTCGTGGGGGCGGGCAACCTCGGCTCGGCCCTGCTGGGCTATCCCGGCTTCGACAAGGCCGGCATCCGCATCACCGCCGCCTTCGACGCCCACCCCTCCAAGATCGGCAAGAAGATCCACGGCGTGCCCGTGTACCCCGTGGACAAGCTGGAGGAGGTGATCCGGCGCCTCCACATCACCATCGGCATCCTCACCATCCCCGCCGACCGCGCCCAGCACCTGGCCGAGGTGATGGTGCAGAGCGGCATCCGGGCCATGTGGAACTTCGCCCCCATCACCCTGGACGTGCCCGACGACATCATCGTGGAGAACGTGGAGCTGTACGCCAGCCTCGCGATCTTCAGCAGGAAGCTGTCGGAGCGGAGCCGGACCAAACCCTAGAGCAGGTCCGCCAAGGCCTCCTCCACCTTTTCGAACCTGAACGTGAACCCGAGTTCCAGGGCCTTCCTGGGATAGACGAAGGATCCTTCCAGGAGCATCTCGCGCCCCATCTCCCCGAACAGGAGGTCCAGGGCCGTGCGGGTCACGAAGCCGGGGATGGGCAGCATGGGCCGGCGGAGGCGGCGGGCCAGGGCGCGGGTGAAGGTCTCGTTGGTGACGGGGCGGGGGGAGGTTGCGTTCAGGGCCCCGGAGAAGGCGGGGTTCTCCGCGGCCTCCCGGACCAGGCGCACCAGGTCGTCGATGTGGATCCAGCTCAGGCCCTGCTGGCCGTGGCCGAGCCTGGCGCCCTGGAACATGCGGACGGGAAAGGCCATCTTCGGCAGGGCGCCGCCGTCCCGGGCCAGGACGACGCCCAGCCTCAGCTTCACCACCCGGATGCCCAGCGGAGTGGCCGCGTCCGCCGCGGCCTCCCATTGGCGGCAGACCTTGGCCAGGAAGCCCTTCCCGGGTCCGCGCCCCTCCTCCACGGGGCGCCCGTCCATGGGGCCGTAGAACCCAACCGCGCTGGCGTTCACCAAGGCCCGGGGCGGGGAGGGCAGGGCGCCCATGGCCGCCACGAGGCGGTTCGTGGACTCCACCCGGCTGCGGAGGATGGCGTCCTTGCGGGAGGGGGTCCAACGCTTGTCGGCGATGCCCTCCCCGGCGAGATTCACGACGGCGTCGGCCCCCTCCAGGGCCCGGGGCAGGTCGTCCCACGAGAAAGGAGAGCCCGGCCTCCGGCTCAGCACCCGCACCTCCACCCCGTCCCGGGAGAGGGAATCCGCCAGGTGCCTGCCCACCAGTCCCGTGCCGCCGGCCAGGACCACGATCTTCAGCTCCGCCATCGCTGTTCCTCCATCAAGGATGTGATGCCGGAGGCGGGCCTTCCGCTCCCGTTTATTCGTACTCGATGGTCGCGGGGGGCTTGCTCGTGATGTCGAAGACCACCCGGTTGATGCCCTTGACCTCGTTGACGATGCGCTGGGCCACCTTCTCCAGGAGATCGTGGGGCAGGCGCGCCCAGTCGGCGGTCATGAAGTCCTCGCTGGTCACGGCACGCAGGGCGCACATGTTCTCGTAGGTGCGCTCGTCGCCCATGATGCCCACGGTCTGCACCGGCAGCAGCACGGCGAAGCACTGGGAGGTGTTGCGGTACCACCCGGAGGCCTTGAGCTCCTCGATGAAGATGGCGTCGGCGTTCTGGAGGATCGCCACGCGCTCGGCCGTGACGCAGCCGGGGATGCGCACCGCGAGGCCGGGGCCCGGGAAGGGGTGGCGCCAGACCATGTCCTCGGGCAGGCCCAGGGCCAGGCCCGCGCGGCGCACCTCGTCCTTGAAGAGCTCCCGCAGGGGCTCCACGAGCTTGAGCTTCATGACGTCGGGAAGGCCGCCCACGTTGTGGTGGGACTTGACAAGCACCGCCCCGCCCACGCCGGAGCTCTCGATGACGTCCGGGTAGAGCGTGCCCTGGGCCAGGAAGTCCGCCTGCACGGTCCCGGCCTCCTTGTCGAAGACCTCGATGAAGGTCCGGCCGATGATCTTGCGCTTCTGCTCGGGGTCGCTCACGCCCTCCAGGGCCCCCAGGAAGGCGGCGCGGGCATCCACCCACTTCACGGTCATGTCGAAGGGCGCGAAGGCCTCCTGCACCTGGGTCATCTCGTCCTTGCGCATGACGCCGGTGTCCACGAACACGCAGGTGAGCTGCTTGCCGATGGCCTTGTGCAGCAGCACCGCGGCCACGCTGGAGTCCACGCCGCCCGAGAGGCCCAGGACGACGCGGCCTTCGCCGACCTGCCTGCGGATGGCCCGGGTCTTCTCCTCGATGAACTGGCCCGTGTTCCAGTCCAGCTTCATGCCGCAGACGTGGAGGAAGTTCATCAGGACCTTGGAACCGTGCTGGGTGTGGGTGACTTCCGGGTGGAACTGGATGCAGTAGATGCGCCGGGCCCGGTCCTCCATGGCCGCCACCGGGACGCCCCGGGTGTGGCTGGTGATCCCGAAGCCCGCGGGGGCCTTCTCCACGTGGTCCCCGTGGCTCATCCACACCTGCAGCTCGTTCTCCAGCCCCCGGAAGAGGAGGCTCTCGGGGTCCTGGATGCGGATCATGGCCTTGCCGTACTCCCTGCGGCTGGAGCGGTGGATGACCCCGCCCAGATTGCGCGCCAGGAGCTGCTGGCCGTAGCAGATGCCCAGGATGGGCACCCCCAGGGCCAGGATGGCCGGATCCAGGTCCGGCGCGCCGGCCTCCATGACGGAGTTGGGGCCGCCGGAGAGGATCACGCCCTTGAGGTCGGGCCCGCCGATCTCCTGGGCCGTGGCGCCCGGGCCGTAGACCAGCCCGAAGGCCCCGAGGTCGCGCAGCCGCCGGGTTATCAGGCGCGTGTACTGGGACCCGAAATCGAGGATGGCGACGCGTTCATGATGCATGGGGGCCCCTAAAACTTGATGATACCAGAGGCTAACGCGCCTTCTTCAGGGTCTCGTCGGTGCTCTGCAGGACCCAGCTGCGGCCCTCCTTCCGGTAGGAGGCGTGGCGTTCCTTGGTCTCCCCGGCGCGCACGCCCGGGTGGAGGGTCTGGAAGAGGCCGAACCAGGCCGTGGGCCTGCCCAGCCGGATCTGGTAGGTGACCCGGGCGGAATCCCGCATGTACTCGATCCTCAGGGCCCGGACGAACTCCGCCTCGGCCGCGGGGAGCTCGTAGCCATTGGGCGAAAGCCGGACCTCCTTGGGGGACGACGCGCCCGGCTTGAAGGAGAAGGTCTCGCGATCCCCTTCGACCTTCCGGGTCACGGCGAAGGCGCCCTTGCCGGCGGCCTCCTGGAGGGCCACGAGCCTGGCGTGTTCCGCGGAACCCTTGATGGCCGAGGCGGACTCGGGAATGGTCACCACGATCTGGACCGGGTAGTCCTTCTTGATGTCGCCTTCGGCCTCCCTCCGGGAGAGCTTGGACGAACCGCAGGCGAGAAAGGTGACCAGGAAGGGTACTGCGAGCAGCATGCGCATGGGGGTGGCCCTCTGGCCCAATTCTAGTGGCCCCAGGAGTACGTGACTAGTCTCACGAATTCCCCGTCCTATAATGGCCGAGCCGAAAAGGGGTCCAACGTGAACAAGCTCTTCCTCGACCATCTCGCCCAGGAAACCCGCGCCCTCCGGGAGCAGGGGCTCTACAAGAACGAGCGGGTGATGACCAGCCCCCAGGGCCCCTGGGTCGAGGCCAACGGGAAGAAGGTCATCAACCTCTGCGCCAACAATTACCTGGGCCTGGCCAACCACCCCGCCCTGGTCGAGGCGGCCCAGGAGGCCCTGGCCCGCCGCGGGTTCGGCCTGTCCAGCGTGCGCTTCATCTGCGGGACCCAGGACATCCACAAGGAGCTGGAGGCCCGGATCAGCACCTTCCTGGGCATGGAGGACACCCAGCTCTACTCCAGCTGCTTCGACGCCAACGGCGGGGTCTTCGAGCCGCTGCTGGGCGAGGAGGACGCCATCATCTCGGACGCCCTCAACCACGCGTCGCTGATCGACGGCATCCGGCTTTGCAAGGCCCAGCGCTACCGCTACGCCAACAGCGACATGGCCGACCTGGAAGCCCGGCTCCAGGAGGCCTCGGGAGCCCGGTTCAAGCTGGTGGTCACCGACGGCGTGTTCAGCATGGACGGCTACCTGGCCAACCTTCCCGCCATCTGCGACCTGGCGGAGAAGTACGGCGCCATGGTGATGGTGGACGACAGCCACGCGGTGGGCTTCATCGGCGCCAAGGGCCGGGGCACCCACGAGCACCACGGGGTCATGGGCCGGGTGGACATCATCACGGGCACCCTGGGCAAGGCCCTGGGCGGCGCCTCGGGCGGCTACGTCTCCTCCTCGAAGGAGGTCATCGACTGGCTGCGGCAGAAGTCCAGGCCCTACCTCTTCTCCAACACGCTGGCCCCCTCCATCACCGCCACCAGCATCAAGGTCCTGGAGATGCTCGAGCAGGGCGACGGCCTGCGCAACCAGCTCCGGGCCAACGCGCTGCACTTCCGCACGGAGATGGGCAGGCTGGGCTTCAAGCTCCTGCCCGGGGAGCATCCCATCATCCCGGTGATGTTCTACGACGCGCCCCTGGCGCAGGAATTCGCGTCCCGGCTGCTGGAGGAGGGCGTCTACGTCACGGGGTTCTTCTTCCCCGTCGTGCCCAAGGGCCAGGCCCGCATCCGCACCCAGATGTCGGCCGGCCACAGCCGGGAGGACCTGGACGTGGCCATCGCCGCCTTCGCCAAGGTCGGACGCGCCCTGGGCGTCATCAAGTAGCATACGGAGGCACCCCATGAAGGCATTGGTCAAGAGCAGGCGGGAACCCGGGCTTTGGATGGAGGACGTCCCGATGCCGGAGACGGGCCCCAACGACGTGCTGATCCGCATCCACAAGTCCGCCATCTGCGGCACGGACATGCACATCTGGAACTGGGACGCCTGGAGCCAGAAGACGATCCCCGTGCCGATGCACGTCGGCCACGAGTACGTGGGCATCATCGAGCAGGTGGGCGCGGAGGTCGAGGGCTACAAGGTGGGCGACCGGGTCTCGGGCGAGGGCCACATCGTCTGCGGCCACTGCCGCAACTGCCGCGCCGGCAAGCGCCATCTCTGCCCCAACACCCGGGGCGTGGGCGTGAACCGCCCGGGCTCGTTCGCCGAGTACCTGTCGCTGCCGGCCTCGAACCTCTTCAAGGTGCCCGACGGCATCTCCGACGACCTGGCCTCCATCTTCGACCCGTACGGCAACGCGGCCCACACGGCCCTCTCCTTCGACATGGTGGGCGAGGACGTCCTCATCACCGGCGCCGGCCCCATCGGGATCATGGCCGTGGCCATCGCCAAGCACGTGGGCGCCCGCAACGTCGTCATCACCGACGTGAACCCCTACCGCCTGGACCTCGCCCGGAAGATGGGCGCCACCCGCGCCGTGGACGTCAGCAGGGAGAAGCTGGCCGACGTGGAGAAGGAGCTGGGCATGACCGAGGGCTTCGACGTGGGCATGGAGATGAGCGGCAACGGCGGCGCCTTCCGGGGCATGATCGACTCCATGGCCAACGGCGGCCGCATCGCCATGCTCGGGATCCTCGGCGAGGACGTGGCCGTGGACTGGGGCAAGGTGATCTTCAAGGGCCTGTTCCTGAAGGGGATCTACGGGCGGGAGATGTTCGAGACCTGGTACAAGATGGCCGCCATGATCCAGGGCGGGCTGGACATCAGTCCCATCATCACGCACCACTTCCCCATCGACGAATTCCGGAAGGGGTTCGAGGTCATGGGCAGCGGGAAGTCAGGGAAGGTCATCCTGGACTGGGGCGTCTAGCCTGACTGGGTGGGTCGGCTCAATAATCTGAGGGGCCGGCCCACCTCGTCAAATCCGAGGGACTCAGTAGTCAAGGCCCATCTTGAGCAGGTGCAGGCCGAGGGAGAGGAGCGAAGCGAGAATGCACGCCACCGCAAGGGCGGCGCTGTTCAGCTTGCGCCACCAGCCACTGGATTCGGTCCAGGCGAGGACGGCATTGCCGATGGCCGCGACCGTCCCGGCCAGGGAGATCAGCCCAAGGATCTGGAACAGCCGCTGGAGAGCATCCGCGAAGACCAGATGGTGCTCACCCATGGATTGGAGCCAATAGGCGAACCCGCCCGCACAAGCCAGGTTCGTCAGGGCCGCGAGCCGGCTGGCCCGGTACCACCCCTGGGCCCGGGGGGAGAGCCCGGACGGTTTCCCGCACCGCCAGCGGACCAGGGCCGCGAGGGGCCAAAGCGCCAGGGCGGCGAGGAGAACGGTCAACGCATAGCCCAGCACCACCTTGCTGCCGAGAAAGGACTGCCATGCGGTCGCTGGGAAGAAGACCATGATCGGCGAGTAGGGTTCGATGGCCATGTGCTGGACCTTGCCGCCCTCCACCACGAAGACCAGCTGGTCCTGGCCTTGGAGGTCCTGCCAGACGAAGGGCGCCACCTCGCGGAAATGCCTGGGTTTGCCGGTCAGCAGGTCCTTCCACACCAGGTCGCCCTGGCCGTCCTGCCTGAATTCCTGCATCCCCAGGAACCGCAGGGCATAGAGGAAACTGCTTTTCGGATTCCGGCTGCACCAGTAGTTCCCCGCGACCTGCGCGCCATGCTCGCGCGCGGTGGGCAGCGCCCGGGGCGCGGCGGCTGCCGGCATGGGGAAATAGCGGTCGAGGAAGCCGTCCTCGATGGCCTGGCGGAGCCGGTAGGCGGCCTTGTCCTGGCCGACCCCGTCGATGGACAGGTAGAGCCCCACTTTCGCCCGGGTAAGCAGCATCAGGTCGCTGTGGAAGAACATCGTGTCCCCGCCGTGGGCGATGATGGTCTGTCCGTTGCGGTCCTGGCGGTAGAAGCCCAGGGCCATGGGGTGGGCCCCCGGGGTGCAGGTCAGCTCGAATTCGTGCATCATCCGCGCCGTGGACGGCTTGAGGATCTGGGCGTCGTTGTAGCGGCCTTCATTGAGATGGGCGATCATGAAGCGGCCCATGTCGTCTGCGGATGCGGACAAGCTGCCAGCCGGGGCCATGGAGATGAGCTCGAAGTACTTAGGGGGCTCCGAGGCCAGCTGGTAGGTGGTGGCCATGTGCCCCTTGAAACGGTCCGGAAGGGGCTGGACGAAGGTGCTGTGCTCCATGCCGAGGGGGCGGAAGATGTTCTGCTCGACGTACGCCTCGAAGGGCATGCCGCTGACCCGCTCCACCAGGTATCCGGCGACGGATGCGCCATAGTTCGAATAGGCGGGCACCTTGCCGGGCGCGTATGCCCGTTCGGGGACCCAGCGCTTCAAGGTCGCGCCGTTGCTCATGAAATCGGCCTGGTCCGGGATGATGAGGCCCCGGATGCACTCCTCGAAACCCGCCGTGTGGGTCATGAGGTTGCGGAGCGTGACGGGGCGCCCTCCCCGGTCCGGGATGCGGTAGTCGAGGTAGGTGTTGACGTCCTTGTCCAGATCCAGCTTGCCCTGCTCGACCAGTTGCATCACCGCCGTCCAGGTGAGCAGTTTGGATACCGATCCAGGCCGGAACATGGTGGTGGCGGGATCCACAGGCTTCCCGGAGGCGATGTCCGCGGAGCCGTAGCCGCGGCTCACCAGGATCCTGCCATCCTTGACGACCGTGACCACGGCGCTGGCCACGTCCGCGGACGGAATCCCATAGCCGAGGAGCCCGTCCAGCCACGCCTGGGCATCCTGTGCCGTCAGGGCGGGCGGGGCGGCCGGCGCGGCCCGGGGCGATTCCGCCTGCCCAAGCAGGGCGGCGAACCCCAGCAGGAGCAGGCTGGGAAGTCTGGACAGGCGGGACGGAATCGGCATGGGACGTTCTCCCTGAGGGTCAGGCCAGTCCCCGGTTCACGGGGTTCGCGGTGGAGTTCATGGCTGGAATTGTCCTGACATTATGGCGCGGCAGCTTGGTGCCGATCGCGCCGCCCTCTGCCAAATCCGACCAATCCACCGCACTAGGCGGGATTTCGCAGGTTCCGCACGGCTTCCAGCCAAGCGCCGCCCCTGGGCCATCACGGAACATGAAGCCTCGGGGAGGGCTGGATATGACCTGTTCCAGGTTGGATTTTCTGAAGACGCTCGGCATGGGAAGCATGGCCTGGGCGGTGGCCAAGCCGCCCTTGCCCGCGCTGGCCGGGGGCGGCGGCGTCCTGCCGGAAGCCAGGGCCCTGGCGGCCAGGATGCGGATCCGGGACGTGGAGATCTATCCCTTCGAGTTGAGAATGAAGGAACCCTTCACGGTTGCCTTCGAAACGTTCGACCATTCCAAGGGCGTCCTGATCCGCATCCGCACCGACGCCGGCCTCACGGGCCTGGGCGAAGCCAGCCCGCTGCTCCGGGTGACAGGCGACACCCAGGCTACGGCGGTCCACGCCGCCCGGCAGATCCGGGATCTCCTGGTCGGCAAGGACCCCCTGGCCATCGAGCGCACCCTCGGACTCATCGGCGTCCATCTCCACTCGAATCCCGCCATCGTCGCCGCCTTCGACATGGCCCTCTGGGATCTCCTCGGCAAGGCGGCGGGGCTCCCCATCTTTCGCCTCCTGGGGGGCGACACGACCACCTTCGAGACGGACCTGACCATCGGGCTGGACACCCCCGAGGCGATGGCCGCGAGTGCCCGGGCGTCCCTGGCCCAGGGGTTCAGGACCCTGAAGATCAAGCTCGGCCAGGAACCCGCGGCGGACCTCGCGCGGCTCCAGGCGATCCGGGAGGCCGTGGGCGGCGCGGTGACGCTGCGCATTGACGCCAACCAGGGCTACACGGTGCCCCAGGCCCGGTATGCCCTCCAGCACATGGAGCGGTTCAACCTTCAATGTTGTGAACAACCGTTGGACCACAAGGATCTGGAGGGCATGCGGTACCTGCGCACCGTCAGCCCGATCCCGCTGATGGCGGACGAGTCCCTCTTCTCGCCCTCCGACGCGCTCCGGCTCCTGAGGGAGGAGGCCTGCGACTTCTTCAACATCAAGCTCATGAAGTGCGGAGGCATCACCAGCGCCCTGAAGATCGCCTGGATCGCCGAGGCCGGAGGCGTGCCCTGCATGGTGGGGTGCATGCTTGAGAGCCGCCTGGGCCTGACGGCGGCAGCCCATGTCCACGGGGCCGGGCGGGCCATCACCATGGCCGACCTCGACAGCCATTATGACTTTACCGTGGACCCCATCCTCGGCGGCATCCGGGTCGCGGGGGGCCTGGTGACACTGCCCGAGCAGCCCGGCCTGGGGGCCGACATCGACCCCGCCTTCCTCCGGAAACTCGAACGGGTTCGCTGACCTTGAAGGGGCAAGGTTGTATCAAATTCACAGGAAAACCCGGGCAGCGGACCAAGCGGCAGACCCCGATTTCTCTGATGATTGGTAAAACCCAAGCCCTTGTTTTGATTTGAAGTTCCCCACCTTGCTCGCCGTCCCTGCGGCGAACGCTTTCCAGGAGCCTCGATCATGAGCCGATCCATCCTTAGGCTAGGCGTCCTAACGCTGGTCCTCGCCGCCTCCGGTCCAGCAGCCTATTCCCAGAGCATGACCACCGGAGCCATTTCGGGGATCCTGCGCGCCCCTGACGGTTCGCCTGTGGCCGGGGCGGCCGTGACGGTTTCCAGCAGCCAGGTGCGGCGATCCACCGTGTCCCAGGCGAACGGGACCTACCACTTCGGCCTTCTGAACCCGGGCGAATGGCTGCTGGAGATTGCCAAGCCAGGCTTCGTGCGGTTCCAGACACGGTTGTCCGTGGCCACCAACAATGACCAGACGGTCAATGTGAAACTCGGCTTGATGAAGGAAATGATCGTCGAGGTGGTCGAGACCGCCGGCACCGTGGACTTCACCAGCACGACCCAGGGCCTGAACCTGGACCGCAAGGCCATCGATTCCCTTCCCAAGACCCGCAATTTCAATTCGCTCGCGCTCCTGGCTCCGGGCTCCTCCGCCGACTACAACCCGGGGGTGATGGGCGTGTCGGGGGTGAACATCAGCGGAGCTTCCGCCGCCGAGAACCAGTTCGTCATCGACGGAATGAACACCAACGACTACCGGTTCGGCACCCAGAGCTCGGGCCTCAAGACCGATTTCATCGAACAGATCGAGGTCCAGACGGGCGGTTTCCGGCCGGAATACTCCGCCCTGGGCGGCGTGGTCAATGTGGTGACGAAGTCGGGGACGAACACGACCCGGGGCAGCGCCTGGATGACCTGGGACCCGGGCGGCTGCCAGGCGGTTGCCAAGGGCAACGAATTCGCGAAGCAGGACCCGCCAAGGTCGCGCACCGACTTCGGCTTCGAACTGGGCGGGCCGGTCATCAAGGAGAAGCTCTTCTACTTTGCCGGGGTGGATTCGGAATCCTCCAAGGGCCAGCGGCCCCTTCCCAATGACGACCCGGGACTCGTGGGCGGCAGGCCCACCCTGGACCGGCTGCAGGCCCTGGGCAAGATCAACTGGTTTGCCACCCAGGACGTCCAGTTCACCTTCGCGGCTTCCACCGACGTCACCAAGAACAACCAGGATCCCATCTACCAGGGGGGCGGCACCCTGAACCAGGGCCTGGACCAGCGGGACACCGTAACCAACCTGAGCCTCAGCTTCGATTGGACCATCGCCTCGAACCTCCTCCTCTCCGCCAAGGTGGGCTCAGTCAAGGTCGCTACCGACTACACCTATTCGGCCGAGTCCGTCCAGCGCACCCAGGCGGTCTGGGACTACTACTATTACATCGGCGGACCGGGCGCGGCGACCCACCCCGAACTGGCGGGCAAGGTCGCGCATTACAGCGGCGGCCGGGGCGTGGTGAACACCGCCCCCACCGACAGCGCCAGCAACCAGGCCCGCATCGATCTGTCCTGGCTCTGGAACCAGCATGCCTTCAAATTCGGGTTCAGCCAGATCGACGCCACGGTGCACAACGGCCAGACCACCACCGGACCTCTCAGTCCCATGAGCGAGAATGGCCAGTATCCGCTCCTGTACTACGTCCTCGCCAATGAATGGCCCATGCTCGACGTGGTGGAGCTGCACAGCAAGACCACCGGTAAATCCAGATACTCGGCCTTCTACGCCCAGGACATCTGGGAGGCGTTGCCCGGCCTGCGGTTGATGTACGGCGCCCGGATGGAATCCCAGAGCGTCCGGCAGGTGGGTGGGCAGACCATCCTCTCGTTCAAGGGGAAGGACTACCTCCAGCCGAGGCTCGGCCTCACCTGGGATCCGGCCAATGATGGCAGGACCAAGTTCTCGGCGAGCTATGCCGTGTACTACGAGGCCATGCCGAATTTCATCGCCGTCGCCCTTGCGGGGGACCAGACCTTCACACAGCGAATATTCGGCTACTTCGGCCCCAGTACCGCCTTCACCTACAACAACGGCCAGCCGATCATCCTCGACCCCAATGGCTATGACCTGATGCAGGACTCCAGCGGCCAGACGAAGTCGGCCCCCGTCGCGGATGGGATCAAGCTCCCCAAGCGCACGGAATGGATATTCGGCTTCGACAAGGACCTGTCCCGCGGCTGGTGGCTGGGCCTGCATGCGAAATACCGCAAGCTCACGGATCCCATCGAGATCTCCGCCCTCGCCGACACGGAGGGCAACTACTACGATTCCGGGGTCGCGAGCGCCTTCATCGGCGGCAGTCCCGTCCAGTGGCCCGGCCAGGGCATTCTTTGGAATCCCGGACCGACGGCATCCTGGACCGCCCGCACGGATCCCAGCAGCCAGAACAGCGGCCAGAAGATCACGGTCAACGATACCCACTACCCGAAAATGTACAACGAATACAAATCCATCGACATTTCCCTGGCGAAGCGCTCGGACCGCGATGCCTTGCAGTTCAGCTATACCTGGTCCCGCCTGAGCGGCAACTACCAGGGGGTGAGCTACAGCGCCAGCCCCAGCACAACCTCCGCGGGCTTTGCCAACATAGGCCAAGCCTACAACAACGCCTTCATGGTCGGCTCGGGCCTCCTCATCGGGGACCGGACCCACGCCATCAAGCTCCAGGCCTCCCACCGCTTCACGGTGGCCGGCAACGACCTCAACGCCGGCCTCAGCGGCGACTCCACCAGTGGCGTGCCCATCAGCCACTTCGACAACCACGGCGATTTCACCGGGGCCGGCGCCGCTTCACCGGCGGGTGGGCGCCTGGGCCAGTTCGGCCGCACCCCCTGGATCACGAATTTCGATCTGCACCTGGACTACCAGGTAAGCCTGCCCATGGGCCTCAAGGCGACCCCCTTCGTGGATTGCTTCAACCTTTTCAACACCCGAAAGACCACCTACGTCTATGAGACGGCCACCCAGCCCTTCACCGGCGATCCGGGCGACCGGGACCCGAAGCTCGAGCAGTCAAGGGCCTGGGTCCAGGGCCGGCGCTACACCCTGGGCGTCAAGATCCAGTTCTGAGTCTCCTTTCCGAGGTATGACATGCCCTTCACGCGCAACGAGTTCCTGAAGACCCTGGGCGCAGGGGCCCTGGCAGTGGCCAGCGGCGGCCTTGCCCTCCCTGCCGCCTCCGCCTCCCGCGCGCTCACGGAAGCCCGGAAGGTCACGGGGCGGATGAAGATCAAGGACGTGGAAGTCTACTGCTTCGATCTGAAGTTCAACCAGCCATTCAAGATCGCCTTTGATGTCATCGAGGGCACCCAGGGGGTCCTGATCCGGATCCTCACGGATTCCGGGCTGGTGGGCCTGGGCGAGTCCAGCCCCCTCCAGTCGGTCACGGGCGACAACCAGGCCACCAACCTTGATGTGGCCCGCCACCTGCGCGACCTGCTCAAGGGCAGGGACCCCCTGGCCATCGAGGGCGCCCAGAAGGTGTTCGGCGGCTACCTCCATTCGAACCCCAGCATCATCGCGGCCTTCGATATGGCCCTCTACGACCTGCTCGGCAAAGCCGCAGGCCTCCCCTTGTTCCGGCTGCTGGGCGGGGACCAGACGTCCTTCGAGACCGATTGGACCACGGGCCTGGGCACCCCGGAGAAGATGGCCCAGGATGTGCGCGACCACCTCGCCAAGGGCTTCAGGATCCACAAGGTCAAGCTGGGGACGGAACCCGATCCGGACGTCGCCAGGCTCCAGGCCATCCGGGACGCCGTGGGCTACGACTGCACCATCCGCATCGATGCCAACCAGGGGTACTCCGTCCCCCAGGCCGTACAGGCCCTGCGGCGCATGGAGAAGTTCAACATCCAGTGCTGCGAGCAGCCCCTGGCGGCCTCGGACCTCGAGGGCCTGCGCCATGTTCGCAACGCCAGCCCGATCCCGATCATGGCGGACGAGGCCCTCTTCTCACCCCATGACGCCCTCGCGCTGATCCGCGCCCAGGCGTGCGACTACTTCAATATCAAGCTCATGAAATCCGGCGGCATCAGCAACGCCCTCAGGATCTCCTGGATCGCGGAGGCCGCCGGCATCCCATGCATGGTCGGGTGCATGGCCGAGAGCCGCCTCGGCCTGACAGCCGCGGCCCATGTCCACGCGGCGCGCCAGAACATAACCTTCGCCGATCTCGATGCCTTCCTGGAATTCGGGGATGATCCGGTCATCGACGGAATGACGGTCCGCCAAGGCGTCGTCACCCTGCCGGAGAAACCCGGGTTGGGTGCCGACATCGATCCGGCGTTCCTGAAGCGGATGAAGCGAGTTTGAGGCCCATGGACCTGGGGGAGGGGTTCGGCTGCTCCGCCGAGGCGTGGCCGGAGGCCTACGGCCTGCCGCTCCACGTCACGTTCCTTCCCCCAGTCCGGAACAACCTGCGGGACTTCGCCCAGGTATTTCGCGACCTGTATCCCCAAGGCTCGATCCGCTACGCCGTGAAGGCCTCGGGCCATCCGGCGCTGCTGGCTGCGGTGGCGCAGGACGGGGCAGGGGCCGACGCCGCCTCGCCCTTCGAGGTCCGCTGCGCCCTGCAGGCCGGAATCCCCGCCCAGGCCGTGAACGTCAACGGGAACGCAAAGGACGACGGGCTCATCGGGGAGGCCGTGGCCCAGGACATGCTCCTGGTGGCCGACTCTGTGGAGGAACTGGCCCAGGTGGAGGCTGTGGCCCGCAGTCAGGGACGCCAGGCGCGCCTGCTCCTGAGGCTCTCGGGCTTCGCCCTGGGGGAGGTGACGGGGGCCAGCATCCTCACGAGCGGCACCTGGTCGAAATTCGGCATCCAGATCAACGAGATCCAGGATCTGCTGGAAAACCTCTCCGCTTTCCCGTCGCTCCGTTTCCTGGGGCTCCACGCCCACATCGGCTCCCAGGTGACGCACCCGGAACCCTATCTCGCGGTGCTGGGACGCATGGTGGAACTGGCCCGGGCCCTGAAGGCCCGGACGGGGAGATGTTCCATCCTGAACCTGGGGGGCGGCTTTCCCGTCAACTACCTTGACCGGCCGGCCTGGGACACCCTGCTCCGGCGCCTCGCCGCCCAGGACGGCTTCGGCTGGAATGGGGCCACGGGAGGTCTGCGCACGGGCGCGGACGGCGTCCTGGATGCCTTCCGCTGGCACGGAACCGCCTTCCACAGCCCCTGGCCCAAGGCGGCGATGCTGCGGGCGATCCTCCAGGGTCAGGTCCAGGTGGAGGGCCGGGCTCTGGGCACCCTCGAGGCGCTGGCGTCCCTGGAGGGACCGGAACTGATGGTGGAGCCGGGGCGCAGCATCGTGGAGGACGCGGGGATCACCCTCTGCACGGTCTCCCAGGTCCGGCGCGTCGCGTCGGCCCACAACCTTGTGGCCGTGGAGATGGGCATCACGAGCCATGCGGACGCCCTCCTGGAAGGGGGGGCCAACCGGTGGCAGCTTCTGGGGGGACCGGCCGAGTCCGAACCCTTCGAGACCTTCATCGCCGGCAACCTCTGCTTCTCTGGAGATCTGCTCACTCCCTTCAAGACCTGCCTGCACCGCCGCCCCCGTCGCGGCGACACCCTGGTCGTCCGGGACACGGGAGCCTATTCCGGCCACTTCATGGCCAGCAACGCGAATGCGTTTCCGCGTCCGGCCCGGATCCTTGTGGATGGAGACGGGAAGGTCACCGTCATGAAGCTCCGGGATCGATTCCAGGACCTCTTCAATCAATAAGGCTACCATCGAACGTATGAGTCTCCCCAACTCCTTGAATCCAGGCCGGCCCAGTCCGGCGCCTCCCACGGGGCCCCCGAACCGGGGACCCCTGCCGCACGCCCTCCCTGACGTCACGCCCTTGTTCGCCGGCCAATCCGCATTCGAGGAACTCTTCGACCAGCAGCCCAACACTGTCTTCGCAATCAAGGATCTCGGCGGCCGGTATGTGGGCGTCAACCAGGCCCTGGTGGCCCGGGTGGGCCTCAAGAACAAGTCCGAACTTTACGGCCGGACGGTTTGGGACATCTACCCCAAGGCCCTCGCTGCGATCTTCGAGGCCCAGGACCAGCTCGTCATGCAATCCGGGAAATCCTTCATCAACCACCTGGAGCTGGATTGGTACTCCTTCCGCCGGCCGGGGTGGTGCCTCATGACGAAGATCCCCTTGATGGACCAGGGGAGGAAGATCGTCGGACTGGTCGCGACCAGCCGCGTCCTTCTGGCCCCGGGTGAACACGTGGAGATTCCTCCGACCCTAGCCGAGGCTCTCAATCACCTCGAGTGCCATTTCGACGAGCCCATCTCCCCGCTGAACCTCTCGGCGCGCTGCGGCATCGCTCCGGTCCGTTTCGCGCGGCTCATCAAGAGGATCTTCCGGGTCACGCCCAGCCAGCTCATCAACCAGGTGCGCCTCACCGAGGCGACCCGCCAGCTGAGGGACACGGACCAGAACATCGCCGAGATCGCCCAGAACTGCGGCTTCTATGACCACAGCGCCCTGACCCGCGCCTTCCGCTCCGTTACCGGGGTCACGCCTTCCCATATGCGGGCCATCTCGAAGCGGATGAAGTCCTAGTCAGCGCACCGGCTGGGGGGTCGGGATGGTCGGGGGCGCGCTGCCCTTGTACCACTCGCCGTTCACCACGTAGGTGTCCGCGGCGAGGTCGTCGCCGCCCACCTGCATGTCCACGCCCAGGCACACCAGGAGGTAGCCGTCGAGCTTGGAGCTGAACACCTGGGCCACGCGGCCCCGGCGGTCCTTGACGTCCATGATCGGGGAGGTCACGTAGGGCCGGTAGAAGAAGGGGTGCTTCCAGGGGGTCTCGGGCATCTGCTCCAGGTACTCGGGCACCAGGGCGGAGAGGAACCGCGGGTACTCGCCGTGGTTGCCCTTGTAGCGCGTGAGGGCGTCCGAGATGCGCTTCATGGTGCCGTGGAGCTGCCGGGTGCGGTCCCGCAGGTCCTGCCGGAGCAGGGCCTCCAGGGTGAAGAGGTCCTTGGTGGCCTGCTGGCCCTTGGGGGACTCGGGGTACTGGGAGGCCAGCTGCTTCATGAGGCTCTGGGCCTCCTGGTTCCGCCCTTGCCGGTTGAGTTCTATGGCTTCTTCATACAATTTTTCCGGAAGGCGGGGATCCTCCGAGCCGCAGCCGGTTAGCAACACCGCCGCCAGGGCCAGGATCGATGCTCGCGGGAAGTCCATGGCGGAACCATAGCACCAACCCGACCTGGAATGAAGATTAGACTGGTCCCATGCGCCTACTCGCCCAGCACTCCCCCGGTTTCGATCCCTCCCGTCCCTGGCTCGACAAGGTCGTGGAGGTGAAAAGTGAAACCCGTTTGTTCCAGCACATACTCGTCCAGCGCAGCTCGCCCCACACGGACCGGGAACACGGCTTCACCCGGCTCCTGTGCCCGGACTGGGTGAACGTGGTGGCCTTCACCCGGGAGGGGGAACTGCTCCTGGTCGAGCAGTTCCGCCACGGGATCGGGGCGAGCACGCTGGAGGTGGTGGGAGGGGTCTGCGACCCCGGCGAGGATCCGGGCACCTCCGGACGGCGGGAGCTGCTGGAGGAGACCGGCCACGCCCCGGACCGCTGGATCAGCCTGGGCAGCTGCCTGCCCAACCCCGCCATCCAGGACAACCGCTGCCACTTCTTCCTGGCCCTGGGCTGCCGGCAGGAGGCTGCGCTGGACCTGGATCCCTCCGAGGAACTCCGGGTATGGGCCGTGCCCTGGGTGGAGGCCGAGGCGATGCTGAGGGACGGCCGCATCGAGCATGCGCTGGTGCAGGTGGCCCTTCTGCGCATGTTCCTGTGGGAGGGGTGGGAGGACCTCAAGAGGGACCTAAATCGTCACGGGGATGCTACATTGGAGGATCACGGAGGGATTGATGGCCAGTGATTGTTCGTTCGATGTTGTCTCCAAGGTGGACATGGACGAGGTGAAGAACGCCGTCACGCAGGCCATGAAGGAGATCGGCCAGCGCTTCGATTTCAAGGGTTCCATCTCCAAGATCGACCTGAAGGAGGAAGGGGTCCTCGTCCTGGCCAGCGACGACGAGGTGCGCCTCAAGGCCGTGGTGGACGTGCTCCAGAGCAAGCTGGTCAAGCGCGGCGTGAGCATCCGGGCCATGGAGTTCGGCAAGGTGGAACCCGCCACCAAGGGCACCTGCCGCCAGGAGGTCAAGATCCTCCAGGGCATCCCCTCCGAAAAGGCCAAGGGCCTGGTGAAGGTCCTCAAGGACGCCAAGGTCAAGGTGCAGGCCTCCATCCAGGGCGACCAGCTGCGGGTCTCGGGCAAGAACCGGGACGACCTGCAGGAGGCCATCGCCCTCTTCAAGAAGAACGACCAGGGGCTCGATCTCCAGTTCACGAACTACCGGAACTGAACGATGGCCCGCATCGACCTGCTGCGCTATTTCCTGCCCATCTCCGGCAAGCTGGCCGAGGTGGAGGAGGAACTGCAGCGCAAGCTCAAGTCCGATGTGGCCGTGATCAGCAGGCTGGCCGAGCACGTGGGCTCGGGCAAGGGCAAGCGCCTGCGGCCGGCCCTGGTGCTCCTGGGCAGCCGCCTCTGCGGCGTCGAATCCAGCGAGGACGTGCGGTTCGCCGTGGTCTTCGAACTGGTCCACACCGCCACGCTCATCCACGACGACGTCATCGACCACGCCCAGACCCGCCGGGCCAGGCCGACCCTCAACTCGCTCTGGGGCAACACCCTCACCGTGCTCTTCGGGGACCTCCTCTACCTGCACTCCATGTCCTCGGCCATCGCCGGCAGGTCCTTCCGCATGCTGGAGATCATGGCCGACGTCACCACGCGCATGATCGAGGGCGAGCTCATCCAGAACGACTGCCTTTTCAACCTGGACACCACCCGCAAGGACTACTTCGACATCCAGGAGCGCAAGACGGCCCTCCTCTTCGCCGGCTGCACCGAGACCGGCGCCGTGCTGGCGAAGCGCCCCGAGGCCGACTGCGAGGCCCTGCGCCGCTACGGCCTGGAGATCGGCAGGGCCTTCCAGCTGGTGGACGACCTCCTGGACTACACCTCCACCGAGGCCGAGATGGGCAAGCCGGTCTTCTCGGACCTGCGGGAAGGCAAGCTGACCCTCCCCATGCTCACCCTCATGGAGCGGGCCCCCCTGGAGGCCCGGCCCATCATCGCCCGCATCTGGGAGAACGGCGAGAAGGTCCCCATCGCGCCCGCCGACGAGAAGTCCCTGCGCGATCTCCTGGAGCGCCACGAGGCGCTCTCCGAGACGCGCGACCTGGCCCGCCGCGCCTCGGAGGCCGCGACCGCGGCGCTGGAGAAGGTGGAGGGGCACGCGGGCACCAAGCGGCTCCTGCTGGACATCCCGGACATCCTGCTGGCCCGGAGCAGCTGATTTCCCTCCTCGGCGAACCTCGGCTACCTCGACGATGCCTTTCTTTCCTCGATCCCGCGGCGCAAAAAACAGCCTGGATCCGTGAACGCTTGAGAGAACCAGGCCGAATGGCTCCATTTTGCCCGACCGCCCCACCGCCAGGACCGTTCACAGGCTAGTATTTCGGCTCGGGACCTTGCTGGTCATGTTCAGAAGGCCTCCATGGGCAATTCCGAGGTCACTCCGCCTAAGCCTTCAGCCAATCGTGGCGATGGCAGGCGCCCTTCAGATGGGGACGGCGGTCAGGCCGGGTTTGGAAAGGGGGCTGCCATGCTCCGAAGAAGGGCAAGGAAGGCTTCCCGGCCAGGGAGGACACGACCGATGTCCAGTTTGAGTTGGCCGGAGCCACGCAGAATCCGAGCGGGAATCTGGATCAGTTCCTGGATGATCGTCTTCATGCGACGGCGTTTGGCGGGGTGACGGTGGCGGATGACGCCCTTTCCGAGGATTCCGAGCAGGCGAAGCACGTTGTAGGCCAGCATCCCAAGGCCCAGCACGAGGGCGTTGGTCTTGAACGCGCCGCTCGGCATCCGCTCCAGGTCCAGTTCGCTCTTGATCTCCGCGTGGTACTGTTCGGCCGTCGCGTGCTCGCAGTAGAGATCGAACAGCTTCTCGCCGGGCAGGTCCAGGCTGGTCACCCATGTCTCCATCTCGTACTTGGGCCAGCGCCGAAGCAGCAGCCTCTGGCCGGGCGGCACATCTTCCAATTCCCACATCAGCCGCTTGGTGATCTTGAGGAACCGGCGCACGGGAATCTGCTTCCCCTCGAATTCCCGCATTTCCATCCGGCTGAGATAGGTCTCCCGGCGGTTCCGGCCTGTGCGCGTCCAGGCGCGACCGGAGAGCGCCTGGGCCTCCTCCAGCCAGTTCCAGCGAACGTGCGCCGGGTTCCCCTTCACCAGGAAGTCCACGCCCTCCCCCTGGGCCATCGCATAGTTCTCGGCGGCGTCGAAGGCGGAATCCAGTCGGATCAGGATCAACTCCACACCCAGGCTGCGGAGATCCTTGATTGCTGCCCGCAGGACCGCCGTGGCTCCTTTCTGGCCATGCTGTTTGCCGGGCCGGAATTCTTCGCGGATGCACCAGCCCTCGACCCCAGCGAAAACGAACATCGGCGCGAAGCCAAAGACGTCCGGCATATAGGTCCGGCTCACGCCCTCCTTCTTGGTCTTGCCGTTGTCCTGGGGCGTGGTGTCCCCGTCCAGGCAGACGTGCCCGGTGCTGCAAGGCGTGATTGAGGCCCCAGACCGCCGGATGAGATCCAGGCTGGCCTGACGGACCATCCGCAGCGCCTCCTCCAGGTGGCCGTCGGCCAGATTGTCCAGGTGCTGCCGGAGCGTTTCCGGCGAGGCCACGCGGCCGATCCGGAGGGCCTTGGCAACCCATGCCTGGCCAGACCAGGAACGCAGAGCCTCAAAGTCGCTCTTGCCCGTGGCCAGCGAGGCCACGTAGGGCGTCAGCACGTCACCCCAGGCGATCCCGCCTCGGCCCTTGTGGAACGTCCGGGTGAAGGTGGAACGGAAGTCCGTGTAACGAAACAATGCGTTCCCGACCAAGGCAATCCCGCCCACGCCCGTGAGCACCAGACGCTCTGACCCTCGCATCCCAATTCCGCTCATCCCGCCTCCCACAAAAGATTAGACAGACGGAGGGAGGGGAGAGTTTAATCCTTTTGTTGATATGTTTAAGCTTGCCATAAATGAAACAACAAATGGTTCGCGGTTTCAGGTAAGCTTGTTTTATGGAAACCTCAATTCGACGGCTTCTGATCGCGGGCCTCGCCTTGGCCCCTTGCGCGGTTTCCTGCTTCGCCCAAGATAGTTGGGCGGCCTACCTCCAAGAATGGAGCAAGGCGCCCCCGGAGCGGAAGCAATGGACGCTCCTTGTACGGTCTGGAGATCAAAAGGCCACGTGGTGGCGCCGGGACGGCGACCTGGCCCGGCTCTCCGCAGACCAGGAACTGGACATCCAAGGGCTGGACCCGGCAGCAGTCACTCGAATTTGGGCCCTCCATGACTGGGGAATGGTGCCCCATTGGTTGCTCCTGGAGCGCACGGGGGAGAAGGTGTTCGATGGGGAGGGGACGCCCAAGGGAGAAGAAATCCTGGCCGCTATCCACACCGTGGAGGAGAAGACCCGCTGGGAGAGTCGGGAGGCCTTCCTTCGGGAGAACCCGGACAATGGCGAGGCCCTGGAGGCACGGCTGATCTCCTCCCTCTATCTGGCCGCGTACCGATACAAGAATTTGGTCGAGGACGGCAAGGCCTTGCCCAGCGGCCTGGACCGCTCCGGGCACCTCACCTTGGGCCAGGACGAGGCGGGCACGGCAGCGGACCGGGTCTTCGCGGAGACGGCAGAGTCCCTGGAGCGCCTTATGGCCTTGCCCGATGGGTGGAGATTGGGCCCCACCGCCGTCTCCCACCTGGGCCTATTCCTGAGGGCGTTCGAGGCCGGAGCCTCCCCCCGCATGGTGGCGGTGTTGCATCAATTACGGAGGGCGGCCTTGGGGGAGTGGGCTCGGAGCCCCAATTCGGAGGCCAGTTATGATGGGCAGTCGCTGTCTGGTCTCTCGGCCCTGTGGGCCGCCTGCGATTGGACCTTGGAGGGTGGAAGCCCAGGGAGCCTGCCTCGCCTCATCCCCGCTCCAGGGTGCATCTTCCCCTCGTACGACCTGCTCTTATTCGCCGCCAATCAGGTCTTTGACCAGGAGAAGATCCTGGCGTTCCTGGCCACAGTCCCTACTGACCCTCCAGAGGGCCCCGTGAGTTCCGTGCAGTGGAAAACCTATCTTCACCGCGAAGCCGACCATGCGGGCCTTGTTGCCCGGGCCAACGCCCACTTGGGCCGCTGGGAGCCAGCCCAAGCGGCCTTGGGGGACTGTCGGCGGTGGAGCGGGGCTGGCTGGAAGGGGATGAGCCTCCTGAGGGAATTCTCGAAGGCTCCGCCCCCTACCGCCCCCACCGGATATCAGACCAACCCCCAAAAGAATTCTAAGGAACATTCACCCAAGGAAACCCCTAACGCAGAGAAGCCGAAGGGGGCTCCCCCGGCAAAGCCCGATGCCCCCATGACCGCCATTCCCCCCAAGTCCTCAGGGCCTCCACCCTCCGCCCCCGATTCCGGGCCCGGGGACCCCCCTCGAGAATTCCTCGAATTGTTGGCGAGCGACCCCCTCCCGGATCTACCTCCCCCTCCAGGGCCCTCGCCCATCAGAATGGTCCTGTGGGGAAGCCCGGCCTGGTCCAAGGACTGGATGTCCCTTGCCCGGACCCCGGCCCTAGCCCCCTGGGGCCCGGACGAACTCAGCTGGACGCCGTCCACCCCAGAGGACGAGACGGCCCTGGCCGCACTGGGGTTGGAGGCCCCTAGGTGGGCGATTTACCAAGGGTCCTCCACCCTCCTGGCGTCAGGAGACGCCCTTCCGGCCCCCGCCCTCCTGGCCCTAGAACTCAGCGCCTCCGGCCCCACTCGCCTCCAGCGACTCAGCACGTTCATCCGGCAGAATCCCGACCACCTGGACGCCCGCCGAGAGCGTTTCGCCCTGCTGCGCCCCCGTATGCCCAATTCGGCCCTGGAGGGGACTCTAGCCGAAGACGCCGCCAGGGCGGGAATTCCTTTGGAGGTGGACCCCAAGGGGCCCTGGTCCCCAGCCCCAAGCATCTGGGTCAGGAAGGCCTCTCGGTTGATGCCCGACCTGGAGGCGGCCCTGCACCGGTGGCCCAGTTCCCGCTCTCTCTGGCGCCTTTGGATCGCATGGTTGCCCTACCGGGAGAAGCCTCTTTCACCCTATACCTTCGCCCTGGCCCTCCCGGTGCCCAGAAACCAAGGGGAGTGGCTGGCGGACCTGCCCAAGGAAGTGCACCAGGCCGTGGCGGCTGAGCTGAGGGGGAAGGGGCGCTTCGGCCCCATGAGGGATTGGTTCCAAGCAGCCTGGGTCGTTGCAAGCCAGAGAAAGGAAGACCCGGCGGGGAACCGGGAAACCCTAAGGTCCTGCTTGGCAGAAGCCCTGGTGGGGATCCAAGGGACTCGGCCTGGTATTCGTTCTTCGTTGGGAGGAGGCTGAAGGAATGTGCACCTATGGAGTTATTCCCCGAGCGTTCACGGCTCCTGTGAACCTTCCGATGGAATAGGAAGGGCTCGGTTCCTTGAATTCACAAGAAATGGGTCGAATTGTTCCGGGAGAGGCTCACGGATTCAGGAACAGATGCGCCGGAGAGGGCTGAAACAGAATGCATCGCCGAGGAGGCCGGGGGCCGAGGTTCGCCGAGGAAGGCTGGGCCAGCCTGTCAGCCCTGCTGCGCCTCGTGGGCCCGCAGATCCCACTCGATGCCGGCCCGCTTCAGGGCGTTCATGTACGATTCCTTGTCGGGGCACTTCATGTACCCTTCCTTGGCCTCGATCTGCTTGGCCAGGATCATTTCCACCAGGGCGTCGTTCATGAGCTTCTGGCCGTAGGCGCGGCCCGTCTGCATGGCGCTGGGGATCTGGAAGTTCTTGCCTTCGCGGATGAGGTTGGAGATGGCCGGCGTGATGAAGAGGGTCTCCAGGGCGGCGATGCGGCCCCCGCCGATGCGCTTGAGCAGGGCCTGGCTGATGACGCACTTCAGGGCGTCGGCGAGCATCACCCGGATCTGCTGCTGGCGGTCCGCGGGGAACTGGTCCACGATGCGGTCCACGGTGCCGATGGCGCTGGAGGTGTGCAGGGTGCCGAAGACCAGATGACCGGTGATGGCCGTCTCGAGGGCGATGGAGATGGTCTCCAGGTCCCGCATCTCCCCCACCATGACGATGTCGGGGTCCTCGCGCAGGGCGGCCCTCAGGCCCGACTTGAACGACTCGGTGTGGGTGCCCACCTCCCGCTGGTTCACCAGGCAGCGCTTGCGGGCGTGCACGAACTCGATGGGATCCTCGATGGTGAGGATATGGTCGTCGCGCTGCTTGTTGGCGAGGTCGATGATGGCGGCCAGGGTGGTGGACTTGCCCGAGCCGGTGGGGCCGGTGACGAGCACCAGGCCCTTGTTGAGGCCCGCCAGGCGCCGGACGGGGTCGGGCAGGCCCAGCCTGTCCGGGTCCGGGATCTCGTTGGGAATGACCCGGCACACCATCCCGGGCCCCACCCGGTCCATGAAGTAGTTCACCCGCAGGCGGCAGCCGCCGGCCTCGAAGGGGTAGGCGAAGTCGGCGTCGCTCTTCTCGGCGAACTGCCGCCACGCGGCCACGGGCGCCAGGGCCTCCATGATCTCCATGATCTGGGTGGGGCCCAGGATCCCGAAGTCCGTGAGGTCCTCCAGGTCCCCGTGAACCCGGGCGATGGGCGCCTCGAAGGAGCTGAGGTGGAGGTCGGATCCCTTGCGCTCCAGGAGGGCCCGGAACATCGCCTCCGCCATGGGGTGGGTGCCGTAGATGGGCTGGGCGCGGGTTCCGCCCTTCTGGCCCGGGGGCGGGGCCGCGGGGACCGGGAGGGGCGCCGTGACCGGCGCGGCCGGCGGGTTCGTTCGCCGGGGCAGGGGCTGGGTTTCCGTGGCGGCGCCCCGGGAGGGCTCGGCGGTGATCCGGGTGCCCTGGGGTCCGCGGCTCACCAGGACGCGGTACAGTTCCCCGCCGGCCTCGTGGTCGAAGTAGGCCTCGCCGGTGGCGGCCAGCGCGGCCTCCTTGGCGGTGGGCACGACCTCCTTGGCCAGGGCCTCGACCATGGACGGGGGCAGGGGGTTGGCCAGGAGCGGCATCTCCACCCCCCCGGCCATTTCCAGGATGGGCGGGGCGTTGGGTTCCAGGCGGAGCCGGTGGCCGCCCCGCGGGGTGATGTGGGCCAGCAGTCGGTCCAACTGGGGCATGGCGGGCTCCGTGGGGCCCCCCCAGTCTAGCCGAATCCGGCTCCGGACTCGTTGATACAAAGACCCAGGATCCGGCTACACTAGGCGATCCGCAACCCGCGCCATGCTCCAGGAGACCTGATGAACATTCACGAATACCAGGCCAAGGAACTACTAAGGCAGTACGGCGTCGCCACGCCTGGAGGCAGGGTGGCCCGGGACGCGGCCGAAGCCGCCGCCATCACGAAGGAGATGGGCGGGAAGAGCGTCGTGAAGGCGCAGATCCACGCCGGCGGCCGCGGCAAGGGCGGCGGCGTCAAGTTCGCCAAGACCCCCGAGGAGGCCTCCGAGCTCTTCACGAAGATGAACGGGATGAATCTGGTCACGAAGCAGACCGGCGCCGAGGGCCGCACGGTCCACACCGTCTTCCTCTCCGACCCCGTGGACATCGCCCGGGAGCTTTACTTGAGCTTCCTGGTGGACCGCGCCACCGGCCGGGTCACGGCCCTGGCCTCCACCGAGGGCGGCGTCGAGATCGAGGAGGTCGCCGAGCACTCCCCCGAGAAGATCGTGAAGATCGCCGTGGATCCCGCGCTGGGACTCTCCGGCCACCAGGCCCGGGAACTGGCCTTCGCGCTGGGCCTGGAGGGCGACAGCTGGAAGAAGGGCGCCGCGTTCTTCCAGAACCTGTACCGCCTCTTCGTGGAGAAGGACTGCTCCATGGTCGAGATCAACCCCCTGGTGGTCACCGTGCAGGGCGACGTCTGCGCCCTGGACGCCAAGATCGCCTTCGACGACAACGCGCTGTTCCGCCACCCGGAGATCGTGGCCTACCGCGACCTCGACGAGGAGGCCCATGCCGAGATCGAGGCCTCGAAGTTTGGCCTGAACTTCATCAAGCTCGACGGCAGCATCGGCTGCATGGTCAACGGCGCCGGACTCGCCATGGCCACCATGGACATCATCCAGCACCACGGCTCGAGCCCGGCCAATTTCCTGGACGTCGGGGGCGGAGCCTCCGAGGAGGCCGTGAAGAACGCCTTCCGCATCATCCTCCAGGACCCCGGCGTCAAGGCCGTGCTGGTCAACATCTTCGGCGGCATCATGCGCTGCGACATCGTGGCCGCGGGCGTGGTGAACGCGGCCAAGGACATCGGCGTGACGATCCCCGTGGTGGTGCGCCTCGAGGGCACCAACGTCGAGCAGGGCAAGAAGATCCTTTCCGAGAGCGGGCTGCGCATCCAGGTGGCCGCCAACCTCGACGACGCGGCGCGCAAGGTCGTGGCCTCCATCCAATGAGCGCTGCCGATCCCAAGGCCGAGTACGAGGCCAAGTGGGCCGAGTACCAGTCCGTGATGCACCGGGGAGCCTGGCGCATCGGGTGGGGCTTCTTCTACGTCACCGTGGGCTTCCTGCCCATGATGTGGCTCTTCATCTGGATCGTGGGCGCGGGCAACTGGGAGAAGACGACCTTCCACGCCCCGCTCCTCATGTGGATCGCCGTGCCGCTCAACCTGGCGGTGGTGGCGGCCCTCGTGCTGCAGCTGTACCGCAGGAACCTGGAGCTCGACGCCGTCAAGCGCCAGTACCTCACCGAGCTCCGCGCCCTCAAGTCGCGGCTGCCGGACTCCCGCATCCCCGCGTCCCGGCCCGCGCCGGGGCCGGATCCCGACTCCTTCCGCGACGACGCCTGAACCCCTTCTTCCGAGGTCAACCATGTCCATCCTTCTCGGCAATTCCACGCGCTTGATCGTCCAGGGCATCACCGGCCGGGAAGGCCTCTTCCACGCCAAGGGCTGCCGGGACTACGGCACCCAGGTGGTGGGCGGCGTCACGCCCGGCAAGGGCGGCACCGAGGTGGACGGCTTCCCCGTCTTCAACACCGTGAAGGACGCCCGCAAGGCCACGGGCGCCAACGCCACCATGATCTTCGTGCCGCCCCCCGCGGCCGCCGACGCCATCCTCGAGGCCCTGGACGCGGGCATCGAGCTCATCGTCTGCATCACCGAGGGCATTCCCGTGCAGGACATGGTCAAGGTGAACCGGGTGCTGGCCGAGCACCCCGGCCAGCGCCTCGTGGGGCCCAACTGCCCCGGCGTCATCACCCCCGGCCAGGCCAAGATCGGCATCATGCCCGGGCGCATCCACCTGGCCGGCCACGTGGGCATCATCAGCCGCTCCGGCACCCTGGCCTACGAGGCCGTGGGCCAGCTCACGGCCCTGGGCATCGGGCAGAGCACCTGCGTGGGCATCGGCGGCGATCCCATCAACGGCACCAACTTCATCGACTGCCTCAAGCTCTTCCAGGCCGACCCCGACACCCACGCCATCGTGATGGTGGGCGAGATCGGCGGCAACGCCGAGGAGGAGGCCGCCGCCTACGTCAAGGCCAACGTCACCAAGCCCGTGGTGGCCTTCATCGCGGGCCAGACCGCCCCTCCGGGCCGGCGCATGGGCCATGCCGGCGCCATCATCAGCGGCGGCAAGGGCACCGCCAAGGAGAAGATGGCCGCCCTGGAGGCCGCGGGCATCACCGTGGTGGTGAGCCCCGCCGACATGGGCAAGGCCATGGCCCAGCGCCTGGCGGCCAAGGCCTGATGCGGGCGCTTGCGCTGGCCCTCGCGGGCACGGTCGCCTGGAGCCAGACCCCCAGCCGTTGCGACGACTTCACCCGGCTCCCCGGCCTGGCCTGGGAGGACGCCACGACCTTGGCCCGGGCCCCGGGTTCCTGGGTCGCCTCCGACTGGCAGGCCCTGGGCCTGGGCGCCGCGGCCGTGGTGGGCACCGCCCTCCTCCTGGACACGACCCTGGACGATGCCTCGCGGCGCAACCGCACCGACTCCCGGGACAGGCTCTTCAAGAACCTCTCCCAGCCCGGCGGCACCGGCGGCCTCGTCCTCATGGGCGCGGGCTACCTGGGCTTCACCCTTCTCGGCAAGGAGGAGGCCCGCTCGGTCGTCGTGGACATGGGCGTGGCCACCGTGCTGGCCCAGGTGGCGATCCTGCCGCTGAAGGTCGGCCTCGGCCGGACCCGTCCCGCGGAGGAGAAGGGCACGCACGATTTCCATCCCCTCTCCCACCAGAATGCCTTTCCTTCCGGTCACGCGACCCAGGCCTTCGCCATGGCCTCGGTGCTGTCCATGCGTTCGGCCGAGCCATGGGTGGGCTGGTGCGCCTACGGCGTCGCCGGCCTGGTGGGGGCCTCCCGCCTCGGCACCCGGGATCACTTCGCCTCGGATGTGGTAGCCGGCGCCCTGGTGGGCACCGTCATGGGCCGAGCCGTCGTGCGGGTGAACCAGGGGATCCGCTCCCGGGCCGGCCGCGCGGAGTTCAACGTCACACCGGCTTTTTCCCCCGGCTTCAAGGGCCTCACGCTCACCGCGCGGTTCTGACCCGGGCCTTCGGGTATACTTCTGTCCATGTCCACAATCGCATTGGTTCTTCATGACCCGGCCGCCAGCCGGGTGCGGGGGATCTGGTCGCTGCTGGAAGCGGAGTTCGGCCTGTCAGGGGTCCACAAGGTCCCCTTTCCCCATGTCACCCTCCTCGCCTTCGACCAGCTGACCCACCACGACGTCAAGGATCTCCTGGAGCGGATCTCCCAGTCCATGCCCCCCTTCATGCTGGAGACCAGCGGCATCGGCCTGTTCGGCGCTCCGGCCCGGATCCTCTACGCCCCTGTTGTGAAGACGCCCGTCCTGCTCGAGCTGCACCAGGCCGTCTGCGCCGAGCTCACGAAGCGGGGCGGCCAGATCCCGCCCCTGTACCACCCCGAGCGCTGGGTGCCCCACGTCACCCTGGCCCAGGGGGATGCCGCCAGGGGCACCTACGGCCAGGCCGTGGACCTGGTCCTGCAGCAGGACCTGCGGCTCTCCTTCGAGGTGCGCAACCTCACGCTGTTCGACTGGATCGGCCCCCGCTACGAGCCCTGCGACCGGTTCCCCCTGATGGGACGGCCGGCGGCGGCCGGCGAGCCTTGAAGCCAGGGCGCTGGGCGCCGCGCCTGACCGTGTCTCTTCTCGTTGCCGGCGTGGCTTTCGCCCTTCTGGGCTTGTGGGCCGCCTTCGCCGCCGC
Organism: Mesoterricola sp. JemC181; assembly: GCF_055384585.1. Taxonomy (NCBI): domain Bacteria; kingdom Pseudomonadati; phylum Acidobacteriota; class Holophagae; order Holophagales; family Holophagaceae; genus Mesoterricola; species Mesoterricola sp. JemC181. The sequence continues at coordinate 2,592,813 of NZ_AP045076.1, forward strand.
GCGGGGCCTTCCGGGCGAACACGACAACCCTTTCTGGATCCTCCTGCCGGTGGCCCCCATCTTCCTGATCCTGGGGTATCGCCTGCGGGACCGTGGCCAACGCTACACCCGGGCGACCCATGACCTCATCGACCGGGCCCGGGACGGGGACCCGGAGGCCTGCTTCCAGATGGCTGCCCAGTATCTGGGGGGCGAGGCCGATCTCCACCGGGATGATGCGTCCGGGCGGCATTGGCTGGAGCGGGCGGTCGATGCGGGACACCCGAAGGCGATGATCCGGCTGGCCGGGATGCTCAGGGAAGGGCAGGGCGGCGGGAAGGACCCGCTCCGGGCTCAGGCCCTGCTGGAGCGGGCCCGCCTCATGGAAAGGCCGAAAGCAGGTCCGATTCGAACAGGTCCAGCCGGCTGAGGGTTTCGCTGTAGACGTGCGAGACAATGGCGAGCCCCCGCTTTCCGAAGCGCAGCATGCGCATGGAGGCGTTGGACGCGCCGGGAAGGGACAGGAACCCGAGCTGGGTGCCGGTGGCCAGGTTGTTGAACGTCACCAGCGTGTTGCCCGTGGAGGTCTCCTGGCGGACCCCGACCAGGCGGTTGGTGGCGGCATCGGGCAGGAGCTGATTGGCGTGATAGGTGCGACCTGCCAGGCCGACTCCTAACCCGGTCAGGACCTCGTCTCGATCCAGTTCACGTTGTGGCGGGCCAGATCCTTCCGGATGAACTCCCAGCACCCCTCCACCTTGCCCACGTATTCCGGCGGCGCGATGCCCTTGCGGGTGAACAGCCCCGCGGCCACCAGGCGCACCGTGGCGGTGCAGGAGTAGCCGGTGGACCGCGCCATGGAGGTGATCTTCGTCTCCCGGTCGTAGCGGTCCAGCAGGTCCCACACGTGGTGCTCGGGCTTCCCGTCCTTCATGCCGTCGACGATGACGCGCATGACGGTGAAGTCCTCGTCGTTCTCCTCCATCTGCCACATGGGGAAGAGGAGCCGGGTGGTGAGGTCCATGGGGGCCACCTTCACGCCGCCCACGTCGATGGGCTCCAGGCCGAAGAACCCGGCTTCCCTCAGCATGCGCATCTTTTCGATGTGGCCGGGGTAGCGCAGGGTCTTCTCCTTCTTGAAGGGGGCGTCCACGGTGTGGATGAGGGAGCGCAGGCCGTCGGTGTTGAAGGCCTCCAGGGTGCCCACGCCGGGGAAGTCCATGAGCTCGGGCTCGCTGAGGGCGGGCATCACGATCTCCTTGCCGTGGGCCACGTAGCGGGCGGGGCGGGTGTACTCCTCCACCACGTCCACCGGGCTGAAGCCGGCCTTGTACTCGAAGGGCCAGGTGCGGATGGCGGGGAGGCCGCCCACGTAGCACTCGAAGTTGCTGATGGAGTCCAGGCGCCGCTGCAGGTCGCCCACGATGAAGTTGTCGCAGCCCGGGGCCACGCCGGCGTCCATGATCGCGATGAGCCCCTTCTCCTTGGCCAGGCCGTCCAGGAGGAAGGGGTCCTCGGGGAAGAAGGAGATGTCGACGATGGGCTTGCCGGCCTCCAGCACGGTCTTCATGGTCCGGAAGCCCATGAAGCCGGGCACGGCGCCCACCACCAGGTCCGCGCCCTGGATGGCCGCGGTCACTTCGGCGGGCCGGGAGAGGTCGCGGGCGGTGACCTTGAGGCCCTTGGACGAAAGCCGCGCCAGGGCCTTTTCCGAGAGATCGGCCACGGTGACGTCGAACTCCCCGTCCCGGGCGAGGTCAAGGGCCATGGTCGCGCCGACGCGGCCGGCGCCGAGCACGCAAATATTCTTCATATGAGGCCCTCCCGTAATATTTTTTTCGTAAATCCATACTACCTCAAGGGAATGAAGGCTTTTGCCAAATTTTAATGATGTGGTCACACCGGTTGGAGGGACCGGTCCACGGCGGTCTGTGTCTCTGCCCGCCCAAGCGAAGGGCGGACGCGGGACCCGTAGTATCCTTCAGGCATGAACGAGCTCGTCACAGCCCACCTGGACCATCGGCGCAGCTGGCAGGACTTCGACTACTGCTACCCGGTCATCTCCCGCCGCAGCAAGGGCGTGAGCCTCGGCGTGAACCTGAACCCCGACAAGGTGTGCAACTTCGATTGCGTCTACTGCGAAGTGGACCGCGCCACGCCGGCCCGGCGCAGGGATGTGGACCTGGACCAGCTGGAGCGCGAGATGGAGGTGCTGCTGGACCTCACGCAAACCGGCGAGCTCTTCGCCACGCCCCCCTTCCACACCGCCGACCAGCGCCACCGGCGCCTGAACGACATCGCCTTCTCCGGGGACGGCGAGCCCACGACCCTGCGCGAGTTCCCCCGGGCCGTGGAGCGCATCGCAGCCCTGAAGGCCCGCAAGGGCCTCCAGGACGTGAAGCTGGTCCTCATCACCGATTCCTCGCGGCTCCAGGCGCCCGAGATCGTCGAGGGGCTGGGCCTCCTGATGGCCAACAACGGCGAGATCTGGGCCAAGCTGGACGCCGGGACGGAAGCCTACTACCGGGAGGTGAACCGCTCCAAGGTGCCCTTCTCACGCATCCTGGACAACCTGGGGGCCACCGCGGAACGCTGGCCCATCGTGATCCAGACCCTCTTCCTGGAATGGCGGGGCAAGGGCCCCTCCGACGGCGAGGTGGAGGCCTACCTGCAGTGCCTGCGGACCGTGCGGGAACGGGGAACCCTCCAGGCCATCCAGCTCTACACCGTGGCGCGCCCCACGCCCGAGCCCGAGGCCAGGCCCCTGCCGGCCCGCGACCTGGACCTGCTGGCTGCCAAGGTGATGGACGGAGTGCCAGGCCTGCCGGTGGAGGTCTTCTACGGTCCCGCCTAGACTGCTCCTGGCCGGTCTCCTGGCCCTGACCCTGGGGAGCCGCGCCCCGGTGGCCCCGGGCACGCCCGACGGCCGCCTTGCCGAGGAACTGGCGCGCGTGGAGCTGGTGGCGGTGGGGGACATCCTCATGCACCAGGACGTCAAGACCTCCGCCGTCCAGGCGGGGAGCCTTACCGAGCTCTGGAAGGAGGTCACGCCCCTCTTCAAACAGGCGGACATCGCCTTCGCCAACCTGGAGACCCCCATCGCCCCGAGGACCGGCCGCCCCGGCCGCCCCTTCCAGTTCAACGCCCCCGAGGACCTGCCCGCCGCCCTCAAGGCTTCCGGCCTCACCATCGTCTCCACCGCCAACAACCACGCCTTCGACCAGGGGCCCAAAGGCTTGGCGGAAACCCTCGAGCGCCTGGAGGCCGCCGGCCTCCCCGCCGTGGGCAGCGGACCCACCCGGGCCCTGGCCGAGGCGCCGCGGATCCTGGAGGTGAAGGGCCTGAGGATCGCCTTCCTGGCCTTCACGGACATCTTCAACGTCAACCTCAACCAGAAGGCCGCAAGCCCCTGGGTGCGCTCCCTCGACCCCGCCGAAGCCGAAAGGGCCGTGGCCGCCGCCCGGGCCCAGTCCGACGCCGTGGTGGTGAGCATCCACTGGGGTGCCGAATACCTCCACGCGCCCCTGCCGCGCCAGAAGGACGTGGCCCGGCGCCTGGCCCGGGCCGGCGCCGACCTCATCCTGGGCCACCACCCCCACGTGCTCCAGGCCGTGGAGGTGCTGGAGACCGGCCCCCTCCGCACCGTCGTGGCCTATTCGCTGGGCAACTTCATCTCCAACCAGGACCGCATGTACCGGGCCGACCTCTTCCCCGTGGCCGGGGGCGACAGCCGGGACGGCGTCCTGTTCCGCTGCCGGTTCGTGAAGCTCAAGCTTGCGGACGGCTCCGAGCCGGTGCGGGTTGAGGACGCACGCTGCGAGCCCCTGTGGACCCGCAACAACTGGCAGGAGCGCAACGCGGGGAAGACCAAGGTCCGCTCCATCGAGGTGATTCCCCTCAGCACGACGCTGGCCCAGGCCGAAGGCGAGCTGGACCGCCTGCGGGCCGCTGAGCCGATGGACAAGGCGAAGGTGGTGGAGCAGCAGGAATACCTCCGCACCCTCTACCTGCGCCGGGCCCGGGCCGCGGAGATCCTCGGGGCGGCGGTCGTGGTGGGCGGGAGGCCGTGAGCGGGCGCCGTTAGTGCTTGACCGCTCCCGCCTGCTCCACGTAGGCCGGCCCCCCGTTGCGGCTGATGTAGAAGCGCGCAGCGTTCTCGGCCGCCACCAGGGTGAGCCCGCCCTTGCGGGCCAGGACCAGGGCCTGGTCCAGGGGCAGCTTCTCGTCCAGGACGAAGTAGGTCAGCAGCGAGGCCGAGGCCCGGTTGCCGTTGAAGCAGTGCAGGATCGCGCCCTTCTTCAGGTCGATGGCCTTGATCGCCCTGCGGACGGCGTCGAACTCCTCGTCCTCGAACTGGGGGGTGACTGGGGAGTGCGCGTAGGTCAGGCCCATGCCCTCCACGGCGACCCGCTCGGTGGCGGGCAGCGAAAGCGCCTCCTTCTCCGGGCGGAGATGGAGCACCGTCTGGATCCCCAGCTTCTTGAGCCCGGACAGGGTCTCGTAGGTCATGAGCCCACCCGTGTAAAGGCCGGGGCGGACCTCGTTGACCTTGAAGGAGGGTTGGGGCGCCTGCGCAGGCGCCGGCTTGGCCTGGGGTGCGGGGGCGGCCTGAAGGAGTGCGCTGAGGAGCAACACGGGCAACATGGGACCTCCTAGGTATATTTACGTTTAAGCATATACAAAAACGTTCACACAATAGAATTCTTATTTAACGATTTCATTCGACAGGCCTCCGGCGCAGTGGCGGCCGAACGCCAGAAGCCCGGCGGTACACGAACACCCCCGGTCGTCCGCCAAAGCGAACGGCCGGGGGTGTCGGTCCGCCGGGGCTAGAATCCGCCCGTGGCGCTTTCGGGACGGTAGGTGATGCTGGCCTTGATGTAGTCGCGGTTCATGCGGGCGATGTTGTCGAGGGTGATGCCCTTGGGGCAGGCGGCCTCGCACTCGCCGTGGTTGGTGCAGGTGCCGAAGCCCTCCGCGTCCATCTGGTTCACCATGGCCCGGGCGCGGGTGTAGCGTTCGGGCTGGCCCTGGGGGAGCAGGGCGAGGTGGCTGATCTTGGCGGCCACGAAAAGCATGGCGCTGGCGTTGGGGCAGGCCGCGACGCAGGCGCCGCACCCGATGCAGGCGGCGGCGTCCATGGCCAGGTCGGCGTTCTCCTTGGCCACGGGCAGGGCGTTGGCGTCGCAGCAGCTGCCGGTGGGGACGCTGATGAAGCCGCCCTTGGCGATGATGCGGTCGAAGGCGGAGCGGTCCACCATCAGGTCCTTGATCACCGGGAACGCGTCGGCGCGCACCGGCTCGATGGTGATGTCGTCGCCGTCCTGGAAGCTGCGCATGTGCAGCTGGCAGGTGGTGGTGCGTTCCTTGGGTCCGTGGGGGCGGCCGTTGATGACGAGGTTGCAGGCGCCGCAGATGCCCTCGCGGCAGTCATGGTCGACGACGATGGGCTCCTCGCCCTTGTGGATGAGGTCCTCGTTGACCACGTCGAGCATTTCCAGGAAGGACATCTCGGTGGAGACCTTCTTGGCCTCGAGATCCTGGAAGTGGCCCTTGTCCGCGGCGTTCTTCTGGCGCCATACGTGCAGCTTGACGTTGATGTGCTTTTCCATGGCCTGCCTTCCTTACTTGTAGCTGCGGGTAGCGAGGTGGACGTTTTCGAACTGGAGCTCTTCCACGTGGCGCTTGGGGGCGTTCCCGTCGCCGGTGTACTCCCAGCCCGCCACATGGCAGAAGTTCTCGTCGTCGCGCAGGGCCTCGCCGTCCGGAGTCTGCCATTCCTCGCGGAAGTGGCCGCCGCAGGACTCGCGGCGCTCCAGGGCGTCCAGGCACATGAGCTCGCCCAGTTCGATGAAGTCGGCGACGCGCCCGGCCAGTTCCAGCGACTGGTTCACGTCCGCCATGCTGCCGGGGACCTTCAGGTTCTTCCAGAACCGCTCCTTGAGGGCGGGGATCTCCTGGAGGGCCTTCTTGAGGCTGGCCTCGGTGCGGCCCATGCCGCAGTTCTCCCACATGATCTTCCCGAGCGCGCGGTGCAGCTCCGTGGGGGTCTCCTTGCCGTTGACGGACAGGAGCCTGTTGTTCTTGGCGCGCACGGATTCCTCGGCGGCCTTGGCCGCGGGGTGGTCCGTGGTGATGCGCGAGCCGGGCTTGATCGTGGCCAGGTAGCCGCCGATGGTGGCGGGGAGGACGAAGTAGCCGTCGGCGAGGCCCTGCATGAGGGCCGAGGCCCCCAGGCGGTTGGCGCCGTGGTCGGAGAAGTTGGCCTCGCCCATGCAGAAGAGGCCCGGGATCGTGGTCATGAGGTTGTAGTCCACCCACAGGCCGCCCATGGTGTAGTGGCTGGCGGGGTAGATGCGCATGGGCACCTTGTAGGGGTCCTCGCCCGTGATGCGCTCGTACATCTCGAAGAGGTTGCCGTACTTCTCGCGGATCTTGTTCTCGCCCAGGCGCTTGGTGGCGTCGCTGAAGTCCAGGTAGACGCCCAGGCCCGTGTCGCCCACGCCCCGGCCTTCGTCGCAGACCTGCTTGGCGGCGCGGCTGGAGATGTCGCGGGGGGCGAGGTTGCCGTACGAGGGGTACTTGCGCTCGAGGTAGTAGTCGCGCTCGTCCTCGGGGATGTCGCCCGGGGCGCGCTTGTCGCCCTGCTTCTTGGGCACCCAGATGCGGCCGTCGTTGCGAAGGCTCTCGGACATGAGGGTCAGCTTGGACTGGTGGTCGCCGGTGACGGGGATGCAGGTGGGGTGGATCTGCGTGTAGCAGGGGTTGGCGAAGGCCGCGCCCTTCTGGTAGGCGCGCCAGATGGCCGTGGTGTTGCAGCCCTTGGCGTAGGTGGCCAGGTAGAAGACGTTGCCGTAGCCGCCGGTGCCGAGAGCCACCGCGTCGGCCACATGGCTTTCGATCTTGCCCGTGACCATGTCGCGGGTGACGATGCCCTTGGCCACGCCGTCGACCACGATGACTTCCTGCATCTCGTGCCGGGTGTACATCTTCACGGTGCCCAGGCCGATCTGGCGCTCCAGGGACTGGTAGGCGCCCAGCAGCAGCTGCTGCCCCGTCTGCCCACGGGCGTAGAACGTGCGGCTCACCTGGGCGCCGCCGAAGCTGCGGTTGTCCAGGAGCCCGCCGTATTCGCGGGCGAAGGGCACGCCCTGGCCCACGCACTGGTCGATGATGTTCACCGACACCTGGGCGAGGCGGTAGACGTTGGCCTCGCGGGCGCGGAAGTCGCCGCCCTTGACGGTGTCGTAGAAGAGGCGGAAGGTGCTGTCGCCGTCGTTGTGGTAGTTCTTGGAGGCGTTGATGCCGCCCTGCGCGGCGATGGAGTGGGCGCGGCGCGGGCTGTCCTGGTAGCAGAAGCAGTGCACGTCGTAGCCCAGCTCGGCCAGGGACGCGGCGGCGGCCGCGCCGGCGAGGCCTGAGCCCACGATGATGATCTTGTACCTGCGCTTGTTGGTGGGGTTGACCAGCTTCAGGTCGAAGCGGTATTTGTCCCACTGGTCGGCGATGGGTCCGGTCGGGCAGTTCGATTTCAGTTCCATGGTCATGCCTTCTACAGGTGGATGATGCCGGTGAGGACGGCGATGGGGAACGAAATGTTGACGGCGGCCACCAGGGTGGCCATCACGTAGGCGAACCTGCGGCGCAGGCGGTCGTAGCGCGGATGGGACCAGCCGAGCGTCTGCGTCAGGCTCCACACGCCGTGCCACATGTGGAAGCCCAGGCAGAGCTGGGCCACGATGTAGAACGCGGAGGCCAGCGGAGCCTGGAAGCCGGTGACGAAGTTCTTGTAGGGATTGGCGGGGTCGAAGCTGGGATGCACCGTGCCGGTGGTGAGGTGCAGCAGGTGGTAGATGATGAAGATCCCGAGGATCACGCCGGTCCAGCGCATGGTGCGCGACGCGAAGGTGGCGGCCTGGACCTGCGTGGCGCGGTAGCCCACGGGGCGCGCGGCCATGTTGGAGAGGGTGAGGCTCAGCGCGGCCCAGCCGTGGAGGACCACGGCCACGAGCATCACGCCCCGGAAGACCCAGATGCCCATGCCGTGGATCATGGTGTGGAGGAACTCCGCATAGTGGTTCATGGGCGCCTCGCCCATGTAGGCCTGCAGGTTCCCCAGCATGTGCACCGTGACGAAGCCGAAGAGCATGATGCCGGTAACGGCCATCACCACCTTCTTCCCCACGGATGAGTCCAGGAAGCCTGGACTGGTCTTGGCGGCACCGGCCAGGCTGGGTTCAGCAACGGACATGGGTACTCCTTCCTTCCGCAATAACGGATGCGGCGCATCCGGCGATTGTTGGGGTGATTTCAGCGAGACTGGCAAACATGATCACGTGGAGGCGCTTAGTATGCTCCAGGATTTTCGATTCTCAAACCGATTACGGAGCCAATGCTCTTTATTGCGCCGATTGCCTTGTTTTTCAAGGATGATTCGATAGAAAATAATCGAATAAAGGGGCCTCTTCGCGACCCCGGTTCCCGCCGATCGGTTCCCGCCGGCGGAGGGCGTCCTGTCCGTCCCCAGGCACGCCACCGCGCCTCAACGGAAAACGCCGCCCGGAGGCGGCGTTTTCGCGGAGTTGAAAAGACCTACTTCATGTCCTCCTCGGCGATGAGGCCGGGGGTTTCCTGCTTGCTCTTGATGATCGACCAGACGATGGCGGCGATGCAGATCGCGGCGCCGATGATGCCGCCGATCTTGTTGCCGTCGAGCTGCCCGGCCACGGGGAAGAGCGTGTACTTCATCAGCACGCCCAGGGTGAGCAGGCTGACCATGTTCATGACCTTGATCAGGGGGTTGATGGCCGGGCCGGCGGTGTCCTTGAGGGGATCGCCCACGGTGTCGCCCGTGACGGAGGCCTTGTGGGCCTCACTGCCCTTGCCGCCGTAGAGGCCGTCCTCGATCATCTTCTTCGCGTTGTCCCAGGCGCCGCCGGCATTGGCCATGAAGACCGCCAGCAGCTGGCCGACCAGGATCATGCCCGCCAGGAAGCCGCCCAGGGCGTAGGGGCCCAGGAGAAGGCCGACGAGCAGGGGGGCGGTGATGGCCAGGAGGCCGGGACCCACCAGTTCCTTCTGGGCGGTGTTGGTGCAGATGTCGACCACGCGGCCGTAGTCGGGCTTCTTGGTGCCGGCCCAGATCTCGGCGTCGCGGAACTGCGCGCGGCACTCGATGACGATGTGGTAGGCGGCCCGGCCGACGGCGCGGATGAGCTGGCTGCTGAACAGGAAGGGAACGCAGCCGCCAATGAGCAGCCCGATGAAGACCTTGGGCTCGGCCACGGAGAGGAACCCGGCCTGGTCGTGGTACTGGCCGAGGGTCATCTTGCTGATGTTGGCTTCCGAGCCCACCGCGATGACCGCGATGAAGCTGGAGAAGAGGGACACGGCCGCGATGACGGCGGAGCCGATGGCGATGCCCTTGGTTTCGGCCTTCGTGGTGTTGCCCACGGCGTCGAGGTCGGCGAGGATCTGCCGGGCGCGCTTGTAGGAGCCGGGCTTCTCCTTCTCCATCTGTTCCTTCTCGTAGCCCATCTCGCCGATGCCGTTGGCGTTGTCGGCGACGGGGCCGAAGACGTCCATGGAGATGGTGTTGCCCGTGAGGGTCAGCATGCCGATGCCGGTCATGGCCACGCCGTAGGCCACGAACATCGGCGGGGCGCCGTGGTAGGTGAGCACGGAGAGGAAGATGGCGACGACGATGACGACCATCATGGCGACGGTGGACTCATAGCCCAGCGCGAAGCCTTCGATGATGTTGGTGGCGTGGCCGGTGGTGCAGGCGCGGGCCAGGCTCTTCACCGGGGCGTGGGTGGTGTGCGTGTAGTAGCTGGTCACCTTGTTCAGGGCCACGGCCAGGAACACGCCGATGAGGCAGGTGATGGCCGGGCGCATGTCCAGGTCGGGCACGCCGAAGTTGAACCACACGGCGAGGTTCTTGGGGTCGTTGCCGGGGAAGCCGGCCGCGGCCAGGGCGTTGTTGCTCAGGTACTGGGGGGTGAAGTGCAGGTAGAAGTAGCCGAGGATGAAGAAGCCGGCCACGGAGATCAGCGAGCCGATCCAGAAGCCGCGGTGCACGCTCTTCAGGGCGGTGTCGGAGGTGTCCTCGCTGCCGGCCTTGACGGTGTAGGTGGAGATGATCGAGCCCAGCACGCCGATGCCGCGCACCAGCAGGGGGAAGATGACGCCCTTGTGGCCGAAGGAGGCCATGCCCAGGATCATGGCGGCCACGATGGTCACTTCGTAGCTCTCGAAGATGTCGGCGGCCATGCCGGCGCAGTCGCCCACGTTGTCGCCCACGTTGTCGGCGATGGTGGCGGCGTTGCGCGGATCGTCCTCGGGGATGTCCTTCTCGATCTTGCCGACCAGGTCGGCGCCCACGTCGGCGGCCTTGGTGTAGATGCCGCCGCCCACGCGCATGAACAGCGCGAGCAGCGTGCCGCCGAAGCCGAAGCCCAGCAGGGCCTCGTAGGCGTGCACGCCGTAGATGATGAAGATCATCGTGCCGCCCAGGAGGCCGAGGCCGTCCGTGAGCATGCCGGTGACGGTGCCGGTGCGGTAGCCGAGCTGCATGGCCTCGCCGTAGCTGTGGCGTGCGGCGGCGGCGACGCGCAGGTTGCCGGTGGTGGCCAGGCGCATGCCCACGAAGCCCACGGCCCAGCTGAACAGGGAGCCCATGAGGAAGGCGCCGGCGCGGCCGAAGGCGAAGTGCTTGTCGGCGACCGTGAACCACAGGACCACGGTGATGACGACGATGAGGGGCCCGATCTTCTTGAACTGGGCGGCGAGGTAGGCGTTGGAGCCCTCGCGCACGGCGGCGGCCACCTCCTGCATCTTGGGGGTGCCCTCGTCGGCGGCGTTGACCTGCCTCATGAGCAGGAGCGCGTAGAGCAGGCCGATGACGGCGATGCCCAGGACGAACATCAGGCCGATGCGCTCGGCGCTGGTGAACTCGTTGCTGACCTTGTTGAAGAGGGCGAAATACTCGAACTTGGCGCCCTCCGTCTCGGCGGCCACGGCGGCGGGGGCCGCGACCTGGCCCCAGGCATAGGCCAGGGCGAAGAAGCACATCATGACGCCCAGGTAGATCCGGCGCGTCAGCGGTGTGAGCTTGAGTTTGTCCATCCAGGCTCGAAGCATGGATACTCCTATGAAAAAAAGTGAAACAGAGCCCAGCCCGGAGGCCGGGGAGCTAAAGGAAGGGATTCCGTGGCAGAAACGTGGGAAGGGTATTCGGCCCAAGCCTATCACCACCCCCCCCAAAGTCAATCAGGGAGTGACATCCGGCGAGACGGGGCGCGGCTTTCGGCTTTATGCATTACCCTGGTAGGACATAGTTATTACAAGAGGTCCCCCATGTCCCGACTCTGCCCCTGCGAATCCAAGCGGACCTATGACCGCTGCTGCGAGCCCTACCTCCTGGGCAAGGCCTTCCCCGAGACGGCCGAGAAGCTCATGCGAAGCCGTTTCTCCGCCTACGCCATGGTCCGGGCCGACTACCTGGTGGCCACCACCAGCGAGGAGGAGCGCGCCAAGATCGACCAGGACGAGCTGGAGCGCTACTGCCGGGCCGTCAAGTGCATCTCCCTGCGCATCCTCGAGACCGAGCGGGGCGGAAAGGACGACGAGACCGGGGTGGTCGTCTTCCACGCCAAGCTCCTGATCAACGGCAAGCGGATGCTGCACCGGGAGCGGAGCCGGTTCGTGAGGGAGGCCGGGAAGTGGGCCTACGTGGACGGCGACACGAACTAGGGGCAATACGGTCGGTAAAGCTTGACCAGGCGGCGAGGAACACCCTCGGATGGCCAGGGATTGGCGATCGCCATCGCCTTCATCCCGCGCATCTGCGTTCATCGCTGTTCCGCAGGGCGGATGCTGGGATGGGTCGACTTTGACAGTAAACGGGGCCAGGACCCATGCCTGCGTTGGCCCTGCGGAACAGGGATGAACGCAGATGCGCGGGATAAAAGGGGATAGGTCCTCTTACGACTTGCTCCCTCATCCCTGCTCAGGGGTTCTCGGGGTTTGCCGGCAGTCCCCGGTCAGAGATTGGCCTTCAGGAACTCCCACATCCCGGCGTACATCTCCCACTGGTTCTGGGCCGCCCTCGGGCTGTGGTCGGAGCCGGGCATCAGCACCAGGGGCGCGGTGAAGCCCGCCTTGCCGAGGGCGTCCAGGAACTGCACTGAGTTCTGCAGATGGACGTTGCTGTCCATCGTTCCGTGGAGGAGCATGACCTTGCCGCCCAGGTCGCCGGCCGCGCGGATCGCGCTGGAGGCGTCGTAGCCGGCCGCGTTGTCCCTGGGCAGGCCCATGTAGCGCTCGGTGTAGACGCAGTCGTAGAGCCGCCAGTCCGTGACGGGGGCGCCGATGATGCCCAACTTCCAGGCCTTGCTGTGGGTCAGGGCGTAGGCGGCCAGGAAGCCCCCGTAGCTGTAGCCGTGCAGGGCGACGCGATCCATGTCGGCCCAGCCCTGGGCCTTGAGCCAGGCCAGGCCGTCCAGCTGGTCCTGGAGCTCCAGGGCGCCCAGGTTGCGCCACGCGCCGAAGGCGGCGTTGCCCTTGCCGGAGGCGCTGCGGTTGTCGCAGATCCAGGTGACGATGCCCTGCTGGGCCAGGAACTGGTACCAGAGCGATGTGCGGCTGTAGGCGTTCTTCACCAGGGGGGCGTTGGGGCCCCCGTACACGTAGTGGAAGACGGGGTACTTCTTCGAGGGGTCGAAGCCGGGGGGCAGGACCAGCATGGTCTCCATGGGGAACCCGTCCCGGGTCTTCACCTGCTGGAAGACCACCCGGGCCTTGGGGAGCGCCTTGAAGGCGTTCGAAGTCCGGCTCTCAACCTTGTGGAGGACGGCGCCTTCCGCATCCAGGAAGAGGTCCTGGGGCGGGGTTTCCACATCGCTCCAGCGGTCAACGGCGGCGGTGAAGGTGGCGTTGAAGGACACGGAATGGGAGCCCGGGGCCTGGGTGAGCAGGCGCATGCGGTCGTTCACGCCCCCCAGGCCGGCCCGGTACACGTCCATGCCCACCGCGTTGCGCAGGGTGGCCTCGAAGTAGACGTTGGAGGCGTCGGCCCCCAGGATCCGGTGCACGTCCCAGGCGCCCTGGGTGACGGTGGAGAGCAGGCGCCCCTGGGGGTCGTACAGGTAGAGGTGCTGGAAGCCGCTGCGGCCCGACCGCCAAAGGAAGCGCCCGTCCTTCAGGAAGTGGGGCAGGGGGAGATGCTCGACCCAGGCCCGGCTCCGCTCCACCACCAGCGGCCTGCTGGCGGTGCCCTCGAAGACGCGGCACTCCAGCCAGGACTGGATGCGGTCGGTGAAGTGCACCAGGAGGCGGCCCGAAGGATCGAAGCCCACCTGGGGGACCAGGGTTTCCTGGCCGGGGAAGGGATCCTGCATCCAGGTGGTCTGGCCGTCCAGGGTTGCCAGGCCCACCCGCACCGTGGGAAGGGGGTCGCCGGCCTTGGGGTAGCGGGTGTCCACGCGCTTCTGGGGCTGGGTGCGGTCGTCCATGACGGTGAAGACCGGCACGTGGCTCTCGTCCAGGCTGAGGTAGGCGATGTGCCTGGAATCCGGGGACCACCAGTAGCCCTTGAAGTTGCCCCGCTGGTTGAAGACCTCCTCCTGGTAGACCCAGTCCAGGCGGCCATTGAGGTGGGTGGCGTCGCCGCCGGTAGTTATGGCGGCCTCCTTGCCGGTGGCCAGTTCCACGGCGCGGATGTCGGACCCGTCCAGGAAGGCGACCCAGGCTCCGTCGGGGCTGAAGGAGGGGGTGTCCCCCGCGCCCAGGCGCCGGGCCCTGCCCGAGGCCAGTTCCAGGAGGTAGAGGTCCCGCGCCCCCTTCACCACGAAGGCATCCCGGTTCGCGTTCCAGGTGAGCCCACCGCCCGCGGCCTCCTTCTGGTCCTCGGCGTCGGCTCCGGCCGCGGCCAGGGCCGCCGCCAGCTGCGCGCGGTCCAGGAGCCTCGATCCGGCGAAGGTCCCGGGCTGGATGCGGTTGATGGCGGCCAGGGAGCCCTTTTCGGTGCGTTCCTCCAGGAGGGTCCCGTCGGGACGCCACACATAGCGCGAGCCCAGGGCCTCCACATAGGAGACCTTGTGCGCGGGATGGTAAAGGCTATCGATGGAGAGCTTGGCCCCGTCCTGGGCGGCGTGGGCCAGGACGGTGGCAAGGGCGAACGAGGCTTTCCACATGGACACTCCGGTTGATGGTTAAGCGTAGCCGTAACCTCCCTTGAATGTGCATGGGTCAAGAATGAGAGCGTGTCTCAACATCATGACCATGGTCACGTAAACACTTGCAGGTATTGCGCATGGAGGTCCCTGAACCGAACCTTGGGTTGCGAGGCTGGGCTGGAAAAAAGCCCGGTGGTCGCACGGAACAAACGGTGCCGGGCCTTTTCCTCCCGCCCGTCCTTCTCCGGGTCGAATTCGTCCCCTTTCCAGCAACCGGGTTCCGCGCCGGCAGGCCGTCGGCGCGCCCACCCACCCTTTCGGAGTCCGAGATGAACAAGTCTCCCCTCGTTTCCACCTTCGCCCTGGCCCTGGCCCTGGCCGCCCCGTCCTTCCTGGTGGCCCAGGAGCGCGGCGCGCAGCAGTTCGACCCCCAGCTCACCACCCGTGTCGACCTGCTCCGCCAGGAGCTCCGGCGGCAGGGCAAGGACTTCGAAGTGGGGGTGAATCCGGCGATGCAGTACAGCCTCGACCAGCTCTGCGGCCTCCGGCCCGAGCTCCGCCAGTACGACTTCGCCTCCCACGCCCAGGGCGGCCACCTCAACAACGAGGTGGAGGAGCTGACGGCGACGGTCTACCCCGCCACGTTCACGGGCTGGTTCAGCCCCGTGAAGGACCAGGGCCAGTGCGGCTCCTGCTGGGCCTTCGCCACCATCGGCAACCTCGAGGGCGCCGCCCTGAAGAAGCACGGCGCCCCCCAGGGACGGGTCAACGCCGACGGCTCCATCACCCCCAGCGGCGTCGTCACCAGCCTTTCCGAGCAGCAGGTGCTCAGCTGCAACCCCGACGGCTACGGCTGCCAGGGCGGGTGGTATTCCTACGACATGCTCATGCCCACCAACGCCAACCGGGGCTTCGGCTACTACAAGGGCGCCGTGCCCGCCACCGCCTTCCCCTACGTGTCCAACCGGGTCGCCTGCAGCTTCAGCCTCCAGACCTCGTACACCCCGGTGAGCCAGTGGGGGTACGTGGGCAACGGCTACTCCATCCCGTCGGTGACCGCCATCAAGGCCGCCATCTCCAAGTGGGGCTCCGTGAGCGTCGGGGTCTACGCGGACTCGGCCTTCCAGGCCTACCGGCGAGGCGTGTTCAGCGGCACCGACAACCGCGCCCAGCCCAACCACGCGGTCCTGCTCGTGGGCTGGGACGACGCCAAGGGCGCCTGGCTCCTCAAGAACTCCTGGAGCAGCCAGTGGGGGATCAACGGTTTCATGTGGATCAAGTACGGCGTGAACTCGGTCGGGACCTCCCCCGCCTGGGTCCTCAACTAGTTCAAAACGATCGAAGGAACGGTCCCCGGGGCAGCCCTGGGACCGTTAATGCTAAATCTAAAACAGTTGTTGCATGGCATAGGGTTTGCTGGATTCGCGGGCACGTGCCCGCCAACCCCTTTCCCCGGAGTTCCCCATGCAAAGCCACTTCCTCACCCGGTACTTCCTGGGCGCCTTCGCCGCCGCGGCCCTCGCGCTCGCACCCGCCTGCGAGTCCAAGAAGGAGGCCGAAACCCCCGAGATGCGCGAACTCGCGCAGAAGGCGGGAGAACTGGACAAGCTCTCCCAGACCGCCAGGACCGCCGGAGCCGGCCAGGCCCAGAAGCTCAAGGAGGCCGGCGTCAACGACATGAAGCCCAGCCCCGACACCCTCCAGCTCACCGAGCCCCAGAAGGCCGCCCTGGAGGCCCGCCTCAAGGCCGAGAAGAACAGCTCGTACCAGGCCCTGCTCCAGGAGGTCCTGGACAAGGACACCGAGATCAAGGAGATGAACGGCAAGATGGCCGCGCTGCGCGCCGTCCTCCCCAGGCCCGACGTGGCCCGGGAGAACGACAGCCACTACGGCATGGCCATGCGGTTCCTGCGCAAAAAGGGCGTCGGGGAGGAGCAGGCCCGCAAGCTCGTGAGCCGCGTCCTGGTCATGGACCGGATGGCCCCGGGCTTCGAGGTCTACCACTTCTACAGCAACGGCGTCTACGGCAGCTGGGTCTCCCAGGGCAAGTCCAACGTCACCCCCACCGAGCTCCAGGCGGAAGCCAAGGCCAAGCTCGAGAACGAGCGTGACGACGCCAAGACGCAGGTTTCGCGCATCACCGAGGAACTGGCCGACCTGAATGCCCAGAAGGCGAAGATCCTCGCCGACATGGAAGGGCTCCAGGCGGAGAAGACCACCATGATCGCCGACCTCCAGGCCATGACCGCCACCAGCATGGCCCAGAAGTCCCAGCTGAACTCCCTCCACTACCTGGTGGGCGAGCGCAAGGACCTGGAAACCCGCGGCATCATCGTCGTCCCCGTGTTCTCCAAGGACCGCGCCGGCACCAACTGGGCCGACGGGATCTTCACCAAGGGGCTGGACCTCCGGGAACAGGCCACGCTCACCATCACCGCCGCCGAGGTGGGCCTGAAGAAGATCGGCCGGATCTCCGTCGTCCCCGGCTCGCTCCTCAAGGACAAGCACTACACCGTGGCCCAGCCCGAGGACAAGAGCTCGGCCACCGTCACCTTCCTGGCCAAGGACCGCTTCCGCAACGAGAAGGTGGTCTTCGCGGTCACCGACTGACCGGACTCCACCCTCTGCCCGGTTTCCGTTGCGACGCAGGACCGCCGATGAAGGACCGCGCGTGCGGTACCTTCATCGGCGGCGGATGGCAGGGGGTGGCTAGTGGCGTTCCTCGTGACCCCTGTCGTGTTCCCGTTCGTGCTCGCGCTCCCGTTCGTGCTCCCGTTCGGGTTCGCGCCGGTGCCGGCCGCCCCGGGGCTCGGGGCCCGGCAGGATGCAGCCGGCCAGGATGACCAGAAGGGTCAGGCTGGTGAAAAGGACGATAAGGCGGTTTCTCATGGGCGACTCCCCGGGGGCAGCTTCGTAAGTGGGAACAACCGGACCGGGAGGAACCTCGGGGATCCGTTGCACACTCCTGCTTGGCATCATCCGTGCCGGAGGGTAAGTCTGTTCTTCCGATTACATAAATATGAACAGCCCGGGAAGGGCGCTCCCGGGCTGATCAAATTGGATTCCTTCCGATCAGATTGATCAGTTAGGCAGGTGCGGGCGGGTCAGGTTCCGGCCGCCCGTCTCGGTGACCAGCATGTCGTCCTCGATGCGGATGCCGCCGTTGGGGGCCAGTTCGTCGATGAGCTTCCAGTTGAAGCGGGCCTTGTGCTCGTTCTCCCGGAAGGGGCGCAGGAGCATGGGGATGAAGTAGAGGCCGGGCTCGATGGTGATGACGTGGCCGGTCTCGATCATGCGGGTGGTGCGCAGGGTGGGGTGGGCCGCGGGGGGCGGGGCGATGCTGCCGTCCGGGCCCGCGAGCTTGCCGGCCACGTCGTGCACCTGGATTCCCAGGTGGTGGCCCAGGCCGTGGGGATAGAAGGGGCGGGTGAGGCCCAGCGCCACGGCCTCCTCGGCCCCGGCGTCCACCAGGCCCTGCTCCTTGAGGAGCCCGGCCAGCTTGAGATGGGAGAAGTGGTGCAGCTCGCCGAAGGGCATGTTGGGCCGCACGGCCGCGCAGATCTCGAGCATGTTCTTCTCCATGCCGTCCACCAGGGCCTTGAACCGGGGATCGCAGGAGGGGGCCGGGGTGGTGCGCGTGATGTCGGAGGCGTAGCCCAGGTGGCGCGCGCCGCAGTCCAGCAGCAGGGTGTTGCCTCCGCGGAAGCTGCGCTTGTTCTCGTAGTGGAGGGTGGCGCCCTTCTCGTTCTGGGCCACGATGGAGGCGAAGGCCAGCTCGAACTCCAGGCAGCCCACCGCTTCCATGAACGCGTAGTGGATCTCCAGCTCCGAGGCGCCGGCCAGGAAGGCCTTGCGGCCGGCCGCGTGACCCTTGGCGGCGGTGACGGTGGCCTCCTCGATGCAGTGGATCTCATAGGGGGTCTTGTAGCTGCGGCCCCAGTCCAGGTAGGCGGTGACCGAGGCGGGGTTCACGTCCAGGCCCGCAAGGGCGGCCCGGTCGGTCTCGTTGCCGATGTAGGCGGCGCGGGCGGGGTGGCCCACCTGCTCCCACACCGCATCGAGGCTGGGGACCTCCACCAGGTCGAAGCCGTCAGCCCAGAAGGGGGAGCCCAGGGGCAGCTGCTCGTACCAGAAGTCCTCGGGGGCGTAGCGCACCAGCATGGGCTTGGTCCCGGGCTTGAGGATGAGCACGTGGTGGGGCCCGGTGAGCGGGCAGTAGTGGCGGAAATGGGGGACGGTGTTGAAGGGGGCGTCCTGGTCGTCGGAGAAATAGGTGAAAGGCTGCCCGCTGGAGATCACCAGGGCGTCGAAGCCCGTGGCCGCCAGCGCCTTTTCCGCGTAGGCCGTGCGGGTGGCGAGGTGATCGAGGAAAAGTCCTTTGATGGGCATGCTTACTCCATGATGGCGGTGGGCCTACGGCGATTATGGGCCAAAAGGCCCCGTTTGCGACCCCGGACCGGGGGGGTGGAACGGCGATTGCATTCCGGAAACGCGGGGGGCAAAACATGTCCAATATCAACTCTATTAATAATTCGACTTATCTTGGCAAGGTCCTGCCGTCCCAGGCGGGCGGGAGCACCCAGGAGACGGGAACGGCAAACAATGCCTTCGCCGAGCTGTTCCAGTCGATCCTGGACGGCACCGCCTCGGCACAATCGACCGCCTCCACGACCCCCGCCGCCTCCGACATGAACGCCCTCGGCCAGGCCCTGGCCAGCGGGAACCTGTCGGCCGCCCAGTTGGCCTTCCAGTCCCTGCAGACGGATCTCGATGCCGCCAGGAAGGCCCACCATCATCATCCCCATCAGGACGCCGACATCACGGCGGCCGCCCAGACCGGCGCGACGACCGGCAGCACGGCCGTCACCCCTGTGGCCTCCACCACCCCCTCCGACCTGCTCAACCTGCTGATGAGCAAGAGCTAGGCGCCTGTCTACGTAATAGGAGGCCCCTAGAGGAACGACAAGGCCCGGTTCTCCGGCGCGAAGCCGTTGGACACCGCCTTCTCGAAGAACATCGCCAGGCTCTCCCGCTCCGCCTCCCCCAGGCTGTAGGAGATGTTCTCCGTGAGGTATTCCCGCAGCTCCGGCTTGGTCCAGCCGATGGTGCGCCAGGCCTCGTCCACGATGGCCGCGAGGTTCTCGCGCCCCATCTCGAGGCTCCGGTGGAAGAAGGGGCCCACGCCCCCGGGGATGTCCAGGCGGGCGGCGTCCTCCCGCACCTGCCAAAGCGCGAACACGAAGGGCAGGCCCGTCCAGGCGTGCCACTCCTCGGCCAGGTCCAGGACGATGAGGCCCTCGCGCCGCGTGCGCATGGCCACGTCCCCGATGAGCAGGGCCGCGTCGCACTCCGCGAGCATCGCACCCTGGTCGGGCGCCATGTCCACGGCCCGCACGTCCACGCCGAACCGCTCCCGGAGAAGGATCTGGGCCAGGACGACGGAGGTGCGGCTGGAGGTGTCCAGGGCCAGGGTGCGGATCTCCTCGGGCGGCACCTTGGAGAGGATCACCACCGAGCGGACGCGTTTGGGGGAGGCGATGCAGAGGCCCGGTACGATCTTCAATTTGGGGATGCGGAGGTATTCAATTGAGCTGATGAGACCCGCATCCACTTCGCCCGATTTCAGCTGGTTCGCGCACAGGGAAGGCACGTGGAACTTGAGGTGGAAGTGCTCGTACCCAAGGCCATGCTTGAATCCGTAATTCAAGGGCGCGGCGTTCAGGTAGTCGATGATCGAGATCCGGAAAGGATTTGTGCTTGCCATTCTTTCATTTTATCTAGACTTGGGTGATGAGCCAGCCCACGGGAAAAATCGGTCAGGAAAATCCGGAGCGCTCGCTCCTGGAAAAGCTCATCGCGAAAGTGCGCCTGAACCCCGGCGAGTACCGGACGGTCGCCGCCATGGCCGCGGCGGCGGGGGTGGACCTGGGCCGTCTGGAGGAGCTCTTCCGGCTGCACGCCCACCGGCCGCCGGAGGTCTTCCTGGACCAGGCGCGCGTGGGCTACGCCTGCAGGCGCCTGCTCAACCACTTCGGCCCCACGGTCCAGGCGGGGGAGAGCTGCGGCTTCCTGAGCCCCGCGGCCTTCCAGGCCAGCTTCCACCGGCTGACGGGGATGACGCCCGGGAAGTACCAGTCCCTGGGCCGCGAAGGGGCCTCGTTCACCGTGGACCTGCCCGCGGGGTACCGGCAGGAGGACGTGCTCGCATACCACGGGCGCGATCCGCTCAGCCTTTCGGAGCGCGTCGAGGGCGCCACCTTCTTCAAGGCCCTGCGCGTGGAGGACACCGACACGCTCCTCGAGCTGGAGTTCCGCGGGAAGGCGGTGAAGGTGCGGGTGCGCCCGGCGGAGAAGGCCGATCCCATCTTCATGGGCAAGGTCCACCACCGCGTGGTGCGCATGCTCGGGCTGGGCACCGACCCCGCCCCCTTCGAGGGCTACGCGTGCGCGGATCCTTCGTTCCAGGCCCTGGTGGAGGCCCGGCGCGGCCTGCGCATCCCGCTCACCGCGGACGTGTGGGAGTCCCTGGTGTGGGCCATCCTGGGCCAGCAGGTGAACCTCGCCTTCGCCTATTCCCTGCGCCGGCGCCTCACGGACCTGTGCGGCGGCGCGGTGTCCGGGGGCCTGAAGGCCCACCCCACGCCCGGGGCCGTGGCGGCCCTGGACCCCGCGGACCTGGCGCCCCTGCAGTTCTCGCGCAGCAAGGCCGAGTACGTGGTGGAGGCCGCCCGGGCCGTGGCCGCGGGCGAACTCCCCGTGGAGGCCCTGCCCGCGGGGGCCGCCACCACCGCCGAGGCCAGGCTCTCGGCGCGCCGCGGCATCGGGCCCTGGACCACCCACTACGTCATGATGCGCGGCTGCGGCTTCGGGGACTGCGTGCCCCTGGGCGACGCGGGCCTGACGGCCGCCCTCCAGCGCCACTACGGCCTGGACCACCGCCCCGACGTCAAGGAGACCGCGCGGCTCATGGCCCCCTTCGCCCCCCACCGCAGCCTGGCCACCTTCCACCTCTGGGCGAGCCTGAAGGGCGTGCCCGCGTGAGGATCTGGGCCAGCCCCCTGGGCCCCCTGGCCATGGCCGCCGATGCCGGGGGCGCCCTGGTCTACCTGGGCTTCGCGGACCACGAGCCGCGCCTGCGCCTGCTCCGGAGGCTGGCCCGGGAAGGGGGCCTGACCGATGATCCCGCCGCCTTCGCCCCGGCGGAACGCCAGCTGGACGCCTACTTCCGCCGGGTCCGCACCACCTTCGACCTTCCCCTGGCCCCCCGGGGCACGCCTTTCCAGCTGCGGGTGTGGGAGGAGCTGCGGCGCATCCCCCACGGGCGGACCGCCACCTACGGGGAGCTGGCCCGGAGCCTCGGGGACCCGCTCCTCGCCCGCGCCGTGGGCGCGGCCAACGGCGCCAACCCCATCTCCATCATCATTCCCTGCCACCGGCTCGTCGGCGCCGGCGGCGGCCTCACGGGCTACGCGGGCGGCCTGCATCGGAAGCGGGCCCTGCTGGACCATGAGTTGCCCTGACGAAGGATTCCGTGAAACCCAAACGGAATGGAAAACATTGATGGCGTTCAGGTGCGAACCTCCGGCCGAAAGGGCAGGAGGGAGGCGCCGGGAATCCCGTTGAGGTCCGCCGTGCTGACGAAGATCCTTGCGAAGGCCGCCCTGGTGGCGCTGGGCACGCTCCCCTGAATCCGGGCTCAGGCCCGGCGGAACCACCCCACGCACTCCACGTGGCTGGTCAGGGGGAACAGGTCGGCCACGGCCAGCCCCTCGAGTTTCCAGGCGGGCTCCAGGCGCTTGACGTCCCGGCAGAAGGCGGCCCCGTCGCAGCCCACCAGCACCAGGTCCCCGGCGCCGGCGGTCTGCAGCTTCGCGCACAGCTCGGGCGTCAGGCCCGTCCGGGGGGGATCCAGCAGGATGAGGTCCCCGGGCGCACCCAGCCCCTCGCTCACCCATTCCGCCGCGTCGGCCTCGATGCACTCGGCCTCCGGCAGGTTGCGCGCGGCCCAGGCCACCGCCGGGGCGTCGAACTCCACCAGCACGCTGCGGGCGGCCCTGGCGCCCCTCAGCGCCGTGAAGAACCCCACGCCCCCGTAGAGGTCGAAGAGCGTGCCCGAGGGCAGCTCCCAGCCGTCCAGGATCTCGCCGAAGGCCTGCCAGGCCCAGGGCGGGCACACCTGGAAGAAGCCCCCGGGGCGGTGGGCCAGCCGGACCTCCCCGAAACGGTGGACGATGCCGCCCTGGAAGGGCTTCCAGCCGTCCGGCTCCAGGTGCCAGGTGCGGCCCTGCTCATCGGTGGCGTACACCTCGCCCGCGGGCGTGCCGGTGGCCAGCTCCCAGCGCTGGGGCCGGGTGGGCAGCATGCGGCCCTCCATGGCGTCCAGGAAGCGGGGAATGGCCTGGGACAGGGCAGGGGAGGCTGCGGGGCAGGCCGATACCGGCACCAGGGAATGGCTGTTGCGCCGGTGGTAGCCCAGGTCGCGGCCCGTCCAGTGCAGCTGGATGCGGTGCCGGCGCGCCTCGGCCGGAGCCTCCAGCCAGCGCCAGTCCGGGGCCTCGGGCAGCGCCCGGCCCAGGAGGTCGGCCACCATGGCCTTCTTCAGGTTCGCGGTCTCGCGTCCGGCCTCCCACAGTTCGCAGCCGCCGCACGTGGCCGCCACGGGGCACCCGGCCTGGGCCCTCCGGGGATCCCGGCGCACCCAGCGGGTGACCTCGCCCTCGCCGTGGCGGGGCTTCCAGCGGACGTCGGCCTCCACCTGCTCCCCGGGGAACAGGGCCAGGGGCGCCGACAGCAGGATGACCCGGCCGTCCTCCGCCCGGGCCACGCCCTTGCCGCCCCAGGCCAGGCGCTCGACGGTGAGGAGGGATTTCACGGCCGGGGAGGCCGGCTTCCGGTAGACTTCAGACTGACCTTTTGCCTTCACTGGTGGTTGCACATTGCGTCTCACGGTCGCCATCCCCCCCATGCACCGTAGCAGCCTCGAGGCGTCCCTGGGCCGCGAGGTTCGAAAAGTCCTGGAATGGACCGGGGGCGGACCCGCGGACGTGGTCCTGGGGATGGAAGGGGAAGGGCTCCTGGCCCACTGCGCCGTCTGGCCCGGGGACGAGGCCGCCCTGGCCCTGGTCAAGGTGGGTTTCGAGCGCCTCCTGGACCGAAGGAACATGGAGCGGCTCCACGAGGTGGGCAAGGCCCTGGCCTCCGAGCAGGACCTGGACCGCCTCCTGGACCAGATCCTCACCCATGGCCGCAACCTCCTCCAGGCCGAGGCGGGGTCCATCTACCTGGTGGTCCAGGAGCACGAGCTGCTCTTCGCCCACACCCAGAACGCGAAGGTGAACCTGCCCTACACCCGCTTCCAGATGCCCATCACCGGCCAGTCCATGGCCGGCTTCGCGGCGCTGACCGGCGAGACCCTGAACCTGGACGACGTGTACCGGGTCCCCCCCGAGGCTCCCTACCGCTTCAATGACAGCTACGACAAGCAGGCCGGTTACCGCTCCACTTCCATGCTGGTGGTGCCCATCAAGGACACCCGGGGCGAGATCCTGGGGGTGCTCCAGTTCATCAACCGCCAGTCCGAGGAGGGCACCGTCCCCTTCCACCCCGGCGACGTGCACCTGGCCCAGAGCCTGGCGGGCCAGGCGGGAGTGGCCATCAAGAACGCCAACCTGCGCAAGGACATCGAGATCCTCTTCGAGAAGTTCGTGGACGCCTCGGTGAAGGCCATCGAGCAGCGGGATCCGGTCACCCGGGGCCATTCCGGGCGCGTGGCCACCCTCACCGAAGGCCTGGCCCAGGCCGTCAACCTCACCCACGACGGCCCCTTCGGGGGGGTGTTCTTCAGCGACTCCCAGCTGCGGGAGATCCGCTACGCCAGCCTCCTCCACGATTTCGGCAAGGTGGGCGTGCGCGAGCAGGTGCTGGTGAAGTCCAAGAAGCTGGGCCCCAACCGCCTGGAGATCCTCCTCCAGCGCCTGCGCCAGCGCCAGCAGGAGGAGATGCTGGCCCTCCTGCGCGCCGACTGGGAATCGGGCCGGCCCTTCGAGCCCGAGCACTGGACCGGGCTCCAGGCCCGCCACCAGGCCGAGGCCGACGCGCTGATCGCCCTCCTCATCCGGAGCAACGAGCCCACGCTCATGACCCAGGACGCCCACGACGGCCTGGGCCGGCTGGGGACCCTCCACTTCACCAGTTGGGACGGCGCCACCGCCTCCGTCCTGGAGCCCTCGGACCTGGACTGCCTGAACATCCGCCGGGGCAGCCTCTCGGAGGCCGAGCGCCTGGAGATCGAGAGCCACGTCACCCACACCTACGAGTTCCTCCAGAAGATCCCCTGGACGCCCGACCTCGCCATGGTCCCCGCCATCGCCTACGCGCACCACGAGCGCCTCAACGGCAAGGGCTACCCCCGCCACCTCACGGGCCCCGAGATCCCCCTGCAGAGCAAGGCCATGGCCATCACCGACATCTTCGACGCGCTCACCGCCCAGGACCGCCCCTACAAGTCCGCGGTGCCCCTGGCGCGCAGCCTGGACATCCTGCGGCAGGACGCCGCGGAGGGCCACGTGGACGGCGATCTGCTGGACCTGTTCATCGAGGCGAAGGTCTATGAAAGGACCGTGCCCGGCCGGGCCTGAGCCAACTTTGGGTTCGGGTCCCAGGCAGGCTATGCCAAAATGGAGGCTTGGAGTCCTCATGTCCGAAAGCCCCGAGCGCACGCCCAGAACCTTCGACGTTCTCGCCATCCAAGACCTGCTTCCCCACCGGTACCCCATCTTACTGGTGGACCGGATCCTGGACTACGAGCCCGGCGAGTGGATCCGCGGCGTCAAGAACGTCACCATCGGCGAGCAGATCTTCCTGGGCCACTTCCCCAAGAATCCGGTCTTCCCGGGGGTCCTCATCGTGGAGGCCATGGCCCAGACCGGCGGCTGCCTGGTGCTCCAGACCCTCGCGGATCGTCATGATAAACTCATATATTTCATGGCCATCGACAACGTCAAGTTCCGCAAGCCCGTGGTCCCCGGCGATCAGCTCGTCATGGAGGTCAAGGTCCTGACCAACCGCGGCAAGGTGGCCAAGCTCCGCGGGGAGGCCTTCGTCGACGGCCAGAAGGTGGCCGAGGCCGAGTTCATGTCCATGCTGGTAGATGCCCCGAAAAGTGAGGCCAAATGAGCGCACAGATCCATCCCCTCTCCGTCGTCAGCCCTGAAGCCGTCCTTGGGGAGGGCGTCGTCATAGGGCCGTTCTGCGTCGTGGAGGGCGGCTCCCGCATCGGCGCCCGCACCGTCCTGCGCAGCCATGTCGTCATCGGCCCCTTCACGGAGATCGGCGAGGACAACGACATCTACCCCCACTGCACCGTCGGCATGGGCCCCCAGGACCTGAAGTTCAAGGGCGCCCCCACCCGGCTGAAGATCGGCGACCGCAACGTGTTCCGCGAGGGCTGCACCCTGCACCGCGGCACCGAGGGCGGCGGCGGGCTCACCACCGTGGGCGACGGCAACTTCATGATGACCGGTTCCCACGTCGCCCACGACTGCCACGTGGGCTCGAACTGCATTTTCGCCAACTGCGCCACCCTGGCCGGCCACGTGGAAGTGGGCGACTTCAGCAACATCGGCGCCTTCTCCGCCGTCCACCAGTTCTGCCGGGTGGGTCCCCACGCCTTCATGGGCGGGTTCACCGTGGCCACCATGGACGTGCTCCCCTACATGAAGACCGCCGGCGCCCGCGACACCAAGAGCTACGGCGTCAACACCATCGGCCTTCGCCGCAAGGGCTTTCCCGACGCCTCCGTGGAGGGGCTGGTCAAGGCCCACCGGATCCTCTTCCACTCCGGCCTGCTCCGCGAGGAGGCCCTGGCCAAGGTGGAACAGGAACTCTCCGGCATTCCCGAGGTCGGCATCCTCACCCGCTTCATCCGCGAGAGCAAGCGGGGCATCCACCGTGGTTGAGAAGCCCCGTTCGGCCACCGTGGCCCTCGTGGGCCTGCCCAACTCCGGCAAGTCCACCCTGCTCAATACGCTCGTCGGCGAGAAGCTGGCCGCCGTGAGCCAGATGCCCCAGACCACCCGGGGCCGCATCACCGGCATCGTCAACCGCGGCAGCGCCCAGCTGGCCTTCCTGGACACCCCCGGGGTGCACCTGGCCCGCCACGCCCTCAACCAACGCATGCTCCACTACGTGGACATGGCCCTGGACGAGGCCGACCTGCTGCTGTGGGTGGTGGACGCCAGCGGCTTCCTGGGCCCCGGCGAACGGGAGCTGGCCAAGCGCCTCCAGGGGGCGCGCCAGCCCGTGTACCTCGTCCTCAACAAGCTGGACCTGGTCTCCAAGGGCACGCTCCTGGAGAAGATCGCCGAGTACAAGGACCTCCTGGAATTCAGGGAGATCATCCCCGTGGGCGCCAAGCTGGCCCAGAACCTGGACCCCCTCTGGGCCATCCTGGAGCGGGACGCCCTGGACCACGAGTGGACCTACGGCGACGAGACCTTCACGGACCAGACCGAGCGGGCCATGGCCACGGAGTTCATCCGCGAGAAGATCCTGCGCAAGACCCGCGAGGAGGTCCCCCACGGCGTCGCCGTGGCCATCCAGGCCTGGGTGGAGGCGGGCGAGGCCGACTATCCCGAGGACGGCCCCGAGGGCGGCACCTACATCGAGGCCCAGATCCTCGTGGAGCGCGCCGGCCACCGCAAGATCCTCCTGGGCTCGGGCGGCGAGATGATCAAGGACATCCGCCAGAGCGCCCAGCGGGAGCTGAAGAAGCTCCTCCAGCGCCCCGTGCGCCTGGCCCTGCACATCAAGGTCGCCGAAGGCTGGCGGGACCGGCCGGACCAGCTGGACAAGCTGAATCTGTAACAACCCCTCCGAGCCTTCCGGGATTTCATCACATCCCGCCCGGCCCGGCGGTTCCGGGAGGCCGGGCCGGTAGAATGGAGGCGAATCCATTCGTCCGGTCCAGGAGAATCCATGCGTCCATCCGCCCAAGCCACGATCGGGATCGTCCTTCTTGCCGGCTCCCTCTCCGCGGCCACCCCGGGCATCGATACCCGCCTCATGGACCGCGCCGCCGCTCCGGCTTCCGACTTCTACCGGTATGCCAACGGCGCCTTCGACCAGCAGCCCATTCCTCCCGAGCGCTCCTACTGCGGCGTGAACCTGGAAATCGACAACCGCAACCGGGCCATCCTCAAGGAGATCCTCGAGTCCTGCGCCCGGGAGGCCGCGCCCGGGGGCACGCCCGCCCAGCGCATCCGGGACTTCTACCTGAGCGGCATGGACCAGGCGGCCGTCGACAAGGCCGGCGTGGAACCCCTGGCCCCGATGCTGAAGGCCATCCGCGCCGCCCGCACCCCCGCGGACCTGGCCGGCATCATGGGCCGCATGAGCCGCATGGGGGTCACCGCGGGCTTCGCGTTCGGCGTGGAGCAGGACCCCAAGTCCAGCCGCACGCACCTGCCCGTCGTGGCCCAGGGCGGCCTGGGCCTCCCCGAGCGGGAGTTCTAC
This sequence comes from Mesoterricola sp. JemC181, assembly GCF_055384585.1. Classification (NCBI taxonomy): domain Bacteria; kingdom Pseudomonadati; phylum Acidobacteriota; class Holophagae; order Holophagales; family Holophagaceae; genus Mesoterricola; species Mesoterricola sp. JemC181. The sequence continues at coordinate 2,620,481 of NZ_AP045076.1, forward strand.
TTCCGCCAGGACGCCACCACCCGGGACCAGCGGGCCGCCTATGTGAAGCACATCGACCGCATGTTCGAGCTCGCCGGCGCGCGGCCCGGCTCCGCGGCGCGGGTCCTGGCCCTGGAGACCCGCCTGGCCAAGGTGAGCCGCAAGCTGGTGGACCTGCGCGACCCCGAGGCCAACTACCACAAGCTGGACCGGGAGGCCCTGGCCGCCGCGGCCCCCGGCTTCCCCTGGGCCGCCTGGTTCCAGGCCGTCGAGCTGCCCGCCTCCCAGCGCTTCCTGGACGTGGGCCAGCCCGAATACGTCCGGGGCCTGGGCCGCCTGGTTCGCACAGTCCCCGTGGCCGACTGGAAGGCCTACCTCACCTACCGGCTCCTCAGCACCCTCGCCCCCTACCTCGGCTCCGCCCTGGAGGCCGAGGACTTCGCCTTCTACGGCCGGAAGCTCACCGGTTCGCAGGAGATGCGCCCCCGCTGGGAACGCGTCCTGGGGGTGGTGGACGCGGGCATCGGCGAGGACCTGGGCCAGCTGTACGTCCAGCGGGCCTTCTCCCCCCAGGCCAAGGCCAAGGTCCAGGAGATGGTGAAGTTCCACCTGGAGGCCCTGCGGGCCTCCATCCAGCGCGCCACCTGGATGGGCGCGGCCACCAAGGTGCAGGCCCTGAAGAAACTGGATTCGCTGCACGCCAAGGTGGGCTACCCCGACACCTGGCGGGACTACGGCTCCATGGGCCTCAGGCCCCAGCCCTACGTCCTGAACGTCCTGGCCGCCAAGGCCTTCGAGGCCCGGCGCGCCCTGGCCAAACTGGGCCGGCCCGTGGATCCGGGCGAGTGGGACATGAGCCCCCAGACCAACAACGCCTACTACAACCCGTCCCTCAACGAGATCGTCCTGCCCGCGGGCATCCTCCAGCCCCCCTTCTTCGACGAGCGGGCCGATGACGCCAGCAACTACGGCGAGCTGTCCTCCACCATCGGCCACGAGCTCCTCCACGGCTTCGACGACCAGGGCAGCCAGTTCGACGCCGAAGGCAACATGCGCAACTGGTGGACCCCCGAGGACCGCAAGGCGTACGAGGCCCAGACCGAAGCCGTCGTGCGGCAATACGACGCCTACGAGCCCTTCCCGGGCGTCCACGTGCAGGGCCGCCAGACCCTGGGCGAGAACCTGGCCGACATCGGCGGCCTCAAGATCGCCCTGGAAGCCTGGAAGCTGGCCACCGCCGGCAAGCCCCGGGCCGTGGTGGACGGCCTTTCGCCCGAACAGCGGTTCTTCGTGGGCTTCGCCCAGAGCTGGCGCACCAACATGCGGCCCGAGCTGGAGCGCTATATCCTGCAGTCCGACGTGCACTGTCCCGCCCGGCTGCGGGTGACCGGATCCGTGGCGGCCCTGCCGGAATTCCGGTTCGCCTTCCCCGGCTCCCCCGCCGACCGCAAGGCCACGGACGCCCAGTTCACCCTCTGGTAGGGGCAGCCATGAAGAGAACGCCTGACTCCACAATGAAATACATGGATTTCATCAAGCGGTTTCCCGCACTTGGGGAAGCCTGGAACACGATCCACCGGGAAGAGGCCCAGGGCCCCCTGGACGCCCGCACCCAGCGCCTGGTGAAGCTGGCCGTGGCCATGGGCGCCTTCCGGGAAGGGGCCGTGCACTCCGCCGTGCGCAAGGCCCTCAAGGCCGGCATCACCCGGGAGGAACTGGAGCAGGTGGTGGCCCTGGGCGCCTCGACCTTGGGCATGCCCTCCTCCGTGGCCGTCTACACCTGGGTCCAGGACGTCCTGGACAAGGTCGAGTGAAGGCCGGACTGCTCCTCCTCACCGGAGGCAAGGGCCGCCGGTTCGGCGGCCCCAAGCACGCCCAGCCCCATCCTCGGGGCGGCACCTGGGGCGGGTACCTGGCGGGCGTATTCGAGGCGGTCTTTCCCGGCGGACCGGTCCAGGTGCTGGGCGAACCCCTCCCGGACCGGCCGGACCTGATCCCCATGGCCGACCCCGGCCAGGGCCCCGCCGCCGCCCTGGCGCACTGGGCCGGCCGGGCGGCGGGGACCCCCGAGCGCTGGTGGGTGGTGGCCTGCGACCAGGTGCGCTGGACCCCCGAGGCCCTGGCCGCCTGGCATGGCCGGGTCCTGGAGGCCGACCCTCGGGCCGAACGCTGGGTTATGGCCCACGTGGACGACCATGCCCAGTACCTGGGGAGCTTCCTCCCAACCCGCCTGCTGGGGACTCTGGCCACCCTGCAGGCCGCCAGCCTGAGGGACCTGGCCCGCGCCCTCCCCACGGTGACCGTGCCCTGGCCCCACCCCTGCTGGGCCGACGTGGACACCCCGGGGGCCCTGGAAGACTGGCTCGGCCAGGGACCTCCTCACGTGTGATGGACCGCGGCCGCACTGCATGCAAAGGCCCGGCAGAAGTCTCAAACCAGCTTGTCCGCCCCTGCCGCCTTTGCCGATTTCCTATCAAACGTGAGCAGTTTCCTTGCCCCTGACGACCTCGCCTGATGGAGCGCGAGGCAGTCTGCAAAGTCGGCGGGTCCCGTCTTGAAGGGCTCCAAAGCAGCCAACACATCCGCGGAACGATCCAGGTGGATGGTCGATTGCGTTTCAGGCCGTTCAACTCCTTGCGCCGCCAGGTTGGGGCCCCCTCACTTGTGATAGACCACGAACCCGACCCGGCGGGACCTCTCCTCGGCCGGGTCCTCATGGTCGTCCAGCTCCGCGGGCGTGGCGGGGCGGGGGGGCAGCTCGTCGTCCTGGACGTACCAGCCGTCGTTCCCGCGCACGACCGCCCAGGCATGATTTTCCGAGTCCATGCCCAGTGCCGTGGGGTGGAGGGTGATGCTGCCCCGGGGGGTGGCGGTGCCCTGGCCCTTGTCCACCGTGAACGTGGGGATCTGCACGGTGGCAGAGAAGGCCACGGGCTTGCCCGGCGCGGGGACCCGGTTGACGCTCAGGAAGGCCGTTTCCGGCACAAGGGTGGGATAGGTGTGGACATGGGTCGTGTGGGCGCCAACGCTCCAGCAGTCGGGCACCGTGAGGACCCGGACGAGGAAATCGGCCAGCGTGTGCACGGGCGCCAGGTCCCGGCCGCCCGGGCCTGCGGACAGGTTCAACCTGAGGGGGAAGGAATCGTCATAGGTAGCGGTTGCCGCCGGGTCCGTCGAGGTGGTCCGGACAGTCGTGGCGATGGCGAAGGCGTCCGGTTTCCCGAGGACCGACAGCAACAGGTCGATGAAGTCGGACGGCTGACCGCCGTAGGCCTGCGCCCGTTTGAAGGTGGTGGTCGTGCGTTCGTGCCTGACCAGAGCGTCGAAGAAGCCGGCGACGACGTCCTTCGCCGGAGGCTGCCCGGGGGCATCGGCGGACCGGATGAAGTTGATCACCTGGCGCAACTGGCGGCGGAGGTTGGCCGTGGGGAGGTCGTCCCCGGGCGTGTCGGCCAGGACGGGATCCAGGGCCGGGACGCTGGCGAGCAGCTTGAAGGAGGCGTTGATGAAACACGCCGCGCCCTGGTTGGGCAGCCCGGGCCAATGGCGGACCTTCGCCGCGTCGAAGGGCACCACGCGCGCGTCCGGGGAAGGGGGCAAGGGCTTGGGGGCCTCCTTCTCCTCCTTGCGCTCCTGGGGCGGAGGGAGGGGGTTGGCGGCCAGGGGCAGGGCCAGAAAGGAGGTTGTAAGGAGGGACAGAAGCTGCAGGGGCCGGCGTAGGGAGGCGGGGAGGTGTCGCATCTAGTATTTATGATTGATTACGGATGGAGGTTCCAGCCCTTCCCGCTCCTACAGGATCTTCAGCTGCACCAATTCCGCAACGGCCGGTAGCTCCCCGGCTTCCACCACGGCGAAGCGGATCCCCCGGCCTTCCGCATAGGGCCTGGCCTCCGCGAGGAGCTGCTTGATGCCCGCGGGCAGGGGCCCGGCCATCGCCGCCTGATAGGCCCGGCCGCCCAGCACGACCGCCACCCACACCCTGCCTTCATCCGGCGTGAGGTAGAGCAGGGTCCGCCCCCGGTACTGAAGCAGGCACATGCGCCCGAAGGGCGTCTTGGACGGCTTCCAGGTCCGTTCGAGGGGGGACCGCACCGCCTCGGCGGCCGCGAGGATGCCGTCCCAGAGGGGGAAGGCGGGGCCCAAGGCCGCACGCAGTTCGCCTTCATCGGGTGCTGGGAGTATCGATGGCAGGGGGGACCTCGCGAAGGGGAGGGGGGCAGCGCCGGCGTCAGTCCCTGAACTGGACCCAGTCCTCCAGGGGCGCGCGCTCGGTGCGCAGCGCATTTTCGGGAGCTTGAGGGTCGGCGTGCCCAAGCGACATGCCGCAGACGATCGCCTGGCTGTCGGGAATGCCGAGCTCCTCCCGCAGGACGCGGTGGAACTGGATGAACGCGGCCTGCGGACACGTGTCCAGGCCCCGGGCCTTGGCGGCCAGCATGAGGGTCTGCAGGAACATCCCGTAGTCCAGCCAGCTTCCCTGCTCCAGGACGGTGTCCACCGTGAAGATGAGCCCCACCGGCGCATCGAAGAACTTGAAGTTCCGGGCATGCTGTTCCTGCATGCGCCTTGCGTCGCCCTTCTGGATGCCCAGCAGGCCGTACAGCGCGAAGCCGACCTTGCGCCGGCGCTCGACGTAGGGCGAGATCCAGCTCTTCGGGTAGTACGGGTAGGGATCCGAGTGGGCCGCCGATGCCTCCGGATCGTTGCAGAGCGCGACCAGCCGTTCGCTGACCCGCTTCAAGGCGGCGCCCGTCAGCACCCAGGCCTTCCAGGGCTGGATGTTGGTTCCGGAGGGCGCATGGGACGCGAGGGAGAGGATCGCGGCGATCTCCTCCCGGGGTACGGGATCGGGCAGGAAGGCGCGGCAGGAATAGCGGCCGGTTATGACATCCTCCACGGCGGATCGGGTCGTTCCGGTCATCGCTGCACCCCCTGGATTGGATGAACAGATAGTAGCGGATCCCATATTCAGTAGATACCCGGGAATCTGGGGTACAGGGCGGGCAGCGGCTGGGAGGCGAAATGGGCCCAGACAAGGAGGCAGAACCACAGGCTGTACCGGCACCGCTCCAGCATCTGGATCTTCGCCTTCTTCAACAGGGCCTGGATGCCCTGATCCCGGACGCCCTGGTTCTCGTATTCGAATCGCAGGAAGGAGGAGGCGGCGTTTTCCAGGTGGATCCGGAGCGGGTTCCAGAGCGCCTCCAGGGCGCGGAGCTGCTGTCCGGCCATGCCGAGGACGCGCTCGGCGTCGGCGGCCCGGGACCGGTAGTCGAGCGCCTTGATGGCGAGAACGCCGGAAAAGGGACTGCGGGTGCGGGTGAGTTCATCGAGGAGGACCAGGCTGGACCCGGTCGTATAGATCCTGACCTTCTCATTGCTGGCCGCCAGCTCATAGTCCACGTAGTTCACAGGGTACATTTCCGCTTCGAACCTGATGGCCCGACCGGCGGCTGTGCCGTCCATGAACCAGGCTTTTGTCAGGAGATAGGACTGCCATGTATTCCATTGGCCTTGCACGGCGGATTCCAGCTGAAGGAACTTGAAGTCCTTGATGTAAGTGATTGCCTCGCTGGATGCCTGCCTGTGGCTGCCAGCGATGACCAGATTCCGGGACAAGGCATTGAAGCTGCCGTTCTTCTCATCTGCCTGATAACAGGCCCCGATCTCGGCTTCCAGGTCCTGGAGCTCCTTGAGGATGCGGGCCCGGGTGGCGGAATACCCAGTCCTGGCCTCCTGGACCGAAGGCGGGATGGCCGGGATCTCGATGGTGCTTCCCTGGACTTCCTGGACGGCCGCCTGCGGCTTCGACGCCTTTCCCCCAGGGATCGGCTGGAATAGTAGGCATGCCGTCAATGTCAGATGCATCCGTACAGGATAGGGTGAAATGATATTCACCTTTTGCGGTATTGGGGTCCTGCACTCAATCCTTGAGGGATTACGTTCCGGTACCTGGCTGGACTGGGTTGGCTGTCCTTCCGATCATTTGCGCCGACCCACTTCGCATCGAACGTGGAATCCGGAATGTGTCAGAAAAGGACCAAACGCAGAGGATTCGCTGGGGCGCTGAGAGCAGACGTCTTTCTCATCGCCCCAGCGTTTAGTCTTTCCTTAAGTAATGAAAACAAATAGTCATTGCATGGTGGGTCGTGGGCAAGGGGACAAGCCGCCTGCCAACCTAGTCCATCTACTTCGCCGCCACCTCAGGCGCCTTCTCCCGGGTGAATGTCACCACGTAAGGCTCCCTCCCCGCGAGGATCTCCGTGGTATCCACCACGAAGAACACCGTCGCCGCCTGCTTGCCCGGGTTCTGGTAGGTCGCCTCCGGATTCCCCGTGCGGATCAGGTTCTGGAGCATGCCCTGCTCCAGCTGCCCGTTCCTGTTCACGCACTTCACCACGTACCAGGCCTCGTGGTCCGAACGGAGCCTGGCGTGGACCTTCTCGCCGGGGGCCGTTTCCACCCGGTAGGCCTGCCAGCCCGCGGGGCCGGAAACCTCGTGGGTGACGGCGATGGCCTCCCCCTTGGGCACCTCCACGGCCGGAAGGAAGCCGGTGCGCCTGGCGGAACGGCGGATCTTGACCTCGATGCCGGAATTGCCGGGGCCCCCGGCCAGGTCGCGCAGGCGCTCGGAAGGCATCGGGCCCGGCACCACCGGGAGGACCTTCCCGAGCACGTCGATGGCGGGGGTCTGTGCCAGCGCCAGTCCGGAAACCAGAAAACCCATGACCCAGGCTCGCATGTCGCACCTCCAGCCCCAAGGATGGGCGCCCCGGCCCTCCGCCGCAAGGAAGGCGGCGCTGGCCTTTGGGGGCCGGGGCCTCTAAACTGGACTTTCCATCCTTCCGAGGTGCTTTTGAGCGGACAAACCACTGACCTTGCCGATCTGGAACGGCCCATTCTCGACCTCGAGGCCCAGATCCGGGCCCTGGAGATGGACCCGGCCAAGACCAAGGAGCGGGACCGCCTCCGCAAGAAAGTGGACAAGCTCAAGGCGGAGGTCTTCGCCTCCATCACCGACTGGCAGCGCACCCAGCTGGCCCGGCACCCCCGCCGGCCCTACACGCTGGACTACATCGAGCGCATCTGCGACCGGTTCGAGGAGATCCACGGGGACCGGAACTTCGGGGACGACGCGGCCATCGTGGGCGGCATGGGCTGGATCGGGGGCTTCCCGGTGATGGTCCTGGGCCAGCAGAAGGGCCGGGACACCAAGCAGAAGATCATCCGCAATTTCGGGATGCCCAAGCCCGAGGGCTACCGCAAGGCCCTGCGCCTCATGAAGCTGGCCGAGAAGTTCAACCGGCCCGTCCTCACCCTCATCGACACCCAGGGCGCCTACCCGGGCCTGGACGCCGAGGAGCGGGGCCAGGCCGAGGCCATCGCCCGGAACCTGAAGGAGATGGCCCGGCTCAAGGTGCCGGTGGTGGCCGTCGTCATCGGGGAGGGGGGCTCGGGCGGCGCGCTGGCCCTGGGCGTGGCCAACACCGTCCTCATGCAGGAATACGCGGTCTACTCCGTCATCACCCCCGAGGGCTGCGCCTCCATCCTCTGGAAGGACGCCTCCCAGGCCCCGGCGGCCGCGGAGGCCCTGAAGATCACGGCCCCGCACCTGCTGGCCCAGGGGCTCATCGACGGCATCATCCCCGAGCCGCTGGGCGGCGCCCACGGGGACTGGGACCAGGCGTCCTCCCTGCTCAAGGACGCGGTGCTCAAGGCCCTGGAGGCCCTGCGCCCCCTGGGGCCGCAGGAGCTCATCGACCAGCGCTACGAAAAGTTCGCCCGCATGGGCAGCGTAGTCCGATGAACCCGCTGCCCTGGCGCATGCGCCGGGCCCCCGTGCCGGGCACCAGCCCCTGGACGGCCCTTGCCCGGGCCTGGGACCTCAGCCCCGAAGGGGCGCGCCTGGCGTGGCTGCGGGACGCCGAGGGCGAGGAGCTGGGCTGGCGCCTGGACCCCTCCTGGGCCCGGTCCACCGACCCCTTCCTGCTGCCGGGCGTGGCCGCGGCGGTGGCGCGCGTCCGCGCGGCCTGCGAGGCGGGCGAGACCATCTGCGTCTACGGCGACTACGACGTGGACGGCGTCACGGCCACGGCCCTGCTCATGCGGGTCCTGGAGAAGCTGGGCGCCAGGGCCAGCTTCTTCATCCCCAACCGGTTCAACGACGGCTACGGCCTCAACCTGGAGTGCATCCGGGAGGTCGTCGCCGAGCGCAGGCCCACCCTGCTCATCTCCGTGGACTGCGGCGTGCGCAGCGTGGCGGAGGTGGAGGCCACGAAGGAGCTGGGCGCCGACTGGATCATCACCGACCACCACGCCCTGGGCCCCGTGCTGCCGCCCTGCCCGGTGGTGCACCCGGGCCTGGAGGACTATGCCAATCCCTCCCTGGCCGGCGTGGGGGTGGCCTTCAAGCTGGCCCAGGCCCTGCTGGACGCAGCGCCCACGCCGCGCGCGGAGGACGGGCCGTTCCTGGACGGGCTCCTGAAGCTGGTGGCCCTGGGCACGGTGGCCGACATGGTGCCGCTGCGGGGCGAGAACGCCCTCCTGGTCAAGCGCGGGCTCCTGGCCATGGCCGGAGCCAACGGGCCGGGGCTCTCGGCCCTCCTGCGGGCCTCCAAGGTCGACGGCGCGGTGCGGGGCAAGGACATCGGCTTCCAGATCGGCCCCCGCCTCAACGCCGTGGGCCGCATGGGCGGGGCCGAGGACGCGGTGCGCCTCCTCCTGGCCCGGGACGCGGCCACCGCCGCCGGCCTCATGGAGCGGGTGGAGGCCCTCAACCTGGAGCGCCGGGAGATCCAGCGCGCCCTGGGCGAGCAGCTCCCCCCGCCGGGGGAGGAGGCCTTCGACCTGGTGGTGGAGCCCACCGCCCACAAGGGCGTCATCGGCATCGTGGCCGGCCACCGCATGCGCGCAGCCCAGCGCCCCTCCGCGGTGTGCACCGTCATCGACGGCGTGGCCCACTGCTCCGTGCGGGCCCCGGAGGCCTACGACCTGCGCGCCCTCCTGGAGCTGGCCCGGCCGTACCTCACCACCGGCGGCGGGCACCGCTACGCCGCCGGCATGACCTTTCCCATGAGCAACCTGCGCATGGTCAAGCGGACCCTGGAGCTGGGCGCCCGGGAACAGGCGGTGGGCGCCCCCGGCGCCGCCGTGGTGGTGGACGGCGCCGGCACCCGGCTGGCCCCCTCCCGCGCCGAACTGGAGCGCCTCGAGCCCTTCGGCCAGGGCTTCCCGGAGCCCCTGCTGCTCGTCGAAGGCCAGCTGCTCGGGCAGCCCAGGACCTTCGGCGCCGGCTACCGGAAGTTCCGGATGGCGGGCGAGGCCGAGGAGTTCACGCTCTTCGCCGAGGAGCCCCGCAGCCTCGAAGGCCGGCTCTGCCTGGCCGTGGCCCCCCAGGACCACCCCCGCTGGGGGCGCTCCTGGCGGGTGGACGGCTCGGTGGATCCCCGGGAGGCCCCATGAGCGCCTGGGCCCTCCTCAACACCCGGAGCCCCCTGTGGCGGGTGGCCGGTGGCGCGCTGGTGCTGGGCATCCTGGGCATCACCGGCGTCTACATGGGCCGGGGGCCGCGACCCCTCAAGCCCGAGAACGGGGACCCGTTCGACCTGGGCTCGGGCACCCGGGGGCGCTTCGGCACGTTCGTCGAGCAGCTGGGGGAGGGCCGGTTCGCCCTGTCCTACGAGACGATCCAGGGCACCCAGGACGAGATCACCCTGGACAAGGTCAAGGGACGCCTGGAGGAGCCCCTGACGGTCTGGGGCATGGTGTCCCCGGCCGCCCAGCGCATCAAGGGCATCTGGACCCTCATGGGGCCCATGACCGTGGACGCCCAGGACACCGCCCTCAAGGTCCCCGCCGGCCGGGGCGTCATGAAGGAGACCGGACCCGCCCTGGGCTGGGACCACGGCGTGTGGACGGGCCTGAGCACCCTGGTGTGGGACGACCTGCAGGGCAACGGCCGCGGGCGCTGGACCCTCCCGCCGGGCTGGCACCGGGGCCTGGACGGCCGGTTCCTCGTGGACAAGGGCCCCGTGCACTGGGTGGCCGCCGATCCCGGCGCCCTCCGGAACCTCACCGCCCAGCGCATGCAGGCCTCCTTGGGGTTCCAGGACGGCCGGCTGGAGGGGGTCGACGCGGCGCTGGAGGGCGGCGCCGTCCAGGCGGCCCTCGTGCGCATCCAGCCGGCCGATGTCCTCTTCGACGCGCCCATCGCCTTCCAGCGGGAGGACGGGTGGTCGGGCAGTGCCGGCCATGCCCTGGCGCCGCGCCCGGTCAAGGGCCGCCCCTTCGACCGCATGGAATTCCGTGATTTCAAGGCCACCCGGGCCACCGACGGCGGCCCCGAAACCCTCACCTCCCTGGGTGCCCGGTGGACCCCCGCCGGCCTGCGCCTGGAGGGGGACGTGAAGTGGGAGCAGCCCCTGGAGGGCCTCAAGGCCACCCTGAGGGCCCCCCGGGTCCTGCAGCGCACCGCCCCCGGACCCGATCTCCCGCCCGATCTCCAGGTGGGCCAGACCTGGGCGGAACCCCAGGCCGTGCTCACCTGGGGCGAGCGCTCCCTCAGCAGCCCGCGCATCGAGGGACGCCACCGCCAGCGCACCTGGAGGATCCAGGCCCCGGCCCTGGGGCGGGGCGAGCTGGGCACCTTCTCGGCCGGGGAGGGCACCGGCAACCTCCTGAAATGGCAGTTCAAAGGGCCCATCCAGGCCCGGTTCTTCGACGGGGCGCAGGTGCGCAGCGACGCCCTGGTCTGGGAGGGCAGCGTCATGACCCTCACCGGCCGGCCCGTCACCTGGACCCGGCTCAGGCAGCGCCTCAGCGGCCTCAAGGTCATCAAGACGAAGGACCGGGTGGTCTTCCCCCAGGGCATCGCCGGCGCCCTGGCGGCCCAGGAAGGGGACATCAATCTGCGGGCGGACCGGGGCCAGGCCGCAGGCGACCTCCTGACGCTGGACAGCCGGGTGGAATGCCAGGGCCAAGGCTGGCGCTTGCAAGCGGAGCACATCTCGGTAACTCTTGGGCCAGGGAATGTCGTGAAGCAAATGACTGCGAATGGATCAGTTGTATTAAGGGGCCGGATGGGGGAGGGCAGGGGGGACACCCTGGACCTGGATCCGGGCAGGCAGGTGGCCACCTGGCATGGGAATGTGCAGGCCCTCACGGAGGTCCGCCCTTGACCCAGGACATCCGCCTCGAGGCCCGCAACGTCTACAAACGCTATGGCGACCGCACGGTCGTGCGTGACGTCTCCCTGAATGTCTCGCCGGGCGAAGTGGTGGGCCTCCTGGGCCCCAACGGCGCCGGCAAGACCACCACCTTCTATATGGTCGTCGGCGTGGAGGCCCCCGACCGGGGCAGCATCTTCTGGCAGGGGCAGGACATCACCAACATGCCGATGCACCGGCGGGCCCGCCAGGGAATCGGCTACCTCCCCCAGGAGTCCAGCGTCTTCAGGGGCTTGACGGTCTGGGAGAACCTGCTGGCCCTGGCCGAGTTGCAACCCGTGGGCAAGGACGAGCAGCTGGCCCGGTGCGAGAAGCTCCTGGCCGATTTCCACCTGCAGAAGGTGCGGGAGACCCTGGGCATGTCCCTGTCCGGCGGCGAGCGGAGGCGGTGCGAAATGGCCCGGGCCCTGGTCACGGACCCTCGCATCATGCTGCTGGACGAACCCTTCGCGGGCGTGGACCCGAAATCCGTACTGGAGATCCAGGGCCTCATTGCCGATCTGAAGGCAAGGGGAATCGGCGTGCTGATCACGGACCACAATGTTCGGGAGACCTTGCAGATCGCCGACCGCGCGTACATCCTTGCAGATGGAATGATCATGAAGCACGGCTTGCCCCAGGAGATCGCCGACGATCCCGACATCCGCCGGGTCTACCTCGGCGACCGTTTCAGGCTGGATTGATGGCGAACCTCGGACATAACCTCTCCCAGCGCCTAGCCCAGAGCCAGACTCTGGCGCTCACGCCCGCCATGCAGCTGAAACTCAAGCTGTGGCAGATGAACCTCCTCGAACTGAGCCAAACCATCGAGCGGGAGCTCGGCGAGAACCCCCTCCTGGAACTGCTGGAGGACGGGGACGAGACCCCCACCCTGGAAGCCCTGGAAGAGGGCCACGACTCCGAGGTGACCGAAGCCGAGGCCGGCGGGGAAGTCCCCGAAGGCAGCGATTCCGTGGACCTGGGCCCCCTGCCCGAAACCCCCGGGGAGATGAACCCCGAAGCGGACCTGGAGGCCTTCACCGAGGCCGGCATCTCCCAGGTGCAGGAAACCGAGATGGGCGCCGAGAACTCCTGGGACCTGGACGTACCCCGCACCAGCAGCCTGCCGGACGACGAGCGCACCAGCTGGGAGGACCGCCTCAGCAGCACCGAAACGCTGCAGGAGCACCTCATCGGACAGCTCTACCAGACGTTGGACCCGGATGATCCGAGGGCCTTCCATCTGGAAGCGCTCATCGATCACGTGGATCCCAAGGGCTTCCTCCGCCTGGACCCCGACCAGCCCGCCGAGACCACTCCGAAGGAGCTGGCCCGGGAACTGGGCATCGACGAGGAGCTGCTCCGCGAATTGCTGGAGATCCTCCAGGAGTTCGATCCCTCCGGCGTCGGCTGCTTCAACGTGAAGGAGAGCCTCCTGGTGCAGCTGCGCCACGCCGGGGCCGAACCCGACGACCTGGCCGTGCGCATCATCCTGGAGCAGGCCGACCTCCTCAGCCAGCGGGACAACGTCAAGCTGCGCAAGGCCATGGGCTGCACCGAGGAGGATCTGGGCGAGGCCCTGGCCATCCTGCGCCACCTCCACCCCACGCCGGGCCGGGCCTTCGATCCGGAGAGCGAGCGGGTCGTGAAGCCCGACGTGGTGGTGCTCAAGGGCGAGGACGGCAACTGGAAGGTGTACCTCAACGACGAGACCGTCCCCCGCCTGCGGGTGAGCGGCGAGTACCGCCACTTCCTGGCCAGCGCCGAGGCCAAGGACGACAAGGATTTCATCCGGGACAAGTACCGTTCCGCCCGGGACTTCATCCGGGGCGTGGAGGACCGCAACCGCACCGTCCTGCGGGTTTCCGCATCCATCGTGGACCTGCAGAGGGAATTCCTGGAGCACGGCATCGAGCGCCTGCGCCCCATGGTCCTCCGGGACGTGGCCGAGTCCACCGGATTCCATGAATCCACTATTTCGCGCGTGGTGAAGGCCAAGACCATCCACACGCCTCAGGGCCTGTTCGACCTCAACTACTTTTTCAGTGCCAGCCTCGGCTCCAACAGCGGCGACGACGTCTCCGCGACGGTGGTCAAGCACAAGATCAAGGCATTGGTGCAGGCCGAGGACCCTGCCAAGCCCTTGTCGGACGAGACCATCGCCAAGCTCCTGGAGCGGGACGGCATCAAGGTCGCCCGGAGGACCGTCAACAAGTACCGCGAGGAATGCAAGATCCCCCCCGCATCCCGGCGCAGACGACGTTGAACGAAACCCCCGGTCGGCGCACTCAGGACGTAGTGTCGTTTTTCACCGGACCCGCAAGGTCCCCCCTTCAAAGGAGTCCACGATGAAGGTCATCTACACCGGCCGCCACGTTGAAGTGTCCGACAGCCTGCGCCAGTCCGCGCAGGAGGGTCTGGACAAGATGCAAGCGTACCTGGACGACATCATCGACGTTCACGTCATTTTCAGCGTGGAGAAGCACCGCCACACGGCTGAGATCACCCTGAAGACGAGCGATGGGGATTTCATCGCTTCCGCCGAGAGCACCGACATGTATCAGAGCCTCTCCCAAGCCTTGGACAAGCTTGAAGTGCAGGCCCACCGACATGCCGGGAAGCGCCAGGCGGGCTACAAGGGCAAGCTCCCCGAAGTGCTGGCGACCGAGGCCGAGGCCTGAACCCCCCCTTTGGCGCAGGGAAAAGCCCAGGCTCGCGCCTGGGCTTTTTCGTTCCGCCGGCGAAGGTGAAGTTGGGACCCGGGTCGTGCTTGACGGCCTGGGCGAACAACCCGTTGGCTCCACCCGCGCGGCCGCCACGTTGAAATGCCTCACGGGCATACGGCCGGGTTGACTTCTTCAGGATTGAGACTCATATTCCCGAGGCTTGCCGGAAGGATGCGCATGAGGAGGTGAATCCATGGCCACCTACACCTACGCGGATTGTCTGACCCGGTCCTACCGGGTGGGTTGGAAGATCAAGGAGGTGTTGGGCTTCGTGGACTTCGACCCGGACCGCCCCTGGCTGCCGGCGCCCTTGTCGGGCGCCTCCGGGCTCACCTGCCTCGATGCCGACGAGAAGCTGCGCATGACCCACGTGGAGATGGGATCGTATGCCCACTTGTTCGGTTTCGTGGAGGCCTTCATCGCCCCCGAGATGGTGAACCTGGCCCAGGAATGCGGCACCGCCCACCCCGCCGCCTTCGAGGCCCTCACCAACTTCGCCTCGGAGGAGATCAAGCACATGCACCTGTTCAAGGAGATCCGGCACCGGGTGGACGAGCAGCTGGGCTTTCCCCTGCGCCTCCTGGAGGGGGAGGCCGAGGTGGCCAAGGCCGTCCTGGGCCGGAGGAAGGGGGCGGTGCTGCTCCTCACCTCGGCCATCGAGTGGCTCACCCAGGAGCACTACACCAGCACCATGAAGAACGCCGACGAGCTGGACCCCCTCACCCGGGAGATCTTCCGGGCCCACTGGCTGGAGGAGTCCCAGCACGCCCGGCTGGACCACCTGGAGGCGCTGCGCGTCTTCCGGAACCTGGACGACCCGGCCCGGGACGCCACGATGGACGATTTCATCTGGCTCCTGGCCGCGGTGGACAGCCTCCTGCAGACCCAGGCCCTCCTGGACCTGGACAACCTCGGCATGTACCTGGGCCGGGAGTTCCACGAAACCGAGCGCCTGGAGATCCACGGCGGCCTCCTGCGCGCCAAGCGCCACGCCTTCCTGGAGACCGGCGTCGCCCATCCCAACTTCCAGGAGCTGTTCCAGCTGATCACGACTCCCGCCCAGCGGGAGCGCGTCCAGGCGGCCCTGGGGCCTATCCTTCTGGCGTTTCCCGCGCCCTGAACACGTCCGTGCCCAGGTACTTCAGGCCGGAGTCGACCATGAGGGTCACCACCCGCGCGTCCGGGCCGAGCCGCTGGGCCACCTGCAGGGCGGCCAGGACATTGGCGCCCGAGGAGGTTCCGGCGAAGAGACCCTCCTCCCGGGCGAGCCGGCGCGCCATGGCCTTGGCCTCGGCGGTGGGCACCCCGATGATCTCGTCCACCTGGGCCGGATCCCACAGGGGCGGGATGGCGCCGATGCCCACGCCCTCGATCTTGTGGGGCCCGGGCTGGCCGCCCTGGAGCACCGGCGATTCCGCCGGTTCCACGGCGACGATGCGGATGGCCGGGTTGTGCGCCCGGAGCGCCGCCGCGGCCCCGAGCAGCGAGGCGGCCGTGCCCACGCTGTGCACGAAGGCGTCCACCCGGCCTCCCGACTGTTCCCAGATCTCCTCGCCCAGGGCATGGTAGCCGGCGATGCTGTCCCGGTTCCGCAGCTGGTCGGTCCAGTAGGTGCCGGGTTCACGGCTCAGCTCCCGGGCCACCTCGATCATGTCCTGGATGAGCTTGCGGGTGGTGAGTCCGCCCTCGCTGGGGACGAGCGTCAGCTCCGCGCCCAGGGCCTCCATGTGGTCCAGCTTCTGGCGGCTGAAGGCGTCCGAGGTGACGATGCGCAGCCGGTAGCCCTTGGCCGAGCACACCAGCGCCAGGGAGGTGCCCGTGCTACCGCCGGTGTATTCCACCACGGTGCCGCCGGGCTTCAGGCGCCCGTCGGCCTCCGCCCGGCCGATAACGGCCAGCGCCATGCGGTCCTTGACGCTGCCCGTGGGGTTTTCCCACTCGAGTTTCACGGACACGGCGGGCCCCAGCTTCCCGAGGCGGACCAGGGAGGTGTTGCCGATGGCCTCCAGGATCCCCATGGCTACTGGACCGGACTGGCCGCGTCGCGCCCCACGACGGTCAGCCACTGGCGCACCTGCCACCTGGTCACCAGACCGTTTTTCACATAAGGGTCGGCCTTGGCGAAGGCTTCGGCCGCTTCCGGGCCGTCGCCCTGGAACAGCAGCAGGCCGGTGTCCACGGGTTCGGTGAGCACGCCGCCCAGCAGGAGCTCGTTCCGGTCCTGGTACTGCCGCGCCAGGGTCAGGTGCTCGGCGCGGAACGCGCCGCGCCGCTCCATGATTTCGGGGATGTAGTCGTAGATCAGTAGATAGTGCACCTGGGCCTCCTGCCTAGACTTTATCGGCCTTTGGGGGCCGTACGGAAACATCCTGGATTCTTCGCCCCCGGGCCTGGGAATTCAACAAAGGAACCAAGGGCCATTAATACGCAATTCATGCTCAAGGAGGACCCAATGACTGGTCTCGAGATCGCAATCATCCTTTCCGTCTGGAGTTTCGCTGCCCTGACGATGTATTCCATCAACCGGCTCGGCGCTTGAGGGGCGCGTCCGCGGCCGGACTCGCCGGAACTGCGACCACCTGGACGTGCGCACGGGTGACGAGGTGGTCTTCAGCGAGAACGACCTGAGGCTGGCGATGGGGCCGCACCTCGACGCGCCGGGCCGTGCGGACCGCGCGGCGGACGAGACGGCCTGGGAGATGAACCTCGCGCTCTCCACGCCCGGTGTCCCCGCCGTCACCGGGGAGGAGCCCAGGGGCCTGTTCGAGCGGATCACCTCCTGGCTGTGGTGGCGCGGAACGCCCTTCAGGCTCCCGCCAGGTTGGAATTCAGGGCCACCGCCCTGGCCCTGGCCCGTTCCGCCTCGGCGCGCCGGCCCAGGGCGGCCAGGAGCCTGCCCTGGGTGAACAGGGCCTGCGCTGACCAGGGATGCCCCTTGAGGGCCGGGCGCAGCGCCTCGAGGCCCCGGGCCGCGGCACCGCCCTGGGGGTCGGCCCGGTGCACCAGGAGCCAGGCCTGGGCCATGGCCTGGGCCACTTCGGGTCGGTCGGCCGAGACGGCGGCGGCCCTGGCCAGGTCAGCGCGGGCCGCGGCCAGCGGGGCGGCGGACTTTGCGGCCAGGGCCTCCAGGGCGCGGCAGCGGGCCCTGGCGGGGTAGGCCTCGGGACTCACGCGGGGGTTCACCTTCAGGGCGGCTTCCAGGTGGGCGGCGGCCCGGACCAGGTCGTCCCCGGGGGAGACGCCCCGTTCCAGGCAGGTCTCGGCGCGGTCCAGCAGGAGGTTGGCGATGCCCAGCCGGGAAAGGTAGGAATTGGCGTTGAGGCTCAGGCCGGCCTCGAAGGCCCTGCGGGCCTCCTCGTAGCGGGGCATGGGATCCTGGCCCTTCATCTTGAGGTAGGCGGCCAGGTCCGTCAGGGCATAGCCCTGGGACGAGTTGTGGCCCACCCAGGGCTTGAGGGCCGCGGCCTGGCCCAGCAGGTCCACGGCCATGAGGACGGAGGCGGTGGGATCCTGCCCGTGCTCCAGCTGGTAGCGGGCCAGGAGGGCGTGGCAGTTGCCGATGCTGTCCAGCAGCCAGTCCTTGTACTGGGGCCGGTCCAGGGCCTTGCCCAGGGCCTCCACGGCCCGGGCCAGGGTGCGGGTGGGGTCCAGGCCCCGGCGCTGTTCCCAGTCGGCGCGGTTGCGCAGGCAGGTGCCCAGGTTGTTCCACAGGGGATTGTCGGTGGGGCGGAAGGCCAGGCCCTTCTCCGCGTCGGCCACCGCGGCGTCGAGGCTGGCCGTGGGGTCCTGGTCCCGATTCATGAGGGCGACGCCCCAGCGCCGGTTGATGGCGGCGCGGTAGCCCAGCGCCTTCCAGTCCCCGGGGTTGGCCTTCAGGCACAGGTCGGCGGCCTCCAGGGCCCAGTCCCGGTCGGCCTCGGTGCCCCGGCCCCGGTCCATCCTCACCTGGAACAGGAGGATGCGGCGCTGCACCTCCCCCAGGTAGGCCAGGGGCGCGCTGCGGGCCACGTTGCGGGCCTGGAGAAGGGCCTCGCCGGCCAGGGCCAGGCGCTGCTCGGTGCCGTTGAAGTCCCCGGTGCCGTAGGCCTGGGCCGCCAGGGCCCGGTGGGCGTCGGCCTCCAGGAGCCAGGCCTCGTAGGCCCAGGGGGCCAGGCGCTGGTATTCCTTTGCCTTGGCGATGGCGTCCTCGTAGCGCTCCTCCACGAGGGCCAGCATGCCCTCCACGTAGGCGGGGCCGTCCTGGTGGGCGCCCTGGGCGCGGCGCAGGCAGGCCAGGGCGGGGCGCCGCAGGTCCTGCTCGGTTTCCTTCTTCCGGTCTTCCAGGGCCTTGCCGCGCAGGCCTTCCAGCTCGGCCTGGTAGAGGCGGGTGAGGGTGAGGCCCAGGGCCAGGGCGTTGTCCGGGTCCTGGGGGGTCGCGCCCGGGGAGGGCTCCAGTTCGCGGCGCGCCTCCTCCAGGCGGTCCAGGGCCAGGTAGCCGCGCCCCAGCGCCTGGCGCGCCGCGGGCCGGGACCAGGGTCCCAGGGTTCCCATGGAGGCGAGGATCCGGTCCACCTGCTGCTGCACATAGGCGCGCTCCATGCGCACGTCGTGGAGGGGCAGGGTGTAGGCCTTGAGGAGGATGCCTTCCATGTATTCGGCCTCGCGGCCGTAGCGCTGGATGCTCTGGCTCTGGACCCGGCCCCGCACGGCCATGGTGACGCCGAAGGCCGCGAAGCCCACCACCGCCAGGGAGGAGACGGCCAGGACCAGGGCCAGGGCGCGGTTCTTGCGGATGCGCCGGTTGATGCGGTAGGCCAGGCTGGTGCGGTGGGCCAGGATCGGATCCCCGTCCAGGTACCGCTGCAGGTCCTCCGCAAGGGCCCGCGCGGATTCGTACCGGCTGCCGGGATCCTTCTCCAGGGCCTTCAGGACGACGGTCTGGAGGTCCTTGGGGATGCCGGGGACCCGGTCGCGGGGCGGAACGGGTTCCTCCTCCGCGATGCGCCGGATGAGATCCACCAGGGCGCCGCCGGAAGGGAAGGGGGGCGCGCCCACCAGGCACTCGTAGAGGGTGGCCCCCAGGGAATAGACGTCGGAGCGCCGGTCCACCTCCCCCATGCGCCCCTGCACCTGCTCGGGGCTGCAGTAGATGGGGGTGCCGATGAGCATCCCGGGCACGGTCAGGCCCTCGTCGCCCAGGTCCCGGGCCAGGCCGAAGTCCATCAGGTACGGCCACCAGGAGCCGTCCTCCCGGGCCTCGAGCATGATGTTGGTCGGCTTGATGTCCCGGTGGACGATGCCCTCCCGGTGGCAGCTGTGGAGCGCCTGGGCCACCTGCACCAGGATGCGCACCTTCTGCTCCAGGCTCAGGCGGGGCAGGGCCGCCCTGAGGGTGGGGCCGGCGATGAACCGCATGGAGAGGTAGGGCTGCCCCTCGAACTCATCGACCGAGTAGACGTTGCAGATGTTGGGGTGCTCGATGCGGGCCTGGGACCGGCCCTCCTGGATGAAGCGCTCCATGGGCGCGCGCTCCAGGCGCTTGAGGAACTTCAGGGCCACCACCCGCTTGAGCTGCTGGTCGAAGGCCTTGTACACGCAGCCCATGCCGCCGTCCCCCAGGAAGGCCAGGGGCAGGTAGCGCCCGTCGCGGGGCAGGGCGAAACCGGCCAGGTCCTCGGGATCCATGGCGGCGGCCACCTCGCCCATGGCCCGGAGCCAGTCCGGCGTGCCCGAGGTGACGGCCGTCACCTCCTGGTCCCAGGCGATGGCCGTGTCCAGCACGCCCTTGAGGCGGCCGGCGGCATGGAGGGCGTTGAAGCGGTCGGACAGGTCCGATTCGGAGAGGGTGGCCGCATCCGCGTGGGTGGACAGCCCGATCTCCTCCTGCGTCAGCAGGCCCCGCTCCATGGCCCATTTCAGGATTCTGGCCTGCTGGCTGACGGTCAGAGCTTGGGTCATCGGACCTCGGGAGGGGGTTCCTTCGAAAACCTTACAATCCCTTGGGCCCAGGACCAACCCAATAGAATGCGCGACTCATTTCCGGCCAAGGGCCATGCTCCCGACGTGCAGGCGGTCCACGACCCATCCCGCCAGCCGCCTCCCGAGGAAGGTGACCACCAGGACGTAGCCTCCGGCCAGCGCCGCCACGATCGCCGTCGAAGCCTCGATGGAAATCGCCTCCCGCACCGCCAGGTTCACCGCCAGGGCCGAGAGCGCCGTCGCGCCCAGCCCCAGGAACACCAGCAGGGGCGACGCGCCCCGGCTGCGCCGCAGGCGGGCTCCGCAGCACTGGCAAACGGAGACCCCGGAAGGCTCGGCCTCCTTCATGAACCGCCTGTATGTCATGATCTCCCCGGAACAGATGGGGCAGATGTTCGCGGACATGGCAACCCTCCAGGGGTTGATGGGATAATATAAATCGTACAACAAAAACACCAATGGATCCCATATTCCGAAAGCCTTTTTTGTTGATTTCCTGAAGGAGGGCTCCCGGCCATGTTCTGCCCCCGCTGCCAGAAGCCCCAGGACGAAGGGCTCGAGGAATGCGTCCACTGCGGCGTCGTCTTCAGCCGCTACCGCCCCCGGCCCAGGCCCGAGGAACGGGAACCCTCCTGGCTGGAGGAGCGGATGTTCCACATCGGGCCCAGCGAGGACCGGGGCCTGGTGGCGGTGCGGGGGGCCTTCCTGGTGCTCCTGGGGATCGTCACCCTCCGGATCCTGCTCCTTCCCATGCAGGGGCCCTGGCTGATGGGGTCCTTCCTCCACTGGATCGACCTGCCCTTCCACGAGGCCGGCCACGTGGTCTTCAGCCCCCTGGGCACCTTCCTCCAGATCCTGGGGGGGACCCTGGGGCAGCTGCTGGTGCCCCTCCTGGTGGCGGGGGTCTTCCTGAAGCAGGACAACCCGTTCGGAGCGTGTTCGGGGGCGTGGTGGCTGGGCCAGAGCCTCCTGGACTGCGCGCCCTACATCGCCGATGCCCGGGTGCGCCAGCTGCTGCTCACCAGCGGGGAGACCGGGCAGACGGATTGGGAGGGCCACGACTGGTTCCAGCTCCTCTCCCGCACCGGGCTGCTGCTCCACGATGTCCGCATCGCGCGGCTGTTCTGGCTCGCCGGAGCCGGCCTCATGCTCGCCGCGCTGGCCTGGGGGGGCTACATCGTCTGGAAACAGTGGGGACCCGGCGGGACGGACGGCGCGCCTTCCTGATGGTGCGTTCGGGAAATGCCGACGCCCCTTTCCAGCGCCCTTGCGAACACCCTCAGCCGCGCGCCCGCCGCGGTTCAGCCGCCCAGGCCACCAGCACGGACACGAAGTAGAGGCCCAGGAGCACGAAGCTGAAGAAGAGCGTCGTCAGCACCACGTCGCCGGGCGTGAAGAAGGCCGACGCCACCACGATCGCCAGCGTGGCGTGGCGCCAGTACTTCAGCATCATCTTCGCCGTGACGATGCGGAAGCGGGCCAGGAAGAAGGTGAGCACCGGCAGCTCGAACATCAGCCCGGTGACGACCAGCGTGGAGAGGAAGAGATCCAGATAGCTGTCGATGTGGAGGTTGGCCCGAAGCCCCGCCCCGGCGGCCTCCTGGAAGAGGATGTCCCCCAGGAACCGGAAGGCCTGGGTGTACGCGAAGGCCAGCCCCAGCAGGAACATGCCGCTGGTGGCCAGGATGAAGGGGATGAACAGGCGCTTTTCCCGCGGGCCCAGGGCGGGCTTGATGAAGCCCCACACCTGCAGGAAGATCACGGGCGCGGCCAGGAAGGCGGCGACCCAGACGCTCAGGCGCATGAGGCTGAAGAAGGGTTCGGTGAGGTCGGTGAAGGCCCAGGGCTGCAGCCTCGCCGGGTCCTGTTTCAGCTGGCGCCCCATGGCCTGCAGGAAGGGCCACTGGGCCCAGGTCCACAGGCGGAGGCGGAAGGCGTAGGTCAGGGCGAAGGCCCCCGCCACCGTGAGGGCCGAGCGCACCAGGCGCACCCGCAGTTCCTGCAGATGCTCCCGGAAGGACATGCGTTCGTCGGCGGTCGTCACGGCGGCGGAGTCCATGGCCTAGGCCTTTTCGTCGGTGACGGAGCTGGTCAGCTCCTTGCTGGCCTTCTTGAATTCCTGGATGCCCCTGCCCAGGGACTTGCCCAGCTCGGGCAGCTTGGACGGCCCGAAGAAGATCAGCAGGCAGACGCCGATCAGAAGGATTTCAGTGATGCCCAGGTTGCCCATGGTGTGCTCCGGAAAAGGTCGCTCGTGCTCAGGGCACGGGCCAGTTGTAGGAATGGCAGGTCAGACAGTGGTTCTTGGACGGCTTGTGCTGGTGGTGGCAGAGGTTGCAGTTCGCCGCGTAGCCGTGCTGGTCGGCGTGGGGGTTGTGGTCCTTGGCCTGGGCGGTCCTGGCGATGAGGGCGTCCATTTCGTGGCAGCGCACGCAGGCTTCGGGCTTGGCCTTGGCCTCGGGCCTGCCTTTGCCGTGGCAGTCCGCGCAGGTGACGCCCGCGAGGGCGTGGCGGTGCGACAGGGGGAGCCTGGCCCGAAGGGCCGTCTCGCCGGAGTGGCATTCGCCGCAGGAGCCCGCCTTGGCCTTGCGGATCTCGGCGTGGCCGGCGGGCAGCACCTTCTCCTTGCCGTGGCAGGTGGCGCACTGGGTGGCCGCCACCCCCGGCTGCCGCTTGGGGGCGGCAGCCAGGGGCAGGAGCATCCCCAGCGAAAGGAGGATGGAGACGAGCTTCATGGCTAGCCCCAGGCCTTCGCCTTGGCGGCGTTGGAACCGGCGGCCCGGCCCATCACGAGGCAGTCGATGACCGCGCAGCTGCCCAGGCGCACCGCGCCGTGGACGCCGCCCGTGGCTTCGCCGGCCGCGTAGAGGCCTTCGATGGCCTTGTCCGTGGAGACGTCCATGGCCTGGGCTTCGGTGTTGGTGTAGATGCCGCCCATGCAGTGGTGGACCTTGGGGAGCAGGCGGGAGACATAGAAGGGCGCGGTCTCCAGGGGCAGGGTGCCCTGGGGGAGCTTCGTGCTGACCTTGATGTCGTCCTTGGGATCCTTGGGATCGCTGTTGCGGATGTTGGTGTTGTACTTGGCGACGGTCTCCAGGAAGGCGGCCCGGGGCATGCCGTAGGCGTCCGCCACGGCTTCAAGGCTGTTGAAGGCCTTGACCACGCCGGACTTCTGCAGCTTGTCCATGACGCCGGGGGTGAGCCGGGAGACGGCCTTGGCGTCGGCGAAGGCGATGCATTTGTGGCCCTGGTTCATGAGCATCATGATGGCGTCGGCGCGGATCTTGCGGTTGGCCAGCTCGTCGATGAAGCGCTTGCCGGTGGTGGCGTCCACCCAGATGCCGTACATCGAGGCGGCCTCCTGGGCGAAGTGGGGAGCCAGGCCGAAGCCCTTCTCGTCGGGGCTGGCCCAGGGGCCCACCTGGATCCAGTCGCCCTGGATGATGTTGCAGCCGATGCGGGAGGCCTCGCGCCACAGCTCGGCGGTGGCTCCGGGCTGGTTGGTGCTCTCGACCTTGGCGGTGAGCTTGGGGTCCTGGATCATGCGGTAGGCCACGTCCTGCCCGAAGCCGCCGTGGGCCAGCACGACGCCCTTGCGGGCGCGGATGGTCCTGAGCTTGCCGCTGTCGGCCTTGGGGAACTCGTAGCCTTCGCGGACCTGCAGGCCCTTGACCCGGCCGTCCTTGTCCCGGTAGATCTTCGTGACGAAGGTCTCCAGGCGGGGCTCCACGCCCAGGGCCTTGAGCTTGGCAAGCTGGGGCAGCACGATGGCCGAGCCGCTGGAGTTGTAGGTCTTGTAGCTGCGCTTGACGGTGTGGCCACCCTCCTGCACGAGCTCGTTGTCCAGGTACTTCACGCCCAGCTCGCTGATGGTCCACAGCACCGTCTCCGTGGACTTCTCGGAGATGAGCTTGACCAGGCCGGGGTGGTTGAGCCCGAGGCCCGCCACCATCATGTCCTTGGCCATGAGCTCGGGGGAGTCCTTGATGCCCATCTTCGCCTGCAGCGGGCTGCCGGCGGCCGACACGATGCCGCCGTTGATGATGGAGTTGCCGCCCGGGGTGGGCATCTTCTCCAGCACCACCACGGAGGCCCCGGCCTTCCTGGCCTCGTACGCCGCGGCCAGGCCGGCGAAGCCGCTGCCCACGATCACCACGTCGAAGGTCTCGTCCCACTTGCGGGGCATGGTGGAATCCACGACCGTTCCGCCCTTGGGGGCCGCGCCCTCCAGGGGCAGCTGGGTCAGGGCCAGGCCGCCCATGATGGCGCCGCCGGCGCCCAGGAAGCCCCGCCTCGAAAGTCCGTTCTTCTCGTCACTCATGATGTTCCTCCTTGCGGGCCCGCGGGCCCGGATTCTGCGGTTAGAAGGTGTAGAGCACGCCCACGCCGAAGGCCCGGGTGTCCGCGCCGGGGTTGATGCCGGCGAGGACGGGGAAGGCGCCGTACGTCGCGGCGGCCTTGTTGACGACGGTGTAGTAGGTGGCGAAGACGTCCGCGGTCCGGGTGATGGCGTAGTTGTAGCCCAGGGTCACCTGGGTGGCGCCCAGGCCCTCGACGTTCGCGCCGGCGCCGCCCACGAGCTTGGCGCTGCCCTTGTCGGCGGTGCCGTAGAGGCCCCAGATCTTGTGCTGGCCGAAGCTCTGCTGGGCGGACACGCCCCAGGCGGTGCGCTTGTATTCGCTGACCTTGCCGGCCACGGTCTCGTCGTTCCGGTAGGTCAGCTGCTCCACGATGCCGGTGATGCGGGTGCCGGCGGAGGGGATGGCATAGAACACCGCCAGTTCCTGGCCCTCGTCCTTGGACGAGGCGTTGGTGAGGCTGGGGGCGGTGGCGCCGGCGGTGAGCTGGCTGAGGCCGAAGTAGTCGTTGTGGCGCTCGTAGCCGTAGTGCACCGTGAGGCCGCCGGTGCGGTAGCTCAGCAGGGCGGAGATGACGGTGGGGGAGTACTGCACCTGGGTGGGGGCGTCGGAGGTGGGCTTGGTCTCGTTGACCGAGTAGGCCACCCGGGCGCTGAAGCCCGACATGTCGGGGGTCCAGTACTGGAGGCTGTTGCCCTGGCGGCGGTTGAAGGAGGCGTCGTTCTTGGTGCCGGCGCGGCCTGAGTTGGTGACGGTGCCGGGCACGTTGAAGCCGGGGTTGCCGGTCAGGCTGTTGTCGAAGGGGAAGAGCCCGCGCTGGGTGCCGGTGAAAAGGGTGGGGAACTTGTAGGGGGTGTCCCAGTTGCCCACGAGGACGGTGCCCCAGGAAGCGCCGGAGAGGCCGATGGCGCTGTTGCGGCCGGCCAGGACGCTGGGCTGGTCCCCGTCCACGCTCACGGAGCTCTCCACCTGCCAGATGAGCTTGAGGTCGTCGCCCTTGATCTTGAAGTCGCCCTTGAAGCCCAGGTTGGACGTGCTGCAGGTGATGCGCAGCTTGGAGGGGACGTTGGTGGCGGTGGGCGAGACGGTCACCAGGGAGTTGCCGTCCGCGGCGCGGGTGCTGGCATCCGAGGCCTGCACGTTGTCCGCGAAGGCGATGAGGGTGCCGTAGATGGTGACGTTGGGCTTGTCCTGGGCCTGGCCGGCGGCGGCAACCGCGAGGAGACCGGTGGCAAGTGAGAGCGTACGCCTTGAAATCATTGTAACTCCTTTGAATGGGCAGGCCGCTGGCCGCCCAGGTGGGGTAGAGGTTTCAGGCTTGACCCGTGTCAATTGACCAGCAGGTCTTTTATTAATCCTAGGGCTGGGGGTCTGGGCGACCCAGGGAACAATCACTCAGGTTCCGGTGGAATCCCGGCTGGTTTACCGGGCCCCTGGAACCGCGCCGGCAGTGGGTTTCACCGAAGGGGCGGACCCTTCCCGGGCTGGGCCCGGCGAGGTCCTGGTATTAATGGGTCGCGGGCTGGTAATTCCTGGCCCATTCCGGGTTCAGGCCCAGGCGCTGGTTGCGGTAGTCCGTGGGCGTCTGGCCCACCACCCGGCGGAAGGCCTTGGCGAAGTAGGACGGGTCTTCGAAGCCCAGGTCCAGGGCGATCTGCTGCACGGACTCCGCGCCCTGGGTGAGCATCCGCCGGGCCTCGATCATCCGGCGT
The DNA here is from genome assembly GCF_055384585.1 of Mesoterricola sp. JemC181. Lineage (NCBI taxonomy): Bacteria > Pseudomonadati > Acidobacteriota > Holophagae > Holophagales > Holophagaceae > Mesoterricola > Mesoterricola sp. JemC181. The sequence goes on from NZ_AP045076.1 coordinate 2,646,418, forward strand.
TCCTCCAGGGCGGCGTGGGGGGACTTGCCCAGGGTGCGCTGGCAGATGGTGACCAGCTTGCGCTGGGAGCAGCGCAGCTCCCGGGCGAAGCGCCCCACCTCCCACCGGGACCGGTAGGCCTCGTCCAGAAGCCGGGTGAAACGCTGGAACAGGAGGTGGTCCGCCAGGGGCAGGCTCCGGTCGGCGGGCTGCTGCAGCTGGCAGGCGTGGTGCAGCAGCTGCAGGAAGGCGGCCAGCACGTGGAACTGCACCGTGGGGCAGCTGCCGCTGGCCTCCCCCTCGCCTTCGTGGAGGATGCGGGCCAGCCCGCAGAGGCGCTCGGCGATGCCGGGGACCGCCACCGCCACGCCCCCGGCCGGGAAGGCATTGGACGCAAGGAGGGTGCTTCCGGGGGGGAGGTATTCGTCCGTGAACCCGATGGACCAGCCCTCGGAGTCCGCCGAAGGGAGGTACAGGTGCGCCTGGCCCCGGGGGATCACGAGCACCCAGGGGGCCTTGAACGCCACGGTCTCGCCGTGCATGGTCTGGGTGCCCCCGCCCCGGGTGAGCACGAAGATCTGGTGGAAGGGGTGCGCGTGCAGGGCCGGCTCGCTGCACTGGAAGCGCAGGTTGCGGACCTCGGTGATGGGGAAGATGGACAGGGCGCTGCGGGGCATGGAATCCCTGGGAATGCATGCAGAATAACAGGATTCCAGCCATTCGTGATTAAAAGATCGAATGCCCGGAGGCCCCGGCGTGGCTGGATTCCGCGGGGATGGTATCCTGGACGCGATGGAGGAACGCATGGCCGAAGCAGTGCCCGCCACGCCCGCAGCGGAAAAGCAGGAAGTCCCCAAGCAGGTCTGCCAGAAGTGCAGGATCGAGTATCCCCTGGAGGCCTTCAATCACGCCGTGGAGGGCCAGGAGTGCATCTGCCGCCGGTGCCTGGCCGTGATGGGATACAAGGTATAGCCATGGAGTCCATGGCAGCGAGCACCTCGTCCATCCTCCAGGCGGTGATGGCGGGCCGGCGCATCAACGAGGATGAGGCCCTGCGCCTCTTCGAGGACGCCAGCCTCCCGGACCTCTCCGCGGCGGCCTCCGCCGTGCGCAGGCGCCTGAACGACCCCGCCCGGGTCAGCTACGTGGTGGACCGCAACGTCAACTACACCGACATCTGCAACGTCTACTGCACCTTCTGCGCCTTCTACCACAAGCCCGGCAGCCGCGACGGCTACCTCCTCACCCGCGAGCAGCTGCGCCAGAAGGCCGAGGAGACCAAGGCGGTGGGCGGCACGGGCTTCCTGCTGCAGGGCGGGGTGAATCCCGACCTGCCCTGGAGCTACTACCTGGAGCTGTGCTCGTACCTGCGGTCCCTGGGCATCTGGGTCCACGGGTTCAGCCCGGTGGAGATCCAGATGATGGCCAAGCTGAGCGGCCAGTCCCTGGAAAAGACGATCCTGGACCTGCGCGACGCGGGCCTGGGGAGCATCCCGGGCGGCGGGGCCGAGGTCCTGGTGGAGCGCGTGCGCAAGCGCATCGCCCCCCTCAAGGGCGGACCGGAGAAGTGGCTGGAGGTCATGGAGGCCGCCCACGCCGTGGGCATGAAGACCACCGGCACCATGATGTTCGGCATCACCGAGACCCTGGCCGAGCGGGTGGAGCACTTCCGGGTGCTGCGCGAGCAGCAGGACCGGGCCCTGGCCAGGGCCAACGGCGGAGGCCACACGGCCTTCGCGGCCTGGCCCTTCCAGAGCGGGCACACCCTCTGGGAAGGCAAGGTGCCCCGGCCCACCGACTCCGAGTACCTGCGCACCATCGCCATCGCCCGCATCTACATGGACAACATCCCCCACATGCAGAGCTCCTGGGTCACCATGGGCCGCAAGACCGGGCAGATGGCCCTCCACTACGGCTGCGACGACATGGGCAGCCTCATGCTGGAGGAGAACGTGGTGAGCGCCGCCGGCACCTGCTATTCGGTGAACCGGGAGGAGATGGAACGCATGATCCGCGGGGCGGGCTTCGAACCCTGGCAGCGGGACAACATCTACCATCCCGTGGCCTGACCATGGTCCTCGGAACCGCACTCAGCCTGGCGCTGGTCCTGGCACCGGGAGCCGTGAAGCCCCGGCCCCCCAAGGCTCCCAGGGCCGCCGCCCCCGCCGTGAAGGGCGACCCCACCGTACCGGCGGCCGGCAGTTCTGCCGAGCGCGTGGACCCCGCCACGGGCCGGGGCCGCTCCGTGGGCTCCTTCCTGGAATCCCGCACGGACTTCCAGGCCACCCCCATGCCCGACGGCCGCGTGCTCATCACCGGCGGCACCCTCAAGGGCCCCACCACCGAGTGGTTCGATCCCGCCACCAACCGCTTCACCCCGGGCCCTCCCCTGACCCGGGCCCGGCAGGGCCACCGCGCCCTGGCCCTGAAGGACGGCCGGGTCCTGGTGCTGGGCGGCACCGAGGCTCCGGCCCCGGCCGAGGTCCTGGAACCGGGCGCCGCGGCCTTCAAGGCCCTGCCCGAGGCCGCCTTCGCCCTTTCCGCGGATGCCGTGGAACTGGACGACCGGGTGCTCCTGGTGGACGGCGCCTCCGGATCCCTGTTCACCTGGGACGGCCGGAAAAGCCCCTCCTCCAAGGGCACCCTGGCCCGTCCCCGGAACTTCTTCCGGCTGGTGCGCCTGAAGGACGGCCGGGTGGCCATCACCGGAGGCTGGCCTTCCGAGCAGAAGGTCCGTGGCCGGCGTGCCGCCTCCGGCCCCAGCCTCCCCGTGGAGGTCTTCAATCCCCGCTGGTCCACGCTCTCCTCCTGGTCCCAGGCCCCCCAGCCCCGGGCCCGGCACCAGGCCGAAGTGCTGGCCGATGGCCGGGTCTGCCTGTGGGCCGGGGTGGGCCTGGACCCCGATGTTCCCGTGGCGGACATGGACATCCTGGATCCCGTCAAGGAGACGGTCACCCGCGGCCCCGCCCTGGACCTCCAGGGCAATCCCAGCCCCGCCTGGAACGGCGGCTTCTACCTGGCGGAGCGAAGCCTGCGCATCCTCGCCTGCGCGGATCCCCTGGCCCTGCCCGCGGCCGTTCCCGGCCCCCGCCTGGCCAACGGCTACCTGGGTCCCGTGCTGGTGCCCCTCAAGGACGGCGGCGTCCTGGTGATGGGCGCTCCCGCCTTCGGCGATCCCCTGGACCGCTGGGACGCCCGCACCCGTCAGGGGGCGGTGGTCGGAACCCTGCGGGAGGGCACGACCCAACTGGGCCTCCTGCCCGACGGCCGGGTCCTGGCCATCGGGGAGGTGGTGGACCAGGTGGATCCGCGCACCGGCAGCATGACGCCCCTCGGTTGGCGGGAGGACCTGCAGGCGCTCCTGGCGACCCTGCGGCCCGCGCCCGCCGGTCCCGACGTGAAGGATCGCCCGGGCGCGGCCGTGGTGCCCCTGGACAAGACCCGGGCCCTGGTGGTCGGCGGCGGTTCCCCCGACGCGCCCTCGGGCTCCGTGGAGATCCTCGACCTCAGGAAGAAGACCCTCGTCCCCGCCGGATCCATGAGGATCCGGCGCGCCCGGCCGGCGGGGCTGAAGCTCAACGACGGTTCCGTCCTGGTGTGGGGGATGGGCAAGGAGTGAACGGAATGGAAAACAAGACCCTGCTCTTCGGCATCGTCGGCGGCTCCGGCAGCGGCAAGACGTCCATCGCCAACGCGCTCCTGCGGCGCATGGGCGAGGAGGGCGTCGACGCCCTCCTCCTGGACATGGACGCCTACTACGCCCCCCTGGAAGTCGTGAAGGCCCGCTTCCACGGCGGCCCCATCAACTGGGACCATCCCCACGCCTTCGACCTGGAGCTCATGGCCTCCCACCTCAAGGCCCTGGCCCAGGGGCAGCCCATCCGCAAACCCATCTATGATTTCAAGACCTCCGACCGGGTGGGCTGGGAGGAACCCCTCTCCCCCGGCCAGGTGGTGGTGCTCGAAGGCCTGCTGCTCTTCGCGCTGCCCGAGCTGCGCGACCAGATGGACGTGAAGATCTTCGTGGACACCGACGCCGACATCCGGATCCTGCGCCGCATCCAGCGCGACACCGCCGAGCGCGGCCGCTCCATCGAGAGCGTCATCGACCAGTACCTGAACTCCGTGCGCCCCATGCACCTGGAATTCGTGGAGCCCAGCAAGCGCTGGGCCGACCTGATCGTCCCCGTGGGCGTCGAGAACACCACGGCCCTGGACATGCTGCTCCACCACGTGCTGGGACGCCTGGGCGCCCAGGGCTAGGCCCACGGGTCCAGAAGATCCGGAATCGCCAGCCGCTTGCGTATCCGGCTTCCTTATCGGCCGGAGCCCGCCGGAAGGTAGGCCGCCCGGTCCTTACCCAGGTAATCCGGCCGGCCCCTTCGCCCCGCCCTCCGGTCGAAGCGCTCCCGCCGGGCCCGTCCCAGGAGATGGAAGCCGTAGGCGGCGAGGAACAACAGCGACGACGGACCGTGGACCCAGGCCAGGGCCGCGCGCCACGCCGGATCCACGCAGACCTGCATGCCGTAGCCCGCCATCACCATGGGGGCCAGGATGCCCGCCACCCAGAGCCCGGACCGGCGTCCCCTGCGGGTGCCCGACCGAAGTGCGGGCACCACGTGCCCCCGCACCATCACTCCCAGCGTGAAGACCAGCAGGGGCCCCAGGACCACGTGGGCGTGCTGGCTCCAGCCCTGCAGCCGGTAGGGTTCGGGGCCGAAATCCCCCGCGCGCTGGTGGAAGTACTTGAGCCAGCCGTACAGCAGGCCCGTGAGCGCCATGCCCGCGGCGGACAGATGCAGGCTCCACCTTTCCAGGGGCCTCATCTCGCCGCTCCGTAGAGCGCCTGGAACTGCGCCAGGGCGCGTTTCGCCGCATCCGTGAGCGCGGCGGCCGTGAGGGTGGATCCGGCCAGGGGCTTGATGGTCCTTCCCAGGACCACCTCCTCGCGCTTCCCGTCGAACTGCCTGAGCCATGCGCCCCGGGCCATGTATTCGGCCGGTTCGGAAAAGGCCACCACCTCCACCCGGAGGATCCGTCCGTCCGCGCCGATGGCCACCATGGCCGTCTCCATCTGGGCGCGCACCCGGTGCGTGTCGAAGAAGGCCACCCCCACGAGCTTCCCGCCGCTGCGGGCCTCGAAGGCCGCGGGGTGGTCCCTGCGGGTCACGGTCGCGCCGGGAAAGGCCAGGGCCAGGGCCTCCTGCTGGGAAGGTAGGGCGGCCGCGAGGGGCAGGGCGCAGAGGAACAGAAGCCGGCGCATGCGGTCACCTCGCCTTCAGGGCCGCGAAGGCCGCCGTTTCGCGCACCTCGCCGCCGTGGAGGAGGAAGGCCGCGGCCGCCCCGTGGTCCGTGGCCCAGAGGAACCCGCGGTCCGGCCCCATGACGTAGAGGGCCGTGGAGAGCACGTCCGCGTCCAGCGCGGAGGCCGCCGCCACGGCCACCGCGCCCCAGTCGGGGCAGGGCCCGCCCGTGGCGGGGTCCAGGATGTGCCGGCCCCGTTCCGCGCAGCCGCTGGAGGAAAGGGACATGCCGTCCGGAAGCACCAGGGTGAACCGGGTGGCCCCGCGGTCGTCCGCGTCGGCCACCCCCACCTCCCGGGGCGCGCCCCAGGCGAGGATCTGGCCCCCGAAGTCCAGCCAGCCCGAGGTTCCGGACGCAACGCGCCGGGCCGCGTCCAGCGCGTAGCCTTTCAGGAAGCCGCCCTCCTCCAGGGCCGCCTCCGGATCCAGGAGCCGGGCGCTGCCGGGCTCCAGCACCAGGAGCGCGCTGCCCGAAGCCCGGCGGGCCCGGTCCAGCTCCGCCGCCGAAGGGACCCGCCCCCCCGACCGGATGCCCCAGGCCGCCAGGAGCCGCCCCAGCACCGGATCGAAGGCGCCCCCGGTCCGCCGGCTCCAGGCCTTGGCCGCGCCCAGCAGGTCCAGCCACTCGGCGTCCAGGTTCACCGGCGCGCCCTTGGCGGCGTTGAGCCGGCTCCAGGGCGTGCCGGGGTCCCAGGTGGAGCAGGCGCGCTCGATCCGGTCCAGCTCCCGGAGGATGCGGCCCGAGGCCTCGGTGACCCCGGGGCCTTCCAGGTGGATGCCCAGGCGGGTTCCCATGCAGAGGACCTCCCGGTCCAGGGTCGCGGCGGGCGCGCCCAGGACGGCCAGGGGAAGGAGGAGGGGGGGGAGGAAAGACATGAGACTCATTCTCAACAAAATGGAAGGCTTGTCAAGCTCCTGGCGGACCGGGAATCGCTCTTCCTTCGCGCGGGTGGGCACCTTGCCTCCCGACCCCCATCCAGGAGAGCATGGCTTCCATGCGACTCCATGCCCTCCTCCTCCCCTGCGCCCTGCTCTCCGCCGCCGACCGCTACCCGGTGCCGCCCGTCCCCGCGGACCTGATCGCTCCCGCCCAGGCCGCCCTGACCGCCACGGGCCTGGCCTCGGTGGTGCTCCGCCCCGGCACCGGGCCCAGGCCCGGCCCCGAGGACCTGGTGACGGTCGAATACACCCTCTGGGGCCCGGACGGCAAGGTGGTGGATTCCACCGCCCGCCATGACGGCCCCTTCACGCGGCCCTTGCCGCGGCTCATGAAGGGCATGGCCGAAGGGCTCCAGCTCATGCGGTCGGGGGAGCAGCGGCGCTTCTGGATTCCCCCGGCCCTGGGCCGCCCAACCGGAACCCTCGTCCTGGAAATGGAACTGGTGGAAACCGCGCCTTCCCCCTTCAAGGCCCCGGCCGACGTTGCCGGTCCGGGCGAGGGCGCCCGCGTCCTGTCCTCGGGCCTGGCCATCCGCATCCTCAAGGAGGGGAAGGGGCCCCACCCCACCTACAAGAGCCGCGTCCAGGTGCACTACACCGGGTGGACCACCGACGGACGCATGTTCGACAGTTCCTGGAAGACGGGCCAGCCCGCCTCCTTCGCCCTGGACCAGGTCATCCGCGGCTGGACCGAAGCCATCCCGATGCTTTCCCCCGGCGCCAAGGCCCGCCTGTGGGTCCCCGAGAAGCTGGCCTACCGGGGCGAGAAGGGGATGCCCGCCGGGATGCTGGTTTTCGACGTGGAGCTGGTGGATATCCTCTAACAGCGCCACGACTTAGGTTTTTTAACGGCCCGCGGTCACAGGGGGTGGCCGGGGTCATCTAACCTCCTGTTCCACCGTTGACGCTCCCCTCCGACAAGCGGGGAGGGCCTGTCGAAACCGCGCCTCCAGGAGGATTCCATGGAAAAGCGAAAGTATTCCCGCACGTCCCTCGTCTCGGACTACACCACCCAGTTCCACCTGGGCGGCAAGGAATTCAACAAGATCCAGGTGTCGAACATCGGCACCCACGGGTGCTGCGTCAAGCTGCCCATCGGCTCGGCCCAGTATCTCAAGGGCAAGCCGATCCTGGAGAACATGATCCTCTTCCACTCCGACGCCAAGAAATACTCCCTGAAGGGCAAGGTGGCCTGGCACAGGGACGCCGCGGGGCCCAAGGACCAGTGGATCACCGCCGGCGTGGAGTTCGTGGAGACGCCCGCGGACTGCGAACGGGAGATCTCGGAGTACGTGATCGCCACCGTGCCTAAGTAGGGATTTCCCTCCAGGGCGCCATCCGCGCGAAGGCCGCCTCCAGGTCGCTTGCGGAAAAGGGCTTGGGAACGAGAAGGACCGCGGGGTAGGCGGAGGCCAGATCCAGGGCGGTCTGGTCGGCCCGCCCCGTGGCCAGGAGGACCGGCACGTCCGGCAGAAGGGCCCGTAGGCGGGGGAGGGATCCGGCCCCCCCCAGTCCGGGCATGTTCAGGTCCAGGATGACGACGTCGGGCCTGCAACCGGCCTGGACCCGCGCCAGGGCCTCCTCGCCGCTGACCGCCCCCTGCACCGCGTGCCCTCCCATGCCCAGCACCTGGGCCAGGGACGTCTGGATCAGTTCGTCGTCGTCCACCAGCAGGACCTTCAGGCCCGCGCCCGCGGGCCGGTTCCGGGCCGGTTCCGCCCCCTCGGCGAGGGGCGGGAACCGCATCCGGACGCAGGTGCCGTGGCCCGGTTCGCTCTGGAGGTCCATCTCGCCCCGGTGGGCCCGCACGGTGCTGAAGACCATCGCGAGTCCGAGCCCCGTGCCCTTGCCCACCTCCTTGGTGGTGAAGAAGGGATCCAGGGCGCGTTCCAGGACTTCGCGGGCCATGCCCCGGCCGTTGTCCTCGACCCGGACCTCGATCCAGCCGTCCTCGCCCCTCAGGGTGCGGAGGGTGATCCGGCCGGGTCCGTCCATGGCTTCCATGGAATTCGAGCAGAGGTTCATCACGGCGGTGGTGAGGGCGGCGGCGTCCCCGAGCATGGGCGGGAGGTCCTCTGCCAGGACCATTTCCAGCTCAACCGTGGATTGGGTGGTGAGCTCCAGGAGACTCGCCTGGGCCCGGAGCAGGGTGTTGATGTCCAGCCTGCGCTCCTCCGCTGGTTTGCTTCGGGCGAAGCCCAGGAGGCTCTTCACCACCTTCCCGCCGCGTTCCGCGGCCTGGGCGATGACGGCGAAGGCCTGCCGTACGGGGCTTCCGGCCGGCTGCACTTCCAGATGGGCCGAGGCCAGGCCGAGGATGGCCCCGAGGACATTGTTCATGTCATGGGCCACCCCTCCCGCCAGGCTGCCGAGACTCTGCATCTTCTGGGCACGCTGAACCTGGAGTTCCCTTTCCCGAAGCCCGGCCTCGGCGGCCCGGCGCTCGGTGATATCCAGGAGGGAAAGGACGATGCCTTCACCGGAAAGGGGCATCGCGTCGAACAGGAGGTTCCGGGAGGCGCCCTCCGGGGTGCGGAGCAGAGTCTCGAATTCCGCCTTGGCGGTCCTGCCGGTGGCCAGGTCCAGGAGCTGGGCTTCCACCTGGGACCGGTGCTCGCCTTCGAAGAAGCCGGCCATGGTCCGCCCCGCAAGGTCCGCCCGGGGCCGTCCCGCCAGCGTCCTGAACCGCCCGTTGAAGTGGCTGATCCGCCCCTGGCGGTCCAGCACCACGATGGCGTTGCTGCAGGCCTCCATGACCTCCCGCAGGAAGGCATGGCCCTGGGCCGCAGCCTGGAAGGGCAGGAAACGGCGCAGCCAGAGGCCCCCCGCCAGTCCCGCCAGCGAGAGGAGCACCGACGCCGCCAGCGCGGGCAGGAAGGAACGCTCGATCTCGATACGCCCCGCGGCCGCCCCTGCGTCCAGGATGGGGAAGGCGATCCGGACGGTGGGGAACCGGAGCCGTTCAGCGCTTTCGCAGATCAGGGTCCCTTGACTGTCGAACAGGCGCCGGGCCTCCGGGGTCCGGGACCGCCCCCTGCGCGCCAGCAGCTCCTCCAGGCGGGCCGTCTCGTAGCGCCACAGGTCCGGATTCGCGGTGATGATCCGGCTGACCAGGTCGGCGTTCAGCTCCGCCTCGGTCTCCATGATGCCCCTGAGGCTGCCGATGGACCGGGCCACGAACACGGCGGGCAGGACGAACCCCGCGACCAGCGAGAAGATCGTCGTGAACAGGACGGCCCGGGTCAGGATCCTGCCGTCCGGGCCGATCAAGGCGCACCTTCTTCCGGCAGATGGCCCGTGGCCGAAAGCAGGGCGCGGCCCCGGCCGGAGCGGATGAACCGCAGGAACGCCTGGGCCAGGGCAGGGGACCGGGGCGCGGACACCAGGGCCATGCGTTTGGCCAAGGGATAGCGGCCTTCCGCCAGGGCCTGGAGGCCGGGCACCACGCCGTTGTGGCTGAGCACCTTCACGGCATGCGGCTCGGTGGAGAGCTGGGCCAGGCACGTGGTGCCCAGGGCGCCCGGGATCCGGCCCACCGAGGCCAGGGCCTCCTGATCGGTGGCCGCTACGAACATGCCCGGCCGGTCGTGGGCCTCCTTCAAGGCCGGACCCAGGTCCGGCGAGAGGGCGATGAGGATCGCCGTGTCCACATCCGTCACCGGCCGGAGGATCACCCGGATGCGCCCGCCATCGGCCCAGGCCGTACGGCTGCCCTTCAGGATCCGGGCCAGCCCGGCGGTGGTGAGGTCCGTTTCCGGAACGTCCCGGTTGGCGATGAAGACGAACGGAGTCCGGCCATAGGGGTGGAGCCGGGCTCCGGCCTGGATTTCGGCGGGCAGCAGGGGCCGGGCGCTGATGGCCAGATCGACCGCGCCGGCCAGAAGGGCCTTGATCCCCCCGGAGGTCCCCAGGTTGGGGACGATCTTCACCTGGGTCCCCGGATGGGCTGTTTCGAATTCCCCGGCCAGGATCCGCAAGGTCCCCAGTCCCGCGCCCGCCCCTCCGATGCGGAGCACGCCCCCGGCATCCGCGGTCAGGGTCGCGGCCAGGGCCAGCCAGAGGGCCGGAACCAGAAGCATTCTGGTGATTCCACGCGCTAGATCCATGTTCAACTCGCCGTCAGGAAGGTGCCCAGGCCATAGCAACATGCCGACCCGTCGCAAAACGTCCGTTCGGGCTCGATCATGGGTTTCCTTCAACCATGATGTGCTCTCCCGGGCATGAGGGGGTATCATTTGATAAATATTTTTCACGGCATCTTCGCCGAGTAACAAATTTATCATCGCAGGAAAGGGAGCGTCGCATGGGCCGGCAGATCTTTTTCAACGGGGGGTTCCACGAGGAGACCGACAAGCTCCTGAGCATCCAGGACCGCGGTCTGTGCTTCGCCGACGGGTTGTTCGAAGTGATCCGCTGCGTCAACGGCAGGTTCCTGCTTTTCGCCAAGCACATCGCCCGAATGCGCGACAGCGCCGCCGCCCTCCGCATGGAATTCCCCTACTCCGACGCCGAGCTGCTGGAGGCCTGCCGGGAATTGTCCCGGCGCAACGGCGTCCTGGACGGCGAGCTCTACCTGGAGATCACCCGGGGCGAGGCCCCCCGCTACCACACGTTCCCCGAAGGCGTGCGCCCCACGTTCTTCATCGTCCTCATCCCCCTGCGGAAGATGCCCGAGAACTGCTGGAGCGTGGGCGTCAGGACCGTCACCTTCCCCGACACCCGCGGCGGCTACTGCCACCTCAAGACCATCAACCTCCTCTCCAACGTCCTGGGCAAGCAGCACGCCAAGGAGAAGGGGGCCTTCGAGGCCCTGTTCTTCCGCGAGGACGCCGGGGGCCCCTACCTCACGGAAGGCCCCAGCTCGTCCATCTTCTGCATCAAGGACGGCGTCCTGCTCACCCCCGAGCTCGACAACATCCTGCCCGGCACCACGCGCCACTTCGTCATGGAACTGGCCCGCAAGGACGGCATGGAGGTGCGGGAGCAGCGCCTCCACCTCCAGGACTTCGCACGTGCGGATGAGAATTTCATCTCAAGCACGGTCTCGGAAGTGATGCCGGTGATCCAGGTGGACGACACCTTCCTGTCCGGCGGCTCCAAGGGGCCGATCACCGATCGGCTGCAGAAGCTCTACGCGGCTTTCAAGCGGGACCACCTCGAATAGCCCGCGGCTTGCCGCGGCACCCGGACCCCGCCTGCGGGACGTCAATCCACGGTCAGCAACCGGGTGGCTCCGGGGTGTTTCGGGTCCAGCTTCAGGGCGGATTCAGCGGCCATTCGGGCCTCCTCGTGCTTTCCCAGCGCCTTCAGGATCTGCCCCTTCCGCCAGCCGGCTCCGGCATGGCCCGCCGAACCGCCCTCCATGGGCTCCTTCAGGGCCTGCTCCAGATAGGCCAGGCCCTCCTCCTGGTGCAGCCCGCTGCGAGCGGCCAGTTTGCCCAATTGAAGGCGCACCAGGCTCGGGGCGTCCGTCTGGTCGATGGCTGCCTTGGAAATGCTCCAGGCTTCTTCAGGCTGTCCGGCGTCGAGAAGGGCATCCGCAATGGCTTCGATCGCCCTGGCGCGGGTCTTCACCAGAGGCAGCAGCCGCCGGGCCTCCTTGGCCAGGCGATGCTTCTGCTCGGTCTCGCCCAGGTACCTGCGGACGTTCCGGCTGCCGAGGGCATCCAGATAACCGTAGACGATTTCGGGATCGGCTGGATCCTGCGCCAGGGCGCGGTCGAAGCACGGCTCGGCCTCCACCCAGCGGTTGCCCATGGCCAGCACGACGCCTTGAAGCAGCTCCCCACGGGCGGGGGCGAGGCTGCGCAGGCTCCCGGCGCAAGCCAGTGCCTTCTGAGTGGAACCACCCATGATTCTAGGGATTTGCTGATAGGCAAGCCCAAGGGTCATCCAGGCCGTCGCCAGGCGAGGGTCCGCCTTGGCAGCGGCTTCCAAATCCTTCATCGCCCCCAAGGCGCGATTGAGGCTTCCCGGGTTTCGCTGCTGGAGGGCCAGCCCCGCCTTGGCCAGCCCTCGGGCCATCATCGCATCCGCGAGCCGGGGGGCGAGGACCAGCGCCTTCTCGGCCGCCGCGAGGCCCTCCCCGAAGCGCTGCATTGCCGTAAGTGCTTGGGATTTCGCTGCCCAGGCCAGAGCGTTCCCCGGCTCAGCCTGAATCCGGGTCTCGGCGCCCCTGAGCGTCTTGAGGTAGCGCCCGGCCTCAAGATCAGGCCTGGGATCGTAGGTTCCGGCCACCAGGGCCGGCATGACGGTGAGGGAAAGGAAAAGGCGGGAAATCATGGGAGCAGTCTCCAGGAATCGTCGTTGGGATCAGGGGGGGGTCCTGGAGTTGATCAGCCGGGGTTCGTGACCGCTGAGAAGTTCTTGGCCGTCTGGTCGGCCTGGACATGGGTGTAGACCTTGCTGGCCGGCGTGAAGACGGATCCCGGCTTGGAGGGCGTCACCGTCCCCGACCAGTCGGGGGACACGCTGAAGCAGTAGTTCCCGTCCCCGTCGGCCACGGCGGTCCTGGTCGTCCCGTCCGTGTAGGTCAGCACCGCCCGCGCCACTCCCGCGTTGCCTGAAATGATGTAGGAAGGGGCCACGAAGGAAAGGGGAATCCCGGGACTGGCAGGGTCGGGGGAGGGGAGGCTGAACCAGGTCCCATTCTTCCAATAGCCTGTGACCGTCACGTCCGCGGTCGTGCTGGCCCCCGTCACGAAGACGTCCTTCCCGGACGCGACGAGGACCGTACTCACCGAGGATCCATCGACCGACAACGGGGGAAGGACGACCCAGGCTCCGTTCTTCCAATACCCGGCGATGGATGCACCCATCGTATTGGCCAGGCTGAAGCCCATTGCATAGACATCACTGCCAGAAACGGCCAGGCTGATGACCATCCAGTCCGTGTTGCTGTCTGGCCGATCGAGACCCGTCCAGATCCCGTTCTTCCAGTAGCCCGGAATCTGCACCCCAGAGGAATCCGTGCTGAAGCCGCCGGCATAGACGTCATCCCCGTCCACGACCACGGCGGTGGCGGACGATTCCCTGGTGATATCCAACTGGGACAGGGGTCTCCAGACCCCGTTCCGCCAGTAGCCGGGAACCCCTACGTTGTTGACGTCGCTGCTGTAGCCCGCGGCAAGGACCTCGCTCCCGGAGGTTGCCAGGGCGACCACCAGGGAGTTCCGGTCACTGGCCAGGGGCGTGAGGCCGATCCAGGCCTCGTTTTTCCAATAGCCCGGAACAACCACACCCGAGGTACCGTTAATGAGGCCTGCGACGTAGACGTCGCCCCCGGACACGAGGATGGCGGTGGCCTGGGCGTCCCCGCCTCCATTCAGCACCGGGAGGCCAACCCAGGTCCCGTTCTTCCAATACCCTGGGACGCTCCCCCCGGCATCGCGCGTGCAGAAGCCGACCGCAAGGACGTCCCGGTCCCGCCCGGACACGGCGAGAGCGGTGACCCATGCATCCTGGCCGGGCTCCAGGAGCGGGAGATCGAACCAGGTCCCATCAACCCAGTAGCCGGGCATGGACCCTCCGCCGCTATCGCCGGAACCCAGGCCCATGAAGCACCCCGCATAGCTGGGCGGCACCCTCACCGCGGTCAGGGTGTAGTCCTGGGCCGTCTGGTCGGCCAGGACATGGGCGTAGGTCCGGCTGTCGACCGTGAAGACGAAGCCCGCAAGGCTCGGGGTGACCGTGCCTGACCAGTCATAGGACACCGTGAAGGCGTAATGGCCTGAAGCATCGGCCGTGGCCGTCTTGGCCGAGCCGTCGGTGTAGGCCAGGGAAGCCCCGGCACCGCTGGCGCCCAGGGCGCCCGAGATCGTGAAGGTGATGGCCGTCGCCGTGTAGTCCTGGCCGGCCTGATCCGCCACGATGTCGGTGTAGGTCCTGGGGGCCGAGAAGGTGTAGCCCGCCAGGGCCGGCGTGACCGTCCCGGACCACCCGTAGGCCACGCTGAAGGTGTAGTTGCCCGATCCATCCGCCGTCGCCGTGCCGCCGGAACAGGTCATGAGCACACCCGCAGCGCCCGCGTTGCCGGCGATGATGACGGTCGCCTCATGGACGGTGATCGTCAGGTCCTGGGTGGTGCTGCCGCCCGTATTGGTCGCCGTCACCGTGTAGGTCGCCAGGGCTGCCACCGCCGTGGGCGTGCCCGTGATCTGGCCGGTGCCGGTGTTCAGAATCAACCCCGCCGGCAGTGCCGGAGACACCGAATAGGAAACCACCGCGCCGCCCCCGCTGGTGGGGCTGTTGGGGGGGATGGCGGATCCCTTGGCATAGACCGCAGCGCTGAGGATGTAGGCCAGGCCGCTGGGCGCAGCATCATTGACGGTGATCGTCAGATCCTTGGTGGTGCTTCCGCCCGTATTGGTGGCCGTCACCGTGTAGGTCGCCAGGGCCGCCACCGCCGCGGGGGTGCCCGTGATCTGGCCCGTGGCGGTGTTCAGGCTCAGCCCCGCGGGCAGGGCAGGGGACACCGAATAGGACACCACCGCGCCGCCCCCGCTGGTGGGGCTGTTGGGGGCGATGGCGGATCCCTTGGCGTAGACCGCAGCGCCGAGGGTGTAGGCCAGGCCGCTGGGCGCAGCATCATTGACGGTGATCGTCAGATCCTTGGTGGTGCTGCCTCCGGTATTGGCTGCCGTCACCGTATAGCTGGCGAGAGCCGAAACCGCCGTGGGCGTGCCGCTGATGACGCCGGTGCCGGTGCTCAGGACCAAGCCCGCGGGCAGGGCCGGGGACACCGAGTAGGACACCACCGCGCCGCCCCCGCTGGAAGGGCTGTTGCTGGCGATGGCGACACCCTTTGCGTACACGGCCGTGTTGAGGGTATATATCAATCCCGTGGGGGGGTGGACCCCTGCTTCACGAAATGAGTCGTCACGGCCCAGGCAAGCCGGCATCAAGAAGCAAAGGGTCAAGCCAGCAATATTCGCAATGCAGCGCAAAACGGAAGCGTGCTTCAAGGGTGGCCTCCAGCCAGAAATTTCACCGGCTCAATTGGCCAATGTTTTTTACTTGATACCTTTTGCAACCTGGCCGATCTTTTCGGCTTATTGCTTAACAAACATGGAATTCGAATCGGTGGATTTGTTGAATGGAAACTGGAAGCCACCAGTGGAATCGTTGCCTATTTGGGCCTAAATTATGGCCTGATTGGGCCTTCTTCGGCAAGGGCCCAAAGGCGATTGTCCTGGCCCGGACCGCACATCTGCGCTTTGCCCTGTCTTTTCCCCGAATTTCTAGTGAAAGGTCGTGAATTCCCTCCGAATGGGCTATCCCGTTAGGGTCGGCGATGGAAGAACCCTCGCGAGAACACAAGGCCGGGCGTGGCTGCGCATGGAGATTCCCCTCCGGGCCGCGGCACTGGCTGCGCACGGGCATCTCCCTTCGGGAGACCGGCGGCCGCGCGGGGCGCGTCCGCCTTGCCCTACCTGCGCACCATTGCCGATTCGAATCCTTCCTCCCCAACCAAATCAGGCCCCTTCCGGGGCCCGTTTTGGTTGGGGAGGAAGGATTCGAACCCTCGATAGGCAGGATCAAAACCTGCTGCCTTACCACTTGGCGACTCCCCAAGTGACTGGATTCTAGCGTGTCCCCGGGTCCCGGGTCCAGTCAGGGGTTGGCTTTGGGCGTGAACCCGAACTCCTCCACGCCCAGCAGGTCGGCGCGCACGGTGGTGGCTTCACCCTGTTCGATGCGGGAGATGGCGCGGTTCCCGGTGGCGGCCTCGTAGGCCACGAGGACCTTCTGCTCGATGAATTCCTTCGTGTCGGGGTTCAGGGGGTAGGCGATGTCCTTGAAGGAGCCGTCCCGCTTGCGCTTGCTGGGCATGGTGACGTAGTAGCCCTCCTCGTTCTCCATGACCCGCAGGTCGCCCACGAGGAAGCACTCGTCCAGGACCATCCCCGCGAAGGCGCGGAGCTTGTCGTCCCCGTCCACTTTGGTGATCCGCACTTCGGTAATGTTCAGCATGGCGTGTCGTCCTCAGACCTCCAGTCTACCTGGGTTTGCGGGCACCGTGGGCCTCCTGGTCGGGCCCTGCTACCATGGGGCGGTGCACAAGGAAGCAAGGAGGGCAGGGTGACGCAACGTTCCGGTTCATTCCAGGCCGAGGCCCAGGCCCCGTCCCTGGCGGCGCTCCAGGTCATCACCGCCACCCGCAGGGCCATGGAGGCCCTCGAGGCCCACTGGGATCCGGCGCAGCTGGAGGCCTTCACGGACCACCTCGTGGGGCGCCGGGGCAGGGTGGTGCTCACCGGGGTCGGGAAGTCGGGCCTCATCGCCCAGAAGATCTCGGCGACCCTCGCCTCCACCGGCTGCCCCAGTTTCTGCATCCATCCCACGGACGCCCTCCACGGGGACCTGGGCATGATCACCGCCCAGGACACCGTGCTCATCCTGAGCAACAGCGGCGAGACCGAGGAGGTCCTCAAGCTCCTTCCGAGCCTCCTCCGCCTGGGCGTGGGCATCGCCTCCATCACCTCCAACGGCGGAAGCCGCCTGGCGACCGCCTCGGCCTGGTGCTTCACCTACGAGCTGCCCGACGGCGAAGGCTGCCCCCTCAACTTCGCACCCATGGCCTCGACGACCCTCCAGCTCCTGTGGGGCGACCTCCTCGCCGCCTACTTCATGACCCGCACCGGGTTCACCCTCGAGCGCTTCGCCCAGCTGCACCCCGCCGGAAACCTCGGGGCCCGGCTGTTGAAGACCAGCGAGCTGATGCACCGCGATTTCCCGAGGGTCCCGAAGGACGCCACCCTGGTGGACGCCCTGGCCGCCATGACCGGGGGCAAGCTGGGCATGACCACCGTCATGGACGGGGAAACCCTCCTGGGGATCATCAGCGACGGCGATATCCGCCGCGCCCTGGAAAAGGCCCAGCGCGAGAACCTCAACCCCCTGGGTCTCTCGGCCCAGGCGATCATGACCGCCAACCCGGTCTCCGTGGAATCGAAGACCCTGGCCCAGGAAGCCGCCAGGATCCTGGAGTCCCGCAAGATCACCTTCCTCGTCGTGAAGGATGGGGACCAGGCGGCCGGCATCCTCCACATCCACGATCTCCTGGGCGCCAAAGTCATCTAGCGCTGAGAACGCCTCTCAGCTTCGCCGGTCTGGGTCTTAGGTTACATAATATACATTATCGAAAGTTAGATTGTGCGGTCGACCATCGGCAGATACCTCCTGAAAAACTGGACCTGGCCCTTCCTGGCGGCCCTGGTTTTCTATGGCGGACTTCTCATGGCCTACGAGGTGGTGGGACTGTCCAAGGAGATCTTCTCCATGGGGGCGCCCTTCCGGTGGGTGGTGCCCCTGCTCCTCCTCAGCGTCCCGGACAACCTCGGCATGGTGCTGCCCATGGCGGCGGTGCTGGGCGGTCTCATGGGCATGCAGCACCTCTCCGACGGTTCGGAGACGGTGGCCGCCCAGGGCCTGGGCGTCGGCATGCGGGCCATCGTCAAACCCTGGCTCGTCCTGGCGGGCATCCTTCTGGCGGTGGCCACCTTCAATGCTCATGTGGTGGTGCCCTGGGCCAACACCACCCAGCAGATCGCCCAGGCCAGCATGGTCGAGGAGGCCCGGACCCGGTTCCTCCGCCCCGGTTCTCCCCCCTGGTTTCCCAGCACCGCCCCCGGCGACGCCGTGTGGATGGCCCCGGACGGCCAGGTGCACCTCATGGAGGTCAACCGGGAGGGCGTCCAGCACCTGGTGGCCCGCTCCCTCCTCTGGGGGCCCGGCGATAAGGCACATGAGAAGACAAGCATTAATCTAAAAATGGTTGACCTTAACGGGTGCGTTTATCACCGGACGGATGGCAGCATCGTGCATATCCAGGAAAAGGAGCACCTGTACGCCATCAAGGTGCCCGAGGTGCCCAAGCTGCTCCAGGCCACCAATGCCCGGTTCAAATCGACCCGGGAGCTCCTGGGTCATCCCGGCGTCGAGGCCTCCGTGGAGCTCACCCGCCGGCTCACCCTCCCCGTCGCCTCCTGTGCCCTGCTCCTCCTGGGCATCGCCCTGGGCCTCGGGCATCCGCGGTTTCAGCGCGGCGGAGCCATCGTCAAGAGCCTCGGGGTGATCCTGCTCTATTATCTCCTGCTTAAGTACTTTGAAAGTCAGATTATATACGCCAAATCCCAACTCCTCTTCCCCCGGATGGCGCTGCTCGCCCTGCCCTGGGTCTTCCTGGCGGCGGGGTTTGTGCTCCTGCGGCGGAAACTCCAGCCGCACCATTCCAACCGGCTCCTGCGGCTGCTTCCCGTCAAGACGGTCATCCACCTGGACGAACTTCGGCAAAAGGCGTCGGAGATCTGTTTGGGTTTCGTTTCCAAATATTTGAAAACGTTGGTTTCATTCCTGGCTGCGATTCGAAAGCGCAGGTCCCGGCGGGATATCCTGGCCAGCTGGACCGACGGCCTGTGGTGGAAGAACTGGGGGGGCGTCATGGGGACCTTCCTGGCCCTGAGCCTGCTCATCGAATACGCGACCCTCGCCGGGGACATGGCCCACAACCACGTTTCCATGCTTGTCTTCCTCAAATACTGGCTGTGGAACCTGCCGCCCTTCCTGTCGGTGGTGCTGCCGCTGGCCTTCCTCCTGGGCGGCGTCCTCGCCCTTTCGGACGCCGCGGTGTCCCGGGAGTGGGTGGCCCTGCGGGCCGGCGGGGCCAGCCTGGCCCAGTGGTGCCGGGCCGGGTTCAAGGCATGGGGGAGCGTCCTGGTGCTCACGTTCATCCTCCAGGCCTTCCTGGCGCCCTTCGCCTACCGCCAGGCCGACCCCATCTACCGGCAGATCCTGGGCCGCCCGGCCCGCGCGGCCGCGACGAAGCCCTGGCTGTACCTGGGGTCCACCGGCGTGGTCTGGTTCCTGGACGGCTCGGCCCGCTGGGGCTTCCCCCTCAAGGCTCCCGGCGAGGCCCCCATCCTCCTCAAGTGGAGGATGGGGGACGTCCAGGCCGAGGGCCTTCCCTGGGGCGGCATGGCCTTCGAAGAGGGGCCTGCGGCTTCCCGGCTCTTCCCCAGCCGGGCCCTGCGGGACTCGGCCTCGGCGGACAGCGCCGCGACCCTGGACCTCTTCCAGTGGCAGCGCTGGGCGCCGGATCCTGAAAGAGCCACACTGATTTGGAGCCGAATCCTGAACTGGCTTGCGGGACCCTGCCTCCTCTTCGCCATGCTTCCCTACGCCTTCCCTTCCCCCCGGGGGGGCCGGGGTTCCGCCCTGGGGTTCAGCCTCGTGGCGGGGCTGGTCTTCATGGGGCTGCAGGCGCTCTTCAGCGGCGCGGCCAAGGCGGGCGACCTGCCTTCGGCCTGGGGGGTTCTGTGCCCCATGCTGCTGCTGTTCGGGTTCGGACTCCTGCGTCTGAACCGGCTCCGCACATGAGCGCCCGCCGGCACCACGCCCGGCGGGGGGTGCAGATCCTGGTCCTCGTCGCGGGAACCCTCGTGCCCTGGACGGGCTTCTTCCGCATCGACGCGCCCGGGGTGCGGGTGGTGTACCTGGGAACCTCCTACCCGCTGGAATGGCCCTATGTGCTGGGGATGATCATTCCTTTCCTGGTGGGGGTGTGGGCCCTGGCGCTGCTGTCCTTCCTCAAGGGACGTGTGTTCTGCGGCTGGGCCTGCCCCTACGGGAGCCTGGTGGAATTCTTCGAGGGGCTCCGCACGGCGGCGGGCTGGGGCTCGAACCGGCTGGTGGCCGCCTGGATGAGGCGGTCCCCCCTGCACCGCCTGGGGCTGAGGGCAGGGGCCCTGCTGACCCTGGCCATCGCCCCGCTGCTGCTGGGGGCGAGTCTGGCGGCCTATCTGTATCCCCCAGCCCGTATCCTCCGGGAGCTGGGTTCGCCCCTGGACCTGCGCAACCACGGCCAGGTGGTGCTGTGGGCCTGGATGGCCCTCGTGCTGGTCTCGAGTTGGCTCGCGGGTTTCCTGGTTCGTTTCCACTTCTGCCGCATGGTCTGCATCTACGGCATGGGGCAGGCCATGGCCGCCTCCGCCGCGGACCCGGCCAAGGTGCTCCGCCCGCGCTACCGACCCGAGGACCTCGGCGCCTGCGGATCCTGCCAAGCCTGCCTGAAGGCCTGCTTCGTGGAGGTGGACCCCCGGGACAGGGAGCTGCAGCTCGGCTTTTCCGCCGGCTGCTTCAACTGCGGGGACTGTGTGGACGTGTGCGAGACGGTGCAGGGGCACAAGGGGCGCCCTTCCCTGCTGACCTTCGAGCGGCCCGCGGCCCCCCGGGAGACGCCCAGGGTCGAGGAGTCCGGGGATTCCTGGTAGGCCCTCAGAGGGTGTCTGCTAAAAGGAAGGCCCCGCGACGTCAGACGAAGGTCACGGCATGCACGGGCGGCAGGTGCTCTGAGACGGTGAGCCAGTCGTCCCCGCCGTTCTCCGACACCCACAGGGAACCGGTGGTGCTGCCGAAGGCCAGGCGGGAACCGGTGGCGTCCACATCCAGGGCGTGGCGGAACACGAGGTCATAGGCGTGCTCCTGGGGCAGGCCCCGGCGCAGGGTCTCGAACGTTCGGCCGCCGTCCCGGGTGCGGGCCACCACCACCCTGCCCTCCAGCGGGATGCGGCGCTCGTCCTTGTCGGAGGGCACGAACCAGGCGGTTTCGGGGTCTGCGGGGTGCACGGCCACCGCGAAGCCGAACACCGAGGGCGGGACGCCCGTGATCTCGTGCCAGGACGAGCTGTCGTCCACGGACCGGAAGACGCCGTTGTGGTGCTGGCACCAGAAGACGTCGGGGTGGGACGGGGACTGGACCACCCGGTGGGGGTCCTGGGCCACCGGATCCAGGGCCCGGTCCGCCGGCATGTAGTCGGCGCGCATGCCGTGGGAGCAGCAGGTCCAGGTGCGGCCCCGGTCCCGGGTGCGCCAGGCGCCGCCGCAGGAGACCGCCACCGTGACGGTTTCCCCGTCCCGGGGGTCCACGCAGATGGAATGGATGCCGGGGTAGTCGGTGCCGCCGCCCATCCAGGCGCGCCGGTCGGGGTGGTCCCAGAGGGGGCGCACCAGGGACCAGGTGGCGCCGCGGTCCGCGGAGCGGAAAAGGCCCCCCGGCAGGGTGCCGGCCCACAATTCGCCGGCCTCGCTTCCCGCCGCCAGGGACCAGATCCGGATGAGCTTCCAGGGGATCGCGCGGCCCAGGGTATCCACCTCCTCCCCCTGCCCCTCCGGGGGCGCGGGGTAGGCGGGCGCGGCCACCTCCTCCCAGGTGGCGCCGCGGTCGGGGGAGCGGTGCAACTTCACGCCGAAGTGGCCGTGGTCCAGGGCGGCATACCAGTGGCCGTCGCGGGCGTCCGCAAGGGCGAGGGTGACGTTGTCCCCGCGGAAGGCGAGGTCCTCCACGCCCCAGCGGCCCGGCCCCTGCCGGCGCACCTGGAAGAGGCCCTTGCGGGTGGATACGAGGAGCGCTCCGGTCATTTCAGCCTCCTGAGAGGGCCTGCATCACCACCACCTCGTCCCCGTCGGTCACCGGGTCCGAGAGCCCGCGCCGGTCGGCGCAGGCGATCCCATTGACGAACACCACCATGTGGTGGCGCAGCTCCCCGTGCTCGTCCACCACGTAGCCCCGCAACCGGGGCTCCCGGGCGAAGGCGTTGTCCAGGGCCTCCCGGACCGTGGCGCCGCCCACCGCGCAGGGCGGGCACGGCACATGGCGCTGGAGGTTGGCGGTGAAGACGACGCGCGGCATGGCGGACTATTCGCCCCGGAAGGCCTTCTCCAGGACGGCCAGGTCCAGCTTCTTCATCTTCCATACCGCCTGGACCATGCGCTGCACGGCGGCGGCGTCCCCGCTGGCCATCATGGCGCCCAGGGACCTGGGGACGATCTGCCAGGAGAGGCCGAAGCGGTCCGTGACCCAGCCGCACTCCACCTCCTTGCCCCCCTCCGAGAGCCGGGCCCAGTAGCGATCGATCTCCTCCTGGGTGTCGCAGTTCACCATGAAGGAGACGGCCGGGGAGAACGTGAAGGCGGGCCCCCCGTTCAGGCCCATGAAGGTCTGGCCGTTGACCGTGAAGTGGACGGTCATGACCGTGCCGGCGGGGCTGGGGGCGTTCTCGCCGTAGTGCGTGACCGCCAGGATGCGCCCGTCCTCGAAGATGGACACGTAGAAGCGGGCGGCCTCTTCGGCCTGGCCGTCGAACCAGAGGCACGGGGTGATCTTCTCCATGAGAACTCCTCGCAGGGCCCTCAAGGGTAGTCAGAGCCGCATCCCGATTCAAGCGTCCCGGTCAGGGCTGGAACAGCGCCAGGGGAAGGTCCCCGGTCCCGCAGTCCGGGCGGTTCCGCACGCTTCACTGGTTATGATTTGCAAGCGTTGAGGATACCAAGCCTGCCCCTGGGCACAGGGCCGGTTCGGCCTGGCTTCAGGGTGGGTTCCCGGAACGCCTGCGGCGCGGGTGGGCCTTGGGGGCCGGGTCCTCGCCCCGGTCCACGTAGGGCTTCAGGGCCAGCCCGGCGAGGCGGGGCTTCAGCTCCTGGAGCCGGGCCTTGGCGGCGCGGGGGGTGGCGAAGGGACCGAGGCGGACCCGCTTGAGGGTGAGGCCGGGGTCCTGGGGGTCGGCCACGTCGGAGAGGACCGTCTCGATGCCCGCGGCGCGCCGCAGGTCGCCCTGGAGGCGGGCGATGCTGGCGGGGGCGGACAGGGCGGCGAACTGGATCCAGATCGCCCCGGCCTCGGCCGGGGGTGCGGGCATGGCAGACGGCTTGGCGACCTTGGGAACGGGTGCCGGCACGGGCGAGCTGGCGGCCGATTTTGCGGGCGGCTGAACGGGCGGTTGCACGGGCGGCGGAGTGGGCGGGGCGATGGCGGGCGGGGGGGACGGCGGTTCGTCGGGGAGGACGTCCACCACCACGGGAAGGGTCTGGCCGCCCCAGGCGTTGACGGCGCTGAGCCAGAAGGTCGTGCGGCCGATGAGGGCGTGGTTGAGGGTGCCCTTGGAGGGGAGCTGCACGCCCAGGGGTTCCAGTTTCACCCGGTCCGTGCCGGTGGCGGACCACGCGAGGGTCACGGGGCTGCCCCGCCGCACGACCGCCGGCATGGCCATGAAGACCTGGATCCGGGCCGGTTCTTCGGCCAGGATGGAGCCTCCGGCAGTGCACAGCAGGAACAGGACACGAGGATTCATTGGCGGACTGGGGCTCCAGGAAGCGGGGTAATAATCATCCCAACCCGTGCCGGAATTCAATCCTTTTCATGCACCGGCGGCGCCGGACCGGTCCCCGTGGCGGCTAGGACCACTTCGCGATCAGCTCCCGCAGGCTCCGCGTGGAGTATGGCTTGCTGAGGAAGTCGTCCATGCCCGAGCGGGTGCAGCGCTCGACGTCCTCCCGGGTGGCGTTGGCGGTGAGGGCGATGATGGGCAGGCGCCTGCCCTCCCCTTCCTGCGCGCGGATCCGCCGGGCGGCCTCGTAGCCGTCCATCACGGGCATCTGGCAGTCCATGAGCACCAGGTCGAAAGGGGTTCGGTCCACGGCGTCGAGGGCTTCCTGGCCGTTGGCGGCCAGTTCGAAGGTGCAGCCCAGTTTGGCGAGCAGGGTCCCCGCCAGCTTCTGGTTCACGGGGTTGTCCTCGGCCAGCAGGACGTGGATGGGGCGGGCCTCCGTGCCCACGGCCTCGGCGGCGGTCAAGGGGGCGGCGGGGACGGGGCTGGCCACGGGGAAGACCGCATCCATGAAGAACTCCGAGCCCTCCCCGGGGTGGCTCACCACGCCGATGCGCCCGCCCATGAGGTCCACCAGGCCCTTGCTGATGGCCAGGCCCAGGCCGGTGCCGCCGTAGCGGCGCGTGATGGTCCCGTCCGCCTGGGTGAAGGGCGTGAAGAGCCGGTCCCGGTCCCCGGGGAGGATTCCGATGCCGGTGTCCCGCACGGAAAAGCGCAGGCGCTGGTCCGGGCCGGCGGCCACGGCCAAGGTGACGGTGCCGGCCTCCGTGAACTTGATGGCGTTGCTCATGAAGTTGGAGACCACCTGCCGCAGGCGCACGGGATCCCCCAGGACCCAGGCGGGCGCGCCGGGGTCCACCTCGGTGCGCAGGACCAGACCCCGGGTCCGGCAGTTCTCGGAATAAAGGGCCGCCAGGTCCGACACCAGGGCCGCCGGTTCGAAGGGCACGCTCTCCAGTTCCATCCGGGAGGCTTCGATCTTGGAGAAGTCGAGCACCTCGTCGATGATGCCCAGCAGTTGGCGGCCGGAGGCCAGGACGGTCTGCACGTACTCGCTCTGTTCGGGGTCCAGGCGCGTGTGGAGCAGCAGCTCCGACATGCCCAGCACGCCGTTCATGGGGGTGCGGATCTCGTGGCTCATGGTGGCGAGGAAGCTCGACTTGGCGGCGTTGGCGGCCTCGGCCTGCCGCTTGAGTTCCAGGGTCTCGGCCAGATCGGCTTCGCGCCGGCGGATGTTGCGCACCAGCACGCGGAGGGCCGCCAGGATCGCCAGGAGGCTGGCCGCGGCCACGGCGGCGATGAGCCGGGCGAGGTGCCGCCAGTTGGCCAGGAAGAAATCCTCGGTGAGGGTGAGGTTCACGATGAGGGGATAGGGTGCCACCACCCGCGCCGCGCCCAGGCGGGCCACGGGCTTGTGGTCGGCCATGCGGTAGTCCACGGTGTAGGCCGTTCCGGCCTGCAGGCCCTGGGTGTGGATGATGTGGTACGTCGTGCCGGTGAGGTTGCGCTTCCCGATCTCCGCGTCCACCCTCGGCCAGCGCGTGAGCATGGTGAAGTCGTCCCGGTAGAGGGTGATGGAGGCCCCGCTTCCCAGGCCCGAACCGAAGCGCTGGTAGAAGTCCGTCAGCACGTCCACTGAGAAGCCCACCAGCACCAGGCCCAGGAAGTCGCCCCGGGCGTTCGCGAGCCTCCGGCTGATGTAGAAGACCCACTTCCCGTTGCCCTTGTTGTGCACCGGGACGCTGATGTACTCGCCCAGGGCCGGGTTCTCCAGGCGGGCGCGGAAGTAGTCCCGGTCCCCCAGGTTGATGGGAGGCGGCGGGTAGCTGCGGGAGAAGTTGATGACGTCGCCGTTGGAGGCCACGATGGTGGCAACGTCCACCTGGGGCATCCCGGCGGTGCGGTCCCGGAGCATCGCGTAGACCTTCGGGGTCCCCATGCGCCGGCGCAGGTCCTGCGGGTCCCGGATGCCGGCGGCGTCAACCTGTTCCGTGAGGCCGTCCAGGGCCAGGTGGGCGGTGGCCATGTTCTGGAAGACGTGCTCGGCCAGGACGAGGGAATGGCTCGCCATCTGGGTGCGCCAGAGGTCCACTTCCCGCCGCCTGAGCAGATAGATGGAGGTGGAGGTGGCGGCCACCACCAGCAGGATGAGCAGGGCCCCCAGGCCCAGGGCCAGCTGCGCGGTGCCGAAGCGGCTCCGGCCTTCCCGGGTGGTGCTGGCTGGGGTCTGGGTCACGGGAGTTCTCTTCTGATGACACAGGATAGCCCTTTTCCGCGCCAGGCTGGTTCAATGGAGGGATGAGCGCACAGGACCGCACTTTCTGGGAGGACATCTACCGGGATACCCCCCGGCCCGGCTGGGACATGGGCCGCGCAACGCCCGTCCTGGCCGAGCTGCTGGACCTGCCGGCGTGCCGGGAGTCCGGCCCCGCCTGGGTGGTGCCGGGCTGCGGCTTCGGTCATGACGCCGCCGAGCTGGCCCGCCGCGGGTTCCGGGTGACCGGGGTGGATTTCGCCCTGGCGGCGGTCCAGGGCGCGCGGGAACGCTACGGGGATCTCGTCCGGTGGGTCCAGGAGGACTGGTTCGCACCGTCCGTCGACGTGTACGACGGCATCTTCGACTACACCTGCTTCGCGGCCATGGAACCGGACCGGCGCGGGGCCTACCTGGATGCCTGCGCCCGCCGGTTGCGGCCGGGCGGGCTATGGCTGGCCGGTTGTTTCCACGCGGTCACGACGCCGCCGGGTCCGCCCTACGCCATGACCCTGGACGAGGTCCGCAGGCTGGTGGAACCCCGGTTCGAGGTGCTCCACCTGGACCATGCGACCCGGAGCCATCCCCGGCGGCAGGGCCGGGAGTTCCTTGTCGCGGCCAGGTTCAGGGGGTAAGAAATTTTTAAGAAGACCTTAACCTATTCTTCTGTTTTTCCAAGTCGCATCACGCCCTAGCCTTGCTGTGGGACATACCTGACCCATAGGAGGCAATCATGAGCAACAACCCGAACGGCCGGTTTGACGGCTACGCGGATATCCACAAGGCCCTACGGGCTTTCATGGGCGACACCCTCGCCAAGGTGGGGAGCCTGGATCCCGAGGACCCGGCCGAGACGGCCGCCGTCACCGGCCAGGTCGGCGACCTGCTCCGCCTGTGCCGGACGCACCTGGAGCATGAGAACGATTTCATCCACACCGCCATGGAGGCTCGCGCGCCCGGTTCCACCCAGGCCTTCGCCGAGGACCACGAGGGGCACGAGCGGTCCCTGCGGAACCTGTGGCTGGACCTCGACGCGGTGGCCACCGGCGGCGAGCAGGCGGTGGCCCGGCTCTACCGTGGCCTGGCGGTCTTCGTGGCGGAGAACCTGGAGCACATGGACCGGGAGGAGGTCGAGAACAACGCCGTGCTCTGGGCCAACTACACGGACGCCGAGCTGATCGGCATCGAGCGGGCCCTGGTGGCGTCCCTGAAGCCTGAGGAGCTGAGCATGGCGCTGGCGTGGATGATCCCGGCCCTCAGCCCCCGTCAGCGTGCCGCAAAGCTGGCGGGTATCCGGGCCGGGGCCCCGGAGCCGATGTTCAGGAAGGTGCTGGACCTGGTGCGTCCGACCCTGCCGGGGAAAGGGTGGGAGAAGCTGAAGCGGGACCTGGAACTGGCGGGCTAGGGTCCGTAGCCAGGTCGCCTGCCCTTCTGGGATAATCGCGCGATGTCGTCCGAAAAGACCCTTCCCGAAACCATCGACGCCCTCTACCGCACCGAATCCCGGCACGCCCTGGCCACCTTGATCCGCCTGCTCGGCGATTTCGATCTCGCGGAAGAAGCCATGCACGAGGCGTTCCGGGCGGCGCTGGAGCAATGGCCGGCGGAAGGCGTGCCGGCCAGGCCCCGGGCGTGGATCATCTCCACGGGCCGCTTCAAGGCCATCGATGCCCTCCGCCGGCGCGCGAAATTCGAATTCCCGCTGGACACGCTGACCGAGGCCCAGCTCCCGGCCACGCCTGACGAGCCGGGAGACGCGGAAGAGCCCATCCCGGACGACCGGCTTCGACTCATCTTCACCTGCTGCCATCCCGCTCTGGGCGCCGAAGCCCGTTCAGCGCTCACGCTTCGGGAGGTCTGTGGTCTGACCACCGAGGAGATCGCCCGGGCGTTCCTTGCCTCCCCCTCCACCATCGCCCAGCGCATCGTGCGTGCCAAAGCGAAAATCCGCGACGCGCGCATTCCCTATGAAGTTCCGTCGCCCGCCGAACTGCCGGATCGCCTCGATACCGTCCTCCAGGTGATCTATCTCGTCTACAACGAAGGCTATTCGGCGTCCTCCGGCGAATCGCTGATGCGCCCAGACCTCTCCGGGGAAGCCATCCGCCTCGGACGGCTCCTGAAAGGACTTCAACCGGAACCGGAGGTCCTGGGACTTCTCGCGCTCATGCTTTTGCAGGAATCGCGACGTGCTGCGCGGACGTCCCCCTGCGGGGACCTGGTCCTCCTGGCCGACCAGGACCGGGGGCGATGGAATCGGGCCCTCATCGCGGAAGGCTCGGCGCTCGTGGCCCAGGCCATGGCCTCCCGCCGGATCGGCCCCTACACCTTGCAGGCCGCCATCGCCGCGGCCCACGCCCAGGCGCCCAGCACCGCCGCCACGGACTGGCGCCGGATCGTCGGGTACTACGACCTCCTGGCCAGGATCGCTCCTTCGCCCGTCATCAGCCTCAACCGCGCGGTCGCCGTGGCCATGCGGGACGGTCCTTCAGCGGGCCTGGCGCTCGTCGACGCCATCCTGGAGGGAGGCGATCTGGCCGCCTACCATCTGGCCCATTCCGCCCGCGCGGATCTCTGCCGGCAGCTGGGGCTGGCGGAGGAAGCCCGGGCCTCCTACCGCACCGCCCTCGCCCTGGCCCGCCAGGACCCCGAGCGGCGGTTCCTGGAGCGCCGGCTGAGCGAATTGGGCTGATTTCCGGAATTCGGCACGCGCCCTGTCGATCCGGGCCATCCCCGATCGACTAGAAGGTGAAGGCACGACCTTCAGGGAGAACCGCCATGAAATACATCTGCTTCGGCTACCTGGACGTGGACAGCTGGGAGAGGAAATCGCCCAGCGAACAAAATGCCATGATCGACCAGTGCTTCGCGTATGACGAGGTGCTGAGGAAGAACGGCAGCTGGGTGAGCGGGGAAGGCCTCCAGGGCGCCACCACCCTCAGCTTCCAGAACGGCAAGGTGTCCGTTTCGGACGGCCCCTATGCGGAGACCAAGGAATTGCTGGGCGGCCTTCTGATTCTGGAAGCCAAGGACCTGAATCACGCCATCCAGCTCATTTCGAACCACCCCGGCATCCGGATGGGCCGCTGGGAGATCCGGCCTGCGCAGGACCTGAAGCCCATGATCGAGGAAAGCGAACGGCGCCGCTCCGTCGCGACGTAGGCGTCCGGCCTAGGACAGCGCCGCGTGGGCCTCCCGGAGCTTTTCCATGATGGGGATCTGCTGAGGGCACTTGGGTTCGCACGCACCGCAGGCCTCGCACCGGTCCCCGCCATGGCCGGCGCCGGCGATGAACATGTCGTAGACGCCCTTGGCGGTAGCCCAGTTGCCGAACATGCCTCCGGTGTTCCAGCTGGAGAAGACGTCGGGGATGGCCACGCCGCTGGGGCACGGGGCGCAGTACCCGCAGGTGGTGCAGGGAACCTTCACCCGGGCGGCGTAGATCCTGCGGACGGCCTCCACCAGCTCCAGCTCCCCGGGGCCCATGGCGCCCGCGGCGGCCGAGTCGCTGACGGCGAGGTTCTCCTCCACCTGCTCCATCGTGTTCATGCCGGACAGGAGCGTGACCACCTCGGGGTGGTTCCACACCCACCGCAGGGCCCACTCGGCGGGGGTCCGGGGCTCCGGGGACCGGGCCCAGACCGCCAGGACGTCCGCGGGCTGCGCTACGGCCAGGGTGCCGCCGCGCAGGGGCTCCATGGCGATGGTCCCGATGCCCCGCTCGGCCGCGTAGCGCAGGCCGCGGGTGCCGGCCTGGTAGCCCTCGTCGAGGAAGTTGTACTGGATCTGGCAGAAGTCCCAGGCGTGGCCGTCGATGATGGTCTTGAAGACATCCAGGGAGTCGTGCATGGAAAAGCCCAGGTGGCGGATGCGGCCGTCCTTCTGGGCCCGCTCCAGGGCGCGCAGGACGTGGTGGCGGACCACGGTCTCCCAGCGCTCGGCGTTGAGGGCGTGCACCAGGTAGAAGTCGATCGTCCCGGTGTCCAGTTTCCGGAGCTGCTCGTCCAGGAGGCGCTCCACGTCCCCTTCCCCGCCGACGAGCCAGATGGGCAGCTTGGTGGCCAGGTGCACCCGCTCCCGGTAGCCGTCCCTCAGGGCGCGGCCCACGAAGGGTTCGCTCTGGCCGCCGTGATAGCCGTAGGCGGTGTCCACGTAGTTCACCCCGCCGTCGATGGCCCGGCGCACCAGGGCCCGGGCGGCCTCCTCGTCGATGTGCTTCATGTCGCCGCCCACCACGGGCAGCCGCATGCAGCCGAACCCCAGAACGGAGACCTCCGCCCCTGGGATGCGCGGGAATGTGCGGTATTTCATGGGCTAATCCTTTGCATGGATTTTACCGCCAAAGGGGGGCATCATGAGCGCCTCACCCCACCTTTCAGGAGATCACCCATGAAGCTCTTCGCAGCCGCCCTCCTGCTTGTGACCGCCTCGGCCTTCGCCCAGGCCCCCGCCGCCAAGAAGCCCGCCCCTGCCCCGGCCCCCAAGGTCGAAGCCAAGCCCGCGCCCAAGGCCGAAGCCAAGCCCGCCGCCACCGGCTTCGTGGCGAACAAGGCCTCCAAGGTCTATCACAAGGCCGACTGCGCCGTGGGCGCGAAGATCAAGGCCGACAACAAGGTCATGCTGGCCACCAAGGCCGACGCGGAAAAGGCGGGCTACAAGGCCTGCAAGGTCTGCAAGCCGTAGTTCCCTTCTCTTCCTCGGCGCCTGCCTTCCAGATGGAAAGCAGGCTCGCGGGTTCCACCGGATCCGCCGGAAGGGGGTCAGCGCCATCCTGGCGCCCTGAGGTTCTCCACCACGTAGAGGTCGGTGAGCCGGCTCTCGCAGCCGATGGCCAAGGTCCTGCCCCCGGGTTCGGCCAGGAGGGCCCGGCACTGGAGATGGCCCGCGGGGCCGGGCGGGGTGAAGGTCGCCAGGGGGGTGCGCCGCCCGCGCGTCAGGTCCAGGCGGAAGACGGGCACCCCCGGAGCCGGGTCGCCTCCGCGGGCGATCAGGGACCGGCCGTCGGCGGCCCAGGCCACGGGCCGCTCGCCCCGCGCAAGGCCCGGGATGGGCCGGGGTTCGCCCCCCGCCAGGGGCAGGATGAACCAGTCCAGGCCGTTGCCTGATACCAGGAAGCGGGTGCCGTCCGGGGAGACCTGGGGTCCGCCGGGGAAGGCGCCGCCCAGGCCCGCGGGGGTCAGGATGGTGGGCGGGCCCCCGCCGCGGTCCAACAGGACCCAGCCCGAAGGGTCCCCCCAGGCCAGATGGGCCAGGATCCGCCGGCCGTCCGGGAGCAGCAGGGCGCCCTGGCCGGTGGAGGCGAAACCCTCGGGGACCGGGATGGCGAAGGGACGGCCTAGGCCGGTGGGCACGAACAGGAGGCACGTCGCGCGGGCCTCGGGATCCCCCTGGTCCTTGGCGGGAAGGCCCGCCGACGTGTAGGCCTCGGTCCAGGCGGGGTCGAGGGTGCCGGGCCCCAGGGCGCGGGTGTCCACCTGCACCCAGCCGCCGTCCGCGGACAGGGCGGAGGCCCGGCCGGGGCCCAGGGCCAGGGCCGGGCCTCCGCCGGCGCCCCGCAGGTAGAGCCGGTCCTGGCGGGTGCCGCCGCCCAGCCCCGGGGATTCCAGCAGGAGCAGGTTCCGGCCGCCGAACCCCTGGACCTGGGTGTTCCCCTGGATGGACAGGTCCCGGGGGGGGCCGCCGTCCAGGTCCAGGGCATGCACGGAGCGCCGCGCGTGCTCCTGGGCCAGGAGAAGCCGTCCGCCGGGACCCACGTCCAGGAGGCGCAGCTCCCCCGGCCCGCGCCACACGGTGCGCTTGCGGCCCTGGAGGCCGAGGGTCCACACCTCCGTCTGGTCCCCGTCCCGTTCGGATCCCCAGAGCACCCCGTCCCCCCAGGCCAGGCCGGTGATGCCGCCCCCCGCGCCGTCCCCGCCCTTGGCCAGCAGGGTCCTGCGGCGGCCCTCCCGGTCGAAGACGGCCACCTCGGCCCGGCCCCGCGCGGGGTCCCCATCCACCAGGGCCAGGTGTCCGCCGTCCCGGTCCAGGGCGAGGTGGGCCAGGGTCCGGGCGTTGCTGTCGCACGCGACGAGGGACCGGCCTTCGGGGAAGTCCAGGCGGAGGGTGCCGCCGGGGGTCAGGCCGAGGGTCGCCAGCTCCCGGCCGTCCCACGCGGCTTCGGCGACCTCGTGGCGCACGTCCCGGGGGATGCCGCCGGCTGCGGAGCGCACGACCAGGGTGCCCGTGAAGGCCGGGCCCCTCGTGGACAGGGGGCCCTGGATGCAGGCCAGCTCGTCCCGTGGCGAGACGCCGGCCAGGAGGGCGTCCTGGAGTCCCAGGGGACGAGGCGCGGCGCTCCCCGGATCCAGCGCGAAGATCTCCGGCCGGCCACCGGCCATCCGCTGGGAGTAGAAGATCGTGCGCCCATCGGCCCCGAACCGGGCCGCTTCGATGGCGCCGGGCGGCAGATCGAGCTGCCTGAACACGGGCGCAGGGGCGGGCCGTCCGCCGAGGGCCCAGGCGATGAGGCCCAGGCCCAGGAGGGCCCCTGCCCCGGGCCCGGCCAGGCGGCGAAGCCGATGCCGGGCCTCCGGGCCCGGGAAGAGCGGCTCCTCCGCGGCGAAGGAGGCGTCCTCCAGGGCGAAGGCGATGTCCTCGGCGCTGCGGAAGCGCCGGGAGGGCGCCTTTTCCAGGCAGTGGGCCAGGATCCGCCGGAGCGCCGGGGGCAGTTGCTCCAGGCCCGGGGAGACCTCGGTGGTCCGCTCCCTCAGGATCGCCGCCAGGGTCTCGGCGGGGGTGGTCCGGGCGAAGGCCCGGCGGCCGGTGAACACCTCGAACAGCACGGCCCCCAGGCTGAAGATGTCGCTGCGGGGGTCCACCTTCTCTCCCCGCACCTGCTCGGGGCTCATGTAGCCGAGGGTGCCCAGGACCGTGCCTTCCCGCGTGATGGGCGGGGGCGGGGTGCCGGAGCGGGACATGGAGGAGAACAGGCCCTGGAGCGGGCTCGCGCTCCGGCGGGGCACCTGCCGGGCCAGGCCGAAGTCCAGGATCTTGAGGACGCCTTCGGTGGTGATCCACAGGTTGCTCGGCTTGAGGTCCCGGTGCACCAGGCCCTTCTCGTGGGCCGCGGCGAGCCCGCGGGCCATCTGCGCCCCCAGCTCCACCGCCCGGCGCAGGGGGACGGGGCCGGCTTCCAGGCGATGGAGCAGGGATTCGCCTTCCAGGAGCTCCGTGACGAGATAGGCGAACTCGCCCCGGGTGTCGAACTCGTAGATGCGCAGGATGTTCGGGTGGTTGAGCGCGGCGGCGGCCCGGGCCTCCCGCTCGAAGCGCGCCAGGGCCTCGGGGCTGCGCTCCCGCGGGTCCAGGAGGAGCTTGATGGCCACGAAGCGGCCCAGGCGGGGATCCCGGGCCTTGTAGACCTCCCCCATGCCCCCCGAACCCAGGGGGGTGAGGATCTCGTAGGGGCCGAGGCGGGTGCCGGGGGCGAGGAACATCAGGGCGAGGCCAGGCCGTCGACCAGGTAGAGCTCGGTGAGCGCCTTGCGGTACGACAGGGCGAAGGAACGGGCATCGGGCGACAGGACGACTTCCGGACAGCCCATGTAGCCCGCGGGATCCGGAATGTTGAAGCTCAGCACCGGCCTGCGGGCGGCGGTGGCCAGGTCCAGGCGGCTGACGTTCACGGGCGTCTGGGCGAAGCCGGTGCGCACGAAGACGGCGTTGCCCTCCGCGCTCCAGGCCGCCACCCGCTCGCCGGGGAGCACGCCCCGGATGGGCACGAGGGGGCCTCCCGCCAGATTCGCGATGAACCAGGCGTTCCCGTCCTGGGAAAGGATGAACCGGGTACCGTCGGAGGAAAGGGGATACAGGGTGGCGAAATTGGCCCAGTTGCCCTCGGGCGCCAGGGGGACCGGCGGCGCGCCCCGCCGGTCCAGGAGGACCCACCCGGCCCGTTCGCCGTGCTGGAGGTGGGCCACCGCCCGTTGGCCGTCCGGCAGGAGGTAGGCGCTGCCGCCGATGGGGTCGTAGGCCCTGGGGATGGGAATGGCGAAAGGTCGGCCGAGCCCCGTGGGCACGAAGAGGAGGTAGCGCGAACGCGCCCGGGGGTCCTCCAGGTCCCCGCGGGCGAGGCCCGCCTCCTCCAGGGCCCGGGCCCAGGCCGGATCCAGCTTCCGGGCCGGCTGCGGCCCCAGCACCATGTTCACCCAGCGCCCGTCCCGGGAGAGGGAGTCCCCGAAGCCGATGCCCAGGGCCAGGGGCGGGCCCCCTTCCGGGGAGCGGAGGTAGGTCCGGTCATCCACCGTGCCGCCGTCCATGATGGGGGACTCCGACAGGAGCACCTGCCGGCCGTCGGCGCTGATGCCCCGCACCTGGGTGCGCCCCTGGAGGGAGAGCTCCCGCGGGGCGCCGGCCGCGCCCGGCTTCAGGGCGAAGGCCCCCCGGCGAACGGTCTGGACGGCCAGGAGGGCGCGGCCTTCCGGGGAGACGTCCAGGAGCTGGAGGTTGCCCTGGCTGCGCCACAGGATGCGCCGGGTTCCCCCCGGGGGGAGCGCCCAGAGCAGCGTCTGGTCCCCCTGGAGCTCGGAACCCCAGAGCTCGCGGCCGGGGCCCCAGGCCAGGCCGGTGATGGTGATGCCCTGGTTGTCCTCGGCCTTCGTGTAGAGGACCCGGCGCGCCCCCTTCCGGTCGAACACGCAGATGTCCGAAACGGACCGGGCGAAGTCCCCGTCCACGCAAGCCAGCAGGTTGCCGTCCCGGGAAAGGGCGAGGTGGCGGATGGACCGGGGGGGATCGTTGAAGGTGGCCAGGTGCCTCCCCACGGGGAATTCCAGCTGGAACTGCAGCAGGCCCTCGACCGTGGACAGGGTGGCCAGGCCCGCCCCGTCCCACACGGCCTCCACGATCCCCTCCCGCAGGGCGCGCTGCGCGCCGCCGCCCCCCGGAACCTGGGTCAGGGTGCCGAGGAACATGCCCTCCAGGAGCTGGCGGGGGTGCTTCAGGACGGCCAGTTCGTCCGTGGGCGAGACCCCCAGGAGCATGGCGTCGGGAATGCCCAGGGCCTTGGGTTCGGTGCTGCGCGGGTCGCACACGTAGAGCTCGGGCGGCGCGCCCCCGACCCGCATGGAGAAGTAGACGGTCTTCCCGTCCGAACCGAAACGGGCCGCTTCGAGGGTGCCCGCTTCGAAGGTGAGGCGCTGGAAGGAGGGGGGGGTCTGGGACCTGCCGCGCAGGCCCCAGAGGCCGGCGGCGCCGGCCAGGAGGAGGCCCAGGGCCAGGGCGGCCGGGCGCCAGGGAAAGGGGCGGCGGGCGGCCGCCATGGGTTCCGTGGAGGCCACGGACAGGTTCTCCAGGGCGAAGGCGAGGTTCTGGGCGTCGTGGAACCGGCGGGCGGGCACCTTCTCCAGGCAGTGGTCCAGGATGCGGCGCAGGGCGGGCGAGAGGGGGCGGTCCCCGGGTTCGGGCTCCTCCTGGAGGATGGCGGCCAGGGTGTCGGCGGAGGTGGATCGCACGAAGGCCCGCCGTCCCGTGAGCATCTCGAAGAACACCGCGCCGAAGCTGAAGATGTCCGTGCGGGCATCCACCTCCTCGCCCCGCACCTGCTCGGGGCTCATGTAGCCCGGTGTACCCAGGACCGCGCCCTGGTGGGTGATGGAGGGGCCCTCGTCCCGGCGGGTCTGGCGGGCCAGGCCGAAGTCCAGGATCTTCAGGCGGCCGTCCCGGGTGACCCAGAGGTTGGCGGGGGTGAGGTCCCGGTGGATGACCCCCTTCTCGTGGGCTGCGGCGAGGCCCTGGGCCAGCTGGATGGCCAGGTCCGTGGCCAGGCGCGCGGAAAGCGGACCCTTGGCCAGGCGCGCGTGGAGGGATTCCCCTTCCAGGAGTTCCATCACCACGAAGCGGAGCTCCCCCTCGTTGGCGAAGTCGTAGATGCCCAGGATGTTGGGATGGTTGAGCGCCGCCACGGCCTTGGCCTCGCGCTCGAACCGCGCCAGGGCCCGGGCGTCGCCGGCCAGGTGCTCCGGCAGGACCTTGATGGCCACGTAGCGGTCCAGGCGGGTGTCCCGGGCCTTGAAGACTTCGCCCATGCCCCCGGCGCCCAGGGGGCTGATGATTTCGTAGGGGCCCAGTCGGGCGCCGCGGGTCAGATCCATGGGTCCCTCACGGGGCAAGGCCCTCCACCCGGTAGAGGTCGCTGAGCTCCTTCCGGTAGGCGAGCGCAAGGGCCCGGCCGCCCTCCGCCACGAAGACCTCCCGGCATTCCAGGAACCCGGCCGGATCCTGGGGGGAGAGGGAGGCGAGGACCTTCCGCTGCGCGGTGGCCGGCTTCAGGCGCGTGACGGTCACGGGCAGGCGGGTCGGATCCGAACGCACGAAGGCCGAACCGCCATCCTCGCTCCAGCCCACCACCCCCTCCCCGGAGCGCAGGCCGGGGAGGGCGCCCTGCCCCATGCCCAGGTCCGGGCCCCGCCCCGGGTCCCCGTCCAGGAGCAGCGGGCTCCCGTCGGGGCCGATCCCCCGCAGCCGGGTCCGGGCCCGGAGGGGGAGGTCCCGCGCCCGGTCGTCGCCGGGCCGCAGCGCCAGGACGCCCTGGCGCACGGTCTGCTGGGCCAGGAGGGCCCTGCCGTCCGAGGCGACGTCCAGCAGTTGGAGGTTGCCCTGGCTGCGCATGAGCACCCGCCGTCCGCCCCCGGGTGACAGGGCCCAGAGCACCGTCTGGTCCGCTTCCCGGTCGGAAACCCACAGGTCCCCGCCCGGTCCCCAGGCCAGGCCGGTCAGGCTGCTGCCGTCCGTCTCCCGGACCTTGGTGAAGAGGACCTTGCGGCCGCCCTGCCGATCGTGCACCGCGACCTCGGTGGTGGCCCGGCTGGCATCCGAGTCCAGGCAGGCCAGCAGGTTGCGGTCCCGGGACAAGGCGATCGCGCCGAGGGTCCGGGTGGCTCCATCTCAGGTCTCCGCCACCCGGCCCTCGGGGAATTCGAGACGGTCCTGGGCGCCGGCCGGGGCCACGGTGGCGAGCCCTGCCCCGTCCCACCGGGCCTCGGCCACGTTCTCCCGCACCACCCGGGGCGCCCCGCCGCCCCCGGGAACCCGGATGAGGGTGCCCCGCTGCCGGGTTCCGCCGGCGAACCGGGGTTCCTGGATCAGGGCGAGCTCATCCGCCGGCGAGACGTCCAGGAGCAGGGCATCGGAAAGGCCCAGGGCCTTGGGCTCGGTGCTGCGGGGGTCCAGCACGAAGATCTCTGGCGGTCCTCCGGCCACGCGCATGCTGAAGTACACGGTCCGACCGTCGGCCCCGAACCGCGCCGTCTCCACCGTGCCCGCCGCGAAGGTGAGGCGGTGGAAGACCGGCGCCCTGGGGCGCCGGTTCCCCAGGCCCAGGCCGAGGGCCCCCAGCGCCAGCAGGAGCCCGGCGGCGGCCCAGAGGACGGTCCTGCGCCGGTTCCCCGGGGCAAGCGGCGCGGCGAGGGTGGAAGGGCCCAGGGAGAGGTTTCCCAGGGCGAAGGCCAGGTCCTGGGCGTCACGGAACCGCCGGGCGGGCTCCTTCTCCAGGCAGTGGTCGAGGATCCGGCGCAGGGCGGGCGGGATGGGGCGCTCCGGTTCCCCGGGTTCCTCCTGGAGGACCGCGGCCAGGGTCGCGGCGGCGGAGGCCCGCGCGAAGGCCTTGCGGCCCGTGAGCATCTCGTAGAACACCGCGCCGAAGCTGAAGATGTCGGTGCGGGCGTCCACCTTGCCGCCCCGCGCCTGCTCCGGGCTCAGGTAGGCGAGGTCCGCGTCCGGCTCGAGGAGGGCTGGAGCCTCGTCCGGCGGCGTCCGGCGGGCCAGTCCGAAGTCCAGGATCCTGAGCCGGCCGTCCCTTCCGAGCCAAAGCCTGGCCGGGGCGAGGCCGCGGTGGATGACGCCCCGCTCGTGGGCGGCGGCGAGGCCCTGGGCCAGCTGGATGGCCAGTTCCACGGCCAGGCGCGGGGCCAGCGCCCCCTGCTCCAGGCGGGCCTGGAGGGCTTCCCCGTCCAGCAGCTCCATCACCCCGTAGGGCGGGTCCCCCCGGGTATCGCGTTCCTGGAAACCCGGGAGGTTCGGGTGGCCGAGCGCCGCGATGGCCTGGGCCTCCTGCTCGAACCGGACCCGGGCGCGGGGGTCCCCGGCCAGGTGCTCAGGCAGGATCCGGACCACCACCAGACGGCCCTGGCGCGCGTCCCGGGCACGATAGACCTGCCCGCCCCTCCCGAGCGGGTTGAGAACCTCATAGGGACCGAGTTGGGTGCCTTGCGGAAGATTCATGTCGGGCTGTCTCGCGGACAGGATAATTCACTTCCCGGTCGTTGAGAATGGTTCTCATGGTTGATGAAAACGCCAACATGGACCCGGCGTCCCGTTCCCGCATGCCGGTTTTTTGCGCCGGTGTGCGATAGTGTCCGCAGTCCTTTTCCGGAGGAGGTTTCCATGACCCTGGATGTCACCCCAGCAGCGGCTGCCTTCATCGACCAGGAGAACCGCTTCGGCGCCCACAACTACCATCCCCTGGACGTGGTCTGCACCCAGGGCCGCGGGGTCTTCCTCACCGACGTGGACGGCAAGGACTACATGGATTTCCTGGCCGCGTACAGCGCCGTGAACCAGGGCCACAACCACCCCCGCATCGCCGAGGCCATGATCCGCCAGGTGCGCCGCCTCTCCCTGACCAGCCGCGCCTTCCGCAACGACCAGTTCCCGCCCCTGCTGGAGAAGCTGTGCCGGCTCACGGGCTTCGACAAGGCCCTCCTCATGAACAGCGGCGCCGAGGCGGTGGAGACCGCGCTCAAGGCCATGCGCAAGTGGGGCTACGACCGCAAGGGCATCGAGTATCCCAAGGCGGAGATCATCGTGGCCGACGGCAACTTCCACGGCCGCACCACCACCATCGTCGGCTTTTCCACCGACCCCGATTCCACCAGCCGCTTCGGGCCCTTCACCCCCGGGTTCCGCATCGTCCCCTACGGCGACCTCCAGGCCGTGCGCGAGGCCATCACGCCCAACACCTGCGCCATCTTCATGGAGCCCATCCAGGGCGAGGGCGGCGTCATCATCCCCCCGGCGGGGTTCCTGCGGGGCCTGCGCGAGCTGGCCGACCGGAACCGCTGCCTGCTGGTGCTGGACGAGATCCAGTCCGGACTGGGGCGCACGGGCAAGCTCTTCGCGTTCGAGCACGAGGGCATCCGCCCCGACGGCGTGACCATCGGCAAGGCGCTCAGCGGCGGCTTCTATCCCGTGAGCGCCTTCCTGGCCACCGGGGAGGTGATGGAGGTCTTCACCCCCGGCATCCACGGCTCCACCTACGGCGGCAACCCCCTGGCCTGCGCCGTGGCCAGCGCCGCCCTGGACGTCCTGGTGGACGAGAGGCTGGTGGAGAACGCCGCGGAACTGGGCGCCCACCTGCGCCATCGCCTGGAGACGATGCGCACGGACAAGCTCGCCGAGGTGCGCGTCATCGGCCTCTGGGCCGGCGTGCAGCTCAAGCCCGAGGCCGGCGGGGCCCGCAAATACTGCTACCTGCTCAAGGACCGCGGCATGCTCTGCAAGGACACCCACGTGGACACCATCCGCCTGGCGCCGCCCCTGGTGATCACGAAGGACCAGATCGACTGGGCCGTGGACCAGCTGGAGGCGGTGCTGGGCTAGGTGTCGGCCAGCACGAGGCTTCCTGGACAAAGGATGAAGGGGAGTTCAAGGCAAGAAGATCCCCATCCATCCCATTAATCCGATTCACATCCCTGTTTCAGCAGGGCGAGCACAGGAATGGGTCGGCGAAAGCCGGTAGCTTGCGCGCCTGTTCATTCCTGGCTGGCCCTGCTGAAACAGGGAAGAAATGGATTGACGCGAAAAGGCAGGATAAGGCCTGGCCCGAGCCTTGGGTTTGTCTGAATGGCCTAGTCCAGCTTGCGTGCGGTGAAGAGTTCGTACGCCGTCTGGTAGTACGCGATCGCCAGCGCATCCAGGTTGACCCCCGCCGGCAGGGGCCGGTAGGCGTCCGAGGCGGGATCGTAGCTTTTCGAAACCTTCCCTCCGTGCAGCCCCAGGGTCGTCACCACCCCGTCCTTCATCAGGGCCACCTGATCGTTGTGGTTGAAGAGCATCACCCGGCCCGCCTCCGGAGTATGGAGGACGTCCTGCCCGAACCATGGGGCCGTGTAGGGAAGGCCCAGGAGGCCCATGAGGGTCGGCGCAAGATCCATCTGGGACATGAGCCCGTCCGAGCGCCCCGGGGCCAGGTGGGCGGGGGAGTAGAGCATCAGGGGGATCTCGTAGGTGCGCAGGGGGATCTCCTGGCGGCCGTACACCCGCGCCCCGTGGTCGGCGATGACGATGAACAGGGTGTCCCGGAACCAGGCATGGCGCTCCGCTTGCCGCAGGAACTGGCCCTGGGCGTAGTCCGCGTACCGCACCCCGGATTCCCGGCCGCCCTTGCGGGCCTTCACGCCGATGGCTTCGAGCCCGGGCCGGAAGGTGAAGGGCTTGTGGTTCGAGGTGTTCATGATGTGGAGGAAGAAGGGGGCCTTCGCGGTCGCCAACGTGTCCGCATGGGCCAGGGCCATGTCGAAGAGGTCCTCGTCGGATACGCCCCAGATGTTCTCGAAGCGGGGCGTGGTCTTCAGGTTGGTGCGGTCCAGCACCTCGTAGCCGTTGCTGGAGAAGAAGTCGTTCATGTTGTCGAAGTAGCCGTAGCCTCCATACATGAAGGTCGACCGGTAGCCGAGGCCCCGCAGCACGGAACCCAGGGTGGCCATGGACCCGTGGCCGGGCCGCCGGAGGATGGCCTCCGTTGGCACGGGCGGCAGGGAGTTGGTGATGGCTTCCAGGCCCCGGACGGTGCGGGTGCCCGTGGCGTACACGTGGCGGAACCAGAGGCCCTTCCTGGCGAACTGGTCGAACTGGGGCGTCCAGTCCCGGTCCGAGCCGTAGAGGCGGCTGAACTCCGCCCCGAAGGACTCGCTGGAGATGAGGACGACGTTCAGCCTGCCCAGGCCTCCGGGGCGGGCCGGGAACTGGCGGTCCAGGCGGCCCTCGGCGAGGCGGGTGAAGGTGCCGCCTCCGGGGGCCAGCTGCGCCTTGAGCTGCGCGAGGTTCTCGGCCGGGGGCCGGGTGGCGTAGTAGGCGTGGTAGTCGATCTCGCTGGTGCGCAGGGCACGGAAGAAGCTGGAGGGTCCGTTGGCCGCCAGTTCATTGGCGACGCGGTTGTGGGACCTGCCCAGGAGGTTTGCGGGTACCCAGAGGATGGCGGCGGCCAGGAGGAGGGCGTAGACCGCCAGGACCCGGCTCCGGGCCCGGAAGTCCACGGGCGCGGCCAGGGCCGAAGCCCAGGCGGCGCGGAACCACCAGGCCGCCAACCCCCCGATCAGGGCGGCGGCCAGGATGAGCTTGACCACCGGGTATTCCGTCCAGATGTCCCCGGCCACCTCCGTGGGGTACATGAGGTAGTTCACCGACACCAGGTTGAAGCGGGCGTTGAATTCCTCGAAGAAGAAGTACTCGCACCCCGCGAGCACGAGCCAGCCCAGGACGCACAGGAAGGTCGCCAGGTGCGGCAGCCCGTTCCGCCCGGAGGCGGGGCCGGGCTTCAGCCCGAGGTACAGGACCAGGGGGAGCAGGAAGTAGAGCGTCTGCACCGCGTCGGCCGCGCCTCCGGCGGGCAGGATCCATAGCAGGGCGGACAGCCCCACGCCGGCCTCGCGGCCGAAGCAGGCCCACAGGGCCAGCCGGGACGCCAGGCCCAGGCCCAGGTAGAGCCCGGCCAGGAGCAGCGCGGGGCGGAGGCGGGAGCCCGCGGTCTGGAGGAGGGTGGGCGGTGCGGAGGGGGCGGAGTGCATCATGATGTCCAGAAAAGGCCAGTCTGTTGGGGTGGAGGGTGTTCAGGTCCGGAGCCGGGAGAGCCGCATCAGCCCGAACCCCGCGAGAAGGAGGCAGGGCGCCAGGAAGCCCCAGGCCGCAGGAAGTTCGGAGGCCCGGGCGGCGCCGCCGAAGAGGGTCTGGAGCCCCAGGAACAGCAACCCGCCCACCAGGCCGGCACCGATGGCCTGGCCGCGCCCCTGGCGGGGTCCCGGAAGGGCGTAGGAGAGCATGGCCATCACCAGCAGGGGGCCCGAAACCCAACCCAGAAGGCGGTTCCACAGGAGGTAGGCCCGCTCGGGATCGGGCGCCCACCGCTGCCACTCGACCAGGTCCCGGGTGGCCGCTTCGGAGGCGGAGGGAGCCTTCAGCAGCGCCCGGTCCGGGAACAGGGTGAGGGCGGGGGGGCCGGGCACCAGGGCCATCCCGCCCCAGGGGAGGGCGTCCACCCGCTCCTGCCCGGGCTTCCAGCGGAGCAGGACGGGCGCTTCGAAGGGGGGCTTCAGGGGGAAGCCCCACCGGGCTTCCGGGGAGAGGTGCCACAGGACGCCCGTGGATCCCAGGTACATCCAGGGGGAGGTGTCGCCCTGGGGCGGCGGGCGCCGGAGGATCTGGTGGTACAGGCTCCGTGCCCGGGTGCGCGCCGGGGGAGCCAGGCCGGCCTGCAGCAGGAAGGTGGCCAGGGCCACGGCACCCCAGGCGTAGCGGCTTGCCCAGAGCCACTGGACCAGGCTTACGCCGCCGGCCCGGATGGCCAGCCATTCGCGGGTGAGGCCGCCCTCCGACAGCACCAGCAGGGTGCCCAGCAGAAAGGACACGGGGAGCGCCACCTCGAGGAAGGGGGGCAGGTCCCACACCCAGTAGAGGAGGAAGTCCGCCAGGCGGATGTGGTTCCGGGTGAGATCGCCCGCGAGGCTGGAGAACTCCACCAGCAGGTCCAGCACCAGGAGGCTGCCCATGGTCATGCCCCAGCTGCGCCACCAGGCCAGGGTGGCCCAGTGGCGGAGGACGCCCCGGCGGTTGCCCTGGCGGTGGACCCACTGGGCCAGGGCCGTCCGGGCCTTGGCCAGCCGGGCCTGGAGCGGGGCCAGGCGCAGGCGTTTCCCCAGCCGGTCGAGGAGGACGCCGGGACCCCGGCGGGTCCGGTGGGGGGACAGCCGCCGGTTGAGGAAGAACCAGCCGGCCCCCAGGAAGAGGAAGGGCAGGAGGAGCGTGGGGCCCAGGGCGGGAAGCTTGCCGTCCAGCACCAGGTTCTCCAGGGATTTCATCAGGAGGTAGTAGACCAGGATCACGCCCAGGCTCTTGACGAGGGCGCCTCCGCGGTAGAAGCGCGCATGGCCGAAGCCCAGGCCGATGCCCAGAAGCAGCAGGGCGATCCCCGCCAGGGGAAGGGTCAGGCGCCTGGTGAGCTCGACGGCCGATTCCCGGCGCTGGGAGGTGGGCGCCCGGGGGTCCCGCCAGACCCGCACCAGGGCCCCGGACGGCGCGTAGCGCATGGCCAGGGGGGCCAGCATGCGTGGACCGGAGGGCACCACGAGCCGCTGGAGGTGCTGCGCTTCCTTCAGGTGGACCGGGCCGCCGCCGGAACCGGGATAGCTGGCACCCCGCAGGTCCTCCAGGTGCAATTGGACCTCCACCTGGCCGGCGGGCGTGTTCCCCAGGGTGTAGGCCACCCGGGAGGCGGTCAGGTGCCGGACGCCGGCGGCCGTGACTTCCATGAGGTGGAACTGGCCGGTACCGGACAACCAGAAGGCGGAGTCCGGGGACCCGGGAGGATGCCACGGGGGGCTGCCCGGCCGCAGGAATTTCGCGAGGGCCTCCTCGGCCATCCGGTGGCGGAGGGTCCGCTGCAGCCCGGCGGCCCCGGGCACCAGGAGGTGGGCGTTCAGGGAGGCCAGCGTCAGGAGGCCGGCGCCCAGGATGGCCCACGGCACGAGCCAGGTGCGGCACCCCGCCCCGAGCCCCTGGGCCGCCACCAACTCGGAACCCTCCATCAGCTGCTGGGTGCCCAGGAGCCCGCCCAGCACCGCCGCCATGGGGAGCACCATGCCCAAGGTCTCGGGCAGGGACAGGAGCAGGAGGGGGACCATCCATCGCAGGGCGGCGCCCTGGGCGAAGATCTCCCTGGAGAGCGCGACCGTCTCCCAGGAAATGAGCAACAGGCCATAAAAAAGAAGCGCCCCCAGGAAGGGGGCGAGCCAGCGGCGGAGGAGATAGCGGGTGAGGGTGGACGGCACTTGAAGTTTCCAAATCCTAAAGGATTCCCCTATTCTCCGCGACGGCCGCCGCCGAGGGAAGGGGTTCCCGTCCGCGGCGGGCGGAAACCTGACCCTGGAATTCAACTACAATGGGGTTCGAAAGGGGGTCTTCCCCGTGGGTGGCGAGTCTTCCCTTCTGCTGGACCATGCTCTTGCCTGCATCCGGGCCCATCCGGGCCTGAAGGAGGGCGACCGGGTGCTGGCTGCCATGTCGGGCGGCATCGACAGTTCCGTGATGGCGGCCCTGCTCCACCGGGCGGGCTTCGACGTGGTGGGCGTGTCCATGCAGCTCTTCGACAAGACCCGGGGCGGCACCCGGCCCGAGACGGAGGGCAAGTGCTGCACCCTCGATGATTTTCAGGACGCCAGGCGGGTGGCCTTCCAGACGGGGTTTCCCCACTACGTGCTGGACCTGGAAGGGCCCTTCAAGGCGACCGTCATCGACCCTTTCGTGCAGGGCTATCTGGCGGGTGAAACCCCCAGCCCTTGCATCCGGTGCAATCAGCACCTCAAGTTCCGTGCGCTGCTGGACGCGGCCTCGGACCTGGACTGCGCCTTCGTGGCCACGGGGCACTACGCGCGGATCACCCGGGACGGCTCGGGCTACCACCTCCTGAAGGCCTCGGACCCGCTCAAGGACCAGAGCTACTTCCTGTTCACCCACGACCAGGCCACCCTGGCGCGCACCCTGTTCCCCCTGGCGGGCTTCGCCAAGGTCGAGGTGCGCCAGCTGGCCCGGGACCTGGACCTCCACCTGGCGGAAAAGGCCGAGAGCCAGGAGATCTGTTTCATTCCCGAGCGCTACGACCGCTACATCGAGGAGGAGGGGCTTGCTCCGGCA
Organism: Mesoterricola sp. JemC181; assembly: GCF_055384585.1. Taxonomy (NCBI): domain Bacteria; kingdom Pseudomonadati; phylum Acidobacteriota; class Holophagae; order Holophagales; family Holophagaceae; genus Mesoterricola; species Mesoterricola sp. JemC181. Next base: position 2,690,993 of record NZ_AP045076.1, read on the forward strand.
CGTTCGGGGGACGGCCCCATCCGGCACCTGGACGGGCGGGTCCTGGGCACCCACGGAGGCACCTGGCGGTTCACGGTGGGCCAGCGCAAGGGGATCGGGGTCGCCTTCGCCGCGCCGCTGTTCGTGGTCCGGGTGGATCCCGCCACCGACACGGTGTGGGTGGGGGAGGAGGACCGGCTCCTGGAGACCGGGTTCACGGTCAGGGAGGTGTCCTGGTGCGGCGAGGCCCCGGCCGGATCCCTGGCCTGCCGGGTGCGCATCCGGTCCCGGGGAAAAGAGGCCGAGGCGGTGGTCCATCCCCTGGGGGGCGGGCGGGCCCGGGTCCGGTTCCTTGAGCCCCAGCGCGCCATCGCCCCGGGGCAGGCGGCGGTCTTCTATGTGGCGGACGAAGTGGCGGGTGGAGGCTGGATCGAGCCGCAAGCCATGTGATAATGCCCTTCATGGCGGGCATTCTTCGGGCAGGGGTCGTTCTTCTGGCTTGGGCCGGCACCGTGACGGCATCCGCTGGTCCCATGGAGCCCGGGCGGCGTCCCTTCGTCATGCTGGGGACGGACCAGGGCCTGTCCTCGGGTGCCGTCGTGTGCATGGCCCAGGACCAGGACGGGTTCCTGTGGATGGGCTCGGAGAACGGGCTGCTCCGCTACGACGGCGGGCAGAGCCGCCAGTGGAGCGCCGAGGACGGGCTGCCCTCGGCCTCGGTGGGCAAGCTCCTGGCGTGCCCCGGCGGCGGCATCTGGGTGGGCACCCTCCGTGGACTGGTGCGCTTCAGGAACGGGCGCTTCGAGAAGATCACCCTCGATGGCCAGCCCTACGCCCACTCCGTCGCGGAACTGGCCCTGGACCGCCGGGGGCGCCTCTGGGCCTACACCTTCAAGGGCCTGATCCGGCAGAAGGAGGGGCTGGCCTTCGAGACCGTGCCCTGGGCGACGCCGGACAACGTCTATGGGCTGATGGCGGGCCCGCGCTCGGGAGCGGTCTACGTGGCGGGCCAGCACGGCATCCAGGTGTTCGGGGAGGACGGCTCCATGGCGAACTGGGGCCCCGCCCAAGGGCTGCCGCCCAAGGGGCCCCTGCTGGTGGCCGAGGACGGCAAGGGGCGGGTCTGGGCCGGCGGCGGCGCGTCGCTGATGATGAAAGGGCCGGAGGACCCGCGGTTCCATGACGAGTCCAGCCGCCTGAAGGCGAGCATCTCCCCCAACGGGCAACCCTTCCTCGACCGGGACGGCTCGGTGTGGATCCCCACCCAGAACGGGGCCCAGCAGCTCGACGGCGAGCTCCTGGACACCGCGCGGGGCCTGCCCTTCCGCTGGGTCAGGGGCCTGTTCCGGGACCGGGAGGGGGCCCTCTGGGTGATGGGGCCGGGCCTGGCCCACATGCTGGGCCGGGGGCGGGTCCTGAACCATCCCCTCACGCGGGGGGATTCGGGCGAAGTGGTGTGGTTCCTCGTGCGGGACAGCCAGGGGCGCATGATCGCCGCCACCGACAACGGGGCGGTGCGCATGGAGGCCTCCGGCCCGGCCGCGATCCCCGGCACGGAGGGCACGCGCATCAAAGGCATGGCGATCGACCGCGCCGGCACGCTCTGGATGGTCAACACCCGGGGACCCACGCTCTGGCTGCGGTCCGGGCGGACCCGTGCCGAAGTGGCGCCCCTGGGCGACCTGGGCATCGGCGCCAACAGCGTCTTCGAGGACAGCCGCGGCGTCGTGTGGGTCGGCGGGGTGCGCCAGGGCCTGCTCCGCTACGACGCCAGGGCCGGCAGGCTCGTGGAGGACGTGCCCCGGACCTTCACGGGGAGCGATCAGCTGGGGGTCTACGAGATCCATGAGGACGACCGGGGCGGGCTCTGGGCCGGCTGCGACGGGGGGCTGCTGCAAAGGCCGAACGGCGGCGCCTGGACCTTCCATGCCGGCAACGCCGGCTCCCGGGTGCGGGGCATGGCCCTGCTTCCCGACGGCACCGCATGGATCCACTACGAGGAGCCCATGGGAATCGCCCGCGTGCGTCCCGCGGACGGCGCCATCCAGGTGCTGGAGCGGCGCACGAAGGGTTGGGGCCTGCCCAGCAACATGGTCTACGGGGTGCGCCGGGACGAGCGCGGGCGGATCTGGGTGTCCACCGACAAGGGCCTGGACCGGGTGGAACCGGCCCTGCACGTGGGCCGACGGGACGGGATGGTCAATGAGGACTGTTCGATCAGCGCGCTCCTGGTGGAAAAGGGCGTCGTGTGGGTGGGCACGTCGGGCGGCCTCATGCGCTTCGACAGCACCGGGGCCTCGGCCCCCATGGAGGCGCCCCGGGCCTTCGTGATGCAGCTGGCCTACGGCAACCGCGTCCTGGAGCCCCCTTTCGGCCAGGTGGATCCCCTGCCCTACGACAAGGCGACGGTGGATTTCCAGGTTGCCGCGCCCTGGTACCTCAACGAGCTGGACGTGCGGTTCCAGGCGCGGCTCCTGGGGCTGGAGGACGCCTGGCGGGACCTGGAGGGGCGGCGGGTGCACTTTCCCGCCCTGCGCGGGGGGCGCTACCGGTTCGAGGTGAGGGCCGCCCTGGCCCAGGGGCCCTTCGGCCCCCCGGCGGGCGTGGATTTCCGGGTGACGCCGCCCTGGTGGAGGACGGGCTGGGCCTACGGCCTGGCTCTGCTCACGGGGACGCTGGCCCTGGCGGGCGTGGGCCGCGTGCGTGGCGCCGCCCTGCGCCGCCGCAGCGCTGCGCTGGAGGACCTGGTGGCCATGCGCACCCGGGAACTGAGGCAGCGCAACGTCGAGCTGAGCGAGGCCCTGGGCAATGTCAAGCAGCTGTCCGGCCTCCTCCCCATCTGCGCCCACTGCAAGAAGATCCGCGACGACCGGGGCTACTGGAACCAGCTGGAGCAGTATCTTTCCAGCCACGCGGAGGTCGGCTTCTCGCACGGCATCTGCCCCGAATGCGCCTCCGAGCTGTTTCCGGACTTCCTCCAGAAGCGCGACAGGGCCTGATAGACTGGTACCTTCACGACCCTTTGCGGAGCTGCGCGTGTCCCATCACAAGATCATCATCATCGGTACGGGCCCCGCCGGCTACACGGCGGCCATCTATGCGTCCCGGGCCAACCTGGCCCCCCTGGTCTTCGAGGGGGCCCAGCCCGGCGGCCAGCTCACGATCACCACGGAGGTGGAGAACTACCCGGGCTTTCGCGAAGGCGTCATGGGCCCGGCGCTCATGGACGAGATGCGCGGGCAGGCCGAGCGGTTCGGCACGGTGATCAAGGCCGAGACGGTGCTCAAGGCCGACCTTTCCGCGAGCCCGAAAAAGCTCACCACGGACCAGGGGGCGTACACCTGCGACGCCCTGGTCATCGCCACGGGCGCCTCCGCCAAGTGGATGGGCATCCGCAAGGACGAGGAGCTCAGCCGCACCGGCGGCGGGGTTTCCGCGTGCGCCACCTGCGACGGCTTCTTCTTCCGCGGCAAGGAGATCGCCGTGGTGGGCGGCGGCGACACCGCCCTCGAGGAGGCCACCTTCCTCACGAAGTTCGCCTCCAAGGTCACGCTCATCCACCGCCGGGACAAGCTGCGGGCCTCCAAGGCCATGCAGGAGCGGGCCATGCGCAACGAGAAGATCGCCTTCAAGTGGAACGCGGTCGTGGAGGACATCGTCACGAAGGACCAGGCCCTGCCCACCGGCGAGCTGATCCCCAAGATCGCCGTCCTCAAGCTCAAGGACACCGTGACCGGGGCCCTGGAGGACCTGCCCGTGGAGGGCCTCTTCGTGGCCATCGGGCACCAGCCCAACACCAGCCTCTTCGCCGGGCAGCTGCCCATGAACGAGGCGGGCTACCTGGACGTGGAGGCCGGTTCCACCCGCACCTCCGTCGCGGGCGTCTTCGCCTGCGGCGACGTCCAGGACCACCAGTACCGCCAGGCCGTCACGGCCGCGGGCTCGGGCTGCATGGCCGCCATCGACGCGGAGCGCTGGCTGTCGGAGAACGGCCTGGCCGAGTGAAAGGCATCGAACACCCAACCCCATGGACCTCCTAGCCATCACACGACACCACGGACTGGTCGAAGCGCTGCGTACGGCCTTCGGCGGGACCGGGCATTCGGTGGAGCGGGTCGAGGATCCGCTGGAGGCCCTGGCCCTGGAGGCCTGGAACCGGGCCCGTCTGGTCCTGGTGGATGCCGAGGCGGATCCCATGGACGGGTACCGGCTCTGCAGCCTCCTGCGGGGGGAGTCCCGGATGCTGTTCCGGCACCTGCCGGTCCTGCTGGTGGTGGACCACCTGCCCACCCAGGCCGAACGCGATGCGCTGGCGGCGGTGGACGGCGACGGCTTCGTGGAAGTGGACAGCGGCGTGCACCGGCTCCAGAAGACCCTCGGCCCGCTCCTGGACGGGACCGCCGCCCGCGACGGGGGCGACCCCGTCCCCGCCCTGGCCATGGGGATCCGCCCGGAAACCGCCGGCAGGATGCGGGAAGCGGTGGCCGCCATCGGCCTCGACCTGCGCACCTGCGCGCGCCAGGACCTCGAGCCCGCCCTCGCCGCGCTCCGGCCCCCCATCCTGTTCCTGGGGGTGGATGCCTCGGGGGAGCAGGCCCTGGAGGTCCTCCGGACCCTGGACGGCGCCGCGCAGGCCCCCAGCGTCATCCTGGTGGGCGGCAAGGTGCCCGAAGCCACCCAGTGCAAGCTGCTCGACGCCGGGGCGCGCGACTGGGTCCCCCTGCCCCTGTCCGTGCCCCTCCTGCTCCACGGCTGCCGTTGCGCGCTGGAATGGACCCACCTCAAGCGCCTCAAGCTGGAATACCAGCACCAGCTCCAGGACATGGCCGAGCGCCGCGGCGCCCTGGAGCGGGAGGCCTGCACCCTGCGCAGCGAGGTCCTCACCGATCCCCTCACCGAGCTCCTGAACCGGCGCGCCTTCAGCCAGCACCTGGAGCACGCCGTGAGCCAGTGGGAGCGCAACCGCCGGCCCTTCGTCCTCATCCTGGGGGACCTGGACTACTTCAAGCTCACCAACGACCGCTTCGGGCACCTGGTGGGAGACGCGGTCCTCAAGGCCGTGGGCCAGCGCATCCGCTCCAGCCTGCGCCGCAGCGACCTGGCCTTCCGCATCGGGGGCGAGGAGTTCGCCATCCTGCTCATGGAGACGAGCCTGCGCGCCGGCACCGAGGTGGCGGAAAAGATCCGCGAGCGCATCGAGGCCGCGCCCCTGAAGGTGGAATCCGGCCAGACGGTGTTCCCGACCATGAGCTTCGGCGTAGGCGCGCCGGACGGCGAGGATTCCGGTCGCCTTTTCCTTCGGGTGGACGAAGCGCTGTATCTGGCCAAACACAAGGGCCGAAACCGGGTCGAAGTCATGAGCAATCAGTAGGCAGGAATATCAGGTGCACTTCCGCCTCATCGGGTCTATGTTGGGTTCCCCAAACGAGGAGGCCCCATGCGGAACCGAACCTTGATGGTCCTGGCCGGCCTGCCCTGCCTGATCGCCAACGCCCAAGGCCACACGGCCGCCCAGGCGGAGAACGTCGTCAGGCGAGCCATCGTCTACGCCCAGAAGAACGGCATGGACAAGCTGATCCAGCAGACGAACCAGTCCAACGGCGTATTCCATGTGGGATCGGGAAGCGATCTGTACCTGCTGATCATCGACAGGAAGGGGATCGCCCGGGCCAACGGCTTCAAGGCTGAAATCGTCGGCACCAACCGGCTGGTGGTGAAGGACGTGGACGGGAAGTTCTACATGAGGGACCTGGTGGAACTGGCAAAGACGAAGAACTCGGGCTGGGTGGACTACAAGTTCGCCAACCCCGTCAGCGGGAAGATCGAGCAGAAGAGCACCTACTTCGAGGTGTACGAGGATGTGATGGTGTGCTGCGGAATCTATAAACCCTGATCTTTCCCCGGCGAACCTCGGCCCCTCGGCCGCCTCGGCGATACCTTTCTTTTCATGACGACTTCGGCGCGAAGATCCTCTGCGCCGCAGGGGCTTGAAACAGGATGCATCGCCGAGGTGGCCGAGGAAGGAGCGGGAGCGGGATCCTCTAGTGTAGGCCGCCAGAAGAACAGGTAACACCTTGTCCCCCCCCCTTCGCCTCGGGTCCAGTTCAGGGCTTGGTATTGACGAGTCGCTTGATGCCCCCGTCCTCGAGGGGCCAGTTATGAAAATTGATCAGCAGGCCCACTTCGAAATTTGCAAAGTGGAGGCAGCTATTCAGTTGGGCGAAGTCGGCCTCCGAAAACTTCGCAATGGCCTTCGCCTCGACGACCACCTTGTGGTCCACCACGATATCCATGATGTAGGCATTCTCGACGCACAATTCCTTGTAGGTGATGTCGAGGTGAACCTCGCGTAGGGCCTCGTGTCCGGCCAACCTGAGTTCATGGGCGAGGCAAGCCTTGTAGGCATTTTCCAGGAGTCCAGGCCCCAGAACTATCTGCACCCTGATGGCAGCGAGGATGATGGCTTCGGTGATATCTCGATGGGGATAGTTGTCGCCCCAATCTTCGCCCCAATGCCGACCCATGACTTCCTCCTTCGGGTCAGGAGTGCGCTCAATCACGCCGGGACGTTCAGGCCAGAATTCTTTCCTCGGTATCCTCGGCCTCCTCGGCGCCTCGGCGATGGGCTTTTCGACGGGTGCTTCGGCGCATGTAATCTTTGCGCCGACTGATACTTGAGAAAACCATCGCCGAGGCGCCGAGGAGGCCGAGGATACCGAGGAAAAGAAAAAGGCAGGTTCGCCGTCAACCCTTGGCAGAGGCCGTCCGAATGGCCGCGAGGGCCTGCCGTGCTCGTGTCACCTTGGCGAGGATATCGTTCGCGGACGCGGTCCAAACAAATGGTTTCGGAGCGGCATTGTGTCTCGCGATATAGGTGTGGATCGCTGCTTCGAGTTCCGGGACGGATCTGAAAATACCCCTTCGGATGCGGTTCTCCGTGATGTCCCGGAAAAATCGCTCCACCATGTTCAACCACGATGAACTGGTGGGGGTGAAGTGAACGTGGACCCTCGAATGGCCTTTCAACCAGCTTTTGACCGCCGGATGTTTGTGGGTGGCGTAGTTGTCGCAAATGATGTGCAGAGCGAGTCGCTTCGACGTACCCCGCTCAAGCCGCTTGAGGAACTTCAGCCACTCCTCATGGCGATGACGTGGCATCGTGGCCGAGATCACCGTACCATCCAGCGTGTTCATGGCCGCAAAGAGGGTGGTCGTTCCATTGCGCTTGTAGTCGTGCGTCATGGTGCCGCAGCGACCCTTCTTCATCGGTAGGCCAGGCTGAGTCCGGTCCAGGGCCTGAATCTGGCTCTTCTCATCTACGCTCAGCACGATGGCATGCTCCGGAGGGTCCAGATACAGGGCCACGATGTCCACCAACTTCTCTTCGAAATGAGGATCGTTGCTTAACTTGAAACCAACGGTGCGGTGCGGCTTGAGGCCATTCTGACGCCAAATGCGTCCCACCGTGCTCTCGCTCACCCCGGTGGCCTGCGCCATGGAGGCCCGGCTCCAGTGCGTGGCATTGACGGGCTGTTCCTGCGTCGTCTTATGGAGCACCTCTTGCCCCTTCAAAGCAATCACCCAAGACTTCCGGCCTCGACCTGGGCGTTCCCTCTCGAGGCCATCGAAGCCCGCTTCCTCCCATCGCTTGAGGCATTGCCAAGCAGTCCGATGATCACAGCCCAAAGCCTGGCCGATGTCACGAAAGGACTCGCCAGAAGCTCGATGAAGAACGATCTTGGCCCGCAGGACGCTGCGCGCAGGCAAGGTCCGGCTCCGCGCCATTTCCTCAAGGCGTCTGAATTGCTCCACAGTTAGATCAACTCGCCCCACTTGCGCCAAAGTTCTCACCTGCCGCTTGGATGCGACGAGCTGTATTGGCGTTACAGGTATTTCTGGCGGCCTACACTAGAACGTGTACTTGCCCAGATCCCCCAGGCTGCGCAGCGTGACCACCACGTCCAGCCGGTCCTCCTTCGTCAGCGAACCCGGCACGGTGATGCCGATGTGGGAGAAGCGGAGCGAGTAGGCCACGCAGGGCGTCACGTAGGCCAGGGCCACCTGGCTGCCGGCGAAGGCGCGGCGCTTGAAGTCGTAGTTGGCCTGGAACTCCAGGCGCACGTCGTCGTTCCACAGGCGCTTCAGGCCGCCCAGCTGGATGCCCTTCTGGCGGACCAGGAGGCGGTTGATCCCGGTGGAGTAGTAGGCCAGGTTGAAACGCGTCCCGTCGCCGGCCTTGTAGTCCGCCGAAAGGGACTGGTCCGCGTCGCTGTCGGACACGTCGCTGCTGCGGCGGAAGCTGATGCGCAGGGTCTCGTCGGGCTCCACGTCCAGCTCGTTGTCCAGGGTGGCCCAGCCCTTCTTCACCCGGCCGTCGTTGAGGAGGATCGGGGCCATGTGGAACCTGGAGGAGATGCGCCAGCGCACCAGGTCCAGGAACGGCACGTTGATGCCGGGGCGGCCCAGGAAGTGCTGCTTCACGCCCAGTTCCAGGCTCCGCTCCCCGGCCGCGCTGTTGCCCACCCCGGGCTGGGAGTCCACGTCGTCGAAGTGGGGGATGCGGCCCTCGGCCGACGCCTTGCTGGTGGTGAGGAAGGCGAAATAGGGATTCATGACGTGCTTGATCTCGCCCTTGTACCCGAACAGGCGCACGTCCGTGAAGGATCGTCCGATGGGAGGGCCGGAGAGCTGAAGCCGGGCGGAGCCCAGGACCCGGTCCACGGCGGGGGCGTCCACCTGGAAGGGGCTGGTGGTGATGGCCAGGTTCCCGTTGGCGACGTTGGCGGTGTCGAACAGGGACCGCCCCAGGGACTGCGAGTAGCGGGAGTAGCGCCCAAGGGTCTCGAGGTCCGCCCGCAGGGGCCCCCACTGCCCCACCCGGCCCTGGAGGCGCAGGAAGCCGTCGTCCCTGCGCCAGGCGTAGGTGTCGTTGGGGACGGCGCCGGTGCCGGTGGGGAGGATGTCCAGCTTGTAGGTCATGCGTCCCAGCCGCACGCCGGCGTCCAGGTAGAAGGAACCCAGGGGCACGGGGTACAGGGAGCCCTGGACGCTGGGCAGCACCTGGCGGCGGAGGGAGTTGGGGAAGTTGGGGTTATAGAGGGGCGAGGAGGAGTCGGACGTGAAGTAGGTCAGCTGCTCGGAGGCGTTGAAGGAGAAGCTGGCCCAGGGGAAGTTCCGGCCCAGGTACAGGGCGCTGTCGAAGGGAGTGCCGCCCAGGCGGGCCATGCCCTGGCCGTAGTCGGTCTCCAGGAGGGCGTCGGAGGCCCGGTTGACGTCGGCTGCGAGCTGCCAGCCATCTTCCCGTTGCCAGATCTCCTTCAGGGAGAACCGGTACCGGTGGATGTCGTCGGTCTTCTGCTTGATGAACTGCCCGGCAAAGGAGCCCTGGTGGGTAGGTTCGGGGTTCCAGCGGGCCTCGCCACCCCACAGGGTGCCCTGCCGGGTGAAGTACTCCGGGGACACCGTCACGTCCGCCGAGTCACCCAGCACCTGGTAGTAGGGCACCTGGGTCGAGGCGCCCATGGGGCCCGAGAAGGAGAGGGAGATGGGCAGCAGGCCCGAGGTGCGCTCGGCCTTGGCGGGGTAGATGGCCCAGGGCAGGTAGTAGAAGGTCGGGACGTTGCCCACCCAGATCCAGAGGTTGCGGATGGTGGCGTACTTGTCCAGGTCCACGGTGAGCCGGGACACCAGGGCCTTCCAGCCGGGCTTCTCCTGGGGGCAGGGGCTGAGTTCGACCTTCTCGAAGTCCCAGTGCTTGAGGGTGGTGAAGGCCACCTTGTCCGACTTCAGGTACCAGCTGGGGGGGAGCTCCATGTCCAGGGCCCAGGCCTCGCCCACCTGGTGCTTCCAGTCCATGCGGAGCCGGGCGCAGCGCAGGCGCAGCCCGGGCCCTTCCAGGCGGATGCGCCCCTCGGCCTCGATCTCCCCGGTGAGGGTGCTGTACTTGATGTGGTCGGCCAGCAGGAGCAGGTCGGGGCTGGCCACGGCGCCGTCGTCCATCTCCCAGCCGCCGGGGGTCTCCTTCACGTCCTTGCCCCAGTAGCGCAGGGGCACGGCCCCTTCCCTGGATTCCACGGACTCCTGGGGACGCAGGGGGAGGAGCTCGCCGGGGGTGGGGGCCTGCCAGTCGGGCCCCAGGGGCGGAAGGGGCGGCAGTTGGGCGGCCAGGGGACCCAGCCCCAGGGCCGCCACAAGGCCTATGCGGATCCGCCGCTCACGCGCCATGGTGGTGATGCGGCGCCAGACCCAGCACTACCAGAAAGATGAGGATCCCCACCAGGAGGCTCGCGGTGCTCTTCCAGCCCTTCTCCTTCTGGGCTTCGGGCAGAAGGTCCGAGCAGGCCACGTAGAGGCCGAGGCCCCCGGTCAGACCCAGCACCGGTCCCAGCTTGATGTGCAGGAACTCCTGGCTCATGGAACCCACCAGGGCCGCCATGGCCAGGATGCCCGCGGCGATGATGGACTTCCGGTTGCCGAAGCCCCTCACCAGGAAGATGGAGGAGATCGTGGCCCCTTCGGGGATGCGGTGGAGGAGCACGCCCGTGAACACCATCAGGCCCAGGCCGCTGTGGGTGCGCATGGCGGCGGTGATGGACATGCCGTCCATGAAGCTGTGCAGGCTCAGGCCCACCAGGGCGATGACGCCCGTCATGGCCGAGCCGGAGTGCGTATGGGATTCCTCGCCGTAGTGGAAGTGGGGACTGATGCCGTGCTCGAGCAGGTGGATCAGGAAGAAGCCCGCCACGGCCCACAGGGCCATGGCTTCGCCGCCCTGCTCGACGGCCTCGGGCATGACCCGCACCAGGGTGACGGACATGAGGTAGCCGGCCGCCACGCCGGACATGTGGCGCATGAGGCTGGCCCGGCCCTGGAGGAAACGCACCACCAGCCACCCTCCGAGGAGGGTGGCCAGGGCGGCGATCGGGGCCAGCCAGTAGAGATGGTCGAAGGGCGTCAGGGCGTTACCTCACGATCATTTCTTGCGGGCACGGGGCTTGGGAGCGACGGGGGCCTCGGGCTCGGGGGCGGGCTTGGGCTTGGGAGCGCGCTTGGCGGGCTTGGTGTCCGCCTTGATGGCGACGGCGGGTTCCTCGGCCTTGGGCTCGGCCTTGGGGGCCTTGGCCTTGGCGGGACGGCCCTTCTTGGCGGGAGCGGGAGCCTCGGGCTCGGGTTCCGGCTTGGACTTGAACTTCATCCGGGGGGCCGGGGTGAGGAGGTCGGCCAGCAGGTCGGCGGTCAGGAGCAGGGGGGCGGGCTCGGGTTCGGGCACGGCCACGGGCTCCTCGACGGCCACGGCGGTCTGCGGGGCTTCCACGGCGGCCTCGGGCGCGGCGGCGGCGGGCTTGCGGCCTCCGCGGGAGCGGCGGCGGCCGGCGGGGGCCTTCTCCTCCTCCACGGGTTCGGCGGCGGGGGCACCATCCTCCTCGTCCAGGGGCTTGGCGGCCTCGAAGAGGGCGCGCAGGCGCTCGCGCTCCTCCAGGGCGGCCCGCTGCGCGTCGCGGCGGTCGTACTTGATCTCCGCGTGGGTGGCGGCGGCCACCGGGGCGGGCGCGGCCTCGGGCTCGCGGCGGGGCTCGTTGCGGGGGGCGCGGGCGGGCTTCTTGGGGGCGTCGTCGCCACCCAGCGCCTTGTCGAAGGAAATGGGGCTGTCGCCGCCCAGGACGACGGTCTCCTCGTCCAGGTCGCGGGGGCGCTCGTTGCGGGCGGCCACCTTCTCGGCGGGCTCCTCTTCGGCGCGCTCGATCTCCGCGGCCATCTCCCCGAAGGGGATCTCGGGGTCGGCCACGATGATGATCTTGGAGTCGTGCATGTCCTCCAGCGCGGAGAGGTCCTTGCGCTTCTGGTTCAGCACGGCCAGCGCGATGGAGGGCATGAGCTTGACGCGGATCTCGGCGATGGCGTCCCGGCTGAGGATCGCCTTGATGCGGCGCACCACCGACAGGACCAGGGCCTCGATGCTCTTGACCTTGCCGGTGCCCTGGCAGGTGGGGCAGGCCTCGTGGGTGACGTGCTGCAGGGAGGGGCGCAGGCGCTGGCGGGTCATGACCAGCACGCCGAAGCGGTTGATCTTGCCCACTTCCATGCGGGCCTTGTCCTCTTCCAGGCATTCGACCAGGCGTTCCATGACGGCCCGGTTGTTGCCCTCGCGCTTCATGTCGATGAAGTCGATCACCACCAGGCCGGCGAGGTCGCGCAGGCGGAGCTGGCGGGCGGCCTCCTCGGCGGCCTCCATGTTGGTCTTGAAGGCCATGTCCTCGACGTTGTCGCCGGTGGTCTTGCCGGAGTTCACGTCGATGGCCACGAGGGCCTCGGTCTGGTCGATGGCCAGCGCGCCGCCGGAAGGCAGGGGCACCTTGCGCCCATAGACGCGGTCGATCTGCTCTTCCGTGGAGAACTTGCTGAACAGGGGCTTCTTGCCGATGTAGTGCTTCAGGACCCCCAGGTGCTGGGGCATGGTGCGCTTGAAGAAGCCCTGGGCGGCGTGGAAGGTCTCCAGGTCGTCGATGTGCACTTCCTCGATGTCCTTGGTGAACGCGTCGCGCAGGGTGCGGGTGACGACGTCGTCCTCCTGCCACACGAGCCCCGCGCCCTGGCGGTGCTTGTAGCGGTTCTGGACCTCCTTGTAGGTGTCCAGGAGGTAGTCCAGGTCGCGCTGGAAGTCCTCCTTGGTGACCCCGAGGCTGGCGGTGCGCACGATGACGCCGAAGCTGCGGGGGATCTCCAGCTCGTCGATGAGCTTCTTGAAGTGCTCGCGCTCCTCCCGGCTCTCGATCTTGCGGCTGATGCCGTTGGTGGGGTTGCCCGGGGTGAGGACCAGGTAGCGGCCCGGCAGGGAGATCTGGGCGGTCATCATGGCGCCCTTGGAGCCCAGTTCCTCGCGCACGGCCTGGACCATGATCTCCTGGTCCCGGTTCAGCAGGTCCTGGATGCGGCCCCGGCGGCCGTCGGGGCTCACCAGGTCCTTGGGCAGCTCGCCGATGGGCAGGAAGCCGTTCTTCTGGCCGCCGTAGTGGATGAAGGCGGCCTGGAGGCTCTGGTCCACGCGCACGACCTTGGCCTTGTAGATGTTTCCCTTGATCTTCTCGTTGTGGACGAACTCGATGTCGAAGTCCGACAGCACGCCGTCCACGAGGGTGGCCACACGGATCTCCTCCGAGTCCGTGGCATTGATAAGCATTGTTTTTCTGGGCAAAACGATCTCCTTGGAATAGACCCTCGGCCGTTCAGGGGCAGGAGGTCTTCACGATTGGGTTGTGGATGGGGTTCTGAGAATGGTTCGATTGGGATGGGATTGGGGGGTCTCGATTCCTTAAGACCGTCCCGGATAGGGATTTACCAAAGTGACGCGCTGGCTCCGGCCCGCTTTGGCTAGGGGCATTGTCCCATCGCCGGGGCCCAAGGGCAAGAGGACATCAGGTAAATTCCCCAAAATATTCGCTTTGGAGGCCGAAGTTAAAAATTGTGGCCGGTTACACGGAAGTAACATGCGTGTCTCAACATGGTTGAACCCGTGGAGGATGCTGAATGACGTTGCCCAAGGAGCATCCCATGAAGAACATCCTGAGTCTGGCCGTCGTCCTCGCGATGGGGGGGACCCTTTCCGCCCAGGCGGTCGTGAAGGTGGACCCCAAGCTGCAGGCCTACAAGAAGGTCGCGGGCGTGACCGGCACCCTCAACTCGGTCGGCAGCGACAGCCTGAACAACTGCATGACCTACTGGGTCGAGGCCTTCAAGGGCAGCTACCCCGGCGTGAAGATCCAGGTGGAAGGCAAGGGCTCGGGCACCGCCCCTCCGGCCCTCATCTCCGGCACCTCCCAGATCGGCCCCATGAGCCGGGAGATGAAGGCCGGCGAGATCGACCAGTTCGAAAAGAAGTTCGGCTACAAGCCCACCCGCATCTCCGTGGCCCTGGACACCCTCGGGGTCTTCGTCCACAAGGACAACAAGATCAAGTCCCTGTCCGTCAAGGAGCTGGACGGCATCTTCTCCAAGACCCGCAAGTCCGGCGTGGAGGACATCTCCGCCTGGTCCAAGCTCGGACTGAAGGGCGAGTGGGCCTCCAAGCCCATCTCCATCTACGGCCGCAACAGCGCCTCGGGCACCTACGGCTTCTTCAAGGAGCACGTGCTGGGCAACGGCGACTACAAGGACACCGTCAAGGAGCAGCCCGGCTCCAGCTCCGTGGTGCAGAGCGTGGGCACCGACAAGTTCGCCATCGGCTACTCGGGCATCGGCTACAAGACCTCCGAGGTGCGCGCCGTGCCCCTTTCCAACCCCGCCAAGAACGGCGGCAAGGCCTTCGAGGCCACCTACGAGAACGCGCTCAACGGCAACTACCCCCTGGCCCGCGCCCTCTACATCTATGTGAACATGGATCCCAGGAAGGGCCTGGATCCGCTGGTCAAGCAGTTCATCACCTTCATTCTCAGCAAGGAAGGCCAGGGCGTGGTCATCAAGGACGGCTACTACCCCCTCCCCAAGAAGATGGTCGACGAGCAGCTCAAGAACCTCAAGTAGCCGAAGGGAACAGCCCAGCATGCGCAGCGCTTCCTCCATCCTGAACAGGGCCAAGCGCCTGGACCGGGTCATGGACTGGGTCATCACCCTGGGGGGGATGACCATCATCGCCGCCGTGCTGGGCATCCTCGTCTTCATCGGCAAGGAGGCCTACCCCATCTTCCGCGCGCCCCGGGTCCAGGAACATGCCCCGGGGCGCCTGCCCGCGTCCGCGTCCCTGTTCGCGGACGAAAGCGGCGAGGGGATCCTGACCGCGGATCCCGCCGCCGGGATCCGCGCCTTCGCCAAGGGACGGGAAGTGCCGGTCCCCTCCGGGGGCCCCGCCCTGCCCTGGCTTTCCCACACCCCCATCAACGCCCAGGGGGCCCTGGCCGCCCTGGGTTCCGACGGCCGCATCGCCTTCGGCGCGCTCGGCTGGGTCAAGCCCGCCGAGGACAGGGACCCCGCCAGCTGGAGCCCGGCCGTGGAGTGGAAGGGGCTCCAGCCCGCCCGCGGCATCACGGCCCTGCTGCACACCCGCGAGATGCCGGCCTCGGGAATCGCGCCTGCGGCCACCTGGCGCATCGCGGCCCGTGACGGCCAGGGCCGGCTCGTGTGGGCCGAGGTTTCCGGGGACGCGGCCGCGCCGGCCGCCTGGAAGCCGGTGCCCCTGGAGGGCCCGGCGACCTGCGCGAAGTGGAGCGCCGACGGCGCCATGCTCTTCGCCGGAACCCCGCAGGGCGGGGTTCTCGCTTTCAGCGTCGGGGACGAGACGGCCCTGGCGGCCTCGGGCTCCCTCGGGGAGCCGGTCACGGCCCTGGGCTTCGACCTGGGGCGGGCCGCCCTGCTGGTGGGCGGGGAGAAGGGCTCCCTGGCCGCGTTCCAGGTGCTCAACCGGGACGGTTCCACCACCCTTCAGGAATTCCACCGGTTCAAGCCCATGGCGGGGGCCGTGAAGGGGTTCATGGCGGGGCAGCGGGACAAGCGGTTCCTGGCGTGGTCCGCGGGCATGGTGGCCGTGGACCACCTCACCACGGAGAACAGGCTCTTCGAGGCCCGGGGCGGCGAAATCCGGTCCGGCGCCCTCACGGCCCGGGGCGACCTGATCCTCGCCGCGGACGCGTCCGGGGGCCTGCGCTCCTGGACCCTGGATGCCCCGCACCCGGAGATCAGCATGCGCACCCTCTGGGGCAAGGTGCACTACGAGAGCTACCCGAAGGCCGAGTACGTCTGGCAGAGCAGCGGCGGGTCCGACGACTCCGAACCCAAGCTCAGCCTGATGCCGCTGCTCTTCGGCACCCTCAAGGGCACGCTCTACGCCATGATCTTCGCCCTGCCCCTGGCCATCCTGGGGGCCCTCTACACCAGCCAGTTCGCCTCGCCCAGGCTCAGGGACACCATCAAGCCCCTCATCGAGATCATGGCCGCCCTGCCCTCCGTGGTGCTGGGCTTCCTGGCCGGGCTGGTGCTGGCGCCCCTCTTCGAGCGCTCGGCGGTCATGGTCCTGATCCTGCCGGGGGTCACGCTGCTGCTGGCCCTGGCCGTCTTCCCGGCCTGGAGCCGCCTGCCCCGGCGCATCCGCCTGGGCTGGGGCACGGGGTGGGAAGTGCTCTGGGTCATCCCCCTCCTGCTGACGGGCCTCGCCCTGGCCACCTGGCTGGGGCCGCGCTTCGAGCGGATCTTCATGGGGGGCGACTACCGCAACTGGCTGCTGGCGGCCCACGGCGTCACCTACGACGTGCGCAACAGCCTCGTGGTGGGCTTCGCCATGGGGTTCGCCGTGATCCCCATCATCTTCACCATCAGCGAGGACGCGCTCAGCGCCGTGCCCAAGTCCCTCACCTCGGCAAGCCTCGCCTGCGGCGCCAGCCCCTGGCAGACCGCGTGGCGCGTGGTCCTGCCCACCGCCAGCCCCGGGATCTTCTCCGCGGTCATGGTGGGCCTGGGCCGGGCCATCGGCGAGACCATGATCGTGCTCATGGCCACGGGCAACACCCCGGTGATGGAGTGGAGCCCCTTCAACGGCATGCGCACCCTGGCGGCCAACATCGCGGTGGAGACGCCCGAGGCCCCGGTGCACGGCAGCCTCTACCGGCTCCTCTTCTTCACCGCCGCCCTCCTGTTCTGCCTGACCTTCCTCCTCAACACCGCCGCCGAGCTGGTCCGCCAGCATCTGCGCAAGCGCTACGAGTCCTTCTGATGACGAACCTTCGCGAATGGTGGCGCCGGGGCAGCGCCCTGATCTGGTTCTCCGGGGCCACCCTGGCCTTCTCCCTGCTGATGATCTTCGGGCTGGTGGGCTACATCGGGGCCAAGGGCCTGGGGTTCTTCTGGCCCGGGCCCATCGTGGCGGCGGCGACCGCCCAGGGCCCGATCCTGGGCGAGATCACCGGCCAGGAGCCCGACAAGGTCCAGTTCCACGTGGGCAACCGGGACCTGTTCGGCCAGGACTACCGCTGGGTGCCCCGCGCCGAGCTGGGCCCCTTGACGGCCCCCGCCGACGCCGTGGTGGTGGAGCGGCTGGAATACGGCCCCTTCTACGGCCGGGTCAGGAGCCTCGAGAAGGACGGGCAGGCCCTTCCCGGCGACCCCATGCAGAACCTCGACCGCCTCCGGCCCGCGGCCCTGGCCCTGAGCCGGCACATCCGGAGCCTGGACAAGTCCGAGATCGGCGGCCTCAACCGCCGGATGGAGGACCTGCGCCTGGAGATGAAGCGCAAGCCGGGCCTGGAGGCCCGCATGCAGGCCCTCCAGGCCCAGTACGACGCCGCCGAGGCCCGCCTCGACCTCCTGCGCGCCCAGGCCGCCGCCGTCACCGTGACCCTGGAGGCCGTGGACGGCCAGACCAAGACCCTCCCCCTGGCCTCCGTGGTGCGGGTCGTGCCGTCCAACGCCCTGGGCGTGCTGGGCAAGACCGGCGCC
The DNA here is from genome assembly GCF_055384585.1 of Mesoterricola sp. JemC181. Lineage (NCBI taxonomy): Bacteria > Pseudomonadati > Acidobacteriota > Holophagae > Holophagales > Holophagaceae > Mesoterricola > Mesoterricola sp. JemC181. The sequence continues at coordinate 2,708,390 of NZ_AP045076.1, forward strand.
TACCTGTCCCGCCTCTGGGAGTTCGTGGCCGACGATCCCCGGGAGTCCAACACCGAGGGGGGCATCTTCCCGGCCATCTTCGGCACCGTGATGATGGTGCTCCTCATGTCCATCCTCGTGGTCCCCCTGGGCGTGATGGCGGCCCTCTACATGCGGGAGTACGCATCGCAGGGCTGGATCCTGCGGACCCTGCGCATCGCCGTGAACAACCTGGCCGGCGTGCCCTCCATCGTCTTCGGCGTGTTCGGGCTGGGGTTCTTCGTCTACTTCGTGGGCGGCGGCATCGACCGGCTCTTCTTCGCCGAGAAGCTGCCCACCCCCACCTTCGGCACCGGCGGCATCCTCTGGGCCGCCCTCACCCTGGCCCTCCTGACGGTGCCGGTGGTGATCGTGGCCACGGAGGAGGCCCTGGCGGCCGTCCCCCGCAGCCAGCGGGAGGCGAGCCTCGCCCTGGGGGCGACGCGCTGGCAGACCCTCTGGAACGTGGTCATCCCGGGGGCCATGCCGGGGATCCTCACGGGCCTCATCCTGGCCATGGCGCGGGGCGCAGGCGAAGTGGCGCCGCTCATGCTCACGGGCGTGGTGAAGCTGGCCCCCTCCATGCCCCTGGACGGCACCTTCCCCTTCCTGCACCTGGACCGCAAGTTCATGCACCTGGGCTTCCACATCTACGATGTGGGCTTCCAGAGCCCCAACAGCGAGGCCGCCAAGCCCATGGTGTTCATGACCGCACTGCTGCTGCTCCTGGTGGTGGTGGTACTCAACCTGTTCGCCCTTCGCCTGCGCAGCCGACTGCGGGCGAGAATGGGCGGAGGAGCCTTCTGATGCCCGCCGGAGAAGCCATGACGGAATTCGATTCCCACCCAGCCGTGCCGGAGCCCGTGCCCGCCCGCCCGGAAACCCAGCCGCCGGCTCCCCCGGTCACGGCCCGCAAGACCGACGTCCCCCTCACGGACTCAGCGGTCCTGGACGCCAAGGCCCTGCTTCACATCGAGGACGTGAGCCTCTTCTACGGCCCCAAGCAGGCCCTGTTCAACATCGACCTGGAGGTGCGCGAGCACTCGGTCATGAGCCTCATCGGGCCTTCGGGCTGCGGCAAGAGCACCCTCCTGCGGTGCATCAACCGCATGAACGACCTCATCGGCAACGTGCGCATCCAGGGCAGCGTCAAGGTGGGCGAGGACGACATCTACGCCCCGGGCGTGGACGTCATCAGCCTGCGAAAGCGCATGGGCATGGTGTTCCAGAAGTCCAACCCCTTCCCCAAGAGCATCTACGAAAACGTGGCCTACGGGCTGCGCATCCAGGGGGTCAAGGACCGGACCGTCCTGGACGAGGCGGTGGAGCGCAGCCTCATCGCCTCCGGGCTCTGGGACGAAGTGAAGGACCGGCTCAAGGAGAGCGGCCTGGGGCTTTCCGGCGGCCAGCAGCAGCGCCTGTGCATCGCCCGGGCCATGGCCGTCCAGCCCGAGGTGCTCCTCATGGACGAACCCTGCTCGGCGCTCGATCCCCTGGCCACCAGCCGCATCGAGGAACTGATCTTCGAGCTCAAGCGGGACTACACCATCGTCATCGTGACCCACAACATGCAGCAGGCCGCCCGCGTAAGCGACTTTACGGCGTTCTTCTGGATGGGTAAGCTCATCGAGACCGGGCTTACGGAAATGCTGTTCACCAATCCGAGGGTGCGGATGACCGAGGATTACATCAGCGGGAGATTCGGTTAATGGCGCGCCACTTCGACAACGAGCTCAGGGATCTCAAGTTCAGCCTCCTGGCCATGGCCGGGCAGGTGGAGGAGATGATCCTCCTCACTCATAATTCCCTCATGGAGCGCAACGACGGCGACGCCCGCCGGGTCAACGACCTGGACAAGGGCGTCGACGAGCTGGAGCTGCGCCTGGACCAGGCCTGCATCGACCTGCTGGCCCTGAGGGCGCCCTTCGCCTCGGACCTGCGGCTCATCGCCTCCACGCTCAAGATCGTGCCGGAGCTGGAGCGCATCGGCGACCACTGCACCAACATCGCCAGGCGGGCCCTCATCCTGAACCCCCTGCTCCCCCTGGACCTGGGCGACTCGTTGCGCCGGCTCGGGGAGGAGACCCTCTCCATGGTCCGCCGGGCCGTGGACGCCTTCGTGAACGGCGACGCGGAGCTGGCCAGGGCCGTCATCGCCTCGGACGATTCCGTGGACGCGCTCTACGTGCAGATCAACCGGGAGCTGCTGCGCCTCATGCTGGCCGATCCCCTGACCATCGAGCGGGCCAGCCACCTCATCATCGTCATCAAGAACTGGGAGCGCATCGCCGACCAGGCCACCAACATCGCCGAGGAGGTCCTCTTCATCATCGGCGGCGTCAGCGTGAAGCACCCCTACCTGCAGACCCCCCCCGAAGGCTGACCGGAGTCCCGATGCCCCACCTCCTCCTCCTCGAAGACGATGCCGACATCCGGCTGGGGCTGGAACAGCATCTCAAGCGGGAGGGCTTCTCCCTGAGCGCCTTCGGCACCGGCCGCGAGGCCCTCCGGTTCATCGCCCAGTCCTCCTCCGGCCAGGCCTCCCGCCTGGACGTGGCCCTGCTGGACCTGACCCTGCCCGACGTGGACGGCCTGGACGTCCTGCGGGCCATCCGCGCCGACGCCAGCTACCGCGCCCTGCCGGTGGTGCTGGTCACCGCCCGCAACGAGGAGATCGACCGGGTGCTCGGCCTGGAGCTGGGGGCCGACGACTACATCTCCAAGCCCTTCTCCAGCCGGGAGCTGGTCGCCCGCATCCGGGCCATCCTCCGCCGGGCCGCCTTCATCGACGCCCCCAGCAAGGTCCAGCAGATGACCTTCGGCCCGATCAGCGTGGACCTGGACATGCACATCGCCCGGGTGAACGGGGAGGCCATGGAACTGACCCGCCGGGAGTTCGAGCTGCTGGCGTATTTCCTCCAGAACCCGCGGCGGGTCCTGAGCCGGGAAAAGATTTTGCAGCAAGTATGGAGTTTGGAATACTTGGGTGAGAGCCGGACGATCGACGCGCACGTGCGGCGGGTGCGGTCGAAGCTGGGGGAGGCTGCGGGCCTCATCGAGACGGTGGTCGGCGTGGGCTACCGGCTGGGAAGCGTGGACGCCTGATCTCCTGCCGCATTTTTCCCCAGCGCCTCTGTGAACCCTCTGCGCCCCAGCGTTTAGTTCTTCTCCATGAATCACTGACTGCTTGGGTGGGCCCCGATCGTCCGGAATCGCACAGAAGGAAATCAAACGCAGAGGCGCGGAGGTTTCGCTGAGGCGCTGGGGGAAACAGATCAGGAATCTGGCCTGCCGTGTGGAAAAACCGGCAATGCGCCCCACTGCCGGCCATTCCGGCTAGGGTACCGGGGCTTCCCAAGGCACAATGGAGACATTGGTCTTTCAGGAGTCCCGATGTCCTTGAACTCACTCATCAGCTGGTTGAAACCCCACGAAATGGTGTTTTTCGACCTGCTCGAAGCCTCCGCCTCCAACCTCGTGGATTCCGCCAAGCATTTCGAGGCCGAGTTCAAGTCCCGCCAGACCCCCGGCGAGTGGGCCGGGATGCGCCGCAAGATGAAGGACCTCGAGCACGTGGGCGACGAGATCACCCACGAGATCGTGGACCGCCTGAACCGAACCTTCATGACCCCCATCGAACGCGAGGACATCCTCCATCTGGCCCACTGCCTCGACGACGTCGTGGACTGCCTGGACGGGGTCTGCGAGCGGCTGGTGCTCTACAAGATCACCGCCGTGATGCCCACGGCCGTCGAGCTGGGGCGGCTCATCGTCGCCGGCGCCGAGGAGATCAAGCCCCTCATCGGCCACCTCCGGAACATGTCCAACGGCAAAGACATCAACAAGCGCATCCAGTACTGCAACGAGCTGGAGAACCAGGCCGACGCCGTCTACCACGCCGCCCTGGCCGAGATCTTCGAGAACCCCAAGGATCCCATCGAGCTCATCAAGTGGAAGGAGATCCTCAGCCTCCTGGAGGACGCCACCGACCGCATCGAGCTCGTCTCGAAGGTCGTGAGCTCAACCGTCATGCGCAACGCCTGAGCGCGCCATGATCCCGACGCTCATCCTCATCGTCGTGATGGCCTGGGCCATCGACTACATCAACGGCTTCCACGACACCGCCAACGCCATCGCCACCGTGGTCTCCACGGGGGTCATGTCCGCCCGCAACGCCATCGTCATGGCGGCCTGCCTCAATTTCGGCGGGGCCCTGCTGGGCACCCACGTGGCCACCACCATCGCCAAGGGGATCGCGGACTCCCAGTTCGTGGTGCCCGAAGTGCTCATCGCGGCCCTCACGGCCGCGATCCTGTGGGACCTCGGCACCTGGTACTTCGGCATCCCCTCCAGCACCAGCCACACCCTCATGGGCGGCCTGGCCGGGGCCGTGGTGGCCCACGCGGGCTTCCGGGCGCTCCACATGACCAAGCTGGAGGAGATCACCCTCTTCATCTTCGTGTCCCCGATGCTGGGCTTCCTCATGGGGGCCATCCTGATCCTGCTCATCCAATGGATCTGCAGGCACACCTCGGGCAGGAAGATCAACAACGCCTTCCGGAAGCTGCAGCTGGTCTCGGCCAGCGCCATGGCCTTCACCCATGGCCAGAACGACGCCCAGAAGGCCATGGGCGTCATCTGCCTCGCCCTCATCATCTACGGGAAGATGACCGTCCTCCCCGGGCACCAGGTGGCCGTGCCCATGTGGGTCAAGCTGGGGTGCGCGGGCATGATGGCCGCGGGCACCGCCAGCGGCGGCCTTCGCATCATCAAGACCATGGGCAGCCGCATCGTCAAGCTGCGGCCCATCCACGGGTTCGCCGCCGAGACCGCCGCGGCCATGGTGCTGTTCACCACCGCCCACTTCGGGATCCCCGTCTCCACCACCCACTCCATCACCGGGGCCATCATGGGCGTCGGGGCCACCATGAACGCCAATGTGGTGCGCTGGGGCGTGGCCGGGAACATCTTCGTGGCCTGGGTGCTGACGATCCCCTGCAGCTTCGGCATCGCCTACGGGACCCTGCGGCTGATCCACCCCCTGTTCGTAAGGTAGAAATCACAGGGAATTAACGGTTCCAATCTAAAGCGGAGACACGGGTCGGGAACACTGGTTCCAAGGATGGAGCCATGACCCTTTTTCCCGCCGCCCTGCTCTTCGTCACCGTGGCCCTGGCCGCACCGCCCCAGGTGGCCCCCGCCGAGCTCATGCCGTTCCTCAAGGTCGTCACGGCCAGCGCCGGTGCGCCCGGGCGCATCGCCTGCCGCGACATGGACCTGTCCATGCAGCTCAAGAAGGGGGGCGTGTCTCCGGACGCCAAGGCCCCGGTGGCCTGGGCGGCCAACGGCGAGCAGCTCAAGGACTACCTGGCCGACGGCAAGCTGGTGGTGGCCGGCGACGCCGCCATGCTCAAGGATGGGGCGGGGATCGCCATCGTCCTCGAGAAGGGCAGGCCCGTCATCCTCGTCAGCCTCAAGAACGTCCAGGCCTCCGGCGTCACCCTGTCGGACGCCCTCCTGAAGATCTCCCGGGTCCGGTAGCCCCATGCCCGCCGTATTAACACCCAAGTTCCACCGCCGCCCCACGCCCGGGACGGCGGGGCGTGAAACTGGAGGCATGGTCCCCCTCGCCTCCCTCTCCCTGGCCACCAGCAGGGCCCGACTGGCCCTCCATGCGGGCGCCCGCAACCATCCGGCCGGCACCGCGGACGGGATGATCGGTCTGGGCGACCAGCTCAGGGCCATCCTCGCGGAAGACCGCCTCAAGCCCCACTTCCAGCCCATCGTGGACCTGGAGACCGGGGCGGTGCTGGCCTTCGAGGGGCTGATCCGGGGTCCCTCGGACACGCTCCTCCACGCTCCGGCCAGCCTGTTCAAGGTGGCCGGCCTCACGAACCAGCTCTACGACCTGGAGTGCGCCTGCTGCAGGACCCTGGTGCGGGCCTATGCGGCCAGCGGGGCCGCCCAGAAGCTGTTCCTGAACATGAGCCCCGGCAGCCTGGCCACGGCGGCCCAGAGCTCCCTCCTGCCCATCCAGGGGCTGGAGGAGCTGGGGGTGCCCCCGGGCCGGATCGTCATCGAGCTCACCGAGGCCCTGCCCATCCACGACCTCGGCATCCTGGTGAAGGCCATCGCCCTGTTCCGGAAGCTGGGCTTCGCCATCGCCCTGGACGACCTGGGGGAGGGCTTCTCCAGCCTGCGCCTGTGGTCGGAGCTGCGCCCGGAGTTCGTGAAGGTCGACATGCACTTCATCCAGGGCGTGAGCCGGGACCCGGTCAAGCTCCAGTTCCTGAAGTCCCTGTGCGACATCGCCTCCAAGACGGGCGCCAAGGTCGTGGGCGAGGGCATCGAGCTGGAGGCGGACCTCGCCGTGGTGCGGGACCTGGGCCTGCACTTCGGCCAGGGCTACCTCCTGGGCCGCCCCGCGCCCCTGCCCCAGGCCGCCGCGGCCCCGGGCCTGTTCCGGCGCCGGGACCCCGACGGCTCCGGCTGGATCCGGGACGGGCGCTCCACGGCGGCCCGGCTCATGGTCGAGGTGCCCGCCCTGGCCCCGGACACCCCCAACGGGAAGGTGGAGAAGCTCTTCCAGGCCGATTCCGACCTGCAGTCCATTCCCGTCGTCCGCGACGGCATCCCCGTGGGCCTGATCAACCGCCACGTGTTCATGGACATGATGTTCAAGCCCTTCTCCCGGGAGCTGTACGGGAAGAAGCCGGTGGAGGCCATCATGAACCGGGACATCCTGGTGCTCGACCACGGCACCAGCCTCCACGAGGTGAGCCGGCTCATCGTGGAGTCCGATCCCCGCCACATCCTCCACGGCTACATCCTCACCCGGAACGGCTTCTACGCCGGAATGGGCAGCGGCCACGACCTCATGCGCGAGATCACGCAGATGCAGATCAAGGCGGCCCGCTACGCCAACCCGCTCACGGGCCTCCCCGGCAACGTCCCCATCAACGAGCACCTGGACGACCTGCTCCACCAGGGCGTCCCCTTCGTGGCGTGCTACTGCGACCTGGACCACTTCAAGCCCTACAACGACGTGCACGGCTACCGGCGCGGCGACGACGTCATCCAGTGGACCGGGGACCTGCTCCGCTCCGTGTGCGAGCCCGACCTGGACTTCGTCGGACACATCGGCGGGGACGACTTCATGATGGTGTTCCGGAGCGCCGACTGGGAGCGGCGCTGCATGAGCCTGCTGGAGGCCTTCGACGCGGGGCTGGCCAGGTTCTTCAGCGAAGGGGAGCTCGAGTCGCGGGGCTACGTGGGCGAGGACCGCTCCCGCCGCCAGGTGGTGCACCCCCTGCTGAGCCTCAGCGTGGGCGCGGTGAAGGCGTGGCCGGGCCAGTTCGCGAACCACCACGAGATCTCCGCCAGCGCGGCCGTCGCCAAGAAGGAGGCCAAGGGCCTGGAGGGCTCCGTCCTCTTCGTGGAACGCCGCCAGCCGCGGCGTTTAACAGGAATGTCCCAGGAATGATCCGGGCCGTTGCCGCCAGGGCGTTCGCCTGTAACGCCCGGACCCCATCCTTGAAGCAGGAGGTGATCCGATGGCAATCCCGCTCACGGAACAACAGCAGCCCCGCTACGACATCCGCCCCCTCACGCCCGCCGACTTCGCCCATCTGCAGCGCCTCGAGCGCGAGATCTGGGAGCAGGACGAGGTGGGCGAGCTCTGCCCCTACTACCAGAGGCTCTGCACGGACTTCTACTCGGACTGGTGCTTCATCGCCATGGACGGCGACCGGCCCGCGGGCTACGTGCTCAACTTCCCCAACGGCAAGGCGGTCTACTGCGCCACCCTGGCCGTGCATCCCGACTACCGGAAGACGCGCGTCAACTACCTCCTGATCCGCGCCATGGTGAAGAAGCTCCTGGCCGAGGACATGGAGTCCTGCCGCTTCCTGGTGGAGCCCGGGAACCACGACGCCCGGTCCATCCACGCGTCCCTGGGCGCGCGCGTGGTGGCGGAGGCGCGGGACTACTACCACCCCGGCGACGTGCGGCTGTGGTCGGTCATCGAGAAGCAGGACATCGACCGCCTCAGGGCGCGGTATTCCCGCCTGAAGCTGGTTTCCTGAAGCGGAGCGCGAATGCACCCTGAAGCTCTGCTCACGGCCCTGCGCACGGGCCTCACCCCCTTCCTGGGCCTGCCCCTCCAGCTGGAGCCCTCCCCCGTGCCCGGCGTCGTGCTGGGAGCCCCCTTCGACGGCGGCGTCCTCAACCGCCCCGGGGCGCGCATGGGGCCCTGGGCCCTGCGGGCGGCCACCCTGGGCCTGGGGCGCGCGGCCATGCCGTTCCGGCTCCAGGGCCACGACCTGGGGGGCCGGACCCTGGCGGCCCTGGACTGGGTGGACGGCGGCAACATCCCCACCCGGCCCTTCAGCATCGCCGAGGCGCTGGGCGCGGTGGAGGAGACGGTCAACGGGTGGGTCGTCGAGGGGGCCCGGACCCTCCTCCTGGGCGGCGACCACCTCATGACCCTGGGCGCCCTGCGCGCCCATGCCCGCAGGCGCGGGCCCCTGGGCCTCCTGCACCTGGACGCCCACCCCGACGCCGGCACGGGCGAGGTCTGGGGGACCGGGCACCACCACGGCACCTGGCTCCGGAGCGCGATCCAGGAAGGCCTGGTGGACCCCCGGCACACGGTGCAGCTGGGGGTCCGCGCCCCCCGCTTCGACAGCGAGGAGATCGTCTTCCTCCTCAACGCCGGCGTGCGCATGTGGACGCCCATGGACCTCAAGGACCCGCGGCTCCTGTCGCAGCTCCAGGGCGACATCGCCCGGGTGGGCCAGGTGCCGGCCTACGTGAGCGTGGACCTGGACGTGCTGGACCCCGCCTTCTGCCCCGCCGTGGCCGAGCCCGTCCCCGGCGGCCTCTCGGTGCTGGACGTCTTCACCCTGCTGGCCTGCCTCCGGAACGTGGCGTGGGTCGGCGCCGACATCATGGAACTGGCCCCCACCCTCCCCGGCGCGGACGACAGCGCCCGGGTGGCGGCCCACATCGCCCTTCAACTGCTCAGCTAGGAGGCGCCCCATGTGGCTCTCGCTGCTCGAACGTCAAGGCACCACCGTAGGTTGGGACGAGCTCGTGACGGGCTACGATTTCGGCCTTCTCAGCCCGCTGGAGATCCAGGACTGGCTCCTGGCCCACGGCCCCCTGGGCCCCATGGCCCTGGCCGCCCTGGAGGCCCGGGAGCTCTTCGAGGCCGCGCTGTGGGAGGCCAGCCGCGAGGCCACGGGCAAGGTGCCCAGGCCCGGCGGCCGCCGCTGGGCCGCGGCCCAGGACCGCTGGCGCGTGGCCCTGCTGCGCGACGTCATGGAGGCCCCCCTCACCGCCGAGGCGCTGGCGGTGGCGGTGGAGACCATCTACGAGAAGGTGGGCTGCCCCGAGGACATGCTGGGCCTCTGGAAGCGCGGCTGCCCCTGGGAGAAGAAGCCTCCCGTGGCGGACCGCTCCGCCATCCTGCGGTTCATCCAGGACCGCAACGGCGTCGGCATCGCCCCGTGAACTACCCCGCCGGCCACCCCGCGCCCGCCCTTCGGCTCCTGGGCGCCCTGGGCGGGGCGGCCCTGGCCAGCGGCGCCATGGGCTGGCGCAGCCGTCCCCAGTGGGCCCTGCACTGCTGGGCCCGCCGGCTCCTGCGCCGCCTGGGGGTGGAGGCCACCCTCGCCGCGCCCGTGCCCGAGGGCGGCCAGCTGTGGGTCTCGAACCACCTCAGCTGGCTGGACCCCGTCGTCTTCCTCAGCCTGCGCCCCAGCGGGGCCCTGGCCAAGGCCGAGGTTGCAGCCTATCCCCTCATCGGTTCCGGGGCCCGCAAGGCGGGCCTGCGCTTCGTGGACCGCGACAGCCTCTTCAGCCGCGCCGCCGCCCTCAAGACGTTGCGCCGGGACCTGCGGGGCGGCCTGCCCTTCCTCCTCTTCCCCGAAGGCACCACCACCGCCGGGGACCTCGCACCCCTGCGCGAAGGCGGCCTGCGCATGGCCTACCGCCTGGGCATCCCGGTGCTGCCGTTCCGCCTGGCGGGCGCCGATCCGCACTACCCCTGGGTGGGCGACGCGACGCTGCTGCCGCACCTGCAGGGCCTGGCCCGGGCCAGGCGCACGCGGATCACGGTGCTGCCGGGGGAGGTCCTGGAGCCCGCCGCCTTTGCCAGCGAGGACGGGTTCGTGGATTCCATCCGCCGCCACCTGAACGGGGATTGTTGCCCTTTCCCCCCTGGACCTGGTCGAGGGCCTGTCGCCCGCGGTTGAGGTGACCCTGGTGGTGGGCAGCCAGGACCGGACGACTCCCCCAAGGCTCAGTGAATCGTTCCAGGCGGCTGCCGTGAAACTCGGCCAGAAGGTGCGGCTGGTCCGTCTGGCGAATCGAGGGCACGACTTCTTTCTGGATCCCCTGGTGCTTGCCGAGTTGAACCGGTTGATCGAGCGTGCACGTCCACCCGGTCATTGACCAGGAAGGCAAAGAACCTGGGCGCGGCCCATATAGCATGGGAGAAGGAGAACCCGCCCATGCAGCCTGACGACCCCAAGCCAGCCACACTCGTTGTGAGGGTCGTCCTGGCCATCAGCTTCTGCCACTTCCTCAACGATATGATGCAGTCGCTCATCCCGGCCATGTATCCCATCCTGAAGAGTTCCTTCCAACTGAGTTTTTCCCAGGTGGGGCTCATCGCCCTTACGGGCCAGCTCACGGCCTCCCTGCTGCAACCGGTGGTGGGGCTGGTGACGGACCGCCGGCCCCAGCCCTTCTCCCTGCCGGTGGGGATGGGGTTCACCCTGGGGGGGCTCCTGCTGCTCGCCCGGGCCCCCTCCTTCGGCCTGATCCTGGTGGCGGTGGCCCTCATGGGGATGGGTTCCGCGGTCCTGCACCCGGAGTCCAGCCGGGTGGCGCGCATGGCTTCGGGCGGGCGGCACGGCCTGGCCCAGAGCCTCTTCCAGGTCGGCGGCAACGCCGGCGGCGCCCTGGGGCCCCTGCTGGCAGCCTTCTTCATCCTTCCCCGGGGCCGGACCAGCATCGCCTGGTTCGCCCTGGCGGCCCTCCTGGCCATGGGGGTGCTCCTCAAGGTGGGAGGCTGGTACCGCCGCAGGGCCCAGGGGCACCTGGCATCGGCCGGGTCCCATCCCCCTTCCCCGCTGGGCCGGCGCAAGGTGGCGGCCTCCCTGGCCATCCTCATGGCCCTCATCTTCTCCAAGTACTTCTATCTGGCCAGCCTCACCAGCTACTACACCTTCTATCTCATGAGCCGCTTCCATGTTTCGGTGCAGAACGCGCAGATCCATCTCTTCGTGTTCCTGGGCGCCGTGGCCTCGGGCACCGTGGCGGGGGGGCCCGTGGGGGACCGCATCGGCCGCAAATACGTGATCTGGGTGTCCATCCTGGGCATCCTGCCCTTCACCCTCCTGCTGCCGCGGGCGAACCTCTTCTGGACCGGGGTGCTTTCGGTGGTCATCGGACTGGTGCTGGCCTCGGCCTTCTCGGCCATCCTCGTCTACGCCCAGGAGCTGGTGCCGGGGCGGGTGGGGACCATCTCGGGACTCTTTTTCGGATTCGCCTTCGGCATGGGCGGCATCGGCGCGGCCCTGCTGGGGCGCCTGGCGGATCTCACGGATATCTTCTTCGTGTACAAGGTCTGTTCCTTCCTGCCACTCATCGGCCTCCTGGCCTGGTTCCTGCCCGACCTCGAAAAGCGCTCCATGGCGGTGCACCGGGGTGTTCCGGCCGAACCCGAGGCTGTCGCCGGAAACTGACCGGGACCGATTCAAGCGACTGCCCTGCCGCAGGTGCGGGGGATGGACAGGCTCCTATGAGAATGTTCAACGGCGAGCGACGTGGCCCAGATCAGGTCGTCCGGCTGGGTGGGGTCCTGCCGCCCGCGGCGGCTTCCAGGTCCCGCAGCGGCTGCAGCCCGGGATCCCTGCGCGCCACCCCCGCCATCAGCTTTTTCGCGGCCGCCCGCAGCGCCGCGGCCCGGGCCGGAAGCAGGTCCGCCCCCAGCAGCTGGCCCCGGGCCAGGGCCAGGTCCGTTTCCCACCCGGGGAACCGGTTCAGGGTCCGGGCCCGCTCCAGCCGCGCCAGGGCCGAGGAGAGGGCCTGTTCCGGCGAGGTGTGCTGGGATGCGAGCCAACGGGCTTCCACCAGGGCGAGGAGGCCCGCCTGGAGGGGGTTGTCGTAGAACGTCGGATCCTGGGCCTCGCCCTTCACACAGGCGGCCTCCCCCTCCCGCACGAAGGGCATGGGGTTCCGGCCCGCCTTCAGCTCCTGCTCGGCCATCACCCGCGCCGCCAGGGCGCAGGTGCCGTACCCGAGGCTGGCCTTGGGGTCCAGGAGCACCGTGCGGCGGGCGAAGTCCAGGGCACGGGCCAGGGTCGGGCCCGAAGGCCGCCCGGTCTCCAGCTCCCACTGGCCGAGCCGTGCCGTGTAATAGGCTGCGTTGTTCAGGAGTGGCTGGTCCCGGGGGTTGATGGCCATGGCCTTCCCGAAGGCTTCCAGGGACCGGCTGAACCAGGGGCCGGGGTCACGCCCGTGATCCAGGAGATACTCGGCCTCGGCTCCCGCCAGGCCGCCCACCCAGTCGTGGTTGCTGGCCAGGCCCGGCTGCAGTTCCACCAGCTTCGCACCCAGGGCGAGGCCCGCCTCCACCGTGGCCCGGGGGTCCCTGCCCTTGCGCCGGGCGTCGTCGGCGGCCACGAAGCAGAGCAGGATGTGGCCGCGCAGGACCGTGGTGTTGCCCGGCTCCAGGTCGGCGGCCCGCTGGAAGTGGGCCGAGGCGCCCTGGATCCAGGGGTCCGGATCGCCCCCGTGGTACCGGATGTACTCGGCGTTGGAGCGCTGGAGGGCCGCCATCACGATCAGGGGGCCCGTGCCGGGATCGGTCAGCGCCGCCCTGCGGGCGGCCTCCAGGGCCTTGCCGTTGGCCTCCATGGGCGACTGCCCCCGGTGCCGGAGGGCCTCGGCCCAGGTGCTCCAGATCTGCGCCAGCACGAGCTGGGTGCCGGAGGCGGTGGGGTCGCAGACCAGGGCCTGGTCCACCCGGGCCAGGGCCTCGTCCAGACGGGACCGGTCCAGGGTTCCGGTGCGCTGGTGGGCAAGCTTCAGTGCCAGCACGCAGCGGCGCGCCTCCGCCAGGTAGAGTTCCCGATGGCTCCGGGCGATGGTCAGGGCGGTTCCGAAGGCGTCCGCCGCATGCGCCGCGGCCGCGGCCGCCTCCTGCGCGAGTCCGCGCTGGAAGGCCGTCTCGGCCTCGTCCAGGGCGGCGTCGCCCATGAGCTTGTGCGCTTCGAACAAGGCCGGGTCCGCGTCCAGGGCCTCCCGGGCCAGGCGCGCCGCATCCCCGTTGCGCCCTTCATAATAGGCGAGCAGGCCCTTCAGGTAGGGTTCGTCCCCGGCCAGGCGGATGTACTCCAGGGCCGGATCCCGGAATTTCCGCTCCAGCTCCAGCCTCAAGGCCGTGCGGGCGTCCCCGATGGGCTCGCGCTCGGCCTCTTCCAGGCCCCGGCGGTAGAGCTCCCCCAAGGCGGACCCCAGCGCCTGCGCCACCTGCGGCCCGCGGGCACCCAGCTGCCAGGCGCGCAGCAGTTCGCGCCGGGCCTCCGGGTATTCGCCCAGCACCAGGTGACCCCGCCCCAGGGCATAGGCGCCCGGCGCCTCCGCCAGACCCGGCTGGGCGGCCATTTCGGCCCGGATGGCCCCCATGGCCCGCCTCACCCGGGCCAGGTCCCGGCCGAGGTCATGGCAGGGGAGGAGATGGGCCAGGCGCAGGGACCACTCCAGGTCCTTCACCTGCTCCCCGAACCGGCGGGCCAGCTCCGTCTGGGCCCGGGCCCTGAGGGTGGTGCGCACGTTCCAGGCGGAGGCGGTCGCACCCAGCAACGCGGCCAGGGCGAGGACGAGGGTGGCCACCTTGTGCTTGCGGGCCTTCTTGCCCACCAGGTAGAACAGCGAGGGCGCCCGGGCCAGGATGGGCTCGCCCTGGCTGAACCGGCCCAGGTCCTCGGCCAGGAGGCGGGCGCTGGCGTACCGCCGGTCCGGTTCCTTCTCCAGGCACTTGTGCACGATGACGGCCAGGTCCTGCGGCAGGTCCGGCACCAGCGTCCGCAGGCCGGGCGCCTCGTCCCCGGACAGGGCGACCAGGGTCTGGGCGGCGCTGGGTCCCCGGAAGGGGGGACGGTTGGCAAGCAGGAAGAAGAAGGTGGCGCCCAAGGCGTAGACGTCGGCCCGGGCGTCGATGCGCCCGGAGACGCCCATGGCCTGCTCCGGAGCCATGTACGCCGGGGTGCCCAGCACCTGCTCATCGATGGTGAGGGACCCCCCCTCCTGTTCCCGGGCCAGCCCGAAGTCCATCAGGAAGGGCGTCACGCCTTCGGGGCGGTCCTCCAGCATGATATTGGAAGGCTTGATATCCCGGTGGATGAGCCCGGCCTGGTGGGCGGCCTCCAGGGCGCCTGCGGCCAGGGTGATGATCCGGACCTTGTCGCGGAGGTCCAGGCCCGGCCCCCGCTGGGCCAGGTTGCCGCCTTCGACGTACTGCATGGCGATGAAGGGGACCCCCTCGAAGTGGCCCACTTCGTAGACCTTGCAGATGTTCGGGTGGTCCACCCGCGCCTGGGCCCGGGCTTCCTGCTCGAAGCGGGCCAGGATCTGGGGATCCTGGTTCCTGACCAGCTTGAGGGCCACGATCCGGTGGAGGGAGGCGTCGTAGGCCTGGTAGACCCGCCCCATGCCGCCCTCCCCCAGCAGCGGGCCCAGGACGAAGCGCCCCACCTGGCGCCCCGGTTGATCTTCGGCCTGTCCAAGCCACTCGGGCAGGGTCAGGGGGCGTTCCGCCACGGTGTCCGCGAGGGTGGGTTCGTCATGGGAGGACTGCGGAGGAAGTCCGGCACCGGTCCACGCCAACGTCGGTTCCAGCCATCCAGGCGAGGAGCTCTTCGGCTTGTCCGCACTTCCCATTCAGGCATCCCAACGATGCCTTCAGTCTACCTTGGATTTTCCGTCCGCCCGGGCCAGGCTCCCGAGATACTCCGGGAGCTGGACGATCTGCTCGATCTTCCCGGTCATGGGGAGGTTGGCGGCGGCCTTGGCGTCGCCGTTGCATCTGGCCACCAGGTCCTGGTACCTTCCGACCTGCCGCGAACGGGCCAAAGAATCCCGCCCCGGACGGAGCGGGATCCGGCCGGAGTGCGGCTCCTAGAAGGTGTACCCGGCCACCAGGGCCACCATCGGCATGCTGTATTTGAAGGAGCCGACGCTGTTGCCGACCGTGATGTCCGCCTTGAAGGTCGAGGCGCGGTAGGTCAGTTCCACGCTCCAGTGGGAATTGAACTGGTAGCCGGCGTAGAGGCCGTAGGCCAGGGCATCCGAAGAACGGCCATGCTTGTAGTAGCCTCCCCCGAGCAGGGGCAGTTCCAGCTCCACGTGGCTGGAACCGAAGGCCAGGCCGCCGCCCGCATAGAAGCCTTTGCCGGTCGTCCCGTCGACGTAGTAGAGGTAGTCCGCCCCCAACGTTCCAAGCGTGGAGGTCACCTCGGCCCGCGGCCCGTTGACCACCTTCCCGACCGGAGTGTTGAACGAGCTGGGGGTGCCCTTGGCGGAGGTGCCGTCCAGCCGTGCGCGGAGGGCGTGGCCGCCGCCCAGGTCCCAGCGGCCGAAGAGGACCAGCTGGGCTCCGGTGTTTCCGTCCGTGAGGAGCTTCATGTCCCCTTGGGGGAAGGCGGGCCCGAGCTGCACGCCGCCGGTGAAGTCCGCGGCGGAAAGGGAGGTGGCACCGAGGATGAGGGTCGAAAGGACGAGCGACTTCATGACGTTGGCTCCAGGGCGGCCGGGATTGGCCGGGATGGCACCCTGAAGATAATAAATTAATAATTTAATGTCAAGCGGCATATCAATAGCTGCCAAGTGATATTGCAGATACCACTCGCCAGTGCAGGCCGATTTCAATTAATCATTTAATAATTGACCCTAGTCGACGGTAAAGGAGTCCATGAACACCCGGAGCCTGGGATCGTCCGCACGCTCCACGGTGGCCTGGGCGTGGTGCAGGCGGCCCCGCTTGAGGATCACGATGCCCTCAACCCGGGCCGTGGGGTTGGCCTGGGCCCGGTACTGGAAACCGGGGCCGCGGTCCGGCGGCAGATCCGTACGCTCGATGGCGCCGCCCAGGCGCTTGGCCAGGAAGCCCTGGTAGGTGGCGAGCGCGGCGGGGATGGTGTCCCCGCCCTGGGTGCCGGGGGGGAGGTTGCCCACGTCCACCCGGAAGTTCAGGTCCATGCGGCCGGGGGGCGTGTAGGCGAAGCTGTGCCACTGGATGATGCCGAAGGGCGTGTCCTCCGGGTAGATGGCCATCCGGGGTTCGCCGGGGAAGGTGGCGTGGACCCGCAGGTTCGGCTGGTCGAAGGCGTAGGGCTTGTCCCGGACGCAGCCCAGGAGAAGAACCGCGCAGACCAGGGGCAGGACCGTCCGGGCATTCACAATCCCGGCCCTCAGCGGCTGTAGCGCCGGAGCATCCGCATGTTCCGCCGGTAGGCCGCGCCCCGGGTGAAGTTGATGGCGACGGGCTTGGGAAAGCGGGTGATCGAACTGGCGAGGCTGATGAAGGTGCGGACGGTCTGGGCGGCCACGCGGCCTTGGCGGGCGGCGTTGTCGTAGTAGACCATCAGGGCGCTGCGCATGATGGACTTCGGGAGGTTGAAGAGGCCATAGGATTCCAGGACATCGTGGTTGATGCGGCGCGTGCCGTCGTTCTCCGTGACGATCAGGTCTTCCGGCTTGATCTCCTGTCGCATTCCTGAATCTCCTACCCTGGTATCGGCTGGGCTTGCGTTCAACCTAAGCGTAATTCGCCCAGGCTTCAATAAGAATTAATACCTACTGCGGATGATCCAGGAAGGTGAGGTCGGGGTTCTTCTCCTTGGTGGTGCGGCGCTGCCAGTCGTTCTCGAAGAGGATGGCGGGGTTGCCGTCGGCATCCTCGACCAGCTCCCCCCAGAACCGGCTGGGCTCGGGCCAGCCGCCCTGGAGCCACCGGGCCATCTGGAAGCTGCGGGGCTCCATGATCACCGGGCAGGCGTACTCGGTCTTGAGGCGGTGCTGGAGCACGTCGAACTGCAGGCGGCCCACGGCGCCCAGGATGGGCAGGGGCGCGCCGCCCCGGGGCCAGAACACCTGCACCACGCCCTCCTCGGCAATCTGCTGCACGCCCTTCAGGAAGCCCTTGCGGGCCCCGGGATCCGCCAGGCGAACGGAGACGAACTGCTCGGGGGAAAAGCGCGGCACGGCGTGGAACTCCACGGGGCCCGCGGCGCTCAGCACGTCCCCGATGCGGAACATGCCGGGGTTGATCAGACCCAGGATGTCCCCGGGGAAGGCCTCGTCCACGATGACCCGCTCGCGGCCGAAGAACATGTGGGGGTAGTTGAGCTTGATGCTCTTGGCGCCGCGCACGTGGAGGGCGTCCATGCCCCGCTCGAAGCGGCCCGAGACGATGCGGGCGAAGGCCACCCGGTCCCGGTGGGCCTTGTTCATGTTGGCCTGCACCTTGAAGACGAAGGCCGTGAAGGGGGCGTCCACCGGCACTTCGCCGCCGTCCATGAGGGGGCGGGCGTGGGGCGCCGGGGCCATGGCGAGGAACTCCTCCAGGAATTCGGCCACGCCGAAGTTGTTCAGGGCGCTGCCGAAGAAGAGCGGCGACTGCCGCCCGGCGAGGAATTCCTCCATGTCGAAGGGGGGCAGCACGTGGTCCATGAGGTCCACGTCGTCGCGCAGCTGCTGGAGCTCGGCGGGGGTGAGCAGGGCCTTGATCTCGGGGTCGTCCAGGCCCCCTTCCCCGGCCACCCGGGCCTTGCGGCCGGCCTTGGTCCGCTCGAACACCTGGATCTGGCCGGTGGCGCGCACATAGACGCCCTTGAAGTCCGTGCCCGAACCGATGGGCCAGGTCATGGGCACGGCGTGCAGGCCGAAGAGCTCCTCCACCTCGTCGATGAGTTCCACCGGCTCCCGCCCGGGGCGGTCCAGTTTGTTCACGAAGGTGAAAATCGGCAGGGCCCGCTCACGGGCCACGCGGAAGAGCTTCTTGGTCTGCTCTTCCACGCCCTTGGCGCAGTCCAGGAGCATCACGACGCTGTCGGCTGCGGTCAGGGCGCGGTAGGTGTCCTCGCTGAAGTCCTGGTGGCCGGGGGTGTCCAGGAGGTTGATGACGTGGTCCTGGTACTCGAACTGCATGGCGGCGGAGGTGACGGAGATGCCGCGCTCCTGCTCGATCTCCATCCAGTCGCTCTGGGCGTGGCCCGCCCCTTCGCGGCCCTTGACGCTGCCGGCTCGGTCGATGGCGCCGCTGTAGAGCAGGAGTTTTTCCGTGAGGGTGGTCTTGCCCGCGTCGGGGTGGCTGATGATGGCGAAGGTGCGCCGGCGCTTGATTTCTTCGTTCAGATGCATGGGTTCCGTCACAAAAAGGGAGCGGCGCCGGGTTGGCGGCGGCCGCTCACCTTCATTCTACCCGCGATGACCTGCCTGGAATCGGCAGGTGCGCCTTGCTTTTTTGAAATTCATGCCATACTTCCATACTGTCAAACAGTCTTGGGCCACAAGGATTGCGCATGGTAATTACCGACATGGAAATCCGTGATTATCGGCCCGGAACCCGCGCGGCGGTCTGGGAGATCCAGGAATTCCGCGGCCGGGCGGGCCTGGAGCGGCTGGAGGAGGACTGGCGCCGCATCTGGGCAGGCCTGCCGCTGCGCACCAGTTTCATGTCCTTCGAGGCCTGCGCGGCCCACGTGGACCACATCATGGGGGACCCGGACCAGCTCCGGTGCCTCGCGCTGGGCGACGGCCGGGAGGTGCGGGGCATCTGCCTGCTGGAACCGCGGATGGACGTGCGCCTGGGCATGCCGGTGCCGACGTGGGGCGTGCTATGGCTCAAGCACAGCCACCAGGCCGATGTGCTCTGCACCGACGACGAGGCGCGCCGGCGCTTCCTCCCGGCCCTGGCGGCCCATGTCCGGCGGGAGCCGGAGGGCCGGCCCCTGCTGGTCATGGGTCCGCTGCCATCCGGATCCCCCTTCTGGGAGGGCCTGCGCAGCCTGGGTCCCCCCTGCCTGGATCCCAAGGAGAGCGTGCGATTCATGGACTGCGGCAGCCCCTACGGAGATCTGCTGGCGGGCCTGTCCGGAAATTTCCGCCACAACCTGAACACCGCCCGGAAGCGGCTGGCAGGCCTTGCCGACGTCCACTTCGTCATCGCCCGCGAACCGCGGGAGCTGGAGCGGGAATTCAGCACCTTCCTGGAGGTGGAGGCCTCCAGTTGGAAAGGCGCCGCCGGCACCGCCGTGAAGTTCCGCCGCAGGCAGCCCGCATTCTTCGCGGCCCTGGCCGGAACGCTGCGGGGGGAGACCGACCGGTTCGAAATCCACGCGCTGTACGCCGAAGGACGCTGCCTGGCCTCGATCCTGGGCACCCGGACGGGGGCGGTCTTCTCGGCCCTCAAGACCGCCTACGATCCCGCCTTCGCCCGGGTTTCCTCCGGGCAGGTGCTCCTCGCGCGCGTCATCGAGCTCTGCTGCGCGGACCCTGGGATCCAGCGCCTCGACCTGGTGAGCGATGCGCCGTGGCTGCGCGGGTGGCGCACGGAGCAGGTGACGCTGCAACTGGCGTACGTGGGCACCGGAGGCTGGCGGGGCCGGCTGCTCACCGCCCTGCTCAAGCTGCGGTTCGGCCCGGTGCGCAGGTTGGCGCGCTGGCTGCGGGAACGGAAGGCGCTCAGCCGAATTCCGCTGTGAGCAGGTCGCGAACCTTCCCCCGCTCGCCCCGTTCCACATCCACCAGCTCCAGGTCCGCGATGGCCTCCAGGCGCTCCCGCCGGTCCAGGAAGCGGGACGGGTTCCGGGGATCCCGTCCTTCGCGGTAGGTGCTGGGCCGGAAGTCGGCCACGGGGTCGCCCACCCGCAAGCCGCCCAGGTGGTCCTTCCGCACGAAGAAGGCGTTCAGGCCCGCCTTGTTGGACCCCACGAAGGCGTAGCCCTTGCTTTCCGCCAGCAGGCACAGGGCCCGAAGCGAGGCCCCCCAGTAGGCGTGGCTGCCGTCCCAGACGCGGCCGGCGTCGTAGGGCACGGTCACGGCGCGGTGGGCGCCGAAGAGGTTGTTGTATTCGCACACCACGATGACCGGGGCCACCACGTCGATGGCCTCCCAGACCCAGTAGTCGTTCCCGTCGATGTCCACGCTGAGCAGGCCGATCGGCCCTTCCAGCCCCCCTCCGCGGATGAGGTCGTTGATGTTCTCCCTGGAGATCCAGGCGGCGACGGGGTTCAGGGTGTGCCGGGGGAACAGGGGACTGGCCCTGATGCGTTCCACATTCCGGGGCGAGCCGTCGATGACCAGGCCCGACCAGCCGTCGTTCTGCATGAGGAAGCGGGTGTTGCTCTGCTGGTAGTCCTCCACCCCGAATTCCACGAAGGTCCGCTCGCGCACGCCCGTCTTGGCCACCAGGAACTGGAGGATGCCGTCCTCCCCCCACTGGGAGAAGCACCTGAACTCGGCGTCCTGGATGTTGGCGTCCACGGGAAGCGCCACGACCATCCGGGCCGCCGTGTTCCCCTGGAGGGCGAGCTGCTGCTCCGACGTGATCCACATGGCTTCCACCATGTTCCGGACGCTCCGGGCGGAACGGTAGCCGCGCGCCTTCAGGAAGTGGCGCATCCTGCGTTCGCATTCCTTCACCCAACCCATGCCGACTCCTGTAGTAACGGTTATCGCAAGCTTGCGGGGCCGACCGGAATTTGCCAACATTTATCTTCACCCCGATTCTTGAGGAATCCATGGAAATCCGGCGCGCCGCCAAGGCGGACCTTCCCTCCATCACGGCCCTGGCGGCCGGTTTCAGGGACCACCTCGGCCGGTCCGGACCCAGCGACGCCCAGTTCGCCGAGAGCATCGCCCGGCTCCTGGATTCGGAGGACGCGGAGTTCTGCCTCGGCCAGGAAGGGCAGGTCCCGGTCGGCTACGTCCTGCTTCGGTACCGCCATTCCATGTGGGCCGGAGGCACCGAAGCCACCCTCGAGGACCTGTTCGTGGACCCCGCGGCCCGCAGGGCCGGGGCCGGCAGGGCCCTGGTGGAAGCCGCCCTGGGCATGGCCCGCGAGCGGTCCTGCGCCTCGGTGTGCCTGGACACGAACGAGAACAACGCCGCCTCCACGGCCATCTACGCGAAACTCGGGTTCAACGCCTTCTCGAAGCGCTGGAACGGCAGGCAGGTCTTCTACCGGTTGAATTTCTAGAAGCCCGGCTTCGTCATCGCACGTGTCCCGGATCTCCAGCCCGGTTCGTTGACGCAGGCAAGCTGCGTCAACGGCAAGCTCTCGCCTTGGGATTCCGCGAAAGTGTTGGCACACTCCGGCTTCGACGAACGTTTTGGACCAACATGGAAGGGCGGCTCCCCGGGTGGGCCTAGGGCCCTTCGATACGCTTCAAGGGTTGCGGGGTGGAAGACGGGTCGCGCCGACGCTGGCAAGCAAAGGGCTTTCGCCAGTTCCCATTCCGCGGTCCGGCCAGGGTCCAGGCCGAGTGGATCCCGGTCCGCACCGCCCATGACCTCCCGCAATGGGCCCGGGCCTTTGCCTCGGGAACCACGGTTCCATGGGAGGCCTGGTTGAGCCGATCAGCGTCGGCGCCCCCCCCTCTTCCTGCCATGACCCACTCGCAGCGCGCCCCGGAGGCAATAGGCACGTCGGCAGGGCCCCCTGACCCCATGCCCTGGACCGACAGCGAAGCCGGCAAGCGGAACCCGGCCCCCCGTCTCCTTCGGAATCCAACGAGGCCGGCTTGTCCGGCCGAGTACCCGGGGCGAAGATCCGGGACACGTGCGATTCCATTGCCGGGCCCCTAGTGTAGGCCGCCAGAAATACCTGTAACGCCAATACAGCTCGTCGCATCCAGGCGGCAGGTGAGAACTTTGGCGCAAGTGGGGCGAGTTGATCTAACTGTGGAGCAATTCAGACGCCTTGAGGAAATGGCGCGGAGCCGGACCTTGCCTGCGCGCAGCGTCCTGCGGGCCAAGATTGTTCTTCATCGAGCTTCTGGCGAGTCCTTTCGTGACATCGGCCAGGCTTTGGGCTGTGATCATCGGACTGCTTGGCAATGCCTCAAGCGATGGGAGGAAGCGGGCTTCGATGGCCTCGAGAGGGAACGCCCAGGTCGAGGCCGGAAGTCTTGGGTGATTGCTTTGAAGGGGCAAGAGGTGCTCCATAAGACGACGCAGGAACAGCCCGTCAATGCCACGCACTGGAGCCGGGCCTCCATGGCGCAGGCCACCGGGGTGAGCGAGAGCACGGTGGGACGCATTTGGCGTCAGAATGGCCTCAAGCCGCACCGCACCGTTGGTTTCAAGTTAAGCAACGATCCTCATTTCGAAGAGAAGTTGGTGGACATCGTGGCCCTGTATCTGGACCCTCCGGAGCATGCCATCGTGCTGAGCGTAGATGAGAAGAGCCAGATTCAGGCCCTGGACCGGACTCAGCCTGGCCTACCGATGAAGAAGGGTCGCTGCGGCACCATGACGCACGACTACAAGCGCAATGGAACGACCACCCTCTTTGCGGCCATGAACACGCTGGATGGTACGGTGATCTCGGCCACGATGCCACGTCATCGCCATGAGGAGTGGCTGAAGTTCCTCAAGCGGCTTGAGCGGGGTACGTCGAAGCGACTCGCTCTGCACATCATTTGCGACAACTACGCCACCCACAAACATCCGGCGGTCAAAAGCTGGTTGAAAGGCCATTCGAGGGTCCACGTTCACTTCACCCCCAGCAGTTCATCGTGGTTGAACATGGTGGAGCGATTTTTCCGGGACATCGCGGAGAACCGCATCCGAAGGGGTATTTTCAGATCCGTCCCGGAACTCGAAGCAGCGATCCACACCTATATCGCGAGACACAATGCCGCTCCGAAACCATTTGTTTGGACCGCGTCCGCGAACGATATCCTCGCCAAGGTGACACGAGCACGGCAGGCCCTCGCGGCCATTCGGACGGCCTCTGCCAAGGGTTGACGGCGAACCTGCCTTTTTCTTTTCCTCGGTATCCTCGGCCTCCTCGGCGCCTCGGCGATGGCTTTCTCAAGTATCAGTCGGCGCAAAGATTACATGCGCCGAAGCACCCGTCGAAAAGCCCATCGCCGAGGCGCCGAGGAGGCCGAGGATACCGAGGAAAGAATTCTGGCCTGAACGTCCCGGCGTGATTGAGCGCACTCCTGACCCGAAGGAGGAAGTCATGGGTCGGCATTGGGGCGAAGATTGGGGCGACAACTATCCCCATCGAGATATCACCGAAGCCATCATCCTCGCTGCCATCAGGGTGCAGATAGTTCTGGGGCCTGGACTCCTGGAAAATGCCTACAAGGCTTGCCTCGCCCATGAACTCAGGTTGGCCGGACACGAGGCCCTACGCGAGGTTCACCTCGACATCACCTACAAGGAATTGTGCGTCGAGAATGCCTACATCATGGATATCGTGGTGGACCACAAGGTGGTCGTCGAGGCGAAGGCCATTGCGAAGTTTTCGGATGCCGACTTCGCCCAACTGAATAGCTGCCTCCACTTTGCAAATTTCGAAGTGGGCCTGCTGATCAATTTTCATAACTGGCCCCTCAAGGACGGGGGCATCAAGCGACTCGTCAACACCAAGCCCTGAACTGGACCCGAGGCGAAGGGGGGGGACAAGGTGTTACCTGTTCTTCTGGCGGCCTACACTAGGAGCCTGTCTACGTAATGGGAGGCCCCGCGACGGCGCCCAGAAGCGTGATTATCGAGCGCAAGGCCCGCAGGAGGATTAGGTCAATCCTTCAAGGGACTTGCACACGATAAGCGCGCTTCTGGGCGCCGCCCTTCGGGTGATGGCAGCGGGGCCAGCAACTCTGCGTCAGGCTCGTCAACCGCAGTCCCGCTGCGGCTTTCCTCGCCTTCCTTAATTTGCTAGCCCCGGTGCCGTCATCGCGGGGCCTCCTATTGCGTAGACAGGCTCCTAGTACTCCGTCGCGTAGTCCCCGGCCTTGACGTTTCTCTGGAACGGCAGGAACGGCGCGGCGCCGCAGGTCTGGGCGATCCATTCGGCCACCCGGATGCCGTCCACGGCGGCCGAGGTGATGCCCCCGGCGAAGCCGGCGCCTTCGCCGCAGGGGTAGAGACCCGGGTGGCTCACGCTCTGGCCGTCCTCGCCCCGGATCATCTGCACCGGGCTGCTGGTGCGGCTCTCGATGGCCAGCAGCAGGGCCTGGCGGCTGGCGAAGCCGTGGATCTTCTTGTCGAAGTCGGGGATGGCGCCCCGCAGTTGCTCCTGGACGAAGTCCGGCAGGCAGGTGCCGACGTCGGCGGGCACGGCGAAGGGGCGGAAGCTGGTGGGGGGCAGGTTTCCCGAGGCCCGGCCCTTGAGGAAGTCCTGGACGCTCGTGGCGGGCGCGCCGTAGGTCTCGCCCGCGGCGCGGAAGGCGGCCTGCTCCCACTTGCGCTGGAAGTACATGCCGGCCAGCAGGTGGTCCGAGCCGAAGTCGGCGGTGTTCACCTTGGCCACCAGGCCCGAGTTGGCGAAGCCCGAGTCGCGCCGGGCATTGCTCATGCCGTTGACCACCACGCCGCCGGGCTCCGAGGCGCACTGGATCACCTCGCCGCCGGGGCACATGCAGAAGGAATAGGCGGCCCGGGCGGGGCCGAAGTTGCACACCACCTTGTAGTCGGCCGGCGCCAGGCTGGGGTGGCCCTTGGAGGGGCCGTACTGGGACTGGTCGATGAGCACCTGGGGATGCTCGACCCGCACCCCCATGGCGAAGGCCTTCTGGCGCATGGCCACGCCGTGGCGGTGGAGCATCTCGAAGGTGTCCCGGGCGCTGTGGCCGGGGGCCAGGACGATGGCCTCGCAGGCGATCTCCTCCCCGCTGTCCAGCACCGCCGCGGCCACGGCCCCGTCCCGGAAGCGGATGTCCGCGAGCCGGGCGCGGAACCGGTACCGCGCGCCCCGGGCCTCGGCCTCCTTGCGGATGAGGACCGAGCACTTGCGGATGACGTCGGTGCCCACGTGGGGGCGGGCCAGGTAGAGCACTTTAGGGTTGGCTCCGAACTTCACGAATGTCTCGATTACGAAACGGATCGCCGGGTGCCCGATGCGGGTGGTGAGCTTGCCGTCCGAGAAGGTGCCCGCGCCGCCCTCCCCGAACTGGGCGTTGGCGTTGGGGTCCAGCACGGCCTCGTTCCAGAGGCCGGCCACGGCCCGCACGCGCTCGCTCATGGGCGCGCCCCGCTCCAGCACGACGGGCTCGATGCCGTAGTCCAGGAGCCGCAGGGCGCAGAAGGTCCCGGCGGGGCCACTGCCCACCACCACCACCCTCGGCCTTCGCTCCACGGGGGGCACGGCCCAGGCCACGGGCCGGGGCGCGGCGTCGAGCTGGGCGCCCCTGGGCAGGGACAGGTCCGCGAGGTCGCGCCCGGTATCGAAGGCCAGGGCCGCCAGGAACCGGATGGAGCCCTTGTGGCGGGCGTCGAGGCTCAGGCGCTCCAGCACGGGCTCCAGGTAGTCCGAGGGCCGGCCCCCGAGGAGGGCGGCCAGGGTCTCCTGGAGGGGGTTCTTCTCCTCGCCGAGCGCCAGGGGGAGGTTCGAGATGAGGTATCGCATGGCGCTCCTCGGCGTAGGGGATTCTTCGGAATCAAGGCCGGAACGAGGATTATACGATCCGGGGCCCCGGCGTCATAATGAAGTTCAACCCGTTGACGGCGAGGCCCATGACCCGATCCTTCGATCCCTATGCCCTGCTCCGGCCCCTGATCTTCAGGATGAACCCGGAACTGGCCCACCATGCGGCCTTCACCCTGGGCGGACTCGCCCAGCGGATCCCCGGGGTCCTGGGGCTCACCCGCTCCCTGTGCGGACAGCCGGACCCGGGCCTGGCCCGGGAGGTGTTCGGACTGCGGTTCCCCTCACCCGTGGGCCTGGCCGCCGGCCTGGACAAGGGGGCCGAGCTGCTGCCCCTGTGGAAGGCCCTGGGCTTCGGCTTCGTGGAGATCGGCACCGTGACCCCCCGGGCCCAGGCGGGCAACCCCAAGCCGCGGGTCTTCCGGTTTCCCGAGGAGAATCTCATCCTCAACCGCATGGGCTTCAACTCCGAGGGCGTGGAGGTGGTGGCCCGCAGGCTCCGGCACCGGCCCCCGGGCCTCGTGGTGGGCGGCAACATCGGCAAGAACAAGGAGACCCCCGAGGAGGAGGCGCTGCTGGACTATGCCGCCGCCTTCCGCGCCATCGCGCCCCTGGTGGACTACGTGGCCCTGAACATCTCCTCCCCCAACACCCCGGGCCTGCGGAGGCTGCAGGCCCCCGAGCAGCTCAAGCCCCTCCTGGAGGGCGTGCTGGCCCTGCGCAGGGAGCTGGGGCTGGAGAACCAGCCGCTGCTGGTCAAGCTGGCGCCCGACCTGGACGCGCAGGAACTGGACGCCACGGTGGACGTGATCGTGGCCAGCGGCGTCACCGGGCTCATCGCCACCAACACCACCCTGGACCGCAACATCGTCTCGGAGATGAACCGCGCCAAGGTCGAGGCGCTGGGCATGGGCGGACTTTCCGGACGCGGCCTCAAGATCAAGGCCCGGGAAGTGCACCGCCAGGTGCTGAGCCGCATCCCGTCCCGGATCAAGCTCATGGCCTGCGGCGGCATCGGCAGCGGCGAGGACGCGGCCGTGGCCCTGCAGGACGGCGCGGCCCTGGTGCAGATCTACTCGTCGCTGATCTTCGAAGGACCCCTCCTGGTGGGGCGAATGAACCGGGATCTCGCGGAGCGCACGTACTACTCCGGGTGAGAGGAGGACGGCCATGAAGTCCTACGAATACGCCAGACTCGGACTGGAGAACCTGGCCGTGGTGGAGCG
This sequence comes from Mesoterricola sp. JemC181, assembly GCF_055384585.1. Lineage (NCBI taxonomy): Bacteria > Pseudomonadati > Acidobacteriota > Holophagae > Holophagales > Holophagaceae > Mesoterricola > Mesoterricola sp. JemC181. Next base: position 2,735,307 of record NZ_AP045076.1, read on the forward strand.
GCCCGAGCCCCTGCCGGGTCCGGGGGAGGCGCAGGTGCGGTTCCATGCCGCGTCGCTCAACTTCCGGGACCTGCTCTTCGGCCAGGGTTCCTACAACCCCAACCCGCGCCTGCCGGCCATTCCCGGCTCCGACGGGGCCGGGGAGGTCACGGCCGTGGGCGAGGGCGTCACCCGCTGGAAGGTGGGCGACCGGGTGTGCCCGGCCTTCATGCAGGACTGGGTGGACGGTCCCCTGACGCCGGCCCTGCAGCGCTCCGCCCTGGGCGCCGGGGACCGGGACGGGGTGCTTCGGGAATTCGGCGTCTTCCCCGAGCAGGGGCTCTCGGCCATCCCGGAGCACCTCTCCTTCGAGGAGGCGGCCACCCTGCCCTGCGCGGCGCTGACGGCCTGGAACGCGCTTGTGGAGATCGGCGGCATCAAGGCCGGCGACACCATCCTCACCCTTGGCACCGGCGGCGTCTCGCTCTTCGCGCTCCAGCTTGCCAAGCTGCACGGCGCGCGGGTGATCGCAACCTCCGGCAGCGACGCCAAGCTCGAGACGGCCCGGGCCCTGGGGGCCGACATGACCATCAACTACGTGGCCACGCCGGACTGGGACAAGGAGGTCCTGCGCCTCACCGGCAAGCGCGGCGTGGATCACGTGGTGGAGGTGGGCGGCGCGGGCACCCTGGCCCGGTCCCTCAACGCCACCCGCATGGGCGGCCTGGTCACGGTGATCGGCGTGCTGGCCCAGGGCGGCGGCCTGGACCCGGTGAAGATCCTCATGAAAGGGCTGCGGCTCCAGGGGGTCTTCGTGGGCTCCAGGCGCATGTTCGAGGACATGTCCCGGGCCATCGCCCTCGCGCGCCTGAAGCCGGTCATCGACCGCACCTTCGCCTTCGCGGAGGTGCCCGGGGCCCTGGCCCGCATGAAGAGCGGGGCCCACACGGGGAAGATCGTGATCCGGATGGTGTGATACCCTCCCTCATGAATCCTCCGAGACTGACGCTTTTCCATCCGACCTTCGCGGCCCGCGGTGGAGCCGAGCTTCTGGCCCTGGACGAGGGCGAGTACCTGACCCGCCGCGGCGTGCGGGTGGACATCGTCACCTACGCCCACGATCCGGCCCTCTGGGGGGAGCGCCTGGAGCGAATGCCCGTGCGGGTCGCGCCCTGGCGGCCCTGGACCGACGTGTTCAGGGCCTGGACCCGGGCTTCCCGCCTGCGCATCCAGGGCCGGTCCGCCGTGCCGATGCTGGCGGAGGCCGACGTGGTGGTGGCCCACAACGCCCCCGCCAGCTCCATCCTGGGCGGCGCGCCGATCCGGGGCCGGAAGATCTGGCAGTGCAACGAGCCGCCCCGGAGCCTGCACCTGCGGGAGGCCAACCCGAACCTGGCCGCCCGGGCCGATGCCGTCCCGAAGGCCCCCGAGTGGGCCACGGAGGACTTCCGGGACGCCCTGCGCCGCCACGACGAGGCCCTGGCGCGCAAGGCCACCTTCTTCCTCCGCCGCGGCCTCGACCTGGAGGGCGTGGCGGGCCTGGACCACATCTACGCCATCAGCGCCTTCAGCCGGGACGGCGCGCGGCGCATCTACGGGCGCTGCCAGGAGGAGCCGGTCTTCCCCATCGTGCGGTTCCCGGAGGGCGGCTCCCGCCGCGCGGGCCTTTCCCGCTCGGGCCTGAACGTGCTCACCCACTCCCGCCTGGAGGCCGCCAAGAACATCGACACCGTGATCCGGGGCTTCGCCGCCTACCATGCCGGATCCCCGGGCAGCCGCCTCCACGTGGTGGGCGAGGGCCCCGTGCGGGCCCGTCTGGAGCAGTTGGCCGCCGAACTGCTGCCCGCGGACGCCTTCCTGTTCCACGGATACCTGCCGGCCGATGACCTGCGCCGGGTGTACGAGGCCTGCGACGTCTTCGCCCTGCTGTCCCTGGACGAACCCTTCGGCATGGTCTACCCCGAAGCCGCCGCCCGGGGCCTGCTGCTCATCGGTTCCGACCACGGGGGACCCTGCGAGATCCTCGAGGGGGGGGACCTGGGCTGGGTGTGCGACCCCTTCTCGCCCGGGGCGCTGGCGGAGGCGCTGGGGGCGGTGGCGGCCCTGGGCGACGGGGAGGTTGACCGGAGGAGGCAGCGGACGGACGACGCCTGCCGGGGCCGGTTCTCGGCGGAGGCGGCGGGGGCGGTCCTGGTTCGGGCCCTGAAGTTGAATTAATTAAACATCATAATACGATTCAAATTTGAAGCAGCACTTGCATGCCCATTAAAAAACAATATTTTATTTATATCTTTTCGGAGTGCCCATGTCCCGGCTCACCCTTTGCCGCCCCCGTTCCTGGAACCTTCCGCAACGGCTCACTCCGGCCCTTCTGGCCGTCCTGGCCGTCGTCCTCCTGGCTTGCGGCGGCGGGGGAGGCGGCACCCGGGGCGGAGGGGGGAGCGCCTCCCCGATTCCGGAGATCACCGGGAGCCTGCCGGCCGCAGCCACCCCCGGGGTCGCCATCACCCTCACGGGGGTGAACCTCGCGACCGTCGCCGGGGTGACGTTCACCCCCTCCATCGCCGCCCCCTTCACGGTGGACTCGGACACCCAGGTCACCACCACGGTGCCCCCGGGGGCCCAGACGGGCCCGATCACCGTCACCACCCGCGGGGGCCTGGCGGCCACGATCCCCTTCACCGTCGCCCAGCCCCTGCCTGAGCCCGTCCTGGATGCCTTCGCCCCGGACCGCGGCCGGGCCCGGAGCCAGGTGACGCTCGCGGGCTCCGGCTTCACGGGCGCCACCGGCGTCACCCTGGGAGGGGTTGCGGCCACCTGGTTCTCCGTCGCCTCGGATACGCAGCTCCTCGTGGCCGTCCCGGAAGGGGCCGCCAGCGGCAGGATCGCGGTCGCGACGCGGTGGGGAACCGCGACGTCCGCCACGGATTTCACCTTCGACCCGGCGACGCCCGACCCCCCCGCGATCACGAGCCTCGCGCCCCTGTCCGGCCCCGTGAACACGGTGGTGCGGCTTTTCGGCAACAACCTGCTCGGCGTGACGAAGGCCGAACTCACCGGCATCAGCCTCCCCTTTACTCTCCTCGGCGATACGGAACTGATGTTCGCGATTCCCTTCGGGGCCGCCACCGGCCCCGTCACCCTCACCGGCGCCGCGGGCGCCGCCGCCACGTCCCTCCCCTTCACCGTCACGCCCGGGCCCGCCGCCGGCCCCTCCTTCCTGGACTTCACCCCCCGTTCGGCCCGGCCCGGCCAGACGATCACGATCACCGGCACCGGCCTCGCCTCGATCCTGAAGGCGACCGTCGGGGGCCAGATGGTCACCTCCGGTCCCCTGAACGACAACAGCCTGATCCTCTTTCTTCCGGAAAGCGTCCCGGTTTCCGGTCCGATCGTCCTTGCCTGGGCGGGCGGCACCGTCACCCACCCCGTTCCCTTGGCGGTCGATACGCCCCCGCCCTCCATCACCGCCTTCGATCCGCCCTCGGGACCGGAAGGCACGCCCGTGTGGATCCAGGGAACCGGGCTTGCCGCACCCACGGACATTCGATTCGGTTCCACCCGGGCGACCTCCCTCATCTATTCAAGTCCTTCCACCATCAAGGTCCTGGTGCCCAAAGGGGCGACCCGGGGCCCGGTCACGGTGACCACCGCCGCCGGGCGGGTCCAGTCCATCCAGAGCTTCACGGTGACGGCCGGGACCAGCACCGCGGACACCCGGATCGCGGGGCTGTACGTCACCCAGGCCACCCAGCGCCTGGACCGGTCCGTGCCCCTGGTGGCGGGCCGCAAGGGCCGGGTGCGGGTCTTCCTGGAGGCCGGTTCCCCCAACCGGCAGAGCCCCTCCGTGCGGGTGACCCTGGCGGACGCCGGCGGCGCCACCCTGGTGACCCGGGATATCGCCGCCCCCAGGGCGGGCGTGCCCACCCGCCTGGACGACACCCTCGAGGGCCAATCCTGGGATTTCGATCTTGACGGCGCCTTCATTCAGCCCGGCACGACCATCCAGGCCCGGATCCTCGGAGCCTCGGACCTCGCCTCCGGCAACGACGTGTATCCCGCCGGAGGCGCGCCCCTGCCCTTGAATGTGGTGGAGGTGCCTCCCATCGGGATCACCCTCATTCCGGTCCGGCAGGGCGGCACCACCGGGCGCGTCACAGACGCCACCCGGACCCTGGATTCCTGGCTGACCGAGGTGCGCCGGATCTGGCCGCTCAAGGATATCGATCTGGTGCAGGCGCCGGTCATGAACTGGTCCGAGACCGTCACCGAGGACGGCATGACCTGGGCCCGGCTCCGGAATGCCATCGAGGTGCAGCGGCTGGCCGCGAACCCGAGGAGCCTGCGGTACCACTATGGCGTGATCGACCGCGGCTCGGCCCCGGGGATCGCCGGCCTGAGCCAGGTGCCGCAGGGCCCCACCAACCTCGTGAGGTCCGCCGTGGGTTGGGATGGCGAGGGCACCCCGAACAGGGAAACCTACTCCAGCGTCTTCGCCCATGAACTGGGGCACAACCTCCGGAGGGCCCACAGCCCCTGCGGCGGGGCCTCCGGCCCCGACCCGTCGTATCCCTACCCGGACGCGGAACTGGGCGCCACCGGCTTCGATCCCGCCTCGGGCAGGATCCTCCATCCCGCAATGTTCAAGGACATCATGAGCTACTGCAGTCCCCAATGGGTCAGCGACCATGTCTACAAGGATGTGCTCGCCAACCGGGCCTGGGAGCTCGCCACCCCGTCGCCGCACGTGGCCACGCAGGGCATGGTGGTCTGGGGCACCATCCACAACGGCGAAATCGCCGTGGAGCCCGCCTTCCAGACGGCGGACGTCTCGGGCCCGCCCGTCCCCGGCGACTGCACCCTCCTGCTGCGGGACGCCTCGGGCACCATCCTCCAGGAGGTCCCGTTCGAGACCCGGGAGGAGGCCGATCTGCCCCAGGGCCAGCAGGTGCGGTCCTTCGCCTTCACCCTGGCCCTGAGCCCTGAGGTCCAGGCCGCGCTGGCCGGCATGGAGGTCGTCGACGGCTCCCAGGCCGCCCTGGGCGCGGTGGCCCGGGCCTCCCGCCGCTATGCTTCGCCCACCGGCCTCGCCCTGCCCCGGGACCCCGTGGCCACCGCATGGGGTCCGGGCACGGTGCACCTGAGCTGGGACGCCGCCACCCATCCCATGGTCATGGTGACCGATCCCGCAAGCGGCGCCGTCATCGGCATGGTCGAGGGCGGCTCCGCCGACCTGCTCACCGACGCCACGGAACTGGACCTGAACCTCTCCGCCGGGGTGCGCAGCGTGCGGATGCGGGTGAAGGTCACGCCCTAGAGAACCATCAGGAGGAAGTATGCCCCGGCTCTCCCAGCGCGATCAGCATCCAGGGAACATTACCGCGGTAATCCCGGCAGCCCTCACCCTGGCCTTCCTTTCCGCCTGCGGCGGCGGGAGCAAGGGTGGCACCCCGTCGGCGACGCCGGACAATCCCTTCACCCCCGGGCCCCGCATCCTTTCCGTCCTGCCTTCAGGCGGGGCTGTGGACACGCCCGTGAGGATCACCGGCGTGGGCCTGGGGACCGTCTCCGGCGTGACGTTCAGCCCGGGCGTCGCCGCGTCCTTCGACGCCTCGGACCTGGAGGTCACCACCACGGTGCCCCGGGGGGCCCAGACGGGCCCCGTCACGGTCACCACCCTCGCGGGGGAATCGGCCAGCGCGGCCTTCACCGTCCCCGCGACGCCGGATGCCCCGGTCCTGGACCGTTTCGACCCGGCCAGGGCCCAGGCCTACACCCCGATGACGATCCTGGGGTCGGGCCTCGCCAAGGCCACCGCCGTGACCGTCGGCGGCGCCGCCGTGGGCTGGTTCAGCGCCACCGACACGAAGATCCTCACCTCCGTCCCGGCAGGCGCCGGCTCCGGGAAGGTGGCCGTGACCACGCCGGCGGGCAGCGCGACCTCGGCGGCGGATTTCACCCTCGATCCCGGACTGCCGGGCCCGCCGTCGATCACCAGCATCGAGCCCCTGAAGGGGCCCGTGAACACGGTGGTGCGCCTTTTCGGCAACGGTCTGCTCCCGGTCACCCGGGTCGAATTGGCCGGCAACGCCGTCGTCTTCACGCCCGTGAACGACACGGAGCTCACGTTCACGGTCCCCGCGGGGGCCTCCACCGGTCCGGTGTCGATCACCGCCGCCACCGGCGCCGCCCTCACCCCCCATCCCTTCACCGTCACCTCCGAAAGCCGCCCGGCCCCCACCTTCACGGGCTTCACCCCCCTGACGGGCCCCCCGGGCCAGCGGGTGGAGATCACCGGCACCGGGCTCTCGGCGATCACCTCCGCGACGATCGCCGGCCAGCGCGCCCCCACCTTTTCCTGGGGGGACACCTCCCTCACCGTCTGGGTCCCCGGCGCCAACGCCGCCTCCGGCCCCATCGTCCTGACCCACGGGGACGGCACCATCACCCACCCCACGCCCTTCACGGTCGTCCACCCCGCTCCCGTCATCACCCGCATCGATCCGGTCACGGGCCCGGAGGGAACGTCCGTGGGGATCTGGGGGAGCAACCTGGATCCGGCCACGGAAATCCTCTTCGGATCCACCCGGGCCGTGTCGGTGACCTACAACCTGGGCTCCGTCATCCGGGTCCTCGTGCCCAAGGGGGCCACCACGGGCCCGGTGACGGTCACGGGCCCGGGCGGCAGGGCCCAGTCCGACCAGACCTTCACCGTCAAGGCCGGAACCTCCACCGCCAACAGGCGGATCTCGGGACTGTACGTCACCCAGGCCACCCAGCGCATGGACCGGTCCGTGCCGCTCGTGGCCGGCCGCAGCGGCCGGGTGCGGGTCTTCCTGGAAGGCGACGCCTCCCTCCCCCAGGCTCCCGCGGTGCGGGTGACCGTGACCGACGCGGCCGGCGGCACCCTGGTCACCCGGGACATTCCCGCCCCCCTGGCGACGGTGCCCCTTTATACCGACGACACCCGCGAAGGGCGGTCCTGGGATTTCACCCTGGACGGGGCGTTCGTCCAGCCCGGCAACGCCATCCAGGCCCGCATCCTCGGCGTGGGGACCGACCTGTCCGCCGCCGACGACGTCTACCCCCCGGGCGGCGCGCCGCTGCCCCTGAACGTGGTGGCGGTGCCCCCCATCGGGATCACCCTCATCCCGGTCCAGCAGGGCGGAACCGTGGGCCGGGTGAGCGACGCGGCCCGGCCCCTGGAATCCTGGCTGACCCTGACCCGGCAGATCTGGCCCCTCAAGGACATCGATCTGGTGAAGGCGCCGGTCATGACCTGGAGCGAGACCGTCACCGAGGACATCATGACCTGGGTCCGGCTTCGCACGGCCATCGAGGCCAACCGGTTGACCGCCGATCCCCGAAGCCGCCGGTACCATTACGGCGTGATCAACCGCGGCCCCTCCCCCATGATCTCCGGACTGGCCGACATCAGCGGGCGTCCCGACAACCTCGCCAGGTCCGCGGTGGGCTTCGACGCCGAGGGCAGTCCCTTCGACCGGTCCTATTACGGAACCTTCGCCCATGAACTGGGGCACAACCTGCGGAGGTACCACAGCCCCTGCGGCGGAGCGGCAGTGCCTGACCCGAGGTATCCGTACCCGGACGCCGAACTCGGCGCCACCGGCTTCAACATGGCCACGGGCAAGGTGATCGCCCCCCGGGCCCAGTCGGACATAATGAGCTACTGCTATCCACGTTGGGTCAGCGACTACGTCTACAAGGACGTGCTGGCCAACCGGGCCTGGGAACTCGGCACGCCGCGGTCGACAACCGAAGCCCGGCCGGGCCTCGTGGTCTGGGGCACGCTCTCGAAAGGGGGCGCGGTGCTGGAGCCGGCCTTCCAGGCGGCGGACTGCTCGGACCAGCCCGCCCCGGGGGACTCCACCCTCGTGCTACGGGACGCCACCGGCGCCATCCTCCAGGAGATCCCCTTCGAGGCCCAGGAGGAAGCCGACCTGCCCCAGGGCGAATCCGTGCGGACCTTCGCCTTCTCCATCCCCCTGAGCCCGCAGGTGGAAGCCGCGCTGGCCAGCATGGAGGTCGTCGACGCTTCCGCGAGGGCCGAGGGCACCGTGCGCCGGGCTTCCCGGCACTTCGCGTCGCCCACCGGCGCGGCCCTGCCCCGGGACCCCGTGGCCACCGCGTGGGGTCCGGGCACGGTGCATCTGGGCTGGGACGCCGCAACGCACCCCATGGTCATGGTGACCGATCCCGCCACCGGGGCCGTCATCGGCATGGTGGAGGGGGGCTCCGCCGACCTGGCCACGGACGCGCGGGAGCTGGACCTGAACATGAGCGCCGGCATCCGCAGCGTGCGCAGGCGGGTGAAGGTCACGCCGTAGGGAAGTGCTTTCGCAGGATCCCCTGCAGCAGCCTGGGCAGCAGGCCGGAGGACGTCGCCCCCAGCACGTAGACGCTGACGGCCTTGAGCTCGCTGCCCAGTTCGAACAGGGCGCCGTTGTCCACGCCGGTGCCCAGAAGCAGGAAGGGCACCTTGCCGCCCAGGGCCTCCAGGAGGATCCGGATGCGCTTGCGGTCGTCCATGCCCAGGGACGCAACGTGGAAGAGGACGAGGCTGCGGGTGGAGGCGGCCAGGTCCTTCATGTTCTGGGTGCCGGGGGCCACCCGCGCCAGGGGCGGAAGGTCCTTGAGGATCTCCCGGAGGCGGGTTTCCAGATCCGCGTCGCTCGACACCAGCGCCAGGCCGGGGGCGGTCTCCGCGCGGTGCGCGGCGCCGCTGCGCTCCTCGTCGGCTCCGCCCCGTCCGCTCTGGATGATGAGCTCCTCCTCCTGCTTCTGGAAGACCCACCGGGCGAAGGTGTCCAGGAGGGCGCCCTCGGGCCGGGGCCGGAACTCCAGGCCCAGGATCCGGTCCTTCACGTAGCGGACCTTGGCCTTGGAGTTGATGACGATCTCGGGCGTGACGGTGAGGGCGATGTGGATGATGTCGTCCACGTCCACTTCGCCTTCCTCGAAGTCCCGCTGGGCGAAGATCCGCACCCCGCTGGTGCTGAGGTTCACCACGTTGGCCACCAGCAGGTCGTACTTGCGGGAGCTGAAGGTCGCCATGAGCCGGCCCACCCGGTCCACCCGGTGCGAGGCGCGGTAGTCGTCCATGTTCATGACGGTGGGGAGGGCCAGGGACAGGGACTGGCGGCCCCGGGTCATGCCCACGCCCAGGGTGCGGGTGGGGGCCTCGTAGAACTGGTGGCCGTAGGGGAACCGCATGCGCAGCTCGGGCGAGCGCAGGCCGAAGATGGCGTCCTCCCGGCTCATGAGCGCCGTGACGTGGACGGCGTCCTGGTCCAGGCGGAGGAAGTTGGATTCCAGGCGGAGGTAGGGCGTCACGAGCAGGAGGAGTTCGCCCTTTTCGCAAACGTTACGCATCGCCTCACGTATCACGTCAGGGTTGCGGATGGTGGAATCGAGCTTGTTCTCCATGGGCTCCGGGGGCGGTTATCCGATCATAGTGCAGGATTTTCCCCAGTGGCGGGAGAAAATCAGCTGTAGCCGCCCATCTGGCGCCGGATGATGGGGCTGACCAGGACCCACAGGATCAGGGAGGCCGCCAGGGCCACGGTGGCGCAGAAGCCGAAGAGCACCGCCAGGGGGACGGTGCCCATGAGGCCCGCGGCCTTGCCGGCCAGGTACGACCCCAGGCCCGTGGCGAAGAACCAGGCCCCCATGAGCTGGCTGCTCATGTGCTTCGGGGCCAGCTTCGACACGTAGCTGAGGCCCACCGGGGACAGGCACAGCTCGCCGATGGTGTGCATGAGGTAGACGCCCCCGAGCCAGCCCATGCCCACCTTGGTCACCTGGCCGGGCACGGCCTGGGCGATGAGGGAGGCGGGCACCAGCAGGTAGAAGCCCAGGGCCGCGAAGAGCAGCGCCAGGGCGAACTTCACCGGGCTGCTGGGCCACTTCCCGGCCCTGCGGGTCCACAGCCAGGCGAAGACCGAGCCCAGGAGCACGATGCCCGTGGCGTTCACCGACTGGAACCAGGAGGCGGGGATCTCGAACCCGAAGATCACCCGCTCGGTGAACTCCTTGGCGAAGAGGTTGAGGCTGGAGCCGGCCTGCTGGAAGACCGCCCAGAAGGTCATGCTGAAGCAGAGCATCATGCCCACCACGCCCAGGCGCTTGAGGTCCTCGGGGGTCAGCGTGGGCGCGGCCACGGTCTCGCCGGTGGCCGTGGTGGCCGCGGCGCGGCCCTGCACGATGCCCTTCTTCAGCAGCCAGGACACCGCCGCCATGGTGCCCACGGAGGCCGCGGCGCCGCCCAGCAGCTGGATGGGCCAGTTCTTCCCGCCGATGACCATCCAGGCCGAGGCCAGGAGCACCAGGAGGAGGATGGCCAGGAAGCCCATGCCGCGCGGCGGGGCCTCCTTCTGCCCTTCGGGCAGGTTCACGTCGACGATGAGGTTGCGCCGCAGGACGAAGTTGCCCAGGCCCAGGAGCATGCCGAAGCCGGAGAGCCCGAAGGCCCAGGCCCAGCCCGAGGGGGAGTGCAGGCCCATGCGGGTGAGGAAGGCGATGAAGGTGGGCTGCTCGGCCATGTAGCCGCAGAAGATGGGGGCGATCATGGCGCCCAGGTTGATGCCCATGTACTCGAAGGTGAACGCGCCGTCGCGGCGGGGGTCCTCCTTGGTGTAGAGCCGGCCCACCGAGGCGCTGACGTTGGGCTTCAGGAGGCAGGTGCCGATGGAGATGAGCACGAGGCTCGCCACCAGCCCGTTGAGGCTGCGCACCTGGAGCAGCAGCTGGCCCGCGGCGATGAAGAGGCCGCCGAGCACGATCGTTCGCTTCGCGCCGAGGAAGCGGTCCGCGATCTGCCCGCCGGAGAGGGCGAACAGGTAGATGGCCAGGAGATACCCTCCGAAGATGCCCGCCGCCTGGGGCTTCTCCAGCCCCATGCCCCCCAGCGCCACGGGCGCCGTGAGGTAGAGGATGAGGATGGCGCGCATGCCGTAGTGGCTCCAGCGTTCCCACGTCTCCGTGAAGATGAGGACCCAAAGGCCCGCGGGCTGGCCCTTGGGGGGCGCAGGGGCATCCGTGCGAAGGTCTCCGCTCATGGGCAAGCTCCGAATGATTGTCACCTTCTTTATACCTTCTTTTTATTCAAACCCTTGTCACAACTGCCCAAAGGCCAATTCAGGTATGCTGGCCCGAGTCCGACTGGATTATCCGAGGTGCCTCCATGCCCAGCAACCTGTTCGACCATCTCCGGGACATGCACGATCACATGGCCTGGGCGGACGCCGTGTGGTTCGAGGCCTGGGGAACGTCCGGCTTCCAGGACGACGAGGACCTCCGCCAGCGGGTGCGCCACATGGCCGACACCGAGTCCGCCTTCCTGATGGTCCTGCGGGGCGAGCACGTCCGCTTCGACCCGGCCACGCCCCTGCCCTCCTTCGAAGCCCTGCAGACCCATACCCGGGCCAACCACGAGGCCTACCGGGCCCTGTTCCGGGAGATGCCGCCGGAAGGCCTGGGCAGGGACCTGGTGGTCCCCTGGTTCCCCGGCCCGCCCTGCCACATCACGGTGGACGAGGCGCTGACCCAGGTGGCGATGCATACGCAGCACCACCGGGGGCAGCTGATGACGCGGCTGAAGGGGCTGGGGGGGAAGCCCCTCAATGTGGACTACATCATCTGGACGTGGAAGAAACGGCCGGAAGGCAGGTGGGACTAGCGTGTCTTGACGGGATCCACCGGCTTGGCGGGAAGCTTCATGGGCCTGGCCTCCATCGCCTTCAGCACCTCCTGCACGCCGCGCTCCAGCTGCAGGTCGTGGCCGTCCCGGATGGAGGCGGGGTCGTTCTCCACCTCGATGTCGGGCGTGACCCCCTCCCCCTCGATGATCCACTCCCCGGTGGGCGCGTTCGTCCCCGACTGCGGCACGAAGACCGTGCCTCCGTCCAGGAGTGGGCCGGAGTCGCTGATGCCCACCACGCCGCCCCAGGTGCGCTTGCCCACCAGGGGGCCGAGGCCCGCCAGGCGGAAGTGGTAGGGGAAGATGTCCCCGTCCGAGGCGCTGGTCTCGCTGACGAGGCAGGCCATGGGGCCGTGGAAGACCGTGGAGGGGTAGGTCGACGGGAACTCCGAGGTGCGGCCGAAGCGCGTGCCCAGGAGCTTTCTCCCCAGGCGCTCCAGGACCATCTGGCTGACGTTGCCGCCGCCGTTGGCCCTGTCGTCCACCACCAGGCCCTCCTTGCGGATCTGGGGATAGAACCACTTGATGAACTCGGCGATGCCGGGCGCGCCCATGTCGGGGATGTGGATGTAGCCCACGCGGCCCCCGGAGAGCCTGTCCACGCGCTCCTTGGAGGCGAGGACGAAGTCCAGGTAGAGGAGGGCGTCCTCGCTGGCCACCGGGTTGTAGGTGACGCGCCGGGCCCCTTCGGCCACGGGCTTGCCGTTCAGGGTGAGGGTCACCGGATCCGGGTGGTTGCGCAGGAGGGTGTAGGGGTCGGTTCCGGCGCCCAGCTCGACGCCGTCGATGGCCAGCACGTAGTCGCCTTCGCGGGCGTCCACGCCCACCTCGGTGAGGGGGCTCCGGTACTTGGCCTCCTCGTTCTGGCCCCGGAAGATCTTCGCGATGCGGTACCGCCCGGCCTTGGCGTCCAGCTCGAAGCGGGCGCCGGGCAGGCCGTACCTGGCGCGCTCGGGCACCAGGTAGTCCCCGCCCTCCACGTAGGCGTGGCCGATGTTCAGCTCGGAGACGAGCTCGGTGAGGATGTAGGTGAGGTCGGAACGGTGGGTGACGAAGGGGAGCAGGGCGCGGTAGCGGTCGCCCAGGGCCTTCCAGTCGTAGCCGTGCATGTTCTTCACGTAGAAGAAGTCCCGGTAGCGGCGCCAGACCTCGTCGAAGATCTCCGCCCACTCCTGGGCGGGGACGGCGTCGACGTGGAGGCCCTTGGTGGGGACGGGCTTGCGGTCCTTGGCGTCGGGCTTGACGTCCACGAGCACGTACGATTCCTTGAGCTTGACCAGGGCCTTGTCGCCGGAGGCGCTGAAGGCCAGGCCCCGCACGTCGGCGATCAGCTCGGACTCCTTGCGCTTGCGCAGGTCGAAGACCGTGAGGCTGCCGCCGGGAGCCGGTTCCGTGGCGTAGAACCGCGGGCCGCCCCTCACGTAGGAGAGCGTCCCCTTCGAGGCGTGGAGGCCCATGAGGTTGCCCATGGGCACGGGCACGCGGGCGCAGCGCTGGCCCAGGCCCTCGAAGTCGATGGCGACGGTCCGGGGCCCCCTGGCCTCCTCCTTCTTCTCCTCGACGGCCACCTCGTCGCTTTCCGGCGGGAAGGGGTGGGGCGTGTCCCGGCGCAGGGCGTAGGCGAACACGCCCGTGTTGCTGGCGCCGGCGTAGTCGAACTCCAGGTTGCTCATCAGCGGGGCGTAGTCCCGGCGGCTGAGGGCATACAGGTACTTGCCTTCGGGGTCCCAGGCGGGGGACGTCACCGGGGCCTGGTCGGAGGTGACCCGGTGCAGCTGGCCGTCCCAGATCCACAGGGAATCGAAGCCGTTGGCGTTGCGAAGGGTCAGGGCCAGGAACCTCCCGTCCGGGGACCAGGCGTGCTCCGGGATGCCGCCGTGGGTCTCCCGCGCGGCCTCGACCACCTTCCGGTCGGCGACGCCCACGACGTAGAGGACGCCGTTCTTGTCGGTGAAGGCCAGGCGCTTGCCGTCGGGGGCCCACTCCAGGGAGGTGAGGAAGACCGACAGGCCCGAGGTGAGGGCCACGGGTCTGCCCTTGCCGTCCTGGTCCATGACGTAGACCTGCTCCTCGCCGCTCATGTCCGAGATGAAGGCGATGCTCTTCCCGTCCGGGGACCACTGGGCGCGCTTGTCATGGTGCCGGGAGGAGTTCGTCAGGTTGCGCGTGGGTCCCTTCTCGACCGGCGCGGTGAACACGTCGCCCCGGGCCACGAAGAGGGCCCGCTCCCCCTTCGGGGACAGGCCGAAGCCCTCGATGAACTTCTCCACGGCCAGATGGGTGGGCCGCGAGGCGCCGCCGTCGGTGGGGACGCGGACCAGGATGGCCTTGTCCGAGCCGTCGCGGGTGTCGAGCACGTGGAGCTCGCCGTTGAGCTCGTACACGATGCGGGCCTGGTCGGAGGAGGGCCAGCGCACGTCCCAGGTCCTGCTGAAGGTGTGCTGCTTCACCTGGTCCGTGGCGGGGTCGGCGCTGTAGAGGTTGAGGGTGCCGTCCCGGTCCGAGGCGAACCAGACCCGGTCCCGGATCCACATGGGGTCGCGCTCCGTGCGCCGGGTGTGGGCGATGGGCCTGCGCTCCAGCGTCGCGGGGTCGATGACGTAGAGGTGCTCCGCCCAGCCGCCCTGGTAGCGCTTCCAGTGGCGGAAGTCGCGGAACTGGGGCGTGTAGACGATCCGCTTGCCGTCGGGGGAGAAGCAGCCCGCGCCGGATTCCTGCATGGGGAGCACCGCGGGCAGGCCGCCCTCGCGGGGCACCGTGTAGAGCCGGCCGTGGACGGAGACGCCGTTGGCGTCCCGCATGGACCGGAAGAGGATGGACGTCCCGTCCGGGGTCCAGCCCATCACCTGGTTGTCGTAGCCGCCCCGGGGCTTCAGGGGCCCGCGGGCGGGGTAGAACGTCAGCTGCCGGGGCACGCCGCCCTCGGCGGGGATCACGTAGACCTGCTCGTCCCCGTCGTACTGGCCCGTGAAGGCGATCCACCGCCCGTCGGGGCTGTACTTCGCGAAGAGCTCCAGGCCCGGGTGCGCGGTGAGCCGGGTGGCCGTGCCTCCCGTGGCGCCGGCGGTCCACAGGTCGCCGCCGTAGGTGAAGACCACCCGGTCGCCGGAGATGTCCGGGAAGCGCAGGAGCCGGGTCTGGGCGCCGAGACCGGCCGCCAGGGCGAGGGACAGGACCGAGGTGAGGAACCGGGTAGCCGGACAGGACATGGGGCCTCCAGGGGATCGTGAGGCTATTGTATTGCGAGGTATCTTCCCGGGGCGGCAAAAATCACCAGAGCGGGCCGACCTTCCCTTCCCGGAGGACCACGCCGGGACCTTCGGGCAGATGGATCGCGCCCAGGTAGGGCTTCACCGCCGGATCGAAGACGACGGTGACGGGCCCGTCGGCCCCCGGCGCCCCGTCCCAGCCGTCCCGCCCGCCCAGGCCGTCGCTGCCGCTGCTGCCGCCGGGGCTGCCCATGCCGCCGTTGCCTCCCCGGCCTCCCCTGCCGCCCTTTCCGCCCGAGCCCCCCGCGCCGCCCCGGGAGGCGACGGTCAGGCTCCCGCCGACGGGATCCACCAGGTAGAAGAAGGTGTCGCCTCCCGCTTCGCAGCTGGCCATGACCAGGGGCCCGGGCCGCAGGGCCAGGCGCACCTCCACCGCGGGACCATCCCCGCCGCGGCTCCCGTCCTGCCCGTCGCCGCCGTTGTCGCCACTGCCGCCGTTGCCTCCGGGCGAGGGGTGGTCCGGGTCGGTGGAGCCCATGCTCCCGTCCGAGCCGTCCAGGCCCGCCGAACCGTCCGTTCCGGAGATGCCCGGCCGGCCCCGGAATTCGCACGTGAAGGGATGGTCATACCGCACCGGCACCGCCAGCTCCGTGCGCAGGCCCGGCTGGCTTGGAAGGGTTATCACGAGGCGCCCCGCCAGGCCGTCACTGGCCCGGGGGTCGCGCGGCAGGGACACCCGCCCCTTCGCGTCCACGGTCACCACCGTCGCGGCGACCTGGAGGTCCTCCCAAAGGACCTTCCCCTTTCCGGCACCCTCGGTCAGGTAGGGGGTCCCGTCCCTTCCCTGCAGCTTCACCACCAGGGGGACCCGCTCCCCCGGCGCGAGCCCATGCGGCAGGCTCGCCTCCAGGGAGGCGATGGGCGTCTTCTCGAGACGGACCCGGTAGCCGAGGAGGACCTTCACCGACGAGCATCCCGCCAGCAGGAGCAGGGAGGCCGCACCCAGGGAAACGCGCCATCCGGACATACGCATGCTCCACCTCCCAGGATCCAGGACTGTCCATGGCTTTCAGGGGAATGGACGCGCCGGGCGCCTTCGAGGTTGAGTCCCCCGGCCGGAGTGCGTCAGGCCGCGGAGCGCAGGAATTCCGAGAAGCGCCGGTCCGCGTCGCCGAGGTGGTCCGCCAGCCAGAAGTTGAAGAAGGCCACCAGGTCGCGGAGGATCTCGGGGGCGCCGTTCCGCCACTTCTCAAGGAGGGCCTCGATGCGCCGGGTGCATTCCCGGTGCTGTTCCACGTGGGCCTGCTTGAACGGGTACCCGGACCGCTCCATGGCCTCCTCCTCCTCCCGGAAGTGAAGCTCCACGTAGACCATCAGGAAGGTGATGGACCGGTTCACGCCCTCCCTGCTCCGGCCCTCCTCCAGGCGCACCGCCAGATGGTTGATGGCGCGGATCATGGCCTTGTGCTGGGAGTCGAGCTTGGCGTCCCCCATTTCCCAGCCCTTCTGCCAGACCATCGATTCCATATGCATCTCCCGGATTGCCCGATTCTCCCAGGAGAACCCGGGGACGGTGAATACAGTAGATTACTTAGATTCTGCGGGCAAAATCCAGGATATGAATAATTACGTCAGCCGGCCCCGATCCTCCCTCCTCAGGGCTGCAGGACCACCTCGTGCCTTTCTTCGGCCTGGAAGCCCTTCGCCGCCGTTTCGGCGCCGCGGTAGAGCGCCCACCCCGGAAGGCCCCGCTGGAAGGTGCGGGTCATGTGCCACAGTTCCAGCCGGCTGTTGGCGGTGTAGAGGTAGAGGGTGCGCTTCGGGTTGTAGGGATTGGGCAGGGCGATGGCCAGGCCGTCCCAGGAGCTGCCGTAGGTGCGTCCCTGGAACCGGAAGAACCCCTTGCCGAAGGTCACGGGCAGCTTGTGCTCCTCCGTGATGCGCGCCAGGAGGCTGTTCTCCTCGGGGCCGCCGAAGACCACCAGGTCACGGGAGGCCAGTTCCTCGTCGGTCACTTCCGCGTCGGGCTTGACGGGGGGCAGGATCTCCGTGAACGCGTCGGCCATGAGGTCCCGGCAGTTGATCGCCAGGGAACGGTTGGCCTCCACTTCGCGGGAGGTGCCGAAGACGTAGAGCGTGTGGTCGAAGTCGTCCAGGAGGTTGGGGAGGGTGTAGGGGTTCTCCTGGCGGGTGGGCAGGTCCCGGCCCGCGTTGAAGACCACGCGGGTGGGCCTGTCGGCCACGTGGTACGTGGTGGAGCCCATGGCCTCGTCCATCTCCAGGCGCACGAAGCGGGAGCCCTTGGCCGAGCCCAGTTCCAGGAAGGTGACGAAGTGCCAGGGCCTGCCGGGCTGGGTCACCTTGACGGTGACGTCGAAGCCTTCGGCGGCGGTGGCCACGCTGGCGGTGATGATGGGGTCGGGCAGGTCCTCCCTGCCCACCCACTGCTGGATGAAGGGCTTCAGGTCCCGTCCGAGCGACTTGGAGAAGGTCTCCGTGAAGTCCGCGGTGGTCATGGGGCGGTTGCTGAACCCGTCGTGCACCGCGGCCATGGCCTTGGCGAAGGGGCCGTTGCCCACCAGGAGGCGCAGCTGGTGCAGCAGGAAGGTGCCCTTGATCCGGGGGATCTGGTAGGCGCCGTAGCGGTCGTAGGCCACCCGGGCCTTGGCGGGGGCCAGGGAGCCCTCCTTCGAGACCACGTAGGCGTAGCGGGCGTTGAGCTCGGCCAGGCTGTCCCGCAGGGACGCGGCCGCCTTGTCCTGGGCCTCGGGCAGGCGCTTGAGGAGCCCGTAGTACGCCGCCGAGCCGCTCACGAACCAGTTGTCGCCGTCGGTGGCGGGGAGCACGGTGTTGGACCAGAGCAGGCGCTTGGGATAGGCGTGGACGTCCTTGGCCGCGGCCAGGTCGGGCTTGGGCGCGGTCGCGGCTTCCTGGGCGGCGGCGCGGGCCTGCTTGAGGCGGTCGGCGACGTAGAGGGGGCTGAACGTGGTGAAGCCCAGCGTCAGGTGGGGCGTCGCCCCGGGGAGGTCGGCCATGAAGCGGCCGCCCACCCACTTCTCGCGCAGGGTGGTCTTGCCGAAGTGGGCGATGAACATGAGCTTCTCGGCCATCTCGGAGGTGGTGAGCTTGCCGTCGCAGGCATGGGGGCGGTTGATGGGGCTCGAGCCGTTCAGCTCCACGCCCACCTGCAGGTCGAACTTGCCCTGGCCGTAGCGCTTGTAGAAGTCCTGGAAGGCGATGTCGCGGTTCCAGGTGTTGAAGGCCAGGTCCACGGGCTCGTTCTCGGCGTTGGGGACGCGCTCCTTGCGCACGCCCAGGTCCCGGTTGTTGTTGTCGGCCCACACGAAGTCCTTGAGGCCCGCCGGGGTGTCGGCGGGGTGGCCCTTGCTGCCGGTGCGCCACATCTTCGTCTCCTTGGTGCCCAGGAGGAAGACGGCGCCCTCGTCGGTCTTGATGTCGGCGATGGTCCAGTCGTTGGTGTAGAGGCCGTTGTTCCTGTTCTTCAGGATCTCCGCCACCTGGTCGATGCTCGTGGCGTACTGGGCGGCCTGGCGGATGCGGTTGGCCTCGGGGGTGCCGTCGGGATTGAAGGGGGTCTGCTGGACGGTGGTCTCGCCGATGACGATGCCGGCGTCGTTGATGTACCAGTCCGCGCCCGAGCTGATGCCGCCCGGGAAGGTCTGCATCACGAAGCGGTGTCCCTTCGCGGGCTGCACGTCCACCATGACGTTCCAGTCCACGCCGGTGTATCCAGGAGGCCACATGAAGATCTGCCCCATGACCACGCGGCCGTCGGAGGACGCCGACTTCGTGGCGATGAAGGAGGAGCAGCGGTCCCCCTTCCCGCCCGCGGCGGCCTCGTCCTCGGCCTTCAGGAAGCTGCGGCCCGTCAGCGGGGAGGCGGTGACGCGCGTGGCGGCGGCGATCTCGCCCAGGTCGATGTCGGAATTGGCGGTGACCACGTCCAGCACGTCCAGGGCCCGGCCGCGGAACTTCGCGCCGGCCTTGGCCGCGCCGTCGGCGATGCCCTTCATCTCCTCCAGGAACTCCGGCTCGTACTTGCGCAGCATGAGGGCGTCCGCCAGGGTCCGCTGGCGGTCCCAGCCCCGGACGGGGTCGGCCTTGTCCTGCAGGATGGCCAGCTTGTCCACGAACAGCGCCAGCTCGGAAGCCACCAGCTGGCCGTACTGGACGCCCCGGTCGTAGGGCTCGCCCTCGATGTGCAGGACGATCCAGCCGCCGTCGTCGTAGCGGAAGCCCTTTCCGGCCCAGCGCACCGTCTCCGTGGGGATGATCGCGCCGATGTCGTCCACCTGCTCCAGCCTGAGGTCGTCGAACCAGGCCGCGCCCGCGGTCTTCCCGTTGCGGCCCAGGTGCAGCTGGACCCGGTCGTTGGCGGTCGTGGCGAAAAAGGCCACCGAGACGCGCTGGGAGCCGTCCCCCGCCACCGTCGGCGAGGCGTTGGTGAAGGGGAAGCTCTTCATGGAGACGCAGGCCCCGAGGGCCGTGGGGTAGCGGGCCGTGGGATCGGGGTGCACGCCCTTGGTGCGGATGAACGCGCTGAGCCGGTAGAGACGGCCCACCTCCAGCTTGACCGGCTCGGAGACCACGGTGGACTCGGCGCCCCCGGCAGGGTTCTCGAGCCGGAGGCTGCGGAACCCCGCCTTGTGCCCCAGCCCGACGGAGACGGTCGCCCCGTTGGCCTTGGCCAGCGTCCAGCCCGCGACCTGCGAGTCCTTCTGCTGCTCGAAGCCGGCGTTCACCAGCGGCAGCAGGGCCGGATCCGACGCCACCAGCGCCATGGCAGAAAAACAGATACCCAGGAACGGCCAGGATCCACGCATCATGAAATCTCCAATTACCTCAAACCATGATGCAGCAATCCGGGCCGTCCTGGAAATGGAACATGTGCCGCGCCGGGGATCCGGACCCGGGACCCGGCCGCCGCGGCGAGGATCCGGCCTCCGGAGGGGGGCCGGGACCGTTCCGCGGCCGGAACATCGGGACGATCGGGTTGAATGCTATTGATCTTAATAAACGGCTTAACGAATTGGCACACCCGATGCTCACAGGAGCTCGAGTTCCATGCGGAGGTGACCATGACCCAGCTGCTCATCCAGGATGTGAAGGAAGAATCCATCGATTGCCTGCGGATCCGCGCGACCCTGCACGGCTGGAACGTCCAGACCGAGGCCAAGGCGATCCTGGAGCACGCCGCGGCCGTGGACGAGGTGGAGGCCCTCCGGGGCTGGGGCCAGAACCTGCCCGTCATGGACGACGGCGAGGAGCTCGATTCCGTGGGGCTCCTGCAGCGCTACATGAGCGACATGTGGCCCGACGCTACCGCCTGAACGCGTTCAGCCGCCTGTAGAAGGTGGTCCTCCCGATCCCCAGCCTCCGGGCGGCCTGGGCGACGTTGCCGTGGCAGGCCTCCAGGGCCGCTTCCAGGGCGCGGCGTTCAGCCTCAAAGGCGGCGCCGGCCAGGGTCGAGGCTCCGGCGGCCGGTTCCCCCCCGAGCTCCTGGAAATCCGACGGCTCCAGGGTGTGGGCATCGGTGTTCAGCATGGCCCTTTCCAGGACGTTCTCCAGTTCCCGCACGTTGCCGGGCCAGGCATGGCGTTCCAGAAGCTCCATGGCGGCGGGGCTCAGTTCCTGGCAGAGGGTGCCGTTCTTGTGGCCGATCTTTTCGAGGAGGTGCTCGCACAGGGTCTCCAGATCCCCCATGCGCTCGCGGAGGGGCGGAACGGGGATGCTCAGCACGTCCAGGCGGTAGAAGAGGTCCTTGCGGAAGGTCCCGGCCTTGACCATGGCCGCGAGGTCGCGGTTGGTGGCGGCCATGATGCGCACGTCCACGCGGACGACGCGGTTGGAGCCCAGGGGCTCGAATTCCTGGTCCTGGAGGACCCGCAGCAGCTTGCCCTGGAGGGCCAGGGGCATGTCGCCGATCTCGTCGAGGAAGAGGGTGCCGCCGTGGGCAAGCTCGAACTTCCCCGCCCGGGGCTTGCGGTCCGCGCCGGTATAGGCGCCCGGAGCCACGCCGAAGAACTCGGCCTCCAGCAGGGTGTCCGGGATGGCGGCGACGTTCACCGTGACGAAGGGGCCCTCGGCCCTGGGGCCTCCGGCGTGGATGGCGTGGGCCAGAAGTTCCTTGCCCGTGCCCGTCTCCCCCCGCAGGAGCACCGGGGCCTTCAGGAACGCGGCGCGCCGGGCCAGGCGCTTGGTCTCCATGGTCCCGGGGCTGGTGCCGATGAAGGAGGAGAAGGTGAACCGGGAGCGCCGGGCCTCCGCGAGCTTCTTGTGGGCGTGGGCCAGTTCCGTCTGGAGGTGGTTCAGGCGGTCGTTGAAGGGCTTGAGGGGCTCCAGGTCGCTGTAGAGCGCGAAGGCCATGGCCCCGGCGACCGATCCGTCCTCGTCCCGGATGGGCATGCGGGAGACGACCATGGCGTGCTCCTGGGCCTCGAAGATCTCAAGGAGGATGGGCTTTCCCGTCTCCACCACCTGGCGCATGAGGCTGTTGGGCAGGAAGGTCTCGATCTCCTGTCCCAGGACCGCGGCGGGGTCCACGCCCAGGTTGGCCGCGTACCGCTCGCTGATCATGACGACCCGGACGTCCTTGTCCACGACCAGGCAGCCCTCGGCCAGCTCGTCGAAGCAGTCGAAGACCAGCTGGGTCGCCTTCTGCTTGAGGAGGGTGAAGTCCTGGAAGATCGAGAGGAGTTTGGCCATGGGGGTCAGGCGGTATTATCGCATCCCCCGCCAGAAGGTCGATCCGGTATGCTTCGGGGCCCGCGGGCCCTCGAAGGCGATGTCCGGTTTGACTTCCACCCCGACCCGGCGCCCCTTAAGGCGCAGGGCGTGTCGGCCAACCCAAAGCCATGTCTGTTCATCCGGCTCAGGCTTTGACCACCCAGTCTTTATCCTGCCCTTTCGCGAAAATCCAATTCAACCCGTTACGCAGGGCCAGCGCAGGGATGGGTCTGAGCCCTATTTACTTTCAAAGTCGACCCATCCCGGCATCGGCCCTGCGGAACAGGGATGGACGCAGATGTGCAGGATGAAGGGGATGGCGTTCGCCAATCCCTGTCCATCCGGGGGTGTTTCTCGTCGTTCGGCCATGCCGTGCCGCCCGTATTGCCCCTAGAACCTGAAGCTCAGGGTCCCGACAATGGCGTTCGCCATGAACCCGGCGTCGTAGGCGCCCGGAAGGTTGTAGCCCAGCTCCCCCATGTCCATGCCCAGGTACTTCACCTCCATCCCGACGTTCCTGTTGAAGGCGTAACCCAGCCCCACGTTGTAGGCCAGCCCGTTGTGGGTCTTCCTGCCCCTGGCCGTGACGGGACCGAAGGTCTTCGCCGCGTCCAGGCGGGTTGAGTGGAAGCCCAGCCCCGCGATGAGGTATCCGCCTTCCGCCTCCTCCGCCACGAAGTAGGTGTAGTCGGCCATGAGCAGCAGGGAGTCGGCCTTGTAGCGGCGGTCCCCGCCGCCACGGCTGAAGGCCAGGTAGTCGAGCTTGGGCCTCAGAATGTGGCCGGCGCCGAAGTCGACGGGGGCCTGGATCCCCAGACCGAATCCCAGCCTGTTGTCCAGGCGCCCGGAGTCGGAGAAGGCGCCCAGCGGCTTGGCGAGGTGGATCTGGCCGCCGAAGGAGGCCTCGGCCGCCGCCAGGGGCGCCGCGGCCAGGAACGGCGCGAGAAGGAGCATACGCGGACGGAGCGACATGGTGTCTCCACGGCAAAGGTTGCGTTCGCGGCCTCCCGGGCTCGGGTCCGGCCACAGAGCAGGTGTGCCGGGACCCGCCGCGGGGTTCCGGTGCCGCTCCCGGCGGGCTGGTATGATCCTCGGGTGAACGTGAACGCCCCCGCCCGGACCTTCCGGGACATGGATCCCCCGAGGCTCGCCCAGCTCCTGGACGCGGCCGCGGAACTGGGTCCGTGCAGGGACCTGGGCACGCTGGGGCCGGCCCTGTTCCGGGTGCTGCAGAAGTCCCTGCCCGTCCACCGCATGGCGCTGTGGCTGGGGGACCCCGGGGAGGACCGGCCCGAGACCGCCTGGGCGGCGGAGCTGGGACAGGACGGCTTCCTCGCCCGGGTGGAGCCGATGCCCGACCTGGTGGAACTCACGCGCAACCTCCAGACGGATCTCTGGGATCCGGACGGGACCGGAGGCGGATCGGGGAAGGCCCTGCGGGACCGCGGCTTCAGGTCCTTCGTCCTCCTGCCGCTGCGCACTCCGGAGCAGCTCGTGGGGGGCCTGGCCCTGTCCAGCCGCGCGCCGGCCGCGTTCCGGGAGGCGGGGCCGGCCTACCTGGTCCACCTCGCGAAGTTCGTGGCCTCCTTCACGGTGAAGATCCTGCGCCTGCGCCAGATGGACGAGCTCAACGCGAGCCTCACGCTGGAGCGCGACCAGCAGCGCATCCTGCTCCAGATCACCAACGAGCTGGTGGAGCACCGCGATCCCCGGGACCTCTTCCAGGCCATCTCCAGGAGCCTGCGCGAGCGCTTCTCCTTCGACGGCATCGCGCTGGTGCTCGTCCAGGACGAGGCCGAACCCCTCCTCCGGTTCCTGGACTACCCCACCAACCGCGGCCACATGCAGGAGAACCAGGTCTTCACCGTCCGGAACGGGCCCAGCCAGCGGGCCATGGACCTGCGCCGGGCGCTGGTGTTCACCCGGGCCGAGCTGGACGCCTTCGAGGGGCCCATCCCCCAGGTGCTGGTGAAGGGCGAGGGCCTGGCCACCATGTGCTGCATCCCGCTGGTGTCCCGCAGCCGGGTGATGGGCGTGCTCTCCTTCCTGAGCCGCAGGGGGGACGCCTTCCCGGAGGCCACGGTGGACCTGCTGGGCCGGGTGACGGCCCAGGTGGCCGTCGCCCTGGACAACGCCTTCGCCTACGAGGAGATCCAGACCCTCCGGGACCAGCTGGCCCAGGAGAACCTCTACCTGCAGGAGGAGATGGACAAGGACTTCGGCATGGAGATCGTGGGACGCAGCCCCTCCCTCCAGAAGGTGCTGCGCCAGGTGGAGACGGTGGCCCCGTCGGACGCCACGGTGCTGCTGCTGGGCGAGACGGGCACGGGCAAGGAGCTCATGGCCCGGGCCATCCACTCCCTGAGTCCGCGGGCCGAGCGGGGCTTCGTGCAGATCAACTGCGCGTCCATCCCGGCGGGCCTGGTGGAGAGCGAGCTGTTCGGCCACGAGAAGGGGGCCTTCACCGGCGCCATCGCGCAGAAGACCGGGCGCCTGGAGCTGGCCCACCAGGGCACGCTCTTCCTGGACGAGATCGGCGACCTCCCCCTGGAGCTCCAGCCCAAGCTGCTCCGGGCCCTCCAGGAGCGCGAGTTCGAGCGGGTGGGGGGAACCCGGCCCCGCAAGGTGGACCTGCGCCTCATCGCGGCCACCAACCGCGACCTGACGGCCATGGTGGAGGCCCGGGAATTCCGCGCGGACCTCTTCTACCGCCTCAACGTCTTCCCCATCCGCGTCCCGCCCCTGCGCGAGCGCAAGGAGGACATCCCCACCCTGGTGCGGTACTTCACCCAGAAGTTCGCCCAGCGCATGCACCGCCCCATCGAGTCCATCCCCACCCGGGCCCTGGAGAAGCTGGTGGCCTGGGACTGGCCCGGCAACATCCGGGAGCTGGAGAACTTCATCGAGCGCTCCGTCATCCTCAGCCGCGGCAGGGAGCTGGAGATCCCCTTCGCCGAGCTGGAGACGGCCCGGCCGGCCCCAGCCCCGGCCGCGACGTTGGAGGAGGCCGACCGCGCCCACATCCTCAAGATCCTCGAGGCCTGCCACGGCAAGGTGGGAGGCCCGGACGGCGCCGCGGCGCGCCTGGGCATGAAGCGCACCACCCTGCAGAGCCGCATGCGCAAGCTGGGCATCTGAAGAGTGCCGATATATGGGCAGTGTGCCGATATATCGGCACTTATTTTCGGCACTTCGTCGGCAGGTGGAATCTTTTTATTGATATATTTGAATGTTACCTTTCGGCATGAATCCGGCAACCGTCTGAACGGACGGAGGTTTCCATGCTTCGAATCACACCCAGGGACCAGGACACCGGACTCACCCTGGTTCTGGAAGGCAAGTTGGCCGGCCCATGGGTGGCCGAACTGGCCCAGGCCTGGAGCAGCTGGCAGGGGCGCACCGATCCCGCCAGGGCGGTGCTGGACATGCAGGGCGTGGCCTTCATCGACGAGGCCGGCCGCGAGCTGCTGGCCCGCATCCACGGCGAAGGCGCCGGGCTGGTGGGCTCGGGCTGCTACGTGGGCCCCATCATCCAGTCCATCCTGAACGGCGGGGAACTGGGCGCCGCGGGCGTGCGCTTCCTGTGGCTGCCCCTGCTGGGGCTGGCCGCCGCCGGGGCCCTGGCCGCCGCGGAACCCGCCGTGCCCCTGAGCCTGGCCCAGGCCCTGGACCAGGCCCTCACCCGCAACCCCGAGATCCACAAGTCGCTCCTCAACATCGCCCAGAGCCAGGACGACCGGCGCCTGGCGGCGTCGGCCCTGATGCCTTCCGTCGAAGGGGTGGCGGCCTACAGCCGCACCAAGCAGAACCTGGACTCCTTCCTGGGCATCCCCAGCCCGGGCGGACCCGACGTGGTGGGGCCCTTCAACGCGGGCCAGGTGGGCATCCGCGCCGAGGCCCCGCTGTTCGACCTGAGCCTCTACCAGCGCTGGACGGCCAGCCGCCACGGCGAGGCCTCAGCGAAGGCCCAGTCCCGGGTGGCGCGGGAAGGCATCGCCGCCCTGGTGGTGGGCCAGTACCTGCGCACCCAGCGGGCCGCGGAATCCGTGAAGGCCGCCCGGAGCCGGGTGGAGCTGGCCGGCGCCCTGGAGAAGCTCGCCGAGGACCAGCAGAAGAACGGGCTGGGCACGAAGCTGGACACCCTCCGGGCCCAGGTGCAGGTGCAGAACGAGCGCCAGCGGCTCATCCAGGCCCAGACCCAGGTCCGCACCGCCCAGTTCGGGCTGGTCAAGCTCCTGGACCTGGAGCCCTCCACGAACATCGTGCTCACGGATCCCCTCACGGCTCCCGAAGCCGCGGCCTTCACCTTCCAGGAGGCCTACGGCCAGGGCCTCGCCCAGCGGCCCGAGGTGGCGGCCCTGGACGCCCGGGAGCAGGCCGCCATGAGCCTTCGCGATTCGGCCCGCAGCCTGCGCCTGCCCTCCCTGGTGGTCACGGGGTCCTACGCGTCCATGGGCCTGTCCCCCAGCCAGCCCTGGGTGCCCACCTACACCGTGGGCCTGGGGGTCAAGGTGCCGCTGTTCACCGGCGGCAGGATCTCCGCCCAGACCGCCAAGGCCAAGCTCGAGCTGGACCGGGTCGCCGAGGAGCGCAAGGAGATCCGGGCCCAGGTCGGCCTCGAGGTCCAGGTGGCCCAGGCCGAGATGGACTCGGCCCGCAGCGAGGTGGACGTCGCCACCCAGGCCGTGGGCCTGGCCCAGGAGGCCCTGGTCCAGTCCCGCCACCGCTTCGAAGCCGGCGTGAGCAACAACATCGAGGTCATCAACGCCCAGGACGAGCTGGCCCGGGCGGAAGACAACCGCATCAACGCCCTTTGGCGCCTCAACCAGTCCCGCGCGGACCTGGCCAAGGCCATGGGCCAGCTGGAACCCCTCTTCGCCGGAAAACGGAGCCGATAATGAGCGAGACGACCGAACAGACCCCCAAGAAGGACCGCACCCGCATGGCGCTCATGACCGCCGGCGTCCTCGCCGTGCTGGTGGCCGGCGGCATGGGGTGGCACTACCGGGACCGCGTCTCCACCGACGACGCCCAGGTCGACGGCCACCTCGTGCCCGTCTCCTGCAAGGTCAACGGCAGCGTGGAGAAGGTCCTGGTGGAGGACAACCAGGCCGTGAAGGCCGGGGACGTCCTGGTGCAGCTGGACGCCCGGGACCTGCAGGCCCGCGTGGACCAGGCCCGGGCCGCCCTCGCCCAGGCCGAGGCCCAGGTGGTCTCGTCCCACGCCGACACCGACAAGGCGCGCAGTTCGTACGACCAGGCCCGCAGCTCGGACCTGCAGGTGGCCGAGGCCAACCTGGAGGCGAGCCGTTCCACCCTGGCCACGGCCAAGGCCGACCTGGAGCGCACCCGTCCCCTGGCCGAGCGCCAGGAGATCTCCGCCCAGGCCTTCGACGCCTACAGGAACCGCTTCGAGGTGGCCGACAGCCAGTACAAGGCCGCGGAGCGCCGCCTCGCCAGCGTCCGCCAGGAGTCCGACATCCGCCGCGCCGGGCTGGGCGCCCAGGAGGCCAGGACCGTCCAGGCCAAGGCCGGCATCCTCGCCGCCAAGGCGAACCTGGAAGCCCTGGAGCTCCAGCTCTCCTACACCCGCATCACCGCCCCCGTGGACGGCGTGGTCACCCGCAAGTCCGTGGAGCTGGGCCAGATCATCCAGCCCGGCCAGGGGCTGCTCACCCTCGTGCCGCTGCACCAGACCTGGATCACCGCCAACTTCAAGGAGACCCAGCTGCGCAAGGTCCGCGCCGGCATGGAGGCCGAGGTCACGGTGGACATGAACGGCATCGTCCTCCACGGGACCGTGGATTCCATCGCCGCCTCCACGGGATCCCGCCTGTCCCTGCTGCCCCCCGAGAACGCCGTGGGCAACTTCGTCAAGGTCGTCCAGCGCATCCCCGTGAAGATCAAGCTGGACGCCAAGGACGCCGCCAACGTCACGCTGCGCCCCGGCATGAACGTCGACGCCACCATCCTCACCCGCTGAGGCCCCGCACATGACGACGGAAACGCGGCACCGGGCCGTAAACCCGTGGCTCATCGCCCTCGTGGTGATGATCGCCACCTTCATGGAAGTGCTGGACACCTCCGTGGCCAACGTGGCCCTGCCCCACATCGCGGGCAACCTCTCGGCCACGGTGGACGAGGCCACCTGGGTGCTCACCTCGTACCTGGTGGCCAACGCCGTGGTGCTGCCCCTGGGCGGCTACCTGGGCGGGCTCTTCGGGCGCAAGCGCTTCTACATGACCTGCGTGGGGATCTTCACGGTCTCCAGCATGCTCTGCGGCCTCGCGCCCAGCCTGCCCTGGCTGATCTTTTTCCGCATCATGCAGGGCCTGGGCGGCGGCGCCCTGCAGCCCACGTCCCAGGCCATCCTGGTGGAGAGCTTCCCCCACGAGAAGCGTGGCGCGGCCATGGCCCTGTACGGAATGGGCGTGGTGCTGGCCCCCATCGTCGGACCCGTGCTGGGCGGATGGATCACCGACAACTACAGCTGGCACTGGATCTTTCTCATCAACATCCCGGTGGGCATCCTGTCGCTGTTCCTCACCTACCGGATGGTGCACGATCCCCCGACCCTCAAGCGCATGTCGATCAAGGAAGGCTTCAAGGTCGACTACCTGGGCATCGGCATCCTCACCCTGGGCCTGGCGGCGCTGGAGATCGTCCTGGACGAAGGCCAGCGGCGGGACTGGTTCGCCTCGAACCTCATCCTCGTCTGCGCCGTGCTGGCCGTGGTGTGCCTGGTGGGCGTCGTGTTCTACCTTCTCAGGAAGGACCACCCCATCCTGGACCTGCGCCTGCTCAAGGACCGCAACTTCGCGGTGTCCACCGTGATGCTCTTCGTGCTGGGCTTCGTGCTCTACGGCAGCCTGGCGCTCCTGCCCATCTTCCTGCAGACCCTTTTGGGCTACACCGCCAGCCTCAGCGGCTGGATCCTCAGCCCCGGCGGGGTGGTGATCCTCCTGATGATGCCGGTGGTGGCCATGCTGCTGCGCAAGTTCGACACCCGGATCCTCATCGCCGCGGGCTTCACCACCTGCGGCGCCGGGCTCCTGTGGATGTCGCGGTTCAACCTGCAGGTGCCCTTCGACACCGCCATGTATTCCCGGTGCCTCCAGAGCTTCGGCCTGGCGTTCCTCTTCGTGCCCATGAACGTCACCGCCTTCCAGAACGTCCCCCTGGAAAAGACCAGCTACGCCACCGGCATGATGAACCTCGTGCGCAACATCGGCGGGTCCACGGGCATCGCCCTGGTGAGCACGATCCTCTCGCGGCGCAGCCAGGTGCACCAGGCCAGCCTCGTGGCCAACCTCCACCCCGCCAGCCTGGCCTACCAGGGCTTCCTGAACAGCGCCAGCCACGTGCTGGTGGCCAAGGGTTCCTCGGGCCCCGACGCCGCGCACCAGGCGCAGGGCATGGCCTACGGCCTGCTCCAGCGGCAGGCGGCGATGATGGCGTTCTCGGACGCGTTCTGGATCATGGGGATCCTGTGCTTCGCGCTGCTGCCGCTGATCTTCCTGATGCGCAGGACCATGGCGGGGAAGAAGCCTGTGGTGATGGATCACTGACCGTAGGCCGTCAGAAAGATCTTTCACAATTCCGTCCCTCGCCGGGGTTCTGATTACCTGATGTGGGGCGATCCTGCTTTTGCTTTTCTCGGCGATCCTCGGCTCCTCGGCGCCTCGGCGATAAGTCCTTTTCCACACCTTGCTGGACTGTTCACTCATGGCCCAATCCTTGAGGCAGATTCAGCAAAAAGCCTTTCGCCGAGGCGCCGAGAAGCCGAGGATCGCCGAGAAATGATAAACAAAGTGAGGCTCCCGCCCGGAGTGAACGCACCTCCTCCCGGATGAGGGGAACGGTACGGGTCGGCACTGGACTGAAATGCTACACGTGTCAGTGCGCGGGAGCCTTCGGCTGGGTCGTGTCCGGCAGTTTCAGGAGGTTCCCGTCGAAGGCCGCCCATGGCACGTGGCCGTTTGCCCTGGCGGTCTCCAGCGCGAGGCAGTCGGAGAAGTCCGCCTTGGAGGCCTTGAACGACGCCACCGCGGCGCTGACGATGGCCTCGTCCTGGAGGTGGAGGTCGGCGTTGCCCAGGAGCGCCTCGAGGACGCCCAGGATCTCCTTGCGGGTGCGGCGGCAGGACGTGGACAGGACCCACACGGTCTCCACGAGGACGACCTGCGGAACCCACAAGGCGCCGCCGTTCCGCTGGCAGCCGTCCGCCGCGGCGCACTGGATGGTAAGCCATTACCGCGGTAGGACAAGGATGCCTTTCGGGAGACATCCGTCAATGGGGATACCCCGGCGTGCAGTATTCGCTGAAGGCCTGCTCCGTCCGGAACCCGGCCTTCTCGTAGAGCCCCAGCCCCATCACCGAGGCGTACAGCACCGCCCTGCGCAGTTCCGCCCGGCGCGCCTCGCGCAGGCAGGCCTGCACCAGGGCCCTGCCCAGGCCCTTGCGGCGGAAGGGAGGCCGGGTGGCCACGGCGTAGATCCCCGCGCCCGTGGCCCCCAGGAAGACGCCGGCCGTGGCCGCGGGCAGGCCCCGCCAGGTGGCCAGGAAGGGGACGTGGCCGGGGGTCTTCACCAGGGGCCCGAAGAATTCCTCCAGGTCGGCCGGGGGCGTGTCGAAGGCCTCCCCCAGGATCTCCGTCCAGGCACGCATGGCGCGGGCCGAGGCCACGGGCTGCACCCGGATGGAGGGGGCCGGGGCGTCGAAGCCGGCGCTGGACAGGTCCAGCACCATCTCCCTGGAGGGTTCCGTGGCGTGGAAGCCCGCCTCCAGGAGCCGGGCCAGCTCCTGGCCCTCCTTGAGCATCCAGCTCCAGGGCCGGCCCGCGAAGAAGGCCTCGCACACCTCGAGGGACCGCGCCGTCACCGGGCCCCAGGCGAGGTTGAGGAGGGGCCTGCGCGCCGGGGACTTCAGGAGCAGGAGGTCCTGCTCCTGGAGCACCTCCCAGCCCGGCACGGAGGACATGCCGAGGGTCGACTCCACCAGGTTCCACATTTGAAGGTCTTTCATGGTGAATCCAAGGAAAGGCCCGCGGGCGCGGGATTCCATGGATGCGCCGTCCGCTCTCGCGGTTCCGCTATCTGGCCTGGGCCTGGACCGGCGGCGCCCCCACCTGCAGCGCGTGCCAGCCCCAGCCGAGCCCCGCCGCCAGCAGGAGCCAGCCGATGGGGGACCGCGCCGCGATCCGCACGTCCTGCCAGGACGGCAGCGCCGCATAGATGAGGTTTGCGATGACGTACACGGCCAGCGCCTCCCGCCACCCGAACACCGGCACGCCCCGCAGCCGCCAGACCACCAGGGCGTAGGCCGCAGGCAGCAGGAGCAGCGGGGCCATGCCGATGAAGAAGGCGTTGTACCACCTTATGTGGGTGAAGCTCACCGAGCCCATGGCCCATCCCGTCCCCTCCCGCCGGGGCAGGAGGTTGAAGCCCACCGGCCCGCCGTTGAGGAGGATGCCGAAGACGTAGTGGAGGGCCTCGTGGGCGAAGGTCCCCGGCAGCACCAGCAGCGAAAACACCCAGAAGATCCGGCGGATCCCGTGGAGGCCGAAGAGGGCGGCCACGATGAGGCCGATGTAGATCCATTCGCGCGGGTGGCTAGGCATCCAGGGGCTCCAGGAGGGAGGGGTCGTCGTTGCGCACGTTGCCCACCCGGGGCCCCACGGGGCGCACCTCGAGCCAGGCGTCGGGGCACGGGCGCAGCAGCGCCGTCCCCCCCTCGTCCAGCCACCGGCCGTAGTCCTCCCGCGCCAGGATCACCGGCATGCGGTCGTGGATGGGGGCCATGGCCCCGTTGGCGGTGGTGGTGATGATGGTGCAGGTCTCCAGGACCCCCGACGGCCCTTCCCAGCGGTCCCACAGGCCCGCGAAGGCCAGCAGGCCGCCCCCGGCGGCGCGGATGGCGAAGGGCTGCCTGGGGGTTCCGGCGCGCCACTCGTAGAAGGCGTCGGCGGGGACGATGCAGCGGCTGCGCTTGAAGGGCGCGCGGAAGCTGGGCTTGTCCGCCACGGTCTCGGCCCGGGCGTTGGCCATGCGCGCGCCCATGGAGAGGTCCTTCGACCAGGCGGGGATCAGCCCCCACTGCTGCAGGACGATGACCCGGCCCGCGGCGCCGTTGCGCACCACCGGCACCGGCGTGGTGGGGGCGATGTTGTACCGCGGCTGGAGCAGCGCCTGGGCCTCGGCCTCGAACTGGGCTTCCAGGGACTCGATGGGGGAGGAGAGGGCGTAGCGGCCGCACATGCCCCGATTCTACCCCAGGGGAACCTTGGGGCCCCCGGTGCCATCGGTGAGGCTCGAGCCTGAATCGTGCCGCCATGCCCTCCGTCAACGTCCTAACCCTGCTCCTGCGGTTCGCGAACATCTTCTTCGTGGCCACCGCCCCGCTCCTCTGGCACCGCAACGCCGCCATCCTGAAGAGCACCCCCCTGCTGGGGCTGGGCGCGATCCTGGTGGTGGCCTGGGTGATCTACCGGCCCGCGGCCGTGCCCAAGGTCCTCACGCTGGCCTGGGTGTCGGACGCCCTGTGCGGGGTCCTCCTGCTCGGCCTCTTCGGCCTGCGCCTGGCGGCCCCGCCCTGGGTCTACGGGGCCTTCGCCCTGGCCCTGGGCGTGGGCATGGCCGGCACCGAGGTGGCCGCCATGCGCATGGCGGTGCGGTCCAGCCATCCCCCCGAGCTGCGCAGCCGGATCTCCTGGTTCAGCTTCACCAAGGCCCTGGGCGTGGGTTCGGGCTTCCTGGTGGGGGGGGCCGTGGCGGGCACCCCCCGGGCGGCGGTGCCCGCGCGGGTGCTGGTGGCCCTGGCCGGCGTGGCCATCGTCGCCCTGTCCGCGGCCATCGCCCTGGCCTGGGCGGACCCGGATCCCCCCGACCCCGCGGCGCCCCTGGAGGAGGGGCCCCCCCTGGCCGCCCTGGCCGGCATGGGCCTGATCGCCCTCAATTTCACGGTGATCAACCTGGCCAACGCCCTGATCCCCTACCGCCTTTCCCAGGCGTGCTCCCTGCCCAAGGAGTGGATCGGGGTGCTGCTGGCCGTCGAGGCCTACGCCCACGCCTTCGGCACCCTCGCGTTCAGGAACGGCCTTGGACCGCTGGGGGACCGGAGCTCGTACGCCGTGGGCCTGGGGGGGAGCATCGCGCTCCTGGGACTCCTGGTGGCCTTCCCCCGCTGCGGACCGGGCGCGTGCCTGACCCTGCTGGCGGGCCTGGGCCTGACCTCGGCGCTGTCCTACATGGCGTCCACGATCCGGTTCTATGCCTGCGCGTTTCCCAGGGCCATCTTTCCCCGGGTCGCGGTGCAGAAGCTGGCGTCGAGCTCGGGGCGGGCGATGGGGAGCTGGCTGGCGTGGAGGGCCGTGGCCTGGCTGGACAGGGGGGGAGGCTGAAGGCTGTTTTTTCCTCATGATTCCCCATATGGACAGGGGCCTCCGGGCGGAGGACAATGCCACACCCTCCGGAGTCACCCATGCCGCTGCTCACCCGCGCCGAAGCAACCCGCTACGAGGAGACCTCCCGCCACGCCGACGTCATGGCCTTCATCGCGGGGCTCTCGGCCCGGGGGGACCGGCGGCTCCACGTGACCTCCTTCGGGGCCAGCCCCCAGGGGCGCGAGCTGCCGCTGCTGGTGCTCTCGTCCCACGCCGTCACGACGCCCATGGAGGCCCGGGCCCTGGGGCTGCCGGTGGTGCTTGTGATCAGCGGGATCCACGCGGGCGAGGTGGAGGGCAAGGAGGGCTGCCTGATGCTGGTCCGGGACCTGCTGGACGGAACGCACGGCGGAGACCTGCTGGCGGAAGTCACGCTCGTCGTGGCGCCGCTCTTCAACCCCGACGGCAACGACGCCATCGAGCCGGGGAACCGCAGGCTGCACCTCCCCAAGCTCACCGGGCAGCTGGGCCCCGACAGCGGCGTGGGCACCCGGGTGAACGGCTCGGGCATCAACCTCAACCGCGACTACATGCGCCAGGAGACCCTGGAGATGCGCCTGCTCCAGACCCGGGTGTGCCAGGAATGGGAACCGGACCTCACCATCGACAACCACGCCACCAACGGGTCCGTGCACCGCTTCTCCATGACCTACGACATCCCCCACACCATCGAGAGCGGCCGCGCCGAACCCATCGACTACATGCGCGAGGTCCTCCTGCCCCCGGTCACCGCCGCCCTCAAGGCCAACCACGGCCTGGACGCGGGCTGGTACGGCAACTTCGTGGAGGACGAGCGGGTGCTGGACGCCGACGGCGACGCCGATCCGCGCTCCCCGGTGCGCGAAGGCTGGATGACCTACCCCCACCACCCCCGCTTCGGCAGCAACTACCGGGGCCTCACCAGCCGCATGGACCTCCTGCTGGAGTGCTACTCCTACATCACCTTCGAGGAGCGGGTGCGCACCGCCTACGCCTTCATGCTCGAGACCCTGCGCTTCGTGGCCGCCCACCGGGACGACGTGGTGCAGACCGTGGCCTCCTGCCGCGCCCCCAGGGACCGCATCGCCGTGCGCTACCGCCTCGAACGCGCCAAGGCCCCCGTCACCATCCTCACCCGCACCCCCCGCACCCTGGAGGGCGAGCCCAGCTCCATCGTCCTGCCCCACCTGTCCCGCTTCGTGGGCAGCCTCGTGGTGCCGCGGCCCCGGGCCTACCTGGTGCCCGCCGGCGTGGGCGAGGCGCTCAAGGGCCACGGTCTCGCCGTGGAGACGCCCTCGGGCACCTACGACGTGGACGTGCCCACCGTGGAGGGCCTGGGCGCCCAGACCGGCCGGGCCATCCTGGAGGCCGCCAAGGTGGGCGAGCTGTCCGTGTCCTGGCGCCGGACCGCCCGCATCGCCCCGGCCGGCTCCGTCCTGGTGCGCACGGACCAGCCCATGGGCGCCATCGCGGTCTACCTGTGCGAGCCCGGGAGCGACGACGGCGCGGTGGAGAACGGCCTCATTCCCGTCCCGGCCCAGGGTGCGGAGCTGCCCATCTGGCGGGTGGAGGGGGATCTGCCCTGACCGGGGTGCGGGGGAAACCGGGTTTCCTCATCAAGGGCAAGGGTTCGCCGCAGGAGCAGCGGGTGCTGGCTTTCCAGGGCCGCCGATGGGACAGTGGAGCCTTGTCCCCGGAGCACCCATGACCTCGATCCGGCTCGTCCTGGCCCTGGCGGCCCTCCTTCCCGCCTCGGCCCAGGCTCCCCTCGCCTTCCGCACGCCCCCCAAGGTGATCCAGGATCTGGTGGACGTGGAGACGCCGCCCTCGGCCCTGGTGGATCCCCGGGCCCGGGTGCTGGCCCTGGTCAAGCGCCCCGCCCTGCTGACCCTCGAGGACCTCGCCCAGCCCGAACTGCGCCTGGCGGGACTCCGCATCAATCCCCGCACCCACAACCTGTCGCGCACAAGGACCCTGCGCGGCCTGGAGCTGCGCGAGGTGGCCACGGGCAGGGCCATTCCCGTCACGGGCCTGCCGGCGGACCTGCGCTTCGAGCATCCCGCGTTCTCCCCCACCGGCGCCCACCTGGCCCTGGTGAAGGTCCAGGCCGCGGGCCTGGCGCTCTGGACCGTGGACACCACGACGGGCCGGGCCCGGCGCCTCACGGAACCCGTGCTGAGCGCGGTGCTGGGCGCGCCCTTCGCGTGGAGCCCGGACGGCGCGGGGCTCTACGTCCGCGTGCGGCCGACCCTGGACCCCTGCCCCGAAGGCTCCGCCCTGCCCCTGGGCCCCGCCGTCCAGGAGGCCACCGGCGTGCGCGCGCCTTCGCGCACCTACCAGGACCTGCTCCACTCCCCCGCGGACGAGGCCCGCTTCGCCTACTACGCCACCACCCGCATCCAGCGCGTGGACCTGGAGGGCAGGAGCTCCGGCGTGCTGCCTCCGGCCCTCTACCGCGGCATCCTGCCCGCCCCCGGCGGCGCCTTCCTCCTGGTGACCGAGCTCGTGCGGCCCTTCTCCTATCTGTTCCCCGAAAGCCGCTTCCCCGCCACCGTGCGCATCGTCACGGCCTCCGGAGCGCCGGTGGCCACCCTGGCGCAACGGGGTCTCCAGGACCGGATCCCCGTGGACTTCGACGCCTGCGAGGCGGGGCGCCGGCGGTTCCAGTGGCGCGAGGACGAGGCGGCCACCGTGGCGTGGACCGAGGCCCAGGACGGCGGCGCGCCTTCCCGGGACGTGCCCCTCCGCGACCACGCGTACCAGCTCCGCGAGCCCTTCACGGGCGCGCCCGCCCTGGTCTTCCAGGCGAAGTACCGCCTCCACGAAATCGTGTGGGGCGACGATCACACCGCCATCGCCGTGGAGAGCTGGTGGAAGACCCGCCGCGCCCGCACGAGCCTGGTGGACCCGTCCCGGGGCGGCCCGGGGAGGCTGCTCTTCGAGCGCTCCTCCGAGGACGCCTACGGGGACCCCGGCGACTTCGTCACCGCCCGCAACGCCTTCAACCGCATGACGCTGCTCTTCAGCCAGGACCGCAAGCGCCTCTTCCTCGAGGGCGAGGGCTGCGGACCCAAGGGCAACCGCCCCTTCCTGGACGCCTACGACCCGGCCACGGGCAAGGCGGAGCGGCTCTGGCAGGCCGACGGCGCCACCACGTACGAGCACATCGTGCGCGTGCTGGACCCCTCCCGGCTCCTCACGCAGATCCAGGGACCCGCGCGCTTCCCCGACCTGAACCTGCGCACCCTCGGGAAGAAGCCCTCCCTGCAGCCCCTCACGCACACCGAGAATCCATACAAGGCCCTGGCGGGCGTCTCCCGCACGACGCTCCACTACAAGCGCGCCGACGGCGTGGACCTCAGCGCCGTCCTGCACCTGCCCGCCGGCTACGATCCCGCGCGGGACGGGCGCCTTCCCGTGCTCATGGAGGCCTACCCCACCGAGTTCAAGGACGCCGCCAACGCCGGCCAGGTGAAGGAATCCCCCAACCTCTTCTCCGCCCCCCGCTGGTCCATGCCGCTCTACTGGACCCTGCGCGGCTACGCGGTGCTCGAGAACGCCAGGTTCCCCATCGTCGGCCAGGGCGCCGCGGAACCCAACGACACCTACATCGAGCAGCTGGTGGCCAACGCCAAGGCGGCCATCGACGAGCTGGACCGCCTGGGGGTGGGCGACCGCAGGCGCGTGGCCTGCATGGGGCATTCGTACGGCGCCTTCATGGTGGCCAACCTCCTGGCCCACTCCGATCTCTTCGCCGCCGGCATCGCCCGCAGCGGCGCCTACAACCGCACGCTCACGCCCTTCGGCTTCCAGGCCGAGGAGCGCACCTACTGGCAGGCTCCGGGGGTCTACCACGCCATGTCGCCCTTCGACGCGGCCGGGCAGATCAAGGCGCCCATCCTCCTCATCCACGGCGACGCCGACAACAATCCGGGCACGTTCACCCTGCAGAGCGAACGCCTCTTCCAGGCCATCAAGGGCCTGGGCGGCAGGGCGCGGCTGGTGCTGCTGCCCCTGGAGTCGCACAGCTACGCCGCCCGGGAGAACGTCCTGCACATGCTCTGGGAGCAGGACCAGTGGCTGGAGACCTACGTCAAAGGCCGAAACTAAGACATCCCCCGGCAGAGCCGGGGGGTTTAAAACGTGAGCCGCTCAAAGCGGCTGGTCGGGGTCGCTAACGCGGCCCCGAATCATAGGATGGGCACCTTGGAGGTGCCTGGTCAGCGAAACAGGGACAGTTGCTCAAATCGCTCGTCCTCCTTTTCCTGTTTTCGGATGTATTCGCGCACGACCGTCTCATCTCGGCCCACTGTCGATACGAAGTAGCCGCGCGCCCAGAAGTTCTGGCCTACAAAGTTGCGCTTCCTCTCCCCATACACGCGGGCGAGGTGAATCGCGCTCTTACCCTTGATGAACCCGATCACCTGCGCCACGGCATACTTTGGCGGAATCGAAATCAGAATATGGACGTGATCGGCCATGAGGTGCCCCTCCTCGATCCGGCATTCCTTCTGCGCGGCCAGTTGCCGGAACACCTCACCCAGATGTGGTCGTAACTTCTCGTAGAGCGTCTTTCTTCGACATTTTGGGATAAACACCACGTGGTACTTACACTCCCACCGGGAGTGGCTTAGACTTTCCGACGAGTCCATCTTGGACCTCCTTTCGTGTGCTTGGCGGCTCACAATCGGAGATTCCAGGATGGACTCCCTGAAATGTCAAACTTCTACTGCCACCCCGGCAGAGCCGGGGGGTCTCCTGGTTTTGCTAGCGTTTACCCTGGGTCCGCAGCGTGACCGAAGGGGCCTGCGCGGTGGCCCGGGCCAGTTCCTGGGCCGTGGTGGGCAGCGAGGCGGCGGTGAGGCCGGTGGATTCGCCGGGGACGATGTCCTCCAGGTTCCTGAGGAAACGGATCCAGGGCGGCAGCTTGCCGGCCTCCTCCCAGCCCAGCACCCGGTGGGTGGGAACCAGGATGGCCACGGGGCTGGCCCGCAGGGCGGCGGCGACGGCGTTGGCCTGTTCGGTTGCTTGCATCCGCTCGGCCAGGACCTTGAGGCTCACGCACTGGCCGAACCCCAGCAGGAGCGTCTCCGCCCACACGCGCTGTTCCAGGGCATCGCCCGCCAGGTGGATGGGCAGGTTGAAGGTGCGCAGGGTCCGGCGGAAGTATCCGTCCAGCTGGCTCTTGAGGAAATCCAGAACCCGCGGCTCCCGGCGGTTCCGGGGCGTGAGGATGAGGGTGTCCTCGGATTCGGGCAGGACCTCCAGGCGGCCGATCTTCCCCCCGTCCGCCAGCCCAACGCCGATCCAGCCCAGGGGGCTGTGGAGGTAATGGTGGAAGGGGATGGGGGGTGCTGCCACGGGTAGGCTCCTCGTAACCTTGAACATACGCACCGGGCGGCCCCGCGCACGGCGAAATCTAGCGCGTAAGCTTCCGGTAGTGGATGCGGTGCGGCCCCGCGTCCAGGCCCAGCTGCTCGCGGCGGTAGGCTTCGTACTGGGAGTAGTTCCCGTCGAAGAACTCCACCCGGCTGTCGCCTTCGAAGGCCAGGATGTGGGTGGCCAGGCGGTCCAGGAACCAGCGGTCGTGGCTGATGATCACGGCCGAACCCGCGAAGGCCTCGATGGCCTCCTCCAGGGCGCGCATGGTGTTGACGTCCAGGTCGTTGGTGGGCTCGTCGAAGAACAGCACGTTGGCGCCGCTCTTGAGGGTGAGGGCCAGGTTCAGGCGGTTCTGCTGGCCGCCGGATAGCTCGCGCACCTTCTTGGTCTGGGACTCGCCCGAGAAGCCGAACTTGGACATCCAGGCCCGGCCGTTGACGAGCTTGCCGCCCATCTCGATCATGTCGGAGCCGCCGGTGACGGCCTCGTACACGCTCTTGTCGGGGTCCAGGCCCTGGCGCAGCTGGTCCACCACGGCCATCTTCACGGTCTCCCCGATGCGGATGGAGCCGGCGTCGGGGGCCTCCTGGCCCGCGAGCATGCGGAACAGGGTGGTCTTGCCCGCGCCGTTGGCGCCGATGACGCCCAGGATGCCGCCCCTGGGGATGGCGAAGGTGAGGTCCTCGAAGAGCACCTTCTCGCCGTAGGCCTTGCTGACGCCGGTGAGCTCGGCCACCAGGTCGCCCAGCCGGGGGCCGGCGGGGATGAAGATCTCCAGGTCCTTCTCCCGCTGGACGTTCTCCTGGCTGAGCAGGTTCTCGAAGCTGGAGATGCGGGCCTTGCTCTTGGCGTGCTGGCCCTTGGGGGACATGCGGATCCACTCCAGCTCGCGCTCCAGGGTCTTCTGGCGGGCCTTGTCGGACTTCTCCTCCTGGGCCAGGCGCTCCTGCTTCTGCTCCAGCCAGCTGGAGTAGTTGCCCTTCCAGGGGATGCCCCGGCCGCCGTCCAGCTCGAGGATCCACTCGGCCACGTGGTCCAGGAAGTACCGGTCGTGGGTGATGGCGATGACGGTGCCCTCGTAGCGCTGCAGGTGCAGCTCTAGCCAGGCCACGCTCTCGGCGTCCAGGTGGTTGGTGGGCTCGTCCAGGAGCAGGATGTCGGGCTGCTGGATGAGGAGCCGGCACAGGGCCACCCGCCTTCGCTCGCCCCCGGAGAGGACGCTGATGGAGGTCTCCGGGTCCGGGCAGCGCAGGGCGTCCATGGCCTGCTCCAGCTGGGCGTCCAGGTCCCAGCAGTCCAGGGTGTCGATCTGGTCCTGCAGCGCGCCCTGGCGGGCCAGGAGGGCATCCATGTCCGCGTCGGGCTCCCCGAAGAGCTCGCTGATCTCGTTGTACTCGCGCAGCAGGGCAACCTTCACCGCGGCGCCCTCCTCCACGATCTCGCGCACGGTCTTGGTGTCGTCGAGCTTGGGCTCCTGCTCCAGGAGGCCGGTGGTGTAGCCTTTGCTCAGCACCGCCTCGCCGTTGAAGTCCTGGTCCACGCCCGCCATGATGCGCAGCACCGTGGACTTGCCCGAGCCGTTCAGGCCCAGGACGCCGATCTTGGCGCCGTAGAAGTAGGACAGGGAGATGTCCTTGATGACGGGTTTGTTGTTGTAGAATTTGCTCACCCGCATCATGGAATAGATGATTTCGGGCTGATCGGTGGTGCGCTTGGCCATACGTGGTTCTCCAGCGTCCATCATAAGCCAGGGGCGGCCCTGAATGGCTTCATGGTTCCAAACCCATTGAGGGAGAGCACATGGCGGAGACAAAGGACACCCTGACCGCCCCGGAGCTCCGCAGGCTCATGGACGCGGGACGCTGGTACCGCCTCAGGCGGGCCCTGGATGCGCTGCACCCCGCGGACGTGGCCGAACTCCTGGAGGGCGTGGGCGCGTCCCAGGAGATCCTCCTTCTCCGGCTCCTGGGAAAGCGCCAGGGCGAGATCTTCGCCTACCTGCCCACCTTCCAGCAACGTCGAATCCTCAGGAAGACCGCCCCGGAGCAGCTGGCGCAGCTGGTGGGCGCGCTGCCGCCGGACGACCGGACCCAGCTGCTGGCCAAGCTGCCCCTGCCCGTCGCGCACACACTGCTCGGTCGCCTTCCCGCATCGGAACTGAAGCAGGGCCTGGCCCTGCTCAGCTACAAGGACAACACGGCCGGACGCTACATGACGCCGCAGTATGCCTCGATCCTGCCCGGCATGACGGCCCGGGAGGCCCTGGAGGCCATCCGCACCACGGGCCGGGGCAAGGAAACCCTGAATGTCATCTACATCGTCGACGAGGACGGCAGGCTGGTGGAGGACCTGAGGCTGGGGTCACTGGTCCTGGCCGACCCGGCCATGCTGGTCACCGATATCACCGACCCGGGCCTGGTGGCCCTGCTCGACACCGCGCCCGTGGGGGAGGTCCTGCAGGCCTTCGAGAAGTACGACCGGGTCGCCCTGCCGGTGGTGGACCAGGCCCAGCAGATGCTGGGCATCATCACCATCGACGACGTGGTGGACGTGGCCGAGGCCCGGGCCACCCGGGACATCCAGAAGATGGGCGGCGTCGAGGCCCTGGACATGCCCTACGCCGATTCCGGCTTCTGGGCCATGGTCCGCAAGCGCGGCGGGTGGCTGGCGGTGCTGTTCCTGGGGGAGATGCTCACGGCGACGGCCATGGGCCACTACGAGAAGGAGATCGCCAAGGCGGTGGTGCTGGCCCTGTTCGTGCCGCTGATCATCAGCACCGGGGGCAATTCCGGGTCCCAGGCCACCTCCCTGATCATCCGGGCCCTGGCCCTGCAGGAGCTCAAGCTGAGGGACTGGATCCGGGTCTTCCGCCGGGAGCTGTTTTCAGGGCTCGCCCTGGGCGGCGGCCTGGGCGCGATCGGCTTCACCCGGATCGTGATCTGGCAGCGCATGGGCCTCGCGAACTACGGCCACAACTACATCCTGGTGGCCCTCACCGTCTGGATGAGCCTGACCGGGGTGGTGCTCTTCGGCACCCTGGCCGGGAGCATGCTGCCCTTCCTGCTGCGCCGCTTCGGCTTCGACCCGGCGACGAGCTCGGCCCCCTTCGTCGCGACGCTGGTGGACGTCACGGGGCTGGTGATCTACTTCCAGGTGGCCTCCATGATCCTCAAGGGGACCATCCTCTGAGCATGGATTCTGCAGTTGAAGTCCCAGGGCTTGCTGAAATCTCGACAGCCACGCCTCCGTTGTGGACAGGCGGAGCACCGCCTGTCGCCCACGCCGGCCCAAAACGGCCGCGCAGGTGAAAATCGAATAAGTCTTGATCCAGATCAAGGCGCCGTTCCCGCGCGCCCGTCATGCTTGGTCCCCGGGAGACGCCATGGAACGCCAGATCATCCGCATCGACGAGGACCTGTGTGACGGCTGCGGCCTTTGCGCCGACGGCTGCCCCGAAGGGGCCCTGCAGATCATCGACGGCAAGGCCCGCCTGGTGAGCGAGATCACCTGCGACGGGCTCGGGGCCTGCATCGGCGAGTGCCCCCAGGGGGCCATCGAGGTGGAGACCCGGGAGGCCGCCCCGTACGACGAGCGAAAGACCATCGACAACATCCTGCCCAAGGGACCCAACACCCTCAAGGCCCACCTCAAACACCTCCACCACCACGCCCAGACCGCCTACCTCAAGGAAGCCGAGGCCTACCTGGCCGAGCTCCAGGTCGCCATCCCCCCGTACAAGGAGAAACCCATGGGCTGTCCCGGTTCCGCCCCCCGCAACCTCGAACGCGCCGCGGCCCCCGCCCCGGCCGAGGGCCTCCAGAGCCAGCTCAGCCACTGGCCCGTGCAGATGCACCTCATCTCGCCCATGAACCCGGTCTTCCACAAGGCCGACCTGCTCCTGGCCGCCGACTGCGTGGCCTTCGCCCTGCCCGACTTCAACCAGAAGTGGCTGCCCGGCAAGAAGGTGGCCATCGCCTGCCCCAAGCTGGACACCAACCAGGAATCCTACGTCGCCAAGCTCACGGCCCTCATCGACGAGGCCCAGGTGAACACCATCACCGTCATGATCATGGAGGTGCCCTGCTGCGGCGGCCTCCTGCGCTGCGCCCAGGTGGCGGCCCAGGCGGCGAAGCGCCGGGTGCCCCTCAAGGTGGTGGTGGTCGGCGTCGACGGGGAAATCCGAAAAGAGGACTGGGTCGCCTGATCCGCCCCCTTTTCCGGTGAACATGAGTCCGCGTATCATTCGGAAGTCGCGGAGGCTCCATGAAGATCGCCGTCCCAGTCGAGGTCCGGCCCGGTGAGAACCGGGTCGCGCTGGACCCCGAGTCCTGCCGGAAGCTGGTGCAGGCCGGGGCCGAGGTGGCCGTCGAGCCGGGCGCCGGGGAGCGGGCCTTCTTCCCGGACGAGGCCTACCGCCAGGCGGGGGCGACGCTCGGCGATCCCTGGGACGCGGACCTGGTCCTGAAGGTCAACGCCCCCATGGAGCGCCCCGGCGGCGCCCTCGAGGCCGACCTCCTGAAGCCCGGCGCGATCCTCCTGGCCTCCCTCTTCCCCACCCGGCACCTGGACGCCATGCAGCGGCTGGCGGCCCGGGGCGTGACGGCCTTCTCCACCGACTGCATCCCCCGCACCACCCGGGCCCAGGCCATGGACACCCTCTCCAGCCAGGCCAACATCACGGGCTACAAGGGCGTGCTGCTGGGCGCGGCTGAGTTCCCGGGCTACTTCCCGATGTTCATGACCGCCGCGGGCACCACGCCCCAGGCCAAGGTCTTCGTCATCGGGGCGGGCGTGGCCGGGCTGCAGGCCATCGCCACCGCCCGGCGCCTGGGGGCCAGCGTCAGCGCCACCGACGTGCGCCCCGAGGTGCGCGAGCAGATCGAGTCCGTGGGCGGCAAGTACGTGGGCATCGACGTGAAGGCCCACGCCGGCGGAGGGTACGCAGCGGAATTGTCCGCGGAGGACAAGGCCCTCCAGGCCCGCATGCTGGCCGGACACTGCGCGGGCATGGACGTGGTGGTCACCACCGCGCTCATCGGGGGCGTCTTCGCGCCCAGGCTCCTGGACGAGGCCATCGTGGCCACCATGAAGCCCGGGTCGGTGATCGTGGACCTGGGGGCCGACGGCGGCGGCAACTGCACCCTGAGCCGGCCCGGGGAGACCGTGACGGCCCACGGGGTGCGGATCCTGGCCCCCCTCAACCTGCCTTCCACCCTGCCCCGGGCCGCCAGCACCCTCTTCGCCCGCAACCTCCTCAACTTCGTCCTGGCCTTCTGGGACAAGGACGCCGGGAGCCTGCGCCTGGACCGGGAGGACGACATCCAGAAGGGCTGCGTGGTCACCCGGGATGGCGAGATCGTCCACGGCCCCACCCTCCAGGCCCTTGAAAGGAGCCACCCGTGACCCACGGCCCCGTCGACATCATGGGCGCGCTCTTCGTGTTCATGCTGGCCACCTTCATCGGCCTCATGTCCATCCAGCGCGTGTCCCGGCTCCTGCACACGCCGCTCATGAGCCTGACCAACGCCATCTCCGCCATCGCGGTGGTGGGCGCCATCATCGTCTCGGCCGGCTCCCACCAGCCCTGGTGGGTCACGGCCCTGGGCCTGGCGGCCATCTTCTGCTCCACCACGAACATCGTCAGCGGCTTCCTCATCACGGACCGCATGCTGAAGATGTTCAAGAAGCGGGAGGGCGCCAAGTGAACCTGGAGTCCCTCGTCCAGCTCATGTACCTGGCGGGCACCGCCCTGTTCATCCTGTCCCTGCGGTGGATGAGCGACCCGGAATCCGCGCGCAAGGGCGTCCTGGCCGGCGTCGCGGCCATGGCCCTGGCGGTGGGGGGCACCCTCGCGGGGGTGCTGGCCACGGGCGGCACCCATTATTGGTGGATCCTCGGCGCCTTCGTGCTGGGTGCGGCGGTGGGCTACCCCCTGGCCCAGGTGCCGCTCACCGCCGTGCCCCAGC
This sequence comes from Mesoterricola sp. JemC181, assembly GCF_055384585.1. Classification (NCBI taxonomy): domain Bacteria; kingdom Pseudomonadati; phylum Acidobacteriota; class Holophagae; order Holophagales; family Holophagaceae; genus Mesoterricola; species Mesoterricola sp. JemC181. The sequence continues at coordinate 2,779,729 of NZ_AP045076.1, forward strand.
GGACCGCCCTGAGCCACGCCTTCGGAGGCATGGCCGCGGGCCTCGTGGGCACGGGGAAGTTCTTCCTGTACTACGGCGAGCGCAACGGGGCCGCCCTCACCCCCTTCATCGTCACGGCCCTGGTGGCCGAGGTGCTGCTGGGCTTCCTCACCCTCACCGGCTCCCTGCTGGCGGCGGGCAAGCTCCAGGAGGTGGCGTGGATCCCCCAGCGGCCCGTCACCTACCCCTTCCAGAACGTCATCAACCTGGCGCTCTTCGCCCTGGCCCTGGCCTTGGGCATGGCCCTGGTGCTGCACCCGCTGGCCCCCTGGGCCCCCGCGGCCTTCGGGGGGCTGCTGGTCCTGTCCCTGGCCTTCGGGGTGCTGCTCATCCTGCCCATCGGCGGGGCGGACATGCCCACGGTCATCTCCATCCTGAATTCGTACGCGGGCCTGTCCGCGGTGGCCATGGGCTTCGTGCTTAACAACAAGCTCCTCATCACCGCCGGCGCCCTGGACGGCAGTTCGGGCCTGATCCTCTCGATCATCATGTGCAAGGCCATGAACCGGTCCTTCACCAACGTCCTCTTCGGGGCCTTCGGCCAGACGCAGCAGAGCGCCGCCGGGGACGCGGCCCGGACCTACAAGGAGGACACCGTGGAGAGCGCCGCCCAGGTCATGGCCCAGGCGGACCTGGTGGTGATCGTGCCCGGCTACGGCATGGCCGTGGCCCAGGCCCAGCACAAGGTGCGGGAACTGTATGACCTGCTCAAGAAACGCGGGGTCACGGTCAAGTTCGCCATCCACCCGGTGGCCGGGCGCATGCCCGGGCACATGAACGTGCTCCTGGCCGAGGCCGAGATCCCCTATGACGATCTGCTTGAAATGGACGACATCAACGGCGATATGCCCCAAGCCGATGTGGCCCTCATCATCGGCGCCAACGACGTGGTGAACCCGGCCGCCCGCACGGACAAGGCCAGCCCCATCTACGGCATGCCCATCATTGACGCCGACCGGGCCCGGACGGTCTATGCCATCAAGCGATCCAAGAACCCCGGCTTCGCGGGCATCGACAACAGCCTCTACTTCCTGGACAAGACGTTCATGCTCTTCGGGGACGCCAAGACCGTGGTGGGGGAGCTGGGGCGGCAGCTCAGCGGAGAAGGGCACTAGCGGTTGCCGGCCGCGCGCCCATAGTTATTGGCATTTCCAGCAAGGCCGGAGGGAGCGTCGATGAGGAACAACCAGCCCGTGACCAGGGTGGAACGGCATCTGGAGGACGGAGCCTTCATCGTCTCCATGACCGATACCCGGGGCGTCATCACCTTCGCCAACGACGAGTTCGTGCGGGTGAGCGGCTACACCCGGGAGGAGCTGCTGGGCCAGCCCCACAACCTCGTGCGCCATCCCGACATGCCCCCCTCGGCCTTCGCGGACCTGTGGGCCACCCTCGGCCGCGGCGAGACCTGGCAGGGCATGGTGAAGAACCGCGCCAAATCGGGGGACTTCTACTGGGTGGACACCACGGTCTCGGCCATCGTCGAACACGGGAAGCTGGAGGGCTACGTCTCCATCCGCAGCAAGCCCGACCGGATCCAGGTGGAGGAGGCCGAGCTCCTGTATGCCGGCATCCGGGCCGGCAAGGCGGCCGAGACGGTGTTCCGCCAGCCCTGGATCACCTTTCCCCGGATGCTCTTCACGACCCGCATCTGGATGACCGCCAGCCTGATCCTGGCCATCATCGGCCTTTTCTCCCTGCTCAACTTCTTCTCCTTCATGGGCAACTTCAACGCCGCCACGGGCGTGGGGGAGCGGGACCTGCCCGGGGCCCTGTCGGCCGACGAGATGGCCTACCAGACCGTACAGATCCAGCAGTTCTTCACCGACGCCTGCCTCACGGGCCACGCGGACGCGCTCAAGGAGGCCGAGGGCGCCGCCGCGGCCTTCCGGACAGCCCTGGCCGACTACCGGCGGAGCGTCCAGGACGATCCCCGCGCCCCCGGCCGGGCCCTCGAAGGCGACCTGGACGCCCTGGTGGCCACCGGCCGGACCATGTACGAGGCCTACCGGGGCAAGGGCCAGGCCGAAGGCAACCGGGTCATGGAGACCTTCGACGCCTCCTCGGCCCGGCTCAGCAAGGCCGTGCTGGCCCTGCGGGAGCGGGAGGTGGGCGATGTCCGCGCCAGACTGGGCGGCATCACCCGCGCCTCCCGCGCGAACCTGTGGGCCATCACCCTGGGGGGCCTGGCCGCCTTCCTGGTGTGCATGTTCCTCTTCCACCGGCTGGTCAAGACCCTGTCCAACCAGCTGGGCAGCGACCCCCTCGTGGCCATGGGCATCGCCCGGGCCATCGCCGGGGGCGACCTGCACGCGGAGATACGCACCCGCCTGGGCGACCGCACCAGCCTCCTGGCGGCCCTGAGGATCATGCAGTCCCACCTGAAGGGCATGATCAACCGCATCCACTTCGACGCCATGCGGGTGACCGAACACGGCGCCACGTTCGCCGCCGCCAACGCGGCCGTCAGCGCCCATTCCCGCGAACTGGCCCGGAACGCCGAGGACCAGCGGGCTTCCGCCGAACGCATGGCCGCTGCGGTGGCCGAGCTGTCGGGCTCCATCCAGGACGTGTCCGCCCACGCCCGGGACAGCCATCTGCGAGCCATGAAGGCCGTGGAGACGGCCCAGCAGGGCGACCGATCCGGGGAGGCCGCCATCCAGGCCATGGGCCGGGTCGCGGACACCACCGCCCAGGTGGTGGCCGCCGTGCAGGTGATCCAGGAGATCGCCCGGCAGACCAACCTCCTGTCCCTCAACGCCGCCATCGAGGCGGCCAAGGCCGGAGCGGCCGGGAAGGGCTTCGCCGTGGTGGCCGAGGAAGTGCGCAAGCTGGCCGAACGCAGCAGCGCCGCCGCCCGGGAGATCGCCGAACTCATCCAGGGCAGCGACCGGGCCATCGCCGAAGGCCAGACCACCGTCCAGGAGGCCGTCCACGCCCTGGGCGTCATCAAGGACCTGGTCGGGCAGGTGACCGCCATGTCCATGGAGATCGGCTCGGCCTCCGAACAGCAGTCCCGGGCCAGCGCCGACGTGGCGCAGCAGGTGGCCGCGGATGCCCGCAAGGCCGTCGCCAACGCCGAGGCCAGCCTCCGGCTGTCGGCCACCGTGGAGGCCACCGCCGCCGCCTCGGGCCGGCTCACCGTCACCGCCGAAGGCCTGGTGGGCCTCGTGGAACGTTTCCAGGTCTGAAACCAATCCCGGAGAATGGGCACCCCTCCCGTATCGAACGACCGGGAGGAGTGTCCATGACCGCAAACTCGATCCGCTGTCCCAGGCTGGTGCTGGGCATGGCCTGCATGCTCGCCGCCGGGGCCCTGGCCCAGGCGGCGCCCACCAGCCGCCAGAAGGCCCTGGCCCATTCCCGGCGCCTGCAGGCTGAAATCCGGGCCTGCAAGAAGGCTGCCCGGGAGGCTCGCAGCGCGGAGGAACCGGCCCCGCAGGCGCCAGCGCTTCGCCCGCCCGCCGCAGCGCGTCCCAGGCTGGGCGGGGTGTTCTGCATGGCCCTGCTGGGCATGAGCGCCCTCACGGACCCGGCGGTCCTCCAGGCGCTTGCCCAGACGGACCCGACCGACCGCTATCTGACCGAGGCCACGAACGGTCTGGCCGCCTTGGATCCCGTGTGCGGCCCGGCGGCCCTGGCGGGCCGGGTCCTCCCCCCCTGCGATCCGGACTACCGGGCCGGCGTCCTCTCCCAGGCCCGGGGCATCCTGGCCCAGGCGCGGCGCCTGTTCCAGGATCCGGAGGTCCTGGGCGCGGGCTGGTGCCTGCGCGGCGAGTCCGTGGCCGAGGCCAAGGAGCGCATCGCGCTGCTCCAGAGCGATCAGCTGGCGGAATTCGACCGGGTGAGCGCGCAGGCCACGGCTCTCATGCTCCAGCTCAACCGGGATGCCTTCCGGGTGCAGGCGGCCGGGGCGGGCCTCCACCTCGGGCAATCGGCCCTCCTGGCCGCGGGCGGAGGGGAAGTCGCCGCCACGGCCGCCTTCGCCCTGGGGCAGGTGGGCGAAAGCCTGGCGGCCGTCGGGTACGTGATCGGGGGCGTCGCCGACGGCTTCGGCGAGGTGGGCTCCCTGACCCTCGCAAAGCGGGCCGCCTACCAGCGTTACGCCAACGCCCAGGACGCCCTGGCCCTGAACTGCACGGGTGCCCCGGAGACGGCGGACGACGCCAGCCTCACGAGCCTGACCTCCCCCCTGTCCGCCATGGATACCGCGCTGCGTGGGATGTCCGAGGGCTGCGCCCTTGCGGCCCGGCACCACCTGGACCTCCCCGTGTGCGGCGCGCAGGTGGCCGAGGCGTTCCGCTCCCATAACGCCACCATCGCCCACCTCTATTCCCACGGCATCGCCTGCCTGACCGCGGGCATCCTGCGAGGGCGCCAGGCCCCCTGCCCCACCACGCCCCTGTCCGACGCCCGCAGCCGCTCCGACACGTTCACCTACTTCGACGAGTTCGCGGGCCTGGTCGGCGCGGCCGGGGACTGGACCCTGAGCCTGGGCAACGGCCTGTTCGCCGGTTCCAGGGGTCTCATCCTCGCGGCCAACGCCGCCGCCCGGGCCGGATCCACCGCGGAGGCCGCCGATCTGTTCACCGGGGCCGGCGCCGTGGCCCTCTCGGCCGGCACCGTCTACGCCGAGGGTTTCGATCTGCTCCGGATCGCCGCCCTGTCGCGGGTCTGGCTCACGGAGGTCATCCAGACCTTCAACGCCGAGAGCATGGCCCACCTGAACGCGCGGGAGGCCGAGGATGCCGTCCTCGCCAGCTCCGCCCCCGAAGGGGAGTCCTCCACCGCCGAGCCCATCCCCTTCGTCCTGGCGGTATCCGGCACGCCCCAGGCGGCCTCCGGCACCGCTCCGGCCGAGGTTCTCGTCCTGGCCGGGCTCTCCAGCTCGGGCCCGACGGACGGCGCCACCAGCGGCGCCCCCCGGGCGCGGACGTCCGGCCTGCTGGATCTGGTGCGGCGCCTGCTGCCCTGCCCGAGGCGGGCTGCGGAAGGGGATCTGTGAGGAACCCGGCCCCGCTTTGCGCTAGGTTAGGTCCATGGATTACGCCCTCGACCTCCAGGATCTCACCAAGACCTTCGGCGACAAGGTGGCCGTGGACGGCCTGACCCTCCGGTTGCCGCCGGGCAGCTTCCTCGGCCTCCTGGGCCGCAACGGCGCCGGCAAGAGCACCACCCTGAAGATGGTGACGGGCCTCCTGCGGCCCACCCGGGGAACCATCCGGATCCTGGGCCTGGACCTGGCCCAGGACGACCTGGCCATCAAGCGCCGCATCGGCGTCATGCCCGAGGAGATGGCGCTGCTCGAATACCTCACCGGACCCCAGTACCTGCGCTTCGTGGGCCGCATGTACGGCCTGCAGGACCCGGTGGCCGACGCCCGGCGGGAGGAGCTCTTCGGCAAGCTGGACCTGGCGCCCGCCAAGGGGGCCCTGGTGGCCGACTACAGCTACGGCATGAAGAAGAAGCTGGCGTTCTGCGCGGCCATCCTCCACGGGCCCGAGGTGGTGTTCCTGGACGAGCCCTTCGAGGGCATCGACGCGGTGACCAGCCGCACCATCAAGGACATCCTGGCCGCCCTGCAGCGCACCGGCGTCACCCTCATCCTCACCTCCCACATCATGGAGGTGGTGGAGAAGCTCTGCCCGACGATCGCCATCCTGGACCAGGGCCGCCTCCTGGGCTTCGGGCCCCTGGAGGAGCTTCGGGGCGGCGCCGCCAACCTGGAGAGCCTGTTCGTGGAGCTGGTGGGCGGGGCCCGCACGGGAGAGCTCTCGTGGCTGTGACCCCGGCCCTCGCCCTCCTCCAGGCCCACCTGCAGGCCACCTGGAACCGGTCCCGGCGGGAGCTGGGGACCTTCGGGCGGGTGATGTACGGGGTGTTCCTGGGCCTGGTGGTCCTGCTGTTGGCCCTGCCGACGCTGGGCCTGGCCCTGGTGGGCGGCTGGTACCTGGGCCGGGATCTGGCGAACCCCGTCCACGCGCGGGTCCTGGGCGGCATCCTGGGGGGCATGGCGCTCTTCGGGGGGCTGGCGGGAGGGGTGGCCGGGGGCAGCCGGGTCCTGGCCTGGGAGGGCGTCCGCACCTTTCCCGTGAAATTGAGGAGCCTGTTCGCGGCGGAGCTGGTGGCGGGGCTGGGCGATCTCCTGCCCCTGACCGTCGCGCTGACATCGTTCTTCCTGCTGCTGGGGACCGGGGCCGCCCGGCCCCGGCTCCTGCCGCTCCTGCCGCTGCCCTGGCTGGGGACCGTGGGGGGCCTGCTCTGCATCCAGTACCTGGTCAACAGCCTCGCGGTGCGCGCCGTGAAGCGGCTCCAGGTGGGGCTCACCCTCCTGGGGGTGGCGGCCTGGGCGAGCCTGACCCTGCTGCCGGCCCTGGGCGGAAAGGCCGCCCTGTTCCGCCGGGCCGTCCCGGCCCTCGGGGCCCTGGCCGGGGCCCTCCTGGCCACGCCGCCCCTCCAGTGCGCCGCCGGCCTCCGGGAGGCCGCCCTGGGCCACTGGGGCGCCGCCCTGGGCCTGCAGGTCTATCCCCTGGCCGCCCTGGGCCTGCTCCTCCTGGTTTCGGCGCGCCTGATGGCGCGGGAGGCCGAGGGCGCAAGGCCCCAGGCCCGGGGCCGGGAGCGGCTGTGGTCCTTCCCCACCCCCGTCCTGGGCGTGGCGCGCCTCCACTGGCGCATCCTCATCTCCAGCCACCTCGGCAAGTTCGGGCTGCTGGTGCCGCTCATGGTGCTGGTGTTCCTCAAGGGCCCGGCCTCCCGGTCCGCGACGGCGGCGCTGTGGGGCGCGCCGGCGAGCTTCGCCTACCTCGCCCTGTCCGGTGTCCAGATGCAGCTCAACCAGTTCGGCCTGGACGGCCCGGGCGTCAAGACCCTGCTCCTGCTCCCGCTGACCTCCCGCGACCTGCTGGCCGGCAAGGCCCTGGGCCTCCTGGCCTACATGGGCGCCCAGGCCCTGCTGTTCCTGACCCTGATGGCCGCCACCGGCAACCTGCCTCCGGCCCAGGCCCTCCCGGCCCTCTGCCTCAGCGGGTGCCTCTTCTTCTACCAGGTGAGCCTGGGGCACTGGACCAGCGCCTGGCTCCCCCGCCCCATGCCCCGCGACAGCCTGCGCAACCACAACCTCTCCCCGGCCATGGTGTGGCTGGGCATGGGGGCGACCCTGGCCGGCGTGGCGTTCTTCGGCGGGGCCTGGGCGCTGGCCGTGTGGCTGGCACCGGCCCTTCTCCTGCCGGTCATGGCCCTCCTGCTGGGGTGCGCGGTCCTGGTCCACCGCAGGCTCGCGCTGCCCCTGGCCGCGCAGTACCTCGACCGGCGCCGGGAGGCGCTGGTGCACGCCCTGGGGAGGAACCCGTGACCGACTTCGACGTGACGGCCGGTGGCAGGCGCCTGCGGGTGCGCCGGCTGGGGGCCGGCGATCCCGTCCTCGTCTTCCTCCACGAAGGCCTGGGCAGCATCACCCTGTGGCGGGACTTCCCCCAGGCCCTGTGCGAGGCCACGGGGCTTGGCGCCATCGTCTACGACCGCTGCGGCTACGGCGCCTCCCAGGAGCGGGAGGGCCCCCTGGAACCCGGCTACCTGGAACGGGAGGCCGCCGTCCTGCCCGAAGTGCTGGAGGCCGCGGGCGTGAGCCGCCCCATCCTGGTGGGCCACAGCGACGGCGCCAGCATCGCCCTGCTCTACGCGGCCCGGGTCCCCGGCGCGCCCCGGGGCGTCATCTCCGAAGCGGCCCACGTCTTCGTGGAGGACAGGACCGTCGCCGGCGTGGCCGAGGCCGGAAAGGCCTTCGGGACCACCCCCCTGCGCGAGCGTCTCCGGCGCCATCACGGGGACAAGGTGGACGCCGTCTTCCGCGGCTGGAACGACGTCTGGCTCTCCCCGGGGCACCGCGCCTGGGACATGACGGACCGGCTGGGGGCCATCACCGCGCCCCTGCTTGCCATCCAGGGCGTCGACGACGAATACGGCTCCGCCTTGCAGGTGGAGGCCATCGTCCGGGGGGTCCGCGGCCCCGCCCGGAGCCTCCTGGTGCCCGGCTGCGGCCACGTCCCCCACCACCAGGCCAGGGGCCCGGTCCTGGAGGCCATGGCCCGGTTCGTGCGGGAGCTCCCGCCCCCTTGAATTGCCGCGGGGCCTGGGGCACAATCCTGGACGCGTTTCCAAGGAGATCGCGATGGGCAATCCCGTAGGCTGGTTCGAGATCTACGTGCAGGACATGGCGCGGGCCAAGGCTTTCTACCAGGCGGTGTTCCAGACCGAGCTGGCGAGCCTGAGCGCCGCCGAACCCGAGATGTGGGCGTTCCAGGGCGACATGACGAGCTACGGCACGCCCGGGGCCCTGGTCCGGATGGACGGCTGCCCCTCGGGCGGCAACAGCACGCTGGTCTACTTCAGCTGCAAGGACTGCGCGGTGGAGGCCGGCCGCGTCGCGAAGGCGGGCGGGAAGGTGGCCAAGGAGAAGTTCGCCATCGGGGAGTACGGCTTCATCGCGCTGGCCCTGGACACCGAGGGGAACATGTTCGGGCTGCATTCGATGGCCTAAGGCGCCGGGCCCGCCCTCGAATTGAAAGGACGGTCATCTCATTTTGATCTTCCCGCCCCCGGAAGCGGGCCGACCTCCGTACGTAATGGATGATTCAATTCCGGTTATCAAGTGGCCCGGAACGTGCAATTCCTGGGTCAGGGGGATGCCATGGAATTCGAAGCGATCCTGATCACCAGCCTGTCCTTTGCGCTCATCCTCCTCGCCGCGATGCTGGCCGGGCACGTGACCCTCCAGCGGAATGCCGGACCCCGGCTGGTGGTGTTGCGTCACTCCCGGCGGCTCAGGGAAGTCGCGAAGGGCGCCCGGCGAGGCCGGGGCTGCCGATTCTAGGCCGCCGATGGAGGTGCCCATGGCACGCAGGAAGCGAAAGAAGGACCCACTGGACCTGACCCCCATGGAGGCCGAATCCTTGGGCATCGGAATACGGGCTGCCGAGCGCCCGCAGCTTCCGCTGGAGGTGCGGGAACGCCCGCTGCACGAGCAGGTGGCCGGGGCCCTGACGGAGGATGACGTGGTCGAGTCCATGCTGGACGAGGTCACGCTAGAAGGCCACGAGGACGTGGAAGAGGCCGTCGCGGACCAGCAGGAGGACGCAGCCGAGGAGGATGCGGCCAACTAAGACCCCGGCCCGCGGCCCGGCATGTCCGGGCCGCGGCCGCCGCCGCTATTTGTGCGCGCCGGGCTTCTGCTGGTGCTGCTGGGCGCCGGCCTTGAGATGCTGGCCGGTGACGTCCTGGACCGGCAAGGGGCTGGGCGTCCGTTCCACCTGCAGCTCGTGCTGGTGCTGGGCGAAGCTCATCTTGTGCTTGTCGGGCGCGGGCACTTCGTTGTTCGGATCGGCGGGCGCGCTGGAGCCCTGCTGATGGAGGGCGAGCTTGGGTTTCTTGGCATTGCGTGATCTGGCTGCCATGGATGCTCCTGTTGAAAGGGGTTGCCGCTGGGAACGGGACGCTCCCGCAAGCCCCGCTCAACCCATGCAGGATTCGCACCAGGAGTCTGGACATCGCATCTCTTCCCACCGCATCAATAAGGTCCCCACATGAGCCATCGGCCCCCTCAACGTGGAGGACGTCTCCAATCAAACTGATCGACGGTTTGAGGCGGTGGGTCGCAGCATCCTCCAGGCCCGGCCCAACGAATCCAAAGGAGGTCCGGACCCACAAGAGGGCCTGATTCCAGGGCCCTTGATGCCCGTCAATTCCCCCGGCACCCATCCGGTCCATCGTGGAGTTGGAGGCCGCCCTCCACCTGAAAGGCACGACCATGAACCTCGACCGCTACCGGGAACACCATGAGGAGATCCACGGCCTCCTTGGGGACCTGAATCACCGTCTCCAGCCGGGTTCCTTCGACGCCCTCGGGGCGCGGCAGCTGCTGGTGACCCTGGGAGCCCGGCTGAACATCCACCTCGCCTTCGAGGACCGGGCCCTGTATCCCACCCTGCTCAAGAGCCCCGACGCCGCGGTCCGGGAGAAGACCCTGGCCTACATGGGCGAGGTGGGCGGACTCAAGGAGGCCATGACGGCCCACCTGAAGCGCTGGCTCGCGACCACGGAGGTGCTCGCCGAACCGGAGGCCTTCCGCACCGGGACGCTCGGCTTCCTGCAGGCCCTGGAGCGGCGCCTGCAGGCCGAGGACCAGGACTTCTACCCGTTCATCGAACGCCTGGCCTAGCGCCCCCCGGAAAAACGCCGGCCCACCGCGGAGGCCAGCTGCCGGAACACCGGCAGCGGATCGTCGAGGCTCCAGACGGCGTCGGTGCGCGCATGGCGGAACCCGCCCAGGAATTCCCCGAGGCCCATCTTCCCGCGCAGGATCTCACCCGGGCTGTCCTCCAGTTCGTGCCGGAGGTCGGTCCACCGCACGCCGTCGTCCTGGCGGGGGCCCTGGATGGGCTGGCCCAGGGCGTCCTTGTAGGCGATGAGGCTGAGGTTCACCCCGGCGGCTGTGGACAGGGTATGGTGCAGCCAGTGCCTGGCGTTCACCTCCATGAGCTTCAGCCTTCCGTCGCGCGGATCGAGCTTGAATTCGGTGCCCGAGACCCCGTGGAAGGAGAGCTCGGCAAGCAGGCGCAGGGTGGTGGCCACGACCTCGTCGTTCCAGTCGCTCTCGGCGATGCGCGCCTCCCCGAAGTCGCGCGGGTGCTGGCGCAGCTTCCTGGACACGAAGAGGCCCAGCGGCCTGGACGCGGCGTCGTGGTAGGCGCCGCACGTGTAGAAGGCGCCGTCCCCCCCGGGAATGATCTCCTGCAGAAGGAGGGGGCCGCAGATCCGGGCCTTCTCATAGGCGGCGGGAAGGTCGGCGGCGGTGGGGACCGGGATCACCTTGAAGCCGAAGCGCCTTCGCATCTCCTGGGGGCGGATGGGCTTGAACAGGGCCGGGAAGGCCATGCCCGAGGCCGCGCCCTCCAGGTCCCCGGGGGCGTGGACGTAGGCGGTCCTGGGGATGTCGACCCCCACGGCGGCGGCGGCCTTGAGCTGCAGCTCCTTGTCCTCCACCCGCCGCATCACGTCCCAGCCGGCGAGGGGGATCCGGTAGAACCTGGAGAGGCGCTCGCGGTGGCGGGACACCGCCCACACGTGGTCGTCGAAGGCCGGGAAGAGGACCGCCCGCTGCGGCAGGGCCTCGCCCAGGCGCTCCAGGTCCTGGATGAGGGCCTCCTCGCCGTGGTGGCGCGGGTCGTGGCAGGACACCGGGATCGCGTAGCGGGACGCCAGGCCCATGGCCGAGGGGTTGTCGTCCATGGCGACCATGGGCACCCCAAGGCGGCCCAGGTTGCGCAGGATGCCCAGGCCCGTGCCTCCGGCAACGGGAAGCACCACCGCCGGCGGGATCGCCTCCATGCGGGCCTGGATCTCGGGTTGCAGTACCGGCCAGAGGGTCGCCGAATTCCGTTCCAGATACCTCGAAAGCCAGGTCATCGCAGGTCCTTCAAGCAGCCTGATCGGTCAGATCCCGGTTCCCGCAAGATCGGGCACCGACGCCCCGGCATTGAGGAGTACGATCAGCGTACCATAACCTGACAGGTCGATTTCGGTTCCCTCGGCGAGATTGCCCTCCACCTCCCAGTCCGTGATCTCCCAGGAGCCGCTCCGGGAACGCGCCGTGAACTGGCCGCTGCGGTAGACGGTGCCGGCGGGACCCGATTCCAGGCGGTGCTCCCGGCCCCCGATCCGGGCCTCCAGGACCAGGACCGGTCCCTGCCGCTTCATGCGGAAGGCGTCGTCCGGGGCTTCCCGGAAGCCGTCCCGGTCGATCCAGAACCGGGGCTTGTCCCGGTAGGGCGCCCCGGCCGTGGGGCAGAAGGAGGTGCAGTTGCCGCACTCGTTGCAGAAGTCGGCGATGTTGAAGGTCTGCACGGCCTGGTCCACCTCGAAGGGGCGGGTGCCCTTGAACACCAGCCTGCCGTCGCGCTGTTCCAGGACCGGCAGGGAAAGGCGCGTGGGGACCATGGGGAAGGCGAGCATGGCCCGGTTGGGGCAGACCGTGACGCACAGGCTGCACAGGTCGTCGCAGTCCAGGCAGCGGGAGGCCTCCTTCGCGGCGGCCTCCGGCGTGATGGAGTGGAGCACCTCCTCGAACCCGCGGCGCTCGGCGACGGGGAGCACCGGCACCTGAAGGGCGGGGGCCACCCGGGCCTTCTTCTCCAGCAGCGCGACCCCTGCCGCGCCCTTCTCGAGGTAGGCCTCCCGGGGGATCGCCGCGCCGTGGCGCCAGGCGATGGTCTCGGCCACGGCCCGGCCGTCGGCGATGGCCTCGATGATCGAGGAGGGCCCGTGGACGACGTCGCCCCCGGCGAAGAGCCCGGGCACGGACGTTTCGCGGGTGACCGGGTCCACCTCGAAGGTGCCGTCCCGGCGCAGCGCCACCGGGAGGCTCTCCAGGAAGTCCAGGACCGGTTCCTGGCTGATGGCGGGAATGATGGTGTCGGCCGGGAGGAGCTCCTCGCCGCCCTCCACGGGCACGGGCCGGGGCCGGCCCGAGGCGTCCCGCTCGCCCAGCGCCATGCGGGCGCAGGCCAGTCCCGTCACCCTGCCGCCTTCGGCCACCACCGAGGCCGGAGCCAGCAGGTCGCGCAGGTCCACGCCCTCCTCCAGGCAGTCCACCACCTCCGCGGGGTCCGCGGGCATCTGGGCCCGGGTGCGGCGGTAGACGATGGTCACGGTGCCGTCCTTCACCAGGCGCCGCGAGCAGCGCGCGGCGTCCATGGCGGTGTTGCCCGCGCCGATGATGATCACGCGCCGGCCCAGGTCCATGGGCGTGCCGGCCCGCACCTTGTCCAGGAAGTCCAGGGCGTCCACCACCCCTTCGGCCTCCTCGCCGGGGATGCCCAGGCGCTTGCCCTTCTGGGCCCCCACCCCCAGGAAGACGTAGGCGAAGTCGCGCCGCAGGCCGGCGAGGGTACGGTCCCGGCCCAGGGCCACGCCCAGGTGGAAGGTGACCCCCAGGTCCACCAGGCGGTCCATGTCCGCGCCCAGGGCCTCCCCCGTGAGCCGGAAGCCCGGGATGACCCCGGAGACCATGCCGCCCAGCTCCTTCTTCGCCTCGAAGACGTGGGCGTCGAAGCCGTTCCTGGCCAGGTAGTAGGCGGCGGAGAGGCCCGCGGGCCCCGCGCCCACGATGGCCACCTTGATGTTGCGCCGGGGCCCGGGGACCTCGGGGAAGGCGCCGCCCTGCTCGAAGGCGAACCGCTTTATCTCCCGGATGGCCAGGGGCGCGTCGTAGAACATGCGCACGCACTTCTCCGTGCAGGGGTGGTCGCAGACGCTGCCGGTGATCCCCGGCTGGGGGTTGGTGCGCAGGATCACCTCCATGGCCTCCCGGGGCTTGCCGTGGGCCACGAGCCAGAGGTAGTCGGGGATGTTCTGGTTGGTGGGGCAGCCGTCCACGCAGGGCGCGAAGATGCAGTCGAAGTGCCCCAGGGGCCGGGAGCCCTTGAACTGCAGGGGCCGGGGACGCCGGGCGTAGGCGTCGTCGCCCGTCACCTTCACGGAGTGCCGGGCCAGGTTGAAGCGGGCGCCGTGGCCGCCCGAGGCCGCGAGGATGTAGGCGTCCAGGCTGGGGGCGCCGGCCATGGCCGCGTCGAGGTTGCGCAGGTACTGCTGGAGCCGGGCGTAGCCGCCGGGCTTGAGGAGGTCCGTGCACACGGTGACCGGGCCCAGGCCGTCGGCCACCAGGTCCGCGAAGTTCCCCGCGTCGGCGCCGCCGCAGAAGCTGATGGGCACCTGGCCGTCCAGCTCCTCCGAGATGAGCTGGGCCAGGTTCAGGGTCAGCGGGTGGAGGGCCCGGCCGGAGAGGTACATCATCTTCTCGGCGGGGGGGAACACCGTGCGGTGGTTCCTCACCTCCAGGGTGTTGGTGAGCTTCAGGCCGAACTGCAGGGGCAGGTCCCGGGCGGTGGCGGCCAGGTTCCGGATCATGGCCACGGCCTGGTCGAACTTGGGGTCGTGGTCGAAGGCGCTGTCGGGCACCTCGATGTCGAAGCCCTGGGTGGCGTTGAGCATGCCCCGCAGGCGCGGGGCGCCCAGGAGCGTGGGGTTGAGCTTGACCCAGGTGTGGACCCCCACCTCGGTGAGCAGGAAGGTGGCGATGCGCTGGATCTCGTCGGGGGGGCACCCGTGCATGGTGGAAAGGGTGATGTGGTTGGACAGCTCGTCGGGGATGTCCAGGTCCTTCACGGCGGGGTAGACCGTGGCGACCCGGGCGACGGCGTCGGCGAGGGCGGCGCCCCCGTGGCGCATGGCGGCGATGTAGGCCTGCACGCGGGGCGTCTGGATGCCCTTGAGGTCGTAGCCCACGCTCATGTTGAAGTGGGTGCCGGGGCCCGGCAGGCCCAACCTGTGGGCGAGCGCATGCAGGAGCACCCAGGCGTTGAGGTACTCGGTGAAGGACTCCTCCAGCTTGAGCTCCTGGCTCCACTCGCAGTTGTAGCCCTCGTCCTCCACGTCGATGCAGGGCCGGCTCACCTCGATCTCGTCGAGGATCTGGACGGTCTTCAGCTCGATGAAGCGCGCGCCGCAGAGCCAGCTGGAGACGATGTTCTGGGCCAGCTGGCTGTGGGGGCCCGCGGCCACGCCCAGGGGCGCGGCGACGGCGTGGCCGAACATCTCGCGGGCCATGGCCGCGGTGGGCACCTGGAAATTCGCCTTGGGGATGCCCATGACGGTGTCCCGCGCGTCGAGCTCGCGGAAAATCCAGCCGGCGAGCATCTCGAGCGGCGCTGTGCGGAAGGGCTTGCCCATCGGATTCCTTTCAGGCCTTGTTCTTCTTGCCCAGGAGCCGCATCTCCCGGAGGGGGAGGGAGGTGCGCCGCACGCCGTCGAACTGCCGCAGGGCGTTGGCCACGGCCGGGGCCGTGGGCACCAGGCCGATCTCGCCCACGCCCTTGGCGCCGTAGGGGCCGTGGGCGTCCGCCACCTCCACGCCGATCACGTCCAGCTCGGGCATGTCCCGGGTGCGGAGGATGCCCAGGTCCGCCATCTTCCAGGACACGGGCCAGCCGTCCCGGTAGGGGAAGTCCTCGGTGACCGCGTAGCCCAGGCCCATGTGCAGGGAGCCCTCGATCTGCCCCTCGAAGAGGGTGGGGTTCATGATCCTGCCCGCGTCGTGGGCGGCGGTGACGCGGGTGATGCGCCCCGTGTCGTCCAGTTCGACCATCTGGGCGGCGTAGCCGTAGGAGTAGTGGGTGACGATCGGCCTGCCCTCCGGGGGCTGCGCGCCCACCTTGGTGGTCCAGTCGCAGACCCACTCGCCCCGGTACTCCCGGCCCGCCAGGTCGGCCAGGGTCCTGCCCGCGGCCAGGTCCGCCTTCAGGCCCCGGGCGGCCTCCCGCACGGAGTTGCCCACCAGGGACGTGCCCCGGCTGGCGGTGGTCATGCCGCACCAGGTCTCGGCGTCCGTCTCCACCCGCACCTCGATGCAGCCCGGGTCGATGCCCGTCTCGGTGACCAGGGTCTGAAGGGCCATGTTGTGGGCCCCCTGCCCCATCTCGCACCAGCCGTGATGGAGGACGACCCTGCCCCCGGCCAGGACCTCGAGCTTGGCCTTGCCGGAATCCGGCATGCCGCAGCCGATGCCCGTGTTCTTGATGCCGGCGGCGATGCCGGCGAATTTCGCGGCCTGGAAGCGGTCCTTGAGGGCCTCCAGGCAGGCCCGCACCCCCACGCCGCTGGTGAGCACCTGCCCGGTGGCGGTGGCCTTGCCCTCGGTCAGCGCGTTGTCCCAGCGGAACTGCCAGCGGTCGAAACCCCCCAGGGCGCACAGCTCGTCCACGCTGGACTCGATGCCGAAAGCCGCCTGGTTGGCGCCGAAGCCCCGCATGGCGCCGCAGGAGGCGTTGTTGGTGATGACCGCCGTGCCCTTCACGTGGACGTTGGGGATGGCGTACGCCCCGGCGGAATGGGCCACGGCCCGTTCGATGACCTTCATGCCCACGCTGGCGTAGGCCCCGGAATCCGAGTGCATGTGGGCCACCAGGGCCACCAGATGGCCGCCGGCGTCGCAGCCCACCTCGTAGTCCATGACGATGGGGTGGCGCTTGGCGTGGGTGCGCAGGGAGGTCTTCCGGTCGAAGCGGACCATGACGGGGCGGCCCGTGGCCAGGCAGAGCATGGCCGCGTGGTGTTGGCCCATGAGGTCCTCCTTGCCGCCGAAGGCGCCGCCGTTCTGGACGAGCACCACGTTCACCAGCCGCTCCGGGAGGTCCAGGAGCTCGGCGATCTGCCGGCGGTCCTCGTAGCCGCCCTGGCCCCCATCGAAGATCTTCACGCCCGCCTCGCCGTCCTTGGTCCAGGGCACGGCCAGGGCCGCCTCGGGCTCCAGGAACGCGTGCTCGATGCGCTGGGTGGTGTAGCGCTGGCGGGTGACGTGGGCGGCCGTCCTCATCGCCCCCTCCGCGTCGCCCAGGCGCACCTCGGTGACCGAGAGGACGTTGCCGTGGTCGGTGAGCTGGGGAGCCCCGGGCTCCAGGGCCTCGAAGATGTCCGTGACCGGCTCCAGCACCTCGTACTCCACCCGCACCAGGGCCGCGGCGGCGTGGGCGGCCTCCTCGGTCACGGCCGCCACGGTGGCCAGCACGTCGCCGATGCAGCGGGTCTCCTCGCCCTCCAGCACCATCACGGGCCAGTCGCGGTAGATCATGCCGTTGACGCGCTTGCCCTTGATGTCCCCGGCCGTGAGGACCGCCAGGACGCCGTCCACCTGGAGCGCCTCCGAGATGTCCACCTTCAGCACCCTGGCGCGGGGGTGGTCCGAGAAGCGCAGGGCGCCGAAGACCATGCCGGGCTCCACCATGTCGCCCACGAAGACCCGCTCGCCGAGCACCGCCTCCCGGGCCGTGTACTTGGGATGGCGGGTGCCCACGGCGCCCGTGCCCTCGGGGAACGCCACGGGCCGGTGCAGGCGCAGGGCCTCGGCCGCGCATTCCACCGAGTCGAGGACCTTCTTGTAGCCGGTGCACCGGCAGAGGTTCCCGTTGAGGCCGTCGCAGATCTCCTGGCGCGTGGGATCCGGGTTCTTCTGGAGGATGGAGGCCGCCTTCATGACGATGCCGGGGGTGCAGAAACCGCACTGCACGCCGCCCTTGAGGACGAAGGCATCGGCAAAGGCGTCGCGCTCCTCGGGGGACAGGCCCTCCACCGTGGTGACCGATCTGCCCGCCACGTCCTTGACCGCCATGCGGCAGCTGAGCCGGGCCCTGCCGTCCACCAGGACCGTGCAGCAGCCGCAGATCCCCTCGCCGGAGCAGCCGTCCTTGGGACTCTTGAGCCCGGCCTCGTCCCTGAGCCAGGCCAGGAGCTCCCGGGAGGGATCCCCATCGAACGTCCGGTCCTGGCCGTTGAGCGTGAACTCCATGGGATCCCCTTCCAGCTATGTCCCTTGGACTCCGGCCGGGTGGGTTTGGTGACAGGCGCGGTGAACGATATCTACCGCGGCGGCGCGCCGTGCTCCAGTTCGTAGCTGCTCACCTCCCGCATGGTCTCGGAGGCGTGCCGGGGATTGCGACCCTCGAAGTGCGTGTAGGTGTACCCGCCGCCCTCGTAGTAGTCGCCGGTGACGGTGTCGCGGGTGCCCGAGGGGTCGGCGTGGTAGACCTTGCCGCCCTCAAGGTCGGAGACCCAGTAGCTGTTGCCCCGGCGGTAGTCGTCCCACCTGGAGTCCATGTAGTCCTTTCGGGCCTGGCGGTCCTCCCAGGCCTTCTGCAGGTCGGCGCGGGCGTAGTTCAGGCTGCGGATGGAGGCGGCGGTATCCGCCTCCATCCGCTTGAGCCTGGCGAGGCCGTCCTGGATGTAGCGCCTGGCATAGGCGTCATTGAGCCCGAAGGAGTCGGCCACCTGCGCCAGCATGGGCAGGTGGCGGCCGAAATCCCCGCGCGGGCCCCAGACGCCGGCGATGAGGCAGCGCCACTGGCCCAGCACCACGGGCAGGCCGTTGATCACCTTGAAGGCCCCCATGCACTCCACGCCCCCCTTGGAGGTCCAGGAGGCCACCAGGTCCGAGGCCTGGGCGGGGCGGCCGGTGGAGGCCCGGTACTCGGCCGCCGACGCCGCGTCCGGCGCGTCGGAGAGGATCCTGGGGTCGTGGTGGCCGAAGCCCGTGAGGATGAGGGGCAGGGTCCGCCCGGGGGGTTCGAAGGTCCGGCCGATGACGCCCTGGGCGACGGTGGCCCCGCGCAGGGCGGGGTTCCCGGCGAAGGAGGTGAAGATGAAGCCGGCGCCGCCCCCCGGCGCGCCGGTGATGACGGTGCCCTTGGCGGCCAGGAAGGTCCACGCCTCGGGGACCTTCATGCGCAGGCTGCCGTCCTGGGCCCGGCGCTCCACCAGGTTCCAGGAGGGCGGCGGGGGCGCGCCGCCACCGGGCGCCTTGATGAAGGCCACGCTCATCATCACGTTCATGAGCACGGGGCGCAGGGCGTCAAGCTGGGCCACGGGCGCGGCGTAGCACTGGGTGGCCATCCTGCCGTCCCCCGCCTCGACGAAGATCCGGCCGCGGCAGGGCCGGCCCCCGGCGCGGAACTCCAGGGTGGCCACGGCCCGGGCCCCGTCGCGGGAGACGAACACGTCCGAGAGCCGCGCCCCGGCCTCCCGGTCCCGGGCGGCGCGCAGCAGGTCCACGGCCCGGGTTCCTCCCCGGGCCCAGAGGAGCCGGACCCGGGCCAGGCCGTCAGGGGAGGCCACCTGGAGGGTGTAGGACGCGGCGGAGGCGGCCTCCTCCACCTTCCAGCCCGGGGGCCGGTGCAGGGCGCAGATCCGGCTGGGCGTCGCGCAGGCTTCCAGCTTCGGGGCGGCGGCGGCCGGGCCGGCCAACGCCAGGATGAGCAGAAGGGGCGTCGGGTGCGGGATGAACATGGCCATGCCTCCGCGTCGAACCGGGATCCCCCATTTTACGCCCCGAGAGAATATGGGCGCCTTATCCCATTCCGGAGGCCCATGCGAAAATTCGGGAATATTCTTGACGCCCGGCCAATCGGGACCAATCTTGAAGAGACCAAAGGTTCCGTTTAACGAGCGGAACGCCTTGCCGGGCAGATTCGTGGTCTGCAAGTCGAAGGCGCAATTTCCATCGACCCGTTCCGGGGATGGAAGTTGCGCCATCGGCATCCTCTCCTCCTCAACCCGATCCCCCAAGGCAACGCATGGCACCCATCGAGGGAACGCAGAAGCCCCCCGCCCGCGGCCGGTCCCGGCCGCCCTGGGGGGCGGAAGCCTTCGCCGTCCTTTCGGCCTGCGTCGCCCTGACGGCCCTCGCGGGCGGCCTGGCCCGCCACCCGGTGCTCGGCGGCCTGGGCCGGGGCTTCGTGCCCCTGGCGCCCCAGGCCGGCGCGCTCTTCATCCTTCTGGACGCCGCCATCCTGCTGCGGCGCCTGGGGCGGACGCGCTGGCTCCGGGGCCTGGGCTCATTGTGCGGCATCGTCGTGGTCACCCTGGCCCTGGCGATGCTCGCAGGTTTCGTCATGGGCGGCCCGCTATCCGCCGTCCTGGAACTCCGCCTCGTCTCCAAGGTGACCGCCGTGACCCTCCTCCTGGGCGGGCTGTCGTACGCCATGCCCGGCGCGGCGCCCCTCGCGCCCCACTGGCAGCGCCAGCTGGCGGCCATGCTGGCCCTGGTCCCGGCAGCCACCTGCGCCGTGGTGATTCTCAGCTACGCGGCGGGCGCGCCCCTCCTCTACCAGTCCGGCAACACGCCCATGGCCCTGCCCTCGGCCCTGGCGGGGCTCCTGACCTCCCTGGCCCTGGTCGGCCTTCCGGGGCGCGACACCTGGCCCATGGCGCTCTTCCGCGCCCCGGGCGCGCCGGACCGGGGCGCCGAGCGGGGCCCCATCGCGGCCTTCGTCCTGCTGGCCCTGGCGGTGCTGGTGGTCGGTTCCTTCTACCTGCGCGGCCAGCTCGGCTCCGCCCGCAAGGCCGCCCAGGACGGGCTTGCCGCCATCGCCGACCTCAAGGCGGGCGAGATCGCCGCCTGGCACCGGGAGCGCCTGGCCGACGGAGGCCGGATCGCGGGATCCCGGCTCCTGCAGGGCCACCTGGCCCGCTTCCTGGCGGGAACGGAACCCGCCGGCGAGCTGGGGGAGTGGATGGAGGGGCTGCGCCGGGGGGGCACCTGCAGCGAGGTGGTGCTCTTCGACGCCCTGGGCCGCAGGCGCCTGCCCGCGGGTGGGCCGGTCCCCGGGGCCCGGCTCCAGGCCGCCCTCGCGGCCCGGGCCGTGGTCCTCGACGACCTCGCCCGGGACGACGCCGGCATCCACATGGACCTGTGGGTGCCCGCGGGCCCCGGCATCCTGCTCCTGCGCCTGGATCCGGGCCCCTTCCTCTTCCCCCTGGTGCAGTCCTGGCCCGCCTCCAGCGCCAGCGCCGAGACCCTCCTGGTGCGCCGGGACGGCGGCGACGCGGTCTTCCTGAACGAGCTGCGCCACCGCGGCGGAACGGCCCTCGCGCTGCGGCTGCCCATCGCGGGGAACCCCGGCCTCCCTGCCGCCCACGCGGTCCAGGGCGCCGAGGGCCTGATGCGCGGCCGGGACTACCGCGGGGTCCCGGTCCTGGCCGCGCTGAGGCGCGTTCCCGGCACGCCCTGGTCCCTGGTCGCCAAGGTGGACGAGGACGAGATCTTCGGCCCCCTGCGGGCGCGGGGCTGGGTCAGCGGAGCCACCCTCCTGGGCCTGGTGACCCTCCTGGCCCTGGGCGTCAGCCTGCTGCTGCGCCAGATGGAGACCACCCGCATCACGGAGCTGCTGGACCGGGAACGGCAGGCGCGGTTCCTGGAGGGCCGGTACCAGACCCTCCTGCGCCTGGCCAACGACGCCATCCTCACCTTCGACGCCCAGGGCCGGATCCTGGACGCCAACGATCGCGCCCTGGAGTACTACGGGCACTCCCTGGCGGAGTTCCGGGAGCTCTCGGTGCCGGACCTGCGCTCCCCCGGGGACGCGCCCAGGGCCCGCGGGCAGTTCGCGGAGCTGGCCCGCACCGGCAGGGCGCGCTTCGAGGCCGTCCATGTGCGCAAGGACGGCTCCACCTTCCCCGTGGAGGTGAGCTCGCGGCTCCTGGAGATCGAGGGGGAGCAGGTGGCCTTCTCCCTGATCCACGACATCACCGACCGCCGCGCCCGGGAACGGGAGGCGCTCGAAAGCGGGGAACAGTACCGCAGGCTCTTCGAGCAGTCCCCGGTGGGCTACATGACCCTGGACGCCCAGGCGCGGATCCTGGACGTGAACCGGACCCTCCTGGCCATGCTGGCCTGCGGCCGGGAGCACCTGGCCGGGCGCCCCTTCTGGGACCTGATGACCCCCGCCTCGGCGGAGGTGGCCCGCGGGCTCCACGGGGCGGCCGGCGGGAGGATCCCGGCCACGCAGTTCACCCTGGTCCGCGAGGACGGCACCACCCTCGTGGTGAACCTCGAGGGCTCCGCCGGTTTCGACGCGGCGGGGCGGTTCCTGCACACGCAGTGCGCGCTGTCCGACCTCACGGACCGCCTGGAGGCCGAGGCCGCCCACAGCGAGCTTCAGGCCCAGCTGCACCAGTCCCAGAAGATGGAGAGCCTGGGCAGCCTGGCCGGGGGCATCGCCCACGACATCAACAACGTGCTGGCCGCCATCCTCAGCCTGGCCTCGGCCCACCGGGAGGACCTGGATCCCGGCGCGGTGCTGGCGCAGTCCCTGGACACCATCACCCGGGCGTGCCTGCGCGGGCGCGACGTGGTGAAGAGCCTCCTCTATTTCGCGCGAAGGGGCGCCACCACGATGGGCCCCGTCGACCTCAACGAGGTGGTGCGGGACCTGATCCAGCTCCTGGCCCGCACCACCCTGAAGCGGATCCGCCTGGAGACCGACCTGCAGGACCCCCTGCCCCACATCCACGCCGATCCCGGGACCCTGAACCACGCGCTCATGAACATCTGCGTGAACGCCAAGGACGCCATGCCCCAGGGCGGCACCATCCGCATCAGCACCCGCACCCTGGCGGACGGCTCCCTCCAGCTGGGGGTGCGGGACACCGGCGAAGGCATGCCCGAGGAGGTGCGCCGGCGCGCCATGGAGCCGTTCTTCACCACCAAGCCCCAGGGCCAGGGCACGGGGCTGGGCCTGGCCATGGTCTTCGGGACGCTGAAGTCCCTGGGCGGGTCCACGGAGATCCTCAGCGAACCCGGGCGGGGCACCGAAGTCCTGCTCACCTTCCCCGCCCCCACGGGCGCGGCGGTTCCCGCGGCGCCCGAGGCGGTCCTCCGGGAAGCGGGCCCGGCCAGGGCCCTGACCATCCTCCTGGTGGACGACGACGAGCTCATCCGCGGCTCAGTCGTCCCCATGCTCCACCTCCTGGGGCACCACGCCGACAGCGTGGACAGCGGAATCAAGGCCCTGAACCTCTTCCAGGGGGGCCTGGAGGTGGACCTGGTGATCCTGGACATGAACATGCCCGGCATCAACGGCGCCGAGACGCTCCACGGCATCCTGCTCCTGCGGCCCTCCCAGGCGGTGATCATGGCCAGCGGCTACAACGACCACGACCTCGCCAGGCTCCTGGAGGGAAGGCCCCGGGTGGTGAGCGTCCAGAAGCCCTTCCACCTCCACGAGATCCAGAAGTGCATCGCGGCGCTGGGGCTGTGATCAGTCCGCCCCGGGCATCCCCTCCACGATCACCGGGTCGCTCTGCTCCTGCAGGTGGGTGGTGCCCGTGAAGTCGATGTAGTGGCCCGAGCGCCGCGCCTTGGTCTCCAGGTAGAAGCGGTTGTGGGCGTTGGGGGGCAGCAGGTGCGGCAGGCGCCGGGAGACGTTCACTCCGTAGCGGGTCAGCTGCTCGACCTTCGAGGGGTTGTTGGTCATGAGGTGGATCGAGCCGATGCCAAGGCTGTGCAGCATGTGGGCCGCCACGGCGTAGTCCCTCTCGTCGTCCCGGAAGCCCAGGGCGAGGTTGGCCTCCACGGTGTCGAGGCCCTGGTCCTGGAGGGCGTAGGCCCGGATCTTGTTGGCCAGGCCGATGCCGCGGCCCTCCTGGCGCATGTAGAGCACGACGCCCCGCTCCAGCTGGCCGATGCGCATGAGCGCCGTCTCCAGCTGGTCCCGGCAGTCGCAGCGCAGGGAGCCCACCACGTCGCCCGTGAGGCACTCGGAGTGCATGCGCGTGGCCACGTCCTCCGCGCCCACCACGTCGCCGTGGATGATGGCGATGTGGTCCTTCTGGTCGCGGTTGTTCCAGAAGGCCGCGATGCGGAAGTCGCCGAAGCGGCTGGGAAGCTTGGCCACCGCCACGATGCGCACGCACACCTGGTCGGGGCCGAAGCCCTTGCACTCGTGCTCCCGGTCCCGTTCGACCAGATCGAGAAGCTTGGAATCCATGCTCATGAAGGCTCCTGGGTGAGGCGGCCCGCCAGGCGGGTCCCGGAAAGCCAGGCGGCCTGAAGGCCTCCTCCTGGCGAGAAGACGTCCCCGGCCAGCCCCAGGCGGGCGCCTCCGGGAAAATCGATGCGCAGCGGCTCCGCCAGCTCGCTGGTGGGGCCCAGGCGGGCGTAGCGCCAGCGGTGCGGGTAGCTCCAGAGCGGCGCGGCCGCCCAGGGGCCGAGGTGGAGGGCGGCCTCGTCCAGCAGCTCCCGGCCCCACTGGTCCAGGGGCGCCTCCAGCCTCTGCCGGGACCATTTCGGCCGGGCCTGGGCCACGAAGGTGCGGAACCGGGGGGCCTCCCGCTTGGAGGAGTCCAGGGCCACCAGTTGCAGGACCTCCGAGGCCTCCGGATAGAGCACGTCCCAGGTGGGCGCCGGCGCGTCCAGGGCGTAGCCCGCCATGACCGCCAGGCAGGGGACGCTGCCGAAGAGGCCCAGGAGGGCCTGGAGGCCCGCGGCCTGGGGGAAGGGCTCCAGGGTGCCCAGCAGGCGCCGGGACTGCTCCAGGGCCAGGGCCAGCACCAGGTCGCGGCAGCGCAGGGGCGCTCCCTCGCCGGCCGTCACCTCGAAGCCGCCCTCAACCGCCCGGATGGCCGTTACCCGCGTCTCCAGGTGGATCTCCAGCCCCTTGGCCAGGTGGCGCGGGAAAGCCTTCATGCCCTGGGCGAAGGCGATCCGGCGCACCGTGGGCTCCAGGGCGCCCGGTTGGCAGGGAGGCCCTCCGCCCTCCACCCGCCGCGGCCAGTCCCGGATGGGATCCGCGTCCACCTCGCGCAGGGCCTGCAGGAAGCCAGGATGATGCCCGTGCGCGAACAGGGGACCGAAATCCACCGGCTGTCCGTCGAAGCGCCGGGTGGCGCACCGGCCGCCGACGCCGTGGGCCCGCTCCAGGACGAGCACCTCGCGCCCCGCCCGCTTCAAGGCCCCCGCGCAGCTGAGCCCCGCCACGCCCGCGCCCACCACGATGGTTTCCAGGAAGGGGGACGGCGCCCGGGAAGGGGAGGAATCGGCCATGGCGAAGTCTAACATCAGCACCGCCCACTCATTGCGGGTCCCGGGTAGAATCCCGTCATGCGAACCTCCCTCCTGCTGGTGACCGCCATGACCCTGACCGCCCAAGCGCCCCTGTCCCTGGGGCGGATGACCGTCTGCCCCCTGGTGGACGGCACCCTCTCGCTGGAGGCCTCCCTCCTCAAGGGCATCCCCCTGGCGGAAGCGGTCCGCCTGCTGGATGGCCGCACCGCCGCCACCACGCCCGTGAAGGCCTACCTGGTGCGCCTGGCCGGCAAGGTCATCCTGGTGGACACCGGCATGGGGAAGGACCCGGAGGAGAATTCCGGCCATCTCACCGAAGGCCTCGCGGCGGCCGGCGTCACCCCCGCCCAGGTGGACCTGGTGCTCATCACCCATTTCCATTTCGACCACGTGGGGGGCCTGCTGCGGCCCGACGGCGCCCGGGCCTTCCCCCGGGCGAAACTGTGCGTGGCCCGGGCCGAGCACGACCTCTGGACCGCGAAGGAGGGACTTCCCGAGCGGCTGTGGGACCGCATCCCCAAGGTGCGGGCCATCTTCGCGGCCTACGGGTCCGATGTCGTGCTGACGAAGGACGGCGACACCGTGGCCGAAGGGGTGACCGCCCTGGCCGCGCCCGGCCACACCGCCGGGCACACCGTCTACGCGTTCCGCTCAGAGGGGCGGGAACTGTGGTGCATCGGCGACCTCATCCACTTCGGACCGGTGCAGTTCCCGCGGCCGGAGACGGGCATCGCGTTCGACCTGGAGGGGGAGCGGGCGATCCGCACGCGGCAGGCCTTCTTCCGGAAGGCCGCGGCGGCAAACGTGGTCCTGGCGGGTGCGCACCTGCCCCACCTGGTGCGGATCGTCGAGGAGGGCGCCGGCTTCCGGACCGTCAACGCCGACTAGGCTTCTTGCGCGGTGCCGCCAGGCCGTCGGCGGTGGCCCGGGCCAGGGCCCCGAGGCGCTCCCGGTCGTCCCAGTCCTCCTCCGGGATGAGGAAGCAGGGCTTCGCGCCCGGATAGGGGGGCGCCTCGGTCACGGTGCCGAGCAGCTCGCGCCCGGCGGGCGTGGGTTTGAAGAACAGCCGGTCGTCGCAGATCATGGCGAACATCTTGTCGTCCAGGAAGACGCCGTATTCCCCGAACATCTTCTTGGCCGAGACCGCGCCGGCGTCGCCGAGCTGATCCAGGACGTAGTCGACGGTGCCCTGTCTGGTGGCCATGGGAAACCTCGCGCAAAGGGAGGGGTAGGAGGAGGGAAGGCCCGTCGCCGGGCCACGGGCATCTTCTCATTGGGAGCCCCATTCCTTCAAATTGATCGGTCCAAGGCCGGGCGAAGACTCCCCCTCCAGCCAACTGCCCTGATCCGGCCCTCGCCGGTTGTGGCATCCGTTATGCAAAGGTCCCTTGCGGTCCACCCCCGGGTGAACGCATCCAGGGACCCGCTGCCGACTCCCAACCCGCAGGTGCACCATGCAAGACGCCCGGATCCACCCCGCCTACCGCGACCCCTCCCCCACGTTCTGGTGGGCCCGATCGTCCGATCCCATCCAGCCGCTGCCGGAACCTTTCAATGAGGGACCCTACTCGCCGGACCCCTACTCCCCCGACCCCTACACCCTCACGTGAAGGGGAGGGCATGGGAACCTGGTGGTCGAGAGGATCTAGGTGGTGGCCCCACAGGGATTCGAACCCTGGACCAAGCGGTTATGAGCCGCCAGCTCTGACCGCTGAGCTATAGGGCCGTTCCGATTCTAGCCCGACAGCGCCGGAATCCACAAACGGCGGGCCGCCGGGGACCTGCGCCCTGGGTTGGGAAATACAAGGAGGATTCGGTCGATTTTCCTGGGAACCCGTCAACTCGATTCACCATTTATCCTCCGTATGACCTACCGACCCGTTCCCTTCGCCCTTTCCGCTCTGTCGATCCTCGCCCTTGGTTGCAAGGGGAACGGGGGTTCCCCCTCGACTCCCGTCTCCGTGGCCCGTCCCGTCCCGGCGGACCCCTCCCCGAGGACCGACGCGCCGGTCATTTCCAGTCTCCATCCGATCCTGGGACGCACCGGCGACGAGGTCACCATCGAGGGAACCCACCTCGAGGGCGTCACCAAGGTGCATTTCGGAGGCGTCGAAGCCACCGACTTCCTGGAGACGGACGGGGTCATCAGCGTGCTGGTGCCGGCGGGAGCGAAGTCGGGGCCGGTCGGCGTCCACTGCAGGGCGGGAAAGGCCGCCAGCCCCGTAGAGTTCATCGCGGGGGAGACCCACTTCGATCCGGCCGTCGACGTGGCGCCCTTCAACCGGGGCCAGGTCAAGAACTGGCCCGGCCTGACCAACACCGGGTCGTCCTGCTTCCTCAATGCGGCCATCAAGGTGCTGGCCAGCCTCAAGGAGGTGGATGACAGTCTGCGGGATCACCCGGGCGACGACGCGGCGATGGCGGGCGTTCGCCGGCAGCTCCGGTTCACCCTCAACTACATCCGCCTGGGCGACAGGCGCCCCGCCGATGCCCAGGATCCCATGCGGGGGCTGATCGACGCGTTCCAGCACCACCCGAAGCTTAGGCATCATGTGTCGGACACCCAGGGGGCGGGGGGGTTCGACGACCTCGTCCTGAACGACATCCTCGAGGTGCTCGGACTCAAGGGGAAGTTCGACATCAGAATCAAGGACCGGAGCACCCGCGACGGCGGATCCCCCATCCCCTTCTGGCAGGATCACCCCTTCAGCCTGGTCGTGTCCCCGGATCGGCAAATCACCCCTTCCGGTCCTTCCGGCCAGGTGAGCCTTGACGCCTACATCAGCCATGTCACCACCCAAACCCTCGCCACCAGCGGCATGCACGTAAACCAGTACCCCTACAAGGTACCGTCCACCGCCAGGATCCAGCTCGTCCACATGGGCCCGAAACGGGCGCTGGAATTCAGCCCCCGCGTGGGGCTCCCCCTCTACCAGGTGGACGAGGCCAGCAGCTCCGCCAGGCGCATCGGGACCATGGGCCTCATCCCCACGGCCCTCACCCTCAGGAACCGGGGCCACATGTGGGCCGCGATCCGTGGAACGGACGGCTGGTACGTGAACGACGACGCCCGCAAACCGTACAAGGTGGAAGCCTCCGAGCTGAACGGCCTCCTGGACCCCCAGGGGAACCTGGTCCGCGAGACGGGGGTGATCTTCCTGAGGAGAACGTCCCTGGTCAAGCCTTGAGCCGGTAGCCGACGCCGGGCTCGGTGAGCAGGAGCCTGGGCCGGGCCGGATCGGGCTCCAGCTTCTTGCGCAGGTTGGCCATGTAGACCCGCAGGTAGGTGGGCTGGGCCGAGGCCACGCCGCCCCACACCTCGTGCAGGAGCTGGCGGTGGGTGAGGACCTTGCCGGCGTGGCGGGCCAGGACGCCCAGCAGGGCGAACTCGTTGGGCGAGAGGTGCACCTCGACGCCCTCCACGGTGACCTCGCGGCTGGCGAAGTCCATCCTCAGGGGGCCGATCTCCACCACGGCCTCCGGGGCGGCGCCGGCCACCTCCGCGGCGTGGCGCAGGGCCACGCGGATGCGCGCCAGCAGCTCGCCGGAGCCGAAGGGCTTGGTGAGGTAGTCGTCGGCGCCCACGTCCAGGGCGCGGATCTTGTCCTCCTCCTTGCCCCGGGCGCTGACGATGATGATGGGCACCCTGCTCCAGCCGCGGAGCTCCTGGGCCAGGTCCAGGCCGTCCATGTCGGGCAGGCCCAGGTCCAGGAGCACCACGTCGGGGTTCAGGCGCGCGGCCATGCCCTTGCCCTCCGCGCCGGTGGCGGCCTCCTCCACCCGGTAGCCGAAGGACTGGAGCGTGGCCCGCAGGTAGCGCCTGAGGGGGGGTTCGTCCTCGATGACGAGGATGAGGGGGTGGTCCTGGGTCATGGGCAGTCGTCCAGCGCGGGAGGCACGCCCTCCAGGGGCAGGGTGATGAGGATCCGGGTGCCCCCCTGGGGGGCGCTCCGGGCGGTGATGGAGCCGCCGTGGGCCTGGATGATGCCCCGGCAGATGGCCAGGCCCAGGCCGGCCCCGGGGGCCGAGGCGGAGCGGCTGCCCCGGTAGAGCTTCTCGAAGATCCGCTCCTCCTCGCCGGGCTCCAGGCCGGGGCCGTGGTCGGTGATGGCGAGGGTGGCGGCGTCCCCGTCGGCCCTGCAGGCGATGTCCAGGGTGGAGCCGGGGGGGCTGAACTTCAGGGCGTTGTCCAGGAGGTTCAGGAGCACCTGCTCCATGAGCACCGGGTCCAGGGGGATCCACGTCTCCCGGAGGTCCAGGGCCACGGCGCGATCCTCGAGCTGGGCCTCGAGGCGGTTCAGGGCCGAGCCCACGATCTCCTCCACCGGCACCCACTCCTTCTTCACCTGCACCTGGCCCGACTCCAGCCGGGTGAGGTCCAGGAGGTTGTCCACGAGCTTCTCCAGGCGGCGGGACTCCTGATGGATGGTGGCCAGGAGCATCCGCCGGTCCTCGGCGGTGGCCTCGGGACCGGGGTCGAGCAGCGTGCTGGAGGCGCCGGTGATGGTGCCCAGCGGGGTGCGCAGGTCGTGGGAGATGGTGCTGAGGAGGATGCTGCGGAGGTGCTCCTGTTCGGCCCGGATGCGGGCCTCGGTACGCTCGGAGGCGAGGCGCGCCCGCCCAAGGGCGAGCGAGACCTGGGCGGCCATGCTCTCCAGGAGGTCCCGGGCGGCGGTGGTGGGTGGGAACACGGCCAGGATCCCCTCGGCGAACCTCGGGCTCCCCATGGGCAGGAACAGGGCCCGGGAGCCCGGCAGGTTCGGGGTGCCCGCGCCGGAGGCCTTCCGGTTCGCCAGGGCCCACTGGGCCACGCCCAGCTCGTCCGGGTTCAGCCCGCTCCGGGCCCGGAGATCGCCCCCCGGACCCGGCAGGAGGATCAGCACCGGGCCGCCCAGCTCCCGGCCGAGGTAGGTCTCCACCCGCTCCTGGATGGCCGCCGCGTCGCCCCCCTCGGCCAGGATGCCCCCCAGGCGGTAGAGGGACGTGGTGTGCCGCTCGCGCTCCACGGCCTCCCGGGCCTGGGCGCGGATGCGCCCGGCCAGGTTCCCCACGATCCAGCCCACGCCCATCATCATGCCGAAGGTGCCCATGTACCTCGCGTCGTGCACCGAGAACGTCAGATAGGGCTTGATGAAGAAGAAGTCCAGGCAGCCCACGCTGAGGGCCGTGGCGAGGAAGGCCGGCCCCTTCTCGAAGCGGGTGGCCACCACCGTGATGCACAGCATGTAGAGCACCACCAGGTCCGCCAGCTGGAGGTAGCGGTTCACCACGAAACCGCACGCGGTGGTGACGGCCACCGCGCCTGCCGCGGCAAGCCACATCCATCGGGGCGTTCCGGCTGGGGTCATCTCAATCCTGGGTCACGAACCTGCTCAGGATCCAGCATACGAGGGGCAGCCACGCCAGGACAGGGAGAAGCCAGGGGGCCCTGTCCCTGGCGATCCTGAGGGAGTGGCGCACCTGCAGCCAGGTCCGGGTGCCGGCGACCCCGACGGCGATCGCCATGGGAAGGAACCAGAGTCCGGTCATGGCTTGCGCTCCCCCAGGCCGAGGTTGAGCTCCAGGACGTTCACCCGGGGTTCCCCGAACAGGCCCAGGAGCCGGCCGGAAGTGGCCTGGGCCACCCGGGCGCGGACCTCGGTCTCCGGCAGGCCCCGGACCCGGGCCACGCGCCGCACCTGGTAGTCGGCGGCCGCCGGCGTGATGTGGGGGTCCAGCCCGCTGGCCGAGGCCGTGACCAGGTCGGCAGGCACCGGGAGGGGGTTGCCGGGATCGGCCTGGCGCAGGGCCTGGATGCGGCGCTCCGCGGCGGCCTTGAGGGCCGGGTTGGACGGGGCGAGGTTGGAGCCGGAGGAATTGGCCGCGTCGGTGGGGAAGGCCGCAGCCGAGAGCCGGCCCCAGAAGAAGGCCGGATCCTCGGTGTGCTGGCCGATGAGGCGGCTCCCCAGGACCCGGCCGTCCCGGACGATGAGGCTGCCCCGGGCCTGGCCGGGGAAGAGGGCCCGGCCGGCCCCGGTGAGGGCGAGGGGGTAGGCCAGGCCGGTGATGAGGACCAGGGAGCCGGTGACGGCGAGGGCGGGACGGAGCAGGGACATGGCGGACCTCAGACCAGATGGGCTGCGACGAGCGCGAGATCGATGAGCTTGATGCCGATGAAGGGCACCACGATGCCGCCGGCGCCGTACACCAGGAGGTTGCGCCGGAGCACCGCGGCCGCGCCCAGGGGCCGGTACGCCACGCCCCGCAGGGCCAGGGGGATCAGGAAGACGATGACCAGGGCGTTGAAGATCACCGCCGAGAGGATGGCGCTGCCGGGGCTGTGGAGGCCCATGACGTTGAGGATCTTCAGCTGGGGGTAGGTGACGGCGAAGGCGGCGGGGATGATGGCGAAGTACTTGGCCACGTCGTTGGCGATGCTGAAGGTGGTGAGCGAGCCGCGGGTCATGAGCATCTGCTTGCCGATCCGCACGATCTCGATGAGCTTGGTGGGATTGGAGTCCAGGTCCACCATGTTCCCGGCCTCCTTGGCGGCCTGCGTCCCGGTGTTCATGGCCACGGCCACGTCCGCCTGGGCCAGGGCCGGGGCGTCGTTGGTGCCGTCGCCGGTCATGGCCACCAGGCGCCCCCCGGCCTGGTAGTCGCGGATGAGCTTGAGCTTGGCCTCGGGGGTGGCCTGGGCCAGGAAGTCGTCCACCCCGGCCTCGGCGGCGATGGCCGCGGCGGTGAGCGGGTTGTCCCCGGTGATCATGACGGTGCGGATGCCCATCTCGCGCAGCTCGGCGAAGCGCTCGCGGATGCCGCCCTTGACGATGTCCTTGAGGTTGATCACGCCCAGGGCCCGGGTCCCGTTCCCGTCGGTCTCGGCCACCACCAGGGGGGTGCCGCCGCTGCGGGCGATGCCGTCCACCGCCACCCGCAGGGACGCGGGGAACTCGCCGCCCGCGCACTCCACCCAGGCCTCGATGGCGCTCACGGCGCCCTTGCGGATCTCCCGGCCCTCAAGCGCCACGCCGCTCATGCGGGTCTGGGCGGTGAAGGGGATGAACTTCGCGCCCAGGGCGTGGATGTCGCGCTCCCGCAGGCCGTACTGCTCCTTGGCCAGCACCACGATGCTGCGGCCCTCGGGGGTCTCGTCGGCGAGGCTGCTGAGCTGCGCGGCGTCGGCCAGGTGCGCGACGTCCACGCCCTCGGCGGGCACGAACGCCACGGCCTGGCGGTTGCCCAGGGTGATGGTGCCGGTCTTGTCCAGGAGCAGCACGTCCACGTCGCCCGCGGCTTCCACCGCGCGGCCCGAGGTGGCGATGACGTTGGCCTGCACCATGCGGTCCATGCCGGCGATGCCGATGGCGCTGAGGAGCCCGCCGATGGTGGTGGGGATCAGGCACACCAGGAGGGCCACGAGCACCGTGAGGGACACGGGGCTGCCCTGCCCCGCGGCCTTGACGCTGTAGACCGAATAGGGAAGCAGGGTGGCGGTGGCCAGAAGGAAGATGATGGTCAGCGCGGCCAGGAGGATGTCCAGGGCGATCTCGTTGGGGGTCTTCTTGCGCTTGGCGCCTTCCACCATGGCGATCATGCGGTCCAGGAACGTCTCGCCGGGGTTGGAGGCGATGCGCACCACCAGCCAATCCGACAGCACCTGGGTGCCGCCGGTGACGGCGGAGCGGTCCCCGCCGGACTCGCGGATCACGGGGGCCGATTCGCCGGTGATGGCCGCCTCGTTCACGGAGGCCACCCCCTCGATCACCTCGCCGTCGCCGGGGATGGTGTCCCCGGCCTCGACCAGCACGGGCATGCCGATGCGCAGGAAGGAGGCCCCCACGCTCTCCCAGGGGGCGCCGTACTTCGGTTCCTTGAGCAGCTTGGCGGTGACGTCGCGCTTGGCCTTGCGCAGGCTGTCGGCCTGGGCCTTGCCCCGGCCCTCGGCCATGGCCTCGGCGAAGTTGGCGAAGAGCAGGGTGAACCAGAGCCAGAGGGAGATGGCCAGGATGAATCCGGACGGGGCGTCCCCCCTGCCCTGGAGGGCCTGGACCCACAGGACCAGGGTGAAGGCGCTGCCCACCCACACGGTGAACATCACGGGGTTCTTGAGCTGGTGGACGGGGTTGAGCTTGCCGAAGGCGGCCAGCGCAGCGCGCTTGACGATGGCCGGCTCGAACAGCGGCCTGGGCTGGAGTTCCCCGAAGGAGGTGGAGGTGCGCATGGGTGTCACCTAGAGCAGGGAGAGGTGTTCGGCGACGGGGCCGAGCGCCAGGGCGGGGATGAAGGTCAGGGCGCCCACCAGGAGCACCACGGCCACCAGGAGGGCCACGAAGAGCGGGGTGTGGGTGGGCAGGGTCCCCGCCCCCGGGGGCGTGCGCTTCTTCTTCGCCAGGGAGCCCGCCACGGCCAGCACGGGCAGGATGGTGCCATAGCGGCCCAGGAGCATGGCGATGCCCGTGGCGAGGTTGTAGAAGTTCGTGATGGCGCCGAGCCCCCCGAAGGCGCTGCCGTTGTTGTTGGAGGCGCTGCTGAAGGCGTAGAGGGCCTGGCTGAAGCCGTGGGGGCCGGGGTTCGACAGGCTGGACACGGCCGCGGGAAGGGTGACCGCCAGGGCCGTGCACACGAGGACCGAGGCCGCGGGGATCAGGATCACCAGGGAGGCCATCTTGGTCTCGAAGGCCTCGATCTTCTTGCCCAGGTACTCGGGGGTCCGGCCCACCATGAGGCCGGCGATGAACACCGCGATGATCGCGAAGATGAGCATGGTGTAGAGCCCCGAGCCCACGCCGCCGAAGACCACCTCGCCCAGGTCCATGAGCAGGATGGGGACCATGCCCCCCAGGGGCGTGAAGGAGTCGTGCATGCCGTTGACGGCCCCGCAGGAGGTGGCGGTGGTGGCGGTGGCGAACAGCGTGGTGCCGGTGATGCCGAAGCGCACCTCCTTGCCCTCCATGTTGCCGCCGGACTGCTCCAGGCCGGGGGTGGACACGGCCGCCTGCGCCACGGGCAGGGACCGGAAGGCCGGATTCCCCTTCTGTTCGGCCAGGTGCAGGGCACCCAGCGCCAGCACGAAGATCACCGTCATGGCCGAGAGGATGGCCCAGCCCTGGCGACGGTCCCGCACCATGCGCCCGAAGGCGTGGCAGAGGCCGGCGGGGATGAGGAGGATGGCCAGCACCTGGGCCAGGCTCGTGAGGGCCGTGGGATTCTCGAAGGGGTGGGCGGAGTTGGCGTTGAAGAAGCCACCGCCGTTGGTGCCCAGGATCTTGATGGCCTCCTGCGAGGCCACGGGGCCCACGGCGATCACCTGGTCCAGCACCGGCTTGCCGTCGGCGCCCGCCACCGGCGTCAGGAAGTGCGCCACCGGGTTGGGGCCCAGGGTCTGCACCACGCCCTGGCTGACGAGGAACAGGGCGAAGACCGTGGCCAGGGGGAGCAGGATGTAGAGGGTGATGCGGGTGAGGTCCACCCAGAAGTTCCCCAGGAAGGTGGCCTTCCGGCGCCGGATGCCCCGGGCCAGGGCCGCCAGCACCGCGATGCCCTTGGCGGCGGAAAGGAAGTTCTGCACCGTGAGCCCCAGCATCTGGGTGAGGTGGCTCATGGTCGATTCGCCGGCGTAGGCCTGCCAGTTGGTGTTGGTGACGAAGCTCACCGCCGTGTTCAGGGCGACGCCCCAGGGCACCGCCGGCTGGCGCTGGGGGTTGAAGGGCAGCCGGTGCTGGACCAGCTGGAGCCCGAACAGGAACAGGAGGCCCAGGAGGCTGAACACCAGGACCGCGGCGGCGTACTGCTTCCAGTCCATGCGCTCGTCGGAGGCGATCCCCGCCAGGCGGTAGATGCCGCGCTCCACGGGGCCCGCCACGGGATCCAGGAACGTGGTCTCCTGGTCCAGCACGCGGCCCATGTACTCGCCCAGGGGCTTGGAGACCAGGAGGAGGACCCCCAGGAACAGTGCGAACTGGATGATGCTGTTGGCCGTCATTGGAAGCGCTCCGGAACGAGAAGGGCGATGCCGAGGTAGATGAGAAGCCCAAGCGTCAGGACCGCCGCGAGGATCTGGATGGCTGTCATGGAAACCTCCCACCTGAGGGTGGAAGACCCGCCGTCAATGGAGCGTTAACGTTGCATTGCGAAACATTAAGATTTCGTAAAGGGAACCTGGGCGGGGCTGCCGGCACGCCTGCCTTGAAGCCGCCACGTCCCGTTCCGAAAACGATGTTCGGACATGCGGTCTTCCCCCGTCCCCGTCCGCAGCCTAGAATTGCACAGGCATAGACTTATCCCTGCCTTCCCCCATGCTCCGGAGCACCATGTTCAAGGTCACATTAAGAGGCAGGCAGACGGTCGAAATCGACCTGGAGCGCGAACTTTCCATCCTGGCCGCCGCGGCCCGCGGGGAGGTGCCCCTCACGCACACCTGCGGAGGCCACGCCCGGTGCGGGACCTGCCTGGTCACCGTGGAGGAGGGGGCCGAGCACCTGTCCCCCGTGGGCGCAACCGAGGCCCGCATCCTCAAGGTCCTCAAGGCCGCGCCGGGACAGCGCCTGGGCTGCCAGGCCTGGGCCAGCGGGGATGTCACCTGCAAGGTCGAATAGCCCGCCCGGCGGCATCCGGTTGGGTCAAATTTTAATGAACGGGGTGAGCGGCCGATGGTTCGGGAATGTCGGCCTCCTCTCCAAGCTATCGCTATTACCAGGCAGCCGAAGCGCCGCCTCCACAGCCCGCGGGCGAGTTCCGCCTGCAGTTCTGGCGACCCTCCTGGAGCCAGCTCCTGCACCCTGCCCTGCCGATGCTGCCCTTCCTGGCCTGGAGCCTCCTCCACCTCCTGCACATCTTCGCCAACCGCGACTTCAGCGTCCTCCTGATCTCCCAGGGGAGCCTGCTGGTGCACCGGGCGTGCCTCTTCCCGGCCCATTTCCGGTTCCCGTTCATGGCCGCGGGGGACCTGCAGATCGCCGGCCTCTGGACCCATCCCGCCCTGAGGGGCCGGGGCCTGGGACTGCTGGCCCTGGGAGCGATCCTGCGCCGGCACGGCGGTCGGACCCTCTGGTACCTGGTCCAGGAGGAGAACGTGGCCTCCATCCGCCTCGCGGAAAAGGCCGGCCTGCGCCTGGTGGGCCGGGGTTGCCGCAGGAAGCGGCTGGGCCTCCGGGCCCTGGGCTATTTCCACCTGGATGGCCGCGTGGCCGGGGATCGCCGGGAGGGCTAGTCCAGTCTGAATCCGACGCCCTGCCAGACCCGCACGCGGGTCGTGCCGTCGGCACCCCGGGCGGGGTCGAAGACGATGCGCTTGGCGGCCTCCAGGCAGGCCTCGTGGGCCTTGGTCACCCACTCGCCCTCGCCGGGCAGGCCCTGCAGAAGCCGCGTGTCCAGCACCTCGCCGTTCTCGCTCACCAGGACGTTCACCACGACCACGCCGCTCACCTTTTTCGGGGACGGGGTCACCTTGTTGAGGTTCATGGGCTTGGCGGGGGTGATGTCGGGGGTTATGGGCACCACGGCCTTGCTGGCGTCGGCAGCCTTGCGCTCGTTGGCCTTGGCCAGTTCGTCCTTCAGGGTCTCGATGGTCGCCTGGGCCGCGGCGGCCTCATCCTTGGCCTTCTGCAGCTCCTTCAGGATCGTGTCCGAGCTGCCCTGGTTCTCGGCGAGGGCGCCCTTGATCTGGTCCAGCTGCCGCTTGACGGCCTCGGTCTCCTGGCGGGCCAGGTCGCGGCTCTTCTTGGCGGCCGCGAGGTCCTCCTGCATGCTCTCGGTGGCCGCGAGGCGCTCCTTGAGTTCGTCCCGCTCCTGGGTGAGCTTCCGGATCTGGGCCTGGGCCGGGCTGGCCTTGGGGGCGGGCTTGGGCTTGGCTGCGGCCGCGGGCACGGACAGGGCAAGGGCCAGGATGGCGTAGATCCAGGGGTTAGGCATTCGCACAGGGCCTCCGGGGCTCGGGGGACCTAGCGCCGGTAGCCGGGCTGGGCGCCCCCAGGTGATTTCTGCACTTTCAGGATCCCACGCTTGAGCAGCTTGGAGAAGATGGCCAGGCACTCGTCGTGGGGAAAGGGGGAGATGGAGATGATGTCATGGATGCTCCACACCGCGTTCACGCGGGTGGCCAGGAACGCCTCGTTGGGCCCCAGCTGGGCCTGCATGAGCTCCTCGATGCTCACGGCGAGCTCCGGCACCAGGGTCTCGTCGATGGTGTTCTCCTCCATCATGTGCTCGACCACCTGCAGCATGCGGGTGGCCTCCTGGAGCCGGGGCTGCTCGGCCAGGAGGTTGCGGAGCTCGACCTGGGCCTCCTGCAGCTTCTGGCGCTCCACCAGCTGCCGGGCGCGCTGCAGCTGCAGGCTGGACTGCTCCCCCAGCTTGCCGCCCGGGTGGAGGATGCGCACCATGCCCTTCTCGGAGAGGTCGAAGATCAGCTTGTTGGCCTTGAACTCGGGCACGCGCATCTCGATGACGAGCTGGTCGATGGTCTTGTGCCCGTCCATGCGCGTGAGGATGTCGGCATCCTCGGGCGCCAGGGGGAGCATCTCGGCGATGGCCTCCGAGACCCCCACCACCACGGCGTCCCCGCCCTTGATGGCCTTGCGGATGCGCTTCCACTCGTCGGTCCTGCGCGCGCCCTCGAGGACGATGCCGGTCACCTCGAGGCTGAGCAGCATGGACTTCTGGAGCGGGGGCTGGCCGTCATGGAACTCGAAGGTGCCGGTGTCCCAGAGGAAGGTGTCGTAGACGGACTCCTCCACCTTCAGCTGGACGATGCGGCGGATCTCCGCCTCGGTGACCAGCTGGCGGTTGACCAGGATGCGGCCCAGGAGCTGGTTCTCGTCCTCCTGGGTGGCCAGGGCCTCGCGCAGCTGCTCCTCGGTGATCCGGTTGTAGGCCAGCAGGTACTGGCCGAGGTACTCCCGCGGGTCGGAGGACCACACGCTGGTGATGCGCCCGTCGGAGAAGGCCACGCGCTTGGTGTGGAGGAAGCCCTTGAGTTCGAGGATGCCGGTCTTCTTGCCCACCGACAGCCACTGGAGGATGTCCTCCAGGCCCATGGTGGAAAGATCGCCTTTTATGCCCATTCCTCGACTCCGGTACCCAATGTTATCTGTATTCGGGCCTGCGGCTACAAAGTTGCGATGACGTCCCGCAGGGCCCGGTTGAGGAGGATGGGATGGTGCCGGACCATCTCCGCCTCCGGGTCCAGGAGGGCATAGGCAAAAACCGGCACGCCGCAGATGACGCGGGCGTCGGCGACCAGGGGCGTCCCGCCCTCCTGCTGGTAGCGGCGCATGAGGTTGGGCGGCAGGGGCGCGGTGTTGGCGATGACGGCGGCCACGGCCAGGTGGGCATGGGACTGGATGGCGGCGAGGTGGGCCTCCAGGTCCAGTCCGGCGCTCTCCCCGGGCTCGGTCATGAGGTTGGCGATGTACACCACCGGGTGGCCGGTGCGGAAGACCGCCTCCCGGAGCTCGGTGACCAGGAGGGAGGCGATGGTTGAGGTGTAGAGGCTGCCCGGGGCCAGGAGGATGAGGTCGGCCTGGAGGATGGCCAGGATGGCTTCGGGCAGGGGCTCGGCGTCCAGGGGCTCCGCCCAGAACCGCGCCAGGGGCGGCGTGCAGGAGTTCACGTTGGTCTCGCCGGTGTAGCGGCGGCCCTCCATGTCCTCGGCCTTGAGCACCACCGGCACCACCGTGGAGGGGTAGAGGCGGCCCACCGTCACCAGGACGTTGGAGAGCGCCCGGATCGCCCGCACCCAGTCGCCGGTGAGGTCGGCCATGGCATGGAGCATCAGGTTGCCCAGGGAGTGCCCGGCCAGGGACCCGTCCCCCGAGAACCGGTAGTTGAGGAGCTCGGAGAGCACCGACTCCTCGCGGGTGAGGGCCGACAGGCAGTTGCGCAGATCCCCGGGGGGGATGCCGCCCAGTTCGTCCCGGAGGCGCCCGCTGGAGCCGCCGTCGTCGGAGACCGTCACGATCCCCGTGAGCCGCCAGGGGTCCCGGGTGCGGCCGGCCTCGGGCTTCAGGGCCCGGAGCAGGGCGGCCAGACCCGTACCGCCCCCGATGGCGACGACCTTCAGGGGCTGGTCGGCGTGGAGGCCCCTCCCGCCTTCCACGGGCGCATCAGCCGCGGTTGAAGGCGGCGAAGGGGGCGCTGTGCCGGAGGCCGTCGAAGTCCGCTTCCAGCCGGAACTGGTAGATGAGGCCCGGCTCCAGGGTGGTGGCCTGGGTCAGGGCGTCGGCGGCGGGCTGGGCCTGGTCCAGCTGGGCCAGGGCGAGGGCCTTGAGGTAGTGGAGGCCGGCGTGGCCGGGGTGGGCCTTGAGGCCCTCCTCGACCAGGGTCAGGGCCGCTTCCGGCTCGCGCCGGTTGAGCTCCACCTGGACGGACAGCTCGGCCGTCTGGGGGAGGCTGGCGTCCAGGTTCTCAAGGCGCGCCTGGATGGCCTTGAGGTAGCCCTGGGCGGTGCGGCCGAGCCGCAGCTCCTCCCGCTTGATCGCCTCTTCCAGGAGGGTCCCGAAGGCCGCGGAGGCCTCCTTCAGCGAGCCGGCGTTGAACTGCTCCAGCGCCTTGGCGAGCAACACGTCAAGCGATGCGTCCTTCACGGGAGCCTGGCTTTCGGATGTCTTGGGCTTTGTTGCCATGCTTGATACCTCGGAATGATCGACGGAATTCAACTATACCCTAAACCTTGAATATAGCGGATTCGCGCTTGAGCAGGCGGGTGGATAGCCAGGTCATGAGGCAGGCCAGACCGATGGTCATGAGGAGCGCAACCGTGTATTCCCAGTAGTTGGCTTGCTGGCTGAAGAGTTTGCGGATGGCGAGGCTGACGTTCACCACCGGCACGTAAGGCAGGAAAGCCATCTTTTCGATGCCGGGGGCCATGGAGAAGACCCCCAGGAAGATCACCACCACCATGCCCGGCATGATGGCCGTGCCGGCCTCGACGGTGTTCTTGGCCTGGATGCCGGCCAGGATGATGAAGTTCGCAAAGAAGAGCCCCAGGGGCACCATCAGGATGAAGGTCAGGCCCAGGGTCGCCGGCGACGCCAGGGCGCCCAGGCCCGGCATGGCGTGACCGGCCTGCCCCGCCGAGGCCGCCTCGGCCGCGACCAGGCGGGTCACGGCGAAGGCCATGCTGAGGAGGTTGATCATGGCCACGATGATGCCGATGGAGAAGACGTACAGGAGCTTGCCGATGATGATCTGGCTGCGGGGGATGCTGGTGGAGAGGAGGCTGAGCAGGGTGCCCCGCTCCTTCTCGCCCGCCGTGGCGTAGATGCCGTGCTGCATGGCCCCCGCGAACATCATCATCATGACCATGTAGGGAAGGAAGGACCCCAGGGCCTTGCCCAGGGCGCGGCTCGCGCCCCCGGCGTCGTCGGGCTCGATGCGGGTGGGCACGGCGAGCTGCGCGGAGGCGCCCATGGCCTTGAGGCGCTCCTGGACCACGATCTTGTCCCGGCTGGACACGGCCTTCTTCAGCCGGTCCAGGGCCAGGGCGGAGGACTCGTCGCTGCGGTCGTAGACGGCCTTGACGGACCAGGTCTCCTGCCGGCGCTGCTTGTCGGCGGCCTGGGGCTCGATCTCCAGGGCCATCTCCAGCTTCTGGTCGCGGATGGCCTGCTTGACGTCCCCGGAGGGCCGCTCCACCACCTGGAACTCCTTGGGGCTGGCCCCCAGGACGGCGGCGAGGGCGCCGGAGGCGTCCAGGACGCAGACCCGGCTGGGGCGCCCGGTGCGCTCGGCCTTGTCGCTCTTGCCGAGCTTGCCGATCATCCCGAACAGCAGCGGGAACAGCACCAGGGGCATGACGAAGGTGAAGAACATGGTCTTGCGGTCCTTGGACAGCTCCATGAACTCCTTTTTCACGATCAGCAGCGCCCCCCTCATGCCACGCCCCTTTCCTTGTCGGCCACAAGCTGGAAGAACACCTCGTCGAGGGTCTTGACCCCCCAGCGGTCCAGGATCTCCCGCGGCGAGGCGTCGCCGTGGAGCGTGCCCTCGAAGATGATGCCGACGCGGTCGCAGATGGCTTCCACCATGGGCATGACGTGGGTGGAGACGATGACCGAGCGCCCCTCGGCCTTCATGATCCGGAGGAGGTCGAGCACGGTCTTGGCGGTGAGCACGTCCAGGCCCGTGGTGGGCTCGTCGAAGATCACCACCTTGGGGTCGTGGAGCAGGGCCCGGGCGATGGACACCTTCTGCTTCTGCCCGCCGGAGAAGCCCTCCATCTTCACGTCGGCGAACTCCGCCATGTGGAGGCGGTCCAGGAGGTGGAGGCCGCGGCGCTCGGCCACGGCCGCGTCCACGCCCTGGAACTCCCCGAACAGCTTCAGGAGCTCCCGGGGCGTGAAGCGGTTGTAGACGCTCAGGTCGGTGGAGAGGTATCCGATGGTGGAGCGCGCCCGTTCGGGCTCCCGGGTGGAATCGATGCCGCACACCTCGATGGTGCCGCCGTCGGGGACCATGAGGCCCGCGATCATCCGCAGGGTGGTGGACTTGCCCGCGCCGTTGGGGCCCAGGAGGCCGTAGATCTCGCCCGGCTTCACCGTGAGCGAGATGCCCCGGACCGCCTCGATCCGCATCTTGGATCGCGACTTCTTGTCCTTGACATAGAAGGATTTATAGATGTCCGTGATCTGGATCAAGCCATCTCCTTGTTTCGGGGTTCAGGTTGCGGAAATTCTAGCAGGGGCTCTAGTCCCTGAGGCGGAAGTAGACGAGGGCGGCGACCTTGGTTACAGCCATGGCGCAGAGGATGAAGAAGAGGTCCTTGCGGAAGCCCTCGCCCCGGTAGTAGCTGCGGAAATACAGGAACCCGGTGGCGAGGGCGCCGGCCATGGCGGCGTGGCTCGTCGCCTTGTACCGGTGGAGGATCATGCGCTCGTCGAACATCGTCAGCTCTCCTTCAGTTCGAACAGCGCGTCCGTCGCCACGCCGAAGACCCGGGCCAGGTGCAGGGCCAGCGGGAGGCTGGGGACGTACTTCCCCTGTTCGATGGAATTGATGCTCTGGCGGGAGACCCCCACGGCGTCGGCCAGGTCCTGCTGCGTCATGCCGAGGTTCTGCCTCGACTCGCGGACTCGGTTGTGCACGACGAAACGTGCCATGGGGCTCCCGGGAAGTGTCAACTCAACTTGACACCAAGCTAGGCTCATCCGCGGGGCATGTCAAGCATGCTTGACTCACTTCAGGGCAGCGAGACGCCCTGGGCGTAGAAGAAGCCCTTGCTCCCCACCGTCCCCAGGATGATCAGGGCCACGCCGGCGCAGAGGCAGTAGAACGCGAAGGGGTTGAGCCGGGGCCTGCGGGTGAAGCGGTCCAGGAGCCCGATGGCGAAGTAGCCCGACACGGCCGACACGGCCACGCCCACGGCGCAGGCCACGGCCGGGCTGATGGAGCCCGCCGGGAAGGCGAGTTCCGCGGGGAGGGGCTGGTGGCGCAGCAGGGGCTTGAGGATGTGGGTGCCCTCGAGGACCGCCGCGCCCAGGATGGTGGGCATGCCCAGCAGGAAGCTGAAGCGGGTGGCGCTGGGCAGCTTGAGGCCCCGGAACACGCCCATGGCGATGGTCGAGCCGCTGCGGGAGAGCCCGAAGCCGCCGCCGATGCCCTGGATGGTGCCCACGGCCAGGGCGTCCCAGGGGCCCATCTCCTCCAGGCCGCGGGCCTCGTCGTTCTTCTCGCTGAGGTTGTTGGCGGCGAAGAGCAGGGCCGCGGTGACCAGGAGGCAGACGCCGTAGACCCAGATGTGGGCCTTGGCGGTCTCCTTCAGGTGGCGCGTGGCGAAGCCGAAGACCACGGTGGGCACCATGGCCAGGAGGATCCACCCCGCCAGGCGAAGGCCCTCGGCATCCTTGCCCGCGATGCCGCGGAGCATGTGGAGGATCTCGGAACGGAAGTAGACGATCAGCGCCAGGAGGGTCCCCACGTGGAGCAGCACGTCGAAGGCCAGGGGCATGCTCTGCCTGAGGAGCAGGTTCTCCGCGAGGGTCAGGTGGGCCGTGGAGGAGACGGGCAGGAATTCGGTGAGGCCCTGGATGAGGCCCAGAAGGATCGCGATGAGAAGGGTCATGGAGGCTCCGTAGCGTCCAGGGTAGCAAAAAAAAGGGCTACAATCGGGACCATGAGATCCCTGGACTTCCGCTCCGACACCGTGACCCGGCCCACCCCCGGGATGAGGAAGGCCATGGCCGAAGCGGAGGTGGGCGACGACGTCCTCGACCGCGACCCCACCATGGACCGCCTGGAACGCCGCGTGGCCGGGCTCCTGGGCAAGGAGGCCGGGCTGTGGACGCCCACGGGCTGCATGGCCAACGCCATCGCCCTCATGCTCCACCTGGGGCGGGGCGGGAAGTTCCTGGCCCCCGCCCAGGCCCACGTGCTGGGCTCCGAGCTGGGCACCGCGGCCTGGCTGGCCCAGGGCATGCCCGAGGCCCTGCCCTGGGAGGGCGGCCCCGGCAGGATCACCCCCATGCAGGTCTGGAAGGCCGCGGGCGCGCCCGGGCCCTACTACTCGCTGCGCACCTCCCTGCTCTGCCTCGAGAACACCCACAATTTCGCCGGGGGCACCTGCCTTTCGGCCGCCGAGCACCGGGCGCTGGTGGAGCAGGCCCAGGGCCGCGACCTCAAGGTCCACCTGGACGGCGCCCGCCTCTGGCACGCCGCCGCGGCGCAGAACGCCTCCCTCGAGGCGATGGCCTGGGGCGCCGACACCGTGAGCGTCTGCCTCAGCAAGGGCCTGGGCGCCCCCATGGGCTCCGTGCTCTGCGGCAGCCGGGACGCGGTTGAAGGCGCCCGGCGCCTGCGCAAGATGCTGGGCGGCGGCGTGCGCCAGGGCGGCGTCATGGCCGCGGCGGGCCTGGAGGCCCTGGACTACCTGCCCCGCATTCCCGAGGACCACGAAAAGGCCCGGGTCCTCGCCGACGGCCTGCGGTCCATGGGCTTCCAGGTGCCCGTGCCCGAGACCAACATCCTGCTGGTCCCCGTGCCCGACGCGCCCTCGGCCCTGGCCATCCTCGAGGAGGCCAAGGTCCGCGTCCTGCCCGTGGGCGGCGCCCTGCGCTTCATCACCCACCGCGACCTCTCCCTGGCCGACGTGGCCGAGGCCGTGGAGCGCATCCGCGCCATCTCGGACCGCCTCGTGACGACCTGGGAGGGCGTCAGGCCGATGATCTAGGGAGCCTGTCTACGTATTCAGGAGGCCCCCGGGGAACCCCGGCAGGCCGCGCAGGGGGGCCAGGTCCGGATCCCCGGCCAGGCACGCCTGGTCCCGCCAGCCGCACGCTACGGCCGAGGCCAGGCCGTCAAGGGCGGCCTGCGTCTCGCCGCAGCGGAGCCAGGCCAGGGCCAGGCCGTAGGCGATCTGGGCCTTGCCGGC
This sequence comes from Mesoterricola sp. JemC181, assembly GCF_055384585.1. NCBI lineage: Bacteria > Pseudomonadati > Acidobacteriota > Holophagae > Holophagales > Holophagaceae > Mesoterricola > Mesoterricola sp. JemC181. The sequence continues at coordinate 2,823,555 of NZ_AP045076.1, forward strand.
CCCGGCGAGCCAGGTCTCGGGCCGCACCTCCTCCACGGAGGCGGCGCGCAGAAGCCCGAGGGCCTTGTCCCGCGACCCGGTGATTGCGTAGGCCGAGGCCAGGCCGGCGCCGGCCAGGAGGCGGAGGCGCCCGGCGCCCAGCATGGAGGGGAATTCCGAGGCCAGCTGCCACGCCTTGCGGAAGGCCGGCAGGGCCCGGGAGGGATCCCCCCTGCGCAGGAGCGCCTCCCCCACGCCGCAGGCGCACAGGCCCAGCATGGCCTCGCGGAGGGCGTGGTCGGTGCGCTCCATCACCTCGGCGGCGGTGCGGAAGCAGCGCTCGGCGGTGTCCAGGTCGCCCAGGCGCAGGTGGACCTGGCCCAGGAAGGCCTCGTTGCCGGGGAACAGGCTGACCGTGACGCCGCCGCGCTCCAGGGCGGTGGCGCGGATCCCGGTCTCCAGGGCCCCGGCGTAGTCGCCCCGCTGCAGGGCGCACGAGGAGAGGCAGATCCAGGCGGGGATGTGGGTGGCGTCCACCTCCACCGCCGCGCGGAAACAGGTTTCCGCCTCCTCCAGTCCCCCCGGATCCCGCTCGGCGAGCACCAGGTGGGCCAGGCCATGGAAGTAGTGGGCGTAGACATAGTCCGGCTGCAGCAGGACGCTCTTGCGGCCCATCAGCACCGCCTCCTCCAGGTTCCCCTGGCGCATCAGCACGTAGCAGAGCCAGGGGTAGGGCTCAGTGATCTCCGGATCCAGGACGAGGGCCCGGTGGAGGTGGTCCGCGGCCTGGGCGAGGCAGGCGGGGTCGGTGCGCTGGATGTACCCCAGGGCGAGGACGGAACCCAGGCCGGAGTGGGCCATGGCGTAGCCGGGATCCAGGCGCAGGGCCTGCTGGAAGTTCCGCCGGGTCTCTTCCAGGGCGTTCTTGCCCTTGGCGAAGAACCGTTTCCTGCCCCTGGCATAGGCCTCGAAGGCCCCCAGCCGGTCCGGCCCCGTATCGCGCCCCGGTCCGCGGACCGCCTCCTGGAGCCGGTCCATGACCCGGGCCAGCAGCCCGCCCAGGTCGTCCCAGGTGCCCGTCAGGGGCTCCCATGCGTAGGCCCGGCCCGAGACGGCGTCGTAGAGCCGGGGCGTGAGGCGCAGGCCCCCGGAGATGCGCACGAAGCTCCCCGAGACCACCCACTGGACCTCCAGGAGCCCGGCGGCCCGGGCCAGGTCCTCCGGGGCCCAGTCCCCGCCCGGCACGGGCAGCAGGTTCGCGACGGCGGAATGGGACCCGGGCAGGGCGGCCCCCCGGTCCCGGGCCTCCAACCCGAGGGCGTGCGCGAGCCAGGCTTCGAGCCAGGCGTCCCCGGGGGCCGCGCCCTCGCCCCGGAAGGGCATGACCGCCAGGCGCAGGCCGCCCGCGGTGACGGCCGCCTCCGCGGCGCTCTCCCGTACCTTCAGGATCACCCGCTGGCCCAGGGAGGCCTGGGCTTCCAGGATGGGCCCCGGGGGGATGTCCAGGTGCATGGCCCAGAGGTGGGTGTCGTCGGCGGCCCGGATCAGCTGGGCGGTGAACCGCCCCTCCAGGCCCCCCGCCGGCAGCGGGGCCCAGCGCACCGTCCCTTCCAGGAGGAAATCGACGCCCAGTTCCCGGCAGAAGTCCCGCAGGGGCCGGTCCAGGCGCTTGGCCTGGAGGGCCGTGGTCCGGGAGGCCACAGCCAGGCCCCCCAGGGCCGCGAGGCCCGCGGTGATCTCCTCCGCGAGCCCTTCCCCGAACCCGGGGTCCCCTTCGGCTCCCAGGTGGTCGAAGGGCAGGACCAGCACCGTGGTCCTGGCCGGGACCGGGACTTCGCCGTCGGCGATGGCCTCCACGGGGGCGATGAGGTGGTAGCCGCATCCCCAGGCGCGGCCGATGTAGGTGGGCTCGCCGGCGGTGTCCCCCAGTTCCCGCCTCAGGAGCGAGACGCGCTGGGAGAGGGTCTGGTCGGTGATGAGTTCGTCGGCCCACACGGCCTCGATGAGGTCGATGCGGCGCACCACCTTCGGGTACTGGCGCGCCAGTTCCGCCAGGAGCTGGAGGGATTTGGGGGCCAGCGGCACCCGTTCTCCGGCCCTCTGCAGGCTGCCGCAGGCGACGTCCAGCGTCAGGTCGCCGATGCGGAACCGCTCCCCCTGAATTTGTCCTGCGGGCATTCCATGAATATAGCATTTTTCCCATGCGGCTTCAGAAAGTCTGGAGACTTTCGTCAGGCTTTCCCGGGGGGCCGGGCCGACCCTGCTGCCGAAGGATCCGGGCGCCCGTGGCGCCCCCCCAAGGAGGCAGGACATGAGCAGGAACCGCAGGATGACCGGAATCGCGATCGCGCTGGCGGCGGGCGGGAGCATCCTCCTGGGAGGCCAGGGCGATTGGGCCCCGTGGCGCGCCAAGGTGATCGCCCAGACCCGGGGGAACGCCGTGGCCATGGCCTTCACCCAGCGCATCACCGCCGACGGCGGCGAGGGCCTGGGCTACTTCACCTACCTGGCCGGGTACCCAGGCCCCATGTTCAAGGACGGGGCCGAGTCCCCCGAGACCCGCGCCTACTTCACCTTCCGCTTCAAGCGGGACGGCCTTCCCTCCGTCGTGCCCCAGGGCGCCCAGCTCGTCATGCAGCAGAAGGCCACCTGGACCATCTGGTACCACGAGAACCCCGGCGCCAGGTTCGACGAGGCCGACTCCTTCGACCGCGGCGTGAAGATCGGCGAGATCACCGCCACCCTCGTCCAGATTTCCGTGGACATGCGCACCTTCATGGTCCCCACCGGAGCGCCGCCGCCCGCGCCCGCGCTGGTGCCGGTGCCCCTGGCGGTCACCTGGGCCTCCTCCTTCGACGACCTCCAGACCTGGTCCGGACGGTTCCACGGCCCCGACGGCCACGCCTACGTCTTCGGCGCGGAGGGCGACCGCACCCGCTGGGAGGGCCCCGCCCTCACGGACGCCACCGGTTTCGGCACGGCCACCACGCAGGTGATCCAGATCTCCAGGGCGTGGGACTGACCCGGGGCGGACCCGCGCCCGGGAAGCCCTGGCGGCCCCGGGCCGGGTCCATTACCCTGGCAAGGACCGCCTGGAGGTCCTCACGTGATCCGCTTTCAGCACGACCCCCGCCCCGCCCTGGACGCCATCGCCGCGCTCTACGCCGCCTCCCCCCTGCGCCGCCCCATCGGCGACCCGGCGCGCCTCGGGGCCATGTTCGACCATGCCAACGTGGTGATCTCCGCCTGGGACGGGGAGCGCCTGGTGGGGCTGGCCCGGGGCTGGACGGACCACGCCTTCGACGGCTACATCTGCGACCTGGCCGTGCACCCCGCCTACCAGGGCCGGGGGGTGGGCCGGGGCCTGCTGGAGGAGGCCCGGACCCTGGGCCCGGGCATCCAGTGGGTGCTCTCGGCCTCGCCCCTGGCCAGGGACTACTACGCGCACCTGGGCTGGGAGCCCATCACCACCGGGTGGAAGCTGCAGCGGGAGGACCCCCTGCCCTCCTACGAGGCGTTCCGGGCGGAGTTCGCCCACCTGGCGGAAAAGGCCTGAGAAGGCCCGTCCCGCTTTCCTCGCCGAGGTGGCCGAGGGGCCGAGGTTCGCCGAGAAAAGATTGTTGAAGAGGGCCTTCGGGCTCAGTCCTTCTTCCCCATCTTCTTCATCATTTCCTCCTTGAGGGCCAGGGCGGCCGGGTCCCGGGGGGCGGTGGGGGCGACCCCCACGATCTCGCCCACCTTGTCCGACAGCAGCACGCCCAGGAGGCTCTCGATGAGGTTCCCGCCGCCGCCGGCTCCGCCCATGTTGATCTTGGGCACCACGTCCACCTGGGAGGACTGGATGGCCTCGGCGAAGCGGTTCATCACCTGCTGGACCAGCTGGAATTGCGGGCCGCCGTAGGCCCGCACCTGCTCCTCGATGGCCATGGCCTGGGCGATGCCCACGCGGGCGGCCTTCTCGGCCTCGGCCTCGGCCAGGGACTTGATGCGCTTGGCCTCGCCTTCGCCCATGAGGCGGAGCTTCTCGGCCTCGGCCGAGGCCAGGGTCTGGATCTGGGCGGCCTGCTGCTGGGCGCGGGCGTAGTCGGCCTTGCCGGCGTTGCTCTGCACGTTGATGGCGATCTCGGACTCGGTGAGCAGGGTCTGCTGCTTGGCCTTGGCCTCGGCCTCGCGCAGCTCCCGTTCCTTGACGGCCGCGTTCTCCTGGCGCTCGTAGGTCTCCACCTGCTCGTTCGCGATCTGGCGGCTGCGCAGCTGCATGAGGATCTGCTCGATCTGGCCGCCCGCGGCGCCGCTGGTGGGGGTGCCGATGAGGACCTCCTGCAGCTCGAGGTTGTACTGGACGAACTTCTCCTTCATCTGGACGCCGCTCTGGTCCTGGATGGCCGAGCGGTCCTGGATGAGCTGGATGAGGGTGCGGGTCTGGCCGATGTTCTTGAAATAGGCGCTGACCATGGGATCGAGGGTCTGCTCCACGAGCTTCTTCACGTCGCCGAAGCGCTGGATGACCAGCGGCGCCTTGCGGTAGTCGATGTGCACCACCACGGACAGCGGCAGGCTGGGCTCGAAGGCGTCCTTGGTGATGAGGCTCACCTCGGAGAGGTTCTCGTCGTACTTGTGGGAGCCCACCTCGGACTTGTTCCACTTGAGGATGAAGTTGGTGGTGGGCACCACGAGGACCTTGCCGGCGTAGGTGTTGAACGCGTACTTGCCGGGCAGGAGCGGCTCGCTCCAGACACCGCGCTGTCCCGGCGTGACCAGCTCGCCGTGGCGGTACTCCGTGCCGCTGATGTCCAGGCCGGCCTCGCCGGTGTAGGACACCACCACGCCCACGTTGCCCACTTCCACCACCGTCTTGGGGATCAGCTCCACCGTGGCGAAGAGGCGGTTGATGTAGTAGGTTCCTTCCACCAGGACCTGGTACTGCCGGCCCCGGAAGCCGCCCGCCTTGAGGAACTTGTCCGCGTCCTGGAAGTTGTTGTGGTAGCTGGCGGTCTTGGTCAGGTCCTGGCCCACGGTGGGCGCGATGATCTCGCCGGAGGGCAGCGAGGGCCCGTCGTGCACGGTGGCGATGCCCACGGCGTCGTCCGTGCCGCGGATGATCACGGGGCGGTAGCCGCCGCGCTCGGCGATGACGGCCGACATCTTGGTGAAGGAGTCCAGCTCGCTGCGGTCCATGGGGAGGTAGTACATCTGGTCCTCCGTGAGGACCACGAACTGGGCGAGGTTGATGGCGTAGGTGCCTTCCCGCAGAAGGCCGCGCTGGGGGCCCTTCTGGCCGCCCGCGCTCAGGAAGGCCCGCACGTCCTGGAAGCCGTCGGTCGCCTCGTTGGAGGCCAGGGTCTGGGTGGGGGGCAGGTCATGGCCGTCCCGGGCGAAGACGTACCCGATCTTGCTCTGGGGGATGGTGACCAGGGGCACCTTGTGGATGCGGTACATGAAGGGCATGAAGAGGTGCCAGCCGCCGCGCAGCACCTCGGGCTGGAACCCGGCCTCCCCGGAGAGGGCGATGAAGCCGGACTTCACCGACCCCCGGTTGCTGATGAGCTTCTCCACAATGCCCACGCGGGTGTTGGGAATGTAGCGCACGGTCTTGGAAAGCAGGAGGAGCAGCACCAGGGCCGCGACGGCCCAGGCCAGGATCTGGAAGACGGGAATCCCTGACACCAACTCCATGGTGGCTCCTTGTGATTTGGATGCCCCAGTGTATCAGCCTGGAAAATCCCGGGGGGATCAGGCCCTCAGGTAGCGCTCCCGCAGGCTGTCGCGCTCGTCCGGCCCCAGGCCCAAGTGTCCTTCCAGGTAGGCTTCGACGCCGCCCATGGCGCTGAAGGCGGACTCCAGGTAGCTCCTGCGCACCTCGAACATGGGCCGGACGCCCTCCCGGGTCATGGGCGGCTTCAGCAGGTGCGGCGCCACGGCCAGCACCGTGTCCATTTCCGCATCGACATCCAGGCACCGGGAGGTGAGCAGGTAGTCCTCCATGACGTCCTCCCGCGACACGCCCAGGGCCAGGAGCAGCAGGGCGCTGCCGAAGCCCGTGCGGTCCTTGCCCGCCGCGCAGTGCAGCAGGACGCGGGCGTCGGGGATCGCCAGGATGTGGGCGAACATGGCGCGGTACACCTCCGCGTGCTCCAGGGCGAGGACCCGGTAGAGCTGCTCCATGAAGGCCGCGGTCCGCGCCGTGCCGTCCGGGGCGAAGAACCCCTCCAGGCTGCCCGGGACGATCTCCAGGTTCTCGGTCCGGGGGGCGGCCCCGGAAGCCCAGGCCGAGGGCTCCAGGTCGCACTCGGAGCGCTGGCGGAAATCCACCACCAGGTCCAGCCCGAGGGCCCCCACCCGGGCCCGGTCCCCGCCGGTGAGGCCCGAGAGGCGCCCCGACCGGAAGAGCCGGCCCCAGGCCACGGTCCTCCCGCCATGGGCCCGGTAGCCGCCCAGGTCCCTGAAATTGCGGACGCCTTCGAGGCGGAGGTGGCGGTCGGGGGTCTTGGTCTGGCCATCCAGGGGCATGCGCGGTCCTGTCGTTCGTGGGGATCCAGCATACACCCTGTCCCGCTTTTTTCCTAGAGCCCCAGCGCGTCCAGCTTGGGCTGCTCGTAGGCGCCATCCTCGCCCGGGGACCGCAAGTCCTGGACGCCCTTCTCCTTCGCCAGGGACCACACGAGGCTCTCGCCCGCGGGCAGGACACCGGGTTCGAGGGCATAGGCGGGATCGGCGTAGGCCTCCGCGGGGGAGATGAACGTCCACCCCAGGTCCCTGAACATCCCGATAACGTCCGGCAGGAAGAGGGCGTTGATCAGGTTGTGGTGGAGCAGGAGGACATGCCGGACGTCCCGGCCCAGGACCCTGCGGGCCAGGCCGTCGTAGTAGGCCGCCCGGTCACGGAGGTGGTCCAGGTAGGCCCGCCGGTAGGGGGCGAGGTCCGCCGCGGGTTCCCTGGCGAGCCTGGCATGGAGCCGCTGGTCGTAGTACCAGTCGCTGGCGTCGATGGTGACGTGGCCGTTGCGGTAGCCCCTGGCCTTGAGGAAGGCCCGCGCGCCGTCGCGCTTCGCGGCCGTGTCGCCCTCCTTGAGGTAGGGGAAGCGGAACCACTTCGCGTAGCCCGGAAGCCCCCGGATCAAGGCGTCGTTCTTCTCGAAGTCGGCCTCGAAGGCCTCCAGCGTGGCCTTTTTCGCGTGGAAGTAGGCGTGGGCGTAGCTGTGGTTCGCGATGCGGTGCCCCGCCTCGCCCCAGGCCCTGACCAGGGCCCGCCCGGCGGGGTCATCGAGGCACCTGCTCCCGGCGACGAAGAGGACCGAGGGCACCTTGGCGGCCTCCAGCGCGGCCAGGATCGCCCGGTTCTTCCCGGCCGCGTCCAGGGCGACCTTCTGCCCGGGGGCGGGGCCGTCGTCGAAGCTGAGGGCGATCGACTGGGCCTGGAGGAGGGATGCGAAAAGCAGGAGGACCGGAAGGCGCATGACCCAGTGTAGTGCCTCAGCAGATCCTCGGCAGCTGCTCGCCCGACAGCAGGTCCAGGATCCGCCTCGTCCCCAGCCGGGTGCGCAGGATCACGGTGCCGGGGCCTTTTTCCGTGACGGTGCCGATGCGGGCCGCGCCTTCGCCGCCGGGGGTCGCGCGGAGGATCTCCAGGGCGCGGGCCGCGGCGTCGCCGGGCACGAAGGCCACCATGCGCCCTTCGCAGGCCACGTAGAGCGGGTCCAGGCCCAGCATCTCGCAGGCGCCCTCGACGCCGGGGATGACGGGGATGTCGGCTTCCAGCACCTCCACGCCCACGCGCCCGTCGGTGGCGATCTCGTTGAGCACGGCGGCCAGGCCTCCGCGGGTGGCGTCCCGGAGGCAGGTGGGCGCAACGCCCCCGTCCAGCAGGGCCCGCACGAGCCCGTGGAGCGGCCCGCAGTCGCTCTCCACGGGCGTGCCGAAGGCGATGCCCTCCCGCACGGACATGACGGCCACGCCGTGGCGGCCCACGTCGCCGCTGACGAGCACGGCGTCCCCGGGCCGCACCTGGGCGGGTCCCACCTGGAGGCCCCGGGGCACGGCGCCGATGCCGGCGGTGTTGAGGTAGAGGCCGTCCCCCTTGCCCCGGTCCACCACCTTGGTGTCCCCGGTGACGATGGAAACGCCGCAGCGGTCCGCGGCGGCCTTCATGGAGGCCACCACCCGGCGCAGCTCCTCGATGGCGTACCCTTCCTCCAGCACCATCCCCACGCTGAGGTAGAGGGGGCGGGCGCCGGCCATGGCCAGGTCGTTGACGGTGCCGTACACCGCCAGCTCCCCGATGTTCCCGCCCGGGAAGAAGCGGGGCCGCACCACGTAGGTGTCGGTGGTGAAGGCCAGGCGGCAGCCGTCCACCGACAGGACCGCTGCGTCGTGGCGGGCGTCCAGGGCCTCGCTGCGGAAGGCCGGGAGCATCACGGCCTCCAGCAGGTCCCGCATCATCCGCCCCCCGCCGCCGTGGGCCATCTGGATCGTGTCGTGCCGGAGGGGGACGGGGCAGTTCAGCTGGAAGTCCATGCGTTCTCCGTCCTCAGTCCGTGGCGTGGCGGCGGTAGCGGTAGTAGGCCGCGCAGGCCCCCTCGTTGCTGACCATGGTGGCCCCCAGGGGGTTGTCGGGCGTGCACAGGGTGCCGAAGGCCGGGCACTCCCGGGGCCGGATGATCCCCTGGAGCACGAGGCCGCTGCGGCAGTGGGGGGACTCCGGCCCGCCCACGCCCTCCACGTCGAAGACCCGCTCCGCGTCGAAGGCGGCGTAGGCCTCGCGCAGGCCCAGCCCGCTCATGGGGATGACGCCGATGCCGCGCCAGGCGCGATCCTTCACCCGGAAGACCTCCCGGACCAGCTCGCGGGCCGGCAGGTTCCCCTCGGGGCGCACGAGCCGGTCGTACTGGTTCTCCACCTCGTGGCGGCCCTCCTCCAGCTGCCGGATGACCATGTGGATGCCCTGGAGCAGGTCGAGGGGCTCGAAGGCGGTGACGACGATGGGCACCCTGTGGCGCTTCGCGATGGGCTCGTACTCCCCGGTGCCCATGATGGCGCACACGTGGCCCGCCGCCAGGAGGCCGTCCACCTGCCGTTGCGGGGACGACAGCACCGCCTCCAGGGCCGGCGGCACCAGCACGTGGGAGACCAGGACGGAGAAGTTGGACAGCCCCCGCCGCCGGGCCTCCGCCACCGCCATGGCGTTGGCGGGGGCCGTGGTCTCGAAGCCCACGGCGAAGAACACCACCTTCCTGAGGGGGTTGTCCTGGGCGACCTTCAGGGCGTCCAGCGGCGAGTAAACGATGCGCACGTCGCCGCCCCGGGACTTCACCTCCAGCAGGTCCGACCCGCTGCCGGGCACGCGCAGCATGTCGCCGAAGCTGCAGAAGATCACGTCCGGCCGCGAGGCGATGGCCACGGCCTTGTCCACCAGCTCCACGGGCGTGACGCACACGGGGCAGCCCGGGCCGTGGATGAGGCGGATCTCCGGGGGCAGCAGCTCGTCGATGCCGAAGCGCACGATGCTGTGGGTCTGGCCCCCGCACACCTCCATGATGGCCCAGGGGCGGGTCACCAGGGCCCAGATGGCCTCGATCCAGGGCCGCGCCGCGGCGGCGTCCCGGTACTCGTCCACGAACCTCAAGGGCCCTCCATGAGCCTGAAGGCCTCGAAGGCCCTCAGGGCCTTCTCCTCGTCGATCACCTCGATGGCCGACCCCGCGTGCACGACCACGTAGTCCCCGGGACGGGCCGCGGGCACGAAGGCCAGGCAGACCTCCTTGACCACGTCCCCGAAGGCCACGTGCCCGAGCCGCAGGGGGCCCTCCTCCACGTCCACGACCTTCCCCGGGATGCCCAGGCACATGGAGAACTCCCTCCTGTTGATGGGTTCAAGGATATCCAGGCCGGCGCCTGAAGCCAGGATTGATTAGGAATGGTGAATATAACTACCGTCAATTTATGGATTTGCCTTTGGGCACGGGACCTCGCGCCCGGGCATCAGAACAGCAGCTCACCCGAATCAAGGCCGGCCGCCTTGGCCACCCGGGCAGGAAGGAGTGTGCATGCTCAAGTCCTTCTTCATCCTTTTCCCCATTCTGGCCCTGGGGACCCTTCCCTCCCGCGCCGCGGAGGTCTCCGGCGAGGTCATCGCCCGGTTGCGGGAGGCACGGTCCGCCCTGGGGCTGGGGGCGTCCGACGACTTCGTCGTGAAGGACGAGATGCGCGACGAGCTGGGGCAGGTCCATGTGCGGCTCCGGCAGACCTACCGCGGGCTCCCGGTATGGGGGGGCCAGGCCATCGTGCACATGGCCCCCGCGGGGGACGCGCCGCCCATGACCGACGCCCTGGTGCGGGGGATACGGGTGGAGCCCACCCCGAACCTGGCCCCCGCGGAGGCCCTGGCGGTGGCCCAGGACCGCCTGGCCCCCGAGGGCGCCTATGCGGACCCGCCCCGGGCGGAGCTGGTGATCTGGTCCGAGACCGCGACGCCCGCGGACGCCGGGGACGCGCCGGACGCCACGGACCCCTCCGTGGCGCAGGTGGTGCTGGGCCACCACCTCGCGTACCACCTCCACGCGGCCCTGGAGAACGGCCCCGGGGAGACCCGCAGCGAGGATCTCCTGGTGGACGCCCACACCGGGGCCGTCCTCAAGGCCTGGTCCACGCTGTTCACGGCCCGGCGCAGGCGCTCCGCCGCCCTGCCGGGGCGCCCTGCCCACGGCCTCGGGAACTCCCAGTACAGCGGCCTGGTGCCCCTGCACATCATGCAGGCGCTGGACGGCTTCGAACTGACCGACCCCACCCGGGGGGGCCTCGCCACCCGCAACCTGGCAGGGTCCACCTCCGGACCGGGGGAGCCCTTCAGGAATCCGACCCGCACGTGGGGCGACGGCCGGAACTACGACCCCGGGCGGGGCCCGGCCTCCCCCAACGGCCAGACCGCGGCCGTGGACGCCCACTACGGCCTGCAGACCTCCTGGGACTTCTACCAGCAGGTCCTGGGCCGGGACGGCCTCGACGGCAAGGGCACGGCGCCCGTCAACTACGTGCACTACGCCGAGGGTTACGACAACGCCTTCTGGTCCGACGACTGCTTCTGCATGACCTACGGGGACGGGCTGAGGCTGGGGGTGCTCACGTCCCTGGACGTGGTGGGCCACGAGGTGTCCCACGGCCTGTGCACGGCCACCGCGGACCTGGACTACCAGGGCGAGTCCGGGGGGCTCAACGAGGCCAACTCCGACATCTTCGGGGTGCTGATCCGCTTCTACGGCCGGGACGGCCAGGGCCTCGGCTCCCGGGTCCCGGAGACCCGGGGCCCCTGGACCATCGGCGCCGACCTGGGCGACACCCCCTTCCGCCACCTGGACCGCCCCAGCCTGGACGGCCACAGCCCCGACGAGTGGAGCCCCGGCCTCAAGGACCTGGACCCCCACCACGCCTCGGGCCCCATGAACCGGGCCTTCTACTTCCTGGCCCAGGGGGCCAGCGCGGATCCGGACAGTCCCGCCTTCAGCCCGCGGCTGCCGGGGGGCATGGAGGGCATCGGCAACGACAAGGCCCTGCGCATCTGGTGGCGGACCCTCAGCACCCGCCTCACCCCCGCCAGCGGCTACCGCCAGGCCCGGGAGGGCGCGCTCCAGAGCGCGAAAGAGCTCTACGGCGACGGCGGCCCGGAGATGCAGGCCGTGGGGAAGGCCTTCCGGGCCATCCATGTGGGGAGGAGGACGCGTTAGGAACCCGAGGCGCCTTCTCCGCACCCAGGTAGGATCGTTCCTATCGGGGAGTTCCATGGATGCGGTGGTGGCACGACAGGTTTCCAAGTCCTTCGCCAGGGGGCGCCGGGCCCTTTCGCGGGTGGACCTCACCATTCGCGAGGGGGCCATCCACGGCCTCCTGGGGCCCAACGGGGCCGGCAAGACCACCCTCATCGCCACGATGGTGGGCCTCACGGCCCCCGACGAGGGCACCGTGGAGGTGTGCGGGCTGGACGTGGGCAGGCACCTGCATCGCGTCCAGATGCTCGTGAACATGGTGCGGGGCTTCAGCGGCGTGATCGAGAAGGTCACGGCCCGGGAGCTGCTGACCTACTACGCCCACCTGTACGACGCCCCCAGGGCCCGGGTGGAGGAGGTCCTGCGCCTCACGGGCCTTTGGGAAAGGCGGAACCAGGAGGTGGCCCACTTCTCCAGCGGCTGGCGCCAGCGGTTCTTCATCGCCAAGGGGCTCATCAACCGGCCCCGGGTGCTCTTCCTGGACGAGCCCACCGTGGGCCTGGACGTGGACGCGGCCCTCACCGTGCGGGAGCTGGTGCGCGACATCAACCGCCAGGGCTGCACCATCCTCCTGACGACCCACTACATGCGCGAGGCGGAGGACCTGTGCTCCACCATCGCCCTCATCGCCGAGGGCCGCATCGTGGCCGAGGGCGCCCCGGCCGCCCTCAAGGCCCTGGTGCGCGGCCCGGGCCTGCCGGAGCCGACCCTGGAGGACGTGTTCCTGCGCCTGACCCGCCAGACCCTGGAGGTGGAAGGTGCTTGAGCTGAAAGCCCCCTGCCGGCGCGTCTACGCCCACGCCTACCACATCACCCTGAGCATGCGCCGGGACGCGTTCCGGCTGCTGGACGTCACCCTGTGGCCCCTGGTCCTCTTCCTGAGCATGGGGCTCTTCGCCCAGTCCTTCACGAAGGATCCCCGGGTCATCGGCCTGGTGGTGCTGGGGGCTTTGGGCTGGCGGATCATCTACCACTTCCAGATGGAGGCCGTTCAGCTCTACATGGACAACTACTGGCAGGGGATGATCGAGCACGTGATGATCGCCCCCCTGAAGTGGTGGGAGTTCGTCCTAGGCGGGGCCGTCAGCGCCGTCGTGAAGATCCTCGTCATCGCCTTCTCCTTCCTGCTCCTGGGCCGCATCCTGTTCGGCTTCACGGTGCGCGCGCCCCTCGCCACACTCGTCGGGTTGCTTGCTTGTGCGGCCTGCGGGCTGGTGCTGGCGGTGTTCAGCATGGGGGTCGCCTTCCTGAAGCGGGGCGACGCCTTCGCCTTCATCTTCGCCTTCCCGGACGTCATCGCGGTGCTCAGCGGGGTCTTCTACCCCGTCACCGTGTTCCCCCGGCCCGTGCAGGCCTTCGCGCAGATCCTGCCCACCACCCACGCCTTCAACCTCCTCAAGTCGACCCTTGGGCAGGCCCCCGCCGAACCCGTGGTTTTCCTGGCCACCCTGCTTCCCTGGCTGGCGGCCGGGGCCGTCTTCACCCAGTGGGCCCTCGCCAAGGCCCGCCGGGAAGGCAAGTTGGTGAAAATGAAGTAGTCCCGAGCGCGCCGGAGCCGTTTCGGTGGGGAAATTCCCGTATGGGAAAGGGATTATTCCGCTAAGAAGTCCTTGCATCCAAATGAGGACGCTCCCATCGTTTATGTTAGGCGTTCACGCCTCCTTCCCGGGACTCGACCTTGCACCCACTTTCCCAATCCGCCGGTTACGCCATTCTCGCCCTCAGCTGCCTCGATGATCCCGGAGGCGAGCCCATCATGGTCCAGGACGTCGCCCAGTGGATCGGCGCTCCCGGCCCCTACCTCTCCAAGGTCTTCCACGCCCTCGGCAAGGCCCGGCTCGTGGACACCAAGCGCGGCCGCAAGGGCGGCGTGATCCTGGTGCGCCCGGCCCGCGAGATCACCCTGGAGCAGATCGCCAACGCCATGGACGGGGACGAGTGGAGAACCAGCTGCCTGCTGGGCCTGACCGTCTGTTCCGACGAGCGCGCCTGCCCCGTGCACGCCTTCTGGACCGAGGAGCGCACCCGGATCTACAACGAGCTGCAGAAGTGCTCGCTGTCGGACGTGGCCCGCTTCGAGCGCACCCATCGCCTGGCCCACCCCCCCGCGGAATCCGTCGCCCAGGACTAAATGCCCGAGCCCTTCGACCTCGCCGGCACCCCTCTGGATCTGCATCCGGAGATCGGGCAGCTGCTCGCGAGCGCCCCTGACATCGAAGCGCGCGTCTACCGGGACGGCGAGTTCCTCGTTCGGGAGGACGAGGAATCCCAGGAGATCTTCGTGCTCCTCACCGGCGGCCTCGTGGTGGAGCGGGCCCCGGCCCTGCCCGGCGGCCCTCCGGCGGTCCTGGCCTGCCTCACGGCCGAGGACGGGGTGGCCATCGTGGGCGAGATGGCCTACCTGGGCGCCCTGCGGCGCACCGCCTCGGTGCGCAGCGCCGGCATGAGCCGGGTGCTGCGCCTGGAACCGGCCCACATCGACCGCATCATCGAAGGCTTCCCCATGCTCACCCGGGTGATCTGCATGCAGTTCTCCCGGCGCCTCCAGGAGACCCTCCAGTCCCTGTCGAGGCTCCAGGCGCGGTTCGCCCTGAACCCGGGCCGGCGGATGGCCCAGGACGGCGAGGTACTCTTCCGCCAGGGCGAGCCCGCCGGGGAGCTGCACCAGCTCATGGCCGGGGCCCTGCGCCTGGAGCGGGGGGAAGGCGTGGAGACCGTCACCCCCGAAAGCCTGCCCCAGGGCTTCGTGGACCTGGGGGCCTACCTGCGGGGCGGGACCCACGGAGCCACGGCCACCGTGGACGGCATGGCCTTCCTGGCCGTGCTGGGCGCCGGTGACCGGGAGAACGTGGTGCGCTGCTTTCCGGACCTGGTGCTCAAGGCGATGGGATAGTCATTTCTGGAAGTTGCGGCTGCCCCCCCTGGGGATACCCAGGGCAAATCTATACGAAATCTTAACGCCACGCAGCCGTGCCGCAGGTCCGGGCCTGTCCGGTGTGGAATGGCGGTCCCTTCCTGGATAGTCTGATAACTTACCTCTGCCAAGGAAACACCCCATGCAGCCATTCCGAAGACTCATCCTGGGGCGCCGACTGGCCAGTGACGAGACGCAGCACACCAAGGTGAGCAATTTCGTCGGGCTTTCCGTGTTCAGCTCCGACGCGCTCTCCTCGGTGGCCTACGCCACCCAGGAGATCATGGCCAGCCTGTCCAGCAACCTGCATGGCCTGGCGGGGGTCAGCCTTGCCGCCGCGGCAGCCGCTCTTTACGGAATGTCCATCCCGGTGGCCCTGGGCATCGCGGGCCTCCTGGTCATCCTGGGCATCGGCTACCGGCAGACGGTCATGGCCTATCCCGGCGGCGGCGGCGCCTACATCGTGGCCAAGGAGAACCTGGGCGAGCTCGCGGCCCAGACCGCCGGCGCCGCCCTTCTCACGGACTACATCCTCACCGTGGCCGCCAGCGTCTCCTCGGGCGTGGCGGCCATCACTTCGGCCATGCCCTCCCTGGGCGAGCACAACGTGCCCATCACCATCCTGGCCATCTGCTTCATCGCCGTGCTGAACCTGCGCGGCGTGAAGGAGTCGGGGGCCTTCTTCGCCGTACCCACCTACGGCTTCGTCTTCCTCATCATGGTGATGCTCGCCACCGGCGTCGTGCGGGCCATCCTGATCGGCGGGCCCACGCCCGTCATGGTGCATGACTCCGTGCGCCACGCCACGCACCTGGGCAGTTTCGCCATGGTGTGGATCTTCATGCGCGCCTTCAGCGCCGGGTGCACCGCCCTGACGGGGGTCGAAGCCATCTCCAACGGCGTCACCGCCTTCCGCGAGCCCGCCGCCAAGAACGCCGCCAAGACCATGGTCTGGATGATCGCGCTGCTTGGCATCATGTTCCTGGGCATCACCTTCCTGGCCTCCCGGCTCGGGGTGGTCTACACGCACAGCGCCGACGCCAGCCAGGTGGCGGAGACCCTTCTTTCCAAGCTGAGCAAGGCCATCTACGGGGACGTGACCCACGGCCTGCCCAAGCTGATGTACTACCTGACCCAGGGCTTCACCTTCGCCGTCCTGGTGGTGGCGGCCAACACGGCCTATGCCGATTTCCCCCGCCTCGCGGCCCTCCACGCCACCGACGGCTTCCTGCCCAAGCAGCTCACGAGCCAGGGCGACCGGCTCGTGTTCAGCAACGGCATCCTGATCCTCACCTTCGTGAGCTGCCTGCTGGTGTGGGTCTGCCACGCCAACACCGACCTGCTGCTGCCCCTCTACGCCCTGGGCGTGTTCATCGGCTTCACCGTGAGCCAGACGGGCATGGTCATGCACTGGGTCAACCGCAAGAGGACGGAACCGGCCTGGATGTTCAAGGCCTTCCTGAATGGCGTCGGCGCGGCCGCGGCGGGCGTCGTCATGCTCGACATCGCCGTCACGAAGTTCGTCCACGGAGCCTGGATCATCGTGGTGCTCGTCCCGACCCTGGTCATCATCTTCTTCCGCATCCACCGCCACTACATCCGCATCAGGTCCCTGCTCGCCGCCAGCCGAACCGAGGAGGTCTACCCCCGCAAGAACCGCGTGGTGGTGCTGGTCTCGCGCATCCACCGGGGCACCCTGGAGGCCATCCGGTACGCCAAGGCCATCGCCGATCGCGGACAGGTGGAGGCCCTCACCGTCGACTTCCCCGACGCGCACGGCCACCACAGTTCCGAGTGGGAGCGCCTGAACTCCGACTGGCACCGCTACTGCGAGGGCATACCCCTGCGGGTGGTCATGAGCGAATTCCGGAAGACGGTGGAGCCCATCCTCGCAGAGGTGGACCGCATGTCCAGGGCCGAGCCGGAGATCACCATCACCGTGATCGTCCCCGAGTTCGTCACCGACAACTGGTGGGG
Organism: Mesoterricola sp. JemC181; assembly: GCF_055384585.1. Classification (NCBI taxonomy): domain Bacteria; kingdom Pseudomonadati; phylum Acidobacteriota; class Holophagae; order Holophagales; family Holophagaceae; genus Mesoterricola; species Mesoterricola sp. JemC181. The sequence goes on from NZ_AP045076.1 coordinate 2,840,180, forward strand.
CCAGCTGCTCCACAACCAGACCGCCCTCCGCCTCAAGGCCTACCTCTACACCCGGCCGAAGATCGTGGTGATCTCCATTCCCTACCATTTGGATCCGCACCTTCTCTAGTTCCCCCAACGGGCCCATAATGGGGCAAATCCGTTCCATATGGGGGAAGCCATGCGCAGCCGCTTCGCACCTCTGTTCCTGGCCCTGGCCCTCCTGGGGGGCACCGCCCAGGCCCAGGAGAAGGTCATGCTCTACACGTCCATGAAGGAGAGCCTCATGGGCAGGCTTCGGGACGCATTCAAGAAGAAGCAGCCCGGCATCTCCTTCGACTATTACTCCGCAGGGGCCGGCAAGGTCATGGCCAAGCTCGCCACGGAGCGCCAGGCCGGGAAGGTGGCCGCCGACATCCTCTGGCACAGCGAAGTGCCCGACTTCTTCCAGCTCAAGGCCGAGGGCATGTTCGAGCCCTACGCCTCCCCGGAGGCCGTCCACATCCGCAGCACGGTCACCGACCCCGACAGGACCTTCGCCATCGCGCGCCTGGGCACGCTGGGCATCGCCTACAACACGGACAAGGCGGCCAAGGCGGGCAAGGTGCCCAGGACCTGGGCGGACCTGCTGGACCCCGCCTTCAAGGGCAAGGTCACCCTGGCCAACCCCGCCCTCTCCGGCACCTCCTTCATGAGCTGCGCCATGCTGGTGGAGAAGTTCGGCTGGGACTACTTCGCCAAGCTCAAGGCCAACGGCGCCAAGATCGGCCAGGGCTCCGGCCAGGTGGTGGACGACACCGCCTCGGGCGACTTCACCCTATGCATCGGCGTGGACTACATCGTCCTGGACAAGATCCAGAAGGGCGCGCACCTCAAGCTGGTCTACCCCCCCGAGATGCTCGTCATCCCCAGCCCCGTCGCCATCCTCAAGAGCAGCCCCAACAAGGCCGCTGCGAAAAAGTTCGTGGACTTCCTCCTGTCCAGGGAGGGCCAGGCCATCGTCACCGCCTCGGGCACGCTGCCCGCGCGGTCCGACGTGCCCATCGATCCCGCCCAGGGCCTGGTGGCCCCGGAGGCGGCCATCAAGCGCGCCATCCACCTGGACTACCCCGCCGCCATCAAGCTGAAGGAAGGCTTCATCAAGCAGTTCGAAAAGACCATGCGCTGACATGGGCCGGGTCGCCATCGAAGGGGTCTCCAAGGCCTTCGGTCCGAAGCCGGTGCTGCGGGACCTGAGCCTGGCCATCGAGGACGGGGAGTGCTTCACGCTCCTGGGGCCCTCGGGGTGCGGCAAGACCGTGCTCATGAGGCTGGTGGCGGGATTCGAGACCCTGGACGCCGGCACGGTCCGAATCGGCGGGCGCCTGGTGTCGGGCCAGGGGGTCAACGTGCCCCCCGAGGACCGGAACCTGGGCGTGGTCTTCCAGGACTACGCCGTGTGGCCCCACCTCACGGTGCGGGACAACACGCGCTACCCCCTGAAGTTCCGCCCGGCCGCGGACGCCGCGTCCCGGGTCCAGGCCATGCTGGACCAGGTGGGCCTGGGGGCCCTGGGCGAGCGCTATCCCTCCCAGCTCTCCGGCGGCCAGCAGCAGCGCGTCGCGCTGGCCCGGGCCCTGGTGGCCCGCCCCGAGGTCATGCTCCTGGACGAGCCCCTCTCCAACCTCGATGCCAACCTCCGCGAGGAGATGCGCTTCGAGATCAAGGACCTGCAGCGCCGCCACGGCGCGACCATCCTCTACGTCACCCATGACCAGGAGGTGGCCCTGGCCCTCTCCGACCGCATCGGAATCCTCGACCAGGACGGCAGGCTGCGCCAGGTGGGCACCCCCCGCGAGATCTACGACCAGCCCGCGGACCTGGAGGTCTTCAGGTTCATGGGGGTCACCAGCTTCGTGGACATGGCCCTGGTTCCGGGCGCGCCCCAGGGTGCGCCCCTGGGCGGCTTCCGCCCCATGGAGGCCGAGCTCGTGAAGGAGGGCGGCGTGGCCGGTGTGGTGCGCCGGGTGGCCCTCCTGGGCGCGGTGGTGGACTTCCGGGTGGAGATCGGCGGCCGGGAGTGCCGCATCCAGATGGAGACGTCCGAGATCGCGGCCGCCGGCCTCCCCCGCGAGGGCGACCCCTGCTCCGTGCGCTTCCACCGGCTGCGGCCCTTCGAAAGGGAGGCCTGACATGCCCAGGCGGCGTTTCGGAGCGGCCGAGTTCCTGCTGGTGCTCTCCATCCTCATCCTCGTGGTGGTGGTGGCGGTGCCCATCCTGCTCATCTTCTGGAACGCCTTCGTGGTCGACGGCAAGCCCAACATCCCCGGCGCCCTGGCGCTGCTGGCCCAGCCCGACACCCTGGAGGCCCTCCGGAACTCCCTGGTGATCGCCGGCGGAACGACGGTCTTCAGCACCATCATCGGGGTGTCCTTCGCATGGCTCGTGTCCCGCACGGACCTGCCCTGCAAGGCGGCCATGAAGGTGCTGTTCCTGGTGCCCTTCATGCTGCCGAGCTTCATCGGCGCCCTGGCATGGAAGATCCTCCTCTCCCCCCGGGGCGGCCACATCAACCGGATCCTGATGGACCTCTTCCACCTGGAGGACCCGGTCTTCAACATCATGAGCCTGGGCGGCATCATCGCCGTGGAGACCATGTATCTCTTTCCCTTCGTCTTCATCCAGGTATCGGGCGCACTTGAGCGCATGGACCCCACCCTGGAGGAGGCGGCCCGGATCTCGGGAGCCGGGCTCTTCACCATCACCCGGCGCATCACCCTGCCCCTCATGATGCCCAGCATCCTGGCCGGGTCCCTGCTGGTGGCGCTCTACTCCCTGGCCCACTTCGGGGTGCCCGCCATCCTGGGCACCGAGCGCAACATCTTCATCATACCCACCAAGATCTACGAGAAGATCTACGCCAGCGGCGGCAATTTCGAGGCCATCCGAGTGGGAACGATGCTTTCCAGCATCCTCGTGCTTTCGGCCGCGGCCATCCTGTACCTCCAGGGCTTCATCCTCAAGTCCGGGCGCTTCCAGGTGATCTCGGGCAAGAGCATGCGCCCCATGGTCCTCAAGCTGCGCGGCCTCAGGTGGCCCCTGCTGGTGCTCTGCGTGGCCTACATCGCCGTCACCGTGCTTCTGCCCACCGCCACCATCTTCCTGGTGGGCACCCTGAAGACCTACGGCCTGGCCTTCAGGCTCGAGAACATGACCTTCACCAACTTCACGTACATCCTCTTCCACTGGGACCTCACCCGGGACGCCATCTGGAACAGCTTCTACCTGTCCCTGTCGGCGGCCCTGGTGACCATGCTCATCGGCACCCTCATCAGCTACGTGCTGGTGAAGACCCGCATCCGGGGCAAGTTCCTGCTGGAGTTCCTGGGGGTGCTGCCCTTCTCGGTGCCGGGCACCGTCATCGCCCTGGGCGTCATCCTCATGTGGAGCGGCAGGTTCGGGGTCAACCTCTACAACACCGCCTGGATCATCTTCGTGGCCTACATCGCCCGGTACATGGCCTTCTCCCTGAAGTCCACCTCGGCGGCCCTGGAGCAGGTGCACGACAGCCTGGAGGAGGCGGCGCGGGCCTGCGGCGCCTCCAAGTGGGAGGCCATGCGCGACATCGTGCTCCCGCTGATCAAGCCCGGCATGGTGGCCGCGTTCTTCCTCATCTTCCTGCCGGCGCTGCGGGAGCTGACCACGTCGGTCCTGCTCTACGGCCCCCACACCCGCACCATCGGCGTCGCCATCTACACGCTCAACGAGGACGGGGAGACGGTGTACGCCGCCGCCCTGGCCGCCATCGCCCTGGTCATCATCGTCATCGGGCAGCTGGTCATCAAGCGCGTCACCCGCGCGAAGATCGAGGGGGTCTAGATGGCCACCGTGACCCTCTCCAACGTCACCAAGCGCTTCGGCGCCGTCACGGCCGTGGACGGCCTGGACCTGGAGATCCGGGACGGGGAGTGCTTCTCCCTCCTGGGCCCCTCCGGCTGCGGCAAGACCACCACCCTGCGCATGCTCGCGGGGTTCGAGGACCTGGACGAGGGCGAGATCCGCGTGGGGGGCCGGATCTTCTCGAGCAGCGCGAAGCGCTACTACCTTCCTCCCGAGAAAAGGGACTTCGGCATGGTCTTCCAGGCATTCGCCGTGTGGCCCCACCTGGACATCTTCGACAACGTGGCCTTCCCGCTGAAGATCAAGGGCATGAACAGGGCCGACATCCAGGCCCGCACCCGGCGGGCGCTGGACTACACCGGCCTCCTGAAGGTCGAGCACGCCTTCCCGGGCGAACTCTCCGGCGGCGAGAAGCAGCGCATCGCCCTTGCCAGGGCCATCGCCGTCAACCCCCAGGTGATGCTCCTGGACGAGCCCCTGTCCAACCTCGACCCCAGGCTCCGGGAGGAGATGCGCTTCGAGATCAAGGACCTGCAGCGCAAGCTGGGCTTCACCATCGTGTTCGTCACCCACGACCAGGCCGAGGCCATGGCCATCTCCGACCGCATGCTGGTCATGCGCGACGGCGTCCTGCAGCAGGTGGGAGCCCCGATCGACATCTACGAGCGCCCCGCGAGCCGCTTCGTGTTCAGCTTCATCGGGCTGTCGAACTTCCTGCCCGTGGAGACGCGGGAAGGGGGGATCTTCGTACAGGGCGCGCCGGAGGCCGGGGCCGTGGAGGGCACCGCGCCGGTCGCGGCTTCCGCGTGGACCCTGGCCTGCCGCCCCACGGCCATCGACCTGGTGCCCGCAGGCGGCGTGCGGGGCGTCGTGGCACGGCGCGTCTACCTGGGCGAGACGGTGGACTACCGCATCCAGGTCGGCCCCCACGAGGTGCGGGTTCAGAAGGGCGCGCGCCACGCCCGCTTCGAGGAAGGCGCGCCGGTGGGGTTGCGGATCAGGACGTTCCTGGCCTACGAATAGGATGTGGCATGCAGATCCGGCGCCCATTTGGGTGGGATCCTCCCATTGTAAAATTTTCTTATTGTTTTAGTAATAATTGGCGACGGGCCAGCCGGCGGCCCTCAGCCCTTCCGGCCGGGGACGGGTGGGCGCGGCCTGCTTCGCAGGTCGATGAGGATCCGCATGCGGTCCAGGTTCTCCTGGAGGTCCTTCACCATGGCCGGCGGCGCCGCGCGGAGGGCCTCCTCCATCCGCGCCACCGCCTCCCCATAGCGCTTTCCCCTGAAGGCCTCCATCCCCAGGGCGGCGAGGCGTTCCACCTCCTTCCGGACCTGGGCCTCGAGCTCCAGTTGCGCGGCCCGCGCCAGATGGGGTTCCAGGGTCTGGGCGGCCACCTCCCGCAGGAGGGCCCTGGCCTGTTCCGGGTGGGAGGCCTGGGCGTAGACCGTGGCTAGGCTGTACTTCATCCCGTACTGGCCCGGCCGCGCCCGGCAGGCGTCCTCCAGCAGGGCCAGTTCCCCTTCCTGGGGGGCCCCTCCCGCCATCACCAGCCGCGCCAGCGCCAGGAGGGTGTCCGGGAAGGGGCAGCCCAGCTGGAGGGAGCGCCGGAGGTGGGTCCGCGCCTCGTCCCCGCCACCCAGGGCCATGCCGGCGAAATAGTGGTACACGGCGTTGTCCGGTTCGGCCAGGGAGGCCTGGCGGAAGTTGCCGGCCGCGTCGCCCCTGCCGGGGTCCAGCGCGGCCAGCAGCCCCAGGCCGAACCGGGCGGTGGCGCACCGGGGGTCGGCCTCCAGGGCCGCCTGGAAAAGATCCGCCGCCGATTCCAGGCTGCCGTGGCCGGGGGCGAGCCTCAGGAGGCCCAGCCTGGCCAGGGTTTCGGACGGGGTGAGCTCGTTCCACGTGAAGGCCGCGTCCACCTGGAGGTGCCGGAACTGGAGGGTCCAGGTATGGATCTGCCGCGTGCGCGCCAACAGGGCGAGGTAGTCGGCGAGTTCCCGGTCCAGGGCCTGCGGGGCGCACTGGAAGGCCCGCTCGAAGCTCTCCTGGGCGGACCGGCCCGCGCCGATCAGGTCCAGGAAGGCGCCCAGCTTGGCCCGGCGCTCCTCCCCGGTCGTCACGAGGTACGACGTCAGGAGCCAGACCGTGGCGTACACCCGCTGACGCTCCGGGCCCCGGGCGTATTCGGGCGAAGCGGGATCCAGGGCCAGGAGGCGCGCGGCGGGAAAGCAGCCTCCGGCGGCGAGGGCCGGCAGATAGCCCGCCGGCGGGGTGCCCAGGACCACCTCCTGCCCTTCCAGGCGCAGGGTCTGGAAGAAGCAGGCCAGTCCTTCGTTCAGCCACAGGGGGACACCGGGGTGGTTGAACGCCAGGTACTGGTGGAGGTACTCGTGATAGGCCGTCTCCGTGCCCTGGCTGGAATCGGAATTCAGGGCGATGTAGCCGCCGTCGGGGTGCTGGACGAAGAACCCGGCCTCGTCGGGGGTGCGGCTGAAGGACCGGAAACCCTCGACCGACCCGAACAGGTAGACGAAACAGGGCAGCTGGAGGCCTGCCTGGGGCCTGCGCACCCGGAGATCCGGGGTCGTGTTCCGGAGGATCCCGTAAAGGGCCTCGAAGGCGCGCACCCGCTCCGCACCGTCCTTCTCCCCGCCGTTGGTGAAGAAGCGGAAATGGGCGCTGCGGGCTTCGTGCCAGGTGGGCGTCACCGGCGGCAGGGCGGCCGCCGCCAGGGCCAGGAGGCCTGCCGCGGCAGGGCTCACCGGCGGCCCTGCACCGGCTTCGGGGCCCGGTAGGCGAGGTACTTGTCGGCCATTTCGATGTTCAGCTTCAGGTTCCGCGCGAGGGCGGGATCCCTGGCGCCCAGGGCCAGGGCCGCGGCGTAGTCGTCCCGGCCCTCCTTGTAGCGCTTGAGCCCCATCTGGGCCCGCCCGCGGTTGCACCACCCCTCGATGAGCCGGGGATCCAGGGCCACCGCCCTGCCCGCGGCCTCCAGGGCTTCGGGGTAAGCGGCCCGTTCGTTCATGCAGCAGGCAAGATCCGCCCAGCTCATGGCGCGCTTGGGCGCCAGGTGGACGGCCTCGTCGAGGACGGGCTCGGCCTCGGCGAACCGGCCCAGCTTGGCCAGGGCCTCCCCGCGAAGGCCCAGGTAGGCCCCGTTGGTGGGGTACCGGTCGACCAGGGCCTCGGCGCATTCCAGCAGGGCCTTCCAGTCGGGGATGGCGGAGGCCTCGTCGGCGGCCTCCATCCAGGCCGATACGTCCCCGCCCTTCCCCGCCTCCCGGTACCACTCCAGGGCCTCCCTGTGCCTGCCCAGGTGGGACAGGGCCGCCCCCTTGAACCGCACCAGGAAGTGGCCTGAGGGCCCCGTCCCCGTGCGGGCCAGCTCCTCGGTGACCGCCAGGAGCCGGTCCCACCTGGAGGCCTTGGAGAGGGCCTCCAGCCACGCGTAGCTCAGTTCGGCCCGCGCCGGGGCGGGGAGAGCCTCGATGAGATCGGCCATGGCGGCCCAGTCCTTGGCCGCGCGCAGGGTCTGGAGGCGGGCCGCGATGGCGGCCCGGTCCGCGGACGCCTGCGGCGCTGGCTGGAGGCAGAGCAGGAGCAGGAGGCTGGGTGCTAGGATCACGGGCTGTCCCTATGGATTGGCAGAACTATACCATTCCCCGGCGCCCCTCAGCCCGTGGTCGCCAGCAGGATGTGCCCGCCCCGCTCCAGAGGGGCGCCGCCTCGGCCCGCGAAGAACCGGTTCCGGATCCCGGCGGGGCCGAGGTCCTCGATGGAGCGGAAGCCCAGGGCCCGCATCCTGGCGTGCAGCTCGTCGGTCTCGAAGCGGCTCCGCAGATGCTCTCCCACGGCGGCCACGCGCCGCTCAAGGGACTCCATCGCCGCGCCAGGAGCCTGCCCGGGCGGGTTCCCGTAGTCGAAGACCACCTGGGCGCCCCCCGGCAGGGCCCCGATGAAGGCCAGGGTGGAGAACACCGCCTCCTCGGTCAGGTAGGGCACCACGCCCAGCCAGGTGAAGAAGGTGCGCTTGCCGGGGTCGAAGCCCTCCAGGGTGAGGCCGTCCTCCAGCGTCTCCCGCTCGAAGTCGACCGGCACGTAGGTGAGGTTGTCCGGCACCGGGATGGCCGCCTCGGCCAGGAGCCGGCGCTTCCAGTCCTGGGTCGCGGGGTGGTCCACCTCGTAGATGTCCAGTTCCTCGCCCAGCGGGTTGCGGTAGGCGTAGGTGTCCAGCCCCGCGCCCAGCACCACCAGCTGCCGGGCCCCGCGGGCGAAGGCGGTGCGCAGGGCGTCCTCCGCGAACCGGGTGCGCACCGCGATGAAGAGCCTGAGCTGGCGCAGGGAGACGTCGCCCGCTGCCCGCCTGACAGCTGAGGCCGCCTCCGGCCCCAGGATCCGCCCCGCCAGGGGATCCGTGAAGATGCGCCCGTTCTCCAGCACCTGATGCACGGCCCGGTGGGTCGCGGCTCCCAGGGCTGTTCGGCTCGGCTCTCCAGGCTGCATGGGGGCTAGCCTAGTTGGAGCGCGTGCGGGAATCAAGCCGGGATTCGGCGCGCCCGGGCGCAGTCCGGAGAATCCCTTGAGAAGCCTCGAATATCGCTCCCGGACGGGATCCGGCGGCTTCCCCGGAGGCAGGGCCCGGCCATAATGGCTTCACAGCCTGCTTTTGCGGCCGGCCCTGGAGGACGTTTGGACACACAGCAGGAAAACCCCCGCCGCTGGGCACTTCTGGCCCTCACCTCCGTGGGGGCGTTCATGGCGCCGCTGGACGGGTCCATCGTGTCCGTGGCCCTGCCCCGCATGGGGCCGGCCCTGCACCTCAGCTTCGCCGCGTCCATGTGGGTGCAGGCCTCATACCTCCTGGCCATGGCGGTGACCCTCATCCCCCTGGGGCGCCTGGCGGACCAGTGGGGCAAGGTGCGGTTCTACCAGGCCGGCCTGGTCATCTTCACCCTGGGCTCTGCGGCCGCGGCCTCCTCCGTCGACGGCGCCACCCTGGTGGCCAGCCGCGTCCTCCAGGGCGTGGGCGGAGCCCTGCTCAGCGCCACCTCCGCGGCCATCGTCACCAGCGCCTTCCCGGCCCGGGAGCGGGGGCGGGCCCTGGGCATCAACGTCATGGCCGTGTACGCGGGCCTGAGCGTGGGGCCGCCCCTGGGCGGGTATCTGGTGGACCACTTCGGCTGGCCCTGGATCTTCCTCATCAACCTGCCCATCGGGCTCTTCACGCTGGTCTGGGGCCTGAACCTGCTGCCCGGGGTCGAGACGCAGCACGGGCGCGGCGCGAAGATGGACCTGGGCGGCGCGGCCCTCATGGGCGTGATGCTCGTGAGCCTCATCGTGCCACTCACCTTCTCGTCGGCGTGGGGGCTGTGGTCCCGGCAGACCTGGGGGATCCTCGCCATCGCGCCCTTGGCCCTCTGGGGATTCCTGGCCTGGGAGAAGCGCGTGGCCTCTCCGCTGATCGACCTGGACCTGCTGCGCAGGAACCGGCTCTTCGCAGCGGCCAACCTCGCCGCGCTGCTCAACTACATGGCCCTCTACGCCGTGAGCGTGCTCACCGCGGTCCAGCTTCAGCTGGTCCTGGGCCACCCGGCCCGGGTCGCCGGGTGGGTGCTCATGGGGCAGCCCGTGATGATGACCCTCCTGAGCCCCTTCGCGGGCCGGCTCAGCGACCGAATGGGCTCGCGCACCCTGGCCACCTCGGGCATGGTGCTTGTGGCCGCGGGCATGACCCTCCTGGGCTCCCTGGGGCGGAGCGCGGGCCTGGCCCAGGTGGTGGGCTCCCTGGCGGTGGTGGGCCTGGGCATGGCGGCCTTCAGCGCCCCCAACACCAGCGCGATCATGGGCAGCGTGGCGCGCACGCAGCTGGGGGTGGCCAGCGCCTTCCTGGCCACGATGCGCGTCACGGGCCAGGCGCTCTCGGTGGCCTTCCTGGGCGGCATCGCCGCAAGCCGCCTGGGCAGCGGCGGCTGGCGCCTCCTGCTGGCCAAGGCCTCGGGCCCCGCCGCGGGCGCATTCGCCTGGGGATACAGCGCGGCCATGTACGCAGGCGCCGCCCTGGCCCTGCTGGGCGCCTGGGCGAGCCTCACGCGCCACGGCGGGGAGGCCTGACTGTGTTCGAGCGGATCGACATCGACGGCCGGACCTTCGCCCCCGCCCTCTTCCTCGCGCCCATGGAGGGCGTGACCAACTCCGCCTTCCGCCGCCTCCTGTCGGACTTCGGCGGCTACGGCGCCCTCTTCACCGAGATGCTGTCGGCCGGGGCCTTCCTCCAGGAGAAGACCCGGGAGTCCTCCTTCACGAAGCGCCGGGACTGCGAGGGCCCCGTCATCTACCAGTTCGGCGCATCGGGCCGCGAGGACCTGGAGGCCGTCATCCGCAAGCTCCCGGAGCTGGGCGCGGCGGCCATCGACCTGAACCTGGGCTGCCCCGCCCCCAAGGTCAAGGCCAGCGGCTGGGGCGTGGCCCTCTGCGCCGACTTCCCCCGGCTCCGCGACGTGCTCGAGCGCATCCGCCGCAGCTATGCCGGCACCCTGACCGTGAAGGTCCGTCTGGGGGACGACCCCGGGAACTGGCGCGAAGGCTTCCTGGAGCGCGTGCGGCTCTTCGAGGACGTGGGCGTCAACGCCCTGACCGTGCACGTGCGCTTTTCGGGCGAGAAGCTCAAGCGCCGCCCCCGGTGGGAGGAGTTCCCCTGGATCGCGGCCCGCACAAGGCTGCCCGTCATCGGCAACGGGGACATCTGCTCCCCCCTGGACATCGAGCGGAACCGGGCCTTCTTCGAACCGCTCGCGGGCCTGATGCTGGGACGCATCGCCGTGGTCAAGCCCTGGATCTTCCGCGAATTCGCGGGCCTGCCGACGGGGGAGATCGACCACGCCGAGGTGTGGGACCGCCTCTACCGCTATACCCTCGAGGATATGCCCCCGGAGCGCGCCTTCGGGCGGCTCATGGACTTCAGCTACTATTTCGCCAAGAACTTCATGTTCGGGCACGTGTTCTACTCCAGCCTCCAGAAGGCCGCGACCCCCGCGGAGATAAGGGAGGCGGCCCTGCGGTTCCTGGAGTCGGGGCCGGGGCTGAACCCGGGCAAGGGCCTGTCCTTCACCTGAATTTTTCCATCGAACCCCTTGACGGATCCCTCCGGATTCCTCATGGTCAGGCAACGTTCATCTCAAGGAGGAGGCAGCATGAAGATCCAGGAACGTGATGTCAACGCCGTGCACATCATCGCCCCCCAGGGCAAGGTCACCCTTGGCGACGGCGACCAGGAGCTGGGCGAGGCCGTGCGGCAGTGCCTGGAGCAGGGGCACCGGAAGATCCTCATCGATTTCACCAAGGTGTCCGTGCTGGATTCCTCGGGCCTGGGCGAGCTGGTGGGCTGCTACACCTCCATCAAGAACCGCAAGGGCGAGCTGCGCATCTGCGGGCTCAATTCCAGGATCTTCAACCTCATGCAGATGACCAGCCTGCATTCCGTGTTCGAGGTGAAAGACACCGAGGCCGAGGCGCTGGCCGGGTTCTAGGCCTTGATCGAGGAACCGCCGGTCCCGGCGCCCGACCCGCCTCCCGTTGCCGGGGGGCGGCTCAGGCTGCTGGTGGAAAGGTGGTGCGAACGGCCCATCCGGGCGGCCTGGGGCGGCGCCTCCGCCTTCGCGGGGCATGCCTGGCCGGGGTTCGCCCTGGGGGCCATGGCGGCCATGCTCGCCTTCTGCGCCTTCCTGGGGACGACCCTCCGCACGGGCCTGGGGTGGGTGCCCGATGGGGTCCTGGGCCTCGTGGCCGCCGCCTTCGCGCTGCTGGCGGCCGGCGGGATCGTGGTCCTCGTGCGGGCCGTGGCGGCGGCGTGGCCCTGGCGGTTCTGTTTCGGAGCCCTGGGCTCCCTGGCGGCGATGACGGCCATCCTGGCCGTCCTGGACGTGCCCCTTCCCTTCGCGCTGGCCTTGGCCGCGACGGCCATCCTTTCCGCCGGAGCCCTGGGCGGCGGGATCTCCGTCCTCGTGCGCGGGAGGCAGGCCGGCTGGGGACACCTGGGCGCGGCCGCGGCCCTGGCGGCGGCGACCCTGGCGCTGGGCGCGCTGCTGGCGCTCCGGCTCGCAGGGCCGGGTTCCGACCCCTACCTCCTGCCGCCGCCCCAGGTCCGGGAGGCGGAGCCCCTCCAGGCGCCGGATCCCGGCGCCCCGGGCCTCTGGAAGACCGCCACGCTCTTCTACGGCAGCGGCGCCGACAGGCACAGGAAGGAGTTCGGGCCCGCGGCCGCCCTCAGGACGCGGCCCGTGGACGCATCCCTGCTGCTGCCGGACCTCAAGGGCCTCAAGGCGCGGATCCGGCAAAGGTACTGGGGCTTCGGCAAGGAGGCCTTCCCCCTGAACGGGCGCGTCACCTACCCCGAGGGCAAGGGCCCCTTCCCCCTCGTGCTGGCCGTGCACGGCAACCACACCGCCCAGAACTTCTCCGATGGCGGCTACCAGTACCTGGGGGACCTCCTGGCCTCCCGGGGCTTCATTTTCGTCTCCGTGGACGAGAACTTCCTGAACGGGTCCTGGGAGGGCGGCATCGACAAGGAGAACGCGGCCCGGGCCTGGGTCCTCCTCAAGCACCTGGAGGCGTGGCGCGGCTGGAACGCCGAGGCGGGCAACCCCTTCCAGGGCAAGGTGGACCTGGATAACGTCGCCCTCGTCGGCCACTCCCGGGGCGGGGAGGCGGCGGCCCTGGCCGCGGCCTTCAACCGGCTCCCCTGCGACCCGGAGAACGCGGCCCTGCCCTTCGCCTTCGGATTCTCCATCAAGGCGGTGGCGGCCATCGCGCCCATCGACGGCCAGTACGAACCCTCCGGCCAGCCCATCCCCCTGGAGGACGTCAGTTACCTCGTCCTGCAGGGCAGCCACGACAGCGACGTGTCCATGTTCGCGGGCTACCGCCCCTACAAGCGCGCCCGGTTCCCTTCGGGAGGCCCCGGCTTCAAGGCGGCCCTCTGGGTCTACCGCGCCAACCACGGCCAGTTCAACACCGCCTGGGGCCGGCATGACGCGGATCCCCCCCTGTCCTGGTTCCTGGGCACCGGAGCCCTCATGGCCGGAGAGGACCAACGGCGGGTGGCCAAGGTCTTCCTTTCCGGGTTCCTGGAGGCCACGCTCCACGGGCACCGGGAGTACCTGCCGATGTTCCGGGACCCCGCGACGGCGGCGCCCTGGCTGCCCCGGGTCCTGCTCCTCAACCAGTTCGAGGACGCCACCTTCCGGGCCGTTTCCACCTTCGACGGGGGACTGGACCTCACGCGCGCCACCCTGCCCGGGGCCGTGCAGAAAGGCTCGAACCTGGCCCGGTGGCGGGAGCGCACCGTGGAGGGCCGGGGCGAGTGGTCCTTCCAGGACAAGGCCGTGACCCTTGGCTGGATCCGCACCCGGGAGAAGGTCCCCTCCTACGCCATCGCCCTGCCGCCCCTGGACTGGAACCTGACGGCCTCCGCACGCCTGGTCTTCTCCCTGGCTGATACCGACGAGGACCCGTCCGACCAGCCGCCATCCGGGGCGAAGAAGCCCATCGACCTCACCGTGGAGCTGGTGGCCGCGGACGGCACCGTGGCCCGGGTCCCCCTGAGCCGCGTCCGGCCCCTGCAGCCGGTGGTGAAGGTGCGGTTCACCAAGTGGGCAGCCCTCGACAAGGCGGCCTTCAAACAGGCCTGGGAGCCCGTGTTCCAGACCTTCGAGCTGCCCCTTGCCCTCTTCAGGGAGGCCGAGCCCGCCTGGAACCCCCGGGGCCTGAGGGAGATCCGGTTCGTGTTCGACCGGACCGACCGGGGGGTCGTGCTGCTGGACGAAGTCGGTTTCACCTTCTGAAAGAGATTGGTAGAATCCGGGCGGCCACCCTAACGGATGGGATGTTTTTGCCGATGAGAAGGCAGGAAGGCCGCACCATGGACATTACGGCCATCACAACCACCACCCTCCCCCTGACCCAGACGACGGTCAGCCAGGCCGTGACCGCCACGGACCCGGCCGCCGCCTCCCCCGCGGCGACCCCCGCCTTCGACGTCGCCCTCACGGCCATCACGGCCGCCGCCACCCCCGCGTCAGCGGACACCCTCGACCTGAACGCGGAGGACATCGCCGCCCAGGTGGAGCAGGCCGCCGTGGCCCAGCAGACCGTCCTCACCGCCATGCGCTCCGGAGCGGACGTCTCCACCCTCCTCAGCGGCCTTCCCCCCGGCGCCACGGCCACGCTCCTGGGCGGCGGCTTCGTGAGGACCCCCGCCGGGGTCAACGCCTCCGAGCTGGACGCGCTCTGGGAGTTCCATTTCCCCTTCCGCAGGCTGGACGTCCCGGCCGTGACCTCCTCCACCCATCCCGAACCCACCCGGGAAAAGGACCAGCACGGAGCCGGCAGCTCGCCCCTCACGGGCTACGGCCCCCACGGGGAGAAGGAGCCGGTGCCGGGCCAGCCCCCCGCCTCGACTCTTGATATCCTGGACTGACGGGCCCGGGACCCGTCTTCATGGTTCTTTCCAAAGCACGCATCCTGCTTCCCACCCGCACCACCCGGCTGAGGTTCCTGGCCCACACCCGCCACATCGTCGGGGTGATGCTGCCCCTGGGCGCGGCGGTGGGGCTCCTGGTGGCCCTGGCCCTGTTCTGCCTGGAGCGCTTCGAGCCGTGGATCCAGCACCTGGGGGGCCGCACCCGGCTCACCCTCCTCCTCCCGGCCGCGGGTCTCTTCCTGACCACGGCCTGGCTGCGCCTCACCCGGCTCGGTGAGGTCTCCCTGGCGCGGGACCTGGACCTGGCCCGCACGGACCCCTACCAGGCCTTCCCCTTCCTGCGGTCCCTGGGCAAGGTGGTGGGCTGCGCCCTGACCATCGGGTTCGGCGGCAGCGCCGGCATCGAGGGGCCCGGAAAGTGGTTCGGGGCGGCCATGGGCCTCCAGTACCACCGGGTGCTGAGGACCTCGGCCAACTACCTGGGCGTCGTGAGGCGCCTGGCCCGCCCCCCCCTGGTCATGGCCCGGGCCGGGGCGGCCTCGGCCCTGGCGGCGGTCTTCCGGGCCCCGCTCTCGGGCGCCCTCATGGCCGCCGAGCACCACGGCCACCTCGCCGCCGAGTCCCTCATCCCCTGCCTCGTGTCGGCGGCGTCGGGCTACGTGGTCTTCTCCGGTCTCATGGGCTACGAGCCCCTCCTTCCGCTGCCCCGGGGCATGCTGCCCCTCCGGGCCCGGGAGCTGGCCTGGGCCCTGGGCCTGGGCCTCCTGTGCGGCCTGGCCGCGACCCTCTACCTGCGGGTCCGCAAGGCCCTGGACGCCCTGCTTGGGCGGTCGCCCCTGCTGTGGCGCGGGCTGGCCGCGGGCACGGGGCTCTGCCTCCTGGCGCTGCCCGGGCATCTGCTGTTCCACGACCTGCCCGTCACCCAGGGCGGGGGCCTCGAGCTGATCAAGGCCCTGCTCCAGGGAGGGACCCTGCCCGGCCACGCCACGGCCTACCTGGTCCTCAAGCTGGCCGCCACGGCCCTCACCTTCGCGGGGGGCGGCATCGGCGGCCTCTGGCTGCCCTCCCTGACCATGGGCTGCGCCCTGGGCACGGCCTTCGACGGGTTCCTCCACCTGGGCACCCAGGGCTACCTGACCCTCGTGGGAGGCGCCGCCATGGCGGGCGCCACCAACGAGAGCCTCCTGGTGCCCGTGGTCTTCCTGGCCGAGACCACGGGCCAGGCGGCCCTCGTGGTGCCGGCCCTGGTGGCCACCACCGTCTCCTACGTCGTGGTGCGCGAAGGCAGCTGACCGGAAGGGAACAGAAAGGAACGCCCGGACAATCTGTTCTATCATGTTGGATTCACCCAAACGACTGGGTCCCGAGACGAGGTACTATGAGCGCGGAAACTGGAAAGATCATCTGGACGGGCATCGACGAGGCCCCCGCCCTGGCCACCTACTCCCTGCTTCCCATCGTCAACGCCTTCACCAAGGCGGCGGGAGTGGTCGTGGAGACCCGGGACATCTCGGTGGCGGGCCGGATCCTGGCGGCCTTCCCGGAGAACCTGGCCGAGGGCCAGCGGGTGCGCGACGAGCTCAGCTACCTGGGCGAGCTCACCCAGCTGCCCCACGCCAACATCATCAAGCTGCCCAACATCAGCGCCTCGATCCCCCAGCTGAAGGCCGCCATCAAGGAGCTGCAGGGCCAGGGCTTCGCCATCCCCGACTACCCCGAGGCCCCCGCGAGCGAGGCCGAGAAGGCCATCCAGGCCCGCTATTCCAAGGTCCTCGGCAGCGCCGTCAACCCCGTGCTCCGGGAAGGCAACTCCGACCGCCGCGTGGCCCTCTCCGTCAAGCGCTACGCCCAGAAGCACCCCCACCGCATGGGCGCCTGGAGCCCCGACTCGAAGGCCCACGTGGCCCACATGGACGCCGGCGACTTCTACGGCAGCGAGAAGTCCGTCACCGTCGCCAAGGCCGGCAACGCGCGCATCGAGTTCGTGGACGCCGACGGCGCCGTGAAGATCCTCAAGGAGAGGCTCTTCCTCCAGGAGGGCGAGGTCGTCGACGGCGCGTTCCTGAGCGTGAAGGCCCTGCGCGCCTTCATCGCCGAGCAGATCGAGGCCGCGAGGAAGGAGGGCGTCCTGTTCTCCGTGCACCTCAAGGCCACCATGATGAAGATCTCCGATCCGGTGATCTTCGGGCACTTCGTCTCCGTCTTCTTCGCGGACGTCTTCCAGAAGCACGCCGCCCTCTTCGCGGAGCTGGGCATCAACCCCGACCTGGGCCTGGGCGACCTTCACGCCAAGCTCGCCAAGCTGCCCGAAGCCCAGCGCGCCGCCGTGGAGGCCGACATCAAGGCCGTCTACGCCTCCCGCCCGGCCCTGGCCATGGTGGATTCCGACAAGGGCATCACCAACCTGCACGCCAGCAACGACGTCATCATCGACGCCTCCATGCCGGTGGTGATCCGGGATTCCGGCAAGATGTGGGGCCCCGACGGCAGGCTCCAGGACGTGAAGTGCGTCATCCCCGACCGCTGCTACTCCACCTTCTACCAGGAGGCCATCGAGGACTGCCGCCGCAACGGGCAGTTCGACCCGGCCACCATGGGCAGCGTCTCCAACGTCGGCCTCATGGCCCAGAAGGCCGAGGAGTACGGCTCCCACGACAAGACCTTCAAGGCCCCCGCCGACGGCGTCATCCGGCTGGTGGACGCCTCCGGCGCCGTGCTGCTCCAGCACGCCGTCGAGAAGGGCGACATCTGGCGCGGGTGCCAGACCAAGGACCTGCCCATCCGGGACTGGGTGCGCCTGGCCGTGAGCCGCGCCCGGGCCACCGGGGCCCCCGCGGTCTTCTGGCTGGACCGGAACCGCGCCCACGACGCCCAGCTCATCGCCAAGGTGGACCGCTACCTGAAGGACCACGACACCGCCGGCCTGGAGATCCACATCCTGAGCCCCGTGGAAGCCATGCGCTTCACCCTGCCCCGCACCCGCGCCGGCAAGGACACCATCTCGGTCACCGGCAACGCCCTGCGGGACTACCTCACCGACCTGTTCCCCATCCTGGAGCTGGGCACCAGCTCGAAGATGCTCTCCATCGTGCCCCTGCTGGCCGGCGGCGGCCTCTTCGAGACGGGCGCGGGCGGCTCGGCCCCCAAGCACGTCCAGCAGTTCCAGCAGGAGGGCTACCTGCGCTGGGACTCCCTGGGCGAGTTCCTGGCCATCGGCGTCTCCCTGGAGCACCTGGGCGCGACGTTCAAGAACGCCAAGGCGCTCCTCCTGGCCGAGACCCTGGACCAGGCCAACGCCAAGTTCCTCGACAACAACCGCAACCCCGCCCGCAAGGTCGGCCAGATCGACAACCGAGGCAGCCACTTCTACCTGGCCCTCTACTGGGCCGAGGCCCTCGCCGCCCAGACGAAGGACGCCGACCTCCAGGCCCGCTTCGCCAAGGTCGCCGCGCAGCTGCAGGCCAACGAGGCGAAGATCAACGGGGAACTGATCGCGGCCCAGGGCAGCCCCGTGGACATGGGCGGCTACTACCACCCGGACTTCGAGAAGACCTCCCGGGCCATGCGCCCCAGCCCCACCCTCAACGCCATCGTGGACGCCATCGCTTAAAAAAATCTTTTCCTCGCGATCCGCCTCGAGTCCTCTGCATCTCCGCGTTTATTTCTTCTCTTGGAACGGCCTGGACGCCCGGGCGTTGGATTACCATTTCCACCAAGTCAAGAATTGGAATGAACGCGGAGGCGCTGGGGACTCGCGGCGTCTCGCGGAGACCAGAAAGGCAGCCATGACCCAGAATCGCCGTTCCTTCCTGCAGTCGTCCCTTCTCGCGGCTGCGGCGGTCCCCTTCGCGCCCGGTCTCCTGGCGGCCCAGACCTCCAAGCCGGGGACCTTCAGGGCCCGGCGCCTCGCCCTGGGCCAGACCGTTGGCCTCGTCAGCCCCGCCGGCGCCACGTGGCAGTCCGACGAGATCACCTTCATCCAGGAGGCCCTCGCCGCCCTGGGCCTCAAGTCCAAGGTCGGCAGGCACGTCCTGGACCGCTACGGCTACCTCGCCGGCAGGGACGAGGACCGCGCCGCCGACGTCAACGCCATGTTCGCCGACGACACGGTGGACGCCATCCTCTGCGTGCGCGGCGGCTGGGGCTGCAACCGCATCCTCCCCCTCATCGACTACCGGTCCATCGCCCTCCACCCCAAGATCCTCCTCGGCTACAGCGACATCACGGCCCTGCTCAACGCCGTGCACGCGAAGACCGGCCTGGTGACCTTCCACGGCCCCGTGGGGGCCTCGGTGTGGAACGCCTACTCCGTGGACTGGCTGCGCCGCGTGCTCTTCAAGGCCGAGGCCGTCGTCATGGAGAACCCCAAAATCACGGGGGACAGCCTCGTGCAGACCCGGGACCGGATCCACACCATCACCCCGGGGACCGCCCGCGGGCGCCTCCTGGGGGGGAACCTGACGGTCCTGGCCGCCATGCTGGGCTCCTCCTACGTGCCCGACTTCACCGGCGCGATCCTCTTCCTGGAGGACACCAACGAGCACATCTACCGCATCGACCGCATGCTGACCCAGCTCCGGCTGGCCGGGATCCTGGACCGCATCTCGGGCTTCGTCTTCGGCAACTGCACCAAGTGCGACCCGGGCGACGGGCACGGCTCCCTGTCCATGGAGGAGGTGCTGAACGACCACATCCGTCCGCTGAAGGTCCCCGCCTGGGCAGGCGCGATGATCGGGCACATCGAGAACAAGTTCATGGTGCCCGTGGGCGTCCAGGCGGAGATCGACGCCGCGCGCGGGACGATCACGATGCTCGAACCCGCGGTCCGGTGATGAGGCCCCTCCTCGCCCTCCTGACCCTGGCCTGCTCCCTGGCGGCCGCGGCCCCCTGGTCCGCGCAGGCGCTGTGGGACCAGTGGCCCCAGGCGCGCGTGTCCCCGGCGGATCCGTGGGCCCTCAGGCACGCGGGCCTCCAGGTCGCCCTGGCGGCCCTCCAGACCCGGCATCCGGGGCTCTTCACGGTCGTGGAGGAGGGCCTGAGCGCCGAGGGCCGCAGGATCCAGGTGCTTCGCGCGGGCACCGGCCCCAGGGGCGTGCTCCTCTGGTCGCAGATGCACGGCGACGAGCCCACCGCCACCTCCTCCCTCCTGGACCTCATGAACTGGCTTGGCATGAACCGCGACGAACCCGAGGTCCAGCACTTCCTCTCGAGGGTCAGCCTCTGGATCATCCCGATGCTGAACCCCGACGGCGCCGAGCGCTCCCAGCGCCGGAACGCCCAGGAGATCGACATCAACCGCGACGCCCTGCGCCTCTCCTCGCCGGAAGGACGCCTCCTCAAGGCGGTGCGGGACCGCACCCGGCCCATGCTCGGCTACAACCTCCACAACCAGAACCCCCTGGTCAAGGCGGGCGCCGGGGGCCGCCAGGTGGCCATCTCCCTCCTCTCGGTGCCCGGGGACGAGGCCTTCACCGACACGCCCGGCACGCGCCTGACCCGGCGCCTCGCCGTGAAGGTCCAGCAGCTCGTCACCCCCTTCGCCCCCGGCCGCGTGGGCCGCTACGACATGGACTACACCCCCCGCGCCTTCGGCGACTCCATGACCCGCTGGGGCACCGCCACCCTCCTCATCGAGACCGGGGGCTGGTCCGGGCCCAACGAGGCCGAGCGCCTCGTAAGACTCAATTTCGTGGCCCTCCTGGGCTCGCTTTCCGCATTCGCCGACGGCTCCCTGGACGCCCTGGACCTCGCCGACTACCCGAAGATCCCCCTGAACACCCGGGACGCCATCGCCACCCTCGTCGTGCGCAACGTCAGGCTGGCCGAGGGACGCGGGCTGGCTCCGTTCACCGCGGACCTCTCCTTCGTGGTGCAGGGCCCCTTCCGGGGGGACGCCCCGCGGCGCGAACCCGCCCTCCAGGACCTGGGGGACCTGTCGTACGCCCTGGGCCTCACCGAGCTGGACGCCAGCGGCATGCTGGCCGTGCCCTGGCCCCTGGGGCCCTCCGACTGGCCCGCGCTGCGGGCCGACCTGCACGCGCGCGGCCTCGCCGAAGCCACCGAGGCCAGGCTCGCGGCCGCCGTCCGCGGCCTGGGGGACAGTGCCGTGGCGAGGCCCGGCTACCGCGGCGCCATTCTCCTCTACCGGCCCGGCACGGGCGGAATTCTGAACCTTGCGGGCGCGGTCGTCCACGGCAGGGTTGAAGGCCCCGTGGCCGCCCAGGTCAACTAGCGAACACTCATTCCCGGTTGGCAAAATACGCCTTTCCCCACCTGTCGCGGGATCGTGACAGAAATGTGACGAAGCCGTGTAATTGCAGTAGCCATTGGGGCCGGGAGCGGTATACTCCAGGTCAGAACACCTAAAAAACGTCATGTATCACCCGGGGGCGATCCGCCCTCCCAGCCGTGGAGAACTCTATGAAACTTCGGCAACTTGGAGCTTTTGCGCTCGTAATCGTCGCACTACCCGCCTCCGCGCAGCAGGTGGGTTCGATCTTCGGCAAGGTGACCGCGAAGAACGGGAAGGCCCTGGCGGGCATTCACGTGGATGTCAGCGGCAACGTCCTGCCCCAGGGCCGCAGGGTGGTCACCAGCGAACTCGGCGAGTACCGGCTGCCCTTCCTGCCTCCGGGCGAGTACAACCTCACCTTCACCCACCCGACCCGCACCACGGAAAAGCGCAAGGTCTCCGTGGCCCTCCAGCAGACCTCCACCATCAACGTGGTGATGAACGAGGCCGCCGTGCAGTCCACGGTCGTGGAAGTGGTGGGCCAGGTCAGCCAGGTCGACCCGTCCTCGGCCGAATTGAAGACCTTCATCGGCTCCGACGTGCTTTCCGCCATGCCGGTGGGGCAGGGCTACCGCGACATCCTCAAGCTCATCCCGGGGGTCGCCTTGACCAGCCAGGGCACTCGCGATCCCAACGCGGGCGGCAGCGGCCAGGACAACGTCCACCTCATGGACGGCGTCAACATCAACCTTCCCATGTATGGGTCGATCGGCCTGGGAGCGGGAACCGCCTCCTACGACATCGACCAGGTCGCCATCACCAAGGGCGGCGCCTCGGCCACCGATTTCAACCGGTCCGCAGGCTTCACGATGAACACAATCAGCAAGTCCGGCACCAACACCTTCGCCGGCGAACTCTCCTACATCGCAGTGCCGTCGAGCATGGTTGCCCGCCGTCCCGCGGGCAGCACCCAGGCGTTCGAGACCAACTCGACCTATGCCATCGCCAGCGTTGGCGGGCCCATCATCAAGGAACGCCTGTTCTTCTTCGCGTCCTTCTATCAGCCGAAGGACACCCGAAAGAACGGTTCCAACCTGTACGGCCCGGTTCCCGAATTCAGCACCGACCATAAGGAGTATTTCGGCAAGCTCACCTATTCTCCCCTCAGCAACCTCCTCCTCCATGTCAGCCACCGCCGTTCCGAGCACACCGAGCACAACACCAGCATCGGCTCCTTCTCGCCGCCGTCCGTGGCCAACGGGGGTGATTCGAATACCTACATCACCACCCTCGAAGCCTCCTGGTCCGTCACGCCCAACAACTTCCTGAACTTCAAATACACGAACTTCGCCCTCTACACCCAGGACCACCCGAACACCTTCTCCGGCGCCAAGCCGGCCCTGGACGGCAGTTCCGTGCTCGACGTCAACAACCTGGACACCCAGGGCAATCTCTCCATCCCCACCGTGGCCCAAGCGGGGTCCAATGCGACCCTTATCGCCCTCATCAACCGCTACGGGTACCCCGGGGCCAACGCCCCCGCCGGGACCCCAACCACCGCGGCGGGCTTCGTCGGCGGCGGCAGTGTCGGCTCCGCGGCCTCCATCAACACAGACAATTTCTTCCGCAAGAACTACCAGCTGGCCTGGGACGGCACGTACGGCTCCGCCGTCACCCACGATCTGCATGTCGGCTACCAGTACTGGAAGGAGATGGAGGATCTCTACCGCGTTTCCAACGGCTGGGGCTCCATCGCCACCAACCCCACAAACGTGAAGATCCCCACCACTGCGATCAGCGGCGTGGGCCTGGTCTACGCCTACGTGGCTTCACCCTACCAGCAGGGTCTCGGCCACGCCCCGCAGATCCATTCAGAGTATGTATCCCAGAATTTCGAGGTGAACGACAAGATCCGGTGGGAAAAGTTCACCTTCAACGTCGGTGTGCTGGTGAGCAACGACAAGCTCTACGGCATGGGCATCCGCTCGGATTCCACCACGGCGGGCGGCTATTCGCTGGCCCCCGGAGCCAAATATCTCGAGCATGAGATCAAGTGGGCCGACACGCTCCAGCCCCGCCTGGGCGTGACCTGGAACTACCACAAGGAGGACACCATCTACGCGAACTACGCGCGGTACGTGCCCTCCACCTCCTCCCTGCCCCGCGCATCATCCTGGGCCCGGAACCTCGTGGGCACCATCAACGTCTACTTCGATTCCACGGGCCACATGATCGGCCAGGGCGCGGACGCCGTGTCCCAGGGCAAGCTTTACCAGGACGGACTCAAGCCCCGCCACACTGACGAGTTCATGGTCGGGACGACCCGGGACTTCGGCCACGGCCTCACGTCCCGCCTCTACGCCCGCTACCGCAAGAGCGTCAATTTCTGGGAAGACACCCCCAACAACTCCCGGGTCGTCTACAACGCCCCCTCCGACGTCCCCCACACCCTCTACATCCCCGACCTCGCCACGAAGCTCAGCAACCTGGGCGCCAACGGCGGGGCCATGAACGGCAACACCTCCGCGGTCATCGCCCAACTCGACGGCGCCTTCACCAAGTTCTACGAAGTGTCCTCCGAGACCGAGTGGACCCGTGGCCCTCTCTTCGCGAGCCTCTCCTACACCTGGAGCCACTACTACGGCAACTTCGACCAGGACAACTCCACCAACGGCTCCGCCAACGACGCCAACGTCTTCGTCGGCTCCTCCAACATCGCCGACAGCGCGGGCACCCAGATCTGGGACAACAAGTACGGCAACCTCGCCGGCGACCAGCGCCACAAGGTCAAGCTCTTCGGCAGCTACAGCTTCCCCTGGAACGGCAAGCTCGGCATCTACGGCGTCTACCAGACCGGGCAGCACTGGCAGAGGACCGACTACAAGGTCTACCAGGCCCTCATCACCGCCACCGGTTCCTCCAGCACCAGCGATACCGCCCGCTACGCGGAGCCCGCGGGTTCACGGGTGAATCCCTCCCACTACCAGATGGACCTCAGCTACACCCAGACCTTCTGGCAGCAGAAGCGGATGGGCCTCTCGGCCACCGTGGACCTGTTCAACGTCTTCAACCGGCAGACCGTCACCTCCTACAACCAGAGCGCCAACGGCGGCGCCTTCGGATATGCCCAGACCTACATGCTGCCCCGCCGCACCCAGTTCGGCGTGAAGTTCTGGTTCTGATCCCCGACGCCACCGTTGGAGGAAAGGGAGCGGCCATGCCGCTCCCTTTTTTTGTTCTTCACGGAATTGAGTGAAGGCTTCGACCCACACTCGCTTTGGCCTCCTCTTGAGAAGGGCCCTGGGACGGGTGGTCGTAGACCGTCCTGATCCCGTCACCAAGGTAGTTCGAAACGAAAAGCCTATCGCCGAGGCGCCGAGGAGCCGAGGTTCGCCGAGAAAAGATCTTCTCTTATTCCTCGGCGATCCTCGGTTTCCTCGGCGCCTTCGGCGAAAGGCCCTTCGACGGAGTTCGCCGGATTCATCGGATAACAAGTCGGCAGCAGTGGACTTCAGGCATCTTGGAGTTGTCGAAAATCCAGGATGGAAGGAGGCCGCTGCTGCCTATCAAGGAGCTCTGAAGTGGTAACAAAACCGAGGCAATCTGACCTGCCGTAGGGTGAGCCTCATGAGCGGTGATCGGATGTTCCTTTGCCCTTCTTTCATCCCTTTCCATCCCACTTTTGCAACAGATAGAGCACTGCTCTATCTGTTGCAAAAGTCCCCGTGCATCCCCGGCAGAACCTATCACGGGTGTGTCGGCACGTAGAAATCGGGGCACGGCATGGCCATCCAGGATCCGCTCACCGGCCTGATCATCGGCAGTTGCTTCAGGGTTGCAAATGAACTTGGCAATGGGTTCGTGGAAAAGGCGTATGAGAACGCCCTGGCCCACGAGTTGCGGAAGGCCAAGGTCAAGGTGGTCCAGCAGCAGGGAATCGAGGTCTATTACAATGGGGTGGTTACCCGCCGGGTCCCATTGCGAGGTTTCAGGTTGTCTATGTCATCCTTCCTCCCCGCACCGGCTTTCCGGGCGCACCGTTCAGCTTTTTGTCCACGACTCCAGAGCGCCGGTTCCTTGCGTGGTGGGTCGAAAGGCTAATCCGTAGGGTCGGCCCACCCAGTCAAACTACATGGAAGGCCCGGTTTGGGCCGGTCCGCAACAAGTCCCTCTTTTGGACCGTGCTGGCGAATGCGAATCTGCCGAATAAGGCTCCCTGTCCATTCAGGTCCCGGAAACTTCAAATCCGGCCTTCGCATTTTGATCTGAGGAAGGTGTCACCACCTTCCCTGACCAAGGAGAGGAGGATGGCATGCGAATTGGCAAGGCGTTGAGGTCTCTTTCCGATCTCGAATCGCAGGAGGTTCGCGGCGGGATGTTTGCAGCAACCATGGGATCCGGCCGCCCCTTGATCAGCCCCGCCCGTCCCTCCAGCTTCTCTGGCAGGGATCTGGAGAACCGGATGATCGGAGGGGCTCTCGGCGGTGGCCTCCGAGGCTATCAATTGGGTGGCCCCCAGGGAGCCGGACCTGGGGCACTCGGTGGGGCTCTTGCCGGGGGGATGGGATATTGCCTGACCCACGCCTCCGGAGGTGGCCCCACCTATTCCTCGAACCTCGCTTCCTCCCTGGCTTCTCCCATTCATCGGGCGCCGAACGTCATGTGAACCTCCGAGTCCTGGCCAGTTCCATGGAGAACCGTACCCATGACGCGCACCCGCGGGGCAATTGGGTTGATTCTGGGTTCGATGGCCATCCTCGTCCTCTGCCTGAAAACCGGGGCCGGGATGGGATCCATTCTGCCCGGACTCCTCACGGGCTACGTCGCCGTCTCGATCTTCTGCCGGAAATCGAGGTGAGAAGCCCCACAAATCAGCCCTGGCCGGCTTCCACATGCACGGCAGGCGCGAGCCACCCCCGCGCCACCCTGCAGCCGTTCCCCACCAGGATCGTCACGGCGCTCCCGATCAGGGTGTGCCACGTGAAGTCGATCCGCGTGAAGGCCAGCACCCCCACCATCGCCAGCAGCCCGCACACGAACCCGGTGAGGGCGTCGGCCTGGTTCGTCCTGCGGAAGAACAGGCCCAGGAAGAAGGTCCCCAGGAGCCCGCCGTAGGTGACCGAGGCGATCTTCAGGCCCAGCTCCACCACGGGGTTCTTCGTGTCGGTGAAGAGCATGGCGCCGCCGATGAGGAGGACGCCCCACACCAGGGTGAAGATCCGCGACCATCGCACCTCGCCCTTGGCGTCCAGGCCCCGGGCCAGCGGGGTGAGCTGGAAGAGGTCCAGGTACGTGGCCGAGGCCAGGGAGCTGATGGACGATGACAGGGTGCCCATGGCCGAGGCCAGGACCCCCGCCACCACGAGGCCCGCCACGCCCGTGGGGAGGTTCTCCACGATGAACTTCGGGAAGACCTCGTCCGAGGTGGCCAGGCCCAGCTGCTGGAAGGTGACCCCGCCGTAGAAGGCGTAGAGGCACAGGCCCAGCACCAGGAAGAAGCCGAACTGGAGCAGGATGAAGCTCGCGTCCAGCATCAGGGCCTTCTGGGAGTCCCGTCGGGTGCGGCAGCCCAGGAGCCGCTGCACCAGGAGCTGGTCGGTGCCGTGGGAGGCCATGGTCAGGAAGGTGCCGCCCAGGACGCCGCCCAGGAGGGTGTAGGGCGCGGCCAGGAAGCCCCGCAGGGAGCCCCCCGTGGCGGTGTTGATGAAGGCGAACTTGTCCTGGCCGTTGGCGGTGGCGAAGGCGGCCACATCCGCCCAGCCGTGGGGCAGCCGGTGGAGGATGAGCACCATGGCCGCCACCGCCCCACCCAGGTAGATGAAGAGCTGCACCACGTCCATGGCCACCACCGCCTTCAGGCCGCCCAGGTACGTGTAGAGGAGGGTGAAGCCCCCGATGAGCAGGATGCTGGCGGGATAGTCCAGCCCGGTGATCAGGTGCACCGGGATGGCCGTGGCGAAGAGCCGCACCCCGGAAGCCAGCACGCGGGTCACGATGAACACGCTGGAGGTGAACTTGCGCAGGGGGAGGCCGAAGCGTCTGCCCAGGAAGTCGTAGGCCGTCTCCAGGTCGCCGCGGTAGTAGGCCGGGATGAAGACCGCGCTCACGATGAGCCGGCCGATGAAGTAGCCCGCCACCAGCTGGAGGAAGTGCATGTTCCCCTTGAAGGCCAGGCCGGGGATGCTGATGAAGGTCAGGGTGCTCGTCTCGCTCGCGACGATGGAAAAGCCCACGGACCACCAGGACATCTCCTTGCCGCCCAGGAAGTAGTCCCGGGAGGACCGCTGGCGGCCCGAGATCAGGATGCCCGCGAGGGTCACCCCCAGGAGGTAGACGATCACGATGACGTAGTCGAGAAGCCTGAAACCCATTGTTCGCGCCTTTCTCTAGACAGCGGCCTGCCGCACTCGGGCCACCCAGGCTTCCCAGGCGCGCTGATCGAAGGGAGTCCCGGCGGGCTCCGCGAGGGTCCGGCGGTAGGCGCGGCCGGCCTGCACCGCGGCCTCCACCGCCTCCGGGGGGAGCGTGCGCAGGGCCGCCACCGAGGCCTCCAGGGCCTCCTGCGTCTGGCACACCAGCAGGGCCAGGTGGCCGGCCTCGATGGCCAGGCGGATGCGCTCGGGCCAGGGGAAGCCCCCGACGCCGCCCATCTCCATGTCGTCCGTCACCCAGGCCCCGGGGATGCCCCAGGGATTGCCCGCCACGTGGCCCCGGTGGAGGCTCGCGGGCAGGTCCCCGCTCCAGGGCGTGCGCACGTGGCCCACCATGGTCAGGCGATCGGGGCGCGCCAGGGTGCGGAAGGGCTCCAGGGCCCGCAGGATGGCCTCCGGGTCCGAGAGCTCGGGCAGGGCGCGGTGGCTGTCCACCTTCGTGCCCCCCAGGCCCGGGAAGTGCTTGAGGCAGCCCTTGACGCCCGTGGATTCCAGCCCCTCCAGGAAGGCCTCTGCGGCCTGGGCGGCCTCGACGGGATCCGCGGAGGCGCGGCGGTCCCCGAGCCCCGTGCCGGGAATGCCGTCGTGGAGGTCCACCAGCGGCGCGAAGTCGATGTTGAAGCCGAGGAGCGCGAGCCCCTCGCCCCAGAGGCGGCCCCAGGCCCGGGCGCCCTCCCTGCCGGAGCCGGTCCAGATGCGCCGGAACGACGGCGTCTCCCCGACCCAGCACAGCAGCCGCGAGACGGGGCCCCCCTCCTGGTCGATGGCCATGGCCAGCGGCACCTCGCGCCCCCAGCGGAGCTGGAGGTCCCGGAGGAGGGCATGGCAGCGGGCCGGGCCCGTGACGGGGTCCGGGTCGAGGTTGCGGGCGAACATCACCACGCCCCCCGGGACGGTCTCGCCGGGCACATCGGCGGCATCGCGGGCGTGGACGCCCATCCAGATCGTTTCGGCGGCAGAAGGGATCAAAGGATCTCCCATAAATTGGACACGTCGGGGTTGTGAATACTGTAACATTTTTATAAACATTCACTAAGCCGGGAGTTCTCATCAACATGGCCCTGCCCCGCACCGAACAGACCTCCCCCGGCCACGCACGCCTCGACGAGTACGGCACCCTCGAACTGGTCCAGGCCTTCATCGACGACCAGGCGGCTGCCGCCCTGGCGGTGCGCGCCGCCGCGCCCGGGCTCGCCCGGGCCGTGGAGGCCGCCGCCGGGCGCCTGGAGCAGGGCGGGCGGATCATCTACGTCGGCGCGGGCACCTCCGGGCGCCTGGGGCTCCTGGACAGCGTCGAGCTGCATCCCACCTTCTCCTGGCCCCCGGAACGCGCCCTGGCGCTCCTGGCGGGGGGGCCCACGGCGGTGCACCTGGCCGTGGAAGGGGCCGAGGACGACCGGGAGCGGGGGGCGCTGGACCTCGCCGCGCTGCGGCCCGGCCCCTCCGACGTGGTGCTCCTGCTGGCCGCCTCGGGGGCCACGCCCTTCGCCCTGGGCGCCCTGGAGGCCGCCCGCGCCGCAGGGGCCCTCACCATCGGCATCGCCAACAACCCGGGCTCGCCCCTGGCGGCGGGCGCCGAGGTGGGCATCACCCTCGACACCGGCCCCGAGGTCATCTCCGGCAGCACCCGGCTCAAGGCCGGAACCGCCCAGAAGATCGCCCTCAACACCTTCTCCTCGGCGGTGATGGTGCGGCTCAACAAGGTCTACGGGAACCTCATGGTGGACGTCAGGGCCACCAACGCCAAGCTGGTGCGCCGGGCCATCCGCCTCATCGAGGCGGCTTCCGGGGCCCCGGAGGAGCGTGCCCGGGAGGCCTTCGAGGCCTGCGGGGGCCAGGTCAAGACGGCCATCGTCGCCCTCCGGCTGGGCCTCGCCCCCGACCAGGCGCGGGAACGCCTCGCGGCGGTCCGGGGCAGCGTCCGCGCCGCCCTGGGGGCCTAGCGTGAAGGAGAGGTCGCCCTGGGCCTGGGTGCCCTCGCTGTACTTCGCCCAGGGGCTCCCCTACGTCACCGTGATGTTCCTGTCCGTGGTGTTCTACAAGAACCTCGGCGTGCGCAACACCGACATCGCCCTCTACACCAGCTGGCTCTACCTGCCCTGGGTCGTCAAGCCCCTCTGGTCCCCCCTGGTGGACCTCCTGGGCACCAAGCGCGGCTGGGTCGTGGCGCTCCAGGGCGTCCTGGCCGCGGCCTTCGCCCTGCTGGCCTTCCTGGCGCCGGCCCCGGGCTTCTTCCGGCTCACCCTGGCCATGTTCTGGATCGTGGCCTTCGCCTCGGCCACCCACGACATCGCCGCCGACGGCTTCTACCTCCTCGGCCTCACGGAAAAGCGCCAGGCCGCCTACGTGGGCCTTCGCAGCGCCTTCTACCGCGCCGCCATGATCACCGCCCAGGGCGGCCTGGTGCTCGCCGCCGGCAAGCTCGCCGAGCGCACCGGGGATCCCCGCCACGCGTGGGCGGCGGTCTTCATGGTGCTGGGCGCGGCCTTCCTGGGCTTCTTCTCCTGGCACCGCTGGTCCCTGCCGCGGCCTCCGGCCGACGGTCCCTCCCGGGGCACGGCCGGGCTCCTCCGGGAGTCCCTCGCCACCTTCACGTCCTTCTTCGCGCGCAGGGACATCGTCCTGGTCCTGGGGTTCCTGCTTACCTTCCGCCTGGGGGAGGCCCAGGCCATCAAGATGGTGACGCCCTTCCTGCTGGATCCCGCCGCCCGGGGGGGCCTGGGCCTCACCACCGCCCAGGTGGGGCTGGCCTACGGCACCGTGGGCATGGTCGCCCTCACCGCAGGCGGCATCGCCGGCGGCTGGGCCATCTCCCGCTTCGGCCTCCGGCGCTGGATCTGGCCCATGACCCTGGCCGTGCACCTTCCGAACCTGGCCTTCGTGTACCTGGCCGCGCTCCGGCCCGCGGGCCTGGGCACCGTGGCCACCGCCGTCGCCATCGAGCAGTTCGGCTACGGCTTCGGGTTTACCGCCTACATCATGTTCATGGTGATGATCTCGGCCGGGAAGCACCGCACCGCCCACTACGCCATCGCCACCGGCTTCATGGCCATGGGCATGATGCTGCCGGGCATGGCCAGCGGCTGGATCCAGGAGCACCTCGGGTACCTGCGCTTCTTCCTCTGGGTGTGCCTCTCCACCCTGCCCTCCATCGTCCTCACGGCCTTCCTGAAGATCGACGCGGCCTTCGGACGCAGGGAGCAGGCATGAACCGGCGCTTGGCGTCCCTGGACGCCTTCCGCGGCTTCGCCATCGCGGCCATGGTGCTGGTGAACAACCCCGGCAGCTGGATGCACGTCTACGGCCCCCTGGACCACGCGGCGTGGAACGGCTGCACGTTCACCGACCTGATCTTCCCCTTCTTCCTGTTCGCCGCGGGCCTGGCCATGACGATCTCCCTGGCCGGCAGGGGCGGAGGGGCCGCAGGCCTCTACCGGATCCTGCTTCGGCGCGCCGCGGTCATCTTCCTCATCGGGCTGGGGCTCAACCTCATCCCGGCCTTCCAGCCCTCCACCGTGCGCGTGCTGGGCGTCCTGCAGCGGATCGCGCTCTGCCTGGCGCTGGGCGGGCCCGTGGTCCTCTGGGGCCGGGAGCGGGCCGCGGTGGCCGCCATCCTGGGCCTCTGCGGGCTCTGGTTCGTCCTGGAACTGGCGGTGCCCGTGCCCGGGACCGACGGCGTGGCGGCCGCGGGCCGCCTCCTGCCCGGGCTGGACTTCGGCGCCTGGCTGGACCGCCTCGTCCTTCCGGGCCACCTGTGGGCCCACGCCCGCACCTGGGACCCCGAAGGGCTCGTGGGCACCCTCACGGCCACGGCGACCCTGCTCCTGGGCTCCCTGGCCGGGAGGCACCTGTCCGCCCCCGCGGGTCGCCACGCCAAGTGGCGCGGGCTGCTCCTGGGCGGAGCGGTCCTCCTGGCCCTGGGCTGGCTTCTGGGCCGGGCCATCCCCATCAACAAGAGCCTCTGGACGCCGTCCTTCGTGCTGTTCACCGGCGGCTGGGCCCTCCTGGGGCTCGCCGCCTGCCACGCGGCCCTGGACGAGGCTCCCGCGGGCTTCCGGGAGGCGGCCCGCAAGGTCTGCCTGCCGCTGACCATCTACGGCATGAACGCGCTCTTCCTCTTCGTCCTGTCGGGCATCGCCGCGCGGGCCATCCAGCTGGTCCGCGCCGGGGGCGTCCCCCTCAAGGAGCGGGCCTTCGGGGCCCTGGCGTCCCTCCCCGTCTCCCCGGTGAACGCCTCCCTGCTCTTCGCGATCCTGTTCAACCTGGCCATGTTCGCCGTGGCCTGGGCCATGTGGAGGAAGAAGTGGTTCGTGAAGGTCTGAAGCGCCTGGCGGCCCTCGCCGCCCTCGCGGCCTTCCTGGGCTGCGTGCCGCTGCGCCGCACGCCTCCCCCCGCCCCCCGGGAGTTCCGGGGCGCCTGGGTGGCCTCCGTGGCCAACATCGACTGGCCCAGCCGCCCGGGCCTGGGCGCCGAGGCCCAGCGGCAGGAGGCCCGGGACCTCGTCGCCCTTGCCCGGGCCCGGGGCCTGAACGCCCTCATCCTCCAGGTGCGCCCCGGCGCCGACGCGCTCTACCCCTCCACCCTGGAACCCTGGTCCGAGTACCTCACCGGGGAGCAGGGCCGGCCCCCGAAGCCGTACTACGACCCCCTGGCCTTCTGGATCCGGGAGGCCCACGCCGCGGGCCTGGAGCTCCACGCCTGGTTCAATCCCTACCGCGCCCGGCCCTCCTCCGCGCAGTCGCCCCTGGCGCCCTCCCACGTGGGGAAGGCCCGGCCGGAGCTGGTGCGGTCCTACGGCGACCAGCTCTGGCTGGACCCCGGGGAGTCCGGGGCCGTGGAACAGGCCCTGGCCGTCATCCTGGACGTGGTGCGCCGCTACGACGTGGACGGCGTGCACATCGACGACTACTTCTACCCCTACCCCGTCAAGGACGCCGAGGGCCGGCCGGTGGAGTTCCCCGACGACCCCTCCTGGCGGGCCTACCAGGCCGCCGGTGGCGCGCTGTCCCGGCCCGACTGGCGCCGGCGCAACGTGGACACCCTCGTGGAGCGCCTCTACAAGGAGGTCCACCGGGTGAAGCCCGAGGTGCGCGTGGGCGTGAGCCCCTTCGGCGTCGGCCGGCCCGGGCCGGGCTTCAGCCAGTACGAGGAGCTCTACGCCGACGTCGAGACCTGGCTCGCCCGCGGCTGGATGGACTACCTCGCGCCCCAGCTCTACTGGAAGCGCGATTCCCCGGGTCAGCCCTTCGGGCCCCTCCTGGACTACTGGCAGGGCCGGAACATCCTGGGCCGCCACGTGTGGCCCGGGCTCTTCACCAGCCGCACCCTCGGTCCCGACCCCTGGCCCCCGGAGGAGATCCTGGAGCAGATCCGGGAGGCCCGCGACCGCCACAGCGGCGGCCACGCCCACTTCAGCATCAAGGCCCTGAAGGGGGAGGCCGGCGCGGCCCTGGCCTACGACGGCCCCGCGCTGGTTCCCGCCTCGCCCTGGCTGGGCTCCGTCCCGCCGCCGGCCCCCGTGGTTCGAACCACGCGCTCCGCCGCGGGCCTGCGGGTCCAGGTGGACGATCCGCCCTGGCTCCTGGCCCTCTGGGCCCGCTACGGGTCCACCTGGCGCTTCTTCGCCCTTCCCGGGGGCGCGGGGATCCTCCCCGCCCGGTGGGAAGGCTCGCCCCTGGGGTCCGTCTGGGCCTCCTCCGTGGGGCGCTCGGGGGCCGAGAGTCCGCTCGCGGCCGTCCTTCCGGAGGCACAGCATGGAACCCCTTGATCATGAACCGCCCCGTTTCCTGGCCCTGGGCATCGACGCCGGGGGCACCGCCACCCGCTGGGCCCTGGCCACGCCTCCCGGGGACATCGTGGCTGAAGGCTCCGTTCCCGGGTTCAGCGCCATGGACCTCTTCGGGCCCGGGCAGGGCCGCGTGGCCGCGGTCCTCGAGGAGCTGGCCCGGGACGTGCTGGCCGCGGGAAGCCCCTCCCGGGTGCACGCGGGCCTGACGGGGTTCAGCTCCGCGGGCGAGGTCCTGGCGCGCCTCGTGGCCGCGCCGCTGGGCCTGCCCGAAAGCGCGGTCACCCTCAGCAGCGACATCGAGACCACCTACCTGGACCTCTTCCCGCCGGGCCAGGGCTACGTGGTGTACGCCGGCACCGGTTCCGTGGCCGTCTTCATCGACGAGGGCGGGGAGATGCACCGCGCCGGCGGCCGGGGCGTCCTCATCGACGACGGGGGCGGCGGCTTCTGGATCGCCCGTGAGGGGCTGCGCCACGTGTGGCGCGCCGAGGACGAGAATCCCGGAGCCTGGAAGGC
Organism: Mesoterricola sp. JemC181; assembly: GCF_055384585.1. Lineage (NCBI taxonomy): Bacteria > Pseudomonadati > Acidobacteriota > Holophagae > Holophagales > Holophagaceae > Mesoterricola > Mesoterricola sp. JemC181. Next base: position 2,873,482 of record NZ_AP045076.1, read on the forward strand.
GTCCCCCCTGGCCCGGGAGCTCTTCGAGCTGGTGGGCGGCCCCGACTGGGCCAACACCCGCAGGACCGTGTACGCCGGCAGCCGCGGCGACGTGGGCCGCCTCGCCCTGGCCGTGGCCCGGGCCGCGGACCGCGACCCCGCGGCCCGCCACATCCTGCGCGCCGCGGGCGCCGAGCTGGCCCGTCTCGCGGTGTCCCTCCTGAACCGCTACGGGCCCCGCCCCGTGGCGCTCAGCGGCCGCGCCGCCACCCTCCATCCCCTCATCCCCGACACCATGCGCGAGGCGCTGCCACCGGGCACCGACTTCGCCGTCCGTGCCAGCCGCGGCGAGCACGCCGCGGCCCGACTCGCCCTGGCCGCCGCCGGCGTCCCCCCCGAGGACCACCCGTCATGAGACTCGCCCTTCCCTGCCTCCTCCTTCTCCTCGCGGCGGGCTGCGCCCGGCCCGCCATCGACACCTCCCACCCGGCCAGGAGCCAGGACAGCCGGGCCCAGTTCCTCATCCTGCACTTCACCGGCGAGCCCTGGGAACGCTCCATGAAGATCCTCACCGAGGACAACGTGAGCGCCCACTACCTGGTGCGGGACAGCCCGGTGAAGGTCTACCGCCTCGTGGACGAGAACCGGCGCGCCTGGCACGCGGGGGCGAGCTCGTGGAAGGGGCAGACCCAGCTCAACGCGGCCTCCATCGGCATCGAGATCCAGAACCTGGGCGACGTGGCCGGGGCGGACGGGAAGATCGTCTACCACGCCTACCCCAAGGAGCAGGTCGACACCGTGGTCGAGCTCGTCAGGCAGATCGTCGCCCGCCACGGGATCCGCCCCGACCGGGTGCTCGGCCACAGCGACATCGCGCCCATGCGCAAGGTGGACCCGGGCCCGACCTTCCCCTGGAAGCGCCTGGCCGACGAAGGCCTGATCACCTGGCCCGACGCCGCGAAGGTGGCCGCCCGAAGGCCGGCCTTCGAGGCCGCCCTGCCCGACGCGGCCTGGTTCCAGGCGCGGCTGGCGAAGCACGGCTTCGAGATCACCGCCAGCGGCCAGTTCGACGCGGCCACGACGCGGATCCTGGGCAACTTCCAGATGAAGTACCGCCCGGCGGTCTACGACGGCAGGCCCGACGCCGAGACCGCCGCCATCCTCGACGTGCTTACCGCGCCCTGAGCGCCTTCCCCAGCCAGGCCCAAACCGCCTTGTTGAACTCCAGGCTCCGGGGCGTCCCCGCCAGGATCGCGTTGTAGCTCACGGGAACGTCCTCCGGGCGCTGCCGGAAGCGGGGTTCCGTCTCCCAGAGCTGGAAGTGCTCCGGGTGGAACTGCACGCCCAGGACGTTGGGGAACCGCTTGTGCTCCATGGCCTCCACCAGCTTGCCGTCCCGGGAGGTGGCCAGGACCGACCAGCCCCCTGCGGCTTCCACCACCGCCTGGTGGTGGGAGCTGAGGATGCGCGGATGGTCCGCCGGGCCGAAGCCGCTCTCCTTCAGGAACCGGCCCTCCCTCAGCTGGAGGGTGTGGAAGTTGTAGGACATCAGTTTCTCCTGCGGCAGCAGGCGCCTGTAGGGGTTGTTGTGCCACTGCTCGGGCCCCAGGGCGATGGCGTCCTCGTAGCTCGCGGCGCCGTAGATGCCGGTCCAGATGTCCTGGACCAGGCTCCCGCCCGTGCCCACGTTCAGGCTCTGGAAGCCCAGGCAGATGCCCAGGACGGGGAAGGCCGGCCGCGCTGCCAGGAGCGGCTTGGCGCCCGGGTCCTGGGTGCCACCCAGCAGGTGGAAGATGGCGGAGAGCTCCAGCCGGTTCCGGTGGGGGTCGTCCACCTCCGAGAGGAAGTTCGTCTTCTGGTGGAAGATGGCCGCCGGGATGTCCGGGCCGCCGAAGAAGACGGCGCCGTCGGACTTCGCGGCGACGGCCTCGAACTCCGGCGTGCAGGCGTTGGGCCTGAACAGGTCCGCCTCGGCCAGGGCCGCGGAGACGGCGTGGAACTTCACCCAGGCGTAGCCGTGGTCCCCGGCGAACTTCCGGGAAGCCTCGAAGTCCTCCTTCTGCTTCACGTGATAGACGCCGACCACCGTGAGTCCGGGGACGTCCAGGATGCCCTTCTCCCGCAGCGCGGCCAGGCACCGGAGGTTGTAAACCGTCGGGTTGAACACCACGAGCCGCGGCCCGTCCTGCGGGGGCCGGGGGGCGTCCAGGAAGCGCTCCTGGGCGCCGAGGCCCAGGCAGAAGGCCAGGGCCAGCGCCAGGAGCCTCATCGCACGAGCCGGACGCCGAGGCCCGGGGCGTCGGGCAGGATGAGCTTGCCCTTGCTTGCCGTGACGCCCGTGTAGGGGTCGTTGCCGATGAGGAGGAACCCGTCCAGGTCCGCGTAGTCCGCCAGGGGGGAGAGGTGGGCGGCGGCCGTAATGGAGCAGGAGCTGGAGACCATGCACCCGATCATGGTCTTCATGCCCAGGGCCCGGGCCACGGTGAGCTGGCGGTAGGACTCCAGGAGCCCTCCCGCCTTGTCCAGCTTCACGACGATGCCGTCGAAGGCGTCCCGCAGCTTGGGGATGTCGGCGGCATCGTGGCAGGCCTCGTCCGCGAAGATCGGGATGTGCACGTGGTTCCGGATCCAGCGGGTCTCCTCGACCATGTGCGCGGGAAGGGGCTGCTCGATGAGCTGCACGCCCTGGGACTCGAGCCAGTTGATCTTGCGGGCGGCCTCCTCCTTCGAGGTCCAGCCCTCGTTGGCGTCCACCCGGAGCGGCTTCTTCGTGACGCTGCGCACCGCCTCGATGGTGGCCTCGTCCGTGGCGAGGCCCACCTTGACCTTCAGGAAGGGGAAGTCCTCGGCCTCGCGGACCTTCTGGCGGGTGATCTCCGGGGTGTCGATGCCGATGGACATGTTGGTGACCGCGGCATCCGCCGGGTCCAGCCCGAAGTGGCGGCACACGGGCACGCCCAGCTTCTTGCCCATCCAGTCGAAGAGCGCCAGGTCCACCGCGGCCAGGGCCGCGCGCTGCCCGGGGAGGCGGCGGTCCAGCTCCGCCAGGAGCTTGTCGAAGCTCCAGGGGTCGCCGCCGGTGATGAGCGCCTTCACGGCCTCCAGGGCGTGCTGTCCGCCCAGGGCGTCCTGCTTGTAGCGCACGATGCCGGCCCCCTCGCCGTAGCCCGTGATCCCGTCGCGGGTGAACTGGGTGTGCAGCGTGTCCCGGTAGGCGCTGGAGGACATGGTGGTGGTCCAGGTGTGCCGCAGTTCAAGCCGGCGGATCCGGGTCGTGAAGCCGGCGGCCTTCGGGGCCGCGGGCCTGGCGGCGGGGGTCTCCAGCAGGTCCCTCCCGAGGAGCGCGGAACCCGCGGTGGCCGCGGCGATTGCCTGGAAGAGTTCGCGTCGTTTCACTTGAGCCTCCGCATCGCCACGAGGATCGCGGACCATTCGGGGCTTGCGAGCTCCGAGATCTGCACCATGGGGCGGTTCCTGGGTGTGTCGTGGATGAAGGCGCCCTTGCCGAGGTACATCCCGGTGTGGCTGATGTGGTCCTTGTCCCTGCCGAAGAAGAGCAGATCGCCGGGTTCCAGCGCGGCGCGGTCCGGCACCGGGACCAGGCCCTTCCATTCCGCCTGCACGTTGGCGTCCCTGGGCATGATGGCCCCGCGGCGCCGGATGATGGCCTGGGTGAACCCCGAGCAGTCGAACCCGAAGGAGGAGCACCCTCCCCAGGTGTAGTTGACGCCCAGGAAGCGCCGGGCCAGCTCCAGGGAGGCCTCGATGCCGATGGGCCTGAAGTCCGTGCGCACGTCGCCGCTCTGGATCCAGGCGCCGCGCCCGTCGGGGAGCCTCACGCCGAGCCAGCGCGCGCTGTCCATGGGTCCGGGGACCCGCTCCAGGCGCGCGCCGAACGGCGCGGTGAGCAGGGGCGCGTGCCTGGTCACGTCCGGCTCGCGGTACACGTTCGCGCCCAGGACGTCCACTTCCACCATCGTCCCGGCGGGGTAGCCCTCGCCGGCCTTCAGGGCCCGCAGGGCCGAGGCCTCGGCCCACCCGGGGTAGTCGTCGTCCCCCTTGATGCGCACCCAGCCGTCCTTTCGCTCCAGTTCCACCACGCGCGCGCCCAGAAGCGCCTGGGACACCACGTCGGCGTCCTCCCGGGGGCCCGAGAAGACGTTCACGACGGGCCGGGTCACCACGTGGGCCTGCGGATCCCCGGCCCATCCGGGCAGGACCATCAGGAGGGAGGCGATGAGGCCGCGGATGAAGGCAGGACGCATGGGGTACCTCGGACTGGAGAGAGCTGGCTGATACATCATGTCACAAGGCAAGGACCTAGGGGACCTGGAGCGTCCCCGACACCCTGCCCTCCGGGGAGGAGGCCCCGGCCAGCTCCATCCAGGCCGCGGCCTTCCGGGCGATGCGGGCGATGACGGCCTCCCCTTCGCGGTCGTCCCGGAGGTGGGAGGCCATCACGGCGACGACGAAGGGGCGGCCCTTCACGAACACGATGCCCACGTCGTTGCGCACCCCCTGGAGGGAGCCGGTCTTGTCGGCCACCACCAGGCCGTCCGGGAGGAGGCGGGAGAGGTAGCTGTCCTTGGGAATCGAAAGCAGCTTCATGAGCCCGGCCCGGGACGCCGGGGAGAGGGTGGGGCCGCTGTGGATCTCGGTGACCAGCCGGGCCAGCTCCCGGGGGGTGGCGACGTTCTCCCGGCCTTCGGCGGCGGCCTTCGCGTCCATCATCTTCCGGCGCAGGCGGGTTCGCGTCAGGCCCAGGGCGTCCAGGGCCGCGTTCACGCGGTCCATGCCCACCCGGTCGATGAGGATGTTGGTGGCGCTGTTGTCGCTCACCACCACCGTGAACAGGGCCAGGTCGTGCAGGGTGAGGCGGGTGCCGGGGGCGAGGTTGCCCAGGATGGCGCTGTCCTCGGCCAGGTCCCGGGGGTCCACCGCGTAGGGATCGGTGAGACGGGGGCCCGGCTTCTCGCACTGGCGGTACAGCTCCAGCAGGAGGGCCAGCTTGATGGTGCTGGCCGCGGGGAAGACCTCGTCGGCCCGGAGGGAGAAGGTCTCGCGCGTGTCCAGGCTCTGGATGAACACGCCCACGCGGCCTTCCGCGGCATCGGCGATCCGGGTCACGTCCCGGGTCATGCGGGCCCAGGCCCAGGAGGGGTCCGCCTGGGCCCGGAGGCTGGCCGCGGCCACGAGGCAGAGGGCGCACGCGCGGAAGGATCTGAGCATTTCCACTCCTGGGACAAATCCATTATGCTCACGTTATGTCCAACCCCAGCATCCGTGGAACCCATGCCGCTCCGTACCGGGGAGGGCGCGGCCGGATTCCCTTCGCGGTGCTGGCCGCGCTGGCCCTGTCCCTGGGCGCGCAGACCCCCAGGCTCGACGAGCTGATCGCCGAATCCCGGGCGGCGGCGATGCCCGCGTTTCCCAGGAGCACGGCCGCGCCGGACCTGGTGGAGCTGGATCCCTCCATCCGCCTCGACATCCGCTACGCCACCCGCGACAACTTCCTCAAGGCCCCGGTGTACGCCCAGGCCCGGGCCTTCCTCCAGCGCCCCGTGGCCGAGGCCCTCCTGCGGGCGGACCGCGCCCTCCAGGCCACGGGCCTGCGCCTGCGGGTCCACGACGCCTACCGGCCCTGGTGGGTCACGCGGGTCTTCTGGGAGGCCACGCCGAAGGCCGACCGGGACTACGTGGCCGACCCCGCCAAGGGCTCTGTCCACAACCGCGGGTGCGCGGTGGACGTGGACCTCCTCGGGCCGGACGGGACCCCCCTCCCCATGCCCAGCGCCTACGACGAGATGTCCCCGAAGTCGCACGCCGCCTACGCGGGCGGCGACGCCCAGGCCCGGCGGAACCGGGACCTGCTGAGGGCCGCCATGGAGAAGGAGGGCTTCCGGGTGCTCAAGGAGGAGTGGTGGCATTTCGACCATGCCTCCAGCCCCGGCTACGGCGTCCTGAACGTGCCTTTCGAAGCCATCCGCGACCGGTCGGCGGAGTTCGCCGCGGCGGGCCAGGTGCTCCTGGTCACCACCTCCGGCTGGAATGCCGTCCAGGGCCGCATGCAGCGCTTCGAGCGGGTCGGCGGCACCCTCGTGAAGGCCGGGGCCCCGCTCCCGGTGTGGCTCGGGAAATCCGGCCTGGCCTGGCGCAGCGACGACGGCGCGCCCGCGGCCCCCGCCCCGGGCCCCGCCAAGCGCGAAGGCGACGGCCGATCCCCCGCGGGCGTGCTGACCTTCGGCGGCATGTGGGGCTACGCGCCCCGGGCGCCCGAGGGCGTCAAGCTGCCCTACCGTTCCTCGACCGAATGCGACCGCTGCGTGGACGACCCCGACCACGCCGACTACGGCCGCATCGTCAGCACCGCCGACACAGCCCCCACCTGGCGCTCCGCGGAGCGCATGCGCCTGGAGACCGACCACTACCGCTGGCTGGCCGTGATCCACTACAACGACCAGCGCCCCGTCAAGGGCGCCGGCAGCTGCATCTTCCTGCACGTGGCCCCGCCCCCCGGCGGCGGCACCGCGGGCTGCACCGCCCTGGCCCCGGAGGACCTCCTCACCGTCCTGACGTGGCTGGATCCCGCGCGCAATCCCCTGCTCGTGCAGCTCCCCGGGGAGCTGCTGGATGCCGCGAGCGCCGCCTGGCACCTGCCCGCCGCCCTCAACCCCTAAGAACCGGGAGTCCCCGTGTCCATGCGCCCCCTCAGCCTCGCCCTTCTCCTGCTCGCCCCGGCCCTGGTGCGGGCCGCGGACCCCACCGTCCACGAAGCCCTCGTGGCCGTCAGGGCGGACAGGGCCGGCGACCCGGGGGTGGCGAGGACCCTCCAGGCCCTGGCCTCGGCCCACGGCACGCCGGTCTATGTCTACGACCAGGCCCACATCCTCGGCCAGGTGGGCGCCCTCAAGGCCGCCTTCGCCCCCAGGTTCCCCAAGCTGCGCCTCCTCTACGCCCTCAAGGCCAACACCAACCCCGCGATCATCGGCCTCCTGAAAAGCGAGGGCCTCGGGGCCGAGGTGGTGTCCCAGGGCGAGATCGAGTGGGCCCTGAGGGCGGGCTACAAGGGCCCGGAGATCATGTTCACCTCCTCCTCCAAGAGCCCCGCCGAACTGCGGCGCGCCATCGCCCTGGGCGCCGTCCTCAACGTGGACTCCATGGACGAGCTGGGCCAGGCGCAGGCCGAGGCCCTCCGGCAGAAGAAGCAGGCCCGCATCAGCTTCCGGGTCAACCCCGGCGTGGACCCCCACACCATCCACCAGATCAACACCGGCATCACCGAGTCCAAGTTCGGCCTGCACCTCCAGGACGGCATCGCCTTCCGGGCCTACGAGAAGGCCAAGGCCATGCCCGGGATCCGCATCGAGGGCGTGCACTGCCACATCGGCTCCCAGATCACCGAGACCGAGGGCTACGCCCTCACCGCCAGGAAGATGCTGGGCTTCGTCAAGGAGCTCAAGGACAAGCTGGGCCTGCGCCTTGCCTTCGTGGACCTGGGCGGCGGGCTGGGCATCCCCTACAAGGACGGCCAGGAGGTCATGTCCCCCGGGGAGCTGGCCAAGGTCCTGGAGCCCATCTGGAAGGAAGGCGTGGCCGCGGCGGGCTACGAGCCCACCCTGTGGCTCGAGCCGGGGCGCTTCTTCGTGGGCGGCGCCGGCTTCGTCCTGGTGCGCGTCAACACGGTCAAGCAGACCCCGGTCAAGACCTTCGTGAACGTGGACGCGGGCTTCAACACCCTCATGCGCCCCATCCTCTACCAGGCCTACCACCGCGTGCGCGTCCTGGGGAAGACCGCGGACCCGGTCACCGTGGACATCGCCGGCGACGTGTGCGAGACCGGCGACATCCTCGCGGAGGCCCGCACCCTGCCCCGGGCATCGGCGGGCGACCTCCTGGCCATCCTGGACGCCGGCGCCTACGGCTTCTCCATGGCCAGCGAGTACAACTCCCGGCCGATGCCCGCCGAGCTCCTGGTCGACGGCGCCAAGGTGCGCGTCATCCGCCGCCGCGCGGGCTTCGCCGACATCTTCCGGAACACCGGCAAGTGAGGGCCCCGGGCATCGCGCTCGGCGCGCTCTTGCTCCTCTGCGCCGGCTGCCACCATGCTCCCCGCAATCCGCTGGCCCAGTGGTCCCCGTCGCCCAACTTCAACGCCCGCCGGCCCCAGATGGTCATCATCCACCACACAGCCTGCAACACCTTCGACGAGGCGCTGAAGGTCCTCCAGACCGCGAATTCCGGCGGGCCCGTGAGCAGCCACTACCTCATCGGCCGGGACGGGCGCCTGGCCCAGCTGGTCTCGGACGACCACCGCGCCTGGCACGCCGGGGGGGGCGGCACCTGGGGGGCCTCCCGGGACATCAATTCCCTCTCCATCGGCATCGAGCTGGACAACAACGGGTTCGAGCCCTTCGCCCAGCCCCAGATCGACAAGCTGCTGGTGCTGCTGGACGACCTGGTGCGCCGCTACGACATCCCCCGCACCCAGATCATCGCCCACGCCGACGTGGACCCGGTGCGCAAGCACGACCCCAACGCGGCCTTCCCCTGGAAGCTCCTGGCCGAGAAGGGCTTCGGCCTGTGGCCCGACGCCGAGCTGCCGGAACCCCCGGCGGACTTCAACCCCTGGGCCGCCCTGCGGATCCTGGGCTACTCCCTGAAGAACCCCGCCGCCACCCTGGGCGCCTTCCACCTCCACTACCGCGCCACCGAGGCCGGGGAGCTGGACGGCCTGGACCGGAGGATCCTCTTCAACCTGCAGTCAAGGCAGCTTGGGACCGCGGGTCTTCCGCATCAGGATCTCGGACTGCCCGGCAACCAGGTAATCCGGTAGCTCCCCCACCACCCGGTAGCCCAGCCGTTCGTAGAAGCGGCGGGCGCCGTGGTTGAAGGCGGAGACGCAGAGGAAGACATTGGGGTAGTCCCGGAAGATCCGCTCCTCCGCGAAGCCGATGAGCGAGGCGCCCAGGCCCAGGTTCCTGAAGCCGGGCGCCACGCAGATCGCCTGGATGTAGCCCACGAAGGCGCCCTGCAGGTTGAGCATCAGGAATCCGGCGAGGCGGTCGCCCGCGCGCGCCACGTAGCGCTCCCGGCTCGGGTCCCGGATCTGGGCCAGGAGGGAGGGCCGGCCTATGCCCAGGGTCCGCCAGGGGTCCGAGGACGCCAGGAGGTCCGCGCACAGCTCCGGCTCGAGGTCGGTGTGGAGCGGCCGGATCGAGAGCGCGTCCATCAGGGGTAGAGGAGGAAGGGCGCGCGCCGCTTCAGGAAGGCGTCCCGGGCCTCCTCCCAGCCCCGCACGACGGCCTGGAAGGGCTTGTCCGCGGCCAGCAGCGCGATGGAGGCGTCGTCCCGCAGCAGGCGGTTGAGCTTGGCCAGGTCGAAGGCCTTGCCGTACAGCCGGCGCAGGGTGTGGGCGACCGCCAGGCCCAGTTCCACGGGCCGCAGGGCGTCCCGGTCCGTGAGGAGGATGCGGACGCCGCCGCAGTCCTGGTCCTTGAAGACGCTGGCCGCGGGGCGGAACCGCACGGCGACGAAGCGCACGCCGGGCAGCCCCAGCTTGTTGAGCTCGAAGGCCAGGGCACGGTCGTTGACGTACGGGGCGCCCAGCACCTGGAAGGGCGTATCCGTGCCCCGGCCCACGCTGATGGCCGATTCCAGCAGGCCGGTGCCGGGATACAGCGCCGCGGCGTCGAGGTTGCGCATGTTGGGCGAGGGGTCCGTCCACGGCAGGCCCGTGGCGTCGAGCCACTGCCCGCGCTGCCAGCCCTGCACCTGGACCACCTGGAGCCTGGCGCCCAGCTTGAGTTCGCCGTTGAACATCCCGGCGAGCTCGCCCACGGTCATGCCGTGGCGGATGGCGACGGGATGGCAGGCCGTGAACCCGAACTCGGACGGGACCACGGGCCCTTCGACCCGGTCGCCCCGCACGGGGTTGACCCGGTCCAGGACGATCAGGGGGATGCCGGCGGCGGCGGCGGCCTCGAGGCAGCCCTTCAGGGTGGCGATGTAGGTGTAGAAGCGGCAGCCGATGTCCTGGACGTCGAAGACCAGGGCGTCGAGGCCGGCCAGATCCGCGGGCGACGGCGCGCGCTGGCCGGCCTTGTAGAGGCTGACCACCGGCAGGCCGGTGCGGGCGTCCACGGAATCCGGGATGCCCTCCTGGTCCAGCTGGCCGCGGATGCCGTGCTCGGGGCTGAAGAGCCGCACCAGTCGCACGCCGGGCGCGGCCTTGAGGACATCGGCCGTGGCGTGGCGCTCGTTGTCGATGCCCGTGTGGTTCGTGCACAGGCCGATGCGCAGGCCCTTCAGGGCGGCGAAGCCGGTGCGCTCGAGCACGTCGATGCCGTTGAGCGCGGTGGGCACCTCGTCCTTGGCGCGGGGGAACAGCGTCCCGTCCCGGCGCTCCGTGAGCCCCGACGCGCGGGCCGCGAGCGTGGCCACCTCGTAGTACAGCTCGCGCGTCACGCCCTTGCCGTCGGGGTGGAGGCGGGTGGTGAGCAGCACGTAGAAGGTCTCCGAGGCCGGGTCCATCCACAGGGCCGTGCCCGTCCAGCCCGTGTGGCCGAAGGAGCCCAGCCCGAAGAGGGCGCCCCGGGGCCGGCTGAACGCGGAGTCCAGGTCCCAGCCGAGGCCCCGGCGCTCGTACACCGAGGCCGGGGTCTGGACGCTGCGCATCAGCGCCAGGGTCGAGGGCTTGAGGAGGGGGCCGCCGCGCAGCAGGAAGCGCGCGTACGTTGCGAGGTCGGTTGCGGTGGAGAAGAGCCCGGCATGCCCCGCCACGCCGCCCATGCGGCGCGCGGTCGGGTCGTGGACGACGCCCCGGAGCATGACGCCGTGCTCGTCCCGCTCGGTGGGGGCGACCTGCGACGGGTCCGGATGGAAGGTGGAAGAGGTCATGCCCAGCGGCCCGAACACCTCGCGGGCCGCGAAGAGGTCAAGGGGCTGCCCCGACACCCGGCGCACGATTTCGCCCAGGAGGATGAAGTTCACGTCGCTGTATCGGAACTCCCGGCCCGGAGGCGGGTCCGGCACGCAGGCGCAGGCCCGCCGGATGCCCTCCTCGTACCCGCTCCAGGGTTCGGTGAGCGCCAGGTCCGCGATCAGCCCGGACGTGTGGGTGAGCAGGTGGCGCACCGTCACCTCGCCGCTGGCGAACTCCGGCAGGTAGGCGCGGACCGGGGCCGACAGGTCGACCTTGCCACGCTCCACCAGCAGCAGGACGGAGGGGAGCGTGGCGACGACCTTGGTGAGGGAGGCCACGTCGAAGACCGTGGCTTCCGTCATGGGTTCCACCGAGGGCACCAGCGCGCGGTTCCCCTGGGCCCAGTGGGCGTCCCCGGAGCCGTGGCCCACCCACACCACGGCCCCGGGCGTGACCTTGCGCTCGATGGCGCCGGCGAGGGCGGCCCTGAGCTCGTCGAGCCCTTTCGGGTTGAACGGCTGCGCGCTCAGCACGAATGCGGAAAGCAGGAGGACCATGATTCGCATGACCCAGCCTACTCCAACTTCCCGCTTTTTTCTCAGGCCTTCGCAGTCTCCATTTCGGCTGCCCTGGGGAAGAGGATGTGGCTCTCCAGGTAGATGTGCAGGTGGAGGTCCTCCTCCAGGTTCCGGAGGCCCATGTACAGGGACCGGAAGCTGCCGCAGGCGTCGTCCGGCAGGGTGTAGTCCTTCGTGAGCTCGCGGATCTCCCGCAGGACGTCGCCGGCGGCCTCGTGCTCGCTCTGCATGACGCTGATGGGGCCGCGCACGCTGCCGAAGCAGCTGTCGCAGGCGGGGGCGCCCGACTCCAGGCCCCGGATGAAGGGGAAGAGGATCTGCTCCTCCTTCTGCAGGTGGGGCATGAGGTCGTCGTAGAGCGCCGTGAAGAGGCTGGCCACCCGCGCCAGCTCCGGATGGTTGGCGCCGTGGACCCGGGCCACCTTCTCCATGAGGGGGGCCACGCGGTTCAGCTCCTCCCGGGTGAAGACGTGGTGGGTGGACTCGATGTGGGCGATGAGGGCGGTCATGCTGCCCGCGGCCAGGACCTTGGGATCCAGGGGCTCGGCGGCCGGGGCATCCAGCCCCTCCAATGCGGGCAGGACGTCGGACACCTGGCGCCCGGCGTGGGCGCAGGCCTCGGCGAGGGTGCGGTGGCCGCCGCAGCAGTAGTCGATGTTGTGGCGCTCGAAGAGGCGCATGGTCGCGGGGTGCTCGAGGACGATGTCGCCGATGCGGGTTGCCGGGGTGATGGTGCTGGACATTGTGGGTCCCTCCGTAGACCAATATCCGACCGGAACGGTCAACTAACCTTGACGGAGGTCAAGAGGGCGGAATTAAAAGAGGGGCCGGGGCGCTCCCCCGGCGCCGGGCTTCACCAGCGACCCGGCCCGGACCCCCAGGAGGCGCAGGCGGCGGTCGAAGGTCACCCGGCGCAGGCAGTCCCGGGCGGCGTCCCGCAGGCCGTCGGCGGAGGCCACGGCCCAGGCCAGGGTCACGTCCCGGGAGAGGATGGAGAAGTCGTCGAAGCGGAGCTTGACGCCCACGGTCTTGGCGGCGAGGCCCTTGCGCTCCAGGTCCTGGGCCAGCCGCCCGCAGAGGTCCAGGAGGATGGCGGTGAGCCGCTCCCGGTCCTCCCGGGGGTGCAGGTCCCGCTCGAAGGTGGTCTCCCGGCTCATGGACTTGGCCTCCCGCACGATCGTGAGGGGGCGCCCGTCCCGGCCGTGGGCGGCCTCGGAGAGCCAGGCGCCGAAGCTCTGCCCGAACCGCTGGAGGAGCAGCGCGGGATCGGCCGCCGCCAGGTCGCCGATGGTGCGGATCCCCATGGCCTCCAGCTTCCCGAAGGCCTTGGGCCCGATGCCGTTGACCGCCGAGGCCGGCAGGGGCCAGATGCGGGCCGGGATGTCCTCCAGGCCGAGGATCGTGACCCCGTCGGGCTTCTGGAGCTCCGAGGCGATCTTGGAGAGGAGCTTGTTGGGCGTGATTCCCACGGAGCAGGTGAGGCCGGTGGCGGCCTTCACGGCCTCCTTCAGGCGCCGGGCCAGCTCCGCGGAAGTTCCCTCCACCTCCGTGAGGTCGATGTAGATCTCGTCGATGCCCCGGTCCTCGATGCTGGGCGCGATCTCCGCCACGGCGGCCTTGAAGGCCCGGGACACCCGCGAATAGGTCTCGTAGTCCCCCGGCAGCAGGATGGCGTCGGGGGCCAGGGCGGCGGCCTTCATGAGGCCCATGCCCGAGCGCACCCCGAAGGCCCGCGCCGGGTAGGTGCAGGTGGTGACCACGCCCCGCCCCCGGTAGTCCCTCAGGCGCTGGAACCCTTCCTCCGCGGGGCGCCGGCGGCCGCCGATGACCACGGGCAGGCCCTTGAGCTCCGGGAATTTGAGGAGCTCCACCGAGGCGAAGTACGCGTCCATGTCCAGGTGCGCGATGCGCCGGGGAGGGCCGGAATCCACTGTGTCTGTCGGCTGCATAGGCGTCGCCCCGGGCGGGATGACGAAATTATAGCGAACCGGCGTCCTCGCCGCGAGCCAAGGATTGAACCCGCGCGTCTTTCGCCGCATCTTTGACGGTGGACTCAACCCCCACCGGACCGCGGGGGTCCAACATCACGAAAGGAGCGGACCATGGCCATTTCCAGCAGGTTCCCCACCATCCTCCGTTTCGCGGCCCTTTCCCTCATCGCCTGCTCCGCCTTCGCCGGCCAGCCCTGGTTCCGGGGCGGCGGATCGGCCGGGCGCGGCGGCGGCTTCCACTCCGGTGGCGGTTTCCACTCCGGCGGCGGCTTCCGGGTCCACCCCGGCGGCTTCCATGGCAGCCCCGGCCTGCGCGTCTACGGTTCCGTGGGCATCCTGCCGCGGGGCTACGCCACCTACCGCTGGGGCGGGTCCCCCTACTACATGCACGGCGGACTCTGGTACCGCCCCTGGCGGGGCGCCTACCTGGGCTGCTACCCCCCCATCGGCCTCTACCTGGACGTCCTGCCCTTCGGGTTCGCCACGGCCTACTACGGCGGCCTGCGCTACTACACCTACGAGGACGTCTATTACACCGACTCTCCTTCGGGCGGCTACGTGGTGGCCGATCCCCCGGAGCGGGAGGAGGCCCGCCGCGCCGCGCCGGCCGCACCGGAGCACGACGCTCTCCTGGTCAGTCCCAGGGAAGGCCAGAGCGCCGAGAAGATGAAGGCGGACCGCGCCGACGCCCAGCGCCACGCCCGCAAGGTCAGCGGCTACGACCCGGCGTTCAGCGATCCCTCCGACCCGGGGACGCCCCGGGCCCGCAGGGCCTACCAGAAGGCCCTGAGGTCGTACCTGGAGGACCGCGGCTACTCGGTGGACTGACCCGGGACCGAAACGAAGTTTTTTCTGTAATCGCCATTGACTTGGTAAACAGTGTTTCCTAAATTGGTGGGGTAGCCTGGAGGCGCCCCGTGGGTCCCACCGATCGACGCGAACGAGAAAAGCAGCTTTTGCGCAGGAAGATCCTGGACGTCTCCCGGGAGCTCTTCGCCGAGCGCGGCTACGACGCCGTCACCATGCGCACCATCGCCGAGGCCATCGAGTACAGCCCCCGCACCATCTACCTCCACTTCAAGGACAAGGAAGACCTCATCCGGGAGCTGTGCCAGGAGGATTTCCGGGCCTTCGGCGAGGAGCTGGCGCGGGGCATCGCCATTCCCGACCCCCTGGACCGGGTGCGCGCCATCGGCCTCAGCTACGCCGCCTTCGCCCTGGCGTACCCCCACCACTACCGGCTGATGTTCATGAACCCGCCCCAGGCCAAGCCCGAGCACGGCGGCGACGGCAAGGGGAATCCGGAAGTGGACGCCTACGCCCTGCTGCGCTCCACCCTCGAGGAGGCCATCGCCGCCGGCCTCCTCCGCCCCGACTGGACCGATCCCGACCTGGCCGCCCAGGTGGTCTGGTCGGGCATGCATGGCCTCATGTCGCTGGCCATCACCCACAAGGACGACGCGTGGGTGGCCTGGACCCCCGTCCAGGCGCGCATCGAGGCCATGACCGACGTCCTGATCCGGGGCATCCGCCGGTAGGACCTTCCATCTCCCCCCTGCCCCGCGGCGCCCGCCGCGCGGCGCGAGCTGCACATCCAACCCTTCCCGCAAGGAGTCCCCCCATGGTGGACCTCGCCCTGCGCATGCTCCTGCACGACCGCATGCGGTTCCTCATCACCGTCGCCGGCGTGGCCTTCGCCGTGCAGCTCATCCTCTCGCAGGTGGGGCTGTTCCTGGGCCTCGTCCGGAACTCCTCGGTGATCGTTCGCCACATCCCCGCCGACATCTGGGTGACGTCCCGCAACACCCCCAACGTGGACTTCGCCCAGACCTTCCCGGAGACCTATGTGAACCGCGTGCGGTCCATCCCGGGGGTGGCGCGGGCCGACAACCTCATCGTCACCTTCGTGAACGCCACCCTCCCCACCGGCGCCACGGAAGGCACGGTCACCTATGCCCTGGAGGACTTCCGCGCCTGGAACCTGCCCTGGGACATGGAGAGCGGGAGCGTCGAGGACCTCCGCCGGGGCAACTACATCGTCACCGACGCCTCGGCCGCGCGGCGCATCGGCGCGTTCGCCGCGGGCGACTACCGCCAGGTGCAGGGCGTGCGCATGCGCTATGCGGGGCGCTCCCGCGGCGCCGTGTCGTTCACCACCACGCCGGTGTCCTTCATGGACTACCGCCTGGTCCAGCAGCTCAATCCGGACCTCCTGTCGGGCAGCACCACCTACATCCTCGTGAAGGCCGCGCCCGGCGCGGACCTGAAGGCGCTCCGCGCGGAGATCGGGCGGCGCCTGCCCCACAACGACGTCTACACCGCCCGGGACTGGGCGGACCGCTCCGACGCCTACTGGATCAACAACACCGGCATCGGCATGAACGCCTTCACCGCGGTGTTCCTGGGGGTGCTGGTGGGCGTGGTGGTGGTGGCCCAGACCCTCTACACCTCCACCATGGACCACCTCAAGGAGTTCGGCACCGTCAAGGCCATCGGCGGCTCCAACGCCGACATCTACCTGCTCCTGGGCCGCCAGGCCGCGGTGGCCGCGGTGCTGGGCTTCACCCTGGGCGGCCTCATGGTCCTGGGCCTCAGGCCCGCGGTGGCCGCCCTCGGCCTCCAGCTCATCCTGCCAATGCGGGTGTGGGCGCTGGTGGGCGGCGGAACCCTCCTCATGTGCGTGCTTTCCGCCGGCCTCAGCTTCCGCAAGGTGGCCGGCATCGACCCCGGCCTCGTCTTCAGGAGCTGAACCATGCCCGTCCTCTCCGCCACCGGCATCATCAAGGACTACCAGGAGGGGCGCGAGCCCGTACGCATCCTCCACGGCCTCTCCCTGGACCTGGAGCCCGGGGAGGTCGTCGCCCTGGAGGGCCCCTCGGGGTCCGGCAAGACCACCCTGCTGCAGATCCTCGGCTGCATCCTGAGCCCGACCGGGGGGGAGGTGCGGGTCGCGGGCGAGGCCGCCCGGCCCGGGCGCCTTGCGGCCCTGCGCAGGAGCCACATCGGCTTCGTGTTCCAGCAGTACAACCTCTTCCCCTCCCTCAACGCGGTGGAGAACGTCCAGTACGCCCTGCAGGTGAAGGGCTTCCCCCGGGAGGGCATCCGGGAGGAGGCCCGCACCTGGATCGAGACCATGGGCCTGGCGGACCGCGCCGGGTACCTGCCCCGGGACCTCTCCGGCGGCCAGAAGCAGCGCGTGGCCATCGCCCGGGCCATGGCCGGGAGGCCCCAGGCGCTGCTGGCCGACGAACCCACCGCCAACCTCGACACCGCCTCCGGCAGCCAGGTGCTGCGGCTCTTCCGGAACCTCGCCACGGACCACGGCCGCGCCGTGCTGATCGTCACCCACGACCCCAAGGTCCAGGACATCGCCGACCGGGTGCTGCGCATCCGGGACGGCCGGTTCCAGGCCTAAGAAAGGAGCCCCCCATGCGCAAGCTGCCCCTAGTCCTCGCCGGCCTCTCCACCCTGGCCCTCACCGCCTTCGCGCTCTATCCCCGCGCCCAGGCCCGGCCCCAGCCCGCCCCCGCGGCGCCTTCCGCCCTGCGCTGCGAAGGCCGTGTGGCCGCCTACCCCGGGGCCGACCTGGTGGTCTCCGCCGAGTACGGCGGGCGCCTGGCCTCGCTCCCCGTGCGTGAACTGGACCGCGTCCGGGCGGGGCAGGTACTCGCCCGCCTCGATTCCCGGGAGCAGGAGGCGAGCCTCGCCTCGGCCCGCGCCCGGGTGCGGGAGCTGGAGGCCGAGGGCCGCTTCCTGGACCTGGAGCTGCGGCGCCAGCAGCGCCTCCTGGCCGCGGGGGTCGTGGGCCAGCGCGCCTTCGACGACGCGGACTCCCAGCTCCGGCTCTCCCGGGCCCGCCGGGAGGCGGCGCTGGCCACCGCGGCCCAGCTGGAGGCCGCCCTGGCCAAGCTCACCCTGGTGGCGCCCTTTTCCGGCGTCATCGTGGAGCGCCTGGCCCAGCCCGGCGAGCTCCTGGCCCCCGGGGGGCGCCTGGTGCGCATCGCCGACCTGGACCGCCTGCGGGTGGAAGCCGAAGTGGACGAGTACGACCTGCCCTCCCTGGCGGTGGGCCGGGAGGTGGCCATCGAGGTGGAGGGCACCGCCGGCACCCTGGCGGGACGGGTGGAGGAGGTGCCTGCGGCCGTGTCCCTGCGCCGCCTCAAGCCCCTGGACCCCGCCCGGCCCTCGGACATCCGGGTCGCCCTCGTGAAGGTGGCCCTGCCCCGGGAGGCCCGCCTGAAGCTGGGCCAGCGGGTGGAACTGGCCATCGCCTCCGGGAGTGGGCTAAAGTAGTTCGTCCCTCGCAAAACGAGGCCTGGAGGCCCCATGTTCCGCTCCATCCCGCTCGCCCTGGCCCTCGCCCTCGCCCTGCCCGCCCAGGAAACGCCGGAAGCGCGCATCAAGCGCCTCGAAGCCCACGTGGAGAGCCTGGCGTGGGAGCTGGACCAGGTGCGCAAGTCCGCCGACGACGCCCTGTTCTGGCTGCGCCTTTCCGACGTGGTCGAGGTGGACAAGGTCATCCTGACGGGCCCGCCCAACCCCAAGGGCAAGGAGACCTACGGCATCCGGAACGAGCGCCACCCCCTGCGGATCTACGCGTACACCTTCGTCCCGAAGAACCTGGACCGGGCCCGGAAGCATCCGGCCATCCTCCTCAGCCACGGGGGCGTCCACGGCGACTTCGGCACCTACCACGCGCACCTGGTGCGGGAGATGGTGGCCCGGGGCTACATCGTCGTGGCGCCCGAATACCGCGGCTCCACGGGCTACGGCAAGGGCCTGCACGACGCCATCGACTACGGGGGCCTGGAGAACGACGACGTGGTGGCCTGCCGGGACTGGGCCGTGGAGGAGCTGCCCGTGGACCCGAAGCGCGTGGCCCTGGTGGGCTGGAGCCACGGGGGCATGATCAGCCTCATGGCCGGCTTCGACCACCCGGACAAGTTCGCCTGCATCTACGCCGGCGTGCCCGTGAGCGACCTGCTGGCCCGCGTGGCCTACGCCGGGGAGGAATACCGCGACGACGCGACGGTCAAGAGCATGTTCGGCAAGCCGCCCACGGAGGACGTGGACCTCCTGCGCCGGCGCAGCCCCATCTGGAACGTCCACAAGCTCAGGCTCCCCCTCATGGTCACCAGCACCACCAACGACCGGGACGTGGACGTGGTGGAGGTGGAGCAGCTCATCACCCACCTCAAGGCAGCGGGCAAGGCCTTCGATTCGAAGATCGAGCAGGACGCGCCGGGAGGGCACGGGTGGGACCGCATCGACACGTCCTACGCGCGCAAGGCCCGCAAGGCGATGTACGAGTTCCTGGCAAAGCATCTGGGCAGGTAGCAGCTGGGCAGGCCGCCAGAAATACCTGTAACGCCAATACAGCTCGTCGCATCCAAGCGGCAGGTGAGAACTTTGGCGCAAGTGGGGCGAGTTGATCTAACTGTGGAGCAATTCAGACGCCTTGAGGAAATGGCGCGGAGCCGGACCTTGCCTGCGCGCAGCGTCCTGCGGGCCAAGATTGTTCTTCATCGAGCTTCTGGCGAGTCCTTTCGTGACATCGGCCAGGCTTTGGGCTGTGATCATCGGACTGCTTGGCAATGCCTCAAGCGATGGGAGGAAGCGGGCTTCGATGGCCTCGAGAGGGAACGCCCAGGTCGAGGCCGGAAGTCTTGGGTGATTGCTTTGAAGGGGCAAGAGGTGCTCCATAAGACGGCGCAGGAACAGCCCGTCAATGCCACGCACTGGAGCCGGGCCTCCATGGCGCAGGCCACCGGGGTGAGCGAGAGCACGGTGGGACGCATTTGGCGTCAGAATGGCCTCAAGCCGCACCGCACCGTTGGTTTCAAGTTAAGCAACGATCCTCATTTCGAAGAGAAGTTGGTGGACATCGTGGCCCTGTATCTGGACCCTCCGGAGCATGCCATCGTGCTGAGCGTAGATGAGAAGAGCCAGATTCAGGCCCTGGACCGGACTCAGCCTGGCCTACCGATGAAGAAGGGTCGCTGCGGCACCATGACGCACGACTACAAGCGCAATGGAACGACCACCCTCTTTGCGGCCATGAACACGCTGGATGGTACGGTGATCTCGGCCACGATGCCACGTCATCGCCATGAGGAGTGGCTGAAGTTCCTCAAGCGGCTTGAGCGGGGTACGTCGAAGCGA
This sequence comes from Mesoterricola sp. JemC181, assembly GCF_055384585.1. Classification (NCBI taxonomy): domain Bacteria; kingdom Pseudomonadati; phylum Acidobacteriota; class Holophagae; order Holophagales; family Holophagaceae; genus Mesoterricola; species Mesoterricola sp. JemC181. Next base: position 2,893,113 of record NZ_AP045076.1, read on the forward strand.
CTCGCTCTGCACATCATTTGCGACAACTACGCCACCCACAAACATCCGGCGGTCTAAAGCTGGTTGAAAGGCCATTCGAGGGTCCACGTTCACTTCACCCCCACCAGTTCATCGTGGTTGAACATGGTGGAGCGATTTTTCCGGGACATCACGGAGAACCGCATCCGAAGGGGTATTTTCAGATCCGTCCCGGAACTCGAAGCAGCGATCCATACCTATATCGCGAGACACAATGCCGCTCCGAAACCATTTGTTTGGACCGCGTCCGCGAACGATATCCTCGCCAAGGTGACACGAGCACGGCAGGCCCTCGCGGCCATTCGGACGGCCTCTGCCAAGGGTTGACGGCGAACCTGCCTTTTTCTTTTCCTCGGTATCCTCGGCCTCCTCGGCGCCTCGGCGATGGCTTTCTCAAGAATCAGTCGGCGCAAAGATTACATGCGCCGAAGCACCCGTCGAAAAGCCCATCGCCGAGGCGCCGAGGAGGCCGAGGATACCGAGGAAAGAATTCTGGCCTGAACGTCCCGGCGTGATTGAGCGCACTCCTGACCCGAAGGAGGAAGTCATGGGTCGGCATTGGGGCGAAGATTGGGGCGACAACTATCCCCATCGAGATATCACCGAAGCCATCATCCTCGCTGCCATCAGGGTGCAGATAGTTCTGGGGCCTGGACTCCTGGAAAATGCCTACAAGGCTTGCCTCGCCCATGAACTCAGGTTGGCCGGACACGAGGCCCTACGCGAGGTTCACCTCGACATCACCTACAAGGAATTGTGCGTCGAGAATGCCTACATCATGGATATCGTGGTGGACCACAAGGTGGTCGTCGAGGCGAAGGCCATTGCGAAGTTTTCGGAGGCCGACTTCGCCCAACTGAATAGCTGCCTCCACTTTGCAAATTTCGAAGTGGGCCTGCTGATCAATTTTCATAACTGGCCCCTCAAGGACGGGGGCATCAAGCGACTCGTCAACACCAAGCCCTGAACTGGACCCGAGGCGAAGGGGGGGGACAAGGTGTTACCTGTTCTTCTGGCGGCCTACACTAGTTAATGCCATTTCATCCCGTTTCATCCAGCTGACCTCTGACGCGAAGGGGCGAAGCAGAGCGTTACCTGTCCTTCTGGCTGCCTAGGCCGTCCTGAAATACATCCGCAAGACGAGTCCCTCCCCTTCCCCGTTCTGCACATGGAACCCCGCCCGGTGGGCCTTCAGGATGCCCACGGCGGCCGCCAGCCCCAGGCCCCGGCCGGGCTCGCGGGTGGTGTAGAAGGGGTCGCAGATCAGGTGCAGCTTGTCCGGGGCCACGCCGGGACCGTCGTCCTGCACCTCCAGGCACACGGTGCCGGGGGCGTGGAACTGGGGCAGGGGCCACACGCCCTGGTGCGTGCCGGCCCCGGCGCCGGCATGGGTGCGGAGCCGCAGGCGGACCCGCGAGGCCCCGGCTTCCAGGGCGTTGTCCAACATGGCCGTCACGACCTGCTCGAGCTTGCCGGGATCCCCCAGGATGGGGGGCACGGCATGGAAGTCCCGTTCGAGCATCAGGCCCGGCTTCAGGGGAACGCGATCGAGCAGATCCTCCAGCTCCATCGGCTCCAGGCGCACGATGCCGCGGCCCGAGAAGTCCAGCATCTTGCGGGAGAGGGTCACGGCCCTGCCCAGGGCGGCCCGGGCCTGGTCCAGGATCAGGGCGAGGTCGACGTTCCCCTTGGTCATGAACCCGGCGATCTCGAGGTTGGACTGGATGGCCTGGAACACGTTGTTGAAGTCGTGGGCGATGCCTCCGGCCATGAGCACCAGGCTCTCGGCCTTGCGGGCCCGCAGCTCGCTCTGGGCGGCCTGGTCCACGGCGCTGAGGTCCCGGACCATGGAGAGGATCTGCCGGGGCTCGCCGGGAGGCAGAAGGCCGATGCGGACCTCCACGGGGAAGGAGGTGCCGTCCTTGCGCCGCGTGCGCCCCTCGAAGCGCCTCGACTCGCCGAAGGCCAGGGCGTTCCAGATGCCGGCGTACGCGTCCATGGGCATGTCGGGGGAAAGGTCCTGCACCCGCAGGTTCGCCAGTTCCTCCCGGGAATACCCGGTGAGCCTCGAGGCTTCCAGGTTGGCCAGGAGGATGCGGCCCTCCGGATCGAAGAGGACGATGGGATCCACCGCGTTCTCCACCAGGTTCCGGAAGCGGGCCTCGCTCTCCCGCAGGTTCTCCAGGGCCCGCATGTGGCCGGTGATGTCCTCCACGAGGGCCAGGTGATGGGGCACCCCTCCCAGATCCAAGGGCAGGCGGACCACCCTCAGGCGCCCCCAGACCACGTGGCCGTCGCTGTGGAGGTAGCGCTTCTCCTTGGCGAACTCCTCGACCTTCCCGGAGATCACGTCCCCAAGGGAGGCCAGATCCGCCGCCACGTGGTCGGAGTGGCTCAGGTCCTGGAAGGTGCGCTCCAGGAGCTCGCCCGGGGCATAGCCCAGGATCTGCCCCAGACGCGGGTTCACCGCCAGGAAGCCTCCCGTGACACTGTTCACGATGGCCATGCCCACGGGCGCCTTCTCGAACAGCGTCCCGAAGCGGGCCCCGGTCATGCGGAGCTCCTCGGCCATGCTCAGCGCCATGCGATGTGCGCGGTGCGCCGCTCCCTGGCCCAGGAACAGGACCGTGGCGAATCCCAGGCTCAGGGCCAGGCCCGCCACCAGGATCTCCCAGTGGCCCCTGCTGCCCGCCCCGGCGAAGAAGGAGGCATTGGAGCGCACCTGCAGCGTCCAGACCCGGCCGCCCACGGGGAACGAGCGCTCCAGCGCGGGCCCGCCACGGGCGAAGTCCGGGACGGATTCGAAGAGCAGGGGCCCCCCGCCCTGCGCGGGCCCGTCCACCAGGGCCACGTCGGCCGAAACCCGTTCCTGGGCCAACGTTCCGCGGACCAGGTCCCCCATGCGGAAGGGGAGGTAGGTCCAGCCCCGGAAGGCCGCCCTGCGCCGGGCCACGGTGTCCCGGGGCAGGCGCCGGTCGTACACGGGCGCATAGAACAGGGTGCCGACCTGCACGTCGGTGGCGGTCTCCTGGTAGAGGGTCACCGGCCCGGACATGAGCGGGACCCCCTGGTCGCGGGCCCGGAGCATGGCAGCGCGCTGCACCTGGTCGGCCGACATGTCCTTGCCGAAGGCCCGCCGGTTGCGGGCGTCCATGGGCTCGAGGTAGATGATGGCGCTGCATCCGTCCTGCCCGGGCGCCAGGGCGCCGCCGGGTTCGACGCGGTAGTCCGGGAAGCCCTCCCGGCGCATGCGCCTTGTGTGGGCCTCCAGGTCACCGGGCGCGATCCACTCCGCGAACCCCAGCCCCTGGGCCCCCGGGTGCAGCGTGGGGAGTTCCAGCCCTTCCACGTAGTCCCGGAACTCCCCGCGGCCGGGGAGGGCCCCGCGCCCGAGGTACCCGGCGCTGCCGCGCAGCACCTCCTCCAGGCTCTTCATCCGGAATTCCAGCTGCATCGCCAGCGACCGCGCCTGGTCCCTCTGGAGGTCCCGGATCCGGGTCCGCTCCACCTGCCGGCTCATGGACCAGGCCACCAGCGTGAGCAGGACGCCGCAGAGCAGCCCCGCCAGGGGCCACAAGCCTCGGAAAGCGCGCACGGCGAGCTTCGGTTCGTCGGGAACCATGATCAGGCGTCCTTGGGAAGAAACCAGCTGGCAGACAGCTGGGCATGGGTGCGATCATCCAACTATAGGCCGAATCGCCCCCGCGAACCTTGGCCATTTCCCGGTACGCCCCATCCCGGAAGGTGCGTTCGGGAACCCCGGCGGTCCCGTCAGGGGTACCGGCGCCGCACCTCGGCCAGGGACCCGGCGACGAGCCGCTCCAGCACCGCCAGGTCCAGGTCGCCGAGCTGTCGAACGTACAAACAGGCCTTGCCCACCTTGTGCCTTCCCAGCTTCGCGAGGAGTTCGTCCCGCCCGGGGAAACCGGCCATCAGGTAGATGCTGATATCGCCCTTCCGGGAGGCGAAACCCACCTGGCAGGAGTCCCCTTCCCTGCCGCTCTCGTACCTGTAGTGATAGCTTCCGAAGCCCACGATGCCGGACCCCCACATGACTGCCGGATAGCCGGTCACGCGGGTCATCAGACGGACCAGCTCCCGGCAGTCGTCGCGCCTGGATCCATCGGCGATTCCGGCGAGGTAGGCCTCCACGCTGGCCTGGGTGGGTTGGGTCTTGTTCTCAGCCATGGGAAGAAAATACATGAAAAGCCCCCGGGATCGGGGGCTGTATCTGCGGGAAATTGCCCGCCTCGGGCCGTGCAGGGAAAGTATCGGTTCTACGGGAGTGCGGTCAACCCCGCCGCAACCGCCGGCCAGGGGCGCGGGAACAGGATGGCAGGATTGGAGACCTGGGAAAAAAGCCCGGAGATCTGGTCTCGCGGGCTTCTTCATCTACTGGAGGCGCCGATCGGAATCGAACCGATGAATGGCAGATTTGCAGTCTGCGGCCTTACCACTTGGCTACGGCGCCATAGCCCATAGGCTACCACAGCCTGCCCGGATCGGCTCCCCCAAAGTCGGGATCACACCCCGGGCGCCAGCGCCCTGGCGGCTTCCAGGCCCCGCTTCACATCGTCGAGGCTGTAGGGCTTGGGCAGCAGAACCACGGCCGGGAACCGGTCCACGAGGTCCAGCACGGCCCGGTCCACGTGGCCCGTGGCGAGCAGCACCGGCACCGGCCAGCGCTCCCGGAGGCGCGGCAGGGTGCCCGAGCCCCCGAGGCCGGGCATGTTCATGTCCAGGATGACCACGTCGGGCAGCGGGCCCAGGGTCAGGGCCTCCAGGGCCTCCTCGCCGGTGGAGGCGGTGGAGGGACAGGTGCCCAGGAGTTCCAGGAGCACCTGCATGGTGCAGCGGATCAGCTCGTCGTCGTCCACCACCAGCACGTTCATGGGGGCGGCGTCCCCGGCGGGGCGGGGGGCGGCGGGCTCCGGGCGGCCCGGGGCCGCGGCGGAGGCGGGCAGACGGATCCGCACCTGGGTTCCGGCGCCCGGCTCGCTCTGGATGTCCAGCTGGCCCCGGTGGGCCTTCACGGTGCGGAAGACCATGGCGAGCCCCAGGCCGGTGCCCTTGCCCACGTCCTTCGTCGTGAAGAACGGGTCCGTGGCCCGGGCGAGGACCTCGGGGCTCATGCCGCACCCCGTGTCCTCCACGACGACCTCCACCCAGTCGTTGTCGGCGTTGCGCGTGCGGAGCGTGAGCGTGCCGGCGTCCCCCATGGCGTCCACGGCGTTCACGCAGAGGTTCATGAGCAGGTGCACCAGGGCGCCGGGGTCCCCCCGGATGCCCCGGAGCGCCGGATCCAGGTCCAGGCGCAGGTCGACCCGGGACAGGGTGCTGCGTTCCAGGAGGGCCACCTCCTCGTGGAGCAGCTCGTTCAGGTCCAGCTCCCGCTCCTCCGCGGGCCGCGCCCGGGCGAAGTCCAGCAGGCCCCTGACCATCTTCCCGCCGCGCTGGGCCGCCTTGATGATGGTCTCGAAGGCAAGGCGGGCCGGGCTGCCCGGGGGCTGGGCCCCCAGGTTGGCCGAGGCCAGCCCCAGGATGGCGCCCAGCACGTTGTTCATGTCGTGGGCGATGCCGCCGGCCATGCTGCCAAGGCTGTCCATCTTCTGGGACTGGAGGAGCTGGTTCTGGAGCCGGAGGGTCTCGGCCTCCGCGCGCCTGCGCGGGCCGATATCCCGGATGAACGCGAACAGCTCGTCGCCGTCCGGCAGCGCCTGCACGCAGAGCTCCACCGGCATGAGGCTGCCGTCCTTGCGCCGGTGCACGGTCTCGAAGCGGTTGTTCTCCCCGGTGCGGATGGCCTTGATGTGGTCGAGGATCTCCCCGGGGCCCTCCTGGGCCTCCACGAGGGCGATGGGCTGGCCCAGGAGCTCCTCGCGGGCATACAGGCTCATGGCGCAGTACGCGTCGTTCACGGAGCGGATCCGGCCGCCGTGGTCCGCCGTCCAGAAGCCGTCCATCGCGGTCCGGAGGATCGCGCGGGAGCGCTCCTCGCTCAGCTCCAGCGACGCCCGGGCCTCCTGAGTGCGCCGCTGCATCATGCCCTGGCTGGCCATGGATTCGGCGAGCCGGGTGATGAAGCCGAGGTGCCGGTCGATCAGCTCGCGGGTGAGGACCGGCACCCGGGCGAAGGCCTCCCCGTAGGCCGCCCCGTCAAACCCGAAGGCCGCCGCCTGGGCCTTCACCGCCTCCGGGTCCGGGGGCTCCAGGAGGACCTGCCCCGTGAAGACGTTGGCCAGGTGCCTCCCCTCGACCACCAGGGGGGCAGCGGCGTCGACCAGGCCGCGCGGGCAGGTGGCCTGCGCCTTCCCGGCGGAGGTGAGCCCGGCGGCCAGGCCCAGGTCGCTGGCGAGACAATCCCTGGCCGCGTCCGGATGAAGGCGGTGGAACTTCGCGCAGACCTCCTGCCAGCCCGAGGCCGTCAGCACCTGGCCTTCCAGGCCGATGATGGCGGACGGAATCCCAGCCGACTCGAACAGGGCGTCCAGAAGGACCTGGAGCCTGGGCAGGTCGAGGATTTCCTGGAGGCGTGGGGCCTCAGGCAAGGGAGCCTCCCGGACGAAGACGGCGTGGCTGGCAAAGAGGGGACCACCTAGGCAAATAATAGGCTCATTCCAGCAGCGGGCTCATGAACATTGCGCCTTTATGCCTAATCGCAATCCCGTCCCCAGGGGTGGGCGGGGGCGCCGGAAGGACCGTATATTGGGACATCCCCCCGCCTCCAAGGAGGTCCCGTGGCCGTCCTGGATGCATGCAACCTCTGCGGAGGAATGGGGTTCCTCCGGTTTCCCGAGGGGGACCGGCACCTCTCGGGCCGCTGTCCGGCCTGCCGTGGCGCCGGGGTGGTGGAATCCTGGCGGCAGGCGACAGCCGCCGGGCATGCCGGGTGGCTGTGCGGGCCCGCCCACAGGCTGGATGGAGCTGAAGTCCGCCTCACCTTGCGGGTGCGCGCCGAACGTGAGTTCCGGGCCTCGGAGCGGTGATGGAAACCACCCATGGTTCGTGGTCGTGCCCCCCCGGCAGCGGGAGCCGGCCGAAAGCGGGCAGCCCTTCCGAACCGTGGCGGAGGAGCGTCCGGTGGGCTTCCTCATGCACCGGGAGGGACCCTTCGTGGTTGCGAATCCGGAGGACGCCCGCCAGCCTCATCGGCAAGCGGGTCCAGGCCTTCATCCCTCCCGATGATCTTAGGGAAGCCTGCAAAGCGGTCCAGGCGACCCTGGCCTCCGGCCGGCCCCCAGGGGGCGCCTCCCGCGCGGGGACGGGTCCCTCGCCGGCGTGGCCGCCAACCGCCGGGCCGTGACCTGCGGGGAGCGGATCAGGCCCGACGGCCGCGCGCGCGGTTCCGTCCGGATCAGCTTCCTCGACCTGAGGATTTTTCCCGCCCGGGCCTCGCGCCGCTGACCATTTCGCCTAAATTGGGGGGACACCGCAGGTTGGGTAGGAGGAGACGTCATGTCGCGTACCTCGCCGCACACTGTCCAATGCACAGGCTGTCGAAGGATCTTCGTGAACCCGTTCTGGATGCGGGAGCGCAGGGAATACCACGTCAAGTACCGCGTAAGCGTCTGCCCCCAGTGCATCGACCTGGGCGGCGCCCATCGGCCCGTGCCCCGGGAATCCACCCCCCCCCCGAAGAGCTACGACCGGCCTTGAAACGGTACAGGGCCTCCAAAGGGGATCAAAGCCCTGCATCGTGAAGGCGCCCGGATCCGTCGTGGTCATGGCAAAAAACAAGGCCTCCGAAGAGGCCTTGTTTTTTGGAGCGGGTGAAGGGATTTGAACCCTCGACTTCAACCTTGGCAAGGTTGCACTCTACCACTGAGTTACACCCGCGGGGGAGATTCAAGACTACCACATTCGGCCGGAACGTCAACCCTGATTTGCTCCGCTGCAGGCGGGGCAGATGCCGAAGAGGCTGAGTTGGTGGCGGGTTATGCGGTACCCGCTCATCTTTTCCATGCCGGCGAGACTGGATTCGATGCCGCATGCGTCCACCTCCACCGTCCGGCCGCATGACTCGCAGGAAAGGTGGTGGTGGTGGGAGGAGGAGCGGCACAGGACGAAGCGCATCACCTGGTCCTGCCCCTGGAGGCTCTCCGCCCAGCCTTCGGTCACGAAGCGCTCCAAATTCCGGTACACGGTGGGCACGCCCGAACGGCCCTTCTCGAGGCGCTCCCAGATCTCCTCCACCGTCAGGGGGCGGTCGGAAGTCTGCAGGACCTTGAGGATGGCCTCCCGCTGCGGAGTCTGGCGCATGCCTGCGGCCCTCAGGGAGGGGGTCTGGGGATGGGCATGCTCGGCGTGGGACATGGTCCCAGAATGCCAAAAAAGGCGTTCCCTGAGACATTTTTCTCTGAAAAACCCGCCGGGGGAGGCATCCTTACCCCATGACGCCCCAGGAGACGGTCCCGAAAGCGGCAAGGGATACCGCGCCGCCCTTCCTGCCCTTGGCCTTCAGGCTGGCGGCCTCCTTCGGCCTGGCCGTGCTCCACCTGGCCCTGCCCTGGGAGGGCCCGGCCCCGGCGGAGGGCCTCTACCTGGCCCTGCTGGGCGCCCTGTTCCTGGAAAGCGTCTGGGAGGCGGCGCGCAGCCACACCCGCAGCGGCGCCCCCTTCGCCACGCCGGCGCCCGCGTGGATCCGCATCAACCTGATCCTCGACCTGGCGCTGGTCACCCTCATCATCGCCTTCCACGGGGTGGACCAGGAGCGGCTCGCCACCATCTACATCTTCCCGGTGCTGGCCTCGGCCTTCTACCTGCACATCTCCGAGATCGTGGCGGTGGGCCTGCTCAGCTCCGCGGCCCACATCGCCTGCGTCATGCTGTTCACCTCCGGGACGCTGCCGCCCTTCGGCCACTCCGGGCCCATCGGGGTGGAACCGTACCAGCTGGCCTACCTGCTGGGGTTCGCGTCCCTGCAGATCTTCGGCGCGACCCTGGTGGTGGTGGTGATCCGCAGCCACATGGAGGGGCTGCGCACCGACCTGAGCCGCAGCGAGGCGGCGGTGGACGAGCTGAGCGCGCTGTACCGGAGGGTCTTCGACTCCATGTTCTCGGGACTGATCACCGCCGACCTGCAGGGCCGGATCACGTCGGCCAATCCGGCCGCGGAGAAGATCCTCCATTCCAGCCTCGTGCCGGGATCGCCCATCGGGCCCTTCGGGTTCGGGGACCTGCAGGACCTCGGCCACCAGGTCAAGGAGCAGCGCTTCGAGATCAGCTTCCAGGCCGCCGACGGCGACCGGCGCATCGTGGGCGGCAACCTGGCCCCGCTGCTGGGCTTCGAGGGCGAGCCCACCGGGCACCTCCTGGTCTTCCAGGACCTCACCGACATCAAGGCCCTGGAGGAACGCACGCGCATCTCCGAGCGCATGGCCACCGTGGGCGAGCTCTCCAGCGAGATGGCCCACGAGCTGCGCAACCCCCTGGCCTCGATCCTCGGCTGCGTCCAGCTCCTCAAGCAGGGCGAGCCGCCCCGGGCCATGACCGAGCGGGTGCTCACCATCCTCCTGCGCGAGTCCGAGCGCGTGAGCACCATCGTGACGGACTTCCTGGACTTCACCCGGCCCCGGCCGGTGCGCATCCAGCCCATCGCCCTGGGCGGCGTGGCCGACGAGCTCAAGGCCAGCTGGGAGACCGACCCCCGCACCGCGGGCCTCGCCCTGGAGGTGGAGGAGCCGCCCCCCGCCATGGTGCTGGGCGATCCCGCCTGGGTGCACCAGGTCTTCATCAACCTCCTGAGCAACGCCCGCAAGGCCGTGCGGGACGAGCCGGCGCCCGCCATCCGCGTGGGGTTCCGCATCCAGGGGACCTTCGTGAGCGCCACCGTGACCGACAATGGCTGCGGCATGCCGGAGGAGCGCCGCCGGACGATTTTCATGCCTTTCTCAAGCGGTTTCGAGGAGGGGACGGGGCTGGGCATGAGCCTGGTATTCCAGTTCGTCCAGCAGATGGGGTGGGCCATCCAGGTGGAGAGCGAGGTGGGCGCGGGCACCACGGTGACCTTGAAAATTCCGCTGGCTCCGGGAACCTTTTCCCCGGTCGCGAAATATCAGTAATGATTTGTCGGAAGGGGCCGGAAAACCTTGCCAATTCCCCTGGAAGGTGGGACATTGCCATTACTTTTTGACGTCGGTCCCGGGGTAGGGGAATTCCTCAAGAGGATCAACCAACCCTTGCCTTTTAAGTGTTTTCAGGATTCACGATGAATCGCAAGCTCATACGCCCCAACCTGACCGCCATCAAGGAAAAAATCGGGCGGACCCCCAAGGCCGCGACCCCGGCCGATGCGCCCACGGTGGTCAAGCCCCCGGCGGAGGCCGTCATCGCCGGAAGCGGCGGGCCCAACCCCGACGCGGCCAGCCTGCCCCAGGGCACCAGCAGCCCCCGTCGCAAGATCGCGCCCCCCGAGCAGACCAACGCCGAGAGCTTCTACTACCTCAAGCAGATGCAGGCCAAGACGCCCATGGTGATCGTGCTCCAGGACGACGAGAAGCTCCGCGGCGTCATCGAGTGGTACGACAAGCACTGCCTGAAGATCAACCGCGTCAAGGAACCCAACGTGGTCGTCCCCAAGCACAACATCAAGTACCTCTACAAGGCGGACGAGGAGCCCCGCATCCGCCGCAGCCGGGGGGGCAAGAAGGACGACGCGTCCTCCCCCGATGTGGAACTGCCCCTCTACGACTGATCATGCCCCTGCCCCGCATCGTGGTCACGCTTGGAGATCCCTGTGGGATCGGCCCTGAGCTCCTGCTCCGCACCCTCCCGGAGCTGGCCTCGGGCGCCTCCGTCGTGGTGGCCGGCGCCCGCGCCGGCGTGGACCTGCTCGCGGGCGGCCCCGTGCCCTTCGCCTGGGATGGGGACCACCTGGTCACCGGCGGCTGCCGCATCCCCTGGATCGACCCCACGCCGCAGATCATGCCGGGCGACCTCACCCTGGGCCGGGGCGGCGCGGCCTCGGGCCTCGCGGCGGTGGAGGGGGTGCGGGCCGGCGCCCTGCGGGTGCAGGCCGGCCTCGGCGACGCCCTGGTGACCCTGCCGCTCTCCAAGGCCGCCGCCCACGCGGCGGGCTTCGCCATCCCCGGGCACACGGAGTTCCTCCAGGCGCTCGCGGGCTCGCCCATCACGCGCATGGCCTTCGCGAGCCCGGGCCTGTGCGTCGTCCTCCACACCGTGCACCAGAGCCTGCGCTCGGTGATCGAGGAGCTCGACGAAGCCGCGGTGGCCGAGACCCTGTCGTTCGCCGCGGACCGCTTCGCGCAGCTCGCGGGCCGCCCCAACCTGCGGATCGCCCTGTGCGCCCTGAACCCCCATGCCGGCGAAGGCGGCGCCTTCGGCCACGAGGAGGAGCTCCTCGTGCGCGCCCTGGCCCGCGCGGAAGCCGCCTGCGGTGCGGGCGCCTGGTCCGGCCTGCCCTCCCCCTTCCCGCCGGGCCCGGCCCCCGCGGGCTGGGAGCTCTATCCGGGACGCCCCGCCCGGACGGGGGACACCCTGTCGTTCTCCGGACCCCACCCCGCCGACACCGTCTTCCTGCGGGCCTGGCGCGGCGAGTTCGACCTGGTGGTCGCGCTCTACCACGACCAGGGCCTGATCCCCATCAAGGTCCTGGAGCCGGAGACGGCGGTGAACCTCACCCTGGGCCTGCCCTACGTGCGCACCTCACCCGACCACGGCACCGCCTTCGGCATCGCCGGCCTCTGGCAGGCGGACCCCGCGAACTTCCTGCAGGCAGCCTCCCTTGCGGCAAGGCTGGCGCGCCGCGCCAGGGGGGACGCGTGAGGAGCCAGGACCTGCTCCTGGCGCTCCTGCTGGCGGTCCCGCCCTGGGTGGGCTTCCTCACCTTCCGGTGGAAGGGGCGCGTCGGGCTTAGCTACGGCTACTTCCTGGGCGGAATCCTGGCCATCCTCGCCATCCCCTGGCCCGCCCTGGGCACGCGGGGCCTGCCTTCGGCCCACCTGGGCGGAGCCCTGCTGGGCTTCACCTTCTTCCTGCAGGCCAACCGCGACGGCCGCAACGGCGTGCGGCGCCTGGCGGTGGGGGTGGGCGGGGCGACCTTCTTCGCCTGGCTCCTGGGCACGACCCTGGGCATGGACATGCGCAGCGTGCTGGCCTTCTGGGGCACCGCCATGCTGGAAGGGAGCCTCTGGCTGCTGCTCTCGGACCTGGGGTACCGCCTCACGAAGGGCCGGTGGCTTGCCATCCGAATGCCCGCGGCGGGCGGCGCCGCGTTCCTGACGGCCACGGCCATCTACCACGTGTTCACCCTGGGGACCCCGCCGCTCTCCTGGGCCGCGTCGCTGCTCGCGGGCGTCCTGCTGGGGCTCGTGGCGCTCCATCAGCTGGCCTGGCTCAGGGACCAGGGCATCTGGGTGGAAGGGCGGGGCGACGGCTTCCGCACGGCCCTCTCGGCCCTGGAGGGGGACCGCCCCCCCGAGGGGCCCACCCTCGCCTATGCCATCGAGGCCCGCCAGCCCATGTTCCTGGTCAACGAGAAGGGCATGCTCCTGGAGACCAACACGGCCTTCAGCCGCCTGGTGGGGCTGCCGCGCTACCAGATGAAGGGATTCCTGGTCCAGGACCTCTTCCAGGGCCAGGAGGCGCCCACGTGGGACAGCCTGCGCGCCGAGCTCCTCCAGGACTCCCGGGGCCGGGCCATGGCCACCCTGGTGCGGCGCGACTCGGGCTTCCAGACCGTTCGGCTGGAGGCGGTGGCCTTCGACCGGAACATGGCCCTGGTGTGGATCGCCGACACCGGCCCGGGCACCCTCGCCCTGCGGGGCGACGGCGTCGTTCCGCTCTACCCCCCGGCCCCCCCGCCACGCCACGCCGCGCCCCACCGCCTCCCCGCCGTTCCGGCCCTGGAGGCCATGCTGCCCCGCCTCCGGCTGATGCTCCCCGAGGGGATCACCGCCGCGCTGCGCATCGAACCGGTCACCCTCCTGCTGGAGGAGGAGCCCCTGCGCCGCGCCGCCACCCAGATGCTCCTCCACGGCCGCCAGGGCCTGCGCGAAGGCGTGGTCACCCTGTCCCTTTCGGCCATGACCCTCGCCGGGCGCCCCTGGGCGCGCCTCGAGCTCGAGCTGGCCGGCCCGGGCGCGGACTGGGAGGGGGACTTCCTGGGCCTCAGCTGGCTGCACAAGACCGTGCAGGAGTGCTCCGGCATCCTGGAGGTGAACCAGGACGACCGCGGCTTCCTGACGCCCCGCGTGCTCCTGCCGTGCCTGCCCGCGGAGGCCGAGGCGGCCCCCGGGCTCCTCGAAGGCCGGCGGATCGGGATCGTCCACCAGGACCCCGCCGTGCGCAAGGAGCTCGCCGCCGCCGTGGCCGAGGCCGGCGGCGCCCCGGCGCCCTTCGGGGACCTGCGGGCCCTCCTGGAGGCGTCGCATCGCCACGCACCCCCCGACGTCCTGGTCCTGGAGCGCACCCGCGCCCTGGAGCGCTGGCAGAGCCGCCTGTGCGGCCTGGGCGGCCGGGACCTCCCCGCCCTCCTCCTGGACGACGGCCGCCCCCTGCCCCAGGGCGGGCGCGCCCCCAGGCGCCTCGCGCTCCTGGAGAAGCCGTTTCCCGGGCCTGATTTCATTCCTTGTATCCTGGCCCTGTTGCAGTAGGAGCATCCCATGCCGACCATCGCCCTCGTTCTCGCCGCCGGCCTCGGCAAGCGCATGAAGTCCGCCCTGCCCAAGGTGCTCCACCCCATCCTCGGCGACCCGTCCCTGCTCTGGGTGCTGCGCGCCCTTCCGGAGGAGGTGCGCCACGCCGTGGTGGTGGTCCACCACGGCAGGGAGCAGGTGGAGGCGGCCCTGGCCTCCTGGGCCGCCGCGGGCCTCCTGCCCTGCCCCGCGACCACCGTGGACCAGGGCGAACCCCTGGGCACCGGGCACGCCGTGGCCCGGGCCATTCCCGAACTGGACCGCCTCGGCGCCGAGCGGGTGGTGATCCTCTGCGGCGACGTGCCCCTCATCCGCCGGGAGACCGTCGCGGCCCTCACCCGCGCCGAGGCCTCCGTCCTGGCCATGGACATGGACGACCCCGCGGGCTACGGCCGCGTGGTGGAGGCGGACGGCGCCCTGCGGGCCATCGTCGAGCACAAGGACGCCTCCGAGGCCGTGCGGGCCATCCGCCGGGTCAACGGCGGCGCCTACGCGCTGCCCTGGGCGCCCCTGCGGGAGGCCCTCGGCCGGCTCACCAACGCCAACGCCCAGGGCGAGTACTACCTCACCGACGCCGTCGTGGACGTGGCCTCCAGGGTGCGGGTGGCCGTGGACCTCTGCGAGCCCGCCGAGATGATGGGCATGAACTCCCGCGTCGACCAGGCCGCGCTCCAGCGCTTCGCCCAGGAGCGGGTGAACCGCGCCTGGATGGAGGCGGGCGTGACCTTCCTGGATCCCGCCGCGACCCTGGTGGGTCCCCGGGTGGAGCTGGGCCAGGACGTCCTCCTGGCGCCCGGCGCGCGCCTTGAAGGCGCGGTCGCGGTGGGCGCCGGCTCCCAGGTGGGCCAGGGCTGCGTCATCACCGACAGCACCCTCGCCGAAGGCGTCGAGGTGCGCCCCTACTGCGTCATCAACCTGTCGCAGGTGGGCCCGGGCGCCATGCTGGGGCCCTTCGCGCACCTGCGGGAAGGCACGGTGCTGGACCGGGGCGTGCACATGGGCAACTTCGTCGAGACCAAGAAGACCCATATGCATGAGGGCTCCAAGGCCAACCACCTGAGCTACCTCGGCGACTGCGAGGTGGGCGAGCGCACCAACATCGGCGCCGGTCTCATCACCTGCAACTACGACGGCGTCAACAAGCACCGCACCGTCATCGGCAAGGACGTCTTCGTGGGCTCGGACTGCCAGCTGGTGGCCCCCATCACCCTCGGGGACGGCTGCCTCATCGGGGCGGGCTCCACGCTTACGCAGGACGTGCCCGCGGACGCCATCGCCCTGACGCGGGCCCCGCTGACCGTGCGCGAGGGGGGGGCCAGCCGCCTCAGGGCCCGGCTGAAGGCGATCAAGCAAGGAATGAAGCGTTAGGCTACAGTTGTACAAGTGACCAAGGCTCCTCCCACCCCCCCCACCCCCTCCCAGGTACCGAATGATCAGCAGGCTCCTTGAACAGATCGGCGCGAAGATCATCGAGATCCTCGGGGACGTGGGCGACCTCGTGACCCTGGGCCTCCGGACCTTCGCGGGGTTCTTCCGCAAGCCCTTCGACGGACCCAATTTCCTCTACCAGCTCCAGGCCGTGGGCGTGAACTCCGTGCCGGTGGTGGTGCTCACCTCCGTGGCCGTGAGCATGGTGTTCGCCGTCCAGCTCTCCTTCGGGTTCAAGCAGTTCCAGGCCGAGGGCCTGGCCGGGCAGGTCGAGGGCCTCGCGGTGGTGCGGGAGCTGGCCCCGGTGATCACCGGGCTCATGATGGCCGGACGCGTGGGCTCGGCCATGGCCGCCGAGCTGGGCACGATGCAGGTCACCGAGCAGATCGACGCCCTGGAATGCCTTGCGACGGACCCCGTGCACTACCTCTTCGTGCCGCGGGTGCTTGCGAGCCTCGTTATGCTCCCGCTGCTCACGGGCCTGGCCATCTACGTGGGCTACCTGGGCGGCTACGTCCTGCTGGTGTGGGTGCAGGGCCAGAGCGCCTTCGTCTACAGCCAGGACTTCTTCAAGCTCATCAAGGGCAGGGATCTCATCATCGCCCTCATCAAGGGGCTGTCGTTCGGCCTGATCATCTCCATGGTGGGGTGCTGGCGGGGCTACCGCACCCGGGGCGGGGCCGAGGGCGTGGGCAACGCGCCCACCTCCAGCGTGGTGACCTCCAGCCTCTGGATCCTGGTCACCGACTTCTTCCTCACCAAGCTCCTCCTCGTCTGAGCGAACCGTGCCTGTCATCGACGTCTCCCATCTTTCGAAAGCCTTCGGCAAGCTCGTGGTCCTCGCCGACGTCAACCTGGCGGTGGAGGAGGGCGAGAGCCTGGTCATCCTGGGCGGCTCCGGCACCGGCAAGACCGTGCTCCTGCGCTGCATCATGGGCCTCCTGAAGCCCGACTCCGGCCACGTGGCCATCTCGGACAAGGTCATCCAGGACATGACCCGGGACCAGCTCTTCGAGGCGCGCAAGGAGATCGGGATGTGCTTCCAGATGGCCGCGCTCTTCGATTCCATGTCGGTGGAGGAGAACGTCGGCTTCGCCCTGAAGCGCCACACGAGGATGACCAGGGGCGAAGTGCTGGACCGCGTGGACGAGTGCCTGAACCTCGTGGGCCTCAAGGGCACCAACAAGCTGCGCCCCTCGGAGCTCTCGGGCGGCATGAAGCGCCGCGTGGGCTTCGCCCGGGCCATCGCCCTCAAGCCCAAGATCCTCCTCTTCGACGAGCCCACCACGGGCCTGGACCCGGTGATGACCGACGTGATCGGCCGGATCATCATGGACCTCAAGCGGGAACTGGGCGTCACCAGCATCACCATCACCCACGACCTCAAGAGCGCGTTCGCCATCGCCGACCGCATCGCCCTGCTCTTCCGGGGCCAATGCCTTGCGGTCCAGAAGCCCGACGACTTCAAGGTGAACCCCAACGAGGTCATCCAGCAGTTCCTCCGGGGCGACGCCGACGGTCCCTTCCTCCAGGACCCGCCGCCGCCCTCCAAGAAGCCTTCCCCGTCCGAGGCCCACCCATGAGCATGAAACTTGAAACGAAAGTCGGAGCGTTCTTCGTCGCGAGCATAGGCGTCCTGGGCATCCTGATACTACGCATGGAGAAGCTCGAGCTCTTCGCCGGCAACGGGCAGAACCACATCGCCACGTCCTTCGCCCAGGTGGCCGGCCTGAGCCTGCAGAGCAAGGTGCGGGTCGCCGGCGTGCCGGTGGGCGCCGTGACCACCATCGAGCTCCAGGGCAAGACCGCCAGGGTCGTCCTCTCCCTGCCCCACGAGTTCAAGCTCTACAAGGACGCGTCAGCATCGCTGAGCTCCATCGGCATCCTGGGCGAGAAGTACATCGAACTGGACCCCGGGCACCCCGAGGCCGGGGCCCTGCCCACCGACGGCACCATCCCCAGCAAGGCCGGCATGGGCATGGACACGATCATGGAGTCCATCGGCTCCATCAGCCTGGACGTCAAGAGCATCACGGGCGCCCTGAACAAGAGCATCGGCGGCGAGGAGGGCCGCATGAAGCTGGACGAGATCGTGGACAACATCCGCGTGCTCACCGCCGAATTCCGGGCCATGAGCCAGGAGAACCACGGCGCCATCAACGCCACCATGGCCAACGTGCAGCAGATGAGTTCCGAGCTGAGGGAGCGCCTGCCCAGGCTGGCCCAGCAGTTCGAGGACCTCGGAAAGAACCTCAACGCCATGGTCAACGACGGCCGGCCCGAGCTCAACGGCATCCTGAAGGACGTCCACAAGCTCTCCGCCGACCTCCACGTGACCGTCGACAACGTCAACCAGATCACCGGAAAGATGAACCGGGGCGAAGGCACCATCGGCAAGCTGCTCAACGACGAGACCACCGTGCAGAAGATCAACCTCGCCGTGGACAACGTCAACTCCATGCTGGGCGGCTGGAAGTCCATGGACCTGAACCTGGACCTGAACGCGGCCCGCTGGACCAAGCGCGGCGACTCCAAGGTGGGCATCGGCATCGACATCGTTCCCGCCCGCGACCACTGGTACGCGCTCGAGCTCTCCTCCACCCCCGACGGCAAGATCTCCGATTCCACCCACACCGCCACCATCGTCGACCCGAAGACGGGCCTGCCCACCCAGGTCTCGGTCTCCGAGCGGACCATCAACGTCGACCAGGCCTTCACCGTCTCGGCCCAGTTCGCCAAGCGCCTGGCCGAGAACTACGTCTTCACCGCCGGCCTCGTCGAGGGCAAGGGCGGCGTGGGCGCGGAGTTCCGGGCCTTCAACGACCGCTTCCGCTTCGGCGGCGTCGCCTACGACTTCACCAAGCGCGCCGACAAGCCCAACCCCCGCTACCGCCTGAGCACGAGCTACCAGTTCTACAAGGGGTTCTACGCCATGGCCGGCCTCCAGGACATCGCCAATTCCGACCTGCGCACCTTCTTCGTGGGCGGCGGCATCCGCTGGAAGGACGAGGACCTCAAAAAGCTTGTGGGGCTGGCCAGCGTTGGTAAATAATGGCGGGATGACGCAGCGCCCCCTGCCCCTGGAAAGCACCCGGCTGTTCATCGCCGTGCGCCGGGGCGTGCCCCTGGCCCTGGCCGCGGTGCTCATGGCGCTGGCGGTCATCGAGCCCGCCCGCCTCGGTTGGCCGCGTGGCTGGCTCATCCTCGGGGCCATGGGCTGCCTGGGCGAGGTGTGGCCCACCTTCAAGACCGGCCGGGCCTACGCCCGGGCCCGCACCGCCATCCAGCGCTGGGATGCCGGCTGGGTGTGGGCCCTGCGCCCCCTCTTCCGCCGCCTGGGGATGGAGGACGCCTGGATCCTCTCCTTCTGCGCCTGGAACAACCACAAGGTGCGCGGCCTCTTCCGCGACGCCAAGGCCAGGAAGGCCCTGGTGCTCCTGCCCCACTGCATCCAGATGGCCCGCTGCAAGGCCGACGTGCTCACGGACCTGACGAGCTGCTACGAGTGCGGCCTGTGCCCCGTGGGCGACTTCCTGCCCATGAAGCTGAACCTGGGCTGGGAGACCCGCATCTCCAACCGCAGCCACAAGGCCTACCGCGAGGCCCGGGAGTACCGTCCCGACCTCATCGTCGCCGTGAGCTGCACGGACCGGCTCTTCAAGGGGCTGGTGAAGCTCCCCGAGGTGCCCTGCTACGTCATCCCCCTGCAGCTGCCCCACCGCATGTGCGTGGACACCACCTTCTCCGTCCCCCACCTCCTGGCCGCCATGGAAAACCTCGTGGAGCCCAGGGAGGCCGAGCGGGTCGTCCCCTTCCGCCGGGAGGGCATCGCCTAGTGGCCTATCCCGTCCGCAGCGCCTTCGAGCGGATCGCGGGGCCCGAGGCCACCGCGTACCTCCTCCACCTGCGCCCCATGGAGTGGCCCATCATGTCGGCCCACTTCCTCCTGGGGGCGCTGCTGGCCACGGGCTGGCGCACCCCCTTGAAGCCCGCCCTGCTGGGCTGGGTGGTCTTCGTGGCGCTGCTCAACGGCGGCACCCTGGCCATCAACAGCGCCTTCGACAAGGACGAGGGGGACATCGGCTACCTGAAGGCCCCGCCCAAGCCGCCCCGGTACCTGCTGCACATGTCGGCCGCGATGCTGGCCCTTTCGCTCCTCCTGGGCTTCCTGCTGCCGCCGGTCTTCGCCTGGAGCAACGCCGCCTGCGTGGCGATGTCCGTCCTCTACTCGGTCCCCCCCGCGCGCCTCAAGGCCCGGGCCGGCTGGGACCTGGTGATCAACTGCCTCGGCTTCGGCGCCCTGGCCCCCCTGGCCGGCTGGGGCCTCACGGGCCTGCCCGTCACCCCCGGCATGCGGAGCGTGGTCATCGGCTTCGCGTTCCTCTTCGGGGCCCTGTACCCCGCCACCCAGCTCTACCAGATCGCCGAGGACCGCGCCCGGGGCGACCGCACCCTGGCCATCGTCCTGGGCGAGGGTCCCAGCCTGGGCTTCGCCGCGGGCCTGGCCGCCGCCGCGCACCTGTGGTTCGCCTGGGCCGCCCTGCAGTCCGGCCGGAGCCCCTTGCCGATGCTTATTTCACTGGGTGCCTGGCTGGGCGTGCTCCTCCCCTGGTGGGCGAAATGGCGGACGTTCACCAACGCACAGCATGAAGCGGGAATGTACCGGTGCCTGACCGCCTGGGCCATTACCGATGTAAGCATTCTGCTTCTGCTCTGGCCGCGGTGACTTCCTTTTCCCCATTCGTTGGAAATTTTGTATCCCCCCAGCCACCCCCATCCATCCGAATGTGCTGATCTGCAAAAGGCTTTTGGGCATTTCCTTCGGCGATCCTCGGTCCCCTCGGCGCGCGTCAGGCTTTTTGCCGGGTGCCTCGGCGCGAGTAATCTTTTCCGGAAGGGCCTGATGCATTCATGCGTTGGCATTCGGCATGGATGCCTGTGTCCACAACCCTATTGGCACTGAGTCTCTGTCACAGCATACTAGGGCAATGACAAGCTCATCAGATTGTCCATGGCCCACGATGTCCTGAACCTACAACCCATGTGGCTGGATGCCCAATGCCCCCGCATGGGCCGGTACGTCCTGGGCCCGCTTCTGGGCAAGGGCGGCATGGGCGAGGTGCTGGAGGGCTGGGACGTGGTGCTCTGCCGCGTGGTGGCCCTCAAGATCCTGCGGAACATGGACCCCACGGCGGTGATCCGGTTCATGCACGAGGCCCAGGTGCACGCCCGGGTGGCCCACCCCAACATCTGCCGGGTCTACGACGTGGAGGTGTCCGACGGCACCGTCATGATCGCCATGCAACTGGTGAGGGGACTCAACCTGGACCAGGCGCGCCCGGACCTGGCGACGGAGGAGGCCGTCACCCTCATGGCGCAGGTGGCCGAGGGGGTGCATGCGGCCCACCGGCTCAAGCTCATCCACCGGGACCTCAAGCCCTCCAACATCCTCCTGGAGCGGGGGGAGGACGGCCGCTGGGTGCCCTACATCTGCGACTTCGGCCTGGCCATGGCCCTGGACGAGCCGGCCTTCACGGCCAGCAACGGCATCATCGGGACCCCGGCCTACATGGCTCCCGAGCAGTTCCGGGGCGACCGGGCCCAGATCGGACCGGCCACGGACGTGTTCTGCCTGGGCGGGACCCTCCACTACCTGGTGTATGGCCGTCCTCCAGCCGGCTCCTTGGCCACGGCCGGCGGGCCCGGCGGGAGGAAGCGCACCATCGAGCTGCCCACGAACCGGGAGGTGCACCGGGACCTCAAGAACATCCTCATCAAGTGCCTCCAGCCCGACCCCGGGCTCCGCTACGGCACCGCGGCCAGCCTGGCGGAGGACCTCTGGGCCCACGTGAACGGGGAGAAGGTCAACGCCACCCTCCCCGGTCCCCTGGGCCGCCTCTGGCGCCGGTCGCGCTCCAAAGTGGCCGCGGTCCTGCCCTACGCCCTGGGCGCGGGCGGGCTCCTGTGCGGCGGCACGGCCACCGGACTCTACCTCGGCCACGCCCAGGCCCGGGAGGCGCTCCTGGCCCACCGTTTCGAGGTGGAGATCGGGCAGATGGAGCGGGACCTCCAGCTGGAACGGGCCCAGCCCCTCCATGACCTCCGGCCCGCCCTGATCCGGGCGCGCTCCCGCATGGAGACCCTCCAGGCGGAAATGAAGGCCGGGGACGCAGCCGGTCCCGGCCACCTGGCCCTGGCCCGGGCCGCCCTGCTGCTGAGGGACTACGGCCGGGCCCGGGCCGAGGCCGAGCGGGCCTGGGACGCCGGCGGCCGGGGCCCCGCCTACGCCCGGGTCCTGGCCCATGCCCTGGGGAGCGAGGCCACCCTGGGAGAAGGCCTGGGCGACCCGCCCGATATCGGCCGCCTGGAAACCCTCCTCCTCCAGGGCCGGGGCCTCACCGGCCAGGGGGAAGCCTTCGGGCAGGCCCTCGCGGCCCGCCTGCGCCGGGACGACCCCAAGGCCGCCGCGGAAGGCCTGGCCGAAGCCAAGGCGAACCCCTGGCGGGTGGAGGCGGTGGCTCTGGCGTCCACCAGCCTGTGCGCCCTGGGCCATGCCGCCCGGGACGGCGGGGATCTCCCCGGAGCCCAGGCGAAGTACCGCGAGGCCCTGGAGGCCGCCCAGGGCTGCATCGCCCTGGCCCCCAGCGACGCGCTGGCCCACCACGCCGCCCTGGAGTCGGCCAGGAGCCTGGCCGGGCTCCAGCTGGACCAGGGCCAGCTCACCCTGGAGGCCCTGGCCGGATTGGAGGCCCAGTGCCGCCAGGCCCTCCGGCTGGACCCCGGGGACCCCGGGCTCCAGGACGACTGGCTCGGGCTGCGCATCCTCAAGGTCATGAGGCTGCGGGACCTGGGCCGCGATGCGCGGGAGGATCTGGACGAGGCCATGATCTTCCAGGGCACCCGCCTGAAGGAGCCGCTCACCCGGGCCCTGCGCATGGGCCGCATGGCGGTGCTCCTGCTGCAGGCCCAGGCCGCCTTCCAGCGCGGGGAGGACCCCGGTCCGGCCCTGCAGGAGTGCCTGAAGGTCGCCGACCCCGGCCCCTTCCTGTCCCGCGACCTGCGCCGCGATGCCCTGATCTTCAAGGCCCGGGTGGAAGCCTCCCGCGGCGTGGACCCCGGGCCCACCCTGGGCGAGGCCCTGGCCCGGATCCCCGTCACGGACCACCCCTCCTGGACGGCCTCCCAGAGCGCCTGCGAGGCCTGGCTGGTGCGCGCGGAGTGGGAGGCGGCCCACGGGCAGGACGGCGCAGCCAGCCTGCGCAAGGCCCGGACCTTCATCAACGCCGCCCTCCAGCTCAACCCCGGCTCCCTCCCCGGACGGGCCCTGGAGGCGCGGCTCAGGGGGCGCCCGTGAAGGCCAGGATCCTCCAATCGACGCCCCGGGAGGACGTCGGGAAGGCGGTCGCCGCCCTCCTGGCGGGGGACTACATCCCCTGTGAATCCACCTGGGTCGCCGGGGCCGCGGCCTTCCTTAGCGCGCTCCGGGGCGGGATCCGCTTCGACCTGGTCATCCTGGACTTCGACACCCCGGAGGACGCGGCGTGCCTCCGGGAAACCGCGCGGCTGCATCCCGGGGTCCCGGTGATCCTCCTGTGCGGGGACGACGGGGAGGAGCGGGCCCTGGCGGCCCTGCGCTCAGGCGCCACGGACTACGTGCCCCGCGACCACCTGCGCCGCCTGCCCTCCATGGTGCGCCGCGCCCTGGCGGAGGTGCGGGACGCCGCCATGCGCAAGGAGGCCGAGAGCGCGAACGCGCGCCTGGGTTCGCTCCTGCGGGCCATTCTCGACGCCACCTCCGAAGGCATCCTCGTGGGGGACCTGGCGGGCCGGATCACCACCTACAACCGCAAGTTCATGAGCCTCTGCGGCATCCCGGAGTACATCCTGGCCACCATGGAGATGGACAAGGTGCTCCAGTTCCTCATGGACCACTTCCAGGACCCCGGCGCGTTCATGGACGAGGTGCGCCACCTGGGCGCCCAGTCCGACCGGGAGACCCTGGGCCTGCTGAAGTCCATCGAGGACCGCCAGATCGAAGGCGCGGGCCGGCCCTACCGCCAGGGCGGCGAGACCGTGGGGAGGGTCTTCAGCTTCCGGGACGTGACGGACCGCGAGCGCAGCGCCGAGCGCCTGAAACTGGTGATCAACGCCCAGCGCCCCCTCCTGGAGGCCGCGGCGGGCGCGGGGCTGGTGCTCTGGCACGAGGCCGGCGGGGTCCTGGCGCTGTCGGAAGCCGCCGGGAAGCTGCTGGGCCTGGAGGACCGGGACCTGCCCCGGACCCTGGACGCCCTGGCCGCCCTGGCCCACCCCGAGGACGCCCCGGCACTGCGGGCGGCGCTGGAAGGTCCCGGCTCGGAGCTCGAGGTGCGCCTGCGCACCGCCGCCGGCGCCTGGATCCGCACCGGGTGGGTGCTGAGCCGGGACCCCGGGGGCCGCCGCGGAGGCGCCTTCCGGGACATCACGGAGGGCCGCCTGGCCCGCCTGGAGGCGGAGGCCCGGTCCCGCACCCGGTGGATGACCACCCTGGCCTCCAACTTCGCCCGGGCCCTGCGCACGCCCCTGGAGAACCTGCGCATCCACCTGGGCGCCATCTCCGCCGGGGGGCCGCACCTGGAGGAGGCCCAGGCCTGCGCCGGGATCCTCGCCGGCCTCCTGGACCAGGCCGGCCGGGCCGCCCTGTGCGAGCCCGCGCCGGACCTGCTGCTGGAGCTCAACGCCGTGGTGGAGCGGGTCCGCCCCTGGGCCGAGGGGATCGCCGGGCCCGGCATCACGCTGGGGTGGGACCTGGAACCGGGCCTGCCGTTCCTCCCCATCAGCCCGGGGCGCCTTGAACCGGTCCTCATGAACCTCCTGCGCAACGCCCGGGAGGCCCTGGACGGCCAGGGCGAGATCCGCGTGCGAACCTTCCTGGCCGCGCCCGAACCCGCCGGGACGGAGTCCCCGCGCCTGGTGCTGGAGGTGCGCGACAACGGCCCGGGCATCCCGCCCCGGGTGAAGGACCAGATGTTCGACCCCTACTTCACCACCCGCGACGGGGCCCGGGGCCTGGGGCTGACGGTGGTGCGGTGCCTGGTGGAGGGCGCCGGCGGGAGCATCCAGGTGGACACGGAGCCCCTTCGGGGGACGTCGGTGAAGGTCAGCCTGCCGATCTAGGCCGAGACGAGCCCCTTCTCGATCGCGTAGGCGGTCAACCCCGAGATGTTGTGCACGTTCAGCTTCACCATCAGGTTGGCCCGGTGCTTCTCCACGGTCTTGGGGCTGATGCAGAGGAACTCCGCGATCTCCTTGGACCGGTGGCCCTCGGCCACCAGCTTGAGCACCTCCCGTTCGCGGTCGGAAAGCACGTCGTAGGTCGGGCGCACCACCTGCCCATCCTTGGAGTTCAGGTACAGTCCCACCACCACGGTGGCCACCGCGGGGCTCAGGTACCGCTCGCCGGCGAGCACGCTCCGGATGGCCGCGAAGAGGTCCGCGCTGCTGGTGTCCTTCAGCACGTAGCCATCCCCGCCGGCCTGGAGGACCGCGTAGACCTGGTCCTCGGCCTTGCTGACGGTGAGCACCAGGACCTTGATCCTCGGGTTCACCCGCTTGATCTCCTTGAGGGCCTCCAGGCCGTTGGTCCGGGGCATGGAGAGGTCCAGCAGCACCAGGTCGGGCAGCAACTCGGAAGCCAGCCGCATGGCCTCCCGGCCGTCCACGGCCTCGCCGACCACCTCGACCCCGGGCATTCGGACCAGGAGTTCCCGGAGCCCCTCCCGCAGGAGGTTGTGGTCCTCGGCGAGGATCACCCGGCACGTCTGGTTTGGATTCATCACGTCCCCCGAGGTGGACCCGGACCGTGGACTGGACCCGGGAAGGCGCCGGCAACGAAATTCATGGAGATTGTTTTCCCCATGGTAGGCCTGCCGGCAAGCACTTTCAAGGAAGGAGATGGAAACACAGGGGGTTAGCATGCGACCGACCAACCGGCAACTCAGGTGACCCACGTGCCTTCAGGCTCGAGCTTGCAGGCCCGGATCGCACGGATCAGGTGGCCGGAGGGTCCGCCCTTGGTGAGGTACCCGGCGGCGCCCGCTTCGCGCATGGCGCTGGCCGCGCTGGGCTCGTTGCTCATGGACAGGCCGAGGATCTTCGTGGCGGGCATCTCCCGGTGGAGGATCCGCGTCAGGACGAGGCCGTCCATCACGGGCATGGTGAGATCGGTCACCACCACGTCGGGTTTCAGCTGGCGGGCCAGGTCCAGCCCCTGCTGGCCATCCTGGGCCTCCCCGACCACCTCCAGGTCCGGATCGATCTGGAGCAGGCTGAGCAGGCCCTCCCGCATGATCCGGTGGTCGTCCACCAGCAGGATCCGGATCCGGGAGCCCTGGGCCCCGGCCGGCTCCGCGACGGCCCCTGCCGGCGGGGATGCCGGCACGGGAGCGGCGGGGCGTTCGCCGGCCCCGTCATCCTCCGGGGCCAGGAGGGTGACCCGCACCCCTTGATCGGGATGGCTCTCGATCTCCACCCGGCCCCCCAGGCAGCCCAGGCGCTGACGGATGTTGAAGAGCCCGAAGGAGCCATCCGTCCGGGAGGCCGTGATGCCGGGCGGGAAGCCGCGCCCCCGGTCCTCCACGGTGATCCGGATCCAGCCCCCCTCCAGGCGGTCGAGGGTCAGCCAGGCCTCCTTGCCGCCGGAATGCTTGACCGCGTTCAGGAGCAGTTCCCGCACCGACTGGAAGAGCAGGAAGCGGACCGTTTCCGACCTGGGTTCGATGGGGCTGCCGGCACGGACGTGGACCCGGAAAAGGCTGGATTCCTCCGTTCGCTGGGCCAGCCAGACCAGCGCGGGCACCAGCCCCGCCTGGGAGAGCACGGGCGGGCAGAGTTCCACCGCCAGGGACCGGGAGGCGGCCAGGGCCTCCTGGAGGATCGAATCCACCACCTGGACCCGCGCCGGAAGACCGGCCTTCTTCTCCCCCGGCACCAGGGTGAGCTGCAACCGGGCGGCTACGAGGAACTGCTGAAGGTGATCGTGGAGGATATCCGCGAGGTGCTTGCGCTCGCGCTGTTCGGTGCCGGCCAGTTCGGCCACCAGCGCCCTCAGTTCGGAGGCCAGCTGCTCCGACTCCCCGGTGCGTTCGCTGACCCTCCGCTCCAGCTCCTCGTTCAGGTGGCGCAGCGCCTCCTCGGCGCGAAGGCGGGACGTGGTCTCGAACAGGGACCACACAAGTCCGGCCACCTGCCCACCCGGGTCCTTCACCGGCGCGAGGGTCCAGTCCCAGAAGGTCGTTCCGGGCGCCGCGGACTCCCGGAACCGGATGGGCTGGTCCCGGGCTTCCCGCGTTTCCCCGGCCTCCAGGGCCCCCTGGAAGGCCAAGGCGTTCACCGGGTCGGGGTGGAGGTCGAAGTGGTTCAGGCCGACCAGTTCCTCCGGGCGGCAGCCGCAGCGGGCGGCGTAGGCGGAGTTGACCCGCAGGTACCGGAAGTCGCGGTCGAGATAGGCCAGCAGGGAATTCGGCGCTCCGTCCATGACCGCCTGGAGCAGATCGCGCTCGACCTGGAGGGTGGCCTCGGCTTCCTTGCGGGCGCTGATGTCCTGGAAGGCTCCGAACACCTTCACGGTCCTGCCGTTCACCTGGACGGGGCGGCTGGTGGCGTGGACCCAGATCTTGCGCCCCTTGGCGGTGATCAGTTCCAGCTCCAGGCTGAAGGACTCGAACAGTTCGATGGACCTGCGCACCGCCTCCCGCACCTTGGGCAGCGACTCCGGGGCGTAGAAGGAGAGCGCGGACTCCACCGTGGGCGTGAATTCCCCGGGGCTCGTTTCGTGGATCCGGTAGGTCTCCTCGGTCCAATGGAGGGTGTTGGCGATCAGATCGATCTCCCAGCCGCCCACCCGGGCCAGAGCCTGGGATTCCCGGAGCAGGGCATGGAGGCGGGCCACCTCCGCATTGGCCTCCTTCCGGCGGGTGATGTCCTTGAACGTGGAATAGGTCTGGAAGGCGACGGCCTCCCCGGGACGGAAAAGGGGGACGGAACTGACATTGAGCCAGACGATGGCCCCCGAACCGGGATCGAGCAGGCCCATGGTCACGTCGTTGACGGGCCGCCCCGTGCGCCGGGCCAGGAAGGACGGGCGCTCCCCCGTGGGGAATTCGCTGAAGTCCTCGCGGATGAACCGCCACAGGGGGTTGATCCCGGTCGTGCCCTGCATGTCCTCCAGGGAGCGCCCGAGGATTCGCTGGGCCGCCTCATTGGCCGATAGGACGAAGCCCGTGGTGTCCTGGTAGACGATCCCCATCTGGGCCGTGTCGAACAGGGCCCGGTGGCGCGTCTCCGACTGCATCTGCCCCAGGTTCAAGGTCGTGACGAGCCCGGCGAGTTCCAGGAGGAAGTCCAGGTGGCGCCGGACCGCGTCCCTGCTGAACCGCGGCACCTGCCCGGCCGCGGCCAGGTAGTCCTCCGCGTCGAAGCCCCACGTCCCGGCGCGGGCGCGGAAGTCCTGGAGGCCGGCCTCCTCGTCGTCATACAGGAACTGGCCGGTGTACAGGCTCCCGATCTGGACCTCCCCGGCGTACAGGGGCGTCACCACGTCCCAGAGGCCGTTGCCGCATTTTTCGGCCACCCGCTCTCCGCGCGCGGCCCCCTGGACCAGGCGGAGCCTGCAGTCGGCGCAGAGGGCTGCCGTGCCGGGGTGGACCTTGTGGAACCGGAGGCACACGTCCTGCCCGCCGGTTTCGACCACGACCCGGCCCTCGAGGTCGAGGATGGCGGCCACCGCCCCGGTGAGGGCCCGGAAGCGCTCCAGCAGGGCACGCAGGGCCGGCACGTCCAGGATGGCCTGGATCGGCGGAATCACCGGGTCGGCCTTCCATGGCGAGGACAGGTTCATGGCCGCGCTCCGGGGGCGGGGTGAGGGGTGAGAGACGAACAGGATGCCCGGAGTGGAGGGCCCCGTCCAGAGGGGACCGTCCGCTCCGGGCCGTCCTGCGCTCAAGTCATCAATTGCGGATGCCCAGCAGCTCCAGCTCAAAGCAGAGGGTCGCGTAGGGCTGGATCCTGGGCAGCGCGCCCTTCTCGCCGTAGGCTAAAGCGTAAGGAACCCAGATCTGCCACTTGGAGCCGACCGGCATGCGCTGCAGGGCTTCGCGGAGACCGGGAACGGTCTGTTTGAGCCCCAGGCTGGCGGGCTCCCCCCGGCGGAGGGTGTTGTCGAATTCCGTACCGTCGAGGAGCAGGCCCCGGTAGTTGCAGGACACGACGTCCCCCTCCGAAGGCAGGGGCCCCTTCCCTTCCGCGAGGACCTTGTACTGCACCCCGCTGGCCAGGGCGACGACGCCGGGTTCGCCCTGGTTCCTGGCGAGGAAGGCCTCCCCTTCGCTGCGGTTCCGGTTGGCCACCATCTGGAGGGGCCGGGCCCGCTGCAGCTTGATTTCGGTCTGGAGGGCGTTGAGGGCCGCCTGGAGTTCCTTCTCGGTCAGTTTGAGTCCGCCGGACGCGTAGGCGTCCTGCAGCCCCTGGAGGAGGGCCTGGATGTCCAGTTCGGCGCCCTGGCGCCGGAGGGCCTTGCCCATGTCCACGCCGGCCGCGTAGCTCTGCTTCTCCTTGTCCGAGGCCAGCTCCTGCGCGCCCAGGGAGGACAGCAGGAGACCGGAGACCAGGAGCGCAACCCATCGTGACGACATTTCTCCTCCTTGGGGCGGGGCGTAGGGAACGCCTGCGGGGCGGGCCGGAGCCCTCCCCGCAGGTCACTGCACGTCAGGTTCAGGGGGTGACGACCGGCGCGGGGGCGGCGTTCACCCAGGCGGAGTTTCCGGCAGCGTTCACCGCCTGGACACGGTAGTAGTACCGGGCCCCGCGGGGCAGGCCGTTCTGCACGAAGCTGGTGATGTTGCCTGCGACGCTGTAGTTGTTCAGGCCCGTCGTGAAGGTGGCGTTGGTCGCGCGCTGGATGTTGAAGGCGGTGTTGTTGGTGGAGTTGTCGACCCACGTGAGGGTGACCCGGTCGCTGTTGTTGGTGACCCGGACCGCGGCGGCGGCGACGCGGGTGGGCGCGGCCGGCGCAGCCAGGAGGACGGACACGGGACCCGCGAAGGCCGAGGAGCCGGCCCCGTTGGTGGAGGCGATCCGGTAGGCGTAGGTGTTGCCGGTGGACACGCTGACATCCGTGAAGGCGGTCGCGTTGGCCGCGGTGACGACCAGCAGGGTGAAGGCGCCGCCGTTGACCGACCGCTGGATGGTGAAGCCGGTTTCATTGTTGGAGTTGTCGGTCCAGGTGATGCGGATGGACCGGGCCGTCTGGATGGCCGCGGCCGGGTTCGTGGGCGCCGCGGGAGGCAGCGGCATGTTCGAAGCCACGGCCGCCGTGTAGGCGGAACTGGCCATGGCATTGGGGAAGCCCACCACGCCGCTGCCCACCAGGTTGTTGGCCATCACGCGGTAGTAGTAGACCGTGGAGGTGTTGCCGATGACGTCGGTGTAGGTGGTCACGTTGCCCAGGCTGATGGTGGTGGTGCCCACCGCGAGGAAGAGGGGATCGGTGGACTTCTGGATGGTGAACCCGGTGGCGTTCAAGGCGCTGTTCACCCACTTCAGGACGACGGACTTGGAGCGGCCCGAGCCCGTGATGGCGGCGGTGAGGGCGGTGGGCGCGTCCGGCGTCAGGGCGACGGACATGGGCCGCATCATGTCGTTCTCCTCGTGGCCCAGGAGGTGGCAGTGCCAGGTGTACTCGGCGCCGAAGTTCGCCACCTTGTTGGCGATGGTGACGGGGTTGTTGTTGGGGTCCACGCCCAGGAAGCTGGTGGAGCTGCCGATGGGAATCGTGGGATCCAGGGGCCGGATGTTGTTGGGCATCTTGAAGTTGACGGCCGGGGACTTGGCGTGGAGGGCGACGACGATGTCCTCCAGGGGGTTCATCTTGACCGTTTCCTTCCAGCCGATCTCCTCCGGATAGGGCGGCTTGATGGCGCCGTCCCAGCCGACGCGGTTGACCACCTGGACGTTGAAGAGGTGGAAGTGGATCGCGTGGGTGTCCACGCCGTTGTGCGTGATCTTCCAGAGCTGGACGGTGTTGTCGGGGAAGACCTCCGTGACGGGATCGGCGAACCCGAAGGGGATCGTGGTCTGGATGGTGGCGGTGGTGAAGGGCACTTCCACGCCCAGCGTGGCGTTCATGCGGCCGAAGGGATCGAAGAGCTCCTGGATGGCCTTGGGCTGCAGGGGATACACGACCCCGTTGATGTTCATGCTGGTGTCGGAGATGCGGGCGTAGGTGTTGGCCGGCACGATGGGGGCGTCCTCGGTGGCGTAGGCCGCGGCCATGGGCGCCGCCAGGGTGGCGGGGTCCAGGACCGTCGCGGCGCCGTTGGCGTCGACCCGGATCTGCATGATGGTCCGGGTGTTGGGGCCGTAGCCCGGCAGGGTCGGCGGGGCGCCGCCCTGGCTGGTCATATCGGGCCCGCCGGTGTAGAAGTCGTACCGGGGATCGCCCGCAGGCACGGGAGCCGGGGCGTCGTTGTAGAGGATGATGGTCTTCCCGGCGTACTGGGAGAAGTCCACGATCACGTCGGCGCGCTCGGCGGGGCCGAGGAAGAGCGTGTGCTCCAGGGTGTTCAGCACGGTGACGCTGCGCTTGTTGTTCTCGTAGCCGATGGGCGTGTTGGGGAGCACCACGGGCGCGGGGGCGATGCCGCCCTCGGAACCGATGTGGATGAAGGAGGGGCCCATCAGGCTGGGGCTGGGATCGGGCACGCCGCCGAACCGGTTGTCCAGGATGTTGGGGGTCATGCCGACGGTGTCGTTGGCGGTCCAGGTGGCGGGCCAGGTCGTCCCCGGATCCAGGGCGCCGGCGGCGACCCCGGTGCCCTTGACGGCCGGGATCATCTTGACCTCGGTGAGTCCGCCGGGTCCCGTCACGGAGGGATCGGCCACGTACATCTGGAGGTTGAGGTACCGGTCGTTGCAGCCGTTGAGGATGCGGAACCGGTAGGCCGTGGGCTTGGCGCTCATGTAGGGATAGGCGGTGCCGTTGATGACCGGCGTGTCCATGAAGGCCTCGGGCACGATGGACGTGGCCGGGGGCACCATGGACGGGAACACGGGCCAGAACCATGCGCCGTAGTCCCAGCGGCCCAGGGGGTTGGCGCCGGAGAGGTCGTTGGGGTTCTGGTTCGGCATGTAGACGTGGGGGAACCAGAGGCTGCCCTTGGTCTGGCCCCAGGGACCGGAGGCCCAGAGCGGGTCGACCACGGTGGTGGCGGGGCTGGCGGTGCCGGTGAAGCCGGCGGGAACCGTGCCGTCGCTCACGAAGGTCTTGTCCTGGATGATGAGGGGCACTTCCCCGCCGGGCGCGAAGGCGTTCAGGGCCCGCTCGGTGGGATCCACCAGGAGGTAGCCCGCGGCCGCGCCGCCGTATACGTTCAGGCGGGTGATGCCCATGGCGTGGTCATGGTAGAACATGAGCCGGCCGGACTGCCCGTTGGGCCAGAAGAAGGTGGCGGAACCGTTGGCGGGCACCGGCATGTCGGGGACGTTCTGCTGGCTGGCGCCCTTCAGGAGGGAACCGGCCTCCCCGGCGGGGGTGATCCACTGGTGGGCCGTGCCGTCGCTGATCCAGGGGTTGTCGCCGCCGTGGAGGTGGAGCGTGGCGCGGGTCTGGGGATAGTTGGTGCCGTCGGGACCCATGCCGGCGCCCATGACCGTGACGTCCGTGGGGATGAAGAGGTTGCCGGTCGCGCCGGTGGGGAGCAGGTTGTCGAAGGTGACGCGGGTGGGCACGCCCTTGGTGGCCACGATGGTGGGGCCCAGGTAGCTGGGGTTGTCGATGCCGAACTTGCCGCCTGGCAGCGGGACATGCTTGCTCACCATGGCGGGGGTCATGGCGGCCATGGCGGCGAGGGTGCCCGGGGTCTCCACCTGCACGTAGCCGCGCAGCCTGGTGGGGCCCAGGTCGGAGTGCATCTGCTCGGAGTACTCCACCAGGGCGATCTCGTAGCTGGCGGTGCCGGCGAAGGTGGTCAGGTCGGCCACGGCCACGGGGATGTACTGGCCGAGGTTGTTCGCGCCGGCCGCCGTGAGGCCCGGCAGCGAGTCGACGAACTTCCTGAGGATGGGGCTGTAGGCGAAGTTGGGCTTGGTGTAGTCCACGCCGGTGGCGAGCGGGGGCGGGGCGACGTACTGCGCGTAGAGCAGCGGCGTGGACCCCAGGCAGAGGAGGGCCGAGATCGTGACCGTTCGCGTGAGGCGGGCAGGCTTGGCCTTGGCTTGGTATTTGTTCATGGGAGTTCTCCGTGAAGGAAGCAGGTGGGCTTGGCACGATCAAGGGGGGGAGCCGGGGGTGGGGTTATCTCATAGGCCTCCAGGTCCGCGGATGCGCGCCCGGACGCGCTCCCAGGTTCGTTCCGCATTCGGATCGGCGATGGACATCCGGGTGGTCCCTTTCTCATGGGCAGGTTTTCGCATGCCAAAAGGTAGGCCGGGCCCCGGACGGCCACTATGGGGGGATCCCCCCATATGGGGACGGGAAAGCATGTAATTGGGTGCCCCGGTATGGAAATGGCGCGGGGCCGGGACTACCTTGCCTGCACGACACCCCCCTGGAGGCCCTCCCTTGATCAACCCTAGGAAGCACCGCCTGGTACTCGCCGAAGACCACACCCTTCTCCGGGACGGCCTGCGCTCGATCCTGGAATCCCGGACCGGCTACGAGATCGTCGGGGAAGCCGGGGACGGCCGCGAAGCGATCCGCCTGGTCGCCGAGCTGGAGCCCGACCTGGTGATCCTGGACCTGTCCATGCCCCGCACCAACGGTCTCGAAGCCCTTCGCGAGATCAAGCGGATCCGGGAGCAGACCTGCGTCCTCATCCTGACCGCCCACACCGGCGAGGACTGGGTCTTCGAGGCCATCAAGTCCGGAGCCAACGGCTACCTCCTGAAGGATGGCAGCGCCGCCGAACTCCTGGAGGCGGTGGCGAGCCTCCTCCGGGGGGAGCGCTTCCTCAGCCCCGGGATCGCCACCACGGTGGTCGCCGCCTTCCTGCGCCTGCAGCAGCCCGCCCCCCGGCGCACGCCCTACGAGGACCTCACCCAGCGCGAACGGGAGGTGCTCAAGCTCGTGGCCGAGGGCTACCGCACCCGGGACATCGCCGCCTACCTGTGCATCAGCCCCAAGACCGTGGAGAAGCACCGGGGCAGCCTGATGAAGCGCCTCATGATCCACAACGTGTCCGCCCTGACGGCCTTCGCCATCGAGAAGGGGCTCGTCTCCGCGGCCCGTCCTCTCCCCGGCCCCGCCGAAGGGTCCGGAAGGCCCGACTAGATACGGATTTTCCCCGGGCCAGTATGGGGGAAAACCCCCATGGGCGCCGGGGGGTGGATCACCTACCTTGCTGGGTATCCGATTCCCCGGAAAGCGAGGCCCCCGTGAACACCCGAATCCTGAACGGACTCCTGCTGGCGGCGCTCCTGGCGGGGCCCGTCCCCGCCGCGGAGCCCCGACGGCCCCTGGACCTGGGAGAGCGAATGTACCGGGACGGCCTCCTTCCTTCGGGCCAGCCTCTCCAGGCCGTGATGAAGGCCGGCACCCGGGTCCCGGGGACGGCGTTCGCCTGCGCGGGCTGCCACGGCCGCAGCGGCATCCCGCCCATGCAGGAGGACGGCGTGCGCGTGCGCGCCATCAACGGCCGGACCCTGTTCCAGCCCCTGTACCTCCACTTCACCGGCCTCACGCAGGAGGAGCGGGAGGCCCTCGTCCCCGCGCGGTTCAAGACCGCGCCCCTCAGGCCCGCCTACACGGAACGCTCCCTCATGGACGCCCTCGTCAAGGGCGTGGACCCCTCCGGACGCGAGCTGGGCCCCGCCATGCCCCGCTACCGGGCCTCCGATGCGGATCTGGCGCCCCTGGTCCAGTATCTCGGCCGGCTCTCCTCCGCGTTCGCGCCCGGCGTCACGGACAAAAGCGTCACCTTCGCCACGGTCGTGACCGAGGAGGTGCCCGCCGCGGACCGCGCCGCCATGACCGGCGCCATCGAGCGATCGCTGCGCTCCCACAGCAACCTGCGCCCCAACCCCCGGCAGAAGATGGGCCAGATGCTCAACATGCAGCTCATGGGCATCGGCTTCCGGGAATGGAGGCTGGCCACCTGGGTCCTGAAGGGCGAGCCCGCCACCTGGCAAGCCCAGCTGGAGGCCTTCTACGCCCAGGAACCCGTGTTCGCGCTCCTGGGCGGCATCTCCACCCGGACCTGGGAGCCGGTGCACCGGTTCTGCGAGGACCTCCGGCTGCCCTGCGTCCTGCCCATCACCGACCAGCCCGGCCTGGAGGGTTCCTACACCTTCTACTACACCAGGGGCTACCACCAGGAGGGCGCGTCCGCGGCCCGGTTCCTGGCGCAGGCGCCCCCCGCCCGGGTCGTCCAGATCCTGGGGCCGGGATCCGAGGCCGCCCTCCTGGCCAAGGGCTTCGAGGAGGCCTGGGCGGGCCGGACCCCCGTGCAGTCCATCCCCTGGAACCCCTCCCGCCCGGTCAAGGCCGACAAGGACACCGCCCTCCTGATGTGGACCGGCCCCGACGCGTACCGGGCCCTGGAGGCGATGGCCAGGACCTCCCCGCCCCAGGTGTTCATGTCCTCCACCCTCCTGGCCGAGCGGCTCTGGGACCTGCCGGAAGCGGCCCGGGGCTTCACCCGGGTGGTGTACCCCTACCGCCAGCCCGGCCCGAAGACCCTGCCGCCCCGCATGGGCGCGCGGGTGGGGGCCGTCGTGGACAAGCCCTTCCAGGCCAATGACCGGCGCATCGCCTCCCGCATGGAGGACGCCATGAAGGTGCTGTCGGAGGCGCTGGCCCGCATGGAGCGGAACTACTACCGGGACTACCTCCTGGACACCCTGGACGCCGCCCCCGCCGCCGACGCGACCGACTACGACCTGCTGAACTTCTCCCCGGGCCTGCGCCACCTGTCCGAGGGCTGCCACGTCGTGCGCCTCCAGCCCGGTCCCGCGCGCGGATTCGATCCCAACGAAACCTGGGGCCTCTACTAGCCCCCCCTCCCTGGAGCCCCCATGAACCTCCTCGCCCCGGCCCTCGTCGCTCTGCTCGCCGGAGTCCCCGCCCCGTCGGACTACGTCCGCCTCGCCAGGCCCGGCGACCGGATCCCGCTGGACGCCGAGACCTCCTTCGTCTACGGCTTCACCAAGGCGCCCAAGCTGGGGACCGCCACCCTGCGGGTGGAGATCCTCCGCCGCGACGGCACCAGGGACACCTCCTTCACCGTGCGGGGCGACGCCGACATGCCCTCCATGCGGGGCGCGCACAGCACGGGCAGCAAGGCGTTCTCCGTGTCCTCCAAGGGCGTCTACCTGCTTCCCGTGAACCTGGTGATGCCCGGGGACTGGGAGGTCCGCCTGACCTTCGAGCGGGGCGGGAAGACCCTCCTGCGCGGCGCCTACCTCTTCGACATCTGAGGGAGCGCCCATGACCCGGACCTGGCCCCGCCTGGCGATCGCCCCGGTGCTGCTGACCCTGCCCGCGGCCGCGGCCATCACCTGCGACCTGAACAGTCCCGCCACCGACGTCCCCCGGCTGTTCCCGGGGGCCACCCGCTTCAAGACGACCTATTTCTCCGTGACCGGCCCGGACCTGCAGAAGGTCCTCCGCCGGCTCGGGGAGCCCAACCGCCCCCTCTACGAGCCCCTGGAGGTCCCCTACACCCTCTACGAGATCTTCAAGGGCGACGCCCGGGCCGGCTACATCCACGGCATCAACCAGAAGGGCCAGTTCGGCGTCATCCAGGTGTTCCTGGCCCTGGACCTCCAGGGCAGGGTCATCACCTTCTACATCCAGAAGATGACCGGCCCCCTCGCCCCGAAGCTGCGCGACCCGGCCTTCGCGGGGCAGTTCACGGCGCTGTCCCTGCGCGATTTCAGGACCTTCGACCCGGTCCTGGGCAAGGGCACGGGACGCCTGGCGAAGATCCGGAACCCCGTGCCGGGCATGGACACCGACTTCTTCGGCGTCCTCAGGGGCCTCTACAAGAACCTGGTCCTCATGGACGCCTGCTTCTATTCCCACGCGGGGGACCCGGCATGATCAGCCTCTTCCAGATCGCCTACAAGAACCTCTTCCGCAAGAAGGCCCGCAGCCTCCTCACCCTGGGCGGCATCGCCCTCTCCTCCTGGGTGCTGGTGAGCCTGCTGGGCTTCAACCACGGCTACGAGGAGGCCCTGAACCGGGACATCGGGAACCTCGGCTACCAGCTCATGGTCATGGCCAAGGGCTGCCCGTACGAGGCCGCGACCCTGATGCTCCAGGGCGGCGGCGGCCTGCGCTACATGGACCCCGCCCTGGTGGAGACCGTGCGCCGGGAACCCGAGGTCGAAGGCATCACCCCCATCCTCATGCAGGCCTACTTCGACCCCAACAAGGGCGAGAACGGGGGCATCGCCGGGTACTTCGGCGTGGATCCCGCGACCTTCCCCGCCATGAAGCCCTTCCTCCGCTTCGAGCGCGGCGCCTGGTTCAGCGACAACGACGCCGAGGAGGTGGTCATGGGCCACGAGGCCGCGGAGCTGGAACAGCGCAGCGTCGGGGACCTGACCCTCGTGCCCGAGAAGAACGTCCCCCTGAAGGTCGTGGGCATCCTGGAACGCACCGGCACCCAGGACGACGGCACCATCTTCCTGCCCCTGGGCCGCCTCCAGAAGATCGCCGGCACCCCCAGCATCACCACCATCGGCATCCGCACCCGCCCCGGCATGGACCTGGCCGCCCTGGAGGCCAGGCTCTACCGGCTCCCCGACGTGCAGGTGGTGAGCTTCACCCAGGTGCGGCAGACGATCCTGAAGCTCATCGCCACGGCGCGGGTGATGGTGCTGTCCATCGCCCTCATCGCCACCCTCATCGCCATGATCGGCGTGGTGAACACCATCCTCATGTCCGTGCTGGAGCGCCTGCAGGAGATCGGGATCCTCAAGACCATGGGGGCCATGCCCCTGGACGTGTTCCTGCTGGTGTGGACGGAGACCCTGATCCTCTGCACCAGCGGGGCCCTGGCCGGGGTCGCGGCGGCCCTGGGCCTCGCCCGCGTCACGGATGGCCTGGCGCGCCAGGTGCTCCCCTATGCCCCCCGGGGCGGCCTGGTGGACATCGACGCACGCCAGGTCCTGCTGACGGTGGCCATCATCGTATCCGTCGGTCTGCTCAGCGGTCTGTACCCGGCCTGGAAGGCCGGCCGCGTCAAGCCCCTGGACACCATTCGAGGTGAATCATGACGAGCACCACCGTTCTCGAGGCAAGGGGCCTGACCCGCGTGTACCGGAGGGGCAGCGAGGACATCAGGGCCGTGGACGACGTCTCCCTGGCGATCCGGGCCGGGGAGGTGGTCGCCGTCACCGGCCCGTCCGGGTCCGGCAAGACCACCCTCATCAACCTGCTCGGCTGCCTCGACAACCCCACCAGCGGCGAACTCGAGCTCGCCGGCAGGCGGATGCACGGGGAAGGCCGGCCCCTGGCCGAAACCGAACTCACGCGGGTCCGGCGGGCGGTCTTCGGCTACATCTTCCAGAACTTCCACCTGATTCCCACCCTGACGGTGCGGGAGAACGTGGCGGTCCCCCTGGCCTTCTGCCCCCGGCCGGATGGCGCCGGAGACGTGGACCGGCTGCTGGGGATCCTGGGGCTGGAAGGCCGGCGGAACCACCTCCCGAGGGAGATCTCGGGCGGGGAGATGCAGCGGGTGGCCATCGCCAGGGCGCTGGTGAACCGGCCGAAGATCCTCCTGGCCGACGAGCCCACGGGGAGCCTCGATTCCCGGCGGATGGAGGAGATCGGGGAGACCCTGAAGTGCCTCAACCGGGTGGAGGGGCTGACGATCATCATGGTCACCCACGATGCCCAGCTGGCCAGGATCGCGGACCGGTGCCTGGAGATCCGGGATGGCCGGGTGCACGCCGCGTAGCCCGGCGAGGGGCGTTCCTTCCGGGAGGGGAAATACAGCATCCCCCCCCGGGAGAATGGGGGATTCCCCCCATAGGCAGGCCCCTGCCGGTTTTTAAACTGGGGCGTCGACACATTTCCCGACCGGAGGCCCGTGGCCATGCCAGTCCGATCCAGAGGTGGAGAATCCAGGCCCCGGCCCGTCCTGCGGGCCCTGGCCCTCCTGCTGTGCCTGGCCATCCTGGCGGGCTGCGGCGGCGGAGGGAAGCCCCCGGCGGGCGGCTACCATCCCGCCGGATGGCTCACGGCCCATCCGGCCCAGGCCCTGGCGGGCCTCGATCACTGCAGGACCTGCCACGAAACGACCGTCCTCAAGGCAGGCAGCGGCATTCCCGGCTGCATGACCTCCGCCTGCCACCATGGGACCCTGCCCGGTTTCGGCCTCCCGGCCGCCCACGGCGTGCGGGCCAAGGCCGCCCAGGACGCCACCGGCGGCGGGCTCGTGTCCTGCCAGGCCTGCCACGGTGCGGACTTCGGCGGAGGCGGCTCGGCGGTCTCCTGCAAGAGCTGCCATGGGGTCGCCGCCCCCCATCCCCCCAGGCCCTGGAACGGCCTGGCCACCCACAGCACGACGGACCCCTCCAACGCGGCGGTGTGCGCCCGGTGCCACTTCGCGGGGGCCCCGGCCAACCCCGCCGGCCACCCCGCCC
Source organism: Mesoterricola sp. JemC181 (assembly GCF_055384585.1). Classification (NCBI taxonomy): domain Bacteria; kingdom Pseudomonadati; phylum Acidobacteriota; class Holophagae; order Holophagales; family Holophagaceae; genus Mesoterricola; species Mesoterricola sp. JemC181. The sequence continues at coordinate 2,931,839 of NZ_AP045076.1, forward strand.
AGCCCGCCCCGGCGGGCACGGTGCCCACCTGCTACAACAACACGCTCTGCCATGGGGCCAACACCGCCAGCCACCCGGTGCCCTTCCTGGGGCCCCTGCACGCCGGCGCGACCCAGGCCGCCTTCACCGCCGGCTGTGCCACCTGCCACGCCCTCGACGGCGCGTCGCCCGTGGCCTCCGCCCCGCAGTGCTCCGCCTGCCACCAGGCGGGCTCGCCCCTCACCCGGACCGGGTGCGCGTCGTGCCATGGGAAGCCGCCCGCGGGCAGCGCCTTCCCGGACGTGAAGGGGGCCCACGCCAGGCACGACGCCCTGGGCGGGGTGACGGGGACCTGCACGCCCTGCCACACGTCGTACGACGCCGGTTCCCTGGCCCACTACAACCGCGGCAACGCGAGGCCCGGCCTGGATTCCCTGCGGGTGCCCCCCGGGGCCGTGCAGGTTCCGGCGGCCTTCAACGCCAAGGCCGGGCCGGCCGCCTTCGACCGAGCCGCCGTCACCTGCTCCAACGTCAGCTGCCACGGCGGCGCGACCACCCCGGCCTGGGGCACGGGCACCCTCGACAGCGCCTCGGACGCGGGCTGCCGCCAGTGCCACGCCGCGGGCGGGGCCGAGAGCAACGCGGCGGCGACGCCCCTCCATGCCTTCCACCTGGGGGCCCCGGTGGGCGCCCTGTGCACCGACTGCCATGCCATGGCCAACGGCACGCCCGGCGCCCTCAACCACTTCGCGCACCTGGACACGCCGCAGATGGAGGGTCCCGCCGGCGACACCATCCAATACGCCGGGAACCGCTCTGTCTACAACGCCGCGAACAGGTCCTGCACCCTCACCTGCCACGGGTACCAGCACACGGGGTCCACCTGGGCCAGCCCCGCGGGCACCTACCATGCCACAGGCTGGCTGGCGGTCCACCCGGGCCAGGCCCTCGCCCCCCAGGCCACCTGCACCGTCTGCCACGCCATGACCGTGCCTGCGGCGCCCAGCGCCATTCCCAGCTGCATGACGGCGGCCTGCCACCATGGCACCATCACCGGGTACAACCTGGCGGCCACGCACGGCCCGCGGGCCAAGGCCCTCCAGGGCCCGGGGGGCGGCGGGCTCCGGTCCTGCCAGGCCTGCCATGGGCCGACCTTCGCCGGCGGCGCCTCCACCGTGTCCTGCCAGAGTTGCCACGGCGTTCCCGCCCCCCATGCGCCCAGGCCCTGGAACGACGCCGCCGGGCTCACCCACAGCACCACCGATCCCTCCAACGCCGCCGTGTGCGCCCAGTGCCACCTGGCGGGCTCTTCCAGCAACCCCCCGGGCCACCCGGCCCAGCCCGCCCCGGCGGGAACCGTGCCCACCTGCTTCAACAACACGATGTGCCACGGTCCCGAGGACGCCCCCCACCCCCTGGGCGCCGGGTGGCGGGACGCCACCAGCACCGCCTTCCACGGCCTCGCGGCCAAGAAGGACCTCCTGGCCTGCCAGGCCTGCCACGGCATCCCGGGAACCCCCGGGTTCGCCGGAGGCTCCGCGCCCACGTCCTGCGCGGCCTGCCACGCCCCCGCCTCCTCCCACTCCACCATCTGGGCCCCCGCGCCGGTGGAGACCTTCCCCGGCTACGTGCCCTCCCACCGGGACGCCCAGAACCGGGACAACGCCTGCCCCGTGTGCCATGACTACGCCAAGGGCCGGACCGCCCCCCTTCCAGCGGCCCCGAGCTGCTTCGCCAGCGCCGCAGGCGCCGTGGCCTGCCACGCCGCCGGCCCCGGCCAGCCCAATCACGCCGTCCCCTTCCTGGGCGCGCTCCACACCGGCGCCACCCCGGCCAGCTTCGCCTCCGACTGCGGCACCTGCCACGTCGTGACGGGAACGCCGCCCCTGGCCTCGGCCCCCACCTGCGTCCTCTGCCACCAGGCCGGCTCGCCCCTGGCTCTGGCCGCCTGCGCCTCCTGCCACGGCAAGCCCCCCGCGGGCGGCGCCTTCCCGGACCTGGCGGGGTCCCACGCCAAGCACGACGCCCTGGCGCGCGTGACGGGGCTCTGCTCCACCTGCCACGACACCTTCGACGCGGGCTCCCAGGCGCACTATGACCGCGGCAACGCCCGGCCCGGGCTGAACACCCTGCGGGTGCCCCCCGCGCCGGTGCGGCTGCTGGCCACCTTCAACGCCAAGGCGGGCGCGGCGGCCATGAACGCGAGCAACCTCACCTGCTCGAACGTCAGCTGCCACGGGGGCGTGACCACCCCGGCCTGGGGCACGGGCACCATCGCTGCCACCACGGACGGCGGCTGCCGCCAGTGCCACCAGGTGGGCACGGCCCAGGCCACGCCCGAGAACAACGCCGCCTGGTCCGGCCTCCACAGCTTCCACCTGGCCTCCGGCGTGGGCGCCCTGTGCACCGACTGCCACAGCCTGACCAACGGCACGCCCGGGGCCGCCAACCACTTCGCCCACCTGGACACGCCCCAGATGGAGGGCCCCGCCGGCGACACCATCCTGCTGCCGGGAAGCTCCGCCAACGCCTACGACGCCGCCAACCGCACCTGCACCGTCACCTGCCACGGCCACGCGCACGCCGCCTCGAGCTGGAACGGCGGCCCCTCCCACCCGGTCCCCTACCTGGGCACGGGCCACACCGGCGCCAATTCCCAGGCCGCCTTCGCCTCCGGCTGCGCCTCCTGCCACGGGGTCACGGGCGCCTCCCCCCTGTCCACCGCACCCCTGTGCACCGTGTGCCACCAGGCGGGGTCGCCCCTCGCGGTGGCCAACTGCGCCTCCTGCCACGCCCGGCCGCCGGCGGGCGCGGCCTTCCCGGATCTCCCCGGCAGGCATGCCAAGCACAACGCCCTGCCTTCCGTCACCGGCCAGTGCGGCTCCTGCCACACCAACTACGACGCCGGCACCCTGAACCACTACACCCACGCCAACGCCCGCCCCGGCGCCGACGCGCTCAGGGTGCCGCCCGCGCCCACCGGCTTCTCCGCGACCTACAACGCCAAGGCCGGCGCCGCGTCCTTCAGCCCCACCGCCTACACCTGCACCAGCGTGAGCTGCCACGGCGCCCTGGCGGCCCCCAGCTGGCAGACCGGGACGCTGGATTCCACCGGGGCCACCGGCGACGCGGGCTGCCGCGCCTGCCACGCCCGCGGCACGTCCCTTGGCGTTCCGGAGAACAACAGCTACTACTCCGGCCACCACGGCACGCACCTGGGCTCCGAGGTCAGCGCCAAGTGCACCGATTGCCATGGAATGGCCAACGGGACCCCCGGAGCCCTGGCCCACTTCACGAGGCTCGACACGCCTCAGATGGAGGGCCCGGCCAGCGACACCATCCAGTACCTCGGCAGCCGGACCGTCTACAACGCCACCAGCAGGACCTGCACCCTCACCTGCCACGGCGAGAACCACACCAACCGCGGCTGGTAGGCCGTATTCCAGGAGGCATCATGCTCATCGCCCGCATCGCCCTCATCGCCTTCGCAACCTTCCAGACCCTTTCCGCCCAGCCGAAGAAGGAGGCCCCCCCCTTCGGGGGCGACTACCCCAAGTACTGGCTGGACGTGTGCGCCCGCTGCCACGGCGTGAACGGCAACGGCCGCGACAACGCCGGCCAGCAGCTGCCCGACAACGGCTTCGATTTCACCGACAGCCGCAAGGCGGGCCGCAAGAAGGATTCCGACTGGGTCCGCATCACCCTGGAAGGCAAGGAGAAGATGCCGGCCTTCAAGGGCAAGATGACCCCCGAGCAGGCCCAGAAGATGATCACCGACATCATCCGTCCCTTCGGCGCCAGGCGCTAGGAGCACCCATGACCCCGCGCCTGCGAACCGCCGCCCTGTGCCTGGCCTCGGGCCTCCTCTTCGGCGAGTCCTCCGAGTACCCCCTGGGAGTCAACCTGCCCACGGGCGACATGATGCAGTTCTGGGACCTGGGGATCGCCTTCACCCACCGCTTCTCCACGCCCGCCTCCGGCCACGGCAGGGACGCCTACGGCCTGGACGGCTACGCCTACCCGGGCTTCGGCGTGGACTTCGGATTCAAACCCGTCAAGGGCCTCAACGTGATCCTCTACCGCACGGCGGACAACAAGACCTTCACGTTCGCCCTCCAGCAGCGGCTCCTCAACGCCGACGTCGTGCGCATGGCCCTCCGGGCCGAGCGGTTCGACGAGGTGGTCAGGCGCGCCGAGACGCCCCTCGGCACCGTGGGCCTCACCGGCGCCGCCTGCCAGCTGCCCACGGAAGTCTTCCTCGGGGACTTCGGGATCCTGACGGTGGTTCCCACCTGGCTGAGCCGCACCACCACCCGGAAGAAGGCCGTCTTCACGGCGGGAGCGGGACTGCGCATCGATTTCACCGACAAGCTGGGCTTCGTGGCCGAGTACTACCCGCGCCCCTCGAAGATCGACAAGGCCTTCAAACCGGGCTACGCCGCGGGCTTCACCTACAAGACCTTCAAGCACCGGTTCACCCTGGTGGGCACCACCACCTCAGGCACCACGGCCAACCAGGTCCTGTCCGGGGACTACGGCGGGGGCGCGCGCTCCACCGGCCAGTGGGCCCTGGGGTTCAACGTGGAAAGGACCTTCTGAGCCATGACGGGCCCCATCGAGCTGTTCTCCAGGGAGCATCCCGCCTTCGTCCACGTACCGCTGGGCCTGGTGGTGTGCCTGCCTTTCATGATCGCGGCCGCCTACCGGTCCCGGTACCCCCAGACCTGGCGGCGCATGGCCCTCCGGGTGGCCCTGGTGGCCCTCGGCGGAGGCCTCCTGACCATGGCCAGCGGACTCTACTGGGGCCGGCTGCTCAACCTGATCCCCGCCGGAAGGCTCCTGCCGGTCGTCTCCTCCCAGGGCCAGGCGCTCCAGCGGACCCTGCGGTCCCACGAGGTGAACGCCCTGGCCGGAGCCGTCCTCGGCATCCTGTGCGTGCTGCTCCTGCGCAGGGCCTGCCGGGAGCCCGGGGATGCCCGCTGGACCGGAGCCTGCCTCCTGGGGACGGTCCTGTGGGCCGGGACGTGGGGGTACGTGGGCAAGCAGGGGGGCGTGATGGTCTTCGGCGACGCCGAGACCAACAAGGCCGCCGCGGAGGCCATCAACGCGAAGAAGAACGACGCCGAGGCGGAACTCCCCCTCCGGGCCCTGGACTATGCCAGCCTGGAGCCGCTGCAGGCGGCGCCCTTCCGCAGCAGGGCCCACGGGGGCCGGGAGGCCCGCTCCTGGGTCACCGCCTCGGGCAGCGAGGCGCTGGCCGCCGGAAGGCCGCTTCCCGTCGGGGCCTACGCCGTCCTGACCACGTGGACCCTGGGCCTTCCCGGTCCCCTCCACATGCGCGAGGCCAAGGCCGACGGCACCCAGGCCTTCGCCCTCTACTGGCCCCGCGTTCCCGAGGGCGAGCGCGCGGCTTTCGGGGGGGAGGATTCGGTCTACTGGCGGAGCCCCCACCCGGCCCTGGAAGCCTGCGCCGGCTGCCATGCCGCGGGGAAGGCGCGGCCCTGATCCGGCCTTCAGGCGGGGCCGGGGGAGCCCTGGGTCTCCCGTATGGCCCTCAACAGGTCTGAAGCCGGTCCCCGCAGGGCACCCCCGGACGCCTCCGCATGGAACGAGAACCCGATGATGCGGATCCCTTGGCTTTCCCGCCAGAGGGTGCGCGCCAGATCCGCCCCGACCGGCCCCGCCGCGCCGGCATCCACCACCACCACATCCGGCTTGAGCCTTCGCACCAGGTCCCGCGCCTCCTCCCCGTCCTTCGCCACCCCCACCACGTCCAGGTCGTCCTCCTCCGCCAGGAGGTCCTCCAGCACCCCGCGCTGCGCGGGATGGCCCCCCACCAGGAGGATGGCGATCCGCGCACCCTGGCCCCCGGCGCCCTCGGCCAGGGGCACCTTCGCCTCGTTCCGGGCGTAGATCGTCGTGCGGGTGCCCTCGCCTGGGCCGCCCACGATCTCCATGCGGCCGCCCACGTGGGCGAGCCGCTGCTGGATGTTGAACAGGCCGAAGCCCCCCCGGCCCAGGGCCAGCGGGGCCGGGTCGATGCCGCGGCCCTGGTCGGCCACCACCAGCTTCAGCCATCCGCCGCCTTCCCGGGTGAGCGTGACCCTGGCCTCCTTCACCCCGGAGTGCTTCGCGGAGTTCAGCACGAGTTCCCGCACCGAATTGAACAGGAGGAGCTTCAGGGATTCCTCCGCCGGCTCGGTGCCGGGATCCGCCTGGATGTCCACCTGGAAGCCCGACTGCGCGGCCAGGCGCTGGGCGAGCCAGGTGAGCGCGGCCAGGAGGCCGCCCTGCTGGAGGATGGGCGGGCACAGCTCCACCGCCAGGGAGCGGGACGCCTCGATGGCCTCCCGCAGGATGGCGTCCACCTCCCCGAAGCGGGCGGGAATGTCCTCACCTCCCGAGAGCTGGATCAGCTCCACCTTCATCCTGGCGGCCACCAGAAGCTGCTGGAGGTGGTCGTGGAGGACCAGGGCCAGGCGCTGGCGCTCGCGCTGCTCGGCCTGGGTGAGCTCCAGGGCCAGCGCGCGCAGGCGGCTGACCAGCCCCTGGACCTCGGCCGTGCGTTCGGCCACGCGGCGTTCCAGGTCCTCGTTGGAAAGGCGGAGGACCTCCTTGTTCTTCTTCTTCTCGAGTGCGATGGCCAGGTGGGTGGAGAGGGCGTTGATGAGGGCCAGGTCCCCCTCGTTGAAGGCCTCCCTTTCGGCGCCGAAGGCGAGGGTGCCGAAGATCCGTCCGTCGCTGCCCAGAAGGGAGCGGCAGGCAAAGGCCTTGATCCCGTATTCGGAGGCGAGCTGGGCGGGGGGGCAGAAACCCGGGCCGCACGGGACGGGCGCGTCCTCCCGGGCGTCGCACGCGCAGTCCGGCGCCCTGGAGCAGGCGGCCTCGAAGCTCGCCGAATCCTCCGGGCGCAGGCCGCTGCTGGAGTAGAGGCGCAGGTCACCTGCCGGTCCGGCGAGAAGGTTCAGGAAGACCTGGCAGTCCAGCGCCACCATGCATTGCCGGGCCAGGGACTCCATGAGGGCTTCGGGATCCTCCTGGTGGAGAAGGGCGGCCATGGCGGCGGCGAGGGTCTCCAGACGGTGGTGGTTCCGGCGCAGGGTCTCCTCCGAGCGCTTGGCCTGGGTGATGTCCCGGGTGAAGCTGCCGACGCCCGACACCTGGCCGAGCATGTCGAGCACCGGGTAGAACGAGTGATGGAAGGAGATGCCGTCCCTTTCATCCTCGAATCCCATGGGCTCGCGGGTGGCGACGACCCGCGCCAGGACGGCCCTCCGCGCGGCGGCGACGTCCGGGGGGACGAACTCGTCCATCAACCTGCCCACCAGTTCCTCCTGGGAGCGCCCCACCCTCAGGGCCGCGGTGGGATTGGCCAGGACGACCCGCCCCTCGGGGCTGAAGAGCCATATGGATTCCGTCGTCGCCGCCATGAAGGCCTGCATTCTCGCCGCCGTCTGGAGGAGTTCCCCCTCCATGCGCTTGCGCTCGGAGATGTCCCGGATGACGCTCAGGATCCGCTCCTGCCCTTCGAGGGTGATGCTCCGGGCATTCACCTCCACCTGGACCTGCGTGCCGTCCTTGCGCCGGTGGACGGTCTCGAACAGGGTGCCGTGGTTCCGGGCCTCGAGGATCTGCCGGCGGACGATCCCGGGTTCGTCCACCCGCAGATCCTGGATGGAGAGCGCCACAAGCTCGTCGTGGGCATAGCCGTAGAAATCCACGGCGGCCTGGTTGGCCTCCTCCACCCGGCCCTCCACATCCACCAGGATGAGGGGATCCCGGGCGTGCCTGGCGATGAGGTGGTAGCGCTCGGCCACCGCCTGGGCCTTCCGGCGGGCGGTGACGTCCCGCAGGGCCACCATGCGCCGGGCCTGGCCCTCGAACATGAACGGCCTGGAGGTCGCCTCCAGGTCGAGGACGGTGCCGTCCCCCCGGAGGGCACTGAGCTCGCCCATCCGGCCATCCCCCTCCAGGACGGCGTCCAGGGCCCCGGCCCGGTCCGGCCCCGGCAGGATCGCATCGAGCTCCGCTTCCAGGATCGCCTCCTTGTCCCGGCCCAGCATCCTGCAGAAGCGGTCGTTGGCATCCACGATCCGCCGCCCGTCCAGGATGGCGATGCCCTCGGAGGTGGCCTCGGCCAGGAGGCGGAAGCGGGTCTCCCGGTCCCGGAGCGCCTCCGCGGCGGCCGCGCGTTCGGCCGCGACCTGGGCCCGGGTCTCGGCCTGGGAGGCCCGGGCCCGGGCCTTGAGCATCGACCCCACCACGGACGTGATCAGGCAGCTGCCCACCAGGAACACCAGGAGCTCGGCGCGCTGGGCGGGGTCGTTGTCCACGAGGCTGCCGGGGGTGATCAGGTACCAGTCCACCACGAAGCCGGAGAGCAGGGTGGCCAGGAGGCCGCCCCGCAGGCCCCCCGCCAAGGCCGCGAGCAGGACGGCCGGATAGAAGGTGATGAACGGGTGGCTGGCCTCCAGCCCCGACAGGAAGAGGGCCCGGAACCCCCAGGCCGCCGCCACGATGAGAAGCACCACCAGGGGCCAGAACCGTTCCATGCGGCGCAGGAGGAGGAAGGCGCGCCCGGCCTGCGGAGCGGGCCCGCCCCGGCCCAGGGCGGCCAGGACGAGGTAGGCTCCGCCCAGGAACTGGGCCCAGTGCCCGGTCCAGCCCAGGAGGCCGCCGGGAACCGGGTCGAGGGTCAGGCCCAAGGCGCCCAGCGCGAACAGGGCAAGGGCCGCGGCGTAGAAACGGCCGAAGACGGACGGGGCCCGGCGGTCCCGGACGGCCTGGATCCCGGCAGCGGCCAGCAGTGCGGCAAGGGTGGAGACGGCCATTCCGGAACCCAGCCCGGCGGGGCCCCAGGCCGGAACCCGGAGGCCCAGCCACCCCCCCAGGGCCAGGGTCGCCACCCCCGCCACCGCCAGCCAGACCCGGGGCGACCGCGGGGACGCGCCGGGCCGGGCCAGGAGGAGCACCGCCGCCAGGTGGCAATGGGAGGCGGCCCAGAGGCACACCGCCTGGAGGCGTTCCACGCCCGGGCCTTCCCCGAAGTCTGGACGGGACGCGAGGATCGCCCAGGCGCCTTGCATCAGGGCCCCGCCCATCAGGAGGAGAAGCCCCGGTTCCCCCGAGCGCAGGTACAGGCGGCCCAGGCGATGGATCACCAGCGCCGACGTGAGGATCAGGAACAGGAAGTTGAGATGCAGAAAGAGGAAAGCCGAACCGTAGGGCGTGCGGAGTTCCGCCCGCAGCAGGACCAGTTCCGCGGCGAGGATGAGGGGAATGGGCAGCCATGCCAGGGTCGCGAGCCGCCCCGGACCGGAGCCCGGAATGCCCGGGCCCTTCCGTGGGGCCGGCCCTGGGAATGGACCCGCATCCGTGGTCAAGAAACCTCCTGAAAAGTACCGGTGTGCACAAGGCGGATCGATGGCTATCTATAATGTTCGGATTTCCAGAAATGCAACATGAATTCCAATGTGATTGGCAACACATGATGCATTTGGGATGAATCAGGCGAGCGGGCGACTGCCAGGCATCAGGATTGAGTCTGCATTTCAGGCATGATTATCAAATTGATTAATCTTTGGCAATATGAACTCTTCTTCCTTCAATTGGAAATCGAATCCAGGTTCGATTCTCGCAAACAGGCTCAAACAAATTGACTGATCATAATAATGCGACATAAATATCGCGTTTTTCACGCGTTCGCTCTAGTGTTCCATTTTCTCATCCACTCCAACCCGCTAGATAAATTGCCCATGGAGTTTTATATGTGAAATTATTTATAAATTCACGCTGCCACGATAAGAAAAAATCAAAGACCTGATTTTGCACATCTCGAATTGGTCCATCTTATACTTTCACTGCCAGCACTTCGGGCAGGAAACGGAATGGCCGCAAAGGACCATCCAACGAAGCCGGTTTCCGGGGGAGGGCGCAACCATGCGCCCCTGCCGGACAGGGTGCCGGAATCACGACGGGCGTTTGGTTTCGACAGGAGAGCAGGTGCTGAATGACCCGGCTTCGTCCGACCCCGGCAGAACCCCTGCCTTCGAGGCTGCGCTCCGGTCCCGGAAGGCCGAGGCCCTCAACGCGCTCGCCAGCGGGATCGTCCACGACCTCAACAACCTCCTCACCGCCATCATCGGGAACGCAACCCTGGCCCGCATGGCCATCGAGCCCGATGACCGAATGGCCGGCTACCTCCGGGGCATCGACCAGGCCGCCCAGAGGACCGCAGCCCGGATCGGCCAGCTCCAGGCCTTCACGGGCAAAGGCGTGTTCCGGTTCACCCAGGTGGACCTCGATCAGCTGGTCCGGGACGCCGTGCGCCAGGCCCCGCCCCTTCCCCCGCAGGTGGACCTGGTCTGCGAACCGGCCCGCGATACCCCCCGGGTGATCGGCGACTCCGCCCTGCTGGCCCAGGTCATCGCCCAGCTCCTCCTGAACGCCCAGGAGGCGTTTCCCGATGGCAGGAAAGGCCGCATCACGGTGTCCACCGGGCCGGGCCTGGCGGAGGGCGGGGAAGCGGCGGAATGGATCGTCCCCATGGCCCCCGGACCCTGCGCCTTCCTGGAGGTGGCCGACGAGGGGACCGGGATGACGCCGGAGGTCCTGGCAAGAGCCTTCGATCCCTTCTTCACCACCAAGTTCATGGACCGCGGACTGGGCCTGCCGGCGGTGATGGGGATCCTAAGGAAACACGGCGGGGGCCTCCGGGTGGAGACGGAGCCTGGGAAGGGTACGCGGATGAAGGTGTTCCTGCCCCCCGCCTAGCAGGCCGGGCCTGCGGTGCCGGCGCGGATCCTGGCGTCCCGGAGCGCGTTCCGCCGGGCCTGGGTGAACCGCAGGCGCCGGGTCCACCCCTCGTCCCGGGCCGAGCGCCGGATGTGGCCGGGCGCGTCCGTGCGGGGCCACCGGGGAGCCTGGGCCGAGGCAACGGTCATGCAGGCGCCCAGGAGCATGGCGAGGCGGGTGAGGGCTCGGGTCATGGGCATGGGGTCCTCCCGGTTGTCCATGAGAGGAGCGGGCGGGAGGAAAGGTTGAGAGCCTATCTCAACAAAAGCAGGCCCACCCCCCCGCCCCCCAGGACCAGCCAGGTGGGATTCACTTTGAACCGGATGAGCAGGAAGCCGCTGGCCGCCCCCAGGGCGGCGGTCCAGGGATCCACCACGGCGGCCCGGCTCAAGGCCCAGGTCACCGAGGCCATGAGGGCCAGGGCCCCCACATTGATGCCGTCCAGGAAGGCGGCCATGCCGGCTGACTTGCGCAGCCTGGGAACCAGGAGCCCCAGGGCGGCCACGAAGAAGAACGAGGGCAGGAAGATCCCCACCGTGGCGGCAAGGGCCCCCGGCCAGCCCCGCAGGACGTAGCCGATGAAGGTCGCGGTGGTGAACACCGGACCCGGCGTCACCTGCCCCACCGCCACGGCGTCCAGGAGCTGGGCCTGGGTGAGCCAGCGGTACCGGTCCACCAGGTCCGCCTTGAGGAAGGCCAGGAGGACGTAGCCGCTGCCGAAGAGCACGGACCCCAGCTTGAGGAAGAAGAGGAACAGGCTCCCCAGGCCCACGGCGGGCAGGGCGCCCCCGGCGGCCATGGGCAGCCAGGCGATGGCGGTCCCCGGCTTCATCACCCGGACGGCGGCGGCCAGTCCGGCCCCCAGGAGCACCACCAGCGGATGGAGCCCCAGGAAGGCGGCGGCCAGCGCCAGGCCGCCCAGCACCGCCAGGAGGCGGGTCCGGAAGGCCGTCCGGCCCAGGTTCCACAGGGCCTGGAACACGATGGCGAGCACAACCGGCTTGATGCCGTAGAGGAGGCCCTGCGCCTGGGGCAGGCGGCCGAAGCGCACGTAACCCCATGCCAGCGCCAAGGTCAGGAGGGACGCCGGAAGGATGAAGCAGACCCCGCCCAGCGCGAGCCCGGCCCAGCCCGCCCGGCGGTAGCCCAGGCTCATGGCCAGCTGCGTGGAACTGGGCCCCGGGATGAGGTTGGCCGCCCCCAGCAGGTCCAGGAAGTCCGCCCGCGTCAGCCATTCCCGGCGGCCCACGGCCTCCTGCTCCATGAGGGCGATGTGGGCGGCGGGGCCTCCGAAGGCGGTGAAGCCCAGGCGGAGGAAGAAGCCGGCCACTTCAAGCAGGGGACCCGTCATGGGCGGGCCCGGCGGAACCCGTCGGCCAGGTTGCCGAAGGGACCGGCCGTGAGCTGGTAGCCCACGTAGAAGAAGGTCTGCCCGTCAGTGCGACCGGCGCTGAACAGCAGGTGGTGCCGCTCCGAGACGTTGATCTGGCCGCCGGCGGTGAAGCCGGCGGCTGGGTGGCCATCCTCCGTCTGGGCGGTGGTGCGGAAGGCCTCGGCCCCCAGCGTCAGCTTCTCCCCCAGGTCCCGCTGCAGGAGCCAGCCGGCGTAGGTCCAGTTCCGGGCCCCGGGGTTCCGCCACCAGCCGGCGCCGCCATAGGTGGTCCAGGGTCCCAGGCTCTTCTGCAGCCAGACGGGCAGGTACACCTGGGTGTGGCCGGCGCCCAGCCCCCGGGCGGCATCGCCCGCGGGCAGCTCCACCAAGGGGAAAACACCGATCTGGGGAACGGTGCCCGTCTCGTGGAGGAACCGCCACTTCAGGCCCACCTCCACATCGCCCGGCCCCGTCCGCAGGCCCGGATCCCGGACGTAGGCGAACGGCGCCACCAGGTGGAACTGGGTGTCGGGCAGGATGCCGTAGTTGAACTCCAGGGCGGGCCCGATGCCGGAGGCGTGCTGGCCCGCGGCGAAGACATAGAGTTCCAGGTGGCCCAGGTCCACGGGCTGCGGGTCATCGGTGCGGAAGGGCGGGCCGGCGGAGAGTCTGGCCAGGGCGAGACCGGTCAGCAGGAGCCTGCGCATCGCCATGACCGCCTCCCTGGCGTCCGATCATAGGCGGGATGCGCCGCCGGCGTCCAGGGGTCCCGGACCCTGGCGGCGTGCCCCCGGGCCGATTCCATGGTATAAAATCCCCCTCAGGTGATGGTGTCCACCCTGTAACCGCCCCTTCCGGCTGATGGCGCCTACGTTGCATGGCCCCGGGGGATGCATGGTCGGACTGCGGTGGAGGGCGGCGCGCACCGCCTGGGATCTGGGGATGGGCACGGCGGTGGGCCTGCTGGCGGGGACTGCGAGCTTCCTGTTCCTGTGGCTCCTGGAGGGGACCCTGCGCCTGCGGGCGGGGCACCTCTGGCTGGTGGGGCTCCTGCCGGTCTTCGGGATCGCGAGCGCTTGGCTGTATACCCGCTGGGGTGGGGAATCCGAGCGGGGCAGCGCCCTCATCCTGGACGAAGTGCTGGAATTCCAGGGTCGGGTCCCGTCCCGCATGGCCCCCCTGGTGCTGGCGGGCACCCTCCTGACCCACCTGGGCGGCGGCTCCGCGGGCCGGGAGGGCACGGCCGTGCAAATGGGCGCGAGCCTCGCCCGGACCATCGGCAAGCTCCCCTGGGCCTGGCTGCGCCTCACGCGCAGCCGTCAGCGCCTCCTCCTCATGGCGGGCGTGTCCGCGGGCTTCGGTTCGCTGTTCGGGACCCCGGTGGCCGGGGCCCTGTTCGGCATGGAGGTCATCGCCATCGGAAAGATCCACTATGAGGGCCTCCTCGTCTGCACCATGGCCAGCTTCGCCGGGGACGCCATCTGCCGGGGCCTGGGGGCCCCCCACGTGCATTTCCACCCCGCGGCCCTGGGCCTGACGCCCGCGCTGGGGCTGAAGCTGGCGCTCTTCGCGCTGCCGGTGGCCCTGGTGGCCGGCGGGTTCTCGGAGCTCACCCACCGGTTGGCCGCCTGGACCCGCCGGGCCAACCCCTACCTGCGGGCCGGCCTGGGGGGCTGCGCGGTCGCCGCCCTGGCGCTGGCCTTCCGCACCACGGACTACCTCAACCTGGGCACGGTCTGGCTCCCCCGGGTCTTCGAGGGGGCCGGGCCGGTGCCCCCGTGGGCCTTCGCGGCCAAGGTCCTCTTCACGGTCGTGACGCTGGGCTTCGGGTTCAAGGGGGGCGAGGTCACGCCGCTGTTCGTCATCGGGGCGCTGCTGGGGGCGGCCCTGGCGCCGGTCCTGGGGGTGCCGGTGCCCTTCATCGCGGCCGTGGGGTTCATCGCCGTGTTCGCCGCGGCCAGCAACACGCCCATCGCGTCCACCCTCATGGGGATCGAGCTGTTCGGGGGCGGGTTCGCGGGGCCGCTGGCGATCACCTCCTTCCTGGCCTACATCCTCGTGGGGCACCGGGGCATCTACGGCGGGACCCGGGTCCACACGCAGAAGGACGGCTGAGGCCCCTTGTGGGCGCGGTGGCGCATGTATATGATCGGCGATACCGAACCTGAACCCTCCGAGCCAGCCGATGCCCCAGACGTGTGAGGAAAGGCCAAGTTGAACCTTCCCCCCCTGCCCCCCCTGGACCTCCACACCCTGGCCTTCGTGCTCGGACTCGGCTCCGTGCTGCAGGTGCTGGCCCTCTATGGCCAGTACCGGTCCAACGCCTCCCGGGCCGGCCTGGGCTCCTGGGCCCTGGGGAGCCTCGCCCTGGTGCTCGCCTTCGTCGCCAACGCGCTGCGGGCCGTGCCCGCCCTCAGCCCCTATGGCATCGTCGCCAACAACGTCCTCTTCATGGTCGGGGCGGCGCTCAACTACGTCGGCGTCCTCAAGTTCTTCGACCGCAAGCCCCCGGGCGCCGGGCTCGGGGTCTTCATGGGCGGCGCGCTGGCGACGGCGGCGGTGCTCACCTTCACCGGGGCCGATCCCTCCGGGCGCCGGGTCCTCCTGTCGGCGGGCATCGGGATCCTGTCCCTGCTGACCCTGCGCGCCCTCCGCGAGAACCGGGCCCCGTCCATCGCCCCTTCCGTCGATTTCCTCTCCGTGGTCTTCGGGGTGCACGGCGCCTTCTTCGTCTTCCGGGCCGCCACGCCCTTCCTGGGGCTCCCCGCGAACGGGCTGTTCATGACCACCCTGCTGCCGATCACGACCTACCTGGCGGCCATCGCGGGGGGCATCCTCTGGAGCTTCGGGTTCATCATCCTGGTGAACCAGCGGCTGAACGCCGAGAGCCGCGAGGCGGGGGAACACCTCCAGGAGGTCAACCGGTTCCTCTCCGAGGTCATCGAGAACAACGGCGCCCTCATCTACGTCAAGGACCTGGAAGGCCGCTACGAGCTGGTCAACAGCAAGTGGGAGGAGGTCACGGGCCGCTCCCGCCGGGACGCCCTGGGCCGCACGGACGAGGAGATCTTCCCCGGCGGCGCGGGGGAGCGGTTCCGGCGCGTGGACGAGGAGGTCATGCGGGGCGGCAAGCTGGTGGAAGCGGAAGAGAGCCTTGCCACGGGAAACGGCCAGCGCTACTTCCTCTCCACCAAGTTTCCCCTCTGGACCGCCGGGAAGGCCGTTCGCGGCCTCTGCGGGATGTCCACCGACATCACCGGGAGCAAGCTGGACGCGATGCGGATCCAGGAACTGGCCACCCAGCTGGGCCTCGAGCGGGACTACGCCCAGGCCAGCGCCAGGACCGACGCCCTGACCCGCCTGGCCAACCGGGGGCAGTTCGACGAGGTGCTGCACGCCGAGTTCCAGCGGCTCAAGCGCTCCGGGTCGCCCCTGTCCCTGATCCTCCTGGACGTGGATCACTTCAAGCTCTACAACGACCGGTACGGGCATCCGGCGGGGGACGAGTGCCTGCGGCGCCTGGCGCGGGCCCTCAAGGCCGCCGTCGGGCGGCCCTCGGACCTCCCGGCCCGGTATGGCGGCGAGGAGTTCGCGGTGGTCCTCCCCGACACGGGGCCGAAGGGAACGCAGGCCCTGGCGGAGCGCATCCGCCGGGCCGTGGAGGACCTGGCCATCCCCCACGAGGGCAATTCCGCATCCGCCCATGTCACCGTCAGCCTGGGGACCGCCACCCGCGCGGGCTCCGCACTCCACTCGCCCGACAAGCTTCTCATGCTGGCCGACGAGGCCCTCTACCGCGCCAAGCAGGGCGGACGGAACCGCATCGAAACCGCCCTGGGCGACTCCGGGCCGGACGAGGGCCACCCCGATCTGGTCCGGCTGGTGTGGCGGGATGCGGCGGAAAGCGGGAACGCCACCATCGACGCCCAGCACCGGGCCCTGTTCGACGACGCCAACAGCCTGCTCTCGGCCGTGGTGGCGGGACTGCCCCGGGAGGTCTGCCTCCCCCTGATGGAGCGGCTCCTGGGGGACCTCGCCGGCCATTTCCGGCACGAGGAGGGCCTCCTCCGCGCCGCGGGCTATCCCCAGGCCGAAGCCCATGCCGCCTGCCATGCCGGCCTCCTCGCCCGGGCCCGGGCCCTGGTCGCGGACTACGAACGGGATGCCCTGCAGGTGGGCGAGCTCTTCGGGTTCGTGGCCGACGAGGTGGTCTCCCAGCATATGTTCCGGGAGGACCGGAAGTACTTCCCCTATATGTGAACCCCCGGGGGACCCTCCAGGCAGGGCCTGTTGAAATAGTCCATAATGATTCATATCTTCTTGGCCCCGGGCGCACCCGGCGCCCGTCCGAGGTTTCCCCTTGCCCGAATCCCCCATCGACAGCCGGTCCGAAGGCACCCTGGCCCCCAAGGTGGCCCTGGCCGGCTTCTGGCTGGTGGTCGCCCTGGCGCACCTGGCCGCGCCGCCGGAGCTGCGGGAGCGGACCTGGCCCGCGGCCTACGGCCTCCTGGAGGCCCTGGCCTGCGTCAGCCTCCTCCTGCGCGCCTGGAAGACCTCCGGCCCCGAGCGCACCGCCTGGGGCTTCCTGGCCGCGTCGACCCTCACCGACACCACCAACCTGGCCCTGACCGCCCTGGTCGCCCTGGGCGTTCGGATGCCCTACGAGGCGGTCTCCTCCCTGCTGAACCTGGCCACCGGCGTGCTGGTGGTGGTGGGGGTCCTCAGCTTCCCGAGGCCCCTGGAGCGCCGGAGCCGGGGCAAGCGCCAGTTCCTGGACAGCCTCATCTTCGCCACCTCCCTCCTGCTCCTGCTGTGGGTGATGGGCGTGCAGAGCTCCCTCCGCTCGGCGGGCACGGGCATGGGGTTCCGGGTCTTCCTGGCCTACCTGAACGCCGCGCTCCTGGGCGGAGGCGTCGTGTACATCACCTCCGGCCACCTGGGCCGGGCCCGGGGGGCCTTCGGCTGGCTGGCCATGTCCGCCGTGGCCTGGCTGGCGTCGCTGGCCTTCTGGACGCTGTCCGGACTGCCGCCCCAGGTGCACCGCCAGGGGTGGATCGTGGTGGCCGGCCTGATCCCCCTGTGCCAGGGCCTGGCCGCATGGTCGCCCCATTCCGCGGAGGGCGGGGATCCCAGGGTCGAGGGTCCCTGGCGGTTCTTCCGGTCCCTGCCCTACCTGCCCATGGCCGCGAGCATCGCCGCGCTGAGCTGGATCCTGGCCTGGCGCCCCGAGGACGTGACCCGGGAGACCTTCGGCATCTTCCTGGTGATGGTGGTATTCCTGGTGCTCCGCATGCTCCAGGCCATCCGCGACCTCCAGGCCTCCAACAGCCACCTGGAGCAGCGGGTCGTCCAGCGCACCCAGGCCCTGGAGAAGGCCCAGGAGACCCTCCTGCGCACCGAGCGCATGAACACCCTGGCCACCCTCGGCGCCGGCCTCACCCACGACCTGAACAACCTCCTGGGCGCCCTGCGCGGCACCGCCGAGCTCATGAACGCCCATCTCGAGGAGGGCCAGGAGCCCACCCGGCGCGACGTGAAGCGGATCATCGACATCTCCGAAAAGGCCAGCCGGGCCACCCAGCGCCTGATGAACTTCGGCCGGCGCGGGGAGGCCGCCCCCGGCAACACCGCCCAGGACATAGCCGAGGCCCTGGCCGCCAGCCGCGAGATCATGCGGATGCTCCTCCCCGACAGCATCACCCTCTCGATGGGCATCGACCCCGCCACCTGCGCCGCCCTGGTGGAGACCTCCACCCTCGAGCAGGTGCTCGTGAACCTGGTGAGCAACGCCAAGGACGCCATGCCCCAGGGCGGCGCGGTGGCCATTCGCCTGTTCCCCGGCACCATGGCCGAGGGCGGCTCCGCCGCCATCCTGGAGGTGAGCGACACCGGCCACGGCATCCGGCCGGAGGATCAGGAGTCCATCTTCGACCCCTTCTTCACCACCAAGCCCGAGGGCAAGGGCACCGGCCTGGGCCTGGCCTCCGTGCGGGCGCTCATGGAGGCCCAGAACGGGACGGTGGACGTGGTGAGCTTCCCCGGAAAGGGGACCACCTTCCGCCTGGCGTTCCCGGCCCTGCCCTGACCGGGAACCCCACGACGGATCCAGGACAAGGAGCATCCCGATGACCCAGGTTCCCGACGCCGTTGCCGCATTCCTTTCGGGCAGGCGAATCATCGTCGCCGGCGTTTCGCGGGCCGGTTCCTCGCCGGCGAACGCGATCTTCAAGAAGCTCAAAAGGTCCGGCTACGAGGTCGTTCCGGTCAATCCGAACGCGTCCAAGGTCGAAGGCCAGGATTGCTACCCTGACATCCCGTCCGTGCCCGGCACGGTGGACGGCGTGATCGTCGCGACGCACCCGTCGGTCTCGGCCGGGGTGGCCAGCGCCGCCCTGGCCAGGGGCATCCGGCACATCTGGTTCCACCGGTCCTTCGGGGATGGCAGCGTCTCCGTCGAAGCCCTCCAGGCCTGCCGCGATCACGGGGTGGAACCCATCGAGGGCGGTTGTCCGCTCATGTACTGCCAGCCGGTCGACCTGGCGCACCGGATCTTCCGGTGGTGGCTGGGACGCAGCCACCGGGTTCCGACCTAGGGCCGGTGGACGGGGAAAGCAGTGGCGCCCAGGCACAGTCCTCCCATGGATCACCGATGCCAATGGCATCCCCATGGCAGTCGCGGCCAGCCTCATCCGCTACTCAGCACTAAGACATCCCCCGGCAGAGCCGGGGGGTTTAAAACGTGAGCCGCTCAAAGCGGCTGGTCGGGGTCGCTAACGCGGCCCCGAATCATAGGATGGGCACCTTGGAGGTGCCTGGTCAGCGAAACAGGGACAGTTGCTCAAATCGCTCGTCCTCCTTTTCCTGTTTTCGGATGTATTCGCGCACGACCGTCTCATCTCGGCCCACTGTCGATACGAAGTAGCCGCGCGCCCAGAAGTTCTGGCCTACAAAGTTGCGCTTCCTCTCCCCATACACGCGGGCGAGGTGAATCGCGCTCTTACCCTTGATGAACCCGATCACCTGCGCCACGGCATACTTTGGCGGAATCGAAATCAGAATATGGACGTGATCGGCCATGAGGTGCCCCTCCTCGATCCGGCATTCCTTCTGCGCGGCCAGTTGCCGGAACACCTCACCCAGATGTGGTCGTAACTTCTCGTAGAGCGTCTTTCTTCGACATTTTGGGATAAACACCACGTGGTACTTACACTCCCACCGGGAGTGGCTTAGACTTTCCGACGAGTCCATCTTGGACCTCCTTTCGTGTGCTTGGCGGCTCACAATCGGAGATTCCAGGATGGACTCCCTGAAATGTCAAACTTCTACTGCCACCCCGGCAGAGCCGGGGGGTCTCCTGGTTTTGCTAGGATGAAGTTCGCTGCTGCCGACTTGTTATCCCATGAATCCGGCGAACTCCGTCGAAGGGCCTATCGCCGAGGCGCCGAGGAGCCGAGGATCGCCGAGGAAAAAAAAGATCATTTCTCGGCGATCCTCGGCGCCTCGGCGCCTCGGCGATAGGCTTTTCGTTTCGAACTACCTTAATGACGGGATCAGGACGATCTACGACCACCCGTCCCAGGGCCCTTCTCAAGCGCAGGCCAAAGCGAGTGTGGGTCGAAGCCTTCACTCCATTCCGTGAAGAACCTTCTAAAGCACCATTACATCCCTTTCAGCCCCGAGGCTCCCAATAACCAGCCGCCCGCATCAGGGAATGTGGAAGCCGCCAGCCCGATGCGCTAGAATCCTGGCCATTCGAAATCCCGGAGCCCCCATGTCGGTCTTCCGCCATTCCCGAGAAATCCCGGCCTCCCCCGCATCCGTCTTCGCCGCCATCCAGGATCCGGCGCGGCTCGCCCGCTGGTGGGGTCCGGACGGGTTCACGAACACGTTCAGCACCTTCGAATTCCGCCCGGGAGGACCTTGGCTGTTCACGATGCACGGCCCGGACGGGACCGGCTATCCGAACGAGTCGGAGTTCCAGGAGATCGTCCCCGGTTCCCTGGTCCGGATCCGGCACGTCAACCTGCCGCACTTCGAGCTTTCCATCGCCCTGGAGCCCTGCGCGGCCGGGACCCTCGTTTCCTGGACCGGCGTCTTCGAAAACGCCGAATTCGCGGAGAACATGAGGGGGTTCCTCGAGAAGGCC
Organism: Mesoterricola sp. JemC181; assembly: GCF_055384585.1. Lineage (NCBI taxonomy): Bacteria > Pseudomonadati > Acidobacteriota > Holophagae > Holophagales > Holophagaceae > Mesoterricola > Mesoterricola sp. JemC181. Next base: position 2,952,130 of record NZ_AP045076.1, read on the forward strand.
AACGAACAGAACCTGGACCGGTTGGCGCGCGAGGTCGGCGCACGCGGGCCGGGGGGCGTCTGACCCCTGCGGGGGCAAGGGAGGAGTGCATGAAGAAGGCGGAAACCGCCCAGGATCCATCGGCATCGGAACTCATCTCCGACCGGATCGCCGGGCTCCGGGACTGGCGCGGGGAGGCCCTGGGCCGGATGCGCGCACTCATCCGGGAGGCGGACCCGGACGTCGTCGAGGAATGGAAGTGGGCCAACCCGGTGTGGTCGCACGCGGGCATCATCTGCACGGGCGAATCCTACAAGAGCGTCGTGAAGCTCACCTTCGCCAGGGGCGCGTCCCTGGAGGACCCGGAACGGCTCTTCAACTCCAGCCTGGAGGGGAAGACGCGCCGGGCCATCGACATCCGCGAAGGCGAAGAGGTCGACGCGTCCGCCTTCAAGGCGCTCGTTCGCCAAGCGGCCGCCCTCAACCTCCTCAAGGACCCCGGTTAGCGCGGAGCGCCTGACACGCCCGCGGCCCCTGATATAGTGGCCCCATGACCCCAGCGGATCGCTCCAGTGGACGGCGCACCCTCTTCGTCGCCGGCATGGCCCATGCGATGCATGACGGCTACACGGACACGATCTTCGTGCTGCTGCCGCTGTGGCAGGCGGAATTCAGGCTGGGCTACGGAATGATCGCCATGATGCGCGGCCTCTATTCGGGGGCGATGGCGGGGCTGCAGGTGCCCGCCGGATTCCTTGCGGATCGCCTGGGCGGGCGGGTGGTGTTGGCGCTGGGCACGGCGCTCACGGCCCTGGGCTACCTGCTCGCGGGTTTCACGGGGAGTCTGGCGGGGCTCTGCCTGGCGCTGGCCGCGGCCGGCGCGGGGTCCAGCACCCAGCACCCGGTGGGCTCGGCGGCCGTGGCGCGGGCCTACGGCGACAAGGCGCGGGGTCCCTTGGGCATCTACAATTTCACGGGCGACCTGGGCAAGGCCGCCTTCCCCGCCGCGGCCGCGCTGCTGCTCATGCGGATGCCCTGGCGGGGGATGCTGGGGCTGATGGCGGCGTTCGGCCTCTGCGCCGCCCTCGCCATCGGCCTGCTCCTTCCGGACGCCCCGCAGGCCGGCAGCGCCCTGGGGCCGGAGACCCCGCGCCGGGGCGGAGGACGGGGCGGGTTTCCGCTGCTCTTCGCCATCGGGGTCATCGACAGTGCGGTGCGCATGGGGCTGCTGACGTTCCTGCCGTTCCTGCTCAAGGCCAAGGGCGCGGGCCTGCCCACGGTCGGCCTGGGCCTCGCCCTGGTGTTCCTGGGCGGCGCCGGGGGGAAGTTCAGCTGCGGCTGGCTGGGAGGCAGGATCGGAGTGCTGTGGACCGTCGCGCTCACGGAGGGAGGCACGGCCGCGGCCATCCTCCTCCTTCTTGCCCTGCCCCTGACGCCGGCGCTGGCGGTGCTGCCCCTGCTGGGGATCATGCTGAACGGCACCTCCTCGGTCCTCTACGGCACCGTCCCGGAGCTGGCCGCCACCGACCGGACGGAGCGCGCCTTCGCGCTGTTCTACACCGGCACCATCGGCAGCGGCGCCCTGTCGCCGGTCCTCTACGGCCTGCTGGGGGACGCGGTGGGGGTGACCTGGGCCGCCGCGGCCACCGCCCTCACGGCCCTGGCCACCCTGCCCCTGGCCGTGGCGCTGGCGCCGCACCTGGTCGGGGACCGGGCGGGTTGACCGGGCTTCACCTGGGGAAATGCTCGGCCTTGTAGCGCATGGCGGTGAGGATGCGCTTGCGGGGGCTGGGATGGTCGAAGAAGAGGAACTCCTCCACCGGGCCCGGATCCGCCTTCCGGTACTCCACCAGCTTAAGCTGCGCCTCGGCGAAGCCGTCGGGCTCCAGGGACGCGTTCACCCCGAACTGGTCGGCCTCGGTCTCCTGGACGCGGGTATCGGTGTTCAGCGCCGGCGTCAGGACGAACATGAAGAGGGTGAACAGGCCCGCCAGGAGCGGCAGCCCCGCAGGATCGCCGATGTCCCGGATGCCCCAGGACCCGGCACGGCTGCGCAGCGCCTCGAAGGCCCAGGCCACGAAGGCGAACCCGGCCAGCAGGACCAGCGCGAAGAACATCAGGGCCTTGTACAGGTGGTTGAGCACGTAGTGGCCGAGCTCATGGGCCATGACGCCCTTGATCTCGGGCAGGGTGGACCGGTTGAGGAGGTTGTCGTTGAGGCGCACGGCGGTGGTGCCGAGGATGCCGCTCACATTGGCGCTGACCCGGTTGGTCTGCCGGGAGGCGTCGAACCAGAGGACATCCTTGGCCGGCACACCGTTGGCCCGGGCCAGGGAGAGGATGGCCTGGCGGGCGGGGCCCTCCGGAAGCGGCTTGTACGCGTTGAAGAGCGGGTCGATGAAGGCCGGGGCGATGAACATCACGAAGGCCAGGACCAGCACGCCCCCGCCGGTGCCCCAGATCCACCAGGTGCGGGGGAACCGCCGGAGGGCACCATAGAGGGCGGCCAGGGCGAGGGCCAGGATGACCGTGGAGACCAGCAGGCCCACCACCTGGTCCTTCATCCAATGGGGAAAGGACTGGGTGGCCATGCCGTACCGGTGCTCCCGGATGAAGTCGCCGGCCACGCCAAGGGGCAGCTGGATGACCCAGGTGGCGGCCAGGAACAGCACCGCGTAGAGCATGGTCTGAAGGGGCCGGCGGCGGGTGGCGCGCTCGGCGAACTCCCGCATGGCCGCGGAGGCGCCGGTGGCCAGCAGAAGCCCGAAGGAGCCGAGGGTGACCAGGAAGCTCCCCAGTTGAAGCCAGTAGCCTCCCGTGAAGTAGGCGTCCGAACGCCCGCGGGCCTCGGGGGAGATCCGGGCCAGGTAGGCCGCCGTGGCCTGTTCCGGATCCCGGGGCAGCGCCGCGCGCCAGGCGTCGTCCACGGGCCGGATCATGGCCGCCTCGCGGGACGCCGCGCCCGCGCGGACCTTGGCGGTGAAGCCCAGACCGAGGCCAAGCGCCAGGCAGGCGGCAAGGATCGCCCAGACGGATTTCTTTTTCATGGCGTCTCCCGGGAGGGCGGCGTCGCGCGCGCCCATCGATGAACTTGCATTTGGAGGTATGGCCCATTCTGGACCCGGCCGCGCGCCGGGGCAAGCCGGGCCGCCGCCTGCCGGGTTAGACTAGCGTGAACCCAACCTTCGCCCCGGGCATCCCCGGGCGCACGCCATCCGCCGGCCCGGTCCGGCGCGGGAGTCCCGCGATGACCATCTGGAAACTTGACGCCTCCGAACAGCAGGACCTCCTGGACCGCTTCCTCCGGTACGTGGCGGTGGACACGCGCAGCGACGACAACGCCGAATGCTTCCCCTCCACGGAAAAGCAGAAGGACCTGGCCCGGATCCTGGTGGCGGAACTGGAGGCCCTGGGCTGCGCGGGCGCGGCCATGGACGAGTGGGGCTACGTCACGGCCCGGGTTCCCGCCAATCTGCCCGCGGGCCATCCGGCGTTCGGCAAGGTGCCGGTGGTGGGCTTCCTGGCCCACCTGGACACCTACCACGCCACTCCGGGGGCCAACGTGAAGCCCCGGATCATCCGGGGCTACGAGGGGGGCGACCTGGTGCTGGGCGCCGGCGAGACCCTGGTGGCGGACCACAACCCCACCCTGGCCCAGTGCCTGGGGCACACCCTGGTGACCACGGACGGCACGACCCTCCTGGGCGCCGACGACAAGGCCGGCATCGCCGAGATCCTGACCCTCCTGGCCTGGCTGCGGCGGAATCCGGACTTCCTGCACGGGGAGCTGCGCATCGGCTTCACCCCCGACGAGGAGGTGGGCCGGGGCACCGAGCACTTCGACGTGGCGGCCTTCGGTGCGCAGTACGCCTACACCCTGGACGGCTCCGTGCTGGGCGAGGTGGAGGACGAGACCTTCTGCGCGGACACGGCCATCTTCACCATCACCGGGCACGACGTGCACCCGGGCTACGCCAAGGGCGTCATGGTCAACGCCGTGCGGGTGGCGGCGAAGCTGGTGGAGCTGCTGCCTCCCGACAGCCTGCCGGAGACCACCGAGGACCGGCAGCCCTACCTCCACCCCTTCTCCCTCACCGGGGACGTCACCCGGGCCGAGCTCAAGCTCCTGGTGCGGGCCTTCACCGAGGAGGAGCTGGAAGGCCGCGAGGAGATACTCCGGAAGCTTCAGCGCGATGCGGAAGGCTCCTTCCCCGGGGTGTCGATCCAGCTGGAGATCAAGGAATCCTACCGGAACATGATCTACAGGATCGCCGAGGATCCCAAGGTGCTGGACTACGCCCTGGAGGCGGTGACCCGCCAGGGCATCACCCCCATCCGCCGGGCCATCCGCGGCGGCACGGACGGGGCCCGCCTGTCCTACATGGGCCTGCCCACGCCGAACATCTTCGCGGGCGGTCAGAGCTTCCACTCCGTGCAGGAGTGGGTGTCCCTGGAGTGGATGGCGGCGGCGGTGGAGGTGTGCGTGCAGCTGCTGGGGGTGTGGGTGGAGAAGTCGGGGAAGGAAGCCTAGGATCGTGGGGCCGGTGGACCGGCCCCACGATTCACGGAGGAAGCAGTCAATCGCCGGTCGAAACCCAAACCGTATTGGATTTGGCGGAGCCATAAGGGTTGGCGACCATCACATGGATCCGGGCGTAACGGTCGGACGGGGCCACCGCGAAGGAGTAGGTCGCCGCTGTGGCGTTGGCAACAGCCGTTCCGTTCTTGTACCACTGGTAACGCAAGGGTGCCGAACCCGTGGCCACCACGGTGAACCGGGCGGTTTGGCCCACGCGCACCTGCTGGTTCGTGGGTTGGGTGGTTATCCGGGGGGCGGTGCCCGTGGTCGTCACCGTCAGGGTCGCGGGGTCGCTGATGGCCGAACCGGCGGAATTGGTCACCACCACCGTGAACTTCGTTCCGGAGTCGCCCGGGACGGTGGCGGGCGTGGTGTATCTGGACCCGGTCGCGGCGGGGATGGCGACGCCGTTCCTCCGCCATTGGTAAGTCAGTGGCACCGAACCGGTGGCCGTCACGGAGAAGGTGGCGGTGGCCCCCGCCCTCACGGTCAGATTGGCGGGTTGAGCGGTTATCGCTGGGGCGCTAACCGTGCCGACGACCAGCGTGAGGGTTGCGGGCTGGCTCGTCACGCTGCCCCCGGCAGCTTTCACGACCACCGTGAAGACCGCCCCATTGTCGGCAACCACGGCCGCCGGCGTGGTGTAGGCGGCCCCGGTTGCGCCCGCGACGGCCACGCTGTTCCTGAACCACTGATAGGTCACGGGGGTGGTGCCCGAGACCTGGACACTGAAGGTCGCAGTCTGCCCCAGGGTGACGGTCAGGCTCCTGGGCTGGGTGGCGATCACCGGCGCGCCGGGCAGTGGCGTTTCGGTCACGGGGACGTTCTTGACCGGGCCGGAGCCCACGGTTGCGGTGCGGGCGTTCCATTGGAACCCGTGGGGGAAGTTCACCTGCACCGGGTTCTGGAAGCCCGTGTGGCAGACGTTGCAGGCGGATTCCGTGGAGGTTCCGGTGCTGCCGTGCTCGGAGCGCCAGTCACTGAACCCTTCGCCGTGGTTCGAGGCGTGGCAGGCGCCGCAGCTGCCGATGGCCTTCGGGGCGGCGGCGGTGCCCTGGTACTGGGCGGCGGTGAAGGTGTCCATGGCCTGGCTGCTGGGAAGCATGGCGTGGGGCGAGTTGTGGCAGGCGGTGCAGGCCATGTTGCCGTGACCGGAGGCATTGCGGAACAGCACGCCGGCGGTGTCCACCCCGGGAACGTTGGTGTGGCACTGGCTGCAGCTCGGTTCATTCACCCAGGGCGTCCGGGCCTTGGTCAAGCTGGTCGCGGCGACGTTGGCCATGGAACCATGGCAGTTCGTGCAGGCGCCGGTCGCGTCCGTATGGGCCAGCGAGCGATTGCACCGGGTGGAGGCGCCGGGGTGGCAGTCGTAGCACGCGGCGCCACGGGTCGCGTGGGACCCATGGATGGCCTCGGACAGGTATGTGCCGGCGGAGCCGCGGCCGGTTTGGTTGAGCACCGGACTTCCGTGGCAGCTTGCGCACAGAACGGGGGCGCTGCTGACCAGGTTGGTCAGGTGCTTCGCATCGTGCTTGTGCAGGATGTCGCCCAGAGGGTCGGCACTGCCGTGGCATTTCGCGCAGTTGATCTCATCGGAGGTCGGAACCACGATCTGGGTCCTGGCCACCGTGGCCCCGCTGGCATCCTTCACGGTGATGAGGCCGGTCTGGTAAGGGTTCCAGACCCCCGCATCATTGATGGGCGTAAGGGGGATGCCGTTCACCACGAAACGGTTGCCCTTGGCGATCATGGCGCCGGACAGGCCGTTCGAGATCGAGGGATCATCCAGGTTCAGGCCATGGTCCAGGGCGGGGCTGGCGCCGAACAGCTTGAAGGCGTTGGTCCAGAACTGGCCGAAGTTGCCTTTGTTGGAAGAGGTGGTGTTGCCGAGGATGCTGTAGCTGAGGTTGACGCCCGTGGTCACCACGACAGGCGGATTGCCCCGCTGGACCACCTGGGCCTGGATCGTGTTGTACGGGGGCAGGATCACCGCCTTGTCGTAGGTGGGATTGAGGCAGTGCATGCCCAGGTCGTTCCAGGCAAATACGACGTATTTACTGGAGCCGGTGTTATTGGGCAGCTTCTGGGTGGACTGGCCGGGGAGAATGCTGGCTGCGGCCAGGAGGAGCGGTAGGAGTCGTCTTCGCACAGGCACCTCATGGGAAGGGGAAGGTGTCGAGGGACCGGGGGGCGGTCTCAGGAGTCGCCCAATATCGGTTGGAGGTAAAGGAGTGCAAGGGTTGCACATGAGAAAAAAGATCCAACATTCTGAAAATACTAAGGTAAAAAAGTTTTGGATTTAATGTCTATAGATCCAATCAGGAATACACCATTGATTTAGCGTCCCAGTCGCCCATGGATTGGTCATTTCCTGGGGGGGATCCGCTTCCCGTGCCTATGGGGAGACGAGGATGCGCACCCCCCCCTGGCTGGAAGTGGTAACCTTAATTTTATCCAGCTACTTAAATGACGATCACGTCCCCTGCTGGCGTCCGGGACGATCAACCGGGCGAAAGGAATCCCGTGAAGCTCCTTCTACTGCTTAGTATTATTATTGTTTCCATTGGACTTTTGATCCGTGCCCTCCGCCGCCGCTCGCCGGCGACGCATCACGTAGCTTCGTCAGAGATCCCCGAAATCCTGGCCCAGCTTCAGGTTTCCGCTCGGGAGGGGAACGCCAGCGTTCTTACGCTCCCATCCGGCGGGGAAGGAGTCCAGCTCCAGTTTTCCATCGACCACGGCGTTGTCGGCCTGGATTGGGTCCTCGTTGGCCACAGGAACCTGTCCGACAAGTCCAGGATTGCCGAAATGGCGACGGCACTTGGCTATCACGTCGAGGAGTGCGAGCAGAACCAGGTGCGCCAGCTCCGGATCACCGGCCAGGGCATCGCGGAGCTGGGAACGGCGATCATCCGGGACTTCTATGGAATCCATCCGGCAGCCCGGATACCGATGGTGACGGTGGGCTTCAGGTGGGATCCCGAGGCGCATTGGAACTAGTGTAGGCCGCCAGAAATACCTGTAACGCCAATACAGCTCGTCGCATCCAAGCGGCAGGTGAGAACTTTGGCGCAAGTGGGGCGAGTTGATCTAACTGTGGAGCAATTCAGACGCCTTGAGGAAATGGCGCGGAGCCGGACCTTGCCTGCGCGCAGCGTCCTGCGGGCCAAGATTGTTCTTCATCGAGCTTCTGGCGAGTCCTTTCGTGACATCGGCCAGGCTTTGGGCTGTGATCATCGGACTGCTTGGCAATGCCTCAAGCGATGGGAGGAAGCGGGCTTCGATGGCCTCGAGAGGGAACGCCCAGGTCGAGGCCGGAAGTCTTGGGTGATTGCTTTGAAGGGGCAAGAGGTGCTCCATAAGACGACGCAGGAACAGCCCGTCAATGCCACGCACTGGAGCCGGGCCACCATGGCGCAGGCCATCGGGGTGAGCGAGAGCACGGTGGGATGCCCGACGTCAACGCCAATTCCCCATCGACGACAATTACAATTCCCCATCGAGGGGCCGCTGCGTAGCAGCCGGCTTACCAAGTTTTTAGGAGCGTGGACTTGGGATTTCGGTCGGGTCCTTACGTGAGGCAACGGTGTGCCCGCGGTCGGATACCGGATGAGGGAAAAACCGACCCGACGACAATTACAATTCCCCATCGCCAGGGCGCGGCGGAGCCGCTGGCTTACCTGTTCTTCCCTGACATCGCCATAGACACGGGTGGTAAAAGCAGACCCGACGACAATTACAAATGGACACCCGCTGCTGCTGCGCCCTTGGCGCTGGCCCCTGTGGGAACCGCGCTAGCGGTTTCCAGCCGCAGGCCGAGGGAGGCGGGTTTCCCGTGGAATGGGGGGCGGGGCCCGTGGGAAACCGCGCCCTTTGCGGTTTTCCATGGGAGGGGACCCGCCTTCCATGGGAAATCCGCGCCCGAGCAGGGACCGGCGCCGGGGGGGGTCTGGGGGGGTCAGGCTGTTGCGGATTCCTCAGGCTGGGGCATCCGCGCCTTGGCCGCGTCGGCCCGGTAGCTGGTGCCGTTCAGTTCCAGGATCACGCAGTGGTGGATGATTCGGTCGATGGCCGCGGCCGTCGTCATGGGGTCCTTGAATATCCGGTCCCACTGGGAAAACACCAGGTTCGAGGTGATGATCACGGTCCGCCGCTCATAGCGCTCAGCCAGGAGGGTGAACAGAACCTCGGTCTCGTCTCGGGTCTGCTGGATATAGCCGATGTCGTCAATGATGATCGCGTCGAATGCGTCCAACCGGCGCATCTCGCGCTCCAGGCCCAGGCCCTGCTTGGCGATCAGCAGGCGCTGGACCAGGGCGTAGGCTGGCGTGAAATACACCTTGTAGCCCCGCTGGATCAATTCCGCGCCCAGGGCGCAGACGAGGTGCGTCTTGCCCCGGCCCGGGAGGCCAAAGGCCAGCAGGTTCTCGCCCCGGTCGACGAACCCGCCTTCGATCAGGGTCGCCATCTGTCGGCGGACCTTCGCGGGCAGGAGGTCCTGCTTGAGGGTTGCCAGGGTCTTTCCGACCGGGAGCTTGGCGGCCTTGAGCACCCGTTCCAGACGCTTCTGGCGCCGCTGCTCCAGTTCCAGTTCCATCAGGTGGTGCAGGAACCGGTCGAAAGCCCAGCCCTCCTTCTCAGCCCGTTTCCCGGCTTCTCCGTAGGTTGCCGCCACCCCGGTCAGGTTGAGTTCCCGCAGCATGTCCCCCAGTTGCCGACGCGCTTCCTTGCTCATACCGCTTCCTCCAGCCGCTCCGTCAACAACGCGTCAAACCCGCCCAGGTCCACCACCAGGGGCGGCAGGTCCGGAATCTCGGTGGGTCTGCCCAGCCCCATCAGGTCCTGCACGCGCGCCGGTTCCGGGATGATGCCCTCTGCCATCAGCAGCACCAGGGCCGCCTCGACATCGCATTCCATTTCCTCGGCGGCCAGATTGAGGTTGCGCAGGTAGGCGACCTCACCCCGGCGCTCACCCAGGCCCTTCTGCAGGGCCTCCAGGACCTGATGCCAAACCGGGCCTGGGAACAGGTCCGCCCGATGCCGGTAATGGGCAAAGGCGCCCGGCTTCTTGAGCATCGCCTTGACCACGTGGCGGTAGTCGATGCGAGTCCGATACTCCCCCAGCAGCCTGGGGATCACCAGCAACCGCCGGTCCGCGAACCAGACTTCCAGGGTCATCTCGTAGAGCCGCACCCGCACCCACTTGCCCAGCAGCTTCGGGGGCACCGAGTAGGTGTTCCGCTTCACCAGCAGCGTGCTTTCCTCGCTTACCTTGATCCGCCATTCGTCGAACTCGGCGAACGCCTCCACACGCAGGGGCCGCATGGCGGCCAGTTCTTCGGGAACCCGCTTGCGGCGGGCGTTCGCCATTACGCAGACCCCCTGGGCCCAGGCTTCCCACGCCTCCACCGAGGGGAAATCCCGGTGGCCGCGCAGCAGCAGGTGCTGGTGCAGGCGCCGCTTGAGGGCATTGTTCGAGGCTTCCACGTCGCCGTTCTGCTCAGACTTGCCCACGCTGATGGTCCGCACCTGGACATCGTAGTGCCCGGTCATCATGTCCCAGTAGTCGTCGTTATAGGCCCGGGGTTTCCGGCTGCGGGTCCTGTGAATCGTGGACTTCTCCTCTCCCGACCCCGTGATCTCCACCTCGACCGCAGCGCTGGCGGCGATCTTATGGGTCGCGGAAGTGGAGTTGTCGGTCTGGCTGAACAGTGGGATCCGGCCCAGCTGGGCCAGGGCCGCCGGGATCCCCCGCCGCAGGGCCAGCATGGACTCCGACTGGCACACGGTGATCCAGCCCCAGTTGGAGTAGGGCAGCACTACATGGCAGAGCATGTGGGGGAACGGCTCGCCATGGATCGTCACGTTCAGCTCCGTTGCCCAGGTGAAATCCGTCTGCATGGCTTCGCCCGGCACGTGGTCCTGGGGAAAGAACACCTCCTTGTCGGGGCCGAACTGGGCCTGCCAGACCTGGATCCGCCGCTGGAAGGTCCGGAGTTGGCCCTCCTGGTAGACCCCTGGCCGCTGGCGCATCAGGTGCTCGAACAGGCCCTTGGCCTCCAATTCCGGGGCCTCGGCTAGGCGGCCCGCAACCTCCGGCCAGTCCGCCGCGAACGGATCCGCCCGGGTCTGCCAGGCCCGTTCCGTCGGCATCTCCGAAGGAAACTGCTTGGCCCGTATGTAACTCCGCGCCGTCTTACGGTCCATATTGGCCATCATCGCCGCCCTGCCGACCTGGCCATGCTTCGCCATTTCCTCGTTCAAACGCCTCACCTGCTGATCCGTGACCCGACCCATGGCACCGCCTTCCCCAAGGCCAGGTGGCCATGGGGTACCGTGCCGACATCTGAGTCCCCATGGCTATCCCGGAATGGGCAAGCCGATGGGGAAGTGTAATTGTCCGCAGTGGGGACTACTCAGTGTCGTCGGGCAGTGGGACGCATTTGGCGTCAGAATGGCCTCAAGCCGCACCGCACCGTTGGTTTCAAGTTAAGCAACGATCCTCATTTCGAAGAGAAGTTGGTGGACATCGTGGCCCTGTATCTGGACCCTCCGGAGCATGCCATCGTGCTGAGCGTAGATGAGAAGAGCCAGATTCAGGCCCTGGACCGGATTCAGCCTGGCCTACCGATGAAGAAGGGTCGCTGCGGCACCATGACGCACGACTACAAGCGCAATGGAACGACCACCCTCTTTGCGGCCATGAACACGCTGGATGGTACGGTGATCTCGGCCACGATGCCACGTCATCGCCATGAGGAGTGGCTGAAGTTCCTCAAGCGGCTTGAGCGGGGTACGTCGAAGCGACTCGCTCTGCACATCATTTGCGACAACTACGCCACCCACAAACATCCGGCGGTCAAAAGCTGGTTGAAAGGCCATTCGAGGGTCCACGTTCACTTCACCCCCACCAGTTCATCGTGGTTGAACATGGTGGAGCGATTTTTCCGGGACATCACGGAGAACCGCATCCGAAGGGGTATTTTCAGATCCGTCCCGGAACTCGAAGCAGCGATCCACACCTATATCGCGAGACACAATGCCGCTCCGAAACCATTTGTTTGGACCGCGTCCGCGAACGATATCCTCGCCAAGGTGACACGAGCACGGCAGGCCCTCGCGGCCATTCGGACGGCCTCTGCCAAGGGTTGACGGCGAACCTGCCTTTTTCTTTTCCTCGGTATCCTCGGCCTCCTCGGCGCCTCGGCGATGGCTTTCTCAAGTATCAGTCGGCGCAAAGATTACATGCGCCGAAGCACCCGTAGAAAAGCCCATCGCCGAGGCGCCGAGGAGGCCGAGGATACCGAGGAAAGAATTCTGGCCTGAACGTCCCGGCGTGATTGAGCGCACTCCTGACCCGAAGGAGGAAGTCATGGGTCGGCATTAGGGCGAAGATTGGGGCGACAACTATCCCCATCGAGATATCACCGAAGCCATCATCCTCGCTGCCATCAGGGTGCAGATAGTTCTGGGGCCTGGACTCCTGGAAAATGCCTACAAGGCTTGCCTCGCCCATGAACTCAGGTTGGCCGGACACGAGGCCCTTCGCGAGGTTCACCTCGACATCACCTACAAGGAATTGTGCGTCGAGAATGCCTACATCATGGATATCGTGGTGGACCACAAGGTGGTCGTCGAGGCGAAGGCCATTGCGAAGTTTTCGGATGCCGACTTCGCCCAACTGAATAGCTGCCTCCACTTTGCAAATTTCGAAGTGGGCCTGCTGATCAATTTTCATAACTGGCCCCTCAAGGACGGGGGCATCAAGCGACTCGTCAACACCAAGCCCTGAACTGGACCCGAGGCGAAGGGGGGGGACAAGGTGTTACCTGTTCTTCTGGCGGCCTACACTAGGAGCCTGTCTACGTAATAGGAGGCCCCGCGATGATGGCACCGGGGCTAGCAAATCAAGGAAGGCGAGGAAAGCCGCAGCGGGACTGCGGTTGACGAGCCTGACGCAAAGTTGCTGGCCCCGCTGCCATCACCCGAAGGGCGGCGCCCAGAAGCGCGCTTATCGTGTGCAAGTCCCTTGAAGGATTGACCTAATCCTCCTGCGGGCCTTGCGCTCGATAATCACGCTTCTGGGCGCCGTCGCGGGGCCTCCTATTACGTAGACAGGCTCCTAGGGTGTGTTTCCAGCCGAGGATTCGCAGCAAAGGCAGGGATCTGCCTGACCGATCTCATCCCCTATTATCCCCGTCCATGGACGGGAATGGAAAGGGATGAAAGCCTCTTTGGCTGGATCCGAAGCCTCGTCTGAATGCAGGCCAAGGCCACCATGCGCTCCCACATCTCCTCCGTAAGAAAGCTGCGCGCCATCCCTGCAAGGTGGCGTCACGACTGGAGTGGCTCCCTCTTGACTTGGACTGCAAACAGGCCCTGGACCCGCCGCGGCGCCCGGCCTGGCCCCGGGGGGGTCGAGGCGGACACAGCGGCAGATCCTGCTACCACTTGTTCACGACTTCCAGGTACACCAGCGTCTGGTTCAGCAGCTGGTATCCGATCTCCCCGAAGGTGACGGGTCCCGTGAGCTCGCCCGTTCTGCGGCCTTCCAGCTTGCCGAACAGGTAGTTGAGGATGCAGTTGCACGAGAAGCGGGGGGCGGCCTGGAGGCCCGCGACCAGGGCGTTGAGCTCCTGGACGTAGTCGCCGACGGGGGCCGCGTGCCGGTAGTCGACTCCGGTGAAGACCGGGGCGTAGAAATGCACCACGCCGGGCTCCACCGACTGGAAGGAGGTGTTGACCCGGGCGCCGTTGTAGTCCGCCACCAGGGGGCGGGCGAGGTCGAGCTTCTGCTCGGCGACGTACTCGGCGAAGTTGGCGGGCTGACCGTTGACCAGGCAATCCGCGGCGGTGAAGCCGTCCTTCGGGAAGGTCAGCACGTCCCCGTCGCCCGGGTGGAAGAGGTTGAGGATGCGGATCATGGCCAGCTGGCGCGCCGGCAAGGGCACGTGCAGGGCGACCGCCATGGCGTCGGACACCTTCCCCGTCCGGCCGTTGACCACCTTGGGCGTGACCTTGCCCAGGTCGTCCAGGTGCACGCCGGCGATCCAGCCGACGATGGGGGTCATGAACATGCCGGGGTATTCGTCGGCTCCGGAGGCGTACTCCCGGTGCAGGTCGCTGAGGGCGGGGATGATCACGAGGGTGAACCCGTTCTCCGGACCTTCCCCGGCGATGCGCGGAAGACCCGCCCGGTCGTATTCCGCCAGGGTAGCGGCGGAACCGGCTTCGGCCAGTTCGGTCACGTGCACGAGCTCCCGGGACATCAGCCCGCCCTCCTCCCCGACGAAGTAGGGAGTGGTTCCGCCGATCCAGTTGCCGGGGGGAAGCTGCCGGAGCACGGCCTCGTCCGCGGCAAGGGCGAGGAAGCGGCCGGTCTTGATCAGGGCTTCGGCTTCGGTGCGGGAATACATGGCGTTTATCATCGGGGTTCCTAGAGGGAGCGGAGTTCGTTGGCGAGGGAGCCCTGGTACTTGACGAAGAAGGCGTGGACCTCCTCCGCCGCGGAGGCCACGTCGGCCTCGGTGTGGGGGCCCAGGGTTCGCCTCTGCATGCGCTTGAGCAGCATCTGGAGGCCGAGCATCTCGGTCTGGAGGGGGCGTTGGCCGGTCACCAGTTGGCGCCAGCAGGGGCTGGATTTTGCGGGGATCAAGGGGGCTCCTTGGGAGAAGGGCTAGTCGACGTCCAGGAACTTCACGCGCATTTCCTTGCCTGAGATGACCTTCAGGGAATTCCCGCCGCAGGAGGGACACCCGCCGCGAATCGAACCCACCGGCACGATGCGCAGGCAGTCCGAACATTCCGCCCTGCCCTCGGGTTCCTCGATCTCCAGTTCCGCCCCCTCCGCCACGGTGCCGCAGGCGCTCACGTCGAAGGCGAAGCGCAGGGCCTCCGGCTCCACCCCGGCCAGCCGGCCGATTTCCAGCACGACCCTGGAGACCCGGGTGAAGCCCTGGGCGCGGGCTTCGCCGCGGATGATCTCCAGCATCCCGGCCATGAGGGCGAGTTCGTGCATCCTACCGGTCCGTGCAGGAGTAGCAGGGATCGATGGAGCCCTGGATCAGGGGGACGTCGGCCAGGGCCGCGCCCTTGAGCATGGGCACCACGGTGGGGATGTTGAGGAAGGTCGGGGTGCGCACCTTCACCCGCACCGGAAGGTCGGTGCCGTCCGAGGCGACGTAGTAGAACACCTCGCCCCGGGGGGCCTCGATGCGCATGACGGCTTCGCCGGGGGCCACGGCGTAGAGGTCGCCCTGGTGGATGGGGCCCGCGGGCATGCGCTCCAGGGCCTGCTCCACGATGGAGCAGCTGGCCAGGAGCTCCCGGGCGCGCACGACGACCCGGTCCAGGACGTCCCCGCCCCGGCCCACGGGCACCTCGAAGTCCAGCTGGCCGTAGACCAGGTACGGCGCGTCCCGGCGCAGATCCTGGTCCACCCCGGAGGCCCGGGCCACGGGACCCACGGCGCCGTGATTCCGGGCATCCTCCAGGGTCAGGCGGCCCACCCCCGCGCACCTCGCGGCCACGGTGCGGTCCGTGGTGAAGACGGGCACGAGGGTCTCCAGGAGGCCGGCCCGGATCTCGCGGATGCCGGCCAGGATCGCGGATTCGCAGTCGAGGTCGCGGTTCACCCCGCCGATGCGGTTCATGGAATAGTTCACCCGGTTGCCCGAGATGAGCTCCAGCAGGTCCATGACGCGCTCGCGGAGCTGGAAGCAGGTCATGAATAGCGTGTGGAAGCCGGTGAGCTCCGCGGCGACGCCGGCCCACAGGATGTGGGAGTGGATCCGCTCCAGCTCGGCCATGACCACCCGGATGTGCTGGGCGCGGGCAGGCACCTCCACGCCGCCGATGCGTTCCAGCGCCAGGCAGAAGGTCATGGAGTGCACGTTGGAGCAGATGCCGCACACCCGCTCCATGAGCGCGATGCTCTGGGTGATGTTCTTGTGCTCGGCCAGCCACTCGATGCCGCGGAAGTTGTAGCCCACGGTGAGCCGGGCGCCGGCGACGTTCTCGCCCTCGCACTCCACTTCGATCTTGTAGGGCTCTTCCAGGGCCAGGTGGTAGGGCCCGACGGGGATGCGGTACGTCATGAGGTCCTCCCGGCGAGCAGCACGCCGGGGGCGTCCCCGTCGCGAAGCATCAAAGGCGGCGTGCTCTCCCGTCCGGAGAAGGTCACCGCGTAGTAGTCCCGTGCCTCCCGCTCGGCCCAGTCCGTGCAGGGCCACAGGCCCCCCAGGCTGGGGATGGGCTCGCCCGGCGCCGCGGTGGCCTGGAGGGAAAGGAGCGTCCCCTGGACGTCCCAGTGCCACGAGAGGCGGAGCCCGCCATCCACCGGGCGCACCAGGAGGGAGGCGAAGCGGGCCCCCCCGGCCTTCAGGACCCCGGCCGCGGCCACCACCTGATCCAGGGTCAGGGTCCGCCACCAGCCGTCGGACCGGTGGACCCAGTCCCCGCCGCAGCGTTCTCGAATGCCCTGCGTCTTCATCGTTCGCCTCCGTTGGACTGCTTCATGGCCAGGGCGAGGCGCTTGCGGCGGCACCGCACGCACAGGCCCAGGAGCTCCCGGGTCTCCCCGGCGGGCGCCTGGAAGGCCTTGCCGATCCATTCCTCGGTGATGTGCCGGTTGGGCTCCCCGCATTCCGGGCACGCCGGGAAGGCCACGGTGGCCGAAACCGCCAGGGCCCCGGGCGCCGTGTAGCAGGGAACCGCCGCGGGCTCCATGGAGAGGGCCGAACCCGGGCAATGGTCCTCGCAGCGCCCGCAGAAGCTGCAGCGGCCGGGGTCGTAGGACCATTCGTAGGCGCCCTGCCGTTCCGCCCCGGTGATGGCCCCGCCGACGCACACGTACGAGCAGATGCCGCAGGCGAGGCAGCGGCCGGAATCGATGCGCACCCGGCCCCGCAGCCCGGGCGGGGGCGGCACATCGGCGGGAAAGCGCAGGGAGGCGGGCCCCTTCGCGAGGTTTCCGGCCATGCGGCGCAGGATGTGGTACATCAGAGCCTCCCATGGCGGATGGCCAGGGCCGCGAACACGGACGCGGCCGCGGCCAGGGCGGCCCAGGTCCACAGGAACCGGGCGGCCTGGTTGATCTTGAGGCGGGCGGTGGCGGCCGCCAGGGTTCCCAGGAGGGGGACCACGGCGAGGGACACCAGCACGAAGGCGACGCCCCGCCCGGGAACGGCCAGCGAGGCCACCAATCCGGCGAGGACCACCCACTCCAGCCCGTGGGCCAGTTCCCACAGGGCCAGGCGGGGACCGTCGAACTCGGTGAGGGGCCCGGCGAGGATCTCCTGTTCGGCGTTGGCCACCGAGAAGGGGTTCAGCCGCAGCTTCACGGGCAGGCAGCACAGGAGGGCCGCCAGCGCGGGGCCCCGCACGAGCCAGGGCGCCCCGCCGGCCACCTGGGCCAGCTGCAGGCTGCCGGAGGCGGTGGCCAGGGCCAGGAGGGCGGCCAGGAACGGCACGTTCACGCTGATGCCCAGGACGGCCTCGCGCACGGCGCCCACCTCCCCGTACACCGACCGGGAGGCGAAGCCCGCCAGGACGGCGCACAGGGGCGCCAATTCCAGCAGCCCCACGAAGAGGATCAGGTCCCCGGTGAAGCCCCCCGTCCACACCGGCAGCAGGGCCAGGGCGCCCAGGGTCGCGCCCACGGCCAGGAGGGGCAGCAGGGTGAGCAGGAAGGGCTCGGCCCGGGGCACGGGGGCCTTGGCCAGGAGCTTGACGAAATCGTAGAAGCCCTGGGTGAGCGGCGGGCCGATGCGGCCCTGTAGCCGCGCCACGACCTTGCGCTCGCTGGCCTGCATGAGCCAGCCCATGGGGACGGCGTACAGGACCCCGGGGAACACCAGCAGGGCCAGGAGGAGACGGGTCGGCGTCATACGGCCTCCTTCCGGGCCACCAGGAGTTCGATGGCCTCCGCGATGCCCTGCACCACGGCGCCGGGCCGGGGCGGGCAGCCCGGAATGTAGAGGTCCACGGGGACGATGCGGTCCAGCGGGCCGTCGATCATGGGGCTCCCGGCGAAGACGTTGCCCGAGGCCGGACAGGACCCGATGGCCACCACCACCTTGGGGTCGGGAATCTGGGCATGGATGGTGGCCAGGGCCTCCCGGGTGGTGCGGGTGACCGGGCCCGTGACGCAGAGGATGTCGGCGTGGCGGGGGCTGCCTTCCAGGCGGATGCCCAGCTGCTCCACGTCGTAGCGCGGCGTGAGGCAGGCCACCAGCTCTATGTCGCAGCCGTTGCAGGCGCCGGCGTTGAAGTGGAAGAGCCAGGCCGATTTGCGCCGGGCCCGGTCCACCAGGCGGAGCACGAGGGGTTCTAGAACGCCCATGGCATCCTCCCGCTGAAGCCGAGGACGAGCAGGAGGCCCGCCAGCACGATGATCACGAACCGGGGCGCCGCCGGGCACCCCGGAGCGGGCTCCGTGGATTCCCCGCCCCACCAGAACCGGGCGATGGCCCGGGCGTACACCGCCACGGACAGCATGGTCACCGCCAGCAGCGAGGCCAGCAGGGCCGGATGCCCCGCCGAGGCGCTGAAGAGCCGCCAGTGGGCGGCGAAGCCCAGGGTCGGCGGCACGCCAACCACCGCCAGCGCCCCCACCAGGAAGCCCGCGGCGGGCAGCGGGTGCCGCGCGGCCAGGCCGCGGGGCCCCTCCAGGGAGACGCCCGCCGCCTCGGGCACGGAGATGGCGACGAACAGGAGCGCCTTGGCCAGGGCGTGCACCGCCCCCCCCAGGACCGCGCCCCGCAGGCCCAAAGGGCCGCCCAGGGCCACGGCCAGGGTGATCAGGCCCATGTCCACGATGGTCGAATAGGCGAGGAACCGCTTCAGGTTGTCCGTGCCCAGGGCCAGGAAGGCCCCGGCCACCGCCGACAGGAGGCCGAAGGCGATCCAGGGCGCGCCCGTGAAGAGCCCCGGCTGGGCCAGGAGCTCGGCGAGAGCCGCCACGTCCACCACGGCGATGACGAGGCCCGTGACCAGCGCGGGAGCCCTCTCGGCCACCCGGGTGAGCCAGAGGGACAGGGGCACCAGGCCCACCTTGATGCCCAGGCCGGGCAGGAGGAGCGCCATGGCCAGGCGGGGGTGGCCGTGTTCGGCGGCCAGGGCGCCGCCCAGGGTGCCCACCGCGGAAAGGACGATCGCGGCCAGGTAGGCCCGGGACCCCTCCTTGCGCGTCAGGGCGAGGAGGGCCGCCACGGCCGCCGCCTCCAGGAGGACGCCCCGCAAAAGCCCGTGGGCCAGAAGCAGGCCGGCCAGGGCCAGGGCGCCTGAGGCCAGGAAGTGCGGCAAACGCTTGAGGCCCGTGGCCACGGTCAACCCCACCCAGGCCAGGCCCACGGAGGCCGCCAGGAGCCCCGGGACGGGGAGTTCCGGAACCGCGGCCGGACCGGTGGGCAGGAACCCGGCGAAGGCCCCCAGGGCCGCGCAGAAGGCCGCCAGCAGCACGGGCGCGTTGCCCTCGGCGAGGCGGGAGAGGGCGTCGAGCCGTGCCCCGAGGCGGTTCAGGCCATGCCAGGCGCCCAGGTAGTAACGGTCCACGTCCGCCAGGCGGAAGAAGGGCGCCAGGGCGTCCGCGACGATGCGGGAGAAGTCGCCGGCCCCCAGGCGGCCCATGGAACCCAGGGGCTCCCCGCCGGAGAAGACCGCGGCGGCCCCCACGGCCACCACGCCCCGGGCGGGGCGGGCCAGCCCATACACCAGCAGTCCGAAGGCCATCGCCACGAGGCCGAGCCCCAGGCCCGCCGAGGCGTACCAGCTCCCCTGCCCCGCCGTCAGGCCGAACCAGCCCACGCCCGCCAGGGGCGCGTAGCCCAGGGCCGGCATCAGGGGATTGATGAGGAAGCGGATGGCCAGCTGGGGAGCCACCCCCAGGATCACGCAGCCGGCCGCCAGGGCGCCGATGCCCGCGAGCATGCCGCCGGAGGCCTCGTGCGCGTGCTCGGTCTCCCGGGTGCCCGAGCCCAGGAAGACCCCCGTGGTGGCCTTGAGGAACATGAACACGGTGAGGATGCTGCCGATCCACGGGACCAGGGCCAGCATGGGCCGCCCGGCCTCCAGGGCGGCGTCGTACAGGAGCCACTTGCTCACGAAACCGTTGAGGAGCGGCACCCCCGCGATGCTCCCGGCCACCACCAGCCAGAGGGCCATGGTCCGGGGCATCTGCCGGCCCAGCCCGCCCAGGCGGTCCATGTCCCGGGTGCCGGTGGCATGCTGCACCGCGCCCGCGCAGAGGAAGAGCCCGCCCTTGAAGAGGCCGTGGTTCAGGCAGTGCAGGAGCCCCGCCGCCACGGCCAGGGGCGTTCCCAGGCCCAGCCCCAGCATCATGTAGCCGATCTGGCTCACGGTGGAATAGGCCAGGAGGCGCTTGAGGTCCTTCTGGGCGAGGGCCAGGAGGGCGCCCACGACGATGGTCGTGGCGCCCAGCCAGGCCAGCAGCGTTCCCCAGCCCGCGGGCCAGGTGCCGAAGGAATGGAGCCGCGCGATGAGGTAGACGCCCGCCTTGACGTAGCAGGCGGCATGCAGGAGGGCGCTCACCGGGGTCGGGGCCGCCATGGCGTCCGGGATCCAGGTGTGCAGGGGGAACTGCACCGACTTGGCCAGGGAGGCCACCAGCACCAGGAGGAACAGGCCTGTCGTGAAGGCGCCCTGGACCTTGGGATCCGTCCAGAGGGTGGATCCCGTGCGGCCGTACAGCAGGATCACGGCCCCCAGGAGGCCGTACCCCGCCAGGTGGGTCATGGTCAGCACCTTCCGGGCGCCGTAGGCGGCCTCCTCCTTGCGGTACCAGAAGCCCACCAGGAGGAAGGAGCACAGGCCCACCACCTCCCAGCTCAGGTACAGCAGGAACAGGTCGGCCGTGTACACCAGGTGCACCAGCCCCCCGATGAACAGCAGCACCAGGGAGTAGAACCGCGTCGTGGCCCGCTCGTCCTCCATGTAGGACACGGCGTACAGGAGCACCGCCGCGCCGATGCCCGCCCCCATGAGCGCGAACAGGAGCGACAGGCCGTCCACGTGGTAGGTCAGGCGGATCGGACCGTCCCAGGGGCCGAAGGCGGCGTCGAGGGTCCCCCCCGCGAGGATTCGCGGCCAGGCGGCCAGGACCCCCGCCAGGGAGGCCAGCACGGCCGCGAAGGCCAGCCGGCCCTTCCCCCTCGGGGTGAGCAGGCCGGCCAACAGCCATTGCAGAAGCATGCCGCCCAGGAGGGCGGCCAGGGGAAGGAGGATCAGGAGCTTGTCGTTCAAGGCGGGTTCTCCAGGCGAGGTGCGGTCAACCCCCGGCGACCATGGGGAAGAAGGCCACGGTGTCCCCGGGGTCCAGGCGCGTGGCCAGGCCTTCCAGGTGAACGATGTTCTGGCCGTTGACCAGGACGATGATCGTGCTGCTCAGGCTTCCGCAGGGCTGGACCCGCTCCCCGAAGTCCGGACCGTGACGCCCGGCGAGCCCTTGGACGAGCTCGCCGAGCGTGGCGGCCGGCTGGGTCCAGTCCTCCTCGAAACAGCCCGAGAGGCGACGGACGTCAGCGAAGTATTTGACGTGCATCAGACGAGGGAAAGTTCCCGGAGCTTTTCGGCCGTGGGCACACCCTGGTCGTCCCAGCCCCGCAGCTTGTAGTACTCCGGCAGCATTTCGCCCAGGCGGTTCACCTCCCCCTTGGAGGGTCCCGTCTTGATGGGGGACTTGAGCAGGCGCTCGGGCAGGTTGTCGTCCTTCATGGTGAAGCCGGCCTTCAGGTTGAACTGCCGCTCCAGGTTCCAGACCCGCTCGCCGGCCCGGAGGTAGTCCTCCAGGGTGTACGTCACGCCCGTGATGGTGGAGAGCATGGACGCGAAGTCCTCGCCGCTCATGCCGAAGGTTCCGAACAGGCAGGCGCCCGAGGAATCCACGGCCGCGGTGAGGTCCTGGAAGAGCTTCACCCAGAAGGGCTTCTCGTCCGTCACATGGGGATCCAGCTTGGCGCCGTTGCCCAGCACCTCCACCGCGATGGTGTAGCCGCGCACGTGGCAGCCGCCCCGGTTGGTGGTGGCGTAGTTCAGGCCGATGCCCTGGATGCCGCGGGGGTCGTAGGCGGGCATCTCCTGCTTCTTGACCGTCATGGAGAACTCGGGGTGGCCATAGAGTTCCGCGAGGCGGTACGAGCCCAGGGCCAGCTTGTCCCCGAAGCCTTCCCGCTCGCCCATCATGCGGGTGAGCTCCACCATGGTGGCGGCGTTGCCGAAGCTGAGGTCGATGCCGCCGGTGTCCTCGAGGGTCAGGTGGCCTTCCTTGAAGAGGTCCATGGCGCAGGCGATGGTGGCCCCCACGGTGATGGAGTCCATGCCGTACTCGTTGCAGAGGAAGTTGGCCTTGGTGACGGCCTCCAGGTCGTCGATGCCGCAGTCCGGACCGAAGCCCCAGGCGGCCTCGTACTCGGGGCCCTCGCCTTCGCCCCGGTACTTCGGGTTGGAGATCTTCGTGACGCGCCCGCAGCTGATGACGCAGGAATAGCAGCCCTTGGCCCGCACCAGCAGCGTGTCGGTGAGGGTCTCGCCGCCCACCTTGTTGGCGGTGGGGAAGTGCCCGTCCCGGAAGTTGCGGGTGGGCAGCGCGCCGGTCTCGTTGAGGATGTTGACCAGCACGTCGGTGCCGTAGGCCTTGAGGCCCGCGCCGCCCACGGGGTGCAGGCGCACGGCCTCCCGGGCCTTGTCCACGGCCGCCATGAAGCCCTTGGGGTCGGCCACCTTCACGGCGCCCATGCCCACCACGACCACGGCCTTGAGGTTCTTGGAGCCCATGACCGCGCCTACGCCGGTCCTCCCTGCCGCACGGTGCATCTCGTTCATGATCGAAGCGAAGAGCACCAGCTTCTCGCCGGCGGGCCCGATGCAGGCGACCTTGGCCTCCTCGTCCGTTTCGGCGCGCAGCATTTCCGTGGTCTCGGGCACCTGCCTGCCCCAGAGGTGGGTCGCGTCCCGGAGCTCGACCACGTCGTCCTTGATCCACAGGTAGACGGGGCTGGGCGCCCGGCCTTCCAGGATCACCAGGTCGTAGCCCGCGTACTTCAGCTCGGGTCCGAAGGAGCCGCCGGAATTGGAGGCGGCGATGGTGCCCGTGAGGGGCCCCTTGGTGACGACGTTGTAGCGGCCCCCCGAGGGCGCGAAGGTCCCCGAGAACGGCCCCGGCGCGAAGATGAGCTTGTTCTCCGGGGACAGGGGATCCACCTTGGGATCCACCTCGTCGGTCAGGATCTTGGTGCCCAGGCCCCGCGCGCCCAGGAAGAGGGCCGCGTCCTTGGGGTTGGTGGCTTCCTTGCTGATGGCTCCCGTCGTGAGGTTCACGCGAAGCACCTTGCCGACCCATCCGTACATGTTCAACCCTCCTGGATGGCCGCTTTGAACTTGGCGGCGAATGACTTCTTGCGGGATCGCGTGGAGATGTTGTCGTCGATGTACTCCAGGGCCCCGCTGGGGCACATGCGCACGCACTCGGGCTTCCCGCCGCAGGTGTCGCACTTCAGGATCGAGCCCGTGGCGCCGTCGTAGACGGCGTTGCCGAAGGGGCAGGCCATGGTGCACATGCGGCAGCCGATGCACTTGGCCTTCTCGTAGACCACCACGTCCCCGCCCTGGGGGCGGTGCAGCGCGCCGGTGGGGCAGACCTTGATGCACGAGGCGTCGTCGCACTGCTGGCACATCATGGGCACCGAGAAGCCTTCCCGCTCCCAGGTGTACACGTGGACCCGCGTGCCGGCGGGGCGGAACTGGCCCTCGTGACCGAACGTACAGGCAAGAGAACAGTTCTTGCACCCGGTACATTTGTCCGGATGGATCATGAGCAGTTTTGTCATGAGTCGCTCCCGTGATCTGCGCCTCCGGCCCTCCCGGCCCCTGGCCGGGTTCGCTTTGGCGCGTTGCAGGTTAGGTTTTTCTTGAACTCCGTGGAGAGCCCATTCCGTTTCCCCTGACGAAGCACTATCCATGCCAAGGAAGGGCCCCTGGGCGCTCTCCCGGCCAATAGACGACCCAACCATCGTGTTTACATGCAGTTTCAATCCGCCACTTAGCGGCCATCCTCTGTATCCATCCAAATATAACGTCGCACGCGGGTTATCCCCGTCTGAACCAACTGTCGCATTCGGCGACACTTCCCGCGACAGCGCCTGCGACACCGCGAAAATACTGGCATATACGGCCCGCACGTTTACCTTATAAGATTGTCCCAGCCAGACAGGTTCAGATCAGCTTCGGGTGCCTCACTTCCACAAGGCTGCAACCACGGCATGCTCAACCAAGAATCCAACGACCGCGCCGCCATCCGCAAGGCTCGCTTCCTCTTCCTGGAGCGCGGGGAGGTTCCGCCCTGGCTTCCCGGGCCCCTGGTGAGCTCGTGGAAACGCTGCGCGGTGCTGGGGGTTCCCCTGGAGCGGCCCGAGGTCTCGGAGCCCGTGATGCAGCGGGAGCTGCGCCTGGCCCGGGAGCGCAGCGAGACGCTGCTGGGGCTGGCGGCCACGGAGCTGGACGCCCTGGGCGAGTGCATGGAGGACACGCCGGGCCTGGTGCTTCTCACCGATGCCGACGGCATGGTGCTGGAGCGCCGCGGCAACCTGGACTTCCTCCACAAGGCTGAGCAGGTGGCCCTGCAGCCCGGCGTGAACTGGAGCGAACAGGCCCGCGGCACCAACGCCATCGGCACGGCCCTCACGGAGCACCGCTCCGTGCTGGTGCGCGGCTGCCAGCATTTCTGCCAGTCCAACGAGATCCTCACCTGCAGCGCGGTGCCGGTCCTGACCCCCACCGGCGAGATGGCCGGCGTGCTGGACATCTCCGGCGACGCGCGCCTGGCGCCCGGGTATGCGCGCGGACTCATCCAGATGGCCGTCGCCCAGATCGAGCACCGGTGGTTCTCCCTGGACCTGCGCGGGCGCCGGATGCTCACCCTGCATTCCAACCCCGCCCTGCTGGGCACCTGGCAGGAAGCCATCCTCCTCTTCGAAGGGGACGTCCTGGTGGCCGCCAACCGGGTCGCCATCACCCTGCTGGGACTGGACTGGGCCTCCCTGCGGCAGGTGCGTTTCCAGCATCTCTTCTCCGGGGCGATGCCCGACGACCTCGCGGTGCCGCTGGTCATGCGCGACGGACGCCGGATCTTCGCCCGCACCTTCGGCCAGAAGCCCGCGCGCAGCGCCCCCCCGGAACCCGCGCGCCAGCGCGGCCCCGCGGGCGTCTACTGGGACGCCTCCAGCCGCGAGCAGCTCAACCTGGCCGTGCGGGCCGTGAACTCGGGCGTGCCCGTCATGATCCTGGGCGAGACGGGGACGGGCAAGGAGATGTTCACCCGGGCCCTGCACGCCGCCAGCCGCCGGGGCCACAAGAACCTGGTGATGCTCAACTGCGCCGCCATCCCCGAGGGCCTCATCGAATCCGAGCTGTTCGGGTACGAGGACGGCGCCTTCACCGGCGCCCGGCACAAGGGCAACCCCGGCAAGATCAAGGAGGCCGATGGCGGCATCCTCTTCCTGGACGAGATCGGCGACATGCCGCTGGCCATGCAGGCGCGCCTCCTGCGGGTGCTGCAGGACAAGGAGGTGGCGCCCCTGGGCGGGAGGCGGTCCACCCTGGTGGATTTCGTGCCCGTCTGCGCCACGCACCGGGATCTGGAGGCGGAAGTGGCCGCCGGCCGCATGCGCCCGGACCTGTTCTACCGCCTCCATCACTTCTGCGTGCGGTTGACGCCCCTGAGGGAACGCGCGGACTTCCCCGCCCTGCTCGACACCCTGCTCCAGGGCAGCGGCGCCAGCGAGCGCGGCATCGCGCTCACGGCCGAGGCCCGGGCGGCGCTCCAGGCGCATTCCTGGCCGGGGAACCTGCGCGAACTGGCGAACCTCCTGCGGACCCTGGTCGCCCTGGCGGACGATGGAGAGGTCATCTCCCTGGAGGGCTTGCCGCCCGAGTACCGCCGCGGGCGGACGGTTTCCAAGGCCCCCGCCCCGGCCGCACCGGCCGAGGCTCCCCTGCATCTGGACGCGCTCACCCGCCAGGCCGTAGAGCAGGCGATCGCCGCGAACAGGGGCAACATGACGGCTGCGGCGAAGGCCCTGGGCCTTCACCGCAGCACGCTCTACCGGATGCTGGGACGACCCAGGCCCTGATCTCAGAACGTGTAGTGCATGCTCACGACGAACCCGCCGCCGAAACCGAGCTTGTCGCCCGACTCCCCGCCGTTCCAGGTGTTCTTCCCGGCATAGGTGTAGGCGCCGGCGAAGGTGAGCTGCTTGGTGGCGAAGTAGGCGGCGTGGAGGTTGTAGTAGCTGGCGTCCTTGTAGTTGCCGCCGGCCTTCCCGTAGTCCGGGCCCGTGCGGTACTCCACGCCGAGGCAGAGCCAGCTGGCGGGGATGATATCCACGTTGCCGTAGACGATGGTCGCCCGTTCCTTGTTGAAGCCGATGAGGCCGGTCACCTGTTCCTGGGTGGACTGCACGCCCGCCGATACCAGCACCGGCTTGGGCAGCTGGGTGATGAGCTTGGTGGCCACCAGGTAGTAGTCCATGCCGTCGGACTTGGTGGCGCCGCTCACATGGAAGGTGGTGTTCTTGTGCTTGGCGCCGATGGAGACGGCGGGGACCCAGGCGGTCCCGCCGGCGTTCTCGTTCAGGACGAGGACCTTGGCGGCGAAGGTGTTCTTGTGGATCCCCTCGAGCTTCTCCACGGCGGCGGCCTCGAAGCCGTAGGACACCTCCACGCGCTTGCCCAGGGAGGTGGCCACCCCGAAGGTGGTCCAGTCGATGGCGGCCTTTCCCAGACTGATGTACCACATGCCCACGACGGGCTTGCCCACGAAGGAATCCGCGACGGGAGTGCCCGTGACGTAGGCCAGGGGATTGAAGGCGATGCCGCCGACCCCGTCGAGGCCCACCAGGGGCGCGCCGGCCTGGGCCGCGCCGCACGCGAGGAAGGCCGCGGCCGCGAGCCACCGCGGGCGCCTGGGGAGGGAGGTGGGGATGGCGAAGTTCATGGAGCTCTCCTTTGGAGGATGGGTAATAGTGGGGGAGTGGAGCGGGTTCCTGCGCCTTGGCCAGGAAAAGTGGCGAAGCTGAATTTTGCTATTAAAAACTTTTATTTCTCGATTTAGACTTCGACATGACCCTTCGGCCCGGACATTGGAACAGGGCGATGCCCGCCGGAATTCAGTTCTGTCCGCCGAAATCAATAGTTTGGGTTGGGTGTTGCAAAAACGCTCAATTTACAGGTGATCTCTCTAATCTTGCAGCAACTGTGCCATTGCGGGGGCGCGGACGGGCCACAGTCCCGCTTCAGGCATATCTAAAACTTTCAAAACATAGACTTAATTCGATTCAATGCGGTCGCGTGGCACCCGCTCCGGGCCCACCTTCCTTCGGCCAGGCCGGACGAGGTGCCCCAGTTCCTGCGAATCGTCGCAATCGGCAACAGTTGCGGCGACACCGCCGCGACACTCGTGCGACACGCTCCAGAGGCCCACGGGATCTGGTTCTCTTTCGATTCCCGGAACGAAAAAAGGCTTGGCTTCGATATATCCTTAAGGATATAACGTACCCATCCAAAATCCATCCGGTCGATCCCTTTCGACGAAGCCCTAAGGAGTCAAAATGCCCCGTTGTCTTCCAACACGCCTGATGATCGCACTGGTCTGCATGGGCGGATCCATCCTGCCCGCCGAGACCCCGGCCAAGGATGCCGCCAAACCTGCCCCCAAGGACGGCGCGTTCAAGCTCGGGGAGGTCACGGTGGTCGTCACCGACAAGCAGGAGGCCCTGGAGACGGTCAACACCCGCCTGGACGCCGAGCAGATCCGCGCGCTCAACCTCGACACCGTGGGCGCGGCCCTCACGGCCCTGCCCGGGGTGAACCTCACCGTCAATTCGCGCAACGAGCAGATGCTCTACGTGCGCGGCAACGATTCGCGCCAGGTGCCCGTGTTCGTGGACGGGATCCCCGTGTACGTGCCCTACGACGGCGAGATGGACTACGGCCGGTTCACCACCTTCGATCTCGCCGAGATCCAGGTGGCCAAGGGCTACAGCTCGATCCTGTACGGGCCCAACACCCTGGGCGGCGCCATCAACATGGTGACCCGGCGGCCCACCCGGGCCCTCGAAGGCGACGTGGCGGCGGGGGTCGCGGAGGGCGGCGGGCAGCGCGCGGCCTTCAATGCGGGCACGCGCCAGGCGTCGTACTACCTGCAGGCCGGCGCCTCCTACCTCAGCAGCGACCACTGGCGCCTTCCCTCCGGCTTCGCGCCCACGGTGCGCGAGGACGGCGGCTGGCGGGACAATTCCTTCACCCGCGACAAGAAGGCCTCCCTGAAAGCGGGCTGGACCCCCAACGCCACGGACGAGTACGTGGTGGCCTACCAGAACCAGCAGGGCCGCAAGGGGAATCCGGTGGGCACCAACCCGCAGATCACGGCGAACTACTGGCAGTGGCCCACCTGGAACAAGGAGAGCGCCTCGCTGTCGACCCGCACGGCCCTGGGCGCGCAGAGCGACCTCAAGCTGCGGGCCTACTACGACACCTACGAGAACACCATCGTCGGCTACACCGACGCCACCTACACGACCATCAACACCACCGGCAACCTGAAGCCCACGGGCAGGAGCTTCTACCGCGACTTCACCCACGGCGCCCTGGCGGAATTCCAGACCACCCTCGTCCCTTCCCACAGCCTCCGGGCGGTGCTGCAGACGAAGACCGACGTCCACCGGGACGGCACCGGAGCCATCGCGTCCACGGCGGGGTGGACGCACTTCGAGGACCACTACCTGTCCGCCGGGCTCGAGGACAGCGTCTCCCTGGCCCCGGCCTGGGACCTGTCCCTGGGCGCGGGGTGGGACCAGCTTCGTCCCGTGGCCTCGGGCAACTGGACCCGGCCGCAGCCCCGGGCCTACTGGCACGGCCAGGCCGGACTGTTCTGGAGGGCCGCGCCCTCCCTGCAGGTCTACGCCACCGTGGCCCAGAAGGAGCACTTCCCCACCCTCAAGGACCGCTACTCGCTGCGCCTGGGCACCTACATCGACAACCCGGGCCTGGCCCCGGAGCGCTCCCTCAACCTGGAGACCGGCGCCAAGCTGGCCCTGGGAACCCGGTTCCAGCTGGAGGCGGCCCTCTTCTCAAGCACGATCCGGGATCTCATCCAGGGCATGCCGGTGCCCGGAGGGATGATGCAGATGCAGAACATCGGGGAAGTGCGGCACACGGGCGGCGAGGTCTCGGCGGCCTTCAAGCCCTCGGAGGCCTTCCAGGCGGGCCTCGGGTACACCTACCTGGACCGGAGGAACGTCACCTACCCCGCCGTCAAGCTCACGGGCACCCCCAGGAACCGCCTGTCGGGCTTCGTGAAGGCGCAGGTCCTGCCGTCCCTCCACGTCCTGGCCTCCGTGCAGAGCCAGGACGCCCTGTGGGACAGCTACGCCAACCTCGCCAAGCAGTCCGTGACCGCCCGGCTGGGCGGCTTCACCACCGCCAACCTGAGCCTGGGCTGGAAGCCCGTGGCCGCCGTGCAGCTGGACGCGGGCTTCACCAATGTCCTCGACCGCGCCTACCAGCTCTCCACCGGCTACCCGCTGCCCGGGCGCATGTGGTTCGCCAATGTCCGCTACCACTTCTGAACCGGGAGGTTCCATGTTCAAGCCCCTCATCCCCCTGCTCTGCGCCGCCCTCGGCGCCGCCGCCCCCCACCCCGTCCAGGTCCGGGGCTGCGTGCCCAGGGAGGGCCTCCTCCGCGCCGCCGCGACCCGGAACCTGCCCCGGTACCGGCGCCTGGTGAAGCTCGCCCACGCGGACGGCTCCTACCGCTGCTCCCTGGAGATCGACGGCTGGTCCCTGCGGGACGTCCTGGCGTCCTTCAAGCCCGCCAAGAGCACCGACGACGGCTTCGACCGCCCCCTGGACACCTTCATCGTGGTCACGGGCCGGGACGGACGGAAGGCCCTCTTCGCCTGGAGCGAGCTCTTCCTGGCGGGCGACGGCGGCCCCCTCCTCGCCGAGAAGGCCCGGTTCATCCTGCCCCACCACCACGACCCCCTGGGCCGGAGCGCGGTGGATCCCATCGCCCTCCAGCCCCCCGCGGCCCGGGATGCCCTCAAGCTGGAAAGCTGCGCCTCCTGCCACGGCCAGGGCAGGCTCCTGGGCCTGTCCATGCCCAAGGGGCTCTGCCTGGTGTTCCCCCAGGACGGCTTCGGCGGCCGGTTCGTGGAGGACGTGGCCGAGGTGGAGATCCGCCAGGTGGGCATTCCCGTCGTGGCCGACAAGGCCGGCGGAAAGAAGGCGCTGGTGGACGCGCCCGAGCTGGTGGGCCCGGACGGCGCCCGGGTGCGCCTGGACCGGGAGCGCTTCCAGGCGGCCGCCAGCGCCCGGTACCGGGACGCGGCCTTCGGGGAGGGCATGGGCTACCACGGCCTGCGCGTCTCGACCGGGGCCGACCTGGGCTCCCTCCTGAAGCCGCTCCTCCCGGCCGGCACGGATCCCCGCTCCACCTGCGTCCTGGTCACCGCCGCGGACGGCTACCGCTCCGTCTACTCCGGCACCGAGGTCTTCGACGGGCGCGGTGCCCTCCTGGCCGACCGGATCAACGGCGAGGCCCTGGGGGCCGGATCGGGGCGCTACCACGTGGTGCCCCGGGGGGACTTCTACATCGACCGGGACGTGCGCATCGTGAAGGAGATCCGGATCATCACCGCCTTCCGGTGAAGACAGGGCCTTGGATCGGCTGCGCCTGAAGGCCTCAGAACGTGATCCTCGCCCCCACCACCACGTTCCTCGGGGCCTGGTACTGGTAGGGCGAATCCGCCACCGGCGCGGCGCTCCAGAGGTTGTTCGACTCCGAAAGGCCCGTGGCTCCCTGACGGTCCAGGATGTTGAAGATGTCCGCGTAGACCTCGCCCTTGACCTGGCCGAACAGCTTGCGGCTGTAGCTGACCCGCACGTCCAGCTGGTAGAACCGGGGCGTCCAGTGGATCTGGCGAGAGCTGTCCACCTGGTCCACGGCGGGCGCGGCCTCGAGCCCGCCGCCCGAGATGCCCCGGGCATAGGCGAAACCCGAGTAGGAGAGGAAGTTCGCCCCCACGACCAGGCCGCTGTCCCAGTGGTAGGCTCCGTAGGCCTTGAAGGCCCAGGAGATTGAACCGGCAAGCCGCCCGTTCATGTATGGCAGGCGCTCGTCCCACTGCGCGTTGTCGCCCTGCCGTCCGGCATCGCCCGAGCTGTAGCTGTTGCCCGTGGCGTTGACGAAGCTGAGCGTCGCGAAACCGGACCAGTTGTCCACCGCCTTGCGGTTCAGGGTGAGCTCGAGGCTGCGGTACTTGCGCTCCGCGCCGGGGAGGTTGGCCAGCATGTAGTTCAGGGCGCCGGCCTTGGCCCGGGCGACGTTCTGGGCGCCGGAGTAGCCGCCCCCGGCAAAGGTGGAGGGATCGAGGGCGAGGTTGCGGTAGAGGTCGATGGCGTGCTGCTGGGCGGCGCTGGGGCTGGCGCCGATGCCGAACACGCTCCGGGCCTCCGATTCCAGGGCCGCCTTGTCCGTGAACAGCGTGATGTCGAAGTCCTCGATGATGTCGTAGTCCCGGCGCCAGGTGGCCGCCACGTCCGCGCTCCAGGCCTCGCCCAGCTCCTGGCTGAAGCCCACGCGCAGCTCGTCGGTCTTGGGCAACTTGAAGTTGTCCGCAAACACGGCGTCCAGGGTCTTCTTGCCGCCCCGGGCGTTGAAGGTCAGCCACTGGTTCTGGATGAAGGCCTGCTCCAGGGTCACCGAACTGGTGAGGCTCCCCGTGAACCGCACCATATCCAGCTTGATGGGGTCCACGTAGCGGCCGGCATAGCCGTAGGCCTTCGTGCGCCCGTCGCCCCGCACGTCCCAGGTGAGGCCGATGCGGGGGGCCACGTTGTAGCCCGTGTGGAAAAGCCTGGTCCCGTCATCGGCCACATAGGTGTAGTCGTCGAAGCGCACGCCGGGGCTGAAGGTGAAGTCGCCGATCTGCCACTGGTCCTGGATGTAGAAGCCCTTCTTGTCCATCTTCGGCTTGCTGGGGTTCAGGGACTCCACGACGTTGCGGTAGCTGGCGTACCCGCCGCTGGGGTTGGCGCTGTTGAAGACGTAGGCGTTGAGGTCCGTGCTGAGGAAGGCGCCGCCCGCGCCGGTGGGGGCGAACCCCGCGGCCTTCAGGGAGGCCACCAGGGCCGGGTTGGCGTTGATGGCGGAGACGATCTTGCTCTTGAAGCTGTTGACGTTGCCACCGTAGGCGGCGGTGCCGCCCCAGGTCACGGGATTGATGTAGCTTTCGTAGGAAACGCCCTGGGCGATGCCCGTGGAGCGGTTGAGGGATTCCTCTCCCACCTGGTAGCCCGCCTTGAAGGTGTGGCTGCCCGCGGCCTTGAAGAGCCAGGTCAGGTCGGCCCTGAATTCCGTGCGCTCGTCCTCCCGGATGTCCTGGGAGGCGCTGTTGCCCAGGTTTTTCTGGGTTCCCGTGATGGGGGTGGCGGAGAGGAGGGTGTTCAGGGGGCCCAGGTCGGAGTACAGGGCCACGGTGCTGTTCTCCTCCTTGTTGCGGGAGGCCCGCAGGTCCAGGACCACGTTCTCGAACTGGTGGGAGTAGGTGATCAGGTAGCGGGTGCCGCCCTGCTGGGACTGGTCTCCCCGGTTCGTCCGGGTGTTGGGGTTGGACAGGTTGTCGAACTTCAGGGGATCCCGGTTGAAACTTGCGCTGGCCTGGTCATGATCGGCGATCTGCCAGGTGACCTTGGCGAAGAATTTCGAGGCGTCGGCCAGGGTCCCGGTGCGGCTTTCGCCCGCGAAAAGGGCGTTGCTGGCCGGGGGATGGACCTCCACCGTGTCGGTGATCTTCTGGGCGTCCACGACGAACCAGAGACGGTCCTTGACGAGGGGACCCAGGACCCAGGCGTTCAGGTCCTTGGTGGTCCGCTTGCTCACGTCGAAGCGCCCGGGCGCGGGCTTGTTCTGCAGGGAGGGGGAGCGGTACTGCACGCTGAGCCCGCCCGAGAATTCGTTGCCGCCGCTGCGGGTGACCACGTTCGAGAACAGGCCGGCCCGGGCGGTGTACTCCGCGGTGATCCCGCCCGTCTTGATGTCCTGCACCTGGATCAGCTCGGGGGGCAGCTGGGTCCGGCCGGTGCCCGTCTCGGGGTTCGTGACGTCCACCCCGTCGATGAGATAGGTGTTGTTGCGGGCCCCGTTGGCGCCCCCGGAGGCGCTGCCTCCGCTAGTCCGGTTGAGCCCGAAGATCAGGCCGGGGTTGGCCGAACTCCCGGTGGAATTGGTGGGCAGGCCCAGGACGCCCGGGGCCAGGGCGATGGTGGAGAGCTGATCCCGGCCCACCGGCAGCTCGGTGAGGTCGGCCTGGGTGAACTGGGTGCCCGTGGTGACGGTGGTGACGTCCAGCCGGTGGATGGTGTCCGAGACGACGACCGTTGCGCCCGCCGTCTCGGGCAGGACCACATCGGCGCTGGTCGTCTGGTCGACTTTCACCAGCACGCCTTTGAGGCCGCCCGCCTGAAGCCCGGCCGCTTCCACCTGGACGCTGAACCCGCCGGGGCTGAGCCGGATGAAGCGCACCTGCCCCCGGGCGTCGGTCGTGAGGCGGCGGGCGCCGCCGATCTGGGTGGGGCTGGAGGCCACGACCGTTGCGCCCGCCACCGGCGCGCCCTTGGAATTCAGGACCCGGATGGCGAGGGTTCCCTCGCCAGCCAGCGCGGCCGGCAGGATGGCACCGGCGGAGAGGATCAGCAGGGCGACCCGGCTGCGGGAGGAGAGGGGAAGCGGCATCGGGGCCTCCTGTCGTGCTTGTTGATAAGAAAAGGCGGAATAGTAAGAAATGTAAGAATTGAACAATAACAATACTTCATCTCGCCCGTCAAGGGTCTCATTCGGGGTCCGCCGGGTTTCCCCGGGTGTGGAGATTCCGGTTATCTGCGCCCCGGCGAAAGCTCTGCGCCCCGGCGTCCGGCTTTCCTTCAGGAGAATCCGGGCGAATGGGCAATGGACCATCCTGCCGGATTCCCAAGGAAAAGGCATGAACGCTGGGGGGCCGGGAACGCATTGCGAAGGAATGACGTGTCTGAAGTCAGAACGGGATGCGGCTCCCGCTGAAGGCAGCGTTTAGGGAGCCTTGCTTATGGATCCTTCATCGTGCTACCGGCCTCGCCTGGGCGATCGGGTTCACTTCCCCAGGATCCGCTCCAGGGTCCGCTCCAGCTTCTCGCCGTGCAGGTCGCCGCCGGTGGCGATGACCCGCCCGTCCGGCCCGACGAGCACGGGCTTGGGGATGCTGCGCACGCCGTAGGCCTCGCTGATGGGGTTCTTGAACCCCTGGGGCAGGAAGGCGTGGCTCCAGGGCATGGAGGTGGCGGGGTTGGCCCGGTAGGGGGCGATGTGCTCCACCTTCCGGTCGAAGGAGAGGCTCAGGATGTTCAGGCCCTTGTCCTTGAAGCGGCCGTAGGCCTTCATCATGAAGGGCATGCCGGCGCGGCAGTCGGGGCACCAGGTGGCCCAGAAGTCGATGAGCACGAACTTGCCCTTGAAGGTGTCCAGGGTGATGGGCAGGCCTTCCAGGGAGGTCGCGCTGAAGGCCGGAGCCTGGACGCCCACGGCGGTCTTGAGCTCGGCGGTGAGCCGGTCCTGGGCCTTGAGGGCCTCGGCGGAGCCGGGGAAGTCCTTCTGCAGGGCCTCGAAGGACGGCTTCCAGTCGGCCTCGGTACCCGTGTCCACCATCTCGGTGAAGTGCTCGAAGAGGAGGCTCCGGCGGGTGGGGCCGTCGGGCTGGTGGGCCCGGGCTTCGGCGAGGTAGGCGGCGGAGGCCTTGGGGGCCCAGGTCCCCAGGGCGGGCAGGAGGCCCTTGTCCAGCGCCCACGCGGGAGCGGTGGCGGGAACCTCCTTGAGGGTCAAGGCGACCTGTTCGGCGGAGGGCGTCTGGCGGGCCAGGCGCAGATAGTAAAGCTGGGCCACCAGGAGGGCCTGGCGCGCGGGGGCCTGGGTCTCGGTGGCCAGCCGGGCGGAGATTCCGGCCAGTTCCCGGGTCACGTCGGCCTTGAAATCGATGGAGTTCCGCCCGGCCTCGATGTGGGCGGCCCGGGCCTTCGCCACGGCCTGGCCCTTGGCCGCCGCCGCCTGGAGGACCGCGGCCGCTTCGGCGCTTTCGCCGGGTGCCGTCGCGGCCAGGACCGGCACGCAGAGGCCAAGCATGAGGAAGGTGCGGGCGGAGAAGGTCATGGGGGCTCCAGGGGGATCACCGGGTCATTGTATAGCTTATCCATGGATAAACTAAACTATAAATTATTAACCACAGTGCAGGTGCAGGTTGACCAGATCCTTGAGCGAATCCGCGTGCCCGAAGATCTTCTCGCTCATGTTGAGGTCGTCGAAGGCCTTGAGGTTGCGGATCTGGGAGTCGATGAGGCCGGCGGGGAAGACGCCGCCGTCCTCGTAGCGGGCGCGGTCGCGGGCCAGGCAGTCCGCGGACTCGAAGCAGGAGGCGGGCAGCTGCTTGAGGCCCTCCACCTTGGTGGCGTCGGCGCGCACGTAGAGTTCCTGGGCCACCTTCAGGGCGTCGGGATGCTCCAGGCCGAAGCGGCCGGCCACGGCCATGCCGGCCAGGAGGTGGTGGGCATTGGCGCTGCCGTCGGGGCTGCGCAGTTCGACGGTCTGGTTGTTCTCGAAGGCGCGCACGCCGTTGGCGGGCTCCTGGGGATTGGCCTTGAGGAGCATGCGGTCGCCCACGCCCTGCCAGCCCAGGGGCACGCGCACGAGCACCGAGCGGTTGCGGTCGCCCCAGCAGATGCTGGTGGGGGCCTCCTGGTGGGGCACCAGGCGCAGGAAGGAGGTGGGCACGGTGTTGCCGAAGGCGGTGAGCGACTCGGCGCTCATGAGGTAGCCGGCGATGACCTTGCGGGCGGTCTCGGTGAGGCCCGCGTCGTCGGCCATCATGTTCCGGCCGTCCTTCATGAAGCGGGTGTGGATGTGCAGGCCGCTGCCGGCCTGGCCCGCGATGATCTTGGGGGCGAAGCTCACCTCCAGGTTGTGCTTGTAGGCCACTTCCCGGATGGCCCACTTGGCCATGACGATCTGGTCAGCGGCCTGCTCGATGGGCACGGGGAGGAACTCGATCTCGTGCTGCACCATCTCGGTGCCGTTGGAGATGATGTTGCCCACCTCGGCGTGGCCGTACTTGATGTTGCCGCCCATCTCGCTGATGACCTGCATGGCCTCCCGGCGCACCAGGCCCCACTTGGAGAAGGGATGGGACTCGTGGTAGCCCTTCTGCTCCACGATGGGGTAGATGGAGTCGATCTCGGAGAACAGGTAGTACTCCAGCTCGCCCAGCGCCTCCATGGTCAGGCCGGTGCGCTCCTTCAGCGTGCGCTGGGCCTTCTGGAGGATGTACTCGGGGGCGCTCTCCAGGGGGTCCCCGTGGTTGTCGAAGAAGCTGCAGAGCACGTCGATGGTGGGCACTTCGGTGAAGGGGTTCACGTAGGCGGTGCGGAAGCGGGGCACCACGTAGAGGTCGCTGGAATCCGCGGACACGAAGGGGAAGAGGCTGGAGCCGTCCACCCGCTCGCCCATGCAGAGCACCTTCTCCAGGTGGGCCTTGCTGTTGATGACGAAGTTCAGCTTCTTCAGCCGCCCGTCCCCCGCCACGTAGCGGAAGTTCAGCATGCGGATGTCGTTCTGCTCGATGAAGCGGACGATGTCCTGCTTGGTGAAATCCTCGGCGGGCTTCTGGAGCGCCTTGACGATCTTGTTGGGGTTCAGGGCGAGCTGGTCGTTCATGTCCGTGAGCCTTGAGGAAGTTGGCAGGATTGCCGGGCCGGAAATGCCAGGATAGGCCAGTAAACGATTGGCCGCGCGGCAGTTCCTGTGACACCCATCACAGCGCCGGATCGGCCTTGCACTATTTAGAGCATATGCCCACAATAATTACCAAGGAGCCCCACCATGCGCATCGCCATCCCCTCCAGCTTCCCCGGCGGCCTCGAGGCCGGCGTGCACGGCCACTTCGGGCATTGCGACCTCTACACGCTGGTGGACGTGGAGGGCGCCACCGTCACCCGGGTGGCCACGGTGCCCCCCGTGCCCCACGAACAGGGCGGCTGCCTCGCGGCCGTGGCCCACCTCGCGGAGCAGGGCGTGACCTCCCTCATCGCCGGCGGCCTGGGCAGGCGGCCCCTCATGGGCTTCAACCAGGCGGGCATCGAGGTGTACCGGGGCACCGGGGCGCCCACGGTCGGCGCGGCGGTCAAGGCCCTTCTCGAGGGCGGCCTGGAGGTCTTCTCCGGCGAATTCACCTGCGGCGGCGGCCACCACCACTAGAACGCACCCGCCTTGCTTTCCCCGGCGAACCTCGGCCCCTCGGCCACCTCGGTGAGGAAAGAAGGAAACAGACCTTAGAGGGTGTTTTAGAAATAGAAGGCCCCGCGATGATGGCACCGTGCCCGGCAAATCAAGGAAGGCGAGGAAAACCGATGCGGGACATCGGTCGACGAGCCTGACGCAGAGTTGGCGGGCACGCTGCCATCACCCGGAGGGCGGTGCCCAGAAGCGCGCTTATCGTGTGCAATACCCTTGAATGGATACCCAATCCATCCTGCGGGCATTGCGCACGATAATCGCGCTTCTGGACACCGTCGCGGGGCCTTCTATTTCTAAAACACCCTCTAGACTGGAGGCAGCAGGAGGCTCCATGCCCGAACCCGCCTTCCAGGACTACTACCCCGAGAACGTCTCCCACTGCTACGGCTGCGGCAGCCTCAACGCCCTGGGCCTGCGCATCCGCACCCGCTGGGAGGGCGAGGAGTCCGTCACCCGGTTCACGCCCCGGCCCGAGCACACGGCGGTTCCGGGGTTCGTGTACGGGGGCCTCCT
Organism: Mesoterricola sp. JemC181; assembly: GCF_055384585.1. NCBI lineage: Bacteria > Pseudomonadati > Acidobacteriota > Holophagae > Holophagales > Holophagaceae > Mesoterricola > Mesoterricola sp. JemC181. The sequence goes on from NZ_AP045076.1 coordinate 2,989,584, forward strand.
GGCCTCCCTCGTGGACTGCCACGCCACGGGCACGGCGGCTGCCGCCATGTACCGGCAGGAGGGCCGCGCCATGGACACGCTGCCGGCCTACCGCTTCGTCACCGCCTCCCTGCACGTGGACTACGTCGCGCCCACGCCCCTGGGGGTGGAGCTGGAGATCCGCGGGAAGGTCAAGCGCATCGAGGGACGCAAGGTGGTGGTGGAGGCCACGGTGTCGGCGCTGGGGAAGGTCACGGCGCGGGGCGAGGTGGTGGCGGCGCAGATGCGGGAGGGGTTCGGACAGTTCTGACCAGGATGGGATGGGAGGCGACATGACGGGCACCGGACATTTCGATCAGGCGGCCAAGGACTGGGATCTCGAGGACCGGCGCGTGGTCATGGCCCGGGCCGTGGCGGCGGCGATCCGGGCGCGGGTCCCCCTTTCGGCCGCGGATTCGGTGCTCGACTTCGGGTGCGGCACGGGGCTCGTGACGCTGGAGCTGGCGCCGCTGGCGGGGTCGATCACGGGGGCCGACACCTCCCCGGGCATGCTCGGGGCGCTGGCGGAGAAGGCCCCGGTGGCCCAGATCCTGCTGGATCCCGAAGGGGACACCGACCTGGGCGGGCCCTACAGCCTCATCGTCAGCAGCATGACCCTGCACCACATCCCCGACGTCCCGGAGCTCTTCCGGAGGTTCGCGCGGCACCTGCGGGAAGGGGGTCGCGTGGCCCTGGCGGACCTGGACACGGAGGACGGGAGCTTCCACGGCGGGGCCGGCGGGGTGTTCCACCTGGGGTTCGCGCGGGAACGGGTGGAGGCCTGGCTTGGCGAGGCGGGATTCCGGGACGTGCGGGTGGAGACCGCGTGCACCACCACCAAGGAGGGGCGGGACTACTCCGTCTTCCTGGCCCTGGGAACGAAGGGCTGAAGCGCCCCCGGGCGCGTCCCCCTCCGGAAGGGCAAAGGGCGACCGTTCAGCCCCCGAATACGACCGTTCGGGAAAATTCCAAGGGCGGAAACGCGACCAGTCCTAGGCTTGGGGCATCATTTGCCCGCCGCCGGCGGATTTCCCGATGGAATTTCCTACCATGGCCCACCCGACCGCCCCCACGTCCCCCTTCGACCCGGACCTCGTCTGCCAGGCGCCTCCCGGGCCGTTCCGCCCCGGCCCACAGTGGGGCCTGGAGGAGGCCAGGTCCTGTCCGCCGGGCTCCGAGTGGCTCGACGTCAGGATCCACGTCGGCCCCGAGGACGCGGACTCCATCCTTTCCGAACTGCTTGCGACCCTCCGGGGCATCACGGTCCAGGCCTGGGACCGGTGGTTCTTCGTGCGGGGAACGGACTCCGGGCCCCACCTCCGCCTGCGCTTCCACGGCGTGCCCTCCCAGCTGGGCGGGAACCTGCTGCCCCTGATCCGCCGCATCCTGGCCCCCCACCTGAGGTCCGGCACCTGCTGGAAGCTCCAGGTGGACACGTACGAAAGGGAGATCGAGCGGTTCGGCGGCCTCGAGGGCATGCTCCTCGCCGAGGCCTGGTTCGAGCAGGACAGCGAGCGGGTCCTGGACCTGCTGCGGGCGTGCGGGAGGGAGGCGGGCGCGGGCCTGCGGTGGCAGCAGGCCTTCCGCGGCCTCGACACGCTCCTTTCGCACCTGGGCCTGAGCCTCGCGGGCAAGCTGAGGGTGGTGGACGCCATGAGGGACGGCCTCTGCCCCGACGTCGACGGCGGGCCGCGCCTCCACCTGGGAGAGCGGTACCAGGCCCTGCGCAGGGACCTGGAGGCCTGGATTCCGGGCCCGGGCCAGCGCTCCCCGGCCATCCTGCCGGACCCCCGCCTCCACCGCCAGCGCACCTGCCTGAACCGCCTGGCCGGGGCGTCCGTGGAGGGCAGGCTCTCGCAGCCCCTGGAGGAGCTGGCCTCCAGCCTGGCGCACCTGCTGGTGAACCGCTACATCCGCGCGTCCCACGGCGCCCACGAACGGGTCCTGTCGGACTTCCTGGGGCGGGTCTACCGTTCCCAGCTCGCCCGGGTCGGCCTCTCGCGGGATAAGATGGTGGGCTAGGAAAGGAACCCCACATGCCCGAATCCGAAGCCCTGAAGACCTGGGAGGCCCTCACGGCCGTCCGCGCCCAGGCCCCCGTCGTGCACAACATCACCAACTACGTCGTCATGAACACCACGGCCAACGCCCTGCTGGCGCTGGGCGCCTCGCCGGTGATGGCCCACGCCGAGGAGGAGATGGAGGACATGGTGGGCATCTCCTCCGCCCTGGTGCTCAACATCGGGACCCTCAGCCGCGACTGGGTCAAGGCGATGTTCCTGGCCGCGGAATGCGCCACGAGGCGCGGCATCCCCATCGTGCTGGACCCCGTGGGCGCAGGCGCCACGCGGTACCGCACCACGACCGTCCGCGAGCTCCTGGCGGCCTTCCGGCCCGCCATCATCCGGGGCAACGCCTCCGAGATCATGGCCATCTGCGGCGCCGGCGCGGGCACCAAGGGCGTGGACAGCCTGGACGCGTCCCAGGACGCGGTCGCCGCGGCCCGGGCCCTCTTCGAGGCGCACGGTTCGGCGGTGTGCGTGAGCGGCGCCACGGACTTCATCGTCGGGGCCCGGACCGTGCGCATCCACAGCGGCCATCCCCTCATGACCCGCGTCACGGGCCTGGGCTGCACGGCTTCGGCCCTGTGCGGCGCCTTCGCCGCCGTGACTCCCGACCCGGTCCTGGCCGCCGCCCAGGCCATGGCGGTCATGGGCGTCTGCGGGGAGATCGCCGCCGCCAAGGCCGACGGCCCCGGCACCCTCCAGCTGCATTTCCTGGACGCCCTGCACCGCCTCACCGAGGCCGACCTCAAGGGGCGCCTGCGTTCGGACGTCGCGTGAACGGCGTCCACCTCGTCACCGACCGCGGCCTCTGCCGCGGCCGGTCCCTGGAGGCCATCGTCCTGGCCGCGGTGCGGGGCGGCGCCGCCAGCGTCCAGCTGCGGGAGAAGGACCTGGCCACCCGCCCCTTCGTGGAAGAGGCGGTCCGCCTCAAGGCCCTGCTCGCGCCCTGGAAGGTTCCGCTCATCATCAACGACCGCGTGGACGTGGCCCTGGCCGCCGGGGCCGACGGGGTCCACGTGGGCCAGCAGGACATGCCCTGCGCCCTGGTGCGCCGCCTCATGCCCGGGGCCCTCATCGGCCTCTCCGTGGAGACCTGGGAGGACGTGGAGCGCGCCCAGGACGAACCCGTGGACTACCTCGGCGTGAGCCCGGTCTTCGCGACGCCCACGAAGACCGATACCCTCGGCGCCTGGGGCCTGGAGGGACTGGCGCGCATCCGGGCCTTCTCCCGCCATCCCCTGGTGGCCATCGGGGGCGTGAACCTGGAGACCATCGCCGCCGTGGCGAAGGCCGGCGCCCACGGGGCGGCGGTGGTGTCGGCAATCTGCTCGGCGGAGGAACCGGAACAGGCCTGCCGGGAGCTTCTCAGGAGATTCACCAACTGATCCATAGCTTTCTCGGCGAGCATTCCTTGCCACGTGCCGGATGCTGTTTACTGGGACGTCCTTGACCTCCAGTTCCACTTCTCCGGCAGGAGCCCCCCTCGGACTGGCCAACATTCACGCCGTCGCAGCTGAACCACCCTGGATGGCCATGGAACTCCCCATTCGCAATCTGCCGGCTCACCTGAAGAAGCTTCAGCCGGGGATGGAAGAAGGACGGCGGACCAGCCGACCATGCTCCTTGGCACACCCACCGGTGGGCCCGATCGCTAGGGTTTTGGTTCCACCTCTTCATCCAAGGTGTAGGCGCCGCCTTCGATGCGGAGGGCGAGGCCCCCTACCAGGGCCCGGGTGACTTTCCTGTGGGCCGCGTCCAGGACGCGGCCGAAGGTCGCCCTGGAGACCCCCATGCGCTCGGCGGCCTCCTGCTGGTAGAGGCCCTCCTGATGGGCCAGGCGCAGGGCCTCCAGCTCCTCGAAGGCCAGGCTCACCTCCTCCAGGTCCATGAGGGGCACCCCCCGGGGCTTGAAGTAGCGCACTCCGGGCAGTTCCTCGACTCGTTTGCAGCAGGGGCGGCGCGGCACGTGGGGCCTCCGGGGGGTCAGCCCTGCTTGAGGGCCAGGTAGAGCTCCTCCACCTTGCGCCGGGCCCAGGGGGTCCTGCGCAGGAAGGCGAGGCTGGACTTGAGGCTGGGGTCGACGTTGAAGCAGCGGATCTCCACGGCCCGGCCCATGCCCTCCCAGCCCACGCGGTCCACCAGGACCGTCAGGATCGCCTCCAGGGTCAGGCCGTGGAGGGGGTCCTTGGGATGGGCTTGGGTCATGGGCGGCTCCGGGCGCGAGAGAGGGCCGGACGCGGTGGTCGCGTCCGGCCCTCCTCCATCATTCACGGCCGGGTGGGGATTGTCACCTAGTGATGGTGCTCCCGGTGCTCGTCGTGGCGCTCCTCGCGGCGCTCCTCGCGACGGTCCTCGCGGCGGTCCTCCCTGCGCTCCATCTTCCTGCGCTGGCCGGGGGGCATCCATACGCCGCGGGAATCCTCGCGGTGCCAGTTCCGGTAGTGGCCCCGGGGCACCTCCACGATGTAGCGGGGCACGCGGCGCGCCTCGACCCAGTCGAAGCGGGCCCGGGGGCTGCGGGCGCGGTACCAGCCGTCCTCGCGGCGGCACCAGTACCACCCGTCGTTGAAGAAGACTTCCTCCGGGAAACCTGCCACCACCGAGACGCCGGGGGAGATGACCTCCAGCCGGGGCGCCACGGGCAGGCCGATCTGGATGCCGATGTGCACCTGGGCCTGGGCGGCAAAGGGGCTGAGGCCGAGGAGGAGGGTTAGGGGGAGCGCGTAGGATCTCACTGGGATTCTCCTAAGGGGGCGGGTCGCCCGCTGGAATAGGTTTGGCATATTTCGTTCCAATTTGGAAAGTCTTTTATTTTCAATGGCTTTTTCTGCGCGGATGCCGGTCGCGCCTCCATGATGTTGCATTACTCCCCCTCCGCAAGGACCCCAACGGGGAAATGCAACATTGCCGCCGCCTCTGGCTACAATGAGTCCACCTCCAAGGAGAACCGCCATGATCAGCCCGAAGATGCAGGCCGCCCTCAACACCCAGATCAACCTGGAGCAGTTCTCCGCCCAGCTGTATCTGGCCATGAGCGCGCACTGCGACGCACTCAGCTTCAAGGGCTTCGCCCACTGGCTGCGGATTCAGGCAGGCGAGGAAACGGCGCACGCCATGAAGCTCATCCAGTTCGTGCTGGACCGCAACGGCAGACTGGAGCTCCACCCCATCGCGGCGCCCCCGACCGACTTCGGCGGCGTGATCCAGGTCTTCGAGAAGACCCTCGAGCACGAGAAGGGGATCACCGGGAAGATCAATGCCCTGTTCGAACTGGCCCGGTCGGAGAAGGACTACGCCAGCGAGATCACCCTCCAGTGGTACGTCACCGAGCAGGTGGAGGAGGAAGCGAATGTAGGCCAGATCGTGGACCACCTGCGCGCCGTGGGCGACCAGGGGGGTGGCATCTGGTACCTGGACTCCCGCATGGGCAAGCGGGTGGCCAAGTAGGGTATGAGCGGAGAATCCGATAGCCTGGCTCTCCACACTCATCTCTTCGATCAGGGCAACCAGGCTGGGGAACGAGGAACCCGCCTCGTGATGGCCATCACGGCCCTCATGATGGCCGTGGAGATCGTGGCCGGGTGGCGCTTCAATTCCATGGCCCTCCTGGCCGACGGCTGGCACATGAGCTCCCACGCCGTGGCCATCGGGGTGAGCGCCCTGGCCTACGCCCTGGCCCGGCGCCACGCCGGCGACCGCCGTTTCGCCTTCGGGACCTGGAAGATCGAGATCCTGGGCGGCTTCGCCAGCGCCCTGTTCCTGCTCGGCGTGGCGGCCTGGATGGTCCTGGGCTCCGCGCAGCGGCTGCTCGAGCCCGCCCCCATCCACTACCGCGAGGCCATCGCCGTGGCCGGGGCGGGCCTCGTGGTGAACGTCGTCTGCGCCCTCATCCTGGGCCGGGCCCACGACCACGGCCACGACCATGGCGGGGGCCGCCCCGCCCACGACCTGAACCTCCGCTCGGCCTACGTCCACGTCATCGCCGACGCGGCCACCTCGGTGCTGGCCATCCTGGCCCTGGCCGGGGGCCTGGCCATGGGCTGGGCCTGGCTGGACCCCGTCATGGGCTTCGCGGGCGCGGTGCTGGTGGCCGTCTGGGCCGTGGGGCTCCTGCGCGACACCACGCGGGTCCTGCTGGACGCGGAGATGGACCACCCGGTGGTGGAGGAGATCCGCGAGGTGGCCGGCGCCCACCCCGAATGGGGCCGCATCACGGACCTCCACGTGTGGCGGGTGGGGAAGGCCAGCTACGCCTGCATCCTCGCGCTGGAGGGCGGCCCCCAGGACCTGACGCCGGCGGCGGTGCGCGCCGCCGTTGGCATCCACGCCGAACTCGTGCACATCACCGTGGAACTGGGATGAGGCTGGCCAGGCGGGGCTTGTAGCGGATGAGGAACCGTCCCTTCTCCGCCGTATCCGAGAAGCTGCTGCCCGCGAGCAGGAGCCGCGTGGCGGCCCGGGCGCGCTCGTTGGACCACTGCTCGAATTCCATGCGGTAGATCGCCACGAACAGCTCGGTGCGGCCGATGCCGTGGTAGCAGTGGATGAGCGCGGGGCGGTTGGCGGGATCGCGGATGGCCAGGAGGAAGCGGTCCACGGTGGCGTCCGTGGGCACCTGGGGCGTGGGCAGGTGGATGTGGCGCACGCCGACGTCGGCCAGGGCCTGGGCCTCCTGGCCGATGGTGGCCAGGTCGGTGGTGTTGGTGCTGTCCTCGCCGGGGTTGAAGGTTCGCAGATCGATGACGGACTTCAGCCCCAGGGTCCTGGCCAGGCGCTGGAGTTCGGCCGGGGGCATGGCTCCCGACTGGTACACCTGTCCCAGGGTCACGGTGCCCAGGCGGTGGCGCACATGGATGAAGTAGAGGGACCAGGAGCCCAGGCCCAGTGCGAGGGCCAGGGCCGCCAGGGCGAGCTTCCTGAAGAGCGAGGACGGTCCAGACCTGGACCCAGGCATTGGCATGTTCCGGCTTCCTTTGATTTACCTAACCATTGTGCCGAAAGCCGGAGCCCGCCGGAACCGCAAATCGCGCGTCCCGCCCCGTCATTGCCGCTCCACCCGGTCCACGTGCGCGATGATCACCACGTTGGCGGGGCAGTCCTTCAGCCCCACCACGTCGTCCACGGCCCCGCCGTTGCGCGCCACCAGGACGCGGTCCCCGGGCCCGGCCTGGACGCCGTCGAGGGCGACCATCGTGCGGTCCCCGGGCGTGCCGTCCTCCAGCACCTCCCGGACCAGCAGGAGCTTGCGCCCCGCGAAGAAGGCCAGCTTCTCGGTGGCGACGACGGGCGCGAGCACTTCGGCGATGAACATGGCGCCCTCCTCAGGTGGCCGAGTCCACGAGGCCCACGATGCAGGCGTCGATGGCCCCGTAGCCGCCTGGGAGGGCCTTGGGGGCCTCCCGGGCGTCGATGTACATGACCAGGTCCCCGTCCCGCGAGGCCACCAGGTCCACCGCGGCCAGGGGCTCGCCCACGGGCCGGCCCTCGGCGTCCACGCCCTGGATCATGCGGAAGGTGAAGCCCGCCAGGGAGTCCAGCTTCCGGGTGGCCACCACCAGGCCCTTAACGCGCGCTAGAAGCATGAGCTCTCCAGCCCTTCCAGGACCAGGCCCTGGATGATGTCGTGGGGGCGGGCCAGGATCTCGCTGTGCACGAAGGCCGCCTCCTCCCGGAGCAGCTCCTCGGCCGAGGCCAGGGCGGCCTCCACCTCGGACAGGTCGCCGGTGAAGGTGAAGTAGCCCTTGCCGCCCAGGTCCAGGTTGTAGGTGAGCTCCAGGAGCCGCACGGCGGTTGTCTTCACGGCGCGGTCCGCGGCCTGCACCAGGGCGGCCAGGGCCTGGCCCTCCACGATGCCGACGGCGTCGGTGGTCAGTTCCGTGCCCTTCTCCTTCTGGAGCGCGGCGAGCACCTGGGGGTGCAGGTTGGGGATGTAGGTCCAGGACACCAGGAAGGGGTCGGAGTGCAGGTGCCCCTCCTCCACGGCCTCCAGGAGGTCGGCCTCGTCCCCCGTGAGGTGGATCATGAACTTCCCGGAGCCGACGGGGCCCGCCTTGAGCAGGCGCACCTCCGCCTTCTTGAGCATCAGATCGGCCACCTGCAGGCCTTTGGCGATGCTGGAGAGCTCGAGGATGCCGAGGGTGGGGACCAGGTTCGGGTTCGGAGTGGCCATGGGGGGTCCAGTCGCAGAATCAGACGATGCGGAAGTGGTCCTTGAGGGTGCAGCGGCGGCGCCGGGCGAAGTGCGCGGCGTTGGTGAGCCCCTCCCCGGTGGGGGAGGCGATGGTGAACGAGGTGGAGCCCGGCCCCTCGAAGCCCAGGCCGTTGTAGTTCGGCCCGTTCTTCACGAAGATCGAGCAGTCCACGGCGCGGGCCATCTTGTCCAGGTGGTCGATGTTCTTGGAGTACATGCTGGCGGTGTGGCGGAAGCCGTGCTCGGCCTTCAGGGCCATGTCGATGGCTTCATGCACGTCCCTGGCCCGGGTGAAACCGATGACGGGCATGAGGAGCTCGGCCTGGATGAAGGGATGGTCGAAGGGCACGTCGGCGAAGATCAGCCTGGGCTCGCCCGTGAAGGCGATGCCGGCGGCCTTCAGGATGTGGGTGGCGTCCTTGCCCACGAAGTTCTTGTGGGGGTGGCGCCCGTCCACCACGGTCCGCTCGACGGCGGCGATCTCGGCGCCGCGGAGCTCGTAGGCGCCCGCGGCCACCATGCAGGCCTTGAGGCGGTCCGCGATGGCCTCGACGGCGATGACCTCCTTCTCGCAGATGCACACCACGTTGTTGTCGAAGGAGGCCCCGGCGACGATGCCGCGCCCGGCCTGCTCCAGGTCCGCGGTCTCGTCCACCACCACGGGGGGGTTGCCCGGGCCGCCGGCGATGACCTTCTTGCCCGAGGCGAAGGCGGCCTTGACCACGGCGGGGCCGCCGGTGACCACCAGGAGGCGGATGCCGGGAGCCTTCATGAGTTCGGCGGCGGTCTCCAGGGTGGGCTCGGTGACGCAGGTGAGGAGGTTGGCCGGGGCGCCCTCGGCCACCAGGAGGCGGTTGATCAGGTCGATGGTGAAGGCGTTGGTGCGCCTGGCCCCGGGGTGGGCGTTGAAGACCACCGCGTTGCCGGCCGAGAGCATGCCGATGCCGTTGTTGATGACGGTCTCGGAGGGGTTCGTGGAGGGCGTGATGGAGCCGATGACGCCCCAGGGGGCCAGCTCCTCCAGGGTCAGGCCGTGCTGGCCCGAGACGGCCTCGGCCCGGAGCACTTCGGGACCGGGGGTCTTGTTGATGACGAGGAGGTTCTTCTTGACCTTGTCGTCGACGCGGCCCATGCCGGTCTCGCTCACGGCGAGCTCGGAGATCTCCCGGGCATGGCGCCGGAGGCCCACGCGCAGCTCCTGGATGATCTCCGTGCGCCGCTCCAGCCCGATGGCCCGGAACGCCTGGAAGGCGGCCTCGGCGGCGCGGACCGCCGACGGGATGTCGGGGAAGCAGCCCATCTGCGGTCCCGCCGCCGGGGCGCCCTCCAGTTCGCGGAGGACGCGTTCGGCGATTCTCGAGACCAGGGCGCGATCGATTTCCATAGCTCAGCCTCTGGGGGTCAGGATTTCGTGTAGACCTCGGAGCCCTCGAACTGGATGGCGTCCACGATGCCGATGACGACGGCATCCACGGGTTTGCCCTCGCTCACCGGCGTCATGCGGGCCGAGGAGCCCTGGCACACGAGCACCCATTCGCCGGAGCCGGCGCCGACGCTGTCCGAGGCGACGATGGGGTTGCCCTTGGGCGCGCCCTTGGGGTCCACCGGCTGGATCAGGAGCAGCTTGTGGCCGGCGAGGGCGCCGACCTTCTGGCTGGCGACGACGTCGCCCACCACTTTGGCGATCAACATGGCCCGCCTCCGTTGAACCTAGGCGTTCGCTTCGGTGCGGCCCAGGGGGAGGACGGAGTCCACGTTCTCGTGGGGACGCGGGATGACGTGGACGGACACGATCTCGCCGACCTTCTGGGCGGCCAGCGATCCGGCCTCCACGGCGGCCTTCACCGCCGCGACGTCGCCGCGGATGATGGCGGTGACGAAGCCGCCGCCGATCTTCTCGTAGCCGACCAGCTGCACGCGGGCCGCCTTCAGCATCGCGTCGCTGGCTTCAACCATGGCGACGAAACCCTTGGTTTCGATCATGCCGAGCGCTTCACTCATGGGTCTCTCCCTGGAGTTGGGGTGGTTGGATCAGGCCTTGGTCCGGTACGGACGGCCGTGGATGGAATTGATGGCGTCGATGGCTGCCTTCATTGCGCTGTCGATCTCGGACTCGCTTCCGGCCATCATCAGGCGCCCCACAGCCCCGTAGGGCTTGAGGTCGATGAGGGAGACGTCGGCGGCCTTCTCGGCCTCGTTGGCGGCCAGCACCGCGTAGGCGGCCGGGTCGCACTCGAACAGGAACAGGGACTGGCCGGGCAGGATCATGTGCCCGTACCGGTTGCGGTTGATGATCTGGGCGTGCATGGGCTCCACGGACCGGATGACCTCGCAGGTGGCCACGTAGGGGGTGAGGCGGTCGGCTTCCACCAGGCCGAAGCTCCCGATGGCGGCCTCGCCCGCCACCCGCACCTCGCCCTTGTCGTAGGCGTGCACCTCGAGCATGCCGAAGGTGCGTTCCACCACCTGCGCTGCGGGCTGAACGTTGGCGGCCTTGAGGGCCACGTCGGTCATCTTGTTGATGGCGATGCCGGGGGCCACTTCGATGTAGACCGAGGCCTGCTCCTTGAGGGGAGGGAAGCCCCGGGAGCCCAGCCCCACGAAGGCGGCCAGCTGCGGCTGGAGCGAGTCGATGAAGCAGTAGGCCCGGAGGGTGAGGGTGCCGTCGCTCATGTCAGTACCCCTTCCCTTCGCCGCCGGTGACGATGGCCACGCCCGAGCTGGCCCCGATGCGCGTGGCGCCCGCGGCGATCATCCTCTTCGCGTCGGCCAGGCTGCGCACGCCGCCCGAGGCCTTCACGCCCATGCGGGGCCCGACGGTGCGGCGCATCAGCGCGATGTCGGCCTCGGTGGCGACGCTGCCCTTGGCGAAGCCCGTGGAGGTCTTCACGAAGGTCGCGCCGGCGTTCTTGCAGATGGTGCAGGCCGCGACCTTCTCCTCGTCGGTGAGGAGCCCGGTCTCGAGGATCACCTTGGTGGTCTTGCCGCGCGCGGCCTGGACCACGGCGCGCACGTCCTTCTCCACCAGGGCCAGGTCGCCGGACTTGAGCGCACCGATGTTGAGGACCATGTCGATCTCGTCGGCGCCGTTGGCGATGGCCTCGCGGGTCTCGTACGCCTTGGTCCGGCTGTCCATGGCGCCCAGGGGGAAGCCCACCACGCAGCAGACCTTGACCTTGGAGCCGCGGAGCAGGTCCCGGCAGCGGGACACCCAGGAGGTGTTCACGCACACGGACCAGAAGCCGTACTGCCGCGCCTCGGCGCAGAGGGTCTCCACTTCCGCGGCGGTGGCCTCGGGCTTGAGCAGGGTGTGGTCGATCATCGCGGCCAGGGCCGTGTCGATGGCGCCCGGGGCCTTCGACGCCTCCGGAGCCTTGCCGTCCAGCGCCTTCAGGACTTCCTTGGTGATCAGGTCTACCAGCTTCTTTTCATCCATCTCGACTCCACGTTCATCGTTCGATCTTGTCCACGCGCTTCTGGTGGCGTCCGCCCTCGAAGGGGGTCGCGAGCCAGGTGAGGACCATCTGCTCGACCGCCTCGGGCGGGTTGGCCCCCGCGCCCAGGGTGAGGACATTGGCGTTGTTGTGCTGGCGGGAGTTCAGGATGGTCTTCATGTCGTAGCAGAGCGCGGCCCGGATCCCCGGGAAGCGGTTGCAGGCCATGGAGGAGCCGATGCCCGCCCCGTCGATCATGATCCCCATCTCGCAGGCGCCCCCCAGCACCGCCTGGGCCACCGCCTTGGCGAAGTCCGGGTAGTCGCAGGCCGTCTTGTCCGGGCAGCCCACGTCCACCACCGCGAAGCCCCGCGCCTCCAGCACGCCCGCAAGGCGCTTCTTCAGGTCGAAGCCGCCGTGGTCGGAGCCCACGGCCACCCGCCGCTGGGTTCCGCGCCGGGAGAGGACCTCCCGCACCACTTCAGAGACAAGTTGTTCGACCCGCTGGGGATCCATGGAAGTCCGTACGGAAAGGTTCAGAGCGGCGGACAGCTTCGGTCCGCGGTAGGCCCGGTGCAGGGAAAAAATTTTACCTGTCGGGGGAAAAACAAGCCTAGCACTACCTCCTGGAGGAGACAACCCGTAAACGGGCGCGGCGGTGGCGGCGCGGGCGTTCGGGCTCGGGCCCCTCCATCCACTGGCGGATCCGGTTGGCGTCGTCGAAGCGGGAGTGCCTTCCCGTGGCGTCCAGGAGCACGATGAGCACGGGGCGCTGCGCAAGCTGCGCCTGCATGACCAGGCACTGCCCCGATTCCTCGATGAAGCCGGTCTTGGAAAGCCCGATGCGCCAGCGGGAGCTCGCCAGGAGCATGTTGCTGTTGTGGAACTCGATGGAGCGGTTCTTGTAGGCAACGGTGGCGCTCGTGCGGGTGGAGAAGGCCCGCACCTGGGGGTGCCGGTAGGCCTCGTCCACGATGCGGGCCATGTCCCAGGCCGAAGCCCGGTTGCCCGAGGAGAGCCCCGTGGGGTCCTCGAAGCGGGCGGTGGCCAGGCCCATGGCCCGGGCCTTGGCGTTCATCTCGGCCACGAAGGCCTGCACGCCGCCCGGGAAGGTGCGGCCCAGGGCGTGGGCGGCCCGGTTCTCGGAGGCCATCAGGGCCAGCTGGAGCGCCTCGGAGCGCGTGAGCACGGTGCCCACCGGCAGCCGGGAGTGGCTGTGGCGGAGCATGTCCTTGTCCTCCTCCAGGATGGTCAGGCGCTCGTCCATGCCCACCTTGCTGTCCAGGATGACCATGGCCGTCATGAGCTTGGTGAGGGAGGCCACGGGCAGGACGTCGTCGCAGTGCTTCTGGAGGATGGGCTCCCCCGTCTTCTGGTCCTGCACCAGCACCGAGGCGCTGTGGAGGGCGAGGCGCTGGTCGGCCTTGGCGCCGAGGGAGGTGCAGGTCACCACGGCTAAAGCGGCCAGACAAGCGAGGTTCCCTGATCTGAACAAGGTCATATCGGCTCTCGAAGGGGCGGTTGGGGGGGACAGGAGGGAAGGGTCGGACCCTTGAACAGGGAATTACCTGGTAGCAATTAAGATACCATTCGGTCAGGGCAACCCGGCCGGCAATTTCCCAACCTATCGGCCGAAAGGGCCGAGGCCATGATCACAACTGGGAATGCGGAGTCTATTGGATTTCCCGGACGATCATCCTTCCCGTGAGCGCCGGCGTGTCCGCGCCGGTCTGGGTCATGGAAAGGAGGATGTTCGTGGGGACGGTGGTCGTGATCATGGCCAGGATCGTCTGGGTCGTGCCGGCCGGGACCGGCACGGGACTGGCGGCGGTGGTGCCGAAAAAGACCTGGTTGCTGATCAGGGTGGGACCGGTGGTCATGTCGAAAAGGCCGTAGGTGAGTCCGTTCGCCGGCGAAAAGCCCGACGCCGAGAGGGTGACGCTGATCTCGTAGGTCTTGTTGGCGCCCAGGACCACCTGGCCGCCCGAGACCGAGAGGCCTCGGAGGGTGGTGCCCACCACGCTGAAGGCGGGGGTCGCGCCGGAGACGAAGAAGAAGCCGTAGTCCGCCAGGGCGGTCACGCTGGAGAAGAGGGGCGTCATAGGGGTAACCCGCGTCCAGACGCCGCCGACGACCGCAAGGATGTCACCGTCCTGCTCCGGCCCCGACACTGACGAGGTCGTTATCGCTCCGGCGCCGTTGCTGACCAGGACGGCATTCGGGGGCAGGCTGGTGAGTCCGGTGCCGCCATGCGCCACGTCAACGATGCCGGAGACGTTCCCGGCGGTCGTGGCGGTGGCCGCGTTACCGGTGGTGCTTTGATTGAGCGTGGGAACATCCAGGACCTGGATGGGCGCCATGGTGACATTGGTGCCGTCCCCGCGGAGGAACGATCTGGCCGTGGCCCCGCCGGCCAGGGCATTGAGGGCGGCCTGTTGGGTGGCGGCGCCGGTGCCCCCGTTGGCCAGGGCCACGATGCCGGTGACGTTGGCGGCCGTGCCCGTCATCACGGTTGGGAGGTCACCGGCCTGGATCGCCGCCAGGACGACACCAGTGCCGTCGCCCCGAAGGAACTGGCCGGACGTGTGGCCGCCGGCCAGGGCGGCCAGGGCGGCCGCGGCGGTGGTGGCGCCGGTGCCGCCGTTGGCGATGCCCACGGTGCCCGAGACGCTGGTGGCCGTGGTGGCGGTGGTCGCGAGGGTGGCGGTGGCGGCGTTGCCGGTCGTGCTCTGGTTCAGGAGGGGCACGTCTGCCGCCTGGATGGCCGACAGGGTGACGTTGGTGCCGTTGCCCCGGAGGTACTGACCGGAGGCGGTGGACCCGGCGAGGGCGTTGAGGGCCAGCTGCGCGGTGGCGGCGCCGGTGCCGCCGTTGGCAACCGGGAGGGTCCCGGCGACGTCGGTGGCCAGGTTCACGGCGGCGCCGTTGCTGGCGGCGGTGAGGCGGCCCTGCTGGTCGACGGTGACGTTGGCGCGGGTGTAGGAGCCCGGGGTCACGGCGGTGTTGGCCAGGGCCAGGGAGCCGCTGACGGTGATGGGGCCGCCGGTGAGGCCGGTGCCCGCGGCGACGCTGGTGACGGTGCCTCCGCCGCCGGCCGCGCCCACCTGGGCCCAGGCCGCGCCATTGTACTGATAGATGCCGGAGGTGCCGTCGGTCTGGTAGACCATCAGGCCCGCTGCGGGCGTGGCGATGGCGAGGCGCTGGGCCTGGGTCTGGCGGGGCATCAGGAAGCCCTTGGTGGTGCTGGAGAGGTCCAGGAGGGCGCTGGCGTTGGGGGGATTGACCCCCAGGCCCAGGGAGCCGGTGGTGAACACCACGTTGGAGCCGGCGAGGGTCATCGGGCTGGCCCCGGCGGGGCCTGCGGGTCCGGTTGCGCCGGTCAGGCCCGTGGCGCCCGGCAGGCCCTGGGGGCCCATGGGCCCGGTCGCGCCCGTGGGACCGATCGGGCCCGCGGGCCCGGCGGTGCCGGCCACGGACGAGGCGGTCCAGGAGGTCCCGTTGTACACCAGGGCCTGCCCGGCGGTGGGCGCGGCGGTGGTGAGGTCGATGGGGAAGCCCTGCAGCTTGCCCACCTTCGTCAGGCTCTGGGTGCCGGTGAGGTCGCCGCTGAAGGCGCCCACGAGGTCCCAGGCGCTCCGGGCCTGGAAGGCCGGCAGGAGGTCCACGTCGGGCGAGAGCGCGACGCCCGAGATGGTCAGGTGGAGCTTCAGGCCGGAGCGGCTCAGCACGGCCGGCGGGATGGCGGGCATGCCCGAGGTGCCCAGCACGATGCCGTAGAGGCCCCCTTCCACCTCCAGGGACTGGTTCCCGGAATTCCACAGCTCGATGCCGCCGGAATCCAGGATCGAGAAGGTGAAGACGCGCGTGCCGGTGACCGGCGTGGTGCCGTCCAGGAGCCGGCCCTGGTAGGCCACCTGCGGCAGGGGCGCGGCGTCCGCGGCCTGCTGTGCGAGAACGGGCAGGGCCGCCGGGCCGAGGCCGATGATCATCGCCATGGAGGAGGAGAGGAGAGGGAATCGCATGGGAGCCGCCTGAGGATGGGACCGGGGAGGATGGGAACCGGATTCAGTTGTGGGTGGGGGGTTCGAAGCCGTGGCGCACCTGCTGGACCCCGTCGGCCGTCGCGGACTTCCGGGCGGGGAAGGCTTCGCCCGCCACCATGCCGTTGCGCAGCGTCCCCTGGACCTGGAGCCTGCCGGAGGCCTGCACCAGGGAGGGGTTCACGTGGGCCGGGATCGCGGCCAGGACGTGGACGGAGGCGGTGGCGGTGTAGCGCGGGTCGTTGTTGTACATCGCCACGATCTGGCAGGTTCCGGCGGTGGCGGCGGCCGTGAAGGTCCCCGCGGCGTCGATGGTGCCGGCGGTGGCGGGCAGGACCGTCCAGGTGGTGCCTCCGCCCCAGGGTGAACTGGCTGAGAAATGGAAGGTCTGCCCCAGAAGCACCTGGGCGGAAGGGGGGGTGATGTTGAACCGGCCGTTCAACTGCCCGGCTTGGTCGCCGGGGGCCTTGTCGCCCCCCATGATGCAGCCCACCATGCCGGAGGCCGCGAGGGCCCCCGCCAGCAGGCGGCGGCGAATGCCGGGGGATTCGGGAAGCAGGATCATGGTCGTTCCCCTAGAAGGTCCAGATGATGCCGACGGTGCCCACGCGGGCCTGGAGATCCTCGTAGCCGTAATGGCTGGCGATCCAGCGCGCCTCGAGCTCCAGGCCCGGGCGGAACCGGCGGGTGACTGCGAAGCCCAGGCCGGCCCGGGTCCAGTGGCTGGTGCCGGAGAGCCGCGCGACGCCGGCCCCGGGGACTTCCAGCTCGTTGGTGCTCTTCACGCTCCAGCGGATGGCGTAGACGCCCGGGCCCATGGCCCATTTCCCCCGGGGGCCGTCGTTGCGGAAGAGCAGTTCGACGCCCAGGCTCATGGCCTGGACCCTGGTGTCGATGCGCTGGATGAAGGGGGTGGTGACGGCCTGGTGCCGGGCGCCGAAGCCCATGAAGTCCAGCCGTGGGCGCACCGCGTGGGTCGGGTCGAGGTTCCAGTCGAGGTGGACGCCCCCCTGGAAACCGGCGCCCGCGGTGGTGCGGAGCTTGTTCTCCACGGGCACGGCGGCGCCGGCCTGGATGCCGATCCAGGGGGACTCCGCCGCCCCAAGAAAGGCCGAACCCGCCATCAGTGCTCCGAGGACGGCCAACCCTATCGAATGCCGCATGATGCCTCCGGTCCCGATTCGCCTGGCTTTGGTGTGAATTGATAAAAGTTATATCGATTGATCCCAAATCTCTATTGTTTATTATTTCCAAGTCCTCCATGCCGGTCGCCGTCCGCCGTGGAAGGCTCCACATTCAACCCAAGGGAGGCGAGCATGCCTGAAGCCATGGAACTCGGAAGGCGGGTCGCGACCTTCCGGGAGCGCCTGGGCCTGAGCCGGGAGGAGCTGGCCGCCAACGCGGGCGTCAGCGCCGGGCTCGTGGAGGCGGTGGAAGAGGGTCGCGCCTATCCGCCCCTGGGTCTCCTTCTCAAGGTCGCCCGGGCCCTGGGACAGCGCCTGGGCACGTTCATGGACGACCACTACCGGGAGGACCCCCTCATCGTCCGGGCGAAGGACCGCCAAGGAGAGGTCCCGGACGCCGTCACGGGTCCCTACCGCTACTTCTCCCTGGGCCGCGGCAAGACCGACCGGCACATGGAGCCGCTCTTCATCGAGATCGGACCGGAGGAGCCCGGGACCCCCTCCAGCCACGAGGGGGAGGAGTTCCTCCTCGTCGCCGACGGGGAGGTGGTGGTCCGCTACGGCAACGCCACCCACACCCTCCGGCCCGGGGACACCATGTACTACAACTCCATCGTCCCCCACGTCGTGTTCGCGGGCGGGGGCCGGCCGGCCTCCATCTACGCCGTCATCTTCCAGCCCTTCTGACCGGAGGTCCCGTGAGCTTCTCCCTGGCCTCCCCGCGAGGCACCGCCCCCGTGGAGGGGCCCTTCCCGGCGTCCGCATCCATGGGCCCCACCCCCGAGGGGGTCCCCGTCACCCGGGAGCTGACCATCGGCCAGGCCCTGGACGCGGCCGTGGCCGCCCATCCGGGGCAGGACGCCGTGGTGTACGCCGACCGCGACTACCGCCTGACCTGGCGGCAGTTCTCGGACCAGGTGGACCTCATGGCCAAGGGCCTCATGGCCCTCGGGGTGAAGAAGGGCGAGAAGGTGGCGGTGTGGGCCACCAACGTCCCCCACTGGGTGACCCTGCAGTTCGCCACCGCCCGCATCGGCGCGGTCCTCCTGACCGTGAACACCAACTACAAGTCCACCGAGATCGACTACCTCCTGCGGCAGTCGGAGACCGAGAACCTCTTCATCATCGAGGGGGTGCGCGACACGGACTACGTGGCGACCCTGTTCGAGCTGGTGCCCGAGCTCAAGGACCAGCCGCGGGGCCAGCTTCGGTCGCCCCGCTACCCGCACCTCAAGCGGGTCGTCTTCCTGGGGGCCCAGAAGCACCGGGGCATGTACGCCGTTCCCGAGGTCCTGGCCCTGGCCTGCACCGTGACGGAGGAGGACTTCCAGGCCCGCCAGGCGGAGCTGGACTGCCGCGACGTCATCAACATGCAGTACACGTCCGGCACCACGGGCTTTCCCAAGGGCGTGCAGCTCACCCACCACAACATCCTCAACAACGGCTTCTGGATCGGCTTCAACCAGCACCTGACCCACCAGGACCGGGTGTGCATCCCCGTTCCGCTCTTCCACTGCTTCGGGTGCGTGCTGGGCGTCATGGCCTGCGTCAGCCACGCCTCCACGATGGTCCTCCTGGAGAAGTACGACCCGGTGACGGTGATGATGAGCGTGGAGCGCGAGGCCTGCACGGCGCTCTACGGCGTGCCCACGATGTTCATCAACGTCCTGGAGCACCCCCTCTTCCCCAAGTTCGACTTCACGAGCCTGCGCACCGGCATCATGGCCGGCTCGCCCTGCCCCGTGAAGACCATGCGCGCCTGCGTGGAGCGCATGCACATGGACGAACTGACCATCTGCTACGGCCTGACGGAATCCAGCCCCGTGGTGACCCAGACCCGCTACGACGAACCCAGCCTCGAGGTGAAGTGCGCCACCGTGGGCCGGGCCATGCCCGGCATCGAGATGGCGGTGATCACGGAGAACGGGGAGCTCGCTCCCGTGGGCGAGCCGGGGGAGCTGTGCAGCCGCGGCTACACCACCATGTCCGGCTACTACCGCATGCCGGCCGAGACCGCCCAGTGCGTCGACGCCAACGGCTGGCTCCACTCCGGCGACATCGGCACCATGGACGCCCAGGGCTACTACCGCGTCACCGGCCGCCTCAAGGACATGATCATCCGGGGCGGCGAGAACATCTACCCCAAGGAGCTCGAGGAGTACATCCACCACCTGGAGGGCGTCTCCGACGTCCAGGTGGTGGGCGTGCCCAGCGCCAAGTACGGCGAGCAGTGCGCGGCCTTCATCATCCTCCGCCCCGGCGCGGACCTGTCGGAGGCCGACGTCCAGGACTTCTGCCGGGGCAGGATCGCGTGGTACAAGATCCCCCGGTACGTGGCCTTCGTGGAGGCCTACCCCATGACGGCCAGCGGGAAGATCCAGAAGTACCGGCTGCGGGAGGAGGCCGCGCGGCGGTGGCCGGAGGCCTAGGCGGGAAATACGGGTAGTATTGGGGATCACTTTCCCCAGGTCCGCCTTCCGGAGGCCCCATGCCCCCACGTCCCTATCGACGCCCCACGAGCCTGCTGGTCAAGGCCCTGCTATGGGCGGCGGCGGCCGCAGTGATGGTGGGGTCGATGGTCTACCAGCGGCTCACCGGGCCCACCCACCCCCGGCGCGGCGCCTTCGCCATGGCGGGGGCCACCCACGCCTACAAGGTGTCCCGCAGCGGGGACAGCGGCCAGGACGAACGCATCGCCCTTCCGGACCCGGGCCATGGCGTCACGGGCGTCCTCCGCTACCGGCGGTTCCGCACGGCGGACCCCTTCACCTCCGTGCCTTTGCGCGCCGAGGACCACCGGGGCCGGAAGGAGCTGGCGGCACTGCTGCCGCGCCAGCCCGCCGCCGGGAAGCTGGAATACGTCCTCCGCCTGGAGGGCCCCGGAGGCCCGGTGACGGTGCCCCCGGAGGGCGGGGCCATCGTGATCCGCTTCAAGGACCACGTGCCGGCGCCCCTGCTCGTCGCCCACGTGGCCATGATGTTCCTCGGGGTCATGGTGGGGGTGCGGGCCGGCCTCGCCGCGGTGGCGGGGGCCTCGGACATGGCCTCCCAGGCCTGGGCCACGCTTGCCTGCCTCACCGCTGGCGGGCTGGTGCTGGGGCCCTTCGTGCAGAAGCACGCCTTCGGCGCCTACTGGACCGGATTCCCCTTCGGAGGGGACCTCACCGACAACAAGACCGTGCTCATGTGGGGCGCCTGGGCCCTGGCCTGCGCCGTCCTGTGGGCGGCGCGCCGCGGCCCCGCGCGGGTCGCGGTGGCCCTGGCCTCGGCGGCGATGCTGGGGGTGTACCTCATCCCCCACAGCGCCCGGGGCAGCGAGCTGGACTATTCGAAGGTGGACCGGGGCATGACCGGCCCCGCCGCCATCCAAACGGGCCGCTGAGCCCCCCACGGAAGGACACGGACCATGAAGGCACTCGGAATCCTGGCGCTCCCCCTGCTGCTCCTCGCGGCGTGGCCCCCGGCCTTCGCCCAGGCCGCCCGCGGCAGGTACCCGGAGGCAACCCGCAACTTCGTGGACCCCGCCGCCCTGGACCTGTCCGCCCTGCCCGCGCCGCCCCTTCCGGGAACCCTGGCCGCCGACGCTGACCTGGAGACGATCCTCCAGCTCCAGGCGTGGCGCACGGAGGCCGAGGTGGCCTGGGCCCGGGCCCTGGACCACCTGGACATCTTCGGCGCCGGCGCCGCCGTCGGGCCCTGGTTCACCCGGTCCGCCCTGCCCCGCTGCGCCCGGCTTCTGGAGGAGGCCCTGGGGGACGGGGAAAGCCTCAACAAGGTCGCCAAGCTGAAGTTCCGGAGGCTCCGCCCCCCCTACTTCGACGCCCGGGTGAAGCCCTGCGTGAAGATCCTGCCCTTCCCCGTGGGCGAGCCCCCCGCAGGCTTCTACTCCTACCCCAGCGGCCATTCCACCTCCATCTTCATCCTGGCGGAGCTCGTGTCGGACCTGGTCCCCGACCGGCGCGAGGCCATGCAGGAATGGGCCCACAAGGCCGCCTGGAGCCGCATGTTCGCGGGCATGCACTTCCCCTCCGACGACGTGGGCGGGATGCACCTGGCGGCGATCGCGGTCAAGGGGATGAAGGCCAACCCCGCCTTCCGCGAGGCCCTGGCGGCGTGCGCCGAGGAGATCAGGACCGCGAGGTCACTGCCCCAGTAGCCGGTCCGCCTCCTCCTGGAGCCGGGCCACGTAGGTGGGGAAGCAGTCGGGGCAGAGCCCGTGGGAGAAGTCGGCCTCGGAATTGTCGCGGACGTACTTCTCCAGCACCTCCCAGTAGCCGTCGTCGTTCTTGATCTTTTTGCAATACATGCAGATGGGCAGCAGGCCGTGGAGGGTGTGGATCCGGGTGGCCTGGGCCGCGGCGAGGGCCTCCTGGGCCTCCACCCGATCGGTGATGTCCGTGCAGCTGCCGATGAAGCCCCCGAAGGCCCCGTCAGGCCCGAACATGGGCGCGCCCCGGTCCGAGATCCAGCGCCAGGCGCCGTCGTGGCGGCGGAGGCGGTACTCCATCTCGAACACGGCGTGGCGGCCGAGGTGGTCCAGGTAGATGTCCAGGCAGCGCTGGAGGTCCTCCGGGTGCACGCCCTCGGCCCAGCCGTTGCCGGATTCCTGGGCCATGGTGCGCCCGGTGAAGGCCAGCCAGCGGGCGTTGAAGTAGTTGCAGAGGCCGTCGGTCCCTGCCCTCCAGATGAGGATGGGGGCCTGCTCGACGAGGACGGCGTATTCGCTCGGCTCGAGCACGGGTTCGACGAAGGGCATGGTGCCTCCCTGAGGCGGTGGGGTGGCAGTCATGGTATCGATTCCCGCGCGCCGCGGGGAAAGAAAGAGCCTCGCTCCTTTCCCCGGGGATCCAGCGGTCATGATCCGTTCAAGTGGAGGGCTGGAGCTCCCCGCCCTCCGCCTCCGCCTCCTCCTCGCGGAACACGCCCTCCCACCTGGCGATGACCGCGCTCGCCAGGCCGTTGCCGGTGACGTTGACCGTGGTGCGCGCCATGTCCATGATCTCGTCCACCGCCAGGATCATCGCCACGCCGGCCTCGCCGGGAAGCCCGAAGCTGGCGCAGGTGGCGGCGATGATCACCAGGGTCGCCCGGGGCACGCCGGCCACCCCCTTGGACGTGAGCATGAACATCACCATCATGGAGATCTGCTGGCCCAGCGTCATGTGGATGCCCGCGGCCTGCGCGATGGCGAGGCTGGCCAGCACCAGGTAGAGCGTCGACCCGTCCAGGTTGAAGCTGTAGCCCGTGGGGATAACGAAGCTGGCCACCCGCCGCGGGACGCCGAAGCGCACCATCTCCTCCAGGAGCTTGGGCAGGGCGGCCTCGCTGGAGGCGGTGGAGTAGGCGGTGAGGGCCGGGTCCTTGATGGCCCGGAAAAAGCCCGCCACCGGGATGCGGAACATCAGCATGACCGGGATGAACACCAGCACCACCAGGAGGATCAGGGCGAAATACAGGCTGCCCACCAGCTTGGCGTACTGCCCCAGCAGGTGGGCCACGGCCGCCCAGCCCTGCACGAACACGCCGTTGACGGCCTGGCCCGCGGCCATGTGGCTGACGTTGTAGGCCATGGCGCCGAAGACGCCCAGCGGGGTGAGGGTCATGATCATGTCGGTGTACTTGAACATGACCTGGGCCAGCCCTTCGAAGAAGGCCAGCACGGGCCGCCCCTTGTCGGGCACGCGCGTGAGGGCGATGCCGATGAGGGCCGAGAACACCACCACCGGAAGCACGTCGGCCTCGGCGGCGTGCTTGAAGAAGTTGGTGGGAAAGGCGTGGAGGGCCACCTCCCACCCGGATTTCTGGGCCGCCAGCACCACGTGCTCGGTGGCCTTCAGCGGCAGGCCCGAGCCGGGGTGGAGCCAGTTGGCCACGAACAGCCCGATGAAGAGCGCCAGGGTGGTGATGACCTCGAAATAGAGCAGGGCCTTCCCGCCCATGCGCCCCACGGCCTTGATGTCCCCGGTCTGGGCGATGCCGGTGATGACCGTGGCCACCAGGATGGGGACGATGATGCTCTTGATGAGGCTGATGAACGCCTTGCTCAGGAACCGAAAAGATTCATACGCGACCGGGTGACGGTCAGCGGGCAGGAAGCCGCCCAGGACGACGCCCATGAGCAGACCGAAAAAAATCCAGAAGGTGCTTGAGCGATACCAGGGCTTGCGAATCACGGGGGCTCCGGGGGAACGATGGGACGATGCCCAAGCATGACATGGGGGCCGCCGCCGCGCCGGGCACGCTTCCCGGGGATTTTTCCCTTCGAGGGGACGGTTCCAGGTACGTAAATTTACCTAGCCGAAAATCATCGCAAAGCGGGGGCCGGCCGAAGAGACTAGGGTATCCCCCGCCCACCTGCGCGGGGGGCCTTCAGGCGCGGTTTTTCGGATCGGACCCATGCGAACGAACCTACCCATCACCGCCAACGAGATCCATCTCAAGGAAGGGGCCTTCATCGTCTCGATGACGGACCCCCAGGGGCGGCTCACCTACGTCAACGACGAGTTCATCCGCATCAGCGGCTTCACCGAGGCCGAGCTCATCGGGCAGCCCCACAACATGGTCCGCCACCCGGAAATGCCGTCGGCGGCCTTCGAGGACCTGTGGCGCACGGCCAAGTCGGGCAAGCCCTGGTACGCCCTGGTGAAGAACCGCTGCAAGAACGGCGACTTCTACTGGGTGGACGCCAACGTCACGCCCATCTTCGAGCGGGGCGTCCTCAAGGGCTTCGTCTCCATCCGCAGCAAGGCGAGCCGGTCGCAGATCCGCGAGGCCGAGCGGGTCTACAGGCTCCTCAACCAGGGCAAGCGGTGGGAGGACACCGTCGTCCGGCGCTGGGAGCCCTTTCCGAGGATGCCGGCCACGACCCAGCTGCGCGTGGCCTTCTTCTCCATGATGGGCCTGTTCCTGCTCATCCAGGGGGCCACCATCGCCACCTCCTCCGCGGCGAACGTCGCGCCCCGGGCCGCGGCCACGGTGTTCGGACTCGCGGCCAGCCTGCTCATGGCCTGGCTGGCCATGCGGGGCATGCGCATCCGCCTCGGGGCCAACCCGGAGCAGGCCATCGAGGTGGTCAAGCGCATGGCCGAAGGCGACATGCGCGTGGAGATCGAGACCCACGCCGGGGACGAGGCCAGCCTCATGGCCACGCTCCGCAGCATGCAGTCCCACCTCAAGGGCATGGTCAACCGCATCCGCTTCGACGGCCTGCGGGTGCAGATGAACGCCTCGGGCTTCGTCTCCGCCACCCACGAGATCGCCACCACCAGCCAGGAGCTGGCCCAGAACGCCGAGGACCAGCGGGTCTCCGTGGAGCGCATGGCCTCGGCCATGACCGAGCTCTCCGCCTCCATCCACGAGGTGGCCGGCCACGTGCGCGCCAGCCAGACCCAGACGGAGGCCGCCGTGACCGCCGCCGAGGCCGGCGACGTCTCCGGCAAGGCCGCCATCCAGGCCATGGCCCAGGTGGAGCAGGCCACGACCCGCGTGGTGGACGCCGTCAAGGTGATCCAGGAGATCGCGCGCCAGACCAACCTCCTGTCCCTCAACGCCGCCATCGAGGCCGCCAAGGCCGGGCAGCTCGGCAAGGGCTTCGCCGTCGTGGCCGAGGAGGTGCGCAAGCTCGCCGAGCGCAGCGCCCACGCCGCCCGGGAGATCGCCGCCCTCATCGAGACCAGCAACCACGCCGTGGTCCAGGGCCGCACCACGGTGCAGGACGCCGTCGCCGCCCTGGGGGAGATCCGGGAGCACATCGGCCACGTCACCTCCATGGCCCTCCAGATAACCACCTCAACCGCCGAACAGGCCAAGGCCAGCTCCGAGGTGGCCCAGCTGGTGGAGGCCACCGCGGACAAGGCCGTCTCCAACGCCAGCGCCAGCACCCAGCTCAGCGCCACGGTGGTGCAGACCAGCGCCAACTCCGACCAGCTCGCCGCCACGGCGGAGGGGCTCGCGGACCTGGTGGCGAGGTTCAAGACCTAGAACGACAGGGACTGGCAAACCGCGCCGTTGTGTGAAATGCTCGGTGCCGATCCCCCTGGAGACGCCATGACCCCGCCCAAGTCCTCCATGATCCAGACCCAGGGCCTCGTGGGCTCCGACCGGCTCCGGGAGGCCCTGGCCCTCCTGCGGGAGGCCGGCGCGGAGGGCATCAGCCGGGAGAAGCTCCGGGTGGAGATGGGCGGCCGCAGCCTGCGCACCGTGGATCGCGCCATCCTCGTGCTGGAGGACCAGGGGGCCCGGTTCGACCGGGTGCGCCGGGGCAGCCCGGCGGTGATCCACTTCGTATTGAAGAAGGGCCCCACCTGGGACGAGCACGTTTCCAGCGAGGCCCGCATGGCCCTGCGGGTGGCGGGGCTCTCCCTGGCCCAGTGCGGCACCCTGCTCTGGCAGGACCAGCTGGACGCCCTGGAGGAGCTCGCCAGCGAGCGCATGTCCACCCGGGACCGCCGGCTCTTCGAGAACCTCAAGAAGGCCATCCGCGTGCAGGGCGGCGTGGACGACCCCATCGAGTCGCCCGACATCCTCGAGCCCATCCTCAAGGCCCTGGAGGGCCAGAAGGAGACGGACGTGGTCTACCAGGCCGCGGGGGCCGCCGCGGCCAGCGTGCACCACGTGGTGCCCTACGCCCTGACCCATGACCTCTTTTCCGGCGGCACCTTCCTCCTGGTGTGGGACCCCGCCGGGAGCCTGCCCAAGCACCTGCGCCAGAACCGCATCGTGAGCGTCAAGGTCACGTCCCGCACCGGCAGCTTCCCGGAGGAGCTCATGGCCCGGGTCGCCAGGTACCAGATCGGCGGCTGGACCAGCGCCGAGGACCCCTTCCTGGTGGAGGCCCTCATCCGGGGGCCCCACTGGATCCAGGCCTTCAAGGAGGCCCCCCCGGCCCTGCCAGAGTTCCAGACCTTTCCGTCGAAGGACGGCGCGTCGGCGCGCGTGACCTTCAAGGCCACCCACCCCAACGGCGCCTCCCGCTGGCTGATGCAGTTCGGCGCGGCGGCGGAGGTGCTGGCGCCGGAGTTCCTGCGCCAGGAGATCCACGCCCAGTTCAGGAAGGCCGTGGCCACGTACGAACGGGTCGACTGAGGACCCGAACGGTCGTACCTTGTCGCTGGAGGCCGCCATGAAGATCCGCGAGAACCTGGACGCCATGATCGCCAAGCACCCGGAGATCTACGAAGCTTACGAGCGGTACGGCAAGGCCGTGCACGAGCGGGGGGGACCCCTGGACGAGAAGACGCGCTGGCTCATCAAGCTCGCCGTCTCCGCCTCCCAGGGCCTCGCCAAGGCCCAGCTCACCCACATGGCCAAGGCCCAGGCCGCGGGCTGCACGGAGGAGGAGATCGAGCACGCCATCCTCCTCATCGCCCCCACCGCGGGCTTTCCCCGCATGATGGAGGCCATGGAGCGGTTCCGGGAATCGCGCTAGGAGCCTGTCTACGTAATAGGAGGCCCCGCGATGATGGCACCGGGGCTAGCAAATCAAGGAAGGCGAGGAAAGCCGCAGCGGGACTGCGGTTGACGAGCCTGACGCAGAGTTGCTGGCCCCGCTGCCATCACCCGAAGGGCGGCGCCCAGAAGCGCGCTTATCGTTTGCAAGTCCCTTGAAGGATTGACCTAATCCTCCTGCGGGCCTTGCGCTCGATAATCACGCTTCCGGGCGCCGTCGCGGGGCCTCCTATTACGTAGACAGGCTCCTGATATGTATTGGCCTGTCAAGGGTGCCAGACCTCTTTAGTTTGACAGTGCATGGGGAGCAGAACGGACGGCATTCCGCCGGTTGATCAGTCTGATATTCGCGGGTTGGTTACCGGCATGACAACCGATTCGTCGGGGAGCTTCCTTGCTCTAGAGTTGAGGGTCATTCCATCGCTGGACGCCTACATAGGAGCACCGAGGGTTCTCCCACCGTTGCCCGTTCTGCTGCCGATGCACTGCGACTCTGTATTCGCCCCCGGTGACGCGGGATCGGGACCGGGGAAGGCCTGACCGATGGCCCAGATGAAGCCCGCCAGTTCCCTGGCAATGGCTGTGCAGACTTTGACCTTGAGCTTGCCCTTGCTCTCCAGGAGGCGATAGCGGCCGCAGAGCCGCACCTGGGCCTTCCAGGCGATTTCCTGGATTCTTTCCGGGGCCCGCTTCGCCTTCTGCTGGAGGTGTGCTGTCTTCCGGGCGGGATGGTGATAGGTCCAGGCCGCCTCCACCAGGACTCGGCGGACGTGCCCATTCCCGGTCTTGGTGATGCCGCCGCGGGAGTGCTTGGCTCCACTTGAGTGTTCACTTGGGACCAGGCCCAGAAACGCCATCAACTGAGGGGCGGTCCTGAACCGATGCAGGTCGCCAATCTCCGCCATGGTGGTTGTCGCCGCGATCCGGCTGATCCCGCGCAGGGCCATCAGCCCTTCGATCACCGCCGCGAATCCAGAAGCAGTGCCGGCGGCTTCAAGTTGCTCCTCTAATGCCTCCACCCTCCGGCTCAGCATCTGGAGCGTATCCAGATAGTCCTGGAACACGACCTGCTGGACCGGCTGGTCGAATTTCACGTCTTCCAGCCACCGGAAGTGCATTCGGCTCCACTTCTTCTCATGCTCGTAGATTCTGCCGTGGCGCAGGAGAAAGGCCTGCAGGCGCTGTTTGGCCTGGCGTTCCAGGTGCTTCAGGTCCTCCCGGCCTCGGGTCAGATCCCTCAGGGCCTCCTGGGTTTCATCTGGGACCCAGACCGCCGTCAGCTCGCCGGCCCTGAGCAGCCGGGCCAGGGTCTGACTATCCCGTCGATCCGTCTTGACCCGATCTCCAGGTTTTTTGGGAATCAGGGACGGCGCCACCACCTGGTTGGCTACCCCCATTCCCAGGAGTTGGCGATGAAGGACATAGCCACAGGGCCCTGCCTCGTAACAGCACAACAGCGACGCTTCTCCCTTGCGAAGCTGCCGAATCAGCTTCGTGACTGCTTCGGGGTTGTTCCGGAACTCCCCCACGTAGCGGACCTCGCCTCCAGAGGCTTCCGCCACGGAGACGGCGATCGTCTCCTTATGGACATCCATCCCGACGAATTTGCTATAGACTGCCATGGCCTGCCCTCCTCAATAACGGCTCTGAGCCGGTGGGTTGTTTGGCGCACCGAGCTTAATCCGCGTTGCTTGAGATAGGGCAGGCCCTTTTCGGGAAAACCGGAGGCCTTGCCGAAGCTCCATCCGGGTACCACCCTTGGGGCAGCCGGGCGGAGGATAAGGCTCCGCAGGGATGCGACCTGAGCGCCGTCCCGGGCCCGGAAAATGGGCGGGCCGGAGAACCTCCGGCCCTTTGCCTATTTTTTGGGCGGCATGCGAAAAATCCCGGGGGCACGGGGGCAGAGCCCCCGGATGCCTATGTCACCGAGCCCCTCATCGGATGGGAGGCCAATACATGATGTCTAGATTCTCGAAAGGTACTGGTCCAGCATGTCGAACGTGCCGGTGTAGCCGTTGACCATGGAGGCGTGGCCTTCGCGGAAGGTCGCGCGCTCCTTCTCCGTCGCCTGGAAGGGGACCGATTCCAGGGTGAGGAGGGTCTTTCCGCCCTGCTCGGCCAGGGTGAGGACGTTCAGGGTCCGCAGCGGCCAGGTGGCGCTCATGGGGTGGCGGGTGATTCCGCCCTGCTCGTCGGAGAAGTGAAGCACCGTGACGATGCGGGACGGGGGGACGATCTCCCGGTACTGGATCCGGCCCCACATGCTGAAGCCTTCGGGCGCCTTCATCCCGTAGTGGAAGCCGCCGCCGTCGCGGAAGTCCAGGTAGGCCACCTCCAGGGCGAAACCCCGGGGGCCCCACCAATGGGCGAGGCGCTCCTCCTCGGCCCAGGCCTTGAAGATCAGGTCCCGGGGGGCGTCGAACACGCGGGTGATGACGAAGGGGTCGGGCTCCATGCGCAGCGCCACGTGGGCCTCCAGCCGCGCCAGGGTCTGGTTCCCCCCCTCGACGGCGTTGAACTCCCGCACCGCCAGGTCCCGCTCCTCCGCGGTGGGAAACACCGCGCGAAGGGTGACCCGCGTGCCCGCGCCCACCTCCTCGAACGCGGCCACGGCCTGGAACTGGCCGGGTTCGCCGGCCACGCCGGCGCCGTGGTCGTAGGCGATGCGCCGGGGCGGGTCCAGCTCCCGGTAGCAGATGCGGTTGGGGTAGTCCCTGCCGTCGGGGCCGTGCATCGTGAAGAGCCAGAGGCCCCCCGGGCGCACGTTCATCTCGCGGATGGTGGTGGTGAAGCCGTTGGGCCCCCACCACAGGCCCGCCTGGGCGGGATCGGTCCAGGCCGCGTACACCAGGTCCCGGGGCGCTTCGATCAGGCGGGAGACGGCCATCTCCCGGTCCAGGGTTTCCACGAGGGGACGGGGACGTTCGGCCATGGGGGCTCCTTTCAATCCGCGGCGTTGCGGTTGCGACTCAGGCTCGATCGTGGGCCGGGGCAGACCGAGGTTAGACCACCCGGACGGGCAAGTCAACGGAGCTCAGGGCCTGTGCGCAACCAAGCGAACCCGGGTGCGGGCGACCGCCCCGTGGTGTTCGTACGCGAAGCCGGTGATGCCGATTCCCGGCGCGAATTCCAGGGTCCGCTGGTCCGGATTCGTGCTGAAGGAGGCCGTGAAAGCGGGGAAGGCCGCTCCCCGGGCCACCCCGGGAGCCGAGAACGGCCTGGGTTCGCTGCCCTCCACCACCCAGGCGTACATGTTGTCGTCCCTGCCCGGGGCCTTGGCCCAGGTCTTGCCGGCCCGCAGGGGCAGATCCAGGAAGGGTTCCGCGCCCGGCGGCGGGTAGGCGCGGTCGGCCAGGAGCTGGCGGGCCTTGACCGTGGCGCCCTTCAGGCTGCGGGAGGACTCCTGGTAGAGCCGCCCCTTCCTGCAGATGATAACGGAGATGGAATTGCCCTTCCCGGGTTCGTACCAGGCCAGGTCCATGGGAAAGCCCCGCACCACCGCGGCGAAGCCCCCTTCGCCGGGGATGAACTGCAGCACCTCCATCACGTTGCGCACCCGGCCGGCGCGCACCTTGTGGGTGTTCGGGATCGTCCACTCGGCCTCCCCCGCGTAGGTCCAGGAGGCGCCCTTGTTCAGGGGGAACTGCTGGAGCACGGCGGCCGTGTCCAGGGTGGGGCCGTCAGCCGCCTGGGGCGGCCGGGACAGGAGCATGGCAAGGAGCATGGGGAAAAGCATGGAATCTCGTATCGCCTTCCATAGTGCCAGAAAACCCGCTGGGCCGCCGGTTCAAGGCAGGAATCGTGCCTGGATGGAAGGAGGGACCCGGGGACAGGCGGATTCCGGCCGGCTGAAGAGCCTGTTGCGCGCCCGGGCCACGACATCGTAGGCCCCGTCCCGAAGCCCCCTGGGCACACGTCCGCCCAGCCGGGCCAGGAGGGTCCAGCCTCCACCCAGGCCGAGCAGCAGGTGCAGCACGGCCTCGGACCGCAGCAGCACCCGGTCCCCGTGGACCACCACCACGCTCGCGGGCGGGTCCGCCTCCGGAAAGCGCTCCCGGAAGGTGGCGCCCCCCAGGGGCGCGAAGCGGCAGGTGCCGCTCCGCCGCGCCAGGAAGCGCACCAGACCGTGGCACAGTCCGCAGCCGCCGTCGTAGAACAGGAGGTCCGGGGCTTCCCGCGGGGTGGCCATGGGAGCAGTGTAACCCGGTGTGACCGCCTCCGCATTTTCCCCGCGGGTGGTAGCCAGGGGCCGTTCCTTCCTTCAAGATCAAGGGGAGGCCGCCCCCCGGCCGGACAGCCCAGGAGGCCCCTTGAGACCCGAAACCGAAGCCACCCTCGTCACGGAAGCCGTCGCCGAGCTCATCGCCCTGGGCGCCGCCATGGCCGCCAACAACGAGGAAGCGTTTCAGCGCCACAACTTCCGCCTCCACAAGCTGGGCATTCCCAGGGAGGACCGCATCCAGGCCGTGAACATCGCCCTCCAGGTGAAGATGGCCCCCCACCGCAACCTGGTGGAGATGGCCGAGGGCTACCTCACCGGCGGCGCCGAGCCCGAAGGCGGCTGCTGCGGCGGCGAATGCGGATGCGCAGGCGAGGAGGAGGCCGCGGGCTCCTGCTGCGGCGGGGACGAAGGCTGCGGCTGCGGGCACTGATTTCCGCCGCTTTTCCATTCGCCGGATCGAGCGGCGCGGACAAACTGCCATCATGGATTTCGCAGGCTGGCCCCTCCTCGCCCTTCTCGCAGGCCCCTGGGGCCTCGGACTCCTGACGGCCCTGGCGCGCATGCGGGACCTGCCCGCTCTTGAAGGGGTCCCGGCGCGCGGTGCGGCGCCGCGGGTCGCCCTGTGCATTCCGGCCCGGAACGAAGGGAAGGACCTGGGCAAGGCCCTGGATTCCTGGCTGGCCCAGGACCTCCCGGGGCTCCGGATCCTCGTGGTGGACGACGGCTCCACGGACGGCACGCCCGGGATCCTCGCGGACCGCGGCGCGCGCCACGCGGGCCGGCTGCGGGCGCTGCGCAACGACCACCTGCCCGCGGGGTGGCTGGGGAAGAACCACGCCCTGCACCTCGCCTCCCAGCAGCCCGAGGCCCTGGAGGCCGAGTGGCTGCTGTTCGCCGATGCCGACGTGCAGGCCCCCCCGGACCTCCTGGGCCGGGCCTTCGCGTTCCTGGATGAGCACCCCGCCGACCTCCTGGCCCTGGTGCCCGCCGTGGACACGGAGAGCTTCGCCGAGCGCGTGTTCCTGCCCTGGGCCTTCCTGGGCTTCCTGGTGGCGATCCCCTTCCGGAGGGTCCCGGTGCCGGGCGCCTGGGCCCACTGCGGGATCGGCGCGTTCACCCTGGTGCGCCGGGTCGCCTACGACGCCGTGGACGGCCACGCGGGAGCGCCCATGGAGGCCATCGACGACATGATGCTGGCCAGGCGCGTCAAGCTCGCGGGCTTCACGAACCGGGTGGCCCTCGGCGGCCCGGGGCTCCACCTGCGCATGTACCACGGGCTGGGCGACCTGGTGCGGGCCATGCGGAAGAACGCCCTGGCCTTCCCGGTCCTGGTGCCCCTGGTGCCCCTGGGCCTGGCCGGGGTCCTGGGCGCCTCCCTCGCGCCCGTCCTCCTCGCCCTGGCCGGGCATCCCGGAGCGGGGGCCGCACTCTGGGCGGGCGTGCCCGCGGCCATGGCCGTGGTGCACAGGCGCCTCACCGGACGCGGACCGGACTGGGCCTGGGCCTTCTGGCCCGTGAACGGCTTCCTCATGGCCTGCGGCATCCTGTGGGCCCTGGGCGACCGCGTCAGGGGGGTCAACCACTGGCGGGGGCGGGAGGTCCGCCTTTGATCAGGGCCTGGAGGGGCGCCCCTGCGCGTCCAGGAGCGTCACCGCGACCTCGCCTCGGGCGAGGGTCCGGGCCAGGAACTGCGAGCCCTGGCCCACGCCCACGAGGGTGAGGGCGTCGCCCCGCGCCAGGACCAGGCCAGCCCGCTTCAGCGCGCATTCGGGACCGGCCAGGACCTCCCAGGTGGTGGAGCCCGACTGGAAGGTGAGGGTCACGAACGCGCCGGGTCCGCGCGTCTCCAGCTGCACCGCGGTGACGGTGCCCTGGAGCGTGACTTCCCGGGCGGCATCGTACGGCATCGCGGGCGGGCGCCCTTCGCCGGAAGGGGGCGGCCCCCCGGGCTCCTGGGCGAAGAGCGCCAGGCCCAGCAGCAGGCCGGCGAGAAGGATGAGGGTTTGTTTCACGGAGTGCCTCCTGCGGCAGAAGATGGCCCGGGCGGCCCCGAGGTTGCGCCTCTCCGCCCAACGGGCCCCGGTCCCGGCCGGATGGCCGCGGGCAGCCGCCCGGCGCCCTGGTAAGCTTGCGCGAGACCCCGGCCTGGAGACCCCATGAACAGCCGATCCCCTGCCCCCGCCCGCCGCCTGGAGCGCGCCCAGGCCCTGCAGAACGACCGCTTCACCCGGGCCGCCGGGGGCGCCAGCCGTCCCCTGGGAGGCGGTTTCGCCCACTGGCGGGGCGAGGGGCATCCCCTCAATCAGGCCCTGGGGCTGGTGGATCCGGTTTCGGAAGCGGACCTGGTGGCCGCGGAGGCGTTCCTCGGCCAGGGCGGCCACCCGGTCGTCCTCGAGCTGAGTCCCGCCGCGGACCCCGCCCTCTGGATCCTTCTGGCGTCCCGGGGCTACCGGGTGGCGCAGTTCCAGCAGCTCTGGGTGCGGTCCCTCGCGGACGCCCCGGTCTCCCCGGAGGGCATCCGGGTCGCGGAGCCCGGGGAGGCGGACCTCTACAGCCGCCTGGTCGGTGCGGGATTTTCCGACACCGACGACTGGCGGGACCTGGAGCCTCCCTTCCGGACGACGCTCGACGTGGAGGACGCCTGGGGCTTCCTGGCCTTCGTGGAGGGGGAGCCCGCCGGAGGCGGGATGCTCGGCCTCGCCGGGGGCGTGGCCATGCTCAGCGGGGATGCCGTCCTCCCGCGGTTCCGGGGGCGCGGGATCCAGAAGGCGCTGATCGCCGCGCGCCTGGACCGGGCCCGCAAGGCCGGCTGCGACCTGGCCTGCGCGTCCACCCTTCCCGGCACGCCGAGCCAGGGCTCCTACGAGGCCTGCGGCTTTCGCGCGGGCTACCCGAAGCTGGAGATGGCACGGAGCCCGTCCCCGTGCGAGTAGGCTAGGTTTCCGCCAGGACCGTCCGGATCTGCCCGAGGGTGAACGGCTTGGGGATGACCCGGGTGTGGGGGTCGCCCCGCAGGGCCTCCTCCACGGCGGCATCCACGTTGCCGGTGGCCAGGAGCACCGGGAGGTTGGGCTTGAGCACGCGCAGGCGCTTCAGCGTCTCCACTCCGCCCATGTCGGGCATGGTCACGTCCATGATCACCAGATCGGGTTCGGGCGAGGCTTCCAGCAGGGCCAGGGCCTTGGCGCCGCGGTCCACCGACTCCACGTGGTGGCCGAGGATCCCCAGCAGGCTGGGCACCGAGGCAAGGATGAGGTCATCGTCGTCCACGAGAAGAATGTTCACGCAACACCTCTGGCAGCGGGAAAGGGATCAGCCCCAGGATACCCCCGTTACGGCGCCCGGAAACCGCCTTTGCGGGGCATGCGGTATCCTGGAGCCTGGCGAAGCGGCCGAAACCCCCAGGAGTCCCGAAAATGCGAATCATTCCCACCCTGCTCACGTCCGGCGCCCTCGTGCTGGCCGGCCTCGGCTGCTCGAAATCGAAGCCCGGGGCGCCCACCGCCTCCGTTCCCGCGGCCAAGGGCGTCCTCCAGGGCACCGTGCTCGAGACCGTCCCCGCCCCGCCATACACCTACCTCCGCCTGAAGGCCGCCCAGGGCGAGGTGTGGGCCGCCGTGCCCGCCGCCGACGTCAAGGTGGGCGCGCCGGTCACCGTGAACATCTCCATCACCATGGACAAGTTCGAGTCCCCCTCCCTCCACCGCACCTTCGAGCGGGTCTTCATGGGCACCCTGGCCGGCGCCGAAAGCGCCGCCCCCGTGGGCATGGGCATGGGGATGCCGCCCAAGGCCCCCGCCGCCCCCGCCGGCCCCGACGAGAAGGTGGCCAAGGCCGCCGGCGCCGACGCCCGCACCGTCGCCGAAGTGTGGGCCCAGAAGGCCGGGCTCAAGGAGAAGACCGTGACCGTCAAGGGGAAGGTCGTGAAGTACAACGAGGCCATCATGGGCCGCAACTGGCTCCACCTGCGGGACGGCAGCGGCTCCGACGCCGCCAAGGACAACGACATCGCCGTGACCACCCAGGACGGGTCCCGGGTGGGCGAGGTCGTGACCGTCAAGGGCGTCGTGCGCATCGGCAAGGACTTCGGCTCGGGCTACACCTACCCCGTGATCATCGAGGACGCGAAGATCGTCCGCTAGTTGCTCCACCCCCACCGGGCCCCGGGGATCAAGGTACGGGAGGATCCCCCGGGCCCGGCGAGGTGGAGCCCGCCGCCGGCGCCCACGCGCAGGCGGCTGGCCAGCGGGCTTTCCGCATTCCGGGTGAACAGGCCCAGCGCCAGGGAGCCGTCCCCGGAGACCGTTTCCAGGGCGCCCTTGTCCAGGTCGGCGGCGACCACGCGGCCCTTGCGGCCAGCCATGCCCCCGGGGGAGGCGCCGGGTTCCGCGAGCGCCACGAGCACCCGGCCCGTCCCGGGTTCCGGCAGCAGCGCTGCGGTCATCCCCTTCGAACCGTCCAGGGGCCGGTTCCAGCGTTCCCGGCCGGAACCGTCCAGCACCCGCAGCGCCAGCCCATCCGGACCTTCCTCCAGGACGGCGACGGAGCCGTCCCCGCAAAAGCGCGGCCGGATCTGCCGGCCCTTCCCGCTCGGGATCCGCCAGAGCTCCTCTCCCGTGCGGCCGTCACAGACGAGGATGCCGTCGGCGGCCGAGACCATGACCCGGCTGGCCGTCGCGTCGGGGATGGGCTGGCCGGTCCCGTGCATCCTGCCGGTTTCCGTCCAGACGCCGGTGGCCAGGTCCAGCTCCCGGATGGGCGCGGAGCCGTCCTTGGCGCGGCCGAATTCCCTGAGCAGCGTCCCGGAAAGGAAGGCGAAGCGGGATCCCAGGAACTCGCGCTTCCCCCTGGACTGGTGGAGCACCTTGCGGGCCTGGACATCGGCCACCGTGAGGCAATCCGGGGTGATGATCACCGCCAGGCGCCCCTCGGACGAAAGGGCACGGACATGGCTCCATCCCTGGGGCCCCGGAATGGAGAGGTCCCAGGGGGGCTGGACCCTGGGTGGAGTCCGGCCCAGGTCGATGTCCACCACCTGGGACCTGCTCAGGTCGCAGGCCACGTAGCGGCGGCCGTCGGGTGAGAAGAGGCCTCCCGGCTCCCCGCCGACGGTGGCGGCGGTGGCGGTGTCGAGGAGGAACGCCTGCCTGTGGAAACGGCCCTCGCCCAGGACCGTGATCCAGCCGCCGGTGGGGGCGATGTCCACGACGCAGAACGTGGAAAGGGTGGAGGGACCCCCGGATCGGACCCAGGCGCAAAAGCCCGCCCCGGCAAGAGCGATCGCCCCGAGGCCCAGGGCCAGGGACACCGAGAGGACCTTGTGGCCGCGGCGCAGGTCGGCGCCTCCCCGGGACAGCTGCAGGTGGACCGACACGGCCAGGACCGGCAGCACCAGAAGCGTGGCCGCGCCCAGGAACCAGGGCAGCGCCCGGAAGGCGCCGCCCTCGGCGATGCGCCCGGTCATCCAGGTCATGGACGCGCCGAAGGACCCCAGCACGGCGACGTCCAGCAGGAGCCAGGCGCTCCGGGACCTGAACACCGTGCCCAGCACGTGGGCGGCGAGCAGGATGTAGACCGAGCCCACGGAGGAAAAGGCCGCAACCGCGCCCAGGCCTGCGGCGTTGCGGGGGACCAGCGCGGCCTGGGGCAGCGCCACCAGGAGCCCGCCGCCCACCACCAGGAGCCACGCGCCCAGGAACCGTCCCAGGAGCACCGTGCCGGCCGATACGGGGCGGGCGAAGTAGAAGCCCATCCTCCCGCCCTGCAGGTCTCCGGGAATCATGGAGGCGCCCAGCACCGCCGACATGGCTGCGACGAACCCCAGGTTGAGCCCCACCCCCAGGATCCCCCGGATGTCGCCCATGGGCTTGAGCCAGGGCACCACGATCCCCGCCAGGGCCACGTAGCCCGCCGCGGCCCACACCAGCTTCTGTTCGGCCAGTTCCCTTTTCGCGATGACGAGCGCCTTCATGCGTTCACCTCTCCGGCGACGGTTGCGAGGAAGATCTCTTCGAGGGAGGCGCCCGCGGCGGCGTCGGGCGGAAGGCCCGCGGCCGCCAGGGCGGCTTCGCTGAACCGCGAGACGGTGGCCTCCAGGCCGAAGGCGCCCTGGGCGAGGTCCGCCGGCACCAGGGGCCCCAGGTCCGGGGCGTCCTGCGGCCCGCACCGGATGCGGCGGTGGCGGGCCTTGAGGTCCTCCATGGGTTCGTCCAGGAGCAGGCGTCCCCGGTGGAGGATGCCCACCCGGTCCGCGATGCCCTCGATGCCGGACAGGTCGTGGGTGGTGACGAACACGGTGGCGCCCCGCTCCCCCAGGTCATCCAGGACCTCCCGGTAGAGGTCCCGGCGGGCCACGGGATCCAGGCCCAGGGTCGGGTCGTCCAGGACCAGCAGGTCCGGCCTGCCGCCCAGAGCCAGGGCAAGGGCGACCTGGGTCTGCTGGCCCCGGGAGAGGCGCCCGAAGGGCTGGCCGGGATCCACCCCGAACCGCTCGAGCCTCGCCGCCACGCCGGCAGCGTCCCAGGATGGGGCGAGGCCCCCGCAGAAGGCCGAGGCCTGGGCCGCGGTCATGCGCGGCGGCACCTGGGGCGTCTCGGGAACCACGCCGGTGCGCTCCATGGCGCGGGCCCGGCCGAGCCAGGCATCGGCGCCGAAAAGCTCGGCCCGCCCGGAGCGGGGCCGGTCGAGGCCCAGGAGGGCCTTCACGAAGGTGGACTTCCCGGCGCCGTTGCGGCCGAGGAGCGCATACACGGTGCCCGGCTCCACGGCCAGGTACAGGCCCGCCAGGGCAACGGTGCGGCCGTAGGCCATGGTCAAGGCTTCACATCGCACAACCGCGGTCATCGGACCTCCCCCTTGCGTTCCAGTTCCGTCCAGGCCCCGTCCAGGGCGGCCGCGGCCTCCGCGTGCGGGAAGCCGAGGCTCCGCGCGAGGCCGGCGTACTTCGAGGCCCCTTCGGACAGCAGGAGCCTGCGCTCCTGCCCCATCGAGGCGGGATCGCCCTGGACGAAGGTGCCTTCGCCCCTGCGCATGGCCAGGAGGCCCGCCTCCACCAGCCGCTGGTAGGCCTTGGCCACCGTGGCGGGGTTCACCTGGAGGTCCCGGGCCAGTTCCCGCACCGACGGCACCGGCGCCCCCGGCCCCAGCGCGCCCGCGGCCACGAGCCTGTGGACGCCCTCCTCGATCTGTTTCCAGATGGGCACCGCCGAGGCGGGGTCCACCTGCAGGATTCCTCTCATGGTCGGCCTCTCGATCCAAGTGTGTTACTGTAGTAATACAGTAATCCCCCGGCATCGGCTGTCAACCTCCTATTTTCCAGGAGGGTGCAGGCCCCCCTGGACCTGCCCTTGGCACCGGCGCCAGGAGCAGTCATGCTGTCGGGCAGGTGATCCCCATGAGGCTCATTGAAGCGTTTTTTCCCCTCTGCCTGGCCCTCCTCATGGGGTGTTCCATCAGGCGCGTGGCCGTGGACCGCATCGGGAACGCCGTTGCCGGGAGCTCGGGAGTCTATGCCTCGGACGACGATCCGGAGCTGGTCCGGGACGCCACCCCCTTCGCCCTCAAGACCGTCGAGGGACTTCTCCAGGAGAGCCCGGCCCACCAGGGCCTCCTGCTCTCGGCCTGCTCAGGCTTCACCCAGTACGCCCACGCCTTCCTCCAGGACGAGGCGGACTATGCCGAGGCCAAGGATCCGGAGCGGGCCGCCGAACTGCGGGCCCGGGCGAAAAAGCTCTACCTGCGCGCCCGGGGCTACGGCCTGCGGGGCCTGGAGGCCGCCCTGCCCGGGTTCGGGGACCAGCTGCGGACGGCCCCGGACGCCGCCCTGGCCCGGGCCGGCCGCAAGCAGGTGCCCCTGCTCTACTACACGGCGGCGGCCTGGGCCGCGGCCTTCGCCCTGGACGTCTCCGACTCCAGCCTCTCCGTGGACCAGACCCTCATGGAGAAGCTGGCCCGCCGCGCCCTGGCCCTGGACCCCGCCTGGGAGGGCGGCGCCGTCCACGAATTCCTCGTGGCCTGGGAGGCCGGCCACGCCCAGGCCGGGGGTTCCGCGGCCAAGGCCCGCGCCCACTTCCAGGAGGCGGTGCGCCTCTCCCGGGGCCTGCGGGCCTCGGTCTACGTCACCTTCGCGGAGGCCGTCGCCCTGGAAGCCCAGGACCGCCCCGGATTCACCGCCCTCCTGGGCGACGCCCTCCGCGTGGACCCCGACCGGGATCCCGCCCGCCGCACCGCCATCCTGGTCGCCCAGCGACGGGCCCGGTGGCTGCTGGGCAGGACCGGCGAACTCTTCAACGATCCAGAGGAAAAGCAGCCATGAAACCCATCCGCATCGCGTCCCTCCTGCTCGCGTCCCTGCTGCCCCTGGGCGCCCAGGTGACCCTCAAGATGGCCACCCTCCTTCCGGAGAACTCCTCATGGTTCCGCATCGTCAAGGACATGGGCGACACCTGGGCCAAGGTCTCGGGCGGCCGGGTCAAGGTCGTGTTCTACCCCGGGGGCCGCCAGGGCGACGAGCCCGACGTGGTGCGCAAGATGCGCCTGGGCTCGCTCCAGGGAGCCGTGCTCACCTCCCAGGGCCTGGCGGAGATCGACCGGTCCGTGTTCGCCCTGAGCATCCCCCTGGCCTTCGAAACGTCCGAGGAGGTGTACGCCACCCTGGAGGCCATGCGCCCCGGCCTGGAGGCCGGCATCGCGGCCCGGGGCTTCGTCCCCCTGAACTGGGCCGACGGCGGCTGGGTCCGCATCTTCTCGCGCAAGCCCGTGGCCACGCCCGACGACCTGCGCCACCAGAAGCTGTTCCAGTGGGCCGGCGACACGAAGACCCTGGAGATCTGGAAGACCGGCGGGTTCAACGCCATCCCCGCCCCGGCCACGGAACTGGCGACGGGCCTGCAGACCGGGCTCCTGGATGCCTTCCTGACCTCGCCCCAGGTGGTCCTGGTCACCCGGTACTACGAGCAGGCGCCCCACATGACCGACCTGAAGTGGGCCATCATCATGGCCGGGACCGTGGTCACGAAGGCGGCGTGGGACCGCGTCCCCGCGGACGTCCGCCCCGCCCTGCTCAAGGCCGCCCAGGACGCCGGGAACCGCCTGAGGGCCGACATGCGCGCCACCGAGGAACGGGACCTGCAGGCCCTGCGGGGCGCAGGGGTGAAGATCGTTCCGGTGGACGCCCACGGCCGGGAGCTGTGGCGGAAGATGGTGGCGGGCGCCGCCGGGAAGGTTCGCGGCGAGTTCGTGCCGGCCCAGGCCTACGACGAGGCCCTGAAGGACCGGGACGCCTATCGGCGCGCCCACCGATGAGGATCCTCAAGAAGCTGCTCCTCGCCGGCGAAGGCATCGTCCTGGTGGCCAGCTTCCTGGCGCTGTGCCTCCTGCCCCTGGTGGACACCGCGGGGCGGAGCCTGGGCGGCTTCCACGTGCCGGGGGCCGCGGACCTGGTGCAGGTCCTGACCCTCTGGCTCACCTTCGTGGGGGCCCTGGCCGCCACCGGCCAGGGCGAGCACCTCACCCTCTCCACCTCCCAGTGGCTGGGGCAGGGCCGCCTGGGCCGGGCGGCGCACTGGGCCGCCGGGGCCGTCTCCGCGGCCGTGGCCGCCCTGCTGGCCTACGCGTCGGCCCAGGTGGTGCTGGCCAACCGTCTCGACCCGCGGATGCTCTCCATCGGCATCCCCGAGTGGGCCCCGGAGGCCATCATGCCCCTGGCCCTTGCGGCCATGGCGCTGACCTTCGCCTACCGGGCCCACGGCACCTGGCGGGGCCGCGCCGCGGCCCTGGCGGCCGTTCCCCTCGCCTTCGCCGCGGGCCTCCTGCCCCCCCAGGCGGCCTCGAAGGCCTGGATCGCGGCGGCGGCCATCCTGGCCTCGCTCCTGGTGGGGACGCCGGTCTTCGTGGCCCTGGGCGGCGTGGCCATCTGCCTCTTCTTCGCGCAGGGCACGCCCGTGGCGGCGGTCTCGGCCGAGATCTACCGGCTCGTGGCCTCCCCCACCCTCCCGGCGATCCCGCTGCTGGCCGGGGCGGGCTACGTGCTGGCCGAGAGCGGCGCCTCGGAACGGCTGGTGCGGTTCTTCCGGGCCTGGCTGGGCTTCCTGCCGGGGGGCATGGCGGTGATGGTGGCCATGGTGTGCGCCCTGTTCACCACCTTCACCGGCGGCTCCGGCGTGACCATCATCGCGCTCGGCGGACTGGTGTACCCGATGCTCCGGAAGGACGGCTACTCCGAAGGCTTCTCGCTGGGCCTCGTGACGGCCTCGGGCGCGCTCGGCCTGCTGCTGCCCCCGAGCCTCCCGGTGATCCTCTACAGCGTCGTCGCCAGCAGCCGGGACACGGTGGTGCCCGCGGACCGGCTGTACCTGGCCGGGCTGGTGCCCGGGCTCCTGCTCATCGCGCTCACCGCGGGCTATGGCATCTGGGTGGGGAGGAAGGTCGAGGGCCCGCGCTCCGCCTTCACCTGGAGCGAGGCCCTGGCCGCCACCTGGAAGGCCAAGTGGGAGCTGCTCCTGCCCCTGGTGATCATCGGCCTCTTCGCCAGCGGCCGCGCCACGATGCTGGAGACCGCCGCGGGGGCCCTGGCGTACACCATCGTCGCGGAGTGCTTCATCACGAGGGACCTCCACCCCGCCCGGGACCTGCCCCGGGTGCTGCTCAAGGCCTCGGCCCTCATGGGCGCCGTGCTGATCCTCCTGAGCGTGGCCATGGGGCTCACCAGCTACCTGGTGGACGCCCAGGTGCCGGACGCGCTCCTGGCCTGGACCCGCGCCCACGTGCATTCCCGCTTCGTCTTCCTCCTGGCGCTGAACGTCCTTCTCCTGGTGCTGGGAAGCGTGCTGGAGATCTACTCCGCCATCATCGTGCTGGCCCCCATCATCGCGCCCATGGGCGCGCTGTACGGCATCCACCCCGTGCACCTGGGCATCCTCTTCCTCGCCAACCTCGAGGTGGGCTTCCTCCTG
Source organism: Mesoterricola sp. JemC181 (assembly GCF_055384585.1). Taxonomy (NCBI): domain Bacteria; kingdom Pseudomonadati; phylum Acidobacteriota; class Holophagae; order Holophagales; family Holophagaceae; genus Mesoterricola; species Mesoterricola sp. JemC181. Next base: position 3,031,137 of record NZ_AP045076.1, read on the forward strand.
CCCCCGGTGGGCCTCAACCTCTTCCTTTCCTCCAGCCGCTTCGGGATCCCCCTGCCCCGCCTCTACCGCACCGTCCTGCCCTTCCTCCTCATCCTCGGCATCGGCCTCCTGCTCGTCACCTACGCGCCGGAACTCTCCCTGACCCTCCCGCGATGGGCCGGCAAAGGGTAGAGTGGGGAATGCCGCGCGCCGTACTCTTCGATCTCGACGGGACCCTGGTGGACTCCAGGGCCGATCTGGCCACCGGGGTCAACCTCACCCGCGTGGACCTGGGCCTGCCGCCCCTGGAACCGGCCCAGGTGGCCGGCTTCGTTGGGGACGGGGTCCGGAAGCTGCTGACCCGGTCCCTCCCCGAATGCCCCGGGCGCCTGGAGGAGGCCCTGGAGCTGAACCGGGGCCACTACGGACGGCACCTCCTGGATGCCACCCGGCTCTACCCCGGGGTCCAGGCCGCCCTCGAGGCCGTGCGTGCCGGGGGGTTCCGCCTGGCCGTGGTCACCAACAAGCCCCGGGAGTTCACGCTGCCCATCCTGGAGGGCCTGGGGGTCCTCGGCCTGTTCGGCGCGGTGGTCGCGGGGGGCGACTGCCCGGACCTCAAGCCCGACCCGAGGCCCCTGCTCCTGGCCCTGGAGCGCTGCGGGAGCGGGGCGGAGGGCTCCTGGATCGCGGGGGACCACCACACCGACCTGGAGGCCGGGAGGCGCGCAGGGGTCAAGCGGTGCCTGTGCCGGTACGGCTTCGGCACCCCCGGCGGCGAGGCCTGGGACCTGGCCGTGGAGAACCTCCAGGAGCTGGCGTCGCACCTGGCGTCCTGATGCGCGGGCCCGAACGCGACTAAGATGGAGGGGAACCTCTCTCCAAGGCCACCCATGAACCTGCGCAGACTCGTCCCGGTCGTCGTCTTCCTGATCCTGGCCGGAGCGGTGGGCGCGGGACTCTACCAGACCCGGGGCCCGGACGCCGCGCCGCCCCCCAAGCCCCTGCCCAAGGGGGCCGAGGCCCAGGTGGACCAGGAGCCCAACCTCACCGCCCGGCGCCTGGCCGCCTTCGCCTTCTCCCCGGAGGAGAAGCAGTTCGCCCGCGACGCGGAACGCCTGGCCGACCATGAAGTGGATCTGGCCTTCAACGACGCCCTGCGCCAGGCCGCCTACGCCGCGCCTCCGCCCACCCCCGCCGTGCGCGAGCTCCAGGCGACCAAGGACAAGCAGGAACGGGCCGTGGACGAGGGCGGGCGGAACGTCGCCCGGCTCACCAAGGCCGTGGCCGCGGCCCGGGAACAGGACAAGGACGACCTGGAGGACCAGTTGGAGGTGGCCAAGGCCCAGCTCGAGCTGGACAAGGACGAACTGGACGCCACCGGGGCCATGCTCGAGAAGCTCGGCGCCGACCCCGTCGCCCGGATCCGCCGCCTCAAGGCCTCGTTCACAGCCAAGGAGGAAGCCGCCGAAGACGAGGCCGCCGGGGCCCCGGCGCGCTTCCAGCCCGGCAGCCTCCTGCAGCGCCTGGACACCTGGAACCGGCTGCGCAGGAAGGCCGGACTCCTGGCCCAGGCCCGCGGGAACGCCCTGGCCAAGACCGAGGAGCTCAGCGCGCGCCAGCAGGCCCTGGAAAAGGACGTCGCCCAGGAAAAGGAGGACCGGGAATCCGCCCGCAAGCAGGCCAAGGGCTTCGCCCTCAACGAGCGGGGCGCCGCCGGGGCCGCCGGCACCTCCCGGGAGACGGCCCGGGCCACGCTCATGACGCTCAAGTACTTCACCGAGACGCAGCGCACCCTGGCGGACCTGGGCAAGCGCTACCAGGACGAGAAGGAACTGGCGCGGGTCTACCAGGACTGGGGCAGCCTGGTGCGCCTGGACCAGCGCGCCGCGGCCCACGCCGTCCTCCAGCACGCCGCCTGGATCGTCCTGGTCCTGGTGCTCATCTGGTTCGCCGAGCGCATCTTCGAGGCGATCTTCGGCCGGATCACCGCCGGCCGCAAGCGCGTGAGCCGCAACCTGAAGGTGGTGAAGTTCGCCGCCCAGGTGGTGGGCGTCCTGGCCATCCTCCTCATCATCCTGGGCACGCCGAGCCAGCTCACCACGCTCTTCGGGCTCGCCGGCGCAGGCCTCACCGTGGCCCTGAAGGACTTCATCATCTCGTTCTTCGGGTGGTTCATCCTGGTGGGCCCCAAGGGCATCCACGTGGGCGACTGGGTGGAGATCCGGGGCGTCAGCGGCGAGGTCATCGAGATCGGCCTCCTGCGCACCCTGATCCTCGAGACGGGGAACTGGAGCGACGCCGGGCACCCCACGGGCCGGGTCGTCTCCTTCGTGAACAGCTTCGCCATGGAGGGGCACTACTTCAACTTCTCCTCCGCGGGCCAGTGGATGTGGGACGAACTCAACGTGAACGTGCCCGCCGGCAAGGACCCCTACCCCATGGTGGACGGCGTCCGGGCCCTGGTGGAGGCGCGCACGGGGGAGAACGCCGCGCAGGCCTTCAAGGAATGGGAACGGGCCGACCGCGGCTACCGCATCCAGGGCCTCAAGGCCGAGCCCAGCATCAGCATCGTCCCCGCCGGCAGCGGCGTGGAGATCCGGGTCCGCTACATCACCCGGGCCCAGGACCGCAACGTCCTGCGCAAGGAGCTGAACGAGGCCGTGGTGGAGATGCTGCACGGCAAGCGGGAGGAACCGGCCCAGCCACCGGTCGTATAGAAAAAAGAGGACTTGCCTCCGGACCGCCGCAGGCCCACCCTTCGGGGGATTTGTTCGTGGCCCCCTTTTCAGCCCATTTTAATGAGCCCCCATGCACCCTGCGGCCCGCAGGGCCTCCATCCTGGCCCTGCTCCTCCTCCTGGTCCCCGCCTTCGGCCAGACGCCCCTGCGCCTGACCTTCTCCAACCGCACGCGGGGCCCCCTGGCGGAGCGCCCCGTCTACGTCACCGTCACCGCCCAGGACGATGCGGGGCGGTTCCTGCGCATGGATGGCGCGGGCGCCTTCCATCCGTGCCTCCCCGCCGACAATACGGTTCCCCTGGCCGGCCGGCGTTGGTGCGCCTACTCCTTCCCCCTTCCCGGGGCCGTGGACCTGGACACGGGCCTCAACCTGCGCGGCGGGCGCATCTACCTGAGCATCGGCGCCCCTCTGTGGCTGCGGGTGGATGCCGCCACCGGGGGCCTGGTGCAGCCGGATCCGGGCAACGGGGAGGACCCCAACCGCCACACCCTCTTCGACTGGGCGGAGTTCGCCCTGGACCGCTCGGGGCTCCATGCCAACACCACCTGCGTGGACCAGTTCGGCCTGCCGCTCACCCTGCGGGCCCGGGACCGGGACGGGACCGTCGCGGGCCCCGTGGGGCTCGCCGCGAGCCGCTCGGACCTGATGCGGGACTTCAAGGCCACCGTCCCCGCGGCCTTCCGCCGCCTCGTCCAGGACCTGCGCATCCGCGCCCCCGGCCACGCCCCGGAGGGGCCCCTGCGCCGGCACCTGGACGGCTACATCCGGGAGATGTGGGAACGGTACCGCCGCGAACCCCTCGTCCTCACCCCGGACCAGGGCACCTTCACGGGCCGTGTGGAGCCCGGCGGCGTCCTCGTCTTCACGCGCCCCGGGGACCCGGAGAGGCACCTGATCCGGGGCATGCCCACCACCCTCGAGGCCTTCCGCTGCGACGGCCCCCTGGCCCAGGGCAGCGCCCTGGAGAAGGTCCTGGGGGCCCAGCTCGCCGCGATGCTCAACCGCCACATCCTGGGGACGCCCTCGAGATGGCGGGACGCGTCAAGCTACTACGCCGCGGGCCCGGCCAACGCCTACGCGCGATTCTGGCACCGGCGCGGGCTGGGGGGAAAGGCCTACGGCTTCGCCTACGACGACGTGAACGACCAGGCCACGCTCATCCACGTGGCTGAACCGGAGGAGCTGGACGTCGGGTTCAGGATCGACTAGAAGCTGTAGGTCACGCCCAGATTCAAGGTGGCCAGGGTGGCGCTGTCGATGTTGTGCGTCGTGTAGCGGGCCTGGATCCCCACGTGCCGGTCCAGGTCGTAGCCCACGCCCAGGTCGAGGCCCAGGCCGTTCCTCGAATCGGAATGGCCGTGGAGCGAGGTGCCGTAGCTGACCAGGGAAACGCCGCCCAGGAGGTAGACGCCGCGGCGGTTCCGGTCCGGGTGCCAGGTGTAGTCGGCGCCCACCCCGAAGCTGGTGGTGGAGGCGCCGTCCTTCGAGCCGAAGACCGTGATGTCGGCCCGGGCCATGAGGCCGTGGCCGCCCCCGAAGTCCCACCGCCCGTGACCGCCCGCCTGGAGCCCCAGGTTGGCCACGTTGGTGAGGTCGTTCACGGGGAAGGCCAGGGCGCCCTGCACCCCGAACACGGGTTCCGCCGCCGAAGCCAGGGAACCGCAGCCCGCAATCAGGACCGTAGCAAGGAAGAAGCCGGAAGTTTTCAAGGGAAGTCTCCTGGAATTGGCCGACAGGAACGGCTCTGGAAGCATTGTATATTCCAAGAGCGCCGATGCGGTTGCCGAAGTTCGGCACGCGCGATCAAACCCCGTCATTCCTTGAGGATCTCAAAAAAGATGAAACCTCCTCCCGATCCCCTCCCACGCTGCGGCTGGTGCGGCACCGACCCGGCCTACGTGGCCTACCATGACGAGGAGTGGGGCGTGCCGTCCCGGGACGACCGCCATCTCTTCGAGATGCTCATCCTCGAGGGCGCCCAGGCCGGCCTGAGCTGGTCCACGATCCTGCGCAAGCGGGAGGCGTACCGGCTCGCCTACGACGGCTTCGACCCCGCCGCGGTGGCGGCCTACGGCCCCGAGCGCCTGGAGGCCCAGCTGCGGGATCCCGGCATCGTCCGGAACCGGCTGAAGGTGGCCGCCGCCGTGGCCAACGCCCGGGCCTTCCTGGCCGTGCAGGCCGAGTTCGGCTCCTTCGCCGCCTACCTCTGGGCCTTCGTCGGGGACAGGCCCCGCGTGGAGCGGCGCCGGACCCTCGCCGAGGTCCCCGCCGTGAGCCCGGAGGCCGAGGCCCTCTCCCGGGACCTGAAGCGCCGGGGGTTCAAGTTCGTGGGGCCGACCATCATCTACGCGTTCATGCAGGCCGTGGGCATGGTGGATGATCACGTCGACACCTGCTGGCGGCGTATACTGGCGCCATGACAACCGAGACCTTCAAGGCCAGCCGCTGGACCAGGGGGAACCGCCTCTTCCCCACCTGCATCGAAGTCACCGACACGGCGGTGACCCGGTGGAAGCGCTCGTGGTTCACGCGCAACGAGATGACCATCCACCTGCTGCGGGTGGCCAGCGTGCGCATCAACACCGGGGTGTTCTGGTCCGAGATCCTCATCGAGTCCACCGGAGGCACCGACCCCCTCACCAGCGCGGGCCACCGCAAGAAGGACGCCCTGCGCATCAAGGAGCTCATCGAGCTCGCCCAGACGCGCCAGCTCGCCCCGTGAATGAGTAGTCTTTCCCCTTTTCCTTCCTCGGCGAACCTCAGTCACCTCGGCGATGCATTCTGTTCCAAGAGCTAGTGTAGGCCGCCAGAAGAACAGGTAACACCTTGTCCCCCCCCCTTCGCCTCGGGTCCAGTTCAGGGCTTGGTGTTGACGAGTCGCTTGATGCCCCCGTCCTTGAGGGGCCAGTTATGAAAATTGATCAGCAGGCCCACTTCGAAATTTGCAAAGTGGAGGCAGCTATTCAGTTGGGCGAAGTCGGCATCCGAAAACTTCGCAATGGCCTTCGCCTCGACGACCACCTTGTGGTCCACCACGATATCCATGATGTAGGCATTCTCGACGCACAATTCCTTGTAGGTGATGTCGAGGTGAACCTCGCGTAGGGCCTCGTGTCCGGCCAACCTGAGTTCATGGGCGAGGCAAGCCTTGTAGGCATTTTCCAGGAGTCCAGGCCCCAGAACTATCTGCACCCTGATGGCAGCGAGGATGATGGCTTCGGTGATATCTCGATGGGGATAGTTGTCGCCCCAATCTTCGCCCCAATGCCGACCCATGACTTCCTCCTTCGGGTCAGGAGTGCGCTCAATCACGCCGGGACGTTCAGGCCAGAATTCTTTCCTCGGTATCCTCGGCCTCCTCGGCGCCTCGGCGATGGGCTTTTCGACGGGTGCTTCGGCGCATGTAATCTTTGCTCCGACTGATACTTGAGAAAGCCATCGCCGAGGCGCCGAGGAGGCCGAGGATACCGAGGAAAAGAACAAGGCAGGTTCGCCGTCAACCCTTGGCAGAGGCCGTCCGAATGGCCGCGAGGGCCTGCCGTGCTCGTGTCACCTTGGCGAGGATATCGTTCGGGGACGCGGTCCAAACAAATGGTTTCGGAGCGGCATTGTGTCTCGCGATATAGGTGTGGATCGCTGCTTCGAGTTCCGGGACGGATCTGAAAATACCCCTTCGGATGCGGTTCTCCGTGATGTCCCGGAAAAATCGCTCCACCATGTTCAACCACGATGAACTGGTGGGGGTGAAGTGAACGTGGACCCTCGAATGGCCTTTCAACCAGCTTTTGACCGCCGGATGTTTGTGGGTGGCGTAGTTGTCGCAAATGATGTGCAGAGCGAGTCGCTTCGACTTACCCCGCTCAAGCCGCTTGAGGAACTTCAGCCACTCCTCATGGCGATGACGTGGCATCGTGGCCGAGATCACCGTACCATCCAGCGTGTTCATGGCCGCAAAGAGGGTGGTCGTTCCATTGCGCTTGTAGTCGTGCGTCATGGTGCCGCAGCGACCCTTCTTCATCGGTAGGCCAGGCTGAGTCCGGTCCAGGGCCTGAATCTGGCTCTTCTCATCTACGCTCAGCACGATGGCATGCTCCGGAGGGTCCAGATACAGGGCCACGATGTCCACCAACTTCTCTTCGAAATGAGGATCGTTGCTTAACTTGAAACCAACGGTGCGGTGCGGCTTGAGGCCATTCTGACGCCAAATGCGTCCCACCGTGCTCTCGCTCACCCCGGTGGCCTGCGCCATGGAGGCCCGGCTCCAGTGCGTGGCATTGACGGGCTGTTCCTGCGTCGTCTTATGGAGCACCTCTTGCCCCTTCAAAGCAATCACCCAAGACTTCCGGCCTCGACCTGGGCGTTCCCTCTCGAGGCCATCGAAGCCCGCTTCCTCCCATCGCTTGAGGCATTGCCAAGCAGTCCGATGATCACAGCCCAAAGCCTGGCCGATGTCACGAAAGGACTCGCCAGAAGCTCGATGAAGAACAATCTTGGCCCGCAGGACGCTGCGCGCAGGCAAGGTCCGGCTCCGCGCCATTTCCTCAAGGCGTCTGAATTGCTCCACAGTTAGATCAACTCGCCCCACTTGCGCCAAAGTTCTCACCTGCCGCTTGGATGCGACGAGCTGTATTGGCGTTACAGGTATTTCTGGCGGCCTACACTAGTGCGTCTTGCGCCCCTTGGCGGCGTGCGCCTCCTGGACTTCGGGCAGCCAGGTCACGGTGCCCGAGGACAGGTCGTAGAGCGCCGCCACGACCCTCAGGTGGCCCTCGGCCACCTTCTCCCGCAGGATCTCGCTGCGCGCCACCATGGCCTTGGCCTGGCGCTGGGCGTTCACCGCGGACAGGCGCTTCAGGTGGCTCTTCACGTCGTCCGACCCCCTGGGGGTGGTCTCCAGGAGCCCGGCCATGGAGGCCTGGAAGATCCACAGGTTGCCGGGCAGCGGCTTGCCGTTGGCCTCGGCCACGGCCGCCACGGCGCCGCAGGCGGTGTGGCCCATGACCACCACCACCGGACAGCCCAGGTGCTCCACCGCGTACTCCGCGGAGGCGAGGCCCTGCGTGTCGGGGCTGTTGCCGGCCTCGCGGATGGTGAAGAGCCGGCCGAGTTCCTGGTCGAAGATGTAGTTGTCCGCGAGGCGGCTGTCGCTGCAGGTGACGATCACCGCCAGGGGATGCTGGCCCCCGGCCAGGAGCTCGCGCACCCGCGGGTCCTCGGCGCTGCGCAGGCTCCGGGAGCGGCGGCCCTCCACGAAGCGCTGGTTCCCGGCCTTGAGCTCAGCCAGGGCCGTCTCGGGCGAGAGGGCCTCGGTCGCTGGGGCGTGCTGGGCGGGCAGGGCGAAATAGAGGCCGGCGACCAGAAGGGAGGGGATCATGGGCATCTCCTTGAGGATTTCAACAATCTAGCCCATCGCGGCCCGGGGAGCACCCTTTTCCGCAGGCTTCCTTGCTACCATCACCTCCATACCCCGATATCTGGAGGCGGCCCATGGCCCTCAACACCCGCTTCGGCGCAGCGATGGACACCGACCGCATGGTCTCCCAGTTCATGGAGATGGTGCGGATCGACAGCGAATCGGGAGAGGAGGCCGCGTTCATGGCCTGGCTCCTGCCGGTCCTGCGGGACCTGGGCGCCGCCGCGGACCTGGACGCCTATGGGAACCTCATCGCCAAGGTTCCCGGCAAGGGCAGTTCCGGCGCCCCGATCCTCCTCTCCTGCCACGGCGACACCGTGAAGCCCGGCAAGGGCATCCGCCCCGTGCTGGCCGACGGCGTGGTGCGGTCCGGGGGGGACACCATCCTGGGCGCCGACGACAAGGCCGGCATCGCCGAGCTGCTGGAGACCCTGCGCGTGGCGCCGGTGCACCCGCCCCTGGAGATCGCCATCAGCCGCCAGGAGGAAGTGGGCCTCCTGGGCGTCAAGAACCTGGACTACAGCCGCCTGACGGCCACCAGGGGCTTCCTGCTCGACAACGACACCCTGGACACGATCATCACCGGCGGCCCCTCGTACTTCGCCATCGACGTGAAGGTCACCGGCAAGTCCGCCCACGCCGGCATGGAACCGGAAAAGGGCGTCAACGCCATCGTGGCCGCCTCCCGCGCCATCGCCGCGCTGCGCCTGGGGCGCCTGGACGCCGAGACCACCTCCAACGTGGGCATCATCCAGGGCGGCCTCATCCGCAACGGCGTGCCCGACCACTGCACCTTCATGGCGGAATGCCGCAGCCTCGACCACCCCAAGGGCCAGGCCCTCGCCGACGAGCTCGTGGCCGCCATCCGCAGGGAAGTGGAGGCCTTCGGCGCGACGGTGGAGATCACCGTGAACAACCTCTGCCGGGCCTCCCGCATCGACCCCGCCACGTCCTGGACCGTGGACGTGGCCACCCGCGCCCTGGCCACGCTGGACATCCAGGCCCAGCCCGCCCTCATGTGCGGGTTCACCGACGCCTCCATCTACAACAACCACGGCATCGAGATGGCCGTGGTGGGCATCGGCGCGCGCCAGGAGCACTCCACGGACGAGCACATCCTCGTGGAGGACATGGAGCGGGCCGTGGCGATGATGGTGGAGATCCTGAGGCTGAGCGCCTAGGAGGTACCTTGAACGGCTCCCGGCCTTTTCCTTTCCCGCGTTGCCCCAGGGGCCTGGTCATCGCCCTGGTGCTTTCGCTCTTCCACCTGGTGGCCTGCCACAAGAGCGACAAGCTGGGCCCGCCCAACCCATTCACCTATTCCCCTGGCCCAGTCGTTTTAACGGTCGGGAAGGCACTCACCCCCTTGACGCCGGTGGGGGGAAGCTCCGGTCGCGGCTTCTATTACAGCCTTGAACTCGGCAAGACCCTCCCGCTGGGCCTCGTGATGGATTCGGCCAACGGCACCATCTCGGGGGCTCCGATCGCGTCCTCCCCCGCGACTTCCTACACCGTCGTGGCGTACAGGTATGTGGATCCGGACAACACCTTCGCAACCCTCCAGACCGCCTCTTCCCTGACGATCGCGATCAACCGCCCCGGGTTCACGCCAACGGGCTCCATGGCCACCGCGCGGCAGGACCACACCGCCACGGCCCTTCCCGACGGCAGGGTCCTTGTCGCCGGAGGTTCATGCAACGGCAGCGTCCTTGCCACCGCCGAGATCTATGACCCCGCCACGGGCAGCTTCACCCCGACCGGACCCATGCTCTCGCCCCGGACGCACCACACGGCCCAGGTCGCCGGTTGGAATCCCGGCATCGTCCTGTTCCTCGGGGGGGATGACGGTACCCGGATTCTCTCGACCATCGAAGCCTACGATTTGACCACCGGGACGTTCAAGCCGATCGGCGCCATGACCGAGCCCCGCCGTTTCCACACCTCGACAATGCTCAACCTCCCCGCCCCCTCCTTCGGCACGGCCATCCTCGTGGCTGGTGGCGAGGGGCCTGGCGGCTGGCTGGCCAGCGCTGAACTGATCGATCCGGACACCTTTGTCGCCACAGCCACAAGCCCGATGGCCACCCCGAGAGGGCGTCACGCCGCCAGCCCCCCCGGCAACCAAAAATGCTACGTGGTCGGCGGTTTCAACGGCGCTTACCTGGCCAGCGTCGAGTACTTCGATCTGGCCGATCGGAAATTCCACTCCAGCGGCCCCCTGAACCTGCCCCTGGCCGATTGCACAATGGGAATCGAAGGCGGGGGCGAGGTGGTCGCCGGGGGACGCAACGACGAAGGGGCCACCGCCAACGCCGGGATCTACACCTTCGACGCCGCAGTCTCGCCCCTGGCCTTCTTCAGCCCGGGGCCGCCGATGCTTTTCCCTAGGTACGGCCATAGGCGCAGCTACCTCCAGTTCGAAGGCTATACCTTGATCACCGGCGGGTTCGATGGCACCGGCCATGCCCTGGCCACCGCCGAACACCGCCAGGCCTCCGATGGGGCCGTGACCAGCCTGGGCGCCATGACCACGGCCCGGGCCCGGCACACCGCCACCTATTTGAACAACGGCCTCCTGCTGATCGCCGGTGGCGTGGGCGCCGACGGGAAGAGCCTCGCCAGCGCGGAAGTGTTCTAGCCCATCCAGCCGGTCAGGTCCGCCGCCCCGTCCTTCCGCAGTCCCTCCACCACCCCCGCCCGGTTCCGCTCCGGCTGGTTCTGGCTGAGCTTCCATTTCCCCACCAGCCGGGTCACCTCGATCTCGATGCCCACCACCGCGGCGATCCGGCTTTCCAGGTAATCCCCGGGCGCGTCCGCGGGCTTCCAGGGGGCCGGGAACGCCGCCTCGTGCTCCGCGGTCAGGGCGTCCAGGAGGCCGCGGACCCAGGCGGGGTCGTCGTGGGCGCGGAGCCGGCCATGGGCGTGGACCACCAGGTAGTTCCAGGTGGGCACGGCCTTGCCGTCCTCGCGCTTGGTGGGATACCAGCCCGGGCTGACGTAGTGCCCGGGCCCCTGGAAGATGGCCAGGACCTCGGCGCCGTCGGCGGCCCGCCATAGGGGGTTCGCGCGTGCCACGTGACCGCGCAGGGTGCCCGCGGGACCCGCCAGCAGCGGGATGTGGTCGGCGGTGAGGCCTTCGGGACCCAAGGTCACGAGGGCGGCCAGCGGATGCCGGCGCATGAGGCCCTCGAGGGCCTCGGGCCGGAATTCCTCGAAGTGGGGAGGCAGGTACATGGCTCCAGCGTATCAGGCCAGGTCCCGCGCCTTGGCCTGGAACTGGGGCATGGTGTAGGGCTTGGGCAGGACCGCCACGTCCGGCATCCCCGCCAGCAGCGCCGCGGTGGCGTCGTCCAGGTAGCCGGTGGCCAGGATGGCGGGAAGCGCCGGCCGGAACGCGCGGATGTTGACGAGCGTCTCCACGCCCCCCATCACCGGCATGTTGAGGTCCAGCAATACGAGGTCCACCTCGAGTCCCCCCGCCAGCCGCGCCAGGGCCTGGGCGCCGCCGCCGGCGACCTCCACATGGTGCCCGAGCTGGACGAGCATGGCGGGGACCGAGTCGCGGATCAGCGCGTCGTCGTCCACCAGGAGGACCCGCAGAGGCCTGCACGGGGCCTCGGGACCGCACGGGGGCGCCTCCCCGGGGGCCTCCAGCGGGGCCGCCGGGAGGTGGATCAGGATGGTGGTCCCCTGCCCCACGCGGCTCTGGATCTGCACGGTGCCGCCGTGGGCCTTGACGGTGTTGAAGACCATGGACAGGCCCAGCCCCGTCCCCTTCCCGAAGGGCTTGGTGGTGAAGAAGGGCTCCATGGCCCGGCGCAGCACCTCCGGCGGCATGCCTTCGCCGGAATCGGCCACCTCCAGCTGGGCTCCGCCGTCGGCGGCGCGGCGGGTGCGCAGGAGGAGCGTCCCGCCTCCGGGCATGGCGTCCCCGGCGTTCACGCAGAGGTTCAGGATGGCGCTGCCCAGGGTGCCGGATTCCCCCCGCACGGGCGGGAGCGTGGCGTCCAGGTCCTCCATGACCTGCACCTTCTGGAACAGCGTCCGGCGGAGCATCGCGGCCTGCTCCCTCACCAGATCGTTCAGGTCCAGGATCCGGGCTTCGCGGAGCCCTTTGCGGGCGAAGTTCGTGAGCGCCTGGACCAGGCTCCGGCCGCGGTCGCTCGCGCGGTCGATCGTGCCCAGGGGGCCCGCCAGGTCCGCGTTCTCGCGGTGCACGAACAGGAGGGTCTGGGCCACGGCCTGGATGGAGGCCAGGACATTGTTCATGTCGTGGGCGATGCCGCTGGCGAGGCTCCCCAGGCTCTCCAGGCGCTGGGTGTGCTCCAGCTCCTCCTGCATCTGGCGGTGCGCGGTGATGTCCAGGAGCGTGCCGAGCAGGCGCGATGCGCGTCCGCCCTCGCCCTTTTCCGCCCTGGCGCGGCTGTGCAGCCAGCGGACCTCGCCGTCCGGCCGGCGGATGGGATAGTCCATCTCCAGGGGCTCGAAGGTGGCCACGGCATGTCTGACCCCCGCGGCCACCGCGCTCCGGTGGCTGGGCTCCACCAGCTCCAGCCACGTGCGGAAATCCTTCTGCGCCTCATCCTGGCCCAGGATGCGCGAAAGGGTGGGGCTGACCCGGATCACCCCGGTGGCGAGGTCGTAGTCGTAGGTGCCCACCAGGGCCGCCTCCTGGGCCTCCCGCATGAGCCGCTCGCTTTCGGCGAGGGCGCGTTCGGCCCGGGCCCGGTTCCGGTTGACCACGAGCAGGGCCGCGATCAGGGCCGTGAGGATGGCGAAGAGGATCCCGGCGACGATGACGTAGGGCCGGAAAAGGCCCCACAGGGTCGGTGGCCGGTTCACGAGGATGGAATCCGGCGGCAGGCTCGACAGGTCGCACCCCCAGCGCTTGAGCTGGTTCCAGTCGAACATGGGCCGCACGAAGGCGCGGGGGGACAGGGGCGGCAAGGGTCGCCCCTGCTGGATCTCCACCACGGCCTGCCCCAGGAGGGCTCCGGCGGTCTCCGGGTCCACCATCTCCCCGCCCACCACGCCTTCGCCCAGGAAGCTGGAGAGGATGCTGAATACCGGGGCATTGGCCCCCTTGGTCAGGGCCCGCACCACATCCGTGGGCACGAACAATTCCCCCGTGACGTCCGACGTCACGATCGAGAAGAGGATCAGGGTGTCCGGCGCCAGGTGCCCGGCCTGCGCGAGGACGTCCTTCACGCTCCGGCCGCTGGTGTAGTCGAAGTCGATCCGCCCCTCCCACGCCGCGAACGCCTTGCGGGCCTGCGCCTCGACGCGCAGGTTCGACTCGGCGTTCCCCGAGACGAAGAGCACGTGGCGGGTGCGCGGGAACAGCGCCAGGGCGCGCTCCAGGGTGCCCTTCACCTCGAAGCGCAGGGGCAGCTGGAACGTCTCCCGGCCCTCCACGCCCGCGCCCTCCTGGCCGAAGAGCGTCACGGCCGGGGTCCCCGGCGACAGGTCCCGGCCCTCGCGCCCGAGGAAGTCCCGGGCCGGGTCGAAGACCGTGATGATGAGGCCGAACTTCATCCCGGCGTATTTCTCCAGCAGGAGGTCCCGCAGGTGCGCGCGCTGGCCGGGGGCCCGGGGCGGGTTGATGTCGAGGTACTCGGGATGGAAGGTGCCGTACTCCAGCCTCCTCGAGGCGATGACCTTCCCCATGCCCGCGTTGATCTTCCCCTGGGCCGGAAGGTTCTGGCTGAAGGAATACAGGATCAGGACATCCTGGGGCGGAGCCGGAGAAGCAAACGAGCAGACGCACGCAAACCCGACGAGGATACAAACGAACCACCGGTGCATCCAGGCCCTCGATCCCCAACGGGCAATCATGGTTGAGCGTCTCCCAAAATCCCTGCTGTCTCAATTTTTGATTCGGCAGCAAGGCGGATTTACTTCAATTTCGATTCGGTTTCCAGGATTCATGGGAAAATTATCGTCAACTTACTCCTTGAATCGCCGATAAGAAAGGTGAGATCAGGCGAACCGCCTGACCTTTCCTGCGCAGTCAGTCCGAGGTCAGCTCCCGGGACCGGCATGGACTGGACAACCGAAGCCCCTCGGCTCCCCATAGGTGCACATGCTCCCCCTCGCACTCGCCCTCCTCCTCCAACCGGCCCTGGCGGCTCCCGAGCCCCCCCGCACCGTCCTGGTGGAGCTTCGCCCGGGCCTTTTCATCCTCAACGGCCCCCCCACGTCCGACCTCTACAAGCTGGTCAAGCAGCGCCACATCACGCACGTCATCGACTTCCGCAACGACGCCGAGCTGGGCCCCGAGGGGATCCTGGAGAACGAGCGCATCCAGGAACTGGGCTCGGTCTACATGCGCTATGCCCTTGCCGAGGCGCCGCCGGCCCCGGACTTCGTCTCCATCCGCGCCATCCTCCAGGGACTGCCCGCCGGTTCCCGCGTCCTCGTCCACTGCGCCACCGGCAACCGGGCCGCCGCGGCCATCTGCCCCTGGCTGGTGCTGGACCGCGGCATGACGGCACCCGAGGCCCTGCAGACATGCAGGCAGGCGGGCATGCGAATCACCCGCACGGATGAAGCCGTCCGGAAGTATCTCGGCACGATCTAGTGTAGGCCGCCAGAAGAACAGGTAACACCTTGTCCCCCCCCTTCGCCTCTGGTCCAGTTCAGGGCTTGGTGTTGACGAGTCGCTTGATGCCCCCGTCCTTGAGGGGCCAGTTATGAAAATTGATCAGCAGGCCCACTTCGAAATTTGCAAAGTGGAGGCAACTATTCAGTTGGGCGAAGTCGGCATCCGAAAACTTCGCAATGGCCTTCGCCTCGACGACCACCTTGTGGTCCACCACGATATCCATGATGTAGGCATTCTCGACGCACAATTCCTTGTAGGTGATGTCGAGGTGAACCTCGCGTAGGGCCTCGTGTCCGGCCAACCTGAGTTCATGGGCGAGGCAAGCCTTGTAGGCATTTTCCAGGAGTCCAGGCCCCAGAACTATCTGCACCCTGATGGCAGCGAGGATGATGGCTTCGGTGATATCTCGATGGGGATAGTTGTCGCCCCAATCTTCGCCCCAATGCCGACCCATGACTTCCTCCTTCGGGTCAGGAGTGCGCTCAATCACGCCGGGACGTTCAGGCCAGAATTCTTTCCTCGGTATCCTCGGCCTCCTCGGCGCCTCGGCGATGGGCTTTTCGACGGGTGCTTCGGCGCATGTAATCTTTGCGCCGACTGATACTTGAGAAAGCCATCGCCGAGGCGCCGAGGAGGCCGAGGATACCGAGGAAAAGAAAAAGGCAGGTTCGCCGTCAACCCTTGGCAGAGGCCGTCCGAATGGCCGCGAGGGCCTGCCGTGCTCGTGTCACCTTGGCGAGGATATCGTTCGGGGACGCGGTCCAAACAAATGGTTTCGGAGCGGCATTGTGTCTCGCGATATAGGTGTGGATCGCTGCTTCGAGTTCCGGGACGGATCTGAAAATACCCCTTCGGATGCGGTTCTCCGTGATGTCCCGGAAAAATCGCTCCACCATGTTCAACCACGATGAACTGGTGGGGGTGAAGTGAACGTGGACCCTCGAATGGCCTTTCAACCAGCTTTTGACCGCCGGATGTTTGTGGGTGGCGTAGTTGTCGCAAATGATGTGCAGAGCGAGTCGCTTCGATGTACCCCGCTCAAGCCGCTTGAGGAACTTCAGCCACTCCTCATGGCGATGACGTGGCATCGTGGCCGAGATCACCGTACCATCCAGCGTGTTCATGGCCGCAAAGAGGGTGGTCGTTCCATTGCGCTTGTAGTCGTGCGTCATGGTGCCGCAGCGACCCTTCTTCATCGGTAGGCCAGGCTGAATCCGGTCCAGGGCCTGAATCTGGCTCTTCTCATCTACGCTCAGCACGATGGCATGCTCCGGAGGGTCCAGATACAGGGCCACGATGTCCACCAACTTCTCTTCGAAATGAGGATCGTTGCTTAACTTGAAACCAACGGTGCGGTGCGGCTTGAGGCCATTCTGACGCCAAATGCGTCCCACCGTGCTCTCGCTCACCCCGGTGGCCTGCGCCATGGAGGCCCGGCTCCAGTGCGTGGCATTGACGGGCTGCGTCGTCTTATGGAGCACCTCTTGCCCCTTCAAAGCAATCACCCAAGACTTCCGGCCTCGACCTGGGCGTTCCCTCTCGAGGCCATCGAAGCCCGCTTCCTCCCATCGCTTGAGGCATTGCCAAGCAGTCCGATGATCACAGCCCAAAGCCTGGCCGATGTCACGAAAGGACTCGCCAGAAGCTCGATGAAGAACAATCTTGGCCCGCAGGACGCTGCGCGCAGGCAAGGTCCGGCTCCGCGCCATTTCCTCAAGGCGTCTGAATTGCTCCACAGTTAGATCAACTCGCCCCACTCGCGCCAAAGTTCTCACCTGCCGCTTGGATGCGACGAGCTGTATTGGCGTTACAGGTATTTCTGGCGGCCTACACTAAGACATCCCCCGGCAGAGCCGGGGGGTTTAAAACGTGAGCCGCTCAAAGCGGCTGGTCGGGGTCGCTAACGCGGCCCCGAATCATAGGATGGGCACCTTGGAGGTGCCTGGTCAGCGAAACAGGGACAGTTGCTCAAATCGCTCGTCCTCCTTTTCCTGTTTTCGGATGTATTCGCGCACGACCGTCTCATCTCGGCCCACTGTCGATACGAAGTAGCCGCGCGCCCAGAAGTTCTGGCCTACAAAGTTGCGCTTCCTCTCCCCATACACGCGGGCGAGGTGAATCGCGCTCTTACCCTTGATGAACCCGATCACCTGCGCCACGGCATACTTTGGCGGAATCGAAATCAGAATATGGACGTGATCGGCCATGAGGTGCCCCTCCTCGATCCGGCATTCCTTCTGCGCGGCCAGTTGCCGGAACACCTCACCCAGATGTGGTCGTAACTTCTCGTAGAGCGTCTTTCTTCGACATTTTGGGATAAACACCACGTGGTACTTACACTCCCACCGGGAGTGGCTTAGACTTTCCGACGAGTCCATCTTGGACCTCCTTTCGTGTGCTTGGCGGCTCACAATCGGAGATTCCAGGATGGACTCCCTGAAATGTCAAACTTCTACTGCCACCCCGGCAGAGCCGGGGGGTCTCCTGGTTTTGCTAGCGCAGGCCTTCCACGACCTGTCCGTCCGGTTGCTTTGCCCAATGGATGTCCAGCCATGAGGCCACGGTCGGGGCGATGTCCCAGAGGGGAACGGCAGGCAGTGCGGTCGTCCGGCCGGTGCCCAGGGCCACCAGCCAGGTGTTCATGAGCGGGGTCCCGGCATCGAACCCATGGGCGCCGACCCGGCCGATCTTCTCATTCTCGCCCGCCAGCGGTGACGTGGCGGACGCGATCCAGGTTCCCGCCGGGCCCTCCACGATGAGATCGCCGATGCGCGGGTTGGCGGCCAGGTGGAACTCCGCCGGCAGGTCCGCGCGGCGCCAGGCCTTCAGGCCTGCCGCGGCCAGGGCCCGCATCGCCTCGTCCGACACCGGGGCCTTCAGGTAGGCGTAGGCGCTGCCTCCGTGGGCGATCACCGTGGCGGGCTGGCCCAGCAGGGGCCGGATGTCCATCCGCCGCCCCATGGCCGCCATGCCGTGGTCGGCCAGGAGGAGGATGCGCAGGCCCGGGTGGTCGGCCAGCATCCGCTCCACCCGCGGCGCGATCTCCGCGTCGATCGTCCCGAGCTTGCGCCGCACCTCCGGGCTCGCGGGCCCGTTGTAGTGGCCCTCGGCATCGGTGCCGGACAGGTAGGTCATGACCAGGAGGGCCCCGTCCTGGAGCGCCTTCTCCGTGAAGTCCAGGGCCGCGCTGTCGGGCACGCCGTCCCTGTAGGCCTCGAGTCGCCAGGGGGCGACGCCCTGCCAGGGGGCGTCGCCGCAGGGCCAGCCATAGACGGCCGTGCGAACGCCGCTGCGGGTGGCGGCCACCCACAGCGGCTCCCGCTGGAGGTACGTGGCGCGGGCGGAATGGCCGACCAGCCCCAGTTCGGGATCGATGAATCCGTTGGCCACGATGCCGTGGTGCTCCGGCCAGCAGCCCGTGGCCAGGGTGGCGTGGCCGTTGAAGGTGGTGGCCGGGAAGGGCGGGCGCCCTTCACCCCGCTGGCCTTTCTGGCTGAGCGCCCAGAAGCGGGGCATGGTTTCGGCCGTGAACTGGGTGGCCCCCAGCCCGTCGAAGCTCATGACCAGCACGGGGCCGGCCGCGGAAAGGCCCAGGCAGGCCGCGAGGAGGAGGAAGATGAGTATTTTCATGATTACTAATATACCTCGTCCTCACGTCCGTCAGGCAGGCAGCTCGGTACCCAGGGCGCCCGCGCTCACCGTGCGGTTCCGGCCCTGTCCCTTGGCCTGGTAGAGGGCCTGGTCCGCCAGGGTGATGAGCGCCTCCTGGCTGCGCGTGTGCTCGGGGTAACTCGCCAGGCCGACGCTCATGGTGATGTGCCGCCCCGGGGGAAAGGCCCCTTCCGGCAGTTCGAGCGCCTGGACGATGATCCGCAGGCGCTCCGCCAGGGCCAGCGCGAACGCCGCCCCGGCGTGCGGGAGGAGGATGGCGAACTCCTCGCCCCCGTAGCGGGCCACCACGTCGCCGCTGCGCACATGGGCCTGGAGGCACTGGGCGAACAGGCGCAGCACCTGGTCCCCGCCTTCGTGGCCGAACTCGTCGTTGAAGGCCTTGAAATGGTCGATGTCCATCATGAGCAGCGAGAACGGCAGTCCGTTCCGCTGGCACTGGTCGAAGGTCTTGGGCAGGAACTCGTCCAGGAACCGGCGATTGAACACGCCTGTGAGGCCGTCCCGCAGGGCCCGCTCCCGGGCCAGATCCAGGGCGCGGATGCCCTGGAGGGCCGACGTGGCGGCCCCCACCAGGGCCGTGGCGATGCGGAGGCGCTCCGGGGTCCAGTGCCCCGGGTTCCTCGCCTGCAGGTTCACCAGGCCCAGGATCCGCCCCGAGGCCACCATGGGCAGGCAGGCGTAGGCCCCCCGCTGGGGGACGCCCAGGGGGCAGACGCAGGCCGTGGCGGCATCGCTCGCCAGGCTCACGGGGGTGGTCTGCCGGAAGGCGCGGCAGTGGTCCGCCTCGGCGAGCACCGGGTGGCGGGCCGCCTCCTCCGCGGTCATGGCCGGGAGGGCCGGGACCAGGCCCTGGCCTTCGTCCGGATGCAGGAGGATGCGCTGGGCGCTGGACTGCACCTGGCGCGCCAGGGCCTGGTCGAGGGCCGCCAGCAGGTCGTCCTCCCGGGTCAGGCGCTGCACGAGTTCCTCGAAGGCCCGGGTGGCCAGGGCCTCGTCATGCTCCCGGCGCAGAAGGCTCTCCCGCTCCCGGTTCCGCACATCGAGCTCGAAGAGGGCCCTGCCCAGGATCTCGACCTCCTTGACCGGCTGGTTTTCGCCGGGCTCCGAATAGCCGTCGCCGGCTCTCGCCTGCTCGGCCAGGTCGGCCAGGGGCACCGACACCCTCAGCAGGAGCCAGCGGGCAAAGAACAGCGCGGTGATGAAGAGCCCGGTCTCCGTGGAGTAGCCCAGCCAGCGGGCGTAGGCCAGGGTGCCCTCGATGCCCTGGAACCGCTCCTCGTCCCTGGCGTCCAGGAGCCGGGTGAGCTGGGCGCTGGCCGCCTTCACGGCGCCGAAGGCGCGGTTCTCCTGGGTCAGGGCGCCTTGGAGGTCCTTCAGGGGGCCCTGGAGGCGCTGCCGGATGAGGGGGACGGCCGCCTTGTCCTGCCACTGGGTGATGAGGAACGCCAGGCGGTCCATCTGCCCCCGGTCCGCGGGGCCCGCGTTCTCGGGCAGGTTCCCGCGCAGGGCCCGGAGGGGCTCTTCCGAATTCCGTCCCCCCGTGGCGTAGGCCTCCAGGTAGGCCTGGTCGCCGCTCCCCAGGAAGCTCCGCAGATCGGCCTCCTGCTCCAGGAGCACCACCAGGAGCTCCTGCTGGGCCCGGTACCGCACCAGCGACCGCCCCTGGGCATTCACCTCCTCCACCAGCTGGGGGTGGACGAAGTTCCGCAACTCCAGGGAAACCAAGAGGAAGGCCAAGCCCAGGGAACCCAGGCCCAGGAACAGGTAGGTGCGAAGGGAACGGGTCCGTCGGGAAAACAGCAAAATCGGCTCCAAGTGATGAAGCGTACTCGGTTGCCAATTTATCGGTGCGGACGGGCCCGATATTGAGAATTCAGGCCGCCGGCCCGTCGCAACTCACCTGGAGATCCCGGATCAACCCGTCCCCCAGGTCATAGATCCAGCCGTGAAGGGTCACCTGGTGGCCCCGCTCCCAGGCGCCGAGCAGGACCGGCAGGCGGCGGAGGGTGGCCACCTGGGCGATGACATTGAGCTCGCAGAGCCGCCGCAGGCGCGCGGCGTCATCCGGCAGGGCGGCCAGGTCGGAGGCGTGGGCCCGCCTCAGGCGGCGCAGGTGCTGGATCCAGCCTTCCAGGGGCTCCCGGGCGGGGGGGCCGAAGGCTGCCTGGACGCCGCCGCAGCCGTAGTGGCCGGTGACCATGACGTGGGAGACGCCCAGCTCCTCCACAGCGAACTGAAGCACCGCCTGGCAGTTGGGGTCCTCCGGCAGCACCAGGTTGGCGATGTTCCGGTGCACGAACAGCTCTCCGGGCGCCAGGCCGACGATCTCGTTGGCGGGCACCCGGCTGTCCGCGCACCCGATCCACAGGTGCTCGGGCGCGTGGAGCGCGCAGAGCCGGGAGAAGAAGGCCGGGTCCCGCGCCACCTGCTCGCGGGCCCACCTGCGGTTGTTCTCGAACAGGGCTGGAAGGAAGCGCATGGACGGTCCTCGACCTCACGGTAGGCCAGGTGGAGGTCCCGGGGCAAGCTTCAGTTGTCGCCCGCCCGTACAGGAACCCGGCCGCCCGAGATCGCGTTCAGGAGGCGCCCCAGCGGAAGCAGCGTAAGTCCATAAACGAAGCGGTACATGGGGCTGCGCTGGCGGCGGTCGAACAGGGTCTTGCGGCGTTCGGGGGCGCTGCCGCCGATGCGGGGGGTATGCCTGTGGCGACGGCTCATTGGAACTCCAGTAGGCGAACGGATGGAGAGAAGCTTAACGGAAGGTACCCGGGCCGGGCCACGGATTATTCACGGCGCGCCGGCGTTCATGACCTTTCCGGTTGTACACTTGCTGAAATTCCAAGCCTGACAGCCGCACAGACAATCGTTATGCTGGGTGCAGGGCCCGACGATCTGTCCGATGACGAACCGGTGGCCCTCGCTCACCAAATGGATATCGACCATGACGCAACCTGAGGACTTCCTGGGCAACGGCACCGACCTGCACTGCCCGTGCATCCAGGACCGCAAGGTGCTGGTGATCGACGACAGCCGCATGGCGCGGCTGCAGCTCACCGCCATGGTGCGCAAGCTGGGCCCGGCCCAGGTGACCGAGGCCGCCGACGGCATCGAGGCCCTGGGCATCCTGGCGGAGGAACCGGACTTCCACCTGATCCTCTGCGACCTGCAGATGCCCCGCATGGACGGCGTGGCCCTGATCGGGCGGATCGCCGGCCTGGGGCTGACCCCTCAGCTCGTGATCACCAGCGGGCTGGAGACCGGCATCATCGAGACCGTTCGCCACATGTCCCGGAGCTACGGTTTCCCCTGCGTCGGGGTCCTGTCCAAGCCGGCCACCCTGCAGGACCTGGTGAACCTCCTGGCGTCCCAGGACTTCACGGAGGGCCTGGCCGCCTCGGGCCCCCGGGCCCCCGGCCACGAGACCCTGCCCCTGCAGGACATCCGGACCGGCATGCGCAACCAGGAATTCGAGTGCTACTTCCAGCCGCAGGTGTCCATGCAGGACAACCGGATGAAGGGCGTGGAGGCGCTGATCCGCTGGCAGCATCCCGAGCTGGGCCTGCTGCGCCCCGGCCGCTTTCTTCCCCAGCTGGAAGAGTCCCCGGAGGCCATGTCCGAGCTGACCCTCCAGATCCTCCAGAACATCGCCGCCAAGCGGGCCCAATGGCAGAAGGACGGCATCGATCCGGACTTCTCCGTGAACCTGTCGGCGTCCTCCCTGAGCACCGAGGGGTTCGCGGACCGGATCTTCGACGCGGTCTCGGCCCACTCCCTCGAACCGGAGAAGATGGTGCTGGAGGTGACGGAATCGGCCAGCACCGCCAACCTGGGCCACTCCCTCTCGAACCTGGCCCGCCTGCGCATGCGCGGCTTCCGCCTGAGCATCGACGACTTCGGCACCGGCTACGCCACCTATGAGCAGCTCGAGCGCATCCCCTTCACCGAACTCAAGATCGACATGTCCGTGACCCGGGAGCTGGGGAAGTCCAAGAAGCACGCCATCCTGGCCAAGAGCCTCCTCCGGCTGGCCCGCGACCTGCGGCTGCACACCGTCGCCGAGGGCATCGAGACCCAGGAGGGCTGGAACGTCCTCAAGAGCCTGGGCTGCAACTGCGGCCAGGGCTACTTCCTGGCGCGGCCCATGCCGGCGGGCCAGCTGCCCGAGTGGAGCCGCCAGGAGCGCCCCCACCTGGATACCTTCCAGCCCGGCCATGACCGGCGCGCCGTCCCCCGCGCCTGACCGTGGCACACTGAGGATACGGACGCACGAGCGCCCGGGAATGGAGCGCCCCATGGTCCGATGGTTGACTGCCCTAGCCCTGCTGGGACTGGCCTGCGCCCGTCCCCATCCCGAGATCGATCCTTACGTGGGCAAGGGGATCCAGGCCTTCCTGTCGCACAGCGCCCTCCGGCCCAGCCTGGTCCGGCAGGAAGCCGATGGCGCGACCTATGTCTTCGAGATCGTGGACGTGGCCTCGGCCCCCGTCCCGCCCGCGGCTCCCGCCGCGCCGCAGAACATCGAGAACCGGCCCGCCCCCATCCAGATGGGCCCGGGCAACGGCTTCATCCATGCGTTCGAGGGACCCCGGGTCGCCCCCGGCACGCCGGCGCCTGTGGCCCTGCGGCAGGCGCCGCAGTCCCGGACGCGCTACCTGAACGTCCGGACGGGCCCGGACGGGGTCATCCGGTCCTACACCTTCAGGAAATCCCTCAATTGACCCGGATCCGGACGCCCCGCATGTCGGTGGAAGGGACCACCCCGCCGAAGAAGAAGTTCACGCACTTCCTGCAGATCACGTTGGCGTACCGTCCGGCCGCCTTCCTCCGGCGCTCGGCGATCCAGCCGCTGCCGGGGTTGATGAGGAAGCACCAGTTGCAGCGCACGGTCTCGGAGGATGTTCGCTTCTCGTTCATGGCAGTCTCACCTGGCGGATCGGAATCCTACAAACGGTCCCGAAAAACAGAAACCCCCGTGGCCGGGGGCTGACTCAGCGGGCGGGGGCCCGCGTCGGATGGAGCACGGGTAGTATCGGCCCCTGAGGTGCCGTGTCAACCCGGCAGGATCAGCCCGCCACCCCGTCCACCAGGTCGATGTCCAGCTCCAGGGCGCCATCCGCCGCGGGACGCGTCATGGGCGCGAACGGCGGCCCCCACAGCACCTCTTCGGCGGTGTAGGACGTGCGCTGGTAGATGGTCTGGGAGAACGTGTCATCGAAGGCCTTCACCAGGACAATGAATTCCGCATTAATTTTTCGCAGGGCGGCATCGTCCATGCCGGCGAGGGGACTGGCGTCATCGATGGGGTGCACCACCGTCCAGTTGGCGGGGAACAGGTTGATGCGGCTCCGCTCGAGCGCGAGGGTGTGGAAGCGCCGCGTGCCGGTCTCCGGGTCCAGCCGCGAGAGGACCACGGTCGCCTCCACCTCGATGAGCTGGTTGCTGCGCTTGTTCACGAACCGGAACATGAAGCCGCTGCCGCCGCGGTAGGGGGCCACCAGGGCATGCCGGCTGAAGCGGATCTGGGCGTGGGGGCGGGAGAAGCGGCCGTAGAGCAGCCCGGTGGCCAGGGCGAAGCTCAGGAGCCCCAGCAGGGACTCCAGGGCCGCCACGGCGCTGGCCAGGTGGCTCTGCGGGCTGATGTGCCCGTAACCCACGGTGGTCAGGGTCTGGGCGCTGAAGAAGAAGGCGTCCAGCAGCCTGTCCACGAATCCGCTCCCCCCGGGCCGTATGAAGTGCTCCATGCCCACCGCCAGGTAGACGCCGGCGAACACCAGGTTGGTGAGCAGGTAGCCCAGGAAGAGCAGGGCCAGGAACCGGGCGCCCCCCATGGTGATGAGCCGATGGTACAGCTCGTAGGGGCGGAACCAGGGCAGGCCCACCCGGCGCACGTTGATGCTGCCGTCCTTGTTCATCCACCGCCGGGCGCCGGACCGCAGGCCCAGGCCCAGGTCGTCGCCAGGCGGGAGCTTGTCGAAAGCGGAGGGGGCGGTCATGGGGCCCCAGGCTACCACTTCCCGCCGCTGCGTGGCCAAATGGTCCTGTTTTGATCACATAGCCCTGCGCCGCAGAAAAGGGACCGGAGGCCTCCGCACTGCTACCCTGGGTGTTCGCATCTCCCGTCACCGTTGCAGGAAGGCGCATTGGATGAACACCCCGGAAGAACTCGATCAATCCAGGACCCAGGATGAGGCCCTCCGCCGTCTGGAGGAGGTCCGCCGCCAGGCGCGCCGGGACCTGGAGGCCGATCCCGCCCGGTCCGCCGCCTTCGGCGAGCAGGTCCCCAAGCTGCGCCTCAACGGCATGCAAGGCCGCAACCACAACCCCAAGGCCGTGACCCGGACCCTCGCCTCGGCGGGCGAGGAGGGCCGGTGGCTCCTGGCCCTCCTGGGCCCCGGCGACGGCCTCGCGAAGGTGGTCATGGAGTTCCTGCCCCACTTCGACCTGGCCCCGGAGCGGCGCTTCCTGGCGGCCCTGGCCTGCGCGGGGGAGGAGCCGGGCAAGACCCTGGAGTTGCTGGACCACGCGGCCCTCGGATCGCTGGAGGATACCCTCGCGGTCGTCCTGGCGGCCCTGGCCGGCCAGCCGGCCCTGGACTTCGAGGAGCAGAAGAAGATCGAGATCCTCTACCATTCCGGGGGAGACGAGGGCGCCCAGGACCTCCAGCGGCGCTTCGAACAGGCCCGCTCCCGCTTCCAGGTCCACGTGAAGCACCACCACCTGCGGCTCGTCCCCGAAGCCGTGCGCCAGGACCCGGGCGCCTACGCCCAGGTGCTCCGGTCCCTCCTCCAGGCCGACCCCTACGGCACCCTGGAGTGCCTGCGCGACCCGGACCTGGCCCCGCCCTTCCGCGACATCCCCCAGGCCACCCGGCTTGAGCTGCTGGACGCCGCCGCCGCCTTCGGCCTGGGCTTCGCCTCGAACTACCTGGACCTCTTCGGGGTGCAGGACACCCCGGAGACCCGCGCGCGCCTGCAGGCCGTCTTCGCCCAGGACCTCACCGCCGGCTCCAGCATCTACGGGGCCTATGCCCTGGAGGGCATCCAGAACTATCCCTTCGGCCTGGGCAAGATCGAGCCCGTGTTCCCCCGGCGCATCTCCAACGCCGAGGCCCTGGCCTACCTGAAGAAGGACGACCCCGGCAGCGTCCTGCCCAGGACCTACAACGCCGTCGAGGTGGGCAACGCCGTGAACCTGCTCCAGGAGCGCGAGGTGCTCCGGTTCCTGGAGATGCTCAAGGCCGACATCTTCCTGGGGTGGAAGGCGCAGTATTCCGAGAACAAGCGCGCCGTGGTCTTCGGGGACCTGGACCTCAAGATCCGCAACATCCTGTTTCTCATCGCCCACGCCACCTTCCGGGACAACGCCTACTTCGACGACCTCCTGGCCTTCATCGCCGCCACCCACCCGTCCACCGCGGGCAACGACGCCCAGCTGCACCTCCTGGCCAACCGCCACTTCTTCCTGGACGTCCTGGGCATCAACCCCGGCCTGCTCTTCAACAGCCCCCAGCGGGGCGCCGCGGCCCTGAAGGCCCCCATCGAGGAGGTGAAGAACTTCCGCATCCTCTACATGCTCCACGTGGCCATGTCCATCCACCTGCACGTGGGCGACACCCTGTTCCGCAACGTCCCCATCGCCTGGAACATCCTCCAGAAGCAGGGCGACGGCCTCCTGGACACCGCCATGCAGGAGGTGCTGGGGTTCTTCGACACGATGGACACCCTGCTGGTCCTGGGCGGGCCCGTGGTGCCGGACCTGCGGAGCTGGCTCCCCAGGATCACCGACGCCCTCTCCCAGGCCCTGCCCGAGGTGCCCCTGGAGCCCGCGGAGCCCGGCCGGAAGCCCGCCCTGCGCCTGCTCACGCGGGAGTCCGTGGCCCGCCACCGGGACCTCCTGAACGCCTACTGCCTCCAGGTGCTGCGCGAAGGCGCCTCCCGCGCGGGCGTGGGCGTGACCAACGCCATCCAGAACCTCCGCCTGCCCCGCACCAAGACCGACAAGCTCTTCGCGCTGCTGGAGGAGGACAGGAAGCGTTAGGAGCCCGGCCAGGTATTCGTCCGTGTCCCGGACTTGCGGGCCACCCTCCTAGCGCAGATCCAGCAGGAGCCTTCCCATGGTCTTCTTCACCGAGTCCCGGTGGATGGTGAAGATGGCGCTGATCTGGTAGTTCACCTCCACGTAGGTGATCCCCGCGGCCTCCGGATCCGGGACGCCGTTGTGCGGCCTGCAGTGCGCGTCCGTGCCCTCCGCCAGCTGGGCGCGGCACACCAGGGGCCGCACCGGCCAGATCGCGCAGGCCCGGTCCGGGCCGAGGAACACGCAGGACCGGTCCGCATCGGGCTGGTCGTCCCAGGTGGTGGCGCCGGTGTGGTCGCCGGCGGCGTCGAAGTCCACGTAGCGCAGCTGCCGCTCGATCCTGGCGTAGTCGATGGGGATGCCGTGCTCCCTGCAGTGGGCATCGATCTCCCGGGCCTCCTCGCCGGTGCAGTACACCAGCTGGCGGCAGCAGTTGGCGCAGCCCTTGTGGCAGAACGGGGCCGGATAGGCGAACCGCGCGTCCCGCGCGAGCAGGGTCCGGATGGTGTCGTCCACCCGCGCCTGGGCCGCGCGGGCGCGGTCCCCGCCGCCGGCGGCGTAGGGCGCCGCGGCGCGCTTGAGTTCCTCCCAGAAGACGTCCGCCCCGGCCTCCGCAAGTTCGTCGTAGAGGTTCCCGTAGAACAGCATGTCGCCGTCCCTCATGACATGGTCCTCGACCCATCTGCGGGGGTCCTCCATCGCGCCTCCCTGGCCAGGGTATCCGGAATCCCCGGCGGATGCCCCGCTGCGGGCGCATCCGGATCCGGGGCGTACCGCGCGTCACACCCCTACTTCCGCTCGTAGACGGCCGTCGCCTTCTCGTCCTCCTTGCCGGGCACCCAGAACGTGAAGGTCAGCGACTTCCCGTCCGCCGCCAGTCCGAGGGTCCCCAGGGTCATCACCTTGCCCCCCATCCGGGACTCGAAGCTGAACGTGCCGGCGTCCACCACCCTCCAGGCGTCCGTCGTGCCCTTGGCGACGGTCGGCCCCATCACCGGGATGGCCGTCCCGTCCGTGGGACCCTCCTCGGTCATCTGGTACTCGGGCATCTCGAACCGGATCCTGCCCGGGGCCGGAACCGCCACGATGAGGGTCGCGGTGCTGGGCACGCTCTTGACGTTCTTCCACTTGCCCGGGAGGCCGGGCCCTCCCGACACCCGCTCGTACACTTCGGAGGACTCCACCTTGGAGCCGTCGGGGCGGAATTCCGTGTAGGAGCTGGACAGGAGCTTCCCGTCGCCGGAAACCGAGGTGAGGCCCTTCTGGATCACCTTGCCGCCGAAGGTCCACTCCCGGTTCCAGGCGTTCTCCCCGACCCGGGTCCACGTCACCTGATTGCCCCAGGGCGTGGCGCAGGGCTTCCCGTCCAGGGTGAAGTCGAACTCGGCGGTGCTGCCGTTGGAGAAGTGGATGCCACCCCCCGGGGTGGCCTGGTAGGTGAAGGTGTCGCCCGTGAAGACGCTGCGGGCCGGGTTCAGAACCCAGGTGCCGTCGAAGGGACTGGCGGCGAAGCAGGATCCGGCCGCGAGGACGGCCACGGCGAAGGTACGGAATTTCATGGGGAACTCCTTGGAAAAGAAGGGTTGGGAAATCCCCGGTGGGCCTGCACGCGTCCGCATGTTATTTCTGGTTGAAGGTGCGGATGGATGCGCCCTTCGGGACCGGTGCGACGAAGCGGACAGAATTAGACGATCATCCCCGCATCAAGTCAAGTGCCGGCCCGCGGAATCAACTATGCTAGTGGCAATCCAATAACCAACCCCAATGGATGCGGCATTCCGCCCCTTCCCCGGTCCCCCATGAACCCCAAAGACCTCCTCCAGTGCGGTGACGAACGCCGGAAAGCCCGGGATTACCAGGCGGCCGTGCCCTACTACGCGCGGGCGCTGGAGCTCGCCCCGGCCAACCGGCGCGCCCATCTCTCCCTGGCGGACGCCTACCGCGGCCTGGGCGAGACGGGGAAGGTCATCGAGATCCTGGAGCACTACCTGGTGACCAGCCCCGTGGACGCGGAAGCCCACTGCCGCCTGGCCGACGCCCACAAGAAGTCCCGCCACCGCGAGCTGGCCGTGGCCCACTACCGGCGGGCCCTGGCCCTGGAACCCCGGAACCGCTTCGCCCTCATGGGCCTGGGGGACCTCCACCACAAGGCCGACGAGCCCGCCGAGGCGCTGGCCTGCTGGGAGCCCCTGCTGGAGCTGAATCCCGCCCAGGTGAACGTCCAGACCCTGGTGGGCAACATCCACCGCAAGGCGCAGGCCTTCGACCGCGCCGCCGCCTGCTACCGCCTCGCGCTGGCCCATGATCCGGGCAACACCTTCGCCATCTTCGGCCTGGCCGACAGCCTGCGCGGCCTGGGCCGCTTCGAGGAGGCCCGGCCGTTCTGGGAGGAGCTCCTGCGCCGGGACCCCAGCCAGCAGGTGCTGACCCGGGCCGGGGACTGCTTCCTGCGCCTGGGCCTCCTGGACCGGGCCCAGGAGATGTTCGAGCGGAGCCTGGTCTCCGGGTTCGACAAGGCCACCCTCATGGGCCTGGCCAAGGTCCAGCGCCTGGGCGGCGAGTACGACGTCGCCCACCAGATCTACCGCCAGATCCTGGAGCGCCATCCCGGGGATCCCCGGACCCTCGCCCTCCAGGCGGAAACGGTCGCCGAACAGACGGCAGCCTCCTAGCCATGTTCCGGGACCATTACGAGGAGACCTACGCCCTGCGCGCGGCCGCCTATGACCGCCTCGTCGCCTGCGAGGACGAGGCCGGTTCGCTCCTGCCCGCCCTGGAGGCCGTCGCCCCCTGCCGGGGCGCGCGCATCGTGGAATGCGGCGCCGGCACCGGCCGCCTCACCCGCCTCCTGGCCCCCCATGCCGCCGCCCTCCGCGCCTTCGACGCCAGCCCCGCCATGCTGGAGGTGGCGCGGCCGGGCCTGGCCCCCTTCCCCGCCGTGGCGCTGGCCGTGGCCGGGCACGGCCGCCTCCCGGTCGAGGACGGCTGGGCCGACCTCGCCCTGGAGGGCTGGGCCTTCGGCCACGCCGTGGCCTGGCACCCCGCAGACTGGCCGGAGCGCACCGGGCAGTGGGTGGGCGAGCTGTTCCGGGTCCTGCGCCCCGGCGGCGCCGCCGTCCTCCTGGAGACCCTCGGCACCGGCACCCCATCCCCCGGGGCGCCCGGCGAAGGCCTGGCCGCCCTCTACGCCCACTGGGAGGCCATGGGGTTCCAGCGCCGGGTCCTGCGCACCGACTTCCGCTTCAGCTCCCTGGAGGAGGCCCGGACCCTGACCCGGGGGTTCTTCCGCAAGGACTTCGACTTCGAGGACCGGGACGGGGTGGTGCTGCCGGAGTGGACGGGCCTCTGGTGGAAGCGCAAACCCGTGGAAGGGGCCCCGCCTGCCTGACGCCGAAGTCATGTGACCTCCATACCGTGCGGACGGACAGTGAACCATGACCGGAAAAATCACGATTCCTACCCCACCCGCAAGCGATCCCTCCGGCATCCAAGGACGGGGAACTGGGCAAGGGCCCGGCCCCACTCCAAGGAGGACCCATGAAAGGCCAGGTTCGACCCATCCCCAAGGGCTACCACACCGTGACCCCCTACCTGGTGGTGCATGACGCATCCCAGGCCATCGCCTTCTACAAGAAGGCCTTCGGAGCGACGGAGAAATTCCGCATGGACGGGCCGGGCAACACCATCGCCCATGCCGAGATCCAGATCGGCGATTCCCGGGTCATGCTCGCCGACGAGGTCCCGTCGATGAACGCCCTATCCGCCAAGACCATCGGCGCCACGCCGGTGACCCTCATGGTCTACGTGGAGGACGTGGATGCGGTGTTCAAGACGGCCCTCAAGGCCGGGGCCACCCAGACCCGCAAGGTGGAGGACATGTTCTACGGCGACCGGACCGGCTCCCTGACGGACCCCTTCGGCCATGTCTGGCACATCGCCACCCACAAGGAGGACCTGACGCCGGAGGAGATCCAGCACCGGATGATGGCCGCCCACTGACCGGTGCGGAATGCGGCATGGCGACGGCGCGGCCATCGGGCTAGGGTAAAAGGATGGATATCGCTGGCCGCTCCCTCGCCCTGCTCCTGGTCACCGCCTCCCTCTGCGGGCAGGTCCCGCTGGACAGGATGGAGCTGCCGAACCGGATCCTGGCCGAGGAGATCCTCCGGAAGCCCCAGTTCTCCTTCCAGACGACCACCCCCCCGGTGGACGTGCGGGTGTCGACCATGGAGAAGCTGTTCGACCACCCGCGGCTGGCGGCGGCCATGTGGCGGGAGTGCCAGTTCGCGCCCCGGCTCTTCGCCTTCCCCCTGCCCTCCAGCGGCCTGATCGTGGACGACACCCGGGGGCTCAAGGGAACCCTGACCCTCGCCTACCGGGAGCCCGGCAAGCGGGTCTACCTCATCGACGGGCGGGTGGAGCGCTGGCGCATGGGCAACCCCTTCGCCGTGGGCGCGAAGATGGTGGTGATCTACTCCTACTGGCGCGGCCCCAAGGGCTTCCAGAGCCGCCTGCAGACCTGGACGGCCCTGGACAGCGCCCTCCTGGGAACCCTCACCCGCCCCTTCAAGAAGTACATCCAGCACCGCCAGGAGGAGTTCATGGGCTACATCCTGGCCAACATGTCCCACGGCGGCGAATTCGCGGAGCACAGCTACGAGGACTTCCTCGGTCCCATCCGCCGGGAGGGGGACCCGGAGGCGGTGCGGGACTACCTGGAGGTCTTCGGCAAGCGCAGGTGAAGGCCGGCATCGAAGGCCCGCAGCGCGTCCAGGAACATCGCCGGCTCGTCCCACATGACCCAGTGCCTGGCCTTGGGGAAGGCCACGGTCCGGAAGTCGGGCAGGTCCTGGAAACCGAAGAAGGCCAGCGCCGCCTTGCGCCGGGCGGGGTCCGGGTCCTCGGTCCCGGCCTTGAAGTGCGCCACCGGCAGCTTCAGGCTCCCCTGGCGTCCCTTCAGGGAATCCACGGTCATGCCCCGCAGGTAGGCCTGGATCGCCGGCACCGGCACCTGGAGCGCCTCCGCCAGCACCCGCGCGCCCTGGGCCTCCCCTGACGTCATGGGCTTGAAGAACGACTGGAGGGCGCCCCGGGGGTCCGCCTCCAGGGCCTTGACCGCCCCATCGAAAAAGCCCGCCGGCACCACCCCCAGGAAACTGTCCACGAGCACCAGGCCCCGGAAGGCCCCGGGGTCCCGCAGCACCGCCAGCGCCGACAGGGGCCCGCCCATGGAGTGGCCCACGATGAGGCAGGGCTCCAGCTGCTCCCGGCGCACCAGGGCGGCCAGTTCCCCGGCGATCGGCTCGAAGGCCGCCGCCCCGTCCACGACGGCCGGCCCGTCGGATCCTGAGCTGCCCGGCAGGTCCACCCGCACCACGGTGTGATCCTTGGCCAGGGCCCAGGCCACCTCGGCCCACACCTCCCGGTTCCCGCCCAGCCCGTGCACCAGCAGGACGCCAGGCCCCTTGCCTTCCCGCACGAACGAAGGCACCGAGGCGAGAAGGCCCGTTGCCAGGACCAGGGGGAGAAGGGACCGAAGGCGCATGGGGAACTCCGCTTTGGTCACCAGGGTATCCGGCAAACGGGCCAGCAACATTCCGTCCGAGAACCGCCCGTGCGCCCGAAGGCTGTTCTGTATTGACGAATTCAACAAGAAACGTATCTTTGCAAAGCTAAATTTGCACCAGAAGGGTTCCCTTGCAGGTCCACCGAGCCAACCATCCAGGACCCTTGCCATGTTGAACATCCCGAAAATTTCTGGACATCCCCTGGAGGAGGTCCCCTTTTCGTGGGCCGCGATCGGACCGTTGTTCGAACCCGGAGATGCCGATGCGCTCCTCGCCTCCTTCCCCACGGATCATTTCAAGGACATCGCGGGCTACGACGGCGAGAAGGGCTATCGGTACCGCGCCCGCTCCCTGGTTCACATGGGCCGGAAAGGTCCTTCCCATGCGGCCAGCCTGAGCCCGGCTTGGCGCGGCCTGGCCGGGGATATTCTCTCACCCGCATACCGCCAGGCGATGATGCACCTGACTGGGCTGGATCTCAGGGCCGCGGTGATGGAGGCCAATATCACGGACTATGGGCCTGGGGCCTGGCTGGGGCCGCACCTTGACCTGCCCGCGAAGCTGGTGACCCATGTGCTCTACTTCAACCGGGCCTGGACCCCCGAGGATGGGGGAGGCCTTCGCATCCTGCGCTCGCCCCTGGAAACCGACGTGTTCCAGGAAATCGTCCCGGTCGTGGGCAATTCCGCGGTACTGGTGCGTTCCGATGCATCCTGGCATTCGGTGCCCCGGGTGTCCTGCGACCACCGCCGCGCCGTGAACGTGATCTTCCATTCGCCGGGTTCCGCCAGTTCGATGTGGACGCCGCCGGAGGTCCGGCGTTCCACCGGCGAGATGGCCCCTCTGGCCTTCGTGGCCGAGCTTGTGCGGGCGGTGAAGCGGCGCGTGGAGGGTTTGCCATGATCCGCATCGCCCAGGTCGGCACATTCGATGTGGATAACCTGGGCGACCTGCTGTTTCCCGTGGTATTCAGCCGGATCCTCGCGGAAGTGGGCAGCGAATGGGGAATGCCCATCGAGTGCTCGTTCTTCAGTCCCCAGGGACTCCCGGAGGGTACCCTGTACCGCGACCAGATCGGCACCCTGCCCCTCGGCGACCTGGACCGGCTGGATTCGGAAAACCCCTTCGATCTGATCTTCATCGGGGGCGGTGACATCGTGCGGGATGACGACAGCTCCCTGGCTGCCATCTACGGACCGAACGGCTCCAACCTGGGGTTCTCGCACTTGATGTCGCCGACACGACGCCCGGATCCCCGGCTCGTGCTCCTGATGGCGGGCGTTCCCTTCGCCCTGGAGG
This sequence comes from Mesoterricola sp. JemC181, assembly GCF_055384585.1. Lineage (NCBI taxonomy): Bacteria > Pseudomonadati > Acidobacteriota > Holophagae > Holophagales > Holophagaceae > Mesoterricola > Mesoterricola sp. JemC181. The sequence goes on from NZ_AP045076.1 coordinate 3,064,486, forward strand.
CCGATTTCAGGGCCTACCTTGCCAACAGCTTCTCCCGGCTCCGCCTTGCCGCGGTGCGGGACCGCGTGTCGGCCAGGCGGCTCTCCGCCCTGGTTCCGGCAAACCTCCGGGTGCTTCCCGACCTGGTGCGTGGCTTGGCCCACATCCATTCCCGGACGGAGCTTCTCGGCCGGAAGGATTCGCTTGTCCCCCCGAACCTGGCGGAGTCGGGGTACCTGTGCTTCCAGACCAACGCGGCGCCGGGTGCGGATGTAGGGACGATCGGGCAGGCGCTCCTGCAGCTGGAGCAGAGGACGGGCCTCCCGGTGGTGCTGATGGAGATGGGCAGGACCGGCGGCGAGGGCATGGTCCTGACCCGATTGGAAAAGCGTTTCCATTTCAGGTACGCCCGCCAGGGGACCGGCCTCGGATCTGTGTTGCAGAGGGTCGCGGCCATCGCCGGGTCCCGGGGATTTCTCGGATCCAGCCTGCATGGGGCCATCCTGGCCCACACCTACGGGGTGCCGCATTTCTCCTACGCGGGAGGATCCCTGGACAAGATCAGGGGCTTTTATGAATGTTGCGGAACGGGCCTCTGCTTCCCGGATTTCCATGCCTTCGAGGGGCAGCTGCCCGCCATCGCCGAGCGCATCTGCGGTTCCCCGGTCCCGGACGCCCCCGGCCCCTCGGATGATTATTCGGCCATTAAGGGTTTCATCCTCGAAGCGCTTTCCTCGGTCCGGGACGGGAAACCTCCTCCCGCCCCCTACGTCAGGCAGGTGGACAAGGATTATCAGCGGTCCCATACCCGGCGGCAATGGCGCCTGGACGCGCGGATTACCCGGTTGCGCTTCCCCGCCCTGGCCATCCGGCATCCCCGGATCCACCTCGCCGTGATCCGCGCCATCAAACTCGCCTGGTGGAGCGTCTCCTTCCAGCTCCTGGCCCGGTACCGGCAACGCCGGGATGCAAACCACTCGGTGATCCATGAAAGCGCCCTGGTCACCCCCTTGCCGTGGCTGGGCGGAACGGACCGTCCCGCTCCGTCGATCGCCGTGGTCTGCCACCTGTACTACGACACCCTGGCCGATGAGATCCGGACCTACCTGCTGCACATCCCTTTCGGCTTCGATCTGTTCATCACGACCGACACCGAGGTGAAGCGCCGGAGTATCGAAAAGGCCTTCCTGGACTGGAACCAGGGCCGGATCGAGGTGAGGCTCGCCGAGAACCGCGGGCGCGATATCGCGCCGATGCTCATCACGTGTGCGGACGTCTTCGACCGTTATGAATTTTTCCTTCACATCCACGGCAAGCGGTCACCCTACGGCAAGCCCTACACGCATTGGCGGAAATACCTCCTGGACACGCTCGTGGGATCCGCGGGGATCGTTTCCAGCGTATTCGAGATATTCCATGAATTGCCGAACGTCGGGATGATCGGACCCCAGAACCCGAAATGGATCCGACCCCAGCCTACCCTGACCTCGGATTACGACTTGGCGGTGCAGTTTCACCGCCGGATCGGCCTGGAACTGGACTTCCGGCGCCGGATCGAATTTCCGGCCGGATCCATGTTCTGGGGCCGGTCCCTGTCCCTGCGCAAGCTTCTGGACGCGGGCCTCACCCTGACGGACTTCGCACCGGAACTGGGCCAGACCGGTGAAACCCTCGCCCATCTGATCGAACACCTGTTCTTCCGGATCTGTGAAGGCTCGGGCTATTCCTGGTTGAAGATCGCCCATCCGCTGCAGAGCGGGGAGAACCGGGAGCTGGTGAGGTTGACCCGGCGGGAGGAGATGCAGTTCCTGCTACTTCCCGGTTGACGCCGCATCCCGCGCCTCCTGGCGCATCATCCGGGCGATTTCCGCATAGGCCGCCAGGGTCCGCGCGAGACGCCCCAGGAGGGACCCCGTGACCACCGCCAGGGTACCGCCCAGGTACGGCCCGAGCAGGCAGGCGCTGACCGGGAACACCACCAGCCCGGCCAGGACGCCCCGGCCATAGGGCCACGACCGCCCCGTGGCGAACAGCGTGTTCAAGGGCAACGAGCCGGCCTTGATCACGGAGAACCAGAGGCAGACCTTCATGATCGGGATCCCGTCCACGTAGCGGGGGATCGCCAGGGGCACCAGGTGGGGCAGCAGGGACGAGCCCAGGAGGACCAGGGGCACCATGACGACCGTCAGTCCGATCGCGAACGGCAGGGACCCGGCATAGGCGAGCCTGACACTGCCGTCACGCGCATAGGCCGCAACGACGCGGGGGGTCATGGCCTGGTTGACCGCCTGGGGAACGATGAGCATGCCTTCCCGCAGAACCGAGGCCACGGCGAACAGGCCGAGCCCGCCCGCCCCGCCCAGCCAGAAGATCAGGACGCTCTCGGTCGCCATCCAGACGGTGGTGTAGAGTGCGTTCCAGAAACTGTAGGGAAGGCCCATTCCCACCACTTCCTCCAGGGCGGCCCGGCCGAGCCGGAGCGGCACCTTCAGGGGGCGGAACCGGTGGTAGAGCCAGATTCCGGCCATGGCGGGGAGCGCAGCCCGGATGCAGAGGCCGTAGATGCCCGTGAACGGCAGGATGAAGACCAGTCCGAACCCCATCGCCGCCTGAAGGAACTGGATCCGAGCCATGGCCACGAACTGGTGGGTCGCACGGTAGGTCGCGTTAAGGTAGCCCCCGTAATAGACGTTCCAGCAGAGAACGGCCTGGGACGTCCACCCCGCCAGGGCGATGAAGTCATTCCGGAGAAGGGCCATGAAGGCGAACACCAGGAAAACGAAGGAAGCCAGGCCCGAAACACCGGCGTTCCACGCGCCGGCGACCGAGGCCGCAGCCTCGGCCTTGTCCTGCCTGTCCGTTCCGGCGTAAAAGGGGATCTGGCGCCCGATACCGTCGAACGTGCCCAGCTGAAGGAAGGTGAGATACATGATCGGAAGGGTGAAGACCCGGAACAGGCCGGTCTCCTCGGGTCCGAGGAAGCGCGCCACCAGCAGGCCGCCCAGCGCCCCCAGAAGCGAGGTGGAGATGCTGCCCCCGGAGAGCGCGGCCACGGACCCGAAGAGCTCCCCATGGCCCATGAACGCGGCCCTGCCCTGGGCCAGCCACCCGCCTGCGCCCTTGGCCAGGGCCGCCCGCCAACCCTCAGGCCCCTCGCCGCGAGGTAGGCTCGGAGGGGCGGACGGTGAGCGCATGCCTCATCGTCGGCATCGAGGCGGCCATGTCAAGCGGGACGCGCGCACCAGGACCAGGCCTGGCGATGCCCTCCGCCTCCGCTGGCGCAGAGATCAGTGCTCCGGCTGGACGATCCGGATCTGCGCGTCGATCTCGGCCTGGAGGATCTTCGCGGCCTCGAGGTAGGAAGGATCGCCGGTCGCCTTGGCCGCAGCATCCAGCCGGAGCAGGAGCGTTTCCGCAAAGTCGAAGGAAATATGCAGCAGGGGCGTCGTAGTGGAAGACATGGGACCTCCTGTGGCCAGACTCCCCAAGTTAGGCCGAAAAACCCCGGAGCACCATGTGTTGAGGCGAGGGAATGCGAGGGATGGCCGAGGTTCCCAGGCGCCGATGGCCAGCCTTCAGCCGTTCAGGCACCGGCGGAGGGCGGGCATGCGTTCGCGGCTCACCGGGATGCGCTCGCCGCCGGACGTGGTCAATTCGCCGCCCCCCCCGGTCTCGACGGCCAGTTCCCTGATGGCCGCCACGGCCACCATGGCCCCCCGGTGGCAGCGGAAGAAGGCCGGGGAGAGCATGGCCTCCAGCTCGTCCAGGGTGCGGTCGAGGGGGAAGCGGCCTTCGGCGGTGTGGGCGAAGAGCAGGCGGTTCTCGGTGGACAGGTGGCTCACGTCGCTCCAGGCGAGCACGCGCAGGCGGCCCTTCCGGGTGACGATGAACCGCTCGGGCGCCTCCTTCTTCCGCACGGCCTCCATGGCCTGGAGGAGCACCGCGACGTCGGGCTGGGCCAGGAGGCGGCCTTCCACCCGCCTCAGGGTCTCCTCCAGCCGTTCCGTGACCAGCGGCTTCATGAGGTAGTCCCAGGCCTCCCAGCGGAAGGCCTCGATGGCGTGGTCGCCGTAGGCCGTGACGAAGACGATGGGCGGAAGCTTCAGGTTCTCGGCCCGGGCGGCCCTCAGCAGCCCGAAGGCGCCCGCGGGCGGGAACTCGATGTCCAGGAAGAGCACCTCCGGCTGGATCCGGCGCAGGAGCGCCAGCCCCGAGATGCCGTCCTCGGCCTCGCCCAGGCAGCAGCTGCCCGGCCTGAGCTCCTCCACCATGTCCTGCACGCGGGAGCGCGCCAGGGGTTCATCCTCGATCAGGGCATAGTTCAGGGACACAGCCTCAGCTCCACGACACAACCGGAATCCACGTCCGGCCATTGTAACCGACCGCCCATCGCTTCCAGGCGGTGGCGGACCGTGCGCAGGCCGATGCCCTCGGGCGCGCCCGCCTGGCGCCCGACCCCGTCGTCCACCAGGCGGATCAGGGGTCCCTCCACCGTCAGGTGGAGGCTGCAGGATCCCACTTTCGGACGGAAGCCGTGCTTGAGGCTGTTCTCCACGAGGGGCAGCAGGAGCAGGGGCGGGATGGACCGCCCCCGGCTGGCCTCCGGCAGGTCGAGGACGAAATTCAGCCGCGCGCCGAACCGGAGCTTCTCCAGTTCCAGCAGGTGGCGGAGCAGGTCGAACTCCTCGCCGAGCGTCCAGTTCTCCCGCTCCAGGGCCTCCAGGATCTTCCGCAGCAGGAGGGAGAGGTGTTCGATGGCGCGCTCCGCATCCTTCGGCGCCTTCGAGACCAGGGAGGCGGCCGCGTTCAGGGCGTTGAACAGGGTGTGCGGGCTGAGCTGGGACTTGAGCGCCAGCAGGTTCGCGCGGGCGCTGGACTGTTCCAGGGCGCGGGCCATGGCCACCTGGGACGACGTGCTCCGCACGCTGACCACCAGGCTCGAGAGCAGGAGACCCATCGTCACGACGAAGAAGGCCGAAAGCTGGAGGTGGAGGACGTGGTCGGCCGTGAAGAGCAGGACCCCGACGAGGACCAGGTACACCAGCATCCACTTGCCCAGCGAGAGGATGGCGGCCCAGCCGGGGTCGAGCCGGGGTGGATGGGCGAGGATCCAGGGGCTCAGCGCCTCGTAGCTCCCCCACAGGACCACGGTGCACACCGAGCCCACGCAGAAGCTGAGAAGCAGGTAATGGGGCACCGGTCCGGAAAGGAGGGCCTGGGCGAGGGCGCTGGGGATGCCCCCGAGCAGGACGGCCCTCGGCACCCAGCGGAGGAAGGCCCCCTGGAAGGGGCGGATGTCGGGATTCCAGTCCATGGGTTCGATCCTGTCTTCCTAGAAATGGACACCGACCCCGATGCCGAGATTGTTGACGGTGATCGCGGGCCGGCCGAAGACGTACTTCGAGTCGTAGCCGATGGACCAGGTGAGGGCGCCGGCCCGCTTCTCGTACCCCACGAAGGAGACCAGGCCGAAGGGATTGGTCCCGCTCCGGTCCCCCCTCCCGATGAAGCCGACCGTGCCGATCTCCATGCGCAGCCACCGGTGCACCACCATCTCCAGCACGACGCCCGTGCAGAGGTAGCGCTCGTGCCTGCCTCCGACGTCGAGATCCAGGGAGGAGACCCTCAGCCCGTACCGCTGGGAGGCGTTCGCGGACAGCAGGAGGTCGCCGCCCAGCTCCAGGTTCCCGTGGCGGGCCCCGTCCTGGGTGGCCTGTCCGCCGCCCAGGTTGAGCCGGAGGAACACCGTTTCGGGCGGACGGCCACCGGCGGGTTCCTGGGCCGGCAGGGGGATCCCCATGAGGAGGACCGCAAACAGGACGCTTCGAGAAAGGAGCATGTCGCCTCTCCTGGGTTGAAAGACCATTACCATCTCCCCGTCACTGCGAACTGGACGTTGAGGGCCTTGCGGAGTTCGGTCGGGACCTCGCCGGTGGGGACCTGGAGGCCGCCGGCCGCGGGACGATCGTACTGGGAGAGCACGGCCCGGGTTTCGAAGCCCAGGTGCCGGTTGACCTGGTAGCCCAGGCCCAGGGCGGCCCAGGGGCTCACGCGGTTTTTCCGGGTGTCCGAGCGGTAGTTGCCGTCCGGGTCGTGATTCCAATGGTCCGTAATGGTGAAATGTTGGAACCATTGAAGCACCCCGGCCCCTGCCAGGCAATAGAGGCCATTCCCGGCCGTGCCGTCGAAGGCGTAGAGCAGGTCCGCCCCGGCCCCGGCCGAGAAGAAGGTGCGCTCCTGCACGTAGTTGGAAAAGGGCCGATGGTACCGGGAGACCCGGAAGAGATCCAGGTCCAGGCGGGGGCGCACCGACAGGCGCTCCCCGGTCCTGACGGTGACCTGGAAGCTGGTGCCGAGCCCCACTTTGTCGTTGAGATCCGTCCTCAGGTCCGAAAGGGGCGCGTCCACCGAGACGGCCCCCCCGAACTGGACGGGCAGCTGGGCCCCCAGGGCGGGGCCGAGCCCCAGCAGGAGAAGGGGAAGGAGGGTCAAGGGACTGCGCAACATGGGGTCTCCTTTCGGGAAGAGGACTTCGGACCAGGAAGGCCGGGCGGTGCCCGCCCAAATCACCATGAACGAAGAATGACCCCGGGAGGGAAACGATCGGACCAACCCCACCTATCGCGCGACGAATGGAGGCAAAAAACCTACGGGGATGGGGCCGTTGTGACCGATGCACCCGGAGCTCCGGCCATAATAGGACGAACAGGTAGTTTGAGGTGACCATGAGTGAATGGCGGCACATCGCAACCGCCCCGAAGGACGGGAGCATTCTTATCGGACGCGGGTCCTTCGGACCGGGCGACGAGGACGGCATGCTCGCCGTCGCCATGCGCTGCCAGGACGGGAAGTGGCTGCGGGACCAGGACGGGAACGGGTTCACCGTCCCCTGCTTCCCCACCCACTGGATGCACATGCCCGCGCCGCCCAAGCCCCAGGACCGCCTGGTGGCGTTCAAGGCCTGCGACCGGGACCGGGAGGAGTTCTTCACCGAAGGCAAGTCCTGGGAACGCTGCTGCGACGCCGACGCCGAGGCGTGGTTCACCTGGCCGGTCAAGCCGTCCTGAGCCCTGGATGGCCGAAGGACCGGGGCCTGCCTTGAGGGCCCCACGTACCTGGCGTCCCCGAAGGCGAGGACCGGACCGAAGCTGAAGGTCTCCTGGCCGCGTCCGGGCCCATATAAAGTACTGGTTCCATTTGCCCGACTTGCTACCCTTGGGGAAGTCTCCGCCGACGGTTTCCTGAACATCCAGGCCCTTCCGCGCCGAAGACTCGATCGGAACGGAGACGCCAGCCAATGCCCCGCCTTCATAGCATGGTGCTGTGGAAAGCCATCGTCCTCACGACCCTGTGCGCCGCGGGGATCTGGAGCCTCTGGTGGTGGGGCCTCGTCCATTCTCCGAGGACCCAGGTCCGCGACCGGGCCCGGCAATCCCTGGTGCAGATGGACCGGACCATCGGCCGCGAGCTCAACCGGGCCGAAACCACCGGCCTCGCCTTCGGCGCCTGGTGGTCCCGGGAGGAAGGCCGGCTGGACGACCCCGCGCGACTGCAGGGCGTCATCGCCTTCCTGGAACGGGGAGCGATCATCACCAACCTCATCCTCAGCCGGGAGGACGGCGATTCGGCCTGCGTCGTGAGGAGGGACGGCGAATGGAACCTGGTCCTATACCGGGCGGGCCGGCATCCCAGACGGTTCATGATGCGTTCGGGGAAATGGGTGCCCGGTCCCGCGGATGACCGCGAGGTCTACGATGCCCGGCAGCGCTACTGGTACCGGTTCGGGGCGGCCCACGCCCGCCCGGCCTGGACGCCGGAGGCCTACCGCTACTACACCTCCATGGTCGGAGGGTTCACCTACACGGTGCCGGTCCGCAATTCCCAGGGCCGTCTCGAGGGCGTCATCGGCGTGGACGTCTCCCTGGAGGAGCTGACGGCCTTGATCTGGGAGCACCAGCCGACCCCCGGCGCCCGCTTGATGGTGACGGACCTGTCCGGCCGGCTCCTGGTCCCGCCCAGGACCCCGGAGATGCTCGACCAGGGGACCCGGTTCAGGCACCAGCTGACGCCGTCCACGCCCCCGGGCGACAGCCGCCCGGGCTCCAGCGCGGCCGTCGTCAGGGCGGACGGCGCGTATTCCTCCGCGGGAACGCCGCAGATGCGCCTGCAGGTCGCCATTCCCGAGGAGGACCTCTTCCCCGGCCTTCACCGCCGGCGGATCGCCACCTTCCTCCTGGCCCTCGCCCTGGTCCTGGGTGTGGCCTGGAGCCTCCTGGACCTGCACCGCCACCTCGTGCGCCCCATGCGCGAGCTTGCGGCCGAGGCGGGCCTGCCCGGGTCCGGAAGCGCCCCGGGGAAGGACTACCACTCCGACATCTGGGAACTCGAGCAGGTGGGCCGGCAGCTGCGCGACGCGGGCCGGGCCGTCCAGGAGAAGGAGCTCCTCCTGAGCCGGGCCGAGCACAACCAGCGGATGGATTCGGTGGGCATGATGGCGCCGGGCATCGTGCACGACGTGAACAACCATCTGGCCGTGGTGCTCGGCCAGCTCACGCTCTGCCGGAGCCAGTCCGAGGGCCACCCCGCCCTCCAGCCCCGTCTTCGGGCGGCGGAGGGAGCGACCATCAAATGCGCCGAGGTGCTGCGCGGGCTCCTGGACTACAGCCGCCCGGATCCGGGCCAGCGCGTGCTGATGAACCTGAACACGTCCCTGGAGACCGGCATCGGGCTGCTGCGGGGCGTGCTGGGCAAGGGCATCCGGGTGGAGCTGGACCTGGATCCGGAGCTGCCGATGCTGTTCGGGGACCCCGTCAAGATCCAGCAGATCATCGTGAATCTGGGCATCAACGCGCGGGACGCCATGCCCGTTGGCGGCCTGCTGAGCTTCCGGACGTTCTCCTCCGAGGGGAACGCCTGCCTGGAAGTGCGGGACACGGGCTGCGGCATGGGCGACGACGTGAAGCGGCGCATCTTCGAGCCCTACTTCTCCACCAAGGAGCCCGGGAAGGGCACCGGTCTCGGCCTGGCCATGGTCGCCAACATCGTGACCGGCCACGGGGGGCGGATCCAGGTGGATTCGGAGCCCGGCGCCGGGACCACCTTCCGCATCGAGCTGCCGCCCTCGCTGCGCAAGGGCGCGGAGCGGACCTCGCGGGAGGGCCGGCCGGCAACGGTCTGAATGGATGTTTGCTCCGGCCGGAGGGTAGACTGGGTTCAACACTGGAACGGAACGTGGACGCACAGGGGGGGGACATCGGGGAAGGCGGAGTGCCTGTCGGGGGTCCGGAAACGGCCCCGGACTTCGGCTCGCAGCCCACCCTCTTCGGCGAGAACCCGGGCGCCGCCACCATCCAGCCCGCGTCCTGGACCCATTACGCGGACCTCCAGCTCCTGGGCGAGGGCGGGATGGGACGGATCTACCGGGCCTTCGACCTCGTCCTCAAGCGGGAGGTCGCCCTGAAGTTCCTCGCCCGGGACGACCCGCGGCGCATGCGCCGGTTCATCCAGGAAGCCCAGAACCAGGCCAAGGTCGACCATCCCAACGTCTGCAAGGTCTATGAAGTGGGCGAGCTGAACGGCCAGGCCTTCATCGCCATGCAGCTGATCAAGGGCCGGACCCTGGCCGCCGCCCGGAAGGACCTCAGCCTGCCGGACCTGGCCTCGGTGATGGAGACCGTGGCCGCCGCCATCCACGCCGCCCACCGCCAGGGCCTCGTGCACCGGGACCTCAAGCCCGCCAACATCATGGTCGAGGAGGACGAGCGGGGCCTGAAGCCCTACATCCTGGATTTCGGCCTGGCCCGGTCCCTGGAGAGCACGGGCCTCACCCAGCAGGGCCTGGTGATCGGCACCGCCGGCTTCATGGCCCCCGAGCAGGCCGCGGGGCTGGAAGACCAGGTGGGCGTCCCGACCGACATCTACGCCATGGGCGCCACCCTCTACGCCCTCCTGGCCGGCCAGGCGCCCTTCGCGGGACGAACCGGCCTTTCCTGGCTCAAGGCCACCCTGGAGGAGGCGCCCGTCCCCCTGCGCGAAGCCGTCCCGTCCCTTCCCCGGGACCTGGCGACCATCGTCGAGAAGTGCATGGAGAAGGAGCCCAGGCGGCGCTACGCCTCCGCCCTGGCCCTGGCCGAGGACCTGCGGCGGTTCAAGGAGGGCGAGCCCATCCTGGCCCATCCGCCCACCCTCGTCTATCAGGCGGGCAAGCTCGCCCGCAAGCACAAGGCGCTCGTGGCCGTGACCGCGGCCGCCCTGGCCGCGGTGCTGGCCCTGGTGGCCGTCAACGTCCAGGCCCGGCGCACCGCCTCCGCCCAGGCCTGGTGGGCCCAGCGCTTCGGCCAGGAGGCGGAACGTTACGAATCCCTCATGCGCTATGCCCACCTCCTCCCGGCCCACGACATCCAGCAGGAGATGGCCCAGGTCCGCTGGCGCATGGCGCAGCTCGAGCCCAACGTCGCCGGCCCCTCCAACGTGATGGCGGGCCCGGCCTGCTACGCCCTGGCGCGGGGGCACCTCGCCATGGGCGACCTCGCCCGGGCTTCGGCCTACATGGACAGGGCCCTGGCCAAGGGCTTCCGGTCCCCGGAGGCGTTCTACATGCACGGGCGGATCCTGGGCTACCAGTACCTGGCCGAGCTGGACCAGATCCGGAAGGTCGCCGACCCCGCGGTCCGCGAGGCCCGGCTCCGGGCCGCCGACCAGGGCCTGCGGAGCGCGGCCATAAGGAACCTGGAGCAGGGACGGAGCGCGGCTCTGGAATCCCCCGACTACACCCTGGCGCTGCTCGCCTTCTACGGCCGCCGCCTGGACGAGGCCCTGGCCCGGGCCCGGGCCTCCTTCAGCCAGACCCCCTGGTTCTACGAGGCCAAGGGCCTCGAAGGGGACATCCTCCTGGACCAGGCCGGGACGGCCCGCCCGGAGGCATTCCGGGGCCTCCTGGAAGCCGCGGTCGCCTGCTTCCAGTCCGCCCAGGCCATGGCCCCCAGCGACCCCGACCTGTTCCTCGCCGAAGCGCGCGCCTGGCGGCTGGCCATGGACAAGCACTGGCTTCACGGCGAGGACGCCGCAGTGCCCTTCGCCCGGGGGCTCGCGGCCCTGGACCGGGCCAAGGTCCTGGATCCGTCCCGCCTCGGCACCCAGGCCCTCGAGGCGTGGTTCCATTTCGGCCGGGCCCGCGCCCTCAACAACAAGGGGCAGGACCCCACGGAGGAGCTGGACCGGGCCCTGTCCGCCTCCGCCGAGGTCCTGCGCCAGGACCCCGCCTACCCGGGAGCCCAGGAAACCCGCATGGCGGCCCTCGGCGAAACCGCCCTGGTGCGCTGGCGCACCGGGGGCGACCCCGTCGGTCCCTGGGAACAGGCCATCGAGGCGGGGGAAAAGGCGGTGGCGTCAGCGCCGAACGATCCCCTGCTCCTGCCCGCCCTGAGCCGCATCCACCTCCGGCTCATGGTCTACAGGGCCCAGCGGGGCCAGGACGCCACCGCGTCCTGGACGGCCGCCCGCACCCTCATGGAACGGGCGGTCAAGGCGTACCCGGACCTGGCGACCTTCCACGTCGGCCTGGGGGCCGCCCACGAGGAGTGGGCCGAGCAGGAACTGGCCCACGGCCGGGATCCCTCCCGGAGCGCCGAGACGGCCATCACGGCCCTGGAACAGGCCATCCGGCTGGACCCCAACCTGGTGGACGGCCACTACTACCTGGGCCTTGCAGCCAAGCTCCTGGGCGAGTATCAGCTGGCCGCCGGGCAGGATCCCCGGAAGGCCCTGGCCCAGGCCAGGGTGTCCCTCGAGCGGGCCGTGGCGGTGAAGGGCGACTTCGTGGCCGCCCTCGTGGACCTGTCGGGCTGCCACCTGGCCCTGGCCAAGGCGGAACTCGCCCAGGGCCGGTCCCCCCTGGACGAACTGGCCGCCGCCCGGCTCGACCTCGCCGAGGCCGTTCGCCGGAACCCCCGCGCCCCCTTCCCCCGGTTCTTCCGCGCCCTGTGCGACCTGGTGGAAATCCGGTGGCTGCTCGCGCACCAGCCGCCGGCCCGGATGATGCCCCTGTTCCAGCGGGCCGAGGCCGACATCCTGCGGTACCTCCGGATCTCCAGCGACAAGGTGACCTGGGCCGCCCTGGCGGAGCTGTACGCGACCTGGGCCTCGGCCGTCCCCCGGGCCGGCGTACGGGAATCCGGCCTCCGGGCGGCCCGGAAGGCCGTGGAGCTCGATCCGTCCTACGGCGAAGGGTATCTCCGCCTGGGCGATCTGGAGGTTCTCTCGGCCGCGGCGGAGGCCGCGGAGGACCGGCGGGCCCGGGCCCTGGAGCGCGCCCGGCAGGCCTACCGGCGCGGCACCGGACTCGGTCCCCTGGTCGCCGCCGCCGCCCGGGCCCGCCTGGAGCGGCTCAGATAGGACCGGTTCCGCACTCGGGGTACTTGATCATGACGACAGGCAGCGTGCCGTCCGCCTTGGCGGTATTCCAGGCCTCCAGCACGCCGGAAGGAGTCTGGCCGGTCGGATTGGGCAAGCCGGAGCGGTAGTAGCTGCCCAGCAGGTTCTCGACCGTGTGGTCCGTCCAGAAAAGGGCGGAAGCCTTGGCGGGGTCCACCTCCACGGTCACGGGCCGGCCTTCCTGCTCGTAGGTGAGGGTGATCTTCAGAAGCTTGGGGCGGGTGGGCATGGATTCTCCATGGAAAGGGGGTTGAGGAATTCGGGTCCCCAGCCAGTGGGACCACGGGCGTCATGTTTGAATTAAACGAAACGGAGGGAACAACCACGTATTATGGGGGAGATTGCCGCCATTTCACTCGCAATAACCACCCCTTTCGCCTGGGTTTCGGCCCGAACGGAGCAACCGATCGATGCAGCGACCCAATAGCATGGTGCTGTGGAAGGCCATCCTCCTTACCGCCTTGTGTTCCACCGCCGTCTGGGGACTCTGGTGGTGGGGGCTCGTCCATTCCCCCAGGACCCAGGTGCAGGCCCGCGCCAGGGCCTCCCTGGCCGAGATGGAACGGACCATCGCCCGCGAGCTGTCCCGTGCGGAAACCACCGGCCTCGCCCTGGGCGCCTGGTGGGCCCAGGAACACGCCAGCCTGGAGGACCCCGCGAAACTGCAGAGCGTCATCGCCTTCCTCGAGAAGGGAGGCATGGTCACCAACCTCATCCTGGGCCGGGAGGATGGCGATTCCGCCTGCATCGTGAAAAAGGATGGGGAATGGAACCTGATCCTCTTCCGGGCGGGCCTGGTTTCCAGGCGGCTGCTGTTGCGGGAAGGGCAATGGGTGGCCGGGCAGGGAAATGACCGGGAGACCTACCGGCCCCAGGAACGCCACTGGTACCGGTTCGGCGCGGCCCTGGGCGCACCCGCCTGGACGCCTGAGGCCTACCGGTTCTTCACGACCCGGGCCGGCGGCTTCTCCTACGTCGTTCCGGTCCGGGACGCGCGCGGCCGGCTGGAAGGCGTCGTGGGCGTGGACGTCTCCCTGGAGGAGCTGACCCAGTTCATCTGGGACCACCAGCCGACCCCGGGCACCCGCATGGTCGTGTCGGACGCGGGGGGACGGCTCCTGGTCCCGCCCAGGATTCCCGAAATGCTCGATCCGGGGGCGCGCGTCGACCACCAGCTGATGCCGGTGCCGCCATCCTTCCCGGAAGCGGAGCCGGCCGGCCCCAACGCGGTCCGGGCTCCGGTGGGCGCCTTCATCGCGGCCGGCGGCGCGTACGCCGTCCCCGGAAAGCCGTGGATGAACCTGCATGTCGCGATTCCCGAGGAGGACCTCTTCCCCGGGCTGCGGCCGCGGCGGATCGCCGTCTTCGTCCTGGCCCTGGCGATCGTGCTGGGCGTGGCCTGGAGCCTCCTGGACGTCCACCGCCGGTTCGTGCGCCCCATGCGGGACCTGGCGCTCGAGGCCAGTTCGCCCTCCACCGACGACGGGTCCAGCGAGGACTATCAATCCGATGTCTGGGAGATCAAACAGGTCGGGCAGCAGCTGCGCGTCGCCGGCCGGGCGGTCCAGGAGCGCAACCGCCTGCTCAACCAGGTGGAGCACAGCCAGCGGGTGGATTCGGTCGGGATGATGGCTCCGGGCATCATGCATGACGTGAACAACCAGCTGGCGGTGGTCCTGGGCCAGATCGCCCTCTGCCAGACCTTGTACGAGGATCATCCCGCGCTCCAGCCCCGCCTCCGGCAGGCCGAGGAGGCCGCCGCCAAGTGCAGCGAGGTCCTGCGCGGGCTGCTGGACTACAGCCGCCCCGACCCCGGCGAACGCGAGCCGATGAGCCTGAACGTCTCGGTGGAGCACGTGGTGGCCCTGCTCGGCCCCGTCGCCGGACCGTCCATCCAGGTCCGGAAGGACCTGGACCCCGAGTCGCCCGTCATGTTCGGCGAGCCCCAGAAGATCCAGCAGGTCCTGGTGAACCTGGGAATGAACGCCCGGGACGCCATGCCGGAAGGCGGCCTGCTCACGTTCCGCACCTTCCGCTCGGAGGGCAACGTCTGCCTGGAAGTCCGGGACACCGGCTGCGGCATGACCCGGGAGGTGATGGAGCGGGTCTTCGAACCGTTCTTCTCCACCAAGGCGCGCGGGAAGGGCACCGGGCTCGGACTGGCCATGGTCGCCAACATCGTGGCCGCCCACGGCGGGAGCATCCGGGTGGATTCCGTACCTGGCGAGGGCACCGCGTTCCGGATCGAATTCCCCTGTTCCCTCCGCAAGCGCGGGGAGACGCGGGCCGCCGCCAAAGCAGAAGAAGGTCTGGCATCCCCATACACAAAGTGAGACCCTGGTGCCAGCAGCCCGGGGCCTCCAGGCCTTTTGTAATCGACCTGGGAACTTCGCGGCTTATCACCACCCCTTTTCCCGAGGACGTGAAGTGCTCACTCCACGCTTATCTGATCCCCAGGAGGGACAGGCCCGCTCTGCACATGCGGGCTGGACGCCCCTCATGGACGCCCTGAGCCAGGGCGTGCTGCTCCTGGATCCCGAGGGCCGGTATCTGGAAGCCAACCGGGCCGCTTCCCGGATCCTGGGGCTGGACCGGGAAACCCTCCTGGCCGAGGGCCTGGAAGGAAGCCAGACGGGCCTCTTCGAACACGGCGGGGCGATCCTGGCCCTGGATGAGGCTCCCGGCCGGGTCGCCCTCAGGACGGGACGGCCCGTGCGGGGCCGGGAACTCGTCTGGGCCGGGAAGGACGGCCGCAGGCAATGGCTGGAGGTCACGGCGGAACCCCTCGACGGCGGCGGGGTCCTGGTCAATTTCATCGACATCACCCGGCGCAAGCTCGCCACCGAGACCCTCAGGGCCTCGGAGGAGAAGTTCAGCCGGAGCTTCCACGGGAACCCGGACAGCGTGACCATCACCCGGCTTTCGGACGGGGTCTACCTGACGGTGAACGAAGGGTTCATGCAGACCACGGGCTATGGCACGGAGGAAATCCTGGGCCGGTCCTCCCAGCCCGGCGGGGTCGGCATCTGGGTGGACAGCCGGGACCGGGCGCGCTTCCGGGAGCTCCTGCACCGGGACGGGAAGGTCCTGGGTTTCGAGGCCCAGTTCCGGCGCAAGGACGGCGGCGTGCTCACGGGCCTGGTTTCCGCCAGCACGATCGAGGTGGAGGGGGTTCCCTGCGCCTTGACGATGACCCGGGACATCACGGACCTCCGTTCCCAGGCGCGCCAGCTCGAGCGCATGACCCAGCTCTACGCCGCCCTGAGCCACGTCAACCAGGCCATCGTCTGGGCCCGCACCCCGGAAGCCCTGATGGACCGGATCAGCGAGGCCCTGGTCAGGGAGGGCCGTTTCGCCTTCGCCTGGATCGGCTGGGCCGCGAACGGGGAGATCCGGATCGCCAGCCGCTGCGGCGACGCGCAGGGCTGCCTCGACGGCCCCGGGGGCGGGGAATCGGGCCCGGCGGCCCTGGCCCTCCGGGAAGGCCGTCCCGTGATCGAGAACGATTTCGCCCCGGACGGGACCGGGTTCAAGGCCGCGGCCGCGTTCCCCGTCCGGAAGGCCGGCGAGGTCTGCGCCGTCCTCATGGTCTACGCGAACGAATGCGGCTGGTTCGGCCGCAACGAGGTGGCCCTCCTGGCGGAGGCCGCCAGCGACGTCTCCTTCGCGCTCGAGCATCTGGACCTCGACGCCAAGCGCAAGCAGGCCGAGGCCTCCCTCCTGCGGATCTCCACCGCGGTGGAACAGAGCCCGCTGAGCATCGTGATCATGGACGCCGCGTGGAGGATCGAGTACGTGAACCCCCGGTTCACGGACGTCACCGGCTATTCCCGGGACGAGGTCCTCGGCCAGACGCCGCTCTTCCTGAAAGCGCCCTCCACCCCGCTCAAGGCCCTGGTCCAGATCCGCGAAGCCCTGGTCCAGGGCGGCGTGTGGGAAGGCGAGATCCCGAGCCTGCGCAGGAACGGCGAACCCTACCTGGAACGCGCCACCCTCGCGCCGGTGAGGGACGCTTCCGGCGCCATCACGAACTTCATCGCCTTCGAAGAGGACATCACCGAGCACAAGCGCGCCCGGGAGATCCGGGAATCCCTGGAGGAGCAGCTTGCGCACGCCCGGAAGATGGAGAGCCTGGGCAACCTCTCGGGGGGAATCGCCCATGACATGAACAACGTCCTCGGGGCCATCCTCAGCCTCGCCACCGCAAGGCTGAAGTCCCTGCCCGACGGCAGTCCGGGCCGGCGCACCCTCGAGACCATCGCCAAGGCCGCCGTCCGGGGCGGGAAGATGGTCCGGCGGCTGCTCACCTTCGCCCGCGCCACCCCCGCCGAGGAACGGAGCCTGGACCTGAACGCGATCCTGCTCGAGGAGCTCGAGCTCCTGGAAGGCACGCACCTGGCCGAGGTCCGCGTGGAGAGGGACCTGGCTCCGGTCCTCCACCCCGTCCGGGGCGACGCCGGGGCGATCGCCAACGCGTTCCTGAACCTCTGCGTCAATGCCCGGGACGCGATGCCCGACGCCGGCACCCTGACCCTCCGGACCCGCAACGTCGACGGCCGGTGGGTCGAGATCCAGATCGAGGACAATGGCACCGGGATGACGCCCGAAGTCCTGTCCAGGGCCCTGGAGCCCTTCTACACCACCAAGCCCCAGGGCAAGGGGACCGGGCTCGGCCTCTCCATGGTCTACGGCACCGTCAAGGCCCACCAGGGGGAACTGGACATCCGCAGCCAACCGGGGTCGGGGACCCTGGTCAGCCTGCGGTTCCCCGCGGGGGACCCCCACCCTGCCCCCGCCGCCGGCCCCGGCCCCTTCCCGGCGGAGGAGGCAGGGCCCCTCCGCATCATGGTGGTGGACGACGACGAACTGGTCCGGACCTCCATCCAGGAAGTGGTGGAGGCGCTGGGCCACCGGGCCACGTCCGCGGCCTGCGGCGAGGAGGGCCTGGCGGGCCTGGTCCAGGGACTGGAGGTCGACCTGGTGATCCTGGACATGAACATGCCCGGCCTCGGGGGCTCCGGCACCCTGCCCCGCCTGCGGGCCCTGCGCCCGGGCATCCCCGTCCTCCTCACCACGGGCCGGAGCGACACGGCGGCCCTGGAACTGCTGGACGCCTACCCGGGCGTGGCGATGCTGGCCAAGCCCTTCAGCCTCGAGGACCTGGAGCAGTCCCTGGGCAGGCTCGGGAAGATGCCCGGGGTCTGAGAGGCCTTCCTTTCAGCAGACACCCTCTGAGCCCGGCCATCAGCTCCACCGCAGCCCGGCGACGTCCCGGAAGCTGGTGGCCAGTCCGAGGCCTTCCCGGGCCGCAAGGTCTTCCGGAGACCCCAGGAACGCGCCGACGGCCTCGACGGTGTCGCACTGGCCCCGCAGGCCGACCCACCCATCCCGTCCGCTCTGCTTGGCGGCGTAGAGGCACCGGTCCGCGACCTCCACGACCCGTGGCCAGGCCACGTCATCGGGATGGGCGGGGACCAGGGGATAGGGGCAGAACCCCACGGAACAGGTGAGGGAGGTCTCCAGGCCGGAGCCCAGGTCGAAAGGCCTGGAACGCATGGATTCAAGGATCCGGGCCGCCAGCGTGGCGCCCAGGGAACGGTCCAGGCGCCGGGCCACCACCAGGAACTCCTCGCCGCCCCAACGGACCACCGTATCGGAAGTCCGGGCGACCTCCTGCAGCCGGTCCCGGACCTGCCGGAGCACGTGATCGCCCGCGGCATGGCCATGGCCGTCGTTCACACCCTTGAAATGGTCGATGTCCACCATCAGGAAGACCATGTCCACGTTGCCCCCCAGGCGCCCGCCGTCGGGCGTGGAACGGTGGTCCCGGCGCACCAGGGCCAGGTCCTCCTCCAGGGTCAGGTCCAGGAACCGGCGGTTCTTGAGGCCGGTGAGGGGGTCGGTTACCGTGAGCTGCTGAAGGGCTTCGTTGGCCTCGGCCAGCGCGACGGTGCGCAGCTCCACGACCCGCTCCAGGTCCCGGTTCCGCTCCCGCATGGCCTTCAGCCTCAGACGCAGCGCGAAAAAGCCCAGGACCAGAAGGCCCGCCGCCCCCAGGAGGCGGGACCACCAGGCCTGGTACCAGGCCGGCAGCACCCGGAAGGTGAACGAGGCGACGGGGCCCCAGGATCCCTCGGCCAGGCCCGATCGCACCTCGAACCGGTACGCCCCGGGAGGGAGGTTGGCGTACCGGACCTCCCGGACCTTCGTGGTCCTCCAGGCGTCCTCCAGCCCCACGAGGCGGACCTGGTTCAGGACCCTGCCCTCGTTGAGGTAGGTGAGTCCCGTGACGTGGAATTCGAGGGTCGCGTCCCGGTTGGGGACCTCCGCGATTCCCTCGAAGGGGAAGGCGAGGTGCGTCCTTCCGTAGGTCGCCGACAGGACGAAGGCGGCGGGCGGCGGGGCCGAACCCGCGAACCTGTCCTGGTGGAACCTCGCAAGGCCCCCCAGGGTTCCCACCCACGCATCCCCGCCCGGCTCGGCGAGAAAGGCGCTGCCGTTGCATTCGTCCCCGGGGAGGCCATCCATGGTCCCGAATTCCTGGAAGCGGACGCCGTCGTACCGGACGACCCCCTGGGACGTCCCCACCCAGAGCCGGCCCAGGGTGTCCTGGCGCATGAAGTAGGCCTTCCGCGCCGTGAAGCCGCCCGCCGCGTCGACATGCTTCACCAGGACGAGCCGGCCCGGTTCGTACCGGTACTGGCTCAGCCCCTGCGTATCGTGGTAGCTGACCCAGAGGTCCCCGCCGGAGCGCTCATAGACCGCGCGCACATCCGGGTCCACCAGGCCTTGCGCCTTGCCCAGGCGCCGCCAGCGGCCGTCCTCCAGCACCAGGAGCCCGTTCGAACTGGCCAGCCAGATGCGGCCCGACGCGCCGATGGAAAGGGCCGTCGTCTTCTCCCCGGGCACGGCCCCCGGGAGCGGGACGGGCTCGACGGCGAAGGACGCGCCCCGTTCCACCACCCGGAAAAGCCCCTGGCGCCGGGTCGCCACCCACAGCACGCCCCGGTCGTCGAACGCCAGGCTGATGATGGTCGACGAGGGCCGGGGCCATTCCTGCCACCGGGAGGTGCCGGGAACCCAGCGCCGCAGCCGGGCCGGCGCGCCTCCCATCCAGAGCGCGCCGTCCGGCGCCACCGCCAGGGCGAGGAAGGCCTGGTTGGCCGTGCCGGGCACCAGGGCCCATCGCCCGTCCCGGGTCTCGCAGAGGCCGTTGCTCGTTCCGGCCCAGAGCCGCCCCTGCCGGTCATGGGTGATGGACCACACCACGCCCCCGGCGATGCCGTTCTGATAGGTGTACTGCCCCCAGGCCTCCCGGCTCAGGGTCCGGTGGAGGCCCAGGCCGCCGATCCAGAGGCAGCCTTCCCGGTCCTCCAGCGCGCGGTTGACGAAGGGCGTGGGCAGGCCCCGGGCCTGGCCCAGATGCTCCCAGCGCCCGTCCCGGACGCGCACCAGGTCATCCACGGTCGGAATCAGGAGGGTCCCCGCGGGGGTCAGTTTGAGGCAGCCGTCGTAGGCGGCCGGCCCCACGCGCCGCGACAGGTCCTGGAACGGACCGGCCTCGCCCGGGCGCATCCAGAGCCCGCTCCGCGAACGCACCCACAACCGTCCCCCGCCGTCCTGGAGAACGGCGTCCAGCCTTTCGCGCCACGGTCCCGCCACCTCCGCCGGGGGCCCCTCGCTTTCCGGGCCGTACCGCAACAGGCGCTCCTGGGACCCCACGTACATGGCGTTCCCCGCACGGCCCAGGCAGCGGGCCGGTTCCTCCCCCCGCCAGCCCGGCGCGGGTTCGAAGGTCATCCGCCCGGGGCGCTGCCGGAACAGTCCGCGTTCCGTCGCCACCCACAGAAGGGAGCGGGAATCCAGGGCCAGGGCGAAGACCTCCGCCTGGGGGATCCCCTGCCCGGGGCCGAGGGCCTGGATCCTCCCCTGGTCCCTCAGGGCCAGCCCCCGGGCCGTGCCGATCCAGAGCCGGCGGCCCTCGGCGGCGCACAGGGCCCGCACCCAGACGTCCTGGAGGCCCGATTCGCCGCGGAAGGCCTGGAACTTCTGGACATCATAACGAAACAGGCCGTCCTCGGTGCCCGCCCAGAGGAACCCGTCGGAATCCTGTTCCAGGCACCAGATGGAGAGGTTCTCCAGGCCCTGGCCGTTCCCGTAGCTCTGGAAGGGCGTCTGTTCCGGGGGAACCCCCGGGGCCCCTCCCAGGACCGGGAGGGGCCCGAGGGAAGCCACCAGCAGGAATGCCGCGGAGCGGATGAACGGCTGGAACCCCATCGGACTACAGGGGCCGGAAACGGCCGGCGATCCGGTGACGGACCCGGGTCAGGCTGAGGTCCTGGGGGACCCAGAACTCCAGGAGGGTGCCACCGGGAAGGCCGCCCGCGACCGGCTCCAGCTTCAGCTGCCCCGTGCCGGAATCGTCGGAGAGGATCCGGGGGGAGTTCATCCAGGACCCGCCCTCATCCCAGGACCACCGGAACCAGATGGAGGACGCGGCGAACTTCCCCGGACGGAGCAGCACCCAATCGACGGACGCACCGGCCCCGTTGGCCGAATCGACGAACTCCATGACCGGCGGCGCGAGGTCGAGGGGGGTCTCCAGCCGGGCCAGGACCTGGTTTCCGCGGACCACCTTCAGGCTCCGGAGGGTGGTGCCCACCGGCACTTCCACCCGCCAGGAGGCGGTATCGCCCCGGTCGCCGCCGAGGGCATACATCTCCACCTCGCAGGCCACCTCGAAGTCCTTGCCCGCGGCGTCCTTCAGCATCGCCCGTCCGGCCATCGGCGCGCCCTCCCGCGGGGCCCGCTGCTGGATGCTCCCCACCGCCGTCGACTGCAGGGTTCCATTCCGAAGCACCGAACTACCGAACAGCACCACGACTTCGCCCGCACAATGGCCGATGGCCAGGACCCCGAAGGCCAATCCCAAAATACGCATGGACATCATTTAGAACCTCAATTCGATACCCTTCCAGTCTCCCAGAAACATGTTGCAGAAGTGTGACGAATGGAACAATTAGGCAGAGGAATACCGCCGGGGCGGCGGTACCCGGCCCGGCCTCCACCCCTGCCGGCCAAGCACCTCATGGTGATAACCCAGGCAGCGGGAGAAAATACCCGGGAGGAATTCCGGCCACGCTTAAAATTCCTCAAGAATCGATGCAGGGCTTGCAATCCAGGCTCAAGTCGGCAATAATTTCCACTTCTGGTCCTGCGAGCAAGCGTGGCGGAGAGATCGGATTCAGATGCTTCCCCGGGATCCGCCCGGCCAGGTGCACCGCCCCGTGCCATGGCCAGCAGGACGCTTGAGGGACCCGACGCGGATGCCCATCCCCCCGATGGGCAATGGCCATCTGGATGTCTGCTTCAAGGCCTCACGAATTTCCTTCATACCCTCAGCGGCCCCTTCGCCCATGGGCCATGCGGACCTCTTGTCCCCCCCCGCTTGGAGAATCGATGAAACGAACCATCCGGCCTTATGTTCCGGTCCTGCTCAGCGAAATGGAGCTCCACTGGCTCATCACCCAACACGACCGGATCATCGGCGACGCCTCCTCCGCCCTGCAGGGAGCGGCCAAGGCTTGGAATGAGGAACGGCGAGGCGCCCTGCTCTCCGCCTGGGACAAGTCCCGGTCAGCGGTGCCGAGGACCAGGCCGCTGGAATCCTGAAAAAATCAAAAGAAGAATTTACTTGTCAATGAGGCGTGCTATATCTAGCCGCCGCCCAGAATCCAAGGATCGAATATGAACCTGTCCCTCCCTGCACGCCTTTGGCTGATCGTAGGTTGCGCATCGGCCAGCCTGGCGGTCCTGGCCCTGCTGGGCCTGACGTCCCTCAATTCCAGCCTGAACCAGGAGCGCCGCTCCCAGATCTCGACCCTGCTCTACACCGCCGAGAACGTCTGCGCCCATTTCCACGAGCTGGCGCAGAAGGGCGAGCTCACGGAGGAACAGGCCAAGGCCAGGGCCACGGAGGTCCTTCTCTCCCTGCGTCACGAGGACACCTACTACTTCGTGCGGGACGACAAGGACATCATGCGGGTCCACGTCAATCCGGCGCGGGTCGGGAAGGTGGACCCCGGATTCAAGATGCCCGACGGCCGGCCCTCGGGGGTCGTGGGCCGGGAGCTGCTCGCGAACCAGCGGATCGCCTTCATGGAAATCAGGAACGCCAAGCCGGGCGGGCAGGAACTGTTCCCCAAGCTGAATGGGCTCATCGAGTTCAAGCCCTGGAAATGGGCCATCGGCATCGGGTTCTTCACCGACGACATCCAGGCGGCCTTCTGGTCCCAGGCCTGGCGCCAGCTGCTGATCGGGGGGATCCTCCTGGCGGGGATGACCCTCGTGGCCACGCGGCTCTCCAGGAGCATCCTCAGGCAGCTGGGAGGCGACCCCGCCTACGCCACGGACACCGTGCGCCAGATGGCCTCCGGGGATTTCAGGATCAACATCAGGCACTCGGGGAACCCGGACAGCCTGCTGGGGGCCATGGCCCACATGGAGAAGGATCTCCGGGCCGTGATCCAGGGCATCATGGACGTCTCCGCCCAGGCCGCCTCGGGCACCACGGAGCTGTCCGCCGCCGCGGGGGAACTGAACGACACCACCCTGGACCTGAGCCGGAGTTCGGACAAGCAGCGTGAGGCCATGATGTCCTCGGCCTCGGCCCTGGAGGAGGTGACCGCCTCCATCCGGGCGGTCTCGGACCGCCTGGCCATCGCCACGTCCCTGGCGGCCGAGTCCCAGAAGGTGACCGAAGGCGCCATCGTCCTCGCCGCCGATACGACGAAGACCATGGACGGGATCCGCCAGAGTTCCGAGAGCGTGAGCCGCATCACCACGGTCATCGCGGACATCGCCCGGCAGACCAACCTGCTTTCGCTGAACGCGGCCATCGAGGCGGCCAAGGCCGGCCAGCAGGGGAAGGGCTTCGCCGTCGTGGCCGAGGAGATCCGCAAGCTGGCCGAGCGCAGCGCCGGAGCGGCCAAGGAAATCCGCACGCTCATCGAGGAGAGCGGCCAGTGGGTGCGGGAAGGATCCGCTTCCGTGGAGAAGGTGGTCCAGGGCCTGGAAGCCATCCGGGACAATGCCAGGGAGCGGGCCTCCGGGGTGGTCGCCATCACGCTGGCCATCGAGGAGCAGGCCAAGGCGAGCGAGGACGTGAACAAGGCCGTGAGCATGACGGCCAACCTGACCGAACGCAACGCTTCGGCCGCCACCCAGCTGGCCGCCAGCATCGGCGAGACCAAGCGCACCATCGACGATCTGGCCTCGCTTTCAAGCAAGCTGCGCGACCTGGCGCATGGTTTCAAGGTGTGACGAATGGCCGGGCAGTCCTTTTTCATCGAACAGCCCTTTCCGGGAACGGTCAGGCGGCTTTTCCTGGAAAGCGGCGCCACCTTCGATTTCTCCCTTGAGGACCGCAGGAAATGCGGGTCCGCCCTGGAGCGGCACTTCGCGGACCACCCTGGAACCCGGGCGACGAACCCCTGGTTCATGCCGATCATCTTCGGGGGCGTGGCCTTCAGGCAGGCGCCTCCGTGGGCGGTGATGCTCGCCATGGGCATCTACGGGTACCTCGCCGAGGGCAGCCCCGCCCCCGTCACCTTCCGGCCGGGGGGCTTGGCCCTGGGCTACCATGCGCTCCGGATCCCGCCCTCGGCCCCGTTCTCCTTCACGAGGAACGGAACCCGCCTGCCCCTGACCGATGCGTTCCTCCGCATCGACGACAAGGCGGATGCCCGCATCTGGACCGACCTGTACGGCCTCGCGCCCCTGGCGCCCGGCGTGCGCATGGCTCCCTTCACGCTGATTCCCGCCGGCGACCTCCGGGAATGCATCGCCGGGGCCATTCTCGTCGACGTTGATCGGGCCGGATTCCTCAACCCCCTCAAGCGGACCTTCCTGCCTTCGGAAGCCGGCAGGTTCTTCACGGAGGAACCGAGCCCGGCCCGCCTGGGGATCCACCGTGAACGCCTCTCCGACATCCTAGGGATCCCGCTGGACGTCGGCGAGGCCGATCTGGACGTCGGCCTCGACCTGATCCGGCAGGCCTATGCCCTCCCGGCGGCCGGACCGCGGGATTGAGCTCACCCCGCCGGAACCGGCACGGAATCCGTCGCTTCCACCAGAGCCTCCACCGTCAGGAGGGGGAAGCCGTGTTCCTGCCCGAACCGTTCCAGTTCCGGCCCTCGCATCATGGTGCCGTCCGGGTTCATCAGTTCGCAGAGCACGGCCATGGGCCGGAAGCCCGCCAGGCGGGCCAGTGCGATGGAGCCCTCCGTGTGGCCCTGCCGCCCTTTCAGGCCGGAGGGGTGCCCCTGCAGGGGAAACACGTGGCCGGGCCTTGCCAGGTCCCCGGGGACGGCTTCCGGCCTGATGGCCGTGCGGATGGTCGCCACCCGGTCGCGGGCCGAGACGCCCGTGGTGACGCCTTCCCTGGCCTCGATGGAGACCGTGAAGGCGGTCCCGTTCCTGCTTTCGTTGACCTCGACCATCTGGGGAAGATCGAGCCTGCGCGCCACGTCCTCCTCGATGCAGAGGCAGACGATCCCGCTGCACTCGCGGATCATCATGGCCATGATCCGTTCGCTGATCATCTCGGCGGGGATGATCAGGTCCCCCTCGTTCTCGCGTCCGGGGTCATCCACGAGGACGACCCCCCTGCCCGCCCTGAACGCACGGACGGCACCTTCAACGTCGCCATAAGGCATGAGTCACTCCTTCTCTCATCCGGACTTTGACCGTCGGCTCCGGACTCGGACCGGATCTGCTGACCCCGTGGTTGACGGGCGCTCGCGGGCTCGGCAGGTCCTCGGACCCGACCCTACCGCCGGTGGGGACTTTCACCCCGCCCTGAAGAAAATGGTACGTTGCCGAACTTGCAACGCCAGCAGTATGACCCCTCTCTGCCCTTGCAGGCAAATGCCCACGGCGTCCGGGACCGGGGCCCGCTATCCGTTTTTTTGCAGAACGGAGAAGACGTAGCCGTAGCTGTGCCCGGTCCTGCGGTAGAGATCCCTTTCACTGCGCCTGGCCGCGATGACCTCGGCGAGGCCTTCGTCGCCTTCCCACCTTCGGCACTGGGCTTCCACCTGGTCGAAGTAGGCCCACCAGTCCCGGGCGGGAAGCCGGAAGTGGCCGAGCACCTTCAGGCCCAGGTCCCGGGCGGTCCGGAGGCTGCCGGCCTCCGTGTCCATGGCGGGGTACCACGCGGACCAGGCGCGCCGGGCCTCCTCTGGCGGGTCGTCCTCGAACCAGGTCGCGTCGGTGATCGCCATGACGCCGCCCGCGCGAAGCAGCTCCCGCCAGATGCGGAGGCCAACGGCCCAGCCCAGGTGGGTGATGGCCCCTTCGGACCACAGCAGGTCGAGGCTCTCCGGGGCGATTCCGGGGTTCGCCAGGTCCCCCGTGCGTGGCTGGATGAGCGGCAACAGGCCCTTCGCCTGGGCCAGGCCCCAGAGATCGTCCAGGGCGGTGCCGTCCGCGTCCAGGGCCAGGACGGGTGCCTGGAGGACCCGGGCGAGCACCAGGGCGGAAGCGCCCGATCCGCAGCCCAGGTCGGCGACCACCGGGCTTTCCGGAAGGGGACAAAGGGCCAGGGCCCGCAGCGTCGAAGCCTCGCTGCCCGGTCCTTTGCGCGTCATTCCTTTGAACAGGCGCAGGAGCGGAGCGAAGGATTCCATGAAGGGCATGGAAGGAAAAGGAGGGTGTTGAAGCATGGGATTCTCCCAAGTTGCATCTTGAACGCGGGACCATCAAGGCCCCGTGAAGTAAGCGCCTGCCATCCGCTTCGCCTACGAAGCGGCCGGCACCGGCTCCTGGTTCAAGGTGTTCTGGGAACGCATCCAATCTCCGGGGATCACGATAACAGAAATGCCGGGACGAAGCGACGGGGCCGCGGACCGATCGGTCGCTCAGTTCTTGCCCGGCAGGGCCTCCCCCCAGAAACAGGCGTCAAAAAGCGGAGCGAAGTCCCGCTTGGTGAGGAACCTGAGCATTCCGACCACATGATGGGTGCTGCCTTGCTTCCAGGCGAAGTTCCTCTGGTAGGCCCTCAGGAACAGCCGGAACTGCGGGTCCCCGATCTGCTCCCGGATGGTGCTCAGCAGTGCGGCGCTCTTGTCGTAGAGGAGATTCTGGCGCGTCCGCCACGAGACCAGGAAATCCTTGTCGTAGAGCCGGTTGGCCATCGGGATGCTCGAGAGTCGGCTGGATTCCTCTCCATCCGACTTCCAGCGGGCCACCATGGTCGCGTAGGCCCCTTCCCCACGCGAGGCATTCATGAAGAGCCCCGCGCAGATCTCCGCGAAGCCCTCGCTCAGCCACTGTTCGGTCTCGGAAGGGAAATGCACGGCGTTGCCCCAGTATGCGTGGGCAATCTCGTGGAGGAACCGGCGGTTCAGGTCCTGCGAGGACCAGTCCCGGAGCAGGCTGTGCTCGATGTCGAAGGCCTCGTTGGTGAGGAACATGAGGTGGGGCGGCGCCTGCCCGTACCCGTAGGAGTTGACCTGGACGATGGTGTATTCCTTGAACGGGAAGGGCCCGAGGAAGGACTGGTAGAACTGGATGGCGGTCCTGGCCAGGCCCAGGATCCGGGGGACGCTGGAACCCGCCGTGTCGTAGCTGGCGACCCGCAGCGTGATGCCGTCCCGGGTTTCCTCCGTCAGGGCGTAGCTGCCCGCCAGGGCCACGAAGAAGCAGATCGGCCGATCGAAGGACGTCTCCAGGAGGTTGTAGTCCCCCTCGACGCGACGGACGCAGTTCTCGCCCGACGCGATGGGCAGGAAGGGCTTCTTCACTTTCATGCGGCAGCGCACGGTGTAGAGGTCCCCTCCCAGGCCGGACTGGGGGAACCAGGCGGAGGTTCCCAGCTTCCAGGAATTGTCGCCTCTGGGATGGATGAGGAAATCACCCTCGATGGCGAAGGCCAGCTTCACCATCGAACCGGCCGGCAGGGCCGCCGGGAGCTCCACCAGCAGCCGGTGGTTGAGGTGGGAGAAGGGGAGGGCCTTGCCGGCATCGTCCTTAACGGACGTGAGCTTCAGGGGCCGAAGCTCCGGAGCGTTCAGGTTCGGCTTCTGGAAGAAGCTCAGGAGATCGAGCGCCAGGATCCGGGTTCCCGGGCGCTGGATCCGGTAGGTCTCCTGGACCTGGAGCACCACGTTCTCGTTGTCGTGGGTGAGAAGGTCGATCCCCACGTCCGTCAGGATCACGGGTTCCGTTTTCGGTTGGCGATAGGACCAGCCCAGGGGCTGGCTGGAGACGACCACCCCCTCCGGGGCCATCCACGTTTTGCGCGGCCGTGGAAGCACGTGGAGCGATTCCGTTTCGGCCAGGTAGGGATCGAAGGCGTACTGCCAGCACCCATCCGGCCCTTCCATGACCGCCATCGCCCATGGACGCCCATCGTCATTGCCTTTGGCAAAGGCGAAGGCATGTTCCAGAGGGGGAAGGTCTGAAGTGCGGAAATGGGTCCTGAGCTTCCCGAACGCTCCAGGATCGTCCAGCACGGCCCCGGTCCCTGGGGCCGGAAGCTTCACGTTGAAACTGGCCAGGAACAGCCTGCGGAAGGGGATGGTGACCACCGGCACGTTGCCGTCCATGATGGCCTTGACCTTCGTGTTCCAGGCCAGATTGGTCCTCATCACCGCCAGCTCCAGGGGCTCCCTGGATCCATAGGCCAGTTCTCCCCTGCCTTCGAAATACACCCCAACCTGGACCGCGCCGCTCCGCACCGGCACCATCACGGCGCTTTCGATACGGATGCGCCCCTGGCCCACGAGGATCTCCTGGTTGGAGACGAGGGATCCCGGTTCCCCCGGCACGGCCTGGACCATGGCCCGGACCCGGTCCAGGCCGTCCGCGGCCAGGGGCCGGGAACCCCCAAGCAAAAGCCCGGCGCAAAGGATCGCTTCCTGCAGAACGACTGGCCACCGCATCGGTCTCTCCCATGTAATGGGTTCTTGGCGCATTGGAACAGAACCGGAATTCACGCCGGATCGAGATCCTGAAGCGGAAAGCCCGCGGTTGGCGGGGCTAGGGCGCTTCCGAATAGAGCACGCAGGTGGAAGGCTCCGTGCTCCAGGAATAGCCGAGCCTCTGCAAGAGATAGAACCTGTCGTTCCGGTCGAAACCGAGATAGGGGCGGTTGGATTCGGCCGGCCCCAGGATGATGGTCGACCAGATGTCCTGGTCCAAGGTCAGAAGCTGCTGTCCGGCGGAACTCTGGAAGCGGACGGCGATCCGGTCGCTCTTCAGGGACTTGGCGAAGTAGCTCAACGGGCTGTAGCCCGTGAATCCCGTGGTGGCGACCGACTGGACGGGGGTCCAGGCCCCGCCCGCCTTCCGGATATCGCACAGATCCGCGTAGGTGGCCAAATCGAAAGGATCGTGGCGGCGCAGGAAAAAGACATGGATGTCGCCCCGGTAGCTGATCAGGAAATCCAGGGAGGCCTGCACCCCGAAGGAAGCGGTGGCGCCGGGGACCTGTTCCCCTTGCCACTGGTTCGGCCCCTGGCGCTGGAGAAGGTAGATGTCCTGCCAGGCCCCCAGCAGGACGTACGGAACTCCGCTGGCGTCGGTCGTCAGCCGGAACGAATCGACGGTGGTGAGGACCGGGGTGACCACGTTCAAGGATTCTGTGGTCCAGGCGCCGTCCCCGCCCTTGTAGGCGTACTCGAGCCCCATCGGGGTGCTGGAATCCTTCAGCCAGACCAGGTGAAGACCGTCCGCCCGGTCCAAGGTGAACGTGATGCCGTCTGTTGCGGAACGGAGGGTCCTGCGCGCCACCTCTTCCGACTGCCAGGCCGCGCCGTCGAACCACGCGTGCGTGATGGCCACTTCCTCACTGCCCTGCATGACCTTCCGGAGATACACGGTGTGGGGACGATCATGGGAATCCAGCCTGAGCATCGGATCGACGAGGAAGCAGGCATTGGCCAGGGGGTTGGAAACCCAGCCCGTCCCGGAGGGCGTGGCGATCCCGAAGGTTGTGTTGTTCGTATTCTGCGCAAAGATCCAGTCCCCGCTGGAATCCATGGCGCCCATCACCGAAGGGGGCATCGGCTTGAGGGTGGGGGCCAGCAGGGACAGGGAGCCCGGCCTGGGCAGGGTCGCCACCTGCACAGGAAGGCTGGGGGCCGCCGAGGAGCTCTCCTTGCGGGCCTCGACCCGGTAGGTGTAGAAGCCGGTCGCCAGCAGGAGGTCCTGGTAGGAGGTGGCGGTGGGGGCGAGATGGGCGACTTCCTGGTAGGAAGGGGAGGACGTCACGCCGCTGGCCCTGGCCACCACCACTTCGGTCGCGCCCGCGCTGCGGTTCTCCCAGGTCAGGCTCACCCCTTCAACCATCGGCGTGGCGGCCAGCGAGGTGGGGGCCTTCAGGCTGGTGGACACGGTATAGCTCATCGCCTGCACGGACTTGGCCCCCTTGGAGTACGTCACGCGATACGTGAGGTAGGTGCTCTCGGGTGCCTGGGTATCCAGGTAGGAGGTGGCTCCGAACGGCACCCCGGGAATCACGGACCAGGCGCAGGTCCCTCCGTAGCTCGTGCTCGTGCCCCGCTCCAGGGTCAGGGCATCCGCCACGAAACTGGTGTTGGTCCACTTCAGGGCGATTCCATCGTCACCGCTGACGGCGCTGTTGAAAACGGGCTTCATCAGCCCGGTGGGAGCAGTGACCACATTGCTGTAAGGAGAAACGGCCGTTCCCAGGACGGCGCGCATCCGGAACCGGACCTCCGAGTCCTCCGGCAGCGCGGAGGGATCGAAGGTGGCGTAGGCACTGGTCCAGGCGGGCGGGAGGAGGTCCGATCCCAATTTGGTGAACGAGCCGCTGCCCAGGGCCAGTTCGAATTCATAACCATCGAATTTATTCGCCGGCGCGGTCCAGCGGAATTCGAGGTAGTACGAGACGCTCAGGTCCCCGCTCACCTGGAGGCTGGTGGGACCGTTCAGGGCCGGCGTGCCTCCCCCGCCACCGCCCGAGCCGCAACCCGACAATCCCAGCAGTGAGAGCATGCCGAAGAGGACCACAAACCAGAGCGAGGGCCGGGCCATGAGTTTTCTCCAGGATTGAATGTATGGAATATCCCAAGTCTGACCCTCCTCTTGGCCGAAGACAAGCATTCAACGCGCCGGAAGCCCCCTGGACGCGATCGCGCTGGCCCAGGTGCGGCACCCGGCGGGAACGGCCTTCCCCCCGGACCTCAGGAGGCGGAAGGGAGGTCGGAGGCGGCCAGGTGAGGCGTCCTGGCCGCGCGCTCATTGACGATGCTTCCGTAGCTCTTGAGCTTCCGGTACAGGGTCGCGGTTCCGATCTGGAGCTGTTCGGCCGTGCGCACCTGATTGCCTCCATGGTAGGCCAGGGCCGCGAGGATGCAGTCCTTCATGGATTCGGAAAGGGGCCGCACGGCCTCGGGCGGCGGGCCTTCCCGGGAACGGGCGGCATCGGCCGCCGAGCGGATCTCTTCGGGGAGATCCTCGTATTCCACCCGGTCCGTGACGCCCAGGGCGATGGAGCGTTCCATCGCGTTGGCCAGTTCCCTGACATTGCCCGGCCAGGGGTACCTTACGAGTCCACGGGCCGCCAGGGGTTCGATCCCCTTGATCTCCCGGCCCATGGCCAGCGCCCTGCCCGCGAGGAGGAACAGGGCCAGGGGAAGGAGGTCCTCCCGGCGCTCCCGGAGGGCCGGTACGGCCAGTTCCACCACCTTCAGGCGATAGAACAGGTCCTGCCGGAAGCCGCCCTTCTCGACCTCGCCCGCCAGATTGCGGTTGGTGGCCGCCATGATCCTGACGTCGATGGGGCGCGTCCGGGTTTCGCCCATCCTGCGGATCTCCCGCTCCTGGATCGCCCGCAGGAGCTTGACCTGCATGGCCAGGGAGATCTCGCCGATCTCGTCCAGGAGGATCGTTCCATGGTCGGCTGCCTCGAAAAGCCCCGGCCGGTCCTGGATGGCCCCGGAGAAGGCGCCCCGCGCATGGCCGAACAGCTCGCTCTCGAACAGGCCTTCGCTGATGGCGCCGCAATTGAACGCCACGAAGGGTCCCGCCGCCCGCGGGGATTTCTCGTGGATGAATCGTGCCACCTGCTCCTTTCCGGAGCCGGTCTCCCCCGTGATCAGGAGGGTGGAATCCACTCTGGCCACGCGCCGGGCGACGTCCAGGATGCCGGCCATCGCGGGGCTCATGGCGAAGAGACCAAGGGCCAGCTGGATCGGATCGGGCACCAGGCGGGCCATGGCATGGTCGAGATCATCCGGGCGCGGCAGATCCAGGCCGGCCTTCTCCGATCGCCGGCGAAGCACGGTCGTGGCCGCGAAGCCGCATGGGCGTGGCGCATGGCTGCAGGGTGTTCCGGAGTTTCGATATTGAGCGAACATGAAAATTCTCCTCAAGATGCTGGAGGGTCGTCATGGGATCGCCCGGTCGGCGTGCCCCCCTGGATCCGGGCCAGCGGGGCATTCCTGTTCAAGACCTGTGCCAACAGCCGCAACAAGGCCTTTTCGTTGGAATGGCATGGATTGCGGCCGGAAACCGGCCCGGGACGAGGGGCCGCGGCCTCGCCGCATTCGACGGGTTCCGCCAAATTCAACCGAATCCGAGGGGCATTCGTGCCTTTGTCACATCCATTCGAATCGCTGGATGCCCTCCTTGCGCATCCGCCCCCGCAGCGTGCTCGGATTCAGGCCCAGGATCAGCGCCGCGCCGTCCTTGCCGTCGATCCTTCCATGCGTCTGGCGGAGGGCCGCGATGATGTGGGCCCGCTCCATCTCGACCAGAGGTTTGAGAGGGATCTCGCCCGCGACGGGTTCCTGCGCCAGCGCCTCGAACGTGTCCATGACCTGCAGCGTCGAGCCCTGCGAAATGATGACCGCGCGTTCGATGACGTTCTCCAGCTCCCGGATGTTCCCGGGCCAGGAATGATTGACCAGCTTGCTCATGGTTGCGGCCGAGATGTTCTCGATCTTCTTCCCCGTTTCCCGGCTGAACTTCCGGATGGCCGACTCAACCAGGAGCGGGATGTCCTCCCTGCGCTGGCGCAGGGGGGGGATGACCACGGGGAAGGTGCTCAGCCGGTAGTAGAGGTCCTCCCGGAAGCGCCCGCTGGCCAGGTCCTCCCGGAGATCGCGGTTGGTGGCGGCGATGATCCGGACATCCACCTTGATCACCTGCGGGCTGCCAAGGCGGCAGAATTCCTTTTCCTGCAGTACCTGAAGGAGCTTGGCCTGCAGCTCCCAGGGCAGGTCCCCGATCTCGTCGAGGAAGATCGTTCCCTTGTCGGCCAATTCGAAGCGCCCGATCTGCTGGGCATGGGCCCCCGTGAAGGCCCCTTTCTCGCGGCCGAACAGCTCGCTCTCGATGAGGGAGCCCGGCAGCGACGTGCAGTTCACCACGACCATGGGGTGGTCCCTGCGCGCGCTCCGGGCGTGGATGGCGCGTGCGAGGGTGCTCTTGCCCGTCCCCGTCTCACCCAGCAGGAGCACGGTCGTATCCTGGGGGGCGACCGCGTCGATGCTGTGGAAGACCTCCTTCAGCGAACCGCTCTTGCCGACCATTTCGCCGAAGTTGTACCGCCGGTCATCCTCGAAATGGAGGTAGCTGTTTTCAGCCTCCAGCCGCTCCTTCAGGGCTTCCACCTCCGCCAGGGCCCGCTCCAGCGCCTCCTTGGCCACGGTCAGCTCCCGGGTGCGGTCCCGCACCCGCTGATCGAGCTTCGCGTTCAGCGCCTCCACGTCCATCCGGGCCATCACCATGGCCGTGATGTCGGTGTCCACCGCGACCGCGCCGAGGACGTCCCCCTCCAGGACGACCGGGGCCGCGGAGCTGCGATGGATCCGCTCCGCCCCCGTCCGCGGGTCGGTATGGATCAGCTCCTCGGCGACCGTTTCGCCCTTCAGGGCCCGCGCGAGGGGAGCGTCCTCCGGCAGGATGGGCAACCCGGTGGCGGCCCGGCGGTACGGGAAGGGGAAGCCCCGGCGGGCTTCCTCCGGGAGGTCCTCCAGGGATTCGACGCCCAGCATCCTCAGGGCCGAGGAATTGCACAGGACCACGGCGTCCTTCGTCGCGACCAGGACCGCATCGGGCAGGGACTCGATGATCGCGTGGAGTTCGGCGGCCTGGAACTGGGAGATCCTCCGGGTCCGCTCCAGTTCCTCCGCGCGGACCTGCTCCACGGATTCCAGGACGCGCTGGTGCTCCAGGAGGCCGTCCACGATGGGTTTCAACCGATCCTTCGCGACCACAAGGCGCCGGGAGGAGATGAGGGTACCCCCAGCCAGGTGGGCTTCGGACGCATCGTCCGTCTCCCGTTCGAGTTCCTCCCGGAGGTCGTTCAGAAGGGCCTGGAGCTTCTTCATCGGTTCCCTCCATGGCGTTCGATGAGGTTCCTGGATTCCGGGGCAGTGAAAAATCACGACATCGAGACTTCACGGGGCGAAATAATGCCAGACAGAATCTCACCCCCCATGGGGAAAGACCACCCCCAAGGCTGCGCCTGTCTCTCGGTCCGTCTGATTAAACCCGGCCGGGTTCAGGTTTCCCGGGGTCCGGATGCGGGCAGTCCCCCATTCGGCGCCAACAGATCCTCCAGGAAGAACGCCGCCAGTTCCGCCCGCCCCACCAGCCCCGCCTTCCGGTAGACCCCCTGGGCCTGCTGGCGCGCCGTGGCCTCGCGCGTGTTTCTCAGTTCCCCGATCTCCCGGGTGGAAAGCCCCTTCAACAGAAGCAGGGCGATCTCCCGTTCCGCCGGGCTCAACCCCCACCGGTCGAACTGCTGGTCGATGGCCAGGGAAAGCCCGCGCACCAGGGTTCCGGCCTCCTCCTGCCAATGCCGGGACTCCCGGCGGGTGGCAGCCAGGTCCGCGGTGAGCCGCCGGACCTCCTCCCGCCGGGTCCTCAGGGCCATCAGCCCCCATCCGGCGGCGCCCAGGGCCGCCAGGGCGGCGATCGCTTCCACCAGCAGGTGGGTCGGTCCGGTGGCATGCTGGGCCCGGTCCGTGACCAGATCGGCCACCAGCAACCCGGCGATCACCACCAGGATGGCGCTGAAACCGGCCCGGGGGGGCCATCGGCCTTCTGTCTGACTCGACATTTCTTTCCTTTGATTCTCAACAGTATAGGCGACGATGCGACATCCGTCGGATGGCGGGTCGGCCCCTCGTGACCGAGTCTGGGGGTCTCATGGAGGCCCGAATGCCGCACCAACCCGACCCCAATCTTCCGGATACCCAGGCAGGACAGGAGGAGGCGTTGAGCCTGCTCTGGGACTGGCCGACCCGGGTCCTCCACTGGGCCATGGCCGGCCTTTTCCTGGGCGCATTCTCCATCGCCGTGGCGAGTTCGGAACATGGCAGGGTCTTCCCGGTCCACGCCGCCGTGGGGCTGCTCCTCGGGCTCGCCATCCTGTTGCGGCTCGTGTGGGGGTTCGTGGGTTCCAGGCCGTCCCGGTTCGCTTCGTTCCCGCTCCGGCCCTCCAGCCTCGCGCGCTATCTGAAGGAAGCCCTGGCGGGCCAGGACCGGCCGACGGATGGCCACAACCCCGCCGCCGGGTATGCGGCCCTTGCCATGCTGCTGCTGCCCCTGGCCCTCGCAGCCACCGGCATCGCCATGGGCCTCGGCGGGAAATGGGCCGAGGAGGTCCATGCCGTCCTGGCCTACGCCATGCTTTCGGTGGTCGCCCTCCACGTCCTTGGCCTGGCCTGGTACACCCGCCGCCATCGTGAAGCCATCGC
Organism: Mesoterricola sp. JemC181; assembly: GCF_055384585.1. NCBI lineage: Bacteria > Pseudomonadati > Acidobacteriota > Holophagae > Holophagales > Holophagaceae > Mesoterricola > Mesoterricola sp. JemC181. The sequence goes on from NZ_AP045076.1 coordinate 3,099,633, forward strand.
CTTGAGCATGGTCCATGGCCGGCGCCGCCTGCCCCAGGGCGAGGCCATCCCCTCCTCCCGTCCCTTCATCGCGGTCGCCTTCCTCCTCGCCCTTGCCGGCGGGGGGACGCTCCTCTGGAAAGGGCTGGACACGCGAAAACGGACCCTTCTCCTCCCGGGTGCGACGACGCCCCTGTCGGTGGGAGAAGACGGGAAGGACCGGCAGGGCCCGGCAGAGCATGAGGACCACGACTGACCCCCCCGTGAGGAAGGTCCTTGCCCGGAACCCGGGTCCTCACGATCCGTCCGGAAGCACGGTTAGGAAGGCCAGCAGCGATTTGCGGTAGGTGCGAAAGAGCCTGCGGCCTTCGGAGGTGAGGGCCGCGGTCGTCCGGGGGACCTTGCCCTGGAACCGCTTCTCGATGCGCACCAGCCCCGCGGCCTCCAGCTTGGCCAGATGGAAGGAGAGGTTGCCCACGGTGAGGCCCACCTGCTGGGAAAGGAAGGTGAAGTCCGCCTCCTCCAGCATCCACAGGCAACCCACGATGGAAAGCCTCGCGGGCTCGTGCAGCGCCTTGTCCAGGCCGACCAGGGAGGGCGGCATCTCAGGCATGGGCGGTCTCCCGGAGGAAGCGGGCCAGGAGGCCGCAGCCCGTGAGGACCATCAGGACCGGCAGGAAGACGAACCAGGAACTCCCGAACGGGAAGCCCCCAAGGTGGAGCAGGATCATGAGGAGGCAGAAGGCGGCGTAGCCCAGGAACCGGCGCAGCTTCAGGAAGAGGCCGGTCAGGAACAGGGGCAGGGGCAGGAACATCACGTAGAAGACGCGGGTGATCAGCTTCGCCATCTCGGCTTCGCCGGCACCGACCAGGAGCACCCGGTGGACACGCAGGGCCGCCGCCAGGGTGAACACCGACACCAGGGCTGCCAGAGCCACCATCGGGTAGCGGTTCCGCCACAGGGCGGCCCTGGCGAAGCCCGCCCTCGGTTCGAAGACCCGGGCCCTGAGGACGGCGAACACCATCCTGCCCACCCCTCCCCCGACGAGCACCCCGAGGGGCAGTCGAAGAAGGCCCAAGTGCCCCGGGTAGGGAAATTGCCACATTGCGATCAGGCCGGCAAAGCCCGCAGCACAGGCCAAATCCAGGGCACCGTCCCGGTAGGCGGCACGGAGCGCGGACGAAGGGGTGGGATGGGGCGTGGCCATGGGGGGGCTCCGTGCAACACAATCTAGTTTGTATTACAAACCAGATTGTATTGCCATAGAAAACTCGAACCGGTTCGTCACCCGGGTGGACCCCAGGCCGGGTCCCCCGCCCAAGCCCGCCCCGTCGGAGGCGGCCCCTACCCTGCCATGGCCGCGAGCCTGGCCGCGACCTGCCTCTTGCCCAGGCCCCGCACGCCCGCATAGGCTTCCAGCTGCTTTTGACGCGGGCTGGATTTCTCCGCTTCCCAGTTGTAGATGGTCTGGGCGGAAACCCCCAGGAGCGCTCCCATTTCGGCGGCGGTCAGGCCCAAGCGCTGCCGGAGGGCGACCAGTCCCTTGGCGCTGAACCGCACACGAGGCGCCGGATCCGCCTTGGCCCGTTTCTCAATGCCGGCGGTCCTGCTCAGACGGGCAGCCACCTTCTCAAGATCCGCGACCCTCCGCTTCAAGGTGGAGATTTCGGCTCGAAACTGGCCAACGGCCTTCTTGAGTCCCTCCGTCTCCTTGCGGATCTCCTTCCTCGCGACCCTGGCAATTTCCTCTTTGAGAGCAGAAGCGATGTTTGGCATGGGGAGTCCCTTCCTCGTCGATAATCCAAATGTTCAGAAACCAATCATACATGCCCTTGGACCTGGGCCGCGGAAAGCACCCTCCTTCGGGCCTTCCATCAAAGGGCGAGCAAGGGCGAGATCGTGGACCAGGCGGCCGCGCCTTGACAGAGCCCGAATTTGAACTTATTGATTAGCTCCAGACTTAAATCCACGGTGCTTCAAACTCAGGGGTTTCACCTTTGGCCCGGACGCCAGCGCCGGGGGAGTGGGGTTTTTGTCCATGGAACCGAAACCCGAGTCCATCACCCATCTGCACCTTTTGGCAATCGTGATGACGGAGCTGGGGCGCTTCGAACGGGAGCCGGTGATCCGGATCCTGGATCTGGGCTGCGGCAACGGCCACCTGATGGCCTATCTGTATGAGATCCTCACCGCCCGTTACCCCGAGAAGCGGTTCGAGATCTGGGGCCATGATGTCGAGGAGTACCATGGCCATGGCCCGGACCTGCTGGCCACGACCTTGGCCTACCTCAACCACCAACAGCCCGAGGCTCCCTGGGCGGGTTTCGTACGCGTCATTTCCGCTACAGGACCGTGGCCCTACCCCGATGGATTCTTCCAGGTGATCCTGACCAACCAGGTGATGGAGCACGTGGAATACCCCAGCCTGGTCTTCGGCGAGATCTACCGGGTCCTGTGCGAAGGAGGCTTCTCCGCCAACCTGTTCCCATTCAGGACCAACATCCAGGAAGGTCACCTGGGTCTGCCCTGGGTCCACCGGATCCAGAATTTCGAATTCCTGATGGGCTATATTCGGTTCATGAGCAGGCTTGGCTTCGGCCTCTACCGGAGGCGTCGCGACCGCTACCCCCTTGAGGAGTACACCGAGAAATACGCCGATTTCCTCCGGCTCTGCACCCACTACATGCCCACCAGGCAAGCCTTCGCCCTGGCCAAGGAACATCACCTGCGGATTTCCTTTCCATATTCCCAGGACTACTACTTCCAAAAGTTCCGGTCCCTCCTCGGTCTGGCGCCACGGTACCGCTACCGCCTGCGCCGCAGGCCCGTCCGGGACTGGTTTGCCTTTTCCATTTTCATGTACCTGGATTGCGTCACCATGTTCCTGGAGAAGAAGGACGCCTACAGCATGCCGGATCAGGTCCGGCGGGAGTGGTTGGAACCGGAAGCTCTTCCCGCTCGATGCAAGCCGTAGTGGGGACCGGGATCCAGCCTCGATCGGCTGGACCGGACCCGTCAGGACTCCGAAAGCGAATAGCCCGCCTTCGTCCGTTTCGCCTCATACATGGCGGCATCCGCCTTCATGATCAACTCCTTCGCGGTCTGGCCGTCTTTCGGGAATACGGAGATCCCGATGCTTGCCTTGATGCGGAGGCTGATGTTTTTGCCGCCTTCGACCACCAGGCACGGAGCCCCGATCGCCTCGATGAATTTCCGGGAAATCAGGACGGCATCGTTCTCCTCCCGTACCGCCATCAGCAGATACATGAATTCGTCACCTCCGTGGCGGCTTACCGTATCGTCGCTGCGGCTGTGTTCCTGGAGGCGGTCCGCCACCATTTTCAGGACGATATCCCCGATGTCGTGCCCATACGTGTCATTGATCTGCTTGAAATCGTCCAGGTCCAGAAACAGCACCGCCAGGTTCCAGGTGTGGCGATGGGCCTGGGCCAGGCCGTGCTCCAGCCGGTCCAGGAACAGGGCGCGGTTGGGCAGACCCGTCAAAGGGTCATGCAGGGAGGCATGGCGGTCCTTTTCCCCTTCCGCCAGGGCCTTGGACAATTCCTCTTCCAGGATGCCCCGGTCGGCCACCTCTTCCTTCAAGGCCAGGTTGACGTCTGCCAGCTGTTCGGACGCTTCGTGCACCTTCTCTTCAATGACTTCGCTCTGCACGAGGGCCTGTTTTATTCCATGCCCCGGGTCATGGTCAGCGAGTTCCAATTTGAGAGACGTGTTGACGGAGGTCAGGTCCTCGGCACAGCCTTCAACCAGGTCCTTGACGCGCTCGTTCTGGTCAAGCAGGCGATCCAGAGTCTTGCCGGGCTTGGGGTGGGATTCGATCGGGTCCATCGGCGTGGCCTCCACAGGGGTTCTTGATGGAACGTCGCGGCAGGGCTCCCCACCCTCCGTGAGTCCATCCTGCCCGCAGGAGAAACCCGAAGGGGTTCCCGGGCATCGGCAGGATGAAGGCCAGGGTATGGGGTGCACTTCCCCCGGAACGGCCTCTTCGGCGCCGCTTGCTCCGGGAGAGGGCGATCCAGGTTGTCTAGTCGGAGTTGTAGTCGATCCAGAGCAGCTTGGTTCCCACGGGCTCCTGGACCTGGCCATTGGCCTCGGCCGTGACGAACAGCTGGAACGCGTGGAGCGGGGTTACCGACTTGAGGGTGCCTTCACGGTCCTTTTCGACCTTGAGGGCTCCGACGTTCTGCGGCACGGCATCCTTTCCCTGGCCCACCCAGACCACATAGATGGCCGCGGGCGGGTTCAGTTTCTGGGGATCCGCCAGGTACTTGACCGAGAGATGGATGGCGATGTTTCCATCATCCGTCTTGCTGAACTTGACCTTGCCTTGTGCCGCCGGAATGTCCGGGGAAACATTCATGGCGGTGGCGTGGGTGAAAAGCCCGGTCGCAGCGAAGACCGCAGCGGGGGAAAGGGTCAGGACAAGGGTCGTCAATGCCGTTCGGGTGATTCTCATAGGGGTCTCCTGGGGTGCCACCCCTGGGTTCCAGGACGTCTGGCGGGGGGACTCCACCGTTCAGCAAATCCTGAGCCATTGCTTAAGACCTATTATTTAAGATATTTAAATTCACAATTTCTCCTGCCGGGCGGCTTCCTCATCAAAATGGAAGCGCACTTTCCATCACAATCACCTGTCCGGGGCGACGGCCAAGGTACGACCCGGGAGGCGTGAGGCGGACCGCCTCCGGGACCTCCAACACGGAGGACAAGGCCGCCGCGCACCCTCTCCGGCAGGGAACCCGTGGCCACGGAGATGCCTATGGAAGGACCGCGCGTGCAATGGCCCTGGCGCTCCTCCTTTACGGGGGGGAATGCCTTCAAAGTGATGGCAACAGGCCGGACAGGACCGGAAAGTTCAACCATAAAACCAATTTTATAAATAGTTACAGTTTGGCCCAGTTGGTGCGTCGTTCCCCCTTTCCGGGCCACCCGGACCCGTCAGCCACCCCCTGCCCCAGGAGAAGTCATGACCCTTTCCCACGTTCCACTTCCCACCTCCTTGGCCCTGCTTCTGGTGGCCGGAATCTCCTGCCAACCCAAGGCCAGCGATGCCGCCGTCCAGGCCCAGGTGGCGGCGCAGCTTCAGACCAAGGCGGCGGAGGACCGGGTCGCCGCCCTGGAGAAGCAGGTCAGCGACATGAAGGATGGCAAGAACGTCACCACGGGGAACCAGGAAGCCGTCAACCAGATTTCCGCGGCGCACCTGCGGGCCCTGGACCGTCAACTGGCGGAGGCCCGGCGGCACGCAGCGGACCGCCGCAGGGACGCGGACACCGCGGCCTCCATCCCGGCCCAGGAGCGCCCCCGCCACGCCATGATCGAGGTTCCGGCCGGCGCGCGCCTCACCGTCACGGTGGGCGCCGAACTGACCACGGACCGAAACCAGCCGGGCGATCCCTGGTCGGGCACCCTGGCGGAGGCCGTCCAGGTTGGGAACACCGTGGTTTGGCCTTCGGGCACGGCCGTCAGCGGGGTGGTGGCCCAGAGCCTGCCCGCCGGCCGTCTATCGAGCGGAACCGGCGGTCTGGGCATCCGGCTGACCACGGTGGGCAACGACGTGGTGGATGCGGGCACCTACATGGTCGTGGGCGACAGCCGCGGCAAGCGGGACGCCAAGTTCATCGGCGGCACGGCGGCTCTGGGCGCCCTGGTGGGGCTGCTTACGGGCAAGAACCACCAGGGGGACCACGCCCTGGGCGGCGCGGCGGCGGGTGCCGTGGCCGGAACCGCCCTGGCCGCCGGAACCGCCGAGACGGTGATCCGCATTCCCGCGCACCAGACGGTCACGTTCTCCCTCTCTTCCCCCGAACAGGTGACCTTCAAGTAGGACCTCAGAGGGTGTCTGCTAAAAGGAAGGCCCCGCGATGATGGCACCGGCCATGGCAGGACAAGGACCGCGAGGAGAGCGATTCGGGTAATCGGTCGACGAGTGGAACGCTGGACTGCCGTGGCCGCTGCCATCACCCGTAGGGCGGCGCCCAGAGGCCCGCTTCTCGTGTGCAAGACCCTTGAAAGTATGACTTATACTTCCTGCGGGCCTTGCGCTCGATAATCGGGCCTCTGGACGCCGTCGCGGGGCCTTCCTTTTAGCAGACACCCTCTCAGGGGTGTCTGCCCTTGGGTTCGAAGCCGCCACGCCGGGATCACGGCCGGAATCCGGGCGTCACGGAAGATCGCCCCACTCCCCGCTCAGGCCATGAGCAGGCCGGTACCGTATGAGTTGTCCACCGCGCATCGCCAGGCACCGCTCCCATCCCGCGTGAACACGTAGGTGGCCTCCCGTGCGATGAGGACCTGGGCCCCCGAGGGGTCCTTGGCGCGGAGCTCGGCCTTGCCTAGAACCAGCGCCGTGGCCCCGCCCTCGATGACCACCAGCTTGTCCTGAGTGACATGCAGGCTGTGGTTGAAATGCTCCGCGATGGCCGTGAAGGCCTTCCGGATCTGGTCCTTGCCGGTGGCGTTCAAGCCGGGACGGACCACGAGGGTCGCATCCTCGGCATAGAAAGCCATCACGGCGTCCAGGTCCTCCCGGTTGATGGCATCATCGGCGGCGTGAATGATTGCTTCGAGTTCGTGCATGGACTTGACTCCCTTGTCAAGGGTATCGCCTATCCACGCGCCCCACCGCCATCCCCTTCGCCGCCTGCCGGCGGTTTCGATGGCCTTGGCCTGGGTAGGCCCGGATCCTGCACCGGCTCCTTCAATCCAGGTCTTTCTCCCCCAGGTTTTTCAGGGCCTGGGTCGCGGCCTCGCCCTTGGGCGGCGGCACGATCGCAACCTCCCCCAGATCCGCGATCACGTGTACGGTCCGGTCGGCCACCACCTCCACGTCCAGCAGGTACGGGAGCCCGCGCGACCGGGACTGGACCGAGAAGGCCTGCACCTTCACCTGGCCCGGAGGCATACGCAGTGTGAACGATTCTCCGGGGCGGAGAACCCCGACCAGCCGCCCCCCGATTTCCACCTCGTAGGTCGCTGCCGCGCCCATGATCAGGTGTTTGGGACGGAAGAAGCACAACCGGCCTTTCAGCGGTCCCCGGACCGGCTCGCTGCCGGCGGCGGCCAGCACGGACACCACCGTCGGGCCCAGCTTCCCGGACACCACCCCGAAGCGCGCCACCAAGGGCAACTCCACCCCCTCGGCGCAGAAGGCCCGGGCCCGGGCCCGATCCAGTTCGAGGATTCCCTTGGTCTGGCGCACGTGGGAGGCGGCCCAGGGTTCGATCTTCAGGTCCACCGGCAGGCGCCTCGTATCCAGGTCATAGCTGGCCGGGTAAAGCCGGGCCGTGCCCACCCGGAGGGGTGGCAGTTCGGCCAACCGGGCGGCGGCTTCTGCCGGCGTCTCGAAAACGCCTTGGGACAGGGCTCGTTCCGCCGCAGCGCCCGCAAGATAGGGCCCCGGCAGGGGGGATGGCGGCGCCATGGCCGGAGCGGGCGAGCCCGCTCCCGATACGAAGTAGAAGTCGCTGCGCAGGCTGCTGCTCTCCCACGGCACCTGGACGTTCTGGGTGTCAGCCATGACCCCGTTCCGCACCCGCTTGAAGATGTCCTCCACCTTCAAGCCCGGTGCCTCCAGATTGGCCAGCAGGTGCCGGGTGTAGAGCCCGTTGCTCCCCGTCCCGTCGGCGGCGGTGCGGCCTGGGGCCGTGGCGAAGGCGATGTAGCTGCCCGCAGGCGCGTCCATCTGGGCCAGCCCCGCCGAAGCGCCGCGGGAGCCGGTGGCGAAGGGGTTGTTGCGGCAGGCGTCCAGAATCATGAGGTTGAGCCGGTTGCCGGCAGCCTCCAGCTTGGCAAGCACGGCATCGGCGTCAAGGGCCCCGTACGCCACCTCCTCCTCGCCGGAGAAGTCCCCGCCCACGGGCATCAGGTAATTGCGGCCCTTCACCTGCATGCCGTGGCCGGCAAAATAGAACAGGCCGACCCCGCCACCCTGGAGGTCGCTGCCGAATTGGCGAAGGGCCTTGACCATCTGGTCCCGGGTCGCGTTCTCCAGTTCGGCCACGGCGAACCCGCAACGCTCCAGGGCGCCGGCCATGGCGCGGGCGTCGTTGACCGGGTTCTTCAGGGGCGCTGCAGCGTAGGCGCCGTTGCCGATCACCAGGGCGATGCGCCGCTCAGGCTGGGCCTCGGCCACCCGCACACCACGGTCCGCCTCCTGGACCGCAGCAGAGAGGAAGAGCAGCAGGAGGGCCAGGCTCGCGCGGATCATGGGCAGCCTCACTCGGGGGTGTACCTTCCACAATAACACCAAGCTAACGCCCGAAGGACCTGTGGGCCTAACCCTCGCCCCGGCGCACAATCAAAGCCTTCACGATCTGCTGCACCTGGGCCAACGGCTCGCCGGCCCGGGTGGGGACCTGCAGCTCCTTCCTGGGGCCGCCCTTCAGCCGCTTACGGACCCGTTTGCTCACGGAAAGGCTGACACCCGGTCCGCTTCCGTTCGGCTGCCCTTCCCGGCAGCCGCTGGTGTGGCAGGAACCGGCAGCCCGAAGGCAGCCAAACCTGCGCCGTCGCCCGATCGACGAACGAGCCGCCTCCTGACCTCAGTGAAGAAGGATGATGGCTGCGCAGGCTATTCCGACACCTCGGATCGAACAGTCAGGGAACGCGGCTCCATCCCGATTACACCGTCGGCACGGTCCCTCCGTTGATGACATACTCGGTGCCCTTGATCGAGGCGGCGCGAGGCGAGACCAGGAACGTGATCAGGTCGGCTACCTCGTGAGGCCGAGCTGGGCGGCCGAGCGGGATGCCCCCAAGGGAATCCATGATGATCTTCTTCCCACCCTCGTAGTCGGTTCCAGCCTTGTTCGCAAGCCGCTCGGCGAGCCGAACGGATGCCTCGGTCTCAATCCACCCCGGAGAGACGCGCACCACACGGATGCCCTTTGGCGTGACCTCCTTCGACAAGCCCTTGCTGTAGGGCTCGACTCGGCATCACGTGCCCGCGCTCAGATCATATTCTCGCTGGGCTTCACAGGTTGCAGTACGATATCGGCGACCGCGGCCTGCCCGACCTTGAAAGCAGCCTGGTATTCGGGATCCTCGACCATCGCTTTGAACGTCGACCGTCGCGGATACCGGACGAGCACGACGGCATCCCACCCCTTCGTTTCCCCGGTGGTGAGCACCGGCAGGCCGTCGCCGCCGAACAGGATTTCTGCGCCGAATCCAGCCAGGATCGGCTTCGCCATTCGCATGTATTCCCGATGGTTCTCGCGGCCGCCATCGGGCGCGAACCGCGGAAGATTCAGCATCACGACTGGTGAGTCATCGTCTCCCGCCAGGAAGGTCTCGAATGCGGCAGGTGAAAAGGCAACCATGTCTCTCTCCTTTGGTGTGGCACTCGAAGCGAGTGCGGTGTTCGAGCACAGCCTTGCACTGTGCCAGGCAGGTTCTCCCTGGGGGACCGGATTCATCCGGCCTCGCCGACCCGGCCATGGCGAAATCGCTCACCGCAATGCATCGCGAGGTCGCCCGGATATGGACGGTGGCAAGTCTTGCAAGAATCGCCTTGGCGAAAGACGAACGCTCCCACGGAATCAAGACCGTTGGGGAGATCGCCTTGTCCGTGGGTTTTCACTCTTCGAGCGCTTTCAGTACAGCCTTCACTCGCATGGTCGGATGTTCCCCCAAGCGGTTTAAAGCCTGAAGGACCGGCAAGGGTGGCTGAAGTCTATTCGGTAGGCCCTGAGGAATCTGCTGTACCATGTCCTCCCCCACCGGGGAGCCCAGAGTTTCCGACCCTTCGTGTGGCGGTTCCCAACTGGATCTTGAGGTCGTTGCCTACAGACATTTAAGGCTCATTTATTGCCTGTGGATTGGAGCAGCCATGAGACTAAGCACCAAACTGTTCGTCGGCTTCGGAATCGTCCTGGTTTCCGCGCTCGGCGTCTCCATCGCCGCACTTCTGGCCATTTCCTCCCTCCGTTCCAATATCAACAACCTTCTCTTGCTGAGGTTGCCCCAGTTGCAGAGCTCCAAGGAAATCACCATGAACGTCTATGCCAGCGCCGTCTACATCGATGACGCGCTTCTCGAAACGGACCTCGTCGCCGCCCGGGCCGAGTTGGCGATGACGGGGTTGAGCCGAAAAAGCACGCTCGAGAACATGGAGAAATTGAAGGCGTCGCTTCGCACCGAGGAGGACCGGGCCCTCTACAAGCTGATCATCGACAAGAGGACCCCCTATGCAGAAATGCGCGATGTCCTGATCAAGGCTGTGCAGGAGGGCCGGAAGGCGGATGCACACCAGGTTCTGGCCACCATCAAACCCTTGAGGAAGGCCTTCTTCGATGCCTTGAAAGCCTTTGACGAGCATGTCCAGGCACAGGCCATCCGTGCCGGGGCCGACACCGAAGCCAGCGTTCGCAACGCCTGGATCATCCAAGGAACCATCCTGATCACCGCCCTGGTCCTGGGCATCATGGCCATGTTCTGGTGCATCAGGAGCATCGCGGTGCCCTTGAAGGAATTCCAGAAGACCGTGGCCCTTCTTGGGGAAGGCGACTTCACGGGCAAGGTCGGCGTGGCGACCCGGGACGAGTTCGGCCAGATGGGCTCGGCCCTCAACACGGCCATGGCCTCCCTCCGCACGGCCTTCACGCGGTTGAGGAACAACGCGCTGCAGGTGGCCAGCGGCTCCACCGAACTCAGTTCCGCCAGCGGGCAGATGGCTTCGGCGAGCAGCGAAATCAGCCATTCCTCCGAGGAGCAGCGGCACGCCCTGGAGAAGGTGGCCTCGGCGATGCTTCAATTCGCGGCCTCGATCGAACAGGTGAGCCAGCATGTGCGCCAGTCGAGGGGCCAGGTGGAACGGGCCGAGCTGGCGGTGATCGAGGGAACGAACGTCGGGAGCGCCAGCAGCCAGGCCATGAATTCCATCCGGGAAACCAATGAGCTGATGGTCCAGGCCGTGACGGTGATCCAGGACATCGCCCGCCAGACCAACCTGCTCAGCCTGAATGCGGCCATCGAAGCCGCCAAGGCCGGGAGCCTGGGCAAGGGCTTCTCGGTCGTCGCCGAGGAGGTCAGGAAGCTTGCGGAACGGTCGGGCCAGGCCGCACGCGAGATCGCCGACCTCATCACCCGCACCAACGGAGCGGTGCAGGATGGGGTGAACCGGGTCCAGGACTCCGTGCGGGTGCTCGACAGCATCCGGGAATCCACTCAGGTCATCGCCGGCATGACCAAGGAGATCGAGACCGCCATAACCGAGCAGGCCACCACCAGCCAGGAGGTTTCCCGGCAGTTGGAGAAGGTGAGCGGCCAAGTGGCTCACAACAGCGCTGCCACCATGCAGATGTCCGCCTCCATCCAGGAGGTCACCCGCACGGCCGATGAATTGGCCAAGGCGGCGGAGCAGCTTCGTGATGCCGTCGCCAACTACCGGGTCTAGAAAGGAATCGAAGGGATTTCAGGCCGGGCCAGGACCCGCACCCGGCTCGTGATCGGGGGACATCAAAGGAAGGTGAACCCGGAAGACACTGCCCCCGCCCTCCTGGCTGGTCAGGGTGACGGCCCCCCCATGGGCCTGAACCAGGCCCAGGACCACCGGGAGGCCGAGGCCCCGGCCCGTGAATTTGGTTGTGTAGAAGGGATCGAACAGCTTTTCGAGCTCCGCTTCCGGGATTCCGCTTCCGCTGTCCTCCACCTCCAGCCACGCGTAGTCCTGGGCCTGGGGCTGCCAGTTGATGGGGAGGCGGTGCTCGACCGGAATCTCCGGAGCCGGGAGGGTCCGGATCCGGACCTGGACGGTGCCGGGCGCCTGTCCCAAAGCCTCGATCGCATTGTTCATCAAGTTGAACAGAACCTGCCTGATCTGGTCGCCGTTGGCCAGAACCCTTGGGCCCGGGCAAGGGAAAGCCTCCGTCACCGCCACGGTTCCGGGAACCTGTTCCGCGTACGCAGCCAGGGCCTTCCGGCCCTGTTCCGAAAGGTCGAGAGGATCCTTTTCCAGCGAGGTCTGCCCCAGATAGACCAGCATCAGGCGACTCATCTCCGAGGCGCGTTCAGTTGCCTGCCGTGCCCTGGCCAGGACCCGGCCGGGGTCCGTTCCGCGGGCGGGATGACCCAGGATCTCGAGATTGGCCATGACCGAATGCATCTGGTTGTTGAAATGATGGGCGATCGCCCCGGCCATCCGCCCCAGGCTTTCCGCCTTCTGCAGTTTCTGGTACTTGGCCTCCAGTTCGGCCTTGTCCCGCTCGACCTTGCGGCGTTCCGTGAAGTCGCGGGTGACGCTGATGATATGCGGGACGCCCTGCATGAGGAGCGTCCTGGCGGAAATCATCCCGATGAATTCCGTGCCATCCTTGCCCTGAAATACGAATTCCAGGTTCTCGCATATTTCATGCTCTTTCATGGTGGCCATGAAGGCGCGGTGCTCTGAGGGGCAGAGCCACCTGCACACCTCCTGGAACGACCTGCCGAGGATTTCGCCCCGGGTTTGACCCGTCATCCGCAAATAGCCTTCATTGGCGTCCACCAGGACCCCATCCTCCATGCGGATAAGCAAGGCCGCATCCGGGCCCGCGTTGAACATGCGCCGCAGGTTCTCCTTCTCGTCCTGGTTGTCGGAAACCAGGCGCTGATTGACCATCAAAATGAAGCCAAAAGTCCATAAAATGCTGGTGATAGTCGGGACAATGAATGTCATTATCTGGGGCAGCGCATAGTCGCGATAGGATTGCATCGGCCCAGAAATTATCGTAAATATAATAACAAATATCAACTGCAATCCAGAAAACAAGAAGACGGTCCCAGTGAACAGGGAAGCTGCGGAAAAACGCCTTCGGCGGCTTCTGAACAGGATCCGGGCATTCAGAAGCGAGAACACGGCTATACCGGCGAAAGCGCTGATCGTACGGACTGAAATATTATCATTAAAGAACAGGAAATAGTAATACACCCCCGAAAAAACGAAAAATGCAAGAAACAAAAGCCCCCGATGCAGCCTCTCCCCAAGAAACCTGCTGGTCCCGACAAACAGGCAGATGCGTCCGAGGATGAGCAGAGGGATGCTCACCACAGACACGGCCGCAACCGCGTCAACGACCGCGAGGGAGAGTGTCATGAACCCCAGCGCCATGGCCAGGGAACCCAGGAGCCACCAGCCGAGACCCTGGTAGGTATTATTGACTTTATATTGGATAAAAATCGCAATAACTTGGGTGATCCCGACCAGACTCAGAATCATTACCAGGGTTGGAAGATCCAGTTTCATGAATATCCTCTGATTGCTCTCCAAGCCGGGGTTCACCGCACAAGCCTTGATCCCCAGCTCGAGTTCCTTGAAAGATCCTCCCACGAAACGGCCCCCTTCCGCCTTGGACCGCTTCGGAGCGGCAGGGCCCGCCTCCTCGCTCTTGCCTGGGCCGCCCTTATGGGCACCCCTCCCGGGCGGGCCAGGGACGGCGAGGCCGCATGCCAGGTCTCCTGGACCGCAGGGCTCCGGGCTTTCCGTTGATGGGCCCGGTCGGGACCTTCCTGTCGCCCAGCCTGTGGAGGCTGGTCTTACGGTTTTGAAACCCCGATTCCATTCCTCCGAGGGTTCGGAAGGGGGATCCGAACGGCCGCACTGATCCCGGGAATCAGCGTTTCCGGAACGCGTCGCGAACCGCCTCAGTGCATTGGGCGACCTCCACGAATTCCGCGAGGACCCCTGAATTCTCCGGCTTCACGGAGACCTTGATGGGCAGCCAGGAATCCTCCGGTGATTCGACCCAGGACCAGAATCCGGGATGGGTGCTCCGGGGGGCGAACCGCACCGTGAAGACACCCTCGCCCTGGACTTTCACCACGTGCTTGAACGATGGGTCGATCCAGGGCGCCGTGAGGCTCAGCGTGATGGGCTCCCCGCCACGGTAGCGGCCGACCATGAACCAGTACGGCGGCCCCGGCATTCCCGTGGACGGATCCAGGGAGGCCGTGGGCGCAAGTCCGTCGATCTGGAGCGTGCGGGAGGCATGCCGCAGGGGCGATCCATCCCGGGTTCGAAAGGCGAGCCGGGTCCCATCCGGGAGGGCCCATTCGCGGGTCTGGAAGTCGGCCTCGAAGGCCCTGATGCGTTCCTGGTTTCGCCGAAGCGCATGCTTGGCCGTTTCGGTGACCCGGGCGCAGTCGTCGTAGGTGAGCGTTTTGCCCTTCCTGACATCCGATGCGGTGATCCGGAAGGGAATCCAGCTGTCCCCGGGCTCGTCGATCCAGGACCAGGCGTCCGGGTTTTCACTCTGCTCCAGGATCTGTAATTTTCTGAAGAAGACCTCATTCCGGTTGGTCTGGACGGTGGGGCGGTCCCTGGTGATGAAGGAGTTCACGGACGCCTTGGTACCCGGCATCGAGATCGAGAAGATGCCGTCGAAGTCGCTCGTGTAGTCATATTCGAAGGCCCACGAGAGCGAAAAGGTCCTCCAGTTCGGAGCCCGGCCGAAGCTGGGTGCGATCTCGATGATTTTAATGAATTCGTTGTTGCAGTGGACCGGCGCCCCCAGGCGGGTGCGGACCGTCAGGGTTCGGCCGTCCTTGAGGGTCACGACGTGGTCCGCGGCCGCCGGGACGGTGCCCACGGTCAACGGGAGAAGGAGCAGGACCGGTCGCACAAGGTTCGTGACCGCCGGGGGGAAAGGCATGAGCGCCCCGGCCTATTGTTCGCCGGCGCGCACGACCACGGCCTTCACGACCAGCAGGCGGTCCTTGCCGCCGCGGGCGCCCGCCGCCAGCCTGGCGTGGTTCTCTTCCTCCAGCAGCCCACCGAAGACCACGGTCTCGCCGTCCTTGATGCGCACGGACGTCTTCAGGCTCTGCGTGCTGGCGCCGGGTCCGGACGGTTCGCCGCCCTTGGAGGGGTCCGTGATTTCGCACTCCACCTCCAAGGTGACCTCATGGTCGGGAAACAGCCTGGGTTTCACCTTGATCCGCGCGCCCAGGATGTCCGCCTGGGCGGAGGGTCCGGGTCCGGAATTGCCGGAGGGAGCGGCCTTGGGGGCCTTCGCCAGGCCTGCCTCCGGATTCGGGGCGGGTTTCCAGCTGGTCCGCACCTCGCCGAATTCTCCGGAGAGCACCCGCAGGTCCGGGCTTGCCAGAAGCCTGCTGCTCCCGTCCTGCATCACGCGCGCAAGGGCCTGTTCGGCGGGCACGGCGTTCGCGCCCGGGCTGGCGGGCGTCTCCACCGTCCGCAGGAGTCCGGCGGACACCGCAGCCTTGCGCGAGACTTCGACCAGCTCCATCACAAGCCTCACCTCGCCCTGGCGGCGGTCCAGGCTGGTGACGATCTGCCGGGCCTTGGCCAGGTCGCCGGCATTGCCCAGGGCGGTGACGGCGTTGAGCCGCTTGTCGGTGAACACCCGCAGGTGGGGCATGAGGGCATTGAGCGTCTGGCGGATGGTGTCCACCCCGGCGTTGGCGAGGTAGAAGGTGCGGAGGGCCTTGGTCTCGAATTCCTGAAGGTTCTGGGGCGTCTTCTTGAAGACCATGAGGGACGCGGGGTCCGTCACCTTGTAGAAGAGATCGTTCTGGAGCATGAGGGTGTCCAGCGCCCGCAGGAAGCCCATGCCCCGGAGATCCGCCGTGGTGGAGAGATCCTGGGCCGAGACCGAGGCGTGGAGGTTGATGCTGACACCCGACTGCTTGCCCAGGCTCTGGAAGACCTCGCCCAGCTTCGCCCCTCGCGTGAAATCCAGGTTCATGCCGGCCAGGGACCGGGGTTCGTTCAGCTCCGGAGGCGCAGAAGGGGCATCGCCCTCCCGCCCTTGGCCGGCGGGTTGTGCCTGGAGCAACCCGAGACCGAGGCTCGCCACCAGGCCGAACCGAGCCAGAAAAGGGGTCAGCGATGGGCGGGCGAACAGCTGCATGGTCCCTCCTTGGATGCGGGAGATCCGTGGAACTCCCATAGGCTGTCGGGTGATCGGATAAACGAACCCTACCACTCTGTACCGGCTTGCGCCACGGCATAGAGAATTCCTTCGAACGGTCGAAATCAGGGCTTGAATGGTTAATTGTTTGATAAATAGGCAGGCGTAAGGCAAGGGCGGAACGAAAATGCCCTCCTCCTGGTCCGCCGAACGGTTCCCGGGCATGGCCCAGGGCCTCCATGGCCGGCGTGCGCTCTTCGGGCTTCCCGCAATGACCGAAGCCGGGCGCCAGGACTGGGTTCAGCTGGTTGTCGGCGCATTTCTCCCGTTGCACCAGCCGGTTTGAATCCCGGGGAGAATCCAATGGGCCATCCCAGGGTGCAGGGGTCGGCGCCATGAGCCGCGCCAGGATCGCGGACTTCCCGGCCAACCCCTGATGGCGGGGGGCCCCGGGAGCGGTTCGAGGCTGGGCCTGTCCGTTTTTCGCGACAGGCGGCAGGTGCCAGGCCTATGATCTTCAGCGCAGCGAATAGAGAGTGCCTCATGCAGATCACGCCCTTCACGATCCGTATTCCCGATGAGGTCCTGTCCGGCCTCCGGAACCGCATCCTCAACACCCGCTGGCCTGGACAGGCCCCGGGAGCCCCCTGGGCGCAGGGAACCGACCTGGCCTACCTGAAGCGCCTCCTCGACCACTGGGCCAATCGTTTCGACTGGCGGGCCCAGGAACGCCATTTGAATACCTTCAAGCACTTTCGCGCTGAAATCGGTGGCGTCGCGATCCACTTCGTTCACGAACGTGCGCGGGAGGGAAAAGGGATCCCCCTGGTCCTGACCCATGGCTGGCCAAGCTCGTTCCTGGAATTCCTGCCGCTGGTGCCCCTCCTGACCCGCCCGGAAGCCAACGGTATCGACGGCCCGGCCTTCGACCTCGTCATCCCGTCCCTTCCGGGATACGGCTTCTCGGAGCGGCCAGCACAGGCCGACTACCTGACCGTCGCGCGGATGTGGCATGAGCTCATGCAGGGACTCGGCTACGGGCGGTATGGGGCCGGGGGCGGAGATTTCGGCGCAGGGGTGGTCAGCTACATGGCGCTCGAGAATCCGGCGCCCATGATCGGCCTCCATCTGACCACGATGGAACTCTGGCCGCCGCTGGGTGTCGGGACTCCCCCGTTGACCGGGGCCGAACGAGCCTATGTCGACCGGATCCGCCAATGGGACGAAGTCGAGCGGGGCTATTCCGCCATCCAGTCCACAAGGCCCCAGACCCTGGGCTATGCTCTGAACGATTCGCCTGCCGGACTCGCGGCCTGGATCCTCGAAAAGTGGCGGGCGTGGAGCGACTCGGGCGGTAACCTCGAGGAGCACTTCCCCGAGGATTTCCTCCTCACGATGCTCACCCTCTACTGGGCGACGGAGTCCATCACGCCGTCGATGCGCGACTATTTCGACAACCGGTGGAACGGAGCGGCAATCCAGCCTGGGGTCCGGATAGGGGTGCCCACGGGATTCGCTAACTTCGACAACAACTTTGTTTCCGAAGGGGCCCCACCCCGGGAATGGGCGGAGCGGCTTTATGACGTGCACCGTTGGACCGCCATGCCCCACGGGGGCCATTTTGGCCCGGCGGAGGATCCTGGCCGCCTGGCGCGCGAAATTGGAGCCTTCTTCTCGGCACTTCCCGGATCCGGGTGAAGTGGTGGAGGAGATGGCCCGTTGACACGCCCGGCTACCCCGACTCGGCCGCAACATGTGCCCCCGAAACAGGCACGACTCCATCCATGGAGAGGGGTATACGGACCAAGTGGTGAAGCAGGCCGCGGCAGCAATGGGCTATACGACCTGGAGCCATCATCGGCTCAGGGGATCCCTGGCCACAAATCTCCTCAACCGGGGTATCCCGCTGATCAAGGTCGCCGCGATCATGCGCCATAGTTCTCCGAGCACCACCGCCAAGTTCTACTATGAACAGGACCTGAAGAGCATGGGGGAGGCGATGGAGAAACCCAAGCTGTCAAGCGACACCAGATTTCACCCCCCTGACGACACCAATTCTGACGGGGGGTCAATTTACGGTGTCCCTCGACAAAAGGGCGCATATTTTGTCCAAATCCAGGAAGAATCAAATAGTTTGTTACTTAAATTATGCAAGCACAATAATTCACAACAGAATTACCATTTGTACGATTGAACGACCATCTCAACGCAGATGCGCATCCGGAGAAAGATCATGATAAATTCGTTTGCGGAGGTTTCCCAAAAATTCGCTCAATTTGTTGAATAGATCATCGTTAAAAATTTTAACTACCTCATCTGATGTCATTTCATGGTTAGGTTTCAATACATCTAATTTTAGATCATTAAATTCTATTTCGCTCTTTCTGTCAAGATACATGGTATTTTTCATCGTTATTGCAATAAATTTATTGTTTAATCCGATCAAATTCATCTTTTCTTCAGCACTGATATTCCCACTCACGATAGGAACCATGAATTCTGCCAGTTCCATCCCCGAAGTGTAAATTTCCTGGTAGGCCGTCAACCGGTGTTCTGCAAGGGCCCCCTGATAACGGAAAGCGCTTTGGAGAATTCCCAGATTCCGTTCTTCCTGGTTTCGAATCCCTTGAATTTCCCGTTCCTGTTCGTGCTTGATCCTGATAATTTCACGATCGGAATCGGCTTTTGCCCGGGCACTATCCATTTCGAATTTCTGTTGCATTTCGAGCTTATATTTTTCCAACATTCTATTACAATAAAAACCAACAAATATTATAATGATTGCGAGCACACCCTTATCAATCAAAGTCAGCAATACTGACGAAGTGAATTTCTCATTCTGACCATTTTTCCCCATTCAGGCCTCCTCCATTGTAAACAGTGCGGCCTGACCATACATCAAAATGACAATTACAGCGTTGACTGGCCAAGGCGCGCAATTCATGACAACTCTTCATGTCATTGCGTTGAGGACCGTTTCTGCCATTATTGCGGAAACAAGAAGTGCCGCTTCCATGAAAATTATAGGTTCTGTGGCGCGCATTGCCTCGGAATAAATTTCGCGTCCAGTCCTCGACGATACGTGTTCGATGGACAAAGCCAGGGGCTCCCCGCGCCGTTCAGGCGGAGGGCAGTTCACGAGGGAAGGCAGAAGAGCCTTCATGAAAGTAATATGATCAGCCCCGTCACCGACACACCCGCAGACCTGGACGTTCCCGGCACTCCGCCACAGGTTTTCTGACCAA
Source organism: Mesoterricola sp. JemC181 (assembly GCF_055384585.1). Classification (NCBI taxonomy): domain Bacteria; kingdom Pseudomonadati; phylum Acidobacteriota; class Holophagae; order Holophagales; family Holophagaceae; genus Mesoterricola; species Mesoterricola sp. JemC181. The sequence goes on from NZ_AP045076.1 coordinate 3,118,730, forward strand.
TTCACCCTGCATGCCACAACCAAAATTCGCGGGCAACATAGCCGACGCCATTTGCTTCCCTGCATGGGCGGCGCCGGCCCCACCGTGGCCTCAGCCAATCGGGATTTCCATGCTCCATCCCTCTGAACCGTAGCAACTCCAGTTCTGCTTGGCCAACCGGGCCATGAGAACGTTGAAGGCCACCTCCGTGAGTCCCAGTTCCTCCTTCGCCTGGGCCTCGCGCAGCAGGGCCATGAACTTGCCCTTGAACAGCTTGCCCATCCGCTTCACATGAAAGAGGAAGTTCTGGGCGGTGGGGATCCAGCCTGAACCGTCCAGGGCGAGGCCACCGGCGGGAACCAGACCGTGGACGTGGGGGTGGAAGCGGAGGTCCCGGGTCCAGGTGTGGAGCAGGAATGTGGCGCCCAGGGTGGCCTTCAGGTGGGTCCGACCCAGTTCCAGGACCGTATCGCTGGAGGCCCGGAACAGGATGCCGTAGAGGAGGCGCGGCCGGCTCCGCCCCAAGGGCCGCAGGTCCGCGGGCTGGGTGAACACCACATGGAAGTGCTCCACGGGCAGGAGCCGCTTGGCCCGGGCCTCGATCCAGCGTTCCTGGGCCAGCGCCTGGCATTTCGGGCAGTGGCGGTTGCCGCAGGAGTTGTAGCTGGGATGCTCCCGGCCGCATTCCAGGCACACGTCGAGATGCCCGCCCAGGGCGGGTGTCCGACAACGGCTGATGGCCGTGAGAACCTTCCGCTGGAGGGGGGTGGTTTCCCCTTCCAGGTCTGGCAGATGCCGTCTCACGATCTCCGCGATGTCATGCCGGGGCCGCGGATGGGCCACGGAGCCGCTATGGATCCAGACGGTCCAGAGGGCTTTGCACGGCGGCGATCTGGCTGGTGGAAACCTGGGTGGAGATGGTCGTGGACTGGATGCTCCTATGGCCCAGGAGGGTCTGGATGGCGCGCAGGTCCGTGCGGTTCTCCAGCAGCGAGGTCGCGAACGAGTGCCTCAGCATGTGCGGGGTTACGACCTTGCCGATGCCCGCTACGGCCGAGGCGCACAGCAGGGCCCGGCGAGCCGTCTCCGGGCAGAGGGGGTTCCCTTTCCGGGTGGAGAACAGCAGGGGCGGCGTGGGCCGGTCGTATTTCCAGTAGTCCCGGAGAAGTCCAAGGAGCTTGGCGCTAAGCATGACCATGCGCTGCCCCCCGCCTTTGGCGTGCCGGACATGGATGACGCCCCGCAGGGCATCGCGATGTCCTGGGTCTCAAGGTGCCGGGCCTCGTTGATCCGCAGGCCCGTGGCGTAGATCAGGCTGAAAAGATGCTGTATTTGGCCACGGTGAAGCACTCCAGGACACGCTTGACCTCCAGCGGGGTGAGGATCACTGGGAGTGGGGCGTCCTTTCGAGGCATGGAGATGAAGGCCACCACCTCGGGCCGGCCTATCGTCTTTTTGAACAGAAAGCTGAGCGCCGAGTAGTGGCAGCGCAGGCGCTCGGGACCGATGGGCTGAGTCTGGAGCCACTCGACCCAACTCCGGACTTCCTCCTGAGTTGCCTGGTCGGCCGATTTCCCGATCCGCTCCTCGAACCGGCGAAGTGAGGCCAGATACTGCTGGCGGGTTCCCAAGGCACGCCCGGCCATCTTAATAGTCAGTAAATCGGGTTCGCGGAACCCAGGCCTTCGGCTGGGTCGGTGCGATGACGCGCAACCCGATTTACGGTCTTGAACAAGCCCGGAGCGGCAGGGGCCGGCGCGACTGGGCTGCTATGGGCAAATCGAGCTTGGCAGGCCGCCTGAGGATGGTGGAAACGCCTTGGCCATCGTCTCCCTGACCTTCGATTTCACGCTCTGTTCTGGCCGCGATGGTTCCGCTCCTGTCCATGAGCAGACCCTCTCCAGCCCACCGTGGTGGCAGGTTGCGGCGCGAGAAAGCCTGGTCGTTGTGGGGACGGTCAGCATGGGGCGTCAACTTCGGGAGGTGCCCGGGGGGCGGTGGGATCCAGGCGGACCCGGTGGAGCATGCCGCCGCAGACAGGGCAGGCGCGCATCTCTTGCTCCAGCCATGTCACCGGGGATGGAGTTGCCTTGACCTTGGTCTCGCCCAGGGCCTGCCGGGCCTGGTCCAACAGACCTCCGGGCTGGGCGGCGGCGTAGAGGCCGGCGTGGCGGATTTTTCGGAAGCCCGGGGGGAGGACGTGCTGGACCAGGCGGTGGAGGAATTCCGGCGGCTCCAGGGTCGCGGTGAGGCCGTGCTTGGTGCGAAAGGTCACCTGGTCGTCCGTGACATCCACCAACCGGGAATTGGCGATGCCCACCCGGTGGGTATAGCGCCCGAGGTAATGGAGCACGTGGCCGGACTTGCGGAACGGCTTCTTGACGTAGGCGATCCAGCGCTTCTCTTTCACCTGTGCGATCAACTGGGCGTAGGCGGCCACGGTACGTTCCGGGAACTTGCCCCCATCCCGGGCGGCCCCCAGGGCGGCCAGGACCTTGCCGCGGAACACGTCGCCCAGCATCTTCAGGGGAAACAGGTAGCGGTGCTTGAGCCGGATGAAACGGCCGCCATCCAGGCTCAGGCCGCCGGTGCTGACCAGCGCGTGGACATGGGGGTGGAAGGCCAGTTCCCGGGTCCAGGTATGCAGGATCAGAGTCAGGCCAAAGGTCAGGCCCTTGCGGGTCCTGCCCAGCTCCAGAAGCGTATCGGCCACGGCGCGCAGCATGGCTTGGTAGACCTCGGCCGGGTGGAGCCGGGCCAGAGCCCGCAGTTCAGCCGGCAGGGTGAACACCACGTGGAAGTGGCCAATGGCCAGGATCCGTCGACTGCGCGCGGCGATCCACTTCTCCTGGGCCAGGGCCTGGCACTTCGGGCAGTGCCGGTCCCGGCAGGAGTTGTAGGCGATCCGCTCATAGTCGCCGTGCTCGCAGACCAGCTTGTGGCCGCCGAGGGCGGCGGTGCGGCAACGACTGATCGCGGTCAGCACCTTCTTCTGTCCCGGGGCAAGGCGATGCCTGGCCTCCAGGGCGGGGCGGTGCCTGCGGACGATCTCGCCGATGTCGAACCGGGGCCGGGGCCCCACGCCTCAATCCGGCAGGTCTTCCAACGGGCTGCGGATGGCAGCAACCTGGCTTGGTGCGACCTGGGTGTAGATCTGAGTGGACCGGATGCTGCCGTGGCCCAGGACAACCTGGATCCGGCGCAGGTCCTCCCCGTTCTCCAGCAGATGGGTGGCGAAGGCGTGGCGGAGCATGTGCGGACCCACGATCTTGCCGATGCCGGAGGCGGCTGCCGCGCACAACAGGGCCCGGCGCGCCGTCTCAGGGCAGATGGGGTTGCCCAACTTGGAGGCGAACAACCAGGGCTTCGGCGGCTGCTCGTGCTTGTAGTAGGTCCGCAGCAACCCGTAGAGCTTGCCGTCCATGGGCACCATCCGCTCCTTGCCACCCTTGCCATGGCGGACATGGATGACCTTCTGCATGGCATCAATATCACGGGTTTCCAGCAGGCTGGCCTCATTGATACGCAAGCCGGTGGCATAGATCAGGGTGAAGAACATGCGGTACTTGGCGGTCGTGAACCCGTCCAGGAGCCGCTGGATCTCAGGCCGGCCGAGGATCGAGGGCAGGTGCGCCTTGGCCTTGGGGATGGTGATCCAGGCCACCTTCTCCGGCTGGCCCAGTGTCCTTGAATAGAGAAATTTCAGGGCCGAGTAATGCTGCCCAAGCCGGGACGCCCCGACCGCCTGGCCGCGGAGATGGTCAACCCAGCGCCGAACCGCCTCCTGGCTCGCATCCGGCAGGTCCTGGCCGAGGAACTCCTCGAAACGCCGGGCCGAAGCGACATACAACTCGATGGTTCTTTCCGCCCGGCCCGCCATTCGGAGATCGCCGGAAAATCTGGACAGAGATACACTTGTCGGGCGACATCGGAAACTGAGCACTTGGCGTCATAAGTTCTGACCCCCCTGAACGCCAAGGAGAGGTCATGGAGCAAATCTATAACAACCTGGGAGAGGTCTGCCCAGGAGTTCGGATGTTGGATGAATCGCAAGTAGCGCTCCTCTTCAGCTTGCATAAACGAGGCTGGAGCGTGAAAGCGATTTCCAAGGAGTGGGGCTGGTCCCGAAACACGATCCGGGGCTGGCTCGACCGCGGCCTTCCTACAAACCGGCCTGTGATGGGGCGGCCCCGGAAGCTGGCCCAGGAGGAGAACTACCTCCGCAGCGAATTCACCTGCGGGGTCCGCAACGCCGATGTCCTGCGGCAGCAACTGGCCGCAAAAGGCGTGGAGGTCGGGCTGCGCACGGTGGAGAGGGCCGTCGAGACCTGGCGGCAGGAGCATCGCGCGGCCGAAGCCGCCACCCTCCGATTCGAGACGGATCCCGGCGAGCAGCTCCAGATCGACTTCGGGGAGAAGTGGATCGTGGTGGGTGAGGCGCGGGTGAAGGCGTTCGTGTTCGTGGCGACCCTCGGTTATTCCCGCCGGACCTTCGCCCGGATTTACCCGGCGATGCGCCAGCAGCACTGGCTGGAGGGCTTGGAGGCTGCCATGCAGCACTTCGGCGGGGCCACGAAGGAGTGTCTCGTCGACAATGCCAAGGCCCTGGTCATCCACTGGAAGGACGACGAGCCGCACTACCACCCCGAGTTCAAGGCGTTCTGCGCCCACTGGGGCATGCGGCCCCGGGCCTGCCGGCCCTACCGGCCTCGAACCAAAGGCAAGGTGGAGAGCGGCGTCAAATATGTCAAAGGCAATGCCCTGGGGCGCCTCGCCTACACGAGCTGGGATGCCGTACACGCCCACCTGGACTGGTGGATGGCCGAGATTGCCGATGTGCGGATCCACGGCACTACGCAGGAGCGACCCATCGACCGTTTCGAGCGAGAGGCCGCGGAGCTACTCCCGCTGGGGAACCATGCCAGCTACCTGAAGGTCCGGCGCCTGATCCGAAAGGTCACCAGCGATTGCCGGGTGGAGCTGGACACGAACCGCTACAGCATCCCCTACGAGCTGGTCGGGCAGTCCGTGAACCTGGAAGTGGTCTGCGGCGAAATGACTGTTCTCTGGCGGGGCAAGCTGGTCGCGGAGCATGACATTCTGCCGGGCCGGTTCGGGACCATCCAAGTGCCCAGTCACCTCGAGGGCCTGGTGCGCAAAACCCACAACATGCCGGGGCCGAACGAGCTGGAGCGGTCACTCCAGGACTACACCCTGGCGGTGGGGGAATGACCATGATGGACCCCCAGATGGAACGGGTGAACCGGCACCTGACCCGGCTCAAGCTCACGTCGACCCGGGAAAGACTGGCCTCGATTCTCGAGCGCGCTGCCAAAGCCGACGGCACTTTGATGGATTTCCTGGACACCGTCCTGACTGATGAGGTGGCCTCCAAGGATGAAAAGCGGAACCGCATGGCGACGATGATTGCCCACTTCCCGCTGAAGCGCACCCTGGATGACTTCGACTTCACCCAGCAGCCTTCCATCGACCGGAAGCTCCTGCGGGAGCTGGAGACCGGCCGGTTCATCGCCAACGGCGAGAACGTACTCCTGCTCGGCCCCCCAGGCGTCGGCAAAACACATCTGGCCATTGGTCTGGGGCGGAAGGTGATCGAGCAGGGCGCCACCTGCCTGTTCGTGCCCGCCATGGGCCTCGTCGCGCAGCTGACGCGGGCCGAGATGGAAGGCCGCTTGGAGGAGCGCCTGGCCCACCTGGCGAAGCCTGCCGTACTCGTCATCGATGAGGTCGGGTTCCTGCCCTTTGAGCGTCAGGCGGCGAATCTGCTGTTCCAGTTGGTGAACCGCCGCTACGAGAAGGGCAGCATCATCCTCACCAGCAACCAGCCGGTGGGGAACTGGGGTCAGGTGTTCGGTGACAACGTCCTGGCAACGGCCATCCTGGACCGGTTGCTCCACCACAGCCACGTCATTTCCATCAAGGGCGAGAGCTATCGGCTGCGTGAAAAGCGCCTGTCCGGCTTGCTCCGCAAGGGGGAGGGGCTGGGTTCCTGAATCCCGCCGCCGACCCAGAAAGGAAACCAGGTGCGCCTGCATCGATGGCCCCAAGGCCGCGACCCACCCCCCGGGGCGGGTGCGGCGGCATGGAAAGGCTGATGGATTGCCTGATGGATTTCGCTGCGCGAAACGGGCCTCTGGCCCGCCCTCCGGGTCAACAGGCAACGCCCCTGCGGGGCGCCCTCCGGGTCAACAACCTATCCACCCCACCGGGCTGCGCCTGGAAAACGCTCTGGCGTTTCCCACACCCGCCCCTGCGCAGGACGAGCATCAGTAGCTTAATTGGTTCATTGAATTTGGGACGGCGGGCGCTGCGCTGGCCGCTTCCATTCCGGCACTTGCCGGGCATTAACACTCAAAGGGGGGGTGCTCAGAACTTATGACGCCTGGCTGCTCAATACTTAAGTCGGTTGACAACACTATCTGCACGCATGCAGTTCCTCCTTGGTTATGGGGACGGTGCTGACACACCGCCATAACCAAGGAGCCTGCTTTTATATACTTCCGCAAGTCCCCCGGTGAGCGACCGGACTGGACGGGCGTTTTTCACCCTGCCGCGAAGCGGCTTCGTTCAAGATCGGACTCGAGTCGCGCCAAAGCAGAGCTGTGGCTCATGTAGTACCTCCTTGAATGTGGGGCCGGTGCAGCAACACCGCCACATTCAAGGAGCCTGATTTCAGCGATTCCCGCTAGCCAATTCCGAGCGGACCAGGGACCGGCGCGCTCCTCCCCCGCTGCGGAACGCAGCTTCGTTCAACTGAGCAACCGTCGGAAACACCGCTCGTCCTGCTCCTCACCCACTGCCCGGCTACAGAGAAATAATTGGCTGTCGCTCCCCTTGACAGGCCAAAACATATCAACGCTGGGTTAGGACCGGCGCTTGAATATTACCTCGTTGGGACAGTGCGGTGGTTCAGTGGATAGCGAGGGCCATTACTTTCAGACGAATTGAAACAACCCAGAATCGGTAGAAGGATCGATCGCGCGAAGGCAGAGTTTTTTCAGGATGCGGGAGATTAGTTGATCGGCCTCGATACCGCCGCTGACATGAAAAGCAAAGGAATCAAGGTCTTCTGTTTCTCCAAGACTCACCTCGATGTAATAAACGTTGGGTTTAACTAGGCGAACCCAGGTTGGATCTGAAACATCTGCTTCAGGGAAGGCCTGGAGAATCGCGTCAATTACCGAGGCTCGACGCCCAATTGGACCAGGGTAGAAATCCTCATAGATTTCACCCACTGTACGGATGTCCTTCGGGAGGTCCTGGACGAATACGTCGCGGCTCATAGGGTTCCTAACGCCGAAATTGAGTCAGCCCCAACCTGGCGGCGCGATGGTGGGAGAGCGCGAGTGCCGCCATACGGAATATCGGGAGCGAAAGAACGCCTAACACACGAGCTAATCGCCCTTCTTGTGCTTGTGAGGCTTGAGCGTTGGCGTATTATTTGGAGTTTCCTTGTTGTCATGCTGACGCTTGTCTGGCTTGCCTGTTGATTTGGCGATTCTTTTTGGACCTGGCTTGATTCCCATGGTTTTCTCCTATAGGTTCTGCCGATGAAAATTCTACTCGATGTAGATGGTGAGCGCCTAACGCAAACGTTTGGTGGCACCAACCTGGCGGCGTGAACGAGGGAGGATGGATAGGGTTTGACTTCAGCATGGGCAGGTTCGCTTGAGGTTGGGGTCCGGGGTCGAGCGCAAGGTTAGGCATCAAATGGCTTCTGGGTAAATTCTCCCTTAATCCGAGGTAGACTTAAAATCGTGAGAGAAGCGGCAAAAAAGACCCCCCAAATGCTTATTACTAGCCATGAAAAGAAAACGGAGATGTGAGCAATAAGAGGTGGCTCATTTGGGCTATGAAGAGATTGGTAGGTCGGAAATTGATGACCAAAGATCAACCCGTATAAGTTGTACAGAATAAATAGGGCAATAAATAATCTTAATGTGATCAATCCCCATACATTTCGTTTGATCATGAACTGTGAAGCAACGATTATTGGCGCACCAGTACAAAATAAAATCATGGACTCGAATAAGAGATGCTTGATGGAGGGAGGGTTCATGTTTGGCATATGAAATTGGCGCTGCAGGATCCCGATCAGACAGGAAAAAACGCTGATCAAAAGGATCAATCCCCCGAAACCAGTCCATGCCCAACCGATGATCGCTATCATTACGCCGAATTTGGTCTTAGTACCTTGCCTTTGAGGGCCCATTGCTTTTGCCTGATCTAGAATTGATGAGCTTTTGTGTCCAGCCTAACGCCGAAGTTGAGTCGGCCCCAACCTAGCGGCGGGAGCGGGGGAGATGGAAGATTGAAAAGACAATATCACCAAGGGATCTAGTGCAGGTTGCTGGAACGGAATTCCTCAGTGTGATTGGGGCACTAAGTGACGCTGTCACTCGGTCTTGGGAGTGGTTGGTTCGAAGAGTTCCTTTACGGATGGCCGGAGCAAGACAACGAAGGTGAAGACACCCAAGACTGTTCCAACGGGATTGCACATGGCGCACATCAATCCGGCCATGATCAGGATGAAGAGGTGGTGCTTTCGTTTTCCGATCGAATGGCCGGCATAGGCAATTGCAGCCCCGAACAGCCATCCGCATGCCACGGCAACGATGCCGGCGATGAAGAACATCCATCCGAATTCAGGTGGGGGCGGATTCTTCGCTGCCTCATGGAAGAGCCCACGCCCATGCAGTTGAGACCAGCCGATGTATGCATGTATTAAAAAGAACGATGAGAAGAAGCAGGAAAGGCCAGCCAAAACGTAATGGAAAATCTTCAAAAGCTTTAGGTGTTGTTCGTCGTTGTTCATGGTTCCCTCTGTCGAATGGCTAAAGACCAGCTCAGAAGATCTGACTCAACGCGCCGTGGTGGTCCGCGGAGAAGAGGAGGAGAGAGTTGATGGTGGAGTATCGCTATGAAGTTTACTCCTCCCAGATCCGCTTCGGAATCTCAAGAATCCCCATCAACCTTCAAGACCCCCAACGGCATCCCGATGGAGCTGGGGGAGGAAGTCCGCATCCCTCCCAAGGCGCACATGGAGGACCTAGCCCTCCACTAGCACGGGGATCCGGATCCTACACAGGGCCTCCAGGGTGCACTGCCCCCACCTGCCGACGGGGCCAGCCAGGCTATTCTTCGAATACCCGGTGAAGGTCCCAGTGTTCCAATCTACCGAGGCAGCCCAGAAGGAGTATCGTCCGGCGTGGGAGTCTACGTAGACGACCTGGTCCATGGCCTCCTCGGGGGCAGAGTCTCCCGTCCTACCGATGCCCTGAACGCCTTAATCAGTGCACCATCCTCCGCTGTCCTGGTTTCGTAGGGCTCGCCGAATTTCTTCCCAACAGCCTTCAAGTATTGGCCCAACTGGACCCCACCAAAGCTCAGCTGGCTTGGTAACCCCTGCCCTTTCCCCGGACAACAGAAAAATGCGCCCAGCAGGAACATCATCAATCCGCGCACATTCATGTTCTGGCAGCCTTTACCATCGCCTTCAGTGATTTGAATGCCGGTCCGTGGCCCCATGAGATAGCTCCGGACCGCATATGAAGGCGGATGGGGTCCTTGTCGGCCTGGCCGGCGTCACCAATCCGGGGGATTGAGGTCCAGTATTCTCCCTCCTCAACGGGCTCGCTCGGAAACCCGCAGCCACTGATGTTGTGAAGGAAATTGAACCACATGATCTTCTCGGCCATTTCCTTCGGTATTACCGGGGATGGGCTCATCGCCAGGATCTCCTTCGAATTCTTGACCGTTTCAAGCTTGGCAGTGTCCTCGTGGCAGTTCAGAAGCATCGGTAAGGATACCAATGCGGTGAAAAGCATGAGGGCGGGCTTGGGCTGGGTCATTGTGCAAGTATTTTCCGAAAGGGCGGTTTGATGCTTCACCATGATGGAATTCAGTATCGCTTGGGACCAAAATCAGACCCTGGCGCAGGTTTGTTGAAGGTCTCCTCGTGCAGGTAGGCGTAGCAAAATAGAAGCCCCAGCAGGATCATCAGAGAAGCAAACCCAATTACCAGTCGCCGAAGGATGCTTGGAGGCTTGGGAGGATCCAGGTTCATCATCCTCTCACTTCCAATCCGGAGTTCACTTCCAGACGGATTCGGCATGGGTACCCGCCAGGTAAATGAAGCTGTTCCATTCGTTCACGAATAGCCGATGCACGAAGGCTTCCTCTGGCAGGTTCCAGGGCAATCTGGCGCTGACCCCCGGAGTACGGGGAGTGATCTCATCTTCTGAGATCCAAAGTCCATCGTTGGCCTGGAAGGGATAGTTCTCGTCCGGCGGTTCCATCACAAAGTACAGAAGCCCCGAGACAGTCAGGGTGCCCGGGATCTTCCTCTCGCGATCCTCCAATGAGGATGCATCTGGATTCCACTCATCAATCTGGAGATGGATCACCGCCACCTTCCTCAGGTAATCCACCTCAATCCGTTCGATAACAGCATCATGGAAGGTGGCATGGGGTTGCCCCAGGAGGCTGTCTAGATTCATGACAAAAGCCCTTTGAAGCGGAGGGTGGTTGAGATTTGATGACGCCAGCTTATCGCCCCACGAACTCCCAGCCAATTATCTTCGACCCCGGGGTTACTAGGCAGGCCTGAACCCTCTGATTGTGACCATGGACAGCGCGCACTCCCTCGGCGGAATCCAGGCTCCCCTTCCCCTCTGTTCCCCCACCCCGTTCAATCCAACCAGGTTCCACCCAGCGTCAGTGAACCTCCCCCATCAACAGGCTCCTACTGTCACGGAGTTGGCGTCGAGGACAGGGAATACAAACGCTTTGGGTAGACCAGGTAATGGAAGTAGATGAGCACATAGGTAAGATCAGCCTTCCTCCGGGCCGTCATTTCCAAGATGGGATTCCCGCGGAAGCCGAGGATGACCAGCCGATCCAAGTCGTTTCCCGACATCTTCCTGATTTCAATGACCTCCACCTCGTCCCAGAGGTCCCTGGGAATGCCTTTGAGTAGCCGATAGAACCCGGAATCAAACAGGCCCCGGAGCAGAGGGCCCGAGGCAGCCAGGTAGTCCTCACGTTGGCCCGGATCCTTGTTCCCCGGAAGGTTGTCCAGCTTCGTAGGGTCGGGTCCTTTCAATTCCTCCGGAAACAGGAGAGGATCCCCCTTCAGCGCAGCATCCAGTCGCGCTTTGCTGACACCTGAGGCCAGATAGCCGCGACGCTCCACATCCTCAACGCCGAAGGCCTTGATCTCATCCTGCGTGAGCACCAGATCGATTTGACCTGCATGGTTGTGGAACCACCAGGCATTTCCGTAGAAGCCCGTGAGCTCCGCCGGCGTCACCGCCTGAATGTGGTCCAAGGACTTGCGAAGGGCGATGTATCGGAGGTGGGCAAGCAGTTCGGAAGGCTCCCTCGCCGGCGGGGGCATCAGGACAGGAATGGGTTGGAGCCGGTTCGTTCGAAAACCGTCTGGTCCCGATTGCCCACAAAGCACCGAAACAGCGGTGCCCAGCAGGATGGAACGAAAGGTGTTGCTCAAGGGCTCCATGCGTTTCCTGCAGAACAGAGGAGGGAATGATTTCGTACCGATACGCCTGGGATTGACCATGAGGATAACAAGGGGCATGGGATTCCAAGCACCTCATCCCCCCTTCCCCCACCCCTGCCCGCCCCTTCCAATCCAACAGGGTTCCTCCCCGCCCTCGTTTTTCGTCTCCCAAATTTCTCCCCGCCCACCACCCCGGTGCCAGTCACCGGATCCCGTGCCAGATTTGATGCCACCCCCTCCCTTGGCCAAACCCGAGCATTTCCCGCATTTCTCCACTTTCTCCCGAAATTCCGTTCTACTTTTTTGTTATTTTCGCTTTTACCCCTTGACGAAGTACGGACAAAAAGCGAAATTGGTCCTGTGGAAGGTTCAAGCACTCGACCATTTCGGGGGTTTCCAATGTCCAAGTCCTTCGGTTACAAGCTTCCTGGTTACTTCATGGAATACGGTCCCATCGCCGCGGCAAGCGAAGATGCGGCCCGGACGGAAATTCGGCGGCGCCTGGGCGTGCGCAGGCTGCCTTGGGGACTCCAGGTCTGGGACCTTAGCGATCGGCCCCTGGTTCGGTGGAAGGTGGACCAGGCTTCCTGAGGCTTCCAGCTTTCATCGTTGGCTAGGAATCCCGGCGTCCCATGGGCGTCGGCCGAAGGCGGTCCCTGGCCTCCGACAGGTGAAGGATGAGGACCTCGGCGAATTCCCGCAGGGCGCCCACCAGGTCGGGGTCCGCATGGCTGTGGATCAGGCGGGTCAGCGCTTCCTGGACGGACTGGGCGGTCCCGTGGGTTTCGGCCAAGTCGCGGAGGCAGGCTTGGATGCCTTCTGCGCACTGCATGGCCAGGGCCTGGGTTTCCGGGGCGAGGATCTGGATCCGGGTCTGGAAACCTGCCATGGCCGCATCGAGGGCCCTGTTGAGGCCCTGGCGGGCAAGCTGACGGGAGGTGGCGGCCATGGGGAGTCTGATGCGCGGAAGGGCGACAAAGGAATTATCCATTCCCGCATCGCTCGGACCAGGGAAAAACAGGCATTATTTGATACTACAAATTTTTCGGGAACCGGCCGGGGGGTCAGGACACTCTTCATGAGCGTGAATCCTGACAATCCGTCCGACCCGGAGGCGTGGATGATCCTGTCCTCACAGTCTTCCTGTGTGCTGTCCCCCCAGCTCGTGGTCTACTTCGATGAGGAAATCGTAAGCCCACGGCTCAAGCGTTTCAGTTTCCTGATCCCCTTCCGGCCTGGGGAGAAGCGCCCGCCAGGAGAAAAGGTTCCCAAGGGGATCCGCAGGACCGATCTGTTCCGTTGAATGGTGTAAGTTTTTCATTAAAAAGGCTGGACACGTCCTTTCCGGTGATCGAGCCTTGATGAAGGCAATCGCCCTGAGACGGTATTTTCATGGTCATGGATCGGCATCCAGCCAAGGGTTTGCCCCTCGAGGGGGAGCCGAAGGCCGACCCCGGGCCGGGGGATGTGCTCTCGGGAATGGATTTCGTCTGGCGGAGCACCTTCGATGCGGTGCCCGACCTGCTGGCCGTGCTTGACGAGAACCGGAACCTCCTCCAGGTGAACAAGGCCCTCCTGAGCCGGCTGGGTCCCGCCGGGAAGGAGGTCCTGGGCAGGCCCTGCTACGAGGTCTTCCACCAGGCTGGCCAACCGCCGGAAAACTGTCCGCTCCATGAGACCCAGAGGGACGGCCTTGCCCACGATGCCGAGGTTCGGGTGGAGGGCCTGGGCGGGGACTACCAGGTGCGCACGTCGCCCATCTTCGATGGCCAGGGGCGGCTGCGGGGCACGGTCCACCTGGCCCGGGACGTCTCGGACCGCAGGATCCGGGAGCGGGGCCTCCAGCAGTTGAACCGCGTGGTCCAGGCCCTGAGCCGGAGCAGCCAGGCCATGGCCCGGGCCCAGGACGAGGCGGGCTACCTGGACGAGGTCTGCCGCATCGTGGTGGAGGACTGCGGCTGCTTCCTGGCGTGGATCGGCTACAAGATCCACGATTCGGAGCTGTCCATCCGCCCCATGGCCTGGGCCGGGTTCGAGGACGGCTACCTGTCGACCCTCGGGCTCACCTGGGCGGACAAGGAAAGGGGCCGGGGGCCCACCGGGACGGCCATCCGCTCAGGCCAGCCCAGCCTCTGCCGGAACATGGACACCGATCCGAACTTCGCGCCCTGGCGGCAGGAGGCCCGCGCCCGCGGCTATGCGTCGTCCCTGGGCCTGCCCCTGATGAACGGCCAGGAGGTCTTCGGCGCGCTCACGGTCTATTCCGCGGAGGCGGAGGCGTTCACCGAGGCCCAGGTGCGGGTCCTGGGCGAACTGGCGGATGACCTCGCCCACGGAATCCTCACCCTGCGCCTGCGGGAATCCGAGCGCAGGGCCCAGGAGGCCCTGCGGGAAAGCACCGAGGACCTCAAGCGCCTCAACGATGAGCTCGAACAGCGGGTGCAGGAGCGCACCGCGGATCTCGTGCGGGCCAACGAGGCGCTCACCGCGCGGATCCTGGACCGCGACCGGGCCCTTGAGGCCCTGCGGGAGAGCGAGGAGAAGCTGCGCCACGCCCAGAAGATGGAAGCCATCGGCACCCTGGCCGGGGGCGTCGCCCACGACTTCAACAACCTGCTCCAGGTCATCAACGGTTATTCGGAAATGTCCCTGGAGCGCCTGAACGCGGACCATCCCCTGCGGGGGCACCTGGAGACGATCCAGAGGGCCGGCCAGAAGGGAGCGGCCCTCACCCGGCAGTTGCTGGCCTTCAGCCGCAAGCAGGTGCTCGCCCCGGAGATCCTCGACCTCAACGCCCTCTTCCGCGAAATGGAGAAGTTCTTCCAGCGGGTAGTGAAGGAGGACATCCGGCTGGCGTTCGACCTGGAGCCTGGCCTGGGTCCGGTGGAGGCGGACCATGGCCAGTTGGAGCAGGTGATCATGAACCTGGTGGTCAACGCCCGGGACGCGATGCCCAGGGGCGGCACCCTGACCCTGGAGACCCGCCGGAAGGACGGCTTCGCCACGTTCTCGGTGACCGACACCGGCGAAGGCATGCCCCCCGAGGTGGTGGGCCGGATCTTCGAGCCGTTCTTCACCACCAAGGGCGTCGGCAAGGGCACGGGCCTGGGCCTCAGCACCGCCCTGGGCATCGTCGAGCAGAGCGGCGGGACCCTGGAGGTGCACTCCACCCCGGGCCTGGGCACCACCTTCACGGTCAGCCTGCCCTTCGCCACGGACCTGGAGGCCAAGGCCGGCATCATTCCGGAACCGGAGCCCGGGACGGGCACCGAGACGGTCCTCCTGGTGGAGGACGACGAAGGGGTCCGCCAGCTCACCGCGCACCATCTGCGGGCCGCGGGCTACCGGGTGCTGGAGGCTCCGGACGCCGCCCTGGCCCTGGAGGTCCTCCATTCCTTCCGGGAACCCGTCCACCTCCTCCTGACCGACGTGGTGATGCCCGGCATGGGCGGCCGGGAGCTGGCCCACGCCGTGCGGAGCCTGCGTCCGGGGACGAAGGTGGTCTTCATGTCGGGCTACCCCGACGCCCTGGCCGCGCCCGACGAGGTGTGGACGGAGAGCATCCTGATCTCCAAGCCCTTCGACCGCGCCAAGCTGCTCTGCATGGTCCGCAACGCGCTTGACAGCTAGTCCAGATCGATGCTGATCGGGCAGTGGTCCGATCCCATCACGTCCGCGTGGATCTTCGCGTCCTTCACGCGGGGAGCGAGGTCCCTGCTCACCAGGAAGTTGTCGATGCGCCACCCGACGTTCTTCTCCCTCGCGCCGCCCCTCGCGGTCCACCAGGTGTAGAGGCCGGGGACGCCGGGATTGCGCTCCCGCAGGATGTCCACCATGCCCTCCTTCAGGTAGAGCCGGAAGTCCTCCCGCTCCTCGTCCGTGAAGCCGGGGTTCATGCGGTTGTCCTTGGGGCGGGCCAGGTCGATGTCCTCGGGGGCGACGTTCATGTCGCCGGTGAGGACGATCTTCTCGCCACGGGCGTGGCGGGCCCTGATGTCGGCGGCCAGGTCGCGCGCGAACTGGCGCTTGAAGGGCAGGCGCACCAGCCCCGCGGAGGCGTTGGGAAAGTAGCCCGCCATGAAGGTCAGGTCGCCGCGGGTGCTGATGACCATCCGGCCTTCCTGGTCGAAGAGCTCGAGCCCCATGCCGTGGGTGTGCTTGAAGCCGAGTTCCTTCTTCGTGAGGGTGGCGCTGCCGGCGTAGCCCTTCTTGCTGGTGGAGGGGAACCAGGCCACGTCGAAGGCGCATTCCAGGTCCCGGCGCACGCCCAGGTCCACCTGGTCCCAGTCGGCGCGGATCTCCTGGAGGGAGAGCACGTCGGGATCGGCCTTCTCCAGCCAGTCCATGAAGCCGCTCTTGAGCACGGCGCGGAAGCCGTTGACGTTCCAGCTGAAGAATTTCAAGTCAACTCCTTCACGATGCGGTCCAGGAGACGGTCCGTGCGCCAGCGCATCCAGCCCAGGAGAAGGAAGGCTCCCCAGCCCCGGAGCCTCCCGTCCAGGCTCAGATGCGCGCCCTGCTCATGGGGTTCGGCGCGCAGGGTTCCTTCCTCCACGGTGCCGAGGGCGTGGTGCTGCCAGCGGAGGACGACGCCTTCGCCGGCGAGTTCGGGAGGGTGGAGCCCGGGACAGGCCCGCAGGCAGGGAAGACCCGCCTGGAGCCGTTCGCGCACAAGGTCGAGGGGAGCGTCCGTCAGGACCTCCTCCTGGAATCGGAAAACGGGTGTCTTCATTGCTATCGGACGACGAAACCCGGGCGGGCGTCGTCGGGGGGCGCGACGAGGTAGGGCTTGGAGTTGTTGTCGCTGGCGGCCAGGAGCATGCCGTGGCTCTCGATGCCCATGAGGGCCCGGGGCGCCAGGTTGGCCACCACCACGACCTTGCGGCCCACCAGTTCCTCGGGGGTGTAGGCGGCGGCGATGCCGCCCAGGATGGTGCGCTTCTCGAAACCCAGGTCGACGGTCATCTTGATGAGCTTCTTGCTCTTGGGGACGGCTTCGGCGGTGAGCACCAGGCCCACCCGCAGGTCGGTCAGGGCGAAGGTGTCGTACTCCACCACGTCCTTCAGGGGGGGCACCTCCAGGGGCGCCTCCACCACGGGGGCGGCGGGAGCGGGGTCGGACCCCGCGAGCTCGTTCATCACTGTCTCCTTGTCGATGCGTTGGAAAAGGGGCTCGGGGGCGAGGACGGGACCGGGGGCCGGCGCGTCGTACGCGAAGTCCGCGAACCGCTGGGAGGCCACCGGGCCGGACTGGCCCAGGCAGGCCCAGAGCGTCTGGGCCAGGCCGGGCATGACGGGGGCCACCAGGATCGCGGTGGCCCGCAGGGCCCGGTACAGCGTGCAGAGCACGGTGTCCAGCTTGTCCTTGTTGGCGTCGTCCTTGGCCAGCTTCCAGGGCTCGGCCTTGACGATGTAGCCGTCCAGCTGGCGCAGGTAGGTCCAGAGGCCTTCCAGGGCGCCGTGGAAGTCGTTGGCCTCGGCCCGCTCCAGGTAGGCGGCGGCGGCCAGGCGCCCGGCTTCCAGGGCCTCCCGGTCCTGGGCGTCCAGCACGGAGGGGGTGGGCACGACGCCGGCGCGGTACCGCTGGAGCATGCTCAGGGTGCGCGAGGCCAGGTTGCCCAGGCCGTTGGCGAGGTCGGCGTTGAGACGGTCCATGAAGCCCTCGAAGGAGAAGCTGCGGTCGAGGCCCACGGTCATCTCGCGCATGAAGAAGAAGCGCACCGCGTCCACGCCGAAGGTGAGGAGCTCGTCGGGGCGGACGACGTTGCCCTTGGACTTGGACATCTTGTCCTCGCCCATGAGCCACCACCCGTGGGCCAGGATGGTGCGGGGGAGCAGCTCGCGGATGCGCGCGGGCAGTTCCCCCTGGAGGTCGTCGCCCTCCTCGCGGAACATCGCCATGAGGAAGGCGGGCCAGTAGATGGCGTGGAAGCGCAGGATGTCCTTGCCCACCAGCTGGAAGGTGGGGGGCCAGAAGCCCTCCCGGCACGCGGAGAGGTAGTTGAGCAGCGCGTCGAACCACACGTAGACGACGTGCTTCTCGTCCCCGGGCACCGGGATGCCCCAGGTGATGCTGGTGCGGCTGATGCTCAGGTCCTCCAGGTGGCCCCTGGCGCCGCCCGGGGCCACGAACTGCTTGACCTCGTTCAGGCGGAACTCGGGCCGCACGAACTCGGGGTGCTTCTCGTACAGCTGGATGAGCCAGTTCTCGTAGGCGGAGAGGCGGAAGAAGTAGCTCTCCTCCTTGAGCTCCACCAGCTGGTGGGCGAGGCCCTGGGCCTGCAGCTCCTTGGCCTGGGTCTCGGTGACGTAGGCCTCGTCGCTGACCGAATAGAGGCCGACGTAGGTGTCCTTGAAGATGTCGCCCGAGGCCAGGAGCTGCTGGAACTTGGCCTGCACGGTGGCCTTGTGCTGCGCGTGGGTGGTGCGCACGAAGTGGTCGTGCGTGAGGCCCATGCGGGTCCACAGGTTCTCGAAGTTGGGCACGACCTCGTCGGCCAGGGCCTTGGGGGTGATGCCCCGGGCGGCCGCGGCCTTCTCGATCTTCTGGCCGTGCTCGTCGGTGCCGGTGAGGAAGTACACCTCCTCCCCCATCATCCGCCGGTGCCGGGCCATCACATCCGCCAGGACGGTGGTGTACGTGTGGCCGATGTGGGGCCGGTCGTTCACGTAGTAGATGGGGGTGGTGATGTAGCAGCGTTCCGACACGATTCCTACTCCTCGGTGACTTCGGCCTTGATGATGCGGTCATTGGCCCTGATGGCCTGGACGACCGCGATGTCCTCGGCGCTCACGCACTTGCCGAAGACGGTGTGGACCCCGTCCAGGTGGCGGACGTTGGAGGCGTCGCCGTTGACGATGAAGAACTGGCTGCCGCCGGTGTCCTTGCCGGCGTGGGCCATGGACAGGGCGCCCAGCTCGTGCTTGTGGGGGTTGCCGGCGGTCTCGCACTTGATCCTCCAGCCCGGGCCGCCGGTGCCCGGGGCGCCGCCGGCGCCTTCGCGGGTGTTGGGGCAGCCCCCCTGGATGACGAAGGAGGGGATCACGCGGTGGAAGGCCAGGCCGTCGTAGAAGCCGTCCTTGGAGAGCTTCACGAAGTTGGCCACGGTGCCCGGCGCTTCCTTCGGAAACAGTTCCACATTGATGTCGCCCTTGCTGGTTGTCAGTTTCACGCGGGTCATGGTCGCTCCTCGGGTCAAACAACCAGCATAGCTTGTGGCGGCGAGGGTTCAAAATAGGTAGTCTCAAGGCTGGAGGTTTCCATGATGGGATCCCTGAGTAGAGCCGCCTTCGCAGGCTGCATGATCCTCGCGGCCAGCCTGGCTTGCGGCAAGCCCAAGGCCATCAAGCCGAGCAAGCCCGTTCCCGCGGGGACGGTCATGCTCCAGTTCACCAAGAAGGTCGACGGCCCCGTGGACCTGACCATCGACGGCATACGCATCCCCGTCCAGCAGTCCGGCAAGAAGTGCAAGCGCCTGACCCTCACCGGGCTTCCCGCCGGCAAGCACCACGTGGTGCTCCTCAGCGCCCTGGACGCCTTCGGGCCCGACCAGCTCGACATCGAGATCACGCCCGGCCAGGGCGTCTTCCATGTGCTTTACTCCCAGCAGTTCAAGGCGGTCCTCTACGGGAAGCCCGAACCCACCCCCACGGCCGAAGGCATTCCCGGAGTGGTGGCGCGGCTCGAACCTTGATGGCGCCGAAGTACCGGCTCGTCCTGGGGCCGGCTCTCCTGGCCCTGGCGGTCCTGGGCGTGTTCGTGGTCTCCAGGGCCCGGTCCGTGGCCCGGGAGCTCACGGACCCGCCCTTCTACCATGTCCAGCCCCTGGAGCGGGTGGAGGCCACCTACCGCGACCTGGCCAAGGGCGGCTTCGGCGACCCGGGCGGCGCGTGGGAGACCTTCGACGCGGGGCCCCGCAGGGTCTGGTTCCTGCGCCGCGCCGAACCCGCGCCCGGCGTGGTGCTCATGCTCCACGGCTTCGGCGACGACCGCTGGGGCACCAGCCCCGCCCTGCGGCAGTTCCCGCACCTGGACGCGGCGATCTTCACGTACCTGGGCCGCGACGACGCCATGCGCGAAGGCCGCCCCGCGCCGCCCGTGACCTTCGGCGCCAAGGAGTCCCGCGAGGTGGCCGGCGTAGTGCACGCCCTGGAGGCGAAGGGCTACCCCCGCAGGCACATCCTTCTGCTGGGCCGCAGCCTGGGCGCCAGCGTGGCCCTGCTGGCCCTGGCCCAGCTGGAGAGGGAGGACCGGGGCCCCCTGGGCGGGATCATCTGGGAAGGCGCCCCCGCCAGCAGCAGGGACTTCGCCGAACGCCTCGTGCGCGGCCCCGAGGACCGCTTCTGGCATCCGTTCCTGGCCCCGGCCATCGGGAGCCTGGGCAGCGCCTGGGCGGCGGCGAAGGGCGGCTACGACCGCGACGCGACCGACCTGAAGCTGCAGGTCGACGACATGCGCCTGCGGACTCCCAGCCTCTGCTTCATCGCCTCCCAGGACCGCCTGGCCCCGCCCCCGGTGCAGCGCTGGGTGGCCTCGCGCTTCAAGGTGAACCGGTCCGTGGAGGTGCCGACCTGGCACCTCCACTGTTCCGAGATCCTGGGCAGCCGCTACGGGGACGAAGTGCGGGCGGCCACCGAATCGTGGATACCTAGTCGTCGATGAGCCGGCTGCGCAGCTCCTTGCCGAGCTTGAAGTAGACCACCCGCTTGGGGGGAACGTGGATGGACTGGCCGCTGCGGGGATTCCGGCCCTGGCGCGCCTTGCGGTCGCGCAGGCGGAAGGAGCCGAAGCCGCGCAGTTCAACGCCTTCGCCGCGGTGGAGGGATTCCACGATGCTGTCGAGGAAGGAATTGACCATGAGGTCGGCGTCCTTCTTGGCCATCTCGAGATTCTCGATGAGATGCTTGGAGAGGTCCGCTTTGGTGAGGGTTTCCATCGTTTCCATGAATGTCTCCGGGCACGCGGATGGGGGTACGTGTCACCAATAAGATCCTCTGATCCCGGAATACGTCAATAGCACAAATGCCGAGGCATAAAAAAACCGGGAGGGCCAAGCCTTCCCGGTTTTTTTATATGAGTGATAAATCGCTGATTAGCCGAGGATCCAGTCTAGCAGCCAGCGCGGGCCTTCCCCGGTGGCGCCGTGGGGACGGAAATCGCGCTCGGACGTGGACCAGTTGCCCGAGAGGTCCACGTGGGCCCAGGATCCCGCGGAGACGAACTCGGAGAGGAAGAGGCCGGCGGTGATGGACCCGCCCCACTTGGTGCCGGTGATGTTCTTCACGTCGGCGACCTTGCTGCGCAGGGCCTCCTTGTACTCCTCCACCAGGGGCAGCTGCCAGAGGTATTCGCCCGAGCGCGAGCCCGCGTCCAGGAGGCGTTCCACCAGCTTCTGGTCCGTGCCCATGACCCCCGAGACGCCGTCGCCCAGGGCCACGACGCAGGCGCCGGTGAGGGTCGCCAGGTCCACGATGTGGTCGGCGCCCATGCCGGACGCCCAGTCCAGGAGGTCGGCCAGCACCAGGCGGCCCTCGGCGTCCGTGTTCAGGACCTCGATGGTCTTGCCGCTGCGGGCGCGGATGACGTCGCCGGGCTTGTAGCTGGTGCCCGAGGGCATGTTCTCCACCAGGCCCATGAGCCCGGTGACCTGGATGGGGGCCTCCAGCTGCGCGCAGGCCACGAGGGTGGCCAGCACGATGGCCGCGCCGGTCATATCGTCCTTCATGGTCTCCATGCCGCCGGCGTCCTTGAGGGAGAGGCCGCCGGAATCGAAGGTGACGCCCTTGCCCACCAGGATGATGTGGCGCTTGGCCTTCTCCTTGGGCTTGTACTCGAGCTTGACGACGCGCGCGGGGCGGGCGGAGCCCTTGGCCACCGCCAGCACGGCGTTGAAGTTGCCCTTGGCCAGCTCGTCGGGGCCCAGGACCTCGATGCCCAGCTTGTGGGCCTTGGCCAGCTTCTGGGCCTCGGCGGCGAAGGACTCGGGGTGCAGGTCGGAGGCGGGGGTGTTGGCCAGGTCCCGCACGCGGTGGCAGGCGCCCACGCCGGCCTCGATCTGGGGGAGGCGGCGCCGGGCCTTGCGGGTGTCGTCGCCGTTGGTGAAGACGTCCAGGCTCTCGAACCGCTTGGGCTCGGGCTTGCCCTTGAAGGCCGCGAAGTCGTAGTCGGCCAGGAGGGCGCCTTCCAGCACGGCCACCTGGACCTCGTCGTGGTCCAGGGAGGAGGTGGACGGGCTCACGATGCCCACCCGCTTCCAGCCCTTCTTGAGGGCGTTGCGGGCGGCAGTTCCCACCGCCTTGCGGATTTTGTTGTGGGTAACGGCCTCTTCTTCGCCCAGGCCGACGAGAAGCATCCAGCGGCAATCTTTCACTCCATTGGGGTGGTGGAGCGGCACAACTTCAAGATAGTCCGCCTTGAAATCGCTTTCGTCCATGACCTGTCTTGCGACCTTGCTGATGGCGAGAGGCAGCCTGTGACGTTCGCGGCCTGAGAACACCGGAACGATCAGCACGTCGCCCGAGAAGTCCTTGCCGGTCTGGGAACTGATTTCGATGGTAGGCATAGCGCTCCTTGAAGATTACGGAACCCATGGTAATACGGATCGTTTCCCGGGAATTTCTTTTTTTGACCCTTTATTGGAGTTTGATCCATGAATCTCTAGCGTGCCTTTTTTGAATTCGACATCACCGCCCTTGCCTCCGGCGGGCTTCTCAAGCAGTCTGGAGGAAGGGGACTCGGGGAATGCGGGACAGGGAACTTGTGCAACGCATCAAGGACGCGACGGACTTGGTGGCGCTGGTGGGACAGGCCGTCAAATTGAGGCGCCAGGGTTCCGCCTGGGTGGGCCTCTGCCCCTTCCACAGCGAGCGCAGCCCCAGCTTCCAGGTGGTGGCCGACCGGGGGTTCTACCACTGCTTCGGATGCGGTAAGCACGGTGATGCCTTCACTTGGCTAATGGAGCGGGAGGGCCTCCCCTTCCCGGAGGCCATGGAGCAGCTGGCCCGGTCGGCGGGCATCGACCTGCCCCGGCAGCGGGAGCGGCCGGCCGCCGAGCTGGATCTGGAGGCCCGCCTGCGCCTGGCCCTGGAGACCGCCCAGGCCTTCTACGAGCGCAAGCTGGCCGAGTCCCCCAAGGCCATGGACTACCTCAAGGGCCGGGGCATGACCCCCGCCTTCATGCAGGAGGCGGGCCTGGGCTACGCCCCGGACGCCTGGGAGGCCCTGGTCACCCACCTGAAGGCCCAGGGCTTCTCCCTGGAGCTCCTGGAGCAGACCGGGCTGGTGTCCCGCAGCGAGCGGGGCAGCTTCCTGGACTTCCTGCGGGACCGGCTGGTGATTCCCATCTTCGACGCCCGGGGCAAGGTCATCGCCTTCGGGGGCCGGGCCTTCGGCGATTCCAAGCCCAAGTATCTCAATACCCGTGAGACCTCCCTCTTCCAGAAGGGCTCGGTCCTCTACGGGTTCCACCGGGCCAAGGGGCAGCTGCGGGACGGCGCCCTGGTGGTGGAGGGCTACTTCGACGTGCTCCAGCTCCACCAGCAGGGCATCCACCAGGCCGTGGCCCCCCTGGGCACCGCGCTCACGGAGGGTCACCTGCAGCTGGTGGGGCGGTTCACCAGGCGCCTCATCCTCTGCTTCGACGGGGACGCCGCGGGCCTGCGGGCCATGGAGAAGAGCCTCAAGCTGGCCCTGCCCATGGGCTTCGACGTGCGGCTCCTGCTCCTGCCCCAGGGGGAGGACCCCGACACCTGGTGCATGACCCTGGGGGCCGAAGCCTTCCGCGAGCTCATGGGCAAGGCCCCGGACTGGACGAACTTCATCATCAACCGGGCCCTGGAGGGCAAGGACCTGCGCCGGACCGCGGAGCGCATGGAGGCCCTGCGGGAGCTGGCGGGCTTCCTGGCCTACCTGCCCCACACCCCCGAGCAGCGGGAGCTTTTCGCCAGCCTGGCCCACGAGCTGAAGATCCCCCTCGAGGAGCTGGACAAGGCCATCAAGGCCCGGGCCCAGGCCCCCCATGCCGAGGAGGTGGTGGCCGCCCCCCCGGTGGCGGAGGTGGACGACCTGCTGAGGCCGCTGCTCCTGCTGGCCAAGGACCCCGCGTTCCTGGCCCGCCTCGCCTCGACCCCCCCGGCCTGGTGGGAGTCCCTCACCGGGGCCCCCCTCCTCCAGTGCCTGCTGGACGCCTCCGGGGACGAGTCCCACATCCCCCCCGAGGCCCTGGCCCAGCTCAGGCACCTCGAGGCGCGGTGGAGCGTGAAGGACGACGCCGAGCTGATGCCGGACCAGGTGTTCCTGAAGCTGGAGATGGCCTTCGTGGAACGGGAGAAGCAGGCCCTGAGCCGCCAGCTCCTGGATCCCGCGGTGATGGTGGACGCCGAGCTTTCCCGGCGGCTGACCCTCACGGTGAACGACCTGCTCCAGCGCGGGGCGAGGCTGGGCAAGGAACTGACCGGGCTGAGAAGGAAATCCTTCTCGAGGTAAACATTTCCGGTGATTCCCGCATCTAATTTGTAATTCCCCCTTGCCTGGGGGGATTGATTTCCTATACTGAGTAATTCTAGGTGCCTTGTCACGATGGGTTAACTCTGCCCTCGACTCGGTCCCGAGGAATCAATACGCGACAGACACCTTGGATCCTGTGATCCCGTGGTTCTTTGAGGTATTAATGGTCCCAAACCCGGCCCGTGAAAGCTACTACCAGCTCACGAAAGCACTGATCTCCCTGGGTAGGACCCGCGGATACGTCCTGGTGGACGAGCTCAACTCGTTCCTCCCGGGCTCCGCATCCTCCCCCGTGGACCTCGAAAACCTGATGGGTATGTTCGCCAAGCTGGCCATCGGCGTCGGCGCGACCGAGGCCGAGGCGCTCATGGCCCGGGAGCAGTCCGAGGCGGAGAACGTCTTCGTGGACGCCCCGCCCAAGCTGGACAAGGACCTGGAGATCGACATCGACGGGCCCGACGGGGACAAGTTCAACGACCCGGTTCGCATGTACCTCAAGGAAATGGGCACGGTCCCCCTCCTCAAGCGCGAGGACGAGGTGGAGATCGCCAAGCGCATCGAAGTGGGCGTGCGCAGCGTCATGAGGGCCCTGTCCCGGTCCCGCCTGGCCTCCAGCCTCCTCATCGACATCGGCCGGATGCTCAAGGAGAATCCCGGCAAGATCCGCGAAGTGGTCGGCCTCTCCGACGAGGTGGACGAGGACGAGGACGCCGAGAACACCTCGGCCACCCAGCACGTGCACCACCAGTTCGAGAAGCTCCTGGTCTACGAGCAGGCCCTGCAGGAGCTCCTGGAGCTCAAGGCCAGCGGCAAGGTCCTGCCCAAGAAGCGCCACCTGGACCGCGAGATCCTCATGGCCCGGGGCCGCGTGAGCCGGCAGATCCGCCGCCTGGGCCTCAACAGCCTGGCCGTCACCCGCCTCATCGACAAGATCACCCACCACCACATCCAGGTGATGAACGGGGAGCGCAAGCTCCGGGAGCTGAAGGACCGGCTCAGGAACCCCGCCTTCGCCAAGATGAAGGAGCGCTACACCAACGACATCGCCCACATCGAGGCGGAGATGGCGCGGTTTTTCGCCAAGTTCGAGACGATCAGCGAGCAGTTCCACGCGGACTACAACACCCTCAAGCAGGCCGAGAGCATCAGCAGGGCCGCCAAGGCCGAGCTGATCGAGGCCAACCTGCGGCTCGTGGTGTCCATCGCCAAGCGGTACACCAACCGCGGGCTGCAGTTCCTGGACCTCATCCAGGAGGGCAACATCGGCCTCATGAAGGCCGTGGACAAGTTCGAGTACAGCCGCGGCTTCAAGTTCTCCACCTACGCCACCTGGTGGATCCGGCAGGCCATCACCCGCGCCATCGCGGACCAGGCCCGCACCATCCGCATCCCGGTGCACATGATCGAGACCATCAACAAGCTGATCCGCACCCAGCGCGAGCTGGTGCAGAAGCTGGGCCGGGAGCCCTCCAGCGAGGAGATCGCCCACGCCATGGACATGCCCGTGGGCAAGGTCCGCAAGGTGATGAAGATCGCCCAGGAGCCCATCAGCCTGGAGACCCCCATCGGCGAGGAGGAGGATTCCCACCTCGGGGACTTCATCGAGGACAAGGGCGTCGTCTCCCCCGTGGAGCAGGTCGTCAGCCAGCGCCTGAAGGAGACCGTCAACCAGGTGCTCCAGACCCTCACCGAACGGGAGGAGAAGGTTCTCCGCATGCGGTTCGGGGTGGGGGACGAGGCTTCGGAGCACACGCTGGAGGAGGTCGGCAGCGAATTCGCCGTCACCCGCGAGCGCATCCGGCAGATCGAGTCCAAGGCCCTGAGAAAGATCAGGCATCCCCGGTATTCCAAGACCCTGAAGGCATTCCTGGGTTAGGGGCCGGAGTTCGGATAAACGCGGGGAATGCATGCGCAGGCATGTGTTCCCCGCTTCCGTTTTCAGGGGCGCCGCGGCTCGAATGGTCTTGGCTGCCGGGGATGGACAGGGATGGGATCGCCGGAGGAGCGGGCTCCGACCCGGTTCCGCCAGGGCGCCCAAGCCCCGGTGGAATCATCCCCGTCCAGCCCCTTCATCCCCGGCGAAACAAGCGCTTGAGGAACCGGCGCCTTCGTCGGGACGACGTTCCCGTGAAGGAGGGCCAGCGGCCCGGCGGACCCTCCGGCCCCGTCCTCCGGTCCCGGCCAAAGTGACCAGTTGACTTCCCGGTCGACCTACATGACGCTCATTCCAGAGGCAAAAACGTGCTGTCCAAAGACCAGATGCTGGGGAAATACCAGATTCTCGACCGCCTGGGCGCAGGCGGATTTGGAACTGTTTACCTTGCTCAGGATAGGCTCCTGAATCGCAAGGTCGCCCTGAAGGTGCCCCATCACCAGACCGACGACCAGAACATGCTTCTGGAATCGCAGATCATGGTGCAGCTCAAGCATCCCAACATCGTCGACCTGATCACGGCGGAGAAGAAGGACGGGCTGTTCTTCATGGTCATGGAGTACATCGACGGCGAAAGCCTGGACAAGGTCATCCGCCGGGAACGAACCATCCTGCCCTCCCGGGCCCTGGAGATCGCCACCGACGTCTGCTCGGCCATCGGCTTTGCCCACGCGCACCAGGTGATCCACCGGGACCTTCGGCCGGCCAATATCCTGATCACCCGGGACGGGGTCGCCAAGGTCACGGACTTCGGCACCAGCCGGATCCTGGAGCTGCAGAAGGAGGAGTTCGCCCGCACCCGCATCGGGTCGCCGCCCTACATGTCTCCGGAGCACTTCCGGGGGCGCGCGGTGTTCCAGAGCGACCTCTGGAGCCTGGGCATCACCATCTACGAGATGCTCACGGGCACGGTGCCCTTCTATGACGCGGACCCGGTGAAGATCGCGCAGGCCTTCCAGAGCACGCCCATCGTCCCGCCCCACCTGCGCAACCCGGCGGTGCCCAAGGCCCTCAGCGAGGCCGTGATGAAGGCCCTGGCCATCAACCTGGGCGAGCGCTACCTGTCGGCCCAGAAATTCCTCGAGGCCCTCCGGCCGCTGCGCGAGGGGGTGGCCCGGGAGACCCGTCCGCTGGGCACCGCGGTGCTGGCCGCGCACCTCAACACGCCCGGCCATGCCCCGCGCAGCCCGGTGGTGACCCATGCGCGGCTCTGCAGGTTCTGCTATAAACCCCTGTCAAGGACTGCAGTGACCTGCCCTGCCTGCGGCGAGAAGAATTGACCAACGAGGAAGCCCCCCCATCCCTGCTGAAACGGACCTGGTCCCGCAGGTGGGTGCGCCGGCTGACCTACGTGCTGGCCTCGGGCGCGGCCCTGGCGGGGCTCATGGGCTGGGCCGTGCAGCAGGCCTACGTGGACGCCTGGATCGTGGGAAAGGCCGACGCCTACCTGCGCAAGGAGACCGGGCTGGGGTTCGCCGCGGAGCGGCTGGAGATCCACCCCTTCCAGGGCCGGATCGTGCTCCACAACTTCTCCTTCGGGGGCGACCTGTTCCAGGCCCCGCTCCTGGAGGTGGAGATCGACCTCTACACGTTCCTGCGCACCCACCACTTCAAGCGGATCCTCCTCCAGAGCCCGAGGCTCGTGGTGGATGCCGCGCGCCTTTCGGCCATCCGCCTGCGCGAAACCGACCCCAAGGCCGAAAGCCCCACGTGGCGCATCGACCGCGTGGAGATCCTGGACGGCCTGGCCCAGGTGGACGAGCCCGCCTGGGGCATCCGCGGCGGCGTCTTCACCTTCAAGGTGGACGGGCGGGGCCGCCTGCCCCGGCAGGAGTGGCTCGACGTGCGCATCCCGCGGGCCGAGTTCGGGGAGGACCCGGACCGCGCCCTGGGCGACGCCTCCCTCAAGTTCCGGCTCACCGACAAGGGGATCGACACCGTCAACGTGCGCGCGCACCTGGGGGACAGCTCCCTGGCGGTGCTGGGCTCGTACGAGTTCAAGACCCAGGCCGTGAAGGCCGAGGCCTCGGGCGGGCTCAACCTGGGCGAGGCCCTGCGCTTCCTGCCCGGAAAACCCGCCCACGCCGCCGGTTTCCTGGACTTCAAGGCCAAGGTCCAGGGTCCGGCCACCACCCCCGTCTGGACCCTGTCGGTGGAAGGGCGCCAGCTCCAGGCCAGGAGCACGCCCCTCCACCCCGGCACGCTCCACGTCAACGCCTCCGGCAATCCGGGGCGCATCCGCGTGGAGCGCATCGCCTGGGACTCGGCCGACGGGAAGCTCTCGGGCGAGGGCTCCTGGACCCGCCAGGGCGGCACCACCCTGGAACTGGCCGCCGAAGGCGTCTCCCTGGCTCCCGCGGCCGCCTATGCCCGGTCCGATCTCCTCAAAGGCCTTTCCGCGCGCTTCCGGGGCACGGCCTCCATGGCCACGCCGCCCTGGGTGGCGCCCGACCTGGAGAAGCTGGCCTTCACGGGCAGCGGGCAGTTCACCAAGGACGGCCAGCAGGTGGGGACGATGGAGCTCGCCCTCGCCCACGGCGCGTTCCGGGCCACCTCGCTGGACCTCCAGCTGCCCGGGGCCGGGTTCCGGGGCAGTGCCACGGCCGTCCTCCACCGCCGGGGCCTGGCGCGGATCGAGGCCGAAGGCGAGGTGCGCACCGACGCCGCCGACGTTGCCCAGGCCCTCACCGCCTGGAAGGTCACCGAGCTCGACATGTCCGGCCCCGCCAACGCCCGCGCCACCTTCCAGTGGGACCCCCGCGGCGGGATCCACCTCGACGGCCGGGTGGAGGTGGACGCCCCCCGCTGGCACGGCGCCCACGCCGACCGCATCGCCGCCGACGTGACGCTGTCGGATACCGAGATCCGCATCACCGGCATCGAGCTGGAGAAGGGCGAGGGCCACGGCTACGGCGACATCTGGATCAGCTGGGCCAAGGGCGCCCCCGACGCCGAGGGCATCGACATGTGCTTCCGCGCCTTCCGGCTCCCGGTGGAGGAGGGCCTGCGCGCAGGGGACCAGGGCGACCTGCCCATCACCGGCATCGGCAGCGGCTGGGCTCGCCTTCACGGGCCGCTGAACCGCATCGTCATGGAAGGCCAGGCCGTCGCAGAACAGGGCGTGGTCTACGGGATGAAGGTGCCCGCGGCCTCCGCCTCCTTCGACATGGACATCAACGCCCTCCGCCTGCGCACCACCGACGTGCGGGTCGCCGACAGCCTCGACCACCTCGAAGGCGCCCCGGGCCCCCTGAACCTGAGGGGCTCCATGGACATGGACGCCCACCGGGAGCGCTGGACCGTGGACGTGAAGGGCGACGTGGACACCGGCGTCCTGGGCCTGAAGGGTCCCCTGGTCCAGGGCCGGATCGAAGGCGGCCTCTCCGGCCCCCTCACGGCGCCCCTGGGGCCCTCCCAGGCGCCCGAAGGATCCTTCACCCTCAGCCAGGGCCGGCTGTCCATGGAGGGACGTTCCCTGGAGGGCTTCCAGGCGGGGCTGGCCTTCCGGGACGGGCACCTGGGCGCCCATCTCCTCATGGCGGGCAGGACCGTTCCCCTGGTGACCTTCGAAGGGGAGCAGGTGGGAAAGGGAACGTTGTCGGGGGACCTCCGCGTGCACCTGGGGCCCGATTCCGCCGAGACGGGCCCGGTCGCTTCCCGGCTTACGGAGGGCTTCCTCAGGGACGTCAGCCTCGACTACCACGGCCGCGGCGACTGGACCGCCTCGGGGATCCGGTGGCAGGGCGAGCTCCGGAACTTCCTGGGCAGCTTCCAGGGCTTCGAACTGGTCCAGAGCCGCCCGGGCACCTTCAAGGGCGACCTCACCGGCATGGACATGTCGTTGCAGGTCCAGGGCCGCACCGCCGCCGTCCAAGGCAAGCCCCAGCTGGCCACCACCACCATGAGCCTCGGGGGCTGGCTTCCCTTCAGCCCCGAAGGCAAGCTGGACCTCCGGCTGGAGGGGGCCGCGGAGCTCTCCAACCTGAAGGCGATCCTCGACCACACCCTGAACCCCGGCCCGTACAGCCTCATGGCCGACCTGAAGCCCGAGGGCAGCGCCACGTTCAAGCTCGACCTGCTGGGCAAGCCCGCGGAACCGGCCCTGGAGGGCCGCCTCGACCTGCACGGCGGCAGGCTCTCCGCGCGCTCCTACCCCCAGAGCATCGAGAACGTGGACTTCGCGGCCTTCTTCCACGGCCGGGACATCACCATTCCCCAGGACGCGCCCCTGAAGGGGATCATGGCCCAGGGCGCCCTGACCGCCTGGGGCCGGCTCACCTGGGGCTTCCGGGGCCTCACCGACTACGACTTCGGAGCGACCCTGGACAACTTCCAGCTCCGGGACATGCCGGAGGGCTTCGAGATCCAGGGCGGCTTCAACGGAACCCTCCGGGGCAACGACAGGGACGGCGGCCTCCTGAAGGGCACCATCCGCGCCAAGAACATGCTCTACCAGACCGACTTCAACATCACGGACATCCTGCTGGCCACCACCACGGGCGGCTCAGGCCTCCTCACCTCCCTGGACCCCTCCGACCCCCTGGCCCGCATCGACCTGGACCTGGACCTGTTCATGGCGCGCCCCTGGGAATTCGACACCAACTACCTCAAGCTCCAGGGCCGCCCCGCGGGGAGCTTCAAGATCATGGGCACCCTGGCCCACCCCGGCCTCAAGGGCCGCATGGACCTCCTGCCCGGGGGCCGCCTCACCAACCTCGTGGCCGCCGGCGACCTGGTCCTGGAGCGGGGCTCGGTGGAGTTCACCGATCCCGCGGTGATCAATCCCGTGGTGGACCTCCACGGCCGCATCGAGGTGGACCCCTACCTGGTGACCCTCGACATCAACGGCACGCTGGACGCCATCAGCGTGCACCCCAGTTCCACCCCCGCCCTGCGGCCCGACGAGATCCTGACCATCCTGGTGGACCCGGCCGCCGTGAGCAAGGTGGGGGGATCGCTGGGGGCCTCCTCCACCCAGTCCTCCATGAACACCGGCATCCTGAGCCAGGGCGCGGGCCTGCTCTCCTCCCTCATGCTGGCCAACACCCTCGAGCGCCTGCGCAAGACCCTCACCCTGGACCGGGTGAACTTCTCCCTCCTGGGCGGTCCCAACCTGAGCCTGACCCTGGAGAAGAGCTTCGACATCTTCGGCCACCGCACGCCCCTGATCTACAGCTACAAGCAGGAAGGCACCCAGAGCACCGTCAGCGGCAACGTGGAGTGGCGCTTCGGGAACCTGGTCCTCACCCTGGGCGCGCGCCAGATCACCGGTTCCTCCCAGACCCCCGGGGACACCACCGTCCAGGGCGTGCAGCCCTCGGGGGAAATCCGCTACACATGGACACCCAAATGATCCACGTACAAGCATTCGCACGGTACCGTGAGCGCCTCGGATTCCAGTCCAGGGACTTTCCCCTGCCCTCCCCCCCCACGCTGGAGGCCCTCCTGGCCGATCCGGCCCTGGCGGACCTGCCCGCGGACGGACTCTTCGCGGTGAACCGGACCTTCGCGGAACGATCCGCGGTCCTGGCGGACGGCGACGAGGTGGCGCTCTTCCCGCCGGTGAGCGGAGGCTGAAGGCCACCCCCCGCTGTTTTTGCTTCAATTCGTGAGCCCTCGCAATACTATGGAGGTTCAACTCCTTAGCGGACGACGGGATACCCGATGAAGATGCTTCCCCCCCTGATCCTGGCCCTCCTCGTCGCGGGCTGCACGCATTCCGGCAAGCCCACGGCCCCCGCCCAGGTGGGGGTGGCCACCGTGACCCAGCAGGACGTGCCGCTGGTGCGCGAATGGATCGCCAGCCTGGACGGCTTCGTGAACGCCGAGATCCGGCCCCAGGTGGAGGGCTACGTCCTCCGCCAGGTCTACCGCGAGGGTGCCGCCGTGCACCGCGGCCAGACGCTCTTCGAGATCGACCCGAGGGCCTTCAAGGCCGCGTCGGACCAGGCGCGGGCGGCGCTGGCCCGGGACAAGGCGGCCCGGGACAAGGCCCGCCTTGACGTGGACCGCTTCACGCCCCTGGCCGCGCAGAAGGCCATCTCCCAGCAGGAGCTCGACAACGCGCTGTCGTCCCTGCGGCAGGCCCAGGCCGCGGTGGACGCCTCCCAGGCGGCCCTGGACAAGGCTTCGCTCAACGTCGAATGGACGCGCGTGAGCTCGCCCATCGACGGCGTCGCCGGCATCGCCAAGGTGCAGATGGGCGACCTCGTGAACGGGACGAGGGTGATGACCACCGTGTCCACCCTCAACCCGATCAAGGTGTTCTTCAGCGCCACGGAACAGGACTACCGCGACTGGGCCCGGGACTGGGCCAGGGGCGGCGGCAAGGGCAGCCTCGAGCTGGTGCTGTCCGACGGCACCGTCTACCCCAGGCGCGGCGACCCGCTGCTGGCCGACCGGGGCATCGACCCCCGCACCGGCACCATCCTGGTGGCCGGCACCTTCCCCAACCCCGACGGGCTCCTGCGGCCCGGACAGTACGGCAGGGTGCGGGCGGCGGTGGGCCTGGCCCGCAACGCGCTCCTGGTGCCCCAGCGGGCCATCTGGGACCTGCAGGGCACGTCGCAGGTCGCCGTGGTGGGCAGGGACAACAAGGTCGAAATCCGCGTGGTGCAGACCGGGGCCAAGGCGGGCCCGCTGGTCGTCATCGAGAAGGGCCTCAACCCCGGTGAACGGGTGGTGGTGGAGGGAACCCAGAAGGTCGCGAGCGGCCAGCTGGTGACGCCCCTGCCCGGAAAGTAGCCCGTGCCCGAATTCTTCATCAAGCGCCCCATCGTCGCCATGGTCATCGCGGTGATCACCCTCATCGCGGGGCTGGTCTGCATGCGCGGGCTGCCCGTGTCCCAGTTCCCCGAGATCGTCCCGCCCCAGATCCAGGTGTCCACCAACTACACCGGCGCCGACGCCGTCACCATCGAGCAGGCCGTGGCCGCGCCCCTGGAACAGCAGATGAACGGCGTGGACAACATGCTGTACATGCAGTCCACCAACGCGAACGACGGCACCATGAGCGAGCTTGTGACCTTCGACGTGGGCACGGACGTCAACCAGGACCAGGTCAACACCCAGAACCGCGTGGCCCAGGCCCAGCCCTTCCTCCCCGCGGAGGTGAACCAGAGCGGCATGACCATCCGCAAGTCCACGGGCACCGCCCTGCTGCTCATGGCCCTGTACTCCCCCAAGGGCACCTACAGCGCGCTCTTCCTCAGCAACTACGCCACCATCAACCTGGTGGACCCCCTGTACCGGGTGCCCGGCGTGGGGCAGATCAACATCTTCGGCGCGGGCGACTACGCCATGCGGGTGTGGGTCAAGCCCGACCTCATGGCCAAGCTGGGCATCACGGTCGCCGAGGTCAACCGGGCCCTGGCCCAGCAGAACACCGTCAACCCCTCCGGCCAGCTCGGAGGCGAGCCCATGCCCGCGGGCCAGGAGATGACCTACACCGTGCGCGCCCAGGGCCGCCTCCTGGCGCCCGAGGAGTTCACGCAGGTCGTCGTGCGGGCCAACCCCGACGGGTCGGTGGTGCGGGTGGGCGACGTGGCCCGGGTGGAACTGGGCGCCATGTCGTACAAGCAGGTCGGGCGCTTCAACGGCCAGCCCAGCTGCATCGTGGCCGTCTACCAGACCCCGGGCTCCAACGCCCTGGAGGTGGGCAACGCCGTCAAGAAGGAGATGCGCAACCTCCAGGCCCGCTTCCCCGCGGACCTGCAGTTCACCACGTCGGTGGACACCACCCTGCCGGTGAAGGAGGGCATCAAGGAGATCGTCTGGACCCTGGGCGAGGCCATGATCCTGGTCATGCTGGTGGTCTACCTCTTCCTGCAGAACTGGCGCGCCACCCTCATCCCCATGATCGCCGTGCCCGTGAGCCTCATCGGCACCTTCGCGGTGTTCCCGATGCTGGGATTTTCCATCAACACCCTGTCGCTGTTCGGCCTGGTGCTGGCCATCGGCCTGGTGGTGGACGACGCCATCGTGGTGGTGGAGGCGGTGGAGCACCATATCGAGCAGGGCATGAAGCCCCGCGAGGCCACGGTCCAGGCCATGAAGGAAGTGGCGGGCCCCGTGGTGGGCATCGCCCTGGTGCTCTCGAGCGTGTTCATCCCCGTGGCCTTCCTGGGCGGCATCCAGGGCCGGCTCAACAAGCAGTTCGCGGTGACCATCGCCATTTCCGTGCTCATCTCGGCCTTCAACGCGCTGTCCCTGTCGCCGGCCCTCTGCGCCCTGATCCTTCGGCCCCGGGAGCAGATGAAGGGGCGCTTCGCGAAGTTCTTCGAGGCCTTCAACGACCAGTTCCACTCGGCCACCAACGGCTACGTGAACTTCTCCCACCGCCTCATCCGCAAGGGGGCCATCCCCCTGGTGGTGCTGGCCGTGTTCGCGGCCATGGACTTCGGGCTGGGCAAGGGCCTGCCGTCGGGCTTCGTTCCCACCGAGGACAGCGGCTACTTCTTCGTGAACTACCAGCTGCCCGCCGGCGCCAGCCTCCAGCGCACCGACGCCGTGGGCCGCAAGGTGGAGAAGATCGTCCTGGAGACCGAAGGGGTGCGCTACATCAGCAACATCATCGGGTTCAGCCTCCTGGCCCGGGTGTCGGCGCCCTACAACGGCTTCGCCTTCGTCACCCTCCAGCCCTGGGACGACCGCAAGGGCCAGCACATGGAGGCCGGGGAGATCCTCAAGCGCCTCAACGGCAGGCTGGCCAAGGAGGTGCCCGAGGCCAACGTCTTCGGCTTCCTCCCCTCGGCCATCCCGGGCCTGGGCGTCTCCAACGGCTTCTCGCTCTGGCTGCAGGACCGCAGCGGCGGCGACCCCGACTACCTGGACCGCAACCTCAAGGCCTTCCTGGCCGCGGCCCGCAAGCGGCCCGAGCTCACCGGGGTCAATTCCCAGTATTCCACCGCCGCCCCGCAGATATTTGCCGAGGTGGACCGGGACAAGGCCCTCAAGCAGGGCGTGGCCGTGGCCGACGTGTACCAGACCCTCCAGGCCTACCTGGGCGGGCTCTACGTGAACCAGTTCAACCGCTTCGGCCGCCAGTGGCGGGTCTACCTCCAGGCCGAGGGCCAGGAGCGCCGGGGGGTCGAGGACATCGCGCGCTTCCACGTGCGGGCCGGGGACGGCACCATGGTGCCCCTGAGCGCCCTGGTCACCACCCGGAAGATCCAGGGCCCCGAGTACACGAACCGCTTCAACCTCATGCGCAGCGCCCAGGTGCTGGGCTCGGCGGCGCCGGGCTACAGCTCCGGCCAGGCCATGACGGCCCTGGAGCAGGTGGCGAAGGAGACCCTGCCCCGGGACATGAGCTACGACTGGGCCGACCTCTCCTACCAGGAGAAGAAGGCCGAGGGCACCACGGGCCTGGTGTTCGCCCTGTCCCTGGTGTTCGTGTTCCTGATCCTGGCGGCCCTCTACGAGAGCTGGTCCCTGCCCTTCTCGGTCCTGCTGTCGGTGCCCATCGCCATCTTCGGGGCCTTCTTCGGGCTCTGGGCCCGCAAGTACGACTTCGGCGTGTTCGCCCAGATCGGACTGGTGATGCTCATCGGCCTCTCAGCCAAGAACGCCATCCTCATCGTGGAGTTCGCCAAGGACGAGCTGGAGAAGGGCCGCGACCTCGTGGACGCCGCCCTGGAGGGCGCCCGGCTCCGCCTGCGGCCCATCCTGATGACGTCGTTCGCCTTCATCCTGGGCTGCGTCCCGCTGTGGACCGCCTCCGGCTCGGGCGCGGTGTCCCGGCGCATCCTGGGCACGGTGGTGATCGTCGGCATGCTGGCGGCCACCCTCATCGCGGTCTTCATCATCCCGGTGCTCTTCGTCGTGGTGGAACGCCTGGCCACCCGCAAGAAGGGCCTCAACCCCCGCGTCAACCATGACGAGGACGAGGAGGCCCCATGAGCCGCCGCCTGCTGCCCCTCGCCGCGCTGTTCCTGGCCGGCTGCGCCATGGGTCCCAACTACCGCCGCCCCGAGGCCCAGCCCCCCGCCGCCTTCCGGGGCCAGGCCCAGGCCGAGGCCGCGTCCCTGGCCGACCAGCCCTGGTGGGACGTCTTCGGCGACCCCACCCTCAAGGATCTGGTCGCCGAGGCCCTGAAGAGCAATTTCGACGCCCGCACCGCCACCTGGCGCGTGGAGGAGTACCGCGCGCGCCTGGGCATCGAGCGGGCCGGATGGCTCCCCGCCATCGTGCCCGGGGCCTCCTTCAACCGGGGCCGGCAGTCCACCTACTCGGTAAGCGGCCACGACATGGGCCAGGGCTACGACGTGCACGCGGGCGCCTCGTGGGAGCTGGATCTCTGGGGCCGGGTGCGCCGCCTGAACGAAGCCGGCCTGGCCGGGTACCTGGGGGCCCAGGACGCCCGCCGGGGCGTGTACCTCGCCACCCTCGCGACGACCGCCTCGGCCTATTTCGAGCTGCGCGAGCTGGACCACCGCCTGGAGATCGCCCGGTCCACCACCGCGGCCTTCGGGGAGACCTACGACCTCTTCAGCCGCCGCCTCGCGGGCGGCGCCGCGTCGGCCCTGGAGACCGCCCGGGCCCGGGCCGCCCAGGCCTCGGCCGCGGCCTCCATCCCCGGCCTGGAACGGCAGATCCAGGCGCAGGAGAACCTCCTGTGCCTCCTGCTGGGCCGCAACCCCGGGCCCATCCCCCGCGGCGCGGACCTGGCCCTGCAGCCCCTGCCCCCCGCCATCCCCGCGGGCCTGCCCTCGACGCTCCTGGAGCGCCGCCCCGATCTCCGGGAGGCCGAACAGCGCCTGGTGGCCGCCAACGCGGCCGTGGGCGTGGCCAAGGCCAGCCAGTTCCCGGTCTTCAGCCTCACGGGCCTCCTGGGGGGCGTGGCCCCGGAACTGGGCCAGCTCTCCGGCCCCGGCAAGGAGTGGGCGGTGGGCGCGTCCCTGACCGGCCCCGTCCTCCAGGGTTTCCGCCTCCAGCGCCAGAAGGACGCGGCGGTGGCCCAGTGGGAGCAGGCCCGGGTGCGCTGGCAGGCCGCCGTGGCCGGAGCCTTCGGCGAGGTGTCCACGGCCCTGGTGGCCTACGCCAAGCACGCCGAGGCCGAGAAGGAGCTGGCAGGCGCCGTGGAGGCCCTGAAGTCCGCCGTGGCCCTGGCCAACCTCCGCTACACCGCCGGCCTTTCCAACTACCTGGAGGTCCTGGACGCCCAGCAGCAGCTCTTCCCCGCGGAGAACGCCCTCTCCCAGGCGCGGCTCGCGCGGCTCCTGACGATGGTGCAGCTCTACAAGGCGCTGGGAGGCGGGTGGAACCTCGCGGATCCCGGGGCCGTCAAGCCGGGTCCCTGACGCCGCCCAGGGCCGCGGCGAGCATGGCCTTGTCGTTGATGTCGAGCTTCTGGTACACCCGCGCGAGCTGCACCCGCACGGTGTTGGGGGAGCTGCCCAGCTGCCCCGCGATCTCCCGGTAGCTCCGGCCGGTGGCGTAGAGCCGGGCCACCTCGGCTTCGCGGGCGCTCAGGCTGGCCACGGCGCCGCGCTCCCGGGCCTCGCATACGACCTGCTCGCCCCGGCCGGAGAAGTGGAGCTCCACCTGCCGGCCCAGGTAGGGCCCGCCCTCCCGCAGGGACTTCAGGGCCGCGGGGGGCAGGCGGGTGTCGGAGAGGTCGCGCCACTCCCGGCGCGCCAGGCCCATGAAGGCCCGGTCGGCGATCTCGAGGACGCCGCCGCGCGAGACCAGCGCCAGGCTGCGGCGCCCATCCGGCGGCGCGTGCAGATCCAGCACCCGGGCCCGGTTCAGGTCCAGGGCGCAGGCGAGGTGCCGCCAGGCCGCGGCCATGCGCAGCTCCTCGCACCCGTCGAAGGCCTTGCGGATGCCCCGGTAGAGGACCACCCAGCGCAGCCGGCGGTGGTCGGGCTGGTCATCGCCCACGAGGAGGAGGTGGCGGAGGTCGTACGC
This sequence comes from Mesoterricola sp. JemC181, assembly GCF_055384585.1. NCBI lineage: Bacteria > Pseudomonadati > Acidobacteriota > Holophagae > Holophagales > Holophagaceae > Mesoterricola > Mesoterricola sp. JemC181. Next base: position 3,156,596 of record NZ_AP045076.1, read on the forward strand.
CTTCGAATACGCAGCCAGCGGCTGGTTCTCCTTGCCCCGGTACCGGTCCTGGGTGTCCACGTTCTGGATGACGCCCGGCCTGTTCACGAAATGCCGCGTCACGGGATCGAAGCGGGACAGCTCGGCGTACCTCGGGAGAAGGGCCTGGTCGCGGTTGTAGACGCAGACGCCGTCCATGCGGATCTCGCCCGAGGCGGGCTCGCCGAAGCCGAACACGGCGCCGTCGAACTCGATCCAGTCGCGGAGAAGGTCCAGCGCCCGCCGCGGGAACTCGTCGGCGGGCGCCGACGAGGCCAGGCGGTACAGGCGTGTCAAATCGGCGACGAAGGCATCCATGGCCTACCCGGAACAAAGCAGCCCGGCCCGCGGGGGCGAGGCCGGCAACGCACATTCATTTCCCCGTGAAATCCTGAATGAATCTAGCAGGGGGCCAAATTAGCAGCAAATAGTACATTTGCATTATTACGTCGCTTTCCACCGGGCTCCATACTTCGTCCAAGGCTCCAGATCCCCTCTCATTCCAGGCCATCCGTGGCAGGCCCGGGGCCTGCCGGCCACGCATCCAGGAGGACACCATGAATATAAGAATTTTCGGTTGTTTGGCCCTGACCCTGGCCCTGCTCCTGCCAGGGTGCAAGGGGTCGGACGGGCCCATGGGACCGACCGGCGCCAGCGGCACCAACGGCACCAACGGAACCAACGGGACCAACGGCACCAACATCGGGACCATCGGCGAGGGCGCGGTGGTCGTGGCCGGCGTCCTGCCCGCGGATCCCCAGGAGAGCATCTACGTGCGCAAGGTCGGGCACGGCCCCCAGACCATCGTGCTGGTGCCCGGCAACAACACCTCGGGCGCCATCTTCGAGGGCATGCTGGACCACTTCAGGTCGAACATGGACCTGAACGACGCCTACACGGTGTACACGTTCGACTACCGCGGCAGCGGCCACTCCAGCTACAACAGGAAGATCACCGGCCTCCGGGATTTCGCCCTGGACTTCGAGAAGGCCATGGGCCAGCTCACGGGCTTCCCCGCCTCCGGCGTGACGCTGGTGGGCTATTCCATGGGCTTCGGCGTCGCCCTGGAGATGGTGATCGCCAACCCGGCCCGCTACGCCAACGTCGTCAGCCTCACGGGCATCGGCACGCGCGGCGTGCGGGTCAGCTTCAACGCGGGCCAGGCCGGAACGGATTCCACCGGCAAGGTCTGGGCGGCCGGCGACTGGGTCACCGTCACCAACGACACCGCCGGCATGGTCGGGGCCGGCTTCCAGCAGCGCTCCTGGCAGGGCGACCAGCGCACCTTCGCCAACATCCAGGCCACCTGGAACCTGGTGGTCTTCGAGGACATCCTCAAGTACGACATCACCAAGGCCTTCACGCCCGGGGCCGTGACCGACACCACGTTCACCACCGACCTGAACTACACCAACGCCCTGCTAGACGGCCTCACCATCCAGTACATGCCCGAGTCGCTGTACTTCAGCCACAAGTTCAACGTCTCACCCCTGAACGTCGTCAACACCGCGGCCAACGCCGACGGCACCACCGTCACGATCCCCGGCGACGGGCGCCTGGGCACCCTCCTCACCGGGAAGAAGACGCTGCTGGTCAAGGCCGTCACGGATTTCGCGAACTGGCGGGGCGACCAGGTGATCTACGACAACTACACCGCGACCACGAAGTACGACCTCAAGCATGCCGGCGCCACCTGCAGCGCGGTCATGATCGACGCCAACCAGGGCTACGACCACGGGTTCCCCGTCGCCCACCCCCTGGAGGTGGTGCGCCTCCTCGACACCTTCATCAAGGGCAACCTCACCCCGGCCACCGCCTCCGCGGCGCTGGGCGGCGCGACCCTCACGCTCTATCCCACGACGGAGACCACCTGGGAGACGGCCACGTTCACGGGATTCTAGACATCATGGATTGGCCCCGCATCCGATGAGGGGCCAATACATGATGTCCAGTTCCGGCGCCCGTTCCCGTCGGGGAACGGATATTCCATGTGGCGGGCCGTGGCGCGAGCCACGGCCTCGCCGTGGAAGCGCTGCACGATGCGCAGCGCAAGGTCGATGCCCGCGGCGATCCCCGCCGAGGTCATCACCCGGCCCTCGTCGACCACATTCGAGGCCTCGTCCACCGCGACGTCCGCAAAGAGCTCCCGCATCAGCCCGAGGGAGCGCCAGTGGGTCGTGGCCCGCAGCCCCGCCAGCAGCCCCGCCTTGCCCAGCACCAGGGCCCCGGTGCACACCGAGGCCACCAGGGCGCACCGCTCCGCCTGGGCGCGGACGAAGGCCAGGAGCGGCTCGTTCAGCATCTCCCTGCGGGTCCCCATGCCGCCCGGAACCAGAAGGATGTCCAGGGGCGGGCAGTCCGCGAAGGTGGCCGCGGGGATCACCCGCATGCCCCCGGACGTGGTGACGGCCTCCGGCGTCCCGGCCACCAGCACCACCTCGAAGGGCGAGGGTTCCTCGCGCCGGCGGGCCTCGTCCAGGCGCGTCACGGACAGGACCTCGAAGGGACCGCAGAAGTCCAGGACCTCGACGTCGTTGAAGATCAGGATGCCGACAAGCCTGCGGTCCATGGCGAACCCCTTCCGGGATCCAGTATCTACCCTTTGCCTGGCGCGTAGTTCGGCCTGCTCGCCGGGGCCGGCTTGCGGCGCTTCGGGGGAGGGCCGTCGCGGTGGCGGATGTAGTCCGGGTCGTAGGTGAGGTTGCGGGACAGGAAGACGTGGGGCGTCTCCTGGCCGAAGCCCTGCTTCCGGAAGAAGCCCAGGGCGGCCTCGTTCTCGGCGTCGGTGTCCACCATGATCATGCGGGCGCCCAGCTTGATGAAGACTTCCGTGATGCGTTCGAGGAGCCGCGCCGCGATGCCCTTGCGGGCGATGTCCTCGTCCACGCCCAGCCACAGCAGGTAGCCGTAGCTCCAGGCGCTCCCGCGCTTCTCCAGGACCGTGCCCAGGGCGAAGCCCACCACGGCGCCCTCCAGTTCCGCCACCAGGCAGGTCTCGCCGTCGGAGGCGAAGTGCACGGCCAGCTCGTACTCGTCCCAGGTGCGGTAGAGCGCCGGCCACTTGTCGGCGGGGAACAGGCGCTCCCCCAGGGCGAAGACGGCGGGGAGGTCCGCCAGGGACATCTCCCGGATGACCGCGCTGGCGGGACTGGGACGGGATCGGGAACGGGACGGGCCGGGCATGGGACTTCCTCGCGGAGGCCTCCATTATGACCTGGGTGATTCCGATTTTATTTGTGGATAATATCTGGTTTTTACAATTATTGATTTCCGAAAAGGGCCACCGAGGTCCTGCCGTCGCTCATCCTGACGGCCCGGAACATGCCCGGGGTGTTGAAGGGCTGCGTGACGCGGCCCGCCGCGTCCATGGCGATGAGGCCGCCCCCGCCGCCCAGCTTGAGGGCTGCGTCCAGGGCCGCGGCGGCGGCCTTCTCCAGGGGCGCGCCCTGGTAGGCCATGCGCGCGGAGATGTCGTAGGCGACCACCGTGCGGATGAAGAACTCGCCCCAGCCGGTGCAGGACACGGCGCAGGTGCGGTTGTCGGCGTAGGTGCCCACCCCGATGAGGGGGGCGTCGCCCACGCGGCCGGGGAGCTTGTCCAGCATGCCTCCCGTGGAGGTGGCCGAGGCCAGGTTGCCGTGCCGGTCCAGCGCCACGGCGCCCACGGTGTCCTTGGTGGTGGGCCTGGCCTTCTCGCGCTCCTTCAGGCTGCGGAAGGACTCCCACTGGTGGGCGGTCCGGAAATAGGCGTTGGGCACCAGCTCCAGGCCCTGGGCCCTGCCGAAGGCCTCGGCGCCTTCGCCGATCATCATCACGTGGGGGGTCTTCTCCATGACGAGGCGGGCCAGGCCCACGGGGCTCTTCACGTGCCGGATGCCGGCCACGGAGCCGGCCCGGAGGGTCCGCCCGTCCATGATCGCCGCGTCCAGCTCGTGGGTCCCGTCCCGGGTGATGGTGGCCCCCACGCCGGCGTTGAAGAGGGGGTTCTCCTCCATGGACCGCACCGCGGCCTCCACCGCGTCCAGGGCCGGGCCGCCCTTGTCCAGGACGGCGTAGCCCGCCGCCAGGGCCTTTTCGAGCCCGGCGCGGTACGCCTTCTCCGCCTCGGGCCCGATGCGCGCCGTGGTGACGTTGCCCGCGCCGCCGTGGATGGCGAGTCCGAACGGGGCCTGGGCCAGCGCGCAGACCGCGGCCAGGAAAAGGAAGGTTGATCGCACCATGGGACCTCCGCCTACTTGAAATGCTGCTGGAGCTTCTTGAGCGTCCAGGCGTTGCCGGACTTGAAGAACTCCCGCATGCGCTGGGACTCCTCGTCGGCGGCGTAGCCCATCATGGCCAGCCGCAGCCCGGTGCGCCCGCCCAGGTCGGTGAGGGTCGCCACGGTCCACACCCCCTGCCAGGCGTTCGGGAACGGGAAGCCCTGCGGGGGCCGGTCGATGCGGAACGAGACCATGCGCCCCGGCTCGAAGGAGAGGATGCGGTTCTGGATCGTGGACGGGTCGCCCAGGGTGGCGGTGGCGCTGTAGCAGGAGCGGATGAGGCCGCCCACGCGGAAGTCCATGTCGCACTGGGCCGGGCCCAGGAGCTTGTAGCCTTCGGGGGTGGAGAAGACCTTCCACACCTCGGACACCGGTGCTTCGATGATCCCCTCGACGACCAGGGGGGAGACGTCGGCGGCGGCAAGGTGGAGGATGAGGGTGAAGGCGGGGAGGAGGGCGCGCAGCATGGTGCCAGTCTACAGGAATGGATCCGCCACCGTCCGCCCCGCCGCCGCGTGGTTCAGCGCCCGCAGCCCGATGTCGCGCCGCCTCTGCATGCCGGGCCAGTGCACGTCGGCCACGGCCCCCTCCACCTTGGCCCGTGCGGCCTCCAGGTCGGCGGCGGTCGTCACCAGGTTCAGCACGCGCCCGCCGCTGGTCACCCAGCCCTCCTGGGTCTTCCGGGTGCCGGCGTGGACCACCTTGACGCCCCCGGGGGCGCCCAGGGCGATGGGGACGTCCTTCTCGGCGCCCTCGGGGTAGCCGCCGGCGGCCAGGACCACGGCGATGGCGCAGCCGGGGCGGAGCTTCACGGAATCGCGGCGCAGGCGGCCCTCGGCCACCTCCAGCAGGAGGGACGCGAGGTCCTCGTCGAGGAGTTCCATGAGCACCTGGGTCTCGGGGTCGCCGAAGCGGACGTTGTATTCCAGGAGCTCGGGTCCCCGGGCTGTCCACATGACGCCCAGGAAGAGCACGCCCCGGGCCCGCAGGCCGTCCTTGCGCAGGCCGGCCACGGTGGGTTCCACCAGGTCCCGGCGCAGCCGCTCCAGGTCGGCTTGGGAGAGGAAGGGGATGGGTCCGAAGGCGCCCATGCCGCCGGTGTTGGGGCCCTGGTCCCCGTCGAAGATGCGCTTGTGGTCCTGGCAGGGGGGGAGGACGGCGTAGGCGGCGTGATCGGCGTCCACGTCCACCAGCACGTGGAGGGAGAGTTCCATGCCCACCAGCGGCGCTTCCAGCACGACCTTGCGCGAGGCCTCGCCGAACTGGCCGGCCATGAAGGCGCGCACGGTGGCCAGGGCCTCCTCGCGGCTCCCGGCCAGCACCACGCCCTTGCCCGCGGCGAGGCCGTCGGCCTTCAGGACGATGGGCAGGCCCAGGCTCCACGCGCGGATGGCCGCCTCGGCGGGTTCCAGGGCCGTGAACGTCATGCTCGCCGCGCAGGGGATGCCGTGGCGGACCATGAAGTCCTTGGCGAAGGCCTTGCTCCCCTCCAGGCGCGCGGTGGCCGCGTCATGGCCGAAGACGGGCACGCCCTCCCCGCGCACCGCATCGGCCAGCCCCGCCACCAGCGGGACTTCCGGTCCCACCACCACCAGCCCGGGGCGGTTGAGGGCGCACCAGGCGGCGATGCCGGAGACGTCCTCCACCGCGAAGGGGAGGCAGGTGCCGAGCCCGGCCAGGGCATCGCTGCCCGGCGCGGCGTAGAGCTCCACGGGATCAGGACCGGACTTCAGCTTCATGGCCATGGCATGTTCCCGGCCGCCGGAGCCGATGAGCAGGATCTTCATACTTCACCCCTTTCAAGAATCCTACTTCGACTGGGCTATCCTAGGTGCATGATCGGACGACTGCGCGGCCTGCTTATCCATAAGAGCCTCAACTCCGCCATGGTGGAATGCGGGGGCGTCGGCTACCTCTGCTCCATTTCCCTGGGCACCTTCGGCCTGCTGCCGGAGGAGGGCCAGGAGGCCATCCTCCACGTGGAGACCCTGCTCCGGGAGAACGACCTGAGCCTCCTCGGCTTCGCCACCAGGGAGGAGAAGCAGCTGTACCGCCTGCTGGTCAAGGTGGACGGCGTGGGCCCCAAGCTCGCCCTGGCGGCCCTGGGGGCCCTGCCCCTGGCGGACCTGGTGCAGGCCATCCGGGCCCGGGACGTCAAGGCCCTCACCCGCATCCCGGGCGTCGGCAAGAAGACCGCCGAGAAGCTCTGCTTCGAGCTGTCGGAGAAGCTGGGCGGCATGGGAGGGCTGGACGGGCTGGCCGGGGGCGGAGCCCCCCGGGACGCCTGGGAGGCCGACCTGGCTTCGGCCCTCACGAACCTCGGGTTCCGGGAGGACGCCGTCCTCCCCATCGTCAAGGGCCTCGCCGCGGACCGCCCCCCCCTGCCCGAAGCCCTGCGCCTCGCCCTCAAGGGACTCCAGCGATGAGCGTCCGGATCCTCTCCACCTCGGCGCTGGCGGGTCCGTCCCTCCAGGGCCTGGGCGCGAGGTTTCCGGAGCTGTCCATCGCCCCCTTCCGCTCCATCGCCTGGAAGATGAGCCTGGCCAACGCCGAGGCCCTGGTGGTGCTGCTCACCGAGGCCCTGTCGGAGGCCGACCTGGACTACGCCCCCAAGCTGAAGGTCATCGGTACCTGCTCGGCGGGCGTGAGCCACCTTCCCGTGGAGGCCTGCGCCCGCCGGGGCATCGCCATCGTGAATACCGCGGGCGTCCTCGCGGACCCCACCGCCGACCTGGCCCTGGCTCTGCTCCTGGCCCTGACCCGGCGGCTCAAGGACGGCGAGGCCCTGGTCCGTTCCGGCACCTGGAAGGGCTGGGCCATGGACCAGGTCCTGGGAACGGGGGTGGCCGGGAAGGTCTGCGCCATCCTGGGCACCGGGCCCGTGGGCAAGGCCTTCGCCCGCAGGGTCTTCGCCCTGGGCATGAAGCCCGTGTTCTGGGACCGCGAGAGCAAGGGGACCCCTGTGGACTTCGGCGCGGGCATCGCCCGGCGCCTTCCGCTCTCGGACCTCCTGCCCCGGGCCTCGGTCCTGAGCATCCACTGCCCCCTCACGGCCGACACCCGGGGGCTGCTCACCCGCCCCATCCTGCAGCTCCTGCCCAAGGGGGCCTTCATCATCAACACGGCCCGGGGCGGCATCCTGGACGAGGACGCCGCCATCCAGATGCTCCACCAGGGGTTCCTGGGCGGGGTCGGCATGGATGTGTACGAGGATGAACCGAATATTAATCCCGCATGGCTGAAGGCTCCCCGCGCGGTCCTCCTACCACATCTGGGAAGTGCCACCCTGGACACACGGGAGGCCATGTCCCGGGTTCTTTGCGATGGCATCGCCGAGACCCTGGAGGGTAAGCTTGGGTGATTCTGCTGGAGGTTCTCTATGCCCCGTCAATGGCTCCGGCTGCTGGACCCTGAAATCCACGAACTGCGACAGGCCGACGGCAAGTCCCTTGCCGGAAGCCTGACCTATGGCCGCGCCCTCAACGGGCGCAGCCTCCACGAGGAGGCCCAGGCGGTCCTCGACAAGGCGCTGGCCCTCGACCGGGGCGACGGTGACCTGTGGTTCGAGCGCATCATGGCCCAGGGCGACCACGGCACGCTCGAGGACCTGGAGGAGCTCCACTCCCAGTTGGCCAGCATCCGCGCCGAGCATCCCCAGGACGCGGCCGTGCTGCGCAACATGGGCTTCGTGCGGATCCTGCAGCAGCGCTCCGACGAGGCCGAGAAGCTCCTGCGCCAGGCCCTCTCGGCCAACGGCGCCGACCCCAAGGCCCTGGAGCTCATGGGCCTGCTGTGCATCCAGCGGGAGAACCCCCAGGAGGCCAAGACCTGGCTCCTGAAGGCCCTCAGCCTCCAGCCCCGGGACCCCCGTTCCCTTCGCCTCCTGGGCATCACCTGCATGGACCTGGGGGATTCCAAGTCCGCCGAGGTCCAGTTCATGGCCGCCCTGGAGCACGATCCCGACTACTTCTGGGGCTGGCACAGCCTGGGCGAGCTGCTCCTCAAGCGGGGCGAGCTGGAGGAGGGCCTGCGGTGCATCCACCGGGCCCGCTGCATCCAGCCCAGGGAACCCGCCAGCTACTTCATCCTGGCCGAGCTCTTCTCCGAGCAGGGCCACATGGAGCTGGCCCAGGGCGAACTGCACCAGCTCACGTCCATGACCGCCCCCACCGAGGTGCTCTCCGAGGCCTACGCCATGCTGGGCGAGATCCGGCGGGACCTGGGGGACACGGAGGGGGCCACCTGCTACTTCTCCCTGGCCACCGAGACGGACCCCGAGGCCGCCGACCCCTGGGCGGCCCTGGGCGACATGGCCCGGTCGGAATGCCACTGGGAGGAGGCCCTGCGCTGCTACCAGGAGGCCCTGGCCCGGCGCCCCGGCGCCGCCGACCTGCTGGTCCAGACCGGCTACGCGCACCTGCACCTGGGCCTGCCCCAGGAGGCCGAGGGGCTCTTCCTGTCCGCCCTGGAGGCGGACCCCGGCGAATACAGCGCCTACCTGGGCCTGTCGGAATGCTACCGGAACCTCCAGCGCCCCGAGGACCAGCTCTCCATGGTGCGCCTGGCCATGGAACTGGCCCCCGAGGACCCCGACGTGTGGAACGCCCGCGGCGTCGCCCTGGAAGTGGCAGGCAGGGCCAAGGACGCCACGGAGGCCTACGAGCACGCCCTGGGCCTCGACCCCATGCACCGCAAGGCCGCCAACAACCTGGGCTTCCTGCTGGAGAAGCGCATGCAGGCCGGCGAGACCGACCTGCACAGCCGCGCCATGGAGGCCTGGAAGCGCCGGCTCCTCATCTGCAGGGACGAGGGCCAGAGCTTGAAGATGGCAACGGAACACCTGGTCAAGCTGGGGGTCGCGGAAGACACCATCCGGCGATGGCTTGAGCGTGACCCGGCCCTCGGTTCCTGATAAGCTTGGGGGTTCGGAGTACCCATGAACGGATTGCTGTTGACCTTGCACGTGATCGTGAGCCTTCTGCTCATCGGAGTCATCCTGCTCCAGCCCGGATCCAAGGGCGGCGGGCTGGGTGCCACCTTCGGCGGCGGCGGCGCGAATTCCGCCTTCGGAGCCCGGGGCGCGGCGCCCTTCCTCGCCAAGTTCACGTACTACCTCGCGGCGGGATTCATGGTCACCTCCCTGGTGATCGAAGTCCTCATCGTCAAGGCGAACCGGTCCGTCCTGGACCGCGCCGCGGCCGTGAAGACCGCGCCCGTCAAGCCCGCGCCCGCGATTCCCGTGCCCGCGCTTCCGGCGGCGCCCGCCAAAAAGTGAGGATTGACGGGTGCCGCAACCCGTGGCATCCTTAGTGTTCTGCCCGCGTGGTGAAATTGGTAGACACGCCATCTTGAGGGGGTGGTGGCCACAAGCCGTAGCGGTTCGAGTCCGCTCGCGGGCACCAGTAAATTAAGCGCTCCCCCCGGAGCGCTTTTTTTTTATGCTGGGGGATGCCCTTCGCCGACGCCGCCACGCTCCTGGCTCCCCTCGCACCCTGGTTCGACGCGGTGCGCCGGCCCATGCCCTGGCGGGCCGGGGACCTGGACGCACCCCATCCCGACCCCTACGCCGTGCTGGTCTCGGAGATCATGCTGCAGCAGACCCAGGTGGCCACGGTGATCCCGTACTTCCTGCGGTGGATGGGGAGGTTCCCGGACGCCGCATCCCTGGCGGCGGGGACCGAGGACGAGATCCACGGGCTGTGGGCGGGCCTGGGGTACTACCGCCGGGCCCGAAGCCTCCAGGGCGCGGCCCGGGCCATCGCCGAAGGCGGATTCCCCCGCACCCTGGAAGGCCTCCTGGATCTTCCGGGCCTGGGCCCCTACACCGCGGCCGCCGTGGCGGCCCAGGCCTTCCAGCTGCCCACCCCCGCCCTGGACGGCAACGCCTTCCGGGTGGCGGCGCGGGTGCTGGCCCTGGAGGACGACCCCCGCCGCCACGCAGGAGCCCTGCGGGACTGGCTGGCCCCGGCCCTGGCCGCCCACGGCCCCTCGCGGCTCACCCAGGCCGTGATGGAGCTGGGGGCGACCGTGTGCACCCCGGCCCCGCGCTGCGCGTCCTGCCCCCTCCAGGGGGCCTGCGCGGCCCGCGTCCTGGGCATCCAGGACCGCATCCCCCCCGCGCAGCCCCGCACGAAGGTCACGGAGGTCGAGATCCATCTCGCCGCCATCGCGTCGGGCCCGGGCTGGCTCCTTCGTCCCCCGGGCGCCAAGGGGCTCCTGGCGGGGCTCTGGAGCTGGCCGTCGGCCGGGGCCGTCCCGGCGTTCCAGGGCGCGGCGGAACCGGCCGCAGCCTACGGGATCGAGGGGAGGGAACCGGCCGGGTGGATCCAGGTGTACTCGCACCGGCGCGAGACCGTGCGCCCCATCGTGGCGCGCGTGGCCTCCGAAGCCGCGCCGCCGGGCCTGGAGTGGGTCCGGGCGGATCGCCTGTCCGATCTGCCGATGGGCCGGCGTGACCAGAGGCTGCGCGATGCCGTCGACGCGCCGGGAGCCCCCCTCACCGCAGCCGGTCTGAACGCCCTGCGGGAGATCCTCGCAGGAAGCTGATCCTTTCTCGGCGAGCCTCGGCTCCTCGGCTGCCTTGGCGAAAAAAGGTTGCCTTCAGAGCGTCATCGCCAGCAGCGCCTGCGCCAGCACGATCTTCAGGATCGTCGCCAGCGGGTACACCGCCGCGAAGCCGACGTTGGGCAGGTCGTTCTTCGACTGCTGGGTGGCGTAGCCCAGCACCACGGGCTGCGTGTGGGTTCCGGCCACGATGCCGAAGAGGAGGCTCAGGGGGATGCGGAACACCTTGTGGCCGAGCCAGTAGGCCAGGGTGTCGGCGAGGGTGGCCACCACCAGGGCCGCGAGCAGGAAGATGGGCAGCCAGCTGATGTTCCTGGAGAGGATCTGCCGGAAGCCCTCCCCGGAGATCACGCCGATGCCGGCGGCGAACAGCACCAGGCCGAACTGGCGGATGGTGTGGTTGGCGCTGTAGGGAATGTTCCACACGAACTGGCCCAGCTTGTGGAAGCGGCCCAGGACGAGGCCCACCACCAGGGGGCCGCCGGCGAAGCCCAGCTTGAAGATGATGCCGTGGCCCAGGGGGAAGGGAATCTGGCCCACGGCCAGGCCCAGGGCGAGGCCCATGGCGAAGGTGAGGAAGCTGGCTTCGGAGAGTTCGCGGTAGCTGTCGCCGAAGAGCTCCTCCACGGCGGCGATGTTGTCCCGGGCCGTGGCCACGCGGATGCGGTCGCCCAGTTCCAGCACCGTGTCGGCGTCGGGCACGAACCACACGTCGCCGCGGCGGAGGCGGCTGACCATGCAGTTGTGCTTCTCGGGCAGCTGCAGGTCCCTCAGGGGGCGGCCGATGAGGTCGTGATTGCTCACGAAGACGCGGGTGGAGTCGTACTCGCTGATGTCGTGCTGGAGCGCGATGTCCGACTTGCGGCCCAGGAAGGCCTGCGCCCGCTCCACATCCTCGGGCGTGCCCACCACGACGAGCAGATCGCCCGCCTCCAGGGCCACGTCCAGGGGGGCCATGATGAAGTCCCCGCCCCGCTTGAGGCGGTTGAACACCACCTTGCAGTTGGCCTGCTCGCGCAGGTCCACGTGGGTCCGGCCCGCGGCCCGGGCCTCCACCTCGATGGTGCGGGCCTTCAGGTGGCTGGAGCCGGAGCTGGAGCCGTGGAGGGCCGCGGCCTCCCGCTCCAGGTCCACCTTGAAGATCCGCCTGCTCAGCGGAATGCTGAGCATAGGCACCAGGACGCCGATGGGGTAGGCGATGGCGCTGGCCACGGTGGGCTGCGCGATGACCAGGGCGTCGGAGGTGGTGCGCTTGAGGGCCTCGATGACGCCCGCGAGGGCGGGCATGTTGGTGAAGGAGCCCGCCAGGAGGCCCGCGGCGTAGCGGCTGTCGAAGCGGAGGACCTTCGCCAGGACCACCACCACCGCGGTGCTGAAGACCATGACCACGGCCACCACGGCGTTCCTCTTGAGGCCCTCCTTGCTGAAGGAAGCCCAGAAGCTGTGGGCGATGGCCAGGCCCATGGCGTAGACGAAGATGGCCAGGCCCAGCTCGTAGATCAGCTTCATCTCCCGGGAAAGGTCCTTCTTCACGAGGGGGTCGAGGCCGGGGGTGACCACCACGGCGCCCAGGGCGATGCCCGCGAAGAGGATGCTGGCGATGCCGAAGGAGGCCCCGGCCACCCGCAGCTTGGAGATGGGATAGCCCAGGGCCACCACCGCGAAGAGCATCAGCAGGGGGTTGTGGGCGAGCAGATGGGTCAGGAAGGCCATGGCTACTCCTGCGGGGTCCGGGTGGACGCCGTGGAAGGGAGGACGGCTGGCTGGGGGAGGAACACCCGTGGGCCATTCCGCAATTTCTTATCCATCCATCCTATCGCCGCTCCATTGGTCGTTCGTCACACCTGACGAGCGGGATGGCAGTCAGCTATGCTTGATGGTTCATCCCGAGGATTCCCATGACGGTCCGGCGTGTGGCCCGCTTCCGCCCTTTCCGCGAACAGGACAACCGGCATTCCGACGCCTGGACCTTCCTGCGCAAGGGCGTGCTCCGGATCCTGGACCTTCTGGCCGTGTCCATGGCCATCCTGCTGGTACTCGCCCCCTTCGTCTGGCGGAAGTGGAAGGCCGACAAGGTGGTTGACGCGTGGTCCCAGCCCAGGATGAGCGAGATCTCCCGCGTGGAGACGGACTGGATGACCCTGCCCCGCCTGCCGGATTTCACCCGCGGGGACGAGCCGGTGGTGAAGGAGTTCCTCAACGCCGAACCCCTGGTCCTGGCCGTGCGGGCCCGGTCGGCCCCCCGGAGCCTATGGATCCGCAGGGGGGACGCGCTCGTGCGGGCGGAAGGGGCCGCCGAGGCGACCACCCTGAACGCCTGGTTCGCCAAGGCCGAGAAGGACCAGGTATTCATCTCCTTCCCCACGGATGTGTTGCCAGGGGAACAACGCAGCGGCCCCAAGGTCGTCCTGCAGGGGGACCGGTGGGCCGTGGCCAAGGCCTGGCGCGAAGGCAGCCCCGAAGTCGAGCAGTTCCTGCGCAACCATTTCGGGCCCACCCGGAGCTTCCGGGTGGTGCTGCTGAAGGACGGCGACGAGTCCCGCAAGGACCTGTCGCCCCAGGCCTGGGGCGCGGAGCCCCACCTGCAGGGCGACCCCTACTGGGGGGTCCATTCCGCCTTCTCGGTGCAGCTCATCAGCAACGAATTCCCGGGCTGGACCTTCACCGTCATCCCCTTCCGGGCCGAGGGCCGGGCCATCCAGCTCAACCTGCGCGTGCAGTTCGCCCTGGCCGCGGCCCTGGCCGTGATCGTGGGCCTGTCCCTGGTGCTGGCCCTCTACCTCCGGGCCCGGGCCCGGCGCAAGGCCACCCTGGACGCGGACCGCATGGCCTCCATGACCCACAGCCTCAAGACCCCGCTGGCCATCCTGAAGTTCCGGTGCGACACCCTGCGCCTGGGGCGCCTCCCCCCCGACCAGCTGGATTCCCAGTTGATCCAGATCGGCGAGGAGGCCGACCGCCTTTCCACGATCATCGAGCATGCCCTGATGGCCATCCAGGGCCCCTCGGAGTCGGGCCCGCAGCAGGTGGTGAGCCCCCAGTGGATCCAGGGCGTCGCCGAGGACCTGGCCCCCGCGTTCGAGGCGGAGAACCGGCGCCTGGTGCTGACCTGTTCGGACCAGGCGGGCCGGGCGGCCCTGCCCTCCCTCCGGGCCGCCCTCTTCACCCTGGTGGAGAACGCGCTGTTCCATGGCGCGGGCACGGTGACGGTGGAAACCTCGCGCGTGCGCAAGCGCTTCCTGATCAAGGTCTGCGATCAGGGGCCCGGCCTGGACTCCATGGACATGCGGACGCTGGGCCGTCCATTCATGCGCATTCGGGAGAAGGGCAAGGAGGGTTTCCGGAAGGACGGCCAGGGCCTCGGCCTCAGCCTCCTCATCAAGGTCGTGGAGCGGGAGGGCTGGGGGCTGACCTTCGCGTCCGAACCGGGACGGGGCCTTTGCGCGACCTTGGAGATCCAGCTCGCATGTTAATATTTCATAGTTCCGGAGTCATGAATTGGCACACCTCCTTGTAGTCGAGGACGAAGTCGAGCTTCAGCAACTGCTCGTCACGAATCTTGAATTCGAAGGCTTTTCCGTCGAGGTGGCGGGTGACGGGATCCCCGCCCTGGCGGCCCATGCCAGGCGCCGCGCGGACCTCATCCTCCTGGACCTCATGCTGCCCCACCTGGACGGTTTCAAGGTCATCGAGGCGCTGCGCAGGGCCAACGACGACGTGCCCGTCCTCATGCTCACCGCGCGGGGCGCCGAGGCCGACCGCGTCAAGGGGCTCAGCCTGGGCGCGGACGACTACCTGGTGAAACCCTTTTCCGTCCTGGAGCTGGTGGCCCGAATCCGGGCCATCCTGCGCCGGACCCGCGCCGCCGAGCCGCCCAAGGTCCTCACCAGCGGCCCCTACCACTTCGATTTCACCGCCATGACGGCCACCCGGGACGGCAGGAACCTGGAACTCACCAGCCGGGAGATGCGGATCCTGGAAATCCTCGTGACCTACCCCGGCCGCACCCACAGCCGCTCGGACCTGCTGCGCCTGGCGTGGGAAGCCGACGCCCGGCCTTCGCCCCGGACGGTGGACGTGCACGTGGCCAACCTGCGCAAGAAGCTGGGCGACGACGACAAGAACCGCCACATCGCCACCGTGGGCGGCGAGGGCTACCGCTGGACGGACCGGATCAGCCAGGAGCCTGCCTGAGGCTTCGGGCCGACAGGTAGGCCTCCAGCATCGCCACCAGTTCGGCCGACAGGGAACTCTGGTCGATCGCGGGATCCTCCGGATGGGCGGCGAACCGATGCGTCAGCGCCTCCACCGTATGGATGACCACATAGGCGGCATGCTCCAGTGCGGGGTGCCGCACATCGGGATAGGTGCGAAGCAGCCCCGCCAGCGTGCGCGCATACTGATGCTCGGATTCCAGGAGGAGCCGGTGGACATGCTCCGGAAGGGGCGTCTCCTCCAGGAGGATGTGCTGGAGGCGGGGGCGCCGGACATGGACGTCCAGCATTCCGGAGACATAGTCCTCCAGCGATGCGTGCAGGGTATGGTTCTCGGCCAGCATGTGGCCCACCCACTCCCGCATGCGGCGCCGGGTCTCCTCGATGTGGCGTTCCAGCAAGGCCACGGCCAGGGCCTCCTTGCTGGGGAAGTACTGGTAGAGGGTCCCGATCGAGACGCCCGCGGCCTCCGCGATGCGGTTGGTGGTTCCCTCCGCGTAGCCCCGCTCCTCGAAAACCTGAGCAGCGGCCGTCAGGACAGCGTCCACGGTGGCCTTCGACCGTCGCTGGACGGGCGACCTCCTTGGTTCCAGGCGGGACTTTGACTTCGCAGTTCGGGAAGCTGCAACGCGAGTATTCATAACCTGAATCTTGACTCAGGATTGGTGAATGGCAAGCAGGACTGCAATGGTGACGCTATGACTTCCCCTCCCCGCCCCCACCGCCCTTCCAGCCTGGACCTCGGCGGCTTCCCTGGCCTCTCGGAGCAGGAGTCGGCGCTCCGCATGGAACGCCACGGGCCCAATGAGCTGCCTTCCCCGGAAAGGCGGGGGCTCCCGGCCATCGCCTGGGAGGTGATCCGCGAACCGATGTTCATCATGCTTGTGGCCGCAGGGTCCCTGTACCTGCTGATGGGGGAGCCGGGGGATGCCCTGATGCTCCTCGGCTTCGTCTTCGTGGTCATGGGCATCACCATCGTCCAGGAGAGGCGCACCGAACACGCCCTGGAGGCCCTCCGGGACCTCTCCAGCCCGCGGGCGCTGGTCATCCGGGATGGCGCGCAGCGGCGCATCCCCGGCCGCGAAGTGGTTCCCGGAGATGTCCTGGTGGTGGCCGAAGGGGACCGGATCCCGGCGGACGCCCTCCTTCGCGCCGGGATCAACCTGTCGGTGGACGAGTCCCTGCTGACGGGAGAATCCGTTCCCGTACGCAAGAGGGCCTCGACGGAAGGCAGGGCGCTCGACGTCCCCGGCGGGGACGACCTGCCCTCCCTTTTTTCGGGAACCCTGGTCACCGCGGGTCAGGGCGTGGCGGAAGTGGTGGGAACGGGCCTCCATACGGAACTCGGGAAGCTGGGCAGGGCCCTGCAGCAGGTGGACGTCGAACCCACCTTCCTTCAGAAGGAAACAGGCCGCCTGGTGCGCACGTTCGCCCTGGCCGGCCTGAGCGCCTGCGTCGTGGTCGTGGTCCTCTTCGCCCTCACCCGGGGCGGAGGAGGGCAAGCATGGAGGGAGGGCCTGCTGGCCGGCATCGCGCTGGCGATGGCCATCCTTCCCGAGGAATTCCCGGTCGTCCTTACGGTTTTCATGGCCCTCGGGGCCTGGCGCATCTCCCGGAGCCGGGTCCTCACCCGGCGCATGCCGGCCATCGAGAGCCTCGGAGCGGCCACCGTCCTCTGCGTCGACAAGACGGGCACCCTGACCCTCAATCAGATGACCCTCAAGCGGCTGGATGTGCAGGGTTGCTCCCCGGAGCTGACAGGCGACGTTCTTCCGGAGCCGGTCCACGAGCTGATGGAATACGCCATCCTCGCCAGCAAGCGGGACCCTTTCGACCCCATGGAGCGCGCCCTCCACGCCGCCGGGAAGAGGTGGCTGATGGAAACGGAACACCTTCATCCGGACTGGTCCCTGGCCAAGGAATACCCGCTGGCCCCGGACCTGCTGGCCGTAACCCATGCCTGGGACTGCGGCGGGGGCCAGTTCATGGTGGCGACCAAGGGCGCGCCCGAAGCCGTGGTGGACCTCTGTCACCTGCCTGCGGACCAGAAGGCCGGGATCGAGGCCCGCGTGGCGGACCTGGCCTCCAAGGGTCTGCGCGTCCTCGGCGTGGCCCGGGGCCGCTTCAGCTCGGCCGCCCTTCCGGAGGAGCACCACGACCTCACCTTGGAATTCCTGGGCCTCCTCGGACTGGAGGATCCGGTCCGGCCCACGGTCCCTGCGGCGGTGGCCGAGTGCCGCACGGCGGGCATCCGGGTGATCATGATCACCGGGGACTACCCCGCGACGGCCGAAAGCATCGCCCGGCAGGCCGGCATTTCCGATCCCGGGAAGGTCATCACCGGTCCGGAGCTGGACCGGATGAGCGACGAGGTTCTCGCGGAGCGGATCCGGGAGGTCAACGTTTTCGCCCGCGTCGTTCCGGAACAGAAGCTTCGCCTCGTCATCGCCCTCAAGGCCAACCGCGAGGTCGTCGCCATGACGGGGGACGGCGTCAATGATGCCCCTGCCCTCAAGGCGGCCCACATCGGCGTGGCCATGGGAGGCCGCGGAACGGACGTCGCGCGGGAAGCGGCGTCCCTGGTGCTGCTGGACGACGATTTCACCTCCATCGTCGCCGCCGTCAGGCTCGGACGGCGGATCTTCGACAACATCCGCAAGGCGGTGGCCTTCATCTTCGCGGTGCACATCCCCATCGCCGGCCTTTCCATCCTGCCGATCTTCTTCCCGGGATGGCCGCTCCTGCTGTTGCCGGTGCACATCGTCTTCCTGGAACTGGTGATCGACCCTTCCTGCTCGCTGGTCTTCGAAGCGGAAGAGGCCGAGCCCGGCATCATGTCCCGCCCCCCGAGGGATCCCCAGGAACGGCTGTTCGGCCTGAAGTCCGTCGGACTCGCCCTCCTGCAGGGGGCCACCGCCCTGGGCGCCTGCGTGGCCGTTTACCTCCTGGCCCGCCCCGGTCACGGAGACGATGCAGCACGGGCCCTGACCTTCGTCACCCTGGTGGTTTCCTTCCTGGCCATCATCCTGACCAACAGGTCCTGGACGCAGAGCATCCTCGCCAGCCTCGGGAACCCCAACAAGGCCCTCTGGTGGGTGCTGGGCGGCACGATCACCTTCCTGGCCCTGGCGCTCATCCTGCCCGCGAGCCGGCGCCTCTTCCACTTCGCGCCCATCCACGGCCTGGACCTGGGCATGGCATGCGCCGCCGGCTTCGCCAGCATCCTCTGGTTCGAGGTCCTCAAGGTCGTGCGCCGGAGAGCCGCTGTCTAGCTAGAACCCAAGGTCGTCCAGTTCCTGCTTGGCGGTCCTGGCCTCCGGGGTGCCCCGGAAACTGTCCGTGATCTCCTTGAAGGCCTTGATGGCCGCGGGCTTGAGGCCCTGCTTCAGGAGGCACTGGGCGCGCTTGAGCTTGGCGGGAAGGAACTGGTTGGAGCTGGGGAACTCCTTCAGGATCCGCTCGAAGGAGGGCTGGGCCTTGTCGTAGGCCTTCTGGTTGTAGGACGAGAGGCCCAGATAGAAGAGCGCGTCGGGCGTGCGGGGGCTCTGGGGATGGGCCTTGATGAAGAGGGCGAGGCCGTCGGCGGCCAGGGCGTAGTTGCCCCGGTTGTAGTCCAGGACGGCGGAGTTGAAGGCCTTCTCGTCGTCCGAGGCGGCGGCGGGGGGTTCGTCGGCGGGCTGGGGACGGCTTGCGGGGCGCCGGGGCGCTGCTGCGGCGTCGCCCAGGCGGTTGTTGAGCACCCGGGTGCTGTCCTGGAGCTGGCGCATGGTCTCCTGGAGATCGGCCTGGAAGCGCCGGTCCTGGGTGCGGGACACCTCGGAGGCCTGGCGGTCGTCGGCGGCCTTCTTGTTGGCGTCCTCCATCTGGCTGCGCAGCTTGAAGATTTCCACCTTGAGGTCGGTGACCTGGTCCTCGACCTTCTTGAGGCGGTCCTCTGAGGAACATCCGACGCAGAGCAGCAGGCCCGTGAGCGTCAGGGTGGAGAGCATGGCCCGATTCGTCATCGGCACCTCCTGAAAGACAAAGAGCGGAGGAACGTGTCCCTCCGCTCTTGGATGTCACATGGTCGGCTTCCCGCTACTGGAGCTTGAACTCGTCGCGGCGATTCTCGAGCCAGCTCGCCTCGTCCTTGCCGACGACCAGGGGCTTCTCCTTGCCGAAGCTGATGGTCGTGAGGCGGTCGGAAGCGACGCCAAGGCCCACCAGGTAGGCCTGGGCCGCATGGGAGCGGCGCTCGCCCAGGGCGAGGTTGTACTCCACGGTGCCGCGCTCGTCGCAGTGGCCCGCGATCTGGACCTTGGCCTGGGGATAGGCCTTCATGAAGTCGGCGATGGCCTGCAGCTTGGCCTTGTCGGCTTCGCGGATGTCGGACTTGTCGAAGGCGAAGTTGATGTTCTTGAGGGCTGCGGCGGCGGCGCGCTGGTAGGCGGCGGCCTTCTCGGCCTCGGCGGCGGCGGCGGCCTTGCGGGCGGCCTCGGCCTCCGCTTCGGCCTTGCGGCGGGCGGCTTCTTCAGCAGCGCGCTTCTGGGCGTCGATCTCTTCCTGGGTCGGGCCGGTGGCGACCGGGGCCTTGGGCTGCTCGACCGGAGCAGGGGCGGGCTTCTTGCAGGCCACGCCGATCCCCAGGGTCAGGACCACAGAAAGAGGAATGAGGTTTCGAACGAAGCGCATGATAGGTTCCTCCAACACGCATTAAGTTTAACGCGACCCGGAACATCCGGGCACGAAATATTTCCTTATCTGGACCGCGTCCATTTAGGGCTTTGACAACCATCAAATGCAGTGAGCTTTCTTAGCGTGTTGCCGGAAAGGTCGGTGGTGTACAGCTGCATACCCCCCCGGCTTCCGCTGGTGAACACGATCCGCCGTTCATCCGGGGACCAGGACGGGGATTCCGAACTGGCCACTCCGGTGGTGATTTGATAAGACTTCCCATCTCCCAGCTTGTAGACGAAAAGATCGAATTTTCCTTCGAAACGGGAGACGTAGGCGACCATGGAGCCCGAGGGGCTCCAGGCGGGGCTGCCGTTGTAGGTGCCCTCCCGGGTCAGGCGGCGGACGTTGGAGCCGTCCTCCTCCATCAGGTAGACCTGGGGGCCTCCCTCGCGGTCCGAGGTGAAGGCCATCTGGGTCCCCGCGGGGTTCCAGGAGGGGTCCGTGTTGATGCAGTTGCTGTCCGTGACGCGCCGGACCTTCCCGGTGGCGACTTCCAGCACGACGATGTCCGTGTTGCCGCGCCGGTCGCCCTGCACCAGGGCCAGGCGCTTGCCGTCCGGGGACCACACGGGGCAGAAGCAGTGCCCCTCGACCTTGCCGGCCACGGGATAGAGCCGCACATGGGGCCCGCCCGCGACCTTCTGGCCCCAGATCTCGGGGGCGCCGCCCTTGTAGGTGACGTAGGCGACCCGGCCGTCCGGGGCCACGGTGGGCGAGATGGTGAGGCTCTTGTAGCTGGTGATGGGCATGAGGTTCGCCCCATCCCGGTCCATCTGGTAGATCTCCTTGATGCCGGGGCTCAGCTGCCGCACGAAGACGACGGAGGTGGAGGCCACCCCGGCCTGCCCCGTCAGCCTGGACATGAGGTCGTCGGAGAGCTTGTGGGCCATGCGCCTGAGCGCGGCCTCCCTGCCCGTGTACCGCTTGCTGAAGACGGCGGTGCGGGCCTTCTTGTCCTGGGCGGCCTTGACGTCCACCACCTGGGCCACCACCTCCACGGAGCCGTCCGCGGCCCGCGTCAGCGTGGTGGTGAGGAGCCACTCGGTGCCCGCGTCCGCCCAACCCTTGTAGCTGGAGGCGTCGGTTCCGGCGGGATGGGCGCCCTTGATGACGGCGAAGGGTCCCGCCTCGTCCAGATCCTTGATCAGGACCTCGTGGAAGTCCCCGGTGGCCTTGGCTTCGGCGAGGCCGGCGACCTGGGGCCGGGGGACGGCGATGCCGAGCTTGGAGCCGGCGGAAGCCTCCAGCACCACTTCCTGTCCCTGCTGGGCCTGGCCCCATGCGACCGGGGAGAACACCAGCCCCAGGCCGAGAATCACCCGCGAAACCACGTTTCCAATCGAGCCAGAACAGGTCATGCCCCCACTATACCCCCACATTCCGCGAGTTACGGCGCAAAATTGCACATTGCTCCCCTATTTGAACTCATAACTATAGTTGTGGCGCGCCTGAACCCAGCAGCGACACCAGCCGGAGGTTGGCAGCGGGCATGGGCAGGCGCGCCATTTCCCCAGGGGCGAACCAGCCCCAGGCCAACTGCGCATTCAGGGGCATCGGGCCTTCGCAGAGGAACAGGTGGAGCTCCACCCTGAAGCCGCCGTAGTCGTGCTCCACGGCCCCCAGGGGTTCGGCGCGCTCCGGCGTCCATTCCAGTTCCTCCCGCAGTTCCCGCAGCAGCGCGGCCTCCGGGGTCTCGGCAGGCTCCGCCTTGCCTCCGGGGAATTCCCAGAGCCCGGGAAAGCGCGCCGATTCCAGGTCCCTTCGCTGCAGGAAGAACCTGCCGCCGCGGCGGATCGCCCCGACGGCCACGCGCACGGGGATCACGCCCCGGGCCCCGCGAGGAAGGCCAGCCGCTCGGCGTAGCGCGAACGCAGGGCCTCGATCCACTCCAGCTTCAGGCGCGCGTAGGCCGGGCGCAGCGCGGACTCCACCCAGGCCTGGAGCTCGGCGACGGATGCGCAGGCCTCCATCGCCTCGGCCAGGGGGGCGCGCAGGCCCTCCTCCGGGCGCTGCAGCGCGGCCACCGGCGCGTAGCTGATGCGGTGGATGCGGGAGGGGCCCAGCTCGGCCAGGGCCTTGCGGTGGACGGGGGTCCCGTAGCCCTTGTGCCGGCCGAAACCGTAGCCCGGCAGGGACGCGTCCATTCCGGCCATGAGCGCGTCCCGGTGGGTCTTGGCGAGGATGGAGGCGCAGGCGATGGCGCAGCTCAGGGCGTCGCCGTCCACCACGAGGCGCTCCGCCAGGCCCGTGCGGGGGGCGCGGTTGCCGTCCACCAGGAGGATGCGCGGCTTGAGTTCGCACTGGGAGACCGCCTGGCGCATGGCCAGGAGGGAGGCCTCCAGGATGTTCTCGCGGTCGATGGCCATGTTGTCCACCTCGGCCACCGCCCAGCAGGGCAGGATCATCTTCAGCTCGGAAGCCATGGCGGCCCGCTTCTCGGGCGGGACCAGCTTGCTGTCCCTGGCTTCGCGCAGCACGTGGCCCCAGCGGGCCGCGGCCTCCCGGTCCAGGACGGCGCAGGCCGCCACCACGGGCCCGGCCCAGGCGCCCCGGCCGGCCTCGTCCACGCCGCCCCAGGGGATGCCCCCGGGGAGGTTGCCCAGGTCCCAGTCCAGCGGGTTCATGCGCGCCGCACCGGGAAGGGCTGGCCGGTCCAGGCCTGGAAGGCGGCCTTCTGGGCCAGAGTCGCCTTCAGGTCGGCCGTGATGTGGACGACGCGCTGGGGATTCTCGGCCAGGGTCAGGAGGTAGGTCTCCACGCGGCCGCGCTCCGCGGCCAGGATCCGCACCTGGTCGCCGGGGCCGGCGTCGCCCAGGCGGCCCTGAACCTCCTGGGCCGAAGCCGTGCGCCAGCCGTCCACCGCGAGGATCTCCATGCCGTAGCCCAGGCCCCCCTTGGCCGCGGGGGAGCCGGGGACGACGTTCTGCACGACGGGGGCGCCGGGCTGGAACGTGAGTCCGGCCCAGACGCGGGCCCGGCGCAGGGCGTCGGGATCCTCGGCCTCGGCGCCCGGCAGGGCCTCCCAGGGAGCGCGGGCGTTCAGCCTGATGCCGTACGCCTTCTCGATGCCGGCCGCGTCGAGCGGCGCCCGGCCCTGGATATGGGCGCTCCAGAAGGCCTGGGGATCCTTCCCCGTGAGGTCCTGGTAAGCCCTGCGCACGTCGGGGTCGGTGACGTGGCCGTCGCCGTGGCGCTCCCAGAGGAGCGCGAACAGCCCGTCCAGCCCCTTGGCGCCCCCGGTGGCCAGGCGCAGCTCGGCGTCCATCATCCAGCCGACCATCGCGCCCATGTCGTAGTAGCTCACGGTGCTGTTGGGGGAGAACTCCGTGGGCTTGTAGTGGCGGATCCAGGCGTCGAAGCTGGCCTCCTCGAGGCTCTGCTCCAGGCGCCCGGGCCGGGTGGTGTTGTCGGTCCAGGATGCGGCGAGCTTCCGGGAGACCCAGGACCAGGGCGCCACGCCAGCCTTCAGCACCAGGTCGTACTGGATGAAGCTGGTGAACCCCTCGTGGAACCACAGGAGGCGCGTGGGGTTCTCCGCCAGGTAGTCGAAGGGGCCCAGCGCCGCGTCCCGCATCCGCTTGACGTTCCATACGTGGAAGAACTCGTGGGCGATGAGGGTGTAGAGGTCGTAGTACCCGTCGGCCCTCTCCAGCTGCTGGGGGTCGGCCAGGAGGGAGGTGCAGTCCCGGTGCTCCAGCCCGCCCCGGATCCTGGGGCAGAACGTGAGGAGGAAGAGGTAGCGCCGGAAGGGGAACCCCCCGAAGATGCGCGCCGCGGCGCCCACGATGGCCTCGGTGCCCTCCACGATGCGGGCCTCGTCCCCGGGGTGCTGGCCGGTGATGGCCACCTGGAACTCGCAGCCCCGGGAGCGGAAGGTGTGCATGCGGAAGGTGCCCAGCTCGAAGGGCGAGTCCACCAGGGTGTCGTGGTCCTCGGCGAGGTAGCTCCCCTCCCGCCGGGGCAGGATGGTGGCCACGCGCCATCCCTTGGGCCAGCCTTCGAAGCGCACCTCGCAGGGCCGCGAAGGCTGCCCCTCGAGATAGAGGAAGGTGGCCGCGCCCACCAGGTGGGCATGGAGCGCGTCCACGTGGTTGGTGCGCACGGTCAGGTCGTTGCAGAACAGGCGGTAGGTCACCTTCAGGCCGCGCGGGGAGCCCTCCACGCTCCAGCGCTGCTTGTCCAGCTTGCGGAAGGGGCTGGGCTGGCCCGCGCCGTCCACCACCTCGAGCCGGTCCAGGAACCGCGCGTAGTCGCGCACCAGGTAGGAACCCGGCGTCCAGGCCGGGAGGGCCAGGACGGCGCCGCCCTCCACCGCCTCCGCGGGAAAGTTGAGCTCCACTTCGATCTCGTGCATGGAGAGGCTGATGGGACGGATGGTGGCCAGCACCGGCTCCGGGAGGATCTGTTTCACGGCCATGCTCGCTCCAGTCAAAGATCGCCAAGTTCCAGGAAGACATCCTTCCAGCCCTGGGGCAGGGCCGCGGCGTCCCGCTCGATGGTCGCGCCGTCGCCCCGGACGAAGGGGCCGGTGCGGCCCGCGGCGCCGTGGGCCTCCACGTTGCGCAGCGTGGCCTCGGCCAGGGGGGCCAGGCCCCGTCCCGGCAGCGCCACGCCCTGGCGCGCCAGCAGTTCCCGGGCGCCGAGCCACAGGGTGGCGGCGTGACCCGAGGCCAGGACCGCGCACGCGTGGTACAGGGGCTTGAGGTCCGCGGGCAGGACGAAGGGCGAGAAGCCCAGGTCCGTGAAGGCCGCCACGAGGCCTACCGGGACGTCGCCGGTGAGGGCCAGGGGGGTGCCCCGCCAGTCGGCGGCGGCGCCGCCGAAGCTGGTGAGGGGGTGTGCGCTGGGGACGCCGTCCAGGTGCAGGCTCCCCGAAAGATGGACGCAGCGGCCGGGGAACTGCCGGGCCAGGGCTTCCACGGCCCCGTCGGGGACCGCCAGCAGCACCGGGCCCTCGGGCCTCGCGGTGCCCGGCAGCAGCGCCACCCGGTCCCCCCAGGCCTCCGCCAGGGCCCGACCCGCGCGCCCCCGGCCGAGGATGGTGAAGGATGTCCAGGCTTCCATGCCCCTAGAGTATCCCAATGGCCGCCAATGGCAGAGAATGGTCCGGTGACCTGGCCCCTTCCCCCCGACATGCCCTGGCCCCAGTTCCTCCGGCGCCTTCGGCACCCCGCCCCTCCCCCCGGGTGGCTCGAGGCGGCCGCGGAGCTGGACGAGGTGCGCCGGCGGCCCCTCCTGCTGCGGTGGATCGCCCAGCACCCCCGCATCGGCGCCCACCTGCGGGCGCGCCTGCTGCCCACCCTCCCCTGGCGGGCGCTGGCCAGCATCGCCCAGGACGCCTCGGCCCACCCCCAGGCCCGCCAGCATGCCACGGAGCGCCTCAACGCCCTGTGGCCCGGCCTCACCATGGGCGAGCGCCGCAGCCTGGCCATGGCCGCGCCCCGGCAACTGTGGCCGCAGATCTGGCGTAACCGCGACCGCCGCGTGCTGGAGGCCTTCCTGCAGCACCCGCGGCTGGGCGCGGAGAACCTGGAGGCCCTGATCCAGCCTCCCCTCACCGCCCCCCAGGCCGAGGCGCTGCAGGCCTCACGGTGGCTGGAGATGGTGCCGGTGGCCCATCAGGTGCTGGTGGCCCTGGACCGGGGGCTGGAGAACCCGGACTCGGGGCTGGTCCTCGGCATGGCGTCGCCCTGGATCAAGGCCCTGCCGGAGGAGGAGCGGCTGCTGGCCGCCGCGCGCATGGTCAATCCGGCCCTTCGCCGCATGGTGCGCGCCTGGGCTTCGCCGCGGCTGGAGGAGCTGGACTAAGTGGTAACAAAACCATTGTTTGTCGCCGGGGATTGGTGGGCTTTATCTCCTTCATCCCAACCAGTCGGGTAAGCCGGGGGCGCAAGCTCCCCGGCCTACCCGACTGGTTGCGATGAACGAGGATGGGGCCGTGGATTGCTACTGCACCCGCGCGAGCACCTCGGCGCAGCACCGCTCGATCCCCGTCCAGACGTCCGAGATGCGGGCGTCGTCGTACATGTAGGCGGGGGTCGTCACCAGCTTCAGGCCCTCGTCGATGACGATCTCGCGCGCGGAGGGCACCGCCTTGTGGGTGACGCCCAGCTTCCCGACGGCGCCGGCGACGCCCTCCCCCGAGCCCAGGGTCAGCGTCCCCTTGCGGCCCAGGGCCGACAGCACCATGGCCACCAGGGCCGGCGCGATGCAGATGGCGCCCACGGGCTTGCCGGCCTCGAAGAACGCCGAGGCGAACTTCAGGACGTCGGGGCGCACCGTTCCGGCCGCGCCCTCCCTCGCGAAGGTGCAGAAGTTCTTGGCGACGCCGGCGCCCCCGGGCAGGAGCAGGGCGTCGAACTGCGCGGGGTCGGCCTTGGCCAGGTCCATGCACTTGCCCACGCGGGCGATGCGGGAGGCCTCCTCCAGGACGTTGCGCACGGCGTCCTTGCGGGTTCCGGTGCGGTGGTCCACCACCTCCGCCTGGGGAGCGTCCGGGGCGAAGCACGTGACCCGGGCCCCGTGCTGGTCCAGGGCCAGCAGGGTGAAGACCGCCTCCCGGATCTCCGCGCCGTCCACGTGGCCGCATCCGGAGAGAAGCACTGCGACGTTGGGAACCTTGGCCATGACCGCCTCCTGTATCCTCTATCCATGATATCCAGACGCCTCCCCGGCTCGTTCGAGTCCAATCCCCTTACCCGGGAGATCGCCGCGTTCCGCCGGGAGGGGCGCCCCTTCCTGGACCTCACCTCCTCCAACCCCACCCGCTGCGGGGTCCCCTACCCGGAGGCGGAGATCCTGGCGGCGCTGTCCTCGCCCGCGGTCCTTTCGTACGACCCGGACCCCCGGGGTCCGGCCCGGGCCCGGGAGGCGGTGGCGGCCTGGCACGGCCTGGACCCCGGGGACCTGGTGCTCACGGCCTCCACCTCCGAGGCCTACTCCTGGCTCTTCAAGCTGCTGTGCGACCCCGGGGACGATGTCCTGGTGCCCTCGCCCAGCTACCCCCTCTTCCACTGGCTGGCGGCCCTGGAGGGCGTGGAGGCCCGGCAGGTGCCGGCCCTGCGCTCGGACCGGTGGGACCTGGACTTCCAGGCCCTGGCCGGGGCCGTGACCCCCCGCACCCGGGCGGTGGTGGTGGTGAACCCCAACAACCCCACGGGCCAGTTCCTGTCCCGGGGGGAGTGGCGGGAGCTCCTGGCCTTCTGCGCCGCGCGGGGCCTCGCGCTCCTGGTGGACGAGGTGTTCGCGGACTACGCCCTGGAGCCTGCGCCGGACCACCTCCCCAGCGCCCTTGCGGAGGCGGACCCGCCCTGCCCCCTCTTCGTGCTTTCGGGCCTCAGCAAGATCGCGGCCCTGCCCCAGGTGAAGCTGGGCTGGATCGCCGCCCGGGGCGGACCCGCCCGGGCCTGCCTGGAGCCCCTGGCCTTCATCGCCGACCAGTACCTGTCCGTGTCCGCCCCGGCCCTGGCCGCCGCCGGCGCCCTCCTGGGCCTTGCGAAGGGCATCCAGGCCGGGCTCCTGGCGCGCCTGAGGTCGAACCTGGCCGCCCTGGACGCGGAACTCGCCCGGCGCCCCTCCCTCGGCAGGGCCCGGGTGGAGGGGGGCTGGTCGGCCATCCTCCGCGTACCCGCCCTGGAACCGGGAGACGACCTGGCCCTGCGCATCCTCCGGGACGCGGGGGTGCTCATCCACCCCGGGCACTTCTTCGACCTGCCGGGGGACGGGCACCTGGTGTGCAGCCTCCTGCCCGCGGAATTCCCAGAGGGCATCGCGAGGGTGGGGGAAATTCTCGACGGCGTCCGCCCGGAATGATTATTTTTTAATTATTTACCTGAGGCCATGCGGGCCAGGGTGCGCATGCCGGGGGCCAGGCCCTCCCGCAGCGTCCGGCCCCGGGTGAGGGCATAGAACCATGAAAGCAGGCCGGTTATCTCGATGGAATGGGTCATGCGCGTGCCCAGGTCGCAGGCCTCCTGCGCGTGGGTGTGGTGGATCTCGGCCAGGGGCAGCTTCACCAGGGCCGTGAACGAGGCCTGCACCTCCACCCGGGCCAGGCGGAAGGTGCGGGAGCCCTCGCCCCGGAGCTTCATGCGCCCCAGGGTCCCCGAGGAGAAGGGGCCCGAAAGCTCGGCGTAGGTGATGCCCGTGTCCCACTGGGGCCAGGCGGATACCTCCTCCAGCTTGGCCCAGACCGCCCCGGGTTCCGCCGAGGTGTCCAGGGTATGCTCCGCATGCCAACCGACCATCGCTGCCGTTCCCCCAGCTAGTAATAGCTCATACAGTCCGTTCAATTCATGGCACTTCCAGATAACCATGAATCCGCCCCGCGGGGTAAGGGGGAAATCGCCGCAGGTGAAAGGGAGGCTCCGACTCTGTATGTTAGAAGGTTGGAGAAGTCATGCAGCCATCAAAACGGGCCCAGTTGGCCATTTTCTGCACCGTCGTCGTGGATCTCCTCGGCTTCGGCATCGTCATTCCCATCCTCCCGCTCTATGCGAAAAACCTGGCGCTGCACCCCTCGCCCTGGATGGACTGGGTGAACCACGCGCTCAACCTCAAGGATTCCCCCTTCGTGTTCTGGGCCGGGGTGGTCCTGGTGATCCACCCCATCGCCCAGTTCATCTCCGCGCCCATCCTCGGGCGGGTGTCGGACCTGGTGGGGCGCAGGCCCGTGCTCTGGATGTCCCTCATGGGCACCTGCGCGGCCTACCTCCTCATGGCCATGACCGGGAGGTTCGAATGGGTCCTGGCGGCCCGGGTCCTGGACGGCGTCACGGGGGGCAACATCTCCGTGGCACAGGCGGCCATGGCGGATTCCTCCTCGCCCCAGGAGCGCTCCAAGGCCCTGGGGATCATCGGGGCGGCCTTCGGCCTGGGGTTCGTCCTGGGCCCGGCCCTGGCCGGGATCCTCTCCGGCTCCGCCACGGGCAAGGCGATGCTCGCAGCCCACGGCTGGCACCTGCCCTTCTTCGTCGCCGCCGGCATGAGCTTCATCGCGTCCATGCTCGTCCTGGTCCTGCTCCCGGAGACCCTCACGCCCGAGGCGAGGCTCCACGCAAGGAAGGTCCAGAGCCGGGGCCACGCCCTCGTGCACGCCCTGAAGCGCCCCGGGATGCCCCAGATACTCCTCATCGCCTTCCTGGCCATGACCGGCTTCGCCATGATGGAGGGCACCTACGCCCTCCTCTGCGCCAGGCGGTTCAACTTCAGCCAGAGGGGCGTGGGCTACCTGTTCGCCTTCGTGGGCATCCTCATCGTCATCTACCAGGGCGGGCTGGTGCGGGTCGTGGCCAAGCGCATCCCCGAGCGGGTCGCGCAGCTGGCGGGCCTGGCCATGATGGCCTGCAGCCTGCCCCTGATCCCCTACGCCCCCTGGGAGGCGCCCTTCCTCCTGGTCATGGTCCCCCTGGTGTGGGGCTCGGGCATGAACCAGACCGCCACCTCGGCCCTGGCCAGCCAGATCACCCCCCGGGACGAGCAGGGCGGCCTATTCGGCGTTATCACATCCATGTCCACCATCGGAAGGATCGTGGGTCCGCTCCTGGGCACCTACACCTTCGCCAAGTTCGGCTTCGCCGCGCCCTACTGGGTGGCGGCGGGATGCCTGGCGCTGGGCCTCGTGGTGGCCATCGGGCTCCTCCGGACGCCGGCGCCGCAGCCCGAGGAAGACCCCATCTGACACTTCCAACGGAGAATGCATGACCAGCCTGAACGGAAACGACCTTGACGCACGCGTCCTGAGGGGCATCGCCCGGGGGGCCGCCGTCACCCTGGACGAGAAGGCCCTGGCCCGCGTGGCGGAGAACCGGAAGGTGATCCAGCGGATCCTGGACGAGGGGAGGACGGTCTACGGCATCAACACCGGCTTCGGCCAGTTCGCCACCGTGGTGATCCCCCCCGACCAGCTCGCGCAGCTCCAGCTCAACCTCGTGCGCAGCCACGCCGCGGGCGTGGGCGAGCCCCTGCCCAAGGACCAGACCCGGGCGCTCATGGCCGCGCGGATCAACTGCCTGCTCAAGGGGCACTCGGGCATCCGCCCCGAGCCCATCCGCCTCCTGGCGGCCTGCCTCAACCGCGACGTCCTGCCCGTGGTGCCCTGCCAGGGCAGCGTCGGGGCCTCCGGCGACCTGGCCCCCCTGGCGCACATGGCCCTCCTCCTGGTGGGCGAAGGCCTGGCCTGGGACGGCACGGCCCACATCCCCGGCGGCAAGGCCCTGGCCAAGGCCGGCCTCAAGCCCATCACCCTGGAGCCCAAGGAGGGCCTGGCCCTCATCAACGGCACCCAGCTCATCACCGCCCTCGGAAACCTGGCCGTGGCCCGGCTCATGGACCTGGTGCCCCTGGCCGACGAGATCGCCGCCCTGAGCCTGGAGGCCCTGCGGGGCACCCGGGCCCCCTACGACCCCCGCATCCACCAGGCCCGCCCCCATCCCGGCCAGATCCAGGTGGCCGCCCACATGCTGGAGATCCTGGGCGAGACCAGCGAGATCGCCGAGAGCCACAAGGACTGCACCCGGGTCCAGGACGCCTACTCCCTGCGGTGCATCCCCCAGGTGCACGGGGTGACCCGGGACGCCCTCCAGTTCGCCGGGGACATCCTCAAGCGCGAGCTCAACAGCGCCACCGACAACCCGATGATCTTCACGGAGACCCAGGAGAGCCGCAGCGGCGGC
Source organism: Mesoterricola sp. JemC181 (assembly GCF_055384585.1). NCBI lineage: Bacteria > Pseudomonadati > Acidobacteriota > Holophagae > Holophagales > Holophagaceae > Mesoterricola > Mesoterricola sp. JemC181. Next base: position 3,187,040 of record NZ_AP045076.1, read on the forward strand.
AACTTCCACGGCCAGTACCCCGCCTTCGCCTGCGACCTGCTGGCCATCGCCGCCTGCGACCTGGCCAGCATCTCCGAAAGGCGCCAGGAGCGGCTCGTGAACCCGGCCTACTCCGACCTGCCGGCCTTCCTCACCCGGGAGGGGGGCCTGGAATCGGGCTTCATGATGGCCCACGTCACCTCCGCGGCCCTGGTCTCGGAGATGAAGGGCCTGGCCAACCCCGCCTGCGTCGACACGATCCCCACCAGCGCCGGCAAGGAGGACCACGTGAGCATGGGCCCCATCGCCGCCCGCAAGCTCATGCGGGCCGTGGACGCCCTGGAGCAGGTGCTCGCCCTGGAGGCCCGCATGGCCCTGGAAGGGGTCCGGATCCTCGGCATGGCCCCCGCCAGGGGCCTCGCCCCCCTCATGGAGCGGCTCGCCGCGGCCTGCCCCCCCTGGAACGACCGCCCCATGTACGAGGAGATCGCACACGCCGCTGACGCTTTGCGGGTGCATGTGGGAGAATGACCGTCATGATCCCCTGGAGAGAGCGATGCGAGGAGGCCCTGGGGGCCCAGACCCGGGCGGACGCCATCCGCTTCTGGGGAGCCTCGCACGGCTCCAGGCCCATCTTCGACTACCGGTTCGAGCACACCCTGGCCGCGGTGAAGATCGCGAAATGGCTGGCCCCCCTGGTGGGGGCCGACCTGGAGACGGTGGAGTGCGCGGCCTGGCTCCATGACTGCCGCAAGGTGCTCAACGACCCCCGGGCCAAGGACCACCATGCCCAGGAGGCCAGCGACGCCGTGGAGGACATCCTCCGGGGCACGGACTTCCCGCCCGGGAAGATCCCCGCGGTCCGCCACGCCATCGAGCATCACGTCGGCCTCAAGCTGACCCGCAGGCTCGAGCCCGTCGAGACGGCCTGCCTCTGGGACGCCGACAAGCTCAGCAAGCTGGGAGCCGCCAGCCTCGTGCACTACAACTGCATCGCCGGGGCCTTCGACCCCGTCGAGACCTCCGGCATCCTCGCCCGGGGCCAGCACTGGCTGGGCCTGGCCAGGGGCATCGCCGGCAGCATGAACACCGAGGCCGGGCGCGCCGAGGCCCTGCGCCGCCTGGCCTTCCTCGAGACCTACTACGAACAGCTCCGCCGCGAGTGGAGCGATCCCATGGAGCCCGCCACGCCATGAGCGACTTCCCGGAACTCCTGCAGACTCTTCAAATGGCCCTCAAGACGAGGTTGATGTACACCGCCGCGCATCCGCGGGCCAAGGGGTCCATGGAGGCCCTGACGATGCAGATCGAGGACTGGCTCGAGGACAGTCCCACCCTCCACATCGCCACCTCCGGAGGCCGGATGTTCGTGGACGGCCAGCCCTTCGAGGGCCAGGGCGTCCACCTCACGAGCACCGGGAAGCTCCTCGCGGAGCGGCAGATCTCGGGAATCATCTTCAGCCGGGGAATCGAGGCCTGGGAGGTGGAGGAGCTCCTGGACCTGCTCATCCTGAAACCCGCCCGCATCGAGGAGATGGGCGGCGCCGGCCGGATCATCGCCGACAAGAACCTGCCCCACGTCCAGATGGGCCAGGTGCAGTACCGCGAGGTGCGCGAAGGGGAGGGCGGCACGCAGTCCGACGCCGGCCCCGCCATGCGGCCCGTGACCATCCCCGCCGGCGCCCAGCCCCAGGCCGAGCCCGCCCCCAAGGCCCCCCCCGCGCCCACCCTGGACGCCCTCCAGGCCATGGTCGAGCAGTGGCGCCACGAGTTCCGCAAGCTGCACGAGAAGAAGATGGCCAGCATGTACGGCCAGGGCACCGGCGCTCCCGGAGCCGGACCCGGCGCCCCGGGCTTCGGCGGCCCCGGCCTGGGCGCCCCCGGCTTCGGGGGCCCCGGCACCCAGGAGTTCGGCTCGGGCGGCCCCGGCCCCGGCGGCATCGGCCCCGGCGGCCCCGGCACGGACGGCCCCGAATCCGCCGGCGACGGCGGCCCCGGCATCGGCTTCGGCACCCTTGGCGGCGAAGGCGGCTCGGGTTCCGGGGGACCCGCCGCCGGCGGCCCCGGGGGCCCCGCCCCCGCCGTCGCCGCCGACCTGGCCTTCCTGGAGAAGACCGGCCCGACGGATCTCTCGTTCCTGGCGGGCTCGCTGTCCAGCATGGGGTTCGGGGACGGCTTCCCCACCGCCCAGCAGATGGAGGGCCTGCGCACGGCCCTGAAGGAGCTGCCCCCCGGGGCCCTCCTGTCCGTGGTGGCCGGCCTGGACACCCTGCCCCATTCCCCCGCGGGCCTGCGCATGGGCTTCCAGGCCCTCGCCCCGGAGCTCTTCGCCCACGCCGCCGCCACGCTCCTGGCCCAGGGCGCGGGCCAGGGCGACACCTGGGACGGGCTGAAGGACCACCTCCACGGGATCCTCCAGGGTTCCCCCTCCTTCCAGGGGCTCCTGGCGGCCCTGGAGACCGAGCTGCGCAACCGCGGGCTCGGCCTGGAAAACCTCCACGACCTGGTCTCCCGCATGGACTGGGAGACCATGGGCGTGGACGAGCAGCTCCGGCTCGTCGCCGAGCACGACCACCTCTGGAAGCTCAGCCACGACCAGCGCCTCCGGTTCCTCCGCAAGCTGCTGGACGAAGGCCGCCTGGACACCTTCGGCACCATCCTCGACGAGGTGATCAGAAGCCTCACCAGCGACGACGCCCACCGCCGGGAGATGGCGGCCCGCACCCTGGCGGGCGTGGCCCACTGGCTGTCCGTGCCCGGCATCCCCCCGGAATGCGAGCTGCCCCTCCTGGGCGGCCTCACCGGGCACTTCGGCTCCGAGCGCATGCCCCGGGTGCACCACGTCACCACCGAGGCCCTGGGCACGGCCCTGGACGAGATGGTCCAGCGCGGCGAGCCCGGCCACGCCCATGCCCTCCTCCTGGAACTGGACGCCCTGGTCATGTTCCTGGAATCGAAGGAGCCCTGGCGCACCGACGCCCTGGCCTGGCTCTGGGACAGGCTGGCCCAGCCCCCCTCCCTGGCCCGCGTGATGGAGCTGGTGCACACCTCCAACCCCGAGACCCTCCTCAACGAGCTGATCCCCTACCTGGAGAAGGTGGGCATGCCCGCCGCCCAGGCCCTGGTGGAGGTGCTGGGCGAGGAGCAGGACCGCAAGCGGCGCTCCCGGCTCATGGAGGTCATCCGCGGCCTGGGCGACCTGGCCCTGCCCGCGGTGGTGGAGTCCCTGGAATCCCCCAAGTGGTTCCTGGTGCGCAACACCCTCAACCTCATGGCCGACATGGGGGACCTGGCGGCCCTCAAGCCCGCCGAGGCCTGCCTGGCCCACCGGGACGTGCGGGTGCGCTGCGCGGCGGTGCGCACCGTCTGGAAGGTGGGGGGCCCCGTGGCCATGCCCGCCCTCATCGCGGCCTTCGCGCACGCGGACCCGGACACGATGCTGGAGATCATGTTCGCCTTCGGCCAGATCCGGTCGGCCGCGGCCATCCCCACCCTGGGCGCCTTCGCCACCGACCACCGCATGCCCGAGAAGCTGCGGACCCGGGCCGCCGAGGTGATGGGCGCCATCGGGGACCCCTCCGCCCTGCCCTTCCTGGAGGAGCTCGTGCGCCGCAGGGGCCGGATCTTCACCACCGCCGAGCCCACCGGGATCCGCGTCGCGGCCTGCAAGGCCCTGGCCGCCCTGGGCACCCCGGTGGCCCTGGGCTCCCTGCGCGCCCTGGTGGCCAAGGAGCCCCGGAACACCGACCGGCCCCTCCTCCAGCAGGTCCTCGAGCAGAGCCTCCGGTGACCGTCCTGCCCGAGCCCCAGCAGCTCATGGAGGCCTTCGCGGCCTTCACGCAGGCCTCGGAACAGCTCCAGCAGCGCTACGAATCCCTCCAGGACCAGCTCGGACAGCTGGGCAACGAGCTCCAGACCGTCCTGGAGACGGTCCCCTACGCCATCTGGGTGGTGGGGCCCGGCGGCGAGCTGCGCTTCACCAACCGCAACCGGGGCCTGGGCGGCTCCTTCCTGGACGGGCCCGACCCCTGGGAGCCCGGAGCGCCCCTGGGCCTCCGGCGGTTCAAGGGCGACGACGGGCAGGACCGCTTCATGGAGCAGGAGAGCCGCCCCACCGACACCGGCCAGATCATCAGCCTCCGGGACGTCACCGAGGCCCACCTGAGGGCCGAGCAGGCCAGCCGGGAGGAGCGGCTCCAGGCCATGGGCCTCATGGCCGCGGAACTGGCCCACGAGATCCGGAATCCCCTGGGCAGCCTCTCGCTCTTCTCGGGGATGCTGGTGGAGGACCTCCAGCACATGCCGGCCCAGGCCGAGCTGGCCCACCACATCCAGGACAGCGTGCAGCGCCTGAACACCCTGGTGGCCAATACCCTCACCTTCAGCCGGGACATCAGCCCCAAGCCCAGGCCCTTCGCCCTGGCCGAATTCTGGGAGAACGTCCGCAAGTCCACCAGCCTCCCCGAGGACGTCCAGTGGGAGAACCGGGTCCCCCAGGCGGCCACCTGGCACGCGGACCCCGACCTCCTGCGCCAGGTGGCGGTGAACCTCCTCCAGAACGGCCTGCGCGCCCTGGACGGACGCCCCTCGCCCAGGCTCGGCCTCACCGCGGTGCGGGAGAACGTGGGGGGCAGGCCCCACTGGCGGCTGACCCTGGAGGACAACGGGTGCGGCATCGCGGCCGACGCCCTGGCGCGGATCTTCGACCCCTTCTACACCACCTTCGGGGGCGGCACGGGCCTGGGCCTGGCGGTGAGCCACCGGATCCTGATGGCCCATTCGGGCCTGATGAACATCGAGAGCAGCCTGGGCCAGGGAACCAAGGTCCATCTCCGGCTCCCCGCGGGGGCCTGACTATGGCACCATGGAGAGTTCGGAGGCAACATGTCGCTTCACATGATCGGACCTGGGAAAAATTCGCCTGAGATCGTCAACGCGGTCGTCGAAATCCCCTACGGTTCGCGGATCAAGTACGAGATCGACCACGTCACCAGCCTCGTGAAGGTCGACCGGGTGCTCTACTCCCCCATCCACTACCCCGCCGAGTACGGCTTCATCCCCCATACCCTGGCCCCCGACGGCGATCCCTGCGACATCCTCGTGCTCATCGTGGGCGCCACCTACCCCGGCGTCATCATCGAGGCCAAGCCCATCGGCATCCTCCGCATGTCCGACGACATGGGCCAGGACGACAAGATCCTCAGCGTGGCGGCCTCGGACCCCAACTACATGCACGTGGACACCCTCGCCGACCTCCCGCCCCACCTCCTCCGGGAAGTGGAGCACTTCTTCCTCACGTACAAGAACCTCGAATCCAAGGACGTCATCAGCGGCGGCTGGGCCGGCAAGGCCGAGGCCCTGGCCTTCATCGAGGAATGCATCCAGGCGTATCGACATTAGGCCAAAGGGCTGGCGCCCCGCGGCCCCCTTCCAAGAGGAGGTTCGTGCATGGGTCTGATCTGCTTCGATCTCGACGGCACCCTGGTGGACCCGCTCCGGGCGATGGTCCACTGCATCGAACTCACCTGCCGCGAACTGGGCATCCCCGCCCCCGCCCGGGACCTGGTGCGCCGCTTCATCGGCTTCGGGCCCGGGGAGCTCTTCGCGTCCCTGCCCGGCCTGGCGGACCCGGCGCGCCTGGACGAGGCCATCGCCCGGTACTGGTTCCACTTCGGGGAATCGGGCATCGCCAAGCACCGGGTCTACGAGGGGATCCCCCTCATGCTCACCCGGCTCCGCCGCCAGGGCCACAGCCTCCACCTGGTCACCGTGAAGCCCACCCGCTACGCCCGCAGGGTGCTCCACGAGTTCGACCTCCTGCTGAGCTTCGACGAGGTCTTCGGCACCGCCCCCAAGGACCGCTACAAATCCAAGAGCGAGGTGCTGACCCAGCTCCGGCTCCAGGGCGTGGTGAAGCCCGGCGGCTACATGGTCGGCGACCGGGCAGACGACATGGCCTCCGGGAAGGCCAACGGGCTCATTCCCCTGGGGGTCACCTACGGCTTCGGCACCGCTTCGGAGCTCCAGGACGCGGGTGCGGACAAGCTCTTCGGCACGCCGGCCGCGCTGGACGAATGGTTCAAGACCTCGCTGCCGGGGTCCGAGATCCACGACGCGTTCTCGAAGTCGGAATAGGGCCGTTTCACGGCCTGGCCACCCGGACCTCGATCGGGTTAAGACCATCCGATAATCGAACGAGGAAGGTGCCGCCCGAAGGCACATCCGCGAGGGGCAGTGACGCGCTTCCGCCCGTTAGCCTGATCGCCAACGCGGTGGTCGCGCCGCCCACGTGGAGCACCGTGGCATAAGGGTTGGCTGCGGCGTCCCACGTGAGCTTCAGGCGGCCTCCGGATTCCTCGGCCACCAGGGCGCCGGAGGCGACTTCGGAGGCCAGGGCCGTGCGGCGCGCCGCGGCGGCTTCCCGGGGGACCCTGCGCAGGGCGGCGCCGGAGGGGGGGCGAAGTTCCAGGTTCCTGATCTCGTCGGTGCCGTCCAGCGTGAACGCGAAGTGGCGGAAGCCCTCCGGGAGGTCCTGGATGCGGCTTGCTCCGAACCGGACGGTGCTGGAGCCGGAAGCGCGCGTGACCGTGAGTTCGTGGGTGCCGGCCCTGGGGACGATGGCGGGACCGGAGACGAGTTCCGTGGGGGACAGGTGGATCTCCCCGCCGGGGCTGATCCAGCCCGACACCAGGGTGCGGGTGGCCGCGGTGGCGGCGGCGGACACCACGGCGCCGCCCCTGGCGCCGATGGAATCGATGAAGGTCATGGCGGCCAGGTAGTTCCAGTCCGACACCCAGACCGTGTCGAGGTAGCTCATGAGATCGGCGTACGTGGCGGGCGCGTAGGACCTGGACGTGGCGGGATCGTAGCCCCAGGTGCCGATGCCCCCGCCGGCGTAGGGGTAGTTCAGCTGCGGCGTGCCGGCGCCGCCGCCGGGGGTGTGGGAGAGGTTGAAGCCGTGGCCGATCTCGTGGACCATGGAGGCCACGGCCTGACCCGCGCCGAACCGCGCCCCGGTGGTCGTGTCGATGCCGAGCCCCACACCCTGGCCCTGCAGGTGGAGGCCGACGATGCTGGACCCGGTCCAGCTGGACGGAAGCCCCAGGTCGATGAAGCCGAAGTAGCTGGCGGCGCTCCCGTCCACGGCCCTGAGCGCCACGAGCTCGTCCAGGATACCGGCCCAGCCGTAGTAGCTGTTGTCGGTGGCGGTGGAGCCCTTGGCGGGGGGCGTGGCGATGACGGTGGAGGTGGTGTAGGCGGCGCGCAAGGACGTGGCCACGGCCTTCACGGGCCACACCGCCTTGATGGCCGAGGCGATCCCTGCGGCCGCCGGCAGCACCGGCGCGGCGCCCTGGTGGACGACGGGCACCAGCACCAGGTCCAGCTGGTAGCCGGTGCCGTCCACCACGGGCGTGAGCGTCTGGGAGAGCGCGCCGCCGGAGATCACCACCGTCATCCCGGCCACCAGGTCCGCGGCCGGGACCTCGGCGGTGTAGGCGCTGGCGAGGTCGCCCTCGGCCACGGCCGTGGGGAGGGCCGCCGGACCCGCGAGGGTGAGCGTGTCGAGGGTGGAGCCGGCCGCGTTCTTCAGGGTGGCGGTGAAGGCGGGGGCGCCTATGCCGGCGCGGTCCGCCAGGATGCGGGCCGCCAGCAGCGCCGGCTTGCCGGGAACCAGGGGCAGGCCGGACCTGAGCACGGTCTGGCCCCATTCCAGATCCTCGAGCCAGTAGGAGGCGGGACCCACCGGGTCGGTGACGGTGACCTGGAGGGTGGCCGTGCTGGTGACCGCGGTGCCCTGGGTGCGGGTGGCCACGAGCGGCAGCGCGTAGGTGCCCAGGGCGGCGGCGGTGGCGTCGATGGTCAGGTTGGCGCTGGCCAGGGCGGTGGAGGAGGGCGTGTCGAAGGACGCCGGCAGGCCGGCGACGGGCCCCGCGGAAAGGGCGGTGGTGCCCAGGTAGACCGGATCGCCGCCGCCGGCGTCCTGGAAGTAGGTGCCGTTGTGCCCCAGCGAAACCGGCACCTTCAGCGTCCCGCCCTTCACCACGCTCACCGCGGCCGGAGCCTGGATCCAGAAGGTCGTGGACGATACGTACACCTCCACCGGCAGGTACGTCACGGAGGTGCCCACAGTGCCGGTGAGGTAGAAGGCGTAGGTCCCGTCCGCCAGGGTGGATGCCGCGGTGAGGGTGACCGTCGTGACATAGTCCAGCTCCGCCGGGTTGTCCGCGAAGGCTACGGCCAGGCCCGCGGGAAGCCCCGTGGCGGCGAGGGCCGCCTTGGTTCCTCCGGCGTAGGAGACCAGGGTGTTGGTGTTGTACGGGGCGAAGTTGAGGGTGACGCTGGAGCCCCTGGCCAGCGAGATGACCTCCCTGTCGTCGAGCGTGTCGGAGCTGTCCACCCAGCTCAAGGCGAAGGCCCTCGTGGGGCTCGTGAGGGTGAGGTGCAGGGTGGCGCTGGCGGTGGCGGAACCGCTGACGCCCTGGAGGGTGATCGCGTAGGTGCCCGCCGTGGGCAGGACCCGGGTCTTGCCGGTGACGTCCGCGGGATCGGGGTAGCCGGCCTGCACCGTCAGTTCAGCCGTCGTGCCGGTGGTGGAGCCCGGGGCGAAGGCCGCCTTCACGCCGGCGGGCAACGTGCTGGCCACCACCGAGCACGCCACCGCGTCCGTGAAGCCGGACGCGCGGGTGAGGGTGACGGTCTCCGTTCCGTCCTGGCCGACCTCCATGGAAAGGGAGGGACTGGCGAGGGAGAAGGGCACCACGGCTTCAGTGGCCGCGCGGGGCGAACCTCCGCCGCCGCACGCGAGCACGGCCAACAGAATAACGCCGGAAAGCGCGGCCCGGAAGCGTGTTGCGGGATGGCTGAAACGAATCATGCAGGGCATGGGCACCCCCCAATAAAACATTCAGAATCCATCGTTATACAGGGAATTCATGGGCATCCCGGCCCCTTCCGCCGAATGGACATGGGAGGGGGCTCAATAGTTGAGACCCGCTCGCTCCGGATTTCAAGCACACCTTGCGCCCGGTTTTTCCGGGCCCCAGCTTTTTGGTTGCCTTTGGGCCGCCGTGACGAAAAGATGGCATCAACCATTTCCTTCAAAAGCCAAACCAAGGAGATACCCGTGCCAAAGCCCCAATCAGCCCCTCGTGTTGCGGCCATCGTCGGGCCGTACATGTCCGGGAAGACCACCCTTCTCGAAAGCCTCCTCTTCGCGGCCAACGCCATCCCCAGAAAGGGGACCGTCAAGGAGGGCAACACCGTCGGCGATGCATCGGTCGAGGCCAAGGCACGCCAGATGAGCGTCGAGGCCTCGGTCGCCACCGCCACCTACCTGGGCGAGACCTGGACCTTCATCGACTGCCCGGGATCGGTCGAGTTCAGCCAGGAGAGCATCAACGCCCTGATGGTGGCCGACGCCGCCGTGGTGGTGTGCGAGGCCGACCCCACCCGCGCGCCCATGGCCGCCCCCATCCTCAAGCTGCTCGACGACCACAACATCCCCCACACCATCTTCCTCAACAAGGTGGACAGCCTCACGGACCCGGGCAAGATCGCCGAGACCCTGCGCGCCCTGCAGCCCATGAGCCCCCACCCCCTCGTCCTGCGCGAGTATCCCATCCACGCGGGCAGCTTCATCACGGGGTACGAGGAACTGAGCATGGAGCGGGCCTTCAAGGCCAACCCCGGACATCCCTCCGACGAGATCCCCATCCCCGACTCCATCAAGGAGGAGGCCATGCTGGCCCGCCAGGAAATGCTGGAAGCCATCAGCACCCTGGACGACGCCCTCATGGAAAAGCTCCTGGACGAGCAGGTGCCCACCCGCGAGGAGGTGTTCGCCACCCTCACCCGCGGCTTCCGGGGGGACCAGATCGTGCCCGTGCTCCTGGGTTCGGCCGACAAGGACCTGGGCGTGCGCCGGCTTCTCAAGCTCCTGCGCCACGAGGGCCCCGAGCCCGCCGACACCGCCGCGCGCCTGGGCATCCCCGCCGGCAAGGACGTCCTCGTCCAGGTGTGGAAGACCCTCAACGCCCAGCACGTGGGCAAGCTGTCCCTGGCCCGCGTGTGGCACGGGGAGGTCACGGAAGGCATGGCCTTCGCCGCCGGCCGCCCCAGTTCCCTCACCCGGCCCTTCGGCGCCAAGCAGGAGAAGGTGGTCAAGGTCGGACCCGGCGAGATCGTGGCCCTGGGCCGCATGGAGACCGTCAGGACCGGCGACTGCCTCACCCTCAACGCCCCGGTCGAGCTGCCCTGGCCCGACCCCATCCAGCCCATGACCGCCCTGGCCGTGCGCTGCGCCAAGAGCGGCGACGAGGTCAAGCTCTCCACCGCCATCCAGAAGCTCGTGGACGAGGATCCCTCCTTCACCATCGAGCAGAACGCCGAGACCCAGGAGCGCGTGATCTGGGGCCAGGGCGAGATCCACCTGAAGGTGGCCCTGGACCGCATCAGGCGCTGGGGCGTCGAGGTGACCTTCGCCCAGCCCACCATCCCCTACCGCGAGACCATCCGCAAGCCGGTCAAGCAGCACGGGCGCTACAAGCACCAGTCCGGCGGCCACGGCGCCTTCGGCGACGTGCACATCGAGTTCAAGCCCCGGCAGCGCGGCGAGGGCCTGAAGTTCTCCGACACCATCGTCGGCGGCGTCATCCCCAAGAACTACATCCCCGCCGTGGAGAACGGGTTCCACGAATTCGCCAAGCAGGGCCCCCTGGGCTTCCCCATGGTGGACGTGGAGGCCGTGCTCTTCTTCGGGTCCTTCCACACCGTGGACTCCAGCGAAATGGCCTTCAAGGCCGCCACCCGCGTGGCCATGAACGAGGGCCTGCCCCAGTGCAACCCCGTGCTGCTCGAGCCCATCCTGGAGATCCACATCTCGGTGCCCTCCGAGCACACCTCCAAGGCCCAGAAGATCATCACCAGCCACCGCGCCGGCCAGATCCTGGGCTTCGACGCCAAGCCGGGCTGGGAAGGCTGGGACATCGTGGACGGCTACCTGCCCCAGAGCGAGCTCCAGGGCATCATCGTCGAGCTGCGCAGCCAGACCCAGGGCGTGGGCTCCTTCACCTGGGCCTTCCACCACCTGCAGGAGCTGGAAGGCCGCGACGCCGACAAGGTGGTCGAGGCCCGGAAGAAGGCGCTGGCCGAAGCCTAGGCCCAATGCGTTTCCGGAACGGGAGGGACCTCGCGGTCCCTCCCGTTTTGGCTTAGGCTGGAGGCATGCTGCGCATCGAATGCATCGCCATCGGCTCGGAACTCCTCACCACCTCCCGGCTGGACACCAATTCCGTCTGGCTGGCCGAGCGCCTAGGGGAACTGGGCCTGGCCTTCCACCGCAAGACGGCCGTGGGCGATTCCCGCCACGACCTCCTGCAGCTCTTCCGGGAGGCCCTGGACCGGTCGGACCTGATCCTCTGCACCGGCGGACTGGGACCCACCTTCGACGACTTCACCAAGGAGGTGTGGGCCGAGGCGCTGGACGCGCCCCTGGTGGAGGACCTCGCCTCCCGGCAGGCCATCCTGGACTTCTACGCGAGCCGCAACCGCACCCCCGCCGCCTCCAACTTCAAGCAGGCCCTCATCCCCCTGGGCGCCGAGGCCCTGCACAACCCCGCGGGCACGGCGCCCGGGGTGCGCTGGGAGAACCCGCCCGGCTACCCGGGCCGGACCATCATCCTCTTCCCCGGGGTGCCCCGCGAGATGAAGCTCATGTGGCACAACCACGTCGCGGCGGGCCTGGAGGCCTTCAGGGGCCCTTCCACCTCCACGCTGCGAATGGTCTTCGGGTCGGTGCCGGAGAGCACCCTGGAGGAGCGCGTGCGGCCCCTGAGGGTCAAGCACGCCGGACTCGACTGGACCATCCTCGCCGGCCTCCACCATGTGGAGCTGCTGGCCCGCGGCGGCGATCCCGCGGCCCTGGCGGCGGCGGAGGCCGACTTCCGGCGGGACCATCCCCTGGACCTGGCCTTCGTCGGCGCCGAGGGAGGCATCGAGGACGCCCTGCTGGCCCTCCTGGAGGCCCGCGGCGAGACCCTGGCGCTGGCCGAGAGCATGACCGGCGGAAACATGGCGGCCCGCATCACCTCCGTGCCCGGCTCCAGCCGCGTGTTCCAGGGCGGCGGCGTGGTCTATTCCGTGGCCGCCAAGGCCTCCCTGGCGGGCCTGGACCCGGCCTTCATCCGCGCCGCGGGCACCGTCAGCGAACCCGTCACCCGGGCCCTTGCGGAGGGCATCCGCGCGCGCCTGGGGACCACCTGGGGCCTGGCCGTCACCGGCAACGCGGGTCCCACCGAGGACAAGGACGGTCCGGCGCCCGTAGGCACCTGCCTGGTCGCCGCCGCGGGCCCGGACGGGACCTTCCACAAGGCCTTCACGATGTTCGGGACCCGCATGGAGATGCAGGCGCGGGGAGCCTCCTGGGCGCTGGACTACCTTCGCAGGACGATCCTGGAAAAAAGGGACTAGTATCCTGGTAGTCCAACTCCACCCTGGAGGGGTGCCCGTGAATCCCCTCAACCAGCGCGTCATCCTGCGCAATCCCCGCATCGTCACCCTCGTCCTCGTCCTGGGCCTCGCCGCGTCCCTGGTGGGGGCCCTGGCGGCGCGGCGGTTCCAGGTGAAGGCGACCCGCGCGCGCGTCGAGCAGGAAGCCGTCATCGCCCAGGAGAACCTCCACTACACCATCCAGGCCTACCGCGACATCCTCATGGGCTTCCGGGGCCACTCCACCGCGGCGCTGGGCCTCAACCGGGACCGTTTCCACCAGTACTTCGCCTCCCTCGACCTCAGGACCCACCATCCGGGGCTCCTGTCCGTGAGCTACGGCGTGGATATCCCGGGAGCCGACCGGGACCGTGCCGAGCGGGACCTGCGCAGGGAGATGGGCGACCCCGCCTTCGCCATCCACCCGCCGGGCCTGCGCCCCAGGTACTTCGTGCTCCTCTTCGCGGAACCGCGGGAGTCCAACCGGACCTCCATCGGGCGGGACACCCGCACCATCCCCGGCCAGGGCCTCGACATCGACCGCGCCCGGGACACCGGAGCCCTCGTGCTCACCGGTCCCATGAAGGTGCTCCAGTATGACGGTCCGGATCCGGGCCTCCTCATGCGGCTGCCGCTGTACCACGGCGCCCCGGCCACCCTGGAGGAGCGCAGGAGCACATTCCTGGGCTGCATCAACGGGGCCTTCCGGGTGCAGGACCTCATCGCCGAGGCCCTGGGCAAGGAGACCCTCCGGAAGCTGGACGTGGCGATCACGGACGCCGGCCCCTGGGGGGACCCGGGCCCGGCCCGGCAGCTCTACGGCGCGCCCCTGGCGGAGGGACGCAAGCTGGAGCGCACCGTGGAGGTCTTCGGCCGCATCTGGAACTTCGAATTCCGGGCGCGCCCCGAATTCGCCGGCACCGCCGAGTGGTCCCTGCCGGTGGGCATCGGCGCCTGCGGCTGCCTGATCACCCTCCTCCTCTGGGGCCTCATGACGTCCCTGGTCCAGACCGGCCAGCGGGCCCGCCTCATGGCCCTGCACATGACCGGGCAGCTGCGGGAGGAGGAGTCCCGCACCGAGGCCATGGCGCTGGCCGTGCCCGACCCCATGGCCGTGCTGGACGAGGACGGGCGCTTCCTGCGCATCTACGGCCAGCATCCCAGGGTCCTGGGCGCGGCCCCCGCCGCGCTCCTGGGCTCCACCATCCCCCAGGTCCTGCCCCGGGACGCCGCCGACAGCCTCCTGGGCGCCGTGCGCAAGGCCCTGGACACGCACCGCCTGCAGACCGCCGTCTTCGAGCTGTCCACCCCCGAGGGCCGGTGCGATTTCGAGGGCCGCATCCTGCGCATGGGCCAGCCCCTGGACGGGAAGGCCTGCGTGGTCCTCTCCATCCGGGACATCACCGAGCGCACCCGCGCCGAGGAGATCGCCCGCACCAAGCAGAAGCTGGAGAGCCTGGGGGTCCTGGCCGGGGGCATCGCCCATGACTTCAACAACTTCCTCACGGCCATCCTGGGCCACGTGAACATGGCGCAGGACCTGATCGAGCCGGACTCCGTGGCCGCGCCCATGCTCAGGCGCGCCGAGGCCTCGGTGCTGCGGGCCGCGGAGCTGGCCCACCAGATGCTGGCCTATTCGGGCCGGGGCAGCCTGAAGGTGGACCTCCTGGACCTCAACCTCATGGTGATGGAGATGACCGAGCTCCTCTCCGTCTCCATCGCCAAGAAGGCCGACCTCGAGTTCCACCTGGAGCCCGGCCTCCCCATGATCATGGCCGACGCGGTGCAGGTCCAGCAGGTGGTCATGAACCTGGTCACCAACGCCTCCGACGCCATCGCCGACCGCACCGGCTCCATCGCCATCGAGACCCGCCTGCTGGTTGCCGACCGGGCCTTCCTGGAGGCGCGCTTCCCGGGCCAGGGCCTCGAGCCCGGCACCTACGCCATGCTCCTGGTCTCCGACACCGGCTGCGGCATGGACGCGGAGACCCGCAAGCGCATCTTCGACCCCTTCTACACCACCAAGGCCACCGGGCGCGGCCTGGGCCTTTCGGCGCTGCTGGGGATCCTCCGGGGCCACAAGGCCGGCATCCACATCACCAGCGCGCCCGGGCAGGGCTCCCGCTTCGAGATCCTGTTCCCCTCCGCCGGCCCCGCCCCCGGCCGGGACCTCTCCGGCGCCTCCGCGGCCGCGGGCGCGACCCCCCTCACGGGCCTCGCCCTGGTGGCCGACGACGAGCCCATGGTCCGCAGCATCGTGGCGGACTTCCTGGAGCACCGCGGCATGGAGGTCCTGGCCGCCGCCGACGGCCAGGAGGCCCTGGAGCTGTTCACCCTGCACCGGGGCCGCGTCGACGTGGTCCTCCTGGACATCACCATGCCCCGCATGGACGGCAACGAGGCCTTCCGGGCCATCCGCGCCCTGGACCCCCAGGTGCCCGTGATCCTCCTCAGCGGCTTCTCGGCCAGGGACGTGGCCACGCCCCCGCCGGGGACGGCACCGGCGCTGTTCGTGCAGAAGCCGTTCCGGACGGTGGATCTGGAGGAGGCGGTGCGCAAGGTCCGGAGGGCCTGAATCAGTTGACGGTCACCGTCGCCGTCCGCGTGGCGCTGCCGTAGGGACCCTCCGCCAGGAGGGTGTAGGTCGTGGTGGCGGCGGGCTTCACGACGGCGCTGGTGCCCCTCGCGGGGCCCGGTTCGGGGGTCAGGAAGAACCGGGTCGCGCCGGTGGCGGTCCAGGACAGGGTGACGCTGGCCCCGGCCGCCACGGTCGACGGGGAGGCGGCGAAGGCCTGGATCACGGGGGCCGCGCCGGTGGGCACGGTGGTGTGGACCGTGTCCATCTGCACCACCTCCAGGTCCGCGCCGGTGATGCCTCCCAGGGCGTGGAGGTCGGCGTTGTCCCAGCGGGGGTCGGGGCTGCCGGAGATGAACCACGCGGAGCCGTTGTCGGCCAGGATCATGCCGTAGGTCTTCAGGGCCTGCAGGATCACCCGGGACTGGGGCGGGAAGCCGGAGATGTCCTTGCCGGCCTTGAGGCGGATGCGGGCGCCCATCGGCGGGGCGCTGGCGCTTGTGTTGGAGGAGGCCCAGTGGGTGGCGGGGGCCACGAAGGCCCTGCGGGTCGTGGGCACGGTAAGGCGCAGCGCGTGGCGGAGGTTGTCCGAGGCCACCTCGCCGTACTTGGCCAGGCCCGGGAAGAGCGGGAGCCCGGCGGCGTCGGCGCTGGTCCAGCCCCAGGGGCGCAGGGCGTTGGAGGTGGCGTCCCAGATGGCGCCGCTGTCGGCCTTCCAGGAGCCGCCGGTCTGCAGCTGGGAGCCGTAGAGCTCGTAGATGAAGTTGTTGTCCCGGTCCAGCACGATGACGTGGCGGTCGCCGGAGGTGCCCGTGGGATCTGCGCCCTCGAAGGGGGGCGGCACGGGGATGGGCATGGGGCCGGGGTCGCTCTCGTCGCCGTAGGCCTGGTAGGCCACGGCCACCCGGGGCTGGGTGGCGGCCACCACGGCGTAGGGGATGCCGATGGGCGCGCCGTCGTACGTGCCCGAGCCGAAGTCCGCGTGGAGTCCGGCGCCCGCGCCCACGAAGGCGATGATGGCGGCGGAGGCCGGGTCCGCGGGCAGGCCCGAGACGTCCTGGTTCCAGGGGCTGTCCGCGGGGAACGGCAGCCAGCCGTTGAGGGACGCGCCAAGCCCCAGGTCGGGCGTTCCCGGCGGCGCCGCCGGCACCACGGTGACCGCCGCCCGGGCCGTGCGGGACGGGTCGGAGGCGAGGGCCGCCTGCACGTGGCAGGTCACGGGCGCCAGGGGGGCCGTGTAGACGCCGGCGGCGGAGATGGTCCCTGAGGCGGCCTCGACCACGCTCCAGGTGACGGCCGCTCCGGAGACCCCGCCCAGCGAGGCGGAGAACGCCACGGTGCTGCCGGTCAGCACGGTCACGGCGGCCGGCTGGACCGCGAGCGCCGCCGGAGCGGCAGGGGAGGACCCGCCGCCGCAGCCCGGCGCAAGGAGGACGGGAAGACAGATCAGGGCATGGACTGCGCGCATGGCGACCTCCCCACGGGGCCATGCTATCCCGAATCCGGCCCGGATCGGGTACCCTGCTGGGATGACCATGCCTGCCATCAAACTCTACCTGATCTGGTGCCTCGGAGCCTTCCTGGCCGGGAGCATCCCCTTCGGCCTCCTGCTGGTCAAGCTCGCGGGCAAGGGCGACGTGCGCGCCCAGGGCTCGGGCAACATCGGCGCCACCAACGTCATGCGGGCCGGGGGCAAGGCCCTGGGCATCGCCACCCTGCTGCTGGACGCGGCCAAGGGGTTCCTGCCGGTCCTCCTCGCGAAGAAATTCGGCTTCGCCCCGGAATTCATGGCCTTCGTGGCCCTTGCGGCCGTGCTCGGCCACGTGTTCACGCCCTGGCTGAAGTTCCAGGGCGGCAAGGGCGTCGCCACCGCCCTGGGGTGCGTGCTGGCCTACCACGCGCCCATGGTCGTGCCGGCCCTGGGCGCCTTCGTGCTGTGCCTGCTCGTCTTCCGCTACGTGAGCCTGGGCAGCGTCGTGGCCGCCCTGGTGCTCCTGCTCACCGCCATGGGCTTCATGGGGGCCTGGGCGCGGCTCCCGGTGCAGGAGGGCATGGCCCAGTGGCCGATCCTGGCCTGGGCGCTCCTGGTGGGCCTGGTCATCCGCAAGCACGCCGCCAACATCAACCGGCTTGTGCAGGGCACGGAGTCGAAGTTCTGGGGAGCCGGCAGGAATGTCTAAGAAACCCGATATCACGATTTTCGGTTCCGGCGCCTGGGGCACCGCCCTGGCCATCGCCTGGGCCCGCCAGGGGGCCCGGGTGGACCTGTGGGGCCACCCCCCCTCCCTGGTCACCGCCCTCGCCACCACCCGGCGCCACCCGTCCCTGGCCGACGTGGAGATCCCCCAGGGCGTCCGCCCCATCCTCGACCCCGAGGACGGCTTCCGGGCGGGACTCTGGGTGACCGCCCTGCCCACCCAGGTGAACCCCAAGGTGTGGACGGACCTGGCCTCCCGCACGGCCTCCCGCCCCGAGCTCCTGGTGTCGGTGAGCAAGGGCATCCTGCAGGGCAGCTTCAAGCGCGTCTCCGAGACCCTGGAGGGCATCCTGGGCGTTCCGGTGGGGGTCTTCAGCGGGCCGACCTTCGCCGACGAGGTGAGCCGGGCCCAGCCCTCCGCCATCGTCCTGGCGCTGCCGGCGGCCATCCCCGACGACCGCGCCGCGGAGCTGCAGGCCCTCCTGGCCACGCCGGCCCTGCGCGTCTACCTCAGCCGGGACGTGGCCGGCGTGGAGCTGTGCGGCGCCTTCAAGAACGTCCTGGCCATCGCCGCGGGCCTGGTGGAGTCCCTGGGCCTGGGCAACAACGCCCGCGCCGCCCTGATCACCCGGGGCCTGGCCGAGATGAGCCGCCTGGTGGAGGCCCTGGGGGGCACCCGGGACACCCTCATGGGCCTGGCGGGCCTGGGCGACCTGGTGCTCACCGCCACCGGCCCCCAGAGCCGCAACCGCACCTTCGGGGCCCTGGTGGGCAAGGGCATGACCCCCGAGGCCGCGGCGGCCTCCCTGGGCAACCAGGTGGTGGAGGGCGCCTTCACCGCCGAGGCCGCCCTCGGCCTCGCCCGGAGCCTGGGCGTGGAGCTGCCCATCACCCAGGAGGTGGTGCGCCTGCTCGAGGGCGCCGATCCCAGGGAATCCGTCAACCGGTTGATGCAAAGGTCGCTGAAGCCGGAGGCAAGTTAATCCCCCGGCCCTTTCCGGCCGATGGAGTCTCCATGCAGCCGGAACCCCCAGCCTCCAGGATCCTCGTCATCGAGGACGACCGCGCATGGCTGGCCCTGGTGGCCCACCTCTTCCGCACCCGGGAGCCCGGCAGCGAGTGCCTGACGGCCGCGGACCTGGCCTCGGCGCTCCCGATGCTGGCCGCCCCGGGCCTGGACCTGGTGCTCCTGGACCTGAACCTCCCCGATTCCCGGGGCCTGGAGACCCTCCGGCGGGTGCGCCGGGCCAATCCGTCGGCCTCCGTGGTGGTGATGACGGCCGACACCGACGAGGACCTGGCCATGGAGTGCCTGCGAAACGGGGCCCAGGACCACTTCGTGAAGGGCGCCTGGGACGCCCCCACCCTCCTGCGGGTGGCGCGCTACTCCCGGGAGCGCATGGCCACCGAGCGCCGGCTGCGCCGGAGCGAGGAGCTCTTCCAGGCGATCTCCGAGAACATGATGGATATCCTGGCCATCGTGGACGACCAGGGGCGAAGGACGTTCACCAGCCCTTCCTATGCGCGGGTCCTGGGCTACGGCCCCGGCGAGCGCTACCCCTTCCTGGAGGAGGCGGTCCACCCCGAGGACCTCCCGGGCGTGGCCGGCGCCCTGAAGGACCTGATCGCCCGGGGGACCCTCCCGGTCCTGGAGTTCCGCCTGCGCCACCGGGACGGCTCCTACCGGGTGCTGGAGGCCCGGGCGGCGCGGTTCGGGGACGCGGACGGCCACCAGGGCCTGGTGGTGGCCCGGGACGTGACCGAGCGCAGGCTCGCCGAACAGGAGCGCGCCGCCCTGGAGGTCAGCCTCCGGCACGCCCAGAAGCTGGAGTCCGTGGGCCAGCTGGCCTCGGGCATCGCCCACGAGATCAACACCCCCATCCAGTTCGTGAACCTCAACCTGACCCTCCTGAAGAAGGCCTTCATCCAGCTCACCGGCCTCCTGGACCTCTACCGGGAGGAGCTGGGCCCCAGCCCGCGGCTGAAGGCGGCGGAGGAGGACGCCGACCTCGCCTACCTGTGCGCGGAGCTCCCCAAGGTGCTCCAGGACTCCCTGGACGGGGTGCAGCGCGTGGCCCGCATCGTCCGGGCCATGAAGGAATTCACCCACCCGGGAGCCAAGGACCCCACCCTCCTGGACGTGAACCGCCTGGCCGGAAGTGCCGCCACCATCGCGGCCAACGAATGGAAGTACGTGGCGACCCTGGACCTGGATCTGGAGGAGGGGCTTCCCGCCGTGCGCGGGCACGCCGCAGAGCTCAGCCAGGTGTTCCTCAACCTCATCGTGAACGCCGCCCACGCCATCGGCGCCCGGGGGGGGATGGGGACCATCACCGTCTCCACCCGGAGCCGGGAGGGCCTCGTGGAGATCCGGGTGCGGGACACGGGCACCGGCATCCCCCCGGAGGTCCAGGCCAAGGTCTTCGAACCCTTCTTCACCACCAAGGGGGTCGGCAAGGGCACGGGCCAGGGCCTGACCATCTGCTACCAGAACATCGTCAACCTCCACGGGGGGAAGATCTTTTTCGAGACGGAGCCCGGCGTGGGGACCACCTTCGTCATCCAATTGCCTAGGGAGGCCTGATGCGGATCCTGCTGGTGGACGACGAGCCCATGCTCCTGGAGGCCTTCCGGCGCTCCATGCGCATGGAGCGGCCCGCGTGGCACGTGGCCCTGGCCGGCTCCGGGCAGGAGGCCCTGGCCCTCCTGGGGCGGGAAAACTTCGACATCGTGGTGACCGAGCTCCTCATGCCCGGCATGGACGGCGCGGCCCTCCTGCGCGCCGTGCACGGCTCCAGCCCCTCCACCCTGCGGGTCGTCCTTTCCGGCCAGCCCCGGGTGGACCTCATGGAGGCCGCCGAGGGCCACTTCCACCGCTTCCTGGCCAAGCCCCTGGACCCGGAGATCCTGGTGGGCGTCCTGGAGGAGCTGGTGCTGGGCGAGACCGGCGGCCTGGACGAGAAGGCCCGGAAATTCGTCTCGGGCCTCAAGGCCATCCCCAGCCTGCCCGTCATCTACGGCCGGATCCGCACCCTGCTGTCGGGCGAGGATCCCTCCATGCCGGCCCTGGTGGCCCTGGTGCAGTCGGACCTGGGGATCGCCTCCAAGCTGCTCAAGCTGGTGAACTCGGCCTACTTCTCCCTGGAGCGCAAGGTCACGGACCTGGGGCAGGCCATCAGCATGCTGGGCCTGGAGACGGTGAAGACCGTGGTCCTGGTGCGGGGCGCCATGGAGGCCCTCCAGGCGCTCGAACCCGCCGGACTGGACATGAGCGCCCTGTGGCGCCACTCCCAGGGCGTGGCCAATGGCGCGCGGGCCATCGCCGCCGGGGAGGGGCAGCGCCCCGCCGTCATGGAGGACGCCTATTCCCTGGGCCTCCTCCACGACATCGGCCGGGTGATCCTGGCCCTGGACCCGGACGCGGACTACCGCCGGGTCGCCGAGGCCCCCGCCCAGGGCCTGGTGGCCGCCGAGCGCCAGCTTTACGGCACCGACCACCCCCACGTGGGCGCCCAGGTGCTGAGCCTGTGGGGCCTGCCCCAGGAGTTCTGCCAGCGCATCCGGGAGCACCACGCCCCCTCGCTTCCCTCCGGCAGCTTCCCTTCCGGACTGGCGCTCTACGCCGCCGACGGCTTCCTGGAGGGCGCGGCGGACCTCTTCCAGGACGGACGCTCCGATGAACGGATCCTGGCCTACGGCGACCCCCACCGCCCCGGGCGGTGGAAGACCTTCCTGACCACCCCGCTCCCCGAATGACCTCCGGAGTCCCCATGCTCGCCAGAATCCTCTTCGTGGACGACGATCCCCTCCTCACCGCCGCCTTCGGCCGGGCCTACCGCAAGCGGTTCGACTTCCACGCCGCCGCCTCCGGGGACGAGGGCCTGGAGCTCATCCGCACCTCCCTGCCCTTCGCTGCGGTGGTGGCCGACATGCGCATGCCGGGCATGGACGGCGTGGAGTTCCTCGCCGAGGTCAAGCGCATCTCCCCCGACACCTCCCGCATCATGCTCACCGGCCAGGCCGACCTGGAGACCGCCATGGAGGCCGTGAACAAGGGCCATGTGTTCCGGTTCCTGAACAAGCCCTGCGACGAGGAGAACCTGGCGGAGGTGCTGGAGGCCGGCATCCGCCAGTACGACCTGGTCACGGGCGAACGGATCCTCCTGGAACAGACCCTCACGGGCAGCGTCCAGACCCTGGTGGACCTGCTCTCCATCTTCGACGCCAAGATCTTCGGCCGCAGCCAGCTCCTGCGCGAATACGCCATGAAGATGGCCGGCCGCATGGGCATCCGGAACCCCTGGGACCTGGGCCTGGCGGCCCTGCTGGCCCCCATCGGCCGGCTGGCCATCCCCGTGGACATCCAGGCCAAGGTGGCGCGGGGGGAGCGCCTCACCATCCAGGAGCAGGAGGCCTTCCGCACCGTGCCCGAGGTGGGCGCGCGCATGGTGGCCAACATCCCCAGGCTCAAGTCCGTCTCCCGGATCATCCTCTATTCGGCCAAGGACTTCGATGGCGAGGGCTACCCCATGGACGGCACCCGGGAGGACGCCCTCCCCCTGGAGTCCCGGATCCTGCGCGTGGCCACCGACTTCGTGGAGGGCCTGCGCCAGCGGCACTCCCGCAGCGTCGTCTTCGAGCAGCTGCGCCTGCGGAAGGGCGCCTACGACCCGGCCGTGCTGGCCGCCCTGGGCCAGGTGCTGGGCGCGGACCCCGCCGCCGAGCCCGAGGCCACCCACCGCCTGCTGGACATCGAGAGCCTGGCCCCCGGCATGCTCCTCATGGCCGACGTGCTCAACCCCGACGGCATGATCCTCATCCCCGCCGGCACCCGCCTCTCCATGATCCAACTGGAGCGCCTGCGGCACTTGAGCCGCCTGGGCCGCATCGAGGAGCCCATTCTGGTGGACGTTCCGGAAAACCTGTGAACAGGGCTGAAATTCTCATTTTCCTTTATCCCCTTTATATCCCCGTCCAGTCGGGTAGGCCGGGGAGCTTGCGCCCCCGGCCCCCCTCAGATCCGGACGTGCGGGACTACCGCATCCGGCTCCTCGTCACGGTCGCTGAGGACGTAGTTTCGATGCGTAACTGATGGCTGGGGCCAGTGGGAACCGAGCCAGAAGCTTGTTCATGCGATCCCAGGTCATGCGGGCCCGCTGGGACCTCCGGTTGAGCCATCCACGCCACCTTCGCCCAACTTCATAGCGGAAGTGCGCCAGGGCCCTGGAGTTCCCCGTGATCCCGTAATACCTGAAGTGACCGACCAGTTTCTGGTTGATCGTCCGCCATTGCTCGCGCACCGGGAGGTGGCGGTGTTTGGCCATCCACTCCCCGATCTTCGTGAGCGCCCGACTCATCCGGCTCTTCGCGGTCTTCCGCTTCACCACCCACCGGCCGTTCTTGGCCGCGGCCCAGTAGTGGGTGAATCCCAGGAAGTCGAAGTGGCCTGGTCCCCCATTGGGGTCCCTGGGCTCCCTCGGCTTCCAGAACTCCACCAGCCGGGTCTTATCCGGGTGGATCGTCAGGCCATACCGCTCGAACCGCTTGGGCAGGACTTCCATAACCCGCTTGGCATCCTCCTCCTGGGCAAAGCCCATCACGAAGTCGTCCGCGTAGCGCACCAGGAAGGCCCGACCCCGGAGTCGGGGCTTGACCTCCCTTTCAAACCACACGTCCAGCACCTCGTGGAGGTAGATGTTGGCGAGCATCGGACTGACCACCCCGCCCTGGGGCGAGCCGGTTTCCGGGTGCGTGATGCATCCTTTCTCCAGCACGCCCGCGTTGAGCCATTTGCCGATCAGGCGCCTCAGAACGCCGTCCTTCATCCGCAGGTCAAGGATTTCCCGCAGCTTCCCGTGGTCCAAAGTATCGAAATACTTACGGATATCCACGTCAAGCACCCAGCCTCCCCCCATGTCCATCAACCCCTGCCAAATCGCCTCCAGCGCCATGTGCGCGGAGCGCCCGGGCCTGAACCCGTAGGAGCAGTCCAGGAAGTCCTGCTCATAGAGCGGTTCCATCACCATCACCACGGCCCTTTGCAGGACCTTGTCTTCGAAGGCGGGAATGCCCAGGGGGCGTTGGCTGCCATCCCCTTTCGGGATGTAGGTTCTCCGGACTGGAGGGGCCTTGTAGGTGTCGCCGTTCTTAGCCCGGTTCAGGAGGCTCTGGAGGTTGGACTCCAGGTTTTCCCCGTATTCCTTGCCCGTCACGCCGTCCACCCCGGTCGCCCCATCCTTGCGGGTGCGCCCGAAGGCTTCCTTCATCCAGTCCAGGTCCATGTGGTAGGCCAAGGAGGTGAAAGCCACCTCCGGGTGGATCCTGGCCAGTTCTGCGATCCGTTGTTGTTTCGTGGAGACGCTGTTGGATGTCATTGCACCCATTATCTTTCCCTTCAACGGTTCCGTGATCCGGCAGCTCCTTGGCTCCAGCGGGTCCCGGCGGCCCGGTTCCCCGCGATCATCGCTACTATGAGCTGCTCCGACTTCCGGCCACCCCTCCCGCGCTCCTTCGTTTCCTTCAGTTTGCGGTACCGCCCTGTGCCGGCTGTTCGCTCCCGCCGGGGGCGGCACCCCCCGGCGAGCCTGGGTTCGTTTTACGTGGCTTCCCTCACCACTGGGTTGTTGGCGGAGATGGCTGGATCTCCCAGGTTCCTGGGGAACCCCTGTGCACGTGCCCTGCTCTATGACCCCGGTGGGACCCTACGGTCAGGCCCTTGCGACCTTCGGGTGCTGTCTTCCGATCGGAGAACGGCGTCGACTCCCACGGTTGGATGCTTTCGGGGCTCCATCACACGGCCCATGCACTCCCTGTCTACGCTTCACGAGGTCGGTCGCCCTTCCCCACGCAAGACTCGGTTCCGGCTGCTGGCCAGCTTTGCCGGGCGGGGCTTGCTGCCTCCCCGCTGGGCTCCATTGCGAGGTTTCAGTCTGTCTTAGGTCATCCATCCTCCTCGCCCAGGCTTGGCCTGGCGCACTCCCCGTTCATCGCCGGCAAATTCAGCGTTTAATTAGCCGGGCATGAACGGGGATGGACGGGGATGGGTGAGGATGAAAAAAATCTTTAGCCCCCTACTCCAGGTTCGCCCCCTGCTCCCGGATCTGATCCAGGACGCCCTTGGCCTCCATGACCGCCCGGGTCATGGCCAGGCGCTTGCACTTGGAGCCGCAGGTGTTGAGTTCCCTGAGCACCTCCTGGCTCCAAACGTCCAGGGCCTTGCCGCCCAGGTTGCCCTTGCGCAGCCGCTCCCGGAAATCCTCCAGGTGGGAGGCCAGGCGAACAAGCTCCTCCCGCACATCCTCCCGGACCGCCAGGGCGCCCGCCTCGGCGATGATCCGCTCGGCCGGTAGCTGACCCGACAGACGGGCGTCCTCCAGCACCTGCTCCAGGCGCTTGCGGTAGAGTTCCGGCAGTTCCCGGGCCTGGGCCTCGCTCTCGGCCTGCAAGGCGGCGCAGAGGGCCTCCAGGCGGGCCGCGCCGTCCTGGAAGGCGGGCAGGAGGCGCTCGCCCTCCTTCTCCCGCCCTTCATTCCAGAGCTTCAGCAGCGTGTCCAGGGCTTCCAGGATGGAACCCTCCAGCCGCTCCGCCAGGTCGGCGGAGGGGGGCAGCCAGGCACCCGGCAGCCGGAAGAACGCCTCGGCGGACAAGGGCGGCAGGTTGAGCCACTCGGCGTCCTCCTGCCAGGTCTTGGCCATGGACCGCAGCAGCGAGCGGTTGATCTGGGGCTCCAGGGAGGGCTCGTCCTGCACCTCCACCGCCAGGTCCACCTTGCCCCGCAGGGCCGCCTCCCGCACGCGGGCCCGGATGCCGGCCTCCAGGGGAAAGAAGGAGGGGTGGATGCGCAGGGAGATGTCCAGGGCCTTGTGGTTCACCGAGCGCACGGTGAGGCGCAGCGCCCCCCGTTCCAGGGGAAGGACGGTCTCGGCGTAGGCGGTCATTGAGCGCATGGGAATCCCTCACTGCCCTGGATTCTAACCGCTGTGGCCGAGGCCGCCCCGGGAAGCGGGGCCCCTCAGGCGAGGTACGTGATCTTGCGCACCCTAGTCCTGCCCTTCGGTCCTGCCCAGCAGCCAGGCCTTGCCCTTCAGGCGCTCCATCCCCAGCTCCGGAAAGAGTTCCAAGGGGGAGGAAAGGGCGAGGTCCAGTCCCATGCGCGGCACCGCGGCGCTCTGGAAGCCCAGGCGGGCGCCCTCCTGCAGGCGCAGGGGCAGCTGGGACACCGGCCGCACTTCGCCGGTGAGCCCCACCTCGCCCAGGAACAGGCACCTGGGCGTGAGCACCCTTCCCGTCGCGCTGCTGGTGAGCGCGGCGATGACGGCCAGGTCCGCGGCGGGGTCCTCCACTTCCAGGCCCCCGGCCACGTTCAGGTAGACGTCCCGGTCGTGGAGCTGCACGCCGCCGCGGCGCTCGGCCACGGCGCAGAGCATGGAGAGGCGCTGGCCGTCGATGCCCAGCGCGGTGCGCCTCGGGATGCCCAGGCCCGCGGAAGCCACCAGGGCCTGGATCTCCACGATCACCGGGCGCGTGCCCGAGAGCACCACGGTGGCCGCGCAGCCCGGCCTGGGCTCGGCGTCGAGCCAGAAGGGGTTGCCCTCGGCGGGCACCAGGCCGCGCTCGGTCATGGCGAAGACGCCGAGCTCGAAGGCCGCGCCGAAGCGGTTCTTGAGGGCGCGCAGGAGGCGGTGGTGGTGGTGGCGGTCCCCCTCGAAGGCCAGCACCGTGTCCACGAGGTGCTCGAGCACCTTGGGACCGGCGAGGGTCCCGTCCTTGGTGACGTGGCCCACCAGCACGAGCGGCGTGCCGGTGGTCTTGGCCCAGCGGGCCAGGAGCGTGGCGCAGCCCCGCACCTGGCTCACCGAGCCCGCGGAGGACTCGAACTCCGGATCGAAGAGCGTCTGGATGGAGTCCACCAGGAGCAGCGCGGGCTTCATGCGGTCCGCGGCTTCCAGGATCCTGCGCACGTCGGTCTCCGCGAAGAGGTGGATGCCGGGGCTCTCGGCGCCCAGGCGCTGGGCGCGCAGCTTGATCTGGCGCTCGCTCTCCTCGCCGCTGGCGTAGAGCACGTCCCCGCCGCAGGTGGCGGCCCACTGGAGGACGAGCGTGGACTTGCCGATGCCGGGCTCGCCCCCCAGGAGCACCACCATCCCGGGCACCACGCCGCCGCCCAGCACGCGGTCCAGTTCCGGAAGGCCCGTGGCGGCGCGGGAGGTCTCGCTGATCTCCACGGACAGCAGGGACACGGGGTCCTGGTAGCTGCTCTGGGAAAAGGCGCTGCGGGCCCGGGAGAGATCCTTCCTCAGGCTGCCCCGGACCTCCTCGATGGTTCCAAAACTCCCGCAGGCCCCGCACTTGCCCATGGGCTGGGGGAACCGGGCGCCGCAGGCGGTGCATTCGTAGTGGGAGGAAACCTTGGCCATGTATTGACTGTAACCGGGGCGGCCCTTCCCGCGCCCGGGGACCCGTCAAGGCGAAAAATGCAGGGAATTGCAGCACCCTGGAAAAAAGGGCACAAAAAGGACTCCATGGACCCCGCAACAATCGTGTTTCCGCGCGTTTACGAAACGGTCACACGGGGGGTGCCCAGGCGCCTTGTGGAAAACCTTGTGGATTTCCGGCCTGGAGCCCAAGGAATCCAGTCCAGGTCATCGGGAACCGGGTAAGTCCAACCTTGGGGGTTCCATGGTTATGTCAAGTGTTATCAACGAATAGATATTAAGGATTCGCAGGTTTGAATAAATCAAACATCAATTAGTTTTCCACACTTTCAGGTTTCTTTCGCGTTGACAACCCGAACCCTCTCCAAACAGTTCATGACATTCCCATGACCGTTTCAAACCAGCTGCGCCGCCTCCCGCAGCTGCACGCTCACGAGCCTCGATACGCCCATCTCCTCCATGGTCACGCCGTACAACGTGTCCGCCGCGATCATGGTCGGCTTCTGGTGCGTGATGACGATGAACTGGGTGCCTTCCTTCATGCGCTGCACCATCGCCGCGAAGCGCCCCACGTTGGCCTCGTCCAGCGGCGCGTCCACTTCGTCCAGCACGCAGAAGGGGCTGGGCTTGTAGTGGAAGATGGCGAACAGGAGCGAGATGGCGGTCAGCGCCTTCTCCCCGCCGCTGAGCAGCGTGAGGGCCTTGGCGCTCTTGCCGGGGGGCTGCGCGGTGATCTCGATGCCGCACTCCAGCAGGTCCTTGGGATCCTGCAGGATGAGCGTGGCCGCGCCGCCGCCGAAGGCCTCGCGGAACACCTCGTGGAACCGGGTGTTGATGAACTCGAACGCCTCGCGGAAGCGCTCCTCGCTGGTGGCGTTGATCTCGCGGATGGTGGCCTCCAGGTTGCCGATGGCCTCCGTCACGTCGCGCCGCTGCTCGTTCATGAAGGCCAGGCGGTCCTCGGCCTCCTGCAGCTCCTGGATGGCCAGCGGGTTCACCCCGCCCAGGTCCAGGCGCTTGCTCTGCAGCTCCTGCATGCGCGTCTGGTGCACCAGCTCGCCCATGGCCCAGGCCTCCTTCTCCTCGTCCGAGATGGACGCCAGGAAGTCGGGCACCGTGAAGCCCAGCGCCAGCTCGATCTCCCGGGACATGGCCTCCAT
The DNA here is from genome assembly GCF_055384585.1 of Mesoterricola sp. JemC181. Lineage (NCBI taxonomy): Bacteria > Pseudomonadati > Acidobacteriota > Holophagae > Holophagales > Holophagaceae > Mesoterricola > Mesoterricola sp. JemC181. Next base: position 3,214,871 of record NZ_AP045076.1, read on the forward strand.
GCTCCCCTGCACCTGCGCGCCCTGCAGCAGGGACTCCTGGTGCAGCTGGCGGGCGTTCTCCAGGGCCTGGCCCAGCTCGCGCGCGTTGCGTTCCTGCACCCGCACGAACTCCTGGGCGCTCTCGATGCCGGGCAGGGCGGCGTTCTGCTCCTCCACCAGCTCCTGGCGCTCGACCAGGAGGCGGTTCGTCTCCAGCTCCAGCTCCTCCAGGCGCGCGGCGGCCTGGGCCGCCTTCTCGGAGCTCGCGGCGATATCGGCCTGCACGCGGCCCTTCTCGGCCTCCAGGTCGTAGACGCCCCGCTGGAGCTGCTGCAGGTGGCGCTGCACGGCGTCCCGCTCGGACCAGGCGGATCCGCGCATGCGCGAGGCCTCCACCAGCGTCTCGCGCCGGTCGTCCAGGGCCTTCTGCGCCTCGGCGCGCCGGGCCTCGGCGGCGTGCACCGCCTCCACGAGCTCGGCCTCCTCGGGGTTTTCCGCCGGGGCCTCCAGGTCGCGCAGCTGGGCCTGCAGGGTGGCGATCTCCGCCTCCAGCTGCTCCCACTGGGCGTCGGCGCGCTCCTGGGCCTCCTTGATCTCCCGCAGCTGGGCGGAGGCCGAGGCCCGCCGGCCCTTGAGATCCTCCAGCACGCGCCGGGCCGACATGTGGTCCTCGTCCATCTCCTTGAAGCGGTCGGCGGCCTCCCGCATGCGGTAGTCGGCGGTCTTCACCGCGGACTCCAGCGCCTCCACCCGGTCCAGCCCCTCCTCGCGGGCGGCCTTGGCGGCCTCGAACTCGTGGCGGAGCTTGAGGGGGGAGGCCGCGGGCGCGGCCACGCCGCCCTGCACCGGGCCGAAGGGCAGTTTCACCAGGGCGGGCGACACGAAGGCCAGGTCCGGATGGGCCTTCGCCAGCTCCGTCAGCGCGGCGTCTTCGCACGCGAACGCGCGGTTCAGGAGCCCCTCCAGGGGCCGGGGACGGCCCGGGCGCCACTTCACGGCGTCCCGCAGGGCCCAGGCGCCCTCCGGGGCCGGGACGGGGTCCGCGGGGCCGCCGGCGCTGAAGATGAGCTGTCCCGGGGCCTCCCAGGCCCCGCGGGCCTCGCCCAGGTCGACGGTCTGGATCCAGGCGCCCAGCAGGCGCTCCAGGTCGGGCAGGTGCTCGTCGTCCACGGAGACCGCGTCCACGAAGGCCGTGGGCAGCACCCCCCTGCCGCGCAGCCACTCCAGCGCCTTGCGCTGCTCGTCCGAGCCGGCGGCGTCGCGCAGGAGGTCGCCCAGCTGGCGCATGCGCAGCTCCTGGGCCTCCAGGGCGCCCTCGGCCTCGCGCAGGGCGGCGGCGGCGGCGCGGTGGGCCTCGGCCGTCTCCTGCCGGATGCGGCTCTGCACCTGGACGGCCTCCTCCATCTGCTCCAGGCGCCCGGCGGCGCCCTCCTCCTCGCGGCCCAGGCGCAGGGACTCGGCCTCCAGGGTCTCCAGGCGCGGGGCGCGGATGGCCTCCTCGTGGTTGAGCGAATCCAGGCGCCCCGAGCGCTGGGCGATCTCCTGGTGCACGGCCTGGCGCCGGCGCTGCGCGGCCAGGGCCTCCCGCTCGGCCTCCACGCGCCGGGCCCGCAGCTCCTTGAGCTCGCCCTCGATGTGGCGCAGGGCGCCCCCGGCCAGGGCCACGGCCTCCTCGGCGTCGGCCACCAGCGTGTCCCGCGCCTCCAGCGCGGTCTCGGCGGCCTTGAGGGCCTCCTGGAGCCGGGCCGTCTCGGCCTCGGTGTCGCCCGAGCGCGCGGAGAGCTCGTCCAGGCGCGCCTGGAGGAGGGCGGCGGTCTGCTCCGAGTCCTGGATGCGCTCCCCCTGGAAGCCGCGGTCCTGGTCCAGCAGGCCCAGGCGCTGGTCCAGGCCCATGACGGCCCGGGCGCGCTTGTCCTGCCTGTGGTTCATCTCGTCCAGGGCCAGGCGCAGGCCCTCCACCTCCGAGGACTTCTCCGAAGCCTGGGCCGTCAGCGCGGCGATGCGCCGCTCCAGGGCGTCCAGGTTCTCCAGGATGCGCTCCTTGGCCTCCTCCAGTTCCGAGGCCTTGCCGGCCAGCAGGATGCGCTGGGTGGCCTTGATGGCGACGTCCAGCTCCTGGGCGCGCCGGGCCTTGGCGGCCTGGCGCTTGAGGGACTCCTGCTGCTTGTTGAGCTCGAAGAGGATGTCGTCCAGGCGGAGCAGGTTGGCGCGGGTCTCCTCCAGGCGGCGCTCGGCGTCGGTGCGGCGCAGCTTGTAGCGGGTGATGCCCGCGGCCTCCTCCAGGAGGGAACGCCGGTCCTTGGGCTTGGAGGAGAGGATGAGGTCGATCTGGCCCTGCTGGATGAAGGAGTAGGCCCGGGTGCCCATGCCCGTGTCCATGAGCAGGTCCGACACGTCCTTGAGCCGGCACTCCCGGCCGTTGATGCGGTATTCGCTGCCCGTGTCCCGGTAGAGCCGGCGGCTGATGACGACCTCCCGCACGGAACCGGGGTGGCCGGGGTCGGGCATCTCCAGGGTGAGCTTGACCTCGGCCATGCCCATGGGCTTGCGCTGCCCGGTGCCGGCGAAGATCACGTCGGCCATCTCGGCCCCGCGCAGCAGGGTGGCCCGCTGTTCGCCCAGGACCCAGGCCAGGGCGTCCGAGATGTTGGATTTTCCACATCCGTTGGGCCCCACCACCGCCGTCATGCCCACCGGGAAGCTGAGCTTCTGGGGGTCGGCGAAGGACTTGAATCCATTAACTTCTAATGCAATTAAACGCAATCGAACCCTCTCAACCCGGGAACCACCTGCCGGTTCGCTCCATTCACTTCTCCGATACCAACGATCTTCAAGGGCCATTCCAGCGATGTTGACCGGCTCACGTTTCCCCTGGCTCAAATTATTTAAGGCTTATATTTGTTCGGAAAGAGGGGTGTCATGAGGCGGGGAGGTGGACAAGCTTCCATGGTATGGCTGGAACCGCATCGCGTCCACGCCGGAGGGCGGGAGCGGGCCATTTCGGGTCCCTTGACGGCGGACACCCTGGTCATGGCCCTGGCGGACCTCCCCCCGGGCCCGGCCCGGTGGGTGGTGGACGACGCCTGGATCCCCTCGGTCCTGCTGCGCGACATCGTGGAGCTCCCCGCCGGGATCGAGGCCCGGGAGGCGTTCTTCCGGTGGCGCTTCGGCCAGAGCCTGGCCCTGGAGGCCCCCCAGGCGGTGCAGGCCCTCTCCCTGGGGGACAACGCCTGGCTCCTGGCGGGCCTCCCCGAGGCCACCCGCGAAACCTGGATCCAGGCCTCCCTGACCCTCGGCCGGCCCATCCGGAGCCTCCTGCCCCGGTGGCTCTGGCTCTACAACCGCCTCGCGCCATCCCGGGAGGTGCCGGGGATGCTCCTGTCCCTGTGCCCGGCCGGGGAAGGCGCCTTCACCGGCACCCTCGCGGCCTGGGGCCGCCATCTGGCCCTCCTGCGCCAGTGGACCGACCCGGCCACCCCCGGGGCGTGGATCCAGGAGCGGGTGCTGCCCTCGGCGGCCTACCTCCACCGGGAGTCCCGGAGCCCCCACGGGCTCCTGGTGTGGGGCGCCCCGGACTGGCCCGGCTTGGGAATCCCCCGCCGCATCCTTCCCCCGGACCTCCCGGACCGGGAGGCCCTCTGATGGCCGTCCCCGCCCTCCGGCTCGACCTGGCCCCGCCCAGTTCCCCCTGGCGGCTCAACCACGCCGCCATTGGCTGGGCCCTCCTGGCCGCGGGGGCCCTGGTGCTGGCGGCAGCGGCCGGGGCCACCCTGAGGGCCCACCGGCAGGCCTCCCGGGCCGGTCAGCAGGCGGTGCAGACCCGCACCCGCACCCGCCAGTCCGAGGAGGCCAAGCGCCGGGTCCTGGACGAGCTGCGCGGCGTGGACGTGGCCCGGGAGATGCCCCGGTGGCGCCTGGCGGAACGCATCCTCCTGGAGCGCAGCCTGCCCTGGTCCCGGCTCACCGCGGAGCTGGAGCGCAGCCTCGTGGAGGGGGTGCGGGTGCGGTCCCTGCAGCGCACCCGGGGAGCGGACCGGAAGGTCCAGGTGAAGGTCAGGGGCGAGGCCAGGACCCGGGAGGCCGAGGTGGGCTTCGTCGAGGCCCTCCGGGGAAACGCCTTCTTCGAACAGGTGATCCTGGAACGCGAAAGCGAGCGCCAGGGGGGCGGGGTCGACTTCGAGTGCACCCTCGCCGCCCACTCCGTGCCGCCCCCCTTCGTCCCCCTGCCCCGGAGGTGACCGTGCTCACGACGCTGCGTTCGAGCACCTTCAGGGCCGTCGCCGGCGGAGCCATGGCGCTCCTGGGGGCGGGGATCTTCGTCTTCGCGCTGCCCAGCGCCGCAAGGCGCCGCGAAAGCAGCGAGAAGGCCGCGAAGGAGGCCTCCGCGGCCCTGAAGCGCCAGGAGGATGAGCTCAAGGGGTACCAGGCCGAGTCCGAGCGCATAAGGGTCGACCGGAAGGTCATGGACGAGCTCCTGGGCGCCATGCCCGCCGAGACCGTCGGCAACCTCCAGTGGAAGCTCAGCCGGCGCCTCTTCGAACTGGCCGGCAGGCACGGCGCCCACCTCGTCTTCGTGAAGTACGGCGCCCCCGCCAGGGAGGGCGCCAGGGATGCCCTCCTGGAGGCGGTGGACGTGGAGTTCACGGTGTTCGGAGTCTTCAGCGAGCTCAAGGCCTTCATGCTGGACCTGGAGGGCGGCAGGCTGCCCTTCGCGGTGGTGAGCGCCAAGCTGGACGAGGCCCCGGAAGGCGCGCACCTCACGGTGACGCTTCGGGCCTTCCGGCGAGCCCCGGGCGCGGGGGAGGAGGAACCATGAAACCGTACCTCAAGGGCGCCGACCCCGGTTCCATGCTCCAGGACCTCAAGACCAACCGGCGCGTCCAGGCGGCCCTGGCGGCCCTGTTCGTCATGGTCTGGCTCCTGTGGCCCTCCGCCCAGGCCCCGAAGCCGGCCGGTCCCGGGCGGCGCCCTGCGGCGCCCCTGGGCGACCGCCAGGCCCGGGAGCTCCAGAAGCTGCCCGACCTGTCGGCCCTTGCCCAGGCCGGGGAGCTGCCCCCGGACGCGCGGATGGCGCGGGACCTCTTCCTCTTCGAGGCGCCCCCGCCTCCGCCGCCGCCGCCCAGGCCCGAAAAGCCTCCGCCTCCGCCCACCCCGGAGGAGCTCGCGGCCCGGCAGCTCGCGGCGGACCGGGCCCGGGAGGCCGCGGGCAAGCCCCAGCTCCGCTTCCTGGGCTACCTGGGAACGGCGGGATCCGGGCGCCTGGGGGCCTTCATGAAAGGCGAAGAGCCCCTGGTCCTCGCCCAGGGCAGCCTCCTTGATCCCCGATGGCGCCTGGTGAAGGTCACGGACGCGACAGCCGAATTCCAGAACGTGAGGTTCGCCGACCTCAGGCACCGCATCGACGCCATCGAGGCCCGGGGCCCGGCGGCCCGCGTCCCCTCCAACGAATTCTGAGCCTCCCGGAAGGAAATGATGCCGACGACCCCTCCCCACCGCCTCCCCCTGGCCCTCGCGGCCGCCCTGGCGCTCACGCTGGCCCTGGGCTGCGCCATCCACAAGGCCCAGGCCACCTTCGACGAGGGCAGGTACGAGGAGGCCCTGGAGCAGTTCCGGGCGATCCTCGCCAAGGACCCCGGGAACATCCGGGCCCGGATCGGCTTCCGCAGGACGGCCCCCCTCGCCGCGGAGGCGCACCTGGTCAAGGCCCGGGAGGCCCGCAAGCAGGGCCGGGAGGAGGAGGTGCGCCGGGAAGTGGCCGCGGCCGTGGTGCTGGATCCCGCCAACGCGGTGGCCGTGGACTGGATGAACCGCCTGGAGGAGGCCGAGGCGCGGAAGCGGGAGAAGGCGGAGAGGGAGGGCGGCATCGAGGAGGCCCGTCAGCGCGCCGGGGCCCGGCCGGCCCTGCCCATCAATCCGCGGTCCCTGGAGGGCCTGGACCTGAACTTCTCGCGCAAGACCAGCCTGAAGGAGATCTTCCAGCAGCTGAGCAAGGCCTCGGGGGTGAACATCATCCTCCACAGCTCCGCCAGCGCCCAGGACCCGAGCGTCTCCCTGGACCTGCGGGGAATGCCCTTCCAGAAGGTCCTGGACACCCTGATGCTCCAGAGCGACCTCTTCTACAAGGTGCTCGACCCCAACACCATCATGGTGTTCAGGAAGACGCCCCAGAACCTCAACGATTTCGAGAACAGGCTCATCCAGACCTTTTTCCTCTCCAACGCCGAGGTGGACAGCGTCCGGCAGATCTTCAACGCGATCATGCCCCAGATGCGCGTGTTCATGGACAAGCGGCTCAACGCCCTCACCGTGCAGGCCCGCGCCTCGGACCTGCCCATCGCCCAGCGCATCGTCAGCCAGCTGGACAAGGCCAAGGCCGAGGTCGTCGTCTATCTCGAGCTGGTGGAGGTGAGCGAGACCGCCAAGGAGCAGGTGGGCCTCCTGCCCACCCTGAGCCTTGCGGATACCGGCGCGGGCGCGGGCATCTACCGCCTGGCCGCCACCACCTCCTCCATGAACGGCGGCCTCAACACCAACGCCGGCGGCCTGCGCATCACGAAGTCCAGCCTCAACTTCCTCTTCGCGCCCCTGGCCCTGGACGCCCTCAAGGCCAGCGGCCAGGGCAAGCTCCTGGCCAGCCCCAACGTGCGGGTGGTCTCGGGTGAGACCGGCGAGGTGAACATCGGGGAGAAGGTGAGCACCACCCAGTCCCAGCTGGGCGGCCTGGGCAGCGCCCCGGCCGCCGCGGGTTCCCAGGCGTCCAACGCCCTGGCCAGCCTCGGGGGCAACCTCACCACGCAGACCCAGTACAGCTACGAGGACGTGGGCGTGCAGATCAAGGTCAAGCCCCGCGTCCATTTCAACGGCGACATCACCATCGACCTGGAGTCCACGGTGAAGACCCTCAAGGCCGGTTCGGCCCAGGGCAGGCCCGACCTGGGCCAGCGCATCATCAAGACCTCGGCCCGGCTCCGGGACGGCGAGACGGCGATCTTCGGCGGACTCCTGAAGGAGGACGAGACCCGGAGCCTGCAGGGCGTCTGGGGCATCACCGACCTGCCCATCCTGGGCAGGCTCTTCGGGAACAACCGCAAGGACAAGAGCCGCACCGACGTGATCCTCACCCTGCGCGCCGTGATCGTGCGCAAGCCCGACCTGGGCGAATCGGACTTCGCCCCCTTCGACCCCGACCAGACCGCCACCGCCATCAAGCCCTTCGCGCCAAGGCCCGAACCCGGGCCCCTTCCGTCCGGCCTGCGGGACGAGCCCGTCCCCGCACGGCCCGAGCCCCCCGCGCCGGAGGCGGCTCCGTGACCCGCCGCGGCTTCACCCTCCTGGAGATGGCCCTGGCGGCCACGGTGCTCGCCGTGTTCGCATCGGGCATCCTGCCCCTGGCCATGAACAAGGTGCGCCGGGACCGGGAGCTGCAGCTCCGCCGGGCGCTCCTGGAGCTGCGCGCGGCCATCGACGGCTACAGGGCGGCCGCTCTCCAGAACGCGGCCAAGGGCCCTCCGCCGGCCAACGACGGCTACCCGGCCTCCCTGGAGGCCCTGGTGGAGGGGGTGACGGTGCCGGGCAAGGAGAAGAAGGTCCGGCTCCTCCGCCGCATCCCCACGGATCCCTTCACCGGCAAGGCCGAGTGGGGCCTTCGCTCCATGGCCGACGATCCGGACAGCGCCACCTGGGGCGGCGGGGACGTCTTCGACGTCCACAGCCTGGCCCCGGGGGAGGGCGCCAACGGGATCGCCTACCGCCACTGGTAGAAAAAAAGGCAGGAATCCGTCCACGCCCTTGGGAATCACCAACCCCGGCGATACTATGGGGGGTCGATTCGCCTGAGCCGGAGTTCCCTTGCCGATGAACCGTGGAACCATTCCCCCTATTGCAAACCCTGCCCATGGGGGACCTAGCAGATGACCGCCATGACCCTGGGGACCAAAACAGCATCCGTGGTCTGGCTGGAGCCCCACCGCATCCACGCCGGCGGCCAGTCCCGGAACCTGTCGGGCCCCATCACCCAGGATGTGCTGGTCATGGCGCTTGAGGGCCTTCCCCCCGGCCCCACCCATTGGGTGGTGGACGACGCCTGGATCCCGTCGCTGCTGATCCGGGACATCGTGGAGGTCCCCGCGGGTTCCGAGGCACGGGAGGCCTTCTTCAAGTGGCGGTTCAACCAGAGCCTGGCCCTGGAGGCCCCGCAGTCCGTGCAGGCCCTGGACCTGGGAGAGAACGCGTGGCTCCTGGCCGGCATCGCCGAGACGACCCGGGAAGCCTGGCTGCAGGCCTCCCTCACCCTGGGCCGGCCCATCCGCAGCCTCATCCCCCGCTGGCTCTGGCTCTACAATCGACTGGCCGCCAGCCGTGAGGTTCCCGGCATGCTGCTGTCCCTTTGTCCGGCCGGTCCCGACACCTTCACCGGCACCCTGGCCTCCTGGGGGCGCAACCTGGCCCTCCTGAGGCAGTGGACGGAGCCCGCCACCGCGGAGGCCTGGATCCAGGAGCGGGTGCTCCCCTCCTCCGCCTACCTCCAGCGGGATTCCCGCTCGCCGCAGGAGGTCCTGGTGTGGGGGGCCGCCACGTGGCCCGACTGCTCGATCGCCACCCGGATCCTCCAGCCCGAAATCCCGGCCCAGGAGGCCCTCTGATGGCCGTTCCCGCACTCAAGCTCGACCTCGCCCCCCCCAGCACCCTCTGGCGCCTCAACCACGCCCTCATCGGGTGGGCGGCCCTGGCCGCGGGCGGCCTGGTCCTGGCCGGCGCCCTGGGCTTCACCTTGAGGGCCTACCAGCAGGCCTCCCGGGCAGGCAAGCTAACCGTGGCCACCAACGCCCGCACCCGGCTCATCGAGGACTCCCAGCGCAAGGTCATGGACGAGCTCCGCTCCGTGGATGTGGCCAAGGAGCTGCCCCGGTGGCGCCTGGCCGAGCGCATCTTCACCGAGCGCAGCCTGCCCTGGTCCCGCCTCACCGCGGAACTGGAGCGGAGCATGGTGCCCGACGTGCGCCTCAAGTCCCTGCAGCGCACCCGCGGATCCGACCAGAAGGTGCAGGTGAAGGTCCGGGGCGAGGCCCGCACCCGGGAGGCCGAGGCCGCCCTCGTGGAGTCCATCCAGAAGAACCCCTTCTTCGAGCAGGTGATCCTGGAGCGGGAATCGGACCGCCAGGGCGGAGGGGTCGACTTCGAGTACACCCTGGCCGTCTTCTCCGTCCCGCCGCCCTACAAGCCCCTGCCCAAGTACGGCCCGCAGGCCAAGGCGTCCAAGGCGGCCCCCAAGGCCGAGGCGCCAAGGCCCGCCGCGCCCGCCCCCGCCGCGCCCCGCCCCGTCGCGCCGCGCCCCGCCGCCGTCGAGCCCCCGGCGCGGGATCCCTACGTCCCCACCCTCATGAACCCGGCCGTCCCGCAGAACCCCTTCCCCGCCAGGACCCCGAGGCCCCCGAGGTCCCGGCCCCGGCCTTCCGGCGGAGGTGAGGAATGATCGCGCCGCTTCGCTCCAGCACCCTCCGGCTCGTCGGCGGCGGCGTCATGGCCGTCCTGGGCCTCGCCATCCTCCTGTTCGTGCTGCCCGACGCGTCCCAGCGCCGCGGCCGCAGCCTCAAGGCCGCCCAGGACGCCTCCCGGGACCTGGAGCGCAAGAATGCCGACCTCAAGGCGTACCAGGCCGAGGCCGAGCGCATCCGGACCGACCGCAAGGCCCTGGACGAACTCCTTCGCAACATGCCCGCCGAGAGCATCGGAAAGCTGCACTGGAAGCTCAGCCAGAAGCTCTTCGAGCTCGCGCAGAAGCACGGGGTCCGCCTCGTCTCCGTGAAGTACGGCGCGCCCAGCAAGGAGGGCGCCAAGGGCAGCCTCCTGGAGGCCGTGGACGTGGAGTTCACCCTCACGGGCGTGTTCAAGAGCCTGAAGACCTACATGCTCGCCCTGGAGGGCAGCAGGCTGCCCTTCGCGGTGGTCAGCGCCAAGCTGGACGAGAGCCCCGAAGGGGCCCATCTGACGGTGGTCCTGAGGGCCTTCCGCCAGGCCCCCGGCGCCGCCCTCGAACCCGGGGAGGGAGCATGAGCGCACCCCTTAAAGGCATCAAGGGCACCGACGCCAAGGCCATGCTCCAGGACCTGAAGTCCAACCGCCGGGTGCAGGTCGCCCTGGCGGCCCTCGCGGTGATGGTCTGGTACCTGTGGCCCTCGTCCACTCCGGCCGCCGTCCCCAAGGGCGCCGAGGCCCGCCGCGCGGCCGCCGTGGCCCTGGGCGACCGCCAGGCCCGGGAGCTCCAGAAGCTGCCGGATCTGGCCAGGCTGGACAAGGCCGGGGAACTGCCCACGGAGGACCGGATGCTGCGGGACCTCTTCCTCTTCGAAGGCCCCCCGCCCCCGCCGCCGCCGCCCCCGCCTCCGCCGCCCCCTCCGCCCCCGCCCACCGCCGAACAGCTCGCGGCCCAGGCCCTGGCCGCGGACCGGGCCCAGCAGGCCGCGAGCAAGCCCCAGGGGCTCCGCTTCCTGGGCTACCTGGGCACGAAGAAGTCCGGGCGCCTGGGCGCGTTCATGAAGGGCGACGAGCCGGTCACCTACAAGCAGGGCGATCTCTTCAACCCCCAGTGGCGCCTCGTCAAGGTCACGGAGGCCTCCGCCGAATTCCAGAACGTGAAGTTCGCCGACATCAAGTTCCGGATCGACGCCGTGGAACCCCGCGGCCACTCCGGGTCGGGACCGGCCAATGAATTCTGAAACCCACCGGAAGGATAAGATGCGAACCCTGCGACCCACCATCGATCACCTGGCCAAGACCCTCGCGGTCACGCTGTCCCTGGTCTTCGCCCTGGGCTGCGCCCTCCACAAGGCCCAGGCGTCCTTCGACGAGGGCAAGTACGAGGAGGCGCTCGCGCAGTACCGCCAGATCCTGAACAAGGATCCGGGCAACATCCAGGCCAAGATCGGCTTCCGCAAGACCGCGCCGCTGGCCGCCGAGGCCCACCTGATCAAGGCCAGGGACGCCAAGAAGCGGGGCCGGGAGGACGAGGTGCGCCGCGAGGTGGCCTCGGCCGTGGTGCTGGACCCCTCCAACCAGGTGGCGGTGGACTGGATGACGCGGCTGGAGGAGGCCGCGGCCCGCCAGCGCGCCGCGGAGGAGAAGGAGAACAGCGTCGAGGAGGCCCGCCAGCGCGCCGAAGCCCGGCCCGCCCTGCCCATCAATCCCCGCTCCCTGGAGGGCATGGACCTCAACTTCACCCGCAAGACGAGCCTGCGCGAGATCTTCATGCAGCTCAGCAAGACCTCCGGCGTGAACATCATCCTCCACAGCTCCGCCAGCGCCCAGGACCCGACCGTCTCCGTGGACCTGCGTGGGCTCTCCTTCCAGCGCGTGCTCGACACCCTGATGCTCCAGAGCGACCTGTTCTACAAGGTGCTCGACCCCAACACCATCATGGTCTTCAAGAAGAGCCCCCAGAACCTCACGGACTACGAGAACAAGCTCATCCAGACCTTCTACCTCTCCAACGCCGAGGTGGACGCGGTGCGCCAGATCTTCAACGCCATCCTGCCCACCATGCGCGTGTTCATCGACAAGCGGCTCAACGCCATCACCGTGCAGGCCAAGGCCACGGACCTGTCCATCGCCCAGCACATCGTCGCCCAGCTGGACAAGGCCAAGGCCGAAGTGGTGGTGTACCTCGAACTGGTGGAAGTGAGCGAGACCGCCAAGGAGCAGGTGGGCCTGCTGCCCACCGCCAACCTCACCGACACCAGCGCCACCTCGGGCATCTACCGCATCGGCGCCATCACCAGCAACACCACCTCCGGCTTCAACTCCAACACCGGCGGCATCCGCATCTCGAAATCCAGCCTCAACTTCCTCTTCGCGCCCCTGGCGCTGGACGCCCTCAAGAGCAGCGGAGAGGGCAAGCTGCTTGCGAGCCCCAACGTGCGGGTGATCTCCGGCGAGACGGGCATGGTCAACATCGGTGAGAAGATCAGCACCACCCAGTCCAGCCTGGGCGGAACCTCCACCGCGGGCACCACCGGCACCACCGCGGCCTCGGCCCTGGCGAGCCTGGGCGGCACCCTGGCCACCCAGACCCAGTACAGCTACGAGGACGTGGGCGTGAAGATCACCGTCAAGCCCCGGGTCCACTTCAACGGCGACATCACCATCGACCTGAAATCGGAGGTCAAGACCCTCAAGGCCGGCTCCACCCAGGGCCGGCCCGACCTGGGCCAGCGCATCATCGAGACCTCGGCCCGGCTCAGGGACGGCGAGACCGCGGTGTTCGGCGGACTCCTGAAGGAGGACGAGACCAAGAGCCTCCAGGGCATCTGGGGCATCACCGACATCCCCATCCTGGGCAAGCTCCTGGGCAGCAACCAGAAGAACAAGAGCCGCACCGACGTCCTGCTCACCCTGCGCGCCGTCATCGTGCGCAAGCCGGACCTGGGGGAGGAGGACTTCGGCCCCTTCGACCCGGACCAGGCCCCCGGCGCCTCCAAGCCCTTCGCGCCCAAGCCCGAGCGCAAGCCCCTGCCTTCGGGGCTGCAGGACGAGACGTCCGCGGTTCCGCCCAAGGCCGCCCCCAGGGCGCCCGAAGCCCCCGCAGCGGCTCCGGCTCCCGTGCCCGCGCCCGTCCCCGCCAAGCCCGCCGCCGCCGAGCCCCCCAAGGAGGCGGCCCCGGCCCCGGCCCCCATGGCCGACGCCTCCTCCTCCCTGGTGTTCTTCATGTCGCCCCTGTCCACCGAGGCCGCCAAGGGCCAGCGCCTCTCGCTGAACCTCTTCGCCAGCGGGGCCCAGGGGCTCACCTCCGGCACCATGACCCTGCAGGTGGATCCCCGCCTCAAGGTGCTCTCGGTGAACGCCGGCGACTTCCTCACCTCCGAGGGCGGCGCCCTCTCCCAGGCCCCGGCCAAGGACGGCCTCGTCCTGCTCACCTTCAACCGGTCCACGGGCGCCTCGGACAGCGGCACCTTCGCCGTGATCGAGCTGGAGGCCGTGGAACCCGGCAAGGCCACGGTGATGATCCAGGACGGCAAGTACCTGGTGGGCGCCAACCCCATCCCGGCGCGCTACGTGAACTCCCTGGTGACCATCCAATGACCCTGCGCCAGCGCGGCTTCACGCTCCTGGAGATGCTGGTGACCGCCACGGTCCTGGTGATCCTCGCCTCGGCGGTGATCCCCATGGCCCGCAACGGCGTGCGCCGGCAGCGGGAGCTGGAGCTGCGCCGGGACCTGCGCGAGATGCGCATGGCCATCGACGCCTACAAGGCCGCCGCCGACGGCAACAAGATCAAGTCCCCGCCCCCCGAGAACAACGGCTATCCCGAGACCCTGGAGAGCCTGGTGGAAGGGGTCCCCGTCACCGGCAAGATCGGCAAGACCCGCTTCCTGCGCCGCATCCCGGTGGATCCATTCACCAACAAGCCCGAGTGGGGCATGCGCTCCATGGCCGACGACGCCACCAGCTCCAGCTGGGGGGGCGGCAACGTGTTCGACGTGTACAGCCTGGCCCCCGGGACCGGCTCGAACGGGATTCCGTACCGCCAGTGGTGAAATTGGCGCTTGATCCCGGCACTGACCCAGGCTACGATTATGTTTCGCGCACAAATGGACTCTCGAGGGGGGACAGCGCAAAAATGCGGATATGGCGGAATTGGTAGACGCGCTAGCTTCAGGTGCTAGTGACTGCAAGGTCGTGGGGGTTCGAGTCCCTTTATCCGCACCATTCTTGACACCGTCCGGAGCCTCCGGACTTGACCTTGGAGCCGGCTCGGGGCTGGTCCAAAGGTGACGGGAACTCACCCCAAAAGGAGCCGACCATGGCCCTGAACGTCGAACAGAAGAAGATCATCATCGAGGACTACAAGCAGCACGACACCGACACCGGTTCGCCCGAGGTCCAGGTCGCGATCCTCACCAAGCGCATCAACGACCTCACCGAGCACTTCAAGGTGCACGCAAAGGACTACCACAGCCGCCGCGGCCTCATGATCATGGTCGGCCAGCGCCGCCGCCTGCTGGACTACCTCCGCCGCAAGGACAAGGCCCGCTACACCACGCTCATCGAGCGCCTGGGCCTGCGCCGCTAGTCCGGACCCAACCGACGAAGTACCAGCGCCCGCTCCCGCAGCGGGCGCTTGTTTTTTTCAGGGAACCACGTGAGCCTCCCGCCCCTGCCCGTCCCAGCCGATCCCAACCCCTACCGCGTGACGGACCGGAAGGTCCTCTACGACTCCCCCTGGATCCGGCTGCGGGAGGACCACGCCGAGCACCGCGCCGGGGGCCGCTGCCGCTACGCCGTGTGCGGCTTCCGGCGCACCGCCTGCGGCGTGCTGGCCCTGGACGGCCAGGACCGGGTCGTGCTGGTGGGCCAGTGGCGCTACCCCCTGGAGGCCTACACCTGGGAGATCCCCGAAGGCGGCGGCGAGGCCCACGAGAGCCCCTTCGAGTCCATCCGGCGCGAGTTCGCGGAGGAGGCCGGCCTGGAGGCCGCCACCTGGGAGCCCCTGGCCTTCTTCCACACCAGCAACTCCAGCACGGACGAGGAGACCTTCCTCTTCCTGGCCCGGGACCTGACACCTTCCGACGGCGCGCACGGGCCTGAGGACACCGAGGAGCTCACCTGCCACCGGGAGCCCTTCGACCAGTGCGTCGAGCGCGTCCTCGCCGGCGAGATCACCGACAGCCTCACCGTGGTGGCCCTGCTCGCCCTGAAGGCCCGCCGCGCCGGCTCCGCGGGGGTGCTGGACCCGGCCCTGGCCGAGCGCTTCTTCCAGCGCCCCGATCGCCACCCCAGCGCGGGACGGGCCCGTTGGGATAACCTGGAACCGTCATGATCCTCTCCCTCCACCCCCTGAACCCCCAGCAGCGCCACCTCGACCAGGTGGCCGAAATCCTCTCCCGCGACGGCGTGATCGCCTATCCCACGGACACGCTGTACGGCCTGGGCTGCCTCGTCTCGCGCAAGAAGGCCGTGGACCGCATCCAGGCCATGAAGGGCCGCGACCCCAAGAAGCCCATGTCCATCCTCTGCGCGGACATGGAGATGCTCTGCCGGTACACCCGCCACCTGGACACGCCCACCTTCCGCATCCTCAAGCAGATGTTCCCGGGCCCCTACACCGCGGTGCTGCCCTGCAGCCGCGAGGTGCCGCGCTACCTCCAGAGCAAGCGCACCGTGGGCCTGCGCATCCCCGACCACACCTTCTGCCGCGCCATCACGCGCCTGGTGGGCGAACCCATCATCACGACGAGCTGCAACGTCTCCGGCGAGGAGCCGCTGACGACCTCCTGGGAGATCCAGGAGGCCCTGGGCTACCTGCTGGACCTGGTGGTGGACTGCGGGGAGCCCGCGGGCCTGGCCTCCACGGTCGTCGACCTCACCGGGGACGAGCCCGTCCTCCTGCGCCAAGGAGCGGGCCCCTGGCCCCTGTGACCATGCGAAACCCCCTGCCCGCCCTTCTGGCGTTCGCCATGCTCCAGGGGGGCACCCCGAAGGTGCAGGAGGCCCCCATCCGCGCCCATCTGGCCTTCCTCGCCGACGACCTCCTGGAGGGCCGCGGCACGGGGCAGCGCGGCGGCGACCTGGCCGTGGCCTACCTGGAGGCGCAGGTGCGCGCGCTGGGCCTGGCCCCCGCCAACGGCGCCGGCTACCGCCAGCGCATCGACGTGCTGGGCGCGCGCACGCTCCTGGCGAAGAGCTCCATCACCTTCCGCGGCCCCGGAGGCGCCCTCTCCCCGGCATTCCTCGAGGACGTGGTGGCCACCAGCGGGCAGGGCGTCCCCGAGACCGCCTTCGAGGCCCCCGTGCTCTTCGTGGGCTTCGGCATCGACGCCCCCGAGGAGCGGTGGGACGACTACAAGGGCGCGGACTGCCGCGGAAAGCTCCTGCTCATGCTCGTGAACGAGCCGCCGCCCACCGCCGCCGAACCGGGCCTCTTCGAGGGCGGAAGCCTCAGCCGCCACGGCCGCTGGACGACGAAGTTCGAGGAGGCCGCGCGCAAGGGCGCCGCCGGCGTCCTCCTGGTGCACACCGACGCCTCGGCCACCTACGGCTGGTCCGTGGTCACCGCCGGCTTCCAGGGCGAGAAGTTCATGGTGGCCTCCGGCCCCCGCCTGGCGCCCCTGGAGGGCTGGATCACCGAGGCCTTCGCCCGCCGCCTGGCCAAGGCCGGGGGCCGCGACCTGGACGCCCTGCGCCGTCTCGCCGCCACCCGCGACTTCCGCCCCGTGCCCCTGGAGCTCACCGCCAAGGCCCGCCTGGAAAGCGCCGTGCGCACCTTCCCCCAGTACAACGTCGCCGCCCTCCTCCCCGGCACGGACCTCAAGGACGAGGCCGTGGTCTTCTCCGCCCACTGGGACCACCTGGGCATCCAGGACGGCCGCATCTACAACGGCGCCGTGGACAACGCCTCCGCCGTGGCATCCCTGCTGGCCCTGGCCCAGGCTTCCGCGGGCCACCCCGCGAGGCGCACCCAGCTCTTCCTGTTCACCTGCGGCGAGGAGCAGGGCCTCCTGGGCGCCGAGGGCTACGTGCGCCAGCCCCTGTGGCCCCTGGCGAAGACCGTGGCGGACCTGAACCTGGAGAGCCTCAACTGGGTGGGCCCCAGCCGCGACATCGAGTTCCTGGGCGGCGAGCGCAGCACCCTCCTCGACCTGGGCCGCACCGTCGCGGCCTCCCTGGGCATGACCCTTCGCAAGCCCGAGCCCGACACCCAGGGCCTCTACTTCCGCAGCGACCACTACCCCTTCGCCAAGGCCGGCATCCCCGCCCTGAGCCCCGGCTTCAGCCTGCTGGGCCAGGGGGACTACCTGGAGAACCCGGAGGCCTCCCGGGCCAAGGGCGCCTCCTACCAGGGCATCTACCACCGCCCCTCGGACCGGTACGACCCCGCCTGGGACCTGCGGGGCATGGTGCAGCAGGCGCAGTTCATCCTGGAGCTGGGGCGGGCGGTGGCGGACGCCGACGCGCGGCCGGCATGGAAGAGGAACAGGTGACGCGCCGCCAGCCTCCTAGTTGTCGGTCTTGAGCCGGTCCCGGTGCGCCCGGTAGTCGGGCACCAGCCGCATGTATTCCTCGGTCATCAGGGGCGAGGAGATGATGAAGTCCGCCGAGCACCGGTTGCAGGCCACGGGGATGTTCCACACCGCCGCGATGCGCAGCAGGGCCTTGACGTCGGGGTCGTGGGGCGCGGGCTCCAGGGGATCCCAGAAGAAGATCAGCAGGTCGATCTCCCCCTCGGCGATCTTGGCGCCGATCTGGAGGTCGCCGCCCAGGGGGCCGCTGAAGAGCTTGGTGATGTCAGGGCCCAGTATCTGCTCCAGGAGCGTCCCGGTGGTGCCCGTGGCGAAGATCTCGTGCTCGAGCAGCAGGGCCTTGTTGAACTGCACCCACTCGAGGAGCTCGGGCTTCTTGTGGTCGTGGGCGACCAGGGCGATCTTCTTGCGGCTGGAAAGCGGGATCTCGATCTGGGCCATGCGGTCCTCCGGGAGGTGCAGGTCCAGACTCCCATGGTGGGGAGCATCCGTCCAATCCGACGCGGGAAACGCCCTGTGAATTCCTATCGCCGGCCCCCGGGAGCCGGCGCGTCCTGCAGGTTGGCCAGGAAATCGTCGTTGTTCTTGGATTTGCCGAGCCGGTCCAGCAGCAGCTCCATGCTCTCCACGGGTCCGCTGGAGCTGAGGATCTTGCGCAGCACCCAGATCTTGGCAAGCCTGGCGGCCTCGATGAGGAGGTCCTCCTTGCGGGTGCCCGACTTCTGGATGTCCATGGCGGGGAAGATCCGCTTGTCGCTGAGCTTGCGGTCCAGGCAGATCTCGGAGTTGCCGGTGCCCTTGAACTCCTCGAAGATCACGTCGTCCATGCGGGAGCCGGTCTCGATCAGCGCCGTGGCGATGATCGTGAGCGAGCCGCCCCCCTCGATGTTGCGGGCCGCGCCGAAAAAGCGCTTGGGCCGCTGCAGGGCGTTGGAGTCCACGCCGCCGGAGAGGACCTTGCCGCTCAGCGGCACCACCGTGTTGTAGGCACGCGCCAGGCGCGTGATGGAGTCCAGCAGGATCACCACGTCCTTCTTGTGCTCCACGAGGCGCTTGGCCTTCTCGATGACCATCTCGGCCACCTGGACGTGGCGCGTGGCGGGCTCGTCGAAGGTGCTGGAGACCACCTCGCCCTTCACGTTGCGCTCCATGTCCGTCACTTCCTCGGGGCGCTCGTCGATGAGGAGCACGATGAGGAACACCTCCGGGTGGTTCAGGGTGATGCTGTTGGCGATGTTCTGCATGAGCACCGTCTTGCCGGTGCGGGGCGGCGCGACGATGAGGGCGCGCTGGCCCTTGCCCAGGGGCGTCATGAGGTCCATGACGCGCGTGCTCAGCTCCTGCGGGTCCCGCTCCATCTTGAGCATCTGGGTGGGGTACAGGGGGATCAGGTTGTCGAAATGGACGCGCTCCTTCGCCGATCCGGGCGGATCGAAGTTGATGGCGTCGATGCGCATGATCGCGAAGAACTTCTCGTCGCCGCGCGGAGGCCGGATCATGCCCGAGAGGGTGTCGCCCGAGCGCAGGCCGAACTTGCGGATCTGGCTGGGGGAGACGTAGATGTCGTCGGAGCCTGCCAGGTAGTTGTGCTCGGGGGCGCGCAGGAAGCCGAAGCCCTCGGGGAGGACCTCCAGGACGCCTTCCGCGAAGAACAGGCCCTCGCGCTGGGCCTGGGCTTCCAGGAGCCGGAAGATCAGCTCCTGCTTGCGCATGCCCAGCGGGTTCTCGATCTCGTAGGCTTTGCCCATCTCGGCCAGGCGGCCGATGGACTGCTCCTTCAGATCCTGAAGACTCAGGACTGCCGGGGCTTGGGTTTCAATGGGCATGGATTCCCCCCTTGGGGATGCGGGTAACGGTAACGAGGTTGGGATTGAGAATCATAACCCATCGGAAGAGAATGACAAAAAAATCTTGCCGGAATTGTTAATAAGAAGATATGAAGGTCGTCATTTTTTCACAATAACGATGGGGGTCCTCCACGGGGAAAGCGTGCCCGATGCCTGGCACCAGTTCGAAGCGGCTGAACGGAAGGGCCTGGGCGACTTCCAGGCACTTCCAGGGGGGGGTTAGCAGATCCTCGGCGCCGGCCAGACACAGGACCGGTTCCTGGATGGCCATCAGCCGCGACCGAATGTCCCATTGGAGAGCACCTGTTATCTGGTGTCGTGAACCGTGGAAAGGTTTGCCGTCTTCCTTTTTTGATTCATGGTAGGCCTTCAGGACCTGGTACCTGGCCTCCAGGAACCGGTCCCCCCACAGGTAGGGGGCCACGGCGTCGAACTGCAGCCCGGGCCCGCCCAGGTCGAGGCAGTGCAGCCAGTGCTCGAGCCGCAGGCGCATGGTGAAGTCCGTGCGGGCCATGGCGCTGGTGAGCACGGCCCCGGGGAAGGCTCCCGGATGGGCGGCCAGGAGCTCCAGGGCGACCGAACTTCCGTTGGAGAGCCCGGCCAGCCACGGCCTCCGGATATCCAGGTGTTCCAGGAGCTCCCAGGCATCCTGGGCCATCTGCGCCGCGGTGTAGGGCCCCTCGAGGGGAGCATCCGAGCGCCCCTGCCCCCGGCAGTCGAAGGTGAGCACCCGGAACCGCGGGGTGAGCCCGGGCAGCACCCCGGCCCACATCGTGGTGTCCGACAGAAGGCCGTTGACGAGCACGATCCAGGGCGCCCCGGGCCGGCCCTGGACGCGGTAGTGGAGGGTCACGCCGCCGGGGAGGGCGGCGAACTGTCCGGCCGTCCTCAAGCGTCTCCCCGCAGTTCCGCAGGGGTGAAGTGCGCCGCCAGGGAGAAGCGGACGCCGTCCCAGTGCAGGACGGCGCAGCTGGCCTTCTTGAAGTCGATGCTCTTGCGGGTGAGGTGCAGCACCAGGTCCGAGCACAGGGGCTGGTGGCTCACCAGGGCGATGATCTCGAAGGGGCGCGCCTGGCCCACGATCAGGTCCAGCCACTCCCTTACGGCGCCCGCCGAACCCGACGGCTCCAGCCCGTCCCAGCAGCCCACGGGGAAGCCCTCGGGGGTGGCCTCCTTGAGGCAGACCATGGTCTCGGCGGCGCGGCGGAAGGGGCTCGAGATGCCCCGCGCCGGCGCGTAGCCGCGGCGCACGAGGCCCTTCATGGCGGACCGCGTCTTCTCCCAGCCCTCCGTCGTGAGGCCCCGGTCGGAGTCCCTGAGGCCGTGTCTGGGATCTTCGGCGATCCCATGACGAATGAGCAGGATTGTGATCATGGCGGCATTATCCCATGGTACGCCTCCCGACAATACTCCTGGCGTTCAAGGGGTTTTCGTGGGAGACTAGCTGTTTGGGCCAGGTCCGGCAGGCGCAGTTCAGCTCCGATGTATCCGGCGACGCCCCGGGAGACAACTTGACCACCGAGACCTTCGCAGCCCTGGGCTGCTCCGAGCCTTTTCTGTCGGCGTTGAGCCGCAGGGGCTTCACCACCCCAACCCTCGTCCAGCAGGAGACCTTCCAGCCCGGACTCGAGGGACGCGACCTGCTGGTGCAGAGCCGCACGGGATCGGGCAAGACGCTGGCCTTCGGCCTGCCCCTGCTCCACCGCCTCAAGGACGAGCGCAGGCCCCAGGCCATCGTCCTCTGCCCCACCCGCGAACTGGCCCAGCAGGTGGCCGAGGAGCTCCAGAGCGTCATGCCGCGCCTGGACGTCGCCCTCCTGGTCGGCGGCCTCAGCTACGTGCCCCAGCTCAAGGCCCTGAAGTACGGCGCCCAGGTCGTGGTGGGCACCCCCGGCCGCGTGCAGGACCACCTCACGCGCCAGACCCTCGATCTCTCCGGCATCTCCATGGTGGTGCTGGACGAGTGCGACGAGATGCTGAACATGGGCTTCCTGGAGGACGTGGAGAAGATCCTCTCCGGCGTGCCCGCGGACCCCCAGACATTCCTCTTCTCGGCCACCCTGCCCGCCCCCATCGCGAGCCTGGCCAAGCGGTTCCTCAAGAATCCCTTCCGCATCAACCACGCCCAGGCCGAAGGCAACAGCCAGCACGCCGACATCGACCACACCCCCTGCATCATGGCCGAGCACCTGCAGACCAAGGCCCTGGTGAACTTCCTCCTGGCCGACGAACCCACCGCGGCGCTGATCTTCACCAAGATGAAGGTGCAGACCGAGGAAGTGGCCCAGTCCCTCCGGGACGCCGGCCTCATCGCCGACTGCCTCCACGGGGACCTGGGCCAGCAGGCCCGCAACCGCATCATGTCGAACTTCAAGGAAGGCAAGCTGCGCTACCTGGTGGCCACCGACGTGGCCGCCCGCGGCATCGACGTGGAAGGCATGCCCCTGGTGGTCCACATGGGCATTCCCACCCAGATGGAGAGCTACATCCACCGCTCGGGACGCACGGGCCGGGCCGGCTCCAAGGGCGCGTCGCTGGCCCTGGTGAGCTTCAAGGAATCCCGCATCCTGCTCGCCTGGGCCCGCCGCGGCGGCCTCAAGCTGGACTGGCGCGGGGTGCCCACCCAGGCCGAGATCAAGGAGCTGCGCACGCGCCGGCTCGTGGACAAGCTCAAGGAGAAGGAGTCCCCCGCCCTGCTGGACGTGGCCCGGCGCATGCTCGAGGGCCGCGACCCGGCCTCCCTGGTGGCCGCGCTCCTCTCCATGGTGGAAGGCCCCGAGCACGACGGCTTCGACATCCCCGACGCGCCCCAGAAGGACTACTCGTCCGAGAAGCGCCCCTTCAAGCCCCGGCCCGGCGAGAAGCCCGGCTGGACTCCCGGCCAGAAGCCCGCCTACGCCGCCAAGAAGCCCTACGTGAAGCCCGCGTGGAAGACCAGCAAGCCCGGCGACTTCCCCAAGAAGCGCCGCGACTAGTAAGCTGGAGGCACGGAGGAACCGCGTGCCCGATCGACCAGCCCTTCTCTTCGACCTCGGCGGGGTCCTCATCGACTGGGATCCGAGGCACCTCTACCGGCAGGTCTACGGGAACGCGGAAACCGAGTTCTTCCTAAAGAACGTCTGCACCCCCCAGTGGAACCTCGCCCTGGACGGGGGCAGGCCCTTCGCCGAGGCCATCCGGGAAAAGCAGGCTTCCTGGCCCGAGTACCGGGAGGCCATCGGCTGGTGGTGGAGCCGCTGGGAGGAGATGCTCAACGGCACCGTCCCCGGCGCCGTTGAGCTCCTCACGGAGCTGAAGGACCTCGGCCAGCCCCTCTACGCACTCACCAACTGGTCCGCGGAGACCTTCCCCATGGCCCGGAAGCACTACCCGTTCCTGGACTGGTTCCAGGAGATCGTCGTGTCCGGGCGGGAGGGGCTGGTCAAGCCCGACCCCGCCATCTTCAAGGTGGCCGCGGAGCGCTGCGGCATCCCCATCGCGGGCACGGTCTTCATCGACGACTCCACGGCCAACGTGAACGCCGCCAAGGCGCTGGGCTTCGACGCCATCCGGTTCACCGGGGCGGAGGCGCTGCGGCGGGAGCTGGTGGCGCGGGGCTACCTGCCGAGGCGGATGGAGCCTGTTCCAGCATGGTCCTGATCGCCGCGGCCTCGGGCAGGCCCGCCGCCGCGGCCCGGTCCAGCCAGAGGCCGGAGGCGGCCCGGTCCGCGGCCACGCCCAGGCCGTGGTGGAGGCGCACGCCGATGTTCAGCATCGCCGTGGGATCGCCCAGGTCCGCGGCCTTCCTGAACCAGGCGTAGGCCTCGGCTTCGGCCGCCTCGCCCATGCCGCTGAGGCGCCGGCCCACCGCGAGGATCTCCGGGATGCCGCCGGCCATGGCCCTGCTTCGCAGGCCGGCCAGTTCCTCCTGGAAGGCCGCGGACCGGAATTCCCGCTCCACGGACGCGCGGAAGGCCTCGAGGCTGCCGGGCGCCGCGTGGGCGGAACCTGGCCGCACCTCGATGATGCCCCCGGAGGCCAGGTCGATGGACAGGGCCTGGCCGCCCCGTGTCTGGGCCCAGAGCACGTCCCCGGTGAAGGCGGCCCACGCGGGCGGGGCCGGATCGCTCCAGGGGCGCCAGCCCCGCCGCGGGGGGAACCCCGCCTCGGCCAGGCTCCAGGCCAGCAGGCCCGGCGCCCAGCGGAGGTCCACCGACCGGGACCCCGAGGCGAGCGTCAGCCGCTCCTCCCAGGGGCTCCAGTCCGCGGGCGGAGCCGGTTTCGCCATGGGGCGCACGAGGCCCTGCCCGACTGCGCCCAGGGCCCAGTCGAAGCCCTGCACCTGCCCGCGGGAGAAGTCCCCGCCGCCGGCCACCGAAACCACCAGGAGGCCCGTGTCCGGGTCCAGGTCGGCCAGGGGCCGGGGGGTCTCCAGGCCCTCGGGGGCCGGCCCCAGCAGGCGCGGCGGGGGCGCGGGCCGGTCCAGCACGGGGCGGAAGGGCCGGATTCCCGACTTCAGGGCCTCGTGCACCATGTCGGCGCCGTTGCGAAAGCCCGCCTCGAAGTCCCGGCCTCCGGAGACCGGAGGCAGGGCGGCGCGGACCTGCTCGGGCCAGGCCTTGGGCCGGGCGCAGGCGCACAGCAGGAGGAGGCAGGCCGCGATCGCGCGCACGCGGCCTACCGCAGCCGGAACGGCATGGTGATCGTGAAGCGCGCCTTGACGGCCTTGCCGCCCCTCACCACGGGGGCGAACTTCCAGGAGCCGGCGTAGTCGATGGCGGTGGCGCGCAGCTCCTCGGGGCCCGAGACGGCCTCCACGGCCACAGGGACGCCCTGCTCGTCGACGGTCACGCGGACCTCCACCGTGCCCTGGATGCGGGCGATCTTGGCCAGGGGCGGGTAGGCGGGGGCGTCGGGCTGGTGCGCGACCTTCACCTGGCTGAAGTCCAGCTCGGCCACGGGCCGGGTCCGGGGCGTCTGGCACGCGAGGACGGCGGCCCCCGCGAGGACGGCGGCGCCCAGGAGGAGCGCGAGGCCGCGGAAGGAGGGGACGCTGGCGTCCCGGGGCTTGAAGAGGCGGGTGATGCGTGGCATGAGGTCTCCTTTGGCCGCGCCGAGGGCGAACGGCGGTTCGGATTCGAAGGGAAGGGTCCGCCGCAGGCGCTCCAGGGCCGAAAGCCCCTGGGCCAGCAGGAAGGGATCCCCGCAGACGGCGGCCGCGGCGTCGTCGCAGCAGTGCTCGCGGAGCTCCCGCACGTGGCCGGACAGCCACCATGCGGCGGGATGGAAGAACAGGAGCGCCTCCGCGGCGGACTGCAGGAGGTTGGCGAGGTAGTCCCCCCGGCCCACGTGGGCGAGCTCGTGGGCCAGGACGGCCTCCAGGGCCGCGGGGTCGAGGTTCAGGAAGGCCGCGGCCGGAACGAGGAGGACGGGGCGGCGCCACCCGATGACCAGGGGGGAGTCCGCCTTCTCCGTGACGCGCAGGTCCAGCGGACGCCGGACCCCCATGCGGGAAGCGAGCCTCGCGGCCGCGGCCCGCCAGGCCTCGGGGGCCGGGACGGAGGGCCGGACGTAGGCCCGGTCCAGCCACCACAGGCCGCCCCCCAGGCGCAGCGTCATGAGCGACGCGCCCAGGATCCAGGCCAGGGCGAGCCACGGCGTCGCCGCCGGGACCCCCTGGCCTTCCTGCGCCAGCACCCGCACCGCCCCCTCCAGCGCCCGGGAAGGCTCCCCGGGAGCGGAGATCAGGAAGGTGGCCGCCGGCACCGCGACCATGGCGCCCAGCATCGCGCAGGCGAAGCCGTACCGCGTCCGGGCGGACCTGCGGCGCAGCAGGAGGAGCCCGCCCCAGGCCGCGAGGCCCAGGAGCGAAACCTCCCAAAGCGCGTGGAACAGCACGAGCCCCAGGCGGGTCAGGAACGGGATCATCTCCGGTCCTCCTTGAGGCGGGCCAGGAGAGCCTGGATCTCGTCCAGTTCCCCGTCGGTGGCCCTGCGGCTGCCCAGGGCCCGCACCACGAGGGAGGCGGCGCTGCCCTGGAAGGCCTTCTGCAGAAGGTCGTCCAGGAGGCAGGCCTGGGTGGGCTCCTCGCCCTGGGCGGCCTGGTACACGTGGGTGCGCGTCGACTCGTCCCGCGTCACCAGGCCCTTTTCCACCATGATCTGCATGAGCTTGAGCACGGTGGTGTAGCCCATGTCCCGGCTCCTCGAAAGTTCGGAGTGCACTTCGCGAACCGTCGCGGAGCCGCGGTCCCAGAGCACCCGCAGGATGGCGAGCTCGCCATCGGATGGGCGGATCGGAGATCGGGTCATGGGGGCTCCAGGGGGGGGATGACCCTAGAATACGAACCGGTTCGTATTTGTCAACGAACCCATTCGTACTTTTACGTCGCCATGACAAATGCCCCGGTCAGGCCAGGAAACCCGTCCATTCGACCTGATAGGAGGTGCTCCGCCCTCCCCCCGACGCGGCCAGGCATCCCATGGCGGCGAGATCCGAAAGGTCCCTCGATGCCGTTATGAGGCTGCAGCGGTTGAGCGACGCGTACTTCCGCGTCGTCATCCCGCCCTGGAATCCGCCGGGTCCGGCTTCCAGCATGCGGTTGAGAGCCTTGCGCTGCCGTTCGTTGATGTCGTCCTCCCGGTGCCTTGCCCAGAACGCCCCTTTGGCCAGCGTGCGCCGCACGATCTGTTCGCACTGAAGGCAGGCTTCGGCCACCTGGTCGAGGAACCACTCCAGCCAGGGCGTGATCTCCATTCCGCTCCCGAAGGCCTGGGCACGCTCCAGCGCCGCGTAGTACTCCGGGCGGACCTGGAGGATCCGGTTCGACATGCGGGCCAGGGGAACGCCTGCGCGGTCCTGGGCGAGCGCCAGATCGGTCAGGGCCCTTCCTATGCGTCCATTGCCGTCATCGAAGGGGTGGATCGTCACGAACCAGAGATGTGTCAGCCCTGCCCGGACCAGACCGTCCAATCCGGCCTTCACCGATCCTTCGTTGAACCAGTCCAGGAAACGCTCCAGTTCAGGTTCCAGCACCTCCCTGGGCACCGCCATCAGGTGGACGATCGTCTCCTCCTCGGAAACCGGGGTCTCGACGCTGATCCGTCCGGGGCGCAGGATCCCGACGGCGATGTCAGGCCTGCTTTCCGGGAACAGGGCCCGGTGCCAACGGCACAGGCGCTCCAGGGACAACGGCGCCGCATGGTTCTGAAGGGCGTCCCAGAGCACGGCCGCGATGCCCTCCGCGTTCCGGTCGATGGGGGCGCCCGGGTCCACCGGCAACTCCAGATGGCGGGCCACGGAGGTGGCCATGGAGGCCGGATTGATCCGTTCGCCCTCGATGGCGCTGCTGCTGACACCTTCAAGTGCCAGGATCTCCGAAAGAACCTCACGCGAGGACTGCGGGGCCAGCACCTTCCCTGCCATCTGGAGCCGGCCCAGCGCTTGGCGCGCCTTTCCCAGGGGTTCCACCAGCCGGTCCCACTTCCAGGTGAACGCGGGCCAATCCGGGTGCTGCCAGATCCATCGGTCCTGGATCCGGTCGACGGGAGGGACCAGACCCCTGGCCAGGCGGAGGGGCTTGGCGGAGGAAAGGGCTGGTTTGGGGCGGCTCACGGCTAATCGCATCCTGTGGAGATGCGAATATACGATCTATTCACATCATGCGCAAGCTCACGGCAGCTCGATGGGAACCTGCACCGGCGGGCCGGGGACCGCGAGGTTGGCGCCCCAGGCGCGGTTCTCCACGGGCTGGGTGTTGGCCTTCTGCCGGGCCTCGCGCACCTTCTGGATGGCCTCGCCGGTGCTGGCGGACTTGGGGGCGGTGCCGGGCTTGAAGGCCAGGCGAACCAGGTCCGTGGCCTGGGTGGCGCTGGTGGCGGTCAGGCCGGTGTAGCGGTCGATGTCGGCCCACTCCATGCCCTCGGGCACCGGGAAGTCCTCCCTGGGGGTGGACGGCAGGGCGGCCTTCATGAAGTCCACCCAGATGGGCAGGGCCGCCTTGGCGCCGTCGGCGCCCCTGAAGATGGTCTTCTTGGCGTCCAGGCCCACCCACACGCCGCACGTGATGCGGGTGGAGAAGCCCAGGAACCAGGCGTCGGTGTGGTCGTTGGTGGTGCCGGTCTTCCCGGCCACGGGCCAGTTCAGCTCGTTGGCCCTGGCGCCGGTGCCGCGCTGGGCGACGCCCTGCAGGCACTGGATGAGCTGGAAGTTGCTCATGGGGTCCACCACCTGGTCGCCGGGGGACTGCTCGTAGTTCTCCAGCACGCGCCCGGAACGGTCGACGATCTTCTTGATGAGGAAGGGCACCGGGGCCTGCTTCCCGCCCAGCGCGAAGGTGCTGTAGCCCCGCACCATCTCCTTGAGGGTGAGGTCCGAGGCGCCCAGCGCGAGGCTGGGGTAGGGGTTCAGGTGGCCGCTGATGCCCGCGGCCCGGGCGAAGGCGATGACGCTGTCGATGCCGGTGAGCTCAAGGGTGCGCACGGCGGCCATGTTCCGCGAGTCGCGGATCGCCTCCCAGATGGGGATGGGCCCCCAGTAGTCCCGCTCGTAGTTCTTGGGCTCGTAGACCGTCGCGTCGTAGGTGAAGCGGGTGGGAACGTCCTCGACCATGGTTGCGGGGTTGAGGCCCTTGGCGAACGCCGCGCCGTACACGAAGGCCTTCATGGAGGACCCCACCTGGCGTTCCGCCTGCCAGGACCGGTTGAACATGGACCGCTTGAAGTCGTAGCCGCCCACCATGGCCCGGATCTCCCCGGTGCCGGGGTCCACGGCCAGCAGGGCCCCTTCCACGTCGGGCTCCTGGTCCAGCTCGAGCTTGACCGGCGCGCCGTCCTCGTTGGCCTGCTTGACGATGAACAGCGGGGCCGCGCCTCGCAGGAGGATCGACCGGATGGTCTTGGAGCCCGCCCAGGCGAAGGCGGAATCGGGCACCTCGACGGTGCGCTTGCCGATGCGCACCTCGGCGCCCCCGGCCTTCCAGGCGAGGATCACGCCCCGCACCGAATCCCCCGCCTCGAAGTAGCGGTTCCACCCCGGCAGGTTGACCTTCTCCGGGTCGCCCACGAACTGCACGCCGTCCTTGCGGTAGCCCCGGCGCCGGTCCACGGCCCGCAACCCGGCGCGCACGGCGTCGTTGGCCGCGGACTGCCAGACCGAGTCGATGGTGGTGGTGACTTCGAGGCCGCCCTCCAGGACCTTGTCCTTGCCGTACTTCCGGTAGAGGTACTGGCGCACCTCCTCCACGGGATAGGGAGCCACCTGCTCCTCCCGGGCGTTCTCCCGGGCCAGCCGCACCGGGCGCTCCGAGAGGGTCTGGGCGTCGGCGTCCTTGATGTAGCCTTCGGCGGCCATGCGCCGGAGCACGTGGTTGCGCCGGGCCCGGGCCGCGGCCCTGGCCTTGGGATCGGGATTGTAGGGGTTGTACCAGTTCGGGTTCTGCACCAGGCCCGCCAGGAGGGCGCACTCCTCCACGCCCAGCTGCGGCGCGCTCTTGCCGAAGTAGAACTGGGAGGCGGCCTCGATGCCGTAGCGCCCGCCGCCGAAGTACACCTCGTTGGCGTACTGCTCGAAGATCTGCTTCTTGGTGTAGGCCTTCTCCAGCTTCAGGGCGAGGATGACCTCCTTGAGCTTGCGGTCCAGGCGCTTCTGGCGCTTGGCGGTGACGGTGCGGATCAGCTGCATGGTGAGGGTGGAGGCCCCTTCCCTTCGCCGGCCGAAGCTGGTGAAGAAATTGAAGCCGGCCCGCAGGAAGCCCCGAGCCGAGACGCCGCCGTGGCTCATGAAGTCGGAGTCCTCGGTGGCGATGACCGCGCCCACGAAGGCCCTGGGGATGTCCCCGAAGGGGATCACCACCCGGTTCTCCTCCGCGAAGACGCCGATGACGTCCCCGTTGCGGTCCAGGACCTTGGTGATGGTCTTGGGCACCCTAAGGGCGAAGAACGTGAGGAAGCTGTCCACGTCCCGGCTCATGACGGACCACGCCACGGCCAGGACGATGGCCGCGGTTCCGGTCAAGGCGGCCGTGACCCACCCGATCCATTTCCACGGGATCCGCCGCCCCGCCTTTCGAGGTTTCCGAGAGTTCTCCGCTTTCGTCGCCATGCTCCCAGGGTAACCTAAGGTCATGGTCCGACCCACCCTCGTTATCGTCGCGAAGAGCAGGTCCCCCTGGCTCGCCAAGGGCCTCGCGGATGTGGTCCCCACGTTCCTGGCCAGGGGCTGGGACGTCTGGGCCCATCCCAAGATCCAGGGCGCCTGGAACGCGGCGGGCCTGCCCCCGGAGGCCTTCCGCGGGGACCCTCGCTACGGCGAGAGCCTCCCGGTGCCCGACCTGTGCCTGGCCCTGGGCGGGGACGGCACCCTCCTGACCGCGGCCCGCCACGTGGGGATGAGGGGCACCCCCCTCCTGGGCATCAACCTGGGCTCCCTGGGCTTCCTCACCTGCCATCCCTCCGAGGAGGCCCGGGAGGTGGTCGAGGGCTACTTCCTGGGGGCCTTCCGCAAGGAGACCCGGACCATGCTGCACGCCCAGGTGGT
Organism: Mesoterricola sp. JemC181; assembly: GCF_055384585.1. Classification (NCBI taxonomy): domain Bacteria; kingdom Pseudomonadati; phylum Acidobacteriota; class Holophagae; order Holophagales; family Holophagaceae; genus Mesoterricola; species Mesoterricola sp. JemC181. The sequence continues at coordinate 3,244,224 of NZ_AP045076.1, forward strand.
CCGCGGCGACGACGTCCTGGGCGGCCGCCCCGCCCTCAACGACGCCGTGGTGAACAAGGGCGTGGTGGCCCGCATCATGGAGTTCCGAATCCAGGTGGACGGCCACGACGCCGCCAGCATCAAGGCCGACGGCCTCATCGTGGCCACCCCCACCGGCTCCACCGCCTACTCCCTTTCCGCCGGCGGCCCGATCCTGTATCCCGCCCTGGACGCCTGGGTCATCTCCGGCATCTGCCCGCATTCCCTTACCTTGCGTCCCATCGTGGTCCCGGCCCACCTGCCCGTCTCCATCACCATGGACCGGGCCGAGGACGCCCACCTGACCCTGGACGGGCAGCTTGAGATGGAAATCCATGCCGGGGACCGGCTGGAGCTGAGGAAATCGGAACGGGCGATCACGCTGATCCAGGATCCGGAGTCGAGCTTCTTCCACCTGCTCGGGGAAAAGCTGCACTGGTCGGACCGCTAGATTCCGCCCCGCAGATTCGCGCAGGTCCAATAGGCGCCTTCCTTTTCCCGCAGGAGCGCCACGGTCCTCCCCTGGTGCACGCCCGCCACCGGCGCGCCGGGATCGGGGAAGCCCGAAGGCAGCGCCCACGCGGGCGCTTCCAGGCCGCCCAGGGGCACCGGGCGCCCGTGCAGGAGGTGGTCGGCCTCACGGTCGTCCAGGACCCGGACGGAGCACCAGGGCAGCACGTCCCGCCCCTCCAGGACCACCCGGTTCCCGCTGCCGGGATCCTCCCAGGGGCCGATGGCGGTGCGCACGAGGCCCTTCAGGTGCGCGGGGCGCCCCAGGAGGCGCCCGATGTCCCTCGCCAGGGACCGCACGTAGTAGCCCCCTTTGCAGGTGATGCGCAGGAGGGACTCCCCGGGCAGGTCGTGGGAGATCCACTCGGCCTCGTGCAGGTAGACCCGGGAGGGCCTCATCTCGAAGACCTCGCCGCGGTGGGCCTTCTTGTAGGCGGCCTCGCCGTCGATCTTCTTGGCGCTGGTGGCGGGGGGGACCTGGTCGGTCCAGCCCAGGAAGCCCGCCAGGACGCCCTGGAGGGCCTCCAGGGAGGGCGCGGGGCCTTCGGCGGTCACCAGGCCCATGTGGTCGCCGGAATCGGTCTCCGAGCCCCAGGCGACCCGGGCCAGGTAGGTCTTGGGCAGGGGGTGGAGCAGCTCCATGAGGCGCGTGGCCTGGCCCGCCAGCACCAGCAGGAGCCCCTCCGCGAAGGGGTCCAGGGTGCCGCCGTGGCCCAGGGCGAACTTCTTGAGCCCGGCCTCCCAGGCCTCGTGCTTGAAGGTCCGGACCACGTCGAAGCTGCTCTGGCCGACCTCCTTGTGGACGAGGTGGACGCCGGGGATCAAGCCTCTTCCCCGGCCGCGGGAGAAGGCACGGACTCATCCTCGGGCACGGGAGGACGCGCCGCCTCCTCCTCCTTGATCTTCTGGAAGATGGCCTCGATCTTGTTGCCCTCCTCCAGGGTGGCGTCCGGGAAGAACTGCAGCTCGGGCACGCGGCGCATCTTGAGGTGCTTGGCCAGGTGGGTGCGCAGGAAGCCCGCGGCGCGGCCCAGGGCCTTGCGCGAGCGGTCCAGCTGGGCGTCGTCGCCCAGGACGGTGTAGTAGACCCGGGCGATGCTGCGGTCCCCGGTGATGCGCACGGCCGTGAGGGTCAGGAACCCCAGGTCGGGATCCCGGAGTTCCCGCTGGATGAGGGTGGAGAGCATGAACTGGAGTTGGTCTTCGATCTGTTGGGGGCGGAGCATGACGGTTCCTCGAAGGGATAGTGTAACCGCGCAGCCGTGAGAGGATGGTCACGGGAGGGTCGCGCGTGCCGGAATGGTTCAAGGACTGGTTCGACCAGGATTATGCGGCCATCTACGCCGGGCGCGGCCCCGAGGAGGCCGAGACGGCGGTGGCCATGGCCCTGGCGCGGGCCCCAGGCCTCGCCTCCGGGCCCGTCCTGGATCTGGCCTGCGGCTCGGGCCGGCACCTGGCGGCCCTGCGCCGCACCAATGACCTGGCCTTCGGCCTGGACCTCTCCAGGGACCTCCTGGCGATGGCGCCCGCAGAGCTCCGCCCCTGGCTCCTGCGGGGCGACATGCGGCGCCTGCCGGTGCGCGGGGGAAGCCTGGCGGGGATCTGCATGTGGTTCACGCCCTTCGGCTACTTCTCCGACGAGCAGAACCGGGCGCTGCTCCAGGACCTCCGCCGCCTCCTCCGCCCCGGAGGCGTGCTCCTGCTGGACTACCTCAACGCGTTCCAGGTGCGGGCCAACCTGGTGAAGGAGGACGAGGCCATGCACCACGGCCTGCGGGTGGTGAGCCGGCGGTCCCTGGAGGGCGGGCGCATCATCAAGCGCATGGACCTCACCCGCATCGACACCGGCGCCACGCGCCGGGTCACGGAATCCGTGCGCCTCTACGATCCGGGCGAGCTGGTGGCCATGGCCCGGGAATGCGGCCTGGAGCTGGTTTCCGAAGCAGGGGACTACCACGGCGGCGCGTTCGAGGCCGCCTCGTCGCCCCGCTGGATCGGCTTCCTCGGCCGGAATGGGGTAGACTGGGGTCAATAACGCCAATTCCGGGAGACCGCCATGTCGTTCAGAACCCTCAGGGACATTGATGTCAAAGGCCACCGGGTCTTCCTCCGCGCGGACCTGAACGTCCCCATCAAGGAGGGCGTGATCAAGGACGCCACCCGCATCACCGAGACCCTGGCCACCCTCCGCCACCTCCTGGACGGCGGCGCCTCCGTGGTGCTCTGCTCCCACCTGGGCCGCCCCGCGGGCACCGGGTTCGAGGCGGAGTTCAGCATGGCGCCCGTGGCCGCGCACCTCAAGGGCCTGGGCCTGGACGTGCGCCTGGCCAGCGGCGTCGCGGGGGAGGCCGTGGAGGCCGAGGCCGCCGCGCTGAAGCCCGGCCAGGTGCTGCTCCTGGAGAACCTGCGCTTCGACAAGGGCGAGACCAAGAACAAGCCCGAGTTCGCCCAGGCTCTCGCCAGGCTGGCCGACACCTACGTGGACGACGCCTTCGGGGCCTCCCACCGCGCCCACGCCTCCGTGAGCGGCATGGTGCCCTTCATGCCCGCGGGCCGCGCCGTTGCGGGCTTCCTCATGGAGAAGGAGCTCAAGGCCCTGGGCAAGGTCATGACCGACCCGGACAAGCCCCTGCTGGCCGTCATGGGCGGCAGCAAGGTCTCCGACAAGATCGACATCATCCGCCACTTCTTCGGCAAGGCCGACGCCATCCTCATCGGCGGCGCCATGAGCTTCACCTTCCTCAAGGCCCAGGGCATCCCCATCGGGAAGAGCCTCTGCGAGGACGACAAGCTGGATCTGGCCAAGGCCCTCCTGGCCGAGGCCGCGGCCGCCGGCACCCGGCTCCTGATCCCCTCCGACCACGTGGTCGCCGACGCCATCTCCGCCGATGCCGAGTGCGACATCACCCAGGACGCCGCGGTGCCCGACGGGAAGCTGGGCCTGGACATCGGCCCCGAGACCGTCGCCACCTATGCCGGCGAGATCCGCAAGGCCCGCACCCTCCTGTGGAACGGCCCCATGGGCGTGTTCGAGATCGACGCCTTCGCCAGCGGCACGCTGACCATCGCCGAGGAGATGGCCGACGCCGCCGACCGGGGCGCCTTCGTGGTGGTGGGCGGCGGCGACAGCGTCTCCGCGGCCAACAAGGCCGGCGTCACGAAGCGCCTGAGCCACGTCTCCACCGGCGGGGGCGCGAGCCTCGAATTCCTCAGCGGCATGGAACTCCCGGGCGTCGTCGCCCTCCAATAGATCGGATCACATGATGAGAATGGTCGTCGCAAACTGGAAGATGAACCACCTGCGCAGGGACGCCGAGGCCTTCTGCGCCGCGCTCCTGGCCTCCTACAAGCCCGTGGACGGCGTCGTCGCCGCCATCGCCCCGCCCTTCCCCCTCCTCCCCGTGGTGAGCCGGCTCGTGGCCGGGAGCGCGGTGCGGGTCTACGCCCAGAACGCCCACGCCGAGGCCAAGGGCGCCTACACCGGCGAGGTCTCCATGGCCATGGTCATGGACGCCGGCTGCACCGGCGTGCTCCTGGGCCACAGCGAGCGCCGCCAGTACAACGGCGAGACCGAGGCCACCCTCCTGCCCAAGCTCAAGGCCGCCGCGGCCCAGGGCCTCCTGCCCATGCTCTGCGTGGGCGAGACCCTCGCCCAGCGGGACGCGGACCAGACCCTCGACGTCCTGCGCGGCCAGCTGTCCATCCTGGCCCAGGCCCCCGAAGGCCCCCTCGCCGTGGCCTACGAGCCCGTGTGGGCCATCGGCACCGGCCGCGTGGCCACGGTGGAGCAGATCGCCGAGGTGCACGCCTTCATCCGCAAGGAGCTGGTCACCCTCATGGGCGGGGCCGGCGGGGACGTGCCCATCCTCTACGGCGGCAGCGTCACCCCCGACAACTTCCCGGAGATCCTCAAGGTCCCCCACGTGGCCGGCGGCCTGGTGGGCGGCGCCAGCCTTGACCCTGCCAAGTTCCTCAAGCTGCTGGAGATCGCGGCCCTATAACCAGCGGGAGAGGCCGAACAGGCCCCGGACGACCGCCTCCAGCCCCGGGCTGCTGAAGCCGTGGGCCTCGCCGGCGTCGGCCATGAGGATGCTCCTGGGGGCCTCGGGGGCGCTGTTCCGGCGCTTCTCCTCCAGGTCCCGGATCTCGCGCTCCCGGTTCTTGTCCAGGCCGCCGGCCTCGATGAACGCCAGCACCCGGCGCAGCTCGTCCCGGTCGAACCAGAGGCCGTGGTCCTTGCACGCGTCCAGGATCACCCCGGAGTTGCGGGCGTAGTTGACCCGGTTCATGAACTTCCCGCACAGGGCGCAGGGGCGGTAGCGGATCTCCTCGGCCTGGATGGGCCCCCGGGGCCCCTCCCCGGGCAGGGCGCCCAGCACGCCGCCCCGCTCCTCCCGGCCTCCGGCGATGCGCTCGAACTCCTTCTGGGCCACCCAGACCCCGCCGCAGGCGTTGCAGGAGTCCAGGTGCGCGTCCCCTACGGAAGTATGGACAAGCTTGGCCTTGCAGGCTGGGCAGGCCAGGTCGGTGGGGGCGGCCTCGTGGCGAGTGACCTGGGCGCCGCACCGGGAGCAGTGCGCGGCGTGCACCGAGACCATGCCCAGGCACCGGGGGCAGGCGACGGTGGCCAGCTGGCTCCGGCAGTAGGGGCACTGGACGTCGTTCTCCCCCACGGCGGCCCCGCAGGATCGGCAGTTCAGGGTCGCTGCTTCCATGATCAGTCCTCGTGGTTCCAGGATGCCCCGTGCCGCCATGCGCATCAAGACAGGTTATATCCGACCCGTTAAGATGGGATTGGAGGCAACGATGCTCATCCTCATGGAGCAGGGCGCGACGGCGGAACAGGTGCGGATCGTCATGGCCGTCCTGGAAGGGGCCGGGGTGCGGGCCTACGTCCAGGACTCGCCCGCGGCCACCAGCATCCTGGCCCCCAACGCCTCCCGGGTCCTCAAGACCGACCGCATCGAGCCCCTGGAGGGGGTGAGCCGGGTGGTGCCCATCACCTCCCCCTTCAAGCTGGCCTCGGCCGACGCCGCCCCGGGCCGCACCATCGTGGACGTGCGGGGCGTCAAGGTGGGCGGCCGCGGACTGGCCCTCATGGCCGGCCCCTGCGGCGTGGAGAGCCGCGAGCAACTGTTCACCGTGGCGCGCTACGTCGCCGAGAGCGGCACGCGGCTCCTGCGCGCCGGGGCCCACAAGCCGCGCACCAGCCCCTACGCCTTCCAGGGCCTGGGCCAGGAGGGCCTGGAGCTGCTGATCGAGGCCCGGCGGGAGTTCGACCTGGGCATCGTCACCGAGGCCACGGAAGTGGAGACCTTCGACGCCGTGGAACGCGTGGCCGACCTGGTGCAGATCGGCGCCCGAAACATGCAGAACTTCGCCCTCCTCAAGCGCGCCGGCCGTTCCGGAAAGCCGGTCCTCCTCAAGCGCGGCCCGGCCGCGACCCTGGAGGAGTGGCTCTTCGCCGCCGAGTACGTGCTGAGCGAAGGCAACCGCAACGTCATCCTCTGCGAGCGCGGCATCCGCACCTGGAGCGCCCACGCCCGCAACACCCTGGACGTCTCGGTCATCCCCGCCGCCAAGGCCCTCACCCACCTCCCCGTCATCGCCGACCCCAGCCACGCCACGGGCCGCCGGGACCTGGTGATCCCCTGCGCCCGGGCCGCCGTGGCCGCCGGCGCCGACGGGATCATCGTGGAGACGCACTGCCAGCCCTCCCAGGCCCTCAGCGACGGCCCCCAGGCGCTGCTGCCGCTGGATTTCATGCAGATGGCCGTGCAGGTCACGGCCATCCGGGAGCTGCTGGTGAAGGATACGGCCGGAGCCACCTTCTGCTTCTAGGGAAAAAACCGCATAAACCACTCAAAGCCCCCTTCCGTAGACAAGCGACTTGGCGACCTGTCTGCGAAGGAGGCAATGAATGCACGACCTGAATATCAGAAAATACTTCAGCCTCAGGCTCGCGACGGCATGGGGACTGGTCCTGCTGGCCGGGTGCGGCGGAGGGGGCGCGGGCGGCGCCCAGGCCCAGCCTGGGCCGCCGGTCTACGACCTCCTGTTCGACGGCCAGAATCCCGACGGCTCCCGCCTGCTCTACCGGGTGGGCCTGGACGGCGGCGCGCCGCAGGTGCTCGGCGCGGGGTACGAGGGCAACCGCCCCCATGCGCGGGCGGACGGGAAGAGCCTGGTCTACACCAGCTTCGGAACCGCGGAAATGCCGTCCCAGATCATGCTCGTCGAGGATCTGGCCAAACCCGCGGTACGGCTCTCGACCAACGGATCGGTGGTCGAACGGGAGGCCGTATGGTCTCCGGACGGCTTGCGCATCGCCTTCCACTCCCGGTTCGATGACGACGCCGGCGACATCTTCACCGCCCGAGTCGTCGGCCGGACCCTGGAGGACCCGCGCAACCTCACGCCCCATCAGCCCGGGAACGCCCTGGTGGACGGGGACGTCACCCCGGCCTGGTCCCCGGACGGCACCCGCATCGCCTTCACGTCCTACCGGGCGGGCAGCCCCGCCCTCTGGGTGATGAACGCCGACGGCACCCAGGCGCGGCAGCTCACGCCCACCGACACCAGCCACAGCGACTACTTCCCCACCTGGTCGCCGGACGGGACCCTGATCGCCTTCCAGCGCAGCGACCCCACCCGCTCCCGCATCGGGATCGTGCCGGCCAGCGGCGGGAGCCCGGGCTTCTGGGACTTCGAGGGCAGGGCCTATTCGCCTTCCTGGTCGCCCGACGGGAAATGGATCGCCTTCAGCGGGCTGGTGGACGGGGAATACGACATCCACCTGATCAACCCGGAGGGCACCGGCCTGAGGCGGCTGGCCAGGGCGGGCGCGGACCTGGGACCAGCCTGGATCCGGCGCTAGACGAAGGGGCGCGGCCCCCACCGCCCGGGTGGGCGATGGCACGATGGACGTGGTCATGGCCAACTGGGCCCTGGGATTTGAGGAAGGCCAACGACCTGGCATTCCGTCCGATTTCCAGCACCCGCGGGCTGGCCGGCGGGACTTTTGCGGTCGGCGTCCCGGCTGCGGGATGACGATCCAGGACCTGCCCTTCATATGAGGCAACCTCGCGGGTGAAATCTGCCGGTGCGGAGTCGATGGTCCTGCCCGGTTCGGCCTTGGGGACCAGGGCGGCATGGCAGGGCTTGGGCAGGAATGCGAGCCATCGATTCCCAGGTTCCCCGGAGCCCTTGACAGAATGCCTGGGCAGGCCATTTTTACTAATTATTTATTGCCGTGCCCTGGGTCATCACGTTTTGGAGGAACCATGAAATTCAGACCATTAAGTCACCTATTCCTGGACATAGGGTTATTGAGCGCACCATTCGTTGCATTTTGTGGAGATGTCGTTGTGCTTAGGCCTGGCCAAAAGACATGGGGTTTCGATGTGCATAACGGCAAAAATGATGTTCATTTTCATAATTCAAAAGTTCATGTAGATGAAGGAATAGACCTGATTGCAAGGAGTGCAAATATCAGAAGCCGCAAATTTTATACCTTAGCCGTCATTTTCAGGTTGGAACATAGTAATGTCAGGAAATTCGGCGTCAGGAGGGTCAGGATGAATGAAGAATGTTTTATGGTAATGCAAACTGATGGCAATTTATGTATTTAGGCAAAAAATAATGGGTTTGTCTGGAACTCGGGCAGCCAAGGGAGAGACTGCAGTTTGGTCCTGGAAGACAATGGCAATCTCTCAATTAAAGATGGTAATGGCATACGTGTGTGGATGGACAGGCGGAGATTTGACGAGCAGAGTATTCCAAGTATTGGAGACAGATATTAAGCCCCACCTCGATCCCTGAACCTGAAATGAACGGGTGCGCCGTTGGGCTTGGCCATTGGCACCCAAGGCGTGGCTCCGGGGTGTCCCGCTGCGCCTTGGGCAGGTCGATGCCGGCACCGTAGGCGCCGGAAGCAGTCCAAGGTCCTCCACCCCCCGCGTTCGGATCGCCTCGAAGCCGTTCCTGCCCGGGGAAAGCCCTGCCAGGCAGGCCGCCATCCCATTCCCAATCGGGATCCCATCCGGGCGCTTGGGAGGTGCCCGCCCAAGTCCTGGCTGAGCCGGGTGTGCATGGCAGGAATCTTGCTGCCGCATACCTGAAGGCAGGGTTTGCCCAGGAGTTCCCATGACCATCACCTCCGTCGGTTCCAGCGACTCCCAGAGCCTGGGCAGCATCATCCTCCAGTCCCTCGTGGCGGGCAGCTCCAGCAGCCACAACTCCAACACGTCCTCCGGCGGCCTCTACGACCTGCTGAACCTGTCCTCCGCCTCCCAGAGCCTGGCCAAGGCGCCGGCGGCGGTGACCCAGGCCATGAACGACCTTTTCAGCACCCAGAAGGACGTCGCCGGCGACATGGCGACCCTCAAGGGCTACTTCAAGGACAACCCCGGCAGCCTCACCACCCTCCTGGGCGCCCTCCAGGGCGGCACCAGCACCTACGGATCCTCCGGACTCACGTCCGATTCGGCCCTCATGGCGGCCCTGGCCAAGGCCAAGGCGGGCGGGACCGACACCTCCTCGGTCATCAGCGCCCTCATGGGCGCCCGGCAGGATTCGCTCCTGGACTACATCGGCGGCACTTCCAGTGCCTCGGACTCGAACCTGATGTCCGTTCTGGGCTGACCGCCCCCCATGCCTGACGCCGCCCGGGGGGACGGCGGAGGGCATGGGCCTCTATACTCGGGAAGGAAACGATCCCGAGGCTGCCCATGAATGACAGGAAAAAGGGCCCGGCGGCCCAGTACCGCCACGATCACCCCCCGGTGCGCAACATCAACGAGGTGGCCGCCCAGTCCATGACCCTGGGCCAGCGGGTCGCCGACAGGGTCGCGACGGCGGTGGGGAGCTGGCCGTTCATCATCGTGCAGAGCCTCCTGCTCTGCGTCTGGATGGCGGTCAACATCTACCTGGCGTACATGATGCGCACCCACCCGGGCTTCCTGAAGGCCTGGGACCCCTACCCCTTCATCCTCCTGAACCTGGTGCTCAGCTTCCAGGCCGCGTACACGGGGCCGGTGGTGATGATGAGCCAGAACCGCCAGAACGAGAAGGACCGCCTGGCGGCGCAGAACGACTACGAGATCAACAAGAAGGCGGAGGAGGAGATCGAGGTGATCCTCAAGCACCTGGTGCACCAGGACAACCTCATCCTCGAAGCCACGAACCGCATCGAGGAGCTGCAGAAGGCGCTGCTTTCGAAGTGAGCTACTTCGCGTTCTTCACGTGGCGGTCGAACCAGTCCACGGTCTCCCAGAGCGTGTGCTCCACGGACTCCCGGGCCTGGTAGCCGTGGCTCTCGAAGGGGAGCATGACGACCCGCGCGGTGGCGCCCAGGCCCCGCAGCGCCTCGAAGAGCCGCTCGGTCTGGTAGGGCACCGTGCCGGGGTTCTGGTCCATCTCGCCGTGGATGAGGAGGAGGGGCTTCTTGACCTTGTCGGCGTTCCACAGGGGGCTGATCTTCAGGTAGGTGTCCCTGGCCTGCCACAGGGTGCGGCGCTCGTTCTGGAACCCGAAGGGGCGGATGGTGTGGTTGTAGGCGCCGCTGCGCGCCACGCCGGCCCGGAACAGCTCCGAGTGCGCCATGAAGTTGGCGGTCATGAGCGCGCCGTGGCTGTGGCCGGCGACGCCCACGCGGTTCCGGTCCGTCCAGCCCAGCTCCACGGCCTTGTCGATGGCGGCCTTGGCGCTGGCCTCGTCCTGCTCCAGGAAGGTGTCGTAGGCGGTCTTCGGGTCGCCCACCACGGGCATGGCGGCGTCCATGAGGACGGCGTAGCCCTGCAGGGCCAGGAAGACGGCGGAGGCGCCCGAGATCCAGGTGAAGCGCTGGTCGCTGCCCGAGACCTGGCCGGCGGCGCCGGCGGCCGCGTAGTCCAGGGGGTAGGCCCAGAGGATGGTGGGCAGAGGGGTGCCGGGCTTCGCGCCGGGCGGGAGGTAGAGGGTGAAGGAGAGATCGACCCCGTCGGCGCGCTTGTACTTCACGAGACGCTTCCGGATCGCCGCGAGCTCGGGCACCGGGTTCGCGAAGCGGGTGCAGGGCGCGCTCGCGGAGGCGAAGGCCGCCTCGCCCTCGGCGGCCTTCACGCGCCTGCCCAGTGTGCGCACCTGGAGGTTGGGGTAGTCCGTGGGGGACTCCCGCTGGGTGAGGAACCGCCCGGCCTTGACGTCCAGCCAGGTCAGGAACCGCTCGAAGGAAACCCGGTCGCAGCGGAAGAGCCGCTCCGTGCGCAGGGTGGCCAGGTCCAGCCGGTCCAGGAAGGGCCGGTCCCCGTCCGGGGAGGCGCCCGCGCCCTGGAGATGGATGGCGCCGTCCACCACCTGGATGACGGGATGGCCGCTGGGCAGGGCCCGGTACACGGGGGAGCCGGGGGCGCGGTAGCGCTCGTCGGAGCTCAGGTCCCACAGCAGCTTCGTGCCGCCCCGGCGCTCCAGGATCCAGGTGCGGGTCCAGTGGAGGTCCTCGTCGTAGTCGGAGAGGAGGGCGCGGCGCCCGTCCTCCAACCAGGCCAGGCCGGCGAACCGGGCCCGGGTGCGGGCCAGCTCCACGGGCGCGGCGCCGGGGGCCTCCGCCAGGACCCGGTCCCGGAATTCGGCCTTGGCGGCGGGATTGCCCCCGTCCAGGGCCTCCACCCAGGTCAGGGTGGCGGGTTCAGTGGGAATCCAGGCGAAGTGGCGCCGGCCCACGGGGACGCCGTGGATGGGCACCTGCTCGGCCAGGGGCAGGCTGGCGACGGTCTCCAGCACCCTGCCCTGCAGGTCCCACACCTCCACGTCCCGGGGGAACCGGGAGCAGTCGCGGATGACGGAGTAGGGCCGGTGGAGGCGGCTCACCAGGAGCCGCGCGCCGTCCGGGGAAGGCCCGGCGAGTTCGATGACGCCGGGGCGCCCCACGGGACGGGCCGGGCCGCCCGCGGCGGGGACCACCTGGAGCTGGCTGGTGGTGTAGTGGTCGAAGAGGTCCATGTCCACGGGCGTCTTCAGCACGTCGCGGGTCTCGTAGGTGCTGGATGCCACCACGGGCCCCGTGGTGCTCTGGATGCGGGGCTCGGGGGCCTTGGCTCCGGGGTCGGGCGCGGGACCGCGGTTTTCCGGCACGGCCTTCACCAGGAGGGCCTCCCCGCCGGGCATCCAGGTGAAGGCGCCGCCCAGGGCGGGGTTGAGCCGGAGCCCGTCCACGCGGCGCACCGCGCCGGTGGCGGCCTCGCCCAGCCACAGCTCCACGGCGGTGGCCGTCTCCCGCGTGAACGCGAAGCGGGTGCCGGAGGGATTCCAGCTGGGCATGCCGGCCCGGGCCCCGGGGGGCAGGTCGACCTTCACTTCGGTTCCGGTCCCCAGGTCCTTGAGGGTGTAGGCCACGTAGTAGAACGTGTAGCTGCGCTCGGCGTTGGAGCGCGGGTTCACGCGCACGCCGGCGAGCTTGACCAGGGGTTCGGAGATCACGGCGATGGACGGATAGGCCTCCCGGTTCACCAGGAGGACCTTGTCCCTGGCCGGACTCACCAGGGCCGACGGCGGCAGGGGCGCGTCGAGGACCTTGCGGATCGCCGGGGGCGCGGCGTGGTAGCCCTCCGCCAGGAGCGGAAGGGCCAGGAGGAGGGCTGCCAGTCGCATGGGTGCTCCGCTACTTCACCACTTCGGGGTTGCCGTCGGCGTCCAGCACCTTCACCTCGCCGAGCTTCAGGTCGCGCAGGGGCTGCTCGACCTTGGTCCGGTCGCCCACGATGATGTAGGTGCGGCCCTGGGCGGGGATGATCTTGCGGGCGGCCTTCATCAGGTCCTCGGCCTTGAGCTGGTTGACCCGGCCCACGTAGGACTGGAAGTAGTCGTCCTTCAGGTTCCAGGCGACGATCTCCTGCATGCCGCCCACCAGCGCGCGCACGGTCTCGTACTGGCCGGGGAGGCTCAGGGTGAGGTTGTCCTTGGCCATGGCCAGTTCGGCCTCGGTGACCGGGACGGCGCCCAGGATCCCCTTCATCTCCTTCTCCAGCTCCGCCACGGATTCGGCGGTCCTGTCGGTCTGCACCGAGGCGCCGGCGTAGAAGGTGCGCACGGTGCGGGTGTCCATGACGCCGGCGAAGGCGCCGTACGTCCAGTGCTTGTCCTCGCGCAGGTTCATGTTCACGCGGGAGGTGAACATCCCGCCCAGCACGGCCTGCATGGCGCCCACGGCGGGCTCGTCCGCCTCGCTCCGGGGCGCGGCGGTGGCCACCAGGTTGATGGCGGACTGGATGGCGCCGGGCTTGTGCACCAGGTAGAGGGTCGTGGCCGCGGGGTTGGGGGCCGGGGGCACGACGACCTTGGGCGCGGCACCCTTGGGCCAGACGCCCAGGTTCTTCTCGAGCCGCGGCAGGAGCTCGGCCATGGTGATGTCGCCGCCCACCAGGAGGGTGGCGCCGCCGGGCTTGAACCAGGCCTGGTGATACGCCTTCAGGTCGTCCTGCTTGAGGGCCGCCACGCGCGCCTCGGTGCCCGAGGAGGGGCTCCCGTAGGGGTGCCTGGAGCCGTAGAGCACCGGGCCCAGGAGGCGGGAACGAAGGCCCTCGGGGCTGTTCTTCTGCTGCGCGATGGCCGCGAGGCGCTCCTTCTTCACCCGCTCAAGCGTGGTGGCCGGGAAGACGGGGTTCATCACCACGTCGGACCACACCGCCAGGGACGCGTCGAGGTTGGCCTTGAGGGCGCCCAGGAAGACGAAGGCCTGGTTGGTGCCCGCGCCCGCGCCGTAGGTGGCGCCCAGGAGCTCGAACTGTTCGCGGATCTCCTTTACGGTGCGGGTCTTCGTGCCCTCGTCCAGCATCGCCAGGGTGGTGGAGACGGTGCCGGGCCCGCTGGGGAGCTGGGCGTCGGCGGCGGAGCCGCCTTCCAGCATCAGCTCGAGCTGCACCACGGGCGCCTCGTGGCGCTCGGCGAGCACGACCTTGAGGCCGTTGGAGAGGGTGGCCCGCTGGAAGGCGGGGAGCTTCAGGGCCGGCACGGCGCCGGGCGCGGGCACCTTGGAGCGGTCCGCGTCCTTGGCGGCGGCCTTCGGTTCCACATAGGGGTGCACTTCCAGGATGAAGACGCCGTCGCCGAGCCACTTCCGGCCCGCGGCCTGGATGTCGGCGGCGGTGTAGCCCAGCATGCGGGTGGCGGACTTGTACCGCAGCTCGGGGTCGTCGGCCAGGGCGAGGCCGGAGGCGAGCATGTCGGACTTGCCGCCGAACCCGCCGATGCGCTCCAGGCTCTGGATGTAGCTGGACTGCTGCCGCGCCCGCAGGCGGGCCAGCTCGTCGGGGGCGGGGCCCTCGGCCACCAGGCGCGCCAACTCCTCCTTGGCGATGCGCTCGATCTTCCCCAGGTCCGCGCCGGGCCGGGCGATGATGCGCAGGCTTACCTGGCCGCTGATCTCCTGGGCGTTGGCATAGGCGAAGACGTTGGTGGCCAGCTGCTCCTTCTCCACCAGCCGGCGGTACAGGCGGGAGGTGCGCCCGCCGCCCAGCACGCCGGTGAGGAGGCTCAGCTGCTCGCCTTCCACGTTCCCCAGCTCGGGGGTGTTCCAGACCATGGCCAGCATGGCCTGGGGCACGCGGTCCTGCATCACCTGGCGCCGCTCGCCGGTCATGCGGGGGACCCAGACCTTCGGGCGGTCGATGGGCGGATTGGCCTTGAAGGAGCCGAAGTACAGCTCGGCCTTTTCCTTGGCCGTCTTCAGGTCGATGTCCCCCGCCAGGACCAGCACGGCATTGTTGGGGCCGTAGTAGGCCTGGAACCAAGCCTTCACGTCGTCCAGGCTGGCGGCATTGAGGTCGTCCATGGAGCCGATCACCGTCCAACTGTAGGGGTGGCCCACCGGGTAGGTGCCCTTGGTGAGGGCCTCATAGGTCTTGCCGTAGGGCTGGTTCTCGCCCTGCCGCTTCTCGTTCTGCACGACGCCCCGCTGCTCGTCCAGGCGGGCCTTGTCGATGGCGCCCAGGAGGTGGCCCATGCGGTCCGACTCCATCCACAGCACCGTGTCCAGCGCGCTGGTGGGGACGTTCTGGAAGTAGTTGGTGCGGTCCGAGTTGGTGGTGCCGTTCATGTCGGTGGCGCCGAGCTTCTCCAGCACCTTGAAGTAGTCGGTGTTCTGGTTCTCGCTGCCGTTGAACATCAGGTGCTCGAACAGGTGGGCGAAGCCGGTCTTGCCGGGCTTCTCGTTCTTGGAACCCACGTGGTACCAGATGTTCACGGCGACGATGGGGGCCTTGTGGTCTTCGTGGACCACCACCCGGAGGCCGTTGGCCAGCGTGAAGGTCTCGAAGGGGATCCGGGGGAGCTGGGGAACCTGCGCCACCAGGGCGCCGGCGGCGAGCAGCAGGGTGGAACGTCCTAGGGCGCGCAGGGCGTACGTCATAGCTTCTCCATGAGAATTGGATGGGATAATAACGATCCTAGTCCGGTTGGCTCCGGATTGCTTCCTGGAATCACTTGCCGGTCAGTTCCTTGGCCACCCACCCGGCGTCCATGATCTTCACCAGGGCCTCCCGGATGGCCCGGGCATCCACGGCGATGGAGCGCTTGCTGGTGCCGTCGTACACGTAGTAGCCGGCCTGGGCCTCGATGTTGCTGTCGAAGTTGAGGCCCACCAGCTCGCCCTTGGCGTTCAGGACCGGGGAGCCCGAGTTGCCGCCCACGGTGTCGCAGGCGTAGGCGAAGTTGAAGGGGGTGGCCAGGTCCAGCCTGTCCTTGAGGTCCCACCAGCGCCTGGGCAGGGACCACACGCCGTGCTCGGCCTCGGGGCCCCAGCCGATGGCCCGGTCGAAGAGCCCGTAGAAGGTCGTGAAGGGCTGGATGAGGGTGCCGTTGGCGGGATAGGTGGCCACGGGGCCGTAGGTGAGGCGCAGGGTGAAGGTGGCGTCGGGGTAGATGGCCTTGCCGTACACCTTGAAGCGCGCGAGGGCGATGCGGCCGCTGTGCTCGTCCAGGACGCTCTGCACCTCCTCCTGCTGCCGCGCCTGGGCGGCGCGGACGATGGGGTCCAGGACCCGCGCGAAGGCGATGAGGGGGTCCTTGCACGCGGCCAGGGCCGGCGCGCCGCCTTCCAGCAGGGCCTTGCGGGCGGCGGGGTCCGCCAGGGCGGTGCCGGCCAGCGCGGCCTGCGCCGCGGCCTCGGGGGTGCGCCCGGCCAGGAGCGCCTTCACGGCGGGATGCCCCTCGCCCAGCTGGAGGAGGGCCTCGCGCAGGCCCGCGGCGATGCGCACCTGCTCCAGGTCCAGGCGCACGGGGGCCGGGTTGAGGAGCTTGTCCCGGGTGGCCTTCAGGGCGCCGTCGGTGTACTCGGGCAGGCGCTTGTCGGTGGGCAGCGCGGCCTCGGCCGGCATGCGCACGAGGGTGAGGGCCTTGAGGAGGAAATCGGAACCCAGCACGTCCCGCACCGCCAGCAGCGAGGTTTCCCCGAGGAGCTCCTTCTGGCGCTTGACGGCCTGGGCGATGCGGTCCCAGCTGGGGGCCACGGCGGCCTTGAGGGCGGGATCCCGCTCCACCTGGGCCTTGAGGTCCAGTTCGGCCTTCTCCACCTTCTCGAGGTTGCCCGGCTTGCGCAGGCCCAGGAGCATGCCCTCCATGCGCTTGACGCCGTTGTCGATGCCGTAGATGGCGTCGGCGGTGATGCGCCGGGGTTCGTCCCCGGTGGCGGCGAAGGCCGCCAGGGCGGCGCGCCGGCGCAGCTGGGCGGCGATGCGGGCCGGGATGGAGACGTCCCGGGCATAGCTCATCTGGGCGAAGGTCTCCTGCCGGTACGTGGTGCCCGGGTGGCCGGAGACCAGCGTGAGGTCGCCGTTGCGCAGGGGGGACGTGGCCCAGGGCAGGAAGGCCTCGGGGCGGTAGGGCGCGCCGTTCTCGTACACCCGGAAGAGGGCGAAGTCCAGGTTGTGCCGGGGGAAGGTGTAGTTGTCCGGGTCCCCGCCGAAGGAGGCCAGCTGCAGCTCGGGGGCCGCCACCAGGCGCACGTCGGTGAACTTGCGGTAGCCGTAGAGCCAGTGCTCGCCGCCGTGGTAGAGGTTCACGGCCTGCCAGGTGAGGCCCGTCTTCGCCTCCTCGGCCTTGACGAGGGCGGAGATGGCGTTGCGCCGGGCCTTGAGGGCCTCGGCCTCCGGCAGGCCCTTGGCGGCCTCCTGCACCCTGGCGGTGATGTCCTGGGTGGAGACCAGCATCATGAGCTCCAGGCCGGGGACCTTGAGCTCATGGGCGCGGTCGGCGGCGGTGAAGCCGCCCCGGATGAAGTCCTTGTCCGCCGTGGCCACCTGCTGGATGGAACCGCGGCCCACGTGGTGGTTGGTGATGACGAGGCCCTCCGCGCTCACGAAGGCGCCGGTGCCGCCGGGAAAGCGCACCGTGGCCAGCTGGAGGTGCCGGAGCCACGCGGCGTCCGGAGCGAACCCGTAGGCGGCCTTCATGCGCGCCGCGGGCACGTTGTCGAAGGTCCACATCCCCTCGTCGGAACGCAGGGCCGGGGCGGCCAGCAGCACGGCCAGCGCGGTCAGGACGGAGGATCGCAGACGCATGGGGACTCCAGATGACAGGGATATACCTCGCAATATGCTACACGAAATCAAGAAAGGAATTCATCCTTCTTCATCCCCGTGCATCCCCGTTCATCCCCGGCTAATTCAACGCTTACATCGCCCGGGCGCCTGGAGTGGGCAGCCATGCGCCGCCAATCCATGCGAGAAAATCGCCTGGGATGAACGGGGATGCGCCGGGATGAAAAATGATAAAAAAGACTTAATTAATTCCCTTGGCCTGTTCCCGGCTCTTCAGCGCGGCAACGATCAGGGTCCATCCCAGCAGGATCCCCCCGCAGACGATGAAGCTGTCGGCGAGGTTGAACGTCCAGTAGTGCCAGCCCCAGAACTCGAAGTCCAGGAAGTCCACCACGGCGCCGTGGCGGAGGCGGTCCAGGCCGTTGCCCAGGGCGCCGCCCAGGATCAGGCCCAGGGCCACGCGCTGGATCGTGGGAGTGGCCTCCCTCATGAACTCCCAGCCGAAGTAGGCCACGGCGGCGATGCCGGCGAGGAGGAAGACCGCGCTGCGCACCCCGGCCGGGGCCCCGCCCAGGGTGCCGAAGATGGCGCCGGGGTTGTAGCCCAGGGTGAGGCTGAAGAAGCCGGGGACGACCACCTGGGTGCCCCGGTGCGCGAGCAGGCCCACGATCCAGGCCTTGGAGGCGTAGTCGGCGGCCAGGGCCGCGGCGGGGAGGAGGAGCCAGGGAAGGCGGCGGATCATGCCTGGGCCCGCACCACGTCCCAGCACCGGGGGCACAGGTCCGCGTCCTCGCCCTGGCCCGCGCCGCCCTTGTGGTTCCAGCAGCGGGGGCACTTGACGCCTCCGTGGGCCGTGACCACCACGTCCAGGTCGGGGGCGGCCTGCAGCTCCAGGCCGCTGATCACCAGGAGGTCCTGGGGATCCTCGCCCAGGCGCCCCAGCATGGCCAGGTCGGCGTCGGGGAGCAGCAGGGTGACCTGGGCGTCCAGGCTGGTGCCGATGGTCTTGGCGGCCCGGTGGGGCTCCATGGCGGCCTGCACGGCCTGGCGGATCTCCCAGAAGCGGTTCCACTCGGCGGACGCCGCGTGGGGCGTGCCAGCGGGGAAGCGCTGCTCGAAGATGGAGTCCGTGGTGCCCGGGATGTTCTCCCACACCTCGTCGGCGGTGAACGTGAGGATGGGCGCCAGGAGGGCCGACAGGCCCTTGGCGAGCTTCCAGCACAGGGTGCGGCAGCTCCTGCGGCGGGCGGATGCGGGTTCGTCGCAGTAGAGGCGGTCCTTGATGATCTCGAAATACTGGCCGGAGAGCTCCAGCTGGCAGAAGGAGTGCAGCGCCTGGGCGGCTTCCATGAACTGGTAGTTGCGGTAGGCGGCGGTGACCTGGTTGGCCATGTCGCCGAAGGCGCCCCACACCCAGGCGTCCAGGGGCGAGAACTCGCCCTCGGGCACCACGTCCGAAGCGGGATCGAAGTCGGCCACCGCGCCCAGGAGGAAGCGCAGGGTGTTGCGGATCTTCCGGTAGGCGTCGGCGGAGCGCTCCAGGATCTCCTTGGAGATGCGGACGTCCTCGTTGTAGTCCACGGAGGCCGTCCACCAGCGGAGGATGTCGGCGCCCAGGGTCTTCATGATCTCCTCGGGGGTGACCACGTTGCCCAGGCTCTTGCTCATCTTCTGGCCCTTGCCGTCCAGCACGAAACCGTGGGTGACGACGGTGTCGTAGGGCTTGTCGCCCGTGGCCGCGAGGTTGAAGAGCAGCGAGGAGTGGAACCACCCCCGGTGCTGGTCCGAGCCCTCCAGGTAGATGAACTTGCCGTAGTCCGCGCGGCTAAGTTCCGGATGGGTGTCGCACACGACGGCGGCGCTCACGCCGGAGTCGATCCACACGTCCAGGATGTCGGTCTCCTTGGCGAAGGCGTCGGCGCCGCACTTGGCGCACACGGATCCTTCGGGCTTGAGCTGCTCCAGGGGGAGCTCGGCCCAGGCCTCCACCCCGCCCTCCTCGATGGCGGCGGCGGCCTTTGCGAAGATGTCGGCGGTGGCCAGGGGCTCGCCGCACTCCATGCAGCGAAGCACGGTCAGGGGCGTGCCCCAGGCGCGCTGCCGGGAGATGCACCAGTCCGGGCGGCCCGCGATCATGGCATGGATGCGGTTGCGTCCCTGGGCCGGGACCCAGCGGGTGCTCTCGACCCCCTCCAGGCCCAGCTCGCGCAGGGTCTTGCCCTTGCCGGTGAGCTCGTCGTCCATGGTGATGAACCACTGCTCCGTCGCCCGGAAGAAGATGGGCGTCTTGGTGCGCCAGCAGTGCGGGTAGCTGTGCGTCAGCATCTCGTCGTGGAGCAGCGCGCCGGACGCCCGCAGGCGCTCCACCACCAGGACGTTGGTGTCGAAGATGTTCTTTCCTTCCAGCTCGGGGTCGTTCACGTCGGCCGTGAAGCGCCCGTCGGGGCCCACCAGCTGCAGGAGGCCCAGGTGGTGGGCGAGGTTGAAGTCGTCCACGCCGTGGTCGGGGGCCGTGTGGACCAGGCCCGTGCCGGTGTCGGCGGTGACGTAGTCGGCCAGCAGCACGGGGCTCTCCCGGTCCAGCCAGGCGTGGCGGGCCGTGAGGCTCTGGAACGCCTTGCCCTTGCGGATCTCCTTCACGTGGAAGGGGACGCCGAGGCGGCGCTGGAAGTCCTCCTGGAGGGGCACGGCCACCAGGTAGTGGCGGTCCACGGCCTGCACCACGGCGTACTCCATGTCGGGGTGCATGGCGATGGCGAGGTTGCTGGGCAGGGTCCAGGGCGTGGTGGTCCAGATGGGGAGGAAGAGGGGCGTGGGCAGGTGCATGCGCCGGGCCTCCTCGTCGGGCACCGGGAAGGCCACCGTGATCGCGGGGCTGGTCTTGTCTGCGTACTCCACCTCGGCCTCGGCCAGGGCGGTGCGGGCGCCGTAGCTCCAGTGCACGACCTTGAGCTTGCGGGTGACGGCCCCGCACTCGAAGAGCCTGGCCAGGAGCCGCACGACGTCGGCCTCGTAGCGGGGCTGCATGGTGATGTAGGGGTCCTCCCAGGCGCCCAGCACGCCCAGGCGCTGGAACCCGGAGCGCTGCGAATCGATCCACTTCTGGGCGTACACCCGGCACTTGGCCAGGAACTCGCTGCGGCTCATCTCCCGGCGCTTGGGGCCCAGGTCGCGCTCCACGGCGTGCTCGATGGGGAGGCCGTGGCAGTCCCAGCCGGGGATGTACGGGGACTCGTGCCCGTCCAGCCACAGGGACTTGACCACCATGTCCTTGAGGATCTTGTTCAGGGCGTGGCCGATGTGGATGGCCCCGTTGGCGTACGGGGGGCCGTCATGGAGGATCCTGCGCCCGCTGCCCAGGCCCGCGGCGTTGTCGGCCTTCTTGCGGGCCTCGACCCTGGCGTAGAGGCCTTCGGCCTTCCATCGCTCGAGCCGCTTGGGTTCCCTCTGGGGCAGGTCCGCCTTCATGGGGAAATCGGTGCGGGGCAGGAAAACGGTATAGCGTTTCCGGGTCGAGTCGGCCATGGCGCCCTCGTGCGCTGAGGGGATCCGCACAAGGATCCCGGGGGTTGATCCTCCAGTTAACCAAGGAATCCCGGTTCAGTCCAGCCGGTAGTGGCAGCCCCGGGACACCGGGTTCTGCAGCGCGGCCTTGAAGATGAGCCGGGCGCAGATGATGCCGTTGCGCAGTTCCAGCAGGCTGCGCGACAGGGGCGCCGCGCGGTAGAAGGCCTCGATGCGGTGGTAGAGGTAGCCCATGTCGCCCCGGCCCCGCGTGAGCCGGTCCCGGGTGCGCACGATGCCCGCGTAGTTCCACAGGGTGGTGCGGATGCTCGTCCAGTCCTGCTCGATGAGCAGCGGGTCGGGTTCCGGGCCGGGGGGCACGGGCCTCCAGGGTTCCAGGGAGTTCGGGTCCGGCAGCGCCGTGGTCCGGCTCTCGGCCGCGCAGCTCTCGCCGGCGCGGTAGCCCCACACCAGGCCCTCCAGGAGGGAGGACGAGGCCAGGCGGTTGGCCCCGTGGACCCCGGTGCAACTCACCTCGCCCACGGCGAAGAGCCCCGGGAGGCTGGCCCTGCCGTCCAGGTCCACGGCCACGCCGCCGCAGAAGTAGTGGGCCGCGGGCACGACGGGGATGGGCTGGGAGAGGGGCTCCAGGCCGGCCTTGCGGCACGTGGCCAGGACCGTGGGGAACCTCGCCTCCAGGTCCAGCCGGGCCTTGAGGGGCTCCAGGTCGAGGTACATGCAGGGCTCCCCCGTGGCCGCCATCTCCTGGAAGATGGCCCGGCTCACCACGTCCCGGGGGGCCAGTTCCAGGCCTTCGGGGGCGTACCTCCGCATGAAGCGCTCCCCCCTGCCGTTCACCAGGTGCGCGCCCTCGCCGCGCAGGGCCTCGGTGAGCAGCGTCCGCGGCCTGCCGGGAACATAGAGGGTGGTGGGATGGAACTGGACGTACTCGCAGTTCACGATGCGGGCCGAGGCCCGGTAGGCCGCGGCCAGGCCGTCCCCGGTGGCCGAGGCCGGGTTGCTCGTGTGGAGGTAGAGGTAGCCCAGGCCGCCGGTGGCCAGGATGGTGCGCTTGGCCAGGCACATGCGCACCACGCCGTCCGGGCTCAGGCCGTAGGCGCCCCAAACCTGGATGGGATCGTAGACGGCCCTCGGGTCCCGGCTGTGGTGGGGGACCGTGAGGAGGTCCACCAGGGAGTGGTTCTCGAAGATCCGGATCCGCGGGTGGGAGCGCACCTTGGAGGTGAGCGCGGTCTGGATGGCCCGGCCCGTGGCGTCCTTCACGTGCCAGATGCGGCGGGCGCTGTGGGCGGCCTCGGCGGTGGGCTCGGGCTCCAGGGCGCCGGTGTGGTCGAAGTCGACCCCCACCTGCTTCCAGAGGAACTCCTTGCAGAGGATGGGCCCCTGTTCGGCCAGGAGGGCCACGGCCTCGGGCTTGCAGAGCCCGGCCCCGGCGGCCTCGACGTCCGAGGCCAGGAGTTCGGCGGAGTCGTGGGCGTCCGGGGGCGGCAGGCCGATGATGCCCCCCTGGGCGTACGCGGTGTTGGATTCCCCCAGGGTGTCCTTGGCCACCACCACCACGTCGGCGCCCAGTTCCGCGGCCCGGAGCGCCGCCGAACAGCCCGCGATGCCGCCGCCGAGCACGAGTACGTCGCAAGTGATCACATCAGCTCCCATTCGGGCCGGTCGAGGCTCCAGAGGCGTTCCCAGGGGGGTTCCTCGGCCCGCAGGCCGAATTCGTCCTCCAGGGCCGAAAGGCGTTCCCGCACCAGGTCGAGGGCGGCGCCGTAGGCCACGGTCCCCCAGGGGGTGGCAAGCTCGCCGCTCCCGCCCAGGGCCTCCACGGCGTCCTCGAAGAGCCCGGCCATGCCGGGCGCGTTCTGGAGCTGGTGGTGGTGGAAGCCGCCCGCCATGAGGATGAGGCCCTGGAGCCCGGCCTTGAGGGGACCTTCGGCCTCCAGCCAGAGGGGCTCCAGGGCGTCGTGGCATTCGTGGAACAGCGCGGCGTTGAACAGGGACACGCCCGCCGCCAGGGGATACGCCTCCCCCTCCGGCAGGCCCAGCAGGGCCAGGAGGGTCACGCCGCTGCGCAGGCTCACCAGGGAGGAGAGCGGGTCCCAGATGCGCTGGGGGACCCATCCCCCGGGGCCCCGGTCGGCGGTGTCGGGGAACCTCGCCAGGGCGTCCCGCCAGGCCCGCCCGGGGTCCTCCTGGGGGAGCATGGCGCCGGCCCGCGCAAGCAGCTCGGCCTCGGGCAGGCCCCCGGGGAACTCCGCCCGCACCCGTGGGGCGCCCAGGACGGTGGGCCACACGAGGAGCGCCCGGTCCGCGGGGTCGGCCAGGGCCGCCTCCAGGCGGGAGCGCAGGAAGCCCAATACCGGCCTCGGCAGCCCGGGCTGACGCTGCCAGAAGACGGGGGTGCGCGGACCGCAGGCCATCAGGTGAAGTTTCGTTCGGAGACGCCGATGAACTCGAGGGAGAAGTCGTCCAGCTCGGTCTGCCAGTGCTTGAGCTGGCCCTGGAAGAAGTTGTAGGCCATCAGGGCGGGGATGGCGGCCACCAGGCCCAGGGCCGTGGCAACCAGGGCCTCGGAGATGCCGGGGGCCACCGTGGCGAGGCTGGCGTTGCCCGCCGTGCCGATGCCGTGGAAGGCGTCGATGATGCCCCACACCGTCCCGAACAGGCCCACGAAGGGGCTCACGGCCGCGATGGTGGCCAGGATGCCCAGGTAGTTCTCCATGCGCCCCATCTCCACGACCGAGGCGCGCTGGAGGCAGCGTTCCACGGCCTCCATGCTCTTGATCTGGGCCTTCTGCCCCGCGGGGCCCGGGGCGGGACGGAGCTGGTAGTTGACTTCGGAGAAGCCGGCGGTGAACAGGCCCACGAGGGGGCTCATGGTGTAGTCCGCGGCCCGGCCCTTGAGCTCGCCCCAGTTGGTGGTCTTGCGGAAGACGGCGCGGAACCGCTCGGTGACGCCCTTGCTGCGGCTGAGCAGGATCGCCTTCTGCACGATGATGACCCAGCTGGTGATGGAGAAGGCCCCCAGGATCAGCAGCACCACCCGGGCCACGGTGCCCGCGTGGAGCACCACTTCCCAAAGGTTGACGCCCTGCCCCGCGATCAGGCCCAAGTAAGCCATGATTCCTCCTAGGGAAGTGATTCTACCAAGGCTCGCGGTCCGGTAGGGCAACGGATACACTTGCAGGAGCGCTCCCGTGCGCAAGACTGTCATCAGCGAGAGGTAGGATATGCAAGTTCTGGTCATCGGCACTGGATATGTGGGCCTTGTGGCCGCGGCTGGCTTCGCCGAAGCCGGGCACCGCGTGCTGGGCATCGACACCGACGCGGGGAAGATCGCGAAGATCCGCCAGGGCGTCTCGCCCATCTACGAGCCCGGGCTGGACGAGCTGCTGGCGAAGCACCAGGCCTCCGGGGCCCTGTCGTTCAGCCTCGACCTCAGGGACGGCATCGCCGCCGCCGACGCCGCCTTCATCTGCGTGGGCACGCCCCAGAGCGAGGACGGCAGCGCCGACCTGCAGTACGTCCTCTCCGTGGCCGGCGCCATCGGCTCCGCCATGGGCCTGCGGCCCGCGGACGCCCCGCCCCTGGTCGTGGTTGACAAGAGCACCGTGCCCGTGGGCACCGCCGCCCGGGTCCACGCGGCCATCGCGGCCCGCACGGACCGCGCCTTCGAGGTGGTCTCCAACCCCGAATTCCTTCGCGAGGGCTGCGCCATCGACGACTTCATCCGGCCCGACCGCGTCGTGGTGGGCTGCAGGACGGACCACGCCGCCGGGATCATGAAGGGGCTCTACGCGAAGTTCCTCGAGGCGAGCTCCGGCCAGTGGCTCCGCATGGATCCGCCCAGCGCCGAGCTCACCAAGTACGCCGCCAACGCCATGCTCGCCCTGCGCATCAGCTTCATCAACGAGATCGCCGGCCTGTGCGAGAAGGTGGGCGCCGACGTCGATTTCGTCAAGCAGGGCATCGGCAGCGACCACCGCATCGGCAAGTACTTCCTGAATCCCGGGCCCGGTTTCGGCGGCAGCTGCTTCCCCAAGGACCTCCAGGCCCTGCTCAAGGTGGGCCGGGAGAACGCCCACCCCCTGCGTGCCCTGGAGGCCACGGTGGAAGCCAACCGCCACCAGAAGCAGGTGCTGGCCCTGAAGGTGCGCGCCCACTTCGGGTGCGCCTCGGGCAGCCCCGCGCCGCTGGCGGGCCGGAAATTCGCCCTGTGGGGCCTGGCCTTCAAGGCCCACACCGACGACATCCGGGAGGCCATGTCCATGGAGCTCATCGACAGCCTTACGGCCCTGGGCGCCCGGGTCGTGGTGCACGACTTCGAGGCCATGGACAACGTGAGGGCGAAACTGGGGGACCGGGTGGAGTACGCCGCGGACTTCATGGAAGCCTGCGCCGGGGCCGACGCCCTCCTCATCGCCACCGAGTGGCCCCAGTACGCGGCGGCCGACCTCCCGAAGGTCGCGGGCCTCCTCAAGGGAAAGGTGATGTTCGACGGACGCAACCTCTTCCGCCCGGAAGCCATGAAGGCCGCCGGCTGGACGTACCACTCCATCGGCCGGGTAACTGTCTACCCTGTATAAACTTACCCCCACGGTTCCATTTCATGCCAACCTGACATCGGCGTCAGGTTCCCGGTGGGGCCTCGAAGCCACTTACCAGACCAAGGAGAAGGAAGCATGGGCAATCTCGGTTTGACTGAAATGCTGCTGATCGGCATCCTGCTGCTGATATTTTTCGGCCCCTCCAAGCTCCCCGAACTCGGCAAGGCACTGGGCAAGGGCATCCAGGAATTCAAGAAGGCCAGCCGCGAGATCACCGACTCGGTCAAGGACGACGTGAACAGCAACACGTCCGAGAAGAAATAGGGCGGGGCGCCCGACCTCGCCTCCATGACGACACCCGACACGCCTCCCAATCAGATGTCCTTCTGGGAGCACCTGCATGAACTGCGGGTGCGGCTCATCCGCAGCATCCTGATCGTCGCGGGGGCCTTCGCCCTCACCTACTTCTTCCGTTTCCGGCTGATGACCTGGGCCCAGAAGCCCTTCATGGAGACGTTCAAGAGCCACGCCATCGCCCAGGCCCAGGCCGCCCACCAGCCGATCCCCACGGTCTTCGACCCCTTCGCCTACACCAGCCTCACCGAGCCCTTCTTCTCCCTCATGAGGCTTTCCATCTGGGCGGCCATCTTCGTGGCGGCGCCCTTCCTCTTCGGCCAGCTCTGGGGCTTCATCAAGCCCGGGCTCTACAGCCGCGAGCGGCGCTTCGCCATCCCCTTCGTGCTGGTGACCACGGGCTGCTTCCTGGGCGGCGCCGCTTTCGCCTACTGGAACGCCTTCGCCTTCCTGGGCGACATCCTCTTCAAGGAGGCCATGCAGGCCGGGCTGCGCACCAACCTCCACCTGGAGGACTACCTGGACCTGTTCATCTACACGGTGGTGGGCACCGGCCTCATGTTCGAACTGCCCGTGCTGGTCTTCTTCCTGACCCGCTTCCGCCTGGTCACCGCCACCTGGCTGCTCAAGTTCTGGCGCCACGCCACGGTCGCCATCTTCACCATCAGCGCCTTCCTGACTCCCGGCGACGTCATCGTCACGACCATCTTCTTCGGGGTCGTCCTGGAGGGGCTCTACTTCATCTCCGTCCTGGTCGCCTGGGCCGCGCGCCCCCGGAAACCGAGGTTGATCGACATCGAGCCCGGGGAAACCGAGTCGTAGCCATTCCCCGTCGGCAGTTCCCAGCCCCTCGGCGCAACCCCGGAGCCCTTCCGGACAAGGATGAAACGGGAACTCCCAGGTGAACCTATCCCCTTTTATCCCATATATCTGCGTTTATGAATTGGATTTTGGGGAAAAAGCAGGATAAGGAATGGCTGGTCAAAGCCTGAGCCGGATGGCAAGACTCGCGATCGCACCAGGCCATTATCTGAATCCCTGGGCATCATCGCCTGAGTTCATGCATGCTCTTGTCCGAATGGAAAATATAGGCTGGCATCGAGTCATGGTTCTTTATGACGGTCAACTTGATATATCTATCCAACAAATCATGTTCAATCTCCCGAAAGTCCACGGCGCCCCATCCCCCTCCCGGCTTGCGCACCCGGACTTCCCACTTGGGAAGTTCGATTGCGAGGACTTGAACGGTGTGGCTCCTGTGCGGATTCTCCACGCCACTCAAATCACACTCATTGAATTTGAACTCGATTCCCAGCTTCGGGAGGCCGGTCACGGATTTGATGCGGCCAAGGTAGTGAACCGGCGGAAGCGCCACCGCCGAGACCGCGCCCATGGACAGGATGAAAGAACAAATCACGGGTCTCAACACGTTCATGGCCGATTCCTCCCTGCGCGGGGTCCGGACATAAACATGTATAATTTATACTTCTTGTCAAGGCTATGGGTGCCTGCCTACTGCGGTTCCTGGCCGCGTTCCAGCGGCGTCGGGGGCAACGGATTGGGCTGCCGTGAGAAGTCCGGGACGACCATGTGGGGATCCAGGGTGATGCCCAGGGAATCCGCCAGCTTCCTGCCGCCGTCGGCGGGGGAGGCCATGCGGAAGGCCCAGACCTGCCGCGCCATGGTGGCGGGGTCCGTGGAGACCTGCACGTCGGCGCGCTGGAGGCTCGCGAGACCCTGGTTGGCGGAGGCCCTGGAATGGGGCACGTAGAAGGCCAGCGGGAACGCCAGGAAGACGGCGACGGCGGGCCAGAAGAGCCAGGACGGGCCCTGCGGAGGGGCGGCCTCCCTGCCCATCATGGCGGGGGGGAGGACCCACACGGAGGGCTTGCGCTCCTCGGCCTCGGTGGAGACCTCCAGGACGCCGGCCTCCAGGAGCTGGGCGATGATCTTGCAGGTGTCCAGTTCGTCATAGCGGCTGATCTGGAGCACGTTCTGGATGCTGGTGGAGCTGGAGAAGTAGGTGAGGACCGTCTCCTGCTCGTGGGTGAGGCCGGAGCCCTCCACGTTCATGGAGCCGCCGTCCAGGACCGTCGACAGGTCCTTGTCGATGTCCAGGTTCAGCGCCGCGCCGTAGGGGGTCTTGCGCAGGGGGAGGCCGTTGTCCGGGAGGCGCCGCTGCACCTCGGGCCACTCGTCCATGATCCGCGCCGCCTCCATGAGGACGGTGTCCACGGGGATGGCCGGGAAGTTCTCGCGGTCCAGCTCCTGGGGCAGGATGGAGTCGAAGCGGTAGTCCCCCTCCACCCACCGGAAGGTACGGTAGATGATCGACATGGCCTGGTTGAACAGGGCGTCCTGGAGGTCCTGGGGCGAGACCCGGCCCGATTCCAGGAGCAGGGTGCCCATGCGCTTGAGGGTCTGGCGCTGGCGGTGGATCATGCCCATGAGCTCTTCGCCCGAGAGCCTGCCCAGGCGCACCAGCATGGCGCCGACGCGGTCCTCCATGCGCACCTGGTTGGAGTCGCAGCCGACGATCTCCCCCTGGTCGAAGAAGATCTTCACGAACTCCTGGGCGCGGGAGAGCACGAGGGTCCCGCTCTTCCCCTGGGTCTTGATCATGTTGAACAGGGAGAAGAGATCGAAATCTCGGAGGGAGCCTTCCAGAGCCATTCGCCTATCCCCTTCTCGGCAGGAGCTTCAACCAGGAACGAAGAAAGAGCACCGCCAGCAGCATAAGCCCGAGGGGCATCCAGATGGAAGCCGGATCCGGAAGCACTTCCCCGGGGTAGCGCACGGAGCGGCCCGTGGCGAGCACGATCCCCAGGGCGAAGCAGAAGAAGGAATACTCCAGCAGACCTTCCCGCGTCTCCCCGATGAGCACCAGGTCGGCTCCCGGCAGCAGCACGATGAGGCAGCGGTGGAGCCAGCGCTGGGCGGACTGGAAGGCCCCCACCTCCTCCACCTTCTTCTTCCGGCTCTCCCCGTGGAGGCCGTCCTTGAGCACGAAGAGGTGGTGGCACTTGGAGCACACGAACGAATCCGGGCTGTCGGTGGTGTGGAAGGGATCCCCGCAGCGCGTGCACTGGGACGGGTGCGCCTCGCTGATGCTCTTCTTGAGCCGGAAGTAGAAGGCCACCGCCGCCGCGAGCGGGAGGAGGAAGTTGAAAATCAGCAGCAGGTTCTTGGTGCGGCCGGGACCGTGCTCCGCGGGCGTCTCCTGGAACCTGGCCAGCGCCGCCACCCGTTCCGGACTGTCCGGCAGGGGGAGCGCGAAGGTTCGCTGGTCGTTCCGGGCCTGGTTGGCGGCCAGGATCCGGTTGAAGGTGTCCGGCGCGACCCGCCTGGCGTCCTCCTGCTTGGAGAAGCCCAGGGGGCCGTCCATCTGGCGGAAGGCCACCACGCTCTGGTTGAGGAGGATCTCGCCCCGGTCGGGGCCGAGGAGGGCCGCCTCGTCGAAGCAGGCCTGGGCCCCGGCGAGATCGCCCAGCTGGTACCGGGCCACGCCCAGGTTGTTGAGGACCTCCGCGCGGTCGGGGTGGTTCCTGCGCAGGGACTCGAAGGTGGCCAGGGCCTTGGACCATTCCTGGAATTCGAGCTGCCGCCAGCCCTCCAGGAAGGTGCGGTCACCCTGGGGCAGCATGGCCAGGGAACGCTCCATCCCCGCCAGGGGCTGGGGGCGCAGCTGGAGGGTCACGATGCTGGGGCTGGGCCTCACGGCGGCCATGGGCTCCAGGAGGGAGAGCGCCGGATGGACCAGCTGCAGGAGGAGGATGAAGAGGGTCGCCCGGATCTCCAGGGGCAGGAGGAAGGGGGCCAGGAGCCAGAGCCAGACCATGGCCACGATGCCGGGATCCAGGCCGAAGATCACCGGCAGGGTGATCAGGAACGCCCCCAGGAGGGCCATCACATGGGGATTCATGGCGCCGCGGCGCAGCGGCTCCTCCCAGATGTTGCGGAACACGCGGCGGTAGCGGATGCCGAGGGTGAGCGCGAATCCCCAGAGGAGCAGCGTGGCCAGGAGGCGGAGCCACGCCATGTGCTGGACGGTCCACAGCCACCGGTGGTAGGGGTTGGCCAGCCGCAGGCGGGTGAGTTCCAGGACCTCCCCGATGCTCCAGAGGTACCCCTGGGGGCCCTGCTGGCGCATGAGGATCACCCGGGCGCCCATGAGCGTCGGGTTCCGGGGGGCCCAGCGTTCCACGGTGTCGATGACCTTCAGCCCCAGGGCCGGTTCGCCCTGGGCGCCCAGGTCCCTGGCGTAGATGGCCATGGACTCCACCAGGGGCAGCACGTCCAGGGTGCCGTAGGTCCTGCGGAGCAGTTCCACATCCTGGACCGCGGCCTGGATGGCCCCGGGATCGCCGGAGCGGAAGGCCGGCTTGAGCCGCTCGGCGCAGTGGCTCATGGCCACGGCCGGCATCAGGTCCTGATGGGCGCGGGACGAAGGATCGGGCGGAGCCGCGCCCAGACTGCCGGCAAGCACGAGGAGGAGCGCCCCAAGCAGCAGACTAAACCTCATTTTTGAAGCGTTTATCACTGCGTTGACGAATCTGGCGGTCACGGATTCCAACTCAGGGATGGACGACCGTGTAACCGTTGCAATCATGGTCACTCCGTGGGTTGAAGGCAGCGTATCACAGTTCACCTCCAGGCCACTTCTCAAACCCTTGCATAAATGGGACCATGGGGTTATTCGGAGGCAATATGCGAAACCTCATTACGGCCATCATGATCCCTGCGGTCTGCCTGACGCTGGCGGCCGAAAGCACCGGTCGGATCGGCGGCAAGATCACCAACAAGGAAGGCAAGCCCGTGGCCGGGGCCGTCATCACGCTCAGCCGTTCCGACATCAACTGGACCAAGGAACTCAAGGCCGACGAAAAGGGCAGCTACCTGCAGGTGGGCCTCGAGCCCAAGGACTTCACCTTCTCCGTTTCCGCCCCCGGGTACCAGACCCAGAAGCAGACCCTCAAGGTCAAGCTCGCCGACATCACCACCGTCAACGTCGTCCTGCTCACCCCCCAGCAGGCCTCGGAGGAGGCCCTCAAGGCCAACCTCGCGAACCTGCCCGCCGGCGAAGGCAAGTCCATGTCCGCATCCGCCTCCTTCAACGCGGCCGTCGAGCTCTACAACGCCCAGAAGTTCGCCGAGGCCGTGCCCCTGGTCACGTCCGCCCTGGCCGACTTCAAGGAGGCCATGACGGCCCTGAAGGACGAGGAAGCCCGAGCCGGGATCGAGAAGAACCTCCCCACCGTCGAGCGCGTGCTGGGCATCTCCCTCTACGAGGCCGGCAAGGCCGACCCCGCCCAGAAGGACCAGATGCTCAAGGCCGAGCCCTACCTCGCCAACGCCTACAAGCGCAACCCCAAGGATCAGCGCGTGCTCGTGGCCCTCCTCGAGATCGCCAAGGTCAAGAACGACGCCGAGGGCATCAAGACCTACCAGGCCGCCATCGACGCCGTCATGGGCCCCCGGCCCGAGCTGGCCTACAACGACGGCGTCGCCGCCTTCAACGCCGGCAAGTTCAAGGAAGCCAAGACCTTCGTCACCAAGGCCATCTCCCTGGACCCCAAGTTCGCCGACAGCTACTGGCTGCTGGGCGTGGTCGAGTTCAGCCTCGAGAACGTCAAGGGCGCCAAGGAGGCCTTCAAGAAGTACATGGAGATCGCCCCCACCGGGAAGAAGGCCGGCGAGGTCAAGGAATTCCTCAAGGAACTCAAGTAGTACCGGCGCCGGCCCCGGCCTCCCCCCCGGGGGGAGCCGGGGCCGTCCCCTATCTGAGCGGGACCTTCAGGGTGAGGGACGTGCCGTCGCCCAGGTTGACCAGGTCCACTTCGCCTTCGTAGGCGGCCAGGAGCTGCCTGCACACGGCCAGGCCCTCTCCGGGGCTCCTCACGCCCATCACGACCTGCTGGTGCAGGCCCGAGAAGGGCTCGAAGGCCGTGTCCAGCTCCATGGGGGGGATGGCCCCGCCCTCGTCGGTGACCTGGAGGAGGAAGGCGTCCTCCGTGCGGGTGGAACGGATGGCCAGCGAGGGCGACGGCGTCGGCCCGCCCAGGGCGTGGTGCACCACGTTGAGCAGGGTGGTGGCGAAGTCCCCGTAGACGCCGTAGATCAGGGGCACCCGGGCCTTCAGCTCCTGGGTGACCGCCACCTCGGCGGGAATGACGCCCTCGGCCTGGAGCAGTTCCAGTTCCTGCTGGATGAGGTCGTGGAGGTCCAGCCACTCCGGCTTGCTGGGAGCCTCCCGGCCCACCCGCCGCAGCAGGGCCTTCAGGAGGCCGTCGATCTTCGAGACGGCCTCGCGGATCTCGGCCAGGGCCCGGGGGTGCGCCTCGGGCAGGCCGTTGCCGTCCGGGGCGGGCATGTGGTCCAGCACCTGGCTCTGCTGGTGCAGGCTCTGCACGGGGGCTTCCAGGCGCTGGGCGATCTTGGTGAACAGGTCGCCCAGGAGGGCCTGCCGGTCCCGGCGGTTCAGGTCGGCCCGCGCGTTCTGGAGGTCCTGGTAGGCGCCCTCGATGCGCTCGTAGCTCGAGGCAAGCGCGCGGGTGCTGTTGTTGAGGTCCTCGATGAGCTCGGCGTTCTCCAGGCTGACCAGGGCGATGCTGGCGTGGAGGGTGGCCATCTCCAGCTCCTGGGCCAGGAAGGGCCGCTCCGCGGGGCGGCTGAGGATCCAGAAGCCGGCGATCTCCTCACCCTCCTGGTGGGTGCGGAGCACCACCACGGCCACGTTGCCCATGGGCGGCCAGAGGCCCAGGTCCAGCCCCTCCTCCCAGAGGCGGCTGCTCCGGAGGGCCTCGCCGTGGAGGACCCCGGAGGCGCCCATGGACCAGGCCCGGGCCACGAAGCTGTGGCCCAGGGGCAGGACCGGCATGCCGTCGAAGGTGGCCCCGTTCCAGCGCACGCCGTCGTAGTAGCTGCCGCTGCCGTGCAGGCGGTAGGCGGTGAGGCCCGTGGCCCCCACCTCCACCCGCACCTCGGAGAGGATGCGCAGGAGCAGCGTCCTGGGATCGTGCTCGGTGAGGATCTCCCGGCTCAGGGCCAGGAGGCGCGCCAGGCTGCCGCTGCGCTGCTCCAGGGCGGCCTGGGCCTCCATGAGCTTGCGGTTGGCCTCCTGCGCCTCCTTGAGCTGGATCTCCAGGTGCTCGAGCATCTGGACGTTGAACTGGCGCAGGGCCGGGGCTTCCAGGGCCTTTTCCAGCTCCTCCCGGCGGCCCAGGAGGAAGGCCCCCACCTGGTCCACGAAGGTGAAGGGGTCCAGGGGCTTGGGAATGAAGCCGTCGCAGCCCGCCACCAGCGCCGTCTCGCGCTCGGCCTTCTGGGTCTTGGCGGTCAGGGCCACCAGGGGCGTGGCCTTGAGTTCGGGGTCGTGCTTGAACTTGGTGGCCACCTCGAAGCCCGACAGGCCCGGAAGGTTGATGTCCAGGAGCACGAGGGCGGGCTTGAGCTGGAGGGCCATCTCGTAGCCCTTGAGGCCCTCCTCGGCCCAGTGCATGTCGTAGCCGGCCTGGGAAAGCAGGCGCTGCACGAGCCTCCAGTTCACGAAATTGTCCTCGATGCAGAGGATCTTCGGCGCAGTCATGATTCGGCCTCCGGCAGGAGCGGGAGGTCCACCGTGAAGGTGCTCCCCCTGCCCTTCTCGCTTTCAACGGTGATCTTCCCGTCCATGGCCATCACCAGGCGCTGGGAGAGGGCCAGGCCCAGCCCGGTGCCGCCGAAGCGGCGCGTGATGCTGCCGTCGACCTGCTGGAAGGGCCTGAAGAGCCTCTGCATCTCGTTCCCGCTCATGCCGATGCCGGTGTCCCTGATGGCGATGCGCAGGCGATCCCCGGCGCGCTCCATGCGCACGGAGACGCTGCCCTGCTCGGTGAACTTGATGGCGTTGCCCACCAGGTTGGTGAGCACCTGCCTGAAGCGCACGGTGTCCCCCAGGATCCGGCACGGCCCGCCCAGGACCTCGACGGTGAAGCGGATGGGGCGGTTCGCGATGAGGCCCGTGGCCAGGGCGGCCACCTCCTCCAGGGCGGGCCCGGGGTCCATGGGGACCAGGTCCAGCTCGAACCGGCCCGCCTCGATCTTGGAGAGGTCCAGGATGGAGTCGATCATGCCCAGGAGGTTCCGGCCGTTCTGGTGGATGATGGACAGGTCCATCTTCACGTCGGAGGGGACCCGCCCCTCCCGCTCCTGCATGAGCAGGCCCGAAAATCCGATGACGGCGTTAAGCGGCGTGCGCAGTTCGTGGCTCATGTTGGCGAGGAACTCGCTCTTGATGCGGTCCAGCTCCTGCAGCCTCTGGAGGCTCATCAGCAGGCTGTCGTTGACCTCCGTGAGCTCCTGCGTCTTCTCCTGGACCTTCTCCTCCAGGGTGCCGGCCCAGGCCTTGAGCTCGGCCCGGGACTGCTCCAGGCCCCGGGTGCGCTCCTGCACGAGCTTTTCCAGGTTGGCCCGGATCTCCTCCAGCTCCCAGATGGTCTCAAGCAGCTGCCCGGTGCGCTCGTGGACCCGGGACTCCAGGAGCTTGTTCTGGAGCTCGATCTCGTCCCGGGAAATCCTCAGCTTGTTGGTCATCACCTCGAAGCTCCGGCCAAGCACCCCGAGCTCGTCGTGCGAGGTCGCGCCCACCGCCATGCCCTGGAGGTTGCCGCTGGCCACCTGCTGCACGGCCTCGGTCAGCGTCACCAGGGGCCGGATGTAGAGCCTGGCCAGGTAGATGCCCAGGAGCAGGGCGACGGCCACGGCGGTGCCGCCCACCCAGAGGGCCTGCCGGATGTTCACGCGCACCACCTGCCGGATCTCGTCGGTGGTGAAGCCCAGCACCAGGGTCCCCACGTGGTCCCCGGACGCGTTGCGGAAGAAGATGGGCGCCGTGGCCACCAGGATCTCGTCCGAGGGGCGCAGGAACGTGCTGGTCCTGCCGTCGGTGCGCCCATAGGCGCCCACCCAGCCGGGAGCGGCGGGGGACTCGTCCACCGCCTTCCCGTTCTCGTCGAAGACCACCGAGAAGCTGAAGGAGGGGATGTTCTTGACGCCCTCCAGGATCCGGGCGACCTCCCGGCGGTCCCGGTCCTCCATGGCCGACGCCAGGGCGTAACTGGCGGTCTCGGCCACCTGGTGCATGCTGGCTTCCGCCTGGGCCTGGAACTGGCGCTTTACGGTCAGGGGGAAGAACACCAGGTTGAACAGCCCGAAGGCCAGCACCAGGATGCTGATGACGGCGCTCAGCTTGGTCTTGATGGAAAACCGTGGCATCCGAGAAGTTTAACCAGACCTCAGACTGCCGAGCGGAAGATATGGAACTCCGCGGCCCCGTACCGTCGGGTCTCCACCTCCTCCAGGCCCGCCACCGGCGGGAGCGCCGTGCCCGCGGCGGCCTCGAAGACCAGGATGCCGCCCTGCCCCAGCCACCCCGCCACCCGGGGTCCCAGGCCGGCCCAGGCCTCCAGGGAGGCCTCGTAGGGCGGATCGGCGAAGGCCACCGCAAGATCCCGGAAGGCGTCCGGGGCCAGGAGCCTGACATCCTGGGCCAGGACCCGCACCTCGGCCCCCCGTGCGTTGGTGCGCAGGCAGGCGAGGGCCTCGGGGGCCTTCTCCACCAGGGTCACGGGGGCGTAGCCCCGGGAGAGGGCCTCCAGGCCCACCGCGCCGGTGCCGGCGTAGAGGTCCAGGAAGGGGCCCGCGGGCCACTTCTGGAGGATGGAGAAGAGGGCCTCCCGGGCCCGGTCGGCAGTCGGACGAACCGCCAGGGACCCCTCCGGGGCCGCGAGGCGGCGGCCCTTGAGGGTGCCGGCGATGATCCTCACACGGCCCAGCGCATGAGTGAACCGCCCCAGGTGAACCCGGCGCCGAAGGCGGCGAACACGATCAGGTCGCCCTTCTTGACCTTTCCGGCGTCCAGGGACTGGTGCAGCGCGGTGGGCAGGGTGGCCGAGGTCGTGTTGGCGTACTCGGCGATGTTGTTGGCCATGCGCTCGTAGGGGAGCTCCAGGCGCTTGGCGGCGGCGTCCATGATGCGCAGGTTGGCCTGGTGGGGCACGAACAGGGCCAGGTCCGCGGGGCTGATCTGGTTGCGGTCCAGCATGAGGCGGCTCACCTCGGCCATCTCGCGCACGGCGTTCTTGTAGACCTCCTTGCCGTTCTGGTAGATGAAGTGCTCGCGGTTGGCCACGGTCTCGGCGGTGGCCGGGCGCAGGGACCCGCCGGCCTTCATGCAGAGGAAGGGGGCGCCGAAGCCGGCGATCTTGTGCTCGTAGTCCAGGAGGCCGTAGCCCTCCTCGACCTGCTCCAGGATGACCGCCCCGGCGCCGTCCCCGAAGAGCACGGCGGTGTTGCGGTCCGTGGGGTCCATGATCGAGGTCATCACGTCGCAGCCCACCACGGCGACCTTCTTCACCGTGCCGCCCGCGATGAGGCTGGCGCCGGTGGTCATGCCGAACAGGAAGCTCGAGCAGGCCGCGTTCATGTCGAACCCGAAGCAGTTGGAGGCCCCGATCTTGTCCTGGATGAGGGCGGCGGTGCACGGGAAGAACATGTCGGGCGTCACCGTGCAGCAGATGATCGCGTCCAGCTCGTCCGCACGCATGCCGCGGCGCTCCAGGGCCATGCGCAGCGCGCCCACGCCGAGGTCGGACGAGCCGGTGCCGGGCTCCACCCAGCGGCGGTGCCGGATGCCCGTGCGGGACATGATCCACTCGTTGCTGGTGTCGACCATCTGGGAGAGCTCATCGTTGGTGACGATGCGATCCGGGTAGTGCTGACCCGTCGCCGTGATGCCTACGGGGATGGCGAACCTTCGTGTCAATGGAACCTCCGGTGTTGAATCCTGAAAGCCAAACCCTTGATTGTGCGTGATCGGCCTTCATATTTCCACGCAGGAGTTCATGGGTTCCGGCCCCTGCCCCCGGGAGGCCCATGGGGCCTCGGCCTTGCTATGATCAAACCGTCACTGAAAGGCTCTCCCATGCGCACCCTCGCCGTACTCCCGTCCAGATTCCAGGCCTCCCGGTTCCCCGGCAAGCCCCTGGCCCCCATTTCCGGGCGGCCCATGATCCAGTGGGTGTGGGAGGCGGCCCGGGACGCCCCGGGCGTGGACGAGGTGGTGGTGGCCACCGACGACGCGCGCATCGCCGCGGCCGTGGAAGGCTTCGGGGGCCGGGTGGTCATGACGGACCCCGGCCTGCCCTCGGGCACGGACCGGGTGGCCGCGGCCTATGCCGCGCTGGGGGAATCCTTCGACGTGGTGCTCAACATCCAGGGAGATGAACCGGCAATGCATCCCGACACCATCGCCGGAGTCGTGAGCCTCCTGGAGCACAACCCGCGCCTGCCCATGGCCACGGCCGCCTGCCCCTTCACCAATGCGGAGGAGCTCTTCAACCCCAACAACGTCAAGGTCGTGCTGGACGATTCCTGCCGCGCGCTGTACTTCAGCCGCAGCCCCATCCCCTACCTCCGCAACAGCACCCTGTTCCTGGCGGACTTCCGCCCCTGGCTGAGCCCCCAGCACCTGGAGGTGTACCTTCGCCACCTGGGCATCTACGGCTACCGGCCCGAGGCCCTGCGCGCCTTCACCGCCCTGCCCCCCCACCCCCTGGAGAAGCTCGAGATGCTCGAGCAGCTGCGGGCCCTGGCCGCAGGCATGGCCATCGGAGTGGCCCGCACGCCGCACCTGAGCCTGGGCGTGGACGTGCCCGCGGACATCCCCGCCGTGGAAGGCCTCCTGCTCATGCGATCCCGGTGACGGACACCGCCGGCAAACGCACGGGCGGCATCCTCCTGGTCGTCCTGGCGGGGTGCAGTTTCGCATCCATCGGCATCTTCAATCGCCTGGCCGCGGCCCGGGGCGTCGGCGTCCCCACCGCCCTGGCGCTGCGCTTCGCCCTGGCGGCCCTGCTCCTGTGGGCCCTGGTGCCCCGGCGCAACAGCGTCCGGCTTCCGCGGGCCCGGCTCGGGGGCCTGGCGCTCATGGGGGCCCTGTTCGTGCTGGAGGCGGGGCTGTTCTTCGTGTCCAGCCGCCGGATCCCCGTGGCGCTGACCGCGCTGCTCCTCTACCTCTACCCGGCGCACGTGATGATCCTGAGCTGGGCCTTCCGGGGGGAGCGCCCGGGCCGGGGCGGCCTCCTGGCCCTGGCGCTCGCCCTCGCCGGGATCACCCTGGCCATCGGCTTTCCCGCCCAGCGCCTGGATCTCCTGGGCGTCGTCCTGGGCCTGGCCAGCTCCCTGGGCTACGCGGCGTACATGTTCCTGGGCGCCCGCATGCAGCGGGGGGTGCCCGCCCTGGTGGCCACGCTCTGGATCAGCACCTTCGCCGCCCTGATCTTCCTGGCGCTGGCGCCCTTCCTGGGCGGGATCCATCCGTGGATGCCCCCGGGCGCCTGGGCCAGCGTGGCCGGCCTGGCGGTCCTGGGCACGGTCCTGCCCACGGTGCTGGTCATGGAGGGCCTGTCGCGCATCACCGCGACCCAGGCCTCCATCGCCTGCACCGTCGAACCCGTGGCCACGGCCCTGATGGGCGCGCTGCTCCTGGGCGAGCGCCTCCAGGCGCTCCAGCTCGCCGGCGGCGCGCTGGTCATCGCCGCCGTGCTGGTGCTTTCCCTTGGGGACAGGAGCTGAAGGCCGCGGCAGGCGCGCAGTCCAAGGCGTCCCCCGACCCGTCCCGGCCCCGGCCCTTCACCAGAGGCGGATCCGGCGGATCAGGAATGGTCCAGCCGGGCGCCACCTGGGGTTCGGGGGCCCGTTCCACGCGGAAATCGACGAGGCTGCGGGGGGAACCGGGTGGGCAGGGGGACAGGAGAAGGAGGGCGGGGAGGCAGAGGGTCAGGATCATGGCAGAAACGATAAATAAATTATTTAATGTGGCAAGACTGGCAAAATGAATCAAGGTGCATAGAGTTAATTCGTTGTGTCAGGTTCCACCAATAATCAATTAAGATCTACCGACCAACCCCTCCCCGCGCCACGTGCTGAAAGAATCCCGGCATGCCTCCGCCCAACCCTCCCCTGACCCGGGAACCCTTCCCCCCCTCCCTTCTCGGAGCGGGCCTCGACCTTGCCCCGGACGCCGTGCTGGTCGCAGCCCCCGACGGCCGGATCCGCTACGCCAACGCCTCGGCCTGCGCGATGCTGGGGTACG
Source organism: Mesoterricola sp. JemC181 (assembly GCF_055384585.1). NCBI lineage: Bacteria > Pseudomonadati > Acidobacteriota > Holophagae > Holophagales > Holophagaceae > Mesoterricola > Mesoterricola sp. JemC181. The sequence goes on from NZ_AP045076.1 coordinate 3,282,818, forward strand.
GCGCGGAGGAGATCCTCGCCCTGGACCTTCGGGCCCTGACGGCGGACACGACCCTGGACCTCGACAAGACGACGGCCGTGGAAACGGTGCTTTCGGGCCGGGACGGCGCCCGGATCCACGTGGAGATGACGCGGGCCCGGGTCTCCCACCAGGGGGCCGACGTCCTGTTCCTCTACATCCGCGACATCACGTCCCGCAAGGCCGCCGAGGCCGCCCTGCGCAAGAGCGAGGCCCGCTTCGCCCTGGCCTTCAACGCCAGCCCCGACGCGATCAACATCACACGCCTCGACGACGGCACCTACATCGAAGTGAGCACGGGCTTCGAGCGCCTCACGGGGTGGAAGCGGGACGAAGTGCTGGGCCGGACCGCGGTGGAGCTCGACATCTGGGGCGACCCCGCCGATCGCCAGAAGATGGTGGCCCTGCTCAAGGAGAAGGGCGAGTTCGACGCCAGCCTGTTCACCTTCCGCCGCAAGAACGGAACCTTCATCAAGGGGCTCATGTCGGGCCGGCTGGTCTCCCTGGACGGCCTCCCCTGCCTCCTGACCATCACCCGGGACGTGACCCTCCAGGAGGACGCCCAGAAGGCCCTGGGCAACCTCACGGACCTCGTCGCGGCCATCACCGCCAACGTTCCCGCCTTCATCACCCTCCTGGACCGGGACGGGCGCATCCGGTACCTCAACAAGCTCGCCCCCGGCTTCAGCATGGCCGACGTCATCGGCATGGATTTCCTGGACGGCATGGCCGGGGACGCCAAGACCCTGGGCGCCCGGGCCCTGGCGCGCATCCTGGAAGGATCCGGGCACGAGGTCTTCGAGGGCCAGGGTTGGGGGCCGAACCAGGAGCTCCGCTGGTACCGCAGCATCATGGGGCCGATGACCGAGAAGGGCCAGGTGGTCGGCGCCGTCCTCATCGCCATGGACGAGACCGGGCGCCGGCTCCAGGAGGAGCGCCTGCGCGAAAGCGAGGATCGCTTCCAGGCCCTGCAGAGCCACACCCCCGACGCGCTCTTCTGGTTCAAGGCCGGCGATGCGGGCGAACTGCTCCTGGAGGGCATGAACCCGGCCGCGGAAGCCCTCCTGGGGCGGCAGTCCCAGGAGGTCGCGGGCCTGCCCCTGGAGGCCTTCTGCCCGCCCCGGATCGCGGAATTCTTCATCTCCCACAACCGGGAGTGCATCGCCGCCCGCAGGCCGGTGACCTTCGAGGAGGAGGTCCCGGGCCCCGCCGGCGCCCGCTTCCTCTCCACGACCCTCGTGCCCATCGGGGACGACACGGGCCGCATCCACCGCATCGTGGGCAGCTCCAGGGACATCACCCAGGAGCGCCACATGGAGGAGGCCCTGCGGCAGTCCCAGAAGCTGGAGAGCCTGGGCGTCCTGGCGGGAGGCATCGCCCACGACTTCAACAACCTCCTCACCGCCATCATGGGCAACCTCAACCTGGCCCAGCTCAAGCTGCCGGAGGTCTCCCCCGCCCTCGGGCACCTGGAGGCCGTGGAGAACACCGTCCTCAAGGCCTCGGAGCTGACCCGGCAGATGCTGGCGTATTCGGGCAAGGGGCGGTTCTCGGTCAAACCCCAGGACCTGGATTCCGTGGTGAACGAGATGGTCCACCTCCTCAAGGTGACGGTCACCAAGAGGGCCTCCCTCAACATCCACCTGGCCGGGAACCTCCCCGCCATCGAAGGGGACGCTGCCCAGATCCAGCAGGTGATCATGAACCTGGTGACCAACGCCTCGGACGCCCTGGGCGACCGGGAGGGCGTCATCCGCGTGGGCACCCGGTCCGAGGACCTGGACCAGGCGCGGATCCGCGCGGACTTCCCCGCCCAGGCCCTGGAACCCGGCCCCTTCGTGGTGCTGGAGGTGGAGGACACCGGCTGCGGAATGAGCCCCGGCGTGCTGGCGCGGATCTTCGACCCCTTCTTCACCACCAAGGTCAAGGGCCGGGGCCTGGGCCTCTCGGCCATGCTGGGGATCCTGAGGGGCCACAAGGCCGGCATCCGCATCCGGAGCCGCGAGGGTGCCGGGTCCCTGTTCCAGATCTTTTTCCCCGCCTCCCCCAGGACAGCCGCGCCCCGGCCCGCCGCCCCCGCCGAGCACGTGGGCGAGTTCTCCGGAAAGCTCCTGCTGGTGGACGACGAGGTCATCATCCTGGATTCCATCGGCCTTGCCCTGGAAACCCTGGGCTTCGAGGTGATCCAGGCCCGGGACGGCGTCGAGGCCCTGGAGCGCTTCGAAGCGGAGAAGCCCGGCCTGGTGCTCATGGACCTGACCATGCCCCGCATGGACGGCGCCACCGCCTTCGCGAGGATGCAGGCCTCGAGGCCGGAGGTGCCGGTGATCCTGAGTTCGGGCTACGACCGGCAGGCGCTGGAGGGGGTCAAGCCCGCGGCGTTCGTTCAGAAGCCGTACCGGCTGAAGGAGCTGAAGAAACTCCTGGCGGAGGTGCTGGGGCACTAGCACTACTGTGTCATAACATTGGCGCCTTGGTTTTTCCCACATGTCGGACAGTAGGCGAGAGAACCCATGAGAATCCGCTCCAGCCTTCGACGTAGCGTCGTTATGGAATAGGGCGAATGCCGCTCAGGGCGGAAGGGCGCGGTGTCCTCTGGGAAGGGGGGCGGGCTGGGGTGGTGCGTGAATGAAGCCAAAGATGGATTGGATCGTAGGGGGGGAAAGGCGGCTTCGTTCCGCCACAATGAAGGCATACGTGGCGGCGCATAGACTCAAGTGATGGTGGAATCCCCGCCATCCACGGCCCTCATAGTGGTCCAGGCCGAGTTCGTCTTTCATCTCCTGGTAGTCCCGCTCGATCCGCCAGCGCAGTTTCGTGACCCGGACCAATTGCCGGAGTGGCGTGGCCTCTGGCAGGGTCGAAAACCAATACTTGGTGGGCTCCTGCTCGGATTCGGGCCACTCAATCAACAACCACTCCTCCGGGTGCATTTCCGCTCGAGTGTTGTCTCGATGAGCGGGACGAACGCGCAGCGCCGCGAACCGGGATTCCATGATGCCCCGGGTTCCCTCTCCCCACGGCACCTTCGCCCAGGCGGCCTTGGGCAGGGCCTCCGCCAGGGCTTTGACCGTCTCGGGCTGATGCTCATCATCCCTCCTCAGTCTCTTGGCCGGATGTCCCTTTCCGCCGGGTTTTCTGGGGGGCAGCGGCCCATTGCCGTTCGCCCAGACGGTCGTGGTTTTGCTGACCCCCACTGCGTAGACGAGGTGCCGTTCCGTCAACCCTTCCCTGAAACCGAAAATGTCGCCGTAGCCCGCATCAGCCAGCACGGGCAGGTCAGGTTCCTTGTCCGTGCGCTGACCATCAATGAGGGCGAGCGCAATTTGCCATTTGGGCTGAAAGACAACCGCCTCGGGAACACCGGCCTCGGCACGGCGTTCCATGTCCTTGGCCCAGGCCTCCGGAAGATACAACCGGAACGCCACGGGCACACTGCTCCAGCGGGAGGCCATGGACAAGCTCACGGCGCATTGGCAATTGGAGGTCTTTCCGAATGGCCCGCAATACTGATGGGCCACGCCAACCGAGTGCGTCCCCTTTTTGGGGAAACCTGTGTCATCGACAATCCAGGCTTCAATCGGCCCCTGGATCTCCATGGCTTCGCGAGCATAGTCCCGGGCCACCCGGAGAACCGCGTCATCACTCCAACCCGCTTGAGCCACCAGGTGGTGCAAGGATTGGTGCCGGGCCTGGACGTGCACCGGGTCCAACCGCGCTGCCATCGGCTCAACGCTTTTTCGATCCCCGGGCAGGATCAAACCCTGGCAATAGAGCGCCATTGGCTCACGGCGATCGGCATGGCCGGCCGCCTTCGCCAGTAATCCGGCGTAGGCATCGAAACGCGCACGGCTTTCGGCAGTCTCAACCATAGGTAGCCCTAGCCTATAGGATAGGCAGGGCGGGGAGGCTGTCAATACTTATGACACAGTAGTGCTAGAGCCGCGCAAGGATGGCCTTGGCCAGGTCCGTGAGCGAGGGGTCCCTTGCGCCCATGACGAGCACCAGGTCGCCAGGCCGGGCCGTGGCGGCGAGGGTCTCCACCAGCCACTCCCTCGAAGGCGCGTGGAAGGCCCGGGCACCCTGCGCGCTGATCTCGGCCACCACTTCCGCGGAGGAGATGTCCCGGTTCACGGTGCCGCCGGCGTAGAAGACGTCCAGCATCCAGAGGCAGTCTCCGGGCCGGAGGCCGGCGGCGAAGGCCTGGACGAACTCCCGGCGAAGGAAGCGCAGGGGGCCGAAGCCGTGGGGCTGGAACACGGCCAGCACCCGCCCGGCGCGGTTCCGGGCGGTGCGCAGGGAGGCGCCGATCTTGGCGGGGTTGTGCCCGAAGTCGTCCACCACCTCCACGCCCCGGGCCGAGCCCAGGCTCTGGAAGCGCCGGGCGACGCCCAGGAAGCCCGCCAGCGGCTCCGCCATCGCCTCCAGGGGCACGCCCAGGGAGAGGCACCCGGCGATGGCGGCCATGGCGTTCTCGACGTTGTGGACCCCGGGCACGGGCAGGCGGAACCGCACGCCCCGCACCGTGAAGGCGCAGCCGTCGGGGCCCTCCTCCACGTCCTCGCACCGCAGCTCCGCCATGGGGCCCGCGCCGAAGACCAGGGCCCCGGGGGCGAACTCCGCCAGGTTCGGGGCGTCCCCCACGCAGAAGGCCTCGCGGGTCCGGTCGCGGAAGGTGCGGAACATCTCGGCCACCTCCTCCATGGCCTTGTGGTCCTTCTGGAGGTTCAGCACGACGCCCACGGCGGGGCTGTAGCGCACCAGGGACCCGTCGCTCTCGTCGGCCTCGATCACCAGGAGGTCCGACCCCCCGGCCCAGGCGTTGCCCCAGAGGCCCTCGGCCTGCAGGGCGCGCAGGTCGCCGCCGGTGATGACCGAGGGATCCCGGCCCGCCCCGCGCAGGATCTCGAAGGCCATGGCCACGGACGTGGACTTGCCGCTGGTGCCGGTGAAGGCCAGGGTCCGGCCTTCCCCGACGTAGTGGGCCAGCAGCTCGGACCGGTGCAGGAGGGGGATCCCCAGGCGGCGCGCCTCCCGGATGTCGGGCACGTCGTCCTCCACGGCGGTGGAGTAGACCACGGCCGCGGCGCCAGGGACCCCGGAGCCGTCCTGGGGGACCACGCGCACCCCGGCCTTCTCCAGCAGGGCCCGGCCTCCGGGATTGCGCCCCTGGTCGAAGCCGCGGTCGCTGCCGCTCACGGCCCCTTCGCGCACGGCGAACTGGGCGAGGGCGCTCATGCCGCTGCCGCCGGCCCCGGTGAAGTGGAGCCGGCCCATGGGCCCCTGCGCGATCATCACGCGGTCCCCCTCCCGCACCCGGTCGAAGAGGTCCAGGACGTCCCGGCAGGCCATGCGCACGCAGCCGTGGGAGGCCGGCGTCCCCAGGAGGCCGGGCTGGTTGGTGCCGTGGATGTAGATGTACCGGTCCAGGGAATCCACGCCGGGCCCGGCGTTCACCCCCGGCTCCAGGCCGTCCAGGGTGAGGATGCGGCCGAGGATGAGGTCCTCCTCGCGGGGTTCGCCCTCCCAGAGCTCGCCCGTGGGGACGCGCCCCTTGAAGACGGTCCCCGCCGGGGCCCCCGCCCCGATGCGGGCGTGGATGCGGTGCCAGCCCGGAGGGGTGCGGAAGGAGCCCTCCTCGCCGCCGATCCCCGCCGAGGCGGTGGAGACGGGGTACTCGGCGAGCACCCGCCCGTCCTCCAGGAGCGCGAGGCGCTGGCGGCCGGCGTCGACCACGAGGATCCGCCCGGGGTGCGGGCCGGGGCCCGCCAGGGAGAGGTACCGGATCGCGGCGAGGGGATCCATGCTAGCCCCGGGCCCAGTCCCGGATGAGGGCCTCGAAGTGCTCGCCCCGCTCCTCGAAGTTCCGGAACTGGTCAAAGCTCGCGCAGGCGGGGCTCAGGAGCACCTGGTCGCCCTCCCGGGCCAGGCCCAGGGCCGCGGCCACGGCGTCGTCGAAGGGCTGGACGGCGATGTGGGGGAGGTCCCCCAGGTCCCGCTCCAGCTGGGGGATGGCCTCGCCCAGGAAGACGAGGCTGCGCAGCTTGCCCGCGAGCGCCTCGCGCAGGGGGGCGTAGCTGGTCCCCTTGTCCTGGCCCCCCAGGAGGAGCACGAGGGGCCCCGGCAGCGCCCGCACGGCGATGAGGGTGGCGTCCACGTTGGTGCCCTTGGAGTCGTTGTAGGCCTTGATGCCGCAGTGCTCCCCGCAGAGGGCGATGCGGTGGGCGAGGCCGGGGTAGGTGCGCAGCCCCTCCCGGATGGCGTCCAGGTCCGCGCCGCCGTGGCCCGCCAGCACCGACGCGGCCAGGGCGTTCTCCACGTTGTGGTCGCCGGGGATCAGCAGGCGCGTCCGGTGCACCAGGGGGTGCTCGCCGTGGTCGTCGATGAGCCAGAGGGTGCCGTGCTCGTCGCACCAGGCGCCGGGGCCTTCCGGGGCCTCCCAGCCGAACCGCGCGGCCTGCCCCCGGCCCGGGGCCAGCGCCTCGAAGGCCGGGTCGGCCAGGGGCGTCAGGCGCAGGTCCAGGGGGGTCTGGTGGGAGAAGATCCGCACCTTGGCCGCGCGGTAGGCCTCCATGGTGCCGTGGCGCGCCAGGTGGTCCGGGGTCAGGTTGAGGGCGGCGGCGGCCTCGGCGTGGAAGTCCCGGACGGTCTCCAGCTGGTAGCTGGAGCACTCCAGCGCGAAGCGGGTGCCCTCCTCGGCGCCCTCCAGCGCCTCCACCAGGGGCGTGCCCAGGTTGCCGCAGGCCCGGGAGGGGAGGCCGGCCTGCCGCAGGAGGTGGGCCGTGAGGTCGGTGGTGGTGCTCTTGCCGTTGGTGCCGGTGACGGCCAGGATCATGGAACCGTCGCCGCGGGCCCGCAGGGCCCGGTGGGCCAGTTCCAGCTCGCCGATGACCGGGATCCCGCGCCGGGCGGCCTCGGCGGCGAAGGGGATGGCCGGGCTGACCCCCGGGCTCAGCACCACCTCCTCGCAGTCGTCCAGCAGCGTCAGGGGATGGGAGCCCCAGACGGCGGGAATCCCCTGGGCCGACAGCCTCGCGGCCGCGGCCGCGTCGGGCCCGGGCCTCCCTTCGGTCAACACGACGTCCCTGCCCGCCTTCGCCAGGTGCTCAGCCGCCCCCATCCCCGAACGTCCCGCGCCCACCACCACGACCCTTCCCATGCCCGCTCCTTTCTTCCAGTTTGGCACCAGCGGCAAAAGAAGTGAAAATGGAGGTTGGCAAGGCGGAGCTGGATGAACCAATCCCTACTCGAGAGCATTCTGGATTTCCGTCGCCCCGCGGTCACCTATACGCATTCCATCGTCAACCTCAAGGACGGGACGACGGTGGCGCGGGAAGTGCTCACCCGTTTCGAGACCCAGCCCGGCCTGATGCGCACGGTGGGCGATCTCCTGGTGGACGTGTCCCTCTCCGCCGAATCCCGGGTGCGCCTGGATCTCCTCTGCCTCGGGGCCATCTTCACCACCCTGGAGATGCACCCCATCACCGAGCACCTCCTGTTCGTGAACCTGGACCCCCTGACGCTGGAGCACCCCGAGTTCTGGTACCAGATCGAGCCCTGGCTCTGGAACCTCTCCATCCCCCCCCACCGCATCGTCTTCGAGATCACCGAAAGCTATTCCCGCCACAGCCTCGACCAGCTCGAGTTCTTCTCCAAGCGGCTCCGGGCCCTGGGGGTGCGCATCGCCGTGGACGACCTGGGCTCGGGCATCGCCTCCCTGGCCCACATGGGCCGGCTCTCCCCGGACTTCTTCAAGGTGGACAAGAGCCTCGTCCGCGGCGTCCAGCGGCGCCCCTACCAGGCCGCCCTGCTCAACGCCCTGTCCGTGTTCGCCGAACGCATGCGCGTGGGCTACATCGTCGAGGGCATCGAGACCACCGAGGAGCTCCAGGCCGTCATCGATGCCGATGTGCCGTGGGGACAAGGATTCATCTTCGGGGAGCCGGAACCCCTGGTCTTCTAGATTCCAATCAAAATGCAATCTTTTCTCGGCGAACCTCGGCCGCCTTGGCGATGCCATTCTGTTTCAAGACGCTGCGGCGCGTTGAATCCATGCGCCGAAAGGTTCAAGAACAGAACGGCATCGCCGAGGGGCCGAGGTTCGCCGGGAAGAGATCAAGGAGATGCTTTCCACTCTCCCTGTCGGGATCACCGCCTGGCCGCCAGCACCCGCACCTCGGCCGTCCCGGGGAACCGCAGGCCGCTGGTCCTGCGCCCCCAGACGACTCCGTTCGGCAGGCTGACGCCCACGGTCCCGATGAGGGTATCCGTGACCAGCAGCTGCCCGCCGGTGCCTTCGCCCATGGCGAAGGCGGCGCCCTGCACCAGGGCCGCGCGGGTGGTGCCCAGGCTGGGAACGCCCTCGAACGCGGCCCTGCGCACCACCTGCGTGCCCGTCACGCCGCCGTCGCGCACCAGGGGATCGTGCAGAAGCAGCACCAGGCAGTCCACCTTCAGGTCCCGCACGTTCCTCGCGGTGGCCAGTGCCTCGCCCGGATTACGGACGTCCACCACCGTGATCGTCCGGTCGGCCCCCGCGGAGGCGGCCAGCACCGCCACCTCCCCGGCGCTGAAGCGGTAGTCGCAGATCACGCCCAGGTGGTTCCTGTCGGGCCAGGCCGACCTCGTCGCCTCCATGAGGCCGGCGTAATCCTCCCCGTGCAGGGCGGCGGCGGCGAGGAGCAGCGCGATCGTGGTTGCGATTCCTTTGTGCATGGGATCCTCCGGGGAAGCTGAGGCACGGGAACCCCCCGCCGTCCAAAACGGACGACCCAAGAGACGGGTGGCTTGGAGACCCACCTGCATCCGAGGAAAACCCCGCAGGGCAGACGGAAGGGTGACGGTCGAAAAGTTACGCATTCAGTTTCGATTGTCAACATTGACAAACGAAAACGATCCCCTATCGTGCCGCTTTTCCCCGGGCTACCGCAGCTTCAGCGAGCTCAGCGCCAGCATGCAGCAGACGATGGCCGTGATCCAGAGCCGGATCACCACCTTGGTCTCCTTCAGCCCGCCCAGCTCCATGTGGTGGTGGAAGGGGGCCATGCGGAAGATGCGCTTGCCGCCGCGCAACTTGAAGCTGCCCACCTGGAGGATCACGCTGAAGGCCTCCAGCACGAACAGGCCGCCGGCGATGACCAGGAGCAGCTCCTGCTTGATCATGATCGCCACGGTGCCCAGCGCCCCGCCCAGGGCCAGGGAGCCGGTGTCGCCCATGAAGACCTCGGCCGGGTGCGCGTTGAACCACAGGAAGCCCAGGGAGGCGCCGCTCATGGCCCCCAGGAACACCGCCAGCTCGCCGCCGCCGGGGACGAAGGGGACGATGAGGTACTGGGCCATCTTCGCGTTTCCGGCCACGTAGGCGAGGATCGCGAAGGTCGCGGCGACGATGAGGGTGCCGCCGATGGCCAGCCCGTCCAGGCCGTCCGTGAGGTTCACCGCATTGCTCGTGCCCACCACCACCAGGCAGATCCAGGGCACCAGGAACATGCCCACGTCGGGCCGGAACTTCTTGAAGAACGGCACGGAGAGCTGGCTGGTGTTGGTGCCCCGGAGGTTGAAGTGGAGGATGAGCCAGGACACCACGAGGGTGATGGCCACCAGCAGCAGCATCTTCTGCCAGCTGCGCAGGCCCAGGTTCTGCTTGCGCAGGAGCTTCTTCGTGTCGTCGATGGCGCCCACCGCGCAGAAGCCGACCAGGGACACCAGGGCCACCCAGATGACCCCGCTGCGCAATTCGCACCACAGGAGCGTCGACACCAGGATGGCGCCCACGATGAGCAGGCCGCCCATGGTGGGCGTGCCGGCCTTGGCCTGGTGCGTGTCCGGGCTGTCCTCGAGGATGTGCTGGCCCATCTTCAGGCGGGTCAGGGTGCGGATCACCCAGGGGCCGACGAGGATGGAGAGGAGCATGGCCGTGCCCGCGGCCATGGCGGCCCGGAACGTGATGTAGCGGAAGACGGAGAAGCCGGGGACGGCGTCGCGGAAGGGGAAGAGGAGCCAGTGGATCATGGTTTTCCGGGAGAGAAGGTTTCGAGAAGCCAGTCGACGGCCCGTTCCGAACGCCAGAACCGGCTGCCTTTGACGAGGATGCGCGCGCCTGCCGGGATGGAGGCGAGGCCTCCGGCGTCGTCGCGCAGGGTTTCGAAGTCGGGGAAGGCCCGCGCGCCGGGCCCGAAGCCCGCGGCCAGGGCCGCGGCGTGGTCGCCGTAGACGAGCACCCGGCTGAAGCCCAGGGCCCGCAGGCCCTCGCCGGTGTCCCGGTGCACGGCCGCGGCCCCCTGCCCCAGCTCGCGCATGCAGCCCAGCACCGCGACGGCGTCCCCCCCGTCAAGGGTCAGTAGGGCCTCGCCGCAGGCCAGGACGGATTCCTGGATGGCGTTGTAGCTCTCGTCGAGAAGCCAGCCGCCGCCCTTCAGGGCGTGGAGCCGGCCCCGGCCGGGACCCGCGTCCACCTCGCCCATGGCCGAGGCCACGGCCTCGGGAGCGTACCCTGCCAGGATGGCCAGGGACCCGGCCAGAGCTGCGTTGCGCACGTGATGGGAGCCCCGCAGGCGCAGGCGCACCGGCACGGTCCCCCCGGGGAAGCGCAGCACGAACCGTTCCCCCTGGAGGCCCAGGGACGCCTCGTCCTGCCACCCGAAGGCGCTGCCGCGGCCCACGGGCACGGCCTTGGCGCGGGCCCAGGGCTGCATGGCCACCCAGCGGCACCAGCTGTCGCCGGCCAGGTGCACCCACTGGCCGCCGGGCCTGAGCCCCGCCACCAGCTCGCCCTTGGCGCGGGCGATGCCCTCCTGGCCGTCCACGAAGTTCTCCATGTGCACCTGGCCGATGTTGGTGACCAGCCCCAGGTCGGGGGGCGCGATCTCGGTGAGGCGGCGGATCTCGCCGGGCGTGCTCATGCCCATCTCCAGGACCACGGCGGAGGTGTCCTCGGGCAGGGTGGCCAGGGCCTCGGGCAGGCCCAGGGTGTTGTTGCGGTTGCCGGGGGTCTTCCAGGCGCCGGTGGCCGCGGCCAGGAGCTCCTTGGTGCCGGTCTTGCCCACGGAGCCGGTGATGCCGAACACGTGCGGGGGGCGGAAGGCCTCGAGGCGCGCCTGGCCCCACCGCTGCAGGGCGGCCAGGGTGTCGGTTACCAGGAGCTGGGGCACGTCGACAGCCAGCTCGTGGTCGGCCATGACCGAGCCCGCCCCCGCTTCCACGGCCTGCTGGGCGAAATCGTGGCCGTCCCGCTGGCCCCGGATGGCCACGAAGCAGCTGCCGGGCGCGAGGGTGCGGGTGTCCATGGAGAGGGCCACGGGCGTGGCCCCCCCGTCGCCCAGGAGGGTGCCGCCCACGCGGGCGCTCACTTCGGAGAGGTTCCAGAGGCCGCTCACTGTGTCACCGCCCAGGGGCGGGGCACCGTCCCGCCGCGGAGGACGGTCTCGACGGCGCCGCGGTCGCTGTAGGGGTGCTTGGTGCCGCGGATGTCCTGGTAGGGCTCGTGGCCCTTGCCGGCCAGGAGCAGCAGGTCCCCGGGGCGGCAGGCCGCGAGGGCCTGGGTGACCGCCAGGGCCCGGTCCGCCACGCGGTGGTAGCGTTCGGGGTTGGCGCGAAGCGCCTCGGGGATGCCCAGGGCCGCGTCGTCCAGGATCCGCTCGGGGTCCTCCCCGCGGGTGTTGTCGGAGGTGTGCCACAGGACGTCGGCGACCCCCGCCACGGCCGCGGCCATGAGGGGGCGCTTGGTGCGGTCCCGGTCCCCGCCGCAGCCGAAGAGCACGTGGAGGCGGCCGCCTTCGGGCAGGAGCCGGCGGCCTTCCGTGAGGAGCTTTTCCAGCGCGTCGGGCGTGTGGGCGTAGTCAACCATGACCCCGAAGGGCTGGCCGCAGTCCACCCGGTCCAGGCGCCCGGGGGCGCCGGTGAGGCCGGCCACCGCGGGCAGCAGGGCCGCGGGGGCGAAGCCCGCCTCCGCCAGCGCCGCCAGGGCCGCCAGCAGGTTGTAGGCGTTGAACCGCCCCAGGAGCGGGCTGCGCACGTCGAAGGCGCCCCGGGGGGTGGCGAGCCGGAACGAGGTGCCCGTTGGGGTGAGGACGAGGTCCTCGGCGCGGTAGCTGCCGGGACCCTCGATGGCGTAGCCCAGGACCCCGGGCCGCTCCAGGAGCCGCCTTCCGTAGGGGTCGTCGGCGTTGGCCAGGCCGGCGCCGCACTGCGCGAAGAGCCGGGCCTTGGCCTCGAAGTAGGTCTCCATGTCCCCGTGGAAGTCCAGGTGGTCCTGGGTGAGGTTGGTGAACAGGCCCACCTTGAACCGCGCGCCCTCCACCCGGTCCAGCATGAGGCTGTGGCTGGAGACCTCCACCGCCGACGCGGCGTCCCCGGCCTCCACGGAGCGCCGCAGCCACCGGTAGAAGGCGGGGCTCTCGGGCGTGGTGCGGGTGGCCTCCTCCTCCAGGGCGCCGGCGGCGTTGAGCACCGTTCCCACCAGGCCGCAGCCCAGGCCCGAGCCCAGGAGCAGCTGGCGGATGAGGGTGGTGGTGGTGGTCTTGCCGTTGGTGCCGGTGACGCCGATGAGGGCCAGGGCCAGGTCGGGCCGGCCGTAGAGGCGCCGGGCCAGGTGGGCCATGGTGCGCCGGCCCTGCCCGAGGCGCGCGAAGGGCACGGGAACGTCCAGGTCCCGGTCCGCGAGAATGGCGCAGGCGCCCTGGGCGAGGGCCGCGGGCACGAAGTCCGCGCCGTCCCGCACGCCGCCCTTCAGGGCGACGAAGGCCCACCCCGGGGCGGCCTCGCGGCTGTCGCAGGTGACGTGGGCCACCTCGGCGTCGAGCGCACCGCCTGCGAATACGTCCTGGTCCCGCATCCAATCGCTGAACTTCATGGGCTCCTCGGCTTGATCTTCACTGCGCCGCCGGGTTCCAGGGCCGTCCCCGGGGCGGGATCCTGGCCCTCCACGCGGAAGGCCCTGCCGCCGCTGTCGCCCAGGCCTTCCAGTTTCGGAACGCCCCCGGCCATGACCACCCGGTGGATGGCGGACTTGAGGGTGAGGCCCTTGAGGTCGGGCACCTTGCCGATCTCCACGTGGACCACCGCCTCGTCGTTCTCGCTCACGGGCCAGTCCCGCAGGCCCAGCTTGAGGTCGGCCTCCTGCCCCGAGTCGGGCAGGGAGAGGCGGTAGCGCATCACGGCGTCGCCGATCTTCTTGAAGAGCGGCGCGGCCACGTCGCCGCCGGTGGTGTCCCCGGCGGGGTCGTCCAGCATGAAGAGCATGCCGTACTGGGGCTTGTCGGCCGGGAAGAACCCCAGGAAGGACGCGTAGTGGCGTCGCATGTCGTACTGCCCGTTGACGAGCTTGCGGGAGGTGCCGGTCTTGCCGAAGGCCTCGACGTTCCCGTCGAGCCGGGCCAGCTTGCCGGTGCCGCTGGTGATGACGCCCTTGAGGGCCTCGCGCATCATCGCCGAGGTCTCCTCGCTGAGCACCTGCTCCTTGACCTTGGGCTTGAACTCCTGGAGGAGGTTGCCCTGGTCGTTGAAGATCTTCTGGATGAGGAACGGCTGCATGAGCTTGCCGCCGTTGGCCAGCACGCACCCGGCCATGAGCACCTGGAGGGGCGAGGCCGACAGGCCGTAGCCGTAGCTCATGGTGAGCTGGGTGGTGCGGCTCCAGCGGTCAGGGGCCTGGAGGCGCCCGGCGGTCTCCCCCGGGAAGTTGAGGCCGGTGGTCTCGCCGAAGCCGAACTTGCGGAGGTACTGGAAGTGGACGGTGGGGTCCAGGCGCAGGCCGATCTTGGCCGCGCCGATGTTGGAGCTCTGCCAGAGCACCGCCTCGAAGGGGATGGTGCCGTGGCTGTGGGTGTCGGTGACGACCTTGTCGGCGTACTTCCACTTCCCAGCCTCGCAGGCGATCATCTCGCCCAGGTGCACCTTGTGCTCCTCCAGGGCCATGGCCGCGGTGAAGATCTTCATGGTGGAGCCGGGCTCGTAGCTGTCCTCCACCGGGTGCACCTTGCGCGCGGCCTTCTGGCGGTCCATCTCGCGCCGGTACTCCTCCTTCTCCGCCGCGCTCCACTCCGATTCGGAGCGGTTCAGGAACCTCTTGGGCATGATGTGGTTGGGGTCGAAGGTGGGCGTGCCGGCCATGGCCAGGATCTCGCCGGTCTGGGGGTCCACCACCACGGCGTAGGCGGTGGCGGGGTGGCTGCGCCTGACGCCCTCCTCCAGGGCCTCCTCCACGATGTGCTGGATGGTGGAGTCGATGGTGAGCTGGAGGGTGGACCCGTTCACGGGGATCTTGGCGTAGTTCTCCTGCATGATGAGGAGCCGGCCCTTGGCGTCCCTGGGCGCGATGAGCTCGCCGGGCTTGCCCGCGAGCTGCTCGTCGAAGGTGCGCTCGATGCCCAGCTGGCCCACGCCGTCGATGTTGATGAACCCGACGATCTGGCACGCCAGGCTCCCCCGGGGGTAGTGGCGCTTGCTCTCGGGGAGGAAATCCACGCCGTCGATCTTCAGGGCCTTGATGGCCGCGACCTTGCCCGCGGGAAGCTGGCGCTCGATCCACACGAAGGGCTTCTTGCGCAGGAGCCGCTCCAGGACGGCGGCGCGGGACATCTCCAGGATGGGCGCCAGCTGGGCGGCGGCCTTCTGGGCGCTCTGCCGGTCAGGTTCCCCCCAGTTCCGCTCGGTGTCCCCCTTCCCGGCCCGGAAGTCGGGGTAGAACGATGGCGGGTTGGCGAAAAGGCTCTCCACCTTCAGGGAGATGGCCAGGGACCCGCCCCGGCGGTCCCGCAGTTCGCCCCGGATGGGCGCGATGGGCACCACCGTGGTGTGCTGGCGCTCGGCCCGGAGCCGGTAGTAGGTGTGCTGGACGGCCTGCAGCCAGATGAGGCGCAGGGTGATCATCACGATCCACAGGAGGGACCCCCCCAGGATCCAGGGCAGCCTGGCGGCCACGAGATCCGAGGCCTCGGGCCTCCCCAGGAGGCGCCGGGGCGAGGGAGAGCCGCTGAGGATGCCGCCGATCGCCAATGAGAACCACTTTCACGCCCCGGATGGGCGAATTCCAATCTTACTAGAGTCCAACCTGCCCCGGTGGCAGCAGCTTGGCCAGCCTCTGGTCCTCCTTGGTGAAGACCGTGGGGATCAGGTGGCTCTGTTTGTGGGGCACGAGGCCGGTCTTGGCGGCGAAGGCCTGGACCTCCTCGTCCCGCTGGAAGCGGCTCCGCTCCAGGAGCAGGGTCCGCCGGGCCTCCTCCTCCCTGTGGATCTTCTCCCGGATCTCGCTCATCTCGTAGCTCATGCGGGTGTGCTGGATCTTGAGGTAGGCCATGGACGCCAGGGGCATGGCCAGGGCGAACACCAGGAGGAGCATGCGGAGCACGCCCTCGCCCTCCACCTGGCGGGGGGCATGGGAAAGGGTCTGGCGCGGGTCGAACCGTTTTCCGTTCATCGCGGGTTCCTCGTGGATTCGGAATCGGAGAGCCGTTCCCCGATCCGCAGGCGCGCGGAGCGGGAAGGTGGGTTGGCGGCGCATTCGGCCTCGGTGGGCTTGAGGCCGCCGGCGTGCACCAGCTTGATGAGCCTGGGGAGGACGACGGGGGAGGTGCGCCCCGGGCCGTCGTAGACGCCCGCGAGGCGGCGCAGGGTCTGCTTGGCGATGCGGTCCTCGAGGCTGTGGAAGGAGATGACGCCGATGCGGCCCCCGGGCTTCAGGAAGGACACGGCCTTTTCGAGCGTCGCCGCCAGGCGCCCCAGCTCGCCGTTGACGGCGATGCGGATGGCCTGGAAGGTGCGCGTGGCGGGGTCGATCTGCTTCTTCTTGCGGGCCACGTCCCGGGGCAGGACCTTGTAGATGGCCTGGGCCAGGTCGAAGGTCGAGTGGAGCCGGCCGTCGTGGAAGGCCCGGAGGATGTTCCGGGCGATGGGCCGCGAGGCCCGCTCCTCGCCGTAGGCGTAGAGCGCGTCGGCCAGGGACTCGTCCGTCTGCTCGGCGAGCCACTGGAGGGCGGTCTCCCCGGATTCCGGGTCCATGCGCATGTCCAGGGGGCCTTCCTCCATGAAGCTGAAGCCCCGCCGGGGGTCCCGCAGCTGGAGGGTGGACACGCCCAGGTCCAGGAGGACGGCGTCGAGGCCGCCGGGGGCCTGGAGGTGCTGCCAGGCCTGGAAGGACGGGTGGTCCCACACGTCCTCGTGGGTGTCGGCGAGGATGGTGAGCCGGGCGTCGGAACCCAGGCGGGCCCTGGCCCGCTCCCGTGCCTCGGGGTCGCGGTCCACGCCCAGGTAGCGGGTGTCGGCGTCGCACCGGGCCAGGATGGCCTCGGCGTGGCCGCCCAGGCCCAGGGTGAGGTCGAGCACGCGGCCGCCGGCCGGGACCGGGAGGTTCTCCAGCACTTCGGCAAGCAGGACGGGGATGTGGACGACGGGTTCCATGGTCAGATCCCCAGGTCCGCGAGGGCCGCGAGGTCCTCGGTGGTGAGGGGGTCGGCCACGAGCCGGCCGGCAAAGGCCTCCTTGTTCCAGATGGCCAGGTGGTCCATCTGGCCGAGGATGGCCACTTCGCCCACGAGGCTCGCGGCCTCGCGGAGGGTGGGCGGGATGACGAAGCGCCCCTGGGCGTCGGGCTCCACTTCGGAGCCGTAGTACGCCGTCACTTCCAGGAACCGCCGCTTGGCGGGGTTGGTGCCGGGCACCGACGCCAGCCTGGCTTCGATGGCCTCCCACACGGGCAGGGGGTAGAGCCGGGCCCCCTTGCCGTCCAGGGAGGTGAGGTACGCGCGCAGGCCGGGCTCGCCTTCGCTCTTGGCGAAGACGTCCAGGTCGGCCTTGAAGGTGGTGGGCAGCTTGAGACGGCCCTTTTCGTCCACGGTGGCCGGTGCATTTCCGCGAAGTCGCAGCACCGGTGTCGCCTTTCAACAACATTCAAAGATTGCAGGGGAGAGGGAGGGAATGCCACAAATTGCCACTTCAACCCAATTTGTTCCGTTTAATTCCACTCCCAAGTTTAGAAATGGTTTGTTATGGAACAAGCCGGAAGTAAAACGAAAATACCGGGGCGACTCTCGTGGAATCCGAAAGAAGCCCCCTGTTTATTACGCTTTTTGGGCAAAGGGCCCCAGGCCCCGGCGAAAATTCGGCGAGCAGACCTAGCCTGGCCCTGAATAATTTCCTTCGGGAATGCGAAATGCGGCTCGAAAAACAGACGGTCGCTCTGCCAAGCGACCATGGACCTCCGGGTCCTCCGGCAGACCGGGAGGGAGGCGCCTGAAGGAGGAAGCCCTCAGGCGCGGCCCACCCTGCCACGGCCCGACCCATTGGTTTGCCGGGGCGCGGCCCCTCCGCCTGGATCGCTCCTTGAGAGGGGTGACGCCTTCGACGAGTCTGCCGGGTCGAGGTGCGGGGATGCTGTGACCCAGCGCCTCTTCGGGATCCCTGCGGCCCGGCGTCTGATCCATTCCCCAGAGGATTCCGGGCGGATGGGCAGTGGACCCCATTGCCGGTTTCCCTTGAAAAAGCTGAAACGCTGGGGCGCTGAGGTCTTGCAGAGGCGCCGGGAACGGACAAGGAGGGGAGGTCGAGGCCGGGGGTTTTCCACAAGGGCCTGGCCTTCCTCCCCTTCGCATGGACGGAGGGTCACCGCGCAGGGGGCCGGTTCAAACGATGCGCGCGGGCGCCCCCACCGCCGTCCTGCCCGGGGGCACGGAGGTGAGGACCACGGCCTGGGCCCCGATCCGGGCCCCGTCACCGAGGGTCACGGGGCCGAGCACCTTCGCCCCCGCCCCCACCATGACCCCATTCCCCAGCCGGGGATGGCGGCGGCCGGGCCTGGCATCCACACCTCCCAGGGTCACGCCGTGGTACAGCAGGACATCCTCTCCGACGATGGCCGTCTCGCCGATGACGACGCCCATGCCGTGGTCGATGAACAGCCCGCGCCCGATCACGGCGCCGGGGTGGATCTCGATGCCCGTCAGGAAGCGCGCCGCCTGGCTCAGGAGCCGGGGCACGAAGGGCAGCCCCAGCCGGTGCAGGGGGTGGGCGACGCGGTGGAGCAGCATGGCCCAAAAGGAGGCGTAGAGGACGATCTCCAGCGCCTTCAGGGCGCCCCCGCGCAGCGCGGGATCCCGGCGCCAGATGGCCGCGGCGTCGGAGAAGAAGTACGGCAGCCTGCGCAGGGCCGTTGCTTCGGCCTGGGACGGGAGTTCACAGCATGCGGCGGCGTGGGTCATGGCAAGCTCCTTATTCGATCTTCATGCCTTTGTGGGCCCCCACGGCCCAGATGGCCAGGGCGACGGACCCCGTGGAGAAGGCCGCGCCCAGCAGCAAGGTGACGGGCTCCGGCCCGCCGGTCCCCAGGAAGAGCCCCCTGCCCTGCCCCACCAGGGCGGCCAGCGGGTTGTACCGGGCGATGAGGTCCAGCCAGGGCGAGGTGCCGGCGGCCTGGAACACGCCCGCCAGGAACATGGCCGGCGTCAGGACGAGGGCCACGAGGAAGTTGGTCTTCTCGAAGGAATCCAGGTAGAGGCCTGCTACGATGCCGCCGGAGGCGGCCACGAAGGCGGTGCCGGCCAGGAAGGCCCAGAAGAGGGCCGCGTGCTGCAGGTGGTAGCCCGCGAACAGGCCCGCCGCGGCGAAGGTCATGACGCCCACCAGGAAGCCCCGCAGGGCTCCGGCCAGGGCGAAGGCGGCGAACTTCGAAGCGGTGGAAAGCGGGTACTGGCTCAGGTCCTGGAGGGTGTTCTGGTACTTCATGGCCACCAGGGAGAACAGGGGATTCTGGAAGGCCGACAGGAAGGTCCCCATGAGCACGAGCCCCGGCACCAGGAACCGGAGGTAGGGCCCGCCCCCGGGGCCGCTGCTCCGCGAGGCCATGAGTCCGCCGAAGATGCTGAGGAACAGCAGGTTGGAAAGGAACGGGGCGAAAAGGGTCTGCACGGCCAGCTTCAGGTAGCGCATCACCTCCCGCAGGAAGAGGGTCCGGAACGCGATCCACGGGCTAAACAAGGGCGGCCTCCTTCCGGGTGAGCTTCATGAAGACGTCCTCCAGCCGGGGCCGCAGGATCTGGAAGGAGTCCACCAGCGGCGAGGCCTCCGCGAGGGCCGCCAGCACCGGCTCCCGGGCGGACCTGGGGAACACCACCCGCAGGCCGGCGCCGGCCTCGGCGGCCATGCCCCGGCCTTCGAACAGGCTCCGGACCTGGGACTCCGCCTCCGTGCGCATGTCGAGGGTGAGGAAGTCCCCGGCCATGCCCAGGAAGGCGTCCCGGGCCTCGTCGGCCACGATCCGGCCCTCGTCCAGCACCACGATCCGGCCGCAGAGCTCCTCGGCCTCCTCCAGGTAGTGGGTGGTGAGCAGGATGGTCAGGCCTTCCGCGTTCAGTTCGCGCAGGAAGCCGTACAGGTCGTGCCGGAGGTTCAGGTCCACCCCGGCGGTGGGCTCGTCCAGGAGGAGGAGGCGCGGCCGGTGCACCAGGGCCCGGGCGATCATGAGGCGCCGCTGCATGCCCCCCGAGAGGCTCCGCACCTTCTCCTTGCGTTTGGATGCCAGGGAAAGGCGCTCCAGCAGGAAATCCAGCCGGGCCGGGTCGGCCCGCAGGCCGTAGAAGCCCATTTCCATGCGCAGGATCTCCTCGACCGTGAAGACGTAGTCGAAGCGGATCTCCTGGGGCACGATGCCGATGAGGGTGCGCAGCGCGGGGTCGGACGCGTCCAGGGTCCTGCCCGCGATCCGCGCGGTGCCGCGGTCCTGCTCGCAGCGCCCGGAGAGGATGTTGATGAGCGTCGATTTGCCCGCGCCGTTGGGCCCCAGGAGGGCCAGGAAGGCGCCGGGCTCCACGCCCAGGTCCACGGCGTCCAGGGCAGGCCTGAGGGCGCCGCGGTAGGTCTTGGTGAGGCCTTCGAGGGTCAGCATGGTCACAGCTCCAGGAAGTCCAGGACGTGCCGCTCCACGCGCCGGTTCTCGCCCTCGAACGGGAAGTCGTGGATGTGCAGGGCCGGGTTGAAGTTCAGCTCGATGACGCCGTAGGTGGCGGCGGAAGGTTCGCGCTCCACGTCCTCGATCAGCATGTCCACCCCGCAGATGCGGGCCCCCACGGCCGCGGCCGCGGCCACGGCCAGTTCCGAGTAGCCGGGATGGATCCGGTCCGTGAAATCCAGGCTGTCGCCGCCGGTGCTGATGTTGGAATTGGGCCGGAGCTCGACTTCGCGGCCCGCTTCGGGCACGGACGCGAACGTGAGCCCGGCGAGGCGCAGGTGCGCCGCCTCCTCGGGGCCCGTGCGGAGCTTCTCCAGGGGACTCCGGTAGCCCTTGCCGCGCAGGGGGTCCTCGTTCTTCTGCGCGATCAGCTCCGCGATGGAATGCCGGCCGTCGCCCAGGACCCGCGCCGGCACGCGGTGCAGGATGGCCCGCACCGCGTCCCCGATCACCAGGAAGCGGAATTCCCGCCCCGGGATCAGCTCCTCCACGAGGATCGTGCCGTCGGCCGCCAGGGCCGTCTCCACCGCCTTCAGGTATTCGGCTTCGGACACGGGCGCCGGCAGCATGGAGACGCCGATCCCGAAGTTGGTGGTGTTGGGCTTCACCACCGTGCCCCGGGACCGCCACCGCGGGAAGCCGGCCCCGGCGGCCTCCAGGCTGGCGTAGTCCCCGCCTTCCGGAACCCGGATCCCCGCCTCGGCGAGAAGGAGCTTGGTGACCTTCTTGTTCTCCATGATCAGCGGGCTCACGTAGGAGTCCGCCGAGGTGCGGGTGGCCTGGCGGAGGTACTCCACCCGCCCCGCGCCCCGGATGCGGATGAAATTGGACGGCGCGTCCAGCACCTCCACCGCGTGGCCCCGCGCCTGGGCCTCCCTGATCACGAGCTGGGTGGAGAGTTCCAGTTCCTCATACCCCGGCGTAGTCCAGTGCATGGCTCACTCCTTTCGGAAATTGATTCGCGATGTGCAGGCCGAAGGCCGTCCAGTCCATCCCCGAGGCCTCGAACAGCGCCGCGAGCCGGGCCGAGGGCAGAAGGGAGGGCCTGGCCACCCGGGCCCGGTAGCCGTCCAGGGCCCGGAGGTTGCGGCCCCCGGGCTCCAGGCCGTCCAGCGCCAGGGCCCAGCGTTCGAGTTCATCCAGGCGGGTTCCCAGGCCCCCCGCGAGGGCCGGGTCCAGGGCGCGGGGATCCATGCGCGCGGCCCGGGCGGCCCGGTCCAGGTCCTCCCCCAGCACGGCCGTGGGCCGGGGCTCCGTGGGCCGCGCCAGGCCGTCCAGGATGAAGAGGTGCATCAGCCGGAGGCCGTCCTCCGAAACGCCCGTGGGCGTGAAGGGATCCACGTCCAGGAACCGCAGCTCCAGGTAGCCGGCCCCCCGGCGGGACAGGGCCTGGAGCCCCGACTCCCCGGCCAGGGCTGCCTGGCGCAGGCGGATGGGCGCGTAGAATTCCTTCTCCGTCTGGAAGACGTTGCCGTTGAGCTGCAGGACCCGCCCGTCCCGCACCAGGCCCAGGGCCGTGAATTCCGGGGAGACGGTCCCCAGGCCCCGGCGGATCCCGTCGAGGTAGGCCTTCGTGGACGTGAGGTCCAGGAACGGCAGGAACCCGGCCCGGGCGTAGCCGCGCGGTCCGTTGCGATGGGAGACGGCCAGGGGTCCGCCCTCGGCCGTCACCGGGGAGGCCCCGAAGAGGATGGAGAACCAGGCCAGGTCCCCGTACAGGTTCCGGGCCAGCCGGAGCTGGAAGCTGTCCTCGCCTGCGCCCAGCGGGGCGTGCCCGGCGAGCCAGCCTTCCATGGCCGGACCGAAGGACGTGTTGAGATGCACCCCGCTGATCATCTGCCGCGCCTTGCCGTGGCGCAGGGCCAGCCCTTGGCGATACAGGACGGCCCGCCGGCCCAGGGCGGCCACGGGGATGCCGGCGTCCTCCGGGAGCCGCGGGGGCATGCTGAAGGGCCAGAGGCGCTCAGGATGGACCGCCGCCCGGGCCTCCCGGGTCAGGCCTTCCAGCTCCTCCATCACCCGGCCGATGGACGGGAGCGGGTCCGTGACGATCTCCAGCATGGTTTCGGCGAAGTCCCGGGTGAACGGGCCCGGCCGGAGGGCCGCGGGGTGGGGCTCGGGGCTGAGCCGGCCGTCCGGAAGCATGCGGTGGGTCTCCCGTTCCACACCCCAGCGGAAGTCCAGGTAGGGCATTTCCTCGTGTCGGGTCATGGCGAAGGTCTCCACGGACAAATATGTCAACTTTTTTTGACATGTCAAGAAAAGTTGAAATGACCCCATTCCGACCTATGATTCTAGGCATGGACGAACTCGTCACCATCGCGGCCGCCCTGGGGGACCCCCTCCGGCTCAAGGTCCTGGACCTGCTGGCTGCGGGCCGCTCCACCCCCTGCTGCTCACCCGAGCACCCGGACGCACCCGTCTGGGTGTGCGCCTGCGACCTCGCGGCCGAGCTGGGCGGGCTGGCCCATTCCAAGCTGGCGTACCATCTCGGCCAGCTCCGGGCCGCCGGCCTTGTCCGGGAGCAGCGCAAGGGCAAGTGGGTCTATTACGCCATCAACGAGGACGCGCTCGCGGCCTTCACCCGGAACCTGTTCACCCGGTGGGGCGCGGACCGGACCAAGGCCGGTCCGGGCGGGGAAGACGGATGCCCGGCCGCGGTTTGCCGTCCGGCTCTGAAAACTTGACCAGAGGCCTGCCGGGGCGGTCTAGTTCCGCGGCTTCAAGACACAGGGGCAGGCCCCGTAGAGGAGGGCCGCAGGATCGGTGGCCAGGGGCAGCCCCGCGTCATCCCAGGCGAGCATGCCCCCATTGAGACAGGCGATGCGCTCGATCCCGGCCGCCCGCAGGGTGGCCGCCGCGGCCTTGGTGTAGACGCCCGAGGAATCCGCCAGGATCAGCAGGCGGTCCCGGGGGATCCCGGCGAGGTTGCCGGCCAGGTCGGAATGGCAGATGTGAATCTGCTCGGGGACGTCGAAGGCCTTCATGGCCACCAGCTCATCCATGCGCAGGTCCACCAGGAGGGCCCCCCGCCTGAGCGCCTCCAGGGCTTCCCTGGGCACCAGGAACCGAAGGCCCTGGATGACCATTCCTGCCTGGGCGGCGTCCTTAGGATCCGGGGTTTCCATCCCTCGATTCTACCGTTACCCGATTCCGGCCACCCTACCCTATCCTGGGTCCATGCACGAAGTTCCATCCAGGAATGGCCGGCGGGCTTTCTACGGCGCCCTGCTTCTCTTGACCCTGCTGTTCGCCGGGTGTCACCGCTCCAGGCTCGAGGCCCCCCCCACCATCGCCGCGGCGGCGGACCTCCAGTTCGCCCTGGAGGAGATCGCGGACCGGTTCAAGCACGACACCGGGCGGACCGTCCGCCTGTCTTTCGGGAGCTCCGGCAATGCCGCCCGGCAGATTGAACAGGGAGCCCCGTTCCAGCTTTTCCTCTCGGCGGACGAGGCCTTCGTCCGGCTTCTGGCCCAATCCGGGCGGACCCTCGACGAAGGCACCCTCTATGCGACCGGACGGATCGGGGTCTTCGTGCCGGCGGGCTCGCCCCTCAAGGCGGACGGGACCCTTCAGGACCTGCGGGCCGCGCTCGTGGGGGCCCGGGTTCAATCCTTCGCCATCGCCAATCCCCAGCATGCCCCCTACGGGAAACGGGCCCAGGAGGCGCTGGAGAAGGCCGGGCTCTGGGACGCCATCCAGCCCAGGCTCGTCCTGGGGGAGAATGTCGTCCAGGCTGCCCAGTTCGCCGTGTCCGGCAACGCCCAGGGCAGCATCATCGCGTACTCCCTGGCCAGCTCCCCGGCCTTCGCCGGCAAGGGCCGGTTCGACCTCATCCCTGAATCCTTCCACCAGCCCCTGCGCCAGCGCATGGTGCTCCTCCGGGGGGCGGGGGCCACCGCCCGCGCCTTCCATGCGTACCTCCAGCAACCGGCGGCCCGCGCCATCCTGCGGCGCTACGGCTTCCTGCTGCCCGGCGAGCGGGGTTGACCATGGACTGGACCGCCCTGGGGCTCTCTCTGCGACTGGCGGCCTGGACCGTGGCCCTCCTGCTGCCCGTGGGCGTGCTCCTGGGGCGGTTCCTCGCCCGGGCCCGCTTCCGCGGCAAGAGCCTTGTGGAAGCGGCCGTGGCCCTGCCCCTGGTGCTGCCTCCGACGGTGCTGGGCTACTACCTGCTGGTGTCCTTCGGCGCCAGGAGCCCCCTGGGCTCGCTCTACGCCTCGCTGGCCGGCAGGACCCTGGCCTTCTCCTTCGAGGGCCTCCTTCTGGCTTCGGTGCTCTTCAACCTGCCTTTCGCGATCCAGCCCATGCAGCGGGCCTTCGCGGCCATTCCAAGGTCCGTCCTGGAGGCCGCCGACTGCTGCGGCCTCTCGCCCTGGCGCCGATTTCGGCGCATCGAGCTGCCGCTGGCCTGGCCGGGGATCCTGAGCGCCCTGGTGGTGACCTTCGCCCACACCCTGGGGGAGTTCGGGGTCGTGCTCATGGTCGGCGGCAACATCCCCGGGGAGACCCGGACCGTCGCGATCGCCATCTACGACCGGACGCAGGCCTTCGACCCGGCCGGCGCGGGGGCGATGGCGCTGGCGCTCCTGCTGATCTCCATGGGCGCCATCGCCCTCTCGTATGCCACCACCCGCGGCCGGGACACCCATGTCTGAACCGGGGCTGCACGTCCGGGCCGACCAGGCCGGCCCCATCCCGCTGGCGGCGGAGTTCCACTGCGCCCCGGGCGAGATCCTCGCCCTGGTCGGGCCGTCCGGGGCGGGCAAGTCGACCCTGCTGCGGGCCGTGGCGGGCCTCGTCCGGCCGGCCCACGGCCGCGTCTCGGTGGGCGCGGAGACCTGGTACGACAGCGCCGCCGGCATCTGGGTCCCCACCCGCCGCCGGCGCGTGGGGTTCGTGTTCCAGGACTACGCGCTCTTTCCCCACCTCACGGCCCTGGAGAACGTCCTGGAGGCCACGGGCGGGGCCGACCGCGAGGCCCAGGCGCGGCACTGGCTGGACCGGGTCCATCTCCAGGGACTGGAAGCCCGCAGGCCCAGCCGCATGTCCGGGGGCCAGCAGCAGCGGGTCGCCATGGCCCGGGCCCTGGCCCGGCAACCGGAAGTTCTCCTCATGGATGAGCCCTTCTCGGCGGTGGACCGCGTCACCCGCGAGAAGCTCTACCTGGAACTGGCCACCCTCCTGCGGGGCCTCGCCATTCCCATGGTCCTGGTGACCCACGACCTGGATGAGGCGGCGATGCTGGCCTCCCGCATGGTGGTGCTCTCCAAGGGGCGGACCCTGCAGACAGGCACCCCGGAGGAGGTCATGGGAGCGCCCCGCTCCGTGGAGGTGGCCCGCCTGCTGGGCAACCGGAACATCCTGCCGGCGGTCGTGAAGGCGGTCAACCTTGAAAAGGGCAGCCTGGTCCTGGACTGGATCGGACTCGACCTGATGGCCGCGGCCGGACCCGGGTTTGTCGTGGGGCAGCCCGTCACGTGGGTCATCACCCCCGGGGACGTGGTGTTCCGCCGTCCCGGCTACCCGGAGGACCGCCCCGCCCATACCTATGTCAATGGCCGCATCGCCACGCTGCTGCGCCATGGCGACCTGGTCCGGGCCGTCCTGGAGGTCCAGGCCCCCGCCACCGGCCACCTGCAGTTCTCCACCTCCCGCCATCTGGCCGAACGGGGCGGCCTCGCGCCCGGAGTCGAGGCCCGGATTGCGCTCCCCGCCGGACGAATCCGGGTATTTCCCGGGGACCCCGGTCCTATGCCTTGATCTTGGCCGCTACGGCCTCGGCCACCCGGGCGATCACGGCCTCGTCGATGAGGGTGCTGCCCTTTTCGACCCCGAACTGGGTCAGCTCCAGGGGCGTGCAGGGAAGGTCGAACCGCTCGAACTGCTTGCGTCCGCAGGCGGTGGGACAGCCGTCCAGTATCAGCTGGCGGCCTTCGCCTGCCAGGCCAGGACCAGGACCCAGGCGGAGCAGCCCACCAGCAGGAGCCCCATGACCCTCGGGAGCCATCGCCCCATGACCTTGGAGAAATGGCTCTCGGCATACTTGCTGGCCCAGCCGGAGGATGCGCCTGCCAGGAAGAGCAGGAGCACGTGGCCCACCGCGTACACGAAGAGCAGCACGCCCCCCCATAGGATCTTCTTCTGGAGGGCGACGATGGTGAGCACCGCGGCGAGGGCGGGCGTGGCGCAGGGGGCGGAAAGGGTCCCGGTCAGGGCGCCCATGATGAAGGCTCCGACAAGCCCGGCTCCCTGGAAGCGGACCAGGAAGCCATGGGAGGGGGTGGGCAGGCTGAAGGCGCCCAGCAGGTGAAGGCCCACGACCAGGAGGATCAGGCCGAGTAAGGCTTTCCATCCCCATCCGATGTCGCCCAGGAGCGAGCCGGTCAGGGCCGCGACCAGGCCCAGGGCGGTGAAGGCCGCCGCCAGGCCGAGCACGAAGGCCCCTGAGAGGATCATGGGATGGTGCCGCCCCTCCTTGGTTCCTCCCGTGAAGCCCACCACGAGGGGGGCCGCCACGAGCACGCAGGGATTCATGGAGGTGAGCAATCCGCCGAGGAAGACGATTCCCAGCTGCTTGGCCGCAGAGGCCTGGGCCATCATCTCGGCGAGGTTCTGGAGCCACTCGGTCATTTCAGGCCGGCCTTGGCGAGCGCAGCCTGGAATTCGGCCTTCTCCCAGAAGCCGACGTGCCTGGCCACCTCCCGGCCCGAGGCATCGAAGATGACCTGGGTGGGCATGGCCATGATCTGGAAGGCCCGGGCTTCCTTGATGTGCTCGGTCACGTAGAAGTTCCGGATCTGGGCGCGGTTTCCATAGTGCTGCTGGAGCTCGGCGAGGATGGGCTGCATCTTCTTGCAGGGGATGCAGGTGGGCCCGCCGAACTCGACGACGGTCCAGGTGCCGGATTTGAGGACCTGGGTGAGGCCGGCCGGGTCCAGGGCGGGAACCTGGGCGGAAAGGGCTGCGGAGGCAGCGAAAACGAAGGCGCTGAGGCGCGGAAGGGACATGGTACCTCCAGTTGTCGAATCGTCAGGGGCGGTCAGATCTTGATCAGGTCAAGGATTTCAGTGGAACTGGCCACCTTGCCCTGGAACTTGAGCTGCCCGTCGATGGCCAGGGCAGGCGTGCTGAGGATGCCCCGGGCGGCCATGACCGCGTAGTCGGAGACCTTCACCACGGCGTGGTCCCCGCCGGACTGCTCCACGGCGGCCTTGGTGTTCTTGAGCAGGGTCTCGCACTTGGCGCAGCCGGGCCCGAAGACTTCGATGAGCATGGGATCTCCTTCAGAGAATGGCGTTAAACAGATAACCGACCAGGAGGATGCCCGCCGCGACCACCCCCACGAACGCACCGATGAGGCGGGGCCGCATGACCCGGCGCAGGATGACCGTTTCGGGCAGGGAAAGGCCGATGACGGCCATCATGAAGGCCAGGGTGGACCCCAGGGCCGCGCCCTTGCCCAGCAGGGCCTCCACGATGGGCATCACGCCCGCCGCGTTGGAATAGAGCGGCACCCCGATGGCCACGGCCAGGGGCACGCTGTACCACGACTTCCGCCCCAGGAGGCTCGCCATGAAGGCCTCGGGCACGAAGCCGTGGATGAAGGCCCCCACCAGGATGCCCACCAGGATGTACAGCCAGACCTTGCCGACGATGTCCTTGACGCCCTGCACGGCCTGGCCGATGCGCGCGGCAAGGGAGGGCCGCTCCTCCCCGGCATCCGCCAGGGCCGGCGCCTTGAGGGCTTCCTGCACCCACCCTTCCAGGTGGCGCTCCATGTTCATGCGCCCCAGCACGAGGCCCGCGAAGAAGGCGATGGCCACCCCCGTGCCGGCGTAGAGCAGGGCGATCTTCCAGCCGAACATCGCGAAGAGCATCCCCAGGGCCACCTCGTTGACCATGGGCGCGGCCACCAGGAAGCTGAACGTCACGCCCAGCGGGACGCCCGCCTTGAGGAAGCCGATGAACAGGGGCACCGCAGAGCAGGAGCAGAACGGGGTGACGATGCCGAACAGGGAGGCCATGGCGTTGCCGAGGCCCGGATTCCGCCGGGACAGCGCGTCGCGCACCCTCCCCGGGCTGATGAACGTCTGCAGGAAGGTGACGATGAAGACGATCAGGGTGAGCAGCAGCAGGACCTTCGGCGTGTCGTAGAAGAAGAACGCCACCGCCTCGCCCAGGTGGGACCTGGGCGCCAGGCCAAGCAGGGAGAAGGCGATCACCTCCGAAAGCCGGTGGATGACCGCGTAGAGCAGGATCCAGGCCGGAAGGGCCAGCAGGATCCAGCCTCCCCTGCGCAGGAACGACGGCGCCGGTTCCGGCCTGGCGCCCCCACAGCATTCAGACATGGGTCGCCTCGTCCATCCCGGCCAGCTGCTTGCGGCAGACGTCCTGGACCGGGATCCCCTTCACGGCCGCGACGCGGGCGCGGTCCAGGTTCGCCTCGGGCAACGACGACGCTTCACGAAGGAGGATTTCAAGAAGAGGTGGGGCCGGTTCCGGGCACGAGACGAAAACCCACCGCCCTTCCTTCCGCTCCGTCACGAACCCGGCCCTGCGCAGCTCCCGCAAGGCCTCGGAAACCGAGGACGCGGGCACCGAAAGCGTCTCCGCCACCTGGCACACGCACAACTCCCCCGCGCCCACCAGGGCCAGAACCCGCAGGCGCAAAGGGTGGGAAACGGCCTTCAGCCTGTCCACCAGCGAACGGAGATCCTCTGCCATGCCTTGCTTCCTTTCCGATGCCGCCCCTCCCGTCCGTCCGAAGGGGATGGGGTTAATATACACACATCGGAAATTATCGAAATATATATTTGCCTAGAAGGCGACCGTGGCCGCCGTCGTGGCGCCTGCCGTCACGGTGGCGGCGACGGGCACGGCGACGGCAACCGTCGTGGAACCGTCCCCGGCCGTGGTCGTCCGGTTACCCACCAGGCTGTAGGTGCCCGCCGGCAGGGACCCGAAGGTGAAAGTCTCGGTCGCACCCACGACGGCCATGTCCCGGTCCAGGATGAACGTGTGGGTGGCGCCGCCGGGGGTCGAGGCTAAGGTGGCCAGCAGGTCGATGCCGTCCGACTGGCTCGCGGTGGCCAGGGGCGTCACGGTGCCGTTCAGGGTGCCCACGCCGGCCGTGGCCGTGAAGGCGGCGCTGAAGGTGAAGGTGGGCGTGGCGCTGGTGAGGCTGAAGCCGTCGCTGGCCTTGGGCCCGTAGAACGTCCCGGGGGCGGGCAGGCTGACCACGTAGTAGGTGCCGCCCACCGGCAGGAGATCGAGGGTGTAGGCGCCGGTGGCGCCGGTCGTGGCGCTCCGGACGATGGACGGCTTCCCGGCTCCATCCAGGACCTCGGCGAAAACGGGCACGCCGGCCAGGGCCGACCCGTCCGCCTGGTCCGTGAGGATTCCGGTGATGGAACCCGTGACGGCCTTCTCGTAGGCGAAGCAGGTGGGGCGCAGCAGGTACTTGCCGGACGCCCCCGCGCCCACGACCTGGACGGAGTGGGCGGCGTCGAAATCGATCCAGATGTCGGCGGTGGTTCCGGCCTGGACGACGAACGGCCCGATCAGTTTGATGCCCGTCTGGGCACCGGAGGGGACGGTGAGGGCGTGGGTCGTGCCGTCCTTGAGCACTACCGAGTTCCCGGTGGAACCCAGGATGAGCCGCATCTGGCCGTAGGAGCCGGGGTCCAGGGCCACGCCCCTCAGCAGGCTCCGGCTCACCCCGCCCGTGAGGGTGAGGAGGTCGACCGGGGTGCCTCCCACCGTGCCCAGGGTCATCCAGGACCCGCCGTCCCGGCTGATCTCGACGGACTGGATGCTGAGGAGGATGGAGGTGTAGGCCGTTGTTGGGCCGTCGACCAGGGTGACGTTCATGGCGGAGGACCGGGGGGCCGGGGTGCCCGAACCGGACCCCCCGCAACCGAGCAGGCCTGCGAGGCCCAGGACGACGGGGAGAACATGGATGGATCGCATCGTGGATCTCCTGAAAAGCGCGTGGATTGGAAAGGAAACGCCAGGGGCGGCGGACGGGGTCCCCGGAGCCGATCCTCCGGGACCCGTTCGGCCCTCAAGATCCGTACCAATGCGTCCTTCGGGACTTTACGAAGGCATTCGCGTCATTTCGACCCGGCCGGACGAGCGCCGCGGGCCTGAATGGGCCCAGGGCCGAACAAGCCGGGAGGGGGCCGGGAACCCGGCATCCACACCGGGAGGTCGACCCGATCGGGCAAAGCCACGGCCACCTTGCGGTGGCCGTGGCGATGAATAGGTAGGTTCGAAAGGTCAGTCCTTCAGCCCAGCCGTCAGTTCCTTGCTGGCCTTCTTGAACTCCTGGATCCCCTTGCCCAGGGACTTGCCCAGTTCGGGCAGCTTGCTGGGCCCGAAGAAGATCAGCAGACAGGCGCCGATCAGGAGGATTTCAGTCATTCCGAGATTGCCCATGGTTCACTCCAGTCTGTTCGGATGGTCGTGCCACTCACTTGTCGAAAGGGATGACGAGGGTGGTCTTGGGGTGGCAGTCCTTGCAGAGGACCACCGATTTCTGGTGCCCGAAATGGCACGCGGTGCAGGAGATCTCCCCGTAGTGGGATTTGTGGGGATTCAGGCCGTGGGCTTCCCTGGGCTTGGTCTTCTCCGCAAGGGCCTCGTAGGAGCCGTGGCAGGCCAGGCACCGGTCGTTCGCAACTTCGTCCCCCTTGAGGGGGAAGGCAGGACCGTGGCACCCCGAGCAGGAGACCAGCTTGGCGGCATGCTGGCCCGAAAGGAACGCCGCGGCGCCCGGGACCGGCATGAGCTCCCGGGTCCGTGCGAAATCGCCCGCGTTCGGCTTGCCCAGGTTCCGCTTGCCGCCCTTGACGGTGAAGGACCGGCCCGGCTTGAAGTCGTGGCAGGCGGAACACGGCACGCCGCTTTCCGGGGCCGCGTGTCCGCGGTGGATCCTGACGCCGAACGCGTTCTTTCCCGCGGCCGGGGCGGGCTTGCCGTGACAGGGGAGGCACTCGGCGATCGCCTTGCCCTTGACGGCCGGGTGCGCCTCCCCCAGCAGGCTCTTGAAATCGGGGTGGCAGGCGGTGCAACCCGCAGGAGCCTTCGCCGGGGCCGCGCCCAGCCCCCCGGCGAACGCCAGGAGCAGGGCCATCACCCCGTATTCGAAAAATCGTCTCATCGGGTGGTTCCTCCGGGGCCGCGGCCCCCGGTTGAACGGGGACCGCGGCGGTGGCGTATCCGTCAGATCTTCTCGGCCGCGGCCTTGAGGCCCGCGATGCGTCCGAACACCGTCGCGTCGGGCGTCGCATTGCCGCCCAGCCGGTTGGCGCCGTGCAGGCCGCCGGTGATCTCGCCGGCCGCATAGAGATGCGGGATCGGCTTGCCCCAGATATCGAGCACCTGGGTCTCCTTGTTGACGCGCAGGCCGCCCATGGTGTGGTGGACGGCGGGCCACTGCGCGATCGCGTAGTACGGGCCCTGCTCCTGGGAGACCATCACGCTGGTGATGTTCTTGCCGAACTCGGGGTCCTTCTTGTCCTTGAGGTAGGAGTCGTGCTTGCGCATGGTCTCGGTGAGCACGGCCGGGTCGAGCCCGATCTTGGTTGCCAGCTCGGCGATGGTGGCGGCCCGGACGAAGCGGCCCGCGGCGACGGCCTTGTTGGCCTCCTCCATCGTGCCCATCTTGGGGATCATCGCCTCGTTGAAGATGGAGAAGGTCTTCTTGCCGCCGGTGGCCATCTCCGCCCGGGCGACCACGTCGCGGCGCTCCTGCTCGTTGACGAAGCGCACGCCCTTCTCGTTCACGTAGACGATGCCGTAGCCGGGCCCGCGGAAGGGGTACACGGCGGGGGCGTCCAGGATGCCCGTTTCGGGATCGGCGAAGGGATAGAGCTGGATGAAGGCCATGTGGAGGGTGTCGGCCCCGACGGCCTGGGCGTAGCGGATCATCTCGCCGGTGGCGCCCTTGTGGTTGGTGCAGTTGTACCCTGCGGTCAGGGTCGGGTTGTAGATCGTGCGCATCGGGACGTCGTGGCCGAAGCCGCCCGAGGCGAGCACCACGGCCTTGCGCGCGCGGATGTTGACGGGGCCGCGGCCGGTCTCGAGCTCGACGCCCAGCACGGGGCTGTCGACGTCCTTGCGCCAGAGCCAGCTCACCTTCGCCTTCAGGCGCATCTTGGCGCCGCGCTTCTCGGCGATCTTGCGCAGCGCCTCGGTGAAGCCCTTGCCGACGCCTTCGATGCAGGTGTGGGTGCGGTACTGGCTATGGCCACCGGTGCGGTTGAGGATCTGGCGGAGCTGCAGGCCGCCCTCGTCGATCATCCAGTCCAGGGCCTTGGGGGCCTCGGCCGCGAGGATCTCGACCAGCTCGGGGCTGCCGAAGAAGTCGCCGCCCTTGAGGGTGTCGGCCTTGTGGATCTCCTGGCTGTCGACGCCGAGCTTGAAGTTCTCCCGCATCTTCAGCTTGTCGGTCCAGGCGTTGTATTCGCCGCCGTTGATGATGGAGTTGCCCCCGTAGACGGGCATCTTCTCCAGGATGATGACGGTGCTGCCCTTGCCGGCGGCTTCGGCCGCGGCGGCGAGGCCCGCGAATCCGGAGCCGATGACGACCACGTCGTAGCTCTCGTCCCACTTGGTGGGCAGCTTCTTCTTGGCGGGGGGCGCGTCGGGCGCGGGCGCGGCGCCGAGGTTGAGCGCGAAGGTCCCCGCCGTGGCCGCCAGGCCCACCGCGAGCGAAGTCCTGAGGAAGCCTCTGCGATCGGAGCCCTGGGCTTCGCCCAGGCCGTCGTCCTGGTTCCCCCTGGCCTCGAGGTTGTCTGGGTTCTTCATGTCGTTCCCCTTTCCTGGTTATGGTGTTTGCCGTGCAGGGCGAGGCCCATGCGGCCAGGCCCCGCGGCAACCTCAGTGGTAGATGAATACCCTATGGATTAATTCCACAGTAGGCCCCCCGCCCGAAACCCTCAAAGGTGAGAAAGCGGGGCAATTTCGGGTAGGGCCGCCTACCCGATTGGCAACGGAAAACCAAATCCGCATTGGCTTTACCTTCGCCCCGGAACCGTCCTGGAGCGGGTATACCCGACTCGCCGTTGACAAGACCTTGGCACAGGACAATGATCGGATCATCCCGAAACGAGAACGGCCGGCCCTTCCGGCCAAGCCATTCGAAGCGCCGCGGATGGGGGTTGCCATGGAGCAGCGATGGGCGTCCTTCGACGCCTCCATAGGTCAGGAGCTGTTCGAGGCGACGTCGGACCTGATCCTGGTGACCGATCCCCAGGGCGTCATCCTCCGGACCAACCGCAAGGCCGGGCGGGTCCTCGCCGACGCGCCCACCCTGGGGCTGCCCTTCTGGGTCAGGCTGGGCCTGCCCTGCGACACCCTGCAGGGGGCCCTGGAGGTCTGCTCCGCCCAGGTGCCGAAGTACGCCAGCACCGCCCTCCAGGCCGCCTTCGCCGTCCGGCTCGTCGCGCTGGGGGACGGCAGCGCCCCGGGCTTCCTGGTCCTGCTCAGCGAGATGACCGGCCCCTTCCTCCAGCGGGCGGAGCTCGAACGCCAGGTCCAGGAACGGGCCCAGGCCCTGGCCCGGTCCCAGAAGATGCTGCAGACCGTCTTCCAGGGGGTGGGCAAGGGCATCATCCTCGTCGACGAGGACCTGGAGGTCATCGGTTCGAACCAGAAGGCCTGCGAGACCTTCGGCATCCACCCCGAGAACATCCAGGGCGCCCACATCCGCTCGCTCTGCGACGAGCCGGGGCAGGCCGCCGTCCTGAGGATGCTGGACACCATCATCGAGAACCAGGTGCTGAGCGTCGAGGTGGACGCCCTCTACTTCGACAAGCGCCGCTTCCCGGCCGTCTTCACCGTGAGCCTGATCACCGTCGAGGGGAGCAGGCTCTGGATCATCATCACCGAGGACATCTCCAGGCAGAAGGCGATGGAACAGGAGCTCAAGACCGGCAGGGTCCTCACGGAGGAGGCCAACATCGCCCTGCGCAGCGTCCTGAAGAGCATCCAGCTCGAGCAGGAGGAGCTCTCGGCCAAGCTCTCCCGCAGGATCACCAGCGACCTGATGCCGATCCTGCACAAGATCCGGTCCGCGCCCTCCGACGCGGTGCGCAACGGCTACATCGACTTCCTGGGCGAGCTCCTGGCCTCGCTGACCCGGAACACGGGGCCGCAGATGGATTTCGCGCTCCACCGGCTCAGCAAGACGGAGATGAAGATCTGCAATTTCATCCTGGCGGGGTTCAGCACCAAGGAGATCTGCGCCACGATGAACCTGGCCTTCGACACCGTCCAGACCCACCGGAAGAACATCCGGAGAAAGCTCGGCCTTTCGGGATCCGCCGGGATCAGCCTGCACGGGTACCTCAACAGCAAGAAGGCGGCGGTGCCCGCATGACCGCAGCCCGCACCGCAAGACTCCAGGGAGTTCCGATGTTCGACGAGACCTTTGACGTCCTGGTCGTCGGTTCCGGCTACGCCGGGCTCTCGGCGGCGATCGAGGCCAGGCTCGCGGGCCGGTCCGTGCTGGTCATCGAGAAGATGAAGCTGCCCGGAGGCAATTCCGCGCTCAGCGGCGGCCTGTTCGCGGTGGCCAACGCCCCCCTCCAGGCCGCTGAGGGGATCGAGGACTCGCCGGCCCTGCTGGCCGGGGACATGTTCAAGGCCGGCCACGGGCTGAACCACCCCGAGCTCGTGCGCACCGTGGCCGCCGGTTCCCTGGAGGCCTTCCTCTGGTGCCGGGACTACCTCGGCGTGGCCTTCGCCGACAGCCTGCACCATGGGGGCGGCCACTCCGTTCCGCGCACCTACAGTCCCGCCAACTGTTCCGGCTCCGTGATCCTGCAGGCCCTCCTGGTGAAGTGCCGGGAGCTGGGGATCCCCATCCGGCTGCAGACCGCGCTGGAGGGGTTCATCCTCGACGGGGACGGCCGGGTCACCGGGGCCGCCGTCCGCGCGGACTACATCTTCCCCCAGGAGGACAGCGGCGCCCCCCGCAGGATCGGGGCCGCCCGGGGCCTCGTCCTGGCCAGCGGCGGCTGGTGCCAGGACGTGGAATTCCGGAGGGTGCAGGACCCCGGCCTGGACGGCGCGCTGGAGACCACCAACCACCCCGGGGCCACGGCCGAGGGCCTGGTGAGCGCCCTCCGGATCGGCGCTACGCCCCTCCACCTCTCCTGGATCCAGCTGGGGCCCTGGACTTCCCGGGACGAGGAGGGCTGGGGGGTCAGCACCATGTTCTCGGTGCTGGTGGGCCTGCGCCACGGGGTCATGGTCGACGCGTCCACCGGAAGGCGCTTCGTGAACGAGCTCGCGGACCGGCTCTCCCGCGCCCGCGAAATGGTCGCCGCCGGGCGGGACCCCATGCTGATCGTGGGCGGAAGGGCGGCGCGGCAGTACCCGAACCTGGCCCAGTGCCTGAAGCGCGGAGCCGTGAAGCGCTACGGGACGCTCGAGGAGCTGGCCCAGGACCAGGCCATCGATCCGGCCGCGCTGTCGGAGACCCTGGAGCACTTCAACCGGTCGCTGGACGAAGGCGTCGACCTGGAATTCGGCAGGCCCCTGGGAACCCAGGAGCGGTACCGCGTCGAACCGCCCTACCACCTCGTGCGGCTCCGCCCCAAGCTCCACTACTGCAACGGCGGCATCCAGATCGACGCCGACGCCCGGGTCCTGGACCTCGGGCGCCACCAGCCGATCCCGGGCCTCCTCGCCGCCGGCGAGGTCACCGGCGGCGTGCACGGGGCCTGCAGGCTGGGCGGCATGGCCATCCCCGAGTGCATCGTGTTCGGCCGGATCGCGGGGAGGAACGCCTCCCGGGCCTGAAGGCGCTCACGCCAGCCGTGAGAACCTCCGGTTCGACTCCGGGAAGTCCGCCCCCAGGGCCAGCCACACGCAGAGCCCCGCGCCCAGGGCCGCGGCGAAGGCCGTCCCGTCCAGGCGCGCCCCGGGGGCCGGACCCGCGCCGCCCAGGCACGTGAGGAAGGCCCCCAGGGCCGCGACGGGGACCGCGACCCACTGGTAGAGCCGCAGCCCCCCGAGGACGGGGGTCTGGGGCTCGCCCCGGGTGCCTTCCTCCGCGAACCGGCCCAGGCTGTTGAGCACCAGGTAGACGCCGGCGATGAAGGGGAGGCCCGCGCCCACTCGCCAGAGGCGAAGGAGGACCAGCCAGGTCACGCCGTTCCAGAGGATCGAATAGAGGGGGGAGGGATGGAGGGGGAGGCCCCGGAGCCCGGAGAGCCGGGACACCCGGGACCGGGGATGGACGTAGCGGATGCCCACGGACGCCGGCGCCACCCGGCCGTGGCAGCAGCCCTGGACGAGGCACCGCACCCGGCCCAGGCCCTGGATCACGGGCCCCGCCACCGCTGCGGCGCCCAGCAGCAGCCAGCCCTGGCCAGAGAGGAGGTGCCCGGCCAGGACGCCGGCGAAGGTGCCCAGCACGCCGCCGTAATAGCCGTAGGGCCGGAGCAGCTCCGGGCCCCCCTCGACGAGCTGGGCCCACAGGCCCGCCCCGGCCAGGCCGCAGAGCACCACCAGCAGGATCTCCGGCGTGAGGGTTCCGCCCGTGAAGGCGCACATGAGGAGGACCCCCAGGCCCACCCCCAGGCCCGCCCAGAACCCGTGGTTGATGATGCGCAGGGGCCCCAGGCGCCACTCACGCCAGGAATTGGCCACCCTCTCGGCCCCGCGGCGCAGGAACTCCCATAGGGCGTCCGCGCGCAGGGCGCCCCAGCCCAGGAGGGCCCCGGCGGCCACGTCGGCCAGCGTGTGCATGCCCGTGGCCGCGCAGGCCCACACCACCAGTGCCGCCCAGAGCCGGGCGGCAGGCTTCCACCGGGGGGAGGCCGCCCCGGCCGCCAGGATCGCCCAGGCGGCGTGGAAGGACGGGAAGGCGCACATGGGGGTGTCGTGGAGGCGCTCCCACTGCAGGAGGCGCCCCAGGGGCCCGGCCGCCTCGAAGGGCCGGGGGGGCGCCATCACGGGCAGGACCGCGAAGCAGAGGGTGCCCGCAAGGGTGGCCACGAGCCCCGCGGTGCAGAACCGGCGCAGGTCCCGGCCGGACCGCGCCAGCCAGGGCACGGCGAGGACCCACAGGTAGAGGCTGGCGTAGGGGAGCTCGGCCTCCTCCACCACCGGCCAGCCCCGCTCGAAGGGAAGGCCGAGGTCGAGGGCGTCCCGGGGCGTGCCCAGGGCCGCCGCGAGCCCGTAGAGCAGAAGCCAGGGCAGGAGCACCAGGACGTAGGCGGAGGCCCGGTCCGCCGGGGTGGGCGGACCGTCCTGGGCCGCGGGAAGGCGCAGCAGGGGCCCGCGCCTTTCCCGGCCGAACCGCGCGTCCAGGGCCGGGCCCTCGTAGCCCAGCACGAGGGCCGCGCAGCCCAGGACCACCGCCGGGCCCACCAGCCAGAACCCGCTGCCCGAGCCCGTGGCCATGGCCGCGCCCAGGCACAGGACGCAGAATCCCGCGTAGATGGGATGCGGGGTGAGGGCGTAGAGGCCGCGGACCACGAGGCGCCGGGGCGGGTAGGCGTTCATGGGCAGGCCCTCCCCGTGGCGCGTGAGGGTCGCCATGGCCAGGAGCATCGCCAGGCCCCCCGCCGCCGCCAGGATCCGGCCGGCCCAGGCGGGGCCCGGCGGCGGGAGCCGGACCTGCCCGGCCGCGCCCCGCGCCCAGGCCCAGAGCAGGAGCGGCAGGAGGACCACGAAGAGGAGGGCGTAGAGGAGCTTGCCGAGGCGGGGGGACATGGGGGGCCTCATGGGGTGCCGACGGTTTCATGGATGACCCAGCCACGGACGTCCGGAGCGCCTTCCCTGTGCAGGACGCCGGAACTCCTCCATTTGCGCTCCCGCAGGGCGCCGAAGGAGGCCGGGACGAGGCCGGCGACGGCCGGGAACCGGAGGAGGCCCGGCGGCAGGACCGGCGCGTCCCGGATGACGAGGCGGTCCGGGACCTCGAGCTCCAGGGTGGCGCCGGGAAGGCTCACCCGGTCCTCCTCCACCCGCCCCCCGGCCACCTCCCGGCCGTCCAGGACGGTCCAGGTCCGCGGCGCGGCCCCGCGCCATCCGATCCACACCAGGGAGGCCCCCCCGCCCGCGAAGCGCCCCCAGCGCAGCTCCTCGAAGGGGAGGTGCCAGGGTCCGTACCCGAGGTCCAGGCGCTCGGCGTAGCCGTCGCCCCGGAGGCGCCGCCCGCCCAGGACGAGCTCCACCGCCGAGGCCGGCTGCAGGCAGGCCCAGGTGAGGTCCCGGCCCTGGCGCTCGTGCAGCCGCAGCGTGCATGGCGGGCAGCGCGCCTCCCACCGGCCCTCCAGGTCCAGGGGACGGCAGGACCAGCCGAGGTGGCCGTCCAGGACCCTGGGCTCGTCCGAAGGGCGGAAGGAGGACGCCGCCTCCCCTTCGGCCCCCAGGCGGCTGCAGTAGCTCAGGTCCAGCCCCCCCAGGCTCAGCCGGGCCCAATAGCCGATGAAGACCTCCCCGTGGGGGGTGACGCAGTCGAGGTACCACTTGCGAAGGCGGAAGGCGTCCATGGGTCTCTGGGGGCTTTCGCCCATCCTACTCCTGGATGGCGCGGAGGTCCTGGAGGTTCCAAAAAACAATCAATTCAACATATAGCCGGGAATTTCCGGAGAACCCTATCAGTCCCAGGGAATAGCCGGGACAATGGACCCAAGGAGCCCCAGACCATGCCCAACGCTCATCCGGACCTGTCGCAGCGGATGACCACGCCCCTCCTGCCCTGGGCCCTGGCCCTGGCGGGCGGCGCGCTCATGGCCAGCGACATCGAGCCGGTGCTGAGGGTCGCCGGGTTCCTGGCGGCGGCGGGGGGCGGGGCTTCCCTCCACCTGTCCATGAAGCGGCACCGGGAGACCATGGCCCGGCTCCTCGCGGCCATCCCCCTGCCGGAGAAGGGCGAGGAGCTGTTCCGCGCCCTGCCCCGGGCCTGGTCGGCCCTGGAGGCGGAGAACCACCGGCTGGCCAACGAGGTCGAGGCCGAGGACCAGGTGCGCCGCCAGATTCTCGCCAACCTGCGCACGGGGATCGTGCTCCTGGGCCTGGACCGCCAGATCCGGCTCTTCAACCCCAAGGCCCGGACCATCCTGGGCGCCTCCAGCCACCTGGGGGAGGGCGAGTCGCTGGTGTCGGCCTTCCGGGAGCCCGAGAGCCTGCGCAACCTCCAGGACGCCTACGGGGGCGCCTTCCGGGAGTGGACCCTCAAGCGCAACCCCAGGACCATCCGCCTGCGGGCCGTGCCCTTCCCCGCCCCCGCGGGGGAGGGGACCTGGGTGCTGGTCACCCTGGACGACATCACCCACTTCGAGGCCCTGGAGACCACCCGCCAGAAGTTCATCTCCAACGCCAGCCACGAGCTGAAGACGCCGGTGACGGGCATCCGGGTGGCGGTGGAGAACCTCCAGGACGGGGCCCTCGTCCTCCCCGAGGGCGACACCAGCCTGAAGATCATTTTGCGCAGCCTGGACCGCATGGTCATGCTCCTGGACGACATCTCGGAGCTGAGCCGCATCGAGACCGGCGCCCTGCGCCTGGATGCCAGGCCCCTGACGGTGGGGCCCTTCATGACCGAATTCCTGGAGAGCGTCCAGCCCCTGGCCCGGGTCCGGAACGTGCGCATCCTGTCCGACGTGGAACCCGGCGCCACGGGCCACGCCTTCCGGGCCGACCCCATGCGCCTGGGCCAGCTCCTGGAGAACCTGGTGTCCAACGCCGTGAAGTTCGGGCCCCCGGAATCCGAGGTGCGGGTCGCGGCGCGCCTGGAAGGCGACGCCCTGGCCTTTTCCGTGGCCGACCAGGGCCCGGGCATCGGCTCGCAGGACCTGCCCCGGATCTTCGAGCGCTTCTTCCGGGCCCCGGCCACCCGGGGCGTGCCGGGCACCGGCCTGGGCCTCTCCATCGTCAAGCACCTGGCCGTGCTCATGGGCGGCGAGGTGGACGTGCAAAGCGAACCGGGCCGGGGCGCCATATTCACCTTCCGCCTCCCGGCGGCCGAAATGAAACCGTAGCCCCTTTCCCGAGGTGCCCTTGTCCCAGCCAGCCATGACCCCCGCACCCGGCAGCCGCATCGTTCGGTATGTGGGGGACCGCGTGCGCTTCACGCTCGAGGGACAGGGCCCGGCCTTCCTGCGCACCAACCTCACCCGGGGCGCCCAGGCCCGGCAGGAGGTCATCGCCCTCTCCGGGGCCGTCACCAGCGGCACCCGCACCTTCGCCGGCGCCTCCTGGCGGGACATCCCCCTGACCCAGCGGGACGGCCTCTGGGAGCTGGACCTGCCCCTGACCGAGGTGGGCTACTTCCGGGCCAAGGCCTACCGCCTGGACGAGGCCGGCACCCAGCACTGGCCCGACGGCGCCGACGTGGGCATCTCCGTCCACCCCGACCACCTGCGCACCGGCAACACCATCTACTGCGCCTTCCCCCGCATGTTCGGGCCTTCCCGCACCGGCCGCAGCACCCGGGAGCCCGTGCTGGACGAGCAGCTCAACAGCCTGGACCAGCGCGGCTTCACCGTGATCCCCCCCTCGGGC
Organism: Mesoterricola sp. JemC181; assembly: GCF_055384585.1. Lineage (NCBI taxonomy): Bacteria > Pseudomonadati > Acidobacteriota > Holophagae > Holophagales > Holophagaceae > Mesoterricola > Mesoterricola sp. JemC181. Next base: position 3,323,301 of record NZ_AP045076.1, read on the forward strand.
AAGCTGCGCGAGCTCACCGCCTGCGTGCCCCACATCCTCGGGACCCTGGGCTGCCGCATCCTCCACCTGCTGCCCCTGGGCCCCACCCCCACGACCTTCGCGCGCTTCGGGCGCTTCGGCAGCCCCTACGCCCAGCAGGACCTCACCGCCATCGACCCCGCCCTGGTGGAGTTCGACGAGCGCACCACGGGCGTCGAGCAGTTCCAGGAGCTGGCCCACGCGGTGCACCTGCGCTCGGGCCTGGTCTTCCTGGACATCGTGGTCAACCACACCGGCTGGGGCTCCCGGCTCATGGAGGGCCGGCCCCAGTGGTTCCACCGGAACCCCGACGGCACCTTCCACAGCCCCGGCGCCTGGGGCACCACCTGGGGCGACCTGGTGGAGCTGGACAACCGCGAGCCCCACCTCTGGGAAGTGGTGGCGGAATCGCTGCTCACCTGGTGCCGGCGCGGCGTGGACGGCTTCCGCTGCGACGCCGGCTACATGGTGCCGCTCCCGGCCTGGCAGTACATCGTGGCCCGGGTGCGCCAGGAATTCCCCGACGCGGTGTTTCTCCTGGAGGGCCTGGGCGGCGCGTGGGAGCTCACGGAGACCCTGCTCACCGAGGGCGGCATGCAGTGGGCGTACTCGGAGCTCTTCCAGAACTACTCCCCCCGCGACGTGGCGGCCTACCTGGACCACGCCGCGCACCAGGGCGGCCGCATCGGCCCCCTGGTGCACTACAGCGAGACGCACGACAACGACCGCCTCGCCAAGCGCGGCGCCGACTGGTCCCTGCACCGGAACCGCCTGTGCGCCCTCACCAGCCTGTGCGGCACCTTCGGCTTCACCGGCGGCGTGGAGTGGCTGGCCACCGAGAAGATCGAGGTGCACCAGTCCCGGGGCATGGCCTGGGGCGCGGCCGAGAACCTCGTGGAGGAACTGGCGGCCCTCAACCACCTGCTGGGCTCCCACCCCTGCTTTTTCGACGGGGCGCGCCTGGAGCGCCTGAGCTCCGGGGAATCCCCGGTGCTGGCCCTGCGCCGCGCGTCCTGGGACGGCCGGGACCAGGTGCTGGTGCTCGTGAACCTCACCATGGAGCCCCAGGAGTGGCTGCTCACCGCCCCCGCCTGGGAGGAGCTGGAACGCCCCTCCCTGGACCTCCTGGGCCAGGCCTTCCCCCGCCTCCGCCAGAACCCGGGCGGCTCGGTGACCTTCGTCCTGCGGCCCTGGGCCGCCCACTGCCTGGCTGCCGCGAGCACCCCCCGGGGCCTGGCGGGCCCCGAGTACCGGGCGCGGCGCGCCCAGGCCGCCTGGGCCTACCAGGCCCTGGCCACGGTCCTGCCCGCCGAGACCCTGGGACCCTCCGCCTGGCAGGAGGTGGCCGCCCTGGCCGGCTCCGACCCCGCCGCCTTCCTGGCCTCCCTGGCCTACCTCGACCCCGCTGCGGTCCGGGCCGATCTCCCCGCCGCCATCCGCGCCGCCCGGAACGGCTACCCGCGGGTCATCCGCTGGGGACTGCAGGACCTGGGCCGGGTGACGCCCCTGCCCCCGGAGCACTGGCTCCTGGTGGAGGACGCCGCCCCCTTCGCCGTGTCCCTGCGGGTCCCGGGCCTGGGGCCCATCCACCTGCGCAGCATCCCCTCGGACGCCGGGCACGTGGCGGCGGTCCCCCCGTCCCTCCTGGCCCGGGCTCCGCGCCCCCTGGAGGCCGAGATCCAGCTGGAGCGGTTCAAGGAGGCCCGCACCCCGCCTGCCGGCAAGGTGCGCCTCCTGTCCCCGGACCCCACCTTCCCGCGCCACGCCAAGGAGGGCTCCTGCCTGCTCACCAACGGCCGGGGCGGCATGGCCCGCCTGCGGGCCGACCTGGGCACGGTGGCCTCCAAGTACGACTGCCTCCTGGGCGCCAACCTCCACCCCGCCGTCCCCTGCGACCGCCACGTCCTGGCCAAGCGCCTGCGGGCCTGGGTGAACGCCGACGGCTTCCTGACGCCCCTGGACAGCGGGAACCTGGTGCACTTCACGGCCGGGCCCCCGGCGCGCTGGGTCTTCGCGGCACCCGCGGGCGACGGCCGCGTGGTGCAGGTGGAGCTGACCATCGACCTGCTGCCGGACCGCAACACCGTGGTGGCGAGGTTCCGCCGCCCCGACGGGCCCCCGCCCATCGGGACCGACCTGCCCGAGGGCCCCTCCGTGGTGCTCACCGTGCGCCTGGACCTGGAGGACCGCGGCTACCACTCCGAGACCACCGCCAACGAAGGCGCCGACCACTACTTCCGCACGAGCACCAGGGACCGGGAGGGGGGCATGGGGTTCCTCTTCGAGCCCGGCCCGGACCGGCGCCTCGCGGCCTGGACCGACCGCGGCCGCTGGCACGCGGATCCCGAGTGGTGCCTGGGGATCCCCCACCCCGTGGAGGCCTCCCGGGGCATGACCGCCCAGGGCGACGCCTGGAGCCCGGGCTGGTTCGAGCTGCCCCTGGACCGCCCCGGGGCGGTGACCCTCGCCCTCTGCGCGGACCCGACCGAACCGGCCCCGGCCGAGCTGCACCGGTTCACCCAGCTGCGCGCCGAGGCCCTGGGCCGCTCCGCCCTGCCCAAGGACAGCTTCGGCCTCCAGCTGTGGCTGGCCTCCCGGGCCTTCCTGGCCCGCCGGGGCGAAGGCCTCACCGTCATCGCCGGCTATCCCTGGTTCCTGGACTGGGGCCGGGACACCTTCATCGCCGCCCGGGGCCTCCTCGCCGGCGGCATGGTCGACGAGGTGCGCGGGATCCTGCGCACCTTCGCCGCCTTCGAGGACCGGGGCACGCTGCCCAACGCCCTCTCGGCGGACTCCACCGCCGACCGCGACACCTCGGACGCGCCGCTGTGGTTCGCCCTGGCCGCCGAGGAGGCCGGAGCCGAGGACCTCCTGCCCGTGCTGGAGGCCATCGCCCGGGGCTACCGCGACGGCACGCCCAACGGCATCAAGGTGGACGCGGACTCGGGCCTGGTGTGGAGCCCCTCCCACTTCACCTGGATGGACACCAACTACCCCGCCGGCACCCCCCGCCAGGGCTACCCGGTGGAGATCCAGGCCCTGTGGATCCGGCTCCTGCGCCGGCTGGGCCCCGGCTGGGCCGGGCTGGAGGCGAGGGCCCGGGCCTCGCTGGACCTCTTCTGGGACGAGGAGCTGGGCTGGTTCCACGACCACCTGGAGGCCCGGGACGGCGTTCCCGCCGCCCTCGCCCGGGGCGACGGCCACCTGCGGCCCAACCAGCTCTTCCTGGTGAGCCTGGGCCTCGTGGAGGGCGCAAGGGCCCAGCGGGCCGTGGCGGCCTGCGCCCGGCACCTCCTCGTGCCCGGCGGCATGCGCACCCTGGCGCCGCTGCCGGTGCTCTCCCCCCTGCCCATCCTGGGCCCCTCGGGCCTCCTGAACGACCCCATGCACCCCTACTGGGGCCGCTACGAGGGGGACGAGGACACGCGGCGCAAGCCCGCCTACCACAACGGCACCGCCTGGGTGTGGCTCCTGCCCACCTTCTGCGAGGCCCTGGCCGCGGCCTACGGCTTCCAGCCCCAGGCCGTGGAGGCGGCCCGGGCCATCCTGGGCTCCCTGGACGGACTGCTGGCCTCGGGCTGCCTGGGCCAGCTCCCGGAGATCCTGGACGGCGACGCCCCCCATGCCCAGAGGGGTTGCGACGCCCAGGCCTGGAGCGTCACCGAAGCGTTGCGGGTTTGGCTTACACTGGACGGACACCCCCCGAGGAAACCGAATGGCTGATCAAGGTTTTGACGCGCAAGCCTTCCTGAACGGGGACTGCTCCAACCCCGCCTACGTCTTCGGGCTCCACCCCCTGCCCGGCTCGGGGCTGGAGGCGCGGGTCTTCGCGCCCCGGGCGACGAAAGTCGAGCTGGTGAAGGAACCCGCCGGGGAGGTGGTGGCCGAGCTGCGCATGACGCACCCCGAGGGCATCTTCGAGACCGTGCTGCCGCGGCTGCGCAAGTGGTTCCCCTACCACTTCCGGGTCCACGGGTGGGGGCCGGAGCCCCTGGAGATGGACGACCCCTACCGGTTCAGCGCCGCCCTGGGCGACCTGGACGTCTACCTCATGGCCGAAGGCACCCACCTGCGCCTCTACGAGAAGCTGGGCGCCCACCCCTCGGAGCGCGACGGCGTGCCCGGCGTGGACTTCGCCGTGTGGGCCCCCAACGCCCGGCGCGTGAGCGTGGTGGGCACCTTCAACAACTGGGACGGGCGCCGGCACATCATGCGCCCCTTCGCGAGCTCCGGCGTCTGGGAGCTGTTCATCCCCCGCATGGCCCCCGGCGACCTCTACAAGTTCGAGATCAAGAGCGCGGCCGGCAAGGTCCTGCCCCTGAAGGCCGACCCCTTCGCCTTCCAGTGCGAGCACGCCCCCGGCACCGCCTCGGTGGTGCACGATCCCCGCGGCCACACGTGGCAGGACGGCGCCTTCATGGCCGAGCGCTGGAAGCGCAACCGCTTCGACGCCCCCATGAGCATCTACGAGGTGCACCTGGGCTCCTGGCGCCGCCGGGACGACGGCGGCTTCATGGGCTACCGGGAGCTGGCCGACACCCTCATCCCCTACGCCAAGGAGATGGGCTTCACCCACATCCAGATGCTCCCCGTGAGCGAGCACCCCTTCTACGCGTCCTGGGGCTACCAGCCCCTGGGCATGTTCGCCCCCACCTGCCGCTACGGCTCGCCCCAGGACTTCCAGGAGTTCGTGGACCGCTGCCACCAGGAGGGCCTGGGCGTGCTGCTGGACTGGGTCCCGGCGCACTTCCCCGGGGACGCCCATGGCCTGGGCGAGTTCGACGGCACCCACCTCTACGAGCACGCCGACCCCCGCAAGGGCCGGCACATGGACTGGGGCACCCTCATCTACAACTACGGGCGCACCGAGGTGCAGAACTTCCTCATCGCCAACGCGCTGTTCTGGCTGGACCGCTTCCACATCGACGGGCTGCGGGTGGACGCGGTGGCGTCCATGCTCTACCTGGACTACAGCCGGGCCCAGGGCCAGTGGCTGCCCAACCGCTACGGCGGCCGGGAGAACCTGGAGGCCGTGGCCTTCCTGCGCAGGCTGAACGAGGTGGTCTACTCCCACTTCCCCGACACCTGCACCGTGGCCGAGGAATCCACCGCCTGGCCCATGGTCTCGCGGCCCACCAGCGTGGGGGGCCTGGGGTTCGGGTTCAAGTGGAACATGGGCTGGATGCACGACACGCTGGCCTACTTCGGCCGGAACATGCTGCACCGCAAGCACCACCACGGCGAGATCACCTTCAGCATGCTCTACAACGACACCGAGAACTTCATGCTGCCGCTTTCCCACGACGAGGTGGTGCACGGCAAGAAGTCCCTGCTGTGGCGCATGCCCGGCACCCGGTGGGAGCAGTTCGCCAACCTGCGCCTGCTCTTCGCCTACCAGTTCCTGCACCCCGGCAAGAAGCTCCTTTTCATGGGCTGCGAGTTCGGGCAGGACCACGAGTGGGACCACAACAAGGCCCTGGACTGGGGCCTGCTGGAATTCCAGGAGCACCAGGGCGTCCGGCGCCTGGTGCGCGACCTCAACACCCTGTACCGGGGCCTGCCGGCCCTCTTCGACCGGGACTGCGCACCGGACGGCTTCCAGTGGATCGACTGCGAGGACCGCAGGAACAGCACCCTCGCCCTCATCCGCAAGGCCAACGACGGCTCCTTCGCCGTGGCCGTCCTGAACTTCACGGCCATGCCCCACACCGGCTACCGCGTGGGGGTCCCCGCCCCCGGCAGGTACCTGGAGGTCCTCAACTCCGATGCCTCTTTATACGGGGGCCAGAACTTCGGCAACGGCGGCGCCGTTGAGACGAAACCCCTGGCAGCGCACGGCTTCCCGCAGTCCGTGGAGCTCACCCTGCCCCCCCTGGGGGTGGTCGTGCTCAGACTCGGCTAAGATGGTCATTTCCTCAACCCGCCCCCCCCAGAAAGGCTTGAATACATGGATACGCTCCAACAGAAGCTCCAGAAGCTGACCCGCAACCTCTGGTGGACCTGGCGCCCGGAAGTGCGCGCCATCTTCCGGGACCTGGACCTGGACATCTACCACAAGGCCCACCGCAACCCGGTGCGGGTGATCAAGGAGATCACCCCCGAGCTGCTCGAGAAGCGCGCCGACCAGGTGGACATCGCCACCCGCACGGACCGCGCCCTGCGCCAGCTCAACGAGTACCTGAACCCCCTGACCACCTGGGGCATGATCCACGCCGGCAGCCTCCAGTCCCGCCCCGTGGCCTACTTCTGCGCCGAGTTCGGCATCCACGAGTCCCTGCCCATCTACTCCGGCGGCCTGGGCATCCTCGCCGGCGACCACCTCAAGGGCGCCAGCAACCTGGGCGTGCCCCTGGTGGGCGTGGGCCTCATGTACCACCGCGGCTACACCACCCAGATGCTGGACGGAACCTTCTGGCAGCAGGACGTCAGTGAGCCCTTCGAACTCGAGGACCTGCCCGTGTACCCGGCCATCGGCGCCGACGGCAAGCCCGCCCGCGTGAGCGTGGAACTCCCCGGGCGCCTGGTGTGGGCCAAGGTCCTCGAATGCCACGTGGGGCGCATCCGCCTCATCCTGCTCGACACCCGGGACGACGCCAACAGCGAGGAGGACAAGGCCCTGGCCGCCAACCTCTACGGCGGCGACAACCGCATGCGCATCCAGCAGGAGCTCCTCCTGGGCGTGGGCGGGTCGCGGGCCCTGCGGGCTCTCGGCATCACGCCCAGCGTCATCCACCTCAACGAGGGCCACTCGGCCTTCGCCATCCTGGAATGGGCCCGCCACCGGATCCAGCAGGACGACATGGAGCCCTGGGCCGCCATCGCCGAGGCGGCGTCGGGCACGGTGTTCACCACCCACACCCCGGTCGAGGCCGGCCACGACAAGTTCCCCGCCGACCTCGCCGAGGAGCACCTGCGCGCCCTGGCCGAGGGCCTCCGGCTCCCCCTGCACGACGTGCTGGGCCTGGGCCGCACCAACCCCGGCGACCTGGGGTCCCCCTTCCTCCCCACCGTCCTCGCCCTGAAGCACTGCCGGCGCGCCAACGGCGTCTCGGCCCTGCACGGCAAGGTGGCCCGTTCCATGTGGCAGCACCTCTGGCCCACCCGCAGCGAGCACGACGTGCCCATCGGGCACATCACCAACGGCGTGCACGTGCCCAGCTGGCTCTCCTCCGAGCTCAACACCCTCATGACCACCCACCTGGGCGTCAACTGGATGGAAGGCATCGTGCGCCCCGACCTGTGGACCAAGATCGCCGCCATCGACCCCGCCGAGATCTGGGAGATCAAGAAGGTCCTCAAGGGCCGCATGCTCAAGCTCGTGCGCGAGCGCCAGACCGCCATGCGCGCCCGCCAGGGCCTTCCGCCCCTCGAGCCCGCCCCGCTGGAGCCCGACGCCCTCACCATCGGCTTCGCCCGCCGCTTCGTGCCCTACAAGCGCCCCGACCTGCTCTTCACGGACCTGGACCGCCTCGACGCCCTGGTGAACAACCCCCAGCGCCCCGTGAACCTCATCTTCGCCGGCCGGGCCCACCCCGCCGACGGCCCCGGCAAGGCCCTCATCCAGAAGGTGGGCCAGCTCACCGCCGACCCGCGCTTCCGCAACCGCATCCTGTTCGTGGAAAACTACAACATCCACATCGGACGCAACCTCTACCAGGGCGTGGACGCCTGGCTCAACAACCCCCGGCGGCCCCTGGAGGCCTGCGGCACCAGCGGCATGAAGGTGGTCATGAACGGCGGCCTCCACATCTCCGTGCTGGACGGGTGGTGGGCCGAGGCCTACGACGGCGAGAACGGCTTCGCCATCGGGAACGGCGAGATCCACGAGTCCACCGAGGTGCAGGACCGGCGCGACGCCGACGCCCTCTTCCGGCTCCTGGAGGAGAAGGTGGTGCCCATGTACTACCGGCAGGACGCCAACGGTGTTCCCCGCCAGTGGATCCACGCCATCCAGCGCTCCATGCGCACCCTGGCCTGGCGCTTCAACGCCGACCGCATGGTCATGGACTACGTGCGGAACTGCTACCTGCCCGCCGCCGTGGCCTCCTCCTGCCAGATGCCCACCCCCTGAACTTGAATTCACCATCCGTCCCCGCCCCCCCTGGGGCGGGCGGCGGCGTGGCTTCCCGGGGCGGGATGCCTTACACTGCATCCATGGGCCTTCGCCATACAGCCAAAAGGAATCCGTTCATGGGCACCTCCCTGCGCGCCATCGTCAGCACCGCCGCGGCCCTCCTGGCCTGCGGCGCCCTCCACGCCGAAAGCGGCACCTGGGGCGCGCAGATCGGCATGGCCCAGCCCTCCGGGGGCGCCAAGCAGTGGGTGGGCTCCAGCGTCGGCGCCGCCCTGGACGTCACCGACACCTACAACCTGGGCGGCCAGGACTCGGTGCGCATGCGCTTCGGGTACTTCACCTTCAAGGGCAGCAGCACCACCCCCGAGACGCTCACGGTGCCCGGCTGGGCCCAGGCCACCTACCCCGCCAACACCACCAACGAGACCTACGCCTTCACCTACGGGGCCGAATACGTCCGCAGCCTTCCCGCGCGGCTCTACGTGCTGGCCGGCCTGGGCGTCGCCTACGTTTCGGCCAACCGCACCGGCACCTTCGACCTGACCAGCGCCGCCGCCGGCCCGGTCAAGAGCAACTACGACGCCAACAACTTCGTCCCCTACTACTGCGCCGGCCTCGGCTTCCAGATCACCCGTTCCGTGGCCCTGGAGGCCCGCTACCAGTCGACCACCATGAAGGCCCAGACCCGCAAGCTGGACCTGAAGGCCCTGGGCTACACCACCCCCGCCCAGGTGGCCTTCGACAAGCTGACCGTCTCGACCCTGACCGTAGGATTGAGCCTCACGTTCTGACCGGGAGACCCCCCATGAGAATCCGCGGGGCCCTCTGGGCCGTTGCCTGTCTCGTCGCCATCGCCCCCCTGCGGGCCCAGCTCAAGGCGGGCCCCTGGGTCCCCGCCTACCAGGGCGTGGAGATCGCCACCGGCGACGCCCCCGAACCCCGCCGCCAGAAGGTCTTCGCCGTGCGGGTGGACCTGCGGGCACCCGGCATCGAGCTCTTCACGACCCCCCACGCCGGACCCATCGAGACCATAAGCGAGACCACGAGCGAATTCCTGGCCCACCACCGCCTCCAGGTGGCCATCAACGCCAACTTCTACGACCCCTGCTGCACCCCCGGCGACAAGGACCTCCTGGGCCTGGCCATGGCCCGCGGGGAGGTGGTCTCCCCCGCCGTGCCCAAGGGCATCGGCGCCTCCGCCCTCGTGGCCACCCGGGACAACTTCGCCGCCATCCTGAAGACCGGCCCCGGCTTCACCCCCGGCGGCCTCTGGACCGCCGTGGCGGGGTCCGAGGTGGTGCTGGCGAACGGCGTCCGCACGATCTCCGAAACCAAGTTCAACAAGGCCACCCACCCCCGCACCGCCGTGGGCCTCACCCGCGACGGCCGCCACCTGATCCTCCTGGTCATCGACGGCCGCCAGGAAGGCTACAGCGTCGGCGCCACCATGGAGGAGGTGGTGGACTGGCTGGTCCGCTTCGGCGCCACCGACGGCCTGAACCTGGACGGCGGCGGCTCCACCGCGCTGGTGCGGGACGTGGACGGCCATCCCAGGCTGGTGAACCACCCCAGCGGCGTGGCCATGGGCTCCAGCAGCAACGCCGGCGGGGAGCCCCAGCAGCGGTCCAACGGGAACAACTTCGGGGTCTTCGCGCGGCCGCTGCAGCCGGCTTCCTGAGGTTCTCCCCGAACTACCACAACACGGCTGGTCCCGGCACGACCGCCTCTGCTGCGTGGCGCCCAGCTACGACACCGCTTCGGAACGATTCGAGGTGAGCGACCTGGCCCACGAAGGACAACGCGTCTCCGACCACCGCCGGTTCCGGGTCCTGGGGAAAGGGCAAACCTCACCGTTTACCAGAACAAGCAGGGATGCGGCTTGACTGGATATTACCCAGGTTCATCTTGCAGCCCAATTGGTGTACCCACCCAGCGGGTGAATGAACTCGTTCGTGGAAAGCGCGGGGTTACGCCGGATACGGCATGGCTTCTCAGCAAGGCATTGAGCACTACCCCTGAATTTTGGCTGAATCTTCAGGCGGCCTATGATTTGGCACAAACCCGCCCCCAGCGGGTGGTTCGCCCGCTGGGAAAAGTGAGCTAGGAGGACGAGCAGCTGACCGCCGAAATAAAGGGCATTGGGGGCCCGAGGCGGTTCCACACGGGATGAGGAAATCCTATTCCCCCCTCGCCTTCCGCCTCATCCCTTCATACAGCTCCAGATAATCCTTAGCGCACGCCTTCCAGCTGAAATTCTGCGCCATGGCGTGCTTCTGGATCCTGGCCCACGTGCGGGGATCCTCCCGGTACAGCCTGCAGGCCCTGCCGATCGTCTCCCCTAGGATCCAGCTGCTTGCCTCCTTGAACACGAACCCCGTGGCGGTGGAATCCACCAGGGACTGGGCGTTGGTGTCCACCACGGTGTCCGCCAGGCCCCCGGCGCGGCGCACCAGGGGGAGCGTGCCGTAGCGCAAGGCGTAGAGCTGGGTGAGGCCGCAGGGTTCCTGGCGGCTGGGCACGAGCATCACGTCGCTTCCGGCCAGGATGCGGTGGGCCATGCCCTCGTCGTAGCTGAGCACGCACGCCACGCGGCCGGGGTGGGCCTTGGCGGCGGCCGCGAAACCCTGCTCCAGGACGGGGTCGCCGGTGCCCAGGATGACCAGCTGGGCGTTGAGCTGGAGCAGGTAGGCCACGTTCTCCAGCACCAGGTCCAGGCCCTTCTGCTCGGCCAGGCGGCTCACCACGCCGAAGAGCGGGTCGCCGGGGGACTCGTCCAGGCCTGTCTCCTGCTGCAGGAGGTTCTTGTTGAGCTTCTTGCCGGAGAGGTGGCGGGCGTCGAAGTGGTGCTCCAGGTGGGGGCTGGTGGCGGGGTTCCAGATGGCGTTGTCCACGCCGTTGAGGATGCCGGCGAGGTCCCGCCTCCGGTTGGCGAGGAGGCCGTCCAGGCCGCTGCCCGCCTCGGGCTGCTGGATCTCCTTGGCGTAGGTGGGGCTGACGGTGGTGATGCGGTCCGCGAAGGCCAGGCCCGCCTTCAGGAAGTTGAGCTTGCCGTAGAATTCGGCCCCTTCGGGGTGGAAGATGCTGGGCCCCAGCCACAGCTCGGGCAGGAGGGCGGCGGGATAGATCCCCTGGTAGGACAGGTTGTGGATGGTCATGACGGTGAGGGGGACGCGGCCCGGGTCCTGGGCGTAGTAGGCGGGGATGAGGGCGGTCTGCCAGTCGTGGGCCTGGAGGATGTCGGGGCGCCAGCCGGCCCAGTCGCCGTTCCGGCCCAGCTGGGAGGCCGCCCAGGCGAAGGCGGCGAAGCGCAGGTGGCTGTCGCCGTACTCCGCGTAGGGTCCGCCCGCGCGGTCGTAGAGGCCCGGATGGTCCAGCAGGTAAACGGGCACGCCGTCGGCGGTGGTGCCCCGCAGCAGGCGCGCCTCCCCCTGCCCCATGAGGTCCGGGAAGCCGCCCGCGGGTTCCAGGTCCCGGATCTGGTTCAGGAAGGCCCCGAACCCCGGAAGCAGCAGGCGGGCGTCGGCACCCAGGGCCCGCTGGGCGCCCGGGAGGGCGGCCATGACGTCGCCGAGGCCTCCCACCTTCACGTAGGGGAACAGTTCCGTGGCTGCGTGGAGAATCTTCATCGGCCGTCCTGCAGGTTGTCCAACATCCGCTGGGATATCAGGGTTACACCTCCCGGCGTGCGATGGAAGCGAGCAGCGTCCGCCGCCGGGTCCTCCCCCGCCACCAGCCCCTCGGGAACCCGGCAGTCCCGGTCCACCACGACCCGGTGCAGCCGGGCGTGCTCGCCGATGTCGGCCCCGGGGAGCACCACCGCCTCGTGGAGGTAGGCGTGGGAATGGACCCGCACCTTGCTGGAGAGCAGGGAACGGTGCACCGTGGCTCCGGAGATGATGCACCCCGCCGACACGAGGCTGCTGATGGCCACGCCGTTGCGGTGGGGGCCGCTGTGCACGAACTTGGCCGCCGGAAGCTGTTCCTGGTGGGTGAAGATGGGCCAGTCGTAGTCGTAGAGGTTCAGCTCGGGATCCACGTTGGTGAGGTCCATGTTGGCCTCCCAATAGGCGTCCACCGTGCCCACGTCCCGCCAGTAGGGCGGCTTGTCCATGTTGCGGATGTGGCTGCGTTCGAAGCGGTGGGCGAACACCCGCGCCCGGGGCACCAGGTAGGGGATGACGTCCTTGCCGAAGTCGTGGGAGGAGGCCGGATCTGCCGCATCCCGGGCCAGCTGCTCGTATAGGAAGTCGGCCTTGAACAGGTAGATCCCCATGCTGGCGAAAGCGAGGTCCGGCCGGCCCGGCACGGGCGTGGGCTCCAGGGGCTTCTCCACCCAGGACACGATGCGGCCGGTGGCGTCCGCCTGGGCGACCCCGAACTCCCGGGCGTCCGCCAGCGGCACCTCCAGGCAGGCGATGGTCAGGTCCGCGTCCTTCTCCAGGTGGTCCTCCAGGAACCGGCGGTAGTCCATCTTGTAGATGTGGTCGCCCGCCAGCACCAGGACGTTCTCGGGCCGGCGGGCGGCAAGGGTCTCGACGTTCTGGTGCACCGCGTCGGCGGTGCCGCTGTACCAGGCGTCGCTCTCCAGGCTCTGCTGCGCGGGCAGCACGTGGATGAACTCGTTGAACTTGCCGTTCAGGAAGGTCCAGCCGAACTGCAGGTGCTCCAGGAGGCTGTGGGAGTTGTACTGGGTGACCACCAGGATCTTGCGGATGTTGGAGTTCACGCAGTTGCTCATGGTGAAGTCGATGATGCGGTACTTCCCGCCGAAGGCCAGGGCCGGCTTGGAGAGGCTGCGGGTCAGGTCCAGGAGCCGCTTGCCGCGGCCTCCCGCAAGCACCAACGCGATGGTTCGCTGGGCTGCCAGGAACACCTCGCGCTGCGACATCGGCACCCCTCGAGCATGCTTTTCCCCGGAAGGATGCTCCAAAACCCGCGAGGATTCAAGGCAAAACGGCCTGCAGCTCGTCCCAGAGGTAGTCGTCGGCCAGGGCCGTCATGCAGGGATTCCCTTCCACCGTGCAGATGACGCCCATGCATTCCAGGCAGGGGAGGCCCTCCTTGCGCGCGGTGCGCACCCGGGGGCCCCAGGGCGCGGAGTGGCGGGGGCGCGTGGGTCCGAAGATGGCGAGCGTCGGAGTCCCGCAGCCCGCGGCGATGTGGGCGAGGCCCGAGTCCATGCCCACCAGGGCCTTGGCCCCCGCGATCCACGCGGCGGAGAGGGCGAGCCCGCCCTGGTTCGTGAGGTCCACCGACCCGGGGACCCGCTCGACGATCTGCCCGGCCAGCGCCAGGTCCACCGGGCCCGCGCCCAGGATCACCGGCGTGATCCCCGCAGCCACCAGCCGGGTTCCCAGGGCCGCGAAGGAATCCACCGACAGGCGCTTGCAGGCGCAGTTGGCGCCCGGGGCCAGCACCACGTAAGCCTCCAGCCCCAGGGACGCCTTGCGCTCGGCCGCCTCGGCCAGGGCTTCGGCCCGGGGCCGGAAGGGCAGGAAGGACGCCGGTTCGGGGAGCTGGGGGAAGGCCTGGGCCACCACGGCCTGGTAGCGTTCCACGAAGGGCGTGTCCTGCTTGTAGAAGGCGATGCTATGCGTGTAGAAGAGGGAGGCGCCCCGGTCCCCGCAGCCCAGGCGCAGGGGGACGCGGGCCAGCAGGCCCGCCACCGCGGGGCGGCTGCTCTTGGGGAAGTTGATGAGCGAAGCCGGACGGTGGGCACGCAGGAGCTGCGCGGCCTTCAGGGGACTGTACTTGCGCTCTGGATCCGGCACGGCCGCGACGTAGTCGGGACTCCCGGCGAAGAGATCGACGATCCAGCCGGGGCCCCAGGCCACCAGCGGCAGGCCCGCCGCCCGCAGCCGGGCGATGGCGCCGTGGATCATCATCGCGTCCCCGAAGAAGCGCGGGAAACGCACCCAGTGGGCCCCCATGGGCGCAACGTCGTTCAAGTCAGCCTCCGGCCTTCATCCTCGCGTAAGATAAGTCCTACTCCAAGGATCAATTCATGCCTTTCCCGCACGCCCGCAGCTCCTTCCTCACCCTGGTGGCCACCCTCTCCAGCCAGGCCGCGCCCCCGGCGATCCAGGCCACCTTCACGCCCGTGGACGCGGTGAAGGCCGAGTGGGACCGGAAGCCCCCGGTGCTCGCCCCCGAGGTGATGGCTGCGCTGCCCCCCGCCGACCGCGCCCGCCTGGAGCTGACCCTGAAGCGCATCGGCGCCCCGGGCGCCCCCGCCCTGCTGCCCCCGTGGCTCGCCAACCCCACCGCGCCCGTCTGGGAAGCCAGGGCCCTGGAGGCCGTCACGCCCCAGGACCGCTTCACGGCCCTGCACTTCCTCAACCGCCTGAAGTCCCCCAAGGCCCTCAGCGCCCTGGAGAGCCTCACGGCCGCGGACGCCGCCACCTGGCCCGCCCACCTCCACCTGGAAGGGCCCCTGGCCACGGCGATCCTCAACGGCGCCGTGGTCCATCCCCCGGTGATCGCCTTCATGGAGGCGCTGTTCAAGGCCGGCAAGACCGACCCCGTCCGGGGCGGCGCGGCCCACCTCCGCCTGGTGCTCGCCGGGAAGGAGAAGGGCGAGGCGCGCATGAACGACCCCTTCCACCTCGCCTACCTGGACGCCTGGAATCGCGGGCCCTGGGACAAACGGGCCCAGGAGCACCTCAACCTCCTCACCGGGGCCCTGGCCTCCACGTCCGGCCCCGGCCCCGCCCAGCGGCTCCTGGAGGGCCTCCCCGCCACGCCCGACCCCGCCGCCAGCGCCCTGGCCTTGAAGGCCCTCGGCTCCGACCGCATCCAGGTGCGCATGGCCGCCCTGGAATACTTCGGGAAGCTGCCCGCCCTCGAGCCCGACGCCCTGACCGAACTGAAACGGAACGCATTCCGCAACTACGGCGGCCCCCTGTCCAGCTGGTACCTGCAGGCCCTGCGCAAGCACGCGCCCCAGGATGCGGACCGCTACGATTCCGTCCTGCTCAGCTCCACCGATCCGTTGGCCCTGGCCGCCGCCCTGGAGGACCTGCCCCGGGCCCCCGGCAACCTGGAGGCCCTGGTCCAGCGCCTCTGGACCGTGCCCATGTACGATGCCGTCCAGGCCCTGCTGCCCGCCCTGGAACGCTGGAAACTGCCCGAACCCCAGCGCCGTGCCCTGCTGGCGCGGTTCCTGGAACACCCCTGCTGGACGGCCCGCCTCGACGCCTACACCCTCCTGGCCAAGGTGGACCCCTCCACCCCCTGGCCCGCTGCCCCGAAGACCCCCTTCCTGGAGGACCTCATCCGCGACGAGGCCCTGCGCCTGGCCCGCTCCGGCAAGCCCGTGCGCATGCGTATCACCTTCGAGCGCGGCCGCCGCGTCGTCCTGGCCCTCGACCCCGTCAACGCCCCCATCAACGTGGCCAACCTCGTGCTCCTGGCCCGGCGGGGCTTCTTCAATGACCGCCTCGTCCCGCGCGTCGTCCCGGACTTCGTGGTGCAGATGGGCAGCCCCGTGGACACCATGGACGGCGGCCCCGGCTACACCGTCCGCTGCGAGGACAGCCTGGCCTGGTACGGCCCCGGCAGCGTGGGCATGGCCCTGAGCGGCAAGGACACCGGCGGCAGCCAGTTCTTCATCACCACCAACGCCGCGCCGCACCTGACGGGGAGGTACACCCGGGTGGGCGAGGTGGAGGATCCCGCCACCGCCCTGCCGATCCTTGACGGCCTGGAACTGGGAACGAAGATCCTGTCCGTGGAGATCCTTTAGCAGAGGCAAAAAAAGGGTTCTTCACGGATTTGAGGGGTGGCGCCGACCCACACTCACTTTAGCTTGGTGCTGACGAGGAGGCCGGGTCCGGTCGATAGGGGCCGTTCTGAGCCCGTCATCCAGGTAAGTTGAAACGAAAAGCTTATCGCCGAGGCGCCGAGGGGCCGAGGTTCGCCGAGAAAAGATCTTCTTTTTATTCCTCGGCGATCCTCGGCTCCTCGGCGCCTCGGCGATAGGCCCTTCGATCGAGATTGCCGGATTCATCGGGTAACAGGTCGGCAGCAGTGGACTTCAGGCATCTTGGAGTTGTCGAGAAACCAGGATGAGAGGAGGCCGCTGCTGCCTACCAAGGAGCTTATTGCCCGTTTGGGCGGATGGAAAGGGCATCGCGTCGGAACCGTGGAAAGGTTCGAACCGGGGGAGAAGGGTACCCGCGCCCAGGTCTGGATCGAGTTGCTCGGCTTCGGTGTCCACCCTCGGACCTGCAGCGGCTGCCAGCGCAAGGTTTCAGCGGTGCACGACTGGTCCCAGCGAGAGATCCGGGACCTGCCCGTGTTCGACGCGGATACCGTGTTGGTGGTCTGGCGTGCCCGGGTGGCCTGCCCTGCCTGCGGACCCAAGCTGGAGGCCCTGGACTGGCTGGAACCCTATGCACGGGTCACCAACCGCATGGCCGAGAGTGTGGCCCGCATGTGCAAGGTCATGCCCATCAAGCGGGCTGCCGAGCATTATGGCCTCCACTGGGGCACAGTGAAGGACATCGACAAGGCCTATCTGGAGCGCACGCTGGAGCCAGCCAGACCAGGCAAGGTCCGGCTGCTCATGATGGACGAGTTCGCCCTCCATAAGGGGCAGAGCTACGCCACGGTGTTCGCCGATACCGAAACCCGCCAAGTGCTTTGGGTGGGCAAAGGCCGGGGCAAGGCGGATATCAGGCCCTTCTTCGAATGGCTCGGCAAGCGGCGGTGCCGCAAGATCGCGGCGGTGGCCATGGACATGTCCCCCACTTTCGAAGCGGAAGTCCGCCAACACTGCCCCAATGCCGAGATCGTCCTGGACCAGTTCCATGTCCTGGCCAATTTCGGAAAGCAGGTGCTCGACCGAATCCGGGTCAACGAGGCCAATCGGTGCCGGGACGACAAGGCCGCCCGGGAACTCATCAAGGGGGCCAAGTGGCTCCTGCTGGGCAACTGGGAGAACCTGCCCAACCGGGAGAGCAAGACCAGGCTCAACGCGCTCCTGGAGGCGAACCAAGCCCTCATGACGGCCTACGTCATGAAGGACGCCCTTAAGGCCCTGTGGGGCTTTAAGCGAGAGGGCTGGGCCCGGAAGGCCTGGGAGAACTGGCTGGCCATGGCCACCTCAAGCGGCCTGCCGCCTTTGGTACGTTTTGCGAAAAACCTGGCCAAGCGGATCGAGGACATCCTCTCGCACTGCCGGTGGCACCTGAACACCAGCATCCTGGAGGGGATCAACAACAAGATCAAGGTCCTGAAGCGGATCGCCTATGGGTACCGGGATGAGGCCTACTTCTTCCTCAAGATCCGTGCGGCCTTCCCCGGAAATCCGTGAAGAACCAAAAAAAGGGTCAAAAAGCTATTCCTGCAGCCAGGCTTCCAGGATGGATCCCAGCTGTTCGGGTTCCTGGACGCAGCCCAGGTGGCCCCACATGGACGTGATGAGGGCTGTCGTGGCCTGCCCCGGCCGCGCGGCGTTCAGGATCGCGGCCAGTTCCCCGGCTTCACGCGGGGGGAATTCGTTGTCGGTGTCCACGCTCACCAGCAGGACCGGGCACTGGATGCGCCTCACGCCCTCCTCCAGGGACGCGAATCCCTCCCCCAGATCGTAGCTGTTGATCGCGTTCAGGGACGCGATGAAGCAGTTGGCGTCGTAGGGGGCGCTGCCGGCCTCCTGGCGGGCGGTGAGGAAGGCCTGGGCCCGGGCGGAGCGGCGGGACTGGGCGCCGGGGGCGTGGGGCTGGGTGCAGGTTTCCCGGAACAGCTGCTCGCTGGTGTAGTAGAGCTTCATGACCTGCCAGATGATGCGGGCGGCGGCCAGGGGGGTGCCGGGGGGATACCAGCCCTCCTTGAAGCCGGGATCGGCGCGGAAGGTGTTCATCATGAAGTGGTGCATGGCCATGCCCGACGCGGTCATGCGGGCGGCGGTGGCCACGGCCACGGCCCGGTCCACCCGGTGGGGGTAGGTTGCGGCGAAGGTCAGGGCGTGAAGGGAACCCATGGACGGGCCCGCGACGCAGGCCAGCCGGCCGACGCCCAGGGCGTCCAGGAAGGCCGCCTGGAAGCGCACCTGGTCCACCAGGGTGATGGCCGGGAAGGTGGGGCCGTAGTTCCGGCCGGTGGCGGGGTCGATGGACAGGGGACTGCAGCTGCCGTACATGCCGCCCAGGGCGTTGGGGCTGAGGATGCGGTACCGGTCCGTGTCGAAGGGCCTCCCGGGCCCGATGAGGCCGCCCCACCAGTCCGTGGCCCGCTGGGACGAGAGGCCGCCGTGGCCCAGCAGGATCACCGGGCCCAGGGGATTGCCGTAATCCTCGTAGGCCACCTCCGCTCCCGCCAGCACCGCCCCGCCCTCCGTGACGAAGGGGGCGGGCAGGGTCAGCGCGCGGGCCGTCATCAGCTGTGCACGCCGGGGGCCTCGCGGCCGGTGCTTGCGACGTACTCCTGGTAGGTGCCGGGGTACTTCAGGGGTCCCGCGTGCTCCTCGCCGCCGAGTTCCAGCACCCGGTTCGCCAGGCCGCGCAGGAAGGTGCGGTCGTGGGACACGAAGAGCATGGTGCCCTCGAAGTCCTTCAGGGCCTCGATGAGCATCTCCTTGGTGGCCAGGTCCAGGTGGTTGGTGGGCTCGTCCAGCACCAGGAAATTGGGCGGGTTGAAGAGCATGCGGGCCATGACCAGCCGGGACTTCTCCCCGCCGGACAGGTTCCGGATGCGCTTGTCCACGTCGTCGCCGCTGAACTGGAAGGCGCCCAGGATGTTGCGCAGGACGCCGAGGCCCTCCATGGGGAAGTCCTGCATGAGCTGTTCGATGACCGTCAGCTCCGGGTCCAGCAGGTCCAGGGACTGCTGGGCGAAGTAGCCCAGGCGCAGGCTGGCGCCCAGGCGCACCGAACCGGCGTCCGGCTCCAGGGCGCCGGCCACCATCTTGAGGAGGGTGGACTTGCCGGCGCCGTTCTTGCCCATGACGCACCACCTCTCGCCCCGGCGCACGTGGAAGTCGAAGTCGTTGTAGATCTTCTTGGCTCCGTACCCCTTGCAGACGCCTTCGAGCATGGCCACGTCCTCGCCGCTGCGCATGGGCAGGCGGAAGTCCCACTTCACCACCTTGCGGCGCTTGGGCAGCTCGATGCGCTCGATCTTGTCCAGGGCCTTGACCCGGCTCTGCACCTGGGCGGCCTTGGCGGCGTGGGTGGAGAAGCGCTCGATGAAGCGCTGCTCCTTGGCCAGCTTGGCCTGCTGGCGGGCGTAGGCCGCCTCCTGGTTGGTCTCCCGGGTCTCCCGCTCCTTGACGTAGAAGTCGTAGTCCCCGGAATAGGTGACGATGTCGCCGCCGTCGATCTCGATGACCTTGGTGACGATGCGGTTCATGAAGTCCTTGTCGTGGGAGGTCATGAGCAGGGTGGCCGACACCGACTTGAGGTAGCCCTCCAGCCAGAGGATGGATTCGATGTCCAGGTGGTTGGTGGGCTCGTCCAGCAGGAGCACGTCGAAGCGCCCCAGGAGCACCTTGGCCATGGACACGCGCATCTTCCAGCCGCCCGACAGCGCCCCCACGTCCCCGTCGATCTGCGCGGGCTCGAAGCCCAGGCCCTCCAGGGTGGTGCGGGCCCGGGTCTCCAGCTCGTAGCCGCCCAGGTGCTGGTATTCCTCCTGCACGTGGCCGAAGCGGTCGATGATCGCCTCAAGCTCGTCCGCGCGGTCCGGGTCGCCCATGGCGTGTTCCAGGTCCGTGAGCTCGTGGTGCAGATCCCCCAGGCGCCCGCTCCCGGCGATGGCCTCGTCGAGGACGGAACGCCCGGACATCTCGTCCACCTCCTGCCGGAAGTAGCCGATGGAGAGCTTCTTGGGAACGCTCACCACGCCGTCGTCGGGGTTCTCCTCCCCCAGGATCATGCGGAAGAGGGTGGACTTGCCGGCGCCGTTGGGCCCCACCAGCCCGGCCTTCTCGCCGGGGTTCAGCTGGAAGGACGCATCGATGAACAGGATCTGCTTGCCATACTGCTTGCTGACGTCGGAAAGGGCGATCAAGGGCTTGCTCCAAAGGAACAGCCTACCTCATCTTTCCAGCCGGAATGCCACGGTCAGGCGGAACGTGGCCGCCACGGGGGTCCCGTCCAGCAGGGCGGGCTGGAAGCGCCAGAGCCGGGCCACCCGCACCGCCTCGTTCACCAGCAGGGGGTGGGGGCCGGAGATGACCTGGATGTCCGTGGGGGCGCCGGAGGTGTCGATGGTCATGCGCAGCTCCACGGGCCCCTGCACCCTCACCAGGCGGGCCAGGGCCGGATACACGGGGGGGACCTGGTGCAGGACCCGGATGGCCTGGGTTTCCAGCTCCACCACCTGGGCGGCGCGGGGCGCGGCCTGGGGGGTGGGGGCGGGGCCCGGGGGGAGGCCCACGACCCGGGGGCCCACGGGTGCGTTGGGGTCGCCCGCGATCTCCCCGGACCGGTTGGTGGTGGGGAGGGACGCCGGCGTATAGTCGGGGAGGGTGTTGGTGTCCAGGGGCGGCTGGACGGCCCTGAATCCCGCGGGCACCGGGCCGCCGGAGGGGGGCGGGTCCACCTTGACCGAGGGCAGGACCGTGGGGGGTTCGGGGTCGAAGATGACCACGGGCGGAAGGGTGGAGATGGGGCCGCGGGTGGCCAGGTGCCGGGCCCCGCCCAGCACCGCCGCGCCCAGGGCCGCGTAGACGCCGCAGGCGAGCATCAGGCTCGCCAGGCGGTCCGTGGGGGGCGCCGCCTGGTGCACGGCGTTGAACAGCAGGGTGGGAGGCAGGATCTCGGCAGGCCGAGGGCAACGGTCGCGGGCGGACATGGTACCTCCTTGGGCTGGGGGTCTCCGGGTACGGGAAAGCGGCGCGGACCCTGGGGTTCCGCGCCGCTTCGTCATATCCAAAGATCGTGTTGCCAAGGTATCGGTTACGGCCGTTCGTTCGTCAAGGCGCGTCCGGGAATGTTACAGGACCGTGATGCCGGGGGCCTCGTTCGGCCACGATCGTGTCACCGATGGGCCGGATGTCACGGAAGTGTGCGGCCTACTGGTAGATTCCGCAGCCGATGATCATCTTGTCCTTCAGCTCGACGAAGGAGGCCTTGTGCATGACCTTGTTGCCGGCCGAGGGGTTCAGCTCCTTGTACTCGATCCAGCCGCTGCCCTTGGCCTGCACGAGCTTGGTCCAGTCCTGGATCCAGGGCTTGCCGTCGGGATCCTTGGAATCCCAGCGGTTCTTGCCCACGAGGTCCAGGCGCACGCCGTGGGCCACCACCACGCCCTTCTCGTCGTACACGAAGATGTACAGGTCCTTCTTCTGGCCCGCCTGGAAGTGGAAGGCGCCCTTGGGCGACTGCACTTCGTTGATGAACTTCTCGCGCCCGTTCTTGGTCAGGTAGGCGACGGCCTCCTTGACGAGGGCCTTGGCGTCCTCCCGGGTGGCGGTCTGGGCGAAGCCCGGCAGCGACAGGGCCACCAGGGCGATAGGGATGAGGAACGAGCGCATGGTTTGCCTCCTTGGCAAAGGGGTGGAAACGTCCCGGTTCAGCCCCGGAACCGGGAGACGAGGGTATTCAGTTTTTCGGCGAGATGGGCAAGGTCATTGACTGTCCTCGTCGTTTCACGAATGGTGGCGGCCATCTGCTCGGTGGCGCCGGCGTTGCCCTCGGCAATGCCGGCGAGAGCCCCAACGGCCTCCACAATCCGGGCGGTGTCCTGGCTCTGGGTGCGGCTCTCCGTGCCTACGGCCCGCATGTGGCCGTCGCTCTCCTGAATGGCCGCCCGGATGTCCCGAAGAGCCAGGTTCGCCGCATTCACCGTGGTGGTACCTTCCTCGATGGCCTTCTCGCTGGTAGTGATCAGGGTGGCGATTTCCTTGGCGGCCTGGGCGCTGCGTTCGGCCAGCTTCCGGACTTCTTCGGCCACCACGGCGAATCCGCGGCCGTGCTCGCCAGCCTTGGCGGCCTCGATGGCCGCGTTCAGGGAAAGGAGGTTCGTCTGGTTGGCAATCTCCGTGATGACCGTAAGAATGTTGCCGATCTGTACCGCATTCTCGTTGATGGCGCGCATGCCCCGCACGGAGGCCTCCAGGCAGGATTCCCCCTTGGCGGCGGCCGATTGGGCGTTGTCAAAGCCTTGCAGAGCGCCATCCACCTGCTGGGTGCTCAGGCGCAACGAATTGTTGATGGCGCTGACGCTCCCGTTGGTCTGGGCGACGCTGCCCTTCTGTTCCTCGGCGCTGCGGGCGATGGCGTCGGCGGCGTCGGCCATCTGGCTCATTCCAGCTGCGATCTCCATGGTCCCCGAGGCGATGCTGGCGGAAACGCTCATGGCCTCCAGGACCAGGGCCTGGATGTGGCCCACGAACTGGTTGAAGTGGGTGGCCAGATGGGCAAGTTCGTCATCCCCTGTCACCTCGAGGCGGGCGGTAAGGTCGCCGCCCCCGCTGGAGATGTCCTTCATCCGGTCCTGGAAGACCTCCAGGGGATGGATCAGCGCGCTTGCCACGGACCGCGCCCCCAGGAAGCCCAGGCCCAGGATCAAAGCTGCCACCAGGGACATCAGGCCGATGCCCGATAAGATCTGGGCGCGAACCCTCGCCTGGTGAAGGCCGATCACCATGAACGCCTTCTTGTTGGCGTCCTCCACCGGCACGGCCAGCCCTTCGCGTCCGAGGGCGGAGAAGAGCCGCTGTTCCCCCTTCCCTTCGGGGGGACGGCTGGCCAGTTCCCGAGTGAAGGCCAGGACGTCCACATCGGCCGAGGAGGCGTCCTTCTTCTGCGCCATCACGGTGATCGCCCCCGTGGAAGGGTCCTTCACCAGGATCGCCGCCAGGCTCAGGTCCTTGTCGGAGGCCAGCAGCTGGTCGAACTGCGTTTCCAGAAGGCTGACATCGGAGAACTGCACAGCGGCCTTGGAGGCCTCCGCCGAGAGGGCCGCCAGGGTTGCGCCCTTGAGGTGCAGGTCCTTCCGTCCCAGGTCGTTCAAGAGAATGGCGGCCACCGCCACCAGGACCACCGTGACGACCGCCGTCTGGAAGAAATTGCTGATGGTGAGTTTCTTTCGGATGCTTAACGTATTCCACCGGAGCATGGGGCACCTTGAAAGAAGGGAAATGGGAAAAGCGCAGCCCGCCATACCATTACCTGGAGTGGCCTAGCTGCGCCTTCAACTCGCAGGTCCGAACCTGCACGTTAAGACTTCTCCGCCTTCTGCAAACGGAAACCGAACAGGGGTAATTTATCCAGTAAGGGGAAAATGTCAACTGCCTTTCCCTGTGGACCCAGGGAATGCTACACGATGAGCTTCTCCAGCACCTCGTAGCTCTTCAGGCCGCCCAGCTCCCGCCGCAGGCGGTCCCGGAGGATCCAGGTTACGGCCCGGGCGGCTTCGGTGCCTTCGGGGTCGGGGGCCTCGGCGGCGGGCAGGGTGCGCAGGAGCTTCAGGTGCTCCCGGGCGCCCGGAGGCAGGGCCTCCCGCCGGTCCACGGGCGTGCAGGCCGCGCAGCACCAGCCGTGGTCCTGGGTGAAGAGCACCAGGGGGGCCTCCCCGTTTCCGCAGCGGCCGCAGAGCCGGGGGTGGGGCAGCAGGCCCATGAGGTGGAGCATCCAGTGCTCCGCGTAGGCGAGGACGGCCATGGACCGGGACGGAACGTCCTTCAGGGACCTCGCGCAGGCCGACAGGAGCCGGAAGAGGCGGTCGTCCTCCACGCCCTCCCGGGCCACCCGGTCGAAGACGTCCGCCAGGCAGGCCACCACCAGGCTGGACTCCAGATGCCCCAGGGTCATGGGCGAATGCACCAGCTCGCACCGCGTGACCCGCTTGAGCTCGGCGTGTTCCTTGCCGAAGAAGCTCACCTTCACCAGCCCCAGGGGCTCGAAGCTCGAGACCCACTTGGCGGTGGGCTTTTTCGCCCCCCGGGCCAGGCCCACCAGCCGTTCCCCGTGCTCGGTGAGGAACGACACCACCAGCCCCCCCTCCTCGAAGGGGGTGGGACGCAGGACGATGGCGGAATGGGTGCGGATCATCCTCTCCATTAAACCCTCCCGGCGCCCCGGGAGTCCCATATGCTGTGGAAGGAAATCCCACACCCATCAGGAGCAGGCCATGAGAACACTCGCAACCGCTGCGTTCGCCCTGGGAATCTGCCTGGCGCCGGCCCTGGCCCAGGACGCGCCCGCCCCCCGTCCCCGCATGGGGGACCGCCTGCCCAGGCTGGAAGAGCGCTTCGACCGCGCCCTTCGCCTCACCGAAGCCCAGAAGGCCTCCGTCAAGGAGATCAGGGCCAGGCACCGCCCCGCCCTCGAGGCCCTGCGCGCCAAGGCCGAGACCGCCCACAAGGCCTTCTCCGAAGCCATGAAGAACCCCGAGGCCAAGCCCGAGGACCTCAGGCCCCTCCACCGCGCCCAGGCCGACGCCAACCTGGACCTGCTGCTGGAGCACCGGGCCCAGCGCATGGAGATCCGCGCGCTCCTCACCCCCGAGCAGCGCGAGAAGGCCGCCAGGCTCCTGGGGCGGATGGAAGGCATGCGGATGCGCCACCCCGGCGGCGCCCCGAGGTAGGTTATCGTGGGGACGGAGCACCCCATGGCCGTCCCCTTCCGACCGATCCTCGCCCTGACCCTGGCCGCCGCCCTCCTGGCGGCCCCGCCTTCCACCGAGACGCACACCTTCCGGGAGTGGATCGCGGGCCAGGAGGCCGGGGGCTCGGTGCGCAAGCTCACCCGCGGCCCCGAGGGGGTCCGAATCGAGTCCCGGGAGTGGACGCGGCTGGAGCGCATGGGCGTGCCCATCGTCCAGGACCTCTCCGAGACCGCCCTGAAGCGTCCCGACGGTTCCATCACGTTCACCTTCCGGATCTCCCTCTCCCAGGAGCCCCTGGAGGGCCAGGCCTCCTGGTCCCCCGCGGCGCCCGGGAAGCTCCAGCTGGCCTACCGGAACCTCCCCTCCCGCACCGTGGACCTGCCGCCGGGCACCGTCCTCTGGCCCGGGGACGTGGACGACCTCCTGAAGGCCGCGGCCGCGGAGCGGCGCCCCATCCACGTGAATAGCTTCAACGTCTCCACCCAGCAGCCCTCCGCCCTGGACCTGGAGCCGGTGGGACCCGATCCCCTGCCGGGGTACCCCGGGGCGGTTAGGTTCCGGGGCAAGGCCTCCGAGGGGCCGATGGCCCAGGACATGGAAATGTGGATCTCCCCCCAGGAGGGCGACCTCAAGTCGGTGGGATCCTTCGCCGGCATCGTCATGGTCTCCCAGCGGGAGGATCTGCCCGCCCAGCCCGCCACCAAGGGGGACAAGGCCTTCTTCGAGCCCACCCTCAAGGCGCTTCCCCCCCACCCGTTCCTCCCGTGGGTGCGGGAGGTGGCGGTGCGCTGGGAGGGCAAGGGGACCCTGGACCTCCCCGCGGACGCCCAGCAGCGGCCCCAGGGGGGCAACCGCTTCCTCCTGTCCCGCGCCGCGCCCCTGACGGGGGCGGAACTGGCCGAACCGCCCGTGAAGGGCGCCCCTGCGGAAGAGGACCGGCCCTTCCTCGCCGCGACCCCGCTGGCGCAGTTCGGGGATCCCGTCTTCGACGGCCTCCTGAAGCGCCTGGATCCGCCCCCCGGCGCCACCCGCGCCGAGCTGGTCAGGCGGGTGACCGCCTTCGTCTACGACTGGATCCGGGACAAGGACTACACCGTGGGCTTCGCATCCGCCCAGGAGGTGGCCCGCAATCCCCGCGGCGACTGCACCGAGCATGGCGTCCTGGAAGTGGCGCTCCTGCGCCGCCTGGGCGTGCCGGCCCGGGGCGTGGTGGGGTGGGTGGCCATGGGCGACGGCATGGGGCTGCATTTCTGGGTGGAGGCCCGCATCGGTGCGCGGTGGTTCCCGGTGGACCCCACCTTCGACATGGTCCCGGCCTCGGCCTTCCGCCTCAAGCTCGGCACCACCGACCTGGCCGACCTGGGCGCGGTGGGATGGGAGAACGCGGCCTCGACCTTCCAGGACGGCACCTGGGTTCCCGAGGCCCCCTGGGCGGACGCGGTGCGGGTGCAGGGCGACACCGCCTTCGGCCAGGGCCTCGCCCTGCGGGCGGAGGGGGCCTCCTGGACCTGGCGGGGCGGGCGCCTGGCACTGGACGGCCGCCACCGGGTGACCGCGGCGCCCCGGCCGGGCCCCGCGATCCCGGTGCGCCTGCTCCAGGGCAGGGGCGGCAGGCGGGGCTGGTTCGGCTCCGGCAGCCTGTGGGCGGACGCCGGCGCTGGCGAATGGCTCCTGGTGGAGCGGGTCACCGAGGCGGAGGCCTTCAGGCTCCTGGACGGACTGGAAGTCCGGCGCTGATCACTCGAGGTACCGTTCGGCGAGCTTGCGCGTGTAGTAGAGGCCCAGGCCGCTGCCCACGGAGCTGACCAGGACGGCCAGGGTGATGCCGTGGAGTCCGCCCAGCCACCACCCCAGGGCGCCCCCGAGGCTCATGCCGAAGAACCCCAGGAGGCCCTTCACAGCTCGATGACCTTGAGCGAATTGGTGGAGCCCTCCTGGTAGAGGGGCAGCCCGAGCGTGAAGACCACCTTCTCCCCGCGGGCGGCGCCGAAGGACTTCAGCAGCTCCTTCTCCACGGTGGCCATGGCGTCGTCGGCGGACTGGGCCTTGGGCAGCAGGAGGGACTGCACGCCGCGCATGACGCCCATGCGCCGGGCGTTGCCCAGGTCCATGGTGACGCCCACCACGGGGACGTCCCCCGCGAGCCGGCTCACCATGCGGGCGCTGCCGCCGCCCTCGGTGAAGACCACGATGAAGCTGGCGGCGATCTCCTGGGCGGTGCGGCACGCGGCGAACGCCACGGCCACGTCGGTGCGCGAGGAAAGGCGCTGCGCGAGGGCGTCCTCCGTCCGGCCCAGGCGGGGCCGGAAGTGGGCGTCGGCGTCCTCGGCGATGCGCGCCAGCCACTGGATGGCGTCCACGGGGAACTTCCCGACGGCGCTCTCGGCGCTCAGCATCACGGCGTCCGTGCCGTCCCAGATGGCGTTGGCCACGTCCGAGGCCTCGGCCCTCGTGGGCTGGGGATTCTCGATCATGCTCTCCAGCATCTGGGTGGCGGTGATCACGGGCTTGAGGGCGTGGCGCGCCGAGGCGATGATGTGCTTCTGCAGGTTGGGGACGCGCTCCACCCCCAGCTCCACGCCCAGGTCGCCCCGGGCCACCATCACGCCCCAGGACACGTCGAGGATCTCGTGCAGGTTGTCCAGGGCCGCGGGGTGCTCGATCTTGGCGATGATGGGCTGGGCGCCGCCCATGCCCTTGATGACGGCCTCCAGGGCCCGCACGTCCCCGGCGCGCCGGACGAAGCTCTGGGCGAACAGGTCGACGCCGTTGTCCACGCCCCAGCGGATGTCCACCAGATCCTTGGGAGTCAGGGGATCGAAGGCCACGTCCAGCCCGATGGGATGGACGCCCTTCCGGGGCTTGAGAAGCCCGCCCACCTTGACCCGGGCCACCACGAGCCGGGGCCGCACCTCGGTCACCTCCACTTCGAGGTTGCCGTCGTCCAGGATCCAGCGCTGGCCGGCCTTGGCGCCCAGGAACAGCTCGGGATGGGGCAGCGGAACCGCCCAGGCCGCGCCTCCGGGGCCGGTGCCCGGCCCCTCCCCTTCGGGGTGGAAGGCGCCGATGGTGCCCACCGCCAGCTCCACGGGGGCCGCCATGGCGCCCACGCGCCACTTGGGCCCCTGGAGATCCAGCAGGACCGGCACGCGCCGCCCGATCTCGCCCGAGATCCGCCGGATTTCGGCCAGCGCCTCCAGGCGCCCCGCCAGGTCGCCGTGGCTCGCGTTGAGACGGACCGCGTCGGCGACTTCGAGCGCCCCGCGCAGTCGTCCACTCTCCGCCAGGGCCGGTCCCATCGTGACCACAATCTTGGTTTTGCGCACGAAGACCTCCGGTGTTTCCACAAGTATTCCACAGGTTTTTCCGCAGCGCAGGCGCCATGATCGAAGTAAATTCGCCTGTCCACGCGCAATCCGAGGTGCTATTTTTTTGGGCTACCCCTTGGAGCCGCCCCGATGCGCCACATGATGGAGGAACTGATCGCCGAGCTCGTTCGGATGGACATCCCCCTCGAGATCGCGAAGCGGGAAATGGAGCGCATCTACCTTGAGAGGGTCCTGGAGGCCCACAACGGCAACCAGAGCGCCGCCGCGCGCAAGCTGGGCATGCACCGGAACACGCTCTCCAAGAAGCTTGAACAACATCTGGGCGCATTGCGGTATCCTGCTGTCAACTGCTGAGCGGGATCCCACGGCTTGCAGGCTGGGTCCCCTTCGGCCAAACGCGGTCAGGAGGCCAGCATGACTAAGATCGGGATCAACGGGTTCGGGCGAATCGGCCGGATGGTGTTTCGCGCGGCCGTGAAACATTTTCCGGACCTGGAGATCGTGGGGATCAACGATCTCCTCGAGCCCGAGTACCTCGCCTACATGCTCCAGTACGACTCCGTGCATGGCCGCTTCCAGGGCGAAATCAAGGTCGACGGGAACACCCTCGTGGTCAACGGCAGGAAGATCCGCCTCACCCAGGAGAAGGATCCCGCGAACCTCAAGTGGAACGAGGTGGGGGCGGAGATCGTCATCGAGTCCACGGGCCTGTTCCTGGACAAGGAGACCGCCAGCGCGCACCTGAAGGCCGGCGCCAGCAAGGTCATCCTCAGCGCCCCCTCGAAGGACGACACCCCCATGTTCGTCTACGGCGTCAACCACGATTCCTACGACGGCCAGGCAATCATCTCCAACGCCAGCTGCACCACCAACTGCCTGGCCCCCGTGGCCAAGGTGCTGCACGATTCCTTCGGCATCAAGCGCGGCCTCATGACCACCGTGCACGCCGCCACCGCCACCCAGAAGACCGTCGACGGCCCCTCCAAGAAGGACTGGCGCGGGGGCCGCGGCATCCTGGAGAACATCATCCCCAGCTCCACCGGCGCCGCCAAGGCCGTGGGCAAGGTCATCCCCTCCCTCAACAAGAAGCTCACGGGCATGGCCTTCCGCGTGCCCACCTCCGACGTCTCGGTGGTGGACCTCACCTGCGAACTGGAAAAGCCCGCGAGCATGGAGGACATCTGCAAGGCCATGAAGGCCGCCGCCGACGGCCCCCTCAAGGGCGTCCTGGCCTACACCACCGACAAGGTCGTCTCCACGGACTTCCGGGGCGAGAGCTGCACCTCCACCTTCGACGCCGACGCGAGCATCGTGCTGGATCCCACCTTCGTGAAGGTGGTCGCCTGGTACGACAACGAGTGGGGCTATTCCTGCAAGGTGCTGGAGATGGCCAAGGTCGTCGCGAAGAAGTAGGCCGCTGACGGGACCGGATGAGAGCCGGCGGGAACCCCCTGCCGGCTCTCCCCATTCTGGGGAATCGAATGCGCATCGCCATCAACGGTCTGGGCCGCATCGGACGCCAGGTGCTGCGCCGGATCCACCTGGAACCGGGCCTCGAGCTCGTGGGGGTGAACGACCCCGCCGACGCCGCCACCCTGGCCCACCTGGTGACCTACGACTCCGTGCACGGGAAGGCGCCCTTCCCCGTCGCCGCCGGGGACGGGCACCTCCTCCTGGACGGCCTGCGGGTGCCCCTGTCCGCGGCCGTGGACCCCTCCCTGACCCCCTTCGGCGACCTGGGCGCCGAGGTGGTGCTGGAGTGCTCGGGGCGCTTCACCCGCCGCGCGCAGGCCGCGGGGCACCTGCGCGGCTCCGTCCGCCACGTGGTCATCAGCGCCCCGTCCCCGGATGCCGACGCCACGGTCGTCGTGGGCGTGAACCGGTCCCGGGAGGCGGTGCTCAGCGCGGCATGCCCCGCCACCCACGCCCTGGCCCACCTGGTGCGGGCCCTGGACGGCGCCTTCGGCGTGGAGGCCGGCCTTGCCACGGCCGTGGAGAGCTACGGCAACGACCAGCGCATCCTGGACCTGCCCCACCCCGATCTGCGCATGGCGCGGGCCGCGAGCATGAGCATGATCCCCGCGCCCTCGGAGGCCGCCCGGTGCCTGGGCGAGGTGCTGCCGTGGACCCTGGGCCGGTTCGACGCCCTGGCCGTGCGGGTCCCCACCCCGGACGTGAGCATCGTCGACCTGGGCGTGCGCCTGGGCAGGGATGCGGACCTGGAGTCCGTCCACGCCGCCATCCGTGGCGCCGCCGCCGCCCGCCCCGGCCTGGTGGAGATCCTGGAGGCCCCCCTGGTGAGCGTGGACCTGCGCGGCCGCGAGGCGAGCTGCATCCTGGACCCGTACCTCACCCGCGTCCACGCCCCCCGCTTCGTGAAGGTCTTCGCCTGGTACGACAACGAGACCGCCTACGCCGCGCGCCTGCGGGACCTCTGCCTGGAGCTGGCCCGATGATCGCCATCAACGGACTCGGACGCATCGGAAGGCTGGCCGCGCGCCGCCTGGCCCTGCAGCGCCCCCACCGCCTCTGCGCCCTGAACGACCCCGCCGACCTGGAGACCGTGGTGCATCTCCTGCGCTTCGACTCCATCCACGGGGACGACCATCCCGTGGTGCTCGGCCTTCGCAAGGGCGACCAGGACTTCCTCGTCATGGAGGGCAAGGAGTATCCCCTCTTCCACGAGACCGACCCCGCCCGGATCCCCTTCGGCGCCCACCGCGCGCGCGTGGTCGTGGAGGCCTCGGGCCGCTTCGCCACGCGGGAGGGCGCCGCCCGGCACCTGCAGGGCCCCGTGCGCCACGTGGTCATCTCGGCCCCGAGCCCCGACGCCGATTTCACCGTGATCCACCCCTTCAACGGCCACCTCCTGGATCCGGAGCGCCACCGGGTCATCTCCAACGCCAGCTGCACCGCCCACGCCACGGCCCCCATCCTGGACGTCCTGGAGAAGGCCTTCGGCCTGGAGAGCGCCAGCATGAGCACGGTCCACGTGGCCACCAACGACCAGCGCCTCCTGGACCTCCCCCACAAGGACCTGCGCCGCGCCCGGGCCGCCTTCATGAGCATCATCCCCACCACCAGCAGCGCCTTCGGCGCCCTGCGGGCCGCCCTGCCCCACCTGCCGGCGGGCTTCGACGGCTGGGCCCTGCGCGTGCCCTGCCTCAACGTCAACCTCGTCGACCTCACCGCCATCCTGTCCCGGGACGTCACTTCCGAAGAACTGAACGACGCCTTCGACGAGGCTTCCCGCGTGCGCCTCCGGGGCATCCTCGCCGTGAGCGAGGGCGGCCTGGTGAGCCGGGACTTCACCGGCCGGGAGGAGAGCGTGGTCATGGACCCGGACCTCACCCGCGTGGTGGGCGGGCGCATGGTGAAGGTCTGCGGCTGGCACGACAACGAGGTGGCCTACGCGGCGAGGCTCTGCGAGCTCGTGATCCGGCTCTAGGGCGCGATTTCCTTCAGGACGCGGACGGCTTCGGCGTTGCCCGGATCCAGCGCCAGGACGCGGCGGTAGTGAATCGCCGCCGAGGCATGGTCGCCGTTGACCCGGAAGGCCTGGGCCAGGCTGTCGTGGGCATTGGCGCTTCCCGGAAAACGGTCGGCGGTCAGCTTGAACACCGCCAGCGCCTGGGGGGCCCGGCCCATGCTGAGGAGGCGGTAGCCCCAGTCGTTCAATTCCGGTTCGGACCAGACGAGGGCCGGGTCCGCACGCTCGATCCCGGCCGCGATGGCGTTGATCTGGTCATAACCCTGCTCCTCCAGAAGGATCCGAAGGGCGGGCACGCCCGAAAGCCGCAGGCCTGGCGCAAAAATGGAGGCGACCTTGTCGACCATGTCCTCGGGATAGGCGCCCGCGAGGTTGGTCAGGATGACCACGGCCACGCCGTCCTCCGGATAGATGGAGAAGGCGGCGCGGCCTCCGCCGGTCATGCCCGCGGCCCGGTGCGTCCCGCGTCCGAGCACCTCCATGCCCAGGCCCCACTTGCCGGGCCGCCCATCCCTGAAGGCCACGGGTGTCCAGAGCGTTTCCAGGCTTTCCTCCTTCAGCAACCGGTGATCCTGGAGCGCGATCACCCAGCGCGCCAGGTCCTGGGCGGTGGCGTTCAGGCCGGACGAGGCCCTTCGGAAGGGAAGGAACCGCTCGGAGGTGGCGGCCAGGGTGGCGGGTGCCGGGGCGGAGGGGGCGCGGTAGCCCGCGATCATCGGACCGTTCGGGTTCCACCGGTACGTCGGCGCCCGGTTTGCGATGACGGAATAGGCATCGCCGTAGGCCGTATGCTCCATCCCCGCGATCCGGAACTGTTCTTCGGCCAGCGGCGCGTCCGGCGCCCGCCCCTCGAGCTGGTTCAGGATGCGCTGGATAAGGGTGTAGTTGGTCTGGCAATAGTGGAAGCGGTCGCCGGGCGTGAAAAGGACCGGGCGCGTCTGGACCCAGGCCCAAGCCGCCTGTGCGTCGGTCTCTACGGTTGGGGCGCGCATGATGTCGGGCAGGCCGGACATATGGCTGAGGAGTTGGCGGATCGTGACCTTGCGCCACGTTTCCGGCAGACCGGACAGGTACTGCCCGGCGGGGGCGGAGAGGTCGAGGCGGCCCCGTTCCACCAGCCGAAGGGCCGCGACGCCGGTGAAGGCCTTGGTCACCGAATTGATCGAGAAGACGGTCTCATCCGTGACGGGAACGTTGAACTCCACGCTGGCCTTCCCGTAGTGCCGGAGCAGGACGATGCGCCCTCCCCGGACCACGGCGACCGCCATGCCCGGAATCCTGAGCCGTTCCATCTGCGAGCCGAGGTACCGGTCCACCTGGTCGGCTTCGTCCTGACGGGGGGCGGCGCCCAGGGGCGAGGCGGCAAGGATCGCCGCCATGCCGAGGCGCCGGAGAATGTCGAGGGCCTTCGTTCCGAGGTGACCGCGAGCCGGCATGGACAGTCCTTTCAAAGGTGGAAGGAATGTCTACTGACCCTCCCGGATCAGGAAGGTTGAAACCGGATGCTTCAGACGGGCGCGCCCCCCGCCCGGAGACGGTCCCCCAGGCCCCGCGCGTGAAGGGCCGACACCACCTCGGGGTATCGGCCCAGGAGTTCACGCGAAGCCTTGCGGAATGCGTGCGTTCCGGCTTCCTCGACCGATTCGAGGGTCCGGATGTCATCCAGCATCCGGAGGACCTTCGCCGCCAGGACCGGCGGGAATCCCGTCCGGGCGGAAGAACGCTGGAGACTGTTCATACAATTCCCGGTTGAGGGCTCGAGGCCCTCGAAGTGCAAGAGCATGACCCGCCCTTTCAGGAACGGAGATCCGCCATTCGCCCCATGGGACGCGACAGCCAATCGCTTTTGGATAAAGGTCTAATTAGGAATGTTCTAAGGTTCTTGCCGACGCGGAGTCAATCTAGGCCTCGGGTTCGCGCATGTCAACCCTCGCCCGACGACCGGCCGGGGGGAGGTATGCTGGTCCCAGGCCCTTCCAAAAACCGCGGACCCCCTGGAGTTCCCATGCTCATCCACCCCCGGCTTCTTCCGGCCCTCGCCTGGACCGTTCTCGCCTCCGCCCAGACGGTCCCGCCGGTCCGGGCGGACCTCGAGGGGATGCTGCCCCGGCTGGAGACCCTCTACCAGGATCTGCACCGCCATCCCGAGCTGTCCGGCCACGAGACCCGCACCGCGGCGCGCATGGGCGAACTCCTCCGGCAGGAGGGCTACGAGGTCGCGGCGGTGGGCGGCGGGGTCGTGGGCGTCCTGCGCAACGGCACGGGCCCCGTGGTGCTGCTGCGCACGGAGCTGGACGCGCTGCCGGTGGTGGAGAATACGGGCCTCCCCTACGCCAGCGAGGCCAAGGGCGTCATGCACGCCTGCGGCCACGACGCGCACATGGCGGTGTGGGCGGGCACGGCGTCGCTCCTGGCCCGGCACCGGGACCAGTGGCGGGGCACGGTCCTGATGGTGGGCCAGCCTTCGGAGGAGCTCGGCGAGGGCGCCAAGGCGATGCTCAGGGACGGCCTCCTGGCCCGGTTCCCCAGGCCGTCCTTCGCCATCGCCCTGCACGACTCGCCGGACCTGCCCACGGGCAGTGTGGGCTATGTGGCCGGCTACACCATGGCCGCGGTGAATTCCGGATCCCTGACCCTCTACGGCCGGGGCGGCCACGGCGCCAGGCCCGAGGCCGCGGTCGACCCCGTCGTCCTGGCGGCCCGCACCGTCCTGGCCCTGCAGACCCTGGTCTCGCGGGAGAAGGATCCCCTGGAGCCCGCGGTGCTCACCGTGGGCGCCATCAACGGCGGCACCAAGACCAACGTCATCCCCGACGAGGTCACCCTGCTCATGACGGTGCGGAGCTACGACCCGAAGGTGCAGGCCCGGCTCCTGGCGGGCATCGCGCGGGTGGCCAAGGGCGAGGCCCTGGCCGCCGGCGCCCCCCGCGAACCCCTGCTGGACCTGGGCGAGACCATGCCCGCCACCTGGAACGACCCCGACTTCACCCGCAGGCTCGCGGCCCGGCTCGCGGCGGAACTGGGCCCGGACGCCGTCGCACCGGGCCGGCCCGACATGGTCTCCGAGGACTTCGGGGAATTCGGGAAGGCCGCCGGGATCCCCTCGGCCCTGCTCCGCTTCGGCACGGTGGACCCGGCCCGCTTCAAGGCCGCGAAGGAGGCGGGCACGCCCCTGCCTTCCCTGCACTCGGCCGGGTTCGCCCCCGCCATGCCGGGAACCCTGCGCACGGGCGTCCTGGCGCTGACGTTCTCCGCCCTGGAGGCCCTCGGGAAACCCTGAAGCCGCAAGGGGGTTGACAGACCATACTGTGTGACACACACTATGTGTCGAACGGCATATGCCGCACAGTGTGAGGCCATGAACCCAGACGTCTTCGAAAACCTGCGGCTCGAATTGCGCCGGGGCAGCCTCGTGCTGGCGGTCCTGGCGGAACTCCGCTCGGAGCGCTACGGCTACACGCTCCGCAAGTCCCTGGCCGACCACGGCCTGGAACTGGACGAAAGCACCCTCTACCCCCTCCTGCGCCGCCTGGAGACCCAGGGTCTCCTCCTCAGCGAGTGGCGGGAGGAGGAAAAACGCAACAAGCGCTTCTACCGCCTCTCCCCCGAGGGCGCGGCCACGCTGGCCCTGCTCATCGAGGAATGGCGCGGCATCGGCCTATCCCTTGAGCAGATCCTCTG
This sequence comes from Mesoterricola sp. JemC181, assembly GCF_055384585.1. NCBI lineage: Bacteria > Pseudomonadati > Acidobacteriota > Holophagae > Holophagales > Holophagaceae > Mesoterricola > Mesoterricola sp. JemC181. The sequence goes on from NZ_AP045076.1 coordinate 3,358,447, forward strand.
AGGAGCATGGACATGGACTTGATCGAACGCTACGTGCAGGCCGTGCGGTTCTGGCTGCCCCGGGCCAGCCAGCAGGACATCGCCGCCGAACTGGCCGAGGACCTCCGCTGCCGGAAGGAGGACCGCGAAGCGGCGCTGGGGCGTCCCCTGGACGAGGCCGAGACGGCCGCGCTGCTGGCGAAGGTGGGCAACCCCCTCCAGGTGGCCGGCCAGTACCTGCAGGAGAAGCCCCTGCTGGACCCCGCCCTCTCCATGCTCTACCGGTTCGTGGTGAAGGTCGTCCTCGTATGGATCCTCCTGCCGCTCCACGCCGTCATCGCGGTGCCCTCGGCCTTCCTGTCGGCCCACCCCCTGGCTTCCATGGCGGAGGCCCTGGGTTCCTTCGCGTTCTCGGCCCTGTTCGCCCTGGGCTGCATAACGCTCGTATTCATCCTGGTGGGCGGCAAGGATTCCGCGCGGGCATGGGACCCCCTGAAGCTCCCGCCCCTGCTCAAGCAGGGCCCGAAGCCCGTCCCCAGGTCCGGGTCCTTCGCCGAGGTCGTCTTCGGGCTGCTCTTCGCGGCGTGGTGGGTGGAGGGCTTCCGGCGCCTGCCCATCGCCTGGTCCTCGCGCATGGGCGCGGTGCATGCGGCCGGCCCCCTCTGGACCGGGCTCCACGCCCAGCTGTTCTGGCCGGTGCTGGCGCTCACGCTCTCGGGCGTCGCGGTGGGGGCCCTGTGCCTGGCCAAGCCCCACCTGGTGAAGATACGGCTCATCTACGGCATCCTGGCCGACGCCTTCTCCGCGGGCCTCTGCCTGATGGCCATCCAGGAGCGCCGGCCTGAGATCGCCCGGGCCCTGGGCGCCCTGCGGGACCTGGGGCACACCCGGGACCTGGCCGGGGCCGCGGACGGCATCGTGGCCACGATCCTGATCATCATCGCGGTGGCCTCCACGATCTCCTGCCTCACCCGGGTCGGCCGGCTGGCGCTCACCGCAGGGTCCACCCCCGGACGGAGCTGATCCGCTCCAGGACCTGGGCCACCAGCTCCCCGGGGGCCTCCCCCCGCGTGCGCACCCGCACCCGGCCGGGGCCCAGGACCCTCGCCACGTGGACGGAGGCCCCGCCGTCAAAGGCGGGGTGCCGGGCCAGGGGTCCGGCCAGGGCCTCCAGGTCCAGATCCTCCAGCCACCTTTCCGGCAGCCCCGGGGGCCGGGCGCCCGGAACCAGGGCCCCCACCTCCCGGGGCTGCACCAGGATCAGGTGGTGCCCGCCCTGGACGCCGTGCCAGGCGAGAAAGGGGGGCAGGTCCCCGAAGGCGATGCCCCCTTTGCGGAATTCCGGCCAGGAATCCAGCCGCGCGAGGCCGGCCTCGTCGGCCGCCTCCATGGCCAGGCGGGCCAGGTCGGGCCCGGGGGGAGGCAGCCAGGGTTCAAGGAAAATTCCGTCCATGGGCCTATTATAGATAGGCTTGAGTCATGGAACCGTCCCCCTGTCCCCGCGTCGCCACCGGCCAGCAGATCGGTGCTGGTTGGACCCCCGCCCTTTCGGTAGTGAAGGCCCTTGCCGCGCTGGCCGAGGCCCGCAGGCTCGGCGGTGAGGCCGTCTACTGGCTGGCCGACGAGGACCATGACCGCCTGGAAGTGGCCACCACGGTCGGCTTCCAGGAGGACCGCATCCTCCCCCACCGCTTCCGGTTCGCGGCGCCCGACAACACCGCCGCAGGCTGGCTGCCCTGGACGGGGGAGCACCAGCTGGAGGCCGAAAGGCTCTGGGGCGAGGTGCCCCTGCCCGGGGAGCCGACGCTGAGGGGCCACGCCCTGGCCCTGGGCGCGCCTCTCTGGAAGCGCGGCCTGCGGCCCTTCTCCCCCACGGACCCGGCCCTGCGCCAGCCCATCCAGGAGGAACTGGAACGCTGGCGGAGCCTGGACCTGGAACAGGACCTGGTGCGCCAGGCGGGGCTGCTGGACGCCGGGGGCGTGCGCTACGGCCTGGACCCCCGCCAGCAGTCGGCCTGGTTCTCCCTGGATCCCCGCACCGGCAGGCGCATGCGCCTGGAGCCCGGCGAGCCCTGCCCGCGGGGGCGGTGGCTGAGTCCGGGGGCGGCGCTGCGCCCCCTCATGCAGTCGCTCCTCCTGCCGGGCCTGGCGGCCGTGGTCCTGGGCCCCGGGGAGAGGGCCTACTGGCGCCTCACGGAGCCCTGCTGGGAGCGGGTGGGCCTCGTGAAGCCCCGCATCATCAGCCGGCCCTCGGTGTTCCTGGTGCCGCGGGGCGCCGCCCTGAACGCGGAACTGCTCGAGCCCCTCCGGAAGGGGCGCTGGGAGGACTTCCCCGGCGCCGCGGACGGGGCCGCCCCGCCCAGCACGGCCCTCATCGCGAACCCCGACCCGGGCTGGGATGCGGCCACCTCCGGCCGGTTCGCCCAGGAGGTGGCCCGCGCCCGCCACCGGCTGGGGCGCCTGGACAGGCGCCTCCGGCGCAACCAGGCCGGCGCGGCCCTGGGCATGGATCCCGAGCGCCTGCGCCAGCGCCTCTTTCCGCTGGGCAGGCCCCAGGAGCGGGTCCTTCCCGGGCTCCTGTGGCTGCGTCAGGATGATCTTCTGGACCGCATGCTGGCCGCCCTCGGCGAAGCCGGCCCGGTGGTCCTGCTGGAGGAGCCATGAACGCGCTCGATCTGCTCGTAGTGGGCGCCCACCCCGACGACGGGGAAGTGCACGTGGGCGGCATCCTGGCCCTTGCGGCCCGCAGGGGGCTGTCGGCGGCCATCCTCGACCTCACCGCGGGGGAGCTGGGCACGCGCGGCGATGCGGCCACCCGCCACGCGGAAGCCATGGAGGCCGCGCGCATCCTGGGCGTGCGGCGCATCATCATGGACCTCCCCGACGCGCGGTTCGAGGAGACGGAGCCCCACCGCATCCAGGTCATGAAGATGCTCCGCTCCCTGCGCCCGACGGTGCTGATCCTGCCCGACCCCGACGACCGCCACCCCGACCACCGCCGCGCCTTCCGCCTGGTGAAGGAGGCCGCCTACTACTCGGGCCTGCGCAACTATCCCTGCCCCGGCGAGCCCTGGCGCCCGGCCGCACTGGCCTGGGTGGGCGGCGAGAACCCGGGCCGCCCCGACCTGGTGGTGGACGTGTCGGCCGTGTGGGAGCAGCGCATGGCCGCCTTCGACGCCTTCGGCAGCCAGTTCACGGCCGACCCTTCCCAGCCCCCGACGCGCATCTCCGACCCCGCCTTCCGGCGCGGCGTGGAAGGGCGGGCCATGCACTGGGGCTCCCTCATCCGGGTGGCCTGGGCCGAGGCGCTGTGGGCCGACAGCCCCGTGCCCCGGGAGCTCACCCAGCTCCTCGCCGGGCTCTCGTGAACAGGCAGGAGACAAAGTGGCTCGGCGAGGTGCTGGCCCGGGGCGACGGCGTACGGGACGGCAGGGTGCTCGTGGCCTGCTCCGGGGGCGGCGATTCCCTGGCCCTCCTGGCCTTCCTGTGGGCCGCACGCAAGTCCCTGGGGCTGGAGCTGGTGGTGGCCAACGCCGACCACGGGCTGCGCCCCGAGGCGCGCGAAGAGGCGGACCTGGTGCGGGGCCTATGCCGCTCCGCCGACCTGGACCTGGTGGAGGCCTCGCTCGACGTGCGGGCCCATGCCAAGGCCTCGGGCCAGGGCCTGGAGACCGCGGCCCGGGAGCTCCGCTGGAGCTGGCTGCGCGCCCAGGCCGCGAGCTGCTCGGCCATCGCCGTGGCCACCGGCCACACCCTGGACGACCACACCGAGACGGTCCTGGTGCGCCTGGCCCGGGGCGGAGGCGCGGGCTGCCTCACGCCGCTGCCGGCGCGCCAGGGCCCGCGCTGGTCGCCGCTGGTCCAGGCGCGCCGGTCCGACCTGCGGGCCTACCTCAAGGCCAAGGGCGTGACCTGGAAGGAGGACGCGAGCAACGCCGATCCCTTCACGCCCAGGAACCGCTGGCGCGCGCTCCTGGGGCCCATGCGCCAGGAAGCGCCCAGCCTGGACGCGCACCTCTGGGAGACCCACCTGCAGGTGGAGGAGCTCGCGGCCTTCAAGGACGCGCAGGTGGCGGGCTGGCGCGGCGCGCGCTGGGACGCGGGCCCCGGCGGGCTCCTGCTGGCCCGTGCCTGGGGAGGGCCGGAACTGCGCTGGGTCCTGGACGCGGCCTTCCTGGAGCTGGGCTGGCCGAGGGAGGCCGCCCTCCTGCGGGATCTGGCCGCCTGGATGCTGCCCCACCTGGCCAGGCGCCCCGGCGCCGCCAAGACCTGGGGCGGCTGGCGCCTTTCCGGAACGGGCGCGAGCCCGGCAAATACGGCCCAGGAAAGCTTATTTCCATGGACTTTGGAGCATTGTTGAGAACCTGGAGGCCCCCTGAGGCATCCAAAGTCAGGAACCGGTCGAGCCGATGCAGGTTAGACTGGATATCGGCGGGGAGTTCCCCCCTGGAGGCACCTTGAATTCCATGATGAAGAGCGCGCTGGTGTGGATCGGGATCATCGCCCTGGTCCTCCTGGCGTTAAAGCAGATCCCCACCAACACCCGCGTCAATGAGATCCCCTTCTCGACGTTCTACACCGAGGGGGTCGAGGGCAAATACCGCAGCGTCACGCTCACAGGCGTGGACATCGAGGGGACCTACAAGAACCCGGTCAAGTCCGCCAAGGGCGAGAGCATTGACAAGTTCAAGACCATCGCTCCCCCGATGCAGGACCTGGGCAAGGCCATCCTCGGCTGGAAGCAGGAAGGCCAGCTCGAGGAGTTCAAGGCCGCCAAGCCCAGCGAGAACAACTTCATGTACATGCTGGTTTTCTGGGGTCCGCTGCTGGTCTTCGTGGTGCTCTGGTTCGTCTTCATGCGCCAGGCCCAGATGGGCGGCAACAAGGCGCTGAGCTTCGGCAAGGCCCGGGCGCGCGGGCTCAACACCGCGGCGCGCCGCGTCACCTTCGCCGACGTGGCCGGATGCGACGAGGCCAAGGAGGAGCTGCAGGAGATCGTCGAGTTCCTGAAGGACCCCGCCAAGTTCGTGAAGCTGGGCGGCAAGATCCCCAAGGGCGTCCTGCTGATGGGCCCTCCGGGCACCGGCAAGACCCTCCTGGCCCGCGCCATCTCCGGCGAGGCCAAGGTGCAGTTCTTCTCCATCTCCGGTTCCGACTTCGTGGAGATGTTCGTGGGCGTGGGCGCCTCGCGCGTCCGCGACCTCTTCGAGCAGGGCAAGAAGAACGCCCCCTGCATCATCTTCATCGACGAGATCGACGCCGTGGGACGCCACCGGGGCGCGGGCCTGGGCGGCGGCCACGACGAGCGCGAACAGACCCTGAACCAGCTCCTGGTGGAGATGGACGGCTTCGAGGGCAACGAGGGCGTCATCCTCATCGCCGCCACCAACCGCCCCGACGTGCTCGACCCCGCCCTGCTCCGCCCCGGCCGCTTCGACCGCCGCGTGGTGGTGGACCGCCCCGACCTCAAGGGCCGCTTCGAGATCCTCAAGGTGCACACTGCCGACAAGATCCCCCTCAGCCCCGACGTGGACCTGGAGGTCATCGCCCGCGGGACCCCGGGCTTCGCCGGCGCCGACCTGGCCAACCTCTGCAACGAGGCCGCCCTGTATGCGGCCCGCACCAGCAAGAAGTGGGTCGAGATGATCGACTTCGAGCAGGCCAAGGACAAGGTCTTCATGGGCTCCGAACGGAAGTCCATGGTCATGAGCGACGAGGACAAGCGCGACACCGCCTACCATGAGGCGGGCCACGCCGTCGTCGCCGCGACCATCCCCAACGCCGATCCCGTGCACAAGGTCACCATCATCCCCCGGGGCCGCGCCCTGGGCGTCACCTGGCAGCTGCCCGAACGGGACCGCTACTCCTCCACCCGGGAGCGCATGGAAGGCGAGATCGCCATCCTCATGGGCGGCCGCGTGGCCGAGGAGGCCTTCTTCGACCGGCTCTCCACCGGCGCCGCCAACGACATCGAGCGCGCCACCCAGATCGCCCGCCGCATGGTGTGCGACTACGGCATGAGCGAGAAGCTCGGGCCGCTGAGCTTCGGCCAGGGCGAGCACGAGATCTTCCTGGGCCGGGACTTCAGCCAGCGCAGGGACTTCTCCGAGGACACCGCGCGCCTCATCGATTCCGAGGTGCACGCCATCGTCATGCGCAACTTCGAACGGGCCAAGACCATCATCCGCGAGAAGCGCGAGATCCTGGTGGGCCTGGCCGAGGCCCTCCTGGTGCGCGAGACCCTGGACGCGGTCGACGTCACCCGCCTCATGAACGGCGAGGTCCTGCCTCCCAAGCCGCCCCCGTCCGCCTCCGAGTCCAGTTCCAGCAAGCCCATGGACAACCCGCCCGATCCGGGGCTCAAGCCCGCCCTCAGCCCGGCGTGACCTCCTGGCGGACCGCCGGCGGCGCCCTGGACCTTGAGGAGCCCCTCTGGCTGGGCATCCTCAACATCACTCCGGATTCCTTCAGCGACGGGGGCCGGTTCCTGGATCCCGCGAAGGCACTCGGCCAGGCCAGGAACCTCGTGGCGCAGGGCGCGCGGGCGCTGGATCTGGGCGCGGAGAGCACCCGTCCCGGCGCCGCCGCCGTTTCCGCCGACGAGGAGTGGGCGAGGCTGGAGCCCGTCCTCGCGCTGCTGCGTTCCGCCCTGCCCGAGGTGCCCCTGAGCCTCGACACCCGCCACGGCGAGGTCGCGGCGCGGGGCCTGCGCCTGGGCGTGGCCGTCATCAACGACGTGACGGGCTTCCAGGACCCCGGCCTCCTGCACGTCGCCCGCAACAGCGACTGCGGCCTCGTCGCCATGCGCAGCCGCCTCGAGGACGGCGCGCTGGCGATGCCGCCCTACGGCGGCCCCGGCAACGAATCCGCCACCGACGCCGTGTTCGAGCTGGGCGCCGTGAAGGAGCGCCTTCTCCAGGCCGGCATCGATCCCGGGCGCATCCTCCTGGACCCCGGCTTCGGCTTCGGCACCACCTTCGTGGAGGACCGGGCCCTTTGGGAGGCCCTGCCGGCCCTGCCCTCGGCCCTGGACTGGCCCGCGGCGAGGTTCTGCATCGGGATCTCCCGGAAGCGGTTCCTGGCCTGGCGCTCGGGAAGCCCCGGGCTCCCGCCCCTGGAGCGGGACGCCCTGGGCGCCCGCGCCCACCACGAGGCCGGGCTCCTGGGGTACCGGGTCTTCCGCACCCACGCGGTGACCCTGCCGGTGATCCGGAGGGCGCTGCCGGAGGACGCGGCGGCCCTGGCCCGGGTCCAGGTGGACGCGTGGAGGGCCACCTACCCCGGCATCCTGCCCGAATCCCTCCTGGCGGGCCTGTCGGTCGAGTCCAGCGCCGCCGCCTTCGCCGAATCCCTGGCCGCCCCCAGGCCGCGCTGGGCCATGTGGGCCCTGGAAACCCGCGGCGCCCTGGCGGGCTTCGCCGTGGCGGGGCCCTGCCGGGACCGGGAATCGGACACGGCGGGGGAGATCCACGCCATCTACCTGGTGCGGGAGGCCTGGAGCCAGGGCCTCGGCTCCGCGCTCATGGCCCGGGCCCTCGAGGGCCTCCGGGAGGAGGGCTTCCGGGAGGCCGTGCTCTGGGTCATGGAACGCAACGCCAGGGGACGCAGGTTCTACGACCGGAACGGCTGGGAGCTCACCCCGGCCCGGCGCACCGAGTGGCAGGACGGAATCGCGCTCCGCCAGGTGCAATACAGGCTAGCCCTGGCACCGGAAGGCTCCGGGTTGTAGAATTCCTGGACAGTTTGAAATTCCTAAAGGACGACCATGGCTCTGAATTATTTCGGCACGGACGGGGTTCGCGGCAAGGCCTTCGAGTCCCCCTTGACCCTGGACGAGACGGCCCGCTGGGGGGCCGCATGGGCCCAGGTGGCCCTGGCCCGCGGCATCGGGGAGATGGTGATCGGCTGGGACCCCCGGCTCAGCTCGGAGCCCCTGGCCGAGGCCTTCGTCTCCGGCCTCGGGGGGCGCCTGCGCCTGTGCGTCCTGGGCCTCGTGCCCACGCCCGCGGTGGCCTACGCCGCCCTGCTCCGCCCCGGCGCCTGGGGCCTCATGATCTCGGCCAGCCACAATCCCCCCGAGGACAACGGCATCAAGGGGTTCGACGGCCTGGGCGAGAAGCTCGCCGAGGAGGACGAGGCCGCCGTCGAGGCCGCCTTCGAGGCCCTCGGCCCCATGAAGGCCGGGCCCGCGGCCCTGCCGCTGGAGACGGCCCTTCCGCTGCAGTACATCCGCCAGCTGGAGCCCCTGGACCTGCCCGGCGGATTCTCCATGGTGGTGGACTGCGCCCACGGCTCCACCGCGCCCTGGGCCCCCCACGTCTTCCGGGGCGGGACGGTCCACTGGATGGGCGTGCCCGCCGACGGCGCGCGCATCAACGTCGGCGTGGGCTCCACCCACCTGGACGGCCTCGCCGCCCAGGTCCGGGAGCGCGGCGCCGCCCTCGGCATCGCCTTCGACGGCGACGGCGACCGGTGCCTGATGGTCGATCCCCGGGGCGAACTGGTGGACGGGGACCAGCTCCTGTGGCTCCTGGCCCAGGACCTTTCGGCGCGAGGCGAGACCATCCCGGGCGTCGTGGGCACCCTCATGAGCAACGCCGGCCTGGAGGAGGCCCTCGCGGGGCTCGCCATCCCCTTCGTGCGCACCCAGGTGGGCGACAAGTTCATGCTCCGGGAACTGGGCAGGCTCCAGTGGGACCTGGCCGCCGAGGCCTCCGGCCACGTCATCCAGAAGCACGTCGGGCCCAGCGGCGACGGCCTGGCCACGGCGCTTGCGGCCCTGCGGGCCCTCCTCCGGCGGCCGGAAGGGGACCGCTGGTCCTGGCGCTTCCAGGCCTGGCCCCTGCGCCTCGTGAACATCCTGGCCCGGGACCGCCGGCCCGTGGAGGCGTGTCCGCGCCTGACCTCGGCCATGGCCGCGCTCCAGGCGGACCACGGCGAGGACCTCCGCGTCGTCGTGCGCTGGTCGGGCACCGAGCCCAAGCTCCGCCTCATGGTGGAGGCGCGGAGCTCCGCCCTGATGGAGGAGGCCCTCCGGACCCTGGAAATCGCGGCCCGGGCGGACCTCGCCCTGGCCTGATTCTGCTAGGCTGGAAGCCTGACCTTGCCCTGACAACTTCCGCCTGGAGTCCGAATTGCCCGTACGCCTTGGTGTCAACATCGATCACGTGGCGACCATCCGCCAGGCCCGGGGCGGTCACGAGCCCGAACCCGTCGCGGCGGCCCTCATGGCCCAGAGCGCAGGCGCCCACGGCATCACCGTCCACCTCCGCGCCGACCGCAGGCACATCCAGGAACGGGACGTCAAGGTCCTGAAGGACGTGCTGGCCGTGCCCCTCAACGTCGAGTGCGCCGCCACCTCCGAGGCCATGGAGGCGGTGGTTCCCATCAAGCCCGCGTGGGTCACCCTCGTGCCCGAGACCCGCGAGGAGCTCACCACGCAGGGCGGCCTGGACGCGCTCTTCCTCCACGCCCACCTCCGCCAGATCATCCGCGAGCTGCACGCCTCCGAGATCCGCGTGAGCCTGTTCATCGACCCCCAGCAGGAGCAGGTGAAGATGGCCGCCAAGCTGGAGGCCGAGGCGGTGGAGTTCAACACCGGCGTCTACGCCGACGTCACCCCCGGCGCCGATCCGGTCCCCGAGCTGAACAGGTTGCGCGAGGCCTCGCGCCTGGCCTCCAAGCTCGGCCTGAAGGTCCTGGCGGGGCACGGGCTCAGCCTCTTCAACGTCGGCCCCGTGGCCGCGATCCCGGAGCTCGAGGAGCTCAACATCGGGCACTCCATCATCGGCCGGGCCCTCCTCGTGGGCCTGGACAAGGCGGTCCGCGAGATGATCTCGACCATCAACGAAGGCGGTCAATGAAAAGGAACCGGGGCATCTCCAGGCGGCGGGAGGGCGACTGATGTCCACCCTCCGCGGCAACCTGCAGAGCATCTCCCTGATGGACGTGGTCCAGCTCCTGAACGTGAACCGCAAGACCGGCAAGCTCCTCGTCAACCAGGCCAAGCTCTCCGGGGTCCTCTACGTCCTCAACGGCGACGTGGTCCACGCGGAGATCGGCGGCACCCTCGGGGAATCCGGCGCCTTCGAGATCCTGGAGTGGGACCGGGGCGAATTCGAGTTCGTCTCCACCAAGTTCAAGGCGCCCACCACCATCCGGCGCTCCGTGCCGGACCTGCTCATGGAGGCCGCCCGCACCGCGGATTCCCGCAAGCACCTGCGCGGCATCTTCCCCAGCCTCCAGGTGGTGCCCTGGCCCCGCCTCCAGGAACCGGCCCTCACCCAGGGCCTGCGCATCTTCCAGGAGGACCGGAGGTGCCTGCCCTTCCTGGACGGGTACCGCACCTTCCTGGAGGTCATCGCGGCCACCGGCCTGAGCGAGGTGAGCGTGCTCCAGGCCTGCGCGCAGCTCAAGGAGGCCCACCGCCTCACGATCCTCGAGCCCGACGCCGTCCTCAAGGCCTCGGCCCTCAAGGGCACCCTCTTCCGGAAGGCCGAGCACGTGGAGCTGTCCAGGGCCGCCGAAGCCCGCTGGCAGGGCATGGGGCCCTACGGCCAGGTGACGAGCGTGCGCCTCGTCTGGCCCGACGGCGTCTCCGTGGAACCCGTGCGCTTCAACAAGGCCATGGACGACCACACCGTTGGTATTCCGAAGGAACTTATGCAATCGTGGGGACTAACCGAAGGAACGTCCATAACCGTCCGTCCCGCCCCTTGACCCGGACCTCTCACAGGGATATCCCATGGAAAACCAGGAAGCCCTCACCCCCACCGAGCCCAGCGAGCAGAACGGCCTGGAGGAGATCCACCCGGAAGGCCTCCTGAAGGAGTTCCGCGAGCGGGGCGAGGCCCTGGACCACCGCCTCGACGCCCTCCTGGACCTGGTGCAGGCCATCCGCACCGAGATCCACCAGGAGAGCCAGACCGAGCTCCAGCGCCTGGCCCGCGCCGCCGAGGACATGACCAACGGCAAGATCTTCCAGCAGATCGACATCCAGGCCAAGGGCGAGCTGGGGGCCCTGGTGGCCAGCATCAACTCCACCCTGATGAACCTCCAGCAGCTGGACAGCTCCGTGAAGCAGCAGAGCACCCAGGTGCCCGAACTGGCGGCCCAGCTGGACGCCATCACCGCCGACACCGAGAAGGCCACCCAGAACGTCATGAACCGCCTCGACGTGCTCATGGCCGCCAGCGACCAGGCCCAGTCCTCGGTCAAGGCCGCCGTGAAGGCCCTGCTGGCCACCCAGGAGGCCCAGGCGAAGTTCCACGCCCAGATGGACACCTACCTGGAGAAGGCCAGCCAGGGCGCCGATCCCGCGCAGCTGGCCCAGGAGATCCTGGAGTTCCTCTTCGAGCACCAGATGAATCCCCCGCCCCCGCCCGCGGACATGGAGGCCTGCCTGGCCCCCCTCACCACGGTCGCCGACGAGGCCTTCGAGATCCTGAACACCCTCCAGTTCCAGGACATCACGCGGCAGAAGGTGGAGAAGGTGGTGCTGCTCCTCAAGCAGTTCAAGGACGGCCTCAACCGCCTCCTGGCCATCTTCAACATCGAAGGCGCCCTGGTGGGCGGCGCCCCCAGGGAGGAGGCGATCTTCGACAACCGGGTCATCGCCACCCAGGAGCACATCTTCGACGCCACCCTGGAAGCCGACGACAAGAAGGAATCCGTGGACGACATCATCGCCCAGTTCAAGAAGGCCAAGGGCTAGTGCGCATCTGGGCCCTGGCGCTGCTGGGGACGGTCCTGGCGGCCCAGTCCCCCCAGCTCCGCTCCCTGGAGCGCAGGAGCCGGGGCCGCCTCGGCGTGTGCGTCCTCGACGCCGGCGGCGCGAAGATCCTGGAATACCGTTCCAGGGAACGCTTCCCCATGTGCAGCACCTTCAAGGTCCTCCTGGCCGCCGCCGTGCTGGCCAAGGCGGACGCGGGCCAGGCCGCCCTGGACCGGTTGCTGCCCTACGGCGAAAAGGACCTCCTGGACTACGCCCCCGTCACCCGGGCCCGGGCCGCCGAAGGCGCCCTGCCCCTGGAGGACCTCTGCGCCGCCAGCGTCCAGGTCAGCGACAACACCGCCGCCAACCTGCTCCTGGAGGCCCTCGGCGGCCCCGGCGCCGTCACCCTCTTCGCCCGGAAGCTGGGCGACCCCACGACCCGCCTGGACCGCAAGGAACCCGAACTCAACGACGTCCCCCCGGGCGACCCGCGCGACACCACCACCCCGGAGGCCATGGCGCGCACCCTGCGCGAGCTGCTGGCCGGTTCCACCCTCTCGGCCGCCTCCAAGGCCCGGCTGCAGGGTTGGATGGCCACCTCCACCACCGGCACCCACCGCCTGCGCGCCGGCTTTCCGCCCGCCTGGGACGTGGCGGACAAGACGGGTTCCGGATTCGAGAAATCAGGCACCGCCAACGACATCGCGCTCGTCGTCCCAAAGGGTGGCCGGGCGATGTACGTCACCGCCTACCTGACCGGCGCCAAGGTGAACGCCCAGTCCCGGGACGCCATCCTGGCCGAAGTGGGTCGCCTGGTGTCAAAATTACCCCGGTAATGAAAACGTCACGCAAAGGATGTCCGGCAACTTTTTTCTCGGCGAACCTCGGCCCATCGGCGGCCTCGGCGCTGCATTTCTTCCCCAAGCCTGCCGGCGCAATGGATTATTGCGTTGAAGAGGCTTGAAACAGAAGGCATCGCCGAGGTTCGCCGAGGAAGGAAACAAAAGCAGGCCTTGGCCTGCGTTCAACCGGGGCTCCCGGCCAGAAAGCCCGTGCTGAACGCCGCCTGGAGGTTGTAGCCCCCCACCGGCCCGTCCACGTCCAGCAGCTCCCCGCAGACCCGCAGGTTGTCCCACCCCTTGACCGCCATCGTCCTCGGATCCACCGCGGAAAGCAGGACGCCTCCCGCCGAGACCTCGCCCTTCTCCAGGTCCACCCGCCCCGGCTCCCCCAGCGGAAAGCCCTCCAACAGCGCCGCCAGATCCTTCCGCGCCGCCCGCGGCAGATCCTTCATCCGCTGATCCAGGCCGATGCCCCGTTCCGCCAGCGCCGGCGCGCACACGCGCTCCGGGAGCCAGCGGCCCAGCCAGGTCCGCACGGCGAGATGAGGATTGGCCTGCTGGAGCCCCACCAGGTCCCCGTCCACGTCCCCGGCGCCCAGGTCGTAGCCCAGCCACGCGGCCCCGGCCCTGCGGGCGGCTTCGGCCGGGCGGCTCAGCTCCAGGGCGGCGGGGCCGGAGATGCCGGTCCGGGTGAAGAGGATGTCGCCCCTGAACCGGTCCAGGACCTTGCCCCCCGGCCCCGCCTTGAGCACGAGCGCGCCTTCCCGCAGGGCGACGCCCTCCCATTCGGGCCGCGGGGTCCGCAGGGGGATGGGCGCCAGCGCGGGGAACCAGGGGCTCACGGGCACGCCCAGGGCCCCCAGGGCCGCCAGGAGCTCGCCCCGGGTGCCGGTCCTGGGATAGCTGGCGCCGCCTGTGGCGAGGATGAAGCGGTCCGCCCGGAGCCAGGTGCCGTCCTCCATCACCAGGGCCGTCAGGGCCGGCGCCTCCCCCTCCAGGGCCCGCACCCGGGCCCCCAGCCGCACCTGGACGCCGGCGCGGCGCACCACGGCCTCGAACGCGGCGGTGACCTTGGCGGCCGATCCCGGGCCGTCCACGGGGAACACGCGGCCGTTGTCCCGGGCCTGGGCGTGCACGCCCTCCCGGGCCAGGAGGTCCAGCACGTCCTGGTTGGTGAAGGCGTGCAGGGCCGGGCGCAGGAAGCGGGCCTGCGCCTTGGGGAAGGCCGCCAGCACCGCGGCCATGGGACCGTCGTGGGTGATGTTGCACTTTCCGCCGCCGCTGATGCGGATCTTCATGCCCAGGCGGTCGTTGGCCTCCAGGAGCGTGGTCTCGCAGCCCGCGGCGGCGGCGCGCCAGGCCGCGATCATGCCCGCGGCCCCGCCTCCGGCCACCAGGACCTTCAAAGGATCGCCGTGGAGCCCTGGCCCTTCTGCAGGACCTGGGCGAGACCGCGCAGGACGGTGCCGGCGGAGGCGCCGGGGGGCACCGGGAGCCCGGCCAGGGTCCCGGTGAAGCCGCTCTTGTACAGGGCCTGGATGCGCTCCTCCAGCCCCTTGGCGTCGGTGCCGGGCAGGAGCAGCACGAAGGTGCGGTCCGCCACCCTGCAGAGGGCCTCGCCCTGCCTCAGGCCGGCGCTCAGGAACCGGGCGCTTCGGACCATGTGCTCCTTGGCCTCGAGCCACCCCGCGACCTGCTGGTAGCAGCCCGCGCCCAGCAGGGACAGGGGCTGGTGGGCCTTGGCCAGCCAGCCCTGCACGAGGGTGAGGTGGGCCTCCAGGAAGGCCTCCGAATAGGCGCCGGTGGGCGGGTCCACGAGCAGATCCCGCTCCAGCCCGATGCGGTCGGCGCTGCGGCCCGCCAGGAGGCGGCCCTCACGCAGCAGCACGTCCACGCGCACGCGCATCTCCGTGCCGTTGGTGGGCACGACGAGGTAGTCCATGGGGCCCGCGTCGCCCCCCACCTGCTTGCGCTCCATGGCCTCGCGGGAGCAGAGCATGAGGACCGGCAGGTCGCGGCTCTTGGCGAAATTCCGCAGGTGGCCCACGAAGTCGCCGGCGGCGCCGTCGGGCAGCTGGTGGTCGATGACCATGAGATCGGGCAGCCCCTGCCCCATGCTGTCCAGGCACGCGCGTAGCGAGTCGGCCCACAGCACGTCGTGGCCCTGGGTGCGGAGCTTGTCCACCACCCATTCCCGCAGGTCGATGTCGGCGATCACCGCCAGGATCCGGGCCTTGGGCTGCTCCTCCCAGCGCCAGGCGCGGTGCATGCCCTGGTTGGCCTTGAGCTCCTCCTGGAGGCTCTGGATCAGGAGGTGGCTGCGCACCCGGCTCCGCAGCTCCACGATGTTCAGCGGCTTGTTGAGGAAATCATCGGCGCCCGCTTCGAAGCTCCGCTCCTTGGCCTCCTGGCCCAGCGAGGTGAAGTGGATGACGGGGATGTGCTGCGTGGCGAGGCTGCCCTTGATGCGGCGGCACACCTCGAACCCGTCCAGGCCCGGCATGACGATGTCCAGCAGCACCAGGTCGGGCCGGTCCTCCTCGATGCGGGCCATGGCCTCCACCCCATCCTCGGCGAAGGCCAGCCGGCACCCGAGCCTCGAAAGCTGGGCTTCCAGATACCTGCGCACGATCGCATCATCATCCACGATGAGGATGGTGCGGAGGGGGATGTCCCCCAAAGAGATGTTCATTGGATCCATACCCCCATGATAATGGTTTTCCCTGGTCAAGGAGCGCCAATGCAATCAGCCAACCCCCTCGTGGGCATTCTCATGGGATCCAGGTCCGACTGGGAGACGATGAAGGAGACCGCGCGCACCCTGGCCGCGCTGGGCGTGGCCTTCGAGGCCCACGTCGCCTCCGCCCACCGGACCCCCGACAAGGTCATCGACTACGTCCTGGACGCCGAGGGCCGGGGGATCCGGGTCCTGGTGGCCGCCGCCGGCGGCGCCGCCCACCTCGCCGGCGTCTGCGCTGGCAAGACCCACCTGCCGGTGCTGGGCGTCCCCATGAAGGGGTGGGCCCTGGACGGCATGGATTCCCTCCTGTCGACCGTCCAGATGCCCGCGGGCATCCCGGTGGGCACGCTGGCCATCGGCAAGGCCGGGGCCACCAACGCCGCGCTGCTGGCGGCGGCCATCCTGGCCCTGGGGGACCCGGGCCTCCGGGAGCGCCTCCTGGCCTACCGGAGGGCCCAGACCGAGAAGGCCCTGGCCGACGACGATCTCTCCCTCTGATGTTAGTCTGAAGAGATGACAGGAATCGGTTTCACCCAATCCAGACCCGCGCAGTTCCGACGTCTGGGCCACGTGCTCTACGCCGCGGGGCTCCGCATGCAGAAGGCCATGGCCGAGTACGTCAAGGACGGCACCCGGCCCGACCAGATCCTCGTGCTCGAGCACAACCCCGTCTTCACCCTGGGCCGCAACGCCACCCGCCAGGACATCCACGTGACCGACGCCTTCCTGGAGGAACGCGGCGTGGAGGTCTTCGAGACCGACCGCGGCGGCCAGGTGACGTACCACGGCCCGGGCCAGGTCGTGGTCTACCCCATCTGCAACCTCAAGGGGGGCCGCGAGGACGTGGGGCGGCTCGTGCGGGGCCTGGAGGAGGCCATGATCCGGTGCGCCGCCGATTTCGGCGTCAAGGCCGACCGGCTCCAGGGCTTCCCCGGCGTGTGGGTCGAGACCCCCAGGGGCCTGGAGAAGCTGGGGGCCCTGGGCATCCACCTCAACCGCTGGATCGCCACCCACGGCATCGCGTTCAACGTCGCCCCTGACCTGGCCCATTTCCGCTGGATCACGCCCTGCGGCATCACCGACAAGGGCGTGTGCTCCCTGGCCTCGCTTCTGGGGGACGCCGCCCCCACCTGGGACCAGGCCGCCGACAGCCTCCAGGCCCACATGGCCGCGACCCTGGGCCTGGACGTGCAGCCCGCGCCGGCCCCCAGCCGCAGCGTCTCCGCCCTCACCTGGCGCCGGAGCCCCGCCGGGGTGGAGATCCTGGTCATGCTGCGCAACCCCGACCAGGGCCTCTGGTGGTCCAGCGTCACCGGCATGATCGAGCCGGGGGAGGCCCCCGAGGCCACCGCCCACCGCGAGCTGCTGGAGGAGACGGGCCTCACGGGCACCCTCACCGACATGGCCTTCACCCACAGCTTCTGGATGGACCCCTCCATCCTGGGCCTCCCCTCCGGCCCCCCCCGGTTCAACCGGGAGATCTGCTTCCACATGGAAGTGGAGCCCGGCGCGCAGGTGCGGCTGGCCCTGGACGAGCACAGCGAATACCGCTGGTGCGGGTTCCAGGAGGCCCACGACCTCATGATGTGGGAGGGCTCCAAGGCCGCCCTCCGCCGCCTCCGCAAGCAACTCGGGGCGCCGGTTCCCTAAACCTTTTCCCGTCGGCCCCCTCCATTCCTACGGGGACCCGGCCTATTTCAACACCCGGTGAAATACCCCTTGCCCTTGGCCTCCCGGCCGTTCATGCTCAGATAGGGTTGCGGCTAAACCCGCTCTATTCTTGTTCGTATGCCGATTGATCGAGTTTCATCCATTTGACACCTAAGGAGTGGTGATGGTTCGTGCCTCCATGGTCCCCGTCTTCGCAATGTGCTACAGCCTGGTGGCCCAGACCCCGGCTCCCGAAGGGAAGCACCTCAGCCTCCAGGAGGCCATCCAGATCTCCCTGCAGAACAACCTGCAGGTGGACATCGCCCGGCAGGCCCGCGAGCAGACCCAGTCCGGCTACCTGACCAGCCAGGGCGTCTTCGACTGGAACCTCTCGGGACAGGCCCAGTCCTCCCGCATCGACACCGCCTCCAATTCGCCCCTGTTCAAGGGCTCCTCCACGGCGGTGGCCTCCCAGTACACCTCCTACGGCCGCAGCCTGACCGTGGACGTGGGCAAGGCCTTCGTGTGGGGCGGCAGCGTCAAGTTCGAGTACGCCCCGGTCTACAGCTACTACCGCGGGCTGACCCTGGGCACGCCCGACGTCCCCTCCAGCAATTCCTACCCCTACACCGGCGCCCTTTCCGCGACCTACAGCCAGAACCTCCTGGCGGGCTTCGGCCGGGAAGTCACCACCGCCCCCATGGTCGTGGCCCAGAAGAACGCCCAGGCCGCGGACTACACGTTCCAGCTGGCCATCATCAACCTCGTCGCCAGCACCGAGGGCCAGTACTGGGATCTCGTCTACGCCGAGCGCTACCTGGCCAACAAGAAGGTGTCCCTCGAGCTGGCCCAGAAGCAGCTCAAGGAGAACACGATCCGCATGCAGGTGGGCACCATGGCGCCCATCGACGTGACCAGCGCCGAGGCCCAGGTGGCCCAGGCCGAGCAGGACATCATCGCCGCCGAGGCCTCGCTCGCCAACGCCAAGGACGCCCTCATCCGCTCGCTCTATCCCAACGCCGAGCGTCCCACCTCCCTGGACAGCACCGATTCCCCCACCCTCGCCCACACGCAGCTCGACGAGGCCGCCGCGGTGAAGATGGCCCTCGAGCGCCGCGTGGAGCTGAAGGCCGCCCGCATCGGCAAGGAAGTGGCCCAGCTCAACGCCAGGGTCGCCGAGAACAAGACCCTGCCCACGCTCTCCGCCTTCGGCACCTACACCGGCAACTCCAACAACTACGATTCGCTGAGTCCCGTCAACAAGGACCTGACCGGCGCCAAGTATCCCGGCTACACCGTCGGCCTCCAGTTCTCCATGCCCATCCAGAACCGCGCCGCCAAGGGCAACCTGTCCGCCGCCCGCGCCAGCCTTCGCAGCAGCGAGCTGAGCCTGCGGGACCAGGAGCTGAGCATCACCCTCCAGGTCCGCACCGCCGTGCGCAACGTCGAGGCCGCCGAGAAGGGCGTGAAGGCCGCGGAAAAGACCCGCTACTACCAGCAGAAGAACCTCGAGGCCGAGCAGAAGAAGTTCGAGAACGGCATGAGCACCAACTTCGTCGTCCTGCAGGTCATGACCAACCTCGACAACGCCAAGAGCGCCGAGCTGCAGGCCCAGATCAACTACGCCAAGGTCGTCACGGCCCTGGAGCAGGCCGTGGGCAACCTCATGCAGGCCCGGAACCTCACCATCAAGTAGTCCGTCACGACGCAGGTCCGGGGCGGGAACGCGGGGAACCGCGCTCCCGCCCTTTTTCCAGAGGAGCCGGCCTTGAGGCGGATCTTTTTCGACGAGCGCGGCAGCCTGCGCAACGGATGGTGGATCCTCATCTACCTCGCACTCCTGATCGTGGCGTCGGTGGTCCTCGGGACCGGGGCCCGGTTCCTGAAGCGCCTCGGGGTCGGCCGGGCCTGGTTCGAGCCCATCCCCTTCCTGGTCACCCTCGCCGCGGCCTGGGCCGTCACCCGGCGCCGCCGGGAGCGCCTGGCCGACCTGGGCTGGCGCCTGGACCGGCGGTGGCTGGCGGAACTGGCCTGGGGCACCGCGCTGGGCGTGGTCCTCATCGCCGCGGCCGCGGGGCTCACCTGGGCCGCCGGCGGCGTGCGCTTCGAGCTGGATCCCCACCGCGCCTTCCGGGTCCTGGGCTACGGCTTCTATTCCTTCCTCCTGGTCGCCCTCTTCGAGGAGAGCCTCTTCCGGGGCTTCTGCTTCCAGCGGATGGTGGACGGCCTGGGGCCCTGGGGCGCCCAGCTGGTGCTGGCCGCCCTCTTCGCGCTGGCCCACTGGGGCAACCAGGGCATGCACGGGAGCGCGCGCGTCTGGGGCACCCTCAACATCGCCATGGCCGCCGTCCTCCTGGGCCTGGCCTACCTGCGCACCCGCAGCCTCGCCCTGCCCGTGGGGATCCACCTGGGCTGGAACTGGGCCCAGGGCAGCGTCTTCGGCTTCAGCGTCAGCGGCACCGGCGCGTCCAGGGGATGGCTCCACCCCGTGCTCCAGGCGCGCCCCGAATGGGTGACCGGCGGCGCATTCGGCCTGGAGGCCAGCGTCTCCGGCGTGCTGGTGCTGGCCGCGGCCATCGCCCTGCTCTGGGCCTGGCGCCGGGAACCGGCTGTATAATCCCGGAAGGAGACATCCCATGCGTCCCAAGGAACTCGTCATGGCCTGGGCGAAGGCCTTCAACCGCGCCGACCCCGACGGCCTGGCCGCGTTCTACGCCGAGGACGCCGTGAACCACCAGGTCGCCGAGGCCCCCGTGGAGGGCCGGGAGGCCATCCGCAGGATGTTCGCCGAGGGCTTCCGGGCCGCCGAGATGATCTGCATCGTGGAGAACATCTTCGAGGACGGCGAGTGGGCCATCCTGGAGTGGCGCGATCCGCTCGGGCTGAGGGGGTGCGGGTTCTTCCGCGTGGTGGAGGACAGGATCGTGTTCCAGCGGGGGTACTGGGACAAGCTGTCGTTCCTGCGCATGCACGGGATGCCTATTCCCCGGAGCTGACCTGCCGGTATTCCGCCTTCAGCTGCATGCCTTCGTCGTAGTGCGCCAGGGGATGGAACGGGATGGGCTCCAGCGTGTCCAGCGCCGCCAGGTGCCGGCGCCAGCGCTCCAGTTCGGCCAGGCGCCCGGTGTCGGTGAGACGGGCCGGGCCCCACACCACGAAGGGCGGAAGCACCTCCAGGCCGCAGAAGTAGAGGATTCCGTGCTGGATGGGGAAGAGGATCCGGTCCATGGCCCCGTTGAGGCCGAACTCTGAATAGGCGCCTTCGGGGCCGCCGGTGGTGATGGAGAGCATCGCCCTGCGCCCCTTCAGGCCGCCCTCGTCGTACCGCATGCCCCCGCCGTAGGCGAAGCCCATGGCCATCACCCGGTCCACCCAGCCCTTGAGGATGGCGGGCATGGAGAACCACCACAGGGGAAACTGGAGGATCACCAGATCCGCGGCCAGCAGCTTCTGCTGCTCGGCGACGATGTCGGGGGCGAGGGTGCCCAGTTCCAGGGCCGCCTTCTCCTCGAGCTGCCGCTTGAGGTAGTGCTTGTCCCGGCGCTCCAGGAAATCCTCGCCGTCAGCCACGGCCTTGAACCCCATGCGGTAGAGGTCGGACACGGTCACGGTGTGGCCCAGCGCCTGGAGGGCGTCCTGGGTCACACGGGTCATGGACCCGTTGAAGGAATGCGGCTCTTCATGGGCATGGACGACGAGTGCGTGCATCGCGCCTCCTGGGGCCTTCACCTCATTGGGTTCGTGGGTGAAGTATGGCCCAGGGGAACCTGGAAGGCATAGGTGATTCCCGCCTGCCACCGGGTGGTGGCGGAATCCAGGATCGTGGAGGCGGCCTCCACCCCGGCCCTGAACTGCAGCCGCCGCGTCAGCCGCACCAGGAGGCCCCCCTGCAGGCCGAGGGTCGCCGGACGCATGGGGGACCTCCGGACCCTCAGGATCGGTCCGGCCATCCGCACGAGCAACCGGCAACGAGGGGCCTCATGGCATCGTCAGAGGTCCCCGGGTTCGTCCACGTCCCACGCCCCCTCGGGAAAAGGGACCTCCACCACGTCGTCCCCCTGGAGCAGGCCCCGGGCGCCCGTGTCGCCTGCGAGGGCCAGGAGCTGGGGAAAGGCCCGGGCCGGAAGGATCGCGGGGATGCCCCGGACGCCCCCGTAGGCGCAGGCCACGGGCGCTCCGCGCCACCGGGCCAGGAGCCTCCCCACCAGGTCGGCGTCCACCGCCGGCTGGTCGCACACCAGGAAGAGGGCCCCCTCGGCCCCCTCGCCCAGGGCCCGCACCCCCTCGCGGATGGAGCTGGCCATGCCCTCCTCCCAGCCCGGGTTGTGGACCACCCGCACGGCAAGGCCCCGCAGCTCCCCTTCGATCTCCTCTGCGCGGCAGCCGGTCACCACCACCACCGGGCCGCAGGCGCCCGCGGCGGCCACGGCCCGGCGGAGCAGGGACTCCCCCTGGTAGCGCTCCAGCTGCTTGGGCCGGCCCAGCCTCCGGGAGGCGCCTGCGGCAAGGATGACGGCGGGTAGCATGGGCGGGCCCCGGGGAAAGTTGTAACCAACAGGATAGGGCCTTGGCGGTATCATCCACTTACCGAACTTTTGTGGAGTTTTTGATGCTGCTTCTGCCCCTCACCTTCGTCCTAGCCTCAGCCGTGGCCCAGACCGGGCCGGCCCTCACGCCCGCAGCGCAAAGCCTTGTGGCGGCGGAATACGCCTTCACGGACCAGTCCGCCAAGGACGGCATCCGGGCCGCCTTCATGGGCGCCTTCCACAAGGACGGGCTGGTCTTCATCCCCCGGGCCGTCAACGGCCTGGCCTACTACGGCACCCAGCTGGAGATGGGCGCCTCCCTCCTGTGGTTCCCCATCCGCGTCGAGACCTCCGCCGCCGGCGACCTGGGCTATTCCACGGGCCCCTACACCTTCAGGAGCTCCAAGGACGCCCCGGACGCCTCCTACGGCTGGTTCGTGAGCATCTGGCAGCGGGACGCCGGCTCCCCCTGGAAGGTCCGCCTGGACATCGGCGTCTCCACCCCCGATCCCAGCGAACTGCCCGCCCCGGCCGCCCTGCCCCGCAGCACCGCCGCCCTGCCTGCCGCTCCCTCCGTCAGCCCCACCGCTTCAAGCGAGCTCACCGCCCTGGACACCGCCTTCGGGGAGGAGGCCGCCAAGAACATCCAGAACGCCTACAAGGCCCGCGTCGACGCCAACGTCCGCCTCTACCGCAAGGGCCGCTTCCCCCTCGAGGGCGCCGGCAGCCTGCAGCGCTACCTGGACCCCTATGCCGTGACCTTCCAGCCCACCGAGGCCGTCATCTCCGGCGGCGGCGACCTGGGATACTCCCGCGGCACCCTGACCCGCAAGGACCCCTCCGGCCCCCAGACCTCCAACTACGTCCACATCTGGAAGAAGGCCGCCGGCGGCTGGAAACTGGCCGTGGAAGTGGAAGTCCCCGCCAAGTAGCCTGAACCAAACGCGTTGGAAAGAGGCCGGCTTGCCGGCCTCTTTTCCGTATTGGCACGGCCGTCGCACCCTCCTGCCGCTGTGTCGGGAGTCCGTCGTGTCGATCAAAGGCCTCATCCTGTCTGGAATCCTCCTGGTGTCGGGGCCGTGGGCCCTGGCCCAGGCGCCGGCGCCGGGCCCCTCCGAGCGGGCCCTGCAGGAGAAATATGTGCCGGATGACGGTAAACCGACGCAGGGCCGGGACCAGGCCAGCGCACCGTCAGGCTGGCGGGCACTGGGATCCATGTTCATCGTGCTGGGCCTGGCCGGCGGCGGGCTGTGGGCCTTCCGCAGGTGGGGGGCCAAGCGGCTTCCCGGCAGCGGGGGCGCCCGCCTCAACGTCGAGGAAACCCTGGCCCTGGGCGACCGCCGTTTCGTTTCCATCCTCCGGGCCGACGACGAGAAGTTCCTCATCGCCCTCGGCCCCCAGGGCGTCACCCTCCTGGCCCGCCTGGACAGCGTGGAGGCCGGGGGCCCCGCGGACTTCGCCCAGGCCCTGGCCCGCGAGTCCGACATCGCCACGCCCATGGCCGTGCGGGACGTGGAAGCCATGATGCGGGGGGAGAAGCCGTGAGAAGGTTCTGGCCCGTACTGCTTCTCCTTCTCCTGGCCGGGGCGGCCCTCCACGCCCAGCAGGCCCCCGCGAGCCTGCCCAGCGTGACCGTCGACTTCGGCAAGGCCCCCCAGGGTCCGGCCCTGAGCGCCACCCTCCAGGCGGTGCTGCTCCTGACGGTGCTCACCCTGGCGCCCACCATCCTCATGACCACGACCTGCTTCATCCGCATCATCATCGTGCTGGGCTTCATGCGCCAGGGCATGGGCACGGCCTCCACCCCCAGCAACCAGGTGCTGATCAGCCTGGCCCTGGTGCTCTCCTTCTTCATCATGGCGCCCGTGGGGCGCGAGATAAACACCACCGTCCTGCAGCCCCTGAACCGCAACGAGCTCACGGTGGACCAGGCCCTGGACAAGGCCGCCGCCCCCCTGAAGGTCTTCATGCTCAGGCACACCCGGAAGAAGGACATCGGCCTGTTCCTGGGCATCGCCAAGGCGCCCACGCCCCAGACCAAGGCCGACGTCCCCATGGAGGTGCTCATGCCGGCCTTCCTCATCTCGGAGCTCAAGACGGCCTTCGAGATCGGCTTCATGATCTTCCTCCCGTTCCTCATCGTGGACATGGTGGTGGCCTCCATCCTGCTGAGCATGGGCATGATGATGCTGCCGCCGGTGGTCATCTCCCTGCCGTTCAAGATCCTGCTCTTCGTGATGGTGGACGGGTGGTACCTCATCGTGGGCTCGCTGGTGCGCGGGTTCACGGGCTGATGGAGAAGAGAGCATGAACGAACTCGTCATCGTCGACATCGCCCGGGACGCCCTGAGGACGGCCCTCTACGTCGCCGGGCCCGCCCTCATCGTCTCCATGATCGTGGGCCTGTCCATCTCCGTCTTCCAGGTGGTCACCAGCCTGCAGGACCAGACCGTGGCCTTCGTGCCCAAGGTCGTGGCCGTCATGGCCACCGTGGTGCTGTGCTTCCCCTGGATGATGCGGCTCCTGCTCCACTTCACCACGCGCATGTTCACGGAGTGGAACGGCGTCATCAAGGCGCTCAACTGATGCCCTCCCTCCTCGGGAACCCCGCGCTCTGGGTCTTCACCCAGGCCAGGGTCCTCGTGTTCATGCTCACCATCGTGCGGCTCACCGGGCTCCTGGCCACGATGCCGGGCTTCGGGCAGGCGCGGGTGGTCCTCCAGGCCCGGGTGGCCCTGGTGGTGCTCCTCGCCGCGATCATCACCCCCCTGGCGGGCGCCCCCCGGGCGCCGGTGGAGACCATGTGGGACCTCACCGGGGTCATGGTCACCGAGCTCGCCGCGGGGCTCCTCATGGGCCTGGCCGTGAGCTGGATCGTGGACATGGTCTCCTTCGCCGGCCAGCTCATGGACACCCAGATGGGGTTCTCCTTCGTGCAGTTCCTGGATCCCGTGAGCGCGCACCCCGTGGCCGTCTCGGGATCGCTGCTCAACCAGGTCACGATGCTCCTCATCCTCGTCTCGGGCCTCCACCACCAGATGATCCGGGCCCTGGTGGAGAGCTACCGCATCCTCCCCATGGGCGGGACCCTCGCCGTCAATCCGCAGCTGGTGGTGGTCCTGATGGGCCAGATCCTCGTGAAGGGCTTCCAGCTGGCCTTTCCGGTGCTCTTCACGCTCTTCATCGTCGACTTCATCGCGGGCATCGCGGGCAAGTTCATGCCCCAGCTCCACCTGATCACCCTCACGTTCCCGCTGAAGATCGCCATCGGCCTCATCCTCCTGGGCATCATCCTGCGGGAGTTCTCCCCCTGGGTCGGGCCCCTCCTGGAGGCCGCGCCCCGGGAGGCCCTGCGGCTGCTGGTGAGCCATGGCTGATCCCTCAAGGACCGAGAAGGCGACACCCAAACGCAGGCAGAAGGCCAAGGAGGAAGGCTCGATCCTCCGCGTGGCGGACCTGGACGCCACGATCATGCTCTGGGCCAATTTCTTCCTCTTCCTGTCCCTGGGCGCGGCCACCGTCGGCGGGCTCGCCGCCTCCATGACCTTCATCCTCAGGAAGTCCGGGCAGGCCGGCTTCCTCGTGGAGAACAACCTCCATGCCCTGGCGCTCAGCCTGCTCCAGATGGTCGGCAGGATCCTGGGCCCCTTCCTGGTGGCCAATTTCCTCCTGGCCCTCGCCAACCAGTTCATGCAGCACGGCTTCAGCTTCCACATGAAGCTCCTGGTCCCGAAATTCAACAAGCTCAACCCCGCCTCGGGCTTCAAGAAGCTGTTCTCCCCCCAGTCCGTGGCCAACCTCCTCAAGAGCATCCTGAAGTTCCTCATCGTGGCCTGGGTGGCCTACCTGGTGGTCGTGCCGCGCCTCCCCGCCATCCTGGCCACCATGACCTACCCCATGGCCCAGGCGCTGGAGTACTTCCGGCAGACCATCTTCCTGCTCTACCGCGACATCATGCTCGTGATGATCGCCCTGGCCGCGGGGGACTTCCTGTACCAGCGCCACCAGCACGAGGAGGGCATGAAGATGACCAAGCAGGAGGTGAAGGACGAGGCCAAGGACTCCGAAGGCAACCCGGAGATCAAGGGCAAGCAGAAGTCCCTGATATTCGCCGCGGCCATGCGCCGGATCATGTCCAAGGTCCCCAAGGCCTCGGTGGTCATCACCAACCCCACCCACTTCGCCGTGGCCCTGCGCTACGACCCCACCACCGCCGCCCCCATCCTCGTGGCCAAGGGCGTGGACCACCTCGCCCTCAAGATCCGGGAGCGGGCCAAGGAGTCCGGCGTGCCCATCGTGGAGAACCCGCCGCTGGCCCGGGCCATCTACCACAACGTGGACCTGGACAAGCCCATTCCGGGCGA
The DNA here is from genome assembly GCF_055384585.1 of Mesoterricola sp. JemC181. NCBI lineage: Bacteria > Pseudomonadati > Acidobacteriota > Holophagae > Holophagales > Holophagaceae > Mesoterricola > Mesoterricola sp. JemC181. The sequence goes on from NZ_AP045076.1 coordinate 3,384,261, forward strand.
ACTCTACCAGGCCGTGGCCCAGGTGCTGGCCTATGTGTACCGCCTCAAAGGCGCCGCATGAGGGCCTAATCAATATTAGGAAAAAAAAACTTGGGTCCGCGCCGTCCCCATCCGAAACAATAGATATAGCTTCGGTGAACCCACGTGCCACCCCCCATCATCCCATCCCATCTCCCCCCCCAGCGCCTCCTCCTGGTGGATGACGACCTCATCCTCCTGGAGACCCTGCAGGAACTCCTGACGGCCGAAGGCTTCTTGGTGACCCCCGCCTCCTCCGGCGAAGAGGCCGACGAACTACTCGGCAAGGCGCATCCGCCCTACGATCTTGTACTTACAGACCTGGTCATGCCCGGCAAGACCGGCATGGACGTGCTCAGGGCCGCCCTGGCCCGGAACCCCAGCTGCACCGTCCTGGTGCTCAGTGGTTACGGCACGGTGCGGGAGGCCACGGAGGCCATGGACAAGGGCGCCTACGGCCTCGTGAACAAGCCCCTCCAGATCGAGGCGTTCCGGCAGACCCTCCGGCGCATCGTGGAGCGGGCCCACCTCATCCGGGAGCGGGACGACCTCAAGGTCCGGGTGCGGGAGCTGGAGGAGCGCATCGGCCGGCTGGAAGCCATCCAGGGCCGCATGGAGATGCTGGCCCAGCGCATGGACCCCCGCACCCCCGAATCGGGCAGCCTCCAGCTGCTCAAGGACCTCCGGGCCAAGGGCGTCCTGGACCAGGAGCGGTTCGATGCCGCCCGCAAGGCCCTCCTGGCGGGGTGGAAGCCGTGAGAGGCCTCACCGCCGCCCTCCTGGTGGTGGCCCTTGCCGCGGGCGCGGCGGAACCCAAGGCGCCCAAAGGGCGCATGACGGATGAACAGGCCGAGACCCTGGCGCGCCAGGCCATGGCCTCCAGCGACGAGAAGTTCCAGCGCAAGGTCCTGGACCAGCTGGACGGCTTCCATTTCAAGAGCACCTACGCCAAGGAGCGGGAGACGGTCCTCTTCGCCCAGGGCTTCCTCCAGGACCGCCTGGGCGATACCGCCCGCGCTGCCGTCTCCTTCCACAAGCTCGAGGCCACCTGGCCCAACTCCTCCTTCCTGCCCGAGGCCCAGCCCGCCATGGCCCAGGCCGCCCTGGACCACGGCCGGCCCAAGGAGGCCGAGTCCCGCCTCAACAAGGCCCTGGGCGCCGACCTCCCGACCGAGACGCTGCGCCGGTGCCAGGAGATGTACCTTTGGTGCCTGGCCGACCAGGGCCGGGCCGCCGAGGGCCTCGACACCGTGCGTTCCCTCAAGCCGCTGGGAACCGCCAAGCCCACCGAGAAGGGCCTGGTGGGCATCATGGAGGCCCTGTGCGCCGGGGAGAAGCGCTCCGAGGCCGAAGGCGTCCTGGCCGACTACCGCAAGCTCTATCCCCGGGGCGCCTACCTTACCCGCCTGAACCTGGCCTGGGGCAAGCTCCTGGGCACCACGGGCGATTCCCGCAACGCCGCCAAGACCTTCCAGAAGCTCATCGAGGACAAGCCCGCCTCCCCCGAGGCCGACGAGGCCCGCATGGCCCTGGCCACCCTGCTGTCGGACGGCTCCCTGCCGCCCAAGGACGCCGAGGGCTACCCCGACGCCCAGGCCCTCCTGGCCCGGGTGAAGAAGGCCGGGGGCAAGGAGGACGCCACCCGCAGGGCCCTCATGATCAATCTGCGCATCGCGGTCAAGGAGGGCCACTGGCAGGCCGCCCTGGACACGGTGGGCCAGTTCCGGGCCGCCAAGCCCCTTCCGGGCGAAGCCAAGCCCGTGGCCGACCTGCGGGCCGAGGCCGTGCGGGGCCTCGTCCGGGAGTGCCTGGAGAAGAAGGAGCCCCAGCGCCTCCTGCCCGTCCTGGACGCCGAGAGCATCCTCTCCCTCACCCCCGCCCAGCGCGTCGAACTCTCGCGCGCCCTGGCCCGCAAGGGCCTGCCCGAGGCATCCCGCGCCATGGCCCGCGCCGTCCCCGCCAAGGAGCAGCCCGCCCTGGCCAAGGCCGCCCTGGAGGGCCTGGGCGCCGGCACGGATCCCGAGGCCACCCTGGCGCTGCTCCCCGCCAAGGCCGAAGGCCCCCATGAAAGCCTTCTGCGCGCCCAGGCCACCGTCTCCCTGCGCCAGTGGAAGGAGGCCCGCCCCGCCCTCCTCAAGGCCCGCCCCGGCCCCGAGCGCATCCAGGCCCTCATGCTCTACCTCTGCCGCCCCCTGGAGGAGGGGGAGAAGGCGGAGGCCCGCGCCAAGGACATCGAGTCCTGGCAGGCCCGGGCCCCCGAGAAGGGCCCGGACAGGGAGCCCCTGGTCCTCCTGGCCGCGGACCACAAGGCCCGGGCCGGCGAGTGGCGGGCCGCCCTGGCGCTGTACCCCGTCAATCCCACCGAGGCCAACCGCGGCTGGGTGGCCCTCATGCGGGCCACCTGCCAGGCCAGGCTGGGCCAGCAGGAAACCGCCCTGGCGACCTTGAAGGAGGCCCGGGAGGTGGCCGGGTTCAAGAACGAGCGGACCTCGCTGGAGAAGCGCCTGGGGCTCTGAGGAAGATCCCTTCTACCCCTCCCCCTCCAGGTACCCGGGATCCTCGATCTCCACCAGCTCACCCGCCTCCAGCCGGGCCCGCTGGTCCTCCGTGAGCGCCAGCTCCTTCCACCGCGGATCGATCCGGGAATTGAAGAAGTGCACCGACGCCTCGCCGTCCTCGTAGGCTTCCCGGGACGTCCAGAGGTGCGCCCACCCGATGGTGTTGATCCGAGCGAAGACTTTCACGTCAGCTCCGGTAGAAGGCCTTCACCGCGTTCACCACGGCCTCGGCGTAGCGTTCCCGGAAGGCGGGGTCCTTGAGGTTCTCCACGTCGTCCTCGTTGGTGAGGTTGGCCACCTCCACGAGCACCTTGGTGGCCGCGGCGTTGTAGCGGATGACGGCGGGGACGAAGCTCTTGCCGGAGCGCTGGATGACGTTGCGGATGGGGCGGTTGCCGTGGACGGGGAGGTCGTCGAGGCCCAGGGCCTTCAGGAGGGCCTCGGCGAAGAGGCGGCTGCGGGCCTCGGACTGCAGCCGCTCCCGGGCGGAGAAGGCCACGCGGGAGCCGACCTTCATCTCCTTCACCCGGGCGGCGCGGCGGTCGCCCAGGGCGAAGCTGGAGGGCACGCCCGACGCCCCGGGCACGTAGACCATGGTGCCCCGGGCCGAGGGGTGGAGGCTGTCGGCGTGGAAGCTGATGAAGAGCGTCTTCCGTGCGTCCCCGGTGCGGCAGAAGCCCGCGAAGAGGTCGTTGGCCAGCACCCAGCGCAGGTGCACGCTCACGGCGTTGGGGCTCTCGCCGTCGTTGGCGAAGGGCGGCGTGGTGAGGATCTCGGCGTCGGGAGTCGGGCGGGTGATGCTCTCGCGCACCTTGAAGCCGATGCTGGGGTAGCGGATGGTGCTGGACACCACGGCCTCCGTGTCCTGCTCCAGGAGCCTGCGCACGCGCATGGCGATGTCGTAGACGAAATCGGACTCCCAGGCCCCGTTGGCGGCGGCGCCCTTGTCCACGCCCCCGTGGCCGGCGTCCAGGACGATGCGGATGCCCTTGAGCCGGGGGCCGGCCTCCGCCACGGTGGTGCGCCGCACCTCGGCGCGCACCTCGCGCTCCTCGGCCAGGGCCACCGAACCTTCGGCCTGGAAGGGGTCGGCCAGGAGCTCCAGGGGGATCTTGATGACCTGGCCGGGCTGGATGGCCCGCACCTCCTCGATGCCGCTGCGCCTGGCGATGGCCAGCGCCAGGTCGTTCACGCCCTTGGGGTCCACCTGGTCCGTGTAGCGCATCACCACGGCCGTGTAGAGGGCCTCGCCCTTGCGCAGGTGGTAGGCGGCGAACTTGCCCTGGCGGTCCTCGCCGAAGGTGAGCAGCGCGCGGTAGGCGGCCACCCGCGCCTCGTCGTCCAGGCCGTCCTCGGGCTGGCTGCGGTCCACCTTGGCCTGGCCCCTGCCGCCCAGCTCCCGGGCCAGGAGGGTGCGGGGGATCACCCACACGTCGCCCAGCCGCAGCTTCTCGGGACGGGCCGGGTTGGCGGCCTGGAGCTTGTCGTAGTGCTGGCCGTGGCCCACGAAGAGCGCGGACATGAGCCACACGGACTCCAGCTCGGGCCAGCGCACCTTGTGGCGCACTTCGGTCGTGGTCCAGCGGTCCTCGGGGAACAGGGCGTGGAGGGCCCAGAGCCTGCCTTCGGGCGTGAGGTCGAAGTAGGAGGCCCAGGGGCCGCTGCGGACCGTCAGGAACTTCCGGGGAAGGCGCGTGGCCTCGACCTGGACCCCCTGCCGGAAGGCGAGGCGGATCCGGGCGGAGCCGCCCTTGGGGAGCCTGGCCTTCACCTCCGCCGTGGCCGGGGCCGCCTGGGCCACGATGCCTGCGACGGCGGCGAAGGCAAGCGCCTTCAGCCCTCCCATGGCACTTCTTCGCCGGAGATGCCGGCCAGGGATCCGCGGATCCACTCCCGCATGGTCTCCGCCATGCCCTCGGGATCCTGCGCCCGGGCCTCCAGGAACGCCTGGAAGCGCCGCTCCAGGTGGGACGTGCCCTCCTCGAGCAGGAAGAGCCGGTCCGCGATGCGGCCCTGGGGGTCCTTGGCCTGGGTCGGGGGGAGCTTCATGGTGCTGATCTCCAGCCCCGCGGCGCCCAGGGTGAAGGTCCACTCCATGTCGCCGGACAGGAGGCGCACCTTGGCCTTGGCCGGGCGCATGCCCCGGGACAGCGCCTCGAAGGCCTCGCGGCTCTCGGCGGGGTTGCCCTTGCGAAGGCTCAGCTCCTTGACGTCGCCGCTTTCGGTGACCAGCTGCATGGCGTCGTCCACGAAGCAGGCGGATTGGTCCCCGTCCAGCCCGCTGACGCCGCCTTCCTTGAGGCCGCGCATCCAGAGCCAGAGCAGGAACTCCTCGCCGAGGAACCGGCCCTGTTCAATGAGTTCCATGGGTTTCATGCATTCTCCAGCGTGAGGTCGAGGGGATCGAGGGCCATGAGGGAGTCCACCGAGATGTGGGGCAGCATGCGCCCGGCGAGAAGCAGGGGCGCCAGGGGCTGCAGCTCCAGGCCGAAGGACTTGATGAAGAGCTCGAAGAGGGCGGACTGGGTCTTGGAGGAGGAGGCGGTGGTCCAGAGCATGCCTCCCTTGAGGTCCCAGGCCACTTCGGCCACCTTGGGGGTGGGCAGCACCTTGAGCAGCAGGTCCACCTTCACCTCCTCGGCCAGCGACGTGCGGGCCTCGCGGCCCACGAAGGCCAGGTCCTTCTCCTTCTGCAGGGTCTGCAGCCGCAGGTCCACCTGGGCCTTCAGGAGGGCGCCGGGCACCTTGCGGGAGTCGATGCGCAGGCCGAAGACCGCGAAGCGCTCCTGGATCACCCAGTCCCGGTCGGGGGGCAGGATGAGGAGGTTGCGCCAGTCGCACCAGCCCATGCGCTCCTCCTCGAGGCCGTCCTCGAAGGGCCGGAAGCAGTGCTGGCTGAGGCCCTCGTGGAGCTCCTGCTCGGAGGGGACGGGCCCCAGGACCAGGAAGCGCCTGAGGGATAGGGTTCCTTGGATAAGGCTCATGTGTTCCCTCGTAAGAAACGGCCTAGACGGTTGATGATGGGCTGGTTGGGATGGGTGTCCTCGTTGGCCAGGAGCGGGTCCGAGGAGAGCTGCGGCTCCACGATGCGCACGGGCTCGTAGAGGTTGGGCATGGCGAGGCCGGGGTCGTCCAGGGTGAGGAGCAGGCCCGTGAGGTTGTCCCGCCCGCCCCGGGCCAGGGCTTCCTGCGCCATGGCCTCCAGGGTCAGGTTCGCCGGATCGCCCCGGGACAGCAGGAGGGCCAGGTGCTCGTCGGGAATCTCGCCGTGGAGGCCGTCCGAGCACAGCAGGAGGCGGTCCCCGCGCCGCAGCGCCACGCGGCTCAGCACGGCCCGGATGGGCACGGGGGCGCCGAGGGCCTGGGTGATCATGCTGCGCTGGGGGTGGGTCTTGGCCTCCTCGGCGGTGATGCTGCCGTTGCTGATCATCTCGCGCACCAGGGTCTGGTCCTCGGTGATCTGCACCAGGTTGGGCTTGCGGTAGACGTAGGCCCGGCTGTCGCCCACCTGGGCCACGTAGGCATGGCCCTTCCAGATGACGGCGGCGGTGAGGGTGGAGCCCATGCCCCGGCTGGAGCGCTCGGCGTCCGCGTAGCGCAGGACGGCGCTGGAGGCGCCCTCCACGGCCTGCTTGAGGGCCTTGAGGAGGCCCATCTCGTTGGCCAGGTGGGCCGGGAACCGCCCCCAGTGACCGAAGAGGTTCACCGCCACCGACGCAAGCCCCTCGCGGCTGGCGATCTCGCCGGAGGCCGCGCCGCCCATGCCGTCGGCCACCGCGGCGAGAATCCCCGCGTGGCAGGTGTTGGGCATGGGCCCCAAACCGTTCACCAGGGGCTCATCCCCATCCAGGGCGCTCACCAGATAGGCATCTTCGTTGTTTTTCCGCACCCGGCCGACGTGGGTGATGGCAGCATAATCGATGAGCATGAAGGGGATGTTCCTGCAGACGGCGAAAGGGTCACATCCGGGGCACAGAACCGGTGCGGGGAAGATTCCATGGTACCAGGAACCCCCATCATATCCCCTGCCCGGCCATCATGAGTGAATCAGATATCAAGGAGCCGAACCGTGATTCCCCACCCCCCGCCCGCCCCCCAGCACCTTCCTCCCATGACCACGACCCAGACCGTCATCGCGGTCATTCTGCTGCTCCTGCTGCTCTGGGTTGCCTATAAAATCGGGAAAGTGATCCTCCGGGTCGTGGCGGGCCTGCTTTTTCTCGGCCTCGCGGGCTACGTCATCTGGTACCTTTTGATCAGGTAGAAATTTCGTCCTTCCCTTCAACATCCCTCGAGGAGCAAGCATGGCTGCCATCTCCTGCCCCAATTGCGGCGCTGATCTCACCGTCCCCCAGAGCGTTCGCATCGCCGAATACCACTTCGGCCGCCTGGAAAAGGTCGACCAGGCCCCCATGGAAGGGCCCGGCTTCAAATACCACTTCGAACAGCCCGACACGTACACGATCCTCTGCAACACCTGCAAGCGGCTCGTGCGCACCCTCCCCATCGGCAAGTAGGCCGGCGCCGGGGCAAAGGAAAGGGGCCCTCGCGGGCCCCTTTCCTTGTGCCTCCCCGGGAACTAGTTCTTGAGGATGCGGGGGGTGATGAAGATCAGCAGCTCGTCGTTGCTGTCCTTGTTGATCTTGTTGCGGAACAGGAAGCCGATGAGGGGCAGGTCCTTGAGGAAGGGCACGCCGGTCGACTGCTGGGTCGAGTTGTTCTTGTAGACGCCGCCCATGATGGCCGTGCCGCCGTCCTTCACGAGCACCTGGGTCTCCACGGCCTTGCGGGTGATGGTCGGCGTGGTGCCCACCAGCTGCCCGAAGTCCGCGTCGGCCTTCTCCACCTTGATGTCCATGAGGATGGTGCCGTCGTTGGTGATCTGGGGGGTGACCTCGAGTTCCAGGTTGGCGTCGGCGAACTGCACCGCGATGGCGCCGCCGCTCACGCCGGTCTGCTGGGCGGGATAGGGGATCTTCGCGCCGGAGAGGATCTTGGCCTTCTTGTTGTTCTGGGTGACCACCTTGGGCGAGGAGACGATCTTGACCACGCCCTGCTTTTCCAGGGCCTGGAGGATGACGTTAACGCTCATGCGGTTGCTGAGGAAGGAGACCCAGAACTCGCCCGCGGGGCTGGCGATGTCGGTGACGTTCGTGGCGCCTGGCGAGAAGGCCACGGTGGCGGCATTGCCCGTGGTGGCCAGGTTGTTGATGCTGTTCCAGGAGGGGCCGTTGGTGCTGCCCCAGGGGGCGGCGGTGGTCCCGCCGGTGGTGATGGCGGCGCTGCCGGTGTTGGACGTGGGCCACTTGACGCCGAAGTCCTTCTCCCAGTTCTTGGAGGCTTCCACCACCCGGGCCTCGATCTGCACCTGCTGGATCTGAACGTCCAGCTGGGCGATGAGATCGTCGAGGATGGGGAGGTTCCTGGGCAGGTCGGTGATGATCAGGGTGTTGGTGCGGTCGTCCACGATGATGCCGCCGCGCTTGGTGAGCATCTTGTCGAGGATGGTCTTGGACTCGGAGGCCTTGGCGAACGACAGGGGCCGCGTGATGCTCTGGACGTCGCCGGCGAGGGACTTGGCGTCGTCGAGGCGCTTGCGGTCCTCCTCCTCCTTCTGGAGCTTCTCGATCTTGGCCACGCGGATGATGCCGTTGCTCACTTCCTTGCCCAGCCCGGCGTGCTTGAGGATCACGTCCAGGACCTGGTCCCAGGGGGTGTCGGTGAACTTGAACGTGTAGATGCCCTGCACGTCCTGATCCACGATGAGGTTCAGGTGGGCCGTGTCGGCGATGATGCGCAGGAAGCTGGTGAGGTCGGTGCCCACCACGTCGATGGTCATGCGGGCGCCGGTGTAGCGGCCGGAGACATCCCCGAGGGTGCGGCCGCTGCGGGATTCCTCGCGGCGCGGGGCGGCCTTCTCCTGGGCCAGGGCGGTCGGCAGGACGGACTGCACGGCCAGGGACGGCAGGGCCTGGAAGGGCGCGCCGACCACCGGGACGGGGACGAGGGGAGCGGGCTTGGCGGCGACCTTGGGGGCCTCCTCCTTGAGGACGATCGGGGCCGGCGGCGGAACGGGGGCGGCGGCGGGCGCCTCTTCCGTCACGACGTAGGCGGCGCGCTCGACGGGAGCCGCAGCGGCCAGAAGCGCGGCGGGCTGGGCAACGGCCTGGGGGGCCGCGCGCTCGGGCAGGGCGGGCGTCTGGGGAAGGGCGGCCAGGCTGGCGGCAACGGCCTCGGTCTCCATGGGCACGGGCGCCGCGGGGGCGACCGTCACCTGGGTTCCCAGCTGGGCGCGGACCGCGCCCTGTCCGGAATCGAGGGTGATGCTCACGCCCGTGCCGTCGCTGGTCACGGTGGCCTGGGTTCCGGGCACCACTTCGAGGACGATGCGGGTGACGGGCTGCGGCGCCGTGGCGAACTGCGCCAGCCGGGAGCGGAGGATCTGGGGGCACGCGAGTCCCTGCATGTCCTTCCGGGTGACCTTGTCCCCGCGGTTGACCCCCGGGAGGTCCACAACGACCCGGGACGGGTTGGGCAGCACCTGGAGGCGCGGAACGCCGGTGAATCCGGGGATGCTGAGCTTCAGCACCTGGATGGCACCCGGCTGCATGCTCGCCCCGGCAAGCGTTGCGATGGCGGCGTTGGTGCCAGCATCAGGGAGGGCTCCGTTGAGAGATCCGGATTGGATCCCCGCCAGTACCACGCCCCCTGCGACCAGCAAGGAACTCAGGCGAGCATTCATCGTTTACCCTCCTCGCGTTTGAACGTCTTGACGACGGTTCGGAAGATTTTGGTGTTAGTGCTGCTGGCATCCCACTGATGGAACGTGACGGACTTGTCGTTGACGCCGACCAGTTCACCGTCCCGGAACCGATACCCGATGGGCAGGGAACGGACGTTCCCGCGGGCATCGGTGACCACGGCCAAGACCTTGCCGTTGGAAACCACCATTCCTTTGACGCCGATATCGTCCACCATGTCCCCCTTGTTGGTCTGCTCCGCATCGGTGGGGGCGGAGAAGGGGTCCCGCTGCAGGGTGGGCCTGTAGGGGGTCGCTCGGACGGCGATCAGCTCGTCGGGATTGATCCCCTGGTTGGCGGAAAGGGCCGGAGTCGCGACGGATTCCGCGCGGCCCTTGGCACCTTCCTTGGGAGGCGTTCCCTGTGCGCAAAGCTGAAGGCCGAGCGCCAAGGCGGGGAGGATGTATGCGATCCGTGCCATGGTCTCAGTCTCCCGTTTCTTTCTTGGCCGGTGCCGGTGCCGGTTTCGGCTGCGGCGTGCCCGCCGGAGGAGGCGGTGGGGCCGGGTTGTATACGAAGGCGCTGACCTTGCAGGTGACGGAGACGGGATACAGGCTGCGGTTGCTCTCCCGCTTCAAGGCCATCTCGCTGAGATTGATGATCTTCTCGTAGCCGGAGATCAGGGAGGAGAACTGCCCGAGGGTGTGGTAGCCCGCGCGGAACGTGAACTGGACCGGGTATTCCGTGTAGTAGTCCTTGGCCACGGGAGCCATGAGCGTGAAGGAGACCTGCTCGATGCCGGCGGTGTCCGCCAGTTTCTTGACACGGTAGGGGAGCTCGCCCCGGTCGGCATCGGTGGGCATGATCTTGATCAGCTCATCAATTACCTTCTCCTGCTCGACGACCTCGGCCTTGAGCTTCTCGTAGTTGGCCTTGAGGGCGTAGCCCTTGGCCACGTCGGCCTGGAGCCCCTGGTTGACCAGCTTGAGGCCCGCAAGCTCGTCCCGCTTGCCGCCCAGGAAGAAGACGATGAGGATGGCCAGCATCAAGCCCGCCAGGCCACCGATCAACAGTTGTTTCTGAAGTTGCGAGTTCATAGCTACCTCAGGCCGAATTCTTCAAATCACAGGAGATGGTGAATTCGACGGTGCGTCCGTTCTTGTTGGCGGCCGGGTAGTTGACGTTCTGGAACCACTTGGTCTGTTCCACCAGGCGGTTCCGGAACTGATTGACGGCCTCGAAACTGGAGCTCTCGCCCTTGATGCTGATGGTCAGCCCCTTCTGGTTGATCTCGCGGAACCACACGTCGTCGGGAAGCGCGTTGGCGAGTTCCTCCAGGAAGTGGACGGGAAGGTGCTGGAAGGACTTGAGTCCCATCATCACTTCCTTCTTCTTTTGGAGCATCTCCTTTTGGGACCTGAACTTCCGCTCAAGATCCATGTATTTTTCGAGCTCCTTCTTCTTGGCTTCCAGTTCGACCTTGGTGCGCTGTTCGCGCTCGATCTGGGAGTTCAGCATGACGTAGTAGATGCCGCCCGCCGATGCGATGACCAGGCCGAAAAGCACCCCTGCGATGGGAAGGCTCGGACGCCCGGTAGCCGCGGAATCGGCGTAGACGGGGACGGCCTCGGCCTTTTCGGCCTTCTTCCCACCCACCTGGGCGAGCGTGTCTCCCAGAAGGTTGATCTTGATCATCGGTCCCCCACTTGGCGCAAGGCCAATCCGACCGCAACAGCGGCCGTGCAGCCGACTCCATTGACCACGGCCGGGTCCAGGCTCCGCTCATCCATTTCGAGGAGCTGGAAGGGATTCAGCCGATCCACGGAAACCCTCAGACGATCCCCGAGAATCTCGGGAAGCTTGTCCACCTTGGCGCTGCCGCCGCAGAGGAGGACCCGGTCCAGGCGGTCCACCTTGAAGCTGGAGCGGAAGAAATCGATGGTGCGGCCGAGTTCGTCGGCGAAGCTGTCGGAGACGGAGGAGAGGGAGGGCTCGACCTCTTCGGGCGTCCGGCCCTCCGCGGCGCGGCCTTCCTTGAGCATCTCGGCGGCCTCGCGGCTCACGCCCCAGTCCTCCATGAGCTTGTCCGTGAACCGGTGGCCGCCCCAGGCGATATCGCGCCAGAAAAGCGACTTGCGGCCGACCAGCATGGTCAGGTTCGTGAACTGGGCGCCGATGTTGACCAGGGCCACCACTTCATCGCGCCCGCCTGGGGGCGAGTTGATCTCGTAGGCGTTCTGGATGGCGAAGACGTCCACGTCCACCAGGACGGAACGGGCGCCCGCCATGGCGACGCAGCCGATGTAGGACTCGATCTTGTCCTTGCGGCAGGCCACCAGGACCACGTCCATGTTGCCTTCCGCGGGACGCTCCTCCAGGACGGCGAAGTCCAGGGCGTAGGCGTCCAGGCCCTGGCCGGCGGGGAAGAAGCTCTCGGCCTCCCACCGCACCGATTCCGCCAGCTCCGTGGGGCTCATGAGCGGGAAGGTCACTTTTTTGACCATCACCTGCTGCCCCGCCACGGAGATGGCCACGTCCCGGGCCTTGATCTTCTGCTCCGTGAGCACCTGGCGAATGGCCGCGGCCACCGCGTTGCTGTCCATGATGTCCCCGTCGACGATCGCGTCGAAGGGGAGCGGGGCTATGCCAAGTTTCTGGAGCCGGTACCGCTGGCTCCCGCCTTTGCCTAGCACCTGCAGTTCACAGACCTTTACGGAACTGGAACCAATGTCCAGGCCCACGAGCTGGTTTTTTTTGCCACCGAAAAGACCCACTTGGAGCCTCGCTTTAGTTGATTAGGCGGTTCAGTTTAACCTTTATATCTTTCCGGTCAACCGAATGTTGTTATCAAACATTTTTATCCGGATCGAACGCGACGATGACGACGGTGATGTTGTCTTCCCCCCCATTGCCCATGGCTTTGGCGATCAAGCGTCCCGCAGCCTCTTCCATGTCCGGGGCATTCTGGACTATTTCCCAGATTTCCTGATCTTGAACCATTCCTGACAGTCCATCGGAGCAAAGCAAAATCCGGTCCAATTCCTTAACCTGGATCTCCCTTACGGAGATGTCCAGCTCCCCTCCGTTGCCCAGGGCCTGGGTGATGACGTTGCGGAAGGGATGGCGGCGGGCCTCGTCGGGGGTCAGGATCCCGTTGGCGACCTGCTCCGCCACCCATGAATGATCCCGGGTGACTTGCTGGATCCCGTCCGGGTTCAACAGGTAGGCCCTGCTGTCCCCCACGTGGACAAGGGTGATGGTGTCCGCATTGACCAGGCAGGCCACCACGGTGGAGCCCATGGACTCCCGTTCGGGGTTGGTGCGGATGTCGTTCAGGATGCTCTGGTCGGCCAGGAGGAGGGCGGCCTTGAGCCGGTTGCCGTCGTAGGGCAGCGCGGTGTCGTATTCCACCGGCCAGGTCCGGTCCCGCTCCACCGTATGGGTGATGAACTGCCCCACCTTCTCCACCACGATCTGGCTGGCGACCTCCCCGGCGGCATGCCCGCCGAGCCCATCGGCAACCACAAACAGGCCGAGGTCAGGTTCCATGAGGAAGTTGTCTTCATTGTGCTTGCGAACGCACCCAACTTCCGTCCGTCCCGCTGCCACCACCCGCATGCTCAACCCCTTTTGAATAGCTTTTCCAGCTTGATGCGCGTCTCCGCAACGAGTTCGTTCCACTGGTCGCCCAGGCTCGCCATCTGTTCCTTGGCCTTGCCCTTCGGGTTGGCTGGCTTTCCGGGCTGCCTGAAGATCGCGTGATCGGGGGCCAGATTGTGCACCGTCTCCCAGAGCCGGGTGGCCCGGGCCTGCATTCCCAGCCCCTGGAAGGTCTGGGCCAGCAGGATCATGGAATCGACATCCTTGGGGTTGAGCTTGATGGCTGTTTCAAGCGCCTTCACCTTGCCGCGCGCGTCCCCGCCGGTGGCCTCCAGGACCTTGCCGTGCAGGGCGTGGAATTCCGGGCGTTCGTTGTCCAGGCGCAGGGCGTAGAGGATCAGCGCCAGGGAGCGCCCGTAGGCGCGGCCCTCGAAGGCGCCCTGGGCATCCTTGAACCACTCGTCGGCGGTCTTGGGGATCGCCGTGCGGTCCGGGCCTTCGTCGAGCTGGATCGAGGGCGCGGCCGCCTGTGCCGGGGCCTGGGCCCTGGCCGGTTCGGACGGCGGGGCGGGGGCGGCGGAGCCCCGGCTGGGCGTGTCCTTGAGCATGCTGAAGGCCTCGGCCAGCATGCGGAAGCGGCGCTCCGCATCGGCTTTCGCCTCGCCCGTGAACCGGTCCGGATGCCACTGCTTGGCCATCCGGTGGTATGCGGCCTTGATCTCCTCGATCGTGGCTCCTGGCGAAATTTCCAGCACTTCGTATGGGTTCATCTCAGTTCCATGGCGAACGGGAGCATTTCGGGGTGTAGGGCGTGTCCGGTGTGTCTGTGATATTAACCCAGGACTCTTGGGAAAAAGAAAGGGGACAATCGTCCCCGGAGGGGGACCCGCCAAGGATCCCCCGGTACGGAAAGACCTTTGGCCCCGGTCACGGGATTGGAGAATCTATCTCAATACCCCATTTGGTGGCACACTCGAACCCGAGGCGGGAGTTGGGCATGGGTCCGAGTTCGTTGGCAGATCTGAGGGATGGCCTGGAAGCGGGGGACCTGTCCGCCACCTTCCTGGCCCTCGGCTGCCTGGACCGCATGGCCGGCCTTGAGCCCCGGCTCAACGCCACCGTCTTCCAGGATTCCGGCCTGACCCTCGCCGCAGCCCGTGCCGCCGACGCCCGCCTGACCCGGGGCGAGCGGACGCCGGTCCTGGGCATCCCCATGGTCCTCAAGGACAACCTCCACTGGAAGGGGGCCCCCGTGGGCAACGGCTCGCGCATCCAGCGCGGCTATCGGGCCCCCTACGACGCAACCATCGTGCGCCGGCTCCTGGAGGCCGGGGCGGTGCCGGTGGCCAAGGCCAACATGGACGAGTTCGCCATGGGCTCCAGCGGCGAGCACAGCGCCTCGGGCCCCGCCCGCAACCCCTGGGACACCACCCGGGTCCCCGGGGGCAGTTCCTCGGGCTCCGTGGTCTCCGTGGCCGCGGGCTATGCCCCCTTCGCCCTGGGCACCGACACGGGCGGGTCCGTGAGGCTGCCGGGGAGCTTCTGCAACGTGACCGCCCTGCGGCCCACCTACGGCGTGCTGAGCCGTTACGGCGTCACGGCCATGGCCTCCTCCCTGGACATCGTCGGACCCGTGGCCGGCTCCGCCCGGGACCTGGCGGCGGTCCTCTCCGTCATGGCCGGTCCCGATCCCCTGGACGCCACCAGCGTGGACCTGCCCGGACGGGAGCGCCTGGACGACCTCCGGCCCCGCGCGCTCAAGGGCCTGCGGGTGGGCCTGCCCCGCGAGTACTTCGGCGAAGGCATCGACGCCGGCGTCAGGGACGTCCTGGAGACGGCGCTGCGCGACCTGGAGGCCCAGGGCGCCGAGCTGGTGGAGGTCTCCCTGCCCCACACCCCCTTCGCCATCGACACCTACTACCTCATCAACACCTCCGAGGTCTCCAGCAACCTCTCCCGCTTCGACGGCGTGCGGTACGGCGCCAGGGCGGCTTCGGACACCCTGGACGGCATGATCGCCGGCACCCGGGACGCGGGCTTCGGCATGGAGGCCAAGCGCCGGATCCTGCTGGGGGCGTTCTGCCTGTCCAAGGGCTACTACGAGGCCTTCTACCTGAAGGCCCAGAAGGCCCGGACCCTCATCACGCGGGACTTCGCGGCCGCCTTCGGGAAGGTGGACGTCCTGGCCACCCCCGTGAGCCCGACCACCGCCTTCCCCCTGGGGGAAAGGACCGGCGATCCCCTGGCGATGTACCTGTCGGACGTCTTCACCGTCACCCCCGCGCTGGCGGCCCTGCCCGCTCTTTCCATGCCCGCGGGTTTCGCCTCGGGCCTGCCCGTGGGACTGCAGCTCATCGGCCCCTCCCTATCGGATGTCCCCCTGCTGGAGCTGGCCCACGCCTACCAGCGGATCACGAAGCACCACACCGAGGCGCCCCGCCTCGACAGCTAGGAGCACGAAAATGGCTTTCGACGTCGTCATGCCCCAGATGGGGGAATCCATCGCCGAGGCAACGATCCTGAAGTGGCACCGGCAGCCGGGTGAGGCCATCGGCAAGGACGAGACCCTCTACGAGATCTCGACGGACAAGGTGGACGCCGAGATCCCCGCCCCCATCGCCGGCACCCTGCTGGAGATCCTCGTGGACGTGAACGTCACCGTCCCCGTGGGCACCGTGGTGGCGCGCATCGGGGCCGCCGGGGAGAAGCCCGCCGCCGGCGGGTCCGAGCCCAAGGCCGCTCCGGCAGCGGCGCCCCAGGCCGCCGCTGCGCAAGCCGCCCCGGCCCCCGCCGCCCCCGCGGCCCCGGCCGAAGACACCCTCGAGGGCCGCCTGCGGACCCGGTCCAGCCCACTGGTGCGCCGCATGGCGCAGGACCACGGCGTGGACCTGACCGCCGTGCCGGGGTCGGGCATGATGGGCCGGGTCACCAAGCAGGACATGGAGGCCTTCCTGACCGCCAAGCCCGCCGCCCCCGTGGCCGCCGCACCCAAGGCCGCCCCCGCCCCGGCCGCGCCTTCCGTCCCCGCCTTCGCCCCCGGCGAGCGGGTCCGGGTCGAGCCCATGACCCGCATGCGCAAGATCATCAGCGACAACATGGTCCTCTCGAAGCACACCAGCGCCCACGTGTACACCGTGTTCGAGATCGACATGTCCAACGTGTCCAGACTGCGCGCCAGGCACAAGCAGGCCTTCGAGGCCGCCTACGGCACCAAGCTGAGCTACATGCCCTTCGCCATGATGGCCGCCGCCAAGGCCCTCCGGGCCTATCCCGTGGTCAACGCCAGCGTCGACGGGGATTCCATCGTCTACAAGCAGGACGTGCACCTGGGCATCGCCGTGGCCCTGGACTGGGGCCTCATCGTCCCCGTTGTGAAGAACGCCGACCAGCTGAACCTGGGCGGCCTGGCCCTGGCCCTCAACGACCTGGCCGGCCGCGCCCGCTCCAAGCAGCTCAAGCCCGACGAGATCTCCGGTGGCACCTTCACCATCACCAACCCGGGCGTCTTCGGCGACACCTTCGGCCTGCCCGTGATCAACCAGCCCCAGGTGGCCATCATGGGCATGGGCGCCGTGAAGAAGCGCCCCGTGGTCGTGACCGACGACCTGGGCCAGGACGTCCTGGCCATCCGCGAAGTGATGTTCAGCGCCCTCAGCTTCGACCACCGCATCATCGACGGCTCCACCGCCGACCTGTTCATGGCCGCGGTCAAGAAGGAACTGGAGACCTCGGACTTCGGCCTGGCCTAGAAGCTTCTGCCCACAAGGAAAGCGCCCACCGCGAGGTGGGCGCTTCCGATGTTCAGGGGTTTCGCACTACTTCTTGGCGGGAACCCACTTCTTGCCTTCGTCGGTCAGGTTGGTCTTGGTGCAGGGCATGGCGGTGTGGCAGGTCTTGCAGGTGACCTTGGGATCCTTGGCCTTGGCTTCCTTCTGGATGGTCACGCTGGCGAACGAGAACGACGCGGCGCAGAGGGCGACGGCGATGGCGAGGATGGAACGCTTCATTGGAACCTCCAAAAGGTAGGCCAAGTTTAACGAGGGAACCCGGGCCGATCAAGAGAACAAGACCTCCAGGTCGCAAATATTAACGACCTATACGTTCCGGGTGCCGGTCGTCCGGAAGATCTACCACCCCAACAGATAGGCGAACATCAAGGGCGCCACGATGGTCGCGTCGCTCTCCACGATGAACTTGGGGGTGTCCGCCCCCAGCTTGCCCCAGGTGATCTTCTCGTTGGGCACGGCGCCCGAGTAGGAGCCGTAGCTGGTGGTGGAGTCGCTGATCTGGCAGAAGTAGCCCCAGAGCGGCGCCTCCAGCTCCAGGTCCTGGTGGAGCATGGGCACCACGCAGATGGGGAAGTCCCCCGCGATGCCGCCGCCGATCTGGAACATGCCCAGGGTGCAGTCCTTCGTGACGTCCTGGTAGAAGCGGGCCAGCCAGGTCATGTACTCGATGCCGGTGCGGACGGTGTGGACGTTCTTCACGTCCCCGCGGATCACGGCGGCGGCGTACATGTTGCCCAGGGTGCTGTCCTCCCAGCCGGGAACGACGATCGGGAGGTTCTTCTCGCAGGCGGCGATCATCCAGCTGTTCTTCACGTCGATCTGGTAGTGCTCCTCGAGGGCGCCGCTGCGCAGGAGGCGGTAGAGGAACTCGTGCGGGAAATGGCGTTCCCCGGCCGCGTCGGCCCCCGTCCACTCCTTGAGGATGGCCTTCTCGATGCGGCGCATGGCCTCCATCTCGGGGATGCAGGTGTCCGTGACCCGGTTCATGTGGCGGTCCAGGAGGGCCTTCTCGTCCGCGGGGGTGAGGTCCCGGTAGTGGGGCACGCGCTCGTAGTAGTCGTGGGCCACCAGGTTGAAGACGTCCTCCTCCAGGTTGGCGCCTGTGCAGGTGATGAGGTGCACCTTGTCCTGGCGGATCATCTCGGCGAGGCTCAGACCCAGCTCGGCCGTGCTCATGGCCCCCGCCAGGCTCACCATCATCTTTCCGCCTTCCAGGAGGTGGGTGCGGTACCCTTCGGCCGCGTCGACCATGGCCGCCGCGTTGAAGTGGCGGAAATGGTGCTTGATGAACGAACCCACGGGACCGGGGGTGAACGTGGCGGTGCTCGGCATGGTCGACTCCATTCAAAGGCATACAGATCCCAGGGTTCCCTGGGGGCCGATGCGAAGCATACCACGGCCTAGCGGCCTCCCCGCTTCCCGGCCCGGAAGAGCGCCAGGACCGCCACGTCCCGGGCCCCTGCGGCCCCCAGGGCCTGGGCGCACCTGAGCAGGGTCGTTCCGGTGGTCCAGACGTCGTCCACCAGGAGCACGGCCTCCCCCTCCACCGACGCTCCGGGCTCCAGGGTCACGTGGGGACCCATGCGCCGCCGCCGGCCCTGGGGCAGGCCGGCCTGGGCGCGGGTGTAGAGCGGCTTGCGGAGCACCTGGCGGCAGGGGGTGCCCAGGCGTCCGGCGAACATCCACGCGGCGCGCTCGGCCAGGTCGAAGCCCCGGTACCAGCGCCGCAACCGGGCGGTGGGCGCATTGCACACCAGGCTGAACCCCGCGGTCCAGCCCGGCAGGGGCACCCGCCCCGCCCGCCCGAGAAGCGCGTCCATCCACCCCAGTTCCCCCCGCTTGATGGCGGGCACCAGGAGGGCCCCCAGCCCGCCGTGATAGTCCCAGAGGGCCTCCCCCCAGGTCCAGGCCACGGGATCCGGGCAGCCCTCGCCCCAGCCGTGCCCCAGGGCGCAAAGGGGGCAGCGTTCCTCCGGAAGGCGGGTGAGCAGGCTCCAGCACCGGCCGCACAGGCCCGCCTGGGCGCGGTCGTCCATGGCCCCCAGGCAGCCCCGGCAGCGGATGACCTCATGAAGGGCGTGCATCGGATCCCCTCCCCAGCACGCTGTGGTGGCGGCCGTACAGGAAATAGACCAGGATCCCCAGGGCCAGCCAGCCCCCGAGCCGCCACCAGTTGGCCGCCGGCAGGGAGAACATCAGGAGGAGGCAGGAGAGGATGCCCAGGACGGGCACCACCGGCACCCACGGGCACCGGAAGGGGCGCTCGGCCCCGGGGTGGGACCTGCGCATGATGAGGACCGCGGCGCAGACGATCACGAAGGCCAGGAGCGTCCCGATGTTGGTGAGGTGGAGCAGCACGTCGATGGGCAGCAGCCCGGCCAGGGTGGCCACGCAGGCGCCGGTGAGGACGGTGGACTTCCAGGGGGTGCGGTAGCGCGGATGCACGACCCCGAACACCTTTCGGGGCAGGAGCCCGTCCCGGGCCATGGCCAGGAAGACCCGGGGGCCGCTGAGCATCATCACCAGGAGCACCGACGTGATGCCGGCCACCCCCGCCACGGCGATGAGCCCCTCGGCCCAGCCCAGGCCCCTCGCCTTGAAGGCCAGGGACACGGGCGCGCTGATGTCCAGCTGGTCGAACCGCACCATGCCGGTGAGCACCGCCACCAGGGCGATGTACAGGAGGGTGCAAACGGCCAGCGAGGCCACGATGCCCACCGGGATGTCCCGCTGGGGATTCCTGGCCTCCTCCGTGTGGGTGGACACCGCATCGAACCCGATGTAGGCGAAGAAGATGATGGCCGCGCCGGCCAGCATCCCCACGGGCTTGCCGCCCGGGTCCACCTGCCCGGCCACGGTGTGGCCGAAAAAGCACAGGCCCGTCCAGCCGTAGGGGGCGAAGGGCCGCCAGTTGGCGGAGCTCACGAAGAAGAGCCCCACGGCGATGACGAAGACCACCGCGGCCACCTTCACGGCCACCATGGCGGTGTTCAGCCTTGACGTCTCCTGGATGCCCTTCACCAGGATGAGGGTGACCGCGGCCACCACGAGGACCGCGGGCAGGTTCAGGAGGGCCCCCGTGCCCACCAGGGCCCCCGAGGCCGCGTCGTAGCGCCACGGCGATTCCACCAGGGCCGGCGGCAGGCCCAGCCCGGCCTTGGCGAGGAGACCCTGGGCGTAGGCGGACCAGCCGGTGGCCACCGCGGCGCTGGACACCCCGTATTCGAGGATCAGGTCCCAGCCGATGATCCATGCGAAGAGCTCGCCCAGGGTGGCGTAGGCGTAGGTGTAGGCCGAGCCCGCCACCGGCACCATCGCCGCGAATTCCGCGTAGCAGAGCGCCGCGAACACGCAGGTCACCGCCGCCACGGCGTAGGAGAGCATCAGCGCCGGGCCCGCGACGTTTCGCGCCGCGGCCCCGGTGGCCACGAAGATGCCCGCCCCGATGACGGCCCCGATGCCCAGGGCCGTGAGGTGGACCGGGCCCAGGACCCGCCTGAGCCGGTCCTCCCCCTTGGCCTCCTCCAGGAGGGCCGCAAGGGGTTTGCGGGAGAACAGCCGGGAACGGCGGGGAACCGCCGGAACAGTAGGATCCATGCACCACCTCCAAAGGGGAAACGCACCCTGGAGGCAGAGCGATCCCCTGCCCTGCGGACTGGATACTCCAGATTCATGATGCGATGGAGTATTCAAGCAGCGGCGTTCGGGGCTCCACGCTCGGAGGGCCAGGCGGTGGTTCAATCCGAAGGGAGAGCGTCGCCTGGCGTTTTTGATGCCAGTCGTCGGTGAAAATTCTTCCTTAAATTCTCAATGGCGGCATGCCGCATTCATTGGAGGACGTCAGACGTGGGTCGTGTCCCCGTCGCCCGCCAGGTAGTGCTTCATGACGCTGTGCTTCCGGCCGTAGGCGAAGTAGATCACCATCCCGAAGGCCAGCCAGGTGAACATCCGCCACCAGTTGGCCACGGGCAGGGAGAACATCAGCATGAGGCAGGAGGCGATGCCCAGGATGGGGACCACGGGCACCCAGGGGCACCGGAAGGGCCGCTCCGTCTCGGGGTACTTCCTGCGCATGATCAGCACGGCCCCGCACACGATCACGAAGGCGAACAGGGTGCCGATGTTGGTCAGCTGGAGCAGGACCCCGATGGGCAGCAGGCCGGCCATGATGGCCACGAAAGCCCCGATGAGAATGGTCGACTTCCAGGGCGTCCGGTATTTCGGGTGCACGTCCCCGAACACGCCCTTGGGCAGGAGGCCGTCCCGGGCCATGGACAGGAAGACCCGCGGGCCGCTGAGCATCATCACCAGCAGCACGGAGGTGATGCCCGCCACGCCGGCGGTGGCGATGATCCCTTCGGCCCAGCCCAGGCCCCGCTGCTTGAAGGCCATGGAAACCGGGGCGTTCACGTCGAGCTGGTCGAACCGGACCATGCCCGTGAGCACCGCCACCACGCCGATGTAGAGGAAGGTGCAGACCACCAGGGAGGCCATGATGCCGATGGGCACGTCCCGCTGGGGGTTCTTGGCCTCCTCGGTGTGGGTGGATACGGAATCGAAGCCGATGTAGGCGAAGAAGATGATGGCGGCGCCGGCGAGCATGCCCAGGGGCTTGCCGCTGGGGTCGGCGTGCCCGGCCACGGCGTGGCCGAAAAAGCTGATGCCGGTCCACCCGAAGGGGGCGAAGGGGTGCCAGTTGCTCTTGAGCACGAAGAAGGAGCCGACGCCGATGACGAAGAGGACGGCGGTGATCTTGATGGCCACCATGGTGGCGTTGAACGAGGCGCTCTCCTGGATCCCCTTGACCAGCACCGCCGTGATCACGAGGATGATGAGGACCGCCGGGAGGTTGAGGAGGGAGCCGGTGCGCACCATCAGGCCCGTGGTCACGTCGTACTTCCAGGGGGACTCCGTGAGCAGGTGGGGGATGTGGATGCCCAGCTTGGAGATGGAGTCCTGGAAGTAGCCCGACCACCCCGTGGCCACCGTGGCCGAGGACACGCAGTACTCCAGGATGAGGTCCCAGCCGATGATCCAGGCGAACAGCTCGCCCATGGTCGCGTAGGCGTAGGTGTAGGCCGAGCCCGCCACCGGCACCATGGCCGCGAACTCCGCGTAGCAGAGGGCCGCGAAGATGCAGGTGATCCCCGCGATGACGTAGGAGAGCATCAGGGCCGGACCGGCCACGTTGTGGGCGGCCTCCCCCGTGACCACGAAGATCCCCGCGCCGATGATCGCCCCGATCCCCAGCGCGGAGAGCTGGACGGGCCCGAGGACGCGCCGCAGGCGGTTCTCCCCTTTCATCTCCTCCAGCAGAAGCGCCAAGGGTTTGCGCGCGAAGTACTGGGACTTGGGTCGATCCGCCATGATTCTGGTCTCCGGTCTATGCTTTCGGGCTGGTTGGCCCATGGTATCAGACACCCAGGTAGGCCTTGCGCACCAGATCGTTGGCCAGCAGGTTGGCGCCGGTGTCGGCGAGGACGATCCGCCCGGTCTGGAGCACGTAGCCGCGATGGGCGATGGCAAGGGCCATGGAGGCGTTCTGCTCCACCAGCAGGATGGTCGTGCCGCGCGCGTTGAGTTCCTGGATGATGGAAAAGATCTGGTCCACCAGGACCGGCGCCAGGCCCATGGATGGCTCATCCATGAGCAGGATCTTGGGATCGGCCATGAGGCCGCGGGCCGTGGCCAGCATCTGCTGCTCCCCGCCGGAGAGGGTCCCGCCCTTCTGCCGGATCCGCTCCTTGAGCCGCGGGAAGAGGCTGAAGGCGTTCTCCAGGTTCTCCTGGATCCTGGCCTTGTCGTCCAGGACGTAGGCGCCCATCTCCAGGTTCTCCAGGACGGTCAGGTCGGGGAAGATGCAGCGTCCCTCGGGCACCAGGCCCAGGCCGCGGCGGTGCACGGCGTGGGGGGGGAGGTGGTGGATGGGCCGGCCCTCGAGGCGCACCGTGCCGCTGCGGGGACGCAGGAGGCCGGAGATGGCCCGGAGGGTGGTGGTCTTGCCCGCGCCGTTGGCGCCGATCAGGGCCACGATCTCCCCGGGTTCGACGGTGAGCGAAATGCCCAGCAGGGCGTGGATGGTGCCGTAGCAGGCGTGGACGTCGTCGAGGGCGAGGACGCTCATGTCATGCCCTGCGGGCGGCGGCGCCCTTGCCGAGGTAGGCCTCGATGACCAGGGGGTGGGCGGCGATGGCGTCGGGAGGGCCTTCGGCGATGCGCTCGCCGTGGTCCATCACGTAGATGTGCTCGGAAATGTTCATGACCACCTTCATGTCGTGCTCGATGAGCAGGATCGAAATGCCCAGCTCGTCCCGGACGCGCCGGAACAGGCGCAGGGCGTCCTCGGACTCCGCCGGGTTCATGCCCGCGGCCGGCTCGTCCAGGAGCAGGAGGGTGGGCTGGGAGGCCAGGGCCCGGGCGATCTCCACCCGGCGCTGGGCCCCATAGGGCAGGCTGCCCGCGAGCTCGTTGCCGACCCCCTTCAGCCCCACGTAGGCCAGGAGTTCCTTGGCCCGCTGCTCGGTCGCAGCCTCCTCCGCTCGGAACGCCGCCGTGCGCAGGACGGCCTGGATGGGGTTCTGGCGCATCCGAGCGTAGGCGCCCACCATGATGTTCTCCACCACGGTCATGTTGCCGAAGAGGCGGATGTTCTGGAAGGTCCGGGCCATTCGCAGGGCCGTGATCTGGTAGGGGCGCAGCTTCTCGATGCGGCGCCCGGCGAACTCCACGGCGCCCTCGTCGCAGGGATGGAGCCCGGAGAGCGCGTTGAAGAAGGTGGTCTTGCCGGCGCCGTTGGGACCGATGACGCTGACGATCCGGCCCCGCTCCACGGCCACGTCCATGTGGTTGACCGCCACCAGGCCGCCGAAGCGCTTGACCACCCCGCGGGCGGTGAGGATGTGCTCGGGTTCAGCCAAGGCCGTCCCCCTTCCCCGCCCCGCCGGGATCGTCGCCCAGGTCGCGCCGCCTGCGCACGGCGGGCAGCAGCCCCTTGGGCCGGTAGATCATCATGACCACGAGGATGACCCCGAAGATCAGGCGCTGGTACTTGCTGGGATCCAGCTGGTTGGAGAGGTTCTTCCAGTGGAACCCGAGGAGGGCGGCGTCGCTCTGGCGGAGCTGGGCCAGGTAGAGGGAGAAGCTCTGCAGCACCTGGATGTTGAGCAGGGTGACCACCGTCGCGCCGACCACCACCCCGGTGATGCTGCCGATGCCCCCCAGGATGACCATCGTGAGCACCCCCACCGACTGCAGGAAGGTGAAGGACTCCGGGCTCACGAAGGTGCGGCTGGCGGCGAAGAGCACCCCCATGGCCCCGGCGAAGGACGCGCCCACGGCGAAGGCGCCGAGCTTGAGCCGGTTGACGTTGATGCCCATGGCGCCGGCGGAGAGCTCGTCCTCGCGGATGGCCGTCCAGGCCCGGCCCACGTTGGAGTCGTCCAGGCGGTACGTGATCACGATGACCCCCACCACAACCAGCAGCGCGATGAGGTAGAACAGGATGTTGTAGGCCTGGTTGGGGGTGACGTGGTGGCCCACCACCGGGCGCAGGGCGCCGTCCAGCGCCCGCAGCAGGCCCGGGGGCAGGGTCGGCCTCTGGATGGGGGTGATGCCCTGGGGCCCGTTGGTGAGGTTCCAGGGCTTGTCCAGGTTGTTGGCCAGCTGGCGCACGATCTCCCCGAAGGCCAGGGTGATCACCGCGAGGTAGTCGCCCCGCACCCGCAGCACCGGCAGGCCCAGGAGGAGGCCCAGGATGGCGGCCACGATCACGCCCAGGAAGACGAAGAGGTAGAAGTAGTCGGGGGCCAGGAAGAAGGGCGTCCCCAGCACCTGGGTGGTGACCGTGGCGTGGAGCAGGTAGGGCTGCTGGCTGCCGAAGAAGGCCCACAGGTAGGCGCCCACCGCGTAGAAGGCCATGTAGCCGAAATTGAGCAGGCCCGAAAACCCCACCACGATGTTCAGGCCCAGCGCCAGGGCCGAGAACACGGCGATCTGGAAGATCACCTCCAGGTAGAAGACGTTCCGGGCGCCCAGGATGGGCACCAGCACCACCGCGAACAGCACCGCCAGGGCGAGCCGCACGGCCCGGTTCATGCGCAGCCAGTAGATGGAGCTGCCGGCGAAGACGAACACCAGGAAGCCCGGGATCGAGCGCGGGCTGCCGTACACCAGGGCGAACCCCAGGGCGATCAGGCCGCAGCACGCCGCGTAGGGCGTCCGCCCCCGGTCGAGGAAGGCCCTGAAGGTCGCGAGGAGCGCGTGCATGGTGGCCTCCTACGCCTTCTGGGCGACCTGCTCGCCGAGCAGGCCGTTGGGACGGAATACGATCACGAGGATAAGGATGACGAAGGCCAGCATGTCCTTGTACTCCGCCCCGAAGGTCCCCATCGTGTAGGTGCCCAGGTAGGCCCCGGCGAAGCTTTCGATCATGCCCAGGAACATGCCGCCCAGGAGGGCCCCGGTCAGGTTGCCGATGCCCCCCAGCACCGCCGCGGCGAAAGCCTTGATGCCCGGCATGAAGCCCACGAAGGGGTCGATGCGGGTGAACTTGAGGGCATAGAGCACGCCCGCGGCGCCGCCCAGGGCCCCGCCAACCAGGAAGGTGAGTGAAATCATCAAGTTGACATCGATGCCCATGAGCGCGGCGGTGTCCTTGTCCTGGGCCACGGCCCGGATCGCCTTGCCCACCTTGGTGGCGCCCACCAGGTAGTTCAGGGCCACCAGCATGACCATGGCCGCCACGATGACCACCACCGACTTGACCTGGATGTCGATCACCCGCGGGCCGAGGCGGAACAGCGTCAGGCGCGCGTCGAACACGCCGAAGGTGGGCATCACCCGGAAGAACTGGCCCGTGGTGAGGCTCTCGGTAAGGCGGATCAGGTCCTGCAGGGCGAAGGAGAGGCCGATGGCGGAGATCAGGGCCACCAGGGTGGGGGAATGGCGCAGGGGGCGGTAGGCCACCCGTTCCACCAGCACCGCCATGCCCCCCGAGGCCGCCATGCCGATCAGCAGGGCCAGGCCCAGGTAGAGGAACCCGCCGAGGGCCCCCGCCCGGGCCAGGAGCCCGGTGCCGTTCAGGGCGATGAGGGACTCGACCCCGCAGAAGGCGCCGATGGCGAAGATCTCGCTGTGGGCGAAGTTGATGAACTGGAGCACCCCGTAGACCATGGTGTAGCCCAGGGCGATGGCGGCGTACACGAAGCCGATGGTCACCCCGTCGATGAGCACCTGGGGCAGGCTGGACAGGGTGTAGCCCAGGATGCCCACCCCCTGGGTGGCCCGCAGGGCCAGATCGGCCCCGGTGCCCCGGCACAGCAGGGCCAGGAGCACCATGACCGCCGAGCACAGCGCGCCCGCCCCGGCCACGAACACCGCCATCTGGCCCAGCGGAAGGAGGATCTGGCGCAGCTTCGTCGGGCCCATGCGCCCTCGCTACTGGGGGGGGGCGATGGACAGGGTCTGGTCGATCCGGTTCGAGGGCCACCTGGCGGGCTCGGCGGACGTGACCTGGATGACGAAGTACTTGCCCGCCACCAGGTCGCCCTTGCCGTTGAAGGTCAGGTCGCCGGTGATGCCCTTGAAGCCCTTCAGGGCCCGCACGGCGGAGGAGACTTCGGACCGGGAGGGCAGCTTGCCGCCGTTGGCGTTGACGGCGTTCTCGATGCCCTTGAGGAGGAGGGCGGCGCAGTCGTAGGACTGGGCGGCGTTGGGCTGGGGCAGGTTGCCGAACCGGGCCTTGAAGTCGGCGATGAACCGGGCCGTGCCGGGATAGGCCCCGGCCGGCCCCGACACGGTGGAGAAATACGTCCCGGCGCCCTGGAGCAGGGCCTCGCCGGCGATCTTGGCGGCGTCGGAGGAATCGAAGCCGTCGTCGGAAAGGCACATGCCCTTGTAGCCCTTCTGCCGGGCCTGCTTGAAGAGCACGGCGCCCTGGTCGAACATGCCGCCGAAGTAGAGGCACTCCGGGCGGGCCGCGATGATGGGGGAGAGGATGGCGTCGAAGTTGGCCTTCTCCTCCGTGCCGTTGAACCCGACCACCTTCATGCCCAGGCTCTCGGCCTCCTTCCGGAAGTATTCGGCGATGCCCTGGCCGTAGGCGGTCTTGTCATGGAGGACGTAGATGACCTTGATGCCCTTGGCCTGGGCGAACCGGGCGCCCACCGCGCCCTGCACGTCGTCCCGCCCGCAGACGCGGTTGATCTCGGGGTAGCCGCGGTCGGTCACCTTGGGGTTGGTGTTGGCGGGCGACACGTTGCAGAGGCCGGCGGCGTGGTACTCCTCGGAGGAGGGCAGCTGGACCCCGGAATTGTAGTGGCCCACCACCCCCAGCACCGCCGGGTCCGAGACGATCGCCTTGGCGTTGGCCACGCCCGTGTCCGGATTGGCCTGGTCGTCGAAGGAGGCCAGCTCCACCTTGTAGCCCAGCTTCGTCAGGGGGCCGTTCAGCTGCTCCACCGCCAGCTGGGCCCCGCCCTTGATGTCGCTGCCGATGACGGAAATGGCGCCCGACAGGGGACTTTGGGTGGCGATCTTGATGGTTTTGCTTTCTTTATCGCAGCCGATGGCCAGCAGCAGACCGAGCGCGGCGAAGGGCGTGAGCGGGAACCAAGGTCTGCGCATGGTACCTCCTCCAGGGAACTCCGGCATCCGGGGCCGGTCCGATGCCGGCCAGGGTGGATCTGATAATTCCCTACAGGATTACTGGGACTCCCCGACCAGGGGAAGGGTTTTCTCAAAAGTACATGCAAGGGCCGGGCTTGCCACGGCACTCGGGGGAACGACTTAGGGCTGCTTCTTCCGATCTGACCCGGTTCATCGCACCCCGATGCATGGGGCCCGGCTTGATTCCATCGTAGCCTGACGCGGCCCCGGGGCATAGCCCGGGCTGGACCGGAGGGGCCGGGGAGGCCCGTTGGATAATCACTTTGATTTTTATGGCTCTTTTCCAAAGGCGAAAAAAAGGGGGCGGCTCCCCCTTGACGCCCCAAGATCTTGGGGTGATTCTTTCTACCCAGCACAACCCCTTGATGTCGAACCTGGTAGCAAGCTGGATAGGCCGCGTGAAATGGGCCATTTCAACGAAGCTCGAGCCCAACCCTGAGGATCTTATGCAAATTTCCCGCTCCTTCACCAAATCCGGCCAGGATCCGCTCGCGGGAATCCCCTTCGTAGGCCGTACCAGCCGGATCACCAAGCTGGACGGAACGGTCGTGTTCGAGGCCAAGGACGTGATGGTCCCCGAGAGCTGGTCCCAGGTGGCGGTGGACATCCTGGCCCAGAAGTATTTCCGCCGCAAGGGCATCGACGCGGCCAACGGCGGGGAGAAGGACGCCCGGCAGGTGTTCCACAGGCTGGCGGGCTGCTGGCGCCACTGGGGCGAGGAACACGGCTACTTCGACACCCCTGCGGACGCCCAGGCGTTCTATGACGAGCTGGTCTACATGCTCGCCAACCAGATGTGCGCCCCCAACAGCCCCCAGTGGTTCAACACGGGCCTCCACTACGCCTACGGCATCGCCGGCCCCGCCCAGGGCCACAGCTACGTGGATCCGCTCACCGGGGCCATGTGCCAGTCCACCTCCGCCTACGAGCGCCCGCAGCCCCATGCGTGCTTCATCCAGAGCGTCGAGGACGACCTGGTGAATCCCGGCGGGATCATGGACCTGTGGACCCGCGAGGCCCGGATCTTCAAGTACGGCAGCGGCACCGGCACCAACTTCTCCAAGGTCCGCGGCGCCACCGAGAACCTCTCGGGGGGCGGCTGCTCCTCGGGCCTCATGTCCTTCCTGGCGGTGGGCGACCGCGCCGCGGGCGCCATCAAGTCCGGCGGCACCACCCGCCGCGCCGCCAAGATGGTCTGCCTGGACCTGGACCACCCCGACGTGGAGGCCTTCATCGACTGGAAGGTCACCGAGGAGCGCAAGGTCGCCATGATGGCCGCCGGCAGCATCGTCCTGGGCCGCACCTGGAACGCGCTGTGCGAGGCCGTGGAGGGCTCCACCACCCGCGACGCCGATCCCCGCACCAACGAGAAGCTGCGCAAGGCCCTGGCCCGGGCCAAGGGGGAGGGCGTGGCCTCGGCCTTCCTCTCCCAGTCCATGAGCCGCCTCGCCCAGGGCGACTTCGCCCGGGACCTCAAGACCTACGACACGGGCTGGGACGGCGAGGCCTACGCCACGGTCGGCGGCATGAACTCCAACAACTCCGTGCGGGTCCCCGACCAGTTCATGCGCGCCCTGGAGAAGGACGGCGACTGGTACCTGGAGCGCCGCACCGACGGCAAGGTCCACAAGACCCTCAAGGCCCGCGACCTCTGGGCCAAGGTGAACTACGCCGCCTGGGCCTGCGCGGACCCCGGCATCCAGTTCGACACCACCATCAACGACTGGCACACCTGCCCCTCCGACGGCCCCATCAACGCCAGCAACCCCTGCTCGGAATACATGTTCCTGGACGACACCGCCTGCAACCTGGCGTCCCTGAACCTCTGCAGCTTCCTCACCCCCGACGGCGGGTTCGACCTGGCCGGGTACCGCCACGCCATCCGCCTCTGGACCATCGTGCTGGAGATCTCGGTCCTGATGGCCCAGTTCCCCTCCGAGCGCATCGCCCAGCTCTCCTATGACTTCCGCACCCTGGGCCTGGGCTACGCCAACCTGGGCGCCATGCTGATGCGCCTGGGCATCCCCTACGACAGCGAGGCCGGCATCCAGTGGTGCGCCGCGCTCACAGCCATCCTCACCGGCGACGCCTATGCCGCCAGCGCCGAGATGGCCGGGCAGCTGGGGCCCTTCGCGGGCTACCAGCTCAACCGCGAGGCCATGCTCCGCGTGATCCGCAACCACCGCCGGGCCGCCTACGACGCCCCCGCGTCGGAATACGAGCAGCTCTCCATCACGCCCCAGGGCCTCAAGGGGAACCTGCTGCCCAAGTCCATCCTGGACGCCTCCCGGGACAGCTGGGACCGCGCGCTGGCGCTGGGCGAGGCCCACGGCTTCCGCAACGCCCAGGTGACGGTGCTGGCTCCCACCGGGACCATCGGCCTGCTCATGGACTGCGACACCACCGGCGTCGAGCCGGACTTCGCCCTGGTCAAGTTCAAGAAGCTGGCCGGCGGCGGCTACTTCAAGCTCGTGAACCGCGCCATCCCCGAGGCCATGATGCGCCTGGGCTACAACCCCTCCCAGATCCGCGACATCGAGCGGCACGTGGTGGGCTGGCTGGAGATCACCGACGAGACCCCGGGCATCACCCGGAGCCGGCTGCTGGCCAAGGGCTGGACCGTCGAGGAGCTCAAGGCCATCGAGGACAAGCTCCCCACCGCCTTCGACCCCGCCTACGTGATCCCCGTGGACCGCCTGAAGAAGGACTTCGGGGAGGAGGACGCCCAGACCTTCCTGGACGCCCTGGCCGGCACCATGACCGTGGAGGGCGCCCCCCACCTCAAGGACGAGCACCTGCCCATCTTCGACTGCGCGAACCGCTGCGGCCGCAAGGGCCAGCGCTTCATCGCCCCCATGGGCCACATCCGCATGATGGGCGCCGCCCAGCCCTTCCTCAGCGGCGCCATCAGCAAGACCATCAACCTCCCCGCCGAAGCCACGGTGGAGGAGGTGGGCGCGATCTACAAGGCCTCCTGGCAGTACATGCTCAAGGCGGTCGCCCTCTACCGGGACGGCTCCAAGATGAGCCAGGCCATCGCCACCAACCTCGACCTCCTGGAGGGCATCGACACCCTCGTGGACGACGAGGCCCCCAAGGCCGAGAAGGTCCATGCCCTGAGCCAGGCCCTGGCCAGCCAGGTGGTGCGCACCTACCGCAAGAAGCTTCCCAACCGGCGCGGCGGCTACACCCAGGCCGCCACCATCGGCGGCACCAAGCTCTACCTCCGCACCGGCGAATACGAGGATGGTACCCTCGGAGAGATCTTCCTCGACATCCACCGCGAGGGCGCCGGGTTCCGGGCCGTGCTCAACTGCTTCGCCATCGCGGTGAGCATGGGCCTGCAGCACGGCGTGCCCCTGGAGGAGTTCTGCGAGGCCTTCCTCTTCACCCGCTTCGAGCCCAACGGCATGGTCCAGGGCAGCGACACGGTGAAGTTCTCCACCAGCCTGATCGATTTCGTGTTCCGGGAGCTGGCCATCAGCTACCTGGGCCGCTACGAGCTGGCCCAGGTGGAGCCCGAGCAGCTCATGCAGATGACCGGCGGGAACGGCAACCACAAGCCCGAGAGCCAGGCCCTGGCCTCGGCCGCCATCGGCGGCATGACCCCCCTGTTCCCGGAGTCCGAGACCGCCCCCGCGCCCCAGCCCGCCCCCGCCATGGCCGCCCACGGCCACCCGGCCCCCGGCGCCGCCAAGCCCGCCACCACGCCTTCCGCCTTCATGTCGGCGCGGCAGAAGGGCTACACCGGCGACCCCTGCCCCGAGTGCGGCCACCTGACCCTGGTGCGCAACGGCGCCTGCCTGAAGTGCCAGACCTGCGGCGCCACCACAGGCTGCAGTTAAATCCCTTCCGCTTTTCTCGGCGAACCTCGGCCCCTCGGCCGCCTCGGCGATGCAATTCCGTTCTCAAGCCTTGCGGCGCATAGACAAAATGCGCCGCGGGATCCAGGAAACAGACTGCATCTCCGAGGTGGCCGAGGGGCCGAGGTTCGCCGAGAAAAGCCCAAAAAATACGGGATGACCACCCTCAGGTCGCTGGCCAGGATCCGGTGCGGCAGGTGCAGGCCCCTCCCCGCCGGCCCCGCATCATGATCAAATAGGCGCATGCCAAAATCATTGGGTTGCGGGCTTCTGCTCCTGGTCCTCCTGTGGCTGCCCCTGGTGGCGGCCATCTGGCTCTGGGTCGATCACGCCCGGATGAAGGCGGCCGGCATCGACCCTCCGGAGGAGCCCGGCTGGCCCTGGAATGCCGTCCTCGTGGCCATCCGCGGGGGAATTCTGGGCCTCCTGGGGCCCGTTGCCATCCAGCGCGGACTGGCGGGCGCAGCCGCGGGCTCCTTCTACTGGCGCCACGCGGCGGAGAACGTGGCCATCGGGGCCATCCTGGGCCTCCTGCTGCTCCTCCTCCAGAAGAACCTGGTCCGGCGGGAGTTCACGGCCCTGGAACTGGCCACGGCCCGAGGGATGGCCATCCTCTTCATCCTCTTCCTCGTGAGGACCCAACGGCTCCTGCCGTCCCTGGGCGCCTCCGTTTCGGGGGGGTGCGTCGCCTGCCTTCTGTATGCGGTGGAGTTGGGAGTCGCGCGGGTCCTTGGGCGGGAACCTACTGGATGACCACGCTCAGGTCGCTGGCCAGGATCCGGTGCGGCAGGTGCAGGCCCTCCCGGATCTTCACGCTGCCCGCCAGGTCCTTGAAGCCCCAACGCTTGTAGAACCGCAGCGCCCTGGGGTTGCCCTCGAAGGCCTCCAGCCACACGCCCCGGGTCCCCTTGGCCCTCGCGTCGTCCAGGAACGCGGTCATCAGGGCGTCGGAGACCCCCTGCCCCATCCACGGGGCGGGCACGTACAGCCTCGAAAGCTCCAGGTGGGGCTTGGCCAGGCCCTCCACGGGGCACGGATCCGCGGAGAGGGCCAGGTAGCCCCGCCAGCCCTCCTCGCCCACCGCGATCCAGGTGCCGTTGCGGATGAGGCCCTCCATCACGGGCGTGGTGAAGGCCTTGGAGCACAGGAGGTCCAGGGCCTCCTCGGGGAAGAGGTAGCCGAAGGACTCCCGGAAGCAGGCTTCCGCGAACTGTCCCAGGGCGTGGCCTTCATGGAGTTCCGCTTTCCTGACGGTGAAGGACATGGCCGCCCTCCTTCGATTTTGAGACTCAGGCGTCCCAGGGGAAATGGTAGGGCAGATCATACCACTTCCTCAAGGTCTCCATGTCCTTTCTCAGGGCGGCGCCCACCGGGCAGCCCTTCTCCTTCCGGATCTGCCAGGCGAGGTGCTCCTTCTCGCCCGCGGTGAAGATGTGCTCCTCGCCCGGGGCCTTCCGGCTCGCCCGCAGCTCCCGCATGATGTTGCCGGCGATCTCCTTGAACCGCGCCAGCTCGATGAACTCCTCGATGTCGACGGCCATGAAGAAGTGCCCGATGGGAATGGGGACCTTCTTCCCGTTCTCGTCCAGGCCGTTGAGGAGCTTGAGGTAGGCGCCGTCCTGCAGGGCCGCGCTGAGCACTTCCACGACGGTGGCGTAGCCGTACCCCTTGAAGCCCGCCATCTCCTCGCCGATGCCGCCCAGGGGGGTCAGGGCGGCCTTGCCCAGGGTCAGGTCCACCAGCACCTGGGCCGTGTCGGTGCGCGTGCGGCCCTCCTCGTCGATGACCCAGCCGGGCACCAGGTCCTTGCCCATGCGGGCGTAGCTCTCGATCTTGCCCCGCTGGGTGACGGAGGTGGCGCAGTCGAGGATGAAGGGGAAGTCCTCGTCCGTGGGGAAGCCGATGGTGAGCGGATTGGTGCCCAGCATGTTCTCCACGCCGAAGGTGGGGGCGATGGAGGGGCGGGCGTTGGTGCCGGTGATGCCGATCATCCCCGCCTGCGCGGCCATGGAGGCGTAGTAGCCGGCGATGCCGTAGTGGGTGGAGTTCCGCACGGCGGTCATGCCCATGCCGTGGGCCCTGGCCTTGGCGATGGTGGTCTCCATGGCCTGCCTGGCCACCACGTGGCCCATGCCGTTCTGCCCGTCCAGGACCGTGACGGTCTTGCGGTCCCGCACCACCTTCACGCGCGTGACGGGGTCCAGGATGCCGTCCCGGATGCGGTCGATGTAGATGGGCTTGAGCCGCCCGATGCCGTGGGAATCGATGCCGCGCCGGTCGGATTCGATGAGGACGTCGGCGATGACGGCCGCGTCCGGACCGGGGACGCCGGCGGCGGCGAGGGCGTCCCGCATGAACCCCTCGAGGTAGGTGAAATCAAGCCAGACGCAGTCCTGGTACTGGTTCGGATACGCTTCGACCCACTTCATGGGGGATCCTTTCAAGAGGGGATGGTGCCATGTTGGACGGTTCGGCCCGGTGGCACAAGCCCCAAAGGATCTATTGGCGGTACTGGGCGGGAGGCCCGAAGACCCCGGGCCGGCCGGTGATCTGGAACCGCACGAAGAGGGCGCCGTCCCCGATCACCAGGTCCTTCAGGCCGTCCCCGTCGATGTCGGCGATGGCGACGGAGCCGGGCCCCTGGACGCCGCCGTAGCGCACGGCCGGCTTGAAGGTGCCGGCCGCTGCGGGGTCCTGGATCAGCAAGGCGACGCTGCCGGGGTAGCCGGGCAGGCCCGCGTTCGCCACCACGAGGTCGGGGCGCCCGTCGCCGTCCAGGTCGCCCACGGCCACGGAGGAGGCGTACGAATCGCCGGTGTCGTAGGTCACCGCCGCCTGGAAGGTGCCCGCCTGGGCGCCCTGGAGGAGGACGCTGACGCCCTGGGTGGTGGGGGCGAGACCGGTGCCGTTGTTGGCCACCACGAGGTCGGGACGGCCGTCGCCGTCCAGGTCGGCGACCGCCACCGCCACGGGGTGGGTGCCCACGCCGTAGTCCACGTGCGGAAGGAAGGTGCCGGGGTGGGCGGGGTCCTGCAGGAGCACGGAGACGAGGTTGCCGGACGTGGTGGCCACGATGTCCGGGAGCCCGTCGCCGTTGACGTCGGCGACGGCGGCGGCCGTGGGCTCCCCGCCCACCGCCAGGGCCACGGGGGCGGCGAAGGTCCCGCCCGGGGCCTGCTGGGTGAACAGGAGCAGGGTGCTGGCGCCGTCGGCGGCCACCACCACGTCGGGGAAGGTGTCCCCGTCCAGGTCGCCCACGGCCGCCGCCTGCGGGTTGCGCGCGCCCACCGGCAGGGCCACGGGGGCCTTGAAGCCGCCGGGTGCCGCCGGATCCGGGAACAGGACCGAGACGGTGTTGGCCGCGCGGGTGCTCAGGGCCAGCTGGCGGTTCACCACCACCACGCCGGGGTTGCCCGAAGGCGAGAGCCGGGCCGCCACGAGGAAGGCCGGGTTGTCGCCGGCGGAGGTCTGGACGGGATCCCTGTAGGTGCCGGGGTTTGCGGGGTCCTGGAGGCGGGCCGAGACCCACCCGGAGGCGTTGACGCCCCCGCCCTCGTAGTGGACGGCGTCCACGATGTCCACCCGGCCGTCCCCGTCCAGGTCGGCCACGGCGACCCAGGTTGCGGGATAGGTCGGGGTGCCCACCCGGTAGTAGTGGTCGTCCCCCGAGCAGGAGAGCTGGATGGCCGCGAGCCCCGCCAGGAGAGGCGCGCTCCACAGGAGTCGGTTCATCGGATGGCTGCCCATGATGGATCCTCCGGAACGGGTGTCGGGAAAACGACGGAATGATCTCCCGCTGATGCAGGTTAGACGATTCCCATCCTGGAACCGTTGACGCGGGTGGAGCCCTTTTTTTCGACATGCATCGTTACACGATGTTTTAGCCCCTCCAGGCCGGAACGGTCCAACCCCAACCGATAGGAAATAATCATTTCCATGAGACTTCCCTTGGGATGGCGTCCCAAGCCGTGGCAAACTCGACTCTCAGGCCACGAACCGGCCCGGAGTCCTGATTGGCCATGATCAATGCCGTGACGATCTTCACCACCTGTGGCAGCGAAGAGACAGCCCTCACCATTGCCGCCGCGGTCGTGGACCAGGGGTATGCCGCCTGCGTCAATATCCTTCCTTCAATAAAAAGCTATTACTACTACAAGGGCGGCACCCACCTCGACGAGGAGGTGATGCTGATGATCAAGACCAGCCGCGACCGGTACGACGCGGTGGCCCAGGTCATCACCGAACTCCACACCTACGAGATTCCGGAGATCCTCATGGTCCCGGTCGAAGCATGCTCGGACAGTTTCCTCGAGTGGATCGAGGAATCGGTCTCCCGCGAAGGCTGATCACCTCACAACCTGGAGCCCATCATGGAAATGTCCCTCAGCGGAGAGTTTCTCAGCGTCGTGGAACAGGCCGCGATAGCCTGCGCCGTGAGCATCGGCAACGGCAACCGCAAGCACAGCGACTGGCTTGCCGTGGAGTCCATGCGCAAGAGCATGGAGCACCTGCCCATCGACGGCACCATCGTCATCGGCGAAGGCGAACGGGATGAAGCGCCGATGCTCTACGTGGGCGAGAAGCTCGGCCTGGGCATGGGCCACCCCGCCGTCGACATCGCCGTGGACCCCCTGGAAGGCACCAACCTCTGCGCCACCGGCGCCCCCAATGCCATCACCGTGCTGGCCGCCTCCGAGAAGGGCGGGCTGCTCCACGCCCCCGACCTCTACATGCAGAAGCTCTGCGTCGGCCCCGCGTCCAAGGGCAAGGTCCACCTGGACGCCACCCCCGCCGAGAACCTCAAGGCCATCGCCCTGGCCCTCCACCGCAAGGTGAGCGAGCTCACCGTGGTGGTGCTGGACCGGCCCCGGCACGACAACCTCATCGAGGCCATCCGCACCGCCGGCGCGCGCATCCAGCTCATCGGCGACGGCGACCTCTCCGCCGCCATCTCCGCCGCGGTCTCCGGCACGGGCATCCACGCCGTCATGGGCATCGGCGGCGCCCCCGAGGGGGTCATCTCCGCGGCCGCCCTCAAGTGCCTCGGCGGCGAGATCCAGGGCCGCCTCGTGGTGGACACGAACACCGCCAGCAGGGAGAAGGCCGAGGCCATGGGCGTCGACTTCAACCGCATCTACTTCACGGACGACCTGGCCCCCGGCGAGCACATCGTCTTCGCGGCCTGCGGCGTCACCCGCGGCAACCTCCTGGACGGCGTCCACACCTTCGGCGACGGCGTGCGCACCGCGAGCCTGATCCTGAACCGCCACCCCCGGCGGGTGCGCTTCATCGACACGGTCCACGTGAACGAGGGCGAGGACATCACGGTCCGGTTCTAGCCGTGCCCCCTACCTGAACCTGCACCAGAGCGTACCCTGCCGTCCACGCCATGAACCGTAGACGCAAAGGTTGCCATCGTCCTGCAGGATCATGAATGGATTATCGATAATGTGTGGGGAATCGGATTGCCAGATGAGCCTCTTGCTGGGCTTCATCTCATACAGGCAGAGGTTTCCATCCTTTTGCATTTCAAGGTTGTAGACCGGCTCGAGGGAGGTTCCGCCGCCGCCGGCGGCCCACACGACATGCTTTTCGGTTCCAACGATGCGCTCGATGCATAGAACACCGAAGGGCCTGATGGTGAGCTCGAATATTTTGTTCCGAGAATACATCACCTGCCCGCTGCTCATGATTCCAGGTGATTTCAGGACATTCCCGAGGTTGGCGGCCTGCGCGGTCGCACTGGCGAGGAGAAGCAGGGCTGAAAATGCGCATCGGATTGGGCTGACCCGCATGGGTGGCTCCTGATAAATTAATTAAATAATTTATACAGACTCCACCCGCCGTCAAGGGTGCTACCGCGCCAAATCTCCGGCCCGCACGAACTGCACCCTCCCCTTCGCAGCCGGGATGAGCTTTTCTAGGGCCTCCACCGTCTCCGGGTAGATGTGCCCGATGATCACGGCGTGACCCTCCCTGGCCGCGATGCCCAGGGCCCGCTCCCACTGCTTCTTCATCTCCGCGAAGCTCTTGTCGTCGTCCAGGAAGACCTTGCGCTGGACGGTGGGCACGGACAGCTCCCGGGCCACGTCATAGGCCACGGATTCCTTCTCGGTGCGGCTGTCCACGAAGAAGCACTTCTTCGCCCGGATCTCCTCCAGGATCCACCGCATGCGGGTGCGGTCGGGGGTGATGCGCGAGCCCATGTGGTTGTTCACGCCCTTGCGCCAGGGGACGTCGGCCAGGGCCTTGCGCACCCGGGCCCGCAGGTCGGGCTCCTTGAGGTCGAACATCACGGCCTCGGGGCCGGGGTCCTTGCCGGGGGCCGGGTAGCCCACGGGCTCCATGGGGAGGTGGAGCATCACCTCCTTGCCGCGTTCGTGGGCGATGTCGGCGCTGGCGCGGGTGTGCTCCTGGTAGGGCAGGACCGCCACGGAGAGGGGCACGGGCTGGGCGCACAGGCGCGTGACCAGCTCGGTGGGAGCGTAGCCCAGGTCGTCGATGACCACCGCCAGCTTCGGCAGGGCCGACTTCGGCTCGGGCGCGGGAACGGGCGTTGGCGCGGGCGCGGGCGGGACCGGTTCGGGCTTGCGGGGCTTGGGCTTGGGGGCGGGCTTGGGCGGGGCCTTCTCCTCGTCGCCG
This sequence comes from Mesoterricola sp. JemC181, assembly GCF_055384585.1. Lineage (NCBI taxonomy): Bacteria > Pseudomonadati > Acidobacteriota > Holophagae > Holophagales > Holophagaceae > Mesoterricola > Mesoterricola sp. JemC181. The sequence goes on from NZ_AP045076.1 coordinate 3,422,135, forward strand.
GGAAGGCGGCCCTTCTTCGAGCAGGACTGGGAGGTGAACAGGGCGCCGATTCCCAGGCCCAGCGCGAACATGAGCACGGCCAACGCGGCCAGGCGGGGCGTGGAGGCTCGGCCCCCGCGTCGGGTCGCCACGGGCCTAGGCCGGTTCCCGGTCCGCCGGGACCCTTCGCAGCAGCCCGGACACCAGCACCGGGTCGCGCCGGTTCTGCCGCGGGATGTTCAGCTGGGCGGCCTTGGCCTTCTCCTCCAGGATCTCAAGGATCCGCGGGATGGGGTCCTCCTCCGGCTTCAGGTTCTTGAAGACGTGATCGGGGATGACGCCGGCCTGGACGGCGTCCCCGGGGTGCGCGGGGTCGGTCCGGGCCTTCATGGCCGCGGGCTTCTCGCCGCCCACGCCCAGGAACTCGCCGCCGGCGCCCAGCCAGCGCTTGTTCACGACTTCCGCGGCGCCGCCCTGGCGCAGGGGGAAGCGGGTGCGTTCCACGCCCAGCCCCATGGTGCGCTCGCCGAAGACGGGCACGGACTGCTTCTTGAGGGCCGAGGACAGGGCCTCGGCGGCGCCGCAGGTCCAGGGGCCCTGGAGCACGGCCACCTTGGCGAAGGTCGGCAGGCCGGCGGGAATGACGGCCACGGCGACGGGGGCCTTGCCCGTCTCCTGCACGGTGGCCAGCGGTCCGGCGCCCGCCAGGAGGCCCGCCACCAGGGCGGCCTCGTTGAGGCTGCCGCCGTTGCAGCGGCGCAGATCCAGGATGAGGGGCAGCTTGTGGTCCAGGTCCTTCAGCAGGGCCTGGAGTTCGACCGCCCGGCCGGGGGTCAGGTCCTCCATGCCGATGAGGGTGGCCTTGGCCTCCTTGCGCACGAATGCGGGGGGACGGGCGACCAGCTCGCGCTTGACGGAGATCTTCTTCAGCTCGCCGTTGGCGGCCGCATAGCGCAGGAGGGCGACCTCGGAACCCGGCGTCCCGCGCAGCCTGCGCTCCAGGGTCCAACTGCTCATGGGACCGATGGAATCGCCGTCCACCTTCCGGATCACATCCCCGGGCTGGAAGCCGGCCTTGGCGGCGGGACTGCCGGCGGTCACGCCCATGACCTGGGCGTAGATCTGGCGCTTGAGCACCTGGATCCCGATGGAGCCGGCCCCGGGATCGGGAAGGCGCAGGTCCTCGGGGGTGAGGTAGGAGTTCAGGGGATGGGCCCGTTCCAGGGCGGCCTGGATGCCGCCGGTGATGACCTTCTCCATGTCCGGGGGATCGACGTAGTTGTCCTTGATGAGGGACAGCACGTCCTGGATGTCGGAGAGGCCGGCCAGGGGATCGGTGCTGGCGGGCTTGACCTCCTTGCGCGGCGCTTCCTGCACCGGGTGGAAGACCACCGGGTAGGTGAACATCGCCACCATGGGGAGAGTCAGGAGGGAGAGCCAGGTGCGCTGGTGCATCCCCTAGTGTAGGCTCCTTTGCATCCTGGACGCGAGATCATCCAGGCAGATGTCCACCGCCCGGTTGGGTTCGGCGCGGGACAGTCCGGCCAGCACGGCGGGATCCCCCATGAGCCGGGCCGCCTCCTCCGCCAGGGGCAGGTGCATCCCGGGCCCCTGGAGCACGACCCGGGCGCGGCCCTCGGCCTCCATGGCCCGGGCGTTGCCCACCTGGTGGTCGCCGGCGCTGCCCGGCATGGGCACGATGACGGCCGGGCGACCCGCGGCCTTGAGCTCGGCGCAGGTGCTGGCCCCGGCCCGGGTCACCACGAGGCTGGCGGCCTCCAGCTGGCGGTCCATGAACTCCAGGAAGGGCGCCAGCTTGTGCCGGGGATGCCGGTCCAGGGCGGCCAGGTCCGCGAAGGGCCCCGGGCCGGTCTGGTGGAGGAGGTCCCACTGGGGAAACCGCTCCAGGAGCCCGGGAGCCGCCAGGAACACCGCCTCGTTGAGGGCCCGGGCCCCGCCGCTGCCCCCCAGCACCAGGAGCCGGTAGGGGGGGCGCTGGGCCGACAGGGGCTGGAAGTCGCGCAGGAAGGCCTCCCGCACCGGCGTCCCAGCCAGGACGCACCGGGCCCCGGGGAGGCCGCCGCGGGCCTCCTCCATGCCGCACCAGACGCCGTCGGCCCCCTTCGCCAGGGTCTTCACCAGCAGCCCGGGGCTCGCGTTGGACTCGTGGAGGAAGTAGGGGATGCCCAGGCTCCGCGCGGCCAGGAGGGCCGGGCCGGCCCCGTAGCCGCCGGTCCCCACCACCGCCCAGGGGCGATGCACCTTCCAGGTGTTGACCAGGATCCGCCAGGCCCGGAAGAGCTTCCAGGCCGCGCGCAGGGTCCTCAGGGGCGAGCGCCCCACGAAGCCCTCCACGTCCAGCAGCTCGAAGGGCCAGGGGCCCGGGGGCAGGAGCCGCGCCTCGATGCCCCGGGTGGCCCCCACGAAGGCGATGGGCCGGTCCCAGCGGGCCCGGGCCCCCTCGGCCAGGGCCACGGCGGGGAAGAAGTGCCCCCCCGTCCCGCCCCCTGTGAACACGAGGCTGTCGGCATACATGCGTCCGGTCATGGGCACGAGGATACCATTTGGCGATTCCCTGGTAGTATTTAGGACTAGGCCGTACCGAAAGGGCGGCTCCCTTTTTTTCGGGAGATCGAATGAAGATTCTTGTGGCCCTGAAGCAGGTGCCCGACACCGAGACCAAGATCAAGGTGGCTGCGGACGGAAGATCCCTCGACGGCGGCGACGTCAAGTGGATCACCAGCCCCTACGACGAGTACGCCCTGGAGGAGGCCCTGCGCCTCAAGGAAACCGCCGCCGCCGAAGTGACCGCCGTCTCCGTGGGCGGGGACAAGGCCAAGGACATCCTGCGCAACGCGCTGGCCCTGGGCGCCGACCAGGCCGTGCTGGTCAAGTCCGCCGAGACCGGGGACCCCCTGGCCGTGGCCCGGACCCTGGCCGCCTTCGCCGAAGGCAAGGGCTTCGACCTGATCCTGCTGGGCAACAAGGGCTTCGGCGGCGACAACGCCTCCGTGGGCCCCATGCTGGCCGAGCTCCTGGGCGTGGCCCAGGCCAACGTCGTGACGAAGCTGGAGCTGGCCGAGGGCCGCTTCAAGGCCGAGCGCGAAGGGGACGCGGACAGCGAGGTGCTGGAAGGCTCCCTGCCGGCCGTGGTCACCGCCCAGCGCGGCCTCAACGAGCCCCGCTACGCCAACCTCAAGGGCATCATGGCCGCCAAGAAGAAGACCATCGAGGAAGTCGACGCCGCCCCCGTGGCCCCCGCGGTCACCACCGTCACCCTCGCCCTGCCCCCCTCCCGCCCCGAAGGCCGGAAGCTGGAAGGGGACGCCGCCGCCCAGGCCGCGGCGCTCCTGGGTCTCCTGCGCGACGAAGCCAAGGTCCTGTAAACCACCCATTCCGAGGTCGAGATGATTCTAGTTTTCTGTGAGACGAAGGATGGGAAGATCCGCAAGCCTTCCCTCGAGGCCCTCAGCGAGGCCCGGAAGCTGGCCGATGCCGCGGGCAAGGGCCTGGGCGCCCTGTTCGTGGGCGCCACGAGCGCCGGAGCCGAGGAGGCCGCCCAGTACGGCGCGGACGTGATCGTGAAGATCGAGGACCCGAGCCTCGCCGCCTATTCCAGCGACGGGTACGCCCAGGCCATCGCCGACGCCGTGAAGGCCAAGGGCGCCACCGCGCTCCTGGCCGCCGCGACCTCCTGCGGCCGCGACGTGGCCCCCCGGGCCGCCGCGCGCCTCGGGGCGGGCTACGCCTCGGACATCACCGGCCTGGCCATGGAGGAGGGCCGCCTCCTGGTGACCCGCCCCGTCTACGCCGGCAAGGCCTTGGCCACCACCCGCTTCGAGACCCCCGTGCAGGTGGCCACCACCCGCCCCAACGTCTTCTCCCTGGCGCCCTGCGCCAAGGCGGGCACCGTGGAGACCCTCCCCGCCCCAGGCGGCGGCTTCCTGGCCGTGGTGAAGGAGATCCTCACCAAGGGCGCGGGCCACGTGGACATCGCGGAGGCCGACGTGATCGTGGCCGGCGGCCGCGGCATGAAGGACGGCGCCAACTTCAAGCTCCTCGAGGAGCTGGCCGAGGCCCTGGGCGGCGTGGTCGGCGCGAGCCGGGCCGCGGTGGACGCGGGCTGGGGCCTGCCCCACAGCATGCAGATCGGCCAGACCGGCAAGGTCGTGAGCCCGACCCTCTACATCGCCTGCGGCATCAGCGGCGCCATCCAGCACGTGGCGGGCATGTCGGGCTCCAAGGTCATCGTGGCCATCAACAAGGACCCCGAGGCCCCCATCTTCAAGCTGGCCACCTACGGCATCGTGGGCGACCTGTTCGAGGTGGTGCCCGAACTGACCAAGGCCGCCAGGGCCCTGGCGAAATAGCTACCGCGTGGGGTAGGCTCCGATCACGTCGTGCTCGAAGTGCTCCCCGTTGAAGTGCCGCAGCGTCCTCACCACGAAGCGCCCCGTGGGCACCTCGCTTCCGAAGCGGGTGCCCACGTCCGCTTTTTCGCAGAACGTGAGGAAGTGGCCTTCCGCGTCGGTGACCCGCACCCGGCCGATGGCGCCGGCGTTCTCCATGCCCTCGGCGATCAGCGCGGCCAGGGCCGCGGGCGTGCCGTATTCCGGCGCGAACTGGCTCTTGTCCGGGCACGACCCGTATCCGTGCTTGGCCAGGATGCTCCGCAGGGCCCCCCAGGAGAGGTTCACGTCCAGGGCCGCGAGCCGGTCCTGGGGCCCCGCCGGGATGGGGGCTGACTTCACCTCCTCCTGGGGCGCGGGGGCCGGCTCGGTCCATGCCCGGTAGCGCTCTTCCGCCGCCAGCACCCGGGCGCCGTGGCGCTCGCGGCGCCCGGCGTCCGTGAGGGGCTTGCGCCGCTCCACCCGGGGCGGCGCGTAGACCGCGACGTCCCATCCGCCGCCTGGAGAGGCCTTCTTCTCCTCCCCGAGGGGCGGCACCGCCAGGACGGACCCGATGAGGCGCTCGCCTTCCACCGTGAAGAACATCCGGCCACCCGGGCCCCGCACCAGTTCCGAGGCGCGGAAGCCCTCGGGAAGCGGAAATTCGACCGGCTCGCCTCCGGGCTTGAGGCGGCCCAGCCTGGACCTTCCCCGCTGCGTGAACCACACGGCCCCCTCCGCGTCCAGGGCCAGGTCCCAGGGCATTCGGGGGCCTCCCCCGGGGGGAAGCTTGGTGAAGGTCACGGCCCGGGTGTCCTCGTCGAAGCAGCCGATCCCCTCCTGGGAACCCGTCAGGGTGAACCACACCGTGTTTCCCGCTCCGCGCACGAGACGGTTGGCGCGGCAGCCCGCGGGCAGGTCGATGGCGATGCCCCCCCTGCCGCCCACCTTCACGACCCGGATATCCGTGCGCTCCGGCCCCGCGAGGAAGACCCCGGTTCCGGCGGCGTTCATCGTGGCCACCGCCGCGGGGCCGATGCCGGGAAGCGTTCCGAGGGAGTCCACCCTGAATTTGCCGTCGTAGGCGTGGAAGTGGAGCGCCCCGCCGGATATGGAAACCAGCACGTCCCCGCCGGGTCCGGCGGTGATGGCGACGGGTTCCATCCCCGGCTCCGCGGCAAGGGTGTGGCAGAAGCCCCGGGCGGACCTGGGCCCGGGACTCAGGTCGGCGAGGAGGAGCCACGCGTTCCGCCGGTCCCCGAACACCCAGAGGCGGTCCAGGGAGTCCTTGGCGAGCCCTTTCACCGCCTGGTCCTCCCCCAGGATCCGGAGCCCGTACTGGACGCCCGTGGGCGACAGGTGCCGCAAGGCCGAGCCTTCCAGCCAGAACACCTCGCCCCAGGGCGAGGCCACGAGAAACCGGGGCGCCTCCTCTCCGCCGGTGTGGAAGAAGCGCAGGGCTCCGGTCTTCTCCGGCCCGCCGGCGGGTTCGAAGAAGGGATGCAGCTGGGCCCCGGCGAGGTCCAGCCCGGTCGCGCCGGAGATGTCGGCCTGGAACAGGCGGGTTCCCTTCAGGCTGGCGCCGGTCAGGGTCGCATTGTGGAAGGTGGCGCCCGTGCAGTCCGCTCCGTCCAGGCGGGCCCCGGTGAGGTCGCGGCCGGCGAAATCGGCCCCCCTCAGATCGGCGTTCTCCAGGCGGGCCCCCGGCCCTGCCAGGCGTCCGTTGACCCGTTTCGAGCGGGTGGTGATCCCCGTCCCCAGGGCCCCCACGCTGCCGGGCGGGAGGCCGGACGGAAGCGAATAGATGCGCTCCTGGGCGCCCAGGGCGAGGGAGCCCAGGAGCAGGCCGAGGGCCACGGGAAGGGTCGCGTGCATGGGGATTCCTTGAACAAGCCAATGCCCGGGTTCCGGGGCATTTGACCTTCAAGTGTCCGCTCCGAGGATCCGGTTCCCCCTCAGGCCCGCTCGAAGCCCTCTTCCTCCAGGAAGGACCTCGCGTCCTCCACGTCCCCGAAGCGCGCGATGATCTCCACGCCCTCCCGCATGTCGCCGTCGGCCCGGTCCAGGCTGCTGAAACCCTGGCGGATGATGCAGCCGCCGCCGGTCTCGTCCAGGCCCAGCTGCACGAGCTCCCACGTGACGCCGTGCTCGTCGCGCCACACCTCGACGCTGATCACGAGGGCTTCTCGAAGAACAGCACCACCATGCCGAAGCCCACGCGGTCCCCGGGCTTCAGCTCCCGGGCGTCGCCGGGGGGGAGGCGCTCGCCCTTGATGTAGGTGCCGTTGGCGACGCCGTGCTCCTCCACCAGGAAGTACCGGTTGTGCTCGCAGAGGATCCGGGCGTGGCGCCGGGAGACGCTGAGCTGCGGGTCCTCCTCGGTGAGGTCGATGTCGGGGTGGATGCCCGTGTTGGGGTCGAAGCGGCCCACGAGCGCGCCGTGGGAGAGGATGTTGAACTTCCGCCCGGAGATGACGGACACGAGGCTCACCGCGGCGGGCTGCGCCCTGGCCTTCATGCCCTTGGAGACGTCCATGTCCGTGCGGCCGGCCAGTTCGCGGTTGCGCTGGGCCAGGCGCTGCATCATCTTCACGGACACTTCCGGGTTCTGGCGGATCATGCGCAGGAAGGTGCCCCGGGAGATGGTCACCACCTCGGTGTCCTCCAGGGCCACGACCGTGTGGTGGCGCGGGATGGGCTCCAGGAGGCTGCCCTCGCCGAAGAAGTCGCCCTTGGCCAGTTCCTCGGACCAGTCGCCCTGGGGTTCGGTGCCGACGTACATGCGGATCTTGCCGGAAAGGATCACGTACATCGTCTGGGCCAGGTCGCCCTTGCGGTACACAATCTCCCCTTCCTTGAAGGTGAGCTTGCTCTGGCCTATGAAGTTCGATTCGGACATGGGTAACCGAGGGATGGATCTAAAGATAACCTGCCTTCGACTCCGTTGGGAACTTCACTGGGAGGCGATTTTTCCCTTTATGCTGGTGGAATGCAACCGCTCCGCTGGATCCTCGCGCCCCTGGCCCCCCTGTACGGGGGGGTCGTGGCCCTGCGGAACCGCGCGTTCGACCGGCACCCGGAACGGGCCGCCCGGGTGGAGGTGCCCGTGGTGTCCATCGGCAACCTGACCACCGGCGGCACCGGCAAGACCCCCGTGACCCTCCATCTGGCCGAAGCCTTGGAAGCAGAAGGATTTCTGCCCGCGGTGGTCTCCCGTGGCTACGGTGGGCGGCGCGACCTGGATCCCATGGAGGTGGACCCCGCCTCCGACCCGGCCCAGACCGGGGACGAGCCCCTGATGATGGCCCGGCGCCTGGGTCCCGGACGGGTGGTGGTGGGCAGGCGCCGCCACCACGCGGCCCTGCGGGCCCTGTCCCTGGCGCCCCGGCCGGACCTCCTCATCATGGACGACGGGTTCCAGCACCGGGGCCTCCACCGGGACCTGGACCTGCTCCTGCTGGACGGGGTGCGCCGCTGGGGCAACGGGCGCATGCTGCCCCTGGGCGACCTGCGCGAGCCCGCGGCCTCGGCGGCCCGGGCCTCGGCACTGGTGGTCACCCGCGGCGGCCGCGCCGACCGGGACGCCATCCTGGCCTGGTGGGGCCGTTTCGGTTCCGGGGGCCCGGTGTTCTGGGTGGACTTCGCCATCACCTCCCTGCGGCGCCTGGACACCGGCGCCCGCATCCCCCTGCCCCTGGGCGGTCCGGGGCCGCTCTTCGCGTTCTGCGCCCTGGGGCACCCGGAGGCGTTCTTCGCGGACCTGCTGGTGGCCGGCGCCCCCTGGACCGGCAACCACGCCTTCCCGGACCATCAGCCCCTGGGCCCGCGCCTGGCGGCCCTGGAGGCCGAGGCCCGGGCCACCGGCGCCGAGGGCCTGGTGTGCACGGAGAAGGACGCCGTGAAGCTGGACCCCGCCCGCGCCGCCGGAATGCCCATCTGGGTCGCCGAGCAGCGGGTGACGGGCGCCGGGCCCCTGGAGGCCTGGGTCCTGGAGCGGCTCAGAGGCTCTTCAGGATCTCCTGCCGCTTCTTCTGGTACTCGTCCTCGGTGATGAGGTTCTCGTCCCGGAGCCGCTTCAGGGCCCGCAGACGGGCCTCGGGGCCTTCGGCGGGGGCGGCCTTGGGCTCGGGTGGAGGGGCGCCCTGGAACCCCGGCAGCACCGGCGCGGGCGCCGCGTAGGGCACCGCAGGGAACTCCACCCAGTCGCCGCGCCTGGAGGCCAGGCCCTCGCCCCTGAGCACCACCTTGCCGGCCTGGCCGCGGGACCCGTAGGTGAACTCGGGCTTGTCGCCGCGCACGCGGAAGCGGTCCACGAAATCCAGGCGCGCATCCCGCACGATCACCTGCACCTTGCCCCCCTCCACGAAGAGCCGCGCCGTAATGCCGAAGGACGGGTTCATGAACCCCCCGCCCCTGCGCCCCGTGCTCAGCAGCACGAGGTCCTCGCCCGGGTCGGCCACGGCGAAGGCCTCCAGCAGCGGCTTGACCAGCTGGTCCACCTCCTTGGCCTCGAACAGGGGCCCCTCCTCGAAGCGGATCGCCCGCAGGCTGCGCCGCAGGGCCTCCGCGTCCAGCTGCGCCGGGTGCTGCGCCGGCGCCGCGCCCGCCTCGGCGGGCACCAGCTTCACCCAGGTGAACTCCTTCAGCTCCCAGTTCGTGCGATGGGGAGCGGCGGCAAAGGCCGCGAACGCGCACAGGACCGCCGGCACACCTGAAAACACCTTCATGGAACCTCCAGAGCTTGGATGCTGCATCCGCCAGGATAGCACCCAGGTTGACCCCCTCCCCTCCCCGTGATACGTTGACCGTGCACGTTAGCGCGGGCGTAATTCAGTGGCAGAATGTCAGCTTCCCAAGCTGAACGTCGTCGGTTCGATCCCGATCGCCCGCTCCAAAGCAAAGGCCCCGCAAGGGGCTTTTGTTTTGGAGCGGGCAATCGGGATCGAATCGTCCGATGCGCGCCGGTAGGCCCCCTCCGGACAGCCCGGGGGGCTGTCCGGAGGATCAGGGCCGGGCGCAGCAGCGGACGCGGCCCGGAGGGGATCCCGATCGCCCGCTCCAAAGCAAAGGCCCCGCAAGGGGCTTTTGCTTTGGAGCTGGGGATCGGGATCGAATCGTCCGATGCGCGCCGATAGGCCCCCGCAGGACCAGGGCGGGGCGCAGCGGCCATCAACTTATTTTCCCAACAAAGTTGCCTTTGTAAAAGGCCGGGCGGGTCGATAGGCTCAACGCATCCCCCGGAGTCAACATGCGCCGTTTAGGGCTTCTCTTGGCTGTCGCCTGCACCCTTGGAGCCAAAGACCCGATCCCGGTGGAAACGACGATTGCGGCTGTCCGTCTTCATCCAGGCGAAGGTTGGGTAACCCGCAAGGGAACCGTCCAGTTGCTGGAGGGAGGGTCCAGCCGCGTAATCATCCCTGGGCTTCCAGCAGGGCTCCGGTTTGATGACTTGCGCCTCAGAGCCCAGGGGCCTGCTGGAACTCGAATCGGTGACTTGACGGTCAGGGAGGCCCCCCAGACCTACCGTGAGCGAACGGAATGGAAACGCCTGGAGAAGGAGGCCGCTGACCTCCGGGGAAGGCTGGCCCTCCTCGATCTTCGCCAGAAGAACCAGGCAAAGGCCAGGCAGCTATTCCTGGACCTTAAAGCCGCCCAAACCAAGGGGTTTCAGCAATCCCTGACCACCGGCGCCCTGAAGCCCCAATCCATCCTGGATTTCAGTTTCGCGGTCGAGAGTCGGAGCCTCGAACTTGCGCGCCAGGATGCGGCCTTGAGCGAGGAGCGAAGCTCCTTGAAGTCGAGGGCTGACCGGAACGATGAAGCCATGGAAGGACTGAAACGGGAAGGCGAGGCCAATCCCACGGTCATCTCCGTGGAATTGGAGGTCCCCCGGGCCTGCTCCGTGGGCCTGGAATTGTCCTTCCGGGTCCAGGAGGCATCCTGGGCACCAGCCTACGAGGCGCGCTTAAGCCCAGACAAGCGTCACCTGGAACTGGTCCTGTTCGCAGCCGTGAAACAAGCGACCAATGAGAATTGGAACGGAATCAGCCTGGAACTTCTGAGCCAGGCCCCTTCAGGTCGCCTGGACCTTCCGGCAGGGATTCGCCTCCCTGGGCTGAGTTACCAGGAGTCCGGCGCTCGAAAACCCGGCATTCCTGTTCCTGAGAATCCAGTTTCGCCCGCCGCCCTGACTACCTTGAAGGTGCCAGGCCAGGTTCAGGTGCGAACGGGAGAGGAACAGCGCTTCCGAATCGGCAGCCTCGATCTTGTTCCTTCATTCCGCTACCTGGCGATCCCCCGCCAGGGAAGCGATGTCTATTTGATGGCCATGGTCCTCCCTGCTCCCGGTTTTCCCCTTGTTGGAGGCAGCCCTGTGGATATGCTCCAAGGCACCGAAAGGGTCGGCACCCTCCAGATGGAAGCCCCGGGGCCTGGAGACCCACTCCGGTTGAGCTACGGCCCGGTGCCTGGGTTGACTGCACGCAGGGAAGTCCTCGAGCGCAACCATTCGGAAATCGGGGACAAGACCAAGGAGCGTCAGTGGGTCTTCAAGGAGAGCTTTGAAGTGGAGAGCACGTTTTCGACCCCTGTGGAAGTCGAGGTCCAGGACCGGACAGTGACCTCAGGTACGGATTCCGTGAAAGTGGACCAGGTGTCGGGTACGACTCCAGGCTGGGAAACCATCCATACAGGAATACGACGCTGGATCCTCCAATTGCCTCCCGGCGGCAAGGCCACGGTCCTTCAGAAGACCCGGATCCAGGGTCCCTTGGTGGGACACCTTGTCAACGTGGGCGATCTTTCATTGGAGGGGAACTGATGCGCCGCCTGATCCTGCCCGTTCTCTCCCTCTGTCTTTCCGCCCAGGAACCCGCCCTGAACCTTTCCCTTAGCCGCGTAAGGATCCATCCTCATCAAGCCTGGATAACCCGTGAGGCAACCTGGAACTTTCGCAGCCCTGGATCCCAGCGGATTCGGCTCACGGACCTTCCCCCAGGCCTTTCCTTGGAGGATATTCGCGTCCAGGCCGAAGGCATCCCCGGTCTCCGCCTGGGCAACATCGGCATCACCCAGGAAGAAGCCCGGACTGAACCTGATGCTGGCACCAAGGCCCTTCAGACCGAGATCCAGACGCTGACCCGCGGCCAGGAAGAGCTGGTGCAAAAGCTTGGCGCCCTGGATGAAGCCATGGCTGCCATCACCAATCTGAAGCCCGATTCAGGCGCGACCCCGACAGGCCAGGTTCCGGATCCCAAGGCGGCCGTTGATCTTGCACGGGCGATCCAGGCCCGTTCGGAAGCAATTCTTGCGCAGGCAGAAGACTTGAGGAAGGAACAGGCCGTTGTCCAAGCCCGATTGGGCGCCCTTTCCGCCTCTCTCTTCAAGAAGGAGAGTTTGGCAAAAAGAAACAAAAGCGTCATTTCGGTAGAGCTGGATTCCCCGGCGGCAGGAGAGGCCCGGCTCCAGGTTCTGAGCCGCACCGGAGCTGCCCGCTGGAGACCCACCTATGAGGTCCGCCTGGGCGAGAAGGGGCTCGAACTCCTGTGCTATGCAAGCATCGGCCAGGCGACGGGAGAGGACTGGAAGAACGTCGGGCTGGAGATTTCGAACGCGGAACCGGAAAGGGCGATCCATGCCCCGATCCCGCCCCCGCCCGTTAAGCTGCTCTACAACGCCCCAGAAGTGGCCGTTATGGGCAGCATCGAGGGGAGGGTCACGGACAGGAGCGGCCACCCTCTGGCCGGGGTTGCAGTGATTGCCAGCTCCGACGTCATCAAGCCAAGGACAAGGTCCGCAACGACCGACCGGAATGGGGTGTTCCGGCTTCAACTCCTGCCGCTTGGGGACTATCGATTGCAGGCGACAAGGGCTGGCTACCCATCCTCGATGTCATTCGCTCGCGTCCTCTCGGCGCAACCCGTGAGCATTGGCATTCAGCTTATGCCATCCGCAGGAGGGGCCACCGTCGAGGTCGTTGCGAGCGCACCGGCGGTGGACCACTCAGTGACCAATACAGCCATTGTCCTCGGAGGTTCGGCAGTCTCAAACAACTATGCGCTGGAAGAAACGCCTGCCCATTATGAGGAATCAGGAGAGTTGAGTCTTGCGTGGAGCTTGGCCGGCAAGCGGGATATCCCCTCCGACTCCCAGGCCAGGCGCATTCTTTTGGCCCAGAGCATCGCGGAAGCGAATTTGCAACTCCGGGCGCTTCCGAGGAGCAGTTCGGAAGTGTTCCTGGTCGCACCCCTGCGCTCACAGCCCGGCTACCCCTGGTTCCCTGGAACCCCGACCACGGTATTCCGCAATGGAGAGCAACTCGGGCAGGTAGCCCTGCCGCGCCTTCAGCCCGGCGAACGGACCTTGTTCAGTTTTGGCCCAGTTCCCGGGATCCGGGTCCAACGTCAGCGGACGGAAGCCACGGTTGCCCTGGCCAGGAACGGGAAGTCCCGGCAATGGACCCTCCGGGAGAAGGTGATCCTGTTCAACGACCTGGACCATGAAGTCGACATCCAGGTGCAGGAGCCCTCGATTCGCTCAGCGTCAGACCGGGTGCGGGTCGAGGTACTTCCTGAAGCGACTCCAGCCCAGGAAATCGAGGGCGATCTTGTTTGGCACGTCAAGGTGCCATCCCACGGCCAGGCAAGGATCGAGGAGGCTTGGCGCATTCTGGGACCGACCACCGGATCTGTCCCTGAAGTTGTCGCCCTTGGACTCCCAACAAGCGATTAGATGGACGGGGTTGGCCGTCCTTCCGATTGTTTGCGCCGACCCACTTCGCATTGAACCTGGACGTCGGAAGGTGGCAGCGAAGGACCAAACGCAGAGGCGCTGAGGATTCGCTGGGGCGCAGAGAACAGAGGCTCACAAAGCGCGCACCTAGTGTAGGCCGCCAGAAGAACAGGTAACACCTTGTCCCCCCCCCTTCGCCTCGGGTCCAGTTCAGGGCTTGGTGTTGACGAGTCGCTTGATGCCCCCGTCCTTGAGGGGCCAGTTATGAAAATTGATCAGCAGGCCCACTTCGAAATTTGCAAAGTGGAGGCAGCTATTCAGTTGGGCGAAGTCGGCCTCCGAAAACTTCGCAATGGCCTTCGCCTCGACGACCACCTTGTGGTCCACCACGATATCCATGATGTAGGCATTCTCGACGCACAATTCCTTGTAGGTGATGTCGAGGTGAACCTCGCGTAGGGCCTCGTGTCCGGCCAACCTGAGTTCATGGGCGAGGCAAGCCTTGTAGGCATTTTCCAGGAGTCCAGGCCCCAGAACTATCTGCACCCTGATGGCAGCGAGGATGATGGCTTCGGTGATATCTCGATGGGGATAGTTGTCGCCCCAATCTTCGCCCCAATGCCGACCCATGACTTCCTCCTTCGGGTCAGGAGTGCGCTCAATCACGCCGGGACGTTCAGGCCAGAATTCTTTCCTCGGTATCCTCGGCCTCCTCGGCGCCTCGGCGATGGGCTTTTCGACGGGTGCTTCGGCGCATGTAATCTTTGCGCCGACTGATACTTGAGAAAGCCATCGCCGAGGCGCCGAGGAGGCCGAGGATACCGAGGAAAAGAAAAAGGCAGGTTCGCCGTCAACCCTTGGCAGAGGCCGTCCGAATGGCCGCGAGGGCCTGCCGTGCTCGTGTCACCTTGGCGAGGATATCGTTCGCGGACGCGGTCCAAACAAATGGTTTCGGAGCGGCATTGTGTCTCGCGATATAGGTGTGGATCGCTGCTTCGAGTTCCGGGACGGATCTGAAAATACCCCTTCGGATGCGGTTCTCCGTGATGTCTCGGAAAAATCGCTCCACCATGTTCAACCACGATGAACTGGTGGGGGTGAAGTGAACGTGGACCCTCGAATGGCCTTTCAACCAGCTTTTGACCGCCGGATGTTTGTGGGTGGCGTAGTTGTCGCAAATGATGTGCAGAGCGAGTCGCTTCGACGTACCCCGCTCAAGCCGCTTGAGGAACTTCAGCCACTCCTCATGGCGATGACGTGGCATCGTGGCCGAGATCACCGTACCATCCAGCGTGTTCATGGCCGCAAAGAGGGTGGTCGTTCCATTGCGCTTGTAGTCGTGCGTCATGGTGCCGCAGCGACCCTTCTTCATCGGTAGGCCAGGCTGAGTCCGGTCCAGGGCCTGAATCTGGCTCTTCTCATCTACGCTCAGCACGATGGCATGCTCCGGAGGGTCCAGATACAGGGCCACGATGTCCACCAACTTCTCTTCGAAATGAGGATCGTTGCTTAACTTGAAACCAACGGTGCGGTGCGGCTTGAGGCCATTCTGACGCCAAATGCGTCCCACCGTGCTCTCGCTCACCCCGGTGGCCTGCGCCATGGAGGCCCGGCTCCAGTGCGTGGCATTGACGGGCTGTTCCTGCGTCGTCTTATGGAGCACCTCTTGCCCCTTCAAAGCAATCACCCAAGACTTCCGGCCTCGACCTGGGCGTTCCCTCTCGAGGCCATCGAAGCCCGCTTCCTCCCATCGCTTGAGGCATTGCCAAGCAGTCCGATGATCACAGCCCAAAGCCTGGCCGATGTCACGAAAGGACTCGCCAGAAGCTCGATGAAGAACAATCTTGGCCCGCAGGACGCTGCGCGCAGGCAAGGTCCGGCTCCGCGCCATTTCCTCAAGGCGTCTGAATTGCTCCACAGTTAGATCAACTCGCCCCACTTGCGCCAAAGTTCTCACCTGCCGCTTGGATGCGACGAGCTGTATTGGCGTTACAGGTATTTCTGGCGGCCTACACTAGAATCTTCTCGAAGGAACCCGGTCTGGGGCCAGAGGAGGAACTTGCCACCACGTGTACGCATGGCTGCAGTCAGCATTTATTCCTAGGACTCAACCTGGGCCCCAGCGGCCTTCACCCAGTCCGCGATGGCATCCAGGACCCGTTCGTCCAGGTGTCCCGCCACGGCATATTCGCTGGGTTCCGAGCGTCCGGCGCCGGCGATGAAAAGGTGGTTGAGAGCCGGGAACCATTTGAACGTGGCCCTCGACTTCCCCTGAAGCCCCTTCTTCCACCCGGCGAAATCCTGTTCCGTGACCTGGTAGTCCCGCCCCCCTTGCAGGACCAGGAACGGCTTTCCCAGTTTCGCGGCTTCCCGGCCAGGATCATATCCCTTCAGGTCCAACCAATAGGAGGCCGGGACATCGAAGGGCAAGGGTCCGGAATCGGCTGTTCCCGGCGCAAGGGATTTCACCCTGGCGACCCGGGCAGTCATGTCGGCCAGAACGGCCTCTGGAACATGGAGGTACCGGTATTGTTCAAGGATCATGTCCTCCATGGGCCGGGTCGCCCCCGCCAGGGAGATGAAGCCCGCTGCGAACGTGCAACGAGCTCCGATCCGCGGAAGCAGGGTGCCCCCCAGAGAGTGGCCGAGAACGAATACCCTGCCTGGATCCACCTGGGGCTGGCCACGCAGGATGGTGGCGGCTTCGGCAGCGTCCAGGACCGTTTCCTCCTGGACGGTCATGTGTTCCTTGAATGCGGTATTGAAGGCCTGCGGCGCGGCCCTGGTACGTTTGTCGTAGCGGTAGACGGCGATGCCCCGCCTGGCCAAACCCCAGGCCAGATCCCGGAAGGGAGCGTTGGCCCCGATGGTCCCGTCCCGATCCTGGGGACCGGAACCATGGACCAGCACCAGGGCCGGCCATGGACCCTTGCCCGCGGGCAGGGTCAAGGTACCGGGCAGCACGAAGGGAGCCTTGCCAAAAGCCAGGACCTGTTCCACGACTCCGGCGGGCGGGACCCTGGCCGGCTGCGGATCCGCCTCCGCTCGTTCCAGGTGGAACGGGAAGGTCCTACCCCCCTGGCTGAAGGTGCCCCGGATCATTCCGTTCTCGAAAAGGCCCAGGAACGTAGGATTGCCGGGGATGCCCGCCATCCGGAAAGCCACTTCGGGCAGCGCCACTTTCAACTCGGCCAGATCGAAATCCTTCAGC
The DNA here is from genome assembly GCF_055384585.1 of Mesoterricola sp. JemC181. NCBI lineage: Bacteria > Pseudomonadati > Acidobacteriota > Holophagae > Holophagales > Holophagaceae > Mesoterricola > Mesoterricola sp. JemC181. The sequence continues at coordinate 3,438,443 of NZ_AP045076.1, forward strand.
ATCTGGGCAGGAATGTTGATCCGGCCGCGCCAAGGTTGACCGGGCTCCAGGTCCACCTGGATTCTCAGCGCCTGGCCCGGAACCTGAATGGCTCCGGCCCAGTGACCGCCGGGGTCGGCCACCGGTTGGGCAAAGCAAAAGACCGCGGCGAAGGGAGCGAGGAACGGACGCAGGATCGGGATCTCCTCTTGGATTGGGCCGTAGGCGAGGAACCGTGCCAGAAGGCCTCCCGGGGAAATCGATACAGAAGGAGGCAGGCCTGTGTTTCATTGTACTCGCAGCGTCTCGGCGGGGTCGGATTGGGCGGCCCGGCGCGTGGGCAGTAGGGCGGCCAACAGCGCCACCAGGACCAGCACGAACACGGCCCCTGCAAGGATGGCCGGATCCGCCGGTTTGACCCCGTAGAGGAAGGATTTCAGAATCCGGGTCAGGACCAGGGAACCGCCCAGCCCGAGAATGGCTCCGGCGGCGGCCATGCCCAAGGCTTCCCGAAGGACCAGCCACTGGATGGCCAGGGGGGCCGCTCCCAGGGCCAAGCGAATCCCGAATTCGCCCATGCGCCGGTTCACGCTGAACGCCATCAGGCCGTAGATGCCGATACTTGCCAGCAAGAGGGAAAACCCGGCCATGAACACCGAAAGGGCCGCCAGCAGGCGTTCCTGACGGATCTCATGATCGCGCAGGTCTTCCTGGGTGCTGACCCGGGCGATGGGGACAGCCGGATCGACCCCGGCGATGACGTTCCTCACCAGGGGGAGCAGGACCGCGGTTGGGGCGCTGGTGCGAAGGGCGTAACAGGCGGACCGGCCCGGGTCCTGGCGGTAGCAGAGGAAGGCGGTTGGCTCTGCCGGATTGCGGATGTTGACGTGACGTATGTCCGGACAGACCCCGATGATCTGCCAGTCCTCCGCCGTGCCCATGCGCAGGGTCTGGCCGAGGGGATTCTTTCCGGGAAGGAAGGCGTGGACAAAAGCCTCGTTCACCACGACCACCTTGGGGGAGCCCTGGTCGTCGCTCCGGAGGAACCCTCGGCCCAGGTTGAAGTGGACACCCAGGGTGGGGAAAAAGGTCTCGTTCACCTGGACGACCAGGGTGCTGCGCTCGCCGACCGCTGTTTCTGGCATTCCCGGCAGTTCGAAACTGGTAGCCACGCTGGATCCACTGAGGAATGGCGACCCGCTGAGGCCGGCACCCGAAACCCCCGGCAGGGCACGGAGACCTTCCAGGGCCAGTTCGTGGAAGTCCGCCCGTGGCGGGTGGCCGGTGTTGCCGGGATCCACCGACACCAGGAGCAGGTTTCGGGTGTCGAACCCGGGATTTATGGCCAGCAGACCGTGCATGGAACGGAGCAGGAGGCCCGCTCCCGAAAGCAGGGTCAAGGAAAAGCCGAGCTGGGCAACAATCAGAATCCTGCCCAGGGCCGGGCGCCGCGCGCCATGGCTGGCGTGTTCACGCAGACCGCCGAGGGGGTCGGTCCGGGCGGCCCTCAAAGCCGGAAGCAGGCCGGAGAGGAGCCCGGACGCCACGGCCACGGCCAGGGAAAAGCCCAGGACCGCGGGGCTGAGGGCCAGGTCGTAGGCGAGACCGTCCGGGGTTCCCGCCAGCAGGCGCGAAAGCCCATCGCGGACCCCGAGGGCCACAAGCAGGCCCAGCCCGCCGCCGATCAGGGCCAACACCAGGCCTTCAAGGATCACCGGCAGCATAAGGTCACTGCGGGAGGCGCCCAGAGCGGCCCGGACAGCATCCTCGTGGCGGCGCGAGGCGCCGCGGGTAATGGCGAGGCCGGAAAGGTTGGCGCAGGCCGCCAGCAGCAACAGGCCGGCCCCGCCCATCATCATGACCAGGGTTTGCCGGTGCTGCTTCCGGCCCGAGCCTGGACCCCGACGGCCATCCTCAATCACCATTCTGGGCCGCTCCCCGGGATTCTGGATCCGCCGGCGGAATTCCAGGTCAAGTGCCCCCTGGAAGGAAGCGTCACGGCCAGGCCTGACCCGGGCCATCAGCCTCAGCCACCAGTGTTTTTCCGACGTGGCCCGATAACTTGGGAGAAGGGTCTGGCGGGGCGAGAGGGGCACGTAGAAGGTTTCCCTCGCGCCCGGGATCAGCCCCTGGAATGCGCCCGGCAGAATCCCTATGACAACATAGGGACGACCATTCAGGGAGAGAGTCCGGCCCAGGGCGGCAGGGTCCCCACCGAACTGGCGCCTCCAGAAACCATGGCTCAGGACTACGGTTTCAGGTCCCCCTTCGGCCCCGTCCTCCGGCCCGAAAGTTCGGCCCAGAGCGGGCCGGACTTCCAGTGAAGAAAAGAAATTGCTGGATACCATCACGCCATCCGTGACCAGGGGCTCGCTGGCCGCCCTGGCGGTGATCCCCGGCAAAGGCAGGAAGGAGAATACCTGGGCGGAATCTGCAGCCGCGCTGCGGAAGGCCTGGTAAAGCTCCAGCGAAACCGCATTGCCCTCGGAGTGCTGCAGACCACTCCTCAAGGTCCCACTGAATGAATGAAAGTTTCCACGTCCTCCAATCCAGGAAATCGTTCGAAGTTCCTGGGGCCGTGGCACTGGAAGGGATCGGAGCAGGATGCCGTTGGCCAAGGCGAAGATGCCGGTGGCCGTACCGATCCCCAAGGCCATGGAAAGCACGGCGAAGAGTGAGAAGGCGGGACGATGGAAGAGCGCGGCCACCGTGCGGCGAAGCTCAACGCTGAAAAACCTCATTCGGAGTCCTCGGCTGGGGCAGGTGCAAGGGGGTGGGAGAATTGTGGAGTAGCCAGAACGACGCCAAACGCATAAGCCTTCCAAATCATGGTTTTCCAACAGGCTGAAAGATTTCTCACGCCCACTCGCCTTCCCGGATTCGGGACGTTAGGTCCCGAATCCGGGATGAGTCGTGGAGTGAAAGGCGGCCATCCACCGGTACCATTTGCGGGGGTCCTTCTTCAGGAGGTCCACTTCCGGTTCCGGTTCGGCCATGATGGCCAAAACACGCTGGTGGGCGGTGTCGTTAGGGCGGCACCGAAGCTACCTTTCTTCTTCCGGGAAGAGGGGCGGGGCAGGTTCCGCGGCAGCTCTCGCGGCCAACTCCCCATCCCGCCTGGCCTTCTCGGCTTCCATCTTCCGCTCCCAGGGCGTGCGGAACGTGTCCGGCTGTTCGATGAAGGAGCCGGTTGGCCAGGTTCGTCACCTGGGGCGTGTTGCGGTACCTGGCCTGCAGGATCCGGGTGATGTCCCTGGAGGCGAGATCCCCGTGCTCGAAGAAGAAGCTCTTGATGTGGGCCCAGGAGAAGAAGTTCGGGTGGACGATCTGGTTGGAGTCCCCGCACAGGATGAATCGCCCCGCCTTGTGCAGGGTCTTCAACAACAGGGCCACCAGGTCGCAGCGGGCCTGGCAGACCGGAAGGTGGCCGTGCGCCACGATGTTGGGCTCGAACAGGCGTGCCTCCCCCTGGAAGGCCAGGTATTTCTCGAAGAGGTCGAAGACTTTCGCCCGCTGGGCCTCGGGGAGGATGGATTGGCGCACGCCCAGGCCCAGGTAGGCCTCCCGGTCCAGCCAGGGACGATCCACGGGGTAGCCGGTCAGCACGCCCTTGAACTCCTCGTGGAGACGGTGGACGTCGAATTCGGGCGCGGATCGGCTGTGTCGACGGAACCAGACCCGGAAATCCTTGTAGGTGGCCTCCCGGCCATCGGGAACCTGGAGGGTCTCCAGGAATTCCCTGAAGCTCAGGAAGTCCACCTCCTGCCCCTCGCGGGTGAAACCGTGGGCGTGGTACATGCGCCGGGCGTTCTCGGCCAGGTAGGGCGACAGGGGCGCATACAGGATGGCGCCGGTCCCGGATTCCAGGTCCTAGGACATGTTTCTTATCGCTCGGAGGTCCGGTCCCAGGCCGTGAGCAGTTCCTCCCTCCGGAGCGCGCTCCAGTCCCGGCCGCAGTTGGCGGAGGTCGCGGCGGGTCCGCGCATGTTCAGGTCATGCCACGTGATGAGCCAATGGATTTCCATTTCGCTCAGGACGACGGGGATTCGAGGTTTGGCAGTCTGTATCATTGGGCGCGACCAGGGAAAGGACGTGTCGGGAGGGAGGCACCATGGAGGACCTTACCCCTTGGGCGGCCATACCCGGCCGGGTTCCCCTGAACGGTCGAAAACCGGGGGACGAACGGTCATATCTTGATCTTTCCTACAATCGGAAGACCCGCGGATTGCACCTTGCCAGGTGAATCCGATGCCCGGTGCGGTTGACCCTATGCGTTGCCACCGCCTCCGCCTCTTGGCCCTGGTTCAGACGCATTCTGGCCCAGCAAGGCACGTGACTGTTCACGACTTAAAATCTACATTGCAATTATGGCATTTATTTCCATAATTACATACATGTTGCCCCGCCGCCTCACGCCCCGGATCCATGACCTGCTGGACCATTCTCCCGCGGTCGTCCTGCTGGGACCCCGCCAGGCCGGCAAGACGACGCTCGCCCTGGAGATCGGCGAGCGGTCCCCTTCGATCTACCTGGACCTTGAGGACGAGAATGACCGTGCCAGGCTCTCAGATCCCAGCAGGTATCTTGCAGGCCATGATCGCGAGCTGGTCATCCTCGATGAGGTTCACCGCATGCCGGAGCTCTTTCAACAGCTGCGCGGCATCATCGACCGGGGGCGGAGGCAGGGCAAGGCCAATGGCCGCTTCCTCCTGCTCGGGTCCGCCGCCATGGACCTGCTCAAACAATCCGGCGAAAGCCTCGCAGGGCGGATCTCCTATTCGGAGCTCGGCCCGTTCGACGCCCTGGAAATCGGCCCTGATCAGCTGGAGACGCTTTGGGTGAGGGGCGGGTTCCCGCGAAGCTTCCTGGCCGAATCCGACGAAGTCAGCCTGACCTGGCGGCGGAATTTCATCCGCACCTACCTGGAGCGCGACATCCCGCAATTCGGCCCCCGGATCCCGGCCGAAACCCTCCGGCGATTCTGGACGATGCTGGCGCACAATCAGGCCCAGGCCCTGAATGCGGCCAATCTCGCCAGCGCTCTGGGAGTGGATGGGAAGACCGTCGCAAGATACCTCGATCTGTTGGTAGACCTGTTGCTTGTCAGACGCCTGCCGGCCTGGAATCGCAATGCCGGGAAACGCCTGGTCAGGTCGCCCAAGGTCTATGTGCGCGACAGCGGAATCGCCCACGCACTGCTCGGAATCCGGGACAAGGAGGCGCTGCTGGGTCACCCCGTTGCGGGCCAGACCTGGGAAAGTTTTGTGATCGAGACGCTGATCACCGCGGCCCCGGAGGGAACCGAAGCCCACTACTACCGGACCTCCAACGGAACCGAACTGGACCTGCTGCTTACCCTTCCCGGCGGAGCGTTCTGGGCTGTCGAAGTCACGCGAAGCATGGCGCCGAAACTGGAACGCGGCTTCCATTCCGCATGTGCCGATCTGAATCCGCATAAGCGCTTCTGCGCCTACCCTGGCCCGGACCGCTACCCCCTCGCCGACCGCACGGAAGCCATCGGGATCCTCGAACTGGCGAAGGAGCTCCGGGCCGCGGGTTAGCGGGATATTGCACCTTGCGAAAACCGCCCGATGCCCGATGCTTCGGTTCCAAGCTGCCGACGGCCAAGGAGGAACCCATGCCTGTCGCCAAACTGAAGCGCTTCCTGGATGACCACGAGGTCAAGTACCTCTCCATCACCCACTCCAAGGCCTACACGGCCATGGACGTGGCGGAGTCCGCCCACGTCAAGGGCAAGGAGGTGGCCAAGACCGTCGTGGTGAAGGTGGACGACCATCTGGCCATGGCGGTGCTGCCCGCCACCCGCAAGGTGGACCTGGACCTGCTGCGCCGGGGGACCGGAGCGGTGAACCTGGACCTGGCCAAGGAGCCGGAATTCCGGGGCGACTTCCCCGAGTGCGAGCTGGGGGCCATGCCGCCCTTCGGGAACCTCTACCGGATGGATGTCTTCGTGGACCCGCGGCTGGCCTCCAACGAGCAGATCGCCTTCAACGCGGGCTCCCATACGGAAGTGGTCCGGATGCGGTACCTGGACTTCGACCGCCTGGTGCACCCCAGGACGCTGGCCCTCTCGGCACCCTAGGCCACCGGAAAGTGGATCCGGAACGCCAGGCCGTCCTGCGGCCCGGGCAGGATGTGGATGCCGGCGCCATGGGACTGGAGCACCCCCAGCACCGAGGCCAGGCCCAGTCCCCGCCCCACGAAGCGCGTGGTGAAGAAGGGGTCGAACATCCGGCTGAGGACCTCGGGGTTCGGCCAGGTGCCGTCATTGGCGATTTCCAGGCACACGGTCCAGGGGCCCTTGGGACGTTCCGATGCCCAGACGCCCGGTGCGCCGGGACCCGGCGGGCCCTCCTGGTGATCCATGAAGAGCCTCGCCCGCACCTGGCCCCCGGCCAGGCCGGCCTCGTCCATGGCCTCCCAGGCGTTGGCCACGATGGCGTCCAGGGCCCCTTCCAGGCGGGCGGGATCCCCGTTGATGGGTGGCACCCCTTCCAGTTCCAGGTGCGGCACGCGGCCTCCGTGCCGGGCGCCCGAAGCCGGGGCCCAGCGCCGGAGCAGTTCCGGAAGCTCCAGGCGGACCATCCTCGAAATGCCCCGTCCGGAAAAATCGTTCATCTTCCAGGACAGGGCGATGGCGCGCTTGAGCACCCCCCTGGTGGTGGCGGTGGCCAGGAGGACTTCGGGGCGGTCCGAGGCCTGGAGGTCGATGATGTCCAGGCCCGCCGAGAGCGCCGCGAACAGGTTATTGAAGTCGTGGGCGATGCTGCCGGCCATCAGGACGAGGCTGTCGGCCTTCCGGGCCATGGCCTCGGCCTCCTGGGCCCGGCGCAGCGGCGCGATGTCCTGGGCGAAGACGAGCATGGTCCGGAGCCCCTCGAAGTCCACGGCCCGGGCGTTGATGGCCACGTCCACGGATGTGCCGTCAAGCCGGGTGAGCCGCTCCTCTGTGGCCGGCGCCAGGTCGCCCGTTTCTAAGGCCTTCAGGATCCGGTCCTCCGCCCCGCACCGGTCCCCGGAGCACACCCGGTCCAGCACGGGCTCCCCCACGAGATCCGCAGGACCCCCGGCGCGGAAAAGCGCGACCGCCGCGGGATTGAGGTACACGAACCGCCCCTCCCTGTGCAGGAAGAGCGCCACGGGACTCTGCTCGGCCATGACCCGGAAGCGGTCCTCGCTTTCCCGCAGCGCGTCCACCGCGGCCAGCTGGGCCGTGATGTCCTTGCCGGTCATCAGCACCTTCAGACTCCCCTGCAGGTTCACCAGGGTGCAGCTCAGGAGCAGCCGGCGGACGTCTCCCGCGCGGGACCTGAGGTCGACCCTGCTCCCGGTGCAGACGCCCGTGGCCTGGAGTTCCGCGAAGAGGGCCCCCCTGGCCCCGGGATCCAGCCACACCCCGAGTTCCGCCGGGTTCCGTCCCACCGCCTCCTCCCGGGGGACCCCCGTCAGGGTGGTCCAGGCCTGGTTGGCCAGGACGACCCGGCCGCTGGGGAATTCCGAGAGGGTCACAGGGTCGGGCGTCTGGTCGAAGAGTTCCTGGAACAGCCCGGCGCTGGCCTTCGCTTGCTCCTCTGCTTCCTTCGTGTGCGTGATCTCGATGTGGTTGACCAGACAGCCGGACTGGCTGTCCAGGGGCGTTGCGATCATCTTGAACCAGCGCCGGCGGTCCGTGGAGTCGCAGGTGTAGTCGAAGGTGAACGGCGTCCTGCCGCCGGCCAGGACGTCCAGAAGCCCCTCCCGGAGCTCCACGGCCTCCACCGGCACCGAAGCCAGGTAGTCGGCCCCCACCTCGCTCCCGGTCCCTCCGTTGGCCAAGCCGAAGGCCCTCCAGGCCCGGTTCACAAGGAGGATCCTGCCGGCAGGGTCCAGCACCGCGATGTTCGTCGGAATGGCGTCCAGAACGGTCTGCATGCCTGCCAAGCCGGACTTGTCCAAGCCCGGTCCTCCACTCGCCATGGTTCCTCCCCCGCGGGCGCCGGACATCGGCCGCCTTGATTGAACAATAGGCGTTTAACCATCTATGCCCATACGTAATAACGCTTAGATGCACGGATTCCGGAAAACCACCCCCGGGATTGGAACAAGGGGACGCCGCGGTCATCCAATAGCCAAACCGTAGACCTGCCCCATGGTGGGGGAGGTTCGTCCCAGGCCCCCTTGGCGAACCCCAAGGCGGGTAGGCATTGTGCCGACCTATTCACGGAGGTCCCTTCATCCAACCCCGGAGCCGGGGGGAGCGCCATTTCCCGGTTCCACGCACCTGGAGAACGCCATGACACGGACAACCCTATCGAAGTTCCTGCTCGCCGCGGCGGCGGTGGCCGCGCTGATGGTCGCCCCGGCCTGCGGCCGCACCGAAGGCGAGAAGGAGGTCAAGGATCTTTCCCAGAAGGCCGCCGAACTGGAGACCCTCAACCAGAAGGCGGGCGCCGCCAGCGCCGAGGAGAAGCGAAAGCTCGCCCAGGCGGGCGTCAACAACGTGGCGCCCAACCCCGACACCCTGGAGCTGACCCCGGACCAGAAGACCGCCCTGGAGGCCCGCATCAAGGTGGAGAAGAACAGCTCCTACCAGGCCCTGCTCCAGGAGGTGCTGGACAAGGACAAGGAGATCAAGGGCCTCAACCAGAAGATCGGCCAGCTGCGGGCCGTCCTGCCCCGGCCTGAGATCGCCAAGGCCGACGACACCCACTTCGACATGTCCGTGCGCTACCTGAGGAAGCGGGGCGTGCCCGAGGAGAAGGCCAAGGCGCTGGTGGCCAAGGTGCTGACCGTGGACCAGCTTGCGCCGGGCTTCCACGTCTACCACTTCTACAGCAACGGCGTCTACGGCTCCTGGGTGGCCCAGGGCAAGGCGGACATGAGCCCCACGCAGCTGCAGGCCGAGAGGAAGGCCAAGATCGAGGGTGAGCGGGACCAGGCCCTGGAGCGCAGCAAGGAGCTGCAGGCGAGCATCGTGGACCTCACCGCCCAGCAGCAGAAGCTCACCGCCGACGTGGAGGGGCTGCGCGCGGAGAAGGAGAAGATGACCAAGGACCTGACCGTGCTCACCGCCGCGAGCCAGGCCCAGCAGGCCCTCCTCAACTCCGTCCACTACCTGGTGGGCAGGCGCAAGGCGCTCGAGGACGAAGGCATCATCGTGGTGCCCGTGTTCGCCAAGGACCGCGCGGGCTCCAACTGGAACGACCAGGCCTTCACGAAGGCGGCCGATCTTCGTTCCCAGGACACCATCACCATCAGCGCCGCCGAGGCGGGCGTGGAGAAGATCAACAAGGTCAACGTGGTCCCCGGCTCCCTCGTGAAGGACAAGCACTACACGCTTGCGTTCAACCCGGACCACACCCAGGCCACGGTCAGGCTCCTGGCCAAGGAACGGTTCCGCAACGAGAAGGTGGCCTTCGCGGTCACCGACTGACGGCTTCGATCAGCTTCACCCGGGCCTCCTCCAGCGTATAGGGCTTCGATAGAGCCAGCAGGTGGGGGTCCGTGGCCAGAAGCCGCGTGACGGCGTCGCCCAGGAAGCCCGTGGCCAGGATGACGGGCAGGCCGGGGCGGCGCTCGCGCAGGAGGGCCAGGGTCTCCGTGCCGCTCAATCCGGGCATGTTGAGATCGAGGAGCACGACGTCCACCTCCAGGTCCAGGTCCAGCAGGGCCAGGCCCTCCGATCCTCCGGAAGCGGTCGTCACCTGGTGGCCCAGGAGCTCCAGGAGTTCGGGGGCGGCGTCGCGGATCAGTTCGTCGTCGTCCACCAGAAGGATCCGCAGGGGCCTGCCGGGATCGGCGGGGACCGGCACGGGCGCGGCGGGCCGCGCGGCCCCGGCCAGGGCGGGAAGGCGCAGCCGGATGCGCGTGCCCTCGCCGGGCCTGCTGTCGATGGCGATGGTACCGCCGTGGGCCTTGACGGTGCTGTAGACCATGGAGAGGCCCAGCCCCGTGCCCTTCCCGTAGGGCTTGGTCGTGTAGAAGGGCTCCATGGCCCGCTGGAGCACCCAGGGCTCCATGCCCTGGCCGGTGTCGTCCACCGCCAGTTCCACCTGGGCATCGGGCAGGGCCCGGGTGCGGATGACCAGGACGCCGCCGTCGGCCATGGCGTCCACGGCGTTCACGCACAGGTTCATGAAGGCGCTGCCAAGCGCGCTGGGCTCGCCCATGACCATGGGCAGACCCGCCTCCAGGGCCACGTCCAGGCGGACCCGCTGCAGCAGGGTGCGGCGGAGCAGCTCGCATTCCTGGCCCACCACCTCGTTGAGGTCCACGGGGCAGGCCTCCCGCAGGTCCTTGCGGGCGAAGTCCGACAGGCCCTTGACCAGGTCCCGCCCCCGCAGCGCGGCGCGCTCGATGGTGGTGATGGAGGCCATCAGCCGGTCCTCCCCCGCGTGCACGACCTTGAGGGTCTGGGTGACGGCGTGGATGGCGCCGAGCACGTTGTTCATGTCGTGGGCCACGCCGCCGGCGAGGCTGCCCAGGCTCTCCAGCTTCTGGGCGTGCTGGAGCTCGGCCTCGAGCCGCTTGCGCTCCTCCTCCGCGGTCTGGCGCTCCAGGCTCGCGGCGATCTGGCCCGAGACGAACTGCAGCAGCTCCAGGTCCCCCTGCGAATAGTGCACGCCGCCCTTGTAGCTCTGCACCGCCAGCATCCCCAGTACGCGCCCGGCCGAGGACAGCGGCACGCCGAGCCAGTCCAGGGGCGGCTCCCCGCGCAGGGCGATGCGGCCCTCCAGAACCAGCTCCTCGATCCGCCGGGGATCCAGGCGCCAGGGCTTCCCGCTGCGCAGCACCAGGTCCGTGAGGCCATGGGCCATCTTCAGGGGCGGAGGGGGCGGGTCGTTCTCGTCCACGAAGTAGGGGAAGCGCACCGTCTCCCCGTCGGGATCCAGGAGCGCCACGTAGAAGTTCTCCGCGGGCATGAAGGCCTTGATGATCCCGTGGATCCGCGCGTACAGGTCCCCCAGGCTCCGTGCGGCCTCCGAGATCTCGAAGAGCGCCGTCTGCATCTTCTGGGCGGAGAGACGGTCGTGGATATCCATGTTCATGCCCACCCAGGACTCCACCGTCCCGTCGGGGCCCATCAGGGGCACGGCCCGCACGTGGTTCCACCGCCACTGGCCCGTGTGGTGGCGCAGGCGGTACTCCTGCTGCACGCGCACGCACGATTCGAGCCCCTTGAACCAGACCTCCATCACCCGGGGCCGGTCCTCGGGGTGGATGCAGGCCTCGTAGCCGTAGCCGCACCACTGGTCGAAGGTCTGGCCCGTGTAGGCCCGCCAGGAGGGGGAGTCCTCGGTGACGAAGCCCCGGCCGTCGCAGGTCCAGACGATCTGGGCGGAGGCCTCCACCAGGGCGCGGTACTTGGCCTCGTTGGCCAGCACTTCCCGGCCCTTGGCCTCCCAGTGGCCGACGGCCTCGACGCCCCCATTGCCCGACTGGGCCAGGACGCGGCCCAGAAGATCCAGCAATGGTTCCTTGCCACCCATGGGTTCCTCTTGTATTGGAATCCCCGGTCGCCCGGGGATTTCCTACTCGATCGTATCACCCCTTGGGGGCTTCCCCGGTATCGAGGTTCTCCAGGTTCTGCAGCGAGATCATGGGCGCGTGGATCTCCAGGTTGACGCCCTCCTCCACGTGGATCGCGGCCACCCGGCTCGCGGTGGGGGCCGTGTACTCGTTCTGCATCTTCATGGCCTCGAGGATCAGCAGGGGCTGCCCCTCCTCCACCACGTCCCCGGGCTGCACGAGGAGCTTGAGCACCTTGCCCGGCATGAGGGCGATGATCGTCTTGGCCTCGCTGCGCTTGCTCCGGGCCATGGCTTCGGCCAGGAGGGTCTTGCGGGGGTCCTGGAGCGTGAACTCGTAGGCCCCGTCGTACGTGGCGGCCCGGAAGCCGTGGAGGTCCGGGTCGGGATTGCGGATGCGGTCGATGTTCACGCCCACGCTGCGGCCTTCCATGATGATGGAATAGCTGGAGCGCTCCACCTTCACGATGTCCAGGGGCACCTCCTCCCCGTCCCAGGTCATGACGGTGGTGCCGCGGCGGCGGTAGATCTCGAGTTCAACGGTCTGGTCGGCGACGACGAGGGTTCGTTTCATGTTCAGTACCTCAGAGCCTATTGAACTTGTTCAGGGACTTCCAGGCCTGGCTGGTGGGGACGCAGTCGTTCCTGGGGGTGGGCTGCTGGGCCCGGCGCTCCTCCATCTCCAGCTCGTCGAAGAGCGCGGCGGCCACGGCGAACTTGAGGCTGGGGCCCACGGCCTTCTGCTTCCACCACGGATGCGCCAGGATCCCCGTGTGGAGGTCGCCCTTGAGGAACTGCTTGTTCTCCAGCAGCGTCTTGAAGAAGGCCACGTTGTTGCGCACGCCGCCCAGGCGCATCTCCATGAGGGCCGAGTGCATGCGCTGCAGGGCCTCCTGGCGCGTCTGGCCCCAGGTGGAGATCTTGGCCAGCAGCGGCGCGTAGAAGGGACTCATCTCCCAGCCGAAGTAGACGCCGCTGTCGTTGCGCAGGTTGTGCCCCTGGGGCGAGCGCAGGTACTGGATCCGGCCCGAGGAGGGCGCGAAGTCCCGGTCCGGGTCCTCGGCGTTGATGCGGCACTGGATGGCGTGGCCCCAGAAGGGGATCTTGTCCTGGGTGAGGGGGAGCTTCTTGCCCTGGGCGATGTCGATCTGCCACTTCACCAGGTCCTGGCCCGTGATCCACTCCGTGACGGCGTGGCCGCCCTGGATGCGGCAGGTCATCTCCAGGAAGTAGTGGTTGCCCTCCTGGTCCAGGAGGAACTCCACCGTGCCGATGCCCACATAGCCCACCGCCCTGGCGATGGCCACGGCCTGCTCGCCCAGGGTCCGGCGCAGCTCGGGGGAGACGCCCGGGGACGGCGCCTCCTCGCAGATCTGCTGGAAGCGGCGCTGCACCGAGCCCTCCCGCTCCCAGAGGTAGACGTAGTTCCCGTGGGCGTCGCCGGCGATCTGCACCTCGATGTGGCGGGGGTGGATGAGGGCCTTCTCCAGGTAGACCCGCTCGTCCCAGAAGGAGAAGATGCTCTCGCCCTTGACCCGGGGCAGCGCCCGGCGCAGGTCCCCGGCGGTCTTGACCAGGCGCATCCCCTTGCCGTCCCGGCCCAGCACGGGCTTGACCATCAGGGGATAGCCCATCTTGCGGGCCTCGTCCAGCAGCTCCTCGTCGCCCATGGTCTCCTGGATTCCGGGCAGCACGGGGCAGCCCACGGACTGGGCGATCTCCCGGGCGGTGATCTTGTTGTCCATCTTCTCCAGCACCTCCGCGCTGGGGCCCAGCCAGGTGATGCCGGCGTCCTGGATCAGGCGCACCGCCTCGGGGTCCTCGGCCAGGAAGCCGTAGCCCGGGTGGATGGAATCCGCCCCCGTCTTCCGGCAGGCCTCGATGAGCTTGTCGGCGCGCATGTAGCTTTCCCGCGCGGGCGTGGGACCGATGGGCACGGACAGGATGGCGAGGCGCACGTGCATGGCCCCCCGGTCCGAATCCGAATACACGGCGACCGTGGGGATGTCGATCTCCCGGCACGTGCGCATGATCCGGCAGGCGATTTCGCCTCGGTTCGCGATGAGCAATCTGGTGACGGGCATGGCCTCTTCCTCACGGATGGCCCCGGGCTGAAACTGGGGCATCATAGAATAGTGCGAACCCCCAGACTACCAAACATGACCCTAAGGTCCATAATCTGTACCCTCCTGGTCCTCTCCTTGGGCGCCTGTGGGCGCAAGGGGGATCCCATTCCCCGCACCCGCGCGGCGCCCGGCCCCTGCGTCATCCGCTGGACCGCCCACCGCGTGCTGGAGGTGCGCCTGCCGGTCCTGGACGCCCGGGGCGGCGGCCTGGTGGGCGTGGAGAAGGTCCGCGTCTTCCTTCTCCCCCTGGGCCCGGGCCGCCCCACGGCCCAGGAGGTCCTCGCCCGGGGCGAGGTGGTGCTGGAGCGGAGCCGCCCGGATCTTCCGGGCCCCGGCGGGATCCTGCAGCTGGACATGCGCCAGATCGGCAGGCCGTCCGGTTGGGTCGTCGCCGCCGCCGTGCGCGTCGGCAACGTGGTGGGCGTTCCCAGCGAGCCGGTCGCCTGGCTGGATCCGGCGATCTGAACGTCAGCGAGACGCCAGCCAGTCCCCCCACCAGTTCGCAACGGCCCGGGCCAACTGGTCCTTGGGCAGCGGCCCGAGGGGCTCGGCCTGGCCGGCGGCGGTGACGGGCAGGAGGGTGTTGGCCTGGTGGCCGAAGGCCCTGCCGGAGCCGATGTCGTTCACCAGGACCCCGTCCAGGTGCTTCTTCCTGAGCTTCACGGTGGCGTTGGGGACGTGCTCCTCGCTTTCGGCGGCGAAGCCCAGGAGCCACTGGCCGCTGCGCTTCTCCCCCGCGAGGGTGGCCAGCACGTCGGGGGTGCGCACCAGGGTGAGGGTCTCGGGACCCTCCTGCTTCTTCACCTTCTCGGGGGCGCAGGCTTCGGGACGCTGGTCGGCCACGGCGGCGGCGGCCACGAGGCCGTCCGCGTCCGGCCACACCTTCCGACAGGCCTCCAGCATCTGCTGGGCGCTGCGCACCCGGTGGGTCTCGATGCCCCAGGGCGCGGGAAGCTCGCCGCCCAGCACCAGGTCCACCCGGGCGCCGAGGTTGCGGAAGGCCCGGGCCAGCTCCACCCCCATCTCCCCCGAGGAGCGGTTGGTGAGCGTGCGCACCGGGTCCAGGTCCTCCCGGGTGGGCCCGGCGGTGACGAGGATGCGCTTGCCCAGGAAGCTGCGGTGGGAGGGCCCGGCCAGGGCCTCCACGGCGTCGGCGATGTCCAGGATGTCGGCGAGCTTGCCCGCGCCCTCCTCCCCGCAGGCCAGGAGGCCTTCCACCGGCTCCACGATGGTGTGGCCGAAACCCTTGAGGGTGGCCACGTTGGCCTGCACCGCCGGGTGGGCCCACATGGCCTTGTTCATGGCCGGCGCCCAGAGCACCCTGGCGGTGGTGGCCAGGAGCAGGGTGGACAGCAGGTCCGTGGCCAGGCCGTTGGCGGTCTTCCCGATGATGTCCGCGGTGGCGGGCACCACGGCCGCCACGTCCGCCCAGCGGGCCAGGTCGATGTGCTCGATGACCGGGTTGGGCCGCCACTCGTGGTAGTCCGGGTTGGCGCCGAAGCAGGGCTGGCCCGTGAGGGAGGCCAGGGTGAGGGGGGTGATGAACCGGGACCCCGCGTCCGTCAGGCAGCATCTGACCACATGCCCGCGTTTGGTGAGAGTGCGCGCCAGTTCCGCCGCCCGGTATGCCGCGATCCCCCCCGTGATGCCCAGCAGGATGTTCATCTTCAAGCCTCCAATACCATACTAACGCTGGATTTCTCCCAGTTTCCTTGATAGACTTGGCCTCTTCGAGGGAAGTCCATGACCGTACAGCGCACCGTAGTCCATATTCCGGAAGAGATCGCCAACAAGTACCGGTTCGTCGTGGTCACGGGTAAACGTTGCGAGCAGCTTCAGCGCGGCGCCTATCCCAAGGTGGAAGTGACCGTCCCCATGAACAAGCTGGGCCAGCCCCAGGAGGCTCCCCGCCTCGCCTCCTTCTGGGCCCAGGTGGCCATCAAGGAAGTGGAGGAAGGCCGCATCGCCTTCGAGGAGCCCGAGGTGATCACCCTGGACTACACCACGGAGATCCCCATCTCGGTGGAGTAGGCACCGGCCAGGACCGTGACGAGGCCCCCGCGAGGGGGCCTCGTCGCGTCCCGCGGGAACTTATTTCAACACCTGATGAAATTCGGGTTGCCTTTCCTTCCGGGGAACCCATAATTCAACAAGCGTTGAAAAAGGATTCCCCTTGGCAACTCCCCGCCCCCGTGGCCCCAAATCCGTGAAGATGGACCCCAGGACCCTCCTGGACGCCGCCCTGAAGGTCTTCGGCCGGGAGGGCCTGGAGGGGGCCAGCCTGCGGGCCATCGCCCGGGAAGCCGGCTGCGACCCCTCGCTCATCTACTACCACTTCGAGAACAAGGAGGCCATGTTCACGGCCCTCCTGGAGGAGCGCATCACGCCCCTGGTGAAGGACCTGCGCCGGCTGGCCAATCCCCTGGACCCGCGGAGCACGGCCGAAAAGCTCTGGCTGGCCATGCAGGCCTTCCACCTCCACGTGCACGACAGCGCCGGGTTCCGGGCGATGGTGCGGGGGCAGATCGTGCGGGGCGCCGAGACCATCCCCGAGCAGCTGGCGATCCGCCTGCGTCCGGCGCAGATGGCCGTGCTCGGCATCCTCCGCCGGGGCCAGCGCCGGGGCGAGCTCCGGCCGGGCCTCAATCCCTTCCTGCTGGGCCTGTTCCTCATCCGCATGGAGGCGGAGATCCTCGACCTGGTCCCGATCTTCGCGGAGCGCCTCGCGGGGCTCCCGGCCCCCACGGGCATCGCCCTGGCCGAGCGCACCTGGTTCGAAGTGTTCTGGCGGGGCGTGGCCGCCCATCCCCTGGAACCCCTGCCCTTCCTGGAGACCGTATGAAGAAGACCGCCCTGGTCCTGCTCGCCCTGCTCACCCTCGGGTGCAACCGCGACGGCGTCGTCACCCTGAACGGCCGGGTCGAGGCCTACCTCTCGGACCTGGGCCCCCGGGTGCCGGGCACCATCCTCTCCATCGACGTGAAGGAGGGCCAGCGGGTGAAGGCCGGCGATCTCCTGGTGCGGCTCTCCGCGGCCGAACTGGGGTCCGCGGTGGACCGGGACGCCGCGGGCCTGGCCTCGGCCGAGGCCAGGAACCGCATGTACCGGGCCGGCAACCGCCCCGAGGACATCGCCCAGGGCGAGGCCCGGGTGCGGGACGCCCAGGCCGCGCTGGCCCTCGCGACCGACACGCACAAGCGCGTCGCCAGCCTCCACGGAGACAGGATCGCCTCCAGGGCCGACCTGGACAAGGCCGTGGCCGACCGGGACCGGGCCGAGGCGGCCCTCCACCTGCAGAAGAAGGCCCTGGATGAGCTCCGCGCGGGCTTTCGCGCCGAGGACCGCGCCGGCGCCGAGGCCGATGCCCGCAAGGCCCGGGCGGTCCTGGACCAGAGCCGGGTGCAGGCGTCCTTCCTGGAGATCCGGGCGCCCTTCGACTGCGTGGTGATCCACCGCCTGCGCGAGGTGGGCAGCGTCGTGGGGGCCTCCCAGGCCGTGCTCACCGTCGCGCGTCTGGACGAGCTCTGGGTGCGCCTCTACATCCCCCAGCCCCTCCAGCCCCGGGTGGCGCAGGGCATGCCGCTGCAGGTGGCGACCCTCGACGGCCGGACCTTCGACGCCGCCCTGGACGAGGTGAACAGCGTGCCCGAATACACCCCCAAGATGGTGGAGACCGCCGAGGAGCGCATCAACCTCGTCTACCCCGCCCAGGTGCACCTGGCCCGCGGCTGGGACAAGGGCCTCATCCCCGGCGTGGCCGTGGACGTCAAGCTCAAGCCCAGGGGCAAGTGACCATGGCCCGCCTCCTGGAGACCTCCGGCCTCGCCTGCCGGTATCCCAACGGCACCCGCGCCGTGGAGGGCCTCGACCTGGCCCTGGACGAAGGCGACCTGGTGGGCCTCATCGGCCCCGACGGCGCCGGGAAGACCACCACCTTCCGCATGCTCATGGGCCTCCAGAACCCCACCGGCGGGCACCTCCGCCTCCATGCCGACCGCCACACCCTGAGCTACGTGCCCCAGGTCTTCAGCCTGGCCCCCGACCTCACGGTGGATGAGAACCTCCAGCTCCAGGCCCGGCTCTACGGTCTCCGGGACCCCGGCCCCCGCATCGCGTCCCTGCTGGAGTCCGTGGACCTCGCCCGCTTCCGGGAGCGCATGTCCGGGGCCCTCTCCGGAGGGATGAAGCAGAAGCTCTCGCTGTGCTCGGCCCTCCTGCCGGCGCCGCGCCTGCTCCTCCTGGACGAGCCCACCACCGGCGTGGACCCCGTGAGCCGGCGGGAGTTCTGGACCATGCTCCACGCCATCCACGACGACGGCGTGGCCATCCTCTTCTCCACGCCCTACATGGACGAGGCGGAGTACGCGCTGCGCCTGCTGCTCATGGACGGCGGCCGGATCCTGGCCGAGGGCACCCTGGACGGGTTCCGGGAGGAGCTGGGAGGGGTCGTGGCGGCCCTGACCATGGCGGACCGCAGGCTCGCCAGGGCCCAGGTGGCCCTGCTGTCGCCCCTGGACCTCTTCGCCGAAGGCGACGTGCTCCGGGCCCGGTTCCCGGACCAGCCCATGGAGCCGCTCCTGGCGAAGCTGGGGGCCCTGCCCGGGGTGGCCGCGGCGCGGGAATCCGAGAGCACCCTGGAAGACTATTTCCTCCATGTCCTCAACGCCCAGGAGGGGGCCCTCCATGAGTGAGCCCGTCCTGCAGGTGGAGAACCTGACCCGGCGCTTCGGCGATTTCACGGCGGTGGACGGGGTCTCCTTCGAGATCCGCAAGGGGGAGATCTTCGGGTTCCTGGGCCCCAACGGCGCCGGGAAGAGCACGACCATCCGGATGCTCTGCGGCGTCCTCGCGCCCACGTCCGGCCACGCCCGGGCCCTGGGCCGGGACCTGTTCACCGAGGGCCAGCTGGTGCGCGCCCGCATGGGCTACATGAGCCAGAAGTCGAGCCTCCTCACCGACCTCACCGTAGGCGAGAACCTGGCCTTCTTCGGGAGCCTCTACGGCCTTTCGGGGGAGCGCCTGAAGGCGGAGACCACCCACCGGCTCAAGGAGATGCAGGTGTGGGCCCTGCGGGACCACCTGGTGTCGGGCCTCTCCACCGGCGAGCGCCAGCGGGTGTCCCTGGCCGCGGCCACCCTCCACGAGCCCGAGGTGCTCTTCCTGGACGAGCCCACCTCGGGGGTGGACCCGCTGCGCCGCCGCCTGTTCTGGGAGGCGATGGCCGACCTCATCATCGACGGCATGACCATCCTGGTGACCACCCACAACCTGGGCGAGGCCGACCAGTGCGACCGCCTCGCCTTCATCCTGGGCGGCAGGCTGGTGGCCAGCGGCAGTCCCTCCTACCTCAAGACCAGCCTGCACCGCCGGGTGCTGTCGCTGCGCACCCCCGAGTACCGCCGCCTCCAGGAGGCGGCCCGGGCCATCCCGGGCGTCCTGTCCGCGGTCCTGCAGGGGCGCAGCGTCCGCCTCACCTACGCCGAAGGCGGCGACCCCGGGGCCATCCTGCAGGCCGTGGCGTCCCTGGGCCTGCCCTTCGCCCCTGCGGAGCCCGAGCTCCCCTCCCTTGAAGACTTCTTCGTGGACCTGGTGGACCAGGGCCGCGGCGCCCCCTTGAGGTGAACCATGTGGAACCGCATCAAGGCCCTGGTCTGGAAGGAATTCCTGCAGCTGCGCAGGGACCGCCTGACCATCGGGTTCGTCCTCATCATGCCGCTGGCCCAGATACTGATCTTCGGCTTCGCCGTGAACACCGACGTCAAGCACCTCCCCTGCGTGGTCTACGACGAGTCCCGCAGCCAGGAGAGCCGCGACTTCGTCGACGGCCTGGTGGCCACCCAGTACTTCGACCTCAAGAGCCGCGCGGACAGCGAGGCCGCCTTCACCCGGGAGATCGACATGGGCCGGGCCCAGGTGGGCGTGTGGTTCCCCCCCGACTACGCGCGAAAGCTCAGGTCGGGCGGCACGGCCGAGGCCATGGTGGTGGTGGACGCCTCCAATCCCACCACCGCCTCCAACGCCATCGCCACCGCCGTGGGCGTCTCCCAGATGCGCAGCACCACCCTGCTCTTCCAGCGCATGGGCTACGGCCAGGCCACCCAGCCCATCCCGCCCATCGACCTGCGCGTGCGGCCCTGGTACAACCCGAACCTGCGCAGCCCCAACTTCATCGTCCCGGGGCTCGTGGGCGTGATCCTGGCCATGACCTGCGTCATCTACGCCTCGGGCAGCATCGTGAAGGAGAAGGAGCGGGGCACCCTGGACCAGGTGATGGTCACCCCGGTGCGCCCGTTCGAACTGTTCCTCGGGAAGATCATCCCCGTGGTGGGCATCGCCTACCTGCAGCTGACCGTGCTCTTCGGCGCGGCCCGGGTGCTTTTCGGCGTGCCCGTCGCAGGCTCCGTGCCCCTGCTCTACGTCACCTCGCTCTTCTTCATCATCCCCATGCTGGGCGTGGGCATCAAGCTGTCGACCGCCGCCGACACCCAGGCCCAGTCGACGCAGATGGCCATCCTCACCTTCCTGCCCATGGTGTTCCTGTCCGGCTACATCTTCCCCATCGAGGGCATGCCGCTCTTCTTCCAGGGCCTGGCCCAGGTCATCCCGCTCACCCACTATCTGATAATCGTGCGCGCCATCGTGCTCCGCGGGGCGGGCGTCGAGGCGTTCTGGCCGCAGCTCATCAAGCTGACGGTGTTCGGCCTGATCGTGTGGACCGTCGCCCTGCGGGGCATGAAGCGGGCCTCGGCCTAGAAAATGGCCGGGCCGATCGTTTCCATTTTTCTTTTCCTCGGCGAACCTCGGCCTCCTCGGCGCCTCGGCGATGGGCTTTTCCATGAGCTGTCGGCGCAAGGCTCACCCGCGCCGGCCCACCCATCGAAAGCCCATCGCCGAGGCGCCGAGGAGGCCGAGGTTCGCCGAGAAAAGGACTCCAGGCTGTGGCTGACCTTTTCATGGAGTCGCCCAGGGGATGCTGCACTATCCCCACAGCAGGAGGAACGACCGGAGCCCAAGCGCGAAGAGGGCCAAGCGGATCGCTGGGCTAAATATGTATTTCATCAACCTGCCTCCATCCCATTTCAATGAACATCAAATTTCATTTCTCCCTTTCCCTGGCATCAATATAGGTCTTTCCCGGCATCATTCATGCGGCGCCCATGCCTTCCGAACGAAGCGCCTGCCGTCCCGCCGCCATGAACCATTCCAGGATAGGCTTCCTCCTTCCGCGCCCCGCTAGACTGGAGGATGGAGACGTTCATGCACAGCCTCAGCCTCGGATTGCAAAGCTACCTCACCGATCCCCGCCTCATCCCCATCGCGGAGAAGGTGGAACAGGGCATCCGGCTCACCTTCGACGACGGCCTCCTGCTCTACGAGAGCCCCGATCTCACGGGCATCGGCGCCATGGCCCACTTCGTCCGGCTGAAGCTCCACGGGAAGAAGACCTACTACGTGGTGAGCCGGCGCATGTCCTACACGAACATCTGCGTCACCCACTGCCAGTTCTGCGCGTTCCAGGCCCGGCCGGGCGATCCGCGGGCCTACGTGCTTTCGGCGGACGACATCGTCTCCGAGATGGAGAAGCCCGAGAACCTGGGGGTGCGGGAACTGCACATGGTGGCCGGGCACTACCCCAAGCTCAAGATCGAGTACTTCGAGGACCTGTTCCGGCGCCTCAAGGCCCGCTTCCCGGACCTGCACCTGAAGGTCTTCACCATGGTGGAGATGGACTACTACGCCCGGGCGTCCGGGATCCCCATCGAGGCGTTCATCGCCCGCTGCATGGCCGCGGGGCTGGAGAGCTGCCCGGGCGGCGGCGCGGAGATCTTCGACGAGGAGATCCGCGAGAAGATCTGCATCGGCAAGAAGGACGCCGGCACCTGGCTGCGCGTGGCCGAGCTGAGCCACCGCATGGGCCTGCCCACCAACTGCACCATGCTCTACGGGCACATCGAACAGGCCCGGCACCGGGTGGACCACCTCCTGCGCCTGCGCGAGCTGCAGGACCGCACGCGGGGGTTCCTGGCCTACATCCCCCTGGCCTACCAGATCGAGGACAACGAGCTGGGCCGGACCTACGAGATCCACGAGACCACCGGCCACCAGGACCTGCGGGAGGTGGCCGTGGCCCGCCTCCTCCTGGACAACGTCCCGCACATCAAGGCCTACTGGGTCATGATCACCGAGGGCCTGGCCCAGGTCGGCCTCAACTACGGCGCGGACGACCTGGACGGCACCATCATCGAGGAGTCCATCGCCCACCTCGCCGGCGCCAAGACCCCCCAGGCCCTCACCAAGGCCGAGCTGGAGCGCCTGATCACCGAAGCCGGCTTCGAGCCCCTGGAACGCGACAACCTCTACAAAGTCTATGCCTGAACTCCGCGACAAGGCCGCGCTGAGGCGGCACCACCTGGCCCTGAGGGACGCCGTCGATCCCCTGGAGCGGGCCCTCTGGTCCGCGGAGGCCTGCCGGCACCTGGCCGCCTTCTGCGAAGCCCGGGGCATCCATTCCGTCGCGGCCTTCTGGCCCTTCGGGTCCGAGATCGACCTGCGCCCCCTCCTGGACGCCCACCCCTTCTGGACCTTCCTCTTCCCGAGAATCGTGGAAAAGGCGCCGCCAACCCTGGCCTGGGGCCCGCCTCCGCTGGGACCCGGCGCCTGGGGCCTCCAGGAGCCGCTGGCGTCCCCCTTCGCCTCCCCACCGGTGCAACTGGTCCTGGTCCCGGGCCTCGCCTTCGCCGCGGACGGGCACCGGCTGGGCTACGGGCGGGGCTTCTACGACGCCGTCCTGCCCGGCTTGGCGCCGGAGGTCCTGACCCTGGGCGCGGGCTTCGGGATCCAGAAGTGCGAAAGCCTGCCCACGGGACCCGGGGACTTCCCCGTCAAGGGACTGGTGGATGAGGATGGGGTAAGGCTCTTCTAGCCCAGCTTGAAGATGCTCTCCCCGCCCGGGTAGTCCTCGGTCGAGGCCTCCCGCATCCGCTGCAGGACCTGCACCAGCACCCGGATCCTTTCCACCATCTCCATCACCTTCTGGAGCTTGGGCTCGTCGGGGTACTTGCGGGCCAGGAGCTCGATCTGCATGGAGATCACGGCCAGGGGGTTGTTGATCTCGTGCTTGAGGGTTCCGGCCATCTGGCGCAGGGAGTCCAGTCGTTCCGCGGCCCGGGCCTTGCGCTGGAGCTCGTCGTGGCCGCGCAGCACCTGGAGCCGGTGGTGGAGGGTCTCCCACCGGAAGCCCTCGGGAAGGCAGTCCGTGGTGCCCGCGGCCAGGAACTGGGGGAACTGGTCGTCGCGGGCCCGCACCACGAGGATGGGCACCGTGGTGAAGCTGGCGTTGCGCCGGTAGGCGTCCACGACGGCCACGGGGTCCTGGGTCCCCTTGGCGTCGATGACGAGGTACTTGAACGGGTGGACCGGAGAGCGGGGCGGCTCGGCCTCCAGGAGGTGGAGGCCCAGTTCCTCGGCCTGGGCCACGCTCTCGAAAAGACCCACCAGTTCCATCTCCTCCGTGACCAGGCCCAGGAGGGGCAGGGCCCGGCTGTCCTGGGTGTGGTTGACGTCCTTGGGGAACTCCAGGGTCAGGGCCTGGTCGTTCCAGTGCCAGCGGATGCCCGACTCCTGGAGGGTCCGGAGGGTCCAGGGGTCCGGCGTGGGGATGGCCATCCCGGAGGAGAAGGCCAGGCGCAGCGTCCAGTCCGAAGTCTGATCCAGCCAGCGGCCCTGTACGGTTCCGCCTTCGGGGGCCCGCATGAGGAGGGGCTCCACCAGACCCATGAGGGCCTGGGTGGCAAGGTCCCCCGCCACCCACACCGTGCCGGCGGGGACGGACTCGAGGGTCAGTGGGATGTTCCGGATGGTGAGGAGGTCCCGCCACACCGGCTCCAGCACCTCCTGAAGGGCCTGGAGGCTGGTGGAGACGGGGGTCTCCCGGGGCACTTCCAGGAGGGTCTCCTGGAGGCCGGATTCCACGAGGTGCTGGATGCGGCTGGTCTGGTGGCGAAGCACCGCGGCCAGGTCGCCGTAGCCGCTCTCGGAATAGCTCTGGATCCAGCGCAGGCTCGACCCCATGGCCCCCAGCAGCTCCCCCATGCGCTTGACGATGCGCTCGTGCAGGGTCCGAAGGCGCAAATACTCGCCCTGGATCTCGGCCTGGCGCATGGCCTTCTGCACGAGCTCCGTGTGGCGCAGGGCCACGGCGCCTTGTCGCACGAAGGCCTGCAGCAGGGCCAGATCGAACCTGGAAAAGGGCCGGCCCTGCTGGGCGCGGTCCAGGTAGAGCACGCCCTGGATCTCGCCGGCCACCTCCATGGGGGCGCACATGACGGCCCCGACGGTGAGCTCGAGCAGGCTCTCGCCCCCGAAGCGGGGGTCGATCAGGGGGGAGTTGCTGAGCACCCCGGTGCGGTGGGCGAGGACGTAGGCCACCACGGAATGGGACAGGCCCTGGCGGTCCTCCACGTCGCCCACGCGGTGCAGGCTCTGCCAGGTCCCGTCCGGGTTCACCATCACCACGAAGCCCCGTTCCGCCCCCATGAGCTTCAGGGCCTCGGCCAGGATGCTGCGGAACATGATGTACGAGCTGCCCTCCCGCAGCAGGCTCTCCGAGGACCGGTGCAGCAGCTCCAGGGCGCGCAGGAGCACCATGGCCTGGCCGGGCTCGGGCTTGATCTCGGCGAACAGGTCGCCCACGCCCTCGATGAAGTTGATCCCGTCCAGGCCGGGGAACCCTTCCGTGAACTTCAGGCACCAGTCCCCCAGGCCGATCTCGTCCCCGTCCTCCAGGGCGCTCCCGATGGGCGTGGAGACCGAGAGCCCGTTGAGCAGGGTGCCGTTGCGGGACTCCAGGTCCCGGATCCACCAGCGGCCGCCCACCTTCGCCAGCATGGCGTGGGCCCGCGAGACGCTGACGTCCCCGGGCAGGGCCACGGGGCACAGCACGGGATCCCGGCCCAGCTGCACCGGATCGGCAACCTCGTGGCGCCTCACGACGCCTCCCTCGCTCCAGGACAGGTAGGGCACGCCGGACTCCCTTCAGGGCAGGGGATAGGCGGTGGGCTTGTTCCGGCTCGCCCGGAACACCAGGACCGTGTGGCCCAGGACGCGCACCACTTCGAGGCCGGGAACCTTGGCGGTAAGGGCCTCCACGGCGCTCGCCTCGTCCTCGGGGGTGTTCTGGTTGAGGCGGAGCTTCATGAGTTCGAGGCTTTCGAGCATGACGTCGAGTTCCTGGGCCAGGGCGTCGGTGAGCCCGGCCTTGCCGATGTGGACGTTGGCTTTGAGGGGGTGGGCCTTGGCCTTGAGGTGCTGGCGTTGTCTGGGGGTGAGCATGGGGACCTCGAAGGGGGCCTGGGTTCGGCGGGATTCCTGGAATGTTCTAGTATAGGAGTATCCATGAGGCTTGTGATGCTACGTACCCTTTCCGCCCTGTTCCTCGCTTCCGCACTGATGGCCCAGGCCCCCCGGACCCTTCGGGTGGACTACTACCACACCGGAACCGCCGCCTCCGAGACCTTCACCCAGGACCGCACGGTCCTGGAGCCCCTTCCCTGGCCCGGCGACCCCGCCAAGGCCCTGGACACCTCCAACCTGGGCAAGTATTTCTTCGAGGTGGTGGACCGCGCGACCAACCGGGTCCTCTTCTCCCGGGGCTTCAATTCCATCTACGGGGAGTGGGAGACCACGGGCGAGGCCCGCTCCACCCCGCGGACCTTCTCCGAGTCCCTGCGCTTCCCCCGTCCCGGAGGCCCCGTCCAGATCAACGTCAAGAAGCGGGATGCCCGGAACGCCTTCCGCGAGATCTGGTCGTTCTCCCTGGACCCCGCGGACATGTCGGTCGATTCCGCCCCGCCGCCCTCCCCCGGCGCCCTCATCGCCATCCAGCGGTCCGGCGCCCCGGCGGAAAAGGTGGATCTCCTGATCCTGGGCGACGGCTACACCCGTGAGGAGCTGCCCCGGTTCGAGCAGCAGGCCCGCAGGCTCACCGAGGCCCTCTTCGCCAGGTCCCCCTTCCGGGAGCACCGGAAGGACTTCAACGTCTGGGCCCTGTGCCCCCCCGCCGACGCCCCGGGCGTGTCCCGGCCCTCCACCGGCGTCCACCGCCGCAGCCCCCTGGGCACCGCCTACGACGCCTTCGGGAGCGAGCGCTACATCCTGACCTTCGAGAACCGGGCCCTGCGTGACGCCGCCTCCTTCGCGCCCTACGACTTCCTGGAGATCCTCGTCAACGGCGAGACCTACGGCGGCGCCGGGATCTTCGGGCAGTTCAGCACCGTGGCGGCCGGGAACCTCTACGCGCCCTACGTCTTCGTGCACGAGTTCGGGCACCACTTCGCGGGCCTGGCCGACGAGTACTACACCTCCGACGTCGCCTACGAGAGCTCGAAGGATCGCCCCGAGCCCTGGGAGCTCAACGCCACCGCCGACCCCAAGGCCCCCAAGTGGAAGGCGCTCGTCAGGGCCGGCACGCCGCTGCCCACGCCGTGGCAGAAGGCGGCCTTCGAGAAGGCCAGCCACGAGACCCAGGCCCGGCGCCGGGAACTGCGCGCGGCCAACCGCCCCGAATCCGAGATGGACGCCCTCTTCGCCGAGGAGAAGGCCTTCGAGACCCGGCTCCTGGGCACGGACGCCCACTCCGGGAAGGTGGGTGCCTTCGAGGGCTGCAACTACGAGGGCACGGGGTATTTCCGTGCCCAGGAGGACTGCGTCATGTTCACCCGCGACGACGTGCCGTTCTGCGCGGCCTGCGCGGGCGCCATCGAGCGGGTCATCGCCCTGTACGCCAAATGAGGGCGAACGGGACGGAAGCCCTCAAGGAGAGCCTGCGGCGCGGGGACGCCCTGCCCGAGGTGTGGATCCGCTTCCCCAGGCAGCTGGGGGACGTCATCTTCGCCCTGCCCTTCCTGGGAAGCCTCCAGCGGGAATGGAACGCCGCGGCCGCGGAACTGGGCGTCACGCTCAAGTGGGTGGCGGTGGGCCACGCCATCGGCGCGGCCGTGTTCAGCGAGGCGGCGCCTTCCGTCATCGCCGAGAGCGTCATCGAGACCGGGGGGGTGGGCAAGCCCGACCCCTGGATGCTGCTGCGGCGCTGGCGCAAGGACCGCCCCGTGGCGGTCATCAACCTCAGCCAGTCCGTGCGCCTCATCCTGGCCGCGTGGATGGCCCGGGTGCCCATCCGGGGCGGCATCGCCGACAACAACCTGAGCCTGCTCTACACCCACCCGTTCAAGTACCGGGACCTGCCCATCCACATCGTCCAGCGCTACCAGCCCCTGCTCGAGAAGCTCACGGGCCTGGCCGACCTGCGGTGGCTGCCCATCACCCCCGGGCTCCTGGGGGGAAAGGGCGCCCTGCCCCTGCTGCGCGCCGCGGGCTGGGACGGCAGGCCCTACGTGGTGCTGGCCTTCGGCACCCGGGGCGAGGAGAAGCGCTGGTTCCCCGAGCAGGAGAACTGGCCGGAACTGTCCCGGATCCTCATGGACCAGGGCTTCGCCACCGTCCTCCTGGGCAGCCCCGACGAGATGCCCCTGGCCGCGGAGCTGGCGGCCCTGGCCCCCGGGACCATCGACCTCACCGGCCGCACCACCATCCCCGAGGCCTGCGCGGTCCAGTACCACGCCTACGGCTGCGTGGGCGTCGACACGGGCCTGTCCCACTGCAGCGCGGGGGCGGGGCGGCCCACGGTCACCCTCATGAACATGTCGCTGGAGCACCTCATCCAGCCCCAGGGTCCCTATTCCGTGGCCGTGCGGGGTCCCGCCATGGGGCTGGCCGAAGGGGAGCGCCCCGGAAACCCCCGCGGAGGCGGCGCCCACCGCATCACGCCGCTGCGCGCGGCCAACATCCTGCACGCCCTTGCCCGGGAGGCGGAAAAAGAGCAGGTCGGACCCAGCTCCAACATGGGCAAAATGATGCAAGCGTAGTTCTGGAACCAATAATTAATTAATAGCATCCTGACGCCAAAGGTCCACGGCCACTCCTTGGGGAATTGAATGATCCTGTCCAGAAACGGCGCCCTCCGCTGCCTCCTGATCACCCTGCCGGGCCTGGCCCTGGCGGCCCAGGCTCCCGAAGGCTGGAACCGCCGGGAGGTGCTGGGTTCCGGACTGGCCGCCGGCGCGACCTGGTTCGGAGCGGGGCTCTGGACCGCGGACCGGCACGGCGCTCCGGCCCCCCTGGTCGACTCCCTGGGCATGGGCAACGGATACATCGGCTCGGGCGTCTCGGCCGAAGCCGGCGCCAGCCTCGGGCGCTGGAGTTTCGCCATCCAGGGCCTGGCCAACACCGACGCCCAGGGCAGGTCCCACTTCACGGTCATGCGCAGCCACGCGCTCTACCGCCATGGGGGCTGGACCGCGGGGTTCGAGCAGGAGCCCCTGGTCTGGGGCTACGGCCTCACCGGCGGGTACCTGCTGGGCGAGGCCGCCCGCCCCGTCCCCAAGCTCCGGGTCGAGACGCCCTACTGGCACCTGTCCCTGGGGAAATGGTCCCTGGGCGAATGGGGCTTCCAGGGGTTCACGGGGCGCCTCGAGAACGGCCGCTCCATCCCCGAGAACTCGCAGATGCCCCTGTCCATCGCCCGGAACCTGCAGCTGAACGGGGATCCGCAGAGCCCCTTCTTCTCCGGGTGGCGGACCCAGGGCAGGTCCCGGGACGGGAAGGTGGAGTTCTACCTCAACTGGACGGTCCTCTGGGGCGGCACCCGCAACGGGGTGTCCATGACCGAGGGCTACAACCTGGGCGAATACCTCACGGCCGTCACGGGCACCAAGGACGTGCTGGCCGAGAGCGGCGTGGACTTCAACGACCCGAACCGCCCGGAACCCGTGCCCGTGAACCGCGCCAAGAGCTCCACGAACTTCGACGCGGGCCTGCGGTTCCGATCCGACTGGCTGGCGCGGGTGACCGCCAGCGAAAAGGCCTGGTTCTACGTGGGCCGCGGCAGCAAGGGCGTCCTGCTCCAGTGGAAGGTGCTGGCCCGCCGGCCCTTCTACTACACCGGCAAGGAGCTCACCGGTGTCCGGAAGGATGCCGCCTCCCTCCGCTGGTTCCGCATCTGGGACAAGAAGGACAGCTACTACATCCCCAACCTCATCGCGGGCAACGACACCGTCGGCATCCTCCTGGAGTGGCCCGGCGTGCGCCTGGGCATCGAGCACCACAACACCGCCAATTCCCCCGACATCTCGTACCGTTCCTTCGTGAACAGCACCTACCCTTCGGGCTTCTACACCCATGGCGACCCCCTGGGCGAGGCCATGGGCGGCGAGGCCAACTCGAACTTCGCGAAGCTGGAACTGGACCTGGGCCCGCGGCTCTCCACCACCACCTGGCTCATCGCCGGCGTGCGCCCCTTCCGGGACGACCGGGACCTCTGGACCGCCCTGCACCCCGGCCTGTCCCCGGAGGCCGACGCATTCAAGCAGATCCAGCAGGACATCGCCTGGAAGGTGGACAAGGCGACGACCGTGCGCGCCGGAGCCGCCTGGCAGCGGCACGACGCCGTGGGCTGGGTTCCGGGCGCGGCCCGGAACGGGTTCCGGTACTTCGCCGAACTCGAGTTCCGCTGGACCCGCTAGACCCAGGCCCGCAGGGCCTCGAGCCGCCTCGCCTGCAGCTGCGCGGCATCCAGCAGCTCGCCCGCGGGCCCCACGCGGTGGGCCAGCACGGCCACGCAGAGGCCGTCCTCCGGCCGGAAGAAGAGCGCGGGCCCGGTGAAGCCCAGGTGGTACCAGAAGGCCGAAGGGGGCCCCGCCGGAGCTTCCGGCACGGGCGGGGAGAGGCGGTCCCGGTCCCATTCCACCACGTGGACGCCGTTCCGGCGGACGCCCTCCAGGAGGGCGCCGAAGCGTCCCTGGCCCGTGAAGGCCCGTTGGAGGCCCAGGCCCCAGCGCGAACCGTCGGCGCCCTGGGCCGCATCCCGGGACATGGCCAGGGGCGCGCCGGAGGCCACCCATCGATCCAGGCAGGTTCGCAGGCCCTCGGCATCCGCACCGAACCCCGCGTGGCCGCGCATTCCGGCCCGGGCATTGGCATCGTTGGGCAGGTGGGGATCCCGCGCAGGAAAGGGCAGCGCGGGCGCAGCGAGGCGCCACATCTCCAGGTCGGGCCCCTGGGGCGCGAAGACCGGCGCCAGGGCCCAGGGCGCGGGCTCCAGGCCCGTGGAGCGGGCCCCCAGCTCCGGAAAGGGCACTCCGGTCTGCCGCTCCAGGAGCTCGGCCAGCAGGCGGTACCCCAGGTCGGAATAGAGGCTGGTGCCCGGGATGCCGAGGGTCAGCTTGGGGTGGGCCCCGGACGGGAAACCCCGCCCCAGCTGGGCCGCCAGGGGCTCGCCCGTGAAGGGGAGCCAGGGCGGCAGGCCCGCGGAATGGGAGAGGAGCTGGCGCACGGTGAGGGGCTCCGCGCGGTCCAGGAAGCCCAGCTGCGCCCGGCGGTCCTCGTCGAGATCCAGGTGCCGGTGCGCCAGGGGCGCGGTCACCAGGGGCTTGGCGAGGGACGCCAGATCGTAGAACACTAGTCGATCTTCAGGTTCGCCAGGGACTCGGCCACGGATTTCTGGACCATGTCGGCCACCTTCATGGCCTCGAAGGCGTCCTGCCAGGGGCAGAGGTCCTCGCCCTGGCCCAGGCACGCGGCGTAGAAGGCCTCCAGCTCGAGCTTCAGGGGCTCTCCTTCCACGATGTCGATGACGTCGGGCAGCACCGTCGGACCGTCGGGGCCCATGCCCAGGCGGAGCACCTCGAGCTTCTGCGCGGCGAAGTCCAGGCTGGCGTAGGCCCGGGCCCCGAAGGCGCGGAGCACCCGCTCCTTCTTGCGGGCCACGCGGCTGGCGGTGACGGTGGCGAAGGCGCCTCCCTCGAAGCGCAGGCGCGCGTTGACCAGGTCGGCGTACTTGGTGAGCACCGGCACGCCCACGGCCTCCACGGAGACGACGGGGCGCCCGATCAGCGCCAGGAGGAGGTCCAGGTCGTGGATCATCACGTCCATGATCACGTCCACTTCCATGGAGCGCATGGGGAACGGCGAGACCCGGATGGCCTCGGCGAAGTGGGGCTTGATGCCCAGGGCGCGCAGCGCGGTCACCGCGGGGTTGAAGCGCTCCAGGTGGCCCACCGCGGCCACGAGCCCGGGCCGGGCCTGGCGCGCCGCGGCCAGGGCAGCCAGCAGGGCCTTGCCCTCGTCGAGGGTGGCCGCCAGGGGCTTCTCCATGATCACGTGCCGGCCGGCCTTGAGCACCTCGAGCCCCAGGGCGTGGTGGAAGCCCGTGGGCGCGGCGATCTGGACGGCATCCACCTTGTCCAGGATCCCGGCCATGCCGGGGACCCACTTCGTGCCGAACTTCTCGGCGATCTCCCGGCCGCGGGCCTCGCCCGGATCAACGACCGCCACCAGCTCGGTGGCCTCCGATCCCGCCGCGATCCGGGCATGGTGCTGGCCCAGGCTGCCCACTCCGACGACGGCCACACGCAATTTGGACATGGTGTCTCCTCAACAATCCGCTGGGTCCAGCCTATCAGAGGGAGGCGAGGAAATCCCGGAGCGCCGCCGGGTAGAGGGCCATCTCCTGCAGGTACACCCGCTGCTGGAGGGCCTCGGGCGTGTCCCCGGGCAGCACCGGCACCCGGGCCTGGGCCAGGATGCGCCCGTGGTCGTAAACGTTGTCCACCAGGTGCACGGTGCAGCCGGATTCCGCGGCCCCGGCTTCCAGCACGGCCCGGTGGACGTGCATGCCGAACATCCCCGGGCCGCCGAAGGCGGGCAGGAGGCCCGGGTGGATGTTGAGGATCCGCCCCTCCCACGCCGCCGGCAGGTCCAGCTTCTTGAGCCAGCCGCAGAGTGCGATCACGTCCGCCCCGGCCTCCTCGGCGCGGGCGAGGCAGGCCTGGGAGAAGGCCCGGTCGTCGGTGAAGTCCGGCCGCGCCACCACCGCCACCGGAAGGCCGCGGGCGGCGAGCCGCTCGACGCCCGCGGCCTTGGCGCTGGAGGAGAGCCCCAGCACGGGCACCGCGGGGACCCGCCCCGCCGCGCAGGCCTCCATGAGGTTCAGGGCGTTGCCCCCGGTGCCGGAGATGAAGAGGGCCAGTCGTTTCATCCCCACATCCTCTCATGGTGCGGGCGGGGAGGAATGCAACCCCATGTTGCCGCCTGCAACGCCCCCCGGAAAGAAGTCCCGTGAAACCCTCTTAAACCTTTCCTTTATGCTGAATTGTCACCCCTTATAATTTGGCATCCTTCATGCACCTTGCCTTGCGGGGATGAACCCCACAGCGGCCCAGCCCGCACAAAGGAGACCACCATGGCCAACACCCGCACCTTCGGCATCCTGATCGCAGCCGGCCTCATCAGCGCGGCCCTCGTGGCCCAGACCCCTGCCCCGCCCCCCGCTCCCGCCGCCCCCACCGGCCAGCAACTGGAGCACCGCGGCGAGAAGAACATCAAGCGCGGCGCCCGCAAGGAGGTCCGCGGCCAGGCCGAAGTGGCCAAGGGCAAGGCCGCGGAGCGCCGCGCCGGCCGCGAGGAGGCCCGGGCCGGCAAGCTCGCCGCCGAAGGGAAGACCGACGCCGCCGCGAAGCTGGATGCCAAGGC
This sequence comes from Mesoterricola sp. JemC181, assembly GCF_055384585.1. Lineage (NCBI taxonomy): Bacteria > Pseudomonadati > Acidobacteriota > Holophagae > Holophagales > Holophagaceae > Mesoterricola > Mesoterricola sp. JemC181. Next base: position 3,470,661 of record NZ_AP045076.1, read on the forward strand.
CGAGCGCACCGAAGCCAAGGGCAAGGCCGAAATCAAGCAGGGCCGCAAGGAGAAGGCCGTGGGCCGCCGCCAGGTGAACAAGGGCGTGAACCAGCTGGAGAAGGCCAAGTAGCAAGCGGTTGAACGGGCCGGGAGGGAAGCCTCCCGGCCCTTTTCACAAGTCCTTGAGGAACTCCTGGGGATCCCGGCCGGTGCGCTGGAGGAAGTCGGCCGCCAGGCTCGGCACGCCCGAACTGGGCTCGTCCAGGTAGAGCGACTCCACCCGCTGCATGGGGAAGAAGCGCGTCCCCAGGGCGATCTGGTCCTCCTCGCCGCGCCGGACCATGGCCAGCACCTCCTCCCACACCCGCAGGTCCAGGCCCCGGAGGGCGAGGCCGGCGGCCTCCAGGCCCAGCAGCCTTCCCCACATGCGTTCCCGGGGCTCGCGGAGCACCACGACCACCAGCTGGCCAGTTGAGAAAGGCAGGGAGAGGGGCATTGGACGGTTCCGATCCGGAGGGTCCGGGCCGCCAGAATAGCAAACCGGGCCGCCCCTGGGTATTCTGGCTGGGACGCCTGGGAGGGACGCATGAATTTCACGAGCCGGATTGAGGGCCTTACGGCGACGATCGGACTCGAGGGCCGGTTCACATTCGAGGCCCACCCGGGCTTCAAGGCCTGCACGCGGGAAGCCCTGGAGTCCGGGCCCCTGGAGCGCATCGTCCTGGACATGGAGAAGGTGACCTACCTCGACGCCAGCTCCCTGGGCATGATCCTCCTTCTTCGCGAGTCCGCCGAGGCCCGCCAGGTGGCCGTCGTGCTCCACCGCCCCTCCCCGCCGGTCATGAACCTCCTGGAAGTGGTGAGGTTCGAGAGACTCTTCCAGATCACGGACTGAGAGGGCGCCGGATGGACGCCCTCGAAGTCACCGGCACGGTCGTCATCCCCGCCGCCGCCTTCCAGGTGAAGGCGGTGAGGGCCGGAGGCCCCGGGGGCCAGAACGTGAACAAGGTGGCCTCCAAGGTTGAGGTGCGGGTGGACCTCGCCCTCATCGAGGGCCTGGACCCCGCGTCCCTGGACCGCCTCCGGGGCAGGGTCCGCAACCAGCTGGACGCCGACGGGCGCTGGATCGTCACGAGCTCGCGCACCCGGGACCAGCTGCAGAACCTCGAGGACGCCCGTTCCAAGGTGGCCGGAGCCGTGCTGGAGGCCCTCAAGGCCCCGATCCCGCGCAGGCCCACCCGCCCCACCCGTTCCAGCAGGACGGTGCGCCTCATCGTCAAGAAGCGCGCCGGGGCCGTGAAGAAGGACCGCACCCGCAAGGACTGGGACTGACAGGAACGGCTTCCTTCATTACCATGGGGGAGTGATCAATCCCTTCAGGAACCTTTTCCGCGGCCAGGCCCGCCTTCCCGAGGCCCGGGCCGTCGCCCCGGCGGAGGCCCCCGCCCCGGCGGAGGCTCCCGCCGCGGCGACGGCGCCGGACCCCTTCGACGGGCCCTGGGCCCTCCTTTCCGGCGCGGCCGAGCCCCCTCCCCGGCCCCTGTCGCCCGGGGAACTGGAGCAGGTGGAGCGGCTGGTCCCCAGGGTCATGGAGCACTTCGGCCGGAACCATCCGGACCCCACGTCCTTCCCGGCCCTGGCGGTGCGGATCATCGACCTGCTCAACGAGCCGGACGTGGACATGGCCAGGCTCCTCAAGGCCATCAGCCCCGATCCCGCGATCTCCATGAACGTGCTGCGCGTGGCCAATTCGGCCCTGTACAACCGGGGCACCGACGTCAATGAGATGCGCATGGCCGTCATGCGCATCGGCCTGCGGGGCGTGGGCGAGATCGCCGCCGGCGTGGCGGGGCGCAGCCTGTTCGACGTGGGGCTGCGCGTGGAATACGAGATCTTCGGGCAGAGGTGGTCGGACCTCTTCCTGGACACCATGGCCGTGGCTTTCGGAGCCAGCCAGTTCGCATTCGAGCAGCACGTGGGCCGCGCCGACCGCGCCTTCCTGGCGGGCATGTTCCACGACATGGGCAAATCCCTCGCCCTGCGCTCCCTTGCGGCCCTCGTCATCGCGGGGGAGGTGGAGGCCCCCCTTCCGGATCCCGTGGTTGACGAGGTTCTGGAGCGGGTCCACGTGGACATCGGCTGCGCCGTGCACGAGATCTGGGGCCTCCCCGCCCACCTCCAGGACATCTGCCGCCGCCACCACGACGCCGCGGTCCCTGACGGCGCGGACGACATGGAGATCCACATCCTGCGCATGGTCTCGGGCGTCCACCGCCTGGTGAAGGACCCCGCCGACCCTCGCCGCCTGGACGAGACGCGCCAGAGCATCCAGGCCATGCGGCTGGTGCGCAGGGGCGTGAGCCTGCTGCACCGGGAGATGCAGCTGCATGTGGAGAAGGTGAAGGTGCTGTTCCCCTAGCTGCGGGGGCGCATCTCCAGGCCCCGGCAGTAGAATCAGTGCTCGTTCATCTCCAGGTACGTCGGCAGGCTGCGCTGCTGCGTCAGCAGCGCCTTCAGCGCCTCGCCGGCGTCGCTCTTGTTCTGGCGGCGGCGGGTGGGGCCCTCCACCAGCTCGTCGGGGTCGTAGTGGACGCTGCGCAGGACGTGGTCCATGGTGTCGCCGGGGATGATCTGCTGGATCTTGAAGTCCTCGTCCTCGTTGACCACCACGTGGGCCTCCGTGGGGGCGCCGAAGAGGTTGTGGCGCATGCCCAGGATGTCCTGGTAGGCGCCGGTGAGGAAGAAGGCCAGGTAGTAGGGCTCTCCGCCCTTGGGCTCGTGGAGGCTGATCTCGTCCCGCACGTCCTTGAGGTCGATGAACTTCTCCATCTTGCCGTCGCTGTCGCAGGTGATGTCGCAGAGCGTGGCGGAGATGGTGGGCTTCTCCTTCAGGCGGTGGATGGGCATCACGGGGAAGAGCTGGTCGATGGCCCAGTGGTCGGGCATGGACTGGAAGAGGCTGAAGTTGGCGATGAGCTTGTCGGCCAGGCTCTTGGAGAGGTCCTGGAACTCCTCGGGGATGTACTTCAGGCTCTTGTAGCTGAAGATCTTCGAGAGCTTGCGGCACACCTCCCAGAAAAGGATCTCGCCCTTGGCGCGGTCGTCCAGGGACAGGTAGCCCAGGTTGAAGAGCGTGATGAGCTCGTCCTTCTGGGTGATGGCGTCGTGGTACATCTCCGCGAAGTTCTTCACCGAGAGGTTGTCCCGGGTGTAGGCCAGCTCCTTGAGCACCTGGGCCTCGTTGCCCGTGAGCTCGACGCGGTACTTGGTGTGCGTGGTGTCGATGAGGCCGATGATGTCCACCACGACGACTTCGTGGAAGGCCGCGATGGCCCGGCCCGACTCGCTCAGGAGGTTGGGCACCGGCACCTGCTCCTGGGTGCACACGTCCTGGGTGGTGTAGACCACGTCGGAGGCGTACTCGTCGATCGTGTAGTTCATGGAGGAGCTGAAGGTGGTGCGGCTGCCGTCGTAGTCCACGCCCAGGCCGCCGCCCACGTTGAGGTACTTCAGGGGAACGCCGCGCTTGTAGAGCTTGGCGTACATGCGGGTCGCCTCCTTCATGGCGGTCTTCACCCGGCGGATGTCGGTGATCTGGCTGCCGATGTGGAAGTGCAGCTCCACCACGGAGTCCAGGAGGCCCTTCTTCTCCAGGGTCTCCACCGCCTCCAGCAGCTCCTGGGTGTTGAGCCCGAACTTGGAGTGGTCGCCCGCCGAGCTCTCCCACTTCCCGCTCCCCATGGCGTTGAGCTTGAAGCGCAGCCCCAGGAGCGGCTCGACCTTGAGCTCCTTGGCCACCTTCAGGATCATGGGAAGTTCGGTCATCTTCTCGACGGTGATGAGCACATTGCGTCCGGCCTTGCGGGCCAGGAGGGCCATGCGCATGAAGGTCTCGTCCTTGTATCCGTTGCAGGTGACCAGGGCGTCCGGGTGGAGGTTCATGGACAGCGCGATCATCAGTTCGGGCTTGGAGCCCGCCTCCAGGCCGTAGCGGTACTTGTAGCCCGCCTTCACCACCTGGTCGACGACCTCCTTGATCTGGTTGGTCTTCACGGGGTATACGCCCTGGTAGCTGCCGGCGTAGTCGTACTCGCGCATGGCCTTGTGGAAGGCCTCGTTCAGCTCCGTGACCCGGGCCGCGAGTATCTGGGGGAAGCGCAGGATCAGGGGCGTGGCCACACCCTTCTTCCGCAGGTGCTGGACGATGTCGAACACGTCGCAGGACAGGTTTTCGTCCCGCGTGGGGTGGACGACGAGGTGCCCCTTGCTGTTCACGCCGAAGAAACCATAGCCCCATTCCTTGACGCCGTACATCGACATCGCGTCCTGGACCGTGAAATTCTTTATCGCCATCTAGGTCTTCTCCGGTGGGTTTCCCCTCGTGCCACGTTATAGAAAAACGGCTTGGGAATAAACAAGGAAACCCGCCCTAGCCCAATATCCTGCCCAGGGTGGCAAGCCAGTGCCGGTGCCGGACCCTCCGCAGCGCCGTCCCGCGGGTCAGCGACTGCCACCTTCCGACGCCCATCCGGCCCGCCTCCGCGGGCTGGGTGTGGAGCGGGCTTGCCCCCCCCCACAGCCCGCCGTCGCCCCAGAGCGGCGCGCGGTTCCAGGGACAGACCTCCTGGCAGAGGTCGCAGCCCGCGGCCCACCGGGTGGCGGCCAGGGCCGCCTCCACCGCGGGCGGCGGCGGCGCCTCGGTCTCCACGGTGTAGGTGGTCAGGCAGAGGCCGGGGTCCAGCCTGAAGGGCTCCAGGGCTCCGGTGGGGCAGACATCCAGGCACCGCGTGCAGGAGCCGCACCGCTCCCCGGGAAAGGGCGGATCCGGGGGCAGCTCGGCATCCAGCAGCACCACCCCCAGGAAGCCCCAGGAGCCGCCCTTGCCGGCGATGAGGAGCGTGTGCTTGCCCTGCCAGCCCAGGCCGGCCCTGGCGGCCAGCTGGCGCTCCAGGATCGGGGCCGTGTCCACGCACACCCGGCCCTGGAGGCCGGGCCAGAGCTCCTGGGCCTCTGCGAGGAGGGCCTTGAGCCGGGGCTTGAGGATCCGGTGGTAGTCCGGGCCCCAGACGTAGCGGCTCACCTTCAGGGAGCCCTCGGCGGCGCCGGGCACGGCCGCGGGCCGTGCGTAGGGGAAGAACCCCACCAGAGCCGTGCGGGCCCCCTCCATCACCGAGGCGGGGTCGGCCAGGGCCTCCTCCCGCAGGTAGGGCAGGAGCGCGCCCCGGCCCTCCTGGAACCAACGGGAGAGCCGTTCCCGGTCGAAGGGCGCGCAGGAGGCGAAGCCCACGCGGGCGAATCCCCGTTCCATCGCGGCGGTCCGCAGCCATTCCTTGAACTCTTCGGCTTTCGGTGTGGACAAAAGATTTAAACTCCAGTCATGGATATCCTGACCCTGGAACTCTTCGATGTCACCGTCTCCGAGGCCCTCCGGGAGGTGAGCCGGGTGCTGGAGGACCATCCCGGCCTCCCCCTGCGCGTGATCATCGGCGGCGACGAGATGCTCCTGCACAACGTCCAGCGGTTCCTGGAGCGCTCCGGGCGCACCGCCACGCCCTACCGGGAGGGCTCGGGCTGGCGCGTCGAGACGGCCGGCGCGGACGCGCCGGCGCCCGCCCCGGTTCGCGCCGTCGAGCCCGTGACCCGCATCGTCCCCGCCCCGCTCCAGGCCCGGCCCCGGCCCCTCCTGCTCACCCGGGCATCGCTCGGCGCCGGCAACGGCGGCGTGGGAAGGCGCCTCCTCCTGGGCGTGCTGCGCGAGCTGGACCCCCAGGTGCCCTGGGTGGGCCTGGCCCTGGAGGCCACCGGCCTCCTGGAGGACCCGGAGGCCCTGGCGCTCCTGACGGCCCTGCAGGCCCGCGGGACCCGGGTGCGCGTCTCCCGGGAGAGCCTCCTCTTTCCCGACGGCCCCGAGGGCGCCTTCGAGGTCATCGAGGACTCCCAGTGGCAGAGGCTGGCCGGAAAAGGGGATTTGACGATAATATAAACGATTAAAGCCAACTCCTTCGATGGGTTGAACAGCCTCCGGAGCCGTTAGACTGGAGCTTCAACCTGGAAGACGATTCGACCCTCCATCGCCGAGAGCCCTGAAAGTGCCCCTTATCCCATGACCGTACCCAACTACCTGACCCTCGCCCGGATCCTCATGGTGCCCATCCTCGTGGTGGTGCTCCTGACGCGGGTTACCAATCATGAAATCATCGGCGTCCTGGTCTTCTGGGCGGCGAGCCTTACCGACCTCCTGGACGGCTACCTGGCGCGCAAATGGGGCCAGGTGACCACCCTGGGCAAGCTCCTGGACCCCCTGGCGGACAAGCTCCTCATCATGGGCGCCCTCATCAGCCTGGTGGAGCTGGGCATGGCCCCGGCCTGGATGACCTTCATCATCCTGGGGCGGGAAATGGCCATCACGGGCCTCCGGGGCATCGCGAGCGAGGAGGGCGTCACCATCGCCGCAGAGCGCCTGGGCAAATGGAAGCTGGGCTTCCAGATCGCCGCCATCTCCTGCCTGCTCCTGGGGCCGGTGCTCGACGGCTGGCTCCTGGACTGGACCGGCCTGCCGATCTTCCGGGTCTTCATCCATTTCCCCAGGCCCTACAGCTTCTTCTGGGGCATGGGCGTGCTGCTGCTCTGGGTGGCCATGATCCTTTCCATCTGGAGCGCGGTGACCTACTTCCGGAAGTTCTGGAGCAAGCTGGGCCCCAGCCTCCTCGCAGGCCACGGGCGCCTGTCGGCCCACGAGTCCCCCGACCGGAAGGTGTGAGGCAAACATGTTCAGGAAATATCTGCTGGCGGGATTCTTCACGCTGCTGCCCTCGGTGGTGACGTTCTGGATCCTCCGTGCCATCTTCAACTCCCTGGTGGACATCTTCCGGGGGCCGGCCTCCATGGTCGCCGCCATGCTCCACCTGCCGGTGCCGCCCGCCTGGGGCCTGGCCCTCATCTCCGCGGCGGCCACCATCTCCCTCCTGCTGCTGGCCGGGGCCCTGGTGGGCAACTTCGTGGGCCGCCAGATCCTCGGGTGGCTGGACGAGCTGGTGATGTACATCCCGGTCGTCAAGGGCATCTACGGCGCCACCAAGCAGCTCATGAGCGCCATCCAGAGCGGCCAGGGCGGCTCGTTCAAGGAAGTGGTGCGGGTGGAATGGCCCCGGCCCGGCGCCTACACCCTGGGCTTCGTGGCCCACCGGGACTGCACCTGGGCCGGCTTCGGGCAGGGCGAGGAGATGGTGGCCGTCTACGTCCCCACAGCGCCCAACCCCACCTCCGGCTACGTGATCATGGTGGAGGCCTCCAAGGTCACCCCCATGCCCATCAGCCCCGAGCAGGCCCTCACCTGGGCCGTCTCCGGCGGCGTGGTGACGCCCTCCGGCGTCAAGCTCCCGTGAAGCCCTTCCTGGGCAGGCGGATCCTGGTGACGGGGGCCGGCTCGGGCATCGGCCGGGCCTGCGCCCGGCGCCTGGACGCGCTGGGCGCGGAACTGATCCTGGCCGGCCGCCGCGGGGAGGCCCTGAAGGAGACCCTGCCCCACGCCGTCCGGGCCGTCCTGGACCACACCCGGGACGAGGCCGTGCTGGCGTTCGCGAAGGACTGCCCCCCCCTGGACGGCATGGTGCTGGCCGCGGGCTCCCTGCTCACCGGCAGCGTGGAGGGGACCTCGACCCTCGCATTCGAATGCATGATCGCATCCAACCTGAAGGGCCCCTGGCTCCTCTGCCATCACCTGGGCGGCCTCCTCAAGGACGGCGCCAGCGTCGTGCTGGTGGGCTCGAACGTGGGCATCCGGGCCATCCCCGACACCGCCGCCTACAGCGTGGCCAAGGCGGGCGTGCACATGCTGGCCCAGGTGCTGGCCCTGGAGTGGGCCCCGCGCGCCATCCGCTGCAACGCCGTCGCCCCGGGACCCGTCCACACCGCCATGGTGGACGCGCGCCTCAAGACCGCCCCGGATCCGGCCGCGGCCCTGCACGCGCTCTCCCGGGTCAATCCCCTGCGCCGCCTCGGCCGCGAGGAGGAGGTGGCCGCGCTGGCCATCCACCTCCTCGGGGACGAGAGCCGCTGGACGACGGGGACGGTCATCCCCATCGACGGCGGCGCCGCCGCCGTGTTCTGAAGCCCTTCAGCGCTCCAGGAAGTCCAGGTCCCGCCCATGGGTCTCCGCCAGTCCCCAGAGGGTTAGCAGGGCGATCCCGATGGCCAGCGCGCCCACGGCCAGGGCCGAGCCCACCAGGCCCATGGGGGCCTTCAGGGCGGCGAAGAGCAGGGCCATGGGCACCAGGCCGCCCCGCACGAAGTTGGGCACCGTGATCGTGACCGTGGCCCGCAGGTTCGTGCCGAACTGCTCGGCGGCGATCGTCATGAAGACCGCCCAGTAGCCGATGGTGTAGCCCAGGGCCGCGCAGAGGCCGTACAGGAAGGCCGGGCTCCGCCCATGGAGCCCGAAGAGGTAGGCCAGCACCACCAGGGCGTCGAGCACCAGGAACGCGGCCACCGCCCCCCGGCGGCTGCGGAGCACCTGGCTCAGCACGCCCGAGGACACGTCCCCGAGCACCAGCCCCGCGTAGCAGAACGCCACGGCGGTGCCGGCCTTCACGGTGCCGATGACGCCCAGGGTCCGTGCGAATTCCGGGGAGAAGGTCACCAGGATGCCCACCACGTACCAGGTGGGCATGCCGATGGCGATGCACGCCATGTAGCGGAAGAGCCGGTCCCGGTCGTTCACGAGCATCCAGAGGCTGCCCCTCGCCACCCCCCCGGTCTTCATCTGGGCGAACATCCCGCTTTCGGCCACCCCGATGCGCAGGAGCAGGAGCGCGAAGCCCAGGCTCCCGCCCACCAGGTAGGCCACCTTCCAGGTCATGTAGTTGCCCACGAGCCCCGCCACCACGGCCCCGGACACCCCCACCGCCGCCACCAGGGTGGTGCCGTAGGCCCGGGTCTCCCTGGAGAGGACCTCGCTCACCAGGGTGATGGCCGCCCCCAGCTCCCCGGCCAGGCCGAAGCCCGCCACGAAGCGGCACACGGCGTAGAGGGGCACCGAGGCGGCGAAGGCGTTGGCGAAATTGGCGGCGGAGTAGAGGGCGATGGACCCGAACAGGACCGAGAGCCTGCCCTTCTTGTCGCCCATGACCCCCCAGAGGATGCCCCCCAGGAGCATGCCGGTCATCTGGACGTTCAGGAGGAAGGCCCCGGTGTCCAGCAGCCCCGAGGGCGGCACGCCGATGGCCAGGAGGCTCTGCTGCCGGACGATGGGGAACAGCAGCAGGTCGAAGATGTCCACGAAATACCCCAGGGCCGCCACCAGGACGGTGAGGTTGAGGACCGCCAGGAATCCCTTCCGGTGCGACATGGGCTTTGCTCCTCGATGGAAACCGGGCGCCGAAGGACTCACATTGCCCCAGGCCCCGGGCAGGTGTCAAACTGAATCGACCTGACCAGAAAAGAGGAATCCGATGCCGGTTGTCACCCCCGCCCAATACCTCACGATGCTCGACAAGGCGCAGCAAGGGAAGTACGCCTACGCGGCCTTCAACGTCACCTCCACCGAGACCGCCAACGCGGTCCTCCTCGGCCTCAAGACCGCCAAGGCCGACGGCATCGTCCAGATCTCGACCGGCGGCGCCGAGTTCATGAGCGGCCTGGGCGTCAAGAGCATGGCCTACGGAGCCATCGCCCTGGCCCAGTACGTCCACTACATGGCCCAGCACTACGAGGTGAACGTGGCCCTGCACACGGACCACTGCCACCCCAAGTACCTCGAGACCTTCGTGCTCCCCCTCATCGCCGAGACCGAGCGCCGCCGCGCCGCGGGCCAGGGCAACCTCTTCAACGCCCACATGTTCGACGGCTCCGAGCTGCCCCTGGACGAGAACATCCGGCGCTCCGCGGAACTCCTGAAGCGGTGCGCCGCCAGCGAGATCATCCTGGAGGTGGAGACCGGCGTCGTGGGCGGCGAGGAGGACGGCCACGACACCAGCGGCGTCCCCAAGGACAAGCTCTACACCACCCCCGAGGACATGGTGGAAGTGCACAGGGCCCTGTCCCCCCTGGGCAGGTACCTTCTGGCCGCCACCTTCGGCAACGTGCACGGCGTCTACAAGCCCGGCAACGTCGTCCTGCGCCCCGAGATCCTCCGGGACGGCCAGGCCGCCATCGACAAGGCCTTCCCCGGCCAGCGCAGCCGCCTCGTCTTCCACGGCGGCTCCGGCTCAAGCCTGGCCGAGATCCACGCCACCCTGGACTACGGCGTGGTGAAGATGAACGTGGACACCGACACCCAGTACGCCTTCACCCGCGCCATCGCCGGCCACATGTTCAAGAACTACGACGGCGTCCTGAAGATCGACGGCGAAGTGGGCGACAAGAAGGCCTACGATCCCCGCCCCTACATGAAGAAGGCCGAGCAGAGCATGGCCGACCGCGTCGTCCGCGCCTGCGAGGACCTGCGCAGCGCCGGGAAGACCCTGGGCCAGATCTAGAGGTTGATTCCCGAATCGCAAGGCATTCAGGTTCCAATCCTCACCGCCCGCTGAATGCCTGGATTCCGGATTTCAATTTTTATCCTTTTTCAGTCGGGTAGGCCGGGGAGCTTGCGCCCCCGGCCCCCCTCAGATCCGGACGTGCGGGACTACCGCATCCGGCTCCTCGTCACGGTCGCTGAGGACGTAGTTTCGATGCGTAACTGATGGCTGGGGCCAGTGGGAACCGAGCCAGAAGCTTGTTCATGCGATCCCAGGTCATGCGGGCCCGCTGGGACCTCCGGTTGAGCCATCCACGCCACCTTCGCCCAACTTCATAGCGGAAGTGCGCCAGGGCCCTGGAGTTCCCCGTGATCCCGTAATACCTGAAGTGACCGACCAGTTTCTGGTTGATCGTCCGCCATTGCTCACGCACCGGGAGGTGGCGGTGTTTGGCCATCCACTCCCCGATCTTCGTGAGCGCCCGACTCATCCGGCTCTTCGCGGTCTTCCGCTTCACCACCCACCGGCCGTTCTTGGCCGTGGCCCAGTAGTGGGTGAATCCCAGGAAGTCGAAGTGGCCTGGTCCCCCATTGGGGTCCCTGGGCTCCCTCGGCTTCCAGAACTCCACCAGCCGGGTCTTATCCGGGTGGATCGTCAGGCCATACCGCTCGAACCGCTTGGGCAGGACTTCCATAACCCGCTTGGCATCCTCCTCCTGGGCAAAGCCCATCACGAAGTCGTCCGCGTAGCGCACCAGGAAGGCCCGACCCCGGAGTCGGGGCTTGACCTCCCTTTCAAACCACACGTCCAGCACCTCGTGGAGGTAGATGTTGGCGAGCATCGGACTGACCACCCCGCCCTGGGGCGAGCCGGTTTCCGGGTGCGTGATGCATCCTTTCTCCAGCACGCCCGCGTTGAGCCATTTGCCGATCAGGCGCCTCAGAACGCCGTCCTTCATCCGCAGGTCAAGGATTTCCCGCAGCTTCCCGTGGTCCAAAGTATCGAAATACTTACGGATATCCACGTCAAGCACCCAGCCTCCCCCCATGTCCATCAACCCCTGCCAAATCGCCTCCAGCGCCATGTGCGCGGAGCGCCCGGGCCTGAACCCGTAGGAGCAGTCCAGGAAGTCCTGCTCATAGAGCGGTTCCATCACCATCACCACGGCCCTTTGCAGGACCTTGTCTTCGAAGGCGGGAATGCCCAGGGGGCGTTGGCTGCCATCCCCTTTCGGGATGTAGGTTCTCCGGACTGGAGGGGCCTTGTAGGTGTCGCCGTTCTTAGCCCGGTTCAGGAGGCTCTGGAGGTTGGACTCCAGGTTTTCCCCGTATTCCTTGCCCGTCACGCCGTCCACCCCGGTCGCCCCATCCTTGCGGGTGCGCCCGAAGGCTTCCTTCATCCAGTCCAGGTCCATGTGGTAGGCCAAGGAGGTGAAAGCCACCTCCGGGTGGATCCTGGCCAGTTCTGCGATCCGTTGTTGTTTCGTGGAGACGCTGTTGGATGTCATTGCACCCATTATCTTTCCCTTCAACGGTTCCGTGATCCGGCAGCTCCTTGGCTCCAGCGGGTCCCGGCGGCCCGGTTCCCCGCGATCATCGCTACTATGAGCTGCTCCGACTTCCGGCCACCCCTCCCGCGCTCCTTCGTTTCCTTCAGTTTGCGGTACCGCCCTGTGCCGGCTGTTCGCTCCCGCCGGGGGCGGCACCCCCCGGCGAGCCTGGGTTCGTTTTACGTGGCTTCCCTCACCACTGGGTTGTTGGCGGAGATGGCTGGATCTCCCAGGTTCCTGGGGAACCCCTGTGCACGTGCCCTGCTCTATGACCCCGGTGGGACCCTACGGTCAGGCCCTTGCGACCTTCGGGTGCTGTCTTCCGATCGGAGAACGGCGTCGACTCCCACGGTTGGATGCTTTCGGGGCTCCATCACACGGCCCATGCACTCCCTGTCTACGCTTCACGAGGTCGGTCGCCCTTCCCCACGCAAGACTCGGTTCCGGCTGCTGGCCAGCTTTGCCGGGCGGGGCTTGCTGCCTCCCCGCTGGGCTCCATTGCGAGGTTTCAGTCTGTCTTAGGTCATCCATCCTCCTCGCCCAGGCTTGGCCTGGCGCACTCCCCGTTCATCGCCGGCAAATTCATTCGCATGATTTGCCGGCGATGAACGGGGATGGACGGGGAAAATAAAATGGATAAAAGAAAGCCATCCTTGCAGGCTATGAATCCTTGTCCAGCCTGGGGAACACGAGGCCCGCCAGGGCGGCCCCGGCCAGCGGAGCCACCCAGAACAGCCACAGTTGCCCCAGGGCCCAGCCCCCGTCCGCGAAGAAGGCCACCCCGGTGCTCCGGGCGGGGTTCACGCTGGTGTTGGTCACGGGGATGCTCACCAGGTGGATGAGGGTCAGGCACAGGCCGATGGCGATGGGGGCGAACCCGGCGGGCGCCTTGCGGGACGTGGCGCCGAGGATCACGAACAGGAAGAAGAAGGTCATCACGACCTCCGTGAGGAAGGCCGAGCCCAGCGAATACTGCCCGGGGCTGTGGAGGCCGTACCCGTTGCTGGCGAACCCGCCGGCCTGGAACAGGGGCTTGCCGGAGGCGATGAGGAAGAGCACCCCGCCCGCGAGGACCGCGCCCGCAACCTGCGCGGCCCAGTAGGGGGCGACGTCCTTCCACGCGAAGCGCCCGCCCACGGCCAGCCCCAGGGTCACGGCCGGGTTCAGGTGGCAGCCCGAGATGGGGCCCACGGCGTAGGCCATGGTGAGGACGGTGAGCCCGAAGGCCAGGCTCACGCCGTGCAGGCCGATGCCCACGCCGGGGAAGGCCGCGGCCAGCACGGCGCTGCCGCAGCCGCCCAGCACCAGCCAGAAGGTTCCGAAGACTTCCGCGGACAAACGATGGGTCAGTGGCACGGGCACCTCCTCATGGAAAATTCCCCTGCATTCTACAAGCCGTGCCCCTGAGTTCCAGGTAAAAGTGCCCCTTCCGGCTTCGCGGGGCCCCGCCCTTCAGACCGCTCCCTCCGCCATGCACTTCACGCGGGGCACCACCTTCAGGGTCGAGAGGTCCAGGCGGTAGAGATCGCTGATGGTCACCTCGGCCATGGTGTGGTCGAGGGTGGCCTTGGCGTCGCACCAGGCGACGTGCAGCGGGCAGGGCTTCCCCTTGCTCAGGCAGTCGGTGAAGCCCATGACGCAGACGGTGGTGGTGTCCATGGTGTTCAGGATGGCCACCACCTCGCCCACCGTGATGGAGGCCGCGGGGCGGGCCAGCCGGAAGCCGCCGTGGGGCCCCCGCATGGACTCCAGGATGCCGCCGTGGGCCAGGGTCTGGAGGACCTTGGCCAGGTAGGGCCCGGGGAGTTCCACGCGGCCCGCGAGCTCCTTGGCCAGGAGGTAGGACCCGTCCTCGGGCAGCGCGGAAAGCGCGCGCAGGGCATAGCCGGTCGCCATGGAATACAACATCGCCTGTCCCTCGATCCCCTGAGGTTACCTGAAATCTAGCCCAGGTGGCAGGACAGGCAGTTGGCCCGTCCCGGGTGGGGATTGCGCCTCATTCCGGGATGGACCTCCCGGCCATGGCAGGCCAGGCAGTTCTCCCGCATCGCCACGGCGTGGGGCAGCGCGGGCGGGGCGCCCGGGTAGGCCCTGGCGCCCCTCGCTCGGGAGGCCGGCTCGCCCTTGAACGCGTTGGCGCGGAAGGGGGCCGCGGCGCCGGAGGGCACGTGGCAGGACTGGCACCAGCCGCCGGCCTTGTGGGGCACGGCGGGCACGCCGCCGCTGATCTCCCTGGCGTGGCAGCCGGTGCAGGATGCGTCCTTGTGGAGGGCGTGGGGGATGACCGGCGGAGCGTAGGCGTGGAGGCGCTCCGGGGCCCTGGCGGGGAGGACCGGGGCCAGCCCGGCCAGAAGCAGGGACAGCGCCAGGGTTCTCATGCCTTCTCCACCTTGCAGGCGCACTTCTTGTAGTCCGGCTCGGCGCTGATGGGGCAGATGCTGTCCTGGGTGACGGCGTTGATGAGCTGGGACTCGTCGAAGAACGACGTGTAGACGGTGCCCCTGGGCACCTGGCCCCGGGCCTCGAAGCGGCACGGCAGCGTGACGCTGCCCCGTCGGGAGGTGACCTTCACGAGGCCGCCGTCGGCTACGCCGACGGCCTTGGCGTCCTCGGGGTGGATCTCCAGGAAGCCCTTGGGCTGGGCCCTGTTCAGCTGGGGGACGCGCCGGGTCATGGTGCCGGTGTGCCAGTGCTCCAGCATGCGGCCGGTGGTGAACCACAGCGGGTACTCGGCGTCCGGGACCTCCGCGGGGCCTTCCCAGGGGCGCAGCCACACCACGGCCCTGCCGCCGTCGGCCTTGTTCTTGTAGAACGAGATGCCTTCCCCGGCCTTCACGTAGGGATCCTCCCCCTCCACGTAGCGGCGGGCGGTCTCCTTCCCCTTCACCACGGGCCAGCGCAGGCCCCGGTTCGCCTTGAGCTCCTCGTAGGTGCCGATGTCCTTGCCGGTGCCCACCGTGAACTGCCGGTATTCCTCGTAGAGGTCCTTCACGTAGGTGGCCCGGTCCCTGGGGAAGAGGTCGCCCATGCCCATGCGGCGGGCCACTTCGACGATCTGCCAGTCGTCGGGGAGGCAGCCCTTGGGGGGCTCGGCCAGCTGGTCCCAGTGCTGGGTGCGCCGGTCGCTGTTGCCGAAGAAGCCCTCCCGCTCGACCCACATGGCGCTGGGGAGCACCACGTCGGCGAACCCGGTGGTCTCCGTGGGATAGACGTCGGACACCACGATGAACCGCCCGTCCTTGCGGGCCCCCTTTCGGAAGCGGTCCACGTTGGGCAGGCTCACGAAGGGGTTGGTGACCTGGATCCACATGCAGGTGACGTCGCCCCGGTCCAGGGCCCGGAACATCTCCACCGTATGGTAGCCGGGCTTGGGGTTGATGCGCTCCACCGGCACCTTCCAGATCTTCGCCGCGATGGCCCGGTGCTCGGGGTTCATGACCACCATGTCGGCCGGGAGCCGGTGGGCGAGGTCGCCCACTTCCCGCACGGTTCCGCAGGCGCTGGGCTGGCCCGTGACGGAGTAGGCCGTGGAGCCGGGCTTGCAGATCTTGCCGGTGAGGAGGTGGAGGTTGTAGATGAGGTTGTTCATCCAGGTGCCCCGGCTGTGCTGGTTCACGCCCATGCACCACACCGACATCACCTTGAGCTTCGGGTCGGCGAAATACCCCGCCAGCTGCTCCAGGGCGGCCACGGAAAGGCCGCTGAGCCTGGCCACGTGCTCGGGCGTGTAGGTCTCCAGGAAGGCCGCGTACTCCTCGAAGGTGACCTTCTTCGCCTCGTCCGCGAACCTGGACTTGTCGGCCAGGCCGTAGCCGATCTGTTCCTTGCCCCGCTTGAAGACCACGTGCTTTTCCACGAAGGCCTTGTCCACGGCGCCCTTCTTCAGGAGCAGGTGCGCGATGCCGTTGGCGATGGCCAGGTCGCTCTGGGGGGCCATGAGCAGGTGCGTGTCGGCAAAGTCGGACGTGGGAGTCCGCCGCGTCGCCAGGTCCACGATGCGCTTGGCGGGGTTGGCGCCCTTGCTCTCCAGCACCTGGCCGAAGAGCACCGGGTGGGCCTCGGCCATGTTGTTGCCCCACATGATCAGCACGTCGCAAAGGGCCAGGTCCTCGAAGCAGCCCATGGGCTCGTCGCTGCCGAAGGTGCTCATGAACCCCGTGACGGCGCTGGCCATGCACAGCCGGGCGTTGGCCTCCACGTTGTTGCTCCCCATGCCGGCCCGGAACCACTTGGTGGCCGCGTAGCCGTCGGTGATCATCCACTGGCCGCTGCCGTAGATGGCCACGGCCTCGGGGCCCTTGGCGGCGAGGGTCTCCTTGAATCTGCGGGCCACCAGGTCCAGGGCCTCGTCCCAGGTGGCCTTCACCAGCCTCCCGTTCTTCCGGATCAGGGGCGAGGTGAGCCGGTCGCCGCCGGTGAGGATGCCCGGGAGGCTGTAGCCCTTGGCGCACAGGAGGCCCTTGCTTCCCGGGTGCTGGTCGTCGCCCTTCACGGCGACCACCCTGCCCTGCCGGCTTCCCACCAGTACGCCGCAGCCCACGCCGCAGAAGCGGCAGGGGGCCTTGGCCCAGGCGATGCCGGGCCCCTTGGGGGCCCCCTTGGCCACCGCGGCGGCGGCCAGGGGAGAGGAAGCCAGGGTCGCGGCGGTGGCGCAGAGGCCACCCTCGCGAAGGAAATCGCGTCGGGTCAGGGGCTTGGACATGGGTGTCTCCGGGGCCTTACTTCTTGGCGAGCTTGGTCTTTTCCCGCAGGTCGCGCAGGGCGAGCTGGCCCTGGCGGGCGAAGTCGATGGCCTCGCCGAGGATGCGGGCCACTTCCTGGGGCGCGTGGAAGCCCATGGAGTTCTCGGCGTTGACGAAGTCCGTGCGCCACTGGGCCTTGCGCTGCAGCTCGAAGATGTCGCCCAGGGCGGTCTCGGGGATGCCGTCGTTCTTGGCCTTCTCCAGGTCGTTGATGAGCGCCACCACGGCGTCCTCGGCGCGGAGCATCAGGGTGTGGGTCTTGTCCTGGATGGCCTCGACGCGGGCCTTGAGCTCGGCCTCGGGGAAGCGGTGGCAGGTCTGGCAGGCGCGGGAGATGTTGAGCAGGGGGCTGCGCACCTGGTGGTCGCTGATCTTCAGGGCGCCTTCACGCACGTAGGGCATGTGGCAGTCGGCGCAGGACACGCCGGACCGGGCGTGGACGCCCTGGCTCCACATCTCGAACTCGGGGTGCTGGGCCTTGAGGACCTCGGCGCCGGTGCGCTTGTGCTTCCAGTCGAAGAACCGGTGCCCGTCGGAGAACTTGTAGTCGGAGTAGGTGGCCTCGATCTGCTCGACCTTCAGGCCCTTGTTCCAGGGGAAGAAGAGGGTGGTCTTGGGGCCGCAGTAGTATTCCACGTGGCACTGGCCGCAGACCATGGAGCGCATCTCCTGGCGGGAGGCGTCCTTGTTGGCGTCGTAGTTCCGGGAACGGTCGCCCTTGCGCCAGGTCTCGATGGAGGGCAGGTGGGGCACCGGCTCGCCGCTCCGGGCCAGGGCGTCGATGCCGTTGATGAAGCCGGGCTTGGTCACGCGCAGGGCCATGGTCTTGGGATCGTGGCAGTCGATGCAGGCCACGGGGTGCTTCACGAGCTTGGTGGCCTCGGCGTAGGGGAGCTTGCCGACGGCCTGGAACCCGGCCTGGAGCTGGGCCTGGGCGTTGGGGCTGTCCAGGGCCTCGTCGAGGCTGCCGGGCGCCCCGGCCTTGATGCCGGCCTCGCGGTAGGGCACGGTGGTCGACGCGTGGCAGTGGAGGCAGGCGCCGGGCTGGGGGCGGTCCGTGACGCGCTTGGTGGCGCGCTGGTCGTCCAGCATGTAGGCGTGGCCCCGGCGCTGGCGGTAGTCCAGGGCGAAGGCGTAGCCGTCGAATATGACGGGCAGGCGCGGGTCCTCGGTGAGCTTGCTGATGGCCAGGGTCTCGCTGCCGCCGCCGCCGTACTTGGTTCCGGAGCGTTCGATGGTGCGCAGGTAGCCGTCATACTGGCGGGGGAAGTTCTTGCCCCAGATCGCGGGATCCACGGACTTCTCGTCCATGTCCACCACGCGCACGCTTGTCTTGGAGGCCTCTGCCTTGTGCTTGGAGATGTTGGCGTTGAGCAGGAGCACGAGGATCGTGCCAGCCGCGGCCGCGGCGGCGATGAGTCCCAGCCTGAAGGCGGGTCGGTTGAACAGGGGCGGCTTGGTCTCGGTCATGGTCAGCCTCGCGGAATCAGGATGGAAGGAAGGGAGGTTCGGGTTTCAGTTGCCATGGCCCACGCCGGGATGGCAGCGGACGCAGCCGAAGAGGTCGGCCCTGCGCGCGGGGTCCGTGGGCACCCCGAGGGTGCCGTGGGCCGTGATGTCGCCCGTGAGGCCCGCGTGGCAGCGCACGCAGTTGGCCTCCAGCACCGCGGCGTTGCCGGGCTTGATCCGGATGGGGTCGGGATAGCCGCCCACGGTGAAGGCCTGGGAGTGGTGCCAGCCGTTGGCGGCCTTCACGTAGAACTTGTGCACGACGTTGTCGTGGGGCAGGTGGCAGTCGTTGCACGTGGCCACCGCGTGGTGGGACCCGTGCAGCCACCCGTCGTAGTTCTCCTGCATGACGTGGCAGTTGGTGCACACCGCCGGCTTGTCGGAGAGGTACGACGTCCCGTTGGCCGCGACGAAGGTGTAGACGCCGGACCCGAAGAACACCCCGAGGAGAATCGGGATGGCCAGACCCAGAACGATGACGGAACTCTTGGCTTTCACGTGGAAATCCTCGGGTGGGTGGGTCGCGTTGGGATCATACCAGGGCCAGGTCCGCCATCGCATCCGATCCGGTGAGTTTCAGCCCGTAGGCGTCCTGGAGCACCTTGAAGACGTTCGGGCTGAGGAAGGCGGGGGCGGCCGGGCCCACGGCGATGTTCCTCACGCCCAGGTGGAGGAGGGTGAGGAGCACGGCCACGGCCTTCTGCTCGAACCATGAGAGGACAATCGTCAGGGGCAGGTCGTTGACGCCGCAGTTGAGGGCGCCGGCCAGGCCGGCGGCGACCTGGATGGCGCCGTACGCGTTGTTGCACTGCCCCATGTCCAGGAGCCGGGGCAGGCCCAGGAGCGTGCCGTAGTCGTGGTCCAGGATGCGGAACTTGCCGCAGCCGAGGGTCAGGATGAACGAGGTGGCCGGCGCGTTCTTCGCGTAGTCGCTGAAGTAGTTGCGCCCGGGTTCCGCCCCGTCGCAGCCGCCGATGACGAAGAACCGGGTCACCTCGCCCTTGGCCACCGCCTCGAGGATGGCGGGCGCCGCGCCCAGGATCACGCTCTGGTGGAAGCCCACGGTCAGGGAAGGCCCGGTGCGCTCCGGCAGCGGTCCCAGGGCCTTGGCCCGGGCGATGACGGAGGCGAAGTCGTCCCCGCGCAGCCGCGTGCCGCCGGGAACGGCCGTGACGCGCGTGGTGAAGACGCGGTCCCGGTAGGATTCGCGGGGCTCCAGGATGCAGTTGGTGGTGGCCAGGATGGCGCCGCCGAAGGCCTCGAACTCGGACTTCTGCAGCTGCCAGGCCCCGCCGTAATGACCGGCCAGGTTGGGGTGGTTCTTCAGGACCGGATACATGTGGGCCGGCAGCATCTCGCCGTGGGTGTACACCAGGACATCCGTGCCCGCCACCTGGGCCAGGAGGTTCTCCAGGTCCACCATGTCGTGGCCGGTGACGAGGATGCCGGGCTGCGGGCGGGTGCCCGTGGCCACGGCGCCCACGGCGGGCTGTCCGTAGCGCTCCACGTGGCCCTCGTCGAGGAGCTGCATGACCCGGAGGTTCTGCTTGCCGCACTCCAGCACCAGCTCCAGGAGGCTGGGCACGTCGAAGTTGACGTTGGTCATCGTGGCGAAGAGGGCCTCCTCCATGAAGGCCGAGACGGCCTCGTCCACCTTGCCCAGGCGCCGGGCGTGGTGGGCGTAGGCGGCCATGCCCTTGAGGCCGTAGAGGAGGGTCTCCTGCAGCGACTGGACGTCCTCGTCCTTGCCGCAGATGCCGAAATCCTCGCAGCCGGTGCCTTTGGCGGCCTGCTCACACTGGTTGCAGAACATGGTGCTCCTCCACGGTTGGATGGGATCAGGGTCCCAGGGGCCGGAACCGGACACCTTGACGGGAATCAAGGATCCGGGCGAATTGAGAAATTTTTCACGATTGATGGTGCAACACTTTTCCCCGGCCGCCCGGATGGGCAGACGTTCCTCCTCGTCCGGCGCCGCCAACCCCGCGGCGGAACCCGGACAGACCCAGCCTAGGACCCTTCAAAATCGGAATGTGAACTCTTTAAACTTTTCTTCAGGCCCCGGCGTGGATGGCCATGACGGCGGCCAGCAGCTCAAGCGCGTCCTTCTTCGGCCGCTGGAAGGCGTTGCGGCCCATGATGCTCCCGAAGCCTCCGCCGGCGGCGATCTCGCGCACCTCGGCGAGCACCTCCTCGGTGCCCTTGGCCTCGCCGCCGGAGAAGATCACGATGCGCCGGCCGTTGAAGGCGGACTGCACCACGTGGCGGATGCGGTCCCGCAGGGTCGCCGACGGGATGGCGTACTTCTCGTAGACCTTCTTGGCCTCGGCCTGTTCCAGGAAATCCTTCGGGGGTTTCACCTTGATGATGTGCGCGCCCATCTGCGCCGCCATCTGCGCGGCGTAGGCCACCACGTCGAGCGCGGTCTCGCCCTCCTTGGAAACGCCCGCGCCCCGGGGATAGGCCCACACCACGGTGGGCAGCCCCACGGCCTTGGCCTCCAGGACCAGTTCGCGCAGGGCCTCGTACTGGGCGTTGCGCTCCCCGCTGCCGGGGTAGATGGTGTAGCCGATGGCGGTGCAGCCCAGGCGCAGCGCGTCCTCCACCGAGCCGGTCACCGCCGAGCAGGGCTCGCCCACCTTGGCCAGGCTGTCGCTGTTGTTGAGCTTGAGGATCAGGGGGATGTCCCCGGCGTAGTCGCCGGCCACGGCCTCCAGGAAGCCCAGGGGCGCCGCGTAGGCGTTGCACCCGGCCTCGATGGCCAGCTCCACGTGGTAGCGCGGGTCGTAGCCGGCGGGGTTGGGGGCGAAGCTGCGGGCGGGGCCGTGCTCGAAGCCCTGGTCCACGGGCAGGATCACGAACTTGCCGGTGCCGGCCAGCTTCCCGGTGTTCATGAGGCGGGCAAGGTTGGCCTTCACGCCCGGGCTATCCGAGCCGTACCACGATAGGATTTCTTTGACGCGAGCGGTCATCTCGTCCTCCGGATTGTGGGATGCCCTATGCTACGCCGGATGCGCGGCCATGAAGTCGGCGATTTCCGACTCCTCGTGCTGGGAGAGGCGGAAATTTGCGGCTCCGGCCACCCCCGCCACCTGGGCGGCGCTGCGCACCCCCACGATGGCCCCGGTGACCTGGGGGCGGCGGAGGCACCAGGCGATGGCGGCCTCCCCCGCGGAGCGTCCGTGGCGGGCCCCGATGGCCCCGAGCAGGTCGGCAAGGGCCAGGTTCCTTGTGAGCCTGGGCTCCTGGAACTGGGCCTTGCCCTTGCGGAAGTCGTCATCGGGCATGGCGGCCACCCGCTCCCGGGTCATCTTGCCGGTGAGCAGGCCGCTCTTCATGGGGCTGTAGACGATCACCCCCACGCCCTCCCGGGCGCACAGCGGCAGGAGTTCCGTCTCCACCTCGGGGGAGATGACGGAATAGGGCGGCTGCAGGGAGGCGACCTCCTCCGGCCAGCCCAGGCGCGCCAGCTGCTGCGGGTTGAAGTTGCACACGCCGGCCCACCGGATCTTGCCCTGGGCCTTGAGGCCCCGGATGGCCTCCCAGGCCTCCTCGATGTCGGGGGACGGGTCGGGCCAGTGGATCTGGTAGAGGTCGAGGGTGTCGACCCCCAGGCGCCGGAGGCTCTCCTCGCACTCGCGCACCACCGACTCGCGCTTCAGGCGCCCCGAGACCTTCCGGTCCTCGTCCCACACCAGGCCGCACTTGGTGAAGACCATGGGGCGGTCCGCCAGCCCCTGGAGAGCCCGGGCCACCACCTCCTCCGAGTGCCCCAGGCCGTACACGGGGGCCGTGTCGATCCAGTTCCAGCCGGCCTCAAGCGCGGCGTGGATGGCCGCGATGGAATCCGCGTCGTCCTGGGGGCCCCAGCCGAAGGCCCAGTTGTTGCCCCCCATGGCCCAGGCGCCCACGCCCAGGGAGGTGATCATCAGGTCGCTCCTGCCCAGCCGCCGCTTTTCCATGGCCCGTCCTCCGGTTTCGCATCCATTATGACCCGCGGGGCCAGAACTGCCCACGAGACTCGTTCTCAGGTAGAATGGAAACCGAGGCGACACCATGTCCCATCTGCCCGAACCCTTCCAGCCCCTGCCCGATTCCGCCCGCCTCTGGCTGGTGGCCCTGGACCCGGCGCCGTCCCCGGAGGCCCGGGCCCGCCTGCAGGAGGGCATGGAGGCCATCCTGGCCCAGTGGCGCCACAAGGGGCACGCCTACCAGGGCGCATTCGCGATGGTGAAGGACCGGATCCTGGCGGTGGCCGAGCCGGAACTGGCCTCGGCCCCCTCGGGCTGCGCCATCGACGGCATGCTGCGCAAGGTGCGCCGGCTGGTGGGCGACCTGGGATTGGCGGAGGTGGACCCCGCGGCCTCCGTGCTGGTGGACGCGGGAGGCCTGCGCGCCGTCCCGAAGGGGGACCTGGAGGCCCGCCTCCAGGACGGGACCCTGGGCCCGGACACCACCGTGCTGGACCTCTCCCTGTACAGCCTGGGCGACCTGCGCTCCGGGAGGCTGGAGACGCCCCTGGCCCGCACCTGGATCGGCCGGAAGTTCAAGGTAGCCTGACGGG
Source organism: Mesoterricola sp. JemC181 (assembly GCF_055384585.1). Classification (NCBI taxonomy): domain Bacteria; kingdom Pseudomonadati; phylum Acidobacteriota; class Holophagae; order Holophagales; family Holophagaceae; genus Mesoterricola; species Mesoterricola sp. JemC181. The sequence goes on from NZ_AP045076.1 coordinate 3,493,464, forward strand.
TTCCTCCACCACGATCTCGGTGATGAGGGAATTGGCGATCATGCAGCACTCGTGGGAGGCCTCATGGAGTTCCCTCAGCTGCCGGGCCGTGGGCGCCTGTCCCGAGAAGGTGATCTCGGGACGCAGCGCGATGCGCGTCATGGCCACCTTCCCCAGGGGGTTGCGGCCCATGATCCCCACCGCCTCGTCCACGTAGGCGTCCACCACGAAGCCCTTGCCGGCGGCGATGGAGAGGAACCAGAGCATGTGGCAGCTGCTCGCGGCCGCCACCAGGGCCTCTTCGGGGTCCACGTGGGCGGGGTCCGACATGGGCGGCGGCACCACGAGGGGGGAGGAGGAGGCCGGCACCCGGGCACCGCCGTCGAAGACCCACTCGTGGGCCCGGCTGTACCGCGAATCCACGAAGGCCGCCTCACCGCGGTTCCAGGCGATGCGCACCTGATGCTTGCCCATGGGATCCTCCTTCGTGAATTCTTTTATACAAGAACGTTATTGGCAATATAAACAGATTTCGCGTTCGCGGAAGAGGGAAGGACATCAAACTTCCTCCCACCGCATACTTTCACCATGGCACCCCCACAGCGCCCCTCCCTCCTGTCCCCCTGGGACCTCCTGGCCGTGGCCGGGTTCGGGGGCCTTGCCCTCTTCTACGCCTGGATCCTCCCGTCCCTCCCGGACCCCGTGCCCATGCACTTCGACGCCCGCGGGGTCGCCAACGGCTGGACCCCCAAGGCCGCCCTGCCCTGGGTCGTCTTCGGGATCCCCGTGCTGATCTGGGCCTTCACCACCGCCCTGGGCATCCTGCTGGCCCTCTCGCAGAAGGACCCGCTGAAGGCACGGGCCATGGCCATGGCGCCCATGCGGGGCCTGCTGGGCCTGGGCCTGGCGGTGGTGATGGGTTTCGTCCTGCTGGCCCCCGCGCACGGCCCCGGCGTCATCCTGGCCGGCGTCGGGGCCTTCCTGGCCCTGATGGTGGCGGGGATCGCCCTCATGGCCCGGGACTTCGTCCGGCTCAGGCCGGTGGACGCGAGCCTGGCGTTCTACAGGTGGGGGCTCTTCTACGTGAACCCCGACGACGCCCGGATCTGGGTGCCCAAGCCCATCGGCGTGGGGTGGACCCTGAACTTCGCCAAACCCGCGTCCTGGGCCGTCCTGGCCCTGCTGCTGCTGCCGGTGGCCGTGATCATCCTCGTGACGAGGACGCGCTAGCCAGGTCCTGCCCGCAAACCCGGGGACCTTCCGAACAAGGATAAAGTGGCAACTCCCACGAGGACCTATCCCCTTTTATTCCATATATCTGCGTTAATCCCTGTTTCCGCAGGGCCAACGCTGGGGTGGGTCGCAGCAGGTGTCATTGGACGTCCTTGACCTCGAGTTCCAGGGCCCCGGTTCCTTCGCGAGGCTTCATTCCCAGCCTGCGAACTTCGATCCTCCCTTTGCCGGAATTGATGAGAAGGCAGGTAGGAAGTCCAGAGCGTCCTCGTAACCCTTCTCGACGAACCCGTGGCCCAGGGCGTTCGCAATTCGGTGGCGGAAGCCGGTGATCTGCTGGGTGAGGGTGGCCCAGCGATTCACAGCTTTGGGTTTTCCGGCACGCCCTATTCGAACTGCCCCCGGAACGCCTCGAACTCCGCCCTCAGTTGCGCCAACTCCCCCTTCAGCGCGGCCACCTCCGCCTCCAGGGCCGCGGAACGGGACGGCGCGGCGGGTGCCGGCGCGGAGGCGGCGGCCTCGGGAGGGTCGCCCAGGAGGTGGGCGTAGCGGGTCTCCTTCGTCCCGGGCAGCCGCGGGAGTCTGGCCACCAGCGGTTCCTCCGCCTCCAGCATCAGCTCCAGCACCGCCTCCACCTCGGCCAGGTCCGGGAAGGGATACATCCGGGTGCTGCGGTTGCGCAGTTCACCTGGGGTCTGGGGACCGCGCAGCAGGAGCTCGGCGAGGATGGCGCACTCCTGCACGGACAGGCCCCGGGACTCCGCCAGGCGGTGGCTGTACTTCTGCACCCGGCTCCCGGCCGCGCCCACGAACCACACGGCCTGGCCGTCCCGCAGCTCCTGGAGCGCCTCCAGGACGGCGGCCTCGTCCAGGGCCATCACCGGATCGCGGTTGGTGCTCTGGTTGCAGGCGTTCACCAGGGCATTGAGCGTCAGGGGGTAGTAGTCGGGCGTGGAGAGGTGCTTCTCCATCAGGCAGCCCAGGACGCGCTGCTCCGTTGCGGTAAGGCGATGCTCGGCCATCGGCGGTCTCCTTCCCGCCATCTTCTCATGGAGGGGCCATGGACAGGCTCTGTCGCATACCTCCACCCGCCCCCGGCCCGCCATTTCCCGCGGGCGCGGACCCGGGTGGGTTAGTATCAACGGATGGGCCCCAATGGAGATGGGATGGACGAGCTAGTCTGGTCGGAAGACCTGAACACGGGGATCGACCAGATCGACCAGGAACACAAGGGCCTCTTCGCCATCTACGCCGAACTCCACGCGGGGATCCGCTCGGGGGCCTCCCCGGCCCAGCTTTACGCCATCCTCTTCAAACTCACGACCCACGCCGAGGCGCACTTCAAGGCCGAGGAGATCCAGATGCTGGCCGTGGCCTTCCCCGGCTTCAGGCCGCACCAGGAAAAGCATGTCCAGCTGCTGACCGAGGTGGGCCTCCTGACGCTGCAGTTCGGCGACCCGGCCCTGGAAGCCCCGCGCAGGCTCCTGGAGATCCTGCGCCCCTGGCTCCTGGACCACCTTCTCAACGACGACCTCGCCTTCGCGGACTGGGTCAGGGCTTCCCGCCAGGCAGGGTGTTGACCACCGCGGTGTCCTCGGCGTACTGGGCCTCGGCCTTGCGCAAGGTGATGCCCCGGGCGTGGCCGACGATGGAGGCCAGGTCCGCGCGCACGGCCTGGAGCCCCTGGGGCGCGGCCGCGGGCGGGTCCAGCGGGGCGGTGGACGCCATGACCTTCACCATCTCCACGCCGAAGGGCTCCTGCACCTCCAGGTTGAAGCTGTCGTCGTCCGGGGGGATCTGGTAGAGGCGGTCCCGCTGGATGCGGGCGTCGGGGTGGTAGGCGTTGGGGAAGACCACCACGTTGGTGCCGTCCACCTGGTGGTAGAGCACCTTCACGTAGCAGTCCATGTTCGCCTTGAGGAACAGGTGGAGCCGGTCCCCCTTGCGGTAGATGCCGCCGTCGCCCCGGTCCAGGGCCAGCTTCACCTTCAGGCTGGAGGCCTGGACCCTGGCGTCGCAGATGGCCAGGGTCTTCCGGGCGTCCTCGAGGTTGTCCGGGGCCGGCTTCAGTCCGGCCTTGGCCAGGAGGGCCGCGGGGATCCCGAAGGAGGCCGCCGCCAGTTCCTCGCCGGAGGCGGCCGTCACCCGCAGGCTGAGCCTCACCTCCTCGCCCAGGTCGAAGCAGGTGCCGCGCACCACCGCCTGGGAGCGCAGCGTCTCGGCGTAGTCGGCGCCCAGGTTCCCCTGGCGGATGGCCTCGGCGGCCGCGGTCTTGTCCACGATCTTCACCTGGCCGCAGGCCACCAGTTCGGCCCCCAGCGCCTGTTCCAGGTAGGCCGAAAGGCTCCCGCAGAAGGGGGTGTCGGCGTAGGTGATGCGATCCATGAGCACCCGGGTCCCCCGGGGCAGCCCGCCCCCCAGGTCCAGGGCGGCCGTGGCCACGAGGCCGTCCAGGCCCTTGCGGGCCGCCAGCGCCTTGCGCAGCTCCCGGTCGATGTCCGCCCCGGGGGGGCAGGACACCGGCGTGGCCGCCCCGCCCAGCACGGCCCGCACCAGCAGGGACTCCTCCAGGCCCTCGCGCAGCTGGCGCGCCCGCAGGAGCCCCGGGACGTCGCCGCCGGTCCGGGACCGCTCGAAGGCGCCGGCGCACTCCCGGGCCTGCCGGTCCACCTTGTCCCCCAGGAGCTGGAGGGCCCGGGGCTTGTCCAGCACGGCCAGGGCGTGGGTGACCCTGGACGCGGGATCGGCCCACGCCAGGAGGGTGTCCAGCCCGTCCAGCTCGACGTCGGCGCGGGTGCGCACGAGGTTCTGGGCGAACCGGGTCATGTGCTGGTCCTGCTGGGTGACCCTGCTGGTGAAGTCGGAGGTGACCCGGGTGCGGATGGAGGCCGCCAGGGCCTCGCGCGCCATGGCCAGGGCCTGGGAGCGCTGCTGGGCCTCGGACCCGCCCGGGCTGGAGAGGCCGTAGCCGGTGAGGTACCGGGCCGCGGGGTAGGCCTCGGGATCGACGCCGCCCTTCTGCACCCAGGCAGGGGGGGCCGCCGCGAGGCCCAGGGAGAGGAACAGGACTGCCGCGGATCGGAGCATGGGAACTCCCGGGAGGAACGGTGCGGATTCCGGAACGGAGGATCGATCCTACCACTATACTTTGTTCGCGACAGGAGCCCCCCATGCCCGATGCCCTCGAACCCATCCAGAACGAAGTGCAGGACCATGCCGGAGACAGCCGGTTCAACGGGTTCATCGCCCTCTTCGTGGCCGTGGTGGCCACCTTCATGGCCCTGTGCAACGTCAAGGACGGCAACGTCGTCCAGGCCATGCAGCAGTCCCAGGCCCGCGCCGTGGACCAGTGGGCCTACTACCAGAGCAAGAGCACCAAGCAGCACATCGCCGAGAATTCCGCCGACCTCCTCCGCGCCGTCCTGGAGTCCGCCCCCGCCATGCGGCCCGAGGCCAAGGCGCGCGTGGAGGCCCGCATCGCCGCCCAGGAGGCCGCCGCGAAGAAGGCCGATGCGGAGAAGACCCAGATCAGGGCCGAAGCGGAACAGGCCGCCAGGGACTACGATGCCATGAACGTCCACGACGACCAGTTCGACCTGGCGGAGGCGTGCCTGAGCGTGGGCATCGCGCTGGCGGGCGTCACGGCCCTCACCCGGAAGCGGTGGCTCTTCAGGGTGGCCATCGTCTTCGCGGGCCTGGGCTTCCTGTTCGGGCTGGCCGGGTTCCTGCACTGGAACCTGCACTCGGACTTCATGGCCAAGGTGCTCGGCTAGAGGGTGCCTGGACAGGCGCCTAGACGTCCTGCAGATCCCCGTCGAAGTAGGCCTCGTAGGCCGCCAGGTCCAGCATGCCGTGTCCCGACATGTTGAACACGATGACCTTCTTCCTTCCTTCCTCCCTGGCGGCCATGGCCTCCCGGATCGCGGCGGCGATGGCGTGGCCGGACTCGGGGGCGGGGAGCAGGCCTTCCGTCCTGGCGAAGGTGGCCGAGGCGTTGAAGGCTTCGCGCTGCTTGACGGCGGTGGCCTCGATGAGGCCCAGCTTCAGGGCGTGGCTGACGGTGGGGGCCATGCCGTGGTACCGGAGGCCGCCGGCGTGGATGCTGGGGGGCATGAAGTCCGAGCCCAGGGTGTACATCATCATCAGGGGCGTCATTTTCGCCATGTCCCCGAAGTCGTAGCGCAGCTCGCCCCGGGTCAGGGTCGGGCAGGCCGAGGGCTCCACGGCGACGATGCGGGTGGGGCGCTTGTCCCGGATCTTCTGCTGGAGGAAGGGGAAGGCGATGCCCGCGAAGTTGATGCCGCCGCCGGCGCAGCCGATGACGATGTCGGGGTACTCCCCGGCCAGTTCCATCTGGGCGATGGCCTCCTGCCCGATGACGGTCTGGTGGAGGCACACGTGGTTCAGCACGCTGCCCAGGGAGTACTTGGTCCCGGGGGTGGTGACGGTGGCCTCGATGGCCTCGCTGATGGCGATGCCCAGGCTGCCGGCGCAGTGGGGGTCCTTCTCCAGGATGCTGCGTCCGAAGGCGGTCTGGTCGCTGGGGCTGGAATAGACCTTGGCGTCGTAGGTCTCCATGAGCATCCGCCGGTAGGGCTTCTGGTGGTAGCTCACCTTCACCATCCACACCTTGCAGTCCAGGCCCATGAGCTTGCAGGCGAAAGCCACGCTGGACCCCCACTGCCCCGCCCCGGTCTCGGTGGCGATGTGCTTGACCCCCTCCTGCTTGTTGTACCAGACCTGGGGCACGGCGGTGTTGGGCTTGTGGCTGCCGGCGGGGCTCACGCCCTCGTACTTGTAGTAGATGTGGGCCGGCGTATCCAGGAGCTTCTCCAGCCGCACCGCCCGGAACAGGGGCGTGGGGCGCCAGAGGGCAAGGATCTCCCGCACTTCGTCGGGGATGGCGATGTGGCGCTCGGTGCTGGCCTCCTGGCGCACCAGGGCCTCGGGGAAGATGGCCAGGAGCGCCTCGGGCCCCACGGGTTCCCTCGTCCCCGGGTGGAGCGGGGGGGCCATGGGCTCGGGGAAGTCCGCGGCGATGTTGTACCACTGCCCGGGGATGTCCTTCTGGGTGAGGTCGAAACGGGTCTGCAGCAAGGCACGCACTCCTTCGGGACATCCTGGGGCCGGGTTTGATGACTTGGATCATCATAAACCCAGGAATTAATGTTTCAACCCAGACGGTGTCATGGGCCCGCGGGGTCGGGACGGTCCGCCGGGGGCAGCGCGGACCGGGTCATGACGAGGTCCCGCTGGGGATCCGTCCCCACGACGAAGACGTGCTCCCCCACCGCCTCGAACCCCCATTTCCGGTAGAACGCGATGGCCCGAGGGTTGCGCTCCCACACACCCAGCCACACCTGGTCCGCGCCGCCCGCCTCCGCCAGGGCGATGGCCGTGCCCATGAGGCTCTGGGCCACGCCCCTGCCGTGCCATGCCCGGTCCACGTAGAGGCGCAGGATCTCCCAGGGGCTCGAACCGGGAACGCAGGCCGGGGCGGGTCCCCCCCGCAGCTGGACGAAGCCGCCCAGGCCCCCCTCGTGCTCCCACACCAGGGTGGTGAGCCCCGGATCCCGGATTTCCCGGGCCTGGATCGCCTCGCCGTACGAGGCCCGGCAGTGGAGATCCATGTCACCGGGCGTATTCTCGGCGGCGAAGGCGTCCCGGAAGGCGCGCTCGGCCAGGGCCGCCAGGGGCGCGGCGTCGCGGGGTTCGGCTGGGCGGAGGACGGACATGGCCCCATGGTATCGCGGGGCCGTTCTGGGACAATGTCCCCGGGGGGTCGCCGCATGGTTCCGGAAAAGGTCCAGAAGGTGTTCCACGATCACGGCCTGGAGGCCATCGAGTTCGAGCCGGGCAGCACCCACACCGTGGAGCTGGCCGCGGCCCGCCACGGCGTCGAGCCCGCGCGCATCGCCAAGTCGCTCCTCTTCCGGAACAAGGCCGAGGCCTACACCCTGGTGGTGTGCCCCGGCGACAAGCGGATCCCCTCGGGCACCCTCAAGCGCGTCCTGGGCTCCAAGGTCTCCATGGCCGACGCCGGGGAGACCGAGCGGGTCACCGGCTACCGTCCCGGCGGCGTGTGCCCTTTCGCCCTGGAGGGGGTCGAGATCCTCCTGGACCGCGAGCTGGGCCGGTATGAAACCATCTTCCCCGCCGCGGGCACCGACGCCACCTCCGTGCGCACGACCCTCGAGGCCCTGGCCCGCATCACCGGGGGGCGCGTCGTGGACTTCGTGGACGCCGCCGGCGCGCCGCTCTGATCCCGCGGCCTGGGCCCTGCAAATCTTGGATTTCAATAAGAGATGGTGATGCGCACGAAATGGGAGTCTGCGGCCCCATCCCTTTTCATCCCAAATATCGGCGTTCATCCCGGTTACGCAGGGCCAGCGATGGTCTGGGCCGGTGCGCGCATGACCCGCCTGCGCCGACCCATCCAAGCCCTTGCCCTGCGAAACAGGGACAAACATCGATGTCTGGGATGAAGGTGATGAAACCCGCCAATCTCCGGCGACGAGCCTTGGTGTTGTTACCACATCGAATTCAAATTCATGCCAAGGGCCTACCGGTCCCCATCCCGGGCGAGCACCACGTGCATGGCCTTCGGCGTGGCCACCTGCTCGACGCAGCGGTACCCCAGCACCGGCAGATCCAGGCCGGCCAGCAGCGGCTCCCCGGACCCCAGCAGCACCGGCGAGATGGCCAGGTGAAGCTCATCCACCAGCCCCGCGGCCAGGTACTGCCGGATCGTCGCGGCCCCGCCCCCCAGCCGCACATCCTGCCCCCCGGCGGCCGCGAAGGCCCGCTCCAGCGCCTCGTGGATGCCGCCGGTCACGAAGTGGAAGACCGTCCCCCCGGCCATGGGCAGGGCCTCCCGGGGATGGTGGGTCAGGACGAACACGTCGGTGTGGTAGGGCGGCTCGTCCCCCCACCAGCCCTTCCAGGAACCGTCGGGCCAGGGTCCCCGCACGGGCCCGAACATGTTCCGGCCCAGGATCCACGCCCCGATGCCCCGGAATCCCCGGGCCGCGAAGTCCTCGTCCGGGCCCGGCGTTCCCCCCGGCTGCCCAGTCATGCGCCGGAAGGTCGGGGTGTCCATGAACCACCCGTGCAGGGCCATGCCGCCCACCCCCATCGGCTGGTCCAGGCTCTGGTCCGGCCCGGCGCCGAAACCGTCGATGGACATCGAGAAGCACTGCACCCGCAGCTTCGGCATGGACACCTCCGCCAGGGCCTTCTAGCCTCTGGGCTTCCGGATCTTAAGGTAGTTCTGGAAAAGCCGGAAGGCCCCGATGAAGGAGAAGGCCGCCGCGAAGAAGTAGGCGGTCTTGTCCTTGGCCGTCATGCACACCATGGCGGCGAGGATGCCGGCGTAGACGCACACGGCGCAGAGCCCGAGGTTGACCCAGGGGTAGGCGAAGGGCGATTTCGCCGGCTCGGGGGTGGGGGGGCGTCGGGTGGCCATGCGTGCTCCTGACGTCCAATCTACACTAGTGTAGGCCGCCAGAAGAACAGGTAACACCTTGTCCCCCCCCTTCGCCTCGGGTCCAGTTCAGGGCTTGGTGTTGACGAGTCGCTTGGTGCCCCCGTCCTTGAGGGGCCAGTTATGAAAATTGATCAGCAGGCCCACTTCGAAATTTGCAAATAGTCAGTAAATCGGGTTCGCGGAACCCAGGCCTTCGGCTGGGTCGGTGCGATGACGCGCAACCCGATTTACGGTCTTGAACAAGCCCGGAGCGGCAGGGGCCGGCGCGACTGGGCTGCTATGGGCAAATCGAGCTTGGCAGGCCGCCTGAGGATGGTGGAAACGCCTTGGCCATCGTCTCCCTGACCTTCGATTTCACGCTCTGTTCTGGCCGCGATGGTTCCGCTCCTGTCCATGAGCAGACCCTCTCCAGCCCACCGTGGTGGCAGGTTGCGGCGCGAGAAAGCCTGGTCGTTGTGGGGACGGTCAGCATGGGGCGTCAACTTCGGGAGGTGCCCGGGGGGCGGTGGGATCCAGGCGGACCCGGTGGAGCATGCCGCCGCAGACAGGGCAGGCGCGCATCTCTTGCTCCAGCCATGTCACCGGGGATGGAGTTGCCTTGACCTTGGTCTCGCCCAGGGCCTGCCGGGCCTGGTCCAACAGACCTCCGGGCTGGGCGGCGGCGTAGAGGCCGGCGTGGCGGATTTTTCGGAAGCCCGGGGGGAGGACGTGCTGGACCAGGCGGTGGAGGAATTCCGGCGGCTCCAGGGTCGCGGTGAGGCCGTGCTTGGTGCGAAAGGTCACCTGGTCGTCCGTGACATCCACCAACCGGGAATTGGCGATGCCCACCCGGTGGGTATAGCGCCCGAGGTAATGGAGCACGTGGCCGGACTTGCGGAACGGCTTCTTGACGTAGGCGATCCAGCGCTTCTCTTTCACCTGTGCGATCAACTGGGCGTAGGCGGCCACGGTACGTTCCGGGAACTTGCCCCCATCCCGGGCGGCCCCCAGGGCGGCCAGGACCTTGCCGCGGAACACGTCGCCCAGCATCTTCAGGGGAAACAGGTAGCGGTGCTTGAGCCGGATGAAACGGCCGCCATCCAGGCTCAGGCCGCCGGTGCTGACCAGCGCGTGGACATGGGGGTGGAAGGCCAGTTCCCGGGTCCAGGTATGCAGGATCAGAGTCAGGCCAAAGGTCAGGCCCTTGCGGGTCCTGCCCAGCTCCAGAAGCGTATCGGCCACGGCGCGCAGCATGGCTTGGTAGACCTCGGCCGGGTGGAGCCGGGCCAGAGCCCGCAGTTCAGCCGGCAGGGTGAACACCACGTGGAAGTGGCCAATGGCCAGGATCCGTCGACTGCGCGCGGCGATCCACTTCTCCTGGGCCAGGGCCTGGCACTTCGGGCAGTGCCGGTCCCGGCAGGAGTTGTAGGCGATCCGCTCATAGTCGCCGTGCTCGCAGACCAGCTTGTGGCCGCCGAGGGCGGCGGTGCGGCAACGACTGATCGCGGTCAGCACCTTCTTCTGTCCCGGGGCAAGGTGATGCCTGGCCTCCAGGGCGGGGCGGTGCCTGCGGACGATCTCGCCGATGTCGAACCGGGGCCGGGGCCCCACGCCTCAATCCGGCAGGTCTTCCAACGGGCTGCGGATGGCAGCAACCTGGCTTGGTGCGACCTGGGTGTAGATCTGAGTGGACCGGATGCTGCCGTGGCCCAGGACAACCTGGATCCGGCGCAGGTCCTCCCCGTTCTCCAGCAGATGGGTGGCGAAGGCGTGGCGGAGCATGTGCGGACCCACGATCTTGCCGATGCCGGAGGCGGCTGCCGCGCACAACAGGGCCCGGCGCGCCGTCTCAGGGCAGATGGGGTTGCCCAACTTGGAGGCGAACAACCAGGGTTTCGGCGGCTGCTCGTGCTTGTAGTAGGTCCGCAGCAACCCGTAGAGCTTGCCGTCCATGGGCACCATCCGCTCCTTGCCACCCTTGCCATGGCGGACATGGATGACCTTCTGCATGGCATCAATATCACGGGTTTCCAGCAGGCTGGCCTCATTGATACGCAAGCCGGTGGCATAGATCAGGGTGAAGAACATGCGGTACTTGGCGGTCGTGAACCCGTCCAGGAGCCGCTGGATCTCAGGCCGGCCGAGGATCGAGGGCAGGTGCGCCTTGGCCTTGGGGATGGTGATCCAGGCCACCTTCTCCGGCTGGCCCAGTGTCCTTGAATAGAGAAATTTCAGGGCCGAGTAATGCTGCCCAAGCCGGGACGCCCCGACCGCCTGGCCGCGGAGATGGTCAACCCAGCGCCGAATCGCCTCCTGGCTCGCATCCGGCAGGTCCTGGCCGAGGAACTCCTCGAAACGCCGGGCCGAAGCGACATACAACTCGATGGTTCTTTCCGCCCGGCCCGCCATTCGGAGATCGCCGGAAAATCTGGACAGAGATACACTATCTGCACGCATGCAGTTCCTCCTTGGTTATGGGGACGGTGCTGACACACCGCCATAACCAAGGAGCCTGCTTTTATATACTTCCGCAAGTCCCCCGGTGAGCGACCGGACTGGACGGGCGTTTTTCACCCTGCCGCGAAGCGGCTTCGTTCAAGTGGAGGCAACTATTCAGTTGGGCGAAGTCGGCATCCGAAAACTTCGCAATGGCCTTCGCCTCGACGACCACCTTGTGGTCCACCACGATATCCATGATGTAGGCATTCTCGACGCACAATTCCTTGTAGGTGATGTCGAGGTGAACCTCGCGTAGGGCCTCGTGTCCGGCCAACCTGAGTTCATGGGCGAGGCAAGCCTTGTAGGCATTTTCCAGGAGTCCAGGCCCCAGAACTATCTGCACCCTGATGGCAGCGAGGATGATGGCTTCGGTGATATCTCGATGGGGATAGTTGTCGCCCCAATCTTCGCCCCAATGCCGACCCATGACTTCCTCCTTCGGGTCAGGAGTGCGCTCAATCACGCCGGGACGTTCAGGCCAGAATTCTTTCCTCGGTATCCTCGGCCTCCTCGGCGCCTCGGCGATGGGCTTTTCGACGGGTGCTTCGGCGCATGTAATCTTTGCGCCGACTGATACTTGAGAAAACCATCGCCGAGGCGCCGAGGAGGCCGAGGATACCGAGGAAAAGAAAAAGGCAGGTTCGCCGTCAACCCTTGGCAGAGGCCGTCCGAATGGCCGCGAGGGCCTGCCGTGCTCGTGTCACCTTGGCGAGGATATCGTTCGCGGACGCGGTCCAAACAAATGGTTTCGGAGCGGCATTGTGTCTCGCGATATAGGTGTGGATCGCTGCTTCGAGTTCCGGGACGGATCTGAAAATACCCCTTCGGATGCGGTTCTCCGTGATGTCCCGGAAAAATCGCTCCACCATGTTCAACCACGATGAACTGGTGGGGGTGAAGTGAACGTGGACCCTCGAATGGCCTTTCAACCAGCTTTTGACCGCCGGATGTTTGTGGGTGGCGTAGTTGTCGCAAATGATGTGCAGAGCGAGTCGCTTCGACGTACCCCGCTCAAGCCGCTTGAGGAACTTCAGCCACTCCTCATGGCGATGACGTGGCATCGTGGCCGAGATGACCGTACCATCCAGCGTGTTCATGGCCGCAAAGAGGGTGGTCGTTCCATTGCGCTTGTAGTCGTGCGTCATGGTGCCGCAGCGACCCTTCTTCATCGGTAGGCCAGGCTGAGTCCGGTCCAGGGCCTGAATCTGGCTCTTCTCATCTACGCTCAGCACGATGGCATGCTCCGGAGGGTCCAGATACAGGGCCACGATGTCCACCAACTTCTCTTCGAAATGAGGATCGTTGCTTAACTTGAAACCAACGGTGCGGTGCGGCTTGAGGCCATTCTGACGCCAAATGCGTCCCACCGTGCTCTCGCTCACCCCGGTGGCCTGCGCCATGGAGGCCCGGCTCCAGTGCGTGGCATTGACGGGCTGTTCCTGCGTCGTCTTATGGAGCACCTCTTGCCCCTTCAAAGCAATCACCCAAGACTTCCGGCCTCGACCTGGGCGTTCCCTCTCGAGGCCATCGAAGCCCGCTTCCTCCCATCGCTTGAGGCATTGCCAAGCAGTCCGATGATCACAGCCCAAAGCCTGGCCGATGTCACGAAAGGACTCGCCAGAAGCTCGATGAAGAACAATCTTGGCCCGCAGGACGCTGCGCGCAGGCAAGGTCCGGCTCCGCGCCATTTCCTCAAGGCGTCTGAATTGCTCCACAGTTAGATCAACTCGCCCCACTTGCGCCAAAGTTCTCACCTGCCGCTTGGATGCGACGAGCTGTATTGGCGTTACAGGTATTTCTGGCGGCCTACACTAGGAGAGGCCGCCCCCTCCCAGGTAGCGCTCCTGGAGCACCTCCAGGTGATGGGCGGCGTGGCCGGCGATGACGAGGCCCAGGTGGCTGGCGGCGACCGTCTTGCCGTTGACGGTGCCCTGGCGGGTCCAGGCCTCGGGCGCCAGGCCCCGCACCAGGGTGAGGGTGGCCCGGCGCACCGCCACGAAGTCCGCGGCGAGCTCCGCCAGCGGGCGGGCGTCGGCCCGCGCCGCCCGGGCGTAGTCGTCCTCCTCGAACCCGGGCAGGGGCGTCCTCTCCTCCCGGGCGACGCAGAGCAGGCGGTAGCTCATGATCCGCTCGGTGTCGGCGAGGTGCCCCACCAGGTCCTTGATGCTCCACTTCCCCGGCGCATAGCGGAAGGCGCCGCGCTCTTCGGGGATCGCGGCCAGCAGTTCGGCCAGCTGCCTTTCCTGGCGCTCCAGAAGGACATCCAGGTCCCCCTCGGGAACCTGGGCGGCATACCCGGCGTAGCTGGCGGGGATCTCCCCGGGGGCGGGTCTGGGAATGGCGACCATGGGTACCTCCTCCCTGAAGCCGCCATGATATCCCGCTCCCCCGCTTCCGGGTGGTAACCTTGTCGCCTCATGGAGACTCCCGTGGACCCGCGCGAATTCCTCCGTCACCTGCTCGCCACCCTTGCCTACCGGGGTGGCAAATGCCTCCGCGGCGCCCCTCCCGCCTTCGCCGGGTTCGAGGGCGGCGGCAAGACCCCCCTGGCCATCCTCTCTCACATCAGCGACCTCCTGGACTGGACCCACTCCATGGTCATCGGCGAGAGGCGGTGGCAGGTGGCCGTGCCGGAAGCCTGGGACATCGAATCGGCCCGCTTCCACGCGGCCCTGGAGAGGCTGGACGAACGGCTGGCCTCAGGTCCGGCGGTCACCGACTGGGAGCGCCTGGTGCACGGCCCCCTGGCGGACGCCCTGACCCACGTGGGCCAGCTGGCGATGCTCCGGCGCATGGCGGGGTGCCCGCTTGCCGGGGAGAGTTACTACGCCGCCGAGATCGCCACCGGCCGGGTGGGGGCGGACCAGGCCCCGCCCCGCAAGCCGTTCGCCTGAACGTCCCATGAAGCGCTACTCGCTCAAGGTCGCGATCTCCACCCTGGTCTCCGGGCTGATCCTGCTCGCCGCGGCCTCGGTGGCCACGGCCCTCTGGTTCGGCACCCGCCAGGCGCTCTACCTAACCACCCGCCAGGCCATGGGGCGCCTCTCCCGTTCCGTCAGCGACAAGCTCGAGTCCCGGCTGGCGGGGGCGGAGCGCCTGAACCTCCTCCTGGCCTCCCTGATCCGCACCGGGAACCTGGACCCCGCCCGGGAGGCCTCCTTCACGGGCTTCCTCGTGGACGCCCTGGCCGTGAACCCCTCCCTCACCGTCATCGACGTGGGGTTGCCCTCGGGGCACAAGTACCAGGCCCGCACCATGCCCGACGGGACCATCTCCCGCCGCCTCGTGCACCGGTCCGCCCGCGAGGTCGTCAGCGTCTGGCACCACGCCAACCCGGCCTACGCCAAGGACTACCCCGACACCCGCACGGGCCTGGACACGGGGTACGACCCCCGCCTCCGGCCCTGGTACAAGGCCGGCCTCGAGGCCGGCAAGCTCACGTGGACGGACGTCTACGGCACCCGCGCGGGCCTGAACTACTCCAACGTCAATCCGGTGTACGACGAAAAGGGCGGCCTGCTCTGCGTCACCGCCATCGACCTCAACATCGCGGGCATCTCGAGCTTCCTGGAAGGCCTGCGGGTGGGCCGGACGGGCAAGGCCTTCATCATCGACGCGGCCGACCACGTGGTGGCCATGCCCATGGGCGCCGGGCATGACCTGGGCCTGATCATCAAGGCCACCCCCAGGGATGGCCGGATGGAATACGGCCTGCGGGAGATCGGCGAGCTGGCCGATCCCGCCGTGCGGGAGGCGGTGCTGGCCCGCCGGACGGCGCCCGCCATGAAGGGCTGGGACTTCCTGGCCTTCAGGGACCCTTCCGGGCGCCGGATGCTGGCCTCCTTCCGGCCCGAGCCGGTCTACCACTTCACTATCGGCGTGGTGGTGCCCGAGGAGGAGATCCTGGGCAGCATCAAGCACAGCCTGCGCCTCACGGCGGGGATCACCCTGCTTTTCGTCGGGCTCAGCCTCGTGCTGGCCTTCGCCATCTCCCGGGCCATCGCGCGGCCCCTGGGCGAACTCGTGGGCGAAGTGGACCGCATCCGCCTCCTGGACCTGGGGGACGCGCCGGAGATCCCCACCTCCATCCTCGAGGTGGTGCAGATCGGCCAGTCCATCCGGAACATGCGCAACGGCCTGCGCAGCTTCAAGAAGTACGTGCCCTCCGACGTGGTGCTCGGCCTCATGCGCCTGGGCAGGGAGGCCGTGATCGGCGTCGAGAAGCGCGAGCTCACCTTCTTCTTCTCCGACATCAAGGACTTCACCAGCATCTCCGAGCAGGTGGACCCGGAGGAGCTGGTGGCCAAGCTGGGCGCCTACTTCGAGGCCGTCACCCGGATCCTCATCGAGCACGGCGGCACCGTGGACAAGTTCATCGGGGACTCCGTCATGGGCTTCTGGAACGCCCCCAACCCCGTGGCCGACCACGCCCTGCGGGCCTGCGCCAGCGCCCTGAGGGCCCAGGACCGCATCCGGGAGCTGAACGCGGCCTGGGCCGGCATCGCCTTCCACACCCGCATCGGCATCCACACCGGCACGGCCGTGGTGGGCAACATCGGGTACGACGCCCGCATGAACTACACCACCATCGGCGACAACGTGAACCTCGCCAGCCGCCTGGAGGGCCTGAACAAGGTCTACGGCACCCGCATCCTCGTGAGCGAGGCCACGGTGGCCGCGGCCGGAAGCGCCATCCTCACGCGGCCCGTGGACCGGGTCACCGTGAAGGGCAAGCAGGTTCCCATCGGGCTCCACGAGCTCATCGCCCTCAGGGCCGAGGCCACCCCGGAGCAGGTGGCCGCCGCCTCGCGCTTCGGGGAGGCCTTCGCCCGCTACCAGGCCGGGCGCTGGGGGGAGGCCCTGGCCCTGCTGGACGAAGGCGACGGCCCCGGCCGCCTCCTGGCGGAGCGGTGCCGGCACTACCTCTCCGATCCGCCCGGGCCCGGATGGAACGGGGTCTTCGAGCACCACGAGAAGTAGTCAGGTGGGCGACGCCAGCCGCACCCGCTCGAAGGCGAAGGGCTCGTCCCGCACGATGCCGTACCACCCGCTGAGGGGCCGCCGAAGCCCGTCCAGCAGCGTCGAGCCCTGGCTGCCTCCCCGCAGGAGGAACCAGTCGCCGCGGTTGTCCAGGCCGTACACGTCGGCGTTCACGCCCGGCGCGTAGCGGAGGATCTCCTGCATGGTGCGGGCGCCCTGCTCCCGGATCTGGTCGGCCGTGATGACGGTGATGGCCTGGGGCGTCTCGGCCAGGGGCAGGTCCAGCTTCGTGGCGGCGGTGCGGGTGGCCACGTACCCCGCCACGGGGGCCTTGGGGTCCTCCTTGGCGGCGCGGCCGCGCACCTTCACTTCGGGGAGGGAGGCCTCCTGCGGGGGGCCTGGGACAGCAGGGGCAGCGCCAGGAGGGCGAGGGACAAGGTTCGAGCGGACATGGGACTCCTGGGGGCGCCCGGGGCGCCCCGGCAAAGGGGGGGTTGGGGACGCCTAGGCGTCCAGGTTGAAGGTGATGGGAATGAGCACCCAGGCAGGCACCTTGTCGGCGCCGCGCCGTGCGGGCACGAAGCGCCAGCGGCGGACGGTCTGGATACCCGTCTGGTCAAGGCGGGGATGGCCGGTGCTGGTGCGGACCTCGATGTCCTCGGCCCGGCCGTCCACCCCCACCCGGACCCGGAGCACCAGGCGCCCCTCCTCCCGCAGGCGGCGGGAGAGCGGCGGATAGTCCGGGGCTGGGTTCTGCAGGTAGGCCGCATCGAAGACCGGGGGCAGGACGCCGTCAAGCTGTCCGCCCGGAGTTCCGCCCACCTGTCCTCCCGGCACGCCAGCCGGCGCGCCGGCTGGCGTGCCGCCGGGCACTCCGGAAGGTCCCCCGGAACCAACCGGACCAGAGACCGCTGGGGCAGGCGCCGTGGGCAGATGGGTAGGCGCCACGACCGGCACCTCCTCCTCGGCGGGTTGAGGGGGGGTGGCCCGGACCGCCGTGGGGGCGCCGCCCCCTGCGGGCGGGGGTGGCGGCGGGGCGGCCATGGGCAGGGCCTCCTCCAGGGAGATGGCGATGGTCGGCCTCACGGCCGCTTCCCCCGGCCGCACGGAGAGGACCGCCAGGGCGCCCGCCACCAGGGCGTAGAACGGCAGCGACAGGAGGAGGGCACTCAGGGGCCGCCCCTTGGGCAGGCCGCCCAGATCAGGCGGAGGCAGGAGGAAGTTGGAACATTGGCGACCCATGGGTTAAGAATATAATAATGAGATTGAGTCTCATAGTACTTTTTTATGGCGGAATTATCCTGAGCTACGCTTGAAATGATTGCACTTCTTGTGGATGTTCCCGGCCAGGCCTGTATTTTGCAAAAAAAGGGACTCAACGGCTTCCGCGGGAAGGTCGTAGAACAGGGCTGGATTCCAGAACACCCGGGAGGCAGCTTTGAAAGAAGCGTTACAAATTGAAAATTTGAAGTGTTTCACCAACCTCCCGGCCTTGGCCAGGATGGCCGCCCCCATGGCCGCCATGCTCGCCCTCGCGGCCTGCGGGGGGGGCTCCGGATCGAGCCCGGCGCCGGCCCCGGCCGCCCAGCTGCGGATCGACGCGTCGACCCTCAAGGTCAAGGGCGAGACCCGGGTCACCGCAACCGACGTCCAGGGCCACCCCATTCCGGCGGTCTACGAGGTCGTGGAACCCGGGGGCGGCACCGTGGACGCGGCCGGACGCTACGTCGCCCCGGACGCCCCGGGCGTCTACCACGTCCGGGCCCGGGCCGCGGGCGGGTCCGTCGCCCAGGCGGCCCTGACCGTGGAAGGCTTCTGGGTCGACCTGCAGCGCCGGACGGACCTGCTGGTCAGCCGGGTCAACCACACGGCCTCCCTTCTGGCCGACGGCAGCGTCCTGGTGGTGGGCGGGGTGGAGTCCAGCCTGGCGGAGCGGTTCATCCCGGCCAGCCAGACCTTCCAGTCCGCGGGCGAAACGGGCGGCAAGCGCTGGAGCCACACGGCCTCGCCCCTGCCCGGAGGGGGCTGGCTCTTCCTGGGCGGCCTGGGGGTCGAAGCCGCCCAGAGCCGGATGGTGGCCCTGGCTTCCGCGATGGTCTACCAGGACGGCGCCTTCTCCACCCTCGACGCCGGGATGCTGACCCCGCGCTTTGACCACGGCGCGGCCCCCCTGGCCGACGGGCGCATCCTGGTCACGGGCGGCCTGCCGCTCCCCGGTTCCGATGTCTCCGCCCTCCCGGCCGCCGAGGTGTTCGACCCGGTCCAGAAGCGGTTCGCGGCCACGGGAGCCATGGCCCTGCCCCGCGCGGGCCACACGGCCACGACCCTCCAGGACGGCCGGGTCCTGGTCGTGGGAGGGCGGGACAGCACCTGCGCCTACACCTGCGGCCAGAGGACCTGGCGCAACGCCGAGCTCTACGACCCCGCCACCGGCACCTTCTCCCCCGCGGGCGCGCCTGCCCAGGCCCGCTTCAACCACACCGCCACCCTGCTGCCCGACGGCCGGGTCCTCATCGCGGGCGGCACGACCCCCGACCTCGAGGGCACCGACGTCTCCTCCCTCGTGGAGGTGTACGACCCCGCCGCCAACCGGTTCCAGACCCTCGGCACGATGCTTCGCCCCCGCGCCAGCCATACGGCCACCCTCCTGGGGGACGGGAAGGTGCTGCTGGCGGGTGGGCTGACCTACGCCTCCTCCGGCGAGAATTCCATGGCCACGGCCACGGTGGAGGCCTTCGATCCCGGCACCGGGCAGAGCCGGCTGGCGATGTCCGCGGTCACCACCCGGTACCGCCATGCGGCCGCCCGCCTCGCCTCCGGCCACGTGGTGCTGCTGGGGGGGTCGGAGGGGGGCGGGGCGATCCGCATCGTGGAGGTGTTCGACTAGCTACCAGACCTTGAGGCGGTCCGGGGGGGCCAGGTAGAGCTTCTGGCCTTCCTTGACCCCGAAGGCCTGGTACCACGCGTCCAGGTTGCGCGCCACGTTGGGCCGCAGGAAGCCGGGGGTGTGGGGGTCGGTGGTCACGCGGTTGAGGAGGGCCTCGTCGCGGTACTTGCTCCGCCACACCTGGGCGAACCCCAGGAAGAAGCGCTGGTCGCCGGTGAAGCCGCCGAGCACCTTGGCGGGCTTGCCCTGCAGGGACGCGTGGTAGGCGTCGAAGGCCACGTTGATGCCGGCCAGGTCGGCCATGTTCTCGCCCAGGGTCAGCTCTCCGTTCACGTGGGTGCCCGGAAGGGGCTCGTAGGCGGCGTACTGCCGGACCACCTTGTCCGTGAGGGCGGTGAAGCGCTTGACGTCCTCGGGCGTCCACCAGTCGGAGAGCTTGCCGTCCTTGTCGTACTTGCGGCCCTGGTCGTCGAAGTGGTGGCTGATCTCGTGGCCGATGACGACGCCGATGCCGCCGTAGTTCACCGCGGGGTCGGCCTTGGGGTCGAAGAAGGGCGCCTGCAGGATGGCGGCGGGGAAGACGATCTCGTTCCAGGCGGGGTTGGCGTAGGCGTTCACCGTCATGGGCGTCATGTTCCACTCGGAGCGGTCGATGGGCTTGCCGATCTTGTCCAGCTGGCGCTGGTACTGGAACTCGGCGGCCCGGCGCAGGTTGCCCAGGGCGTCCCCGCGGCGGATCTCCAGCGCGGAGTAGTCGCGCCACGTGTCGGGGTAGCCGATCTTGGGCGTGAAGCGGGCCAGCTTGGCCCGGGCCTCGGCCTTGGTCGCGGGGTCCATCCAGGCGAGGTCGGCCAGGCGCTGGTCCATGGCCTGGATGACGTTCCTGACCAGCACGTCCATCTGGCGCTTGGCCTCGGGGGGGAAATACTTGGCCACGTAAAGCTTGCCCACGGCCTCGCCGAGCACCCGGCTGGTCATGTCCACGCCGCGCTTCCACCGGGGCTGGTCCTCGGGCTGGCCCGCCAGGACCTTGCCGTGGAAGGCGAAGGCCTCCTCCACGAAGGCCTTGGGCAGGCACTGGGCGGCGCCCTCCAGGGCATGGAAGGCCAGGTAGTCCTTCCAGGTCTCCAGGGGCTCCGTGGCCATGAGCCGGCCTTCGCCGGCCACGGCGCTGGGGTTGGAGACGATGATGACCTTCTGGTCCTGGACGCCCGCGGCCGCCAGGAGGGAGGCCCAGCCCACGCCGGGGTAGGCCGTCTCCAGCTCCGCCGCGGGGGTGGGATTGTAGAGCTTCTCCCGCTGGCGCTGCTGGACCCGGGTCCAGTGGGTGGCGGCGATCTTCGCCTCCAGGCCGAAGATCCCCCGGGCCCGCGCCTCGGCGTCGCCGAAGCCCGCCAGGCGCAACATCGTGGCGATGTGGGCCACGTACTTGACGCGGATCCCTTCGAACTTGGGGTTCTTCGTGTCCAGGTAGTAGTCCCGGTCCGGCAGGCCCAGGCCGCCCTGCCCCACGCTCACGGACATGATGCCGGGGTCCTTCATGTCCTGGCCGATGCGCAGGCCCAGGGGCATGCGCATGCCCTGGCGCGTGGCCTTGCCGAAGTAGGTCGCCAGCCGGGCGCGGTCGCCGATGGCCTGGATGGCGTCCAGGGTGGGCTTCAGGGGCGCGAGGCCCTTGGCCTCGATGGCCGCCTCGTCCATGAAGGTGGCGTAGAAGTCCCCCACCTTCCGGGCCTCGGACCCCGCCTTCGCGCCCTTCAGCCGGGCCTGGGCCTCCACGATGTCCCGGGTCTGCTTCTGGCTGAGGTCCCGCAGGAGGGCGAACATGCCCGAATCGGCGCGGTCGGCGGGGATGGCGAGGTTCCTGATGTAGGTGCCGCTGGCGAACCGGCCGAAATCGTCCCCGGGGGCGACGGTGCGGTCCATGCCGGCGGTGTCGAAGCCGAAGGTGCCGTAGACGGGACGGCTGGCCGTGGCGGCGGCGGGGTGGCTGCCGGGACCGGCGGCGGCCAGGGGACTGGCCAGGATCAGGGAACCGGCCACGAGCTGGGCCATGAGGCCATTTCTTTGCATGGGATCTCCAGGGACTTGAGGGGATGCAGGATCGACCCGGGCGGAGGGCGGGAGGTTTAGGGGCCGCGCCAGAATAACCTGGACGCCTCGCGCTCCGGATCAAGCCCCCTTATGTTCGCCTTGTGGACCTCAGTGGATGACGCGCCAGGTGCGCATGCGGAACCCGCGGCTGCTCTCCTGGTCCTTCACGGACTTGATGTCGGGGGTATTGGCGCCCACCTGCTGGGTGAAGGAGCCGGTCTTGGCGCTCACGGCCCCGCCCTGCACCACCCGGTCCCCGGCGTCGGCGAGCTGGCTGCTCAGGGAATTGAAGTAGAAGGCCAGGCCGGAGCAGTTGTCGGCGCCCTTGTTGAGGGTCGTGATGTCGCCCACGGTGGAATTGGCCTGCACCTGGGTGTCCACCGCCAGGGGCCGCATGATGTCGCATTCCCGGAAGGTGCGGGTGAAGGCGTTGGAGGAGCAGCCGAAGCCGGAATTGCCGTTGATGTTGAAGATCGAGAAGAAGAGCGTGCCCAGCTTGGTCAGCGGGCTCACCAGTACCTTGTCGTGGGTCACGCCGCCCACCGCGGAGGGCAGGGCTCCGTCCTTGAGAGTGAAGTAGTACCCCGTCTTGTTCTTGAACAGGTAGTTGGGGTCGCCGGGGGTGACCCGGGGGTCGGCGTACGTGGTCGTCCAGGACCCGTAGGTGATGGGCTGGAGGCTGGTGTCGGGGATGCCCGTGGTGTCGTAGCCCAGGTTCTGGCTGTCCTGGCGGTCGGCCAGGACCAGCATCCGGTTGAGGGTGGGCGGGGTGACGGACGCGTTGGTGGGGTACGTCTCGGGCGCGTCGGTGGGGTTGTTGTTGTCGCCGGACCCGGCGCTCACCATGACGGTCAGGGGCTTGAGGGTCCCGGTGCTGCTTCCGGAGCTGTCGGGCACCGCCACGGGGTAGTTGCCGTCCAGCCGGAACGCGTCGGGCCTCTGGGTGAACCGCATGCCGGCGTTGCTGTAGATGAACCGGGGGGCGGTGATCCAGGTGCTGACGTTGCTGGAATCCAGCCGGAAGGTGGCCTCGGTGGCCTTCAGGTTGGAGTTCAGGGCCATCACGTTGCCCTTCATGTCGGTGAAGTAGACCCGCTGGATTATGGGGAAGGTGTTGAAGATGCTCACGGGAGTCACGCCGGCGGGGATGGATCCCACGGCGGTGCTGGCGGAGAAGTCCCAGGTCCTGAGGGGGGCGCCGGTGAACACGTCCAGGGCCAGGATGGACCGGCCCATGCCCTCGGCGTTCGTGATGGTGCCCTTGGTGCGGTAGGCGCTGTCCACCTGGGCGTTGGCGTAGCCCCCGGTGAGGAAGACCACGGCCTTCTGGGTGCTGATGGTCCCGTCGGTGGTCACGTAGGTGAACACCGGCACGGAGGTGCTCATGGCCATCTTCTTGACCACGTCGCTGGAGGAGGCCAGCTGGGGATCCACGACCCACTGGATCTTGAAGTTCTCGGGGGTCACCGAACCGTCCGTGGCGGACGACAGGCCCAGGGCGTAGTAGCTGCGGGCGCCCTTGCGCATGCCGAAGACGACGATGGCGTTCTCGGCGCCCAGGGAGACGCGGCTGTCGCCGATGAGCTGCCCGGAAACCGGCTTGTCCTCCCAGAACAGGGCGGGATCGCCGTCCACCAGGTACCGGTGGGGCACGGTGTCCTCCACGTCCTGGTTGAGGTAGACGTCGTACATGGTGCCCAGCATGTCGGGCGGCACGAAGGCCCAGAGCTCGGCGGCCCTGGCGGTCACCACGCCGGCGTTGCTGTTGGCGGCCTCGATGAAGCAGTGCAGGAAGCCCTGGTTGGTGCCCACCAGCAGGAGGCGGGCGTGGGGATCCGTCCCGCCGGGCCAGGTGAGGCCCGTCGGCAGGTTGCCGGGGCCCAGTTCGATGGCCAGGGGCGCGGAGTTGATGATGTCACCGAAGATGCCCACGCGGTTCCGGGTGGCGTCGGTGGCGGCCTTGCCGCAATAGTAGTCGAGGAAGGCCTGCACGGAAGCCGTCCGCGCGGCGGCGGTGGAGAGGGTGGAGGGGAACAGGCCCGCGGCGGCGAACTGGGTCACCAGGGTGCTCACCAGCGCGCTGTTGCTCGACCGGAAGCGCACCTTGGCGGTCGTGCCCGGCGTCAGGGTCCAGATGGTGCGGTCGCTCCACAGGGTGGGGGTCCCGGACAGCGTGTTCTCGGGATGGACGGTCGCGCCCAGGGGCAGGTCGGCGGCGACGTAGGTGCCGAAGATGTCGAAGGCGCTCCACAGGTGGTGGTCGTCGAAGTTGTTCAGGCCGCACTGGTAGGTGGGCTTGCCCGAGGCGTCCAGTACCGGGTCGCCGTTGGTGTCCAGGATCATCACGCACCCGATGGTGCTCTCGCCCTGGTTGCCGTAGAAGGAGAAGACCTCGGTGTTGGTGACGGTGTCGAGGGTGCGCTTGATGCCCACGGAGAAGAGGTTGCCGGTCCAGGCGGGCTTGCGGCTGGTCTTGAAGATGCCGAAGTAGGCCTGGGTGGTGGTCTTGGTGCCCGTGGTAGGCGTGGCGGGGGCGCTGAGGGCGGCCGCGCCGGAGACCATGTAGTTGGCCACGTCGTTGAGGTTGGCCTCCAGGGCCGAAGGGCTTCCGGAGGGGTAGTAGAAGACCTGGCCCCCGTCCAGCTTGGACTGATCCGGGTTGTTCCCCTTGCTGGGGCGCCAGCCTCCGTAGCCCAGGTCCGTGCGGGACGGATCGGCCCACTGGGCGATCTTGAAGAACTCGCCCTCGTAGGAGCGCTGGTTGTGGGCGGAATCGTAGTTCAGGTTGCCGGGCAGGCCCACGCTCACCACCATGGTCTGGATGCCCGGGTTGGCGGCGGACCGCGCCCGGCCGGGAGCGACCTCCCAGGCCGCGCCCCAGCTGCCGGAGTTGTTGGAGCTGTCGCCGAAGGCCGCGATGTCCGACAGGACGCCCGGGTGGAAGTTGTCCGTGGTGGGCGTGAGGGCCGTGATGGACGGGGCCTTGAGGTAGGCCCCCGTGCCGCCCTTGTTCAGGCCGGAGTTGCCGTTGGTGGTGTAGTTCTGGTACGCCACGGCGGCGTCCTGCGAGATGCGCGTGGGCGAGCCCGTGTCCGTGGAGTCCGTGAGGCCCAGGGTGGGGAAGATCACGACGTAGGTCTTGCCCGGGCAGGAGGCGTTGGACGCCTCGAACACGGTGGAGTTCACTTCGATGCTGGCGCGGTAGTAGGTGTTGGCCAGGGCGTAGGCCCAGGGCTGCGGGGTGCGGGGATCCATGGGCCCGATGGGGGCGCTGTTGCCGGTGGCCGACACGGCGTCCATGGCGTCATAGCTGGCAGGGGCGGAGGCGTAGGCCTGGACCCAGCCCGAGGGCCCCATCAGCTGCAGGCTGGTCCCGTTGGTGGTCAGCCCCCCTCCCGTGCCGTCCAGGCCGGAAATGAGCTTTCGCAGGAAGCGCCGGTTGGCGACGGTGGTGTCGGCCCAGAGGGCGCTCTGGCTGGGATTGGCCGTGATGGAGGTGGTGGGGGCGCCGCCCTCCTCCGAGTTGCCCGGGTTGTCGACCCGGCCGTCGACGTAGCGGTAGATCCAGTTGAACTTGCCGTCCTTGCGAAGGAGCACGTCGATGCAGGCGATCTTCTGCGCCTGGTACCGGGTGAGCACGGGCAGGCCGTTGGCCCAGCCCTCCGCGGGGGTGGAGGCCGCGAAATCGGGGACCGTCGTGTTCTCGGTGGTGGCGGGGACGGCGTAGCCTCCGGGGGAGGCGTAGTTCCCGCTGGTGGGGGCGCTGCGCCAGTCCACCCCGTTGGTGCCGCGGATCAGCTTGCTGCCGTAGATCCAGCACAGGTAGTCCAGGGGATAGTAGAAGTTGCCCATGCCCGCATAGCCGGCGGGGATGTTCGCCAGGATCCCTCCCGTGGCGGGGTTCACGGCCGTGTTGTTGGCCTCCGACCAGGGGTCGTACTGGATGGTGGTGCCCCCGGCGACGCGCTTCTGGTAGTTGGTGACGAGGGTGTTGCCGGGGGCGGTGGGCACCGTCGCGGAGGCGGCGTAGGGGCTGTTCCACACCTGCGAGGGGCAGGGAAGGTCGATGGAGCGGGTCGTGCTGCCGGTCCTGAGCGCGAAGCGCACATGGGTGATCTGGGCGATGGTGGCCGAGGCCGTGCCCTGCCAGGTGACCACGGTGCCCGTGAAGCTCCCGTTGAAGTTGTAGGGCGTGCCGGCGACCGGGGCGCCGCCTTCCGAATAGAAGGTCTGCGTCTGAGCCCACTGGTAGAGGTAGACGTTCACCGGGGTGCCCACCGTCGGGACGGCGGGGGTCTTCAGGAGGAAGATGAAGCCGTAGTCCTTCCCGGTCCTCTTCACCGTGAGCCCCGAGAGCGGCACGGCGTCGACCCACTTGTCGCGCCCGGAATAGGTGGAGTACGTGCCCACCTCGTAGATGGCGCGGCTGCTGGTCATGAAGTCCAGGATCGTGATGAGCTGGCTCCGGCCCGCGTCGGTCTTGTACACGTCCAGCAGGTCCGTGCGCGTGAGGAGCTGGGGCTCCACCTGGGCGCTTGCGGGCAGGGCGAGGCAGAGCAGGGTCAGGGCGGCTGTGAGGAAACGGTTCCTGGCAAGCATGGCGGATCTCCCGGGAGCCTAGTTGATGTACTGGACGACGGATTCGCGGCGCGAAACGAAGGACTGGTTGGTGCCGGCGATGTTGGCCCGGCCCGTGGTCTGCAGCAGCCAGAGGCTCTGGCTGCTCTTGATGAGGCTGCTCTGGGTCGTGTTGCTCAGCTGGTAGGCCCCCAGGTAGCGGAGCTCGGCGTCGAAGGAGGGCTGGACGGCGGTGGACTGGAGGTAGGAGGACGTCGGCGGCGTCATGTTGCCGCCGATGACGGATCCGGTCAGAGCGGTGCGCATGGTGCCCGAAGCGTCGGTGTAGGCGCTCCTGTTGGTGTCCGAGTAGATCGCGGCCAGCAGCGCGGTCATGCTGCTCTGGAGGCTCGCGGCGGCGGGGTCGGCTGCGGTGTTGGAGTAGGGGCTGCCCCAGGTGAGGGTCCAGTCCATGGCCGAGTCGGCGGTCTCGAAGGCCTTGCGCCCCGTGGACTCGTTGCCCACGATGAGCATCTCCCGCAGCGACGTGCGGCTCAGGCCCATGGCGGCCACGGTGACCACGCTCAGCAGGATCAGGGCCACGACGATGGAAATGCCTCCAGCTTCCCTGGGGTTGTAGCGCATGGTCAGCATCTCCTCAAGGGGCGCCGAGCCCGAAATTCCGGGGGGACAGCATGATGGTTTCCCGCCGCGTGCGGTAGGCGACAGGGCTCGCCGCCCCGGCCCGCGCGTAGTCGGTGCGCTGGACCTCCGAGCGGGTGGTGACGTTGAGCTGGATGAGCACGGGCGCGTAGTTCATCCAGAAGGGATCGGCCAGGCTGGTTCCGCCCGCGGCCAGCTTGGTCAGGGGGCTGGCGCTGGCGGCGAGGGCCTGGTTCAGGGCCGTGCGGATGGAGGTCCAGGCGTCCCCGGCCCCGCCTGCGCGCAGCCAGGTCCTGCCTGCGTCCAGGCTCCAGTCCACCGTGAAGCCCACGACGTTCTCCAGGAGGATCTGCTCCTGGGCGGGCGCCACGACGGCGGCGGTGCCCGGCGCGAAGATGGCGCCGGCGTTGCCCGCGAGGGGCTGCGACTGGCGCACGAGGCAGGGCACCACGGCCGCGGGGTCGGCGGGATTCAGGTTCCGGGGCACCACGGTGTAGCGCACCACCTGGAGGGGACGGAAGACGCTGATCTGGGCCCCGGGCAGGTGGGGCTTCTGCACCAGGGCATGCACCAGGGGGTTGGTGTCATTGCCGTAGGCGTCGACCAGATTCTCCTGGGCGCCCACGATGTTGACCGTGAAGCCCACGGCGCCTCCGGGGTTGGGTGCGGCGCCCACCTGGAACACTTCCCAGTTGGAGTCCTGGACGAACAGGATGTCGCCGGCCTGGATGATGTTTCCACCGTAGGACATGTTGACCTGCAGGGAGGCGTCGCCCAGGGCGCAGCCCGCGGCCAGGGTGCCCCGGGCGTTCAGCGGAAGATCGAGGACGATCTGGAGCTCGTCCACGGCGGCGGTTCCGCCGGGGGGCACGTAGCCCGTGGACTGCATGAGCATGGGGGGCTGGGACGCGGCGCTGGTGGGATCGATCTCGGCGACGACGCGCTTGTAGTAGAGGTGCCCCGCGGCCAGGACCTCCTCCTGGAGCTGCACCAGGCCCTGGCGCGACTTGCGCTGGACGTTCATGGTCTCCATGCCGCTGACCATCACCGAGGTGGACCCGGCGAAGAGTCTGACCATGCCGGCCATGAGGATGCCCATGAAGACCATGGCCACGGCCATCTCGACGAGGGAGAAGCCGCGCCTGGAGGCGAGGGGGAGATCAGATCCGGACATTGCGCCCCACCGAGAAGTATTTGGAGGCGCTGGCCGTGGCGCCCCCGCTGGTACGGACGAGTTCCTGCCACTGGACGTTGACGACGAAGTTGGCCACGGCGTTCTTCTGGCCGGCCAGGACCCCCGCGTCCCGCTGCCAGGAGAGGGTGAAGATCCGGTTCGGGCTGTTGGCGGCGACGGCCGTCCCGGTGATGTCGAAGAAGAGGTTCTCGGCCGCGGAGGAGGCGTGGGCGGTGTAGAGGACGGGATCGATGTAGCGGTAGCCCCCGGTGGTCACGGCGCCCGTGGGGCTCTGCATGCGCTCGCCTGAGCTCAAGATGCCCTCCGCGGTGACCGCGTCCATGAAGTTGTGCGCCAGGAGGATGGCGGTTCCGCGCTCCCGCCCCGCGGTGGCCGAGGCGAGGGAGGCCCCCTGGAGGGTCAGCAGTCCCAGGAGGCCGATGGCCATGATGAAGGCCACCATCAGCATCTCCACCATGCTGAATCCGGCCTCGTGGCGGGGAGGCGGCATCAGTCCAGGCGTTTCCATTTCAGCTCCGGGGGGGTGTCGAGTTGGCTGTCCGCCTTGTAGAAGGCGAGGGTCATTCCCTGTTCGTTCACCAGGACCACGCCGTAGGGCACGCCCTGACGGTTGGCGCTGGCGCCGGTCACGCCGATCCAGCCGCCCCCCACCAGGGTGGCGGCGGATCCGCCGGAGGCGGCCACCGACTGGAGGTTGCCGGTGGCGTTGAACCCGAACAGCCGGGAGGAGGAACCCAGCGGGGCGTTCCAGAAGGCGGTGCCGCCCATGAAGGTCGTCATGGCCGCGACGTCGCCCGGGGGCGCCACTTCATTCGCCGCCAGGGGGAGGCTCAGCCCCACCTTGGCGTACCGGCGCCAGGAGGCGTCCAGGGCGGTGGTGAGGCGAGGGGTGGTCTCCAGCTGGAGGTAGCCGGGGCTGGCGGGGTCAAGGCTCTGGATGGCGACGTACTGGACGGTGCTCGTCGTGAAATCGGGCCTCATGACCACCGTCTGCCCGGTGGATAGCGCGAGGCTCCGGGCCTGGAGCACCATGCCTCGCACGTCCTGCAGGCCATGCTGGACCGCCCGGGGCGTCCTCGGGGCGAAGCTGGAGGCCGTGGCGATGGCGAGGATGGCGACGATGGCCAGGACCACGAGCAGTTCCGTCAGGGAAAACCCCGATTCTCTGGATGGCTGGGTCCGCATTCGGGGTGTCCTCTCGTACTCGGGGAAGGTGTCGGGGCTTGGAAACAGATGGCGCTCAATGAAATGCCGATCACCTGCCCGAGACCACCTTGATGTTCTCCATGGACCCTGATTTCAGGCGGGGGGGCTTGGCATTCCAAGACCTGGACCTTCGGTTTGCACTTTTTCAATCAATAAGCGTGCCACGGCCTCCCGGAAGGATTCCCGGCCGTTCCCCGGCCGCCTTCGCGTCATTTCGACCCGTTCTCGACCCCGCCGCGGGTCCGATCGACTCGCCCTATTTGGTCTTGGGACCGCCGGGCGTCGGGTGCGGCTTGCCCTGCCCCACCACCGCCGGCACGCGGGCCCCGGGGGCCAGGACGGTGTCCGGGCGCCCGCCCTGGCTCCAGGCCTTGTGCAGGTAGCCCTGGCCGTGGACGACCTCCACCTTCGGCGTTTCAGCCGGGCTGAACGTGGACATTTCGCCCGCCTTCACCTGGAACGGCATGCCCTGGTGCCCCTTGGCCAGGACCTCGACCACGCCCTCGAAGACGGTCAGGGTGGTCCGGCCCGCCCAGTCCACCTCCACCCCGTATGTCGTCCCCCGGACCGCCAGCAGGGCGCCGGGTACGGCGATCTTCCGCTCCTGCG
This sequence comes from Mesoterricola sp. JemC181, assembly GCF_055384585.1. Lineage (NCBI taxonomy): Bacteria > Pseudomonadati > Acidobacteriota > Holophagae > Holophagales > Holophagaceae > Mesoterricola > Mesoterricola sp. JemC181. The sequence goes on from NZ_AP045076.1 coordinate 3,522,831, forward strand.
GGCCTCCGGTAAGGGCCTTGAAAAAGCACATGATGCGTCCCTGATCCAGGGTCAGCAGCACCCCCGGCTCCCCCCCCGCGAGCTTGACGTGCGTGCTGGCGAGGATTTCGAACCGGGCGCCGCGGGAGGGAACGGCCAGGACCGTGCGGCCCCACCAGCCGGTGCGCACCGCATCCCCCGGGGGGGCGGTGTCTCCCTGGGCCGCCTTGCGTTCCTTGGTCCTGTCCCCTCCGGGCCAGCGCTGGACGGAGGGCTTGACCTCCTCGAACTGGTACAGGAGAACGTCCGGCTGCGGCACGGGCGCCTGGAGAAGATTCAACAGCAGCGGGGCCATCAGCCAATTCATGATTCATCTCCATCCGGCAGGTCCACGCCGTACGCATCGACCGGCTTGAGCTTGCGGGCGAGGGTCTTCCGTTCGATGCCGAGGATCCGGGCGGCCTCGGTCTTGTTCCCCCGCTCATGGGCGAGCACGGCGAGGAGGTACATCCGCTCCATCTCCTCCAGGGACACGAAGGGCGCCTGGAACGCGGCGGGCGACAGGGCCGTCCCGGCCCCCTGCCCCTCCAGGCCTCCGAGGATGCGCCGCACGGTGTCGGGGTCGTCCAGGGAGCCGCACTCGATGAGCGCGCGGCGGACCACGTGGCCCAGTTCGCGCACGTTGCCCGGCCAGGGGTGCGCCGCCAGGAGCGCCAGCACGTCCCGGGAAAGCGCCCCGATCCCCGGCAGCCCCAGCTCGCCCAGGAACCGCGACTGGAAGTGCGCGATCAGCGCGGGCAGGTCCGAAAGCCGGTCCCGGAGGGGCGGGACCCGGATCTCGTAACCCGCGAGGCGGTAGTAGAGGTCCTCCCGGAAGGCGCCGCTGGCCACCATGGCCTTCAGGTCCCGGTAGGTGGCGGTCACCACCCGCACCTCCACGGGTTCCGGGCGTTCCGCCCCGAGGGGCTGGATGACGCCGTCCTCGAGGAACCGCAGCAGCTTGACCTGGAAGACGGGGGAGATCTCGCCGATCTCGTCCAGGAAGACGGTCCCGCCGTTCGCCAGGGCCAGGGCGCCCTGGCGGTCCCGGTGGGCGTCCGTGAAGGCCCCCCTCCGGTGGCCGAAAAGCTCGCTTTCAATGAGCGTGTCGGGGAGGGCGCCGCAGTGGACGGGCACGAAGGGCCCCTCGGGGTGCCTGCCGAAGCTGTGGAGGGCCCGGGCCACCAGCTCCTTCCCCGTGCCGGTCTCCCCGAAGATCATGACCGGGACGTGCATGGGCGCGACCCGGCCGGCGGCCTTGTAGACCTCCACGATGGAAGGATGCGAGCCGATGATGACGCTCGCAGGACCGCTTTCGACGGCCGGAACCTCGGGCGCCCGCTGCCGGAGCGCGGCCCGCACGCATCCGATCATGTCCTGGAGATCGAACGGCTTGGCCAGGTAGTCCGCGACCCCCTCCTTCAGGGCCTGGGCGGCGGTCTCGATGGAGCCCCTGGCCGTGATGATGATGACGGGCGGGGGATCCGGCAGTTCCCGGACCTCCCTCAGCAGGTCCATCCCGCTCCCGTCCGGCAGGTAGATGTCGGCGAGCACCGCATCCGGCCGCCGGTCCCGGATGGCGCGCCGGGCCGCCGCCAGATTCTCGGCCCGGGCCACCCGGTAGCCGGTCTTCTCCAGGGCGAGGGCCGCCATCTCACGGATCGCCAGGTCGTCGTCCACCACGAGAACCCACGTCATTCCGCCCTCCGGACCAGCGGGAGTCTAACACGGAACACACTGCCGTCCCCCGGGCCCTCCAGGACCCCGACCTCGCCGCGGTGCCAGGCGACCACCTCCGCCACCAGGGCGAGACCCAGGCCCAGGCCCTGCGCCATCCCCTGGGCGCTGCCCCGGGCGAACCGCCCGAAGATTCGCTCCCGCTCCCCGGGGGGGATGCCGGGCCCGCGGTCGGCGACCTCCAGGACGGCCCAGCCCTCCGCCTCCCGGAGGGCGACGGCCACCGGGGCCCCCTCCGGGGAGAACTTGACCGCGTTGGCGACGAGGTTCTCCAGGACCCGGTCCAGGAGGGCCGGGTCTCCCAGCACCCCCAGGCCGGCGGCCAGGTCCGCGGTGATCGCCCGCGAGGTGCCGGCGCGGAGGAAGTCCACCCGCTTTCCCCACAGGGCGGAGAGGTCCAGGGGCCGGGCGTCCCGGTGGAAATCCCGCAGGCCCAGGCGTTCCAGGTCAAGGAGGTCATCCACCATCCGGGCGAGCCGTGAGGTTTCGGACACCACCATCCCGGCGACGCGGTTCCGTTCCTCCACCGAAAGGTTGAACTGGGCCAGGAGCTGGGCCAGCCCCTTCATGGATGTCAGGGGGGTCTTGAGCTCGTGGGCCACCCTCCGGCGGGCCTCGGCATCCTGGGTCCGCAGCGCCGCCTGGGCGGCCTGGAGGCGCTCCAGTTCCTCGATCCGGGACCGTGCGTCGCCCTCGGCCCGCCCCGCCCGCCGCACCCGCGCCAATCCCGCCAGGATGACCAGGGGCAGCAGCATCGCCAGGGGAGCCAGTTCGACCTTGAGGAAGGCCTGGGCCGCCAGGGCGAACAAGGGCGGGGCCAGAAGGACGGCGGGGGCGAGGGCGCGGCGGACCCGGCCCGGAGCCTCCGTCAGGAAGGCCCCCAGGAGGGCGAGGCCGAAGGCCAGCAGCGCGTCCACGAGGGGCGGAGCCTCCCGCATCAGGTCCCCGGACAGGATGGCCTCGGCCGCCACCGCCTCCACCAGCACCCCGGGATCCGGGGAGCCGTCCCTGGAAAGGGGCGAGACGAACCGGTCCCCGACGCCCGCGGCGCTTATGCCGATGAAGACGATCCGCTGCCGGAGGGCCTCCGCCGGACGACCCGCGAGCACCGTGGCGGCGTCCACCGCGGGGACCGGCCAGGTGCGGTAGCCGGGCCGGAGGGTCACGGCCACGGGCACCGGCCGGCGCGGATCGCCGAGGCGCGCGGCCGCGACAGAGAGCGCGGGGAGGACCCGTCCACCCCGCTCCTTGGTGGAGGAGAACCGGCGCACCACCCCGTCCCGGTCCAGGTCGTAGCTCACATGTCCCACCGCGGCCCCCCGCAGGGCCCGGTTCGGAAGCACCCACTCGCCCGAATCGTCCATGCCGGCGGCGAGCAGGGACGGCCCCCGCTCCAGGGCGCGCGCCAGCAGGGCGTCTCCCGCCCTCTCCTCCGGCAGCAGCAGATCGATCACGACGCCCTTGGCCCCCGCGTCGAACACCCCCTGGACCAGGGCGGCCAGCCGCGCCCGGTCCCAGGGCCAGCTGCCGCCCGCGCGGAGGGCCTCCTCGTCGATGAGCACGACCGCGACCTTGGCGGCCGGCTTGGAGGGGAGACGGCGCAGCAGGGCATCGCGGAGGAGCAGCTCGGCCGGATCCACGATCCCCGCCAGGCGCAGACCGAGGGTGACGGCAAAGACCAGCGCGGGCCAGAGCGGTTTCAGGGCAGGGCCTCCTCTCCAAGGGCGGGCATCGGATCCTCAGGGGCGGTAGGAGAGGGAGAGCCCGAAGCGGGTCCTGGGGGCTCCATCGTTCAGCCCCGCGCCGAAGGAGGCGCCGAGGGCGAAGGGATACCCGAGGCTCTGGTACAGCTCCAACGCGACCTCCCGCGGGGCGGGCATTCCCGGATACTGGGAACCCTGGCCCAGCCACGTGAGGGAGACCTTGGAACGTCTGCCTTCGTAGGAAAGCCCGGCGCCGGCCGTGTAGATGCCTGCGCGGATGGGAGTCCCGGCCGCGTCCTTGCTGGAGGAGCTCTGGATCCAGCCGCCGGACGCCGAGAACTGGATCCGGCCAAACCGCTGGTGGGCCGCCAGGAAGCCGCCCACATCGGTCAGCCCGGTCCCAAGTCCCTTGTCTTTCTTGGCAGTGGGCAGCTTCACGGCCAGGCCCCCGTCCAGGGCCTGGCCGCCGAGGGTCTCGGGCAGGATGCGGCGGAGGCCCCGGACGAGGACGTCCCCCAACCCGGTCGTCCTTATGGTCTTGCCCCCCTCCTGGCTTTCAACCCGCAGGTAGGGGACCGCCACGTTCACGTCGTAGCTGGAGGTGGCCAGGCCTGCCGCGCCGTAGGCCAGGTCCAGGCGGTTGGTGGTGGCGAGGCCGTAGTCCCCCTGCCGGCGCCCGATCCCGGCCTCGAGGTAGCCCGAGGGCGCCTGGGCAGGGAGACCCGCGGACGAGAATGCCGCCACCCAGGCCAACAGGCCCATCCGCGCCCATGCCCCGGCGGAAGGAAGGGATCCGACGCCGTTTCCCACGCAATGCTCCTTGAACAGGGTGATCTGAATCGAGACTCCCATCATGACCAGAACCGGGGTGGGCACCAACCCTTGAAAAAGGGATGGGGTCGGCAGAAGGCATGGATCCGGGGGACTTCCTGCCGGAACGGGGCCGCGGGAGGGGCGCCCGGGACCTCGGCTTCCATGATCCTTCACGGTTCCAGGACTTTGGTTGTATAATATTTGCATTCCAGCTAAATTACAAAAGCTGAAACAATTAGCAGAAGCAAGCTTGCTACGATCGCCCTTCCATGGTCCGGAGCAAGCCTAGGGGGCCTGCCTTGGCAACCATGAACGACCTCTTGCGGCTGACCCTGGCCCTGCTGGTGGGCCTGGGATCGCTGCGGGCTCGCCCGCCGGAGCCCCCCGGCCGCTTGAAGTGGCTGGAATTCGGACTCGAGGACGGCCTTCAGGACCTAAACATTTCAACACTCAGCCAGGACAGGGACGGGTTCGTCTGGGTCGGCACCGAGACGGGCCTGCACCGCTTCGACGGGAAATCCTTCCAGAGCTTTAGGCGTCCGAATGGGCTGCCCAGCAGCGTGGTCCAGGCGGTCCTGGTCCATCCCGACGGGAAGCTCTGGATCGGCACCTTCCGGGGCCTGGCCCGCAGCGAGGGGGACCGGTTCGTTGCCGTGGGCGCCGGCCTGCCCGATCCGGCCCCGTCCATCACGGCCCTGGCCGTCGGACCCGGGGGGCGCCTCCATGTGGGAACCGCCACCGGCCCCTACCGGCAAACCACCGGGGATCATTTCGAAACCATGCCCTCCTGGCCCGGGGGCGCCGTTGCCGCCCTTGCATCCCTGCCCGAAGGAGGGGGGCTGGTCGCCTCCTCCTGGGATGGTCACCGGGCCCGGGTGTTCAGGGCGGAGGGCGGGGCCTGGCAGGAGCTTGCGGGCCCCGCGGGTTTCGGGAAACGGCCCCTGCGTGCGCTCGCGGTGGATGGAACGGGAACGCTCTGGGCCCGTTCGACGGAGGCCCTCTGGTGCCTCAGGCAGGGGAGGTTCGAACCCGCGCCGTTCCCGGTGAAACGAACCAATGGGGGCGTGAGCCTCCACGTGGACGGACGGGGACGGCTCTGGATGCCGGGCAACAGCGAGCTTGTGTGGCTGGACAAGGGGGACGTCCTGAGGATGGGCGTGAAGGAGGGGTGGCCCGGAGGGCTCGGAGCGGCCGTCCTGATGGATCGGGGGGGCGCCCTCTGGGCGGGTGGACGGGGGCTCGGGAGGGTCAAGGGCCGCCGGTTCTGGCGCAGCCATGGCGCCGAGAGCGGCCTGGCGGATCCGTGCGTCTGGAGCCTGATCCGGGACAGGTTCGGGACGATGTTCGCGGGGACCCAGCGGGGACTGGCCCGGCTGGGGCCCGGCGGATGGCAGATGATCCCCGGAACGGAGGACACCCAGGTCCGGTCCGTGGTCCAGGGGCCTGATGGCGCCTTCTATCTGGCGGGCTCGGCCTGGGTGCGGCGGTGGGACCCGGCCACGGGACAGACCGTTAAATTCGGGCCGCAGCAGGGGGTTCGAGCCGATGGCCGCATCTTCCGCCTGGTGTTCGACCGCTCGGGCACGCTGTGGGTGGCGACGGATTCAGGCGGCCTTTTGCGGGGAACCGGCCATGGGAGCCTGTGGGGCTTCACCCCTGAACCGCTGCCTGGCGGCACACCCAGGGAATCCATCGGGGACCTCCACGAGGATGCCGAAGGCCGGCTCTGGGCCGCGGGCGAACATGGCCTGGCCCTCCGCGAAGGCGGCCGATGGCGCCGCTTCACCCGCCAGGACGGCCTGCGCGAGGACGCCCTGGACTTCACGCGGTCCCTTCGCAACGGCGACCTGCTCCTGGCCTACTCCAGCAACCTCGGGGTGGCGCGGGCCCGCTACGACAAGGGGCGGTTCCGCATCCTGAAGCATTTCGACGCGGAGATCGATCCGGCCCTGACGATCTTCCTCCTGGGTGAGGATGTCCACGGCAACCTGTGGGTCGGCTCCGGCGCGGGCGTGCACCTCGTGCATGCCGGTGGAGGCGTGGAGGTGTTCACCTACCGCGACGGACTCGTCAGCGACGGCACCAACAACATGGCCTTCCTCCCGGACCCCAACGGCGACGTGTGGATCGGGACCGTCGACGGCATCGCACGTTTCGTGGCGCGGGCCTACGATGGCCTTCCGCCCCCGCCCGTGCTGCGGACCTATGCCTTCACCCTGGGCCAGGCGTCCTTCCATGAGGTCCCGGACAAGCCCCTCGACGTGCCCTTCCGGAGCAACACGTTCGAGGCCCGTTTCGCCGCCCTCAGCATCCACCACCAGGACGACCTCCATCTGGGGGCCCGGCTCGAGGGGCTGGAGCCGGAATGGCATGCGGCCAAAGGCCGGGAGGCGAGGTACACGGGTTTGGCCCCCGGCCTCTATGCCTTCCAGGTCCGCAGCCAGGCCGGCGGCGGGCCGTGGGTGTATTCAACGCCCATCCGCTTCCGGGTGCTCCCCCCCTGGTGGGGGTCCTGGACGTTCCGGGTGCTGGCGGGCCTCGGCGTGGTGGCGGGCGCCATCGCCTATGCCCGGTGGAGGACCTGGGCGCTGGCCCGGCGGAACGCCCACCTCGAGGAGCGCGTGGAGGAGCGCACCCGGGAGCTGACGGAAGCCAAGGCCACCCTGGAAGAGCGGGTGAAGGAGCGCACCGCGGAACTGCAGGCCTCCCACAGCCAGCTTGTGCAGTCCCAGAAGATGGAAAGTCTCGGCTTCCTGGCCGGGGGCGTCGCCCACGACATGAACAACGTGCTGGGCGCCATCCTGACCCTGGCCTCGGTGAACCTGGAAGTCCATGAAGCGGACAGCGCCACGCACCGGGCCTTCGAGACCATCGTCAAGGCGGCGGAGCGGGGCACCAACGTGGTCAAGGGGCTGCTGAGCTTCGCCCGGGCGGGCGTGGTGGAGAACCGCCTGCTGAACCTGAACGACGTGGTGCGCGAGGAGATCAAGCTGCTGGAGCGCACGACCCTGGTGAAGGTGCGCTTCGAGCTGGACCTGGATCCGGCGCTGCGGCCCATGAAGGGCGACGCCGGCTCCTTCGCCCAGGTGTTCATGAACCTGTGTATCAACGCCATGGACGCCATGCCGGAGAACGGCACCCTGGTGCTTCGGACCCGGAACCTGCCTGAGCAGAGGATCGAGGCCGTGGTGGAGGACAACGGGAGCGGGATGACCCGCGAGGTGCTGGACCGCGCCCTGGATCCCTTCTTCACCACGAAGGGCGTGGGCAAGGGCACCGGCCTGGGCCTGTCCATGGTCTACAGCACGGTCAAGGCCCACCACGGCCAACTGGAACTCCAGAGCGAACCCGGCAGGGGCACCCGGGTGAGGATGACCTTCCCGGCCTGCGCCCCGGCGGCCTCGGCCCCGGTGGACGGGGCGGAACCCCGCGCGGCGGCCGCCGGTCCGGTCCTGGACGTGCTCCTGGTGGAAGACGACGAATTCATGATGAGCACCCTCCAGAATGTCCTGGAGTACCTGGGCCACACGTTCACCGCGGCCGCCTGCGGGGAGGAGGCCCTGGCCCGGCTCGGCGAGGGCTACCGGCCCGACGTGGTGATCCTCGACATGAACATGCCCGGCCTGGGCGGGGCCGGAACCCTGCCCCGCCTGCGCGCCCTCTGCCCGGGGATTCCGGTGCTGCTCGCCACGGGGCGGACCGACCAGGACGCGCTGGATCTCGTCGCCGCCTACGACCAGGTCACGCTTATGGCTAAGCCTTTCGGGATAGAGGAATTGCGATACAACCTGGGGTCGTGCGGAAAGGCGTGAAGGCGCCGGGCCGGCCTCCCCGGGGAGATGGGTCGCGGAGAATGGCCGTCAACCGGGTCGTCCAAGAAGGCACCCCCTGGACGAAGGTCGGCAGGACAGCCGCACGCTTGCGCGAAGAGCCGCTATAGTCGGGTCTGAACAACCGGGAACGGCCTGTCAGGAGGGATGATGTCCTTCAATTTCCGTTTCGATCGAGGGCTGCGGGCATGGGCTTGCGTCCTTCTGAACGTCTTGGCCTTAGCGTTCTCCCACGTTTCCGATGCGGGCCAGCCCGGCCATGCTCCCTACCTGAACCAGCCCGCTCCGGGAAGGACGCCAAAACTGTTCGCGCCCGGCCTCGTGAACACAGGGATGACGACCCGGGACATCACCTTCTCTCCCGACGGAAATGAAGCCTATTTCCGGGTCTCGTCCGAGGGTTTCGTCCACAGCGCCATCGTGGAGGTCCGGCGGACGGCCTCCGGATGGACCGCACCCGAAGTGCCTGAGTTCGCAGCCGATCCACGGTGGAAGACCCTGGAGCCGCACATCAGTCCGGACGGCAAGCGATTCTGGTTCGTGTCGGACCGCCCGGAGGATCCGGAGGCCCAGGCGCCCGCCCCCATGGGGATCTGGGTGATGGAGCGCGGACCCGCAGGGTGGGGAGCGCCCCGGCGCCTCGGGTCCGACATCAACGGTCCCGATGGCAGCTTCTTCCCCACCGCCACCCGCGAGGGCACCTTGTACTTCTGCCGGGATGGAGCGGACGGCAGGGGAAGCATCTGGCGGGCTCGCCGGAGGGGCGGTGGCCTCGAGGCCGCAGAAAGGTTGCCGGACCGTGTCCAGGTCGGCAAGGCCCGCTTCAATCCTTTCATCGCGCCGGACGAGAGTCTGATGATCGTGGCTGCGATGGGCCTCCAGGATTCCGTGGGGGGTCTGGACTACTATGTGCTCTTCCGCAACGCCAAGGACCAGTGGAGCCTGCCCCGGAATCTGGGCCCGATGATCAATCACCCCGGGAACGGCGAGGAAAGCGCCAGCCTCAGCCAGGATGGCACGTACCTCTTCTTCGCCTCGGCCCGGGGCGGGAAGGAGTCGTTCGCCCGGGGCGAGAAGATCACCCTCCGGCGCCTGCAGGACCTGGACCGCCGTCCGGGCGAGAACGGAAGGATGGCCATCTACTGGGTGGAAGCGAGCTTCCTTGACGAACTGAAGAAGGCGGCGGTGTTCCCGATCGGGACAGGAGCAGGGCAACAACAGTAAGGCCCACCTTGTGGGTGGGCCTAAGTGCTGTTCCGACTGGTGGTCCCTCAGGGACTCGAACCCTGGACCCTCTGATTAAGAGATAGAGGGAACTACGGTTAAGAGTGTCCACAGGCATCCAGTGTCATGTCCCAAATGACAGTGTAATTTGATAGTTAACACAATCCAAGAAACAGATGGACAGCTGAGGATTCGGCGGTAGAGTGTCACCATGGTGTCATACAGGGGGACTCTTGAAGAAGAAGATCACTGACAGCATGGTCGAGCGGTTTAAGCCCGGCAGCGGGGTGCTGCGGGTGTGGGACATCACAACTGCCGGATTCGGACTACGGGTCACTCCCAGCGGAGCCAAGAGCTTTATCTTTCAATTCACCAGGGCCGACAAGACGAAGGTCCAGGGCACTATTGGCACCTTCCCAGCCTGGAAGGTAAGCAATGCACGGGAGGAGGCCCGGCGACTCCGCAAACTCCATGAGGACGGCAAGGACGCAAAGGCCGACCTGAAGGATAAGCGAAATCAGAAGACCTTCCAGGCGCTCGTGGATGTCTGGCGGGACGAGGAGAAGCCGAAGCTGCGAGAGCATACCCAGGTCTGCTTCGAGTCCCTGCTCAAGAAAATGGGCAAGGCGATCCCAGGCCTGGAATCCCGGCTTGTTCCCGACCTTGGGCTTGCCGACGTGAAGCGCATCCACAAATCCATCGCTGCAGAGGGGCATACGGTAACGGCGAACCGGGCAGTAACTATGATGGGCAGGCTTATGAACATCGCGGAGCGTGAGGGCTGGAGGCCGAGCGGCAGCAATCCTGTGATCCGCTTCGAGAAGCCGACTGAAGTAGCCAGGGACCGCACCTTGGATGAAAAGGAACTCGCGGCCCTGGGTGATGCCCTGGCTGGCATGGAGGACGAGAAGAAACTGGACACCCTCATTGGTGATGTCTTCCGGTTCCTCCTCCTTAGCGGGCTGCGCAAGGCCGAAGCCCTGAACCTCCGATGGGAGGACATCGACATGGATGGCGGCACCATGACCTTCAAAGTCCACAAGACGAGCAAGAAGGCCGGGAAGAAGGAACTGCCGCTCAACTCCCACCTCAAGGAGATCCTGAACCGCAGGGGCAAAGACAAGCTTTCGAGCTTCGTCTTCCCCGGATACTTTCGTCGATTGAAGCTAAAAGACAAGGATGGCGCCAGCAAAAAGGAAACCAAGGGTCCCACCACCGGTCCCCTGTCCAGTCCAAAAAGCGCATGGGCAAAGGTAGTGCAACGGGCTGCCCTTGGAGAGTGGCAAGGCAAGGGCGATAAGAAGGAGTTCGTAGCCGACTGCGTGATCCACGATCTCCGCCGCACCTTCAACTCTACATGCGCAGAGTTGGGATACCCTCCCCAGGTGTTCGACACTCTGCTGGGGCACAAGCTTCCGGGTGTCACGGGAACCTACACCCACATGAGCGCCAGAGGCATCCTGGCTGAAGCCAGTCAATCCACAGCTGACTGGCTCTCTGCAGCGTTGGCAGGGAAGCACCCAAAAACCGGTGAGAAGGTCATCACCAAGGAATCAAAGAAAGCCTAACCCGGATGGTGAGCAAGGATTACGGCCACCTCGCTCCAACCACTATTGTCGATTCCATCCGTGCATCCGCTGCGAACAGGCACCCTGGGCAGCCGTGAGTGAGATGAATATCGCCCGCTCCCAAAAGCACCGTTCAACCCTCAATTTCGACCGTTCGGGGAAAATTTGGGGTGATTGAACGAGCTGTGTGTAGCATTAAGAAACGACAAAAGTTCGGTTGACAATTATTGATCAGACGAAGGGGGTACGAAATGCCACGATTTGGCACGTTTTGTCTCGCTAGAGTCCTTAAGGCAGGCAACGCCCGGGCTGAGCAAGTTGCAATGGCCATTGAAAACCCAGCGATCCTGACCTTGGGCCAGGCAAAGTGGACAATCCTGGATGGGCAATCCTTTTTATCAACCGAAGGAATTGCTTACTTTTATGGCAGACTGGCAAAATACAGACCTGAAGCAGATCTTAGCGTTGTAAATGAAGCTGAAAAGGCAGAAGAAAACAAAAATGAAAAGAATCTACTTTCTGCTTCAAGTCCATTCGTATATATTCCTAAATTTGCAGGTATTGCCTTTCTGCATGTTCCAAATCAAATTGAAAGAACAAAGTTTTTCAGAATATTCCCTCAAATTTATCAAGCAACAACAAATGAAATATTAAATTCGATCGAGCTAGAATTCATTAATGACCTTCGGCAATTTTACATTAAAATTAAAGCATTGGACAAAATCATTTCAATAAAATCAAAAGTATATCCACCGAATCCGCTATTTGGTATTCTTTGGAAACCGCTTCGAGACTATTTGATAAATAGGAATTCGTCTTCCCTAAACATAAATGAAAACGGCAAAGAGAATGGAATTAATTCTGATTTACATTTAATGGTTGAAGCGATTATAAATGAAGCTCTAGATGGTTTAATCGCTACGGGTTTTTCAGCGTCTTTGACCGATGCCTCAATCATTATGGCAGCAGATGGTTATGGCCACGGTACAGTCACTGGCATGGAAGGGGAACAGGTTGTTCCGGTTCATACTTCTGATACGGTTCACGGTTTCAAAATGAGAACCGACGCAGAACCTGACGTAATCTTTGGTACAGCCTTGGCCTTGTTTAAGCGGATTGAGCAAGAACGGCATATGGAGCATCCATAATGACCAGTAAAGCAATTACAAACAGAATCATACTCATTATATTTGGTATATTTATATCATTTGAATTTCTAATAATTGCTACTTGCACCGCATTACTCTTTATGGGCTATCTCAAATTCAGAGCTATAGGATGGATTCTTGTAAGCGAAAAAGAACTAGCTAAATATATAACAGCAATTCCGTTATCGGTTCTTCTATTTGTTGGAAAATCGGGAAAGGAAATATTGCTTCCCAAGGGTGAAAGTCTTCCAGAAAGCATTAAATCATGGGACCAGTATATTTCTATTGTTGATTTTATTATTATTGGCCTTTTTTGGGCCGTTGTAAATCTCGCTGTCACTGCAACTGTTCTTCTTGCACCAACCATCATCCATTGCGGAAGACTGGCTGTCATAGTGATTTCATCAGCGATTTTAGCAATTTATCAAGCTTACAACTTCTATAAAGAAGAGATACGTTTCAAATCCTTCATTCTGTCCTCGGCAAACCGGCAATAATGTCGCATATAATTAATTATTTAGTCACTTGCAGCTCCAGCTGTAACATGAACCCCCATTGGGCCCCAGCCACTAGGGCAGCAGCCGATATGCAATCAATGAAAACATCACCAGGATCAAAGTTGGCAACCAAATAATCCAGCGGCGCAGATCGAACATTTTGAAAAAGTCCGACATGCCGGGAGTCTGAATGTTGGTAGATATGCCGGTGGCGGGAAGCCTCGGAATCTCGCCTACGAGGATTTCGTTCACACATTTTTCGATCTCAAGGGACTTCTCGATGAATTTGTACTGGACCTGTCGGATCGACACTTCCACGAGTAGGCAGGTCACCACCAGCACAATTGCAACAATGATGACTTCCTTGGCATGGGAGGTATAGGCATAGGCGGTCATGGCGGACCATACGGAGATGGCCCAGGTCTTGACCTTCCAGGCGGATTCGCCATTGCTCTTCGCAAGGTTCTGCATGCATTCCCAGGACTTGAGAAGAACGGTAGATTGTTCCTGGTCGCTCATGAACCGATCCTCCCAAGGATCTCCGCCAATTGTTTGGATTCCTGCGATCCTGCAAAGATACTGTGGAAGGCCAGCTTCAGGCATAGATCACGCAGGTTCCCGATGAAGACGGAGTTGAGCACTTGGGCCGTATCCACATAGCGCTTATCCAAGAACACTTCATACTCACGTAATACCTCAACCAGGCATCGGATCACCATTCCATCCTCATGGGCGAGTGCTTTGCGATCAATGCCACTCAGCAGCTGCCGCGCCCCCATCGAATTTCTGGGGCGCTCCTCTGTGAAATGTAGGGTGACCTGTTCCGTGATGGTGTCCACGTGCTGCTGAATTTGTTTGCGGTTTTTCCTCATGAAGGTCATGGGGTCGTCAGAACCGACATAGTCACGAAATAGGGCCGCTAGAACTGGAAGCATGGATTTATCGACAAGCATTGCAAGCCTCCTGTGCCATTCGATAGGCGTTGTGTAGGACCGCTGAGCACGTGGGTTCGTCCGCCGGGCTGAAGGGCAAGTCCACATCCAGTTCCCGGACAGAATAGTTGTAAAAAGCGGAGAGGTCTTGAACCATCAGTGGAATCCCAAGATGTTGAGCCAACCGAGGTAAGCACCGATGTTTGTTGAATTCGTAGATGCCATGGTGGGCCAGGGTAAAGATCGCCAGGTTCTTGAGCTCCGTGTGGGCGTGGACTAAGGGCATCAGGAAAGTCCTTCCGAAAATTTCAACCCGGTCCATCACCGCCAGCCGCCCCCGGATCTGTTCCAGTTCAATCTGAAACACCCGCTGTACTTCGAATCCCTTTCGCAGCCGCTCCCAAGAGTCGGCTGGTCCGGACAACCGAATTCCGTCCCGGAAAACGTGGTGCAGAAAGAGGCTGCCGTTCTCATAGAGCTGAGCAAACGTGGCCTCGTCGAAGTCAACGACATTGATCAACCGCTCTGGCACGCCCGCAGGAACGTGATCTCTCATTGGAAGGGCATCATCGCCGATCCTGACGAAATCCCAATCAGAATCGGACCGGGCCTCGCTGACAGCTCGTGATCCGATTAAAAATAACCAAGCCATGGCCGATGCACTTTCCAGAAATATCCAACTGAGGGTGGGGGGATTAGGGATCTATCGTAATGAGGCCCAGCGAAGAGCCAATCAATCAGTTTGAGGTTCGGGGCTGAGTCCTAAAATGGCCGGCTTGGGGAGGAAGAAAGGTTGAGTTGCGGGGCCACGAGTGCAGGAGCATTGTGCGACTCCATCTTCGAGGAAGTTGAGGGCTACCTTAATCTGTATCGTCCTTAATTTGCGGAGTTTCAGGAGTTAGGCGAGCCACTTGTTGATAGATATTCTGGATTAGCTGATTTGCCGAGGCACCATGGTGAAACTGCCGGTGACAGTTTGGGCAAAGTGCCACGGCATTTTCGGGAGTGTCGGAGCCATCATACGCGAGTTGGCATACATGATGAACCTCTAAATAGATGCGGCCCCTTTTGTCTTTGAAAGGCCCCTCCTTTCCACAAGCTTCGCATTGCCCCTTCGCGAGGTCCAAGATATATGCGCGAACTCCAGGATCTCGCTCAATAACCATCCCTTCAGAAGCTGATCGCCGGCCAGGCCTTTTCTGCCCCTTGGGTGGGCTTGCCCAGGAACGCCCTCGGATTTTATCCGTCTCACTTTCCAATTCGGCTGCGTCTGCTGTTGGACGAAACTCAACCCAGGGGATAAGGTCAAATTGAATCACATTTCTTTCATTGCCTGTCTTGTCCATTCCTCGGGTGAGGTGGTCCGTTTGGTAATGGAATCGACCCATATACTCCACCGGCCTGTACTTTCCTAGGGCCTTGAAAAGATGAAGTTCTTTGCTGTTTTTCGAATGCTCAAGGATGGCAAGATTACCCCCTTGCATTTCCATGTCACCTTCTTGCCCCTCACCTGCGAGGGTGAACACGGACTGATCTTCATTCCAATGATCAAGGTAGCCAAATTGATTTCCTGAATCACCCGTGAAAAGAAAAATATAAGGCCATTCTGCAGGGGTAGAGATCCCACCCTGTTCCTGCCCATTGAATTTTTTATGAATATCCTTCTTACGGTTGTATGTCTTACCAATAACGAATTCAGCCAAAGGTGCAGTCTTGGGAATGACGGTGAACCCTTCCTTGCGGAGAATTCGAAAACAAGTGCTGCCTTCTCCTCCTGAAAAGTCCTCGGGTTGGAGCACTCGGCCTAGCGCGTACTGTCCAGCAAGGCCGAGAATTGCCTTGGGAGGGAATGTTGCACCTTCATGGATGAGGTCGTAGCCGATCGAAGCCACAAATTCGTGGGGTTTGCCGTTCTGGAAATCTTGAAGGGCCTGCAGAAGATGCGAGCGCTTGATCGTGTTTAGCACTTTCGCAGAAACCCTCCTTGAGGCGGTAGGCTTTGTAGGCATGTGGGCCCTCGATTTGTTATTGAATATTCAATTCTATCGAGGTCGTACTGGTTCTCCAGGGAAACTTAGGCTCCGGCAATCTTGAGGGGGATCAGGATGGCGTCGCCACCTTGAGGGTCACCTTCATGCTGCAGAGCAATTCCGGATCTTCAACTTATCGCTAGACTCGATGACGGCCTGAATCACCATCCCAAGGGCAAGGCGCCCTCTCTCAATCATTGGGCGACCCGAGATCAAGCGGCTCCCGGATGGGTTCACGACCGCCAAATACGGCATGGTCTTCCCCCAGAGCTATGCCACGGACTCGCGGATCAATGAGGCCAGCCTTTTGAAACCCCATAACATCGATGCAATAAAGAAGGTCATCCACGGGCGCCCGAACACCGGCGCGGGGATCTTCGTGTCGTGTACGGTCTTACGGAGCCCCTGGAGCAGGGCGGCGCTGGGCTTACGCCACCACCGGACTTGGTCAGTGGATCGGAAAGCGGAGAGCCAGGCCGGAGCGGCATTAGGCCCGGGGCGAGGGCCACGTTCTCTTGGACGCGGGGGGTCCCCAGGCCTCGTCCCCAACGCCATGGGCATCTCCTGCAACTTCGCCCAGGATGGGGATCTTGACCCGCTCAGTGCCTCATTTCAGAGGCCCAACCCCTCCTTGGACTGGAGGACCCCATGGACTGCGTGGGAGACAGCTCCAATGAAGGCTGGGAACTGCTAATTACTTAACATCGACGAAACCGAGATTCCCTTGCTTTCCAAGAAAAGTGTATGATGAGGGTTGCATGAGGAGTCGCCCATCGTGGGCGCGGCAACCGACCAAGATGGCACGGTGCCCAGGACCACAAGGTCCCATGCGCAGGAATCAACCTGAAATGGAGGACGCGATGAGTGCTTACGTGCCGAGCTTGGCCTTCTCCAGTGGAATGCCACTTCACGAGGCAACCACTGTTGAAATTTTGGTCATTTCCGCTACTGGGAGGGACTAACCATGAAGCGTTCAGAGTTCAGCCTCACCCCCACGTTCTGCGACCGGGCCAAGGGCAACGGCAAGAGCCAGAAGCTGTGGGATCGGCAGGTCCCTGGTCTCTGCCTGCTGATCACCCCCGCCGGGTTCAAGAGCTTCTACTACGTTGGGACCCGGGACAAGAAGCAGACCTGGGTCAACCTCGGCCAGTATTGCAAGCCGAAGAAGGGCGACGAACTCGAGGTGATGAGCCTGGACGCTGCCCGATACGAGGCCCAGCGGCTCCGCAAGCTGTTCCGTGAAGGCAAGGACATTCGCTCCATCGTCCGCAAAGAGCGCAGCCCCAAGTCCATCCAGGACCTTTACGAGAAGTTCGTCCTCGACCTGGAATACACCTCCCGCACGAAGAAGGCGAAGGCCGACTTCACCAGCTGGATGACCCGGCACATACTCCCCGCCATCGGCACCCGGCTCGTCAACGACATCAAGCTCGAGCAGGTGAAGGACCTCTACCGCACGATTTGCGAGAAGGGCACCGAAGAGAAGACCCTTGTCCCCACCGCCATAAACTGCGTCCGTACCCTGGGTAGGCTCCTCAACTTCGCGCAGACTATCGAATGGCGTGGCCCTGGCCCGAACCCATGCGAGGTCATCAAGGGCATTGAGTAGCTGAAAGACAAACTCGGACCGAAGGAATGTTTGAAACGGTTCATCCCTCCGTACAAACCCGAGTCCCGCGCCACAGTGGCTGCCAAGGCCCCCATACGAAAGACGGATATCAAATGACCACAGATGATTCAACAGGGAAACCTGGCGATGTGGCAGCGGTCAGCAGCAGGAGAATCGACCAGTTTCAGAAATGGTTATCGGATGCGAAGGAGACCGGCCTGAGGGTGCATCCTGGTCTTACACCAGAGGAGTATGACGAGATGGTGAGGTTCCATGGATTCTAAGGCTGCCTGCAACAAGCCCTTACTGACTCCTTCCAAAACCGAAGGCGAGGTGGGCCAGCGGACCCTACTGCATGCCCAGGACGGCTCCTGGACTACCTCAAGGCCAAGATCCCGAAGAAGGAGATCTAGAAGGCGCAAATCCGACAACTCCATGCCACCGGACAGACTCTCTTCCAGTTAGCCCCAACCTTCTACTCCTCCGTCGAACGCACCGTCCCCGACCCCTCCGGCACAGCAAAGAAATACGGGGCAGTAAACCCCAAGCAGGCCGAGTCCTGGCTGGAGGAGATGCCGGGCAAGACACAGATGTCATCTTCAACCATGAGTTCCAGGGGAGGATCAATGCCCTCACAGATCGAATTTCTGCGCGGCCTGCTGGAGCGGCAGACAGCGAAGTATGGACCGGACGCCTCCATCGTGAAGGATTTGCAGGAGCAGCTGTGCGCCATGGAATCAGCCTCCGCGAGGTTCGGGAAGGGGCAGGCCTCGGTTCCGAACCCGGTTCAGTTCTAAGTCGCGATGCAAGGGCGTTCTCCCAAGGCAAAGTGGCCCCGACAGGCAACCACTTGGCACCGCATTGAATGATATGGATGGATAGATTCATGGCCAAGGATCTCGAGAAGCCCAGCGAGACGCCCACCTTCCAGCAGAAGGAGGCGAAGCAGTATCGCAATCAGGAAGCGATGGAGGCCTGCATGAAGGCGCACCCTGGTCTTACCGAAGATGAGTTCAAGGAAATGGCGGAGAACTTAGGATTCTAGGTGCCCCCGTCCATGAACCTGGATCTTCGACACCGCTCAGCCTTCGAAAAGCTTGGAAAGGGGCAGGCCTCGACTCCGAACCCGGTGCAGTTACAGGTCGTGATGCAGGGCCGCACTCCAAAAGCCAAGTGGCGCAGACCTTCAACCCCTCATCCGAGAGGGCACCTCCCAAAACCCGAGGAGACCACCTCTATGGAGACCATGGCCAACCCACGTGGTCCTCAGAACTGGAAGTCATGGCCCGGTTCGGCAGGAGCCGGTCGGGCTTGGACTGGCAAGCAGGACAACCGCATCGCCCGAATGCAATATTGCAGCTGACTCCAGCATGGGTTTGAAGGTCCACGAGAAAGCACTAGCCCAGCCCAAGCGGTCCTGAGGCTTGAAGCCCACCTGGGGCGGCGTGGAGGCGGCTCACCAGAAGAGAAGGCCAGCCCTCTTGGCTACTTCAAATTCAATCCGGCATCGACTGCGCAATGGATCAGGCGCAACTTCCACCCGGGGAAGAAAAGCCTGGGCCACTCTCATCGATTGAGTCTTCGGTAGTGGTCCGGTTCACCCTCAGTGTCAAGAATCAGTGTGGCCATCTCCCACAGTCTGCCATTGCCGACGCCATCCGCGCAGTTACCCCCTCCACGTCGCTACGGATCGCCTTCGATGCTGACACCACCAAGGTAGCTTGGGTCACGACACCAGTGGTGACCAACGGCGACCGCTTCAACCAAGTGGACATCGGCCTGCAATTCGCCCAAGGCTGGGTGGCGGGAGCCCGGCTCCAGGGAATCGTCGCAGGCAAAGGCCACGCCACTGGGGCCGTCGTACCCAACCTGGGGGGCGGAATCATCGCGAAGATCGCCCTCACCCTGGTGCCTGGGGCCTCCGCCGGAAGCGTATATCTCAAGGACAGCGGCATGGGCAACCTCATGGGCAAGTCGGGCCCGCCCGCCCTACCGGTCACCATCGCCGTTGGCACCCTGACCCTCAACTGAAGTCAACCTGACCTGCCGCCCAAACCGACTCAAACATCACCGAATCCGTTCGTCGGTAGTCCCGCAGACGAGATCCTCAAGAGTCATAACCTTGCCCTTCTCCTCCGCGTGGATGTCTGCAGGCACAAGCTTGTTCAACAAGGTCGCAAATGTGCGCGGGTCGGTCTCACCCAGCTTGACCAGCCATGCCTTGCCGCCAAGTTCGATGAAGGCGTCCTCGATGGCCTTCTTCACGGTGCCAGTGACTCGATTGGGAACACCCTTCTTCCGACCCTTCCCAGCGTTGGGTGGGAGGCGTTTGCCAGTAGAAGTCATTATTTTGCTGACCATCATTAGCTCCTTAGGCCGGTCCACCCCGGCAAGTGTGGATTGTTTAAGACGGGTCCTGCATGCTCAATCAGGGTTTTGCAGAACTTCATGAAATCACCTCAAGGCCTACCTTGAGGGCGATGTAATATGCCCTACTACGCTTCTTGCACGAAAGGACGAAGGGCAGGCCAGCCTTAATGCCCTGAATCGCATTGAACTGCTTTGCTTTTCCTGGAACCTGCAGATCAATTTTCATCGCTGTCCTCCTCCATCGGAATGGGACCAGCCCAGTCAAGTTCCTGTTCAGCTATCTGTGTTCCAGTTATAGGTTCCCCCTGGTAGGCAGAAGCAGAAGCAGAAGCAGGTATCGTAACTTGTTGCCCATCCGAGTAACGCATTACTCCTGAAGGTAACGCGTTACCTTTCCTCTCTCGGGACTCC
This sequence comes from Mesoterricola sp. JemC181, assembly GCF_055384585.1. Lineage (NCBI taxonomy): Bacteria > Pseudomonadati > Acidobacteriota > Holophagae > Holophagales > Holophagaceae > Mesoterricola > Mesoterricola sp. JemC181. The sequence goes on from NZ_AP045076.1 coordinate 3,542,721, forward strand.
CGCATGGCTCTTGCCTTGCTCCCAGCCTTCTCTTGCAGCCGATTGCGGTAAATCTCATAGTTCAAGATCCTCCAGCCACCGTTGAAAGCTTCAATCCGCCGCCCCTCATTGTCTGGAGTGCGGCTGTCAGGGTCAGTGGATGAAAGTCGATCAATTGCTTGGCGCATCTCGGGGAGAGTGACTCGGGCTAGGTTGGCAAATCCGGGGATCGAACCATCGACAACGCCGTGGGCATCACAAGATGCGAGCATGGCTATCCATACAATGCGGGTAGCGTTGTCCTCGCACCATACCGAGGAGGTAACGATGGAAGAGAAGAGTTTCGAATATCCGCCCATTACACTGCTCCTGGATGTTGTTGGGTTGACCACACGTCCGCCCAGTCGGATTCAGGTGAAGGGGGAATCTGAACTTCAACGTCGATGCCTTTGATGCGGAGCTTTTTCCCAAGGTCGAATGCCGCAGCTTGGCCGGTCATGGAAAGGTCGTTGTCGCCGAAGATTACTACCGACCGGACACCCTCCGGAGGTTGCCAGTCCAAGAGGGTATTGGCGCTGATGGCAGACCAGACCGGCAGATTGAACAACTTCCCAGCACAGATGGCAGTTTCCAGACCTTCGGCAATTCCAAGACGTTCCGCACACATCCCCAGCCTTATGGCCGAACCAGCCAGGGGCAGAGGGGATGGCATCATCATGCGCACGGGGTCAACCGGGGCCTTGGTGCCGTCCCGATTCAAAAATGTTCGATGGACACTAGCACCGACCCCGTTGGCATAGCGCAATATTGCCAATAGCGCAGGGAAGGTCAGCCCACTCACACTGTGTTTGAGCCCGGCATGGTGGCGTAGATCACCCAGGATGCAGCCTGGATGGCCGCAACGCTGGTTCAAGTATTCCCATGAGACTGAACCCGGAACGACACGATCTGCGTGTTCCAGGAGTCGACGTAGGGCCTTCGCCTTGTCCTTCGTCGAACGTTCCGGCTTCGATTCATCTGCACGAACGCGACCGAGGAGGGAATCCACTTCACAAGCAGCCCTGGCGAATCCCCAGGAACGAAGATTCATCACGAAATCTATTCCCTTACCTGCCCCGCAGCCGGAACAGAAATAACTGCCGCTCCCGTTTTTGTCGTCGAACCGATACCGGTCCTTCCCGCCGCAGAAGGGACAACCCTGGTGCCTGTCTTCAAGGTACCTGGGATCCACGCCAAGCAAGGTGAGTATTTCCTTCCAGCATCCCCGGGCAGCATCCGTCGTTTTCTCATCCCTCATGACACCCTCCGATGCGCGAAGGCAATGTTCAGGCTTCGGATCTTGTTCAGAGTGTTCCGCGAGGGATTCACGATCGGCGCGGTTTCAACCTGGAATTCCCGCGGAGGCCAGGTGCCAGTGATGTCCTTGAACAGGGCGCAAACCCGCTTGCGCTGCTTCTCCGGGGCAGTGTTGGCTTTAACGTAGGTCGCCAACTGGGCGTATAGGTCCGTCTGGTCATGTGCCAGCGTCTTCCCGTTCAGTTTGATTTCATGCATTTCGCCGGGGAGGTGTTCCACAAGGGACTTGGGCACTGACTCGAAGCCACAACCCACGCAACGCCTGCCCACGGGAGTGTATCCGCATTTCGGGCAGGCCCTGGGTTCGCGTTCCTTGTCCTTCCTGATTTCAAGGTCCAGCTTTTCGCCAGCGTCCAGCTTTTCCAAGCCTTCGAAATAGACCCGGCTATAGTCATCGGCGAATCTAATGATGTTGCCGCTAAAGTCCAGCAGCAAGCACTCAGCCTTGCCGGTCTCCGGGCTGGAGCGGAGGCCGCGTCCCCACATCTGGATCGCGGTGGAGAGGCTCTTGCGGAGGGGCCGACAGTCGCAGATGCACGCGACGTCCTTCTGATCGAAACCCTTGGCCAGGGCCTCCACGCTGACGAGAACCTGGAGGGCCCCGCAAGAGAAGTTCGCCAGGAGCTGGGCGCGCTCCTCGTCCGGGGTATCGGCGCAGAAGGTAGCCGCGGCGATCCCAACTTCATTGAATTGGCGGGTCATCTCCGTGCAGTGGCGGATGGTAGCGCCGAAGATGATGGTCTTGAGCCCGCGCGCCAAGCGCTGCCACTCGGAGATCACATCTCCGACGATGACCAGTTCGCGCTCCTCGGCAGCGCGGTCCGTCCATTCTCCGCCAGATGTCTCCGCCCCGGTCATGTCCGGCTTGCGGCAGGAGAAGATCCGCATGGGGACCAGGATCCCCTGCTTGGTCAAGTCGTGGAGAGTGGCGGCGTTGATGAGCTTGGTGAATATCCCGCCCAGCCCCTTGGAGAAGGGGGTGGCGCTGAGACCGATCACCATGGCGGTGCATTCCGGGCTCATCACATAGTCCACCCAGGTCTTGTACTGGGTGTGAGCCTCATCGATGACCAGGACGTCGGTTTCTGGCCAGCCGCGACGCATAAGGGTCTGGCAGGAGGCGATCTGGAATTTGCGGGACAGGTCCATCATAGGGTTATTGGCCTGGATGATTCCGTGGTTCCCCAGGCCCAGGTCCCTGGCCACGTTGGAGGTTTGGGCGATGAGGGTCTTCCGGTCGCAGACGAAGATAGCCCGGCGGCCCTTCTTCATGGTCTCGTTGATGACGTTCATGGCCAGGATGGTTTTGCCGGCTCCGGTGGGAGCCATGACCATGATCCGCCTTTGGCCCTCGCGGGCCGCCTGCCGCAGGGCCTCATGGGCATTGGCCTGGAAGTCCCGCAGAGGCGGAAAGGTCCCTTCAAAGGGGTTCACATGACCTCCTCGAAGGTGGTGATGATCTCCTCTTCCTCGGTCGAAGGGGGAGCGCCCGCCTTAGTGAGGAGCTGGATCTTGCGCAAGGCGGACTTGAGTCGCCGCGTGAGTTCGGCGTTCTCATCCATTAGCCCGTTGTTCCGGGACTGGGTGACCCGGGCCAGTTCGCTCGCTCGGTGGACTTCCATCTGATATGCCGCTCGAAGATCATCGGCATCCAGAATCCTGGCCATGCTCTCGTTGTCGGCCTGGGCACCTTGGAGGAGGTCTGCCATCTCGGCCAACCGTTCCTTGAGTTCGGCGACCTCAACCTCCAGGTCGGCGATACGTTCGTCACGGCTGTCGTGCTTGGATTTCGGCTTGGGTTTCGGCCTGGGAGTCCGCTCTGCCTGGGTCTCGTTGTAGGCAGCGTTGATGGTCTTTTCGCCTGCGAGCACCGCCTGCTTCACCTCGTCAGCTGCATGATCCAGAACAGTACGGGTCCTCTCGACCTTGCGAGGGGAGATACCCAGCAATTCGGCGGTTGCCGAGCTCGTGCGGGCTGCACCGTGTGCGCCATCTGGCGCAATCGGTTGGAATCTTCCCACTTCCCTCGGCTGACCTTCTGCCCTGGTCCTACGTACATCCAACGTTTCGATACATCGGAAGAGTTCAGCATCGGAGAGGTTTCGGCGGTTGACTTGGGCCTCTATGGCAAAGGTCAAGGCTTCGTCCTCGCTCTCGAAGGCCAGGTGGGCACACTCCACTTCAATGAGGTTGGCCTTTATGGCGGCGGCAAGGCGGGTGTGGCCGTCCACCACAACTCCATTCCAGACGGCGATGGGGTATACCTTAAGGAAGCCATCGGCCCGCATGGACTCGGCCAGGGTTTCCACCGCGACCTGGTTGACCGGGAACAAGTCGGAGAAGGGCGGCCTAGTCTCCAAGTCCTTCGGCTTGATCTGGTAGAGGCTGACTTCAGTCATGGACAAGCCCCCCTCGCTGGATCAGGAAATCGGGGAGCCAGGTCGGGATCAGCCGATGGCAAGCCATGCGAACAATTAGGCGCTTGACGAATGAGCGAAGGCTATAGACATGCCTCAGGTTGTGGGCGTTCGTGGCGCAAGGGGCCTCACACATCAGGCTTGCCTCCTCGAAGGGGCCAGGGCATCGGCGTCCTCACGCGCAATCAACCTCATGCCACGCACTTGCGTGTAGGGCAGAGTGCCGTCCTTCATTAGGTTGTAGACGGTGGATCGAGCGAAGCCGTACTGGGCCACCACATCGTTCACGCGCAACTTGACCTGTTGAGTGCGTCGAGAAGCTTCTGCCATCAGCTCCCTGATTTCCGCTTGCAGTTCCTCTGCGAGGGCGTTCTTGACCGTTTCAGCCACGTGCATTGGTACCTCCTTGCGGTCCAGTTCCGTGTTTTTCTGTACGTCAGTCAATGCCCCCAAGTATTTTTATTTTCACCAGATGCGTCAGGAGTCGTGTGACAGAATTGAATCCAGACCGGTTACCAGCTCCCGGCATTGAGCAAGGAGAAGAAGGTCGACGTGAACAGGAAGAACCGCTACAAGGCGAGGGCGATGACAAGGTCGGAATATGTCCATCCCACCCGAGAAGGGTTGGATCCCTCCGCCGCAACCGCAACCATATCCGGCGCGGAGACACTTGGGAACGGTAGGCGCTCAACAGGAGGTCGTAGGGGGGGGGTCCGGAATGAGCCTACCGTCCACCCATTTCCACACCCAACCAAGACCGTAAATTTCGCAATGGGGTGTCACCTGGGTGTCATACAACAGTAAGGCCCACCTTGTGGGTGGGCCTAAGTGCTGTTCCGACTGGTGGTCCCTCAGGGACTCGAACCCTGGACCCTCTGATTAAGAGTCAGATGCTCTAACCAGCTGAGCTAAGGAACCGACTCGGAAGTTCTAGTTTACCCGCCATGGTGCGGAACGCAAGGAAAATTCAAACGGGAAAAGCGCCCTGGCAGTGCGGGCGGGCGAGGATCCGGAGGCAACCGGGGGCGGGACCCGCTAAGCTTTTTCCATGCGCGTCGCTCTGGTTTCTGACATCCATGGGAACCTGCCGGCCCTCGAGGCGGTGGTCCGGGACCTGGAAGGACGCGGGGTGGACCGGGTGGTGAACCTGGGGGACTCCGTTTCGGGGCCGCTGTTGCCGCTGGAGACGGCGCGGTTCCTCATGGGGACGGGGTGGCTGCACCTGGCGGGGAACCACGAGCGGCAGGTGCTCGAAGGGGGGGCGATGGGCGCGTCCGACGCCTATGCCCACGGCAGGCTGGGCGAGGCCGAGTTCGCCTGGCTGCGGAGCCTGCCGGGCACCGGGCGGCTGGGGGAGGCGGTGTTCCTCTGCCACGGGACCCCGGCGTCGGACCTGGTGTACTTCCTGGAGACCGTGGACGGCGGCGGGATCCGGCCGGCGACGGCGGAGGAGGTGGAAGGGAGGCTGGGCTCCGTCGCGGCCCCGGTCATCGCCTGCGGGCATTCCCACACGCCGCGGGTGGCGCGAACGGCGCGGGGGCAGCTCATCGTGAACCCCGGCAGCGTGGGGCTGCAGGCCTTCCACGTGGACGAACCCTACCGCCACTCGGTGGTCAACGGGAGCCCGGAGGCGCGGTACGCGCTGCTGGAGCCGGCCGGGGACGTCTGGGAGGCGCGGCTGCTGAAGGTGGAATACGACGCGGCGCCCATGGCGAGGCTGGCGGCGCTCCGGGGGCGCCCGGACTGGGAGAGGGCCCTGCTGACGGGGTATTAGGGCTTCCCGCAGCAGCGCTTGTATTTCTTCCCGCTGCCGCAGGGGCACGGGGCGTTGAGCGCGGGGGTCGCGGCGTCGCGCGGGTAGCCCTGGCGGGCGATGATCGACTGCAGGGCCTCGGGCGCGAAGGTGGGCAGGTCCTCCACGGGCTCGTCCTCGAATGCGTTGCCGTCGCCGGGCCAGTGGAGTTCCTCCAGGGAGAGCAGGGCGTCCTCGACCAGGTGGTGGGTCAGCAGGAAGCGGCGGCGCTGGTGGGCGTTGTGCTTCGTGAGCGCCTCCTCCAGCTCGCCTTCGTCCACCAGTTCCCGGTCCACCCGCCCCCGGGCGCAGGCGTCCTGGAGGCGCGGGAGGAAGGGGGCGAAGCCCGCGGTCTCCAGGGCGATGACGAGGAAGGCCCAGGCGGTGGGATCCTCGGCGGGGCCCCGGGCCTCGAAGGCGCTGAGAAGGGCGTCGAAGCTCCGCATGAGCCGTTCCTCGGGCAGGTGCCCCTGGAAGGACTGCACCAGGAGGGCGTCCATGGCTGCGCCGCGCACGTAGGGGTCCAGGTCCACGTCGCCGGCGGCGGCCTCCAGCACCTCGGGGGCTCCCAGGCACAGCGACGCGAGGAGGGAGGGCACGCCTTCCGTGAGCAGGTCGCCCAGGAGGGCGTCCTGCTGTTCGGCAGGCAGGCGGAGCATGGCCATGAGCGGGGCCAGGGCCCGGGGCTCCCGGAACTGGGCGAGGAGGTAGAGGGCGTAGAGGTGGGCGTTGGAACCCGCGGCGTCCATGTAGTCCATGGGGTCGGCGGCGGCCTCCTCCAGGATCGTCAGGAGGCCGGGGATGACGGCCGCGGGCTGGTCCATGGCCTCCAGGAGCGCGGCCTCGGGGAGGCCGTCGTAGGGGAGTTCAAGCTCGGCGAGGATGTCCGACGGTGTCATGGCAGGCGCTCCAGTCCCTGCCATGGTAGCGGGAATCCGGCGCGCATCCCTTGGCCGGCCTAGCCGTCCAGCCCGTGGTCCATGTTCATGCCCTTGCGCACCTGCTTCAGGGTGGCGATGCCCTCCTCCCGGGCCCGGGCGATGCCGCGGCGCAGCACGTCCTGCACGTAGGAGGGGTCCTTGGCGTAGCGGGCGCGCCGCTCGCGCATGGGCGCCAGGTGGGCGTTGAGGGCCTCGGTGAGGGCGCCCTTGAGCTTCCCGCCCCCGCCGTCGCCGATGCCCGCCGCGATGGACTCGGGGGCCTCGCCGGTGCAGATGGAGATCAGGCGCAGGAGGTTGGCCACCTCCGGGCGGTTCTGGGGGTCGTAGGCGATGTTGCGGTCGGCGTCGGTCTTGGCGCCCTTGATCACCTTGGCGGTCTCTTCCGCGGTCATCTTGAGCATGATGGTGTTGCCGCGGCTCTTGCTCATCTTCTGGCCGTCGGTGCCCAGCACCAGGGGGATGTCGGAGAGGAGGGCGTCGGGAATGGGGAAGACCGGCGCGTCCGCGGCGAAGCGGTCGTTGAAGCGCCGCGCGATCTTGCGGGTGAGCTCCAGGTGGGGCAGCTGGTCCCGGCCCACGGGCACGACGTTGCCCTTGCAGAAGAGGATGTCGGCGGCCTGGTGGATGGGGTAGGTGTACATGAGGGCGTTCACCTGCTTGAGGCCCGCGGCCTTGATCTCCTCCTTGACGGTGGGGTTGCGGTCCAGCTCGGCGGTGGTGACCAGGTTCATGAAGGGCAGCAGCAGCTGGTTCAGCTCGGGGATGTGGCTGTGGCTGAAGAAGAAGGTGCGGCCGTTCTCGGGGTCCAGGCCCGAGGCCAGGTAGTCCAGGATCACTTCGCGGACGTTGGCGCCCACGTTCTCGGCGCTGTCCCGGTCCGTGAGCACCTGGTAGTCGGCGATGACGATGAAGGTGGTGGCGCCCAGCTCCTGGATGCGCACCCGGTTGGCCAGGGTGCCGAAGAGGTGCCCGATGTGGAGCGGCCCCGTGGGGCGCTCGCCGGTGAGGACCCGGTACTTGGAGGGGTGCTTCGGGAGGTCCTCCCAGATGGCCTGGCTGCGCCTCGAGGCCTCCAGGAAGGTGGCGGACTCGCCCTCCACGTCTTCGGCGTTGGTGATGAATTTCTCTTCCATTCGGGCTCCGGTGGGGGCTCAGGCTCCGAGCAGGAGCCGGGCCAGGGGGGTGATGTACAGGACGTCCGCGACGTAGAAGAAGGGACTGAGGATCGTCGTGATCACCACCGGCAGCACCAGGAAGCACACCAGGAGGACGATGGTGATGGTGGGCTGGATGCGGTCGAAGGTGGGCAGCGTGTGGTGGGGGAGGAAGCCGCGCAGGATGCCCGCGCCGTCCAGGGGCCCGAAGGGCAGCAGGTTGAAGATGGCCAGGCCGATGTTGATCCAGACCAGGCGCCCCAGGAGCGTGATGGCCAGCGCCGTGCCGGTGCCCATGCCGGGCACCTGCATGAACCGCTCCACGGGAATCTGCATGGAGGCGAAGAACCAGTTCAGGCGGATGGAGGGGTTCTCGGGCCCCACCACGCGGATCAGGACCGCCAGGATCACCAGGAACACCAGGGACTGGACCATGTTGGAGGCGGGCCCGGCGGCGGCGACCATGGCGTACCCCACCCGCATGGGGTACTTCCGGGTGAGCCGGCCCGGGTTCACCGGCACCGGCTTGGCCCAGCCCAGCACCCGGATGCCCGAGATCATGCCCAGCAGCGGCAGGATGAGGGTCCCCAGCGGGTCGATGTGGGCCAGCGGGTTCAGGGTCATGCGGCCCAGCCGGGCGGCCGTGTCGTCCTCGAGGTAGTAGGCCGCCGCGGCGTGGGCGGCCTCGTGGACGCTCAGGGCGAACAGGATGGCCACGTACGAGACGAGGATCGTGGCGATGTGGATGTTGTCGAACAAGGGTCCCCCAGGACCCCCATCATACCGTCAGATGACGATCGTCTCCTTCACCAGATCCCCTTCCCGGAACCGGCTCCACCGCAGGGGCGCGAGATCGATGCTGCGGTAGCCCCCGGTCATGACCAGCTCGGCCAGGCCGATGCCCACGGCGGGGCTCTCCATGGCGCCGTGGCCGCTGTAGCCCACCTGCAGGAGCAGGCCGGGGTGGTTGGCGTGCCAGCCCAGGATGGCGTTGTGGTCGGGGCCGGTGGTGTCGTAGAGGCTGGCCCAGCCGCTCTTGAGCTTGCAGGTGGCGGTGGGGGGCATGCGCTCCTGCATGACCAGGTTGATCTCCTCCACGTAGTAGTCGGGCTCGAAGGTGGTGTCCAGGCTGTCGGGGGTGTCGGCCTTGGCCTTGCCGATGAGGAGGTTCCCGCTCTCGTACTTGAAGTAGATCCCCTGGTCGATGATGGTGAGGGGGATGTCCTGCCAGCGCGGGTCCTGGTCGGGGAAGTCGGTGAGGAACATCATGCGCTTCTGGGCCACGATGGGCATGAGATCCTCATCGGGGCACCCGGACCGCTTCAGGAGGCCGTTGGTCCAGGGACCCGAGCACAGGGCCACCAGGCCCGCCTCCAGCGTCTCCTGGCCCCCGGGGCCCGTGATGCGCAGGCCCGTGGCCCTGCCCGCGGCGTCGAAGGTGAGGGCCTCCACCTCGGTGCGCAGCTCCAGCTGGGCCTTGCCCGGGTGGTCCTTGAGGGCCCGCTCGAAGTAGCCCACCGCGGCCTGGCTGGGGTCGAAGCTCCCGCAGTCCCTGCCGAACACGGCCCCGGCGATGGGCTCCATCTCGAGGTACTCGCGCACGTCGGGGTCCACGGCGTCCACCGAGCAGCGCAGGCCGGGGATCATGGCCTCCACCTGGGCGGGGGTGAAGAGCTCGAAGTCCACGCCGTTGGCCTTCCAGATTTCGGCGGCGGCCGGGATGCGGCTCCAGGCGTCCTGGTAGTAGGTGAAGAGGTAGCCGCTCTGGCGGAACCCGATGCCCACGCCCATCTCGTCCTGGAAGGACTTGAGGATCCCGATGCTGCGGGTGCAGAGCTGCTGGTTGATGGGGGTGGTCCACAGGTTGCGGAAACCCCCCGCCGAATACGCGGAAGCGCCCGTGGAAACGGCATCCCCCCGGTCCACCACCAGGATCGACCCCGTGAAGCCCTGCTTCAGGAGGTTGTACACGAACGAGCCCCCGCCGATCCCGGCGCCCACGACCACCACATCGAATCTACGCAACTTACCCTCCGGACAGGAGAGTATGGCCGGAGTGGCACCCCTTCGTCCAAGGTCGCAGGTCACAAGTAACCCGTGTGAAAGGGCCCCCCTCCCGGCTATCCTGGGACGTTCAACGTACCCCGGAGCCCGAAATGTACCTGAAGGACAATCCCCCCTCAGTGTCGAGCCATGGAAGGACGGTCATCGGGTTCAACTGGATCGGCGGCCGCGAGGTGGAGGGCGACCTGCCCTCCTTCGATTCCAGGTCCCCCATCGACACCCGGGACACGGTCGGCATCTTCCCCGAGTGCGGGGAACGGGACGTGGAGAAGGCCGCCAAGGCCGCCGCCGCCGCCTTCCCGGCCTGGAGCCGCATGCCGGCGCCGCTGCGGGGCGCCCTGGTCGGGCGCATCGGCGAGGCCCTGGCCCGCCACAAGGAGAAGCTGGCCGCGGTGATCACCCGCGAGGTGGGCAAGCCCATCCGCGAGGCCCGGGGCGAAGTGCAGGAGACCATCGACCTCTGTCACTACCTCCAGGGCGAGGGCCGGCGCCAGCTGGGCCAGGTCATCCCCTCGGAGCTGCCCGAGCGCGCCATCACCGTCCACCGGCGCCCCCTGGGCGTGGTGGCCGTCATGGCCGGCGGGATCTTCCCCCTGTCCACCCCCGCGGCCCGGATCATCCCGGCCATCCTGTGCGGGAACACGGTCGTCTGGAAGGCCTCCGAGGACGCCCCCACCATCGCCTACCTCTTCGCGCGGTGCATGATGGACTCGGGCCTCCCCCCCGGGGTGGTGAACATCCTGAACGGCAAGGGGCGCACGGGGTGCGGCAAGCACGTGGTGGCGGGCCTGGACAAGGGCTTCTACCAGAAGTTCTGCTTCTCCGGCGGCACCACCGTGGGCCGGCTCATCGCCGAGGCCGCGGGCCGCAACCTGACGGTGCCCAGCCTGGAGCTCAGCGGCAAGAACCCCATGGTGGTCATGCCCGACTGCGACCTGGCCAACGCCGTGCGCGGGGCCCTGTGGGGCGCCTTCGGCACCGCCGGCCAGCGCCGCACCTCGGTGGGCAACATCATCATCCACAAGGACATCTACGCCAGGTTCAAGGAGGACTTCCTGGCCGCGGTGGCGGACCTGGAGCTGGGCAACCCCATCAGCAACCCCGACGTCTTCTTCGGGCCCATGATCAACGCCCGCTTCGCCAAGGCCTTCGAGGACCACTGGCACGGCGGCCTCGAGGAGGGCGGGACCCTGCTCTGCGGCGGCGCGAAGTGGACCGAGGAGAACCGCACGGCCAAGGTGCACGGCCCCCTCGCCAAGGGCCACTTCATGCAGCCCTGCGTGTGGGAGGGCGTCACCCCGAAGATGAAGCTGTTCCAGACCGAGATCCTCGGCCCCACCGTGAACCTCTGCCAGGTGGAGAGCTTCGACCAGGCCCTGGAGTGGGCCAACGCCACGCCCTACGGCCTGAGCAGCGCCATCTACACCGCCGACCACGCCCTGGCGCAGCGGTTCGCGCGGGAGATCCGCGCGGGCCTGACGTCGATCAACAACTCCACCACCGGCACCGAGGTCCACGTGCCCTACGGCGGCATGGGATGGAGCGGCAACGGCACCCGCGAGGCGGGCCCCTCGGCCCTGGACGCCTACTGCCGGTGGCACGCCGTGAACGAGGACGCGTCAGGGGACCTGCAGCTGGCCCAGATCCACACCGACTACGCCATCAAGCACACCTACGAGGCGAGTCACTGGGAGAAGCTCTAGGAGCCTGTCTACGTAATAGGAGGCCCCGCGACGGCGCCCAGAAGCGTGATTATCGAGCGCAAGGCCCGCAGGAGGATTAGGTCAATCCTTCAAGGGACTTGCACACGATAAGCGCGCTTCCGGGCGCCGCCCTTCGGGTGATGGCAGCGGGGCCAGCAACTCTGCGTCAGGCTCGTCAACCGCAGTCCCGCTGAGGCTTTCCTCGCCTTCCTTGATTTGCTAGCCCCGGTGCCATCATCGCGGGGCCTCCTATTACGTAGACAGGCTCCTAGTTCTGGAAGCGCCGGGGCCTTCTCGCCGCCGCCTTGGCCGCGGTGCGGGCCTGGGCGCGGGCCTCCTCCGCCGCCGTGCCGTGGCGCCAGAGCGCCGGACAGGCCTTCTGGAAGTCCACGGCCCAGAGGAGGCGCCGCCGGTGCCGGTCGCGGCCCAGGCGCCAGCGGCCAGGGTCCCTGAACTGGAACCACGGGAGCCGGGCGGACTCGAGACGTTTCAGGGCGCGGGGCATGGGCATGGCGGACCTCCTGGAAGGAAGCGGCGGGGTGGGATGAGGCGGTGCGGGCGGGGGAAGGGTCCTGGAGCGGGTCTCGGTTATGAATTTAATTAACTACTAATTCATGTCAACTCCCCATTATTGAAATTTTTTCAAGCTGAAGTCGCCAGGACACCCGATGAACCGGACAGGCCGCATCTCCATTCAATGAACCCATCATTCATGTTCCATGCGTTAAGCTGGAGCCATGCGATCCCTCCCCGCCCTGCTCTGTCTCGCCGTGCCCGTTCTTGCGGCGGCTCCCCAGATCCGCGTGGGGCTGGACACCCAGGCCCTGGAGTGGATCGTCAGCCTGGAAGGCGGCGGCGAGGTGCGCAGCCTGGAGGGCCGGCGCATCCTCAAGGTGGCCGAGGGCGAGAAGCTGAGGATCTGGTGGGACAGCCGCGGCGAGGCCGATCCCACCGACGAGTACCGGGTGCAGGTGGGCACCGCCATGAACCTGGCCGACGCCACGGCCGTCATGAAGAAGCTGGCCACCCTGGGCGAGCGTCCCGACCGGGTGGAGGTGCCCGACGGCGGCACCTGGCGCGTGCTCACGGGCCGCTTCGAGAGCGCCAGGGAGGCCGAACCCATCCTCGAGAAGCTGGCCGCCCAGGGCTACGACGAGCTGTGGGTGTCCACGGAGAAGCGCAAGGGCGCGCCCAGGAAGGCGCGGGCCCTCTACGCGGTCACCGAGCGCTACGAGCGCCTGGCCCTGCCCAACGCGGGCGTCCTGCTGGCGCCCGCCAGGGAGCTCACCACGATCGTGGGCAAGGGCCGCTACCGCGGCGCCATGCGGATCTTCCCCAACGCCCAGGGGCGGCTCTCCGTGGTCAACACCCTCGACCTGGAGACCTACCTGCGGGGCGTGGTGCCCCGGGAGATGGGGGCCTGGGAGTACCCGGCCCTGGAGGCCCTCAAGGCCCAGGCGGTGGCGGCGCGCACCTACGCGTTCGTGAACCTGGGCAAGCGCGCCAAGGACGGTTTCGACCTCCTGGACACCGTGGCGGACCAGGTCTACGGGGGCCGCGACGGCGAGCAGGCCCTCACGGACCGGGCCGTGGCCGAGACCGCCGGCCTCATCGCCACCTACGGCGGAAGGCCCATCCAGGCCCTCTTCATGGCCGACTCGGGCGGGGCCACCATCGACAACACCTTCGTCTTCGGGGACGGCAGCCCCTACCTCAAGGGCGTCTCCAACTACGCGGCCGCGCCCCAGACGATCACCTTCAAGGGCGCCCTGGAGGTGGCCGGCGACACGCCGTGGCTCACCACGGAACTGCTGCGCCTCTGCGCCGCGGGGCTGGTGCCTTCGGCCTTCCTGGACACCGCCCGGATGACCCAGCCCGCGCGGGTGGACGACCTGCGGGCCACCGTGGCCGCCCTGGCGTCGAGGCTGGGCCGGGCCCCCGTGGCCCCGGAGCGGAACATCCTGCTGTGGCTGGCGCGATCCCTGGGCTTCGCGGACGTGGTGGACGGCCAGGAACGCCCCGAGGACGCCCGCTACTTCCTGGGCGATGCGGTCCCCGGCGCCGCGGACCAGCCCCTGGCCTCCTTCCTGGCGCGCCGCGGCATCGCGCCGCCGGCGCTCTGGCGCACCGCCCCCACCCTGGGCCAGGCCCTCCAGGTGCTGGGGCGCCTCTGGCAGGAGCTGGAGCCCGCGGAATTCCTGGAGGGCACCCTGCTGCGCGACGGGCAGGTGCGCGTGAAGAACGGCGGCCCCGGCCCCCTGCCCCTGGCCCCCGCCATCCTGGTGGCGGAGGAGGCCCCCGGCGGGAGCCTGCGCCTCGTGGCCGAGAGCGCGGTGCAGGTGGGCGACCGCGTGCGGTGGACCCCCGTCCCGGGCGGTTCGCCCCTCCTGGTGCGCCGCCTGGACCCCGACGGCACGGCCCTGGACCGCTACAATCCCACCGCCCACTGGAAGGTGGAGATCAAGGAGGCCGACCTCCTGGACCGGCTGCGCACCCGCGCCGGCATCAAGGCGGTTCGCGGCTTCGAGCTCACCCACAACCCCCAGGGCCGGGTCACGGACATGGTCGTGCGCGACGGCCAGAACCGCCCCCACCGCTTCCGGGGCATGCACATCCGGAACCTCCTGGGCCTCAAGGACAACGTCTTCCGCATGACGACCGTGGGCGAAGCGCCCACCCGCCGCTGGGTGATCTACGGCCGCGGCTGGGGCCACGGGGTCGGCATGGACCAGACCGGGGCCTACGGCATGGCGCTGGAGGGGGCCACCTTCGACGGCATCCTGAAGCACTACTACCAGGGGATCCAGATCACGCCCATCGGTGAATGAGGACGGCCCTCCCATGAGCCCCGTCTACAGCCTCGGCCCCTCCCCGGCCTTCCCCGACCCCCGGTTCCCGGATGCCGAGGGCCTGCTGGCGGTGGGCGGGGACCTCTCGGTGCCCCGGCTCCTGGGCGCCTACCGCCTGGGCGTGTTCCCCTGGTACAGCGAGGGCTCCCCCATCCTCTGGTGGTCCCCCCCCAGGCGCGCCATCCTCCTCCCCGGCGACGAGCACCTCTCCCGCAGCACCCGCCGCGCCCTGGCCCGGAACCCCTTCGAGGTGCGCGTCGACACCCGGTTCGCGGAAGTCGTGGAGCACTGCGCCCGGGTGGAGCGCCCCGGCCAGGGCGGCACCTGGATCACCCGGGAGATCCGGGCGGGCTACCTCGCCCTGCACCGCGAGGGCTACGCCCACAGCATCGAGGCCTGGCGCGGCGGGGAGCTGTGCGGCGGCCTCTACGGCGTGTCCCTGGGGGCGGCCTTCTTCGGGGAGAGCATGTTCAGCCTGGAGAGCTACGCCTCCCGGGCGGCCTTCGCCGCCCTGTGCCGCCTGGCCTGGGGCTGGGGCTTCCACCTCATCGACGGCCAGGTGCCCAACGCCAACCTGGAGGACCTGGGCGCGCGGGTGGTGGACCGGGACGCCTTCCTGGCGCTCCTGGCCCAGGCCCTGCGGGTTCCCACGCGGCGGGGGCCGTGGACCTCCGAAGGATGATCTAATGGGGGGCATGCATCCGCCCCTTCCATCCGCCTGGCCTTTCGCGCCCAGGGAACCGGGTCCGGTCCCCGAGGCCCGGCCCGCGGCCCTGCCGGGCCGGGAGGGCCTGTGGACCCTGGCGGCGGCGCCCGGCCTGGAGTTGGCAGGCGCCCCGGAGCCCCTGGGCGGGTCCTTCGGGCGTGGCGGCGTCTACCGGTGCGGGGACGCCGTGATCCGCCCCTACCGCCGGGGCGGCCTCGTCCGCCACATGAACGCGTCGATCTACCCCGGGCCGGAGCGCTTCGAGCGGGAGTACCGGATCCACCGGGCCCTGTGGGAAGCCGGCTTCCCCACCGTCGAGCCGCTGGGGTGGGCCTTCCGGCCCCGGCTCTGGGGCTGCGAGGGGGCCTTCCTCACCCGCTTCGCCGGGGGCGCGCCGTGGCCCCGGACCTGGGACGAGGCCGCCCTGCCCCAGGTGCGGGCCCTCCTCGGGGCCCTGTGCGCCTGGGGCCTCTATGCCCCGGACCTCAACGCCACCAATTTCCAGGTGCTGCCGGACGGCCAGGTCCTGGCCCTGGACTGGGACAAGGCCCGGTGGCTGCCCGGCGCCGACCTGGCCGGACGCTACCGCGAACGCCTGTCCCGAAGTCTGCGCAAGCTCGGCGCTCCCCCCGAATTTGTGATCTAATGCCTCGTTCCCAACAGGTTCAATATCGGATATTCTTGTCCGAATAGGAGTTTGACCATGGATTGGAGAGATCGGCTCACGGTGTGGTTCAGGCACGCCTTCTTCTACGGCGACAACTGGGTGAGCATCTGCGCGGGCATCCTCACCACGGCCACGGGCTTCACGCTGCTGTGGTCCTGGTTCCGGGAGCTGGCCAGCCCGCACTCGGCGCTGCCCTACGTGGGCATCCTGCTCTTCGTGCTGCTGCCCCTGCTGTTCCTGGTGGGCCTGGTCCTCATCCCCTTTGGCATGTGGCTCAAATACAAGAAGATGGCCAAGGCGGGCGAGGCGCCGGAGGTCATGCCCAAGGTCGACCTCACCACCCGGCACATCCGCCACGTCCTGACCGTGGTGGCCGTGGCCACCGTCCTCAACATCGCCCTCCTGGGCGTGGCGACGGTGCGGGGCGTGGAGTACATGGATTCCAGCAAGTTCTGCGGCCTCACCTGCCACACGCCCATGATCATGGAATACCGGGCCTTCGTGGACTCGCCGCACTCCCGGGTGGGCTGCGCCCAGTGCCACATCGGCCCCGGCGCGGACTCCTTCATGAGGGCCAAGCTCGCCGGCGTGCGCCAGCTGTTCGGGGTCGTCTTCAACAACTACCACCGGCCCATCCCCAGCCCCGTCGAGAGCCTGCGCCCCGCCAAGGAGACCTGCGAATCCTGCCACTGGCCGCAGAAGTTCCACGGCAACAAGATCCTGGTGAAGACCCACTACGGCGACGACATCGCCAACACGCCGGCCATCACCGTCCTCATGCTCAAGATCGGCGGCCGCAGCGGCGAGGCCAACACCGGCATCCACGGGCGGCACATCGACACCTCCGAGCGCATCACCTACTCCGCGGGCGACGAGCGGCGCCAGGTGATCCCCCGGGTCATCTACCGCGACGACAAGGGCCAGTCGGTCGAGTACGTCTCCACGGACACCAAGCTCACCCCCGAGCAGCTCGCCAAGCTCCCCCAGCGGGGCATGGACTGCGTGGACTGCCACAACCGGCCCACCCACGCCTTCGAGAGCCCCGAGTGGGCCATGGACCGCCGCATCCAGGAGGGCCTGGTCAGCCGCGACATCCCCTTCATCCACAAGAAGGGCGTGGAGGTCCTCAAGGTCGAGTACAGGGACCAGAACGACGCCACCGCCCGGATCCCCAAGGCCCTGGTCGACTTCTACCAGTCCAACTACCCCGAGGTGTACAAGGAGAAGAAGGCGCTGATCGAGGCCGCGGCCGTGGCCGTCAAGGACGCCTACCTGCGCAACGTCTCGCCCGAGATGAAGCTGACCTGGGGCACCCACCCCAACCACATCGGCCACCAGGACGGCGGGTGCTTCCGCTGCCACGACGGCAGCCACGTCAGCAAGGACGGCAGGACCATCGCCGGCGACTGCGACACCTGCCACACCATCCTGGCCCAGGACGACCCCAACCCGAAGATCCTCCAGGACCTCGGCACGAAGTAGGCAAAAGAGCTCCCGGAAACGGGAGCTTTTTTTGGCATCCTGGAAGACATGCAGCGCCCCGTCGCACCCGCCGTCCACAAGTTCAGGGAGAAGGCCTCGGTCTTCCTGACCGAGCTCCACCCCGCCGGCGACGCCGCGGCCCGGGAGGCCATCCTGGCGCGCCTGCGCAAGCGGGACTTCGACGCCAACCACCACTGCGCGGCCTGGCGGGAGCTGGGCGGGGCCCAGGGCTCGGACGACGACGGGGAGCCCTCGGGCACCGCCGGGCCGCCCATGCTCCGGGTCCTGGAGGGCGAGGGCCTGGTGGACGTCCTGGCCGTGTGCATCCGGTGGTTCGGAGGCACGAAGCTGGGCACGGGAGGCCTGGTGAGGGCCTACACGGAGGGCGTCCAGGGCGCCGTCGCCCTGGCCCGGGAACAGGGCCTCCTGGAGACCGTGAGGGCCTGGCGCCAGGGCTCGATCACCGCGGGACCCGGCCAGGCCCACCTGCCCTTCTCCGTGCTGGGGGCCTTCCCGGAGGCGGAGATCCTGGGCCAGGACTTCCGCGGGGAGGAGGCCGTCCTGCGGTTCCGCCTGCCCCTGACGGCCGACGGGGCCCGGGAGGCGGCCCTGGCCGCGCTCTGGCTGGAACGCAGCCGCGGCGGCCGCGTGGACTGGGATTAGAGGGTGTCTGCTAAAAGGAAGGCCCCGCGACGGCGTCCAGAGGCCCGATTATCGAGCGCAAGGCCCGCAGGAAGTATAAGTCATACTTTCAAGGGTCTTGCACACGAGAAGCGGGCCTCTGGGCGCCGCCCTTCGGGTGATGGCAGCGGCCACGGCAGTCCAGCGTTCCACTCGTCGACCGATTACCCGAATCGCTCTCCTCGCGGTCCTTGTCCTGCCATGGCCGGTGCCATCATCGCGGGGCCTTCCTTTTAGCAGACACCCTCTAAGGGCCGTTCGCCGATCCTGCTCCGGCGTTCGCCGAATGGCCCCTCCCCCGGGCCCCTGCGTTCCGTAGCCTGGATGCAGGGAGGTTGGAACCATGGAATTCATACAGGGCGTGATCGACTGCTGCCCCGTGGCCCTCTGGTGGTTCTCCGCGCTGCTCACCCCGACCCTGGTCGCCCTCATCCCCATGAACAGCGCACAGAAAAGTGGCCGCTCCTGACGATCTGCTAGGCTTTACTGGAGAGATCCATGCAAACGATGAACGAGACCCCCGCACCGCAGCCCCACTCCACCCGCCTGTGGATCGGCATCGCCATCATCGTCTTCGGCATCCTCGCGGCCCTGGACAACCTGCCGTTCGTCCGCGACCACGAGCACTTCTTCCTGAACCTCTGGCCGGTGATCCTGATCATCGTGGGCATCGGCAAGCTGAGCCGCGGCTCCGCGGAAAAGGGGATCTCGGGCTACCTCTTCATCCTCGCCGGCGGCTTCATCCTGATCCACAACTTCGGCAGCGACAGCCTCGCCAACGCCATGGGGCCCCTGTTCATCGTCGCCGTGGGCGTCTTCCTGGTCACCAAGGCCCTGCGCAAGAACCGCGGCGTCCCCCCCGACCTGGCGGCGCACGACAGCTTCATCTCCTCCACGGCCATCTTCGGCGGGAACAAGCGCCGGGTCACGCACCAGGACTTCAAGGGCGGGGAGCTCACGGCGATCTTCGGCGGGTTCGAGCTGGACCTGCGCCAGGCCACCGTCGAGGGCAACCAGGTGCGGGTGGACGTCTTCGTGCTCTTCGGCGGCGGCGAGATCAAGATCCCGCAGCACTGGGCGGTGTCCATGAAGGGCACGGCGATGCTGGGCGGCTTCGAGGACAAGACCCTCCACATGCCCTCGGCCGAAGGGGACGCCCCCCGGGTCCACCTGGTCGTCACGGGCCTGGTCCTGTTCGGCGGCCTCACCGTAATGAACTGACGTGAACCCCATCACCAGCAGCCGCGCCCGCTTGGGGACCTACCTCCTGGGGTGGGTCCCCATCGTGGCGCTCCTGACCTTCGTGGCCATGAGCCAGGGCTGGCGCCTCGCGGAGGCCCTGGTGCTCGGGGTGCCCATGTGCGCGGGGGGGGCGTTCCTGTTCCTGTCCTCCTGGTACCTGTGCCGCGCCCTGCCGCTGCGGTCCACGCGCCTGGGAAGCCACTGGACCGCGTGGATCCTGGCGGCCGTGATCATGGCCGCCCTCTGGGCCTGGGCGGGCGTGGCCCTGGCCTGGTGCCTGGACAAGCTGACGCCCCTGGCCGGGCTCTACCACCGGGCCCAGGCGGCCCTGCCCACCCTGCTGGGCATCGGCGTGGTGCTCTACCTGGCCACGCTCACCCTCCACTACCTCCTGGACGCCGTGGACCTGGGCAAGCTCTCCGAGGCCCGGGAGGCGGAGTTCCGCATCCTGGCCCAGGACGCCGAGCTCCGCGCCCTCAGGGCCCAGCTCAACCCCCACTTCCTGTTCAACAGCCTCAACTCCATCAGCGCCCTCACCACCATCGACCCTCCCAGGGCGCGCGCCATGTGCATCCTCCTCTCGGACTTCCTGCGCGGCAGCCTGCGCCTGGGGGAGAAGCGCCTGGTCTCCCTGTCGGAGGAGGTGGACCTGCTCAAGGCCTACCTCTCCATCGAGCAGATCCGGTTCGGCAGCCGGCTCCAGGTCCAGTGGGAGATCGACCCGTCCACCCTGGGCGAGCCGATCCCCGCCCTCCTCCTGCAGCCCCTGGTGGAGAACGCCATCAAGCACGGCATCGCCGGCCTCACCGAGGGCGGCGTGGTGCGCGTGGCCTCCCGCCGGGAGGGCAACGTGCTCGAGCTCCTGGTGGAGAACCCCGTGGATGCGGACACCCCGGTCGTGCCCGGCCTGGGCCTCGGGCTCAGGCAGGTGCGGAGCCGGCTCCAGATGCGGTTCGGGGACCGCATGCGGTTCGAGGCGGGCACGTCGGACGGGGTCCACCGGGTCCGGATGGTCTTTCCAAGCGAGGTCAAGCCATGAACGAGAGAACCTACACCGCCATCGTCGTGGACG
Organism: Mesoterricola sp. JemC181; assembly: GCF_055384585.1. Taxonomy (NCBI): domain Bacteria; kingdom Pseudomonadati; phylum Acidobacteriota; class Holophagae; order Holophagales; family Holophagaceae; genus Mesoterricola; species Mesoterricola sp. JemC181. The sequence goes on from NZ_AP045076.1 coordinate 3,562,826, forward strand.
ACGAGGACCTGGCCCGGGCCATCGTCGCCGAGCACCTGGGCGTCCATCCCGAGATCAAGGTCGTCGCCAGCTGCGCCAACGGCTTCGAGGCGGTCAAGGCCGCCACGGAGCACAAGCCCGACCTCCTGTTCCTGGACATCCAGATGCCCAAGCTCAACGGCTTCGAGGTCCTGGAGCTGCTGGACCCCCAGCCCACGGTCGTGTTCATCACCGCCTACGACCAGCACGCCCTGAAGGCCTTCGAGGTCCACGCCGTGGACTACCTCCTCAAGCCCTTCGACGCCGAGCGGTTCGAGGAGGCCCTGGTGCGCGCCAAGGCGAGATGCGACCAGGGCGCCCCCGCCGGACCCCAGCCCGCGGAGCTCTCCGACGCCGCCCGCAGCGACTGGCCCCTGGACCGCCTCGTGGTCAAGGACGGCACCAAGGTGACCCTCATCCCGCTGGCCAAGCTGGACTACGTGCAGGCCCAGGACGACTACGTGCTCCTGAAGACCCCCGAGAAGAGCCACCTCAAGCAGCAGACCATCTCCAGCCTGGAGACCCGCCTGGACCCCAACCGCTTCCTGCGCATCCACCGGAGCTTCATCATCCAGCTGGACCGCCTGGCCCGCCTGGAGCAGACGCCGTCGGAGAGCTGGGTGGCCGTGCTGCACGACGGGACCCGCCTGCCGGTGAGCAAGAGCGGGTACGCTCGGCTGAAGACGATGCTGGAGAAAGGAAGCGTCTGACCGGCATCCAAGGAAGGGAGGCCCAAATGACTCTTCCTCGATTCCTCTCCCAGGCCGCACCCATTGCAGCTCGTTTGGTACTTGGCCTGCTCTTTACGGTCACCGGCCTGAACGGCTTCCTCGACTTCCTCCCCAGGCCCACGGCGCCCATGCCGGAAGGGGCCGCCGCCTTCGCGGGGGCGATGATGAAGACCGGCTATCTGCTCCAGCTCGTCGCGGGAACCCAGGTGGTGGCCGGGGTCCTGCTTCTCCTCGGCCGGTTCGTGCCCCTGGCCCTTACGCTGCTGGCGCCGGTGATCGTGAACATCATCTGCTTCCACGTCTTCCTGCTGCCCTCCGGCATCGGGCCCGGGATGGTGGCGTTGGTCCTGGAGCTCTACATGGCCTGGACCCGTCGCGCGGCCTTCCGGACGCTGTTCGGGTAGGCCGCCAGAAATAAATGTGGCAATCCGTTCCAACGCGGCGAAAGGCGCAAGAGGATCTTCGGGTTTGCAGAATCCCATCCGTTCGAAGGCTGTGGGGAAATGCTTGTCGCCGAGGCGCCGAGGAGCCGAGGATCGCCGAAGGGATCAGGCTCTGGGGTTGACCACCCTCCTGATCCCGCCATCCTTGAGCGGCCAGTTGTGGATCAACCCGCCCGGCATGTGCCATTCCGTCACCCATTGGCAGGTGCCTGGAACACGGTATTAGGTACATGTATTTCTGGCGGCATAGGTGCATCGCCATTACATGTTGTGACGCCTATGTAGCTTAGGCCAGGCCGGACACATCCCCTGCCGTGAGATCGGCAAAACCCCCGCCGGCGAGTTCCACTCTCAGCCGGCCGTCGCCCAGCCAACCCACGCAGACACCCTGCCCCTCCTCCCATCGGACGGCGTCCCCGGCGCCAGGCCAGAGGAAGGGCGGCACCCGGAGGATCTCCAGGTCCTCCCAGGCGTCCAGGATGTCCCGGGCCAGGGCGGGCGCCGCCGGGACGGGGCCGGTGGCCAGGTCCCGGAGGCAGGCGGGGGGGATCCTCCGGCCGGGGATGTCGGGGGCCTGCTCCAGGTTGATGCCCAGGCCCAGGAGGACCCGGTCCCCCTTGGCCTGGCCGATGATGCCGCCCACCTTCACCAGGCGGCCCTCCTTGCGCGCCACGAGGTCGTTGGGCCACTTGAGGCCCAGAGGGGCCCCGGAGGGCTCCAGGACCTCCACGACGGCCGCCATGGCCCGCTGGAGGAGGAGGCCGGGGGGCACCCGGGGCGCGGGCAGGCATGCGGATAGCCAGAGCCCGGCGCCGGGGCGGCTCACCCAGGTGTTGCCGGCCTGGCCCCGGCCCAGGCGCTGTTCGCCGGCGAGGACGCCGCAGCAGCCCAGCTCCGGGTGGCGCTCCAGGAAGGCCTGGGTGGAATCCACCACCCCCAGGCGGATCAGCGGGAGGGGCATGGCTTGCGGTTCTTAAGCCAGAGGATGCGCAGGCCGTCCAGGGTGAGGTCGGGGGCCACCTCCTGGATGAAGCGGCTGGCGGGGGCGATGACCTTGGCCAGGCCGCCGGTGGCCACCACCTTGGAGCCCGGGAACTCGGCCAGCAGGCGTTCCAGGATGCCGTCCACCTGGCCCACGTAGCCGTAGAAGAGGCCGGACTGCATGGCCTGGATGGTGGAGCGCCCCACGAGGCGCTCGGGCTCGGCGATCTCCACCCGGGGCAGCCGGGAGGCGCGCTGGAACAAGGCCTCGGCGCTGATCTTCAGGCCGGGGCAGATGATGCCGCCCAGGTACTCGCGCTTGTCGTTGACCACGTCGAAGGTCGTGGCGGTGCCGAAGTCCACGGCGATCAGCGGGGCGCCGTAGGCCTCCAGGCCCGCCACGGCGTTGACGATGCGGTCCGCGCCCAGTTCGGCGGGGTTGTCCAGCAGGACCTTGAGGCCCGTCCTGATGCCGGGCTCGATCCAGAGGGGCTCGGCCTTGAAGTAGACCCGGAGCCAGGCGTCCAGGACCGGATGCAGGGGCGGCACGACGCTGGAGATGACCACGTGCCGGATCGCCGCGGGATCGATCCCAGCGTGCTTGAGCAGGGCGAGGCTGGACAGGCCGTACTCGTCCACGGTGCGCTCCCGGCTCGTGGCCAGGCGCCAGGAATGCAGGATGGGGCCCGCGTCCCCCGCGGCGAGGTCGAAGATGCCCAGGACGATGTTGGTGTTGCCGACGTCCACGGCCAGCAGAAGGCTCATAGGTGCTCCAACCTCCAAGAATGGCCTACGTCGCGATGCCGATCAATCCATTAGGCCTGTAATGGGGAGGGCGGCGCGCTGATGCCTTCCTTCCAGTGCTTGCGGCACAGCGCGGTGTAGCTCTCGTTGCCGCCGATGAGCACCTGGGGGCCCTCCAGGGCCACCTTCCCGTCCACGATCCGGGCGTTCATGGTGGCCTTCTTGCCGCACCAGCAGATGGTCTTCAGCTCCTCGATGCGGTCCGCCAGGGCCAGCAGCGCGGCCGAGCCCGGGAAGAGCTCCCCGCGGAAGTCCGAGCGCAGGCCGAAGGCCATGACGGGGATGCCGGTGCGGTCGGAGAGGTCGCAGAACTGGACCACCTGCTCGCGGGTGAGGAACTGGGCCTCGTCGATGAGGATGCAGTTGGGCGCGCCCTTCCCGGCCACCGTGGCGGCGTGGAGCTCGAAGATGTCGGTGTCGGGCTTGATCATGGCGTCCACGGGGGCCTCGAGGCCGATGCGGGCGCGGATGAGGTTGGCCCCCTCGCGGGTGTCCACGCTGGGCTTGTAGAGGTGCACGCTCTGGTGGCGCTCGTGGTAGTTGTAGCGGACGGTGAGCACCTGGATGCTCTTGCCGGCGTTCATCGCGCCGTATCGGAAGAAGACAGTCACCCTGGTACCCCCATCGAATGGATACGCCAGTATAGCGGCTACTTCTGGGCTTCCTCCAGCGCGGTCTGGGCCTCCTCCCAGGCGCTCATGGCGTAGGCGAGCTCGGTCTCGAGGGCCTTCTGGGCGCCCAGCCTGGCGCCGAAGACCTCCCAGTCCGCGGGGTCCGCCGCGGCCAGTTCCCTGGCGAGCCCGGCGAGACGGCCTTCCAGGTCCGCCACCGCGGCCTCGGCCTCCTGCACCTTGCGCTCCCAGCGCTTGACGGTCTTCTGGCGCTCGCGGTCGATGGGCTGCGGCTTCTGGGGCTGGGACTTCTGGGGCTGGGGTTTGGGGGGCTCGGGCTTGCGCCGGGGCTTCTCCTCCTCCACCTCGGCCTCCGCGGGCTCCTGGCCGATGTCCAGGTCGACCCAGGCCTGGTTGTCCTCGTAGCCGCCCTCGCGGAACTCGGTCCGGTTCTCGTGCACGCGCAGGATGCTGTCGGCCACACGCCCCAGGAGGTAGCGGTCGTGGGTCACCACCACCACCGCGCCCGTGAAGCTGAGGATGGTGTCCTCCATGGCCTCCATGGAGTGGATGTCCATGTGGTTGGTGGGCTCGTCCAGCAGCAGGAGGTTGACGCCCTCGCGGATCAGTGTGGCCACGGAGAGCCGCGCGCGCTCGCCGCCGGAGAGCACGGTGACGGGCTTGTCCACCTCGTCGCCGCGGAAGGAGAACTTGGCCAGGAAGCCCAGCACGTCCTGCTTGGGCGCCATGGGGATCACGGCCTGGATCTGCTGGAAGACCGTGTTGCGGGGATCCAGGTTCTTGTGGTGCTGGTCGAAGTAGCCCAGCTTCACCTGGCTGCCCAGGCGCGAGCCGCCCGTGATGAACTCGATCTCCCCGGCGATGGCCTTCAGGAGCGTGGACTTCCCGGTGCCGTTGAGGCCGACGATGGCGAGCTTCTGCCCGCGCTTGACCTGGAAGTGGTCCAGGGGCTCGAACAGCGGGACCCCGTCCCAGCCCACCGAGGCCTTGTCCAGCACCAGGGCGGTGTCGCCGCTGCGCTGGGTCTCGGGGAAGCTGAACTTGATGCGGCGGCGGTCCTTGAGGGGCTTCTCCAGGCGCTGCATCTTGGAGAGCTGCGTGCGGCGGCCCCGGGCGATCTTGGTGTCCTGGCCGGCGATGTTGCGGCGGATGTAGTCCTCCTGCCGCTTGATGTACTCCTGCTGGCGCTCGAAATGGCGCTCGGCGATCTCGATCTCCGCTTCCTTCTTCTCGATGAACTCGGTGTAGTTCCCCTCGTAGGCGCGGCTGCGGCCCAGCTCGATCTCGAGGATGCTGGTGGCGATGCGGTCGAGGAAGTAGCGGTCGTGGCTGATGACGGCCACGGTGGCGTTCGTGCCGTTGATGAAGCTCTCCAGCCAGCGCAGGCTGGGCAGGTCCAGGTGGTTGGTGGGCTCGTCCAGCAGCAGGAGGTCCTGGCCCTGGAGGATGGCCTTGGCGAGCATCACCCGGCTCTTCTGCCCGCCGCTGAGCTCCAGCACGTTCTTCTCCATCAGCTCGGGCGCGAAGCCCAGCGCGAACAGGATGCTCTCGGCCCGGCTGCGGATGGTGAACCCGTCGAGGCGCTCGAAGGCCTCCTGCACCTTCTGGTAGCGCTCCATCACGGCGTCCAGGTCCACGCCCGGCTCGGCCATGCGGTGTTCGAGGTCGCGCATCTCGTGCTGCAGGGATTCCACGTCCCCGAAGGCGGCCATGGCCTCCTCGAGGATGGTGCCGCCGGTGGCCGGCACCAGGTCCTGCGCGTAGTGGCCCACGCGGATGCCCCGCTCGGCGGTGGGCCGCACCACGGTGCCGTTGTCCAGCTCCAGTTCGCCCAGCAGCACCTTGAAGACCGTGCTCTTGCCGGCGCCGTTGCGGCCGATGACGCCCCAGCACTCGTCCTCCTGGATGGCCCAGGTGACGTCCTTCAGCACCTCGTGGGGGCCGAAGCTGAGGAAGGCGTGGTTGAGGCTGGCGAGCATATCTGTTTTTTTAAGAAAAGAGGCCACCGGGTTGGTGGCCTCTGTTTTGGTGGAGCTAAGCGGGATCGAACCGCTGACCTCTTGCATGCCATGCAAGCGCTCTCCCAGCTGAGCTATAGCCCCGGGGGAAGTAATAATCATGCCACCGGATGGAGAAAACCGCAAGCGGAAATTCACGGGCCAAGGCGGAGCCTCTGCCCATTCTGGATACGGTTCCCTTTGATCTTGTTCCACTTCCGGAGATGCTCCACATCCACGCCGTACCGGGTGGCGATGGCGTAGAGCGTCTCGCCCTTCTTGACCAGGTGCGTCTTGGGGCGGGCCTCCAGGGCCGGCCTGGGCGCGGGCGTCTTGACGGCCTGGGGCACCGGCGGCAGGTCCGCGGCCGGCGCGGCCTGCGCAGGGGCCTCCGGGGCCGGGGAGGGGATGGCGGGCAGCGCCTCCAGGGGGTGGTCCTCGATGACCTGGCTCCGCTCCACGGGCGTGAGGAGGTCGCGGGTGTCGATGGGGGCGGGGGGCGGGGGCGGCACCTTGATGACCTTCCCGGCCCTGAACTGGGCCTTCTTGAGGTCGTTGGCCTCCAGCAGGTCCTCGGGGCTGAGCTTGAACTTGGCGGCCACCTTGGCCAGGGTGTCGCCCTTGCGGATCCTGTAGCTCTGGAAGTCCAGCCTCTGGCCGGCGGGGATCCTGGCCAGGGCACGGGCCGTGGCGCCGCTGAGGCCCGGCGGCACCCGCAGGCTGTAGCGTCCCGGGGGCGTGCTGGAACGCAGGAGCTCGGGGTTCAGCTCCTTGAGGGACTCCACGTCGGTGCCGGCGTAGCGGGCCAGGACGGCGAGGCTCGTCATCCTGTCCACCTCCACCGTCTCGTAGGCGTAGGGCTGGAGTTGCTCCACCTTGAAGCCGTACCGCTGGGGGTCGTGGCCGATGAGGATGGCCGCGCACAGCTCGGGCACGTAGTTCTTGGTCTGGTTCCGGAGCCAGCGGCTGCGGGCCATGTCCCAGAAGTTTCGGCTGCCCAGGTTCTGGGCGGCGCGGTCGGTGGTGAGGGGGCCGGCGTTGTAGCCCACCAGGGCCAGGTACCAGTCGCCGGAGGTCTCGTACAGGCGGCGCAGGTAGCGGGCCGATGCGCGCGTGGCCTTGACGGGGTCCCGCCGCTCCTCGACCCAGGCGTTGCCGTTGAGGCCGTAGATGCGCCCGGTGGAGCGTATGAACTGCCACATGCCCACGGCCTGGGCGTAGCTCCGGGCGCTGTTGATGAAGCCCGATTCGATGACGGCCAGGTAGGCCAGGTCCTGGGGGATGCGCTCCTCGGCGAAAATCTGCCGGGCCATGGGCAGCCACATGGTCGCCCGCGACAGGGTGCGCTCCATGAAGCCCCGCTTGCTGGTGGTGAACTCGTGGACCCAGGCCAGGACCTTGTCGTTGAGGTCAATGGGGAAGTCGTACAGCGCGCCCTCGGTGCCGCCCTTGACCTGCTCCAGTTCGGCCTTCAGGGCCTCGCCGGAAAGGGGCACGACCTCGGTGGCCTCCTTGAGGCCGGGATCCGGGGTGGCGGGCACGCCCTCGCTGTCGGGCAGGTGCTGCTCCAGCTCCAGGAGCCGGTCCAGGAGGGCCTTGACCTCGGGAGTCTCCAGGGCCTCCGCGGGCCAGTCGGCCACGAGCACCTCGGCCTCCTCGGCGCGGGTGGAGGCGGCGTCCCAGTCCTTCTCCCGGGCGTTGCGCTCGCCGTCCTCCACCAGGGTCCTGAGCCGGGCCACTTCGGGCCGGGCCTTGGCGGAGGCGGTCTTGGGCGGCTGGGGCGGCGCGGAGGCCAGGGCACCCAGGCCCGCGCAGGCCACGAGCAGGGCGAGAAGCCGGCCCCGGAATCGCCGGGGGCTATCCGGGGCCGGCCAGGTCATTCAGTGGCTCTCGGCGCTGACCAGGGCCTCGTAGGCCGCGGCGTCCAGCAGTTCGGGGTTCAGGGCGCCGTCCAGCTTGATCTTGAGCATCCAGCCCTTGCCGTAGGCGTCCTCGTTGACGTACTCGGGGTGGGCCTCGAGCTCGCCGTTGATCTCGAGCACTTCGCAGGCGGAGGGGATGAAGATCTCGGACACGGTCTTCACGGACTCCACGGTGCCGAACTCGTCGCCGGCCTTGAAGCGGGCGCCCACTTCGGGCATGTCCACGAACACCACGTCGCCCAGGGCCTCCTGGGCGTAGTGGGTGATCCCCACCAGCGCGGTGCCGTCGCCCAGGGGCTTGAGGTATTCGTGGTTCTTGGTGTACTTCACGTCGGCGGGGTACATGGATTCCTCCAGAGGGATGATTCTAGCCGCGGTGGGCCGGTCAGGGGTGGCCAGGTGCAACTACTTGGCGCGCTTGTAGAAGGGAGTGGGAACCACCTCGGCTTCGCAGGCCTTGCCGCGGATGTCGATGTGGATGCGGGAGCCCAGGGGGGCGTGGCTGACGGGCACGTAGGCCAGGCCCAGGTTGAAGCCGCAGGTGGTGCTGGGGGAGCCGCTGGTGACGTAGCCGGCCTTCCTGCCGTCCACGAGGACGTCCATGTGGTCGCGGGCGATCTCGCGCTTCTCCAGCATGCGGAAGCCCACCAGCCGGCGGCTGAAGCCCTGCTCCTTGAGGGTGGCCAGGGCCTCCCGGCCCAGGAACTCGCCCTTGTTGAGCTTGATGATCCAGCCCAGGTCCGCTTCCAGGGCGTTGGTGGTGTCGTCGATCTCGTGGCCGTAGAGGGCCATCTTGGCTTCCAGGCGCAGGGTGTTGCGGCAGCCCAGGCCGGTGGGCACGAGGCCCAGCGGCTTGCCGCTCTGCATGAGCTCGTTCCAGACCCACTCGGTCTTCTCGGCCGGGCAGTAGATCTCGAAGCCGTCCTCGCCGGTGTAGCCGGTGCGGGCGAACATGACGGGCATGCCCTTGAACTTCCCGAAGGCGAACCAGTAGTACTTGATCTGGGAGAGGTCGATGTCCACCAGGGGCTGGAGCACGTCGATGGAGAGGGGTCCCTGGAGGGCCACCTGGCCCGTCTGGTCGCTTTCGTTGGTGACCTCCACGTCCCACTTGGCGGCGTGCTCCTTCACCCAGGCGAAGTCCTTGTCCACGTTGGAGGCGTTCACCACGAGCAGGAAGTGGTCGTCGGCGATCTTGTGGAGGAGCAGGTCGTCCACGAAGGTGCCGTTCTCGTACAGGAAGGCGGTGTAGTGGATCTGCCCGTGGGCCAGCTTCACCACGGCGTTGGGGGTGAGCCAGTCCAGGAAGGCCATGGCCTGGGGGCCCTTGACGCGGATCTCGCCCATGTGGCTCACGTCGAAAAGGCCGACCTTGGTGCGCACGGCGACGTGCTCGGCGATGATGCCGGCGGGGTACTGGACGGGCATGTCCCAGCCGCCGAAGTCCACCATCTTGGCCCCGAGGGCCCGGTGGACGGCGTTGAGGGGGGTCTTCAAGAGTTCGGACATGGCTTCTCCATCAGTTGGGCAAGTTGAACGTATCGGATCTTTGATTGTAGGTCATACCCCGGGGTTTTCACATCCTCCGGAGCCAGGGAAGCACACCCGGCAGGTCCCACGCCAGGCTCCAGAGCCCTCCGGGCTCCCGCCGGGCCTCCAGGGCCACGGCCTGGGGCAGGATCTCCACGCCCCCTTCCAGGGCCCGGTCCAGCTCGGCGGCGTAGTCCGGGTCGATCTCCCGCGCCGCGTCGAAGCCCGTCACGTCGCCCCGGTGCACGAAGAACACGATGGCCGCGCGGTGCCCGAGGCGCACCATGGCCCGGAGCTCGCGCAGGTGCTTGGCGCCGCGCAGGCTCACGGCGTCAGGGAAGCACGCCAGGTCCCCCACGCGCATGGTGGCGTTCTTGACCTCGATGTAGACGCAGCGGTCCTCGGCGTCCCGGGCCAGCACGTCGATGCGGCTCCGCTCGTCGCCGTACTTCTGCTCGGTGAGCACCGAATGGAGTCCGGGCAGGCCCGGCAGGCGGTCCTGGCGGGCGGCCTCGGCCACCACCCGGTTGGGCATGCCGGTCTCCACCCCCACCCAGGCCCCCCCGCGGTTGCAGGCCAGCCAGGTGTAGGCCAGCTTGCGGGCGGGGTTGGCGCTGGGTTCCAGCAGCACGGCGTCGCCCGGTTCCCAGGACGTGGCCATGGTGCCGGTGTTGGTGCAGTGGGCCGTGGCGACGGACCCGTCCTCCAGCTCCACGTCGGCGAGGAAACGCTTGTACCGCTTGAGGATGACTCCGGGCACGAGGCCCTTTTTCCGGATCAGCATAGGTACCAGTCTGCCGGGGAGCCCGCCTTGGCAACATGATTAAATTATTTATGCCGGCTGGCGGTCCGCAGGACCGGGAGGTAGGCCAGGAAGGCCGCGGCCAGCACCGCCATGGCCACCTTGAGTCCCACCAGGTCCGCCAGGGCCGACCCCGCCATGGGGCCCACCATCAGGCCCAGGGAGAACGCGATGTTGAGCAGGGAGAACACCGACCCGAAGTCGGTGCTCCCCTTCCCCTCCACGTGCCCGGCCAGGGCGGGCCCGCAGGGGGACATGAGCAGGCTGCAGGTGCTCCCCATGGCCAGCATGAAGGCGTACACGGCCGCGCGGCCAGGGAGGACGGCCGCCGTGGCCAGCAGGACCGCGGCCAGCACCATGCCCAGGCTCAGCGGCCCCCGGGGCCCGCGGCGGTCGGTCCAGTGGCCCACGAGGGGCGAGGTGACGATGCTGGCCAGGGCCGTGGTGGTGAAGGCCAGGCCGATGGCCATGGCGTCCATGCCCAGGTGCAGGGACAGGTGGAGGGGCAGCACCGCCTCCAGCACCGCCCCCAGGAGCGAGCCCATGACCATGGCTCCCGCGAACACCCGCACCGTGCCGTCCTTCAGGAGGCCCAGGTAGCCCGTCCCCGAGGGCTGGGCCGGGGGGTCCGCGGGCAGGAGGGTGAGGCGCACCACGGCGTCCAGCACCGCCAGGCCCGCGGCGAAGAGGAAGGCGGCGCGGATGTCCCAGACGCGGGTCATCCACCCCGCGAAGGCCGGGCCCAGGAACAGGCCGATGTTGGCGCAGGCGAAGACCGTGCTCATGGCCTTGCCCCGCTGGTTGGAGGGGAAGTGGTCCGCGACCATGGACAGGCCCGCCACCCAGGTGGCGGCCGCGGCGATGCCCTGGAGGACCCGGGCCACCAGGAGCAGGGGAAAGCTCCCCGCGAAGGCGAAGAGGATGGTGGCTGCCCCGAAGCCCACCAGGCCCCCCAGGAAGGGTCCGCGGCGCCCGCGGCGGTCCGCCCAGGTGCCCAGGGGGAGCGCTGCCAGCAGCAGGGCCCCGGCGTAGCTTCCGAAGAGGAAGCCCAGCTGGGTCTGGCTCAGTCCGTGGAGCCGCGCGTACTCCGGCAGGAGCGGCGGCAGCATGGCGTAGACGACCGTGTCGGCGAAGAAGGCCAGGCCCACCACCACCAGCGCGGCGTACTTGGGGGCCAGTTTCGCCATCAGAAGCCTTGGGCCAGGATGCGGTCGACGGCCTCGGCCAGGTCCGCGGCGACCAGGTCGGCCCGGGCGCCGTCCACCTGGGACCCGTAGCCGGTGCGCACCAGGGCCGACCTGCAGCCCGCGTTGCGGCCGGCGTCCAGATCCAGTTCCTTGTCGCCGATCATCCAGCTGCGGGAAAGGTCCAGCCGGTGCTCCTCGGCGGCCCGCACCAGCATGCCGGGGTTGGGCTTGCGGTCGGGATGGTCGGGATGGGCGTAGTCCCCCTGGCCCCGCTCGTGATGCGGAGCGGCGTAGATCCCGTCCATGCGGGCGCCATGCTCGGCCAGGAGCTCGGCGATGCGCTCCATCACCGCGTTGAACTCGTCCCAGCCGTAGCGGCCCTTGCCGATGCCGCTCTGGTTGGTGACCACCACCACGGGGATGCCCAGGGCGTTGAGCCGGGCCAGGGCCTGGGCGGCCCCGGGCACCAGCACCACGTCCTCGGCGCGGTGGAGGTACCCCACCTCCACGTTGAGGGTGCCGTCCCTGTCGATGAAGACCGCCGGCCGCGCCGTCATGAATGCCCCTTGAACCATGCATCACTCCCGAATGGCATGATGCCACAGTCCCGCTGCTCCGCAGCCACGGGCCGGGCACCCTGGACGTGCGCCGAATCCGCCTACAGTTCCTTCACCAGCGAAAGCGCCGCCTGGCAAAGGCGCCGGACGCCGGGCACCAGGTCCAGGGAGGCCAGGGCCTTCTCGCCCACCCACTGCCCGCCCTCGGGGGGCGGCGGGACCTGCTCCTCGGGCGCCTTGGTGCGCAGGAGGTGGGTCAGGTAGAGCCGCTGCTGGCCCTCGAGGCCCTCCAGGCGCAGGAGCCAGGGGGTCGGGAGCCGGGAGGTGCGCTCGTCGAAGACCACCGGCAGCCGGGAAGGGTCGTGGAAGCGGAAGGGGATCTTCCAGGTGGCGTCGATCTGGGCCTGGAGGAGGGCCGGGGGCAGGTAGCCCGGGGACCACGGCACCTGGGGCGGCATGAGGAGCCCCCGGTGGGGGGGGTGCACGGAGGGCACCAGGAGCACGAAGGGCATGGCCGATCCGTGCACGAGCACGCCTTCGATGAAGGTGGTCAGGTAGACCGGGCCTTCCGACATGCTCACCTCCCGCCCTGGATCTCCAGATCCCGCAGGATGCGGTCCCTGGCTTCCGTCACTTCGGCCACCAGGGCTTCAGGCTTGAATTTGCGCAGCTCCTTGGTGCGGCGGTCCTTGAGTTCCACCACGCCGTCCTTGAGGCCCTTGGAGCCCACCATGACGCGCAGGGGGAAGCCCAGCAGGTCGGCGTCCTTGAACTTGGCGCCCGGGCTCAGGCCTTCGCGGTCGTCGTGGAGCACCTCGAACCCCGCGGCCTCCAGGTCGCGCTCAAGGCCGTCGGCGACGGCGCGCACCTGGTCGTTGCCCGGATCCAGGTCCAGGAGGTGCACCTGGTAGGGGGCGATGGGCCAGGGCCAGACGATGCCGTCGGCGTCGTAGTTCTGCTCGATGGCCGCGGCCACGGTGCGGGTGACCCCGATGCCGTAGCACCCCATGACCATGGGGTTCTCCTTGCCGTGCTCGTCCACGTAGACGCAGTTCATCGACTTGGAATACTTGGTGCCCAGCTTGAAGACCTGGCCCACCTCGATGCCCCGGAAGGCCTGGAAGTGCCCCGCGCCGCAGCGGGGGCAGAGGTCGCCCTCCTGGGCCAGGCGCAGGTCGAGGAACGTCGCGCCCGGCAGGTCGCGCTTGGGGTCAAAGCCGAAGTGATGGCATTCAGTGACGTTGGCTCCGCAGGTGAGGTTGACGGCGCCTTCCAGGGAACGGTCCACGAGGTACACCAGGGCATCCTTGGGGGCCTGGTGGAGGGCCCAGTGGCGGGTGCCCTCCTGGGGGAGGGGGCCCAGGAAGCCGGGGGCCGCGCCGCAGAAATCCTCGCCGTCGGCCATGGGCTGCAGGTCCACGGCGCCCAGGAAGTTCTTCACCTTGACGGGGTTGAGCTCGTGGTCGCCCCGGAGGACGCACGCGACGGCCACCTGGCGGACGGTGTCGCCCTCCACGGGGAACTCAGCGGTCAGCCAGTACACCTTGGAGGTCTGGTGCAGGGGCAGGCCGTCGTGGACGTCGTCCTTGAAGGCCCGGGCCTGCTCCTCCATGGCCGTGATCCCGGGGGTGCGGAAGTGGGAGCGGCTGAGGGGGAGGGCCGGGCCGTGGTCCACCGCGGGGACGCGGGGCGCCTCGGTCTTCTCGACGTTGGAGGTGTACTCGCAGGAGTCGCAGGAGAGGATGCCGTCCTCGCCCGAGCCCGCCAGCACGTGGAACTCGTGGGTGAAGCTGCCGCCGATGGCGCCGCTGTCGGCCTCCACGGGGCGGAACTTGACGCCCAGGCGGGAGAAGATGCGCTTGTAGGCGTTGAACATCTCCCAGTAGCCCTTGTCGGCGTCGGCGTCGTCCACGTGGAAGGAGTAGGCGTCCTTCATGATGAACTCCCGGCCGCGCATGAGGCCGAACCGGGGCCGGATCTCGTCCCGGAACTTGGTCTGGATCTGGAAGAGGTTCATGGGCAGCTGCTTGTAGCTGCGGACGTTCTTGCGGACGATGTCGGTGATCACTTCCTCGTGGGTGGGGCCGAGGCAGAAGTCGGCGTCCTTGCGGTCCTTGAAGCGCAGGAGTTCCTTGCCGTAGAAGGACCAGCGCTTGGATTCCTGCCAGAGCTCCGCGGGCTGCACGGTGGGCATCAGCAGTTCCTGGCAGCCGTCCTTGGCGAGCTCCTCGCGGACGATCTGCTCGAACTTGCGGATGCTCCGCAGGGCCAGGGGCAGGTAGTCGTAGATGCCCGCGGCCAGCTTCTGGATCATGCCTGCCCGCATCATGAGCTGCTGGCTCACGACGTCGGCGTCCCGGGGAACCTCCCGGAGGGTCTGGATCAACATCTTGGTCTGCTTCATCGGTTCTCTTTCAGGTCGGTGGGTGTCAGGGTCAGGCGAGCAGGGAATTGACGATCTGGCTGGCGGCCTTGCCGTCGTAGGCGCCCCCGTGGGCGGCCTGGAGGGCCTTCATGACGGCGCCCATGTCCTTGCGGCTCTGGGCCCCGGTCTGGGCGATGGCGGCGCGCACGGCCTCTTCGAGCTGGGCTCCCCCCAGCATGGAGGGGAGGAATTCCTTGAGGACCTGGATTTCCGCCAGCTCGGTTGCCGCCCGGTCGGCATAGCCGGCCTTGGTGAACTGCTCGACGCTGTCCTCCCGGCTTTTCACCAGCCGCTTCATGACCGTGAGGCCGTCCGCGTCGGCCAGGACGCCCTGGGGCCCCAGGCCCTTGGCCACCGCCTCGTTCTTGTACGCGGCCAGGGCCATGCGCAGCACCGCGGTCCGGGCGGCGTCCCGGGCCATCATCGAGGTCTTCAATTCGGCTTGCAATCGGTCCAGCATCGGGGAAAACTCCAGTCAACCTACATCTTTATCCTGCCCTTGAAGCGTGCCGCCTTCAATCGGTTGTGGAAATAATCCGCGCCAGGGGACCGTAACCAGTGAAATAATGAAAACAATCCGAGAGGCTACCCCCCCATGAACGTTGCCTTCATTAACCCATTCATCGAGTCGACCCTCCGCAGCCTGGACATGATGGCCGGCATCCAGGCCGAGAAATCGGGCCTGGAGCTGAAGGAGGACCTCATCACCACCTACGACGTGTCGGCCATCATCGGCCTCACGGGCGAGACCTCCGGCTCCATCATCATCAGCATGCCCGAGAGCCTGGCCTGCAAGATCGCCTCCAACATGCTCATGGAGGACATCCAGTCCCTGAACAAGAACGTCGAGGACGCCATCGGCGAGATCGGCAACATCGTGGTGGGGGACGCCCGCCGCAGCCTGATCCAGGACGGCCACCAGCTGAACATCTCCATCCCCACGGTCGTCATCGGCGTGGGCCACAAGATCAGCCGCAGCGGCGACGTGCCCTGCATCGCCATCCCGTTCACGACGGAGTTCGGCGACTTCGAGGTGAACGTCGGGCTGCGCGAGAGCTAGAAGCCTGTCGCTCCCATGAAAAAGGCGCCTCGCGGCGCCTTTTTCATGGGGTCGGGAAAGGCCTAGGCCTTCTCGAACTTGATGACTTCCACGGGGCAGCCCGCGGCGGCGGCTTCGATGCCGGCTTCCAGGGAATCCTGGAACTCGCCCTTCAGGGCGGACATTTCGTCGCGGTTCTCGGTCTCGAGGCCGTCCTCGCGGACGTCGGCCTTGATGACGCAGGTGGTGTCGGTCACCAGGAAGACGTCGGGGCATTCCGCGTCGCAGGCGTTGCACACGATGCAACCTTCTTCGATCCAAACCTTGGTGATGGCCATGAGTTTCTCCTTATCAGGGGCTTCGGCCCCACCTGTTTGCACTCCTTCAAACCTATCATCTCGAACCCTTCCCTCCAAGCCGGATTGTGACGGAATGCCACGGGTGGCCGAGGCTGGTTTTCTGGGCTATCGTACGGAACCAGGAGGGGTTGTGCGCCTATCGGAAAATGCCATCCTCGCCAGGATCCGGGATCTTTTTCCGGGCGGCGGAGACCTCACGGACGACTGCGGGAAGGTCCCCCCGCCGCTCCCCGGCGAGACCCTCCTGGTCACCACCGACCTCATGGAGGACGGCCAGCACTTCAGCCGCGCGTGGCACCCTCCCCGCCTCCTCGGGCGCAAGCTCCTCATGGTGAACCTCTCCGACCTGGACGCCAGCGGCGCCGCGCCCACCGGCTTCACCCTCACCCTGGCCCTGGGCCGGGACCTGGAGGCGGACTGGGTGGACGAATTCCTCCAGGGCCTGGCCGGGGCCGCCCGGGATGCCGGGGTCCCCGTCCTGGGGGGCGACACCGTCGGCCGGGACCGGGGCCTGGGCCTGGGCATCACCGCCTTCGGCTCCGCCCGGCGCTGGCTTCGCCGCGACACCCTCGAGGCCGGCGACGGCCTCTTCGCGGACCAGGAGCTGGGGGCGAGCCTCCGGGGGCTCCACAAGCTCCAGGCCGGCCAGGACCCGCTCCTGCCCGATCCCGACGTCTCGGCCCACCTGGACCCGCGGCCCCGCATCGGCCTGGGCCCCCGGCTCGCCGCGATTCCCGAGGTCCATGCCTGCATGGACATCTCCGACGGCCTGAGCCGGGATCTCCGCACCCTGGCCCTGGCCTCGGGCCGGTCCATCGTCCTGGACCGCGCCCTGTCGCCCGACGCCGTCACCGGAGGCGAGGACTACGCGCGGTGCTTCTCATCCTCCCTGCCCCGGGCGGCCCTGGAGCGGATCCTGGGGATCCCCCTGATTCCGGTGGGCACCGCGCTGGATGGAGGCGAAGGGCCCCTTCTCCACTATGATGGAGATACGCTCCGGCCCCTGCCGGACCTCAGCTTCGACCACTTCGCCCCAAGGACCCGATGACCGACCAGCCCTCGCAGGACGCACCCAGGCCAGGGTTGTGGGCCTCACTCAAGAGTCACATCCTGCATCCGGAGATGACCTCCGAGCAGATCGCCCTCAGCTTCGGCGTGGGCTTCTCCCTGGCGTGGAATCCGCTCCTGGGGCTGCACACGGCCATCGTCCTCCTGGCGTGCTTCCTGTCGCGGCGCCTCCACCGGCCCATCATGTTCCTGGCCTGCTTCATCAACAACCCCTGGACCATGGTCCCCATGGCCACCGCCAGCGCCCTCGCGGGCAACCTCCTCCTGGGCCGCGGGATGAATCTCAACCTCAGCGCCATCCACTGGCACGCGATCACGTGGCGGAGCTTCATCTCCCGGGAGGGGCTGGACGGCCTGTTCGCGATGCTCAAGCCCATCCTGCTGCCCTACCTCCTGGGCGGCTTCGTGCTGAGCGCCCTGGCCATGCCCGTGGGCTACTTCGTGATGCTCCGCCTGGCCCGCCGGCTCCGGAAGCTCCACCTCCACATGCCCCACCTCCATCATCCCAAACCCCCGTCAACGTAGGAGAACACCATGGACATGCGTTTCCTCATGAAGCAGGCCCAGGCCATGCAGACCAAGCTCCAGGAGGCCCAGAAGAACCTGAGGGCCGAAGGCACCGCCGGCGGCGCGATGGTCAAGGTCACCCTCAACGGCTCCAAGGAGCTGGTGGGCATCTCCGTGGCCAAGGAGGCCATGGACCCCGAGGATCCCAGCATGCTGGAGGACCTCATCTCCGCCGCCTTCAAGGACGCCTCCGCCAAGGTGGACGAGTCCATGGGCAAGATCACCGGCGGCCTCACCGGCGGGCTCAACATCCCCGGCCTCGGCCTGTAATGAAGCTCCCGGCCCCCCTGGAAGCCGTGGTGGAGGCCCTGCAGAAGCTTCCGGGGGTGGGCTCCAAGTCCGCCCAGCGCATGGCGCTCCACCTCCTCAAGGAAGGCCCCGGGGCCATGGAGCACCTGGGCGACCTGCTGCGCCACGCCGCCACGTCGGTGGGCTTCTGCACCACCTGCGGGGCCTTCACGGACCGCCCCGTGTGCTCCATCTGCGCCGATCCCCAGCGGGACACCCGCACCCTGGTGGTTGTGGCCGAGGCCAGCAACGTGCTCACCTTCGAGCGCAGCGGACATTTCCACGGGCGCTACCACGTCCTCGGCGGGCTCATCTCGCCCCTCAAGGGCGTGGGCCCGGACCAGCTCAAGGTGCGCGAGCTCCTGCACCGCCTCGAGGACGAGCGGATCCAGGAGATCGTCCTGGCCACCAACCCCACCCTGGACGGGGAGGCCACCGCCGCGTGGCTGGCCCGAATCCTTGAGCCCCTGGGCCTGAAGACCACCCGCATCGGCCTGGGCCTGCCCATCGGCAGCGACCTGGAGTACGCCGACGACCTCACCCTGGACCGGGCGCTGGAGGGGCGGAGGCCGGTCTAGACATCATGTATTGGCCTGACACGAATCAGGCGGGCCGTTAGAACGAGATCCCCGGGGGCTCTGCCCCCAGACCCCCGGGATTTATCGCCTGAAGCCCAGAAACTGGGCCGGTTGGAAAGGCGGTTGCCAAGGACGGGGCCGGATGACTCCGGCCCACCCTGTTTCCGGGCCCGGGTCGGCGCTCGGGTCGCATCCCTGCGGTAGCCCTAACCTCCGCCCGGCTGTCTAAAGGGTGGTGCGCAAGGCCCACCGAGGCAAGGCCCCAGGCTCCTCAAAGGGGCCTGTCCGTCCTTAAATGACGCGGGTTAAGCTCAGTGCGCATTACACAACCGGCTCAGAGCCGTAATTGAGGAGGACAGGCCGTGAACGATTCTAGCAAGGTGAGCAAGTACGTCGGGCTGGATGTCCACAAGGAGACGATTGCGGTCTCGGTGGCTGAAGCCCACGAAGGGGAAGTTCGGTACGTGGGTGAGATCGCCAATACACCGGAGGCCGTGGTGAAACTTGTGAGGCAACTCCGGAAGGATGGCGCGACGCTTTCGTTCTGCTACGAAGCGGGCCCCTGCGGTTACATCCTTTATCGGCAACTACTCGCTTTACGGCTGGAGTGCCAGGTTGTGGCGCCGTCCCTCATTCCCAGGAAACCTGGGGACCGGGTCAAAACCGACCGCCGCGATAGTCTGACCTTGGCCAGGCTCCACCGGGCCGGGGAACTAACGGCAATATGGGTGCCCGACGAAGCCCAGGAGGCCCTGCGGGATCTGACCCGGGCTCGGGAGGACCTGAAGCATTTGCAGCACGTCGCCAAGCAGCGACTGTTGGCCTTCCTGCTGCGGCACGGGCGGACCTATTCCGGAAAAACCCGGTGGACCCAGGCCCATCTCCGCTGGCTGGAAACCATGAAGTTCGACCAGCCGGTCCAACAAATCGTCTTTCAGGAATATGTCGATACGGTCCAGGCCATGACCAGACGGGTTGCGGCCTTCGACGAGCAGATCGAAACCGCCGGATCGAGTTCGGCCTTCTCCAGGCTGATCGAAGGCTACATGGCCCTGCGCGGGATCAACCGCCTCACTGCGACCACGATCGTGGCTGAGATCGGCGATTTGAGGCGATTCGCCAATGCACCCCAGTTGATGAAGTATCTGGGGGTGGTTCCCAGCGAGCATTCCAGTGGCGAGACCCGGTCCCGCGGGGGGATCACCAAGACCGGCAATGGCCATGTGCGCAGGGTCCTGGTGGAGGCAGCATGGACCTACCGGCATCCCGCGAGGAAAACCCCGAGCCTGCAAAGACGGGCCGAACGTGCTCCAGAAGCAGTGCAGACCATCGCCTGGGCTGCACAGAAGCGCCTTTGCGCACGCTACCGGCAGTTCGAGGCCAGGGGCAAGAAGAAGGTCCAGACCTGCACGGCCATCGCCCGCGAGCTGACCGGCTTCCTCTGGGCCATTGGCCAGGCCCTGCCACCGCCTACCCCCAAGCCTTAGCTGGCTGAAGTGCAGCCGCAGTGTGTCGGCAGCAGAACGGACAACGGTGGGAGAATCCTCGAACCCTCTAAGAGGCATTCGCTTCTGGAATGACCCTCGCCACTAGATCGAGGCAGCTCCTCGACGAACCCGTTGTCATGCGGTACCCAACCCGCGCATATCAGACTGATCAACCGTCGGCATGCCGTCCGTTCTGCTCCCTACACACTGCCGGAAAAGAGAAATAGTTGGCTGCCAGCCTTGACAGGCCAATACATATCAGAGGGTGGCCAGCAGCCCCGCCAGCACCTCCCGGAATTCGTCTCCGAGGTCCTGCCCCAGCGGCAGCACGTGCTCGATCTGCGCGGTGCGGGCCAGGGCCAGGGTGCGCACGTCCACCTGGGCGGCGAGGAGCAGGGCCGGCGTGCGGTCCCCGGTCTGGCGCCGGACCCTCGCGAGGAAGTCCGCCGCGGAGAGGGTTCCCACCACTTCCCCGAGGATCACGAGGTCCATGGGGAAGACCTTCAGGTGGTCCAGGGCCTCGGCCGTGTTCCGGGCCTCGTGGACCTTGCGGTAGCCCTCGGCGCGCAGGGCGGAGGCCAGGATGGCGCGGTCCAGGCCGTCGGAAAGGGCCAGGAGGATGCGCCGGCCCGCCTTGCGGGGGTCCCCGGGCGGCTCGGCGACGGCCTCGCCGTGCTGGACGGCCACCGTGGCCCTCCCGGGCGGCTCCCGGTGCCCGCGCACCGGGAACCCGGCGCCGAACCGGGGCAGCCTCCGGCCCAGGATCTGCCGGATGGTCTGGGCCTCCATCTCCCCCAGGTCCTCGAAGCGGATGCCCATCTGGATGCCGTCGGCGGCATGGGAGACGTGCGCCAGGACCCCGGCGCACACCAGCGCCGGGGAATAGGGCAGCTGGTCGATGCGCAGGATGGGAAACCTCGCCCCCGGGGGGAAGGTGGCCGCGCCCACGGCGATCGGAGCCTTCCCGTGCACCGTGATGGCCCGCTCCACGCGCATGCGGATGCCTTCCAGCGAGAGGTTCAGGAGGGGCCCGGTGGCGCCCCGGGCACCCAGGAAGCCCTCCAGGACGGTGACCGTGGCCTTTTCCCGGGGTCCGAAATGGGCCCGCATGCGGGTGCGCCGGTCGGCGAAGCCCACCGAGGCGGGAAGGCCGAACCAGGCCTCCTCCGGCCCGCGCTCCAGGAGGTCCACCGGGGCGAGGAGGCGGATGCCGTCCAGGGTGAAGAGGAGCGTGGCCCCGGCGCGCCAGCCTTCGGGCAGGGCCCGCCCCAGGCGGACCCGGAAGCAGGGGGGATCCTCCCGGACCTCCTCCACGCGCGCGGGCAGGCTCGCATGGCCCTCGAGCAGCAGCCCCGCCTCCGCCCCGGTCCGCTGGAGGTCCTCCAGGTAGGCGAGGATCGTCGGGCGGTCGCGGAGCGCCCGCTCCAGGCCTTCTCCACCGGGTTGCGGGCTCAGGTCGAGGATCGTCATCGTCCACTCCGGCATCGTCTCAAAGCTTCACCTCCACCCGGGTCCCGCCCTCGGGCCGCGGGAAGAAGGCCAGGTCCGCCCCCTGGGCGTTGAGCCACTTCAGGGCCAGGGGAAGGCCCAGGCCCGTGCCGTCGGGGCGGCCGCTCTCGAAGGGGCGGAGCATGCGGGAAAGGGTCTCGGGGCTGAGCCCGGGCCCCTCGTCCAGGATGTCCACCACGCCGTCCCGCACCAGCACCTGAACCCGCCGGCCCGGAGGGGTGGCGTGGCAGGCGTTCTCCAGGAGGTTCAGCAGGGCCTGGTGCAGCAGCATGGGGTCGGCCTGGGCCCTTCCGGCCCCCTCGACGGTCACCACCCGGTCGTAGAAGGCCGGGCGCCGGTGCACCTCCTGGGCGGCCTGGGAGGCCACCTCCTCCAGACGCAGGTCGACGCACTGGGGCTCCAGGGGCTTGGCCCACTGCAGGAAGCGCTGCACCAGCCGCTCAAGGGCGTCGGTCTCGGCCAGCACGGCCTGGGCGGCGTCCCGGTGCCCGGCGCGATCCAGGAGCTGGCCGTGGCCCTTCAGGACGGCCAGGCCGTTCTTGAGCTGGTGGGCCACGCCGGCGGTCATCTCGCCCAGCTCGGCGAAGCGGTCCCGCAGCTGGAGGCGCCGCTCCTCGGCCTCCAGGTCCGTGACGTCCTCGAACTGGAGGAGGGCGCCCACGATGTGGGGGGCCTCGATGCGCCGGAGCTGCCACCGCCGCCCCCCGCCCTCGCAGCGCCACGGAGGCCCCGGGGCCCGAGCCAGGCCCTCCAGGAGCCAGGGGTAGGCCTCCAGGACGAAGCCGGCCTCCAGCCCCACGACGCCGGCCTTGACGCCCAGCAGCGCCTGGGCCGCCGCGTTGATGGCCGCCAGGTTCTGGCGCTGGTCCACCCACAGGATGCCGAAGGGCAGCGCGTCCAGGAGCCGCTCGTGCACCGTGCGCAGCTCGCCCAGGCTCGCCGCGAGCCGGCCCCGCTCCTGGAGGCTCTGGCTCACGGCGCCCAGCAGCACCTCCTCGGAGTCGACCACCGGGCGCCGCCGGAGCCTCAGCCAGCGGTAGGCCGCCATGCACAGGCCCAGGAGCAGGAGCCCCGCGGGCGGCCCCAGGACCATCCACAGGGCGGCGGGGTGGGTCCGGGTCAAAGAGCCTCCTCGATGCGCGCGCAGAGCGTCCGGAGGATCTTCAGGCGCCCATAGTACTTGTCCTCGCTCTCCACCAGCGTCCACGGGGCGATCTCGGTGCTGGTGCGGTCCAGCATGTCGCAGATGGCCGACTCGTAGGCGTCCCACTTCTCCCGGTTCCGCCAGTCCTCATCGGTGATCTTGAAGCGCTTGAACTTGCTTTCCTGGCGCTCGTTGAAGCGCCTGAGCTGCTCCTCCCGGCTGATCTGGAGCCAGAATTTCGCCACGATGGTCCCGCTTCGCGCCATCTGGTCCTCGAAGTCGTTGATCTCCCCGTAGGCGCGCATCCAGTCCGCCTCGGTGCAGAAGCCCTCCACCCGCTCCACCAGGACGCGGCCGTACCAGCTCCGGTCGAAGATGGCGAAGCGCCCCTGCCGGGGCAGGCGGCGCCAGAACCGCCAGAGGTAGGGCTGGGCCCGCTCCTCCTCGGTGGGGGCGGCGATGGGGGTGATCTCGCACAGGCGGGCGTCGATGGCCTGGGTGATGCGCCGGATGCTGCCCCCCTTCCCCGCCGCGTCGGCCCCCTCGAAGACCATCACCACGTTGTGGTCCTTGAAGGCCTTGTGGCGGGTGAGGAGGTTGAGGCGGCCCTGGTACTTCTCCAGCTCCGTCTCGTACTCCGCCTTCTCCACCTTCCGGGTGAGGTCCAGGGTCTTGAGGATGTTCAGCCCGTCGATGCTGGAGGCGGCGGGGGGCGCGTGGACGATGGCGGGCGGGGGCGCGGGGCTGTCCAGGCGGGCCCGGAGGCGCTCCAGGAGGATCTTCCCCACGGTCAGCTTCTGGTACCGGGAATCCGCGGCCTCCACCACGATCCAGGGCGCCTCGGCGGTGCTGGTGCTGCGCAGGGTGCGCTCGGCCACCTCGCGGAACGTGTCGTACATCTCGAAGTGCTTCCAGTCCCGGTCCGTGACCCTCCAGCGGGTTAGGGCGTCGCCTTCGAGCTTCTTCAGGCGCTTCTTCTGGGCCTGCTTCGAGAGGTGCATCCAGAACTTCACGACCAGGGCGCCCTCGTTGATCAGCATCTCCTCGAACCGGCGGATCTTGTCCAGGGACTGCGCGAGGCGAGCATCCTTGATGTGGCCGTAGGCCCGCTCCAGGATGGGCCAGGTGTACCAGCTCCCGTCGAAGATCCCCATCTTGCCCTTCGGGGGCAGCTGCCGCCAGAAACGCCACATGTGCGGGCGCTCCAGCTCCTCGTCGGAGGGTTCGGAAAAGCCGTGGGTGAGGATGTGGCGCGGGTCCATCCACTCGTTCAGGGTGTTGACGGTGGCGCTCTTGCCGGCGCCGTCCACCCCGGCGATGAGGATGATCACGGGGAACCTCTTCGCGGAAGCCAGGTCGTACTGCGCGTCCAGGAGGGCTTCGCGCAGGGCGGGCACCTCCTGGTCGTAGACGGCTTTCTCGATGGAATGGCCCAGTTCGGCGGATTCGAACATGGTGGCTCCGGTAGGTGAGGGTCGGCCCGAATTCTAGCCCTCTGCGCCGGGATTGTCCTCCACGATTCCCCAATGGTCGTACCGCGCCAGGAGCAGGAGCCCCGGAATGGCCACCAGGGCGCAGGTGAGGAAGTATCCCGACCACCCGAAGCGCAGGGCGAACCACCCCGCCGGGGCCGTGAGGTAGCCCCGCGTGATGGCCAGGAGGCTGCTCAGCAGGGCGTACTGGGTGGCCGTGAAGCGGCGGTCGCAGAGCAGCATGATGAAGGTGGCGAAGGCGGTGCCCCCCATGCCGAAGCTGAGGTTCTCCAGGGCCAGCGCGAACGTCAGCACCGCCAGGCGCGGCCCCAGGTGGGACAGGGCCCAGAAGGCCAGGATGGAGGCCGCCTGGCACAGGCCGAAGAGGAACAGGGCCCGCCTGAGGCTGAGCTTCTTCATGAGGAGCCCGCCCAGGAGGCCCCCCAGGATGATGGAGACCATGCCCACGGTCTTGGTGGTGGCGCCGATCTGGAGCTTGGTGAACCCCATGCCCCGGAGCAGGAAGGGCGCGCTCATGGCGTCGGCGAGCTGGTCGCCGATCTTGTACAGCAGGCAGAAGGCGAGGATCTCGACGATGGCGGGGCGCTTCAGGAGCTGGGCCAGCGGCGCCACCACGGCCTCCCGGAGGGTCTTCGGGGGCCGGACCTGGCCGTCCGTGGACCAGGCCAGGAAGGTGCCGAGGGCGCCCACCGCCATCAGGCCGGCCATGGCCAGGTACGTGGCCCGCCACCCCGCGGCCTGCGCCAGGATGAGGGCCCCCGCCCCGCTGGCGAGCATGGCCACCCGGTAGGCCCCGATGTGCACCGCGTTGGCCAGCCCCAGATCCCGCTCGGCGAAGGCCTCCCGGCGCCACGCGTCCACCACGATGTCCTGGCTGGCGCTCGCGAAGGCCACCATGAAGCCCAGCAGGGCGATGCGGGTGACGCTCACCTTGGGGTCCGCCAGGGCCATGAGGACCATGAGCAGGACCAGGGCGCCCTGGAAGAGCACCATCCAGCCCCGGCGCCGCCCCAGGAAGGGGGGCAGGAAGCGGTCCAGGACCGGGGCCCACATGAACTTGAGGGCGTAGGGCTGGGTCACCAGGCCGAACAGGCCGATGGCCCTGAGATCGAGTCCCGACTCCGTCAGCCAGGCCTTGAGGGTGAAGCCGGTCAGATACAGGGGCAGACCCGAGGCGAACCCCATCAGGGCCACCGTGACCATCGCCAAGGACCGTTTCCTCATCCTCCGAGGATGGTTGGATCAGGCCTTCATGTCCAGCGCGACGCCCAGAAGGTTCTGCTGAACCTGGAGGAACTTGAGGTCAGCCTTGTAGCTGAGGCCCCGGGTGTCCAGGTTCACGGCCTCCGTGGCCAGGTCGACGTTGGATCCGCCGGGGTTCGTGGGCTCCTGGCTCTCGCCGATGCCGGAGGCCCTGACGCCCCCCTGCTGGAGATCCTGCTGCCCCAGGGTCTTGGCCTTGTAGCCGTCGGTGTTGAGGTTGGCGACGTTGTTGGCCGACAGGGCGACGCCCTGCGCGGAAACGCCGATGCCGGAAATGCCTGCGGAAATGCCGTCCATGAAGCCCCTCGGTAGTTCCAGGATAGGCCCAACCTTCAACTTCTCAAGGCTGTTCGTACCAGGTGCTGCCGCTCTGGAACAGCCGGGTCTTTTTTGCCTTCTCCTCGAAGCGCCGGATGGCCAGGTCGACCAGGCGGGACAGGAGTTCCGCGTAGGGCACCCCGCTGGCCTCCATCATCTTGGGATACATGGAGATGCTGGTGAAACCGGGGATGAAGTTGATCTCGTTGAGAAACAGGCGACCGGTAGAGCGGTCCAGGAAGAAATCCACCCGGGCCATGCCGTAGGCGTCCAGGGCCCGGAAGGCGTCCACGGCGTACTGGTGCACCAGGTTGGCGACGCCTTCCGGCAGCTCGGCCGGTATTCGGGTCGTGCTCTTGCCGTCCAGGTACTTGTCCTTGAAATCGTAGAACTCCCCGGCCGGAAGGATCTCCCCCACGACGCTGACGACGGGGTCGTCGCCGCCCAGCACCGCCACTTCCAGTTCCCGCACCGTGAGGCCCTGTTCCACCAGGACGCGCCGGTCGAAGGTGAAGGCCCGGTCCAGGGCCGCGGGCAGGTCCGCGGCGGCCTTGATCTTCTCGATGCCGATGCTGGACCCGAGGTTGGCCGGCTTGACGAAGACGGGCATGCCCAGGGCCGCCACGGACCGCAGGACCTCCCCGGGGCCCCGCCTCCACTCCTCCTCCGTGAGCCCCAGGTAGGGCACCACGGGCAGCCCTCCGGATTCCCAGATGCGCTTGGTGATCCACTTGTCCAGCCCCGCCGCCATGGCCAGGAGCCCGGCGCCGGTGTAGGGCCGGTGCAGCGGCTCCAGGAAGCCCTGGATCTGCCCGTCCTCCCCCCCCGCCCCGTGGATGGCGTTGAAGAACACGTCGGGCAGCTCCGCCATCTCGGCGCCCCTTTCCAGGGGCAGGAACGGATAGGGCCCGCGTTCCGGCAGCTCCCCGGCCGAGAGCCTCGCGAAGGGGTCCCCGTTGAGCACCCACACGCCGTTGCGGGCGATGCCCATGGGTCGCACCTCGAAGCGGTCCGGGTCCAGGTGGGCGGCGATGCTCCGGGCCGACACGATGCTCACCTCGTGTTCCGGGCTTTCCCCGCCGAAAAGGAGACCGATGGAAAGGCGCGCGTTGTTCATCCCACAAGTCTAAACTAGGACCTTCGCCTTCCGCAGGAGTTCCCTTGCGCACTGCCATCTACCCTGGTTCCTTCGACCCCGTCACGTTCGGGCACTGGGATCTGATCCTTCGCGCCGACAAGCTGGTGGACCACCTCATCGTCGCCGTCCTCCACAATCCGGCCAAGAACACCGCCTTCACCGTGGCCGAGCGGGTCGAGTTCCTCAAGGAGCTCATCGGGAAGATGCCCAACGTCGAGGTCACCAGCTTCCACGGCCTGCTGGTGGACTACGCCCGCAAGCGGGACGCCCAGTTCATCGTGCGCGGGGTGCGGGCCTTCTCGGACTTCGAGTACGAGTTCCAGATGGCCCTGATGAACCGCAAGCTCTCGGCGAACCTGGAGACCGTCTTCCTCATGCCCAAGGAGGAATACAGCGTCGTGAGCAGCCGCATGGTCCGGGAGGTCGGGGGCATGGGCGGGGACATCTCGGGGCTGGTGCCGGAGGTGCTGGTGGAGAGGATCGCTGCACGGCTCAAGCTGCCGGGATGAATCAGCCCTCTAGCGTTTCTTCGCATGCTCGATCGGATCCAGCAGCCAGAGGTCGCTGGAGCCCTTTCCCTCGACGTGAAGCGTCCTGAAGGCTCCCTGGCCCGTCCTTGGCGAGAAGATGACGAGCGCCATTGCGCGTCCGGGTTCAAGCCGATTCATGGCCTTATGGGGCACCAGGGCCAGGCACGCGATCAGGTCCCCCCACCGGATGGCGACGTCCACCTGGAAGATGCGGGTTCCAGCCTCGATGGGCCTGCCTTCGAATGCCATGTCGCCGTTCACGATCTTCAGGGAATCCAGCACGCTGGATTTTTCAGTGTCCCTTACCATTTGTTCGAAAAGCTTTCCGCCATTCGGGTAATCGCGCCCGTTGAAACGGAAGGTGGCCTCATCCTTGGCCAGCTGCTTCGTGATCATGCCGATTGAATTCCCGTGGAAGGCAACGATCTGCCCCTGGCTCAGCACCAGGGCCTGCTGCCCGGACAAGGAGGCGGTTAGGGCCAATCCAGCAAGGAAACGGTTCCGAACGCTCATGACATTTCCTCCCCCTAGTCGAATTCCTTGGTCCAACCGTACAGGATCGGTGTTGGCATGTCGGTTGGCAATTTCAGATTGAGTCTTCTGGCGAACCACCTGGAAAAGGTGTTGCAAGTGGTCACGGGAAGATGCCTTTCGTGGTCGAAATATTTGACATGGTGTCCATTCCACTCATCCGCCAAGGACCTGGCCCTGTTCTCGGTCAGCAGGCCGGATGGGACAAACCACTTGGCCTGGACCTGGGTGACCGCAGCCTCCTTTGCGAACCGGGCCCGACCCTGTCCAGCGGGGGTGATATCGACACTTGCGATATTGAGCCCTGAACCCTGGACATCCGGCCCGGACTGAATGACGAGGTCCAGCCCTTTCGTCTGGATGATCGTGGCGGTGTGGCTCGCAAGGAATCCCAATGCACCCGTCACCGGTCTGCTGAGGAGCAGGACGACCTCCTGGTCCTCTCTGGGTTTGAGCGGGGGCCGATCCACCCCCAGCGGATCCCCCGACCGGTTGTACCGTGGCCTGGACCCAACCCGCTCCTCTTCCGTCAGCGGAGGAATCCCATCGTTCATGAGCGACGCTGGAATGATGGCCCACCACGGCTGGACTTGGGCCGGCTGGGCCTGGGCAGGCTGAATCGGGGCCCTGCGCTCGGCTTCCGCCTGAAGGCCTGACTGTAGCTTCCAGAGTTCAAACTGGGCGGCCTGCTGCTTCCCCTGGCTTCGGATCTGTTCATCCAGCCGTTCCCTCTGGGCGGTCTGCTGGGTCTCGAGGGCCTTCGTCGAGGCCAATGCGGCCGCCAGGCTCGCCTGGATGCCGCTGGCCCTTTGGCTGGTTTCTCGAATGGACTGCATGTTCTTTGCGATTTCGTTTGCGAGGATGGTGGCCCCCTGGCTCCCCGCTTCCTCCGGCGTCATGACCCGGCCGGCCGCACCAAGGGGTGGAAGGCCGGAAATGGATTCCATCGTGGCTTCCCGTTTCGCGGGGTCGTACCGGATGGGTCCCATCCGCACATTCGGGCCGAACCCCGAACCCCCCTTGAGACCGGGCCGGCCCGATTCATGCACGTCCTCTGGAGGGGTTCCCTCCGTCCAGGTGACTTGCCGGGTCAGCCGCCCTGCGACGGGCCGCAGGGT
The DNA here is from genome assembly GCF_055384585.1 of Mesoterricola sp. JemC181. Lineage (NCBI taxonomy): Bacteria > Pseudomonadati > Acidobacteriota > Holophagae > Holophagales > Holophagaceae > Mesoterricola > Mesoterricola sp. JemC181. The sequence goes on from NZ_AP045076.1 coordinate 3,591,285, forward strand.
GGACGAAGGCCCGTCCTCTTCAAACGTCGGGATTGAACCAATGTCCGGTTCGCTATTAATAAGGTTCCAATGGTCCCGAATATGGGTCCTGCACGGGGTCGGAGCCTGCCGTTCCAGTCCCAGAATGAAGTGACGTGCCTGATGGACCCAGACCGGAGGGCCCGGCGGCATGGATTCCCGCGCGCCGGTTGGGATCCGGCGATAGGCGGCGGCCGTTTCCTTGAATTCGTGGCCGAGGATCCGGCCTTCCTTTAGAGCGGCGACTCCGAACCGGGTTCCCCCGGGAGCCTCGTTCCTGCAACCCTCCCATTCGAGGACGAGGGTCCTCCCCCCGGGCAGGGTGATCTCCCGGACTACGGCAGGCATCCGGTCCTCGATCAAGGCAGGGCCCGGGTCGAGGGGTTGCGCAGGCTTTCCGTAGGCGAACGCCACCGATTCCCCTGTGGATTCATCCGTGATGCGCGTGACCTGGAGGTTGTTCCAGAACCGCTCGGGACAGGCGTCCGCGCCTGCCGGGTCCACCATGGCCGTGACGGAGAATTCCGGGTTTCCTGACGAGCCTTCGTAAGTGACCCTCAGCCGCGCTTCCGTATTCCGATGGAGCCCTTCAGGGGCCCAAGAATCCAGGGCCGGAACCGGGGCCGTTGCGGCCAGGCCTGCAAGGGCGACTCGAAGGTGCTCGGGCCCCAGGGTTGCTTCAAAGAAATCCCCGTTTTCGCCGTAGGTGAAGGAAAGCGTTTCGCCGGAACTGGACCGGATGGCCGAGAGGCGGAAGCGCAGAGGCGTGGTCGCCTCCGGGCGGGGCGCCTTCCGGTATTCGAAGGCGGTCTCCCCCCGAACCGCCAGCAGGGCGCAAGGAAGGCCATCCGCGCCCCGCCCCGCATCGTCCCCGTCTCCCTCCGGAAGGGGCAGGAGAAGGTCCCCGCCTGGCCCTGCCCAGACCCCATGACCCGGGGTTCGGAGGCCTGGCACAAGGGGCGAAGGCACCCGGCCCGGATCCTGGATGCCGTATCCGAACTTCCTCCACGGGACAGGCGTCCGCGCCTGCCGGGTCCACCATGGCCGTGACGGAGAATTCCGGGTTTCCTGACGAGCCTTCGTAAGTGACCCTCAGCCGCGCTTCCGTATTCCGATGGAGCCCTTCAGGGGCCCAAGAATCCAGGGCCGGAACCGGGGCCGTTGCGGCCAGGCCTGCAAGGGCGACTCGAAGGTGCTCGGGCCCCAGGGTTGCTTCAAAGAAATCCCCGTTTTCGCCGTAGGTGAAGGAAAGCGTTTCGCCGGAACTGGACCGGATGGCCGAGAGGCGGAAGCGCAGAGGCGTGGTCGCCTCCGGGCGGGGCGCCTTCCGGTATTCGAAGGCGGTCTCCCCCCGAACCGCCAGCAGGGCGCAAGGAAGGCCATCCGCGCCCCGCCCCGCATCGTCCCCGTCTCCCTCCGGAAGGGGCAGGAGAAGGTCCCCGCCTGGCCCTGCCCAGACCCCATGACCCGGGGTTCGGAGGCCTGGCACAAGGGGCGAAGGCACCCGGCCCGGATCCTGGATGCCGTATCCGAACTTCCTCCAGAGGTCATGGCACGCGACGCCCGCGGCTGGAACAGCCATCGCGCTCCCGCCTGAACCGTCCGGACACGTCCATCTCGCGAGCGGTTCCCCTTCGGGTGCCCCCCCACCGGGCAATGCCAATTCCAGAACGCCCGGCCAGAGCGCGAACCCCGAGCCCCCCCTCGCCTCGAGGACCGGCGCAAACCGTCCAACGATGGCAGGCGCATACCTGAATGCCGGGCAACCCAGGCCGGGGCCCAGTTCGATCCTCAGGGCCACGGCGCCATGGCCTGGATCCACGTCCAGGGCTCCCCGCAGGAGGCCGCTCCCATGTGCGGGTCCCGCCATGAAAAGGAGCACCGGAAGGAGGATCCATGGCGCAACCAGCCAGGGACCAAGACTCTTTCTCCGCAACGGTCGAGAAGATCCGCCACCCACGGGAGCCCCTCCTGCCCGTCAAGGCACCATTCAGGACGAACGCATCCAGGGCGGCCGAAGACCGGACCGCTCTTTGCGTCCCGGAATGGATATGCCAGGCCGCGAAAGCCGCAAGCGGGCGCAGGAGGAGCTGCTTCCCGCTCCTGTTGGCCCTGGCCAGGTAAAGGAGGCCAAAAGAAATTCCAGGGACATCGTTCAAGGCATCAGGCACGCGGCGAGATACGTTCCGTCAGCCTCCGAACAGCTCCAGGAACTTCCTCTGGATCCCGACGAGGGTGAAGGGCTTGCCCAGGACGCGCACCAGCGGATCCTCCGCCAGGCCCTCCTCCAGGTCCGGGTCGAGGTAGCCGGTGGCCAGCAGCACGGGGAGGGCGGCGTTCCGGGCGCGGATGCCCCGCAGGGCCTCCAGGCCCCCCATCCCGGGCATGTTCATGTCCAGGAGCACCAGATCCGCCCTGCCGCCGGCGTCGAGCCACGCCAGGGCCGCCGCGCCGCCGTCCACCGTCTCCACGTGGTGGCCCAGCATCCTGAGCATGGTGGGGACCGAAGCCCGCAGGAGCTCGTCGTCGTCGACCATCAGGATGGCCAGGGGCGGGACCGGCGGCGCCGTCTCGGGGGCGGCGGGGCCCTGGCAGGCCGCGGCCTCCGGGAACTGCAGGATGGCGCGGGTGCCCTTTCCGGGTTCGCTCTGAAGGGCGAGGGTCCCGCCGTGGGCCAGGGCCGCGTTGAGGACCATCGACAGGCCGAGGCCGGTGCCCTTGCCGGAAGGCTTCGTCGTGAAGAACGGCTCCATGGCCTTCTTCACGACCTCCTGCGGCATGCCTTCCCCGGTGTCCTCGACCCAGACCTCCACGAGCCCTTCGGCGGGGCGGCGGGTGCGGAGGGTGAGGGTGCCCCCCGGCGCCATGGCGTCGGCGGCGTTCATACACAGGTTCATGAGCGCGCTGGCCAGGATGCCGGCCTCCCCCATGATCGAGGGGAGCGTCTCGTCCAGGTCCATCACCAGCCTGTATTTCTGCATGAGGGTCCGGTCGAGGAGGGCCACTTCCTCCCGGACGAGGCCGTTGAGGTCGACGGGCGCCGGTTCCCTCAGGCCCTTGCGGGAGAACCCGACCAGGCCCTTGACCAGGTCCCGTCCGCGGCCCGCGGCCCGTTCCATGGTGGCCAGGGCCCCGTCCAGTTCCGCGTCGTCCGCGTGGCGCACCCGGAGGGCCTGGGTGAGCGCGAAGATGGCCGCCAGGACGTTGTTCATGTCGTGGGCGATGCCCCCCGCCAGGCGTCCGAGGCTCTCCATCCGCTGCATGTGTTCCACCTCGGCTTCGAGGAGACGGCGGTGCTCCTCCTCGCTGCGCTGGCGGGTGATGTCCCGGATGATGGACAGCTGCACGGCCTCGCCGGCCAGGGTGATCATCCTGGAGGACACCTGCCCGACGGCGATGCTGCCGTCGGCCTTGCGGAAGGACATCTCGAGGCAGGTGACCTGGCCCTCCCGGCGCAGTTCCCCGGTCCACCGGTCCCGGTCCCGGGGATCGGCCCAGACCTTCAGCTCGATGGACGTCTTCCCGAGCACCTCGCCTGGGGCGAAGCCCAGGAACCGGGTGAAGCTTTCGTTCACCAGCAGGTAGGTGCCGTCCTCGATCCGCGTGATGGCGATGGCGTCCGGGCTCGCGTGGAAGGTGAGGGCGAAGCGCTCCTCGGAGCGGCGGACCTCCTCCTCGGCCTGCTTGCGTGCGGTGATGTCCTGGATGATCCCCGCCATGAGCCCGGGCTTGTGGTCCCTCCCGCCCCTGGCGCCACCGGCCACCAGCACCCAGCGGATCTCCCCGTCGGTGCGGCGGATGCGGCACTGGAACGTCCAGTCCGAACCCGAGGCCGCGCCCTCCCGGATGATCCGGCGGACTTCGGCCCGGTCCTCGGGCACCACGTGCTCCAGGAAGAGGTCCCGGGTCCACTCGCCCTCGGTCGAGTCGTAGCCGAAGATCCGCGCCTGCTCCAGGGTCCGGTACGCGGAGCCGTCGGTGTTGTCGAACTCCCAGGCGCCGGTGTGGCTGCGCTGCAGCGAATAGGAAAGGCGCTCCTCGCTGACCTGGATGCGTTCCTGGTTCTCGGCGAGGGCGCGCTGGGCCAGCATGATCTCGGTGATATCGGTGAAGGTCAGCACGACGCCCGCCACGGCCTGGGCGAGGGTGCGGTACGGCAGGGCCCGCACGATGAACCAACGCTTCCCGTCGGCGCCCTGGACGTGCTCCTCCCGGATCCCGTGGGTGGCGAGGACGTGGCGGGCCAGCTCGAGGACGTCGGCGCCCCGGAAGAGGGGCAGGATGTCGCCGATGGGGCGGCCCAGGTCGCCGTCGATGAGCCGGTACACGTCCGCGGAGGCCGGCGTGAAGCGGGTGATGCGCAGGTCCGCGTCCAGGAAGATGGTCGCGATCTCGGTGGCCCCGAGGAGGTTCTGGAGGTCGCTGTTGGCGAGGCGGAGCTCGCCGACCTTCTGCTGGAGCTCGTGGTTGAGGGTGGTGAGCTCCTCGTTCACCGACCGGAGCTCCTCCTGGGAGGCCTGCAGCTCCTCGTTGGAGGCCTGCAGCTCCTCGTTGGACGCGCTGAACGCCTCGTTGGTCGAGCCCAGCTCGTCCATCGTGGCCTGCAGCTCGGCCTGGGTGGCCCGGAGCTCCATCTCCATCTGGTCCAGGAGCGGGTTGTCCCCGCCGGAGGGGGGCGCCTGGAGCCCGACCGGCTCCAGCGTCTGCAGGATCACCGCGAACACCCCGGATTCCCGCTCCAGGCCCGGCATGGGGCGCACCGTCACGCGGAGGGTCTCCTCGCCCTGCCCCGAATCGGCCTTGACGACGGCTGTGGCCGGGCCCGCGCCGTCAGGGTCCGCCGCCTGGGCCAGGAGGCTGCGCAGTTCCCTCCGGAGGGGGCCGGCGGTGCTCTGGAGCAGGTTGCTGGTGGGCGGACCCATGGGCGGATGGAGGAACCGCCCGATGCGCCCGGCGCAGAACAGGACGTCCCCGAGCTCATTCACGATGGCGCTGGCCGGGGCGTACTCCTCCAGGAGCATCCGCTCGAAAAGCCCGTCGGTGGTGGCGGCGGGCCCGCCGGGGGCCCGTTCCGCCCTGGGCCGGTCGCGGTACAGGAGCCGCCGGTCCCCGAGGGGGAAGTCCAGCGGGAGCCGGTACCGCACCTCGCGACGGAGGAAGATGCGGTGGACCTTGTCCACGGCCTCGAACAGGTCCGGGTTGGAGGCCAGCCCCTCCGCGGGCCCCAGGAAAAGGAGGCCCCGGGCCTTGAGGGCGAAATGGAACAGGGGGACCAGCCTGCGCTGAAGGTCCGGCTGGAGGTAGATGAACACGTTCCGGCACGCGATGAGGTGCAGGGAGGAGAAGGGAGGGTCCCGAACCAGGTTCTGCACGGAGAAGACGCACATGTCCCGGAGCTCCTTCACCACCCGGAAGAGGGCGCCCTCCGGCACGAAGAACCGTGCCATGCGGTCCGGCGAGACGCCCCGCAGGGCTTCGGGGGCGTAGCGGCCCGCCTTGGCGTGCATGAGTGCGCTCGTGTCGATGTCGGTGGCGAAGATCCGCACCGGACGGGTGGCGCCCAGCGCGTCCAGCTGCTCCCTGACCAGCATGGCGATGGAGTAGGCCTCCTCGCCGGTGCAGCACCCCGGGACCCAGATGCGGAGGGGATCCGGATCGGCCTTCCCCGACGCGAGTTCCGCCATCAGGTTGTTGGCCAGGCTCACGAAGGCCATGGGGTCGCGGAAGAATTCGGTGACGCCGATGAGCAGGTCGGCCAGCAGGGCCTCGGCCTCCTCCTGGGAGTCCCGGAGGTGGGCGAGGTAGTCCTGGAGCGATCGCGAGCCCGTGGCCCGCGCGCGGTTCTGGATCCTGCGCTGGAGCGTCCCCGGCTTGTAGCGGCTGAAGTCGTTGTCGGTCTTCCGGGCCAGGACCTCGCAGATGCGCTGCAGGACCTCGGACGGGTCCCCGGGTTCGTGGAGGTTGTCGTGCGGCATGTCCATCAGGAAGGGGTTCCGGTTGGATTGCGGGAGAAAGAGCCTGCGGGCGAAAGGGATTGACGCCATCCTATCAGGCCCTTTTCCCGGGGAAGTCCCGCCGAATCCGTGCTTACGAGGAAACGGGCAGGGATTTATAAATGGTTTTTCGGAATGCCGACAGCTTGGCTGGTTTACCCGCACCGCATACCAATACATGCGTGCTGAGAAGCTTGAATGGTTCCTGTAAAAAACTTTCTGTTATCGCCGAATCGCGCGGCGGCGCGGGCCGTACGGGATCACCTGTCGGAGAACGACCGCTCCACGACCGACAGCGGGTAGCGCGTCCCCGCCAGGTAGTCGTCGATGCACGCCACCACCACCGACGACCGGGGCCGCGCGGCGATCTCCTCCCGCGTGAGCCAGTGGCAGGCCAGGATGACGCTGTCCCGGGGAGCGGGCTCCTGCCCTTCGGGCACCGTGCCGATGAAGGCGGAGCGCAGGTAGTCGCGGCCGTTTCTCGCCTTGAGGTGATAGACCCCCAGGAAGGCCTGGGGGGTGAAGGGAAGGCCCGTCTCCTCCATCGTCTCGCGCACCACGGCCTCGAGCATCGTCTCGCCCGGATCCACGTGGCCCGCGGGCTGGTTGAAGACGCGCTCGGGATGGACCCCGTCGGTCTCCTCCACCACCAGGAAGCGTCCTTCGCGTTCGATGATCGCGGCCACCGTGGGCCTCCAGCCTGTCATGAGATCTCCGCCAGCTTGAGCCGTGCCTGTTCCTGTTTCAGCCAGTCCCTCTGCGGCCCGGTGAGGCCCCTGGCCAGGGCCTTCTCCGCGGCCTCCTTGCAGGCGAGCAGGAGCCTGCGGTCCCGCACCAGGTCCGCGGCCTGGAACCTGGGGAGGCCGGCCTGCCTGGTGCCGAAGAATTCGCCGGGCCCGCGCAGCTCCAGGTCCTTCTGGGCGATGCGGAAGCCGTCCTGGGTCTCGGTGAGGACGCGGAGGCGCTCGGTCTCGCTGGCCGAGAGCATGATGAACTGGCTGCGCGCCGAGCCGCGGCCCACCCTGCCCCGCAGCTGGTGGAGCTGGGACAGGCCGAAGCGCTCGGCGTGGTCCACCACCATGACCGTGGCGTTGGGCACGTCCACGCCCACCTCCACCACGGTGGTGGCCAGGAGGATGCGGGCCTCGCCCTTGACGAAGGCGTCCATGCGAAGGGCCAGCTCGTCGGCCTTGAGGCGGCCGTGGACGACGGCGATGGGCACGTCCGGGAACTGGGCGTGCAGGAGGCCCTCCATGGCCTGGATGTCGCGCAGGGGCACCTTGGTCTCGTCCTGGGGGTCGATGGCCGGGCTGATGACGAAGGCCTGGTGCCCGGCCTGGAGCTCGCGCTCCACCAGCTCCCAGGCGCGCCCGGCGTGGTCGGGCTCCAGGAGCCTCGAGGTGATGGGCTGGCGGCCCGGGGGCAGTTCGTCCAGCACGGACTGCTCCAGGTCGCCGAAGAGGGCCAGGGCCAGGGACCGGGGGATGGGGGTGGCGCTCATGACCAGCCAGTGGGGGTCCAGCCCCTTCTCCTTGAGGGCCTCGCGCTGGCGCACGCCGAAGCGGTGCTGCTCATCCACCACCACCAGCTGGAGCCGGCTGAAGGCCACGGACTCCTGGAAGAGGGCGTGGGTGCCCACCACGTAGGAGGCTTCGCCGGAGGCGATGCGGGCCAGGGCGGCGCGTTTCGCGGCGGCCTTCATGGGGCCCAGGAGCAGCTCCATGCGCCCGGCCTGGTCGCCCAGGATCCGCTGGAAGGTGGCTGCGTGCTGGCGCGCCAGGACCTCGGTGGGCACCAGGAGCGCGGCCTGGCCCCCGGTCTCGGCCACCATGGCCATGGCCAGGAAGGCCACCAGGGTCTTGCCGCTGCCCACGTCGCCCTGGAGCAGGCGGTGCATGACCCGGCCCGAGGTGAGGTCCTCCACGATCTCCTTGAAGGCCGTGCGCTGGGCCCCGGTGAGCCGGAAGGGGAGGAAGCTCCGCAGCCGTTCGCGCAGCTCGGGGGAGGTGGCCACCAGCTGGCCGCGTCGCGCCATGCGGCCCGCGCGGCGCAGGGAGACGCCCAGGGAGAACGCGAAGAGCTCCTCGCAGGCCAGGCGCTGGTGGGCGGGGGTGGCGTGGGCGTCCAGCAGGTCGGCGTCCCCGTCGTCGGGGGGCTGGTGCAGCAGCCGGAGGGCGCCCAGGGTGTCGGGATAGCCGCGGGCCAGGTCCGGGGGCAGCCACTCGCCCGGGTCCGCGGCGCGGGCCAGGGCCTCCTGGACCAGCTTCTGGCGGTACCGGCCGGTGATGGGGCCCAGCTTGCGGTACAGGGGGAGGAAGCGGCGGATCCAGAGGTTCTCCTCGTCGGCCGCCTTGCCCATGTTCTCGAAGGCCGGTCCCCGCATCTCCAGGCCCCCGCGGCCCATGGCCACGGGCCCGAAGGCCAGTATCCGGTCGCCGGGCCGCAGGGCCTTGGCCAGGTAGCCCTGGTTGAACCAGATGAGGCGGATGGTGCCGGTGCCGTCCTGCAGGAGCACCTCGGTGAGGGCCATGCGCTGCAAGCGGGTGGTGGTGCTCCGGAGGTCCTTGACGGTGCCCAGCACGGTCACGGGCTCCCGGTCGGGGCTCCAGCGGGTGTCGAGCTCGCCGATCTTCTGGAGGCTGCCCCGGTCGATGTAGCGGTACGGCAGGGACCAGAGGAGTTCCTTGAGGGTGGTGATGCCGGCGGCCTCGAAGGCCTCGGCGAAGGCCGGTCCCACCCCCCGCAGGGCCGTGACCTTGGAGGAGAGGGGGTAGAGCGGCAGCGCCGTGGCCATCAGCCCTGCCCGGGATCGGTGGCGCGCTCCATCTCGCGGTAGCGGGCGTACTCGCCCTCGAAGTAGAGCCCCACGGAGCCCACGGGGCCGTTGCGGTGCTTGGCGATGATCAGCTCCGCGCTGCGGTCGTCCTCCACCTGGCCGTCGGCGGGGGGCTGCATGCGGCGGTGGATGAACATGACCATGTCGGCGTCCTGCTCGATGGCGCCGGAGTCGCGCAGGTCGGAGAGCTGGGGGCGCCCGCCCTGGCGGTGCTCCACTTCGCGGTTCAGCTGCGAGAGGACGACGATGGGGATGCCGTGGTCCTTGGCCAGGAGCTTGAAGCCGCGGCTGATCTCGCCGATGCGGGTGGCCTCGCTCTGCTTGGCGGCGCGCGACGAGTCGGGGCTGCTCAGGAGCTGCAGGTAGTCCACGATGAGCAGGTCCAGCTTGTGGTTGGCGTGGGAGAGGTGGCGGTCCACCATGGCCGTGATCTCGCGCGTGGTGATGGCGGCCTGGTCGTTGATGTAGATGGGGAGCTCCAGCAGGGCGTCCCGGCTCTTCAGCAGCCGGGCCTGGATGGCCTCGTCGAAGTTGCCGGCGGCCACGCTGCGGAGGTTCACCGCGCAGTGGGCCGACAGCAGGCGGTTGAAGACCTCCTCCTTGGACATTTCCAGCGAGAAGAAGGCCGCGTGGGCCTGATGGTACATGGCCGAACGCAGCAGCCAGTTGAGGGCCAGGGCCGTCTTGCCGATGCCGGGGCGGGCCGCGAGGATGATGAGGTTGCCGGGCTGGAAGCCCTGGGTGATGGCGTCCAGCCTGGAGAAGCCCACCCTGAGGCCGGTGGAGCCGCGGCCCTCCAGGCGGTCCAGGAGGTTCTCCATGGCGTCCTTGGCCACGTCGGCGATGTGCTCGAGGCCCCGCTTGTCCTGGCCCTGGGCCAGGCGGAAGAGGTCGACCGCCGCCTGCTCCACGAGGGTGTCGGGGGGCGCCTCCTCCTCCGCGGCCTGGCGCACCAGTTGGGCCCCCAGCCGGATGAGCTGCCTGAGCTTGCGCTTGCGGATGAGCAGGTCGGCCAGCACCTTGGGCCGTCCCACCTCCTCGGCGCTGAGGAGGTCCACCAGCCCGGTGAACCCGCCCACCCGGGCGAGGTCCCCGGCCTGGTCGAGGGCGTCCTTGAGGGTGAGGGAGTTCACCTCCAGCTGGGCCTCGATCAGGGACTTGAGGGCCTTGAACACCGCGCGGTGGGCGGGGTGGACGAAGTCCTCCTCCGTCAGGACGAAGGAGACCTCGGTGGCGGCCGTCTCGGCCCCCGGCGCGCAGCAGGTGGCCAACAGCGCGCGTTCGGCCTCGATGTCCTCTGGCAGGCGTTGGGGGAGCCACTCGCTCATGGGGTCACGTCAGGGGTGGGTGTAGCCGGTGCCCGTCACATCGATGAAGATGGGGTTCGTGACGGCGATGGGGTAGATGCCCCGCATGATCTCGTACCAGGGCGTTCCCGCCTTGTAGGGCCCGGTCTGGTCGAGGGCGACGCCGGCTTCCACCACGATCCAGGCGCCGGTGCCCGTGGTGGGCAGGGCGACGGGGAAGGTGCCGCTGAAGAGGCGGTCGTCCGTGGCGGACCGGGTGAGGGCGGCCGGATCGATGGTGCTGACCACCTTGCCGTTCATGACGATGCGCACCTGGTCCAGGGGCATCCAGTCCTGCCTGTAGAGGTTCACGACGACATTGGCCGTGGCCAGGGGGCCCTTCACCAGGCCGCCGGGACCGGCGCCTCCCACCGTCACGTCCAGGAAGGGACCGGTGGAGGCCACCGCGGCGCCGGACTTCAGGGCGGCGAGCACGGTGGAGAGGTCCTGCACCAGGTCCGAGGTGGGCGTGGTGCCGGCGATGGGCGGGTTGGCGAGGACGGGCGTGGCCTTGAGGTAGGTGCGGGCCAGGCCCACGGGGGTGTCGAGGCTGAACCTCGCCGAGGACAGGCCCAGGGCCTTGGTGAAGGCCGCGGGGGTCTGCTGGTTGAGGAGCGCGAACCAGTCGGCCCGGACCTGGAGGAATTCCTGGAACCAGGGATCGGGGGCGGTCTTGACGAAGCCCTCGCCGCGCAGGAGCTCGATGGCGTCGAAGCCGCCGTTGGTGGTGCCGTCGGCGTAGAAGCCCTTGCCGGTCCACCAGGCGTTGACGCCGGTGCCCACGGGAACGGTGCGGTCGAACCCGGTCAGGGTGAAGAGGCCGTTGGCGCCCCGGGGCCGGTGCACGATGGTGAAGGAGCCCCGGGCCTGGGTGATGAAGTCGGACAGGGTCCAGTTGTCGGGCTGCAGGGCCCCGCCGAAACGGTAGGCGGTGGCGGCGGGCGTGCCCAGCGCGGTGGCGGTGCCGTAGCCGGGCAGCTCGGAGGTGCGGGCGTTCATCACGAAGGGATCGCTCTTGACGGCGGCGAGCTGCGCTGCGCTCCAGCCGACGCCGTCGAATTCCATGCGGAAGTCGTTGTAGAGCCGGTGGCCGTCGGCGGCCATGTCCTTCTCGGTCGTGGCCACGACCTGGACGGCCTCGGCAAGGGCCGAGACCAGCTTCTCGACCGGGAGGTAGCCGCCGCCGCTGGCCTGGGAGGGCCCGGGCACGTCGAAGGTGGTCCAGCCCGCGGGCAGGGACCTGGGCCAGACGATGAAGGAGTGGCTGTTGCTGGTCTGGCCCTCGTAGGCGGTGATGTCCTTGGTCTGGAGGTCCGAGAGGGGTCCCCGGGTCGCGTAGGCGCGGAAGGTGCCGCCGCTGATCACGGGGTTGCCGGCATCGGAGATCTCGCCGGTGGGGATGCCGTTGGCGAGCCAGAAGTAGCGGGTCTGCACGTTGCTGAAGAAACCGGTGCCGAACATCTCGTTGCCGGCGCGGAACTGGTCCTGGCCTGGGGCCACGGCGACGGCCACCTTCTTGGAGATGGCGTCGTAGTAGGTCGAGAGGGTCCGGGTCCTGCGCAAGGCGGGATCGGGCGTGGTGCCGGTGCCCTTGAAGGTGAAGCGCATCGGCTGCATGTTGCCTTCGGGGGCGTCGGCCTCCCGCGTATCGAAGAGGTGGGCCGCGTAGAGGCCGCGGATCGCGGTGCCGGTCTCGCTGACGATCTGGTCGGCTTCGGGGCACAGGTAGTCCTTGGACCCGACGTAGAAACCCTGGCTCGGGTAGATGACGATGGGGCCGCTGAGCAGGGGCCTGAGGGTGTTGTAGGAGTTCACCGTCTCGTACTTGATCTGCTGGCCGACCTTGTTGGTCACCACGATGCGGTAGGTGCCCGCGGGAAGGTACATGGACGTCGAGTCGGCCGAGAAGGTGCTTGTCCCGGTGATGTTCTCGCCGGGCTCCAGCCAGACGACGCGCTCGGGGATCCAGATATCCTTGCCGGTCTGGCCGGCGTTGCGCTCGACGCGGACCTCGGTGGGGAACGGGCCCTGCCTCATGGCCGACCCGGTCAGGGAGAACTTCATCTGGCCGAAGCCCAGGGGCCAGAGCCCGTCGGTGGCGTTGTACTTCGTCAGGGCCATCTCGTCGAACAGCGCCTCGCCGTGGTTCGGCATGGCGGTGGAGCTGCTCATCCCGCCCACGATGTAGAGGCGGCGGTTGTAGGAGAGGGAGGCGCCCGCCGCGAGGCCCGCGGGGGGGAGGGGAAGGCAGCCCACCACCAGGCGTTCCGGGAACGACGGCCGCATGGCCTCCAGGGCGTCCTGGGGGTCGGATGCGACGGCGACCGCGGGGGAATCCTGGCTCATGATGCCGATGGACGCGTGCGAATCGATGGATGCGGCGCTGGGCTCGACGGCCATCAGCACCACCATGGCCGACTGGACGGAAGTGGCGATGGGGTTTCCGAAATCGCTGCCGGGGATCTGGACGCCCCACGGCTTGGCCAGGGGTTCGCCGAACACGGACACGCCCGCGGGAACGCAGAAGCGGTAGCCGCTCGAAGTCTGGTGGAGGAAGTCCCCGATGCTGCGCACGCCCACGGGGGAGCCGCTTTCGTTCACGACGGTGGTCGAGGCGAGGACGTAGCGGGAGAGCTTGCCGAGGGAGAGCACATGGACCACGGAGACGCCCCGCACGATGCCCGAGGTCTCCCAGTCCGCGCCCGTGAGCTTGTGGGCCTTGTCGAGGATGCGGCCCCGCATGGTGAGGGTGCTCGGCTCCGTGAGGGTCTCGGGCTCGAAGGTGTCGAAGACCACCTGGATGTCCGGATCCTGGTTGACCACGGGCGTGAGCCGTTCGAGGGAATCCCCGGGCATGTTGACCCGCTGGTAGCTGGTGTCGAGGGCGACGTAGCCGGCGTCCACGATGCTGCCGCCCGATGGGGCTCCTGCGATGGGGACCTGGGAGGCATCCCCCCAGCGGGTGCCGTCGATGGCCACCTGGACGAAGTCGTTGCCCAGGTAGTAGTCGCCGGGGCCTGCGGTGGACTTGAGGCCCGACACCCGGTCGCCACCCGATTCAGGAATGGCCTCCGCGACCACGGTGGTCCGCTGGAACCCCGTGGCCCGGTAGCAGCCCGTGCCGCCCAGCGCGAGCAGGGCCGGCACGGCGAAGGCGAGGCCCACGCGGGGAAGGGAAGGTGTCAATGGCCGCACGGGGCTTGTATGATTCATTAATTCTCACTCGCGTTGGGCCCCAATGGGGGTAAGGGTCTATGCTAACTCACGATGGGACTATCTGCCTGGGTTACTCTCCGTTCGGGTTCACGGCGGTGGCTGTGGGCAACCCTTTTTGTATTCTTTACCATTGATTTGCTTTGGATTCTCCTATGGTTCCCGAAGGAGTTCGCTTCCCGCATTTTTCTGCGGAATGCCCTTCCGGCAGTGCAGGGGCCGGCCCTGGTCCTGGGGGCCGGCGTGTACGCCGACGGCGAGCCCTCCCCGATCCTCGAGGGGCGGCTCGAGGCCGCCCTGGCGCTGTTCAGGGGCGGCCAGGTGGGCTGGATCCTGGTTTCCGGCGACAACCGGGCGCAAAACTACAACGAGCCCCAGGCGATGCGGAAATGGCTCATCCGCCGGGGGGTCCCCGTCGAGCGGGTGGTGAGCGACTACGGCGGCAGGCGCACCTATGACAGCCTCCGGCGGGCCCAGGCGGTCTTCGGGGTGAAGCGCGCCGTGGTGGTCACTTCGGATTTCCACCTGCCCAGGGCCCTCTACCTGGCCTCCAGCATGGGCCTGGACGCAACGGGCGTGGCCGCGGACACCTCCGGGGTGCCCCTGAAGGCCAGGGCCGGGTTCCTGGCCCGGGAATTCGCGGCCCGGCACGTGGCGGTGCTGGACCGGTGGTTTCCGCCCCACACGATGCTGGGGAACCGGGAGACCACTCCGGACGACGCTACAGCAGGGCCTTGAGCGTCCTGTAGTCCGTCTTGCCCGTGCCCAGCACCGGGATCTTCTCCAGGTCCACGACCGTGCGGATGTTGTGGATGGGGCTGAAACCGGCCTCCCGGATGGCCTGGTTGGCCTCCTCCCGGGTGACGCCCCGGATGGTGAAGAGGGTGAGTTCCACGGCGTTGCCGGTCTCCTTCGCCTCGACGGCCAGGACCGCCTCGTCGTCCCCGGGGCCCGAGAAGCGGGCCAGGAGGGCCTCCTCCACGGAGGGAAGGCTGACCATCTCGCCGCCCATCTTCACGAAACGCTTGAGCCGGCCTGCGAACGCCAGCCTGCCGTCCTCCTCGCGGACCAGGTCCCCGGTGCGGTACCAGGCGTGGCCTTCGAAGTCCACGAAGGGCGAGGGTCCGTCGAACCCCAGGTACCCCCCGAAGATGCTGGGCCCCCTGACCAGGAGCATGCCCATGGCCCCCGGAAGGGACCGCTCCCCGGTGTCGGGGTCGACCAGCGCATGGTCCACGGAGGGCATGCACCAGCCGATGGTGCCGTGCCTGCGTCCCTCCTCGCGGTTCGCCGCCACCACGGGCGAGCACTCCGTGATGCCGTAGCCCTCCAGGATCACCATGCCCGGCCAGCGCTGGCCGATGGCCTCGAAGAGGGCCTCGGGGCACTTCTCGGCCCCGGTGATCACGAAGCCCAGGGACTCCAACTGGGCGGTGCGGGCCACCCGCACGATGCCGTTGAGGAAGGTGGGGGTGCCCACCAGGGCGGTGACGCGGTAGGCCTCGATGTGGCGGGCCAGGGCCGTGCCGTCGGTGGGGACCGGGTAGTACACGGCCTGGAACCCGCAGCACAGGGGCAGCACGACGGTGCCCGTGAGCCCGAAGGAGTGGAAGGGCGGCAGGAATCCCACGAAGCGCGCTCCGTCCAGGAACCGGTATTCCGCGGTGATGTCGCGCACGTTGGCCAGCAGGTTGCCGTGGGTCAGGGGGACGGCCTTGGGCAGGTTCTCGCTGCCGCTGGTGAAGAGCACCACGGCGTTTTCGGTGATGCGGGCCCTGCGCAGGGGCTTCCACGAGAGCCAGGCGCCCAGGAGGGCCTTGAGCTTGGCGCCCCGGGTCAGGGAGGCGCCCACGTCCTCCATGAGCAGGAGGCGGTCCCGCAGGGCCTCCAGGTCCATGCCCTGGGACTGGATGCGCTCGACCACCCTGCCCACGGTGAGCACGCGCCTGACGTCCAGCAGGTCCAGGCCGTGCGTCATGTTCCGCACGCCGGTGGTCCAGTTCACCATGACGGGCGTCTTGCCCGCGAAGAGCACGGCCAGGTACAGCACCGCCGCGCCCACGCTGGAGGGCAGCATGATGCCCACGTACGGGCCCTCGATGGCTTCCAGGACGGGCTTGAGCGCCAGGATGGAGGTGATGAGGTCCCGGTAGGTCCTCACGCCCGAAGCCTGGTCGGCGATGACCGCCCTGCCGGGATCCCGCGCCGCCTGGCGCAGGAAGACCTCGGGGATGGTGGCGCCCTCGGGCACGAGCGCGGGCAGCCCCATCGGCCGGAACCAGGAGGAGGGCACGGGCTTGAGGGGGGCCCCCGCCGTGTCGATGGCGTGGCCCGAGGCCGCGAGCAGCGCGTCCCCCACGGTGACCAGGGAATCCGGGTCGCCCAGGTGGTGGCCGAATTCCTGCTCGATCCAGAGCTGGAGCTCCAGGCGCATCAGGCTGTCCATGCCCAGGTCCCGGGCGAGCTGGTCGGCGTCCTGGAGCCCGGCCTTCCCGGACATGTCCCTCAGCCGGGCCTGCACCTGCTCCCGCACCGCCGGGGTGACCTCCCCCGGGTCCCCCTGGAGACGCACCTGGGGCGGGTCGGGAAGGACGCGGCGGCCGCCGGGCTCCCACGGCGTGGCGGGCACGTGGAGGGCGGGCGGCGCGTCCTCGTTGAAGAACGCCTCCATCCTCCGGTTCATGGCCTCCCGGCCCTCGGACCGCGGGAAGTCGGCGGGCTCGGCCAGTTCCACCGTCACCTCCCGGCGGGGGCAGAAGAAGACGAAGCTGGCGAGGATGTCCAGGGCCTGGCGGGCCAGGACCCGCATGAAATCGGGGGAGTGCCCCGCGGCGCGGCTGAAGCGGCTGCCCCAGAGCCCTCGGGTGCGCACCAGCACCACCCGGGCTCCGGGCGCCGCCGCCAGGATGGTCTCCACCGCGCTGTTGCCCCCCAGGTCCTCCAGGCGGCTGCGCATGAGGTGGCCGCCGGGGTAGAGCAGGATGTTCCGGCCCTGGGCCAGGTCCTCCGCGCATTCCCGGATCACCCGCTCCACTTCGGGCCGGCAGCTCTCGCCGTACTTGGCCAGGTCCGGCAGCGGCTTGGCCCCGAACTGCTTCGTGATCCAGTTGATGCCGGGGCTGGCGATGCGGTCCCGGTCCGCCAGCGAGGCGGGGCGGAACCGGGGGTAGAGGGTCCCGGCCACGATGACCGGATCGATGAGGGCCGGGTGGTTGGGCAGGAAGAGGATGCCGCCGGCGCCCCGGGAGGCCACCTCCTCCAGCCCCTTGACCCGGATGCGGTAGCGCAGCGAGAGGAGGCCGCGGCCCAGTGCGATGAAGAGGGAGGCCGTCACGCCCATTGCGCACTCCGGAGCAGGACCCGCATGCCCGCGCTTAGCACCAGGGCGAGGCACCCCACGACGCACATGCCCGTGGTGGGGGCCCAATGGGCGTTGAGGAGGTTCGAAAGCGGGCCGCTCAGCATGATTCCGCCGAACACGGCGAAATTGGCCGAGGCCAGGACCGCGCCCCGGCGGGAGGCTTCGGGCCGCCGCTGGATGAAGCTCTCCACGGGGATCAGGAAGATGCCGCCGAACAGCCCCACCAGGGCCACCGCCACGAAGACCGCAGGGACCACGAAGGGCGCGGGCAGCAGGCGCAGGGCGGGCAGCGCCATCATCGAAAGGCCCATCCCGGCCCCCGCGGGCGCCAGCACCCGGTGCCAGTCCTCGCCCTTGGCCCACCGGGGGCTGAGGATGCCGCCGGCGGCGATGCCGGCCAGCTGGCTGACGATGAGGGCGCTGGTCAGGGACTTGCTGAGGCCCAGTTCCTGGATGCCCAGCGGGTTGATGAGGAGCACCTGCAGGGAGCCCGAGAACCAGATGAACACCGAGGCCCCCACGGTGAACGCCAGGAGGCGGTCCTTCCGGATGCCCGCGAGGTCGCGCAGGGTGGCCAGGGGGCCCAGCCACGGGAAGGGGGCGCGCGGGTCGGCCGCGGGATAGGAGGCGACCTTGAAGCTGACCGCGAGCCCGCCGAGAGCCACCAGGATCACGCCGGCGCCCACCAGGAGCCGCCCGCGGTCGATGCCGTGGAAGCCTGCCCCGGTCACGTCCAGCGTGAAGCCCGCCGCCGCGATGCCCACGAGGATCCCCACCGTGACCACCATGCGGAGCAGGCCGTTGGCCCGGGTCACGTAGTCCCCGGGGTAGAGCTCGGGGATGGAGCCGTTGATGGCCGGGCTCATGAACGCCGCCTGGGTGCCCATGGTGCCGAGCATGACCATGATGAGCCACCAGTTGCCCGTGGCGATGCCCGCGGCCCCCACCAGCATGGCGGCCAGTTCCACGGCCTTGGCCGTGATGACGACGGTGCGCTTGGCGAAGCGATCCGAGGCCCAGCCCGCCGGGGCCGCAAAGAGCAGGTAGGGGAAGGTGAACACGAAGATGGCCACCCCCTGCAGGCTGATCCGCCCCGCCGCCACCGCGAGGATGAGCACCGCCTGCTTGTAGTAGTTGTCGTTGAAGACGCCCAGGAAGAAGGCCGCGGCCATGGCTGCGAACTTCCCCCGGGCACGGTTGACCTGCTCGGTCTCATCGCTCAAAGGCCCTCCCCGGAACGAAGCGGACCCCGGGGAAGCCCCAGGGTCCGGCTCAGCAACGCTCGTATTGCCATGGATCAGAGATCAATCTCCCCGACGCCCAGCTCGTCGGCGGTGTCTTCGGAACTGTCCTTGATGGCCGGGGACACATCCAGATCGTTGGCGATGCCCAGCATTTCGCTGGAGGACGCGTAGATCTGGCCCACGGTCTGCTTGCGCGTCTCGAGGGTCTGGATGAGCTCCTGCACGCGCTTGATCTCGTCGTTCAGGTGCTGCCACTCCACCCGGATGGTGTTGTTCATCTGGTCGACGTCCTGGCGGCAACGCTCACGGGCCTGCTCGTAGAACTGCTGCTGGTCTTTGCTGAGGTCCATGAATACTCCATACACAAGGGAAGGGAAACGCCAATGATTCGGATGGATCAAGGATACCTGGAACCGCCGGGAGGGGGGAAAGGGCAATTAGTTGAATATCCGGTACGCCACCCAGGCCACACCGGCGATCACCGCGATGAGGACGGGGATGAGCCACAGCGGCTGCTGGGCGTGGGCCATGGGAGCCGGCGGCATGGGCATGGGCTCGGGGGGGCGCACCCGCTGGGGCTGCGGCTGGACCGGCAGCGGCTGCGGCGGGCGCGGGGGCGGCGGCACGGGGGAAGCCGGCTGAAGGACCGGGTAGCGGTGCTGCAGGAGTTCCTCCAGCTCGGACCGGGACCCCTTCAGGACCATGTTCACGTACTCGGCGACGTCGTGCTCCGTGGGCTCGCTGCTGGTCTTCACCAGGAGGTTCTTGAGGTCCCGTTCCAGGAACCGGGCCGAAACGTAGCGGTGGTCGACGTCGCGGTTCAGGGCCTTGTTCACGATGGCGGCCATCTCCGGGGTCACGGCCGGGTTGACGGAACGCACCTCCTGGACCTTGCCCATGCGGACCTTCTCGAGGACCCCCAGCTCGCTGTCGGCCTGGAAGCAGCGCTCCCCGGTCAGGAGCTCGAAGAGCACCAGGCCGAGGGAGTAGATGTCGGACCGGCCGTCCAGGGCCCCGCCCAGGGCCTGTTCGGGGCTCATGTAGAGCAGCTTGCCCTTGAGGGCTCCCGCCATGGTCTGGGTGCTCTTGGTGGCGGCCTTGGCGATGCCGAAGTCCACCAGCTTCACCGCGCCCTCGTAGGAGATGAGGATGTTCTGGGGGCTGATGTCCCGGTGGACGAGCTTGAGCTCCTTGTCGTTGAT
This sequence comes from Mesoterricola sp. JemC181, assembly GCF_055384585.1. NCBI lineage: Bacteria > Pseudomonadati > Acidobacteriota > Holophagae > Holophagales > Holophagaceae > Mesoterricola > Mesoterricola sp. JemC181. The sequence continues at coordinate 3,610,498 of NZ_AP045076.1, forward strand.
GCCGCGCTTGCGGTGCGCGTAGTCCAGGGCGCTGGCCACCTTCATGGTGACGGCGGCGGCGATGGGCTCGGGCACCGGCAGGCGGTACTCCCGCACCTTGCGCAGCAGGCTGCGCAGGTCCCGGCCGTCCACGAACTCCATGGCGATGTAGTAGAACCCCATGGCCTTGCCCAGGTCGAAGATCTGGCAGATGTTGGGGTGCGTGAGCTGGGCGGCGAGCTTGGCCTCGTCGATGAACATCCGCACGAACTCGTCGTTGTCCGAGAGGTGGGGGAGGATGCGCTTGATGGCCACGATCTTCTCGAAGTCGTGCACGCCGCGCTGCCGGGCCTTGAAGAGCTCGGCCATGCCGCCCACGGCCACCTTCTCCAGGAGGTAGTAGTTCCCGAACTCCTCCATGCTCTCGTCCAGGGGGGCCGGCGGTTCGGGCGGGGCCGGCGGCGGCCAGTTCTCGGGGACCTGGGGCAGCGGGCCGGTGGCCTTGATGTCGACCTCGGAGCCCTCGAAGAAGCTGGAGATGCTCGGGACGCCGCCGAGCGTGAAATCCTTGGGCAGCGGGGGGGTGACGGCCCTGGGCTGTTCCGGGGGCACCTCGTCGAGGTCGGTCAGGATGTCGGCGAAGAGGTCCTCGGTGGTGAACTTCTGGGCCCCGGGGCCGAAGCCCCCGAGGCAGGAGCGCAGGGTCGCGGGCCAGGCCTGGAGGGAGGTCTCCCGTCCCATGCGATGCAGGGCGGTGACGTCCAGGCCCGCCTTCAGGGCCCACGCCACGTCGGCCTCCGTGCCCCCGAGGGCCACGAGGGCGATGCCGGGCTTGCGGAGCTGGAGGTCCCGGAGCAGGGTCAGGCCCTCCCCGCCGATGGCCTGGGGATCGAACAGGACCACGTCCGGGGGGGTGGAGGCCGCGCCCTGGAAGCCGCTGGCGGCCCCCTGCACCCAGACGACGTCCCAGCCTTCGTTCCGCATGACCGCCGACAGGTCGGGGGTCCGGAAGGATTCGCCGTCCACGATGAGCAGGTGAGCCAGGGCCATAAATTCTCGAGAAAATGCAATTATAGACCGCAGGAGCGGGCGCGGCCAACTGGTCATCTTCAACAACGAATGCTGGCAATACCTGCATACGGCTGGTAACCTGATGGACGGCCCTTGAACCGGAGTTCTGGTTTTCGGGCGAATTCAAGGCGGAAGGAGGTGTCCCCACATGCCACTGGTCAAAATCAAGGAAGATGAAACTTTCGAGAACGCGCTTCGCCGCTTCAAGCGGAAGTGCGAGAAGTCTGGAATTCTCAGCGAGCTGAAGAAGCGTCAGCACTACGAGAAGCCCAGCGCCAAGCGCAAGCGGAAGATGCTCGCCGCACGCAAGAAGACGCTGAAGCGCCTCGCCCAGGAGCGGAGGCTGATGGGCTGATGCCCTCGTTTCCGATAGGATAGAGAGGCCCGCCCACGGCGGGCCTTTTTCGTGCCCAGATGACAAGACCACCCCTCGCCTCCGAACTCCAAGCCGTCGAGTTCCCCACCCTGGCCGCCCTGGTGGCGGGGGGGGCCCGCACGCGCCTGGGCCGGGCGGCCCTCCGGGAGCTCCATCCCTGGGACGGCCTCTGCGGATTGCGGCGCCTGAAGCAGATGGAGCTGGGGCCCACCTGGTCCCTGGATCCGGGCGCCCTGCCCATCGTGCCCTTCGACGAGGCCCTGGACGAGGTGCTGAACCCCGCCGGCTGGCCCCAGCCCGAGCATTGGCGCCAGCTCCGGGAAGGGCTGCGCTCCCTGGCCACCCTGCTGCGCACGGCCAGGGGCCTGGAATGGCCGGCTGACCAGCCCGGTCCCGAAGGCACGGAGCTGGGCATCGACCGGCTCCAGGTCACCGCCGACCTCCTGCCCGACCCCGGCCCCGTGGCCGACCAGCTCGCGCGCAGCTTCACCGAGGACGGGCAGCTGGACCCCATGCGGGTGCCGGGCCTGGCCGACCTGCACCGGGTCCGGTCCCGGTGCTTCCAGGCCGTCAGCAACCGCCTGCAGAGGATCCTGAGGGACTTCCCCGACGCCTTCCAGGAGTTCAACGTCGTCGAGCGCAACGGGCGGTTCTGCCTGCCGGTGCGAACCGAGCGCCGGGGCATGTTTCCCGGGCTCGTCCTGGACCGCTCCAGCAGCGGCGCGACGGTCTTCGTGGAGCCCTTCGAGGCCGTCTCCCTGAACAACGACCACGTGGAGGCGGACCGCGAGTACCTCCAGGCCGTGCAGGCCTTCCTGCGGGACCTGCTGGAGGGGCTCCGGGCCCGGCGCTTCGATTTCGAGCGGTGGCACCGCTTCCAGGCCGACGCGGACGAGGGCCTCGCCCTGCTGCGCTGGAGCGTTCTGTGCGACGGCGCCCTGCCCGACCTGGGCCGGGACCGGCTCCATCTGCTGGAGGCCCGCCACCCCCTGCTCCTGCCCAACGTGCGGGCCGCGCTGGACCTGGACCCCCTGGACCACGACGCCGTGCCCCTGACCCTGGAGCTGGACCGGGAGCGGCCGGGGGTCATCATCTCCGGCTCCAACACCGGCGGCAAGACCGTGGTGCTCAAGACCGTGGGCCTGCTCACGGCCCTGGCCCGGTCCGGCTGCGCCATCCCCGCCCGGCCCGGCACCGAGGTGCCGGAGCTGGCCACCCTCCACGCCGACATCGGGGACCACCAGACCCTCATCGGCAGCCTGTCCACGTTCTCCAGCCACATCCTCCACCTCAAGCGCATCGTGGGCCAGGCCCGCACCGGCGGGCTGGTCCTGCTGGACGAGCTGGGCACCGGCACCGATCCCAAGGAGGGGGCGGCGCTGGGCATCGCCCTCCTGCAGGCCCTCTCCCGGCGCCAGTGCTGGGTGCTCTGCTCCACCCACCTGGGGGAGATCAGCCAGTGGGCCCTGCGCCACCCCCGCTTCCAGAACGCCTCGGTGCAGTTCGACGAGGAGCGGCTGGCCCCCACCTACCGCCTCATGGTGGGCATGCCCGGCCAGAGCCGGGCACTGACCATCGCCGCCAAGCTGGGCCTGCCCCGGTCCATCCTCGACCACGCCGAGAAGGTGCTGGGACGGCGCGAGCAGGACTGGCGCGAATTCCTCCGGCAGCTGGAGGCCGACCGCCTGCGCCTGGCCGACGAGACCCAGGCCCTCAAGGAGGCCGCGGCCGCCGTGGAGAAGGACCGGAAGATCCTCGCCCACCGGGAGGAGGCCCTCCGCCTGGGCCAGGAGAAGTTCCAGCGGGAATCCGCCGAGAAGGTCCAGCGGGTGCTCGACTTCATCGACCACGAATCCAAGCGCCTCGTGAGAGAGCTCAAGGAGAAGCACAAGGCCACCGAGCCCTTCAACGCCGACCGCGTGGGCACCGACGCCCGGGAGCGGGTCAAGACCATCGAGCAGATCGCCCGCACCGAGCTTCGCGCCGGCGCCGCCCCGCCCCGGGCCCAGGACCTCCCGCAGCTTCGCGAGGGCGGCTTCGCCCGGCACCGGGGCCTGGGGGTGGAGGGCCGCATCGCCAGCCTCAAGGGGGACCGGGTGGTGCTGGAGACCCCCCAGGGCCGGCGCCTGGAGACCCGGGCCGGCGAGCTCGAGCCCATCCACCGGGGCGCCCTGGGCTCCGGGAGCCCCCGGAGGGGTTCCGTGCGGTTCCGCGGCGACGCCGAGGACATCCAGTCGGAGATCAACCTCATCGGCCGGGCCTCGGACGACGTGGACACCGAGATCCACCGCTTCGTGGAGACCTCCATCGCCGCCGGCCAGAAGTTCATCCGCGTCGTCCACGGCCACGGCACCGGCCGGCTCAAGGCCGCGGTCCGCGAGGCCCTCAAGGGCCACCCCGGCATCGCGAAGGTGGAGGACGCGCCGCAGAACCAGGGTGGCGCGGGAGCCACGGTGATCACGCTCAGGTGATCGAGTGTAGGCCGCCAGAAATGGAAGCGACATTTCGACCCAGGCATGGGGCCAAATCCAGATCAGGGTCTGGTATTGACGAGCCGCTTGAGGCCTCCCGCCTTGATGGGCCAGTTGTGGAAGTTAAGGAGCAACCCCACTTGAAAATGTGAGGCTTCAGTTACATCCCGATGAGGGTAATCATCACCCCAGTCCTCCCCCCAGTGTCGGGCCATCCCGTCCTCCGCTGAAAAAGGAGATGCGTCCAATCCGAGGAGGAGCCCCATCTCTTTTCCTTTTCGGCGATCCTCGGCACCTCGGCGCCCTCGGCGATAAGCAGTTTCATGGGTGCTTCAACGCATTGACGGTTGGCGCCGCGAGAATCGAGAAAGATCATATCGCCGAGGGCGCCGAGGTGCCGAGGATCGCCGAAAAAGCAATTGCAGGTTCCGGTGTCACTTCAGGACGGCGGCCATCCGAGTGGCTTCCAGCGGTTTTCGTGCCCGTGTGACCTTAGCAACGTCGTGCCCCCCTACTCTTCGAATAGAGGATCATTGCTCACTTTGAACCCAACCGGGCGGTGTGGCTTGAGGCCGTTGCTGCGCCAAATTGGCTCCACCGTGCTTTCGCTCACTCCTGTCGCCTGCGCCATAGAGGCCCGACTCCAGTGCGCGGAATCAACGGCGCTTCGCGCCATCTCCTCCAGACGCGTCGTCTCTTCCACGGTTAGATCAACACGTCCGACTTGCGCCAAGATGATCACCAGGTACCTGGATGCGATGGGCTGAGAAAGCGCTACGCGTAATTCTGGCGGCCGGCACTAGGTAATCGCCCGTATGGTCTGTTCCTGAGAATCAATCACACTTGCATGGAAGCGGCAGGTTCCCGAACCCCCCACCGGGAGGGTCGGCCTCGCCCTGCCCAGGAGACTCCCATGAAGTGGTTCCGCAACCTCAGGCTGGCATCCCAGCTCATCCTCTCGTTCTTCCTCGTGGCCCTGGTGGCCGTCCTGGTCGGACTCCGGGGCATGTCCAACACCCGCACCGTGAGCGGGATGATGACCGACCTGTACGAGAACAACCTGACCTCGGTCGCCCTGGTGGGCAAGGCCCGGAGCGCGGGGATCATGTATGCCCGGCTCACGAACAACTACTTCGTGGCGCCGGACGCCGAACACAGGCGCGAAGTGGGCCAATCGATTGCCGCCACCCGGTCGAACCTGTTCGATCACATCGCCAAGGAGCGCTCCACGCGCATGGCGCCCGAGGAAGTGGCCCTCTGGGCCGCCTTCGACAAGGCGTGGGGGCCCTACGAGGAGGCCTGCAAGCAGTTCACCGGGCTGGTGGACGCCAACAAGCACGCCCAGGCCAGCACGTTCCTCTTCACCGAGGTGCGCCCGAAGACCCTGGAGCTGGACAAGACCTTCAAGGCCATCGAGGAGGTCAACCTCCAGGACGCGGCCACCACCCAGAAGAAGAGCCTCGAGGCCGTCGCCTCCCTCCAGAACCAGACCATCGGGTTCATCGCCGCGGCCTTCGCGGTGGCCATCGCCCTGGGCCTCGGGGTCTCCCGGATCCTCCGGAGCCAGGTGGGCGGGGAGCTCGCGGAGGCCTCCGAAGTGGCGCGGCGCGTGGCCTCCGGCGACCTGTCGGTGGACGTGCGCACCGCCCAGGGCGACACCACCAGCATGATGGCCTCCATCAAGGACATGGTCGAGCGGCTGGCGGACGTGGTGGGCAAGGTGCAGGACTCCTCGGGCTCCCTTTCCGGCGCCGCAGAGCAGCTCAGCTCCACGGCCCAGTCCCTGAGCCAGGGCGCCAGCGAGCAGGCTGCAAGCGTGGAGGAGACCAGCGCCTCCATGGAGGAGATGAGCGCCTCCATCGCCCAGAACAATGAAAATGCGAAGATGACCGGGGACCTGGCCACCGGCACCGCGAAGGACACGGTGGAAGGCGGCGAGGCCGTGAAACAGACCGTCGGCGCCATGAAGGAGATCGCCCAGAAGATCGGGATCATCGACGACATCGCCTACCAGACCAACCTCCTGGCCCTGAACGCGGCCATCGAGGCGGGGCGGGCCGGGGAGCACGGCCGGGGCTTCGCGGTGGTCGCCGCCGAAGTGCGCAAGCTGGCCGAGCGGAGCCAGGTGGCGGCGGAGGAGATCAGCCGGCTGGCCTCGGGAAGCGTGGACCTGGCCGAACGCGCCGGCAGGCTGCTGGACACCATCGTCCCCTCCATCCAGAAGACCTCGGACCTGGTGACCGAGATCGCCGCCGCCAGCGCCGAGCAGAACTCGGGCGTGGGCCAGATCAACGGCGCCATCGCCCAGATCAGCCAGGCCGTGGCCCAGAACGCCGCGGCTTCTGAGGAGCTGGCCAGCACGGCCGAGGAGGTCACGGGCCATGCCCTCGAGCTCCAGACCGCCATGGCCTTCTTCAGCCTCAAGGGCGGCGCCGCCGCGCCCAGGCGTCCGGCTCCCGCCGCCCGCCCCGTCCGCGAGGCCCGCGCGGGGGCCCGCTTCAACGAACCCGGCTTCGCGCGGTTCTGAAAGGAGATGGCCCCCATGTCCGAACTCATGACCATCCAACGCCGCAACCCGGCTCCCGCCGCCGCGGAGAAGCCCCGCCAGTTCCTGGCCTTCGTCCTGGGCGGGGAGACCTTCGCCATGGAGATCCGCTCCATCAAGGAGGTGATCCAGTACGGCGCCCTCACCCAGGTCCCGATGATGCCTGACTTCATCCGGGGCGTGATCAACCTCCGCGGCTCCGTCGTGCCCGTGATCGACCTGGCCGTGCGGTTCGGCCGGCCCCCCAGCGAGGTCTCGCGGCGCACCTGCGTGGTGGTGCTCGAGGTGGAGCACCATGACGAGGACCTGGTGCTGGGCTTCATCGTCGACCAGGTGCGCGCGGTCCTGGACATCGGCGCATCCGACATCGAGCCTCCGCCGGCCTTCGGCAGCGCCCTGCGCAGCGAGTTCCTCGCCGGCATCGGGAAGGTGGACGGCGAGTTCGTCATCCTCCTGGACGTGGACCACGTCCTCTCCCTGGACGAACTGTCGGCGATTTCCGCCTGACCGGGAACCTTCCGCCTCCCGAACCTGTCTAAACTGGGACCCGAATCCACGGGACACCCAGGAGACCCCATGCGCATCCTCGTCCTCGCCTCCCTTCCGGCCATCCTCGCCGCCCAGAGCCCGGAGCAGACCACGACCCTGAAGGACCAGCAGGGCCTGGCCGTGACCATCTACAACGACAACCTCGCCCTGGTGAAGGACCTTCGCGAGGTGCGGCTGCCCAAGGGGGACCTGGACCTGGCCTTCCAGGAGGTCTCGGCCCAGATCCGCCCCGAGACCGCCCTGATACGCAACCTGACCGAATCCAAGGATTTCTGGATCAACGAGCAGAACTTCGACTTCGACCTGCTCACCCCCCAGAAGCTCCTGGAGAAGTACGTGGGACGGAAGGTCACCGTGGTCTCCCAGAAACCCAACCCGGACGGCCCGGGCTCCCGGGAGGCGCGGGAGGAGGCCGAGGTGCTGGCCACCAACGGCGGAACCGTGCTCAAGTTCGCCGACCGCATCGAGACGTCCATCCCGGGCCGGATCATCTACCCCGGGGTCCCCGCCAACCTGAGGGCCCGCCCCACCCTGGTGCTCAGCCTCCACTCCCCGAAGGACCGCGCCCAGAAGCTCGAGCTCAGCTACCTCACCGGCGGCCTCTCCTGGCGCGCGGACTACGTGGCCAACCTGGCCCCGGACGAGAAGACCCTGGACCTCAGCGGCTGGGTCACCCTCACCAACCAGAGCGGCTCCGCGTACCCCAACGCCACCCTCCAGCTGGTGGCCGGGGACGTCCACCGGGCCCCCGTGAACCGGGCCCCGGCCCCCGCCCCGATGATGGCCATGGCCAAGGCCTCCGCCCGGGCCGAGATGAAGGAGGAGAGCCTCTTCGAGTACCACCTCTACACCCTGGACCGGCCCACCACCCTCAAGGAGAACCAGACCAAGCAGGTGGCCCTGCTCACCGCCCAGGGCGTGCCGGTGCGCAAGGAGTACCTCCTGCGCGGGGACGCCTGGTACTTCCAGGCCCGCTACGAGGACCTGGGCGAGAAGCCCAAGGTGGGCGTCTTCGTCGAGTTCCGGAACCGGGAGGAATCCCGCATGGGCATGCCCATGCCCAAGGGCGTGGTGCGGGTCTACAAGCGCGACGGGCAGGGCCGGCCGCAGTTCGTGGGCGAGGACGCCGTGGACCACACTCCCCGGAACGAGACGGTGAGACTCAAACTCGGCGACGCCTTCGACGTCACCGCCGCCCGCAAGCAGACCGACTTCAAGGTCCTGGGCACCCAGGGCGCCTACCGGCACGTGACCGAGGCCGCCTTCCAGGTGGAGGTGCGCAACGCCAAGAAGGAACCCGTCACCGTCTCCGTGCTGGAGCCGATCTACGGGGACTGGGAGATCGTCCAGAAGAGCCACGATTTCACCAAGGAGACCAGCGGCCTGGCCCGGTTCGAGGTGGCGGTCCCGGCGGAGGGAAGCGCCACCCTCACCTACCGCGCGCGCATGCGCTGGTGACCGATGTGATAAATATCAACGCGCCGGCCCCCGGGTGCGGCTATTTTGGATCTGTGGTCGACCTGCCGCGAGCCCTCTCCATGGATTCCTGGGCCCCGTAAGGAACGACAAGATCCGAGAGTCGAGTCCTCGACGCTCCCTGGTTGTGCGATACCCACCTTGCATCGTTTTGCAACGCAACGCCAGGCACCATGGCAAACAGTGTAGCCCAATTCGATATTTTTGTATCGATACTTTTTTCAACATTGGCCGCAGTTCCCCGGCCCAGTTCCCACGGAGCTCCCCATGGCAAATCCGGTCGCGGCAAACCCGGTTGCGGACTTCTTCGACTCGTTGAGGAAGAACGCGGACGCGGTCCTGGCTGAAAGCGGCGATTCCGCGAAGATCCAGATCCAGATCGGCTCGGCCACCTGCGAGCACGCGGCGGGTTCCCTCGAGGCCCTCGACGAATTCCAGAAGCACATCCAGGCTTCCGGGCGCGACGACATCGTCATCCACAAGACCGGCTGCACGGGCCGCTGCAGCAAGGAGCCCATCGTGGGCATCACAGCTCCCGGCAAGATGCCCGTCAAGTACGAGCGCGTGGACCGGGCCCTGGTGCACAAGATCTTCTCCAGCCACATCCAGAAGGGCGAGCCCCTCGTGGAGCACGCCCTGGACGGCTCCCTGGACAACCGGGCCGAGCTCTCCTTCATCTTCTGCGAAGGCCGCCGCTGCACCACGGGCCAGACCCTCAAGCACGCCTTCGACCGCAAGCTCAAGGAGCAGGCGGTTCCCGCGAGCCGGGTCAAGACCAGCCACGTGCGGTGCTTCGGCGCCTGCAGCGACGAGACCGAGGGCAAGTGCACGCACGTCCTCGTGAACCCCGACCAGGTCCTCTACCGCATCTCCACCGAGAAGGACCTGGACGAGATCCTCGAGAAGCACGCCATCGGCGGCGAGCCGGTGGACCACCTGCGCTGCCCCGAGAAGCCCATCACCCAGGACTTCTACTCCCTCTACGGCGACATCCACTTCTTCAACCACCAGAACCGCATCGCCATGCGCAACAGCGGCATCGTGGACCCCGAGAACCTGGAGGAGTACGTCCGGTTCGGCGGGTTCAAGGCCCTGGCCACGGTCCTCGGCAAGAACGACCCCCTCTGGGTGATCAACGAGGTGCTCAAGGCCCGCCTGCGGGGCCGGGGCGGCGGCGGCTTCCCCACCGGCCAGAAGTGGAAGATCGCCCATGACCAGGCCGAGACGACCCGCTACCTCATCTGCAACGGCGACGAGGGCGATCCGGGCGCGTTCATGGACCGCGGCATGCTGGAGTCCGACCCCTTCAACATCGTCGAGGGCATGATCATCGCGGCCTTCGCCATCGGCGCCGGTCACGGGTTCTACTACATCCGCGCCGAGTATCCGCTGGCCATCAAGCGCATCCAGAACGCCCTGGCCCGGTGCCGCAAGGCCGGCCTCCTGGGCAAGAACATCATGGGCTCGGGCTGGGACTTCGACATGGAAGTGCGCCTGGGCGCCGGCGCCTTCGTGTGCGGCGAGGAGACCGCCCTCATCCGCTCCATCGAAGGCGAGCGCGGCCAGCCCAAGGTCCGCCCCCCCTACCCCACCGTGCGCGGCCTCTGGGGCAAGCCCACCTGCATCAACAACGTCGAGACCTTCGCCAACGTCAGCGCCATCATCAACTACGGCGGCGAGTGGTTCGCCAACCAGGGCACCGCGGAAAGCGGGGGCACCAAGGTCTTCGCGCTGGCCGGCAACGTCAAGCACACGGGCCTCGTGGAAGTGCCCCTGGGCACGCCGCTGTCCAAGGTGGTGTTCAACATCGGCGGCGGCGTCAAGGACGACAAGGCCCTGAAGGCCATCCAGACCGGCGGTCCCGCGGGCGGCTTCATCCCCGCCTCGCAGGCCGACATGGAGGTGGATTTCGGCCCCCTCTCCCGGGCCGGCTCCATCATGGGCTCCGGCGGCATGATCGTCCTCAGCGAGGACGACTGCATGGTGGACCTCTCCAAGTTCTACCTGAGCTTCACCCAGGAGGAGTCCTGCGGGAAGTGCACGCCGTGCCGCGAAGGCACGACCCGCATGCTCGAGATCCTCGAGAAGATCACCTCGGGCCGGGCCGTCCTCTCCGACCTGGACAAGCTCGAGCGCCTCGCCAGGCTCTGCCAGCAGACCGCCCTGTGCGGCCTGGGGCGCGCCGCGCCCAACCCCGTGCTCAGCTCCCTCAAGAACTTCAAGGAGGAGTACCGCGAGCACATCGTGGACAAGAAGTGCAAGGCGAAGAAGTGCGTCGCCCTCATCCGCTACCAGATCGATCCCGAGACGTGCATCGGCTGCACCGTCTGCGCCAGGAACTGCCCGGTGGAGTGCATCTCCGGCCAGCGCAAGACCGCCCACCTGATCGACCAGGAACGCTGCGTGAAGTGCGGGCAGTGCTTCGAAGTCTGCCGGTTCGACGCGGTCGAACGCGTCTAATCCATCGCACCCCTGACACAGGAACCCACGATGACCGAGACCATGATCAACCTCACCATCGACAGCGAGCACATCCAGGTGCCCAAGGGGACCACCGTCCTCAAGGCCGCCGAGAAGCTGGGGATCCACATCCCCAGGCTCTGCTACCACCCCAAGCTGAGCCTCGAAGGCGCCTGCCGCATCTGCGTGGTGCAGGTGGAGGGCTTCAGCAGCTTCCTCACCGCCTGCAGCCACGAGGTGTGGGAGGGGATGAACGTGCAGACCAACTCCCCCGAGATCCGCCTCGCCCGGCGCGACATCGTGGAGCTGCTGCTCGACAACCACCCAATGGATTGCCAGACCTGCGACCGCGACGGCCAGTGCGAGCTCCAGAAGCAGGCCTACCGCCTGGGCGTCCGGGAGCGCCACTTCGAGGGCAAGCGCAAGCGCTTCCCCATCGACGACGCCAGCGAGTCCGTGGTGCGCACCCCCGAGAAGTGCATCCTCTGCGGCCGGTGCATCCGCGTCTGCGAGGAGGTCCAGGGCGTGCACAACCTCAGCCAGCACGGCCGCGGCTTCGAGACCGTGGTGGGCCCGGCCAACCTCGGCCCCATGGACGAGAGCGCCTGCATCCAGTGCGGCCAGTGCATCAACGTCTGCCCCACCGCCGCCTTCCTGGAGAAGGACCACACCGAGCGCGTGTGGGAGGCCCTGGCCATGCCCCGCGACAAGAAGCACATCGTCGTGCAGCCCGCCCCCTCCATCCGCGCCGCCATCGGCGAGTGCTTCGGCCTGCCCATCGGCACCCCGGTGACGGGCAAGCTCATCACGGCCCTGCGCCGCCTGGGCTTCGACGCGGTCTTCGACACCAACTTCGGCGCCGACCTGACCATCATCGAGGAGGCCCACGAGTTCCTCCGCCGCATGGGCGGCGACGGCCCCCTGCCGCTGCTCACCTCCTGCTCCCCGGGCTGGGTCAGCTTCATGGAGAAGTTCTACCCGGAGATGATCCCCCACACCTCCACCTGCAAGTCCCCCATGTCGATGCTCAGCACGCTCTCCAAGACCCACTACGCGGACAAGAAGGGCCTCACCGCCGACCAGGTCTACATGGTGGCCATCATGCCCTGCGTGGCCAAGAAGTTCGAGGCCTCCCGCCCCGAGCACGCCATGGAGGACGGCACCCCCTACACCGACGCCGTGCTCACCACCCGCGAGCTGGCCTGGATGATCAAGTCCTACGGCATCGACTTCGTGAACCTTCCCGACGGCGAGTTCGACCGGCCCCTGGGGATCTCCTCGGGCGCCGCCGACATCTTCGGCGCCACGGGCGGCGTGATGGAGGCGGCCCTGCGCACCGCGGCCGTGAAGCTCACGGGCGACGAGCTGGGCCCCCTGGTCTTCGAGGACGTCCGCGGCGTGACCGGCCTGAAGGAGGCCAGCATCACCATCGCGGGCAAGGAGATCAACATCGCCGTCTCCAACGGCCTCACCAACGCCAAGACGATCCTGGAGGCCATCAAGAACGGCCCCAAGCAGTACCACCTGGTGGAGATCATGGCCTGCCCCGGAGGCTGCGTCGCCGGCGGCGGCCAGCCCTACCCGCCCTTCTCCATGGACGTGCTGGATCCCGAGCTGGGGCGCCTGCGCGCCAAGGCGCTCTACAAGATCGACAACGACAAGCAGCTGCGCCGCAGCCATGAGAATCCCGCCATCGAACACCTCTATGCCGAGTACCTAGGCGAGCCCAACGGGGAGAAGGCCCACCACCTGCTCCACACCCACTACCACGCCCGGATGCCCAGGGGGATCAAGTGAGCACCATCGCGAACACCGACAACTGGCTCGAGATCAAGGCCGCGGCCGAAGCCGCCCTCCCCGCGAACGTGGTGGAGTTCATCGCGTCGCTCTCCGGCACCGTCCACTCCGAGAGCCACCTCATCGCCATCCTGCACCTGGTGCAGGCCGAGACCGGCTGGCTCTCCACCGAGCAGATGGGAGCCGTGGCCCAGCTGGCCCAGATCCCCCTGGCCAAGGTCACCGGGGTCGCCACCTTCTACCACTACTTCCGCCTCCAGCCCCGCGGCAAGCACATGATCAACGTGTGCCTGGGCACCGCCTGCTACGTCAAGGGCGCCGACAAGATCAGCCAGCGCCTCATGGACAACCTGGGCATCCAGTTCGGGGAGACCACCAAGGACGGCATGTTCAGCCTGGAGTCCACCCGCTGCCTGGGCACCTGCGGCCTGGCGCCCGTGGTGATGATCGACGACCAGGTCCACGGCCCGGTGACCCCGGGCGAGGTGAGCCTGATCCTGGAGCGCTACCTGAAGAAGGACAAGGCCGCACCGAAGGCCTGATCCGCAAGATCCCGGGAATGGCCGGAGCATCCGGGGCGGCGCGTGGGAACGCCGTCCTGGATCTCCGGCCAGGTTTATTCAGAGGCGCCGGCACCCTTCCAGCCTGGACAGGGTGGCGTCGAAGGTCCCCAGGGGCACCCCTCCCGAAGCTTTCACGGTCTCGAGGATGAAGCAGTCCGCGAAGTCGGCCCGGCAACCCTCCCAGGTCCGCAGCGCGGCCTCCAGGAGGGCCGGTTCCTGCACCTCCAGTTCCGCCATCTCCAGGAGGGCCTGGGCCACCTGGCAGACCTTCTCCTTGGTCAGGCCGTAGCGGCTCATGAGCACCCAGACCAGTTCCAGCAGGGACAGGTGCGTCACGAGGACCGGATGGTTGCGCTTGACGAAGGCCTGGGCCTTCTCGAACTGGCCGGGATCATCCCGCGTGACGAGGCGGACCAGGACGTTGGTGTCGATGGCGGCCATCCTCACCGCCCCCCTTCGTCGCGTTTCGCGCGGGAGGCCAGGAATTCCCGCCTCGCGTCCTTCAGCTCCTCGTCCGTGAGCCGGACCTCGAGCGGGCCGATCAGCGCGTGGAGGTCGGTCCAGGTGGCCCGCTTGGGCCGGACCCGGTACTCGCCGTTCTCCCCGCGGTCCCAGATCAGCTGCGTCCCGGGCCGGATGCCCAGGTCCCGCCGGACTTCGGCAGGCACCGAGATCTGGCCTTGCCGGGTGACCTTGGAGACGGCGATGAGCATGGACACTCCTGCATTACCAAGGGTAATGCAATGTTTCCCTGGCGCAAGGGCTTCATCGCCACGGATTGCCATGGGACCGAAGGAGGCCGCCTGATTCCTGGAGTGGGTTGGGAACGTGGATTCTGAAATGAGCCTTCCAATCATGGGTTCTTCCGAAAAGGACCAGGATGGCCCGGCATCCCCTCCCGCTAAAGGGCCATGGGGAAAGGGCTCAACCTGTGCGCGCCTTGCAGGGTCAAGTGGCTATTCTTTCAATACCCGGCGAAAAGCCCCTGGAGCCTCCATGTCCCTGGTCCCCCTCGTACTCATCGCCTGCCTGCCCCTCGCGGCCCAGCAACCGGCCGGTGGCACCCCGTCTCCGGATCACTGGACGGGCACCGTGGGAGCCATGGTCCTCACCGTACCCGCGGCGCCGGGGGCCTCGAAGAACCGCACCCTCCTCCTCCCGACCATGAGCGCCCAGTATGGCCGGTTCTTCCTGGGCTCCACCCGGGTCGCCCTCGGATTCGGCGGGGGCGTGCAGCTCTGGCGCACCCCCGAATGGACCTGGGAGGTGGGGCTGGGGGTCGGCGACAGACGGCCGGAAAACCGGGCTCCCGAACTGGCGGGCATGGGCGACCGGAACCTGGGCGCCTGGGCCGGAACGGGCCTTCTTTGGCGCAGCAAGGGCTGGAACGCCATGGCCGCGGTGGCCCACGGCCTGGCCGACGGCGCCGGCAACCGGGCGACCCTTTCCCTCGGCCGGTCCATCCGGCTGGCGCCCCGCTGGAGCCTCACCGCTGGGCTCCACGCCACCTGGGCCGACACCGAAGGCATGGCCTACGATTTCGGCATCGACGCGGGCCAGGCCCAGCGGCGGGCCGCGCTGGTGGCTGCGGGGGACACCCGCCTGGGGGCGGGCGACACCGGCCCCTTCGCCCCGCGCGCGGGCCTGCGGGACCTGGGCGGCCTCCTGTCGCTGGGCTACCATCCGGGGCGCAAGGTCTCCTATCACCTCAGCCTGTTCGGGACCACCTTCCCCGGGGATGCCCGCCGGAGCCCCCTGGTCCGCAGGGAGTCCAGCCTGAACGGAGGGGCCGGGTTCAGCTACCGCTTCGGCGGCCCGCAATAGGCCCCGGAAGCGGCTACGATGAAGCCATGACTCCCAAAGGCTGGAAGCGATTCCTGTCCCGGCTCCGGCGGCTCCCGCTGAGGCTGCGCAAGGTCCTGCGCGGGGGCACGGAAGGGCTGCACCTCAGCAAGATCAAGGGCGCGGGGCTGACCTTCGTGGAGAACCGGCCCTACGTGCCCGGGGACGATCCCCGGGCCATCAACTGGCCCCTCACGGCCCGCACGGGCGAGCCCATCATCAAGATCTTCCAGGCCAGCCGCGAGCTCATCGTGTGGCTGGTGGTGGACCCCTCGCCCTCCATGTTCCTGGGCGACCCCGTGAGCCCCATCCGGTGGGCCCTGGAGATCTGCGGGGCCGCCCAGGCCACCACGGCCGCGGGCAAGGACCGGCTGGGCCTCCTGGTTCCGGGGGACGCCAGCACGCCGCCCCTGCGCATCGCCCCCCGGCGTGGCCGGGTCCAGGGCCTGCACCTCCTCGAGGCCCTCTCCGGACGCGGCCCGGCCATCCCGGGCCCCGCGGACTGGCAGGAGGCGCTGGGCCACTGGGGCGACCACGGACGCGGCCACCGGCTGTGGATCCTGAGCAACGGGGCGGGGCTCCAGGGCCTGGCGCCGCTCCTCAAGCCCCTGGCGGCGCGGCACCGCGTGGTGTGGTTCAGGCCCGAGCAGCCCCACTACCGCCACATGCCCAACTGGCCCGACCCGGGCTTCCCGCCCAACGTGGAGCGCCAGGACTGGAACATCATGGAGGACCCCGTCACCCGCCTGGGGATCTGGCTCAAGGGCGGAGGCGGCTGATGGGCGCGCCCGTGTGGAAGGCCCCCGCCGAACTGCCCATGGGCAGGCTGGGCACCCTGGAACTGCGGGACGACGACCCCGCGGCCCCGCCCCTGCCCCGGCCGGGGGAGGAGCGCCTTGGCCCCCTGGCGGTGCGGGGCGTGGACCCCCTCAAGGACGGCCGCGGCTGGCGCATCACCGTCCAGCCCCTGGGCCCCGGGCTCGCGGTGGTCCGGCCCATCGACCTCGGCGACGGCCGCAGGACGGCGGAGCTGCGGATCACCGTGCCCCGCACCGTGCCCTTCGGGGCGCCCTGGGTGGCCGTGGGCGGGGGCAGGGAGGACCTCCTGCCCTTCGTCCCCTTTCCCTGGGAATGGGCCACGCTCCTGCTGATCCCCCTGGCCGGGGCGGTCTGGGCGCTGCGCCGCCACCACCTCAAGGGCTCCGCCAAGCGCCGGCGCCGCGCCGCCCGCAGGGCCTTCGCGCACCACTACCCGCCCCGCGAACCCGGACGCCTGGGGCTGGACGCGGCCCACGCCACAGGCCGGGACCTCCTGGCGGCCCACTTCGGCGACGACGCCCTGGGCTGGGGCGCCGAGGCGATGCGGGCCCGGGGCCTGGACGCCTGGGCCACCTGGGTGCTGAGCCTGGACGCGGCCCGCTTCGCCCGCACCGAGCCCCCCTTCCCGCCGGTGGCCGACCTCCTGCACGCGCTGGAGGGGAAATGACCCTGGCCCTCCGCTACCCGTGGCTCCTGCTGCTCCTCCTGCCGGGCATCTGGATCGCGGTGCGCACCAGCTACCGGTGGGGCATCCCCAGCTCCCGGCCCTCGGGCCGCGTGGCGCGCTGGCTGTCGCACCTGATCCCCGCCCTCATCGTGGCGCTGCTGGTGGTGGCGGCCGCGGTGCCCGAAAGGCGCACCGATGTGGCGGGGCGCGCCCCGGTGGTGGACTTCGCCGTGGTCCTCGACGGTTCCAGCTCCATGAAGGCCATGGACGGCGGCGCCAAGGAGGACCGGTGGAACGCGGCGCGCCGGCTGCTCAAGCTCTTCATCGCCGGGCGGGACCACGACCGCTTCGCGGTGGTCCTGTTCAGCGCCCACCCGGTGACGCTCACGCCCCTCACCGCCGATCACGTCCGGCTCTGGACCATGCTGGAGCGCCTCGAGATCGAGAGCCGGGACGACGGCACCGCCATCGGCAGCGCCCTGATGACCGCCGTGCGCCGGCTCTCGGACAGCCCCGCCCGCTCCCGGGTCATCCTGCTCCTCACCGACGGGGCCCAGAACCGGGGCCACGTCGAGCCCCTGGAGGCCGCGGAGGAGGCCCGGCGCAACGGCATCCGCATCCACACCGTGGCCATCGGCGGCGACGGGGACGCCCTCTACCCCCTGGAGGGCGGCGGCTTCGCCAGCCTCAAGGTGGAGACGGACCCCGAAACCCTCAAGCGCATCGCCCAGGCCACGGGCGGCGAGGCCTTCAGCGCCGGCGACCCCGCGGGCCTGGCCCGGAGCATGACCGCCATCGACGCCCTGGAGAAGACCGCCCTCCCCGTGGACGCGCCCACCGAGGGCAGGCCCCTGGCGCGCTGGTTCCTCCTGGCCGCGGGCATCCTGGCGCTGCCCCTGGTGCTGGACCTGGGCCGCAAGCGCGGCCGGCCCGCCCCGGCCTGGATGGTGGACCCATGATCCCCGGCACCTTCTCCCACCCCGCCCTCCTCTGGCCCGGCCTGGGGCTGGCCGCGCTGGCGCTGGTGCTGGGCCTCTGGGCCCAGAGCCGGCCCGGGCTGGGGGTCCGCGTCGTGGCCCAGCTGCCCCTGGCGCAGGGCCTGGGGCTCGCCTTCATCCTGCTGGGAGCGGGCATCGGCCTGGCCGAGCCCCGGTGGGGGGCGCCGGAGGCCCCGCGGCTCACGGTGCGGGTGGTGCTGGACGCCAGCCGCTCCATGGGCGTCCGGGACGCGCCGGGCCCGGGCGGGGTCCCGCGCACGCGATGGGAGGCGGCCCTGGCCGTGCTGGACAAGCTCTGGTCGCAGCCCAACCCCGGGATCCTGTTCAGCCTGGATCTCCTCACCGGCGACGCCATCCCGCTCCTGCCGCCCGGGGACGACCTCAGGCTCCTCCGGGACGCCCCCCGCGCCGTGACGCCCGGCGAACTGGGCTCCCCCGGCACCTCCATCGGCAGGGGCCTGCCCCAGGTGGCGGCCCAGGCCGGCCCCCGCACCCCCGAAGTGATCCTCCTCGTCGGCGACGGCGAGGAGACCTGGGAGGCGCCGGAGGAGGCCCTGCAGCGCAGTTCCGCCCTCCTGGCCAAGGCGAAGCTGCCCCTCTACACCCTCTGCGTGGGCCAGACCGCCAAGCAGCCGGTGGACGCCGGCGGCAAGGACGAGGCCCTGTTCAGCCAGGCCCGCCCGGACTATATGGCCGCCCTGGCCAAGGCCGCCGGCGGCCGCGCCCTGGCCCCGGGCGACGACCTGGCCCGGCTGTTCCAGGACCTGGCCCAGGGCCGCGAGCCCCTGCCCATGTCCCGCTCCCTCCTGCCCGCCCACCCCGAGGCCGGGGCCTGGCTGGCCCTGGCCGGCATCTGCATCTGGCTCGCCGCCGCGGGCAAGCCCATGCGGGCCTGGCGCCCCTTCCTCCTGATCCTGGCCGTCCTTGCGGGGTCCGCCCAAGCGGTCCCCGCCCGGGCCGAGGTGCCGGTGCCCCAGTCCATCCG
Source organism: Mesoterricola sp. JemC181 (assembly GCF_055384585.1). Classification (NCBI taxonomy): domain Bacteria; kingdom Pseudomonadati; phylum Acidobacteriota; class Holophagae; order Holophagales; family Holophagaceae; genus Mesoterricola; species Mesoterricola sp. JemC181. The sequence continues at coordinate 3,629,096 of NZ_AP045076.1, forward strand.
CGCCTGGATGGCCCAGAGCGCCCTGGACCACGAGGACCTCGCCTCCGCCCAGCGGTGGAAGCCCCGGGGCGACGCCCCCACCCACCGCCTGCTGCGCGCCCGCATCGAACTGAAGTCCAAGGCCCCCAAGGACGCCCTGGAGACCCTGGCGCCCCTCACCGGCCAGGGCGCCCCCCGCCCCCTGCCCCCCTGGCGCGTCCCCGCCCTGCTCCTGGCGGCCAAGGCCAGCCTGGACCTGGGCCGCCCCGAGGACGCCCGCACCCTCCTGGAGCGCGTCCTCACGGAACAGCCCGGTCGCGAGGAGGCCGTCCACAACCTCCAGACCCTCCTCAAGGACCCCGGCCCGCCCCCGCCCAACCCCAAGAAACCGCCCCCGCCCCCGCCGAGCCAGGCCGCCAGGCAGGACGAGCTGGAAGGGCTCAAGCAGCGGCTTCCGAAAAAGCCGCCTGGAGGGGTGAAGGATATCTGATGGGCAGTCGGCCCGCCCAGGCCGGACCCTGCCTTGCCCCGGGCCGGGGTGCGATCGGTTCCCGGACTGGGCGCCGTGAACCGGTCCACGAAGGTCCGGGCCGATCAGGCCTGCCCCCAGGGCGTCGCGTCCGGGAAAGGGCCGGCTGGCCGGGGCCTCGGCGATGACGTTGAGGTCGTTCCGCGCCCGGAGCCGGCGTGCGACGGCCAAGACGTTCAGGCCCAGGGGACGATGGCTCCCGCCGGGATGGTGCCGCCGCGATGGCCTTGGCGGCCTCCACCCGAGTGAATCCTTCCGGATGATCCATAGGCTTTTAATATTGCCTGACGGGAGGCCCTGAGCGTTTGGCTGGCTTCTGGCCGCCTTTCCATTGCCAAGCCAACCCAAGGGCATATTATTAATTAATAGTTTCGGAGCACCCCATGTCCAGATCCTCCGCCCTTGTCCTGGCGGGCTTCGCCCTGCTCGCCGCCCCCGCCCTCCGCGCCACCGACCTGGATTCCCCCCTGCGCTTCGGCCTGCAGGTCACGGCCGCCAGGCCCCTCCAGGATCTGAAGGCGATCACCGGCCAGACCGGAACGGGCGGCGGGCTCTTCTTCGAGACGGACCAGGGCCAGGGCTGGACCGTGCGCACCCGCCTGGACGTCCTAGCCTTCAAGGAGAACGCGGCCCGGGCCCGCGGCCTCCTGAACGACCTGGTGGCGCCCCGCGCCGTCAAGGTCAGCGCCAACCAGTTCTCCGTGGGCGTGGAGCTGCGCCATGGCGTGCCCGGGTTCGCGCGGCCCTTCCTGCTGGGCGGGGTCACCCTGAGCCGGGTGGAGTTCGGGACGGTGGGCCCGGTGCCGTCCGGGTCCGGGATCGGCTGGGACAAGCAGAAGACCTCGGTGAAGATGGGCTTCGCCGCGGGGGGAGGCTACCGTTTCACGGACGCCCTGGCCTTCGCGCTGCGGTACACCACCACCAGCGTGAGCGGCGTGACCCTTGCGGCCTTCGAGGGCGGGCTGGAGTACCGTTTCTAGGGGCAAACCTGTCGGCACCGTACAACCAAGCGCGAGAAGGGCCCTCGAATGGCCAGGCTGTACCGACAGGATTGCCTCTAGAACTTCAGGACGAGGCCGAACCCGCTCCCGGAGCGGTCCAGCGCGATGGCCAGATCCTTGGAGATGCTGTCGGTGGGCACCTTCCAGGACTCCGCCGACGTGAAGGCCCGGAGGCCCAGCCAGCTCAGGGGGAAGTACCGCACGTCCGCCCCGACGTTGTGGTAGGTGGCGCCCTTGTAGCCCAGGTAGTGGTAGTAGCCCCGCAGGACCAGGCGGCCATCCAGGCCGTAGTAGCCCAGCGAAGGCCCCAGCTGCGGCATGGGGAGGCCGGACTTGAAGGAGGCGGTGGAGGTGACGCCCGTGAGGTAGCTCTTCCCGGTGGCGGTGAGATCCAGGGCGGTGCCCCGCACCCCCAGGTCCACCCCGATCCAGAACCCGGGCGTCCTCATGAACCGGATTGTCCAGTTGCCCGTGTAGTTGGTCATCTTCACCGTGGTGGCGACGGTGGCCTGGGCGTGCCAGGTCTCGCCGGAGATGGTGACGTCCCGGGAGATGAGGTTGGAACCCAGGTAGTCCTGGGATTCCGCGGACAGCTCGAGGCCGAAGCGGGGCCCCTGGTATTCCAGGCCCACGCCCACCTTGGTGGTGTCCTTGACCAGGGCCAGGTCCTTGATGATGTCGAAGTTGACCGGCTTGCCGTCCTGCTGGCCGGTGTAGCTGCCTTCCAGGGTGGGGGCCACGCGATGCACGTCCAGGTACCAGGACCCCCGGGACTGGGAAAAGGCGGGCAGCGACGCCAGGATGGCTGCCGTAAGGACCAGAGTCCGCATGTGACCTCCCTGGGAGCTACCCGAGCGTGATGACGCCGCCGTTGATGTTCACCGTGCCGTGGTCGAAGGTGGCCGTCACCGATTCCCGGGTCGCGGCTCCGGTCGTCCGGTTGTCCTGGATGACCAGCGTGCCGGTCACCGGGTAGGCGCCGCCCTTCACCCAGGTGAGCGGGGAGGCCGGGTCGATCTGGATGTTGACGTTGTCCCCGGCCGCGGAAGCCACGGCGAAGGTGCCCGAGAGGGTGAATCCGGCGGCCGTCGTGGTGCTCGCCAGGCTGCAGGTGAACGTCCAGACCTTGCTGTTGGCGGGGACCGCGGTGTCCGTCACCGTGATGTGGAAGCCGGGGTTCGAGGTCAGGGTGGCCGCGGCGCCGTTCACCACCGCGCCGAGGCTGCCCGTGTACACCCACTGCACCGCCTGGCTGCGGGTGTTGACGAGGGAGCCGAAGGTCTCGACGTAGGTGTGGGTGGTGCCCGACAGGGTATCGGCCAGGGTCAGGGTCCCGGCGAGGGTCCCCCCGCTTCCGGACTTGCACCCGGCCAGGGCGAGGGTGGCGGTGGTGCCGCTCACCGTGGGCGTGACGCAGGACGGGTAGGTGCCGCCCAGGACCCCGGGGAGGGTCGTCATGACATCCATGAATCCGAAGACCGAGACGCCCGCGGGCGAGCCCTTGATGGACTCGGTATCCGTGTTGTTCGTGTCGATCCTGGATTCCGTGGCGCACCCGAGCAGGACGGCGATCCCCACCGGAACCAGCAGCAACCGAATCTTCATGGCCACTCCAGAAAAAAGGAAACAGCACTCGTTTCCGTCAATGGCGGAAATGATATGCAATTCATGCCGTCCTGCAACCGTTGGCTATTTTTTCGCGTCGACCGACTTGTTGATCCAGTCCGCGAAAGGCGCGGCGGGAAGGTACCCGGGCTGCTGGGAGAGGACCTTGCCGTTCTCGTCCAGGATGAAGAGGGCTGGGAAGCCCTCCACCTTGTACGTGCTTTCAATGCCCTTATCGGCGGTGGGGGACCCGTCCTTGAGTTGCGTCTTGACGCTGAGGGGGACCACCCTGGCCAGGGCGTCCTCGGCCACCTTGGCGGGGAAGGTGTCGCGCTGGAGCTTGATGCACCAGCCGCACCACTCCGTCCACACGTCCATGAAGATGACCTTGTGCTCCTTCCGGGCCCGGGCCTGGGCCGCGGCGAGGTTGGTCTCCCACTTGACGCCCTTGGCCATGAGCGTGCCTGCGATGAGGAATGGGATCAGGACCAGCTTCATGGCGACCTCCTACGGTGTGTCCCACCTTACGTCAACATCCGCCTAACCGGAAGGGGAACCCGCCCGTAACCCCCTTCGACCGGCCACAACCCACCCGTCCCCTTCCCGGAGGCCCCATGAACAGTGTGTTCGCAACGCTCGCCCTCTCCACCCTCCTGGCCGGCTCCGCCATCGCCCAGGCCCCCAAGTTCATCGTCGTGGACGTCGTCAGCAAGTCCAGCCTCAACCACCACCGCGAGGACGGCCCCAAGGAGGTCCACGCCCGCATGCCCATCTCCCTGGCGAAGGGCGTCCTGGAAATGGCCAATTCCAGCGAAGTCAAGATCAACGGCAAGATGAAGAAGGACATCAAGATCGACCAGCTGATGGCCCTCCTGGAGAACGCCAGGTCCGGCGACATCCTCCTGGAGCTCACCACCGACAAGGGCGATCTGGTCAAGATCACCCTACAATAGCCGGATGCCCATAGCCGCCCAGACCCTCATCCGCGTCCGCTACGCCGAAACCGATGCCATGGGCATCGTCCACCACGCCGTCTATCCGGTGTGGATGGAGCTGGGCCGCTCCGACCTGCTCCGGCAGCTGGGCGACGGCTACGCCCAGTGGGAGGCCCAGGGCGTGCTCCTCTCGGTGAGCGGGATCAGCCTCACGTACCGGGCCCCGGCCCGGTACGACGAGCTGGTCACCGTCACCACGCGGGTCAGGGAGGCCGGGCGCAGGAAGCTGGTGTTCGGCTACGAGGTCACCCGCGACGGGGTGCGCCTCGCCGAGGGCGAGACCACCCACCTGGTCACGGGCCCCGACGGCAGGAACCGCACCCTCCCCGACGCGATGCTGGCCCTGGTGGCTTCCGCCCTATAAACTGGGCACATGAGCCTCAAGCCGATCTCCCTCCACAACACCCTGACCCGGAAGGTGGAACCGGTGGCGCCCCTGGAGCCGGGGGTCGTCACGCTGTACACCTGCGGCCCCACGGTCTACAATTTCGCCCACATCGGCAACCTGAGGACCTTCCTCTTCCAGGACCTCATGAAGCGCACCTTCCTGGCCGCGGGCTACCAGGTGCGCCACTGCATGAACATCACGGACGTCGAGGACAAGATCATCCGCGACTCCCAGAAGGACCTGGCCCCCGGCGCGGACAACGAGGCCCGCCACGCGGCCATGGCCCGGCTCACCGCCCACTACACGAAGGCCTTCCTGGAGGACCTCGCGGCGCTGCGGGTCATCGAGCCCACCTACACGCCCCGCGCCACCGACTACATCCCCCAGATGGTCGGCCTGATCCGGAGCCTGGAGGAGCGCGGCCTCGCCTACGTGCGGGACGGCTCGGTCTACTACCGCATCGCGGGCCTGGCCCACTACGGGTGCCTGGCCCACCTGGACCGGGAGGGCATGCAGGCCGGGACCTCCGTGGACGCCGACGAGTACGAGCGGGACTCCGTGCAGGACTTCGTGCTCTGGAAGGCCGCCAAGGAAGGCGAGCCCTGGTGGCCGAGCCCCTGGGGCCCCGGCAGGCCGGGCTGGCACATCGAGTGCTCGGCCATGGGCATCGAGCTCCTGGGCCCCCGGGTGGACATCCATTCGGGCGGCGTGGACCTGGTGTTCCCCCACCACGAGAACGAGATCGCCCAGAGCGAGGGCAGCCTGGGCCACCGCTGGGTCAACACCTGGGTGCACGGCGAGTTCCTCCTGGTGGAGAACGAGAAGATGTCCAAGAGCCTGGGCAACTTCTTCACGCTGCGGGACCTGGTGGCCAAGGGCTACGATCCCGCCACCTTCCGGTTCACCATCCAGTCCAACCACTACCGCAAGGTCCTGAACTTCTCCTTCGAGGGGCTCAAGGGCGCCGAGAACGCCCTGCGGCGGATCCGCCAGTTCCGCAAGCGCATGGAGGGCGACGGGACCCTGGCCGGCCAGGGCGCCATGAAGGAGGCCATCGACCCCGCCGCGCGCGTGGAGGCCGCCCGGGAGGGCTTCTGGGCCGGCATGGCCGACGACCTCAACGCCCCCGAGGCCCTGGCGGCGCTCTTCACCCTCATCACCGACATCAACGCCCAGGACGACCGGATCGCCCTGACGCGGGAGGAGCGGGACGCCGTGCTGGCCTTCCTGGACGAGACCAACGCCGTCTTCGCCTGCTGGCCCCACGAGGAGGAGGCGTCCCTGGACGCCGAGGTGGAGGCCCTCATCGAGCGCCGCCGGGAGGCCAAGGCCGCGAAGAACTGGGCCGAGTCCGACCGGGTCCGGGACGAGCTGAAGGCCCTGGGGATCCTCCTGGAGGACCGCAAGGACGGCACGGTGGGCTGGCGGTGGGCCTGAAGCCGCCCTTCTTGAACGGGCCGCCCGCCCCACTCAAACGGATCGAAGGGGCCCATCATTCCGGCAGGCGCGTTCCAGTTCCGCCGCCACCAGGTCCGGCTCCAGGTCCTCCAGGCACTGCCGCCGCCGGCACTGGCGCTCCCGGCAGGGCGAACACTCGATCCCCGTGCGCAGGACGGTGCCGGCCCCTGCGGGCAGCCCCGCCACCACGGGGTCCGATCCGCCGTAGACGCCCACGGACCGCACGCCGAGCACCACGGCGAGGTGCAGCAGCCCCGTGTCGGGCGCCACGACCCGGTCCGCCTGGCGCAGGGCGGCGGCCAGCTGCCACAGCGTCAGGGATGGCAGCGCTTCCACGCCCGTGGCCGCCGGAAGCCAGGCCCGCAGATCCTCCTCCTCCGGGCCCAGCGACCAGCGCAGCTGGTACCGGCCCTTGAGCCGATCCGCCAGGGCGATCCAGTGCCGCAAGGGCCAGCGCTTGATGGCGCCGCGGCGGGAGGCTCCGGGCACCAGCACGGCCCGGGGCCGGCCGTCGGCGGCCCACACCGGGCCCGGGTCCGGCAGGACGGCGTCGGCCAGGGCCGGGCGGAAGGTCCCGAGGCCCGGGACGCCCCGGCTGTCGCCGTAGGCCCCGGCGAGGCCCAGCGCCTGGGCGTAGCGGGTCTGGCGCAGGTACGGCAGGGGCCGCGTCTGCAGGAACCCCGCCCCCTCCCGGGCGAGCCCGTCCCCCCAGCGCTCGGGAATCTCCGCCAGCCAGGGCGGCAGGGCCGACTTCAGGATCCCGTGGAAGTCCAGGGCCACGTCGGCCCCGCGCAGTTCGCCGGCGACCCGCTTGAGCTCCCCCAGGGCCGTCAGGGGGCTGCCCAGCCTCCCCCGGCGCACCACCACCGGCTCCAGCCAGGGCATGGGCGTCAGCAGGAAGGCGTGGCGGTCCTCAATCACGGCCTGGAAACGGGCGCCGGGAAAGGCCTTCCCCAGGTTCGCCCAGGCGGGCAGGACCCTGAGCACGTCCCCCAGGGCTGAAAGGCGGAGCAATACGATGCGCATGGTGGCGATTCTACTACCTGCCGACTCCAGGCGGATGCTCGCCGACGGGACCTCCCCGCCGGCCGATTCCCTGGACGCGGCGGAGGAGCCCGGGCTTACTCTGGATCCACACCCTCCGGGAGCCGCCGTGTCCGAGATCAAAGCCTACCTCCAGTCCCTCCATCTGGCGCTGGCCGGGAGCGACCCCGCCCTGGTGCAGGACGCCCTGGCGGAGACCGAGGCGAGGTTCCGGAAGGAGCGGGAGCGCCTGGCCTGGGCCGAGCCGATGCTGTCGGGGCCCGAGGCCGTGGCCCGGATCCTGGCGTCCCTGGGATCCCCCGAGGAGCGGGCCGAGACCTACCGCCAGCGGGAGCGGGTGGTGGCCGAGGTCCTGGCGCCGGCCCCGTACGCCCCCCCCGCCGAACCCGGGGAGGAGCCCGCCCCCCCGAGACCCTGGCCCTCCTTTTTCGGCGTCTTCCTGGACCCCCGGGCCTACACCTCCCTGGTCTACCTCCTGATGGCCATGTTCACCGGCATCTTCTACTTCGTCTGGGCCGTCACGGGCCTCTCCATCTCCCTGGGGTTCATCATCCTCATCATCGGCCTGCCGCTCCTGGTGCTGTTCCTGGGCTCGGTGCGGGCCCTGGGCCTGGGCGAGGGGCGCCTGGTGGAGGCCATGCTGGACGTGAGGATGCCCCGCAGGCCCCCCCTCCTTCCCGAAGGGAAGACCTGGGGGGAGCGCCTCAAGGGCCTGTTCGTTGACTCATACACCTGGAAGTGCCTCATCTATCTCATCCTGCACCTGCCCCTGGGCATCCTGAGCTTCACGTTCGTCCTGCTGGGGCTCGCCTTCTCCCTGGCCATGGTGGCGGCCCCGGTGGGCCACTTCCTCCAGCAGTCGCCCATCGTGGTGTGCGGCTCCATGGAATACGACCTCCCCGGGTGGGCCCTCGCCCTCCTGCCCCTGGGCGGGATCCTGGGGCTGGCCGGCACGCTGCACCTGGCCCTGGGCCTGGGCCGGCTCCACGGAGCCATGGCCCGCGCGCTCCTGGTGCGGCGCTGAGGGGTTGCGCATTTGGTCATAGCTTTCCACCTTTGCAAAAAGGCCCCCTCGGCCTGACAATTGAAGGAACCATGAGAGGGCCCATCCACATGCGCATCCACACCGGCTTGGTACTTACGCTGCTCAGCACCCCCGTCCTTGTCGCCCAGGCGCCCGCCGCCCCGGCGAGCCTCGGCCAGCGCCTCGCAGCGGAAAGGCCTGAAATCAAGAAGCTTAACGACGCCTTTGAGTACGGCCAGGCCCAGGCCCGGGCCGAGGCCCTCATCCCCGCCGCCAAGCCCGCCTTCGACAAGTCCAGCGTCAACAACCTCCACACGAGCACCCGCACCTACGCGGACCTCTGCCAGGTCTACTTCCTGGCCTTCCAGGCGGCCGACAACAACGGCCAGTGGGAGAAGGGCCTGGACTACCTGAACAAGGCCCTGGAAACGGCCAAGGAGAACGTGGCCTCCGGCAAGGAGGGCCTCACCGAACAGCGCGACTACTGGAAGAAGAAGGCCGACGCCTACCAGGAGCTCATGAACAAGAACGCGGACGCCATCCGTCTGCTCAAGGCCAAGACCAAGCTCGAGGACTACGAGGAAGGCACCATGGCCACCGTGAAGTCCTGGGACAAGGAGAAGGCCGACGGCGAGAAGTGGAGCCAGTTCTTCCAGTACGACCTCGACCTGGCCACCCGCAACGTGGACGACTTCCAGAAGTTCGTCGACCTCCAGGCCAAGAAGATCAAGGACCAGCAGGCCGACATCGACACCTACAAGGGCCACCCCGGCGACAAGGAGAAGTGGGCCGAGGCCGTGGCCTCCAGCAAGGCCTACCTGGACTCCTTCGCCGAGAAGGCCGACAAGGTCGCCTTCCTGCACCGCCTGAAGGTCCTGGCCCCCGACAACCGCAAGGTCCAGAACGCCCTCGACGTGTCCCTGGGCCGGGCCCTGCCCGACAAGCCCGCCCCCGCCAAGAAGAAGAAGTAGCCCTTCCGGACCCCTGGGGCCACCCCGGCGTGACAGCCGGGGTGGCCCCAAGTGTTAGTCTTGGGGAATGGCACATCGCAAAAATCAAGGCCCGCCCCGCTCCTTCTCCCCCCGCCCCCCCCGGCCCAACCGCCCCGACCGCCCGACGCCACCCGCCCCCGGGTCCTCGGCCCGGCTCTCGGAGACCTTCGAGGCCACCTACCTCGGCCACCCCGAGGGCACCAGCGGGTTCCTGCGCCCCCTCGGCGCCACCCGCGGCCAGCGCCTCGACCTGCTCGTGGACTGGCGCGAGGGCCACGGCGCCATCCACGGCGACAAGGTCCAGGCCGAGATCACCGGCACCACCTACGACGGCCGCCCCAAGGCCAAGGTCGTGCGCGTCATCTCCCGCAACCCCGATCCCATCCCGGCCCACCTGCAGAAGCAGGAGTGGGGCTGGCGCGCCATCCCCCTCGAGCCCCGCCTCTCCCAGATCGTCAGCGTCCCCCCCACGGACCTGGCCGGCGACGGCGACCTGGTCAGCGTCCTGCTGGATCCGGACCCCGGCGCCCAGCAGATCAAGGGCGTGGTGAAGGCCCGCCTGGGCCGCCCCACCGACCTGCGCATCGAGAACAAGCTCACCGCCGCCCTCTACAACCTGCGCACCGAGTTCCCCGACGAGGTGATGGAGGAGCTGGCCCCCTTCCCCACCTCCATCCCCGAGGCGTGGATCCAGGGCCGCGAGGACCTGCGCGAACTCCTCACCGTCACGGTGGATCCCCCCACCGCCAAGGACTTCGACGACGCCATCAGCCTGGAGGTCCTGCCGGCCAGCGAGGACGGGGGCTGGCTCCTGGGCGTGCACATCGCCGACGTGAGCCACTACGTGGCCGAGGGCGGCCCCCTGGACAAGGAGGCCCTCCTTCGGGGCACCTCGGTCTACTTCCCCGACCAGTGCATCCCCATGCTCCCCGAGCGCCTCTCGGGCGAACTGTGCAGCCTGCGGGAAGGCGTGGACCGCCTCACCATGACCGCCTGGATCACCCTGGACGAGGACCTCCAGGTGCGGGAGACGCGCCTGACGGAATCCGTCATCCGGTCCCGCAAGCGCCTCACCTACGACGAGGTCAAGGAGGGCTGCATCGACAACGCCCAGGCCCGGCGCCGTGACATGGGCCGGGACGTGGCGGAGATGCTCGACGAGGCCCTCCGGGTGTCGCGCTCCCTTACGGCAAAGCGCCTGGGCCGCGGCGCCCTGAACCTGGACACGGACGAGACCGAGTTCGTCTTCGGGGAGGACGGCCGCCCCGTGGACGCCCGCCGCTACGCCCACCACGACGCCCACCGCATGATCGAGGAGTTCATGCTGCTGGCCAACGAGGCCGTTGCGACGTTCTTCACCCGCCGCAAGATCGCCACCATCTACCGCGTGCACGACGTGCCCGACCCCCTCAAGCTGGAGGCCTTCAAGGAAGTGGCCGCGGCCTTCGGGCTGCTGCGCCCCTACGATCCGGCCACCCCCGAGGTGCTCAACGCGATGCTGGACAAGATCCGCGGCGGGCCCCTGGAGGCCATGCTCAACACCCTCCTGGTGCGCAGCCTCAAGAAGGCCGAGTACAGCGCCGACAACATCGGCCACTCGGGCCTGGCCCTCCAGGACTACCTGCACTTCACCAGCCCCATCCGCCGCTACCCCGACCTCGCCGTCCACCGCGAGCTGCGCAAGGTGCTCCAGAAGAAGCCCCTGCCCGACGGCCTCCACAGCATCCTGGCCGTGGTCGCCAAGCAGTGCAGCGACACCGAGCAGGGCGCCACCGAGGCCGAGCGCGAGAACGACAAGTGGAAGACCTGCCTGCTCATGCGCACCCGCATCGGACAGCGCTTCGAGGGCCGGATCCAGGGCTTCTCCCTGAAGGCCGCCTTCGTGCGGCTCGACAGCCCCTTCGTGGAGGTGGGCGTCCCCCTGGGCGCCCTGGGCGGCGCGTTCGCCGTGGACGAGAACCGCACCAAGGCCTCCACCGCGGGATCGGGCGTCGTGCTGACCATCGGCGACGCCGTGAAGGTGGAGATCACCGGCGTGGACGAGGACCTGCGCCGGGTATCGGCCTGGGTTGTTGAAGCCAAGGCCAAGGACGGCAAGGGCAAGGCCGTCACCTTCGTGCCCAGCCTCGCCGCCCCCGCCCACCTGCGTGAGGCCGACTTCGTCCGGGAGCCCGCGCCCCCCCGGGGCCGGCCGCCCAAGTCGGTGCGCCAGGCCGCGGTCCCAGACCGCAAGGCCCGCCCGGAGGGCGCCAAGCCCTACGTGCGCCCGGGCCGCCCCGGCGGCGCCCAGGCCCGTCCCAAGGCCCCCAAGGGCAGCGTGCGCGGCCCCGCCCGCCGCAAGAAGGTCTAGGCCGTGGCGGTGCCCACCACCATCTGCCTCGGCGTGGATCCCGGCTCCCTGGCCTGCGGCTTCGCCGTGGTGAGCCGGTGCGGTTCCCGCCTGGAGCTGGTGGAGGCCGGCGTCATCCGCTCCCAGCGGGGCGCCGACTTCGACAAGCGGATCCTGGGCATCCACCTCAAGCTCGCCGAGGTCATCGAACGCACCCGGCCCCACTTCATGGCCGTGGAGTCCCCCTTCGTGGAGAAGAACGCCGCCACCGCGATCAAGCTGGGCCAGATCCGCGGCGGCATCCTCCTCACCGCCGGCCTCCACGGCCTGCCCGTGGGGGACTACAACCCCATGCAGGTGAAGAAGGCCGTCAGCGGCTACGGCTGGGCCGACAAGACCCAGGTGGGCAAGATGGTCATGGTGCTGCTCAGCCTGAAGGAGCCCCTCCAGGCCGATGCCGCCGACGCCGCGGCCGTGGCCATCGGCCATCTCATGGCGACGCGGGCGCCGGGCAAATAGGCCGGGTTGCTATCATGGACGGATCCCCGAATGAACGAGGTCCATCCATGCTCCGGTTCCTCCTGTCCGCCCTTCTCCTGGCGGGTCCCGTCCTCGCGCAGGCCCCGCCCCTGGTCGAATTCGACAAGCTCACGGTCCTGCGCCGGCCGCCGTCCCCGCCCTATCCGCCGATCGCCAGGATCGCGCAGGTCCAGGGCCGGGTCGTGCTCTCCGTGACGATCGGCCCCACCGGCCTTCCCGAGGCGGCTCAACCCGTCTCCGGCCCCGCGCTGCTCCGGGCCGCGTCGGTGGCCGACGCCCTGCAGTGGACCTTCGCCCCTGTCCAGATCGAGGGAAGGCCCGCGCGGGTCCGCACCACCTTCGCGATGCCCTACACCCTGAAGGACGCGCCGCAGCCCGCGCGGGAGACCGGAGGCGGGCGGATCGTGGTCCAGCTCGGCCTGATCCCCTCGCCGCTCAACGTGCCCGTGGACCTTCCGGCCCTGGAATGGGAAGTGCTCGGCCGCCTCACCCGGGCCGGGCTGCAGGTGGCGGATCCGGCCGCCGCCGATCCCGGCGAGGCCCTCCACCTCCAGCTGAACCTCCAGGCCGCGCGGACTCCGGACGCGATCCAGCTCCTCAACCTCCAGGCCCGGTGCTCCCTGCTCGCGGACCGGGACCTCGCGCGGAACACACCCGGGGAGGCCCAGCGGATCTGGTTCGACAGCCACGTCTCCGGAAGGGTGGAGAAGGTGGACTTCCAGGACGAGATCGCCCGGGCCTTCAGGGAGAGCCTCGACACGCTCCTCGGTGGACCCGAGGCTCCCGCCCCCCTGCCCGAATCGAACACGAGGACCGTCGAATTCAAGCAGATGAAGATCCGCTACCAGCCGCCCGCGCCGCCCTACCCCGCCCTGGCGCGGGAGCGCCGGGTGGAAGGGGTGGTCGTCGTCCACATCATGGTGGATCCTGCCGGAAGGCCGACCCGGGCGGAGGCCCTGACCGGCCCCCCCGAACTCATCATGACGGCGGTCCGCTACGCCCTCCAGTGGCGGTTCGATCCGGCCCTGCTCGACGGGGTCCCGCAGGCGGCGCGCTTCAAGCTGACCCTGCCGTTCCGCCTGGGGGCCCTCTAGGAGAAGAAGGCCGGGAGCCGCTACCATGGATTCCATCCCCCCATGATGAGGTCCTTGATGAACAGGCTTGCCCTCCTGCCGGCGTTTGTCCTGGCAGGCCCCTTTGCCACCGCCCAGACGGCGCCCATCCAGGTCGAGTTCTCCACGCTCAGAGTTCTCAGCGAGCCCCCGGCCCCGGCCTACCCGACCCTCGCCACGATGGCCCGGGTCCAGGGAACGGTGGTCCTCGGGGTGACGATCGGGCCCAATGGACGGCCGGAGCAGACGGACTTCATCGAAGGCCCGGCCTTGCTGCGCGCTGCGGCGGAGGCCGATATCGTGCGCTGGGTCTTCGCCCCCGTGCTGGTCGGCGGCAGCCCCGTCCGGGTGCGGACCCTCTTCGCCGTGCCGTTCGCCCTCGATGGCGCCGGCGCACCGGAGCCGGGGAGGGGGATCGACCAGGTGGTCCTCCAGTGCGTCCTGGCCCCGACCATCGAAGCCGCCCCCATGGACCTGGGGATCCTCGAACTGGAAGCCCGCGCTGGCCTCGCCAGGGCCGGCCTGAGGGTGGTGGATCCGGCCACCGCCGATCCCGCCAGGACGCTCTTCATCAAGCTCACGCTCCAGGCCGAGCGGACCTACGACGGCCTGGCCTGCCATGACGTGTCGCTGCGTTCGTCCCTGCTTGCGGACCGCGGGACGGTGCAGAACGAGCCCGGGCGGCCCCAGAAGGTCATGTACTGCCATTTCACGAGCGGCAGGAAGGGCACCGCCGGCTTCCAGGAGGATCTCTGCAGGACGGTCCGGCAGGCCATGTTCGATCTCCTGATCTTCCCGGCGGCCCCGGAAACGGAACAGGACCGGGCCCTCCGCGCCGCCCTTGCGGGCCCCGGCCTCGACGCCAAGGGCCGCCCGATGGAGGTCGACTTCACGAAGGTCAAGGTCCGGCAGCAGCCCGCGCCGCCGTCCTACCCGTGGCATGCCTCGGCGAACGGGATCGATGGGGACGTCCTGCTCCTGATCACGGTCGACCCCGAAGGCCGGCCGACCCGGGCCGAAGCGCTCAGCGGCCCTCCGGAGCTCTACATGACGGCCATCCGCTACGCTTTGAAATGGGAGTTCGAGCCCGCCCTGCTCAATGGGGTGCCGCAGACGGCGCGGTTCAGGCTGAGGCTGCCCTTCCGGTTCCGCATGGGCGCGCTGCCGCCGCCCAGGGGGCGGCGGTAGCGCCGTAGGGCCTCCGTCACTCGTACCGCAGCGCCTCGATGGGATCCAGCTTCGCGGCCTTGTTGGCCGGGTAGAGCCCGAATCCCATGCCCACGGCCGCCGGCACCAGCAGCGCCGACAGGAAGGCCCACGCGGGCACGCCGCCCATGTGCTTCATCAGCACCTGGCTCAGCACCGCCCCGAAGACCATGCCCAGCACCGTGCCGATGATGCCGCCGGCCACGCACAGCAGCGTGGCCTCGATGAGGAACTGGAAGAGGATGTTCCGCCTGCGCGCGCCCAGGGCCTTGCGCACGCCGATCTCCCGGGTGCGCTCCGTCACGCTCACCAGCATGATGTTCATCACGCCGATGCCGCCCACCAGGAGGCTGATGCCCACCATGGCGCCGCTGGCGGTCATGAGGGTCTTGCCGATCTTCTCCACCTGGGCCACGGCCTTCTCGTTGCTCTCGAGCATGAAGTTGTCCGCGTCGTCCCCCCGCAGGCCGCGGATGCGGCGCAGGCCCTGGCGCAGGGTGTTCTCGGCCTCCTTCACGGGAACCTTCGCATCCACCTGGAGGCGCCAGAAGGGGCTGTCGAAGGCGCCGGGGCGGGCCAGCTCCCGCAGGCTCCCGAAGGGCACGAAGAACATGCCGTCGGGGCCCCACATGGCGGAATCCTCGTCCTCGCCCCCGCTGGGCATGAAGGGGATCTCCCCGTGCTTCTTCAGGATGCCCACCAGCTCCACCGTCTGGCCCGCGACGGTGAAGTGCTTGCCCACGGAATGCTCGCCCAGGCCCAGGTCCTCGGCGATGGTGGCGCCCAGGATGGCCAAGGGGGCCCGGGTCGTGCGGTCCGTGGCGGTGAAGTTGCGGCCGCAGGCCAGCTCGCGGTTGGAGAGGTCCAGGCCGTTCTCGTCCACGGCGGTGAGGTAGGTCACGCGCCGCGTGACGCTGCCGGCCTTGACCACCATCTGGGGACTGAAGATGGTGGACTGGGGGCTGGCCACCAGGATCTGGGGCATGAGCTCGCGCAGCTCCCGGATGGTCTGGTGGTCCATGGGCATGCGCCGGATCTTGGCGGTCTTGAAGCGGGAGTAGGGCACCCAGGAGCCGATGAAGAAGGTGTGGGTCCCCTCCTGCTTCACGTCGGACATGATGCGGCCTTCCAGGCCCTTGGTCAGGTTCACGACGGTGATGACGGACCCCACCCCGATGATGATGCCCAGGGTGGTGAGCATGCTGCGCATGCGGTGCGCCCATATGCTGGCGACGGCGGTGCGGAAGGTCTCCTGGAAGCGGGTCCAGCCGTTCACGGCTTGTCCTTCCTGATCTTCACGGCCACGCCGTCGGCGAGGGTGGCGAGCTGCTTGGTGGGGCCGGAGATCACCACGTCCCCCTCCTGGAGGCCGGTGAGCACTTCGGCGGCGCGCCGGGTGGTGAGGCCGGTGGTGATGCTGCGTTCGGCGGCCTTGCCGTCCCTGACGACGAAGACGACGCTGCGGTTGCCGGTGAGAAGCCCCAGGCCCCCCGCCTTGGCCTCGCGGTCCTGGATGGCCGCCAGGGACACCGAAAGCACGTCCTTGTGCTCGGCGGTGAGCACGGCGACCCGGGCGCTCATGCCGGGACGCAGCGAGGCGCGCTCCTGGGCGGAACCGTCCAGGATGATGCGCACCTTGTAGCTCTGGGCCTCCTGGGAATTGGAGGTGCTCGACCCCGCGGGCCGGTCCGTGCTGCTGGCCACGGTGAGCACCTTGCCCTGGAAGACCTTGCCGGGCAGGGCGTCCACGGTGACCTCCGCGGGCTGGCCCACGGCGACCTTCACCACGTCCAGTTCCCCGACGCGGATCTCGGCCATCATCTCCGACAGGTCCGAGATGACCATCATCACGGCCCCGGCCAGGTTGGTGGTGCCGGCGATGGCGGTCTCGCCCTTCTCGGCCTTGAGGCCCGTCACCTGCCCGGACATGGTGGCGCGGATGACGGTCTTGCTGAGGTCGTCCTGGGCGATGGCGGTCTGGGCCTCGGACTGCTGCACCGCCACCCGGGCCCGCTCCAGCGTGGTGGCCGCGGTGTCCCGCGCCAGCTTCACCTGCTGGAACTCCTCCAGGGACGTCAGCCCGGCCTTGTTCAGGCGCTCCTGGCGCACGAAGGTCTGGTCCTGCTTGGAGAAGGTGGCCTGGGCGATCTCCAGGTCCTTGCGCGCCATGCGCAGGCCCATCTCCGACTGGTTCAGGGCCTGCTTGTAGCGCTCCTGGTCCAGCGTCACCAGCAGGTCGCCGGCCTTCACCCACTGGCCGTCGGAGACGTGGATCTCCTTGATGGCCGCGGTCACCTGCACGCCGACGTTGACCCGGGTCTTGGCCTGCACCTCGCCGTTGGCCGCCACGCTGTCCCGCAGGGGCTGGCGCTTGACCGGCTCCGTGGTGAATTCAGGCGTGCCCGGACCTCCGCGCAGACCCACCCATCCGATGGAGGCGAGCACCCCCAGCGAACCGATACCGATGAACAACCAGGTGCGTAGGCGCGGCATGGCTTCCCTTCGTGTGGAAAAATGCGATCAGGTGGATGGCCTGATCCTACCACGATAGGGGGCCCTGCTGAACCGGGCAACGGTTCGGAAAATCAAGCAGGGCGCGGCGCGTCAGTGCTTGGTGAACTGGAAATAGAGGTATGAAAAGGTGTAAATCATGCTGACGATGAGGCTGAGGATGGCGATGATCTCCATGGCGGGTGCTCCTGGCGAAAGGATAACCCTTGTCCCCTGAAGGTGCCGTCAAGGTTTCGTATACGAACGGGCGGCCGTCTCACTTCCCCAGGCCCAGCCCCTTCCGCGCGAGCCCCTTCCCGTGGGCGCCCGCGAACCACGCCGGGTAGGGCGCGTCGCCCCGGGCGGCGAACCACAGGAGCCGGTTCAGCTCGTCGTCGGGCACGGTATCGGGGCGCGAGAAATCCAGGAGCGCGCCCGTCCGCCGCGGGTTCACTTCATCCAGGGGCACACGGCTGGGCAGCGCGGTGTAGGGCGTGAAGTCGGGCCTGCGGGTGAAGCAGCCCTCCATCGTCGGCGCCGCGCCGTCCAGGCGCGTCATGGGGGGCAGCCCCAGCATGCGCTCCATGGTGTGCAGCACGGAGCCCTGGTTGTAGAACCGGCTCACCACGCGGCCCCGCAGCGTGTAGGGGCTCACCACCAGGCACAGGGAGCGGTGCCCGTCCACGTGGTCGAAACCGTCCTGCGGATCGTCCTCGTTCACGAAGATGCAGGTGTCCTTCCAGAAGCGGCTGTGGGAGATGGCTTCCACCAGCCGCCCCAGGGCCAGGTCGTTGTCGGCCAGGTGGGCCCTGGGCGTGGGCGCGCCCGGCGTGAGGCCGCGGGTGTGGTCCTGGGGCAGGTACACCACCACCAGGTCCTGCCAGGCGCCCTTGCGTTCGCATTCCCGGAATTCGGCCAGGAAGCGCTCCACGCGCACCACGTCGGGAATGCGCGTATTCCAGCCGGGGTAGTCCGGGGCCGTGTGGCGGCGCAGGGATTCCGTGGGCATCGAGGGGCGGAAGCCCACCTTGCGCGTGCCCCCGAGGTGGTCCGCGTACACGTCCTGCCAGGTGGCCAGGGGCGGCTCCAGCGTGGTGAAGTCGAACTCGCCGAAATTCCGGAAGGACCTCCCCCGCAGCAGGGCGCTGTCCCAGAGGAACGGCGTGGGCGCGAAGGCCAGCGGATCCGTGCCCAGGTCGTAGCTGCGCGTCCAGTCCCCCGCGGTCTTCTCGGTGTAGGCCGTGGTGATCCCCTGCGTGGCCCACTGGTGCCCGTCGGCCGAGACCACGCCGTTGCAGTAGTAGTTGTCCAGCAGCACGAACTGCTCGGCCAGGGCGTGGTGGTTGGGCGTGACCTCCCGCGGGTAGATGCAGAGCGACGGATCCCCGTCGCCCTGGGGCAGGTCGCCGAAAACCTGGTCGTAGGTGCGGTTCTCCTTGATCACGTACACCACGTGCCGGAAGACCGAGGGCTCCCCGGCGCGCCGGGGCACGGGCACGGGCCCGCGCGAACCCTTGCGGGCCGGCAGCATGGCCTCCAGGGAGCGGGGCACCTGGGCCAGGTCCGTCGCGCGCCGCGTGAGGGTTCGCAGGGCCCCATCCGCGGGGATCGCGACGCGCTGGAGCGTCCCCTGCTCGCTGCGCACGCTCCAGCCCTTGGCGCCGGGCCGGCCCTCCCGGGAGCCCAGTCCCCTGGCGCTGCCGATGTAGAGCCGGCCGTCCCCCGCCGCCACGCAGGAGGGGAACCATCCCGCGGGGACGAACCCCGCGCAGGCCCCGCCCCGGATCACGCCCACCGCGTTGGTGCCCCCGCTGGCGGCGAAGAGCGTCCCGTCCCGGGGGTCCCGGGCCAGGGCGTTGACGATGCTTCCGAAGGGCAGTCCCGGATCCGGCGTCACGGGCACGGTGCGGATCACGCGCAGGTCCGCCGCCGCCAGGACCGTGACGGAATCGGAATTCGCGTTGGCCACCGAAAGAGAGCCGCCCTCCAGCAGCACCTGGCAGGGATGAAGCCCCACCTCGGCCTCGCCCGTGACCGCGCCGCGCGCCAGGTCCACCCTGGATACGGTCCCCGCCAGGGGCCGGTCCCCCTCGTCCACCGCCACCGGGGACCCCGCGGAGGCCATGGTCCGCTGCCCCGGCGCGGGCCTTCGGCCGCCCCAGTTCGCCACGAAGGCGGTGGCTCCGTCCGCCGACAGGGCCACTCCGCAGGGCGCCACGCCCACCGGGATCCGCGCCAGTTCGCTGCCCGCGGCCAGATCCAAAACAGCCACCGCATTCTCCCGCCCCAGGGCCACCACGGCCCGCGTCCCCGCCAGCGCCACGCCGCAGGGATACGCCGACTTCCCGTCCCTGGCGGCAAGCGCGATCCGCCGCCCCCAGGCCCAGACCCCCGCCGCGCCCGGGGCCGCCTCCAGGAGCCCCGCCTTCCCCGTCGTGACCCACACCCGCCCCCCGTCCACCGCCAGCCCGTGCATGGAGGCGCTGTCCCCCCTGCCCCAGGCCAGGCTCTGGCGCACCCGCCAGCCCCCCGTGTCCACCACCAGGAGCCCCCGGTCCGTCTTCACGAACAGGGTCGCCCCGTCCTCCGACAACGCCATGTCGATGGCCCGCCCCGGGAACGTCAGCACGTCCCCCGCCGGCTCCACCCACTGCCCCGTGGCCACCCTCACCCCCCGGGCGCCGCGGGCCCCCACGGGGGGTTCCCCCGCCCACAGCGCCGCCAGGGAAAGGGCCAGGGAAAGCGCGAGCCGCTTGGGCATGGGGACACCTCGAACTGGAGCGTTGATTTCTTCCAGCGTCCCCCAACCCCCCTCCCCGCGCAACACCTCAGCCGCCCCTGGGCCGCGGCGCCCTTTCCCGCTATCCTGGTTGAAACGCCCGCCGGCGTGGCGAAATGGCAGACGCGACAGACTCAAAATCTGTTCTCTTCGGGGGTGCCGGTTCGATCCCGGCCGCCGGCACCAGTAGTTCTAGGCCCCATCAACTGATGGGGCCTTTCTTGTGCGGGGACACTCAGGGGACACTTTCGCTTTTTTGCCCCGGGCCGAACTAGGCCTTACCTGGTTGTTCCATCAATCCACCAGCGTCCACGACAGCCCACTCAGGGAAAGCCAAGAACTGGCGTTGGCATAGCCCCCGGCAATTTCGTTGATGCTCACGACGCCATCCGTCCCGACGCTGACAGGGATGGCCGCCTGGGTGGCCCCGTTGTAGCCCTGGGTCAGGAATCGCTTGGTGGTGTTGGGCCGGGCCCAGAGCGGCAGGGTCATCAGGACGTTGCTGGTGCCCGGCTTGATCAAGCCTCGGAGGAACACCCGGCCACCCTCCCCTCCGCCTCATCGAGGGCGAAACCGCGGTCTTCCCCACGCCCCGCTACTGCGCCACGTGCGGGGGCAGCGGGGCGGGCCGTTCCGAGCGCGCCAGCCTGGAGCACTCCGGCTGGACCGAGCACTACCCCAACTGCGAGGACAGCGCGGGAACCCTGGGGCCGGCCCGGGCGGTCCGGCGGTACCAGTACGTCCAGCACCCGAAAGCGGCGTGACCATGGAGATGAATGAGGTTTACACCCTCTTAGCGACAACCCTCTTGGGAGCAGCCTTCTTGGCGACAACCTTCTTGGGAGCAGCCTTCTTGGCGACAACCTTCTTGGGTGCAGCCTTCTTTGCGACAACCTTCTTGGGTGCAGCCTTCTTTGCGACGGCCTTCTTGGGTGCAGCCTTCTTTGCGACGGCCTTCTTGGGTGCAGCCTTCTTTGCGACGGCCTTCTCGAAGGCATTGAGTTTCTTACTCATTTCTTCAAGCATTCGAACTTTTTTGGGAGTCGCTCTATTAGAGGTCCTTGCCCGCCGTACCGCGTCTTCAATGAGATCCATGTCTGGGTTGAGCTTTAGGCACTCAGCAATCGCCACATCAATTTCCTTGTCACTCGCGCCTCGCTTCCGCAGAAAATTAACGAGTTTAACCAACGCTTCAATCATTTTCACGGTGATAGATCCACCTGTGATGAGTTCACCAACCGTAATGGCCATATCAATCGGCATCTCTACTCCTGGGGTTATGAGCACGAGGTTACCCCTGAATATCAAGCATGTCCAGCCTCGCCCCGAAAGGAACCACTCGATGAACGACCAAGAAAAAGCCCTGGTGAAATCCCTGGTGGAAGCCCTGGAGGGCATGAAGCCCAGCCGCTACGAGAAGCCCATCGACGGATCGGGCTGCTTCACGGTCGAAACCATCCCCGCGCATTTCGGGGAGCGGGACCGGAACGTCCTGGAGGCCGGGAAACGGTTCCTCTCCACGGGAGAACTCCCGGTGATCCATGTGCCGAGAACCCTGGGCGTGATCCGGTGCCCGGAATGTTCTCTTTCCAGGGAGGGGTGGCAAGACTCGGACGGCTTCGGCTACTTCACGGGGTTGCGAGACCACCTGAAAAACATCCACGGGCACGACAAGAAGTCCGCCAACAAAATCACTCACGCCACCCATCCCCTCGTGGGTCGGGTGTAGCTGTCCAGGCTCTACCCTGGGACTGAGGGCGCCATAATTGAAAAATTCTGGAATTAACCACCACGAGGTTAGGTAGCTCAATGCGAAGTGCCACCATCCGGGATCTCTTGTTTGAGGAAAGTGCTCGGCTCGTCCGAAGTGAGGGCGTTCAGGAAGTCCCTCATCTCAATAGCCTTGTCGTAGTGGAGGTCAAAGATCAGCCACCCCAATCCGCGATTTCGGATCCTAAGTCGAAGCTTGGAATCGCCTGGAGCGGCATAGAGCATCATGGGGGCTCCATCCTCGATCAGAATTTCCGCATCACTCGCCGTGGAACCAAGGGTAGGGAATGTGTCCCCAACAGCAGGGGACATTTGGCTTCGAGCGACGGCGAGCCTTGAAATGAGGGTTTGGAGCTCATAGGCGTCCATAACTTCATCTATTACGACCTTTGCTCTTGTTTTCCCCTCCTGAATCTCTACCTTCCCAGTCTTTTCCATGGGGCCCCTTCTTTTCGCCACTCAAAGTATCTGGTTCAGAAGCTACTTCTTGCTTGGAGGAGGAAGGGTCATGAAAACCCAACGGCCTCCCAACAACTGGACCATCCAGAAAACTCCATCAGACCGTTTTGCAATCCACACGCTGTCTGACCAATGCTCTCGAAGTTCCCAGGTTCCGTCCTTGAGTTCGATGGTCTGCCCGACTGCGAACTTTTCCATCTCAACCTCCTGGACCAATCATCCCCCCAAACCTCCCTTTCCTGGTAGACCATGACCCTCCCCGTCACCCTCCGCATCGAGCTCCTCCGGGAATTGTTGCCGGAGGGCTATGTCATCGCCACCCAGGCGGAACTCACCCGGGCCACCGGGGCGGACTTGCTGACGGAGAAGGAGGTGGCCGCCGAGTTGCACGTGTCCATTGCCACCTTAAGGAAGTAGCGAACAACCGGGGAGGGGCCGGCCTTTGTGAAAGACCCTGGTTTCCGAGCGCCGCAGTATCGGAGGTCCGACCTGGAGGAATGGAAGGCCAGGCTGAAGGGATGGCGGTCTTCTTGCGAGATCAAGGCAGGATGATCGGGGCCTCGCGACAGAGTCTGCCGATTGACATAGAGTCTCAAGGACCGATACTCCCAATGCAGTCCAAGCAGCGGGCCAACGTCCCGCAGATCTAGCCCCCATACATGGGGGCTTTCTGTTTCTGGCCAGACTTGGAGCCAGGAAGATTGTGGGCAAGCCATGGGCGAGAGAACCGATAAGAGACGGCCCGTAATGCCCACCCGCTGCGCCTGGTGCAGGCTCGTCCGGGCCGAGAATGCATGGATTCCGGAGCGAAGATCTCTTTCCGCATGCGACTACACCCACGGCATCTGTGAGATGTGCTCTGCGCTGCTGATGGCCCAGGCCCTTTTCAGCGAGACAAGTGCCCCTCAATGGGCCCACCTCAACGGTGTTGGAACATCTTCTGGCCATGGTCCGGAGTAGGATGGTGGACCAAGGACAGGAACAGCGCATGGCAGGCATGGATATATAGGAGGCCCGCCGGCTCGAGCGTGAGATCGGGGAGCTGCAGCACCAGATCGAATCCCTGGCCAGGATCGTCTCTGCCCTGGTCCAGCGGATCCCGGAGCCGGAGCAGTCGGAGATCTTGCGCCTGGTAACAGACGGACCCAACGGGCCTCCACTGGGATCCTGATCGTTTGCCAGCCTGGGACTCGGACCCTGGACCATGGAGGGTGGTAAAAATTGTCCGCCCTGGGATTCTCTCCGGGAGTAGCATGGCCTCATCCAATCACTAGGAGGTCCCGTGGACGTGGCAACCAAGCTGCAAGTCCTCCAGGTAGCTGTGCACATTCCAGGAAGCCGGGTGCCCGTTGAAGACAAAGTAAAGGCTGTCCTGGCGATGCTGGACAATCCAAACCTGTGGCCCGTCGAACCAAAGCCGGTGGCGCTCAGCCAGAACTTCCCCCGGTAAGTCCCACGCGGGGCGAAAACTAACTCAACCGGGCCCCTTCCCTCCCAGGAGGAGCTAGGTGGCAACGGATCCCCTTCCAACCGCTCAGACCCCAGTTTTCCACCGTTCGGGGAAATCCTTTGGTCGCCCTGATCAATGACCTAGATCATGGAGGGAACAAATTCCCCCCAAAATGATGGTTTGCAAGGAGGACGAAACATGCAGGTTAAGATGATGGGCTTTAAATTGGAAGGAGACCCGAATTACCCCATAAATGCGCTTTTTGATAAGCTCCGAGCTTTTGATGAAAAAAAACACAAGAGCTACACTCTATTCATAAGGCTTTCATCTAGCCTTTCAGAAGGGTACTTCAAAGGCCTGATCATGTATAGCACTCACAACAAAACGGAACACGAACTTGTAGGGAAGGAAATTCGGAAGGTAGATATATTGAATAACCGAGTACGAGCCAATTATTTTGTTGTTGATCCAGTTACAGGTCATGGTGTATACCAAGCATATTTTGGTTCGACTTCTCCAAAAGAGTTTGGAAATACTCTGGATTGGCAGTATGGAAAAGCCAAAAGAGATGGTCTAAAAATCGATATTAAATCTGCACAAAATGAAACAGAAAGAAAGGAATTACGTGCCAGATCAAAACATTCGAAACCAATCAAAGTCGTGTGGATGGTCTCTGACTCCGATTATTTAAAAATTGCAGAATCCATGAAGAGCATTGATGTTGCAGAAGTCGATCTAGAAGGTGATGTTCGTGAATTCGAAAAAATGACTGGTATTTCAGCAGTTGCCAGAAAGCGAAGACTCATATATATCTTCAAGGACGGCACCAAAAAGGCAGCAATTCTGACTGCCGTTAAGACATTCTCTGACATGGTTATACCTGAAAAAATTAGGCTCTATGGTAAAATGAGTGACAAACTAAATCGAGTTCTTGAGTCCGATGACGACAACATAGATTATTTAGATGTACTGCCATTTGATGAAATTGCGCATATGATGGTTGGGAATATTGATGAATTCGAAAATCATAAAATCACAGACGAGCTAGTAAAGCTTGCCCAAAAAACCTTCTGACTTATACTTTATTCGAGGTGCAATGTGAATACAAGAATGGGCCCTTGGAAATTGCTTTGGATGCCAGGCATTTTGACGATTGTCATCTCTTTGTTAATCGTTTATAAATACTGGAATTATGACATCTTCTATTACTATAAACAGAATTTACGCAGCTACTTCTTTACTGGATTCATCACAGCAGGAAGCCTTTCTTTATCAGCACTTACATGGACTGTCGTGAACCTCAAAGAAAAGCTTTATGGTAGTGAGGCTTATAAGTTTCACTTCCAAAAACTCGTTGATGCTAAGGCGTGTTCTTTAGATGACCTTTATAACCCACTCTGGAATATTAAATCCATGCTTCACTGGACTGTTGTCGCTTGCCTCAGTGCATCATTTATTCAATTTTCACTGGGCCTCGTTGAGGAGAATTGGGCAGCAATGATCTGTATTGCATTTGTGATTTTTGCAGCCACAACTCTCTTGTATAGTGTATTTATCCTGAAGAAAGCACTGACAAATTGGTTTGACTGGATGAAGGTTGACGTATAGCGTCCACCCAGGACTGGATGATTGATCGACTTACCAGGTAACCCGATGGGGAATCCCCCGGGTTCCCGCCCGAACGGCCGGCCGTGGCCGATTTGGATTCACAAATCGGCAGAACCACCGCGGGGGCATCTAGGCGCCCCCGCGCTTTATTTTGCGGGCTTCATGGCGGCCGCCAGGACGGTCCCGATAGTCTCCACCGCCTCACGCAGGGGATCGACGTCCAGGTGGGTTGAACGAAGCTGCGTTCCGCAGCGGGGGAGGAGCGCGCCGGTCCCTGGTCCGCTCGGAATTGGCTAGCGGGAATCGCTGAAATCAGGCTCCTTGAATGTGGCGGTGTTGCTGCACCGGCCCCACATTCAAGGAGGTACTACATGAGCCACCGCTCTGCTTTGGCGCGACTCGAGTCCGATCTTAAGATGGCCGGGCGTGCCTTGGGAACCCGCCAGCAGTATCTGGCCTCACTTCGCCGGTTCGAGGAGCGGATCGGGAAATCGGCCGACCAGGCAACTCAGGAGGAAGTCCGGAGTTGGGTCGAGTGGCTCCAGACTCAGCCCATCGGTCCCGAGCGCCTGCGCTGCCACTACTCGGCGCTCAGCTTTCTGTTCAAAAAGACGATAGGCCGGCCCGAGGTGGTGGCCTTCATCTCCATGCCTCGAAAGGACGCCCCACTCCCAGTGATCCTCACCCCGCTGGAGGTCAAGCGTGTCCTGGAGTGCTTCACCGTGGCCATGAGATACAGAACGGCCCCCGTGATGGGGGCCGTCGTCATGTTCCATTACCCTCCTACTTCTTAGGCGCCTTGGCCTTCTTGGCGGGCTTCTGGATCCCTAGCAACTCTGCGATGTGCCCCCCGATGCTCTCCGCCACCGCCAGGAGGGTCGGATCCGCCCGGCGGAAATAGGTGTCCCTGATCTTCCCCCGTGAGTGCCCCAGGAGCGCATCGACGACCGCCTCGTCCTGGCCCAGGTCTGCCCCGATGCTGGCAAAGGTGCGCCGGAGGTCATGGAGGGATGCGACACACCCATCCGGCCTCAGATACTCCCACGCATGCCAAAGGGCGTTCCGGTCGATGTTGTAAGGGGTCTCCGGTAGGAGCTTGACGGCGGCGTTGCACATGAACACCGCGCGGCACCCCTTCAGGCCCGGGGCCTTGGCATCGAAGCGGAGCATTTTCTCATCAGGTTAAAGATTCTCGGCCGTCTCGCACAGGACCACGCCCGACCGCGCACCCGTCAGCATCAGGAACAGCAATGCATGACCGCCGCGCACCGTGACTCCGGGTCTGAACCAATGCCGCGGCGCCGGCACAGAGACAGTGCCGGCGCGTCCGGATCCAGGAGAAGCCATGCCGAAGGTCCCCTTGCCCACCCTGATGCTCGTCCCCGCGCTCCTCGCGGCCTCGCAACCGGACACGGATGCCCGGATCGCCGCGGCGGCCCGGAATTCCTACAATTTCCGAGTCCACCTCAAGGGCGACACCCTCGAGGTCGCCTCCCGCTCGGGCGCGGTCACCCTCAGCGGGACGGTGGCCAACGAGTTCCACCGGACCCTCGCGGAGGAGACCGTCAAGGACCTCCCGGGCGTGACCTCCGTGACCAACCTCCTGGTCCTCAAGGCCGAAGCCTCGGCCACGGCCCCCGACGTCTGGCTGGCCACGAAGGTCCGGACCGCCCTGCGCTACCACCGGAACGTCGACGAGGCCACCGTGGGCGTCGCGGCCCGGGACGGCGTCGTGACGCTCTCGGGCCGCATCGGCAGCGCCGCCCAGAAGGGCCTCGCCCAGGACATCGCCGAGAACGTGGACGGGGTGAAGGAGGTGAGGAACACCCTGCGCGTCGTGCCCCCCGGAGCGAAGACCCTGGCCGAGAAGATCGACGACGCCTCGGTCACCGCCCAGGTGAAGGCCGTGCTCCTGGCCCACCGGGGCACGCGCATGCTCGCCACCCACGTCAAGACCGACCGGGGCGTCGTCACCCTCGGGGGCGAAGCCAGGAATTCCGCGGAGAAGATCCTGGTCGAGCGCCTCACCTCGGACGTCAAGGGGGTCCGGCGCGTCCGGAACCGGATGACCGTCGCCCCCTGACGGACGTCCGCCCGCGGGCCGGCGCGCGCCGGCCCGCGGGCGCCGTTCAGGAGGGACCCGGGCGCACCTCACCCCCGCCACTCTTCCGGGCATCCATGGGATTCCCGGCGACCCTGCCGCGCCAGGCTCCGCTCTCCGCGCGCGTGCGCTCCAGGTGCTCCTTGTAGTTCTGGAGGTTCGAGGCCACGTACCGCGGAAGGACGCCCACCATGGCCCCGAGGTTTTCGAGGAGCCCCTCGGGCTCGTAGTTCAGCTCCACCAGGATCCGCGAGGAGCCTTCGTCCAGGGCCAGGAAGCTCACCGAACCCGCGTTCATGGACCCTTCCACGCTCCGCCAGGCGATGCGGGCGTCGGGGGTCTGCTCGTAGATCTCTGAGGTCCAGCGCAGGTCCTTCCCGGCCACCTCGGCGCGCCACTCCACGCGGGTGGGGCCGGCCTGGCGCACCTCCTTCACGTTGGCCAGGAAGCGCGGGAAGTCCTCGAACTGGGTCCACTGGTTGTAGGCCACCTGCAGGGGCACCGCCAGGTCGATGGAATGGGCGAAGGGAGGGAACATCTCCATCCGGCCCCGGAGCCGGGCCAGGTCCGCGCCGAGTTCCTCGTTGGGGGCGGCGCCCGCCGCCAGCACCGGGAACGCCTGCTCCTCCTCTTCGAGGACATGCTCCTGGAGGACGGTCATGAGCCGGCCCAGCACCTTCCGGCCCTCCGGACCGCCGTAACCGCCCTTGAGCCTGAATTCGCTGATGAGCCGCTTCATGTCGCCATGGGCCCCGCCCAGGCGCTGCGTCAGGCTGTCGTCCTGGCACGCCGTCGCGAGGAGCGGGTAGACCAGGCGTTCCTCCAGCCAGGAATGGATCTCCAAGGCCTCAAGGAGTTCCCTGGCGAGGTCCTCCTGGCCGGCGGGCCGGGATTCCTGGCAGAGCTTCTGGTAGAGCTCGCGGATGCGTTGATGGTCCTCGTGGAGCAGCCGGGTTGCGGTGATCGGTGTGCCCATGTTCCCCTCCCATGGAAGCGGGTTTGCGGCCGCCGGCCGGCCCCAGCGCAGACATCCTGGTGGAGCCGTTTTCCGGCGGTCCTGGCGAGGAGATGCGAACGGGGACGGGAAGGTTCCGTCAGTGCGGACCGGCTTGCGCCAGCCCGGCGAGGGAGGCCCCGCAGCAGGCCCGCAGCTGCTCCACGGGACAGGGGCCTCCGGCGCTCACCTGGGCCTCGGCGCTGCGCACCAGGCGGTGCAGGCCGGCCATGCCGTAGGTGGAGGCCAGGCCGGCCAGGCGGTGGAGGGCCTGGGGGGCGCGGTCCGGGTGGGCCAGTTCCTCCAGGCAGGCCTGGACCGAAGCCCGGCAGGCCCGGAGGCCCTCCGCCCAGACATCGGGACCCAGGTCCCCGAGGATCCGGGCCACCCGGATCCCGTCCACCCGGCTATCCGGCGGGGTCCCTGCGGAAAGCCCCGAGAGCAGGGCCGCCAGGCGTTCCCTGCGGATGGGCTTGGGCAGCACCCCGCGCACCCCCGGGTCCAGCGCCGCCAGGGCGCTGGAACCCTCGGTATCCGCCGAGGAAAGGAGGACCGGCACGCCCGCCACCCGGGCATCGGGCCAGGCCCGGAGGCGCTCCAGGACCTCCCGGCCCTCCAGGTCATGCATGTGCACGTCCAGCAGGACGGCATCCACGGGCCGGCGGCCCAGGATCTCCAGCGCTTCGGTCCCGCTGCCGGCGCACACGGCCCGGTGGCCGAGGGTTTCCAGGAGGCCGGCGGCCACGATGCGGTTGGCCTCCAGGTCGTCCACCACCAGGACGGTCAGGAAACCTGTGCCCGGATCCTCAGGAACGGCCTCCGCGGCGGGCAGGACGAGGGCGAAGGCGAACCGGCACCCCATGCCCGGCGCGCTCGTCAGGGTCAGGGTCCCGCCCATGGCCGCCACCAGCTGCCGGCTGATGGCCAGGCCGAGGCCCACCCCGCCGTGGCGGCGCTGGATGGACCCGTCCCCCTGTTCGAAAGGCGCGAAGACCCGCACCTGGGCCTCGGCGTCCAGGCCCGGCCCGGTGTCCCGGGCGCAGAAGGCGCAGCGCACCCGCCGGCCATCCACGGGAGCGGTCTCCAGGGACAGGACCACGTCCCCTTCGTCCGTGAACTTCACCGCGTTGCCCAGCAGGTTGACCAGCACCTGGCGAAGGCGCAGGGCGTCCCCCTCCAGGGTGGCGGGCAGGGGGCCGCTCTGCTCCACCCGGAAGGCCAGGCCCTTGGCGCCGGCCAGGGGCTCGATGTCCGCGCTCACGGCGGCGAGCAGCTCCGCGGGGCTGAAGGGGGACGGCTCCACCCGCAGGTGTCCGGTTTCCAGGCGGGCCTGATCCAGCAGGTCGTCCAGGAGCCGCGCCAGAAGGTCCCCGTTGCGGGCCAGGAGGCCCAGGGGCCGGCGCTGGTCCGGCTGGAGGGGCAGCGCCTGAAGGAGCTGCACGCCCCCCAGCACCCCGTTGAGCGGCGTCCGGATCTCGTGGCTCATCACCGCCAGGAAGCGGCTCTTGGCCTCGTTGGCGCGCCGGGCTTCCGCCTCGGCCGCCCTGCGCTCGGCCACCTCCTGTCCGAGGCGGGTCCTCAGGGCGAAGTCCCGGCGCTGGGTGCGGTTCCAGGTCACCCGGAAGGCGAAGCCGATCCCGTTGGCGAACAGCAGGTAGAGGGTGGTGAGCCCAGGTCCGGGGGCTTCCTGTGCCCGGGTGGCGGCCAGGTAGCCCAGGAAGAGGGCCGATCCGCCCAGCGCCGAGCCCAGGCTCAGCCCCAGGGCCAGCGGCAGCATCAGGTACACGCCCAGCACGAAGAGGGCCAGGAATGGGAGTTCCTGGGCCGTGGCGGGTCCGCGGGCCAGGACGAGCAGGTGGTGCTCCACCACCTCGGTGACGAAAAGCAGCGACACCCCCGCGCAGAGGAGGGCCTGGGCCGTTCCCAGGCGCCGCGCCGCCAGGCCTCCGGCCGCGCCCACCAGGCCCCAGACCGTCAGGCGCAGGAGGGCCAGGGTCCAGAAGGGGCCGCTGGCGCCGAAAGTCCGGTAGTCCAGGACGAGGGCGGCCACGTAGAGGCCCGGCAGGAAGGCCAGGAGCCGAAGCTGGGCGGCCAGGCGGGGCCTCTGGTCCTCCCGGAAATCCGCCTCGGTGGCGGGATCCGTGAAGACGGCCAGCCACCTCGAAAGGGCGAAGTGTCCCGTGTCCACCCGTCAGCCCTGGATCCGGTAGCCGACGCCCGGCACGGTCTGCACCAGGCCGGGCTCGCCGGCCAGCTTGCGGCGCAGGCGCGACACCAGCACGTCCACGCTGCGGCTGCACACCGTCTCCCCGTCCGGGCTGATGACCTCCGAGAGGTCCACCCGGGACAGGACGCGGCCCCGGGCCTCCACCAGGGCCGCGAGCAGCTCGAACTCGCCCCGGGTGAGGGGGATCTCCGCGCCGTCGCAGCCCAGCAGGCGCCGGGCCGGGATATCCAGGTGGCAGCGGCCGGCGGCAAGGGCGCCGGACCCGCCGCAGCGCCTCAGGAGGTTCTGGATGCGGGCCAGCAGTTCCCGGGGGTCGAAGGGCTTGTCCATGAAGTCGTCCGCGCCCAGCTCCAGGGCCCGGAGCCGATCGGAAGGCCGGCTGGTCACCACGAGCACGGGGATGCTTCGCCGGATCAGGTCCCGCGCCAGGTCCAGGCCATCGCCGTCGGGCAGGTTCAGGTCCAGGAGGGCCAGGCAGGGGTGCCCCTGGGCCGCCCGGGCGCGGCCCTGGGCGAGGGTCCCGGCCTCCTCCACGGCGAAGCCGGTCTGCCGCAGGTAGGCCGCCAGCAGCAGACGCTGGGCGGGATCGTCCTCGATGAGCAGGATGGGGGCCGGGTTGTTCATGGCTGGGCGGTTGCATCCCATTATCCGCTCGTTTGCAAGCTGTTGACAGGCATCCGTCATGATTTGGTGCAAACCCCTTCCAGCCTGACGGTTTCGACACGGAGTCCCCATGAGACACCCTGGTCCCGCAAGCCTGTCCCTTCTGGTCCTTCTTCTGGCCGCGCTGGGCTGCAGCGGCGGCAAGTCGGGTTCCACCCAGACCGTGGCCACCTCGGGGGCGCTCACCATCGCCGAGGTGTACGAGAAGACCCTCGCCTCCCTGAAGGCGGGCCACGTGGACACGGACGGGGACACCATCCCCGACGACATCGAGACGGGCCTCCTCCACACCGACCCCACCAAGGTGGACACCGACGGGGACGGCATCCCCGACAACGTCGAGGTCTTCGGGAACAAGGCATGGAAGGCCGCGGACCTGCTCGTGGACAAGAACCAGAACGGCGTCATCTCGGCCCTGGACAAGGACGACGACGGGGACGGCGCCAACGACGGCGACCTGGTGGACAGCGACGGCGACGGCATCCCGGACTACCTGGAGTTCTACGGCTACACGTACGAGGCCCTCACCGGCAAGCCCAAGCTCTGGGACGGCGTGGACCACTCGGTGCCCTACTACAAGACCGACCCCAACCAGCGGTCCACGGACCAGGACCCCTTCGACGACAGCACCGAGATCTCGGGCCTCAACATGGACGTCTCCGTGCGCAGCCCCGGGAACCTGCCCATGGTCCCGGCCCTGCCGGAGATCGTGGTGCGCATGGACGGCTACCGGGTGACCACCCTGGACGAGATCACCTTCACCGAGACCAAGTCCGTGACCAGGGAGACCACCTGGGAATGCCAGACGGAGGCCCGGGATTCCCGCACCACCGAGCACGGCTGGGAGGTCGGCTACGAGGCCACGGCCGGGTATTCCTTCCCCGGCTGGGAGGCCAGCGTCACGTTCCACGCCAACTATTCGGGCAGCATCTCCAACACCCACGAGACCAGCACGTCCAATTCCAAGGGCGGCTCGGTGGCCAACGCCGAGGAGTGGAGCAAGGCCCGGACCACCCGGCCCTCGGAAGCCGCCGCCATCAAGCTCTTCCTTAAGGTGTACAACACCGGCACGGCCTGTGCGAGCAACGTCGTGCCCACCATGACCCTGCGCATCGGCGGCCACAACGTGGCCACCTTCCAGCCCGGGGAGACCCAGGTCAACCTCCTGGAGCCCGGCGGAACCTATCCCTCCACCCCCGGCGTCTACTGGGTGGTGGACACCAACCAGAGCGGCGGCAAGATCACCCTCACCATCGACGAACTGCGGGCCCTGGAGAGCGGCGCGCCCGTGACCCTCACCCTCACCCAGATGAGCGCCGACGTCATGCGCAAGGACGCCGCCACGGGCGCCTACGTGTCCATGGGCGACTGGAACGAGTATGCCGCCCGCTGCCGGGCCGTGTGCGCCGACCTCTACTTCGACACCGGCGACGGGAACTTCACCCACAGCCTGGTCTATGCGGGGAACTCCCCCACCTCGCCCCGGGTGACCCTGGGCGACGCCTTCCTGTGGGCGATCGGGGGCTTCACCAGCCAGGGCATCGGCGTGAACTACCGCGACCTGGCCGGACTCTCGCAGCAGATGGACCTGGCCAACTGGACCGTGTGCATGGACGGGGGCACCTATTCCGCCAACGGCCTGGTGAAGGGCGCGGCCCTGCCCGCGGGCACCAACATCTTCGACCTGCGCCTCAACCCCAACTCGGTGATCTTCGCCCGGGCGCCCCGGGTGAACCCGGATCCCCAGTACCCCCTCCTGCCCGACATCTACTACGCCTTCTACGACAGCTCCCTGGGCAGCGTGAGCGGGGTGGTGAGCGACTACAACGGCGTGGCGAAGGTGGAGTTCATCGACGGCGCGGGCGCCAGCCGGACCATGGCCCAGGACCTCCCGGGTTCCGACTTCTACGTGTACTATCCCCTCGCCGACCTTTCCAGCTACCCGGACGGCTACCGCTTCACCGGGAAGGAGAAGATCCGCGTCACCAACGTCAAGGGCATCGTCGCCGAGCAGACCCTCTCGGGCGTCTACGTGGTCCCGGTGCCCACCGCGCCCGACATCAAGTGGGCCACCGTGGAGATGGTGACCGACGCCGAGGGCGCCTCCACCTCCTTCCTGGAAGCCGAGGTGGTGCCCGATCCGCGCACCGTCCTGTCGCGGGTGGAGCTCTACTACCCCTTCTCGGGATCCTACGCCATGGCCTCCCTGGACCACGTGCCCGACGCCTACCGCCGGCCCAACCGCTGGCGGGTCCAGCTGCCCACGCAGGCCGTCAACCTCCTCACGTCCTCGGAGCTGGTGGCCTTCACCAGCGACGGGCTCTACTCCACGCTGGGAGGCGCCCGGTTCCAGGAGGTCTCGCCCTACCACGTGGGCCAGGTGCACCTCTACGCCTACTACGGCTGGTACTGGACCGACGACTGGTCCAGCTGGGCGGTGGATCTGGACGACAGCAGCACCTACGGCTGGGGCTGGGAGGAAGGCTCCGTGTCGGGCGACAGCTACCCCATGTGCCAGGACACGACCATGGAACTCTGGCTGGTCTACAACGCCTACCGGGGCAAGGCCGAGCTGCGGCCCCGCACGGGCGTGACCAGCTGCAAGCTCCCGTCCGGCGTGGACTACGACAGCCTCACCAGCCAGGAGGCCCTGCTCTATGCCGCCAACCTGAACACGGTCGCCAGCTACCAGGTCGATTCCACGAACATCGGGGACGTCTACCTCATCAAGACCGGCGAACAGCGCCTGGCCAAGGTGAAGGTGATGGAGTACGAGGAATACGATCCCTCCGGCGCCTACAACACCGGCCGCAGGGTCAAGCTCAAGTACTCGATCTTCAGGAAGGCAAGTGACCCGTAGGACCGGGAAGCCGGGCCCTTGACGGCGGGATATAAATAATTAAATTATCGCCAACCCATTCGGTGGCGGCCCCGCCGGAGACGGAGTCCCGGATCGCGGCCGAGGAGGCCCCCTCCATCACCACGAGGAACCGATGTCCCTTTCCGCGAAGTCCCTGCTCCTGTCGACCCTGGTGCTCGCCGGGGGCGGGGCCCTCCATGGGCAGCGCCCCCTGATCGTCGAATCCCTGTCCCGAACCCTGGGCAAGGGTTCCTACAACAACAACGCGACCAGGCCATGGGTCCTCACGGTGCGGGACGGCAAGGCCTGGATCAGCGATCCCATGGGCGCGGTGGACTGGAGGGTGGGCCGGACGGCCCCCATTCCACCGGAATACGCGAGCGACGACACCTGGCTGGAGCTGGACCCGCGGGGCGCCCTGGTCCTCTGGGAACGCGTCACGAACATCTATTCCGGCGATTGGAAGAACTGGGAACGGTGGCGCCTGACCAGCCCAGCAAACGGCATCAAGGCCATCATCTTCCAGGATGACGGCAAGCTCTCGTTCACGCTCCGGTAGGATTCGGCCAGGTCATCCGGCCGCCGTCCGGATGTTGGAAAAATCTGGATTATTTTGCGATTGTGTCCTATTCTCCCAATTCGCTGACTTTCCAGCAAGCCTTGATGGGGGGTGAACATGAATCGGATCTCCGCGTTTTCCTTGGCAGCGGTGGGCCTCCTCCTGGCCGCCGCCTACGCGCTCGGCGCGCCACCCGTCTCGCGATCGGATGAAGCCGCCATCAGGGCCCAGACCGCCCGATGGGAAAAGGCCTACAACGGAGGGGACGCGCAGGCGGTCGCCGCCGAGTACGCCGAGGACGCGCTGCTGCTGCCTCCCGGAGGCAAGGGGGTGAAGGGCAAGGCCGGGATCCTCGCCTACTTCACCAAGGACATCGCCGACGCCCGGGCCGGGGGCGTGGTGCTCGTCCTGGATCCCGCCACCGACGTGGGCGTCTCGGGCAGCACGGGCTGGGAATCGGGAACCTTCAAGGTCACCGTCAACGGCGCCGTGGTGGACACCGGGAAGTTCCTGTCGGTGTCCCGGAAGAAGAACGGCACGTGGACCTACATCCGGGACACCTGGAACTCCGACACCCCGCCCGCCCCCGCCCCGAAGTGATCAGATGGGCGTTGCGGGCGCAAGCCGCTTGGCCGCCGACTCCCCCGCCAGCCAGCCGGTGGAGAAGGCGATCTGGAGGTTGTAGCCGCCGGTGTTGGCGTCCAGGTCCAGGACCTCGCCCGCGAAGAAGAGGTTCTCCACCACCCGGGAGGCCAGGGTGCGGGGATCCACCCCCTTGAGGGCGACGCCGCCTGCGGTGACGATGGCCTCCTCCCAGGGGCCGTGGCCGGTCACCTGGAAGCGCAGGTCCTTGAGCAGCGCGATGAGCTCCTTCCGGCGGGGCGCCGGGCCCAGGCGGGCCGCGAACGCCTCCACGAGCTGGGCGGGCAGCAGGGAGCGCAGCACGTCCCGGAGGGGCGCGGCCGGCGCGAAGGCCCGGTCCAGCCGGGCCTCCAGGGTGGGGACGTCCAGCGCGGGCTTCAGGTCCAGGGCCGCCTCCACCTTGCGCCCGGCGGCGAGGAAGTCCACGATCCGGCGGCTCAGCCTCAGGACGATGGGGCCGTCGAGGCCCCGGTCCGTGAACTCGGCCTCGCCGAACTCGCTGGCCTTCTTCTTCCCGTCGACCCACAGGGTCAGGCGGACGTTGCGCAGGCGCAGGCCCGTGGCCTCGCATTCGGGCTCCGTGAGGATGGCCACCAGGGAGGGGCGCAGGGGCGCGATGGAATGGCCGGCGGCCTCGGCGAAGCGGTGGCCGTCGCCGGTGGAGCCGGTGGCGGGGTAGCTGAGCCCGCCGGTGGCGATGACGCCGCAGCGCGCCTCGACACGGTGCGTGGCGTCGGCGTGGGTGAATATCAGGCCGGAGAAGGCGCCATCCTCGATCACCAGGCTCTCCACCCGGGCGCGGCTGACGATCTCCACCCCCTGCCCCTTCGCCCAGGCCACCAGGGCCTCGGCCACGTCCCAGGCGCGGTCGCTGGCCGGAAACACCCGGTCGCCGCGCTCGGTCTTGGTGGGCACGCCGTTGGCCTCCAGCAGGGCGATGAGGTCGCGGTTGAAGAAGGCGCCGAAAGCCTGGCGCAGGAAGCGCGGCTCGGGGTGGATCTCCTGGAGCTGCTCTTCCAGGGGCCGCATGTTGGTGATGTTGCAGCGGCCCTTGCCGGTGATGCGGAGCTTGCGGGCGGGCTTCTCCATCTTCTCCAGGAGCAGCACCTTCGCGCCCAGCATGGCGGCCCGGCCCGCGGCGAGCAGGCCCGCGGGGCCGGCCCCGACCACCACCACGTCGCAGACGCGCTTCATGCCGGGTCGCGAAGGATCAGTTCCATCCGGCACCTTGCGCAGTCGAAGCGGCACTCCAGGCGGGTGGGGCCGTTCTCCAGGAAGAGCGGGCCTTCCGGTTCGGCCATCTCCTTCCAGGGCTCGGCGTTGGGGTGGATGGCGCACCAGCCCAGTTCGTAGCGCAGGCAGTGGCGGGTGGTCATCACCACCCGGCCCCGGAGGTCGGACTGCAGCTCGGCGGCGGGTTCCAGGACCCTGCCCCCGGCGCGCTCGTAGAAGGCCCGGGCGGCCCGGTTGGAGATGTTCCAGGTGAGGTCGAGGTCGGTGGCGGGCAGCGGCGCCGGGGCGGACGCGAGCCGGGGCGCCTGCCGGGGACGGGGCGCGCGGCGCAGTTCCTCCAGCGCCGCCGTGGCCTCGCGGCGCAGGGCGTTGAGGCGGCTCACGGGCACGAAGCGCGTCTCGGCCTCCAGCCCGGCCAGGGCGAAGGGCGAGTCCCCCATGCGTTCCAGGGCCTCGCGGATTGCCCTGGCGGCGGCCCCGGGATCCCGGGCGGGGCCGAACTCGCCCTCGGCGCGGGCCTCGGCACCGAAACCCGCCTCGTCCTCCAGGCGCAGCGTCACGGCCCCTTCCGTGAAGGCCAGGCTCGCCGTCACGGGGATCCGGCGCTCCACCTTGGCGCCCCGCAGGGCCTTGAGCCAGTGGAGGTCCATGTTGCGGTGGAGCCTCGAGCCGGGACGTATGCGGGAGGGGTCCTGCACGAAGACTTGGCTGCCTTCCACGGCGTTGACCACGGTGCCGGCGGCTTCCGCTCCGTCCACGAAGGCGAGGCCGTCCCCGGGGTGCAGCTCGGCCTTGCGGTCCAGCACGAGGCGGTCGGCCTGGATGGAGCGCACGGTGCCGACGAATTCGCCCAGGTGCTTGCCGGTCCCGGGGTTGCCCATGGGCTGGCGTTCGCCCTGCAGGCGGTAGGTGGAGTGGCCGCGCTGGAAGGTCTTGGCGGGGTCGGGGGCGAAGGCGTGGGTGGAGCGGCCCAGGGAGGCCCGGGCCCACTCCGGCCGCCGGTCCAGCACGGCGTCGAGCCGGCGGCGGAGGTGGCTCACCACGTTCTTCACGTAGTCGGCGTCCTTGAGGCGGCCTTCGATCTTGAAGCTGGTGAGGCCGGCCTCCGCCAGTTCCTCCAGGTGGTCCGACAGGTCCAGGTCCTTGATGCTCAGGAGGTGCGCGTCCCGCATCAGCACGCGGCCCCCGGGTTCCACCAGGTTCCAGGGGGCGCGGCAGGGCTGGGCGCACTCGCCGCGGTTGCCGCTGCGGTCGCAGATGGCCCCGCTCAGGTAGCACTGGCCGCTTTCCCCCACGCAGAGGGCGCCGTACACGAAGCCCTCCAGCTCGATGACCGAGGCCGCGTGGATGGCCCGGATCTCGGCGAGGCTCAGCTCCCGGGCGAGGATGGCCCGGGTGAGGCCCTGGCCGGCCAGGAAGGCCACCTTCTCCGGGCTGTCGCAGGCGGCCTGGGTGCTGGCGTGCAGGGGCAGCGGGGGGAGGTCCAGCTCCAGGTAGGCCATGTCCTGGATGATCAGCGCGTCGACCCCGGCCCCGGACAGGTCCCAGGCCAGGCGCCGGGCGTCCTCCAGTTCCGCGTCGTACAGGATCGTGTTGAGGGTTGCGTAGACCTTGGCGCCCCAGAGGCGGGCCTCCCGGGCCAGGCGCTCGAAGTCCGCCAGGTCGCAGCCAGCGGCCTGGCGAGCGCCGAACCGGGAGGCGCCCATGTACACCGCGTCCGCCCCGCATTTGAGGGCGAGGATTCCCTGGTCCGCGTTCCGGGCGGGGGCGAGCAGTTCGAGACTCATGCCCCCCAGGGTACCAGCACCCCGGCCCCGTGCGACAATGGTCCCCTGGAGTGGCCATGGATGCGCACGCGCACGCCGCGGGAACCTCGGCGGAAGTCGCCAACAGCATCACCCACGGCCTGGGCGCCCTCCTGAGCGTGCTCGCCCTCGTGCTGCTGGTGGTGCCCGGGGCGCTGCGGGGCAGCGCCGTGCGGGTCGTGACCGGGGCGGTCTTCGGGACGTCCCTGGTGCTCCTCTACTGCATGTCGACCCTCTATCACGCCCTGACGAACCTCCGCGCCAAGCGGGTGTTCCAGATCCTGGACCACAGCGCCATCTACGTGCTGATCGCCGGGACCTACACGCCCTTCTGCCTGGTCGCC
The DNA here is from genome assembly GCF_055384585.1 of Mesoterricola sp. JemC181. NCBI lineage: Bacteria > Pseudomonadati > Acidobacteriota > Holophagae > Holophagales > Holophagaceae > Mesoterricola > Mesoterricola sp. JemC181. The sequence continues at coordinate 3,667,282 of NZ_AP045076.1, forward strand.
CTGCGGGGCGCCTGGGGCTGGAGCCTCTTCGGGGTGGTCTGGGGTCTGGCGGTCCTCGGGGTGACCTTCAAGGCGGTCTTCGGGGACCGGTACGAGGTGCTGTCCACCGTGGTCTACCTGGGCATGAGCTGGATGATCGTCGTGGCGGCGCTCCCGCTGTACCGCTGCCTGCCCGCCGGCGGCCTGGCCTGGCTCGGGGCGGGCGGGGCCTTCTACACGCTCGGGGTGGGTTTCTTCGCGTGGCGGGGGCTCCGGTTCCACCATGCGGTCTGGCACCTGTTCGTGCTCGGCGGGAGTCTCTGCCATGTGATTGCGGTGGTCGGGTACGTGATGCCGGCCGGAATCGCCGGGCAGCGGGTCGAGGTTGAGCGGATTCCTGCGGACGTCCACCCTGCGGCCGCGGAAGGGTCCGGCGGCCGGTCCCGCTAGCCCAGGAACTAATGGTTCATTATCCGTATCTTTACGTCCAGGGAGGCGAAAGGGATCGGATGCGCTTGTCAGGTCATGGGTTGGGTTGGATGGGCAGGGGCCTGGCTGCGGTAGGCCTTTTGGGCTCCCTCGGGCTGGCGCCCTCGGCGTGGGCCGCGGATGAGGAGACCAAGGAGGCGAAGGTGGCACCAACCGACCTCGTGCCGGGCCGGGACGGCTTCAACCTCGTGGCCGACCGCCTGGGCTCCATCCCCTTCACCGTCCTCCTCGTGGCGGGATCCGCCGCGGATGAACCCCGCGTCAGCCTCCTTCGGGAGCTGCTTCCCGCGACGCTGGCGAAGGTCAACGCGCACATCGGCCGGGACCGGATCGTGCTCGCACCGGCCACCCTCGCCGCCTCCGCCCCGCTGAAGGGCCGGGCGGGGGTGATCACCTTCGAGCCCGCCACGCTGAGACCGGGCGTGGGCGGCCACGCCCTGCCGGACGCCCGGGGTTCGCACGGATGGATCTACGAAGCCACCTACGGCGGTTCCGTCGCCATCGACCGGGGCCTGCTGGACGCCCCCCACGGGCGCGCCCTTCTGCCGCACGTCCTTCTCCACGAGCTATTGCATGTTCTCGGCCTGTTTCATTTCGAAGGCACCTACGAGGGCGGCGGGCAGGTGATGCGTCCCTGCGGCGGGATGTTCTCCGGCACGGCCGATCCGGCGTTCCAGGACTTCGTGAGGAAGGGGATCGGCGACGGGGCCGAAGCCACGATCGCGGCCCTCGGTCCCGAGGGCTGGGGGAAATTCTGCGACGAGGTGCTCTTCACGTTCGCCGCGTGCACCTACCCCGCCATCCTGGGCCAGGGCGACATCAACGGTCTGCGCCACGTCACCCGGGGGGACCGGATCGACCCGGCCACGGGCGTGTTCACGCCCGGCACGACCGCCGAGGCCGTCGACGCGGCGCCCGCGGACACGGGCAGGTGGAAGCCCTGCGACCGGTGCGTGATCCTCTAGCAGACCCTGGGCTCCCCGGACCCAGGATGCAGGGGGCGGTTCAAGGCAGGAAGATCCCCATCCATCCCATGAATCGGATTGAGGGGAAAAGGCAGGATAGGGGCTGGCGAGGCCTTTTCCTGGGTCTGCCTACGGCCCTTGGAACACCAGTATTTCCACCCACCGCTCCCTCCCCGGCTCACCTGTCGTCACTTCGCCCATGGCCTTCGTCCGGATCCTGGCGTCATCCAGGTCGAAGCGTTCCGCCAGGTAGGACCGCACGACCATGGCCTGGCCCTGGGTGAGGATCAGGTTGGCGTCCCTGTCGCCCTTGCCGCCGGAGAAGGCCCGCACGACCACGAGGCTGAAGGGGGTCTTCTCCAGGTAGGCGCCCACCTCGTTGAGGGCCTTGCGGCCCTTGAGCTGGGCGGCGTCGGGCCGGGCGAACAGGGCCTGGGCGGTGAAGGTGAAGGTCCTGACCGGGGGGCCGGCGGGCAGCGCGGAAACCTCCCACTTCGTCAGCTCGGAGGCATCCGCGTAGCCCCGGTCCTTGAAATACCCCCGGAACAGGATGTTCGCCTTGAGGGCCTTCATGTCGTCGTCGAACGCGGCGGCGCCGGACCGGGCGTGGACCATGGCCTCGTGGGCCTCGGAGGCGGTCGCGGACAGGCTGTCGTAAAGGGTCCGTTCGTGCAGGAGCCCGCCCACGCTCCCTTCCCCGCGGTTGATGCGGGCGGTCATGGTCGCCAGTTCGGCCGAGGAGGCCTCCAGGTGCTTCAGGGTGCTCTGGGTGGAATCCATGATCGCGTTGGTCTTCCTGATGATGTCGGACACGTCGAGCAGGGGGGCGCTGGCCAGGGTGGCCCCGTCGCGCACCTCGGGGGCCCCGGGGCTGCCGAAGGTCAGGGCGATGAACTTGTTCCCCAGCAGGCCCTCGGTCTCGATGGCGGCCACGGAGTCGGTCTTCACCAGCCGGGCGGCGGCGGCGTCCAGAGAAAGGGTCACCCGCACCTGCGACCGGGAGTCGGCCGGCAGGCGGATCTCCTCCACGGTTCCCTTGCGGAGCCCGCCCAGGCGAACCTCGGCCCCGGCCAGGAGGCCCGAGACCGTGGGGAACTGCGCCTGGAGGCGGTAGGTGCTGGTGAACATCCGGTTCTTGCTTCCGATGACGAACACCCCCGTCAGGAGGATCGCCAGCGCACCGGAAATGAACAAGCCAAGCAGTGCCCTTTGGTTCATCGGGTTTGCCTCGGTTCCAGGAAGTGGGCGGCCACGGGATCCGGGCACGCCGCCAGGCCTTCGAAAGCGCCGTCGAAGACGATCCGGCCGCGGTCCAGCAGGGCGACCCGGTTCGAGATCGCCCGGGCGCTGAGCATGTCGTGGGTGACGACGACCGAGGACATGGCGCGCTCGGCCTGGAGCGCCAGGATCAGGTCGCTGATCTCCCCCGAGGTGATGGGGTCCAGGCCCGCCGTGGGTTCGTCGTAGAGCATGAGCTCGGGGTCCAGGGCCAGGGCCCGGGCCAGCCCCGCGCGCTTCTTCATGCCTCCGGAGATGTCCGTGGGCAGCTTGCCGGCCGCGGCCTGCAGCTCCACCCGGGCCAGGAGCGCCATGGCCTTCTCGCGGCGCTGGGCGGGCGTCAGGGTGGTGTGGTACTTCAGCGGGAACGCGACGTTCTCCACCACCGTCAGGGAGTCGTACAGCGCCGCGTTCTGGAAGACGAAGCCGACCCGCCTGCGGATCGCGTTCAGCGGCCCTTCGGCCAGCTCCCGGAGGTCCCGGCCCAGCACCCGGAGGGTGCCGGAATCCGGCCACCGCAGCCCGATCAGGTGCCGGAGCAGGACGCTCTTGCCGGTGCCGCTCCGGCCCAGCACGACCAGGGTCTCGCCCGGGGCGACCGCCAGGCTCACGCCGTCCAGGACCTTCTGGTCACCGAAGGCGGTGCGGAGGTCCGTGACCTGGATGACGGGGGCGCTCATAGGATCTGGATGAGGCGCACGAGGCCCACGTCCGCGAGGATCACGAACAGGGTGGAAAGCACGACGGCGCTGGTGGCCGAGCGCGCCACGCCTTCCGTGCCTCCGGAGGTCCGGAAGCCCTGGAAGCAGCCGATCAGGCCAATGATGAACCCGAACACCGCCGTCCGAAGGGTCGCGGGAACGAGTTCCCGGAAAGTGATGCCCTTCAGGCCATCGGCCAGGAAGCGGCCCAGGGGGACGTGCTCGATGAGGGTGTTGGCCGCCCACCCGGACACGATTCCGGAGGCGTCCGCCACGACGGTCAGCAGGGGGAGCATCAGGAGGCAGGCCAGCACCCGGGTCACCACCAGCAGCCGGAAGGCGTTGACCCCGGAAGCCTCGATGGCGTCGATCTGCTCGGTCACCTTCATGGAGCCCAGCTGGGCGCCGATGCCCGCGCCCACCCGGCCGCACACCACCAGGGCCGTGATGATCGGCCCGCTCTCCTTGAGGATCGTCAGGGCGATGACCACCGGCAGGAGGGACTTCGCCCCGAACCGCACGAGGCTCTCGCGGGTCTGCAGGCTGAGGACGATCCCGGTGGACACGCTCGCCAGGACCACCAGGGGCAGGGAGCGGGAGCCCACCTCGTGCATCTGGTCGAGCAGCTCGCGCCCGTGGAAGGGCCGCGAGCACGCCGCCCTGGCCAGCCGCCCCGTGAAGGCGCCCAGGCCGCCGAACCACTCCAGGAAGGAGAGGATCCGGGAGGTGCCTTGCGGTTCTACTGCCATCGGGGCCGGCCTGGGGTTCTGCCGGGGCATGCCTGCCCCGGAATGGGCATGGCCTGAGGAAGCAGGTAGGATGCCAGAAGGTAACCAGACAAATCATTGCAATTAAATTGTCAGCTCCCTTCCGGGCAGGCGCCGGGTCGATCAAGATGATCGCGTTTCCGGGAACCGCCGCCCGGTACCATGCAGGTGCTGTCTGGACTGGCTACCTGGCCCCAGCCACCATGGCCGCGGCCACCAGCCTGCCGACCTTGTGGCCCATGGCCTCCCCCACCTGGGTGGAATTCCGGAAGTGGACGCCGGACCAGACCCTGGCGTTGGCCACCTCTTCGACCATCGCGGACGTGCTGCTCCACGAGCGGACTACCCCGGGCGCGGTGAGGCTGGTGGCGGAGAGCTTCACCGCTCCGCTCCCGGACAGGCCCGCCTCCAGCACCTCGGCGAAGGCTGCGGCGTTGATGCAGTGGGCGCAAGGGTATTCCGGGTGCATGGGCGTATCGATGAGGGGCGCCCAGCCGGGATCCCGCTCCGTCGCCTCGTTCCCGTCCTGGTCCGCGTTGCGGATGGCGGTGAGGGGGCGCCAGAAGAGGTAGGCGTACTTCGCGTCGAACACGGCGATGGTGGCGTCGTCCAGCGCGGTCGCCGCGAAGGCGAACCACCGCGCATTGGCGGCCAGCTCCCGCCCCGGGGCCTCGGCCACGGAGCGCAGGACGCCGAAATAGATTCCCGGGGTGTTGTCCTCCCAGAATTTTCCGATGGCGGTCTGCTCCGGGGTCCGCTCCCGGCTGGCCCTGCCGCCCAGGGTCCTGGATTCGTTCAGGTCACGGGCCCAGGTGGCGCTGGCGAGGGCCGGGGGAGGGCCGGGCCGGAACTGGGCGGCCGCCTCCAGGTGCCAGGGCTTGCGGCCCGGCCACTGGGAAAACGCGGGGGTCACGGTGGGCACGTAGACGCCCGGGGCCGTGCGGGGCCGGTAGGTCTCCGGCACGGACGCGCCGTCGTCGGCCTTCAGGGCCAGGACGCCGGCCGCGGCCCGCTCGCCCAGGGCAATCCCTTCGGTCCTGGCGGTCCCCCCGGGGACCCGGGCGAGCGCCTCCGCGTACCAGGCTTCGATGGCCGGCTTCTCGAGCGGCACGAGCGCGAGGAGCGTGCCCCGGGTCGCCGCGGCCACCGCCGCGGCCGGAGAGGCCCCCGGTGCGGGCGCCAGCCGCAGCCGGGTGTCCTTGTAGGTTCCGGTCGCCGCGTTCACGGCTTCATGGACGGCGACCTGCGTGATGGCCAGCACTCTGCGGGAGGGGCCCGGCGGCGTCCGGGCCGCGAGGATGGCGCAGGTCCGCGCATTGGCCTCGGTCACCTCGTCCGCGCGCATGGCAGGGGACCCGAGGACCAGGAGGGTGAGCAGGGCAGTTCTCATGATTCCTCCACATGGGAACACAGCCCCGGCCAGGTTGCAGATCCAGGGCACCTGCCGGGCAGGAAATCGAGACGGCGTCTCAGCGGAAAAGGCCCGGCCAATATGCAACCGGTTCGGGCACCAGTCAAGGGAGCGTACGGGGATCGGCCCTCCCCTTTCCCGAAGCGGAGAAGGGACTAGCCGATCGCCCGTAGCCGCTCCCGGAGATCCACGAGGCCGAACGGTTTGGGCAGGAGGGATACCCCGGCGTGGCCCGCCGCCACGTCCAGGGCCTCCTGGTCGGCTCGGCCGGTGGCGAGGAGGACGGGGACCTCCGGGCGCAGGGCCCGGAGGCGCGGCAGGGTGCCCCGCCCCCCCAGGCCGGGCATGTTCATGTCCAGGATCACCACATCGACCTGGAGGCCCCGCTCCAGCAGGATCAGGGCGTCCTCCCCGCAGGCGGCGGTCGCCACGGCGTGGCCCTGCACCTCCAGCAGCAGGCGCGTGGAGGTGAGGACCAGTTCGTCGTCATCCACCACCAGCGCGGCCAGGACCCTTCCAGCCGGCTCCGGGCCCGGGGCGGGCGGGGCCTGCACGGGGAGTTCCCGGCGGACGCCGGGCAGGAGGAGGCTGATCCGCGTTCCCCGCCCGGGCGCGCTGTCGATGTCCAGCTTCCCGTGGTGGGCCCTGACGGTGGAGTAGACCATGGACAGGCCCAGGCCGGTGCCCTTGCCGACGTCCTTGGTCGTGAAGAAGGGATCCAGGGCCCGCGCCAGGACCTCGGGGGCCATCCCGCAGCCCGAGTCCTCCACCTGCACTTCCGCCAGGTCCTCGCCCACGTTGCGGGTCCGGAGGGCGAGGGTCCCGCCCTCGGGCATGGCGTCCACCGCGTTCACGCAGAGATTCATGATGGCGTGGGCCAGGGCGCCGCCGTCGCCGTTGACGGTGCGCAGGTCCGGCGCGAGGTCCAGGTCCAGGCGGACCTTGGCCAGGGTGGTGCGCTCCAGGAGGCGGGCCTCCTCCAGCAGGAGGGCGTTCAGGTCCAGGGCCCGCCGTTCGGCGGGGCTCTTGCGCGCGAAGTTCAGAAGGCTCTTGACCAGGTTCCCGCCGCGGGTGGCGGCCTCCTGGATGGTCCCGAAGGCCTTGCGGGCCGGACTGCCCTCGGGCTCCAGGGTCAGGTGGGCCGAGGCCAGCCCCAGCACCGCCCCCAGCACGTTGTTCATGTCGTGGGCCACGCCGCCCGCGAGGAGGCCCAGGCTCTCCATCTTCTGGGACTGGAGGAGCTGGGCGTGGAGGTGGGCGTTCTCCCGCTCGGCGCGCTTGCGGTCGGTGATGTCGTGGAGCACCCCGAAGACGACGCGCCTGGCCGGATCGTATTCGGCCAGGGAATGGACCTCCCGCTCCTCGCCGTCGCAGGCCCGTTGGATGACGAACTCGACGTTGTAGGGGACGCCCCGCTCGACCAGGTCCCTCAGGGCGGCGTCGAGCACGGGCCGGAACCCGGGCAGCACCCGGGCCTGCACCTCGGCCAGGGCCAGGTCGTCCCCCTCGAGGCCGTAGATCAGGTGGGCGCCCCTGGATGCGCGCATGAAGCCGTCGGCCAGGTTCAGCTCCCAGTTCCCGAAGGCGGCGACGCTCTCGGCCCGCTGCATCCGCGCGCGGCTGTCCCGGAGGGAGGCCTCGGCTTCCAGGCGGCGCTCCTCCAACGCCAGATGGTCGAGGGCGAAGGAGATGTCCCCCGCGGCCTCCTCCATCAGGGCCACCTCGTGGACGCCGAACAGGTCCCGCTCGGGCGCGTAGACGGTGAGGGCCCCGCGGACCACCCCCCCCAAGCGGATGGGGAAGGCGGCATAGGCCTTGAAACCGGCGCGGAGGGCGGCCCCATGCCACGGGCCCGAGAGGGCCGAGCCGAGGAAATCGTTGATCACGCAGGTGCGCCCGGTGCGTACCGCCGTCCCCGTTCCCCCGTATCCAAGGGGCGTGTCGTCGCTTCGGACCACCAGCCCCTCCAGGTAGCCCGTCGTGTCCCCATGGCTGGCCACGACCGCCACTTCGCGGGTGAGCGGGTCGTCCCAGCCGATCCAGGCCATGGTGAACGCCCCGAAGTCCACCATCACTTCGCAGATCCTGGCCAGCAGGCCCTCCCGGGTGGGGGACCACACGATGGCCTGGTTCACCTGGCTGAGGGCGGCGTACAGCCGGGTCATCCGCTCGAGGCTCGCCTTCTGCGCGCGGGCCTCCGTGATGTCCTGGAGGACCACCAGCGTCCCGCAACCGGCGCCGGATTCCGCGGACACCCCCAGCCAGCGGGAGGCGCCGTCAGGTCCCTGCCACTCCAGGGCGCCCGTCCCGTCGAGGACTCCGGGCAGGGGCCGGGACAGCAGGAGGCGCCGGTCCACGCCCAGGATCCGCGACGCCGCCGGGTTCGCCTCGATGCAGATGCCGGCGTCGTCCACCAGGATCACCCCCTGGGGCAGCGCGTCGAGAAGCGGCGTCCATCCCAGGGCCCCGGGATCCAATGGCCTTCGCGTCTCCGTCGGGGAGCTTCCCAAGATTTCCTCCCGCGGGCCGCTGGACAGGCACCACAACCAGAAGATGAAAATTCAATTATTGCAGAAGGACGGGGCCAACGGGTAGGCATGCCCGCCTACCAGGGCAGCCCCAGCGCCTTGGCCAGGAACTTCTGCAGCGGGGCGTTCCGGCGGCAGATCTCCGTGTAGGCCTCCAGGAAGTCCCCGGCGCATATCTCCTTCTGCGTCAGGGGCTGGTGGGTGTAGAAGTCCTTGAGCTTCAGGTCCTCCGCCAGGGGGTGGGCCGCGTCGAAGCCCTGGGGCACGCGCACCAGGGACTCCCCCAGGACCTCCAGGCCGGCCCCGCGGATGGCCTTCCATTCCCGGGGGTGGCCGACGATACGGTCCCGCACGGCCTTCAGGGCCGCCGCGTCGGGACGCCACAGGCCCGCGCTGGCGAAGCAGCCGCCGGGCTCCAGGTGCAGGTAGAACCCGGGCGAGTGCACGTCCCTGGAGCAGGCGCCGTGGCGGAACTGGGCGCCGACGTTGGTCTTGTAGGGGGACTTGTCCCGGGAGAAGCGCGTGTCCCGGAAGATGCGGAACATGGAGCCGCCGCTGGGCCTGGGGTCGGCGAGGAAGTGGCGGCTGACGCCCGAGAGGGGCTCGCCGAAGGCCAGGATGAAGGCGAGGAGGGGGTCGCGCACGTCCTCCTCGTACCGGGACCGGTTGTCCTGGAACCATTCCCGCGTGTTGTTCTCCCGCAGCTCCGTCAGGAACCGGAAGAAGGCCGGCGTGAACCACGGATTCGCCATTCCTGGACCTCCAGGCGCCCATTATCCCAGACGGGGCGCGGTTCCGCTAATCTGGAGGAAGAATTCGAGGCGCCCATGACTCCGCTCACCCAATCCCCAGCCTGGAAGGCGCTCCAAAGTCACCACCAGGAGATCCGGGGCCTCCACCTGCGCAGCCTCTTCGCCCAGGATCCGGGCCGCGGCGAGGCCATGGCCTGCGAGGCCGCGGGGCTGTACCTGGACTACTCCAAGAACCGGGCCACGGCCGCGACCCTGGGCCTGCTCACGGCCCTGGCCAGGGAGCGGGGGCTGGCCGAACGCATCGCGGCCATGTTCCGGGGGGACCGCATCAACATCACCGAGAACCGCGCCGTCCTCCACGTGGCCCTGCGGGCCCCCAGGGGAGCCGTGATCGAGGTGGACGGCCGCAACGTCGTCCCGGAGGTCCACGCGGTCCTGGACCGTTGTGCCGCCTTCGCCGACGGCATCCGCTCGGGCTCCCGGAAGGGCTTCACGGGCGAGGCCATCCGCACGGTGGTCAACATCGGCATCGGCGGCTCCGACCTGGGCCCGGCCATGGCCTACGAGGCCCTGCGCGCCTACTCCGCGCGCGACCTGCAGTTCCGGTTCGTCTCCAACGTGGACGCCACCGACTTCACCGAGGCGGTGAGGGACCTGGACCCCCGCACCACCCTCTTCGTGATCTCCAGCAAGACCTTCACGACCCAGGAGACCATGGCCAACGCCGCCAGCGCCCGGGCCTGGTGCCTGGAGACCCTGAAGGACGAGGCGGCCATCGCCAGCCACTTCGTCGCCGTCTCCACGGACGCCGCCAGGGTCTCGGCCTTCGGCATCGACACCGCCAACATGTTCGGGTTCTGGGACTGGGTCGGGGGCCGCTACTCCATGGACTCCGCCATCGGGCTCTCCACCATGATCGCCATCGGCCCCGGGCGGTTCCGGGAGTTCCTGGACGGCTTCCACGCCATGGACGAGCACTTCCGCACCGCCCCCTTCGAGCGGAACCTGCCGGTCATCATGGGCCTGCTGGGGGTCTGGTACGCCGACTTCTTCGGGGCCGGGACCGTCGCCGTGCTCCCCTACGACCACTACCTGCGGCGCTTCCCGGCCTACCTCCAGCAGCTGGTCATGGAGAGCAACGGCAAGTCCGTCACCCTGGGCGGCGCGAAGGTGGACCACGCCACCAGCCCCGTGTACTGGGGCGAACCCGGCACCAACGGCCAGCACTCCTTCTACCAGCTCATCCACCAGGGCACCCACCTGATTCCCTGCGACTTCATCGCCTTCGCGACCTCCCTCAACCCGCTGGGCGGCCACCACGCGATGCTGCTCAGCAACGTCCTCGCCCAGACCGAGGCCCTGGCCTTCGGCAAGACCGCCGAAGCCGTGGCCGGGGAAGGCACCCCCGCCTGGCTCGTGCCCCACCGGACCTTCGAAGGCAACCGCCCCTCCAACGTCCTCCTGGCCCCGCGCCTCACGCCGGCGGTCCTGGGCAGCCTCGTGGCGCTGTACGAGCACGTGGTCTTCACCCAGGGCGCCATCTGGGATCTGAACCCCTTCGACCAGTGGGGCGTGGAGCTGGGCAAGGAGCTCTCCCGCAGGATCCTCCCCGAGCTGGAGGCCCGGGAGGAGCCCCTCCTGGCCCACGACAGCTCCACCAACGCGCTGATCCGCAGGCTGAGGGACGCAGCCCAATCCTGACGCCCGGCTCCTCAAATACAGATCCCAAAACACCTGCACGCCCGTTGACGAATCGGCGCAATGGTCTACCCTTGAGCCAATCCTGAGGAGAACAAGGCATGACGGACATGAAGCGCATCCTGGACGCGAAGGGCTACACCTTCTTCTTCATATCGGCCGAGGCCAAGGTCGCCGACGCCGTGCGCCTCCTGGAGCAGAAGAAGGTGGGCTTCCTGCTGGTGATGGACGGCGAGCGCATGGAAGGCGTCTTCTCCGAGCGCGACGTGGTCAAGCTCATGGCCCGCAAGGGCCCCGGCGCCCTGGACCTGAAGGTGGAGGAGGTGATGACCACCTCCGTCTACCACGTCGGCATCCGGACGTCCGTGGACGAGGTCATGGGCCTCATGAGCGAGAAGGGCATCCGCCACGTGCCGGTGATGGACGGCAAGATGGTGGTGGGCGTGGTCTCGATCCGCGACGTGGTGGCCGAGGTCGTGGCGGACCGGGAGATCACCATCAAGGGGCTGGAGAACTACATCGTCGGGACGGATTTCCGGACCTAGGCAAAGACTGGCTGGTCAAAGCCTGGGCCTGATGACGAGACACGCGATCGTGACCATGGCCTCATGATTTCGGGTGTGCTTCCTTTTGGCGAACAGATTCTCCACTGCCTGGCGCGCCTGGTGGAGGAAGGCTTCATGGTCGATGGGGGCCTTCCATAGCTTTGGGATTGCCGTCACACCCCAGGCTATTTGGCCGTCAGCGGGATCCGCCGTCCCCTCCCGAAGGCCCAGGGGCTCACCTTCAGGCTGAAGGGCAGCTGGCGCCGCTTGAATTCCGAATTCCGCAGCAGGGCGAAGACCCGGGGAAGCGCCGCCCGGGCCTGGTCCAGGGCCGGTCCGTCCAGCACGCAGGCCAGGTCCTCGAAGACAAGCTCCTCCTCCCGCCTCGCCTCCAGCAGGATCCCCAGGATCGCGTCCAGCTGGGCGTAGGGCATCAGGCTGGCCTCGTCGGTCTGGTCCGGCCTGAGCTCGGCGGTGGGCCTGCGGTTCAGGATGCCCGCGGGGATGGCGTCGCCCAGGTCCCTGGCCAGCGCGAAGACCCGCGCCTTGAGGCAGTCCCCCAGGATGCCGAAGGCGCCGATGCCGTCGCCGTAGAGGGTGAAGTAGCCGGTGGCGGCCTCGCTCTTGTTGCCGGTGTTCAGCACGGCGACGCGGGTGGTGCCCAGGAGGCGGTGCACGGCGGGTTCCGAGGTGGCGCCCATGAGGAGCATGCCCCGGCAGCGGCTCTGGAAGTTCTCGTCGGTGAGGCCGAACTGCCGGTCCGGGAAGGCGGCCTCCAGGGCCTTGGCGGCCCCCGTGAAGGGCAGGCCGGCATCCAGCTCCAGGAAGGGGATGCCCAGCACCCGGGCCTGCTCCCGGGCCAGGGAGAGGCTCTCCTGGCTGGTGTAGGACGTGGGCAGCGCGATGCCCAGCACCCGCTCCGGGCCCAGGCTCCCGGCGGCCATCGCGGCCACCACGGAGCTGTCGATGCCGCCCGACAGGCCCACCACGGCCGCCTCCAGGCCCTGCTTGTCCATGTTCTCCCGCAGGCCGGTGCCCAGGGCCCGGCGCAGCCAGGCCTCCTCGCTGGGTTCGGCCGGCCAGGGCGAGCCGGGCACGGAGGTGTCGGTCATGACCACCCCCTCCTTGAAGAACTCGTCCCGCTGCCAGGTGCCGTCGGGCAGCACGAGCCCCGAGCCGCCGTCGAAGGTGAGCCAGCTCTCCGAACCCACGCGGCTCGCGTAGGCGATGGGGAGCCCGTGCCGGGAGGCGTGGCCCTGGAGGAGCCTCTTGCGCAGGGCCAGCTTGGAGGGCGCGGCCCACGGGGCGGTGCGGCCCGGGGGCAGGAAGCTGCCCAGGTGGCCGGGGCTGGCGGAGGCGTTGAGGATGAGGGTGGCCCCCTGCTCCGCCAGATCCGCGATGGGGTCGAAGGCGTAGCGGATGGGACCCGGGGCGAGCTCGGCGTTGGCCCACAGGTCCTCGCAGACCGACAGGCCCACCTGCTCGCCCCGGTACGCCACCAGCGCCTGGCGCCCGTGGTCGGCCTCGAAGTACCGGCTCTCGTCGAACACGTCGTAGGCGGGCAGGATGCGCTTGCGGGCCACGGTGCGCACCCGGCCCTCCTCGCACCACCACAGCTCGTTCCAGAGGCGGCCCGTGGGCGACGGGCTGCAGGTGCCGAACACCAGGGGCACGGCCCCGGCGAGCGCGGCCAGGCGCTCCGATTCCCGGGTCACGGCCCGGCGCAGCCCGGCCTCCCACAGGCGGTCCTCGGCCAGGTAGCCGCCCACGGCCATCTCGGCCGAGAGGACGAGGTCGGCCCCCAGGGACAGGGCCTCCCGGTAGGCGTCCTCCAGGGCGCGGCCGTTGGCTTCCGGGTCGCCCAGGCGGGAGTTGAGCTGGAGGAGGGCGATGCGCATCCCTAGAGAATAACGCGTTCAGTCCCGGGGCGGCTCCTCCGGCCAGGGGGAGGGCTCGAGGATGCCCCATCTCCTCTGGTACCAGACTTCTTCAAGGTAGAGGCCGTGGGGGGGGGCGGTGATGCCGGCCCTGGAGCGGTCCCGGGCCTCCAGCATGGCGGGCACGTCCTGCGCCCGGTAGCGGCCCTTGCCCACCTCCATGAGGGTCCCCGCCAGGATGCGCACCATGTGCATGAGGAACCGGTTCCCCTCGAAGACGAGGTCCAGGGCCGGCCCCCGCCCTTCCATGCGGATGGCGTAGATCTCCTTGACGGGGGACAGGGCGGCGCACTCCTGGTGCCTGAAGCTGGAGAAGTCGTGGACCCCCTCCAGGTGCGCGCAGGCCTCGGCCATGGCGCCGCGGTCCAGGGGCTGGGCGCCGTGCACGTGCCAGCGCCGCTGGTGCAGGAACGGGTCCGCGGCGGGGCCCTCCTGCAGGCGGTACACGTAGCGCTTGGCCACGGCGTGGGCCCGGGGGAAGAACCCTTCGGGGGCGGGGAGGACCGCCATGATCCGCACGTCCGGGGCCAGGTGGGCATTGAATGCGGCCAGGAGCCGGTAGGGGTCCCAGGGTTTCGAGAGCTGCACCAGCACGCCCTGGGCCCGGGCGTGGACCCCGGCGTCGGTGCGCCCCGTGCCCTGGGGCATGGGGGCGCCGGGCTCGAAGGTGCGCAGGGCCTTCCACAGATCCCCCTGGACGCTGCGCAGGGTCGACTGGATCTGGAACCCGGAAAAGCCCGTGCCCACGTAGGCACAGCGGAGGAAATAAGGGTAGGCCATGGGTCCATTCTATCCCCACGGCGCGGATTCCCCATACGGGCGGTCTTCGGGGCACCGCCCCCCCCTGGAGCCGCGTGGAATCAGCATATGTAATTCCTGCTTGGGTTATGACCCTTGGTATGGGCCAGTCGAAGGGGTGGCCCGGTACCTAGACGTCCCATTGCCGCCATTCTTCAAAAAAAAAATCCCGGAAAGCCTTGACACCTTTACATCGCAGGCCTAACCTGCTGGTAGTTTAGTTGAAGACTAGAATCCATAAGGGTTTCAGGGCATTACTCCCTTTAGAACTGAGCACCGGCGGGTCTTCCCAAATCCCCCCCCCGCCGTTTCCTTTCCACCGGGGATACAAGTCCCCATTTTGGAGGTTTCCTCATGAACAAGGCCGAACTGATCAGCGCCGTCGCTGAGAAGGCTGACATCAACAAGTCCAAGGCCGCCGCCGCCCTGGATACCATCATCGCCAGCGTCTCCGCCGCCCTGCGCGCCGGCGACAAGGTCACCCTCGTTGGCTTCGGCACCTTCTCCGTCGCCACCCGCGGACCCCGCACGGGCCGCAACCCCCGCGACGGCGCGAAGATCAAGATCGCCGCCAAGAAGGTCGCCAAGTTCAAGCCCGGCAAGAAGCTCGCTGACGACGTCAACGGCAAGGGCGGCAAGAAGAAGAAGTAGGCTTTACCGATCCCCCCAAGCGGCCCGGTTACCGGGCCGCTTGTTTTTTGGCCGGGATTCCGGATCGCGTGCAAAATGGGACCGCTATCGTCCCCATTGCCCCGAACGGGTCAAATGCCCCGCTCCGCGTCCTTTCATGGGAATCGGGTCCTGGAAATGCCGGACCCGTTGGCAGGGGTGGCCTCCGCCCCTGGAATTGCTGGTTCGGTGCCAAGATTCAGGGCGAGGGCTCCCCCTTCCGATAAGATGGCTTGTCCATTTGAAAAGGTTCGGGACCATGGATCGGGAGCACTCATGAAGAAGATGATCATATTCGGCGGCATCGGACTGGTGGTCCTCCTGCTCCTGGGCGGGGGCGGGTTCTTCGTCTGGAAGAGCATGAGCGCCAAGAAGGTCGCCGCGGCCCTGCCCGGGGACGCCGCCCAGCACGAGGGGGCCGCGCCCAAGGAGGGCGAGGCCAAGGGCGCCGCCAAGGAGGAGGAGGACGACGAGGAGGAGGCTCCGGCCAAGGGCGGCGAGGGCGAAGGCGCCTCGGGCCCCCCGGTCATGACCCTCAACCGCCTCATCGTGAACCTCGAGGGACGCAAGAACGCCTTCCTCAAGTGCGACATCCACATCCTCTTCCGGAACCACGAACTGGGCAAGCTGGCCGCCAGCGACAAGCCCTCCCCGGAAAACAGCATCATCCGGTCCATGGTCCTGGAAGCCATCTCCGGCAAGACGGTGGAAGCCGCCTCCGACATGGAGACCCGGGAGTCCATCCGCCAGGAGATCAAGGAGAAGCTCAACGCCAAGTTCGCGAACAAGCACTCCAAGGAGGAGCTGGACAAGGCCAAGAAGTCCGGCAAGAAGGTCAAGCCCCCCATCAAGGACGTCCTGATCGTGGACTGGGCCCTCCAGCAATAGGGGGCAAGTCTGGCACAGCGGTTGCCGATACCTAGTCATGCGTCCGTTTCTTGACGGGCGCCCCTTCCCGGATCCCCATGGCCAAGCGCAGCGACAGGCTCGACACCGACCGCGTCCTCACCTTCGAGACGGTGATCGGGGAGCTGATGCCGTTCATCGACACCCGGTTCCGGCTGGAGATCCAGCTGGGCACGGCCACCATGACCATCCGGGAGCTCCTGGACCTGGACGTGGGCTCCCTGGTGGAGCTCAAGAAGAGCGCCGGCGAACCCATGGAGGTCCTGTGCAAGGGCCGCCCCGTCATGCGCGGCGAGGTCACGGTGCTGGAGGACTCGCTGGGCCTGCGGATCGTGGAGATCATCGACCCGCACCGGAAGGTCTAATATCCTCTATAACGTGACCGACGCCTCCTCTCCCGCCGTCCCCGTGGCCCTTTGCCTCGGTGGCATGGATCCGTCCGCGGGTGCCGGGATCCTGCGGGATGTCATGACCTTGGCGGCCCTGGGTGTCCATCCCATGGCCGTGAGCACGGCCGACACGGTGCAGAACGGCCTGGTCTGCCTAGCCATCCGGCCCCCCCGGAACCCGCTGCCCGTCTTCGACGCCCTGGTCCCGCACCTGGGGGGCGCCTGGGGGGTGAAGCTGGGGCTCTGCGCCCTGGAGCCGGGCACCCTGCGGGACCTGGCCACCCGCCTCGAGACCCAGGGGCCCGCGGCGCGCATCTGGGACCCCATCCTCGCCCCCACCTCGGGGGTGGGCCTCCACGATGCCGGCGGCCTGCGGGCCATGGCCGGGCTCCTGCTCCGCTCCGGCCCCTGGGTGGTCTCCCCCAACCTTCCCGAGGCCGCGGCCCTGGCGGGCCTGCCCCGGGACGCGGATCCTGCGAGCCTGGGCCGGCCCCTGCTGGAGATGGGCGCAGAGGCCGTGTGGCTCAAGGGCGGCCACGGCGCCGGGGACACGGTGGAGGATTTCTGGATCACGGCATCGGGCGCCCTCAGCCTCGGCCGCAAGGCCCGGCTTCCCGGGGACCGCCGCGGCACCGGGTGCACCCTGGCCGCGGCCTGGCTGGGATTCCGCCTGAGGGGCCTGGAGGGCCCGGAGGCGGCCTCGGCCGCCGCCGGCTTCCTGCGGGACGCCTGGGAGCCCGGGGCGCGCCCCGGAGGCCAGGGCCGGCCCTGCTTCGCACCCGCGGTGCGGGCGTGAGGCGCCAGGAAGGACGGGGCTGGCTGCTCCATACCGGCGACGACGTCCCCTACGCCGGCTGGGGCGGCGTGCGCGCCCTGGACGCGGCCATGTCCGTCGCCACGGCGCCCTGGGAGGGCCTCGGGGTGCTGACGGACCTGGCGGGGCGCCTGCCCCGGGGCTTCTCGCTCCTGTGGGACGGACCCGTGGACTGGATCCGGGAGCTCGCCCCCGAGGTGCGCCTGGGCTGGTGGAAGCTGCTCACCCACACCCCCGGCCTCACCCTGCACGTGAAGGACGAGGGCTTCGCCGACCTGTTCCGGGAACCGGCCCGGATCGCCTTCCACGCTCCCCGGATGCCCGGGGGCGAGCTGGGCCTGGCCTGGCGCCAGGGCCGGATCGCCTGGGTACCGCAGGATTCCGGAGCCTGGTCCCTGCCCGGCAAGGGCGGCGCCGCCGAGACGGACAACCCCGGCTGGCTCTGGGGCGAGCTCATCCTGCCCCTGGGAGCCGTGGAGCACCAGGACCCGGCGGAGCTGGCACGGTTGCTGGAGGACGCCCAGGCGCGCTCGGAGAAGGCCATCAGCCTGCGCATGGAGGCCGGCGCCTGGCCCATGGCCCTGCCCTTCCAGCGCCGGCGCACCGGCTGGCGCGTGTCCTTCCTGGGCGGCCGGGAGTGGCAGCTGTCGGGAGCCGACTGGGACCGGGCCGCCCAGGCCGTGCAGGCCCTCACCGCCCACCTGGAGAAGACCCTGCGCTGCCCCATCCACGCCGGCGTGAGCGCCAGCCACCGCGCCGCCGCCGACCTGGGCCGCCAGGCCATGAACGAGGGCCTGCCCTGGCGCGCCGCCCTGCCCCTGCCCCCCGCGCCCCCCACCTTCACCCCCGGCCTGGGCGCCGACCCGCGGGACCCGGTCTCCCTGGAGTCCCGCTGCGCCTTCCCCCGCGCCCTGGCCGAAGTGCTCCTGCCGCCCGAGGCGCGCCTGCGGGTGCCCGCGGTGCCCCTGGAGGGCGCCGTCCAGGCCTTCCTGGGCGCGCTTCAGACCCCCCCCTCCATCCGCTGGTTCCCCCCCGACGTGGAGCCCCCCGGCCCGTTCACGCCGGAGCGTCCCTGGGCGGCCCTCAAGGACTACCCGCCCCTGGCCGACACCACCCAGGTCCTCCAGCCTTCCCTGTTCGACGACCTCTAGTCCCTCCCTTCGTCACCTTGCGGGGCCGGCGGAATCAAGCTGCTCGATGACCTCGGGTGCGAGCTTCAGGCTGGCCACGCCGAGGTTTTCACGCAGGTGGATGCGGCTGGAGGTTCCAGCGATGAGCAGGATGTTGGGGGAGCGATGCAGGAGCCACGCCTGGGCGACCTGCATGGGTGTGACGCCGAGTGAGGCTGCGACCGAATCCAGGACGGAGGACTGCAGCGGGCTGAAACCGCCGAGGGGGAAGTACGGGACATAGGCGATGCCCTGCAGGGCGAGGTGGTCAATGAACGCATCATCGCCGCGGTTGGCCAGATTGTAGAAGTTCTGAACGCAGACGACGTCTGTCAGGGATTGGGCCTCGACGAACTGGTCCGGCGTGACGGTGCTGAGGCCGATGTGGCGAACGAGGCCCTGCCGCTTGAGTTCGATGAGCACGTTGAGAGGTTCCGCAAGGGATCCGGGCTCCGGCGCGAACATGCCGCCCATGCGCAGGTTGACGATATCGAGGGTTTCGAGGCCGAGGTTGCGCAGGTTGTCGTGGACGCTCCCGATCAGGTTTTCACGGGAACGATCGAGAATCCACGAGCCGTCATCCCCCCGGCGGGCACCGACCTTGGTGACGATGGTGAGGCCTTCGGGATAGGGATGAAGCGCTTCCCTGATGATCCGGTTGGTGATGTGAGGGCCGTAGAAATCGCTGGTGTCGATGTGATCGACGCCGGAGGCGATCGCCTCGCGCAGGACGGCGACGGCTTCGGGGCGGTCGCGGGGCGGCCCGAAGACGTGGGGGCCGGCGAGCTGCATGGCGCCGTAGCCGATGCGGTGGACCGCGATCGTCGTGCCGGGGAATTTGAAGGTGCCGGAAAGCTGGGTCCGTCTGGTCATGGGTGTGTCTCCGATCTCGGGTGACCCGCTGGGGTGTCCCGATATGGTAGGCCGTGCCGGCAAAGCGAAGATCGAGATTCGCTGGCCGGGAATGATGCCTGGGGATGGAACGGGGGGCTTGATACTCGAGGTGGAGGATGTCCGATAACACCTGCTGCGACCCATCCCAGCGTTGGCCCTGCCGAAACAGGGATTAACGCAGATATTTGGGATAAAAGGGGATGGGTTCTCCTGGGAGTTGCCACTTATCTTTGTTTGGAATTACTCCAGGTCTGCCGACAGGCCTAGTGTCCCCGGAAGATGTCGTGCGTCCCGGTCTCGTGCCGGTAGAACGCGGCGGTCACCTCCGCCCCCAGCATGAAGATCGCGCAGCTGTAGTAGAGGAAGACCAGCGCCGCCATGAGGCTGCCCAGGGAGCCGTACAGGATGCCCCAGGTGGGGGTGTGGATCAGGTAGTAGCCGAAGCCCACCTTGGCCACCCACCAGAGGAGGGTGGTGACCGCCGCGCCCAGGAAGGCGTGGCGGAACTTCACGTGGCGCCGGGGGATGTGCTGGAGGATGAGGGTGATGAGCAGGAGGCCCAGGCATGGGGGCAGGAAGGTGTACATCAGGATGGGGGAGAACGGGGCCTGGCGGCGCAGGCTCCACTCGAAGCCCGCCGTCAGGAGGATCACCAGGAAGGCCAGGCCCATGAGCACCACGCCCAGGCGCCGCAGCAGGTTGTGCTTGCGGGTCTGGCGGTGCACCTTGATGCGCAGGCCGAAGATGTGGGACAGGGAGCGGTCCAGCTGGTTCACGCCCCAGTGCGCGCCGACGAGGAGCACCACCCAGCTCAGGCCGATGCCGCCGATCTTCCGGCTGTGGGCGATGCTGTCGCTGATGAAGCCCTGGGGCAGGTAGGGATACATGGTCCCGATGGCCCGCTGCAGGGAGGCGCTGTAGGCCCCGCTGCCCAGCATCAGCACGAGCAGCTTGAAGAACAGCGTCGTCAGCGGGATCAGCGAGATGGTGAGGAAGAAGCTGAGGCTGGCCGCATAGGAGAGGCAGTCGTCATGGTGGTACTTCCGCAGGACTTCGCGGATGAAGGATCCCGCCTCCCCCAGGGGGGGGAAGGCCCGCGCGGCCCGGCCGTACAGGCCGCTGGCGTGGTTCGCCAGGCTCGTGCGAAATCCCAGGAGCGACTGTTCCATGCCCTAGAACCTGATGGGATGCTGGGGCAGGACGTACATCACCCACGCGAGGATGAGGCCGATGCCCAGGAGGCCCCCGGCGTACTTCAGGATGCTCTGGCGGGTGCGCTCGGGCCGGGACGTGGGCGTGAGCAGGCCCAGGATCACGGAGACCCCGACGCCCATGATGAGGAACTGGATCACGTGGCTGCTGAGGAATTTCACGGGGGGACCTGTGGGTTCGGGAGGTGGGAGGGCGCAGGCTCTGGGCCAGGACAACAGGGTATCAGCCCGTCAGGTGTTGCGCAGCACGTCCAGCCAGGCCTTGAGGACGAAGGCGGTGGCCCCCCAGAGGGGCGCCGTGGGCAGTTCCAGCCGGGGGATGTCCAGGGCCGTGCCCCGCAGCTCAAGGCGCTGCATCCCCCACGGGGCGCTCATCAGGGGCTCCAGGGGCAGGCGCAGGACGGCCTGGATCTCCGAGCTGAGCGTGAACCGGGGCTCCGGGTCCTCCCAGCGCAGGAAGAGCGGCGTGAACCGGGTGTGGGCCTTGGCCACCCCGTCGGGGAAGCACCCCATCTCCCACAGGCCGTCCTTCACCCCCAGCTCCTCCTCCAGTTCGCGGCGGGCCGTGGCGGTGAGGTCCCGGTCCCCGGGCTCGGCCATGCCCCCGGGGAAGGCCAGCTCCCCGGCGTGCTGGGGCGCGGTGGAGCCCCGCTGCACCAGCACCACCTCCCGGGCGCCCCGGGCGTCCCCCCAGAGCAGCACCGCCACCGCGGCGCGCCGGGGGTTCTCGGGCGTCCTCGGGGACAGCTTGAAGGGGTTCGGCCAGCGCTGGGCGATGCGCAGGCTCTCCTCCACCCGGGTCCAGGCCACGGGCTCGCCCCCGGGGGGCGGGACCCATCTATTTGATGGTTCCAAAATAGGACCCCCTGACGCGATCGACGGTGAAGACGCCCTTGAGCTTCCGGATCGTGCCCATGAGCTCGACGATGTGGTTGCGGTCCTTCACCCTCAGGGCGATGTAGAAGACCCCGCCGCCCTCCTCGGAGCTGGACCCGCTGAACCGCTGCATGTTGTGGCCGGCCTTCTGGATGGCGTTGGAGATGGAGGCCACCATGCCGGGGCGGTCCTCGGTGGTCACCACCAGCTCGGTGTTGAAGAGCCCCTTGGAGGCCTTGCCCCAGGCCACGCTCACCAGGCGCTCCGGATTGGGGGCCGACGAGCTGAGGTGGGGGCAGTTGGCCCGGTGGATGGAGATGCCGCGGCCCCTCGTGGTGTAGCCGACGATCTCGTCGCCCCAGATGGGTTTGCAGCACACCGCCAGGGAATAGAGGATCCCCACGTTGTCGTCCACCAGCACCGTGTCGTGGAAGACCTCGGGCGGCTTCTCCTCCTTGGCGGCCTTGGACGCCTCGGGCACCAGGGGCTCCAGGAGCTTGCGGCAGGTGATGCGGTTGAAGCCCACCTGGGCGTAGAAGGCGTCCCAGGAGGGGATCTTGAGCTCCTTGAGCCGGGCCTCCAGGGCCACGTGGGACTCGGGCGCGTCCAGGCGGATGCCCAGGGTGCGGGCCTCCCGGTCCAGGCGCTCCTTGCCGATCAGGATCGCGTGGGCCCGCTCCTCCTCGCGGATGTAGGTCTGGATCTTGGCCTTGGCCCCGGCCGACACCACCACGCTCAGCCAGTCGCGGCTGGGCTTGTGGTCGGCCCTCGTGAAGATCTCCACGCGGTCGCCGTTCTGGAGGGGGTGGCGCAGCGGCACCATGCGCCCGTTGACCTTGGCGCCCACGCAGTGGTGGCCCACCTCGGTGTGGATGGAGTAGGCGAAGTCGATGGGGGTGGAGTTCTCCGGCAGGCTGCGCAGGTCGCCCTTGGGCGTGAACACCTGGATGCGCTGGAAGCTGAGCTCGCCCTTGAGGTTGGCCACCAGGTCCCGGCTGTCCCGGGACTCCTGGTGCAGCTCCACCATCCGCCGCAGGAAGGAGGCCTGGTTGATCTCCTGCTTGTTGGCGATCTTGCCTTCCTTGTAGGTCCAGTGGGCGGCGATGCCGGCCTCGGCGTGGTCGTCCATGTCCTGGGTGCGGAACTGCACCTCGAAGGAGTCCCCGCCGGGCATGAGCACGCTGGTGTGGATGCTCTGGTAGCCGTTGTCCTTGGGCAGGCTGATGTAGTCCTTGAACCGGCCCGGGATGGGCTTGTAGAGGGCGTGCACCAGGCCCATGGCCGTGTAGCATGAGGCCCGGTCGGGGCAGAGGATGCGGTAGGCGAGCCAGTCGTGGATGTCGTCCAGGCTCTTCTCCTGGAGTCCCATCTTCTTCCAGATGCCGTAGAGGTGCTTCTCCCGGTAGAGGATCTCGGCGTGGATGCCCTGCGCCCGCAGGGCGGACTGGAGCGTCTTCTTGATCTCCTCCACCATGGGCGCGCTCTTGCTGCGCTTCTGGTCGATGACCTTGCGCATCTCCGCGAACCGCTCGGGCTCGAGGTTGGCAAATGCCAGGTCCTCCAGCTCGGCGCGCACGGTGCCCATGCCCAGGCGGTTGGCCAGCGGCGCGTAGAGCTCCAGGGTCTCCCGGGCGATGCGGCGGCGCTTCTCCTCCCGCATGGAGGCCAGGGTGCGCATGTTGTGGAGCCGGTCGGCGAGCTTGACCAGCAGCACGCGCACGTCCTTGCCCATGGCCACCAGGAGCTTGCGCACGTTCTCGGCGTTGAGCAGCGTGCGGTCCGTGAAGCTGAGCTTGCTCATCTTGGTGAGGCCGTCGACGATGTCGGCCACCTCCTCCCCGAACTGCTTGCGGACCTCCTCGATGGTCATGAGGGTGTCCTCCACCGTGTCGTGGAGGATGGCGCAGGCCACGCTCACCGCGTCCAGGCGCCACTCCGCCAGGGAGTCCGCCACGGCAAGGGGGTGGAAGAAGTAGGGCTCGCCGCTCTTGCGCTTCTGGGTGGCGTGCATCTTCTTGCCGACCTTGAAGGCCCGGTCGAGCAGCGCGGTGTCGCCGTCGGGGTGGTGGAAGAGGAACTTGGAGCGGACCTGGTCGTAGGCCCCTTCGAGAGTAAGGCACGAGCCCCCGCCAGGGGAGGCGTCATTCACGACCGTCGTTGTCATGCTCCTATCCCAATCCCCCTCGACTACGATATATACCATGTGCGCCGCCCCCCTCCTCCCCCTTGAAGATGCCCTCCGGATCCTGGCCGCCGCCTTTCCTCCCCCGGAAACCCCGGAAATCCGCGCCGACCGGGACGATCCGGCCCTGGACCTGAGCTCCATGGACGGAGCCGCCCTGAGCAGCCGGGACCTCGCCGCGCCCCGCCGGGTCCTGGGCACCCTCTTCGCCGGGGACGACCCCGCGGCCTTCCGGGTGGAACCCGGCACCTGCGTGCGCATCATGACCGGGGCCGCCCTGCCCCCCGGGGCCGACGCCGTGGTGCCCGTGGAGGACCTCGTCCAGGGGCCCGAGGGCCTGACCCCGGCGGCGCCCCCCCCGCCCGGGTCCAATGTGCGCCCCCGGGGCTCCCAGGCCCGGAAGGGGGACCTGCTTCTGGCCGCCGGCGCCGCGGCGGGAGCGGGCCGGGCGGGTCTCCTGGCCCAGGTGGGTATGCCGGCGCCCCCCCTCGCGCGGGTCCGCGTGGGGATCGTCCCCACCGGCGACGAGCTCACCGACCGCCCCGCCCCCCACCAGATCCGGGACAGCAACGGGCCCATGCTGGAGGCACTGGCCCACGCCCTGGGCGCCGACGTGGTCCGGCTCCCCCCCCTCCCGGACCGCCCCGAGGCCGTGCGGGACTTCCTCCAGGGCCTGGGCTCCCTGCAGATACTGGTCACCTCCGGCGGCGTGTCGGCCGGGGACAAGGACCACCTCCCCCGGGTCCTGGAGGACCTGGGCGCCCGCATCCTCTTCCACAAGATCCGCCTCAAGCCCGGCAAGCCCATGCTCACGGCCCTCCTGGACGGGCGGGTGATCCTGGGCCTCCCCGGCAACCCGGTGTCCTCCTACATGAACGCCCTGCTCTTCCTGCCCGTGGCCATGGCGGGGATCCAGGGCCGGCGCGCCCCCGACCCGTGGAAGGAGGGGCGCCTGGCCGCCGCCGTGCGCAACCCCGGGGACCGGCCCCTGCTCCAGCCCTGCCGGCGCGACGGGAAGGAACTCCATCCCCTGGAAAGCAAGGGCTCCGCGGACCTGGTGCGCCTGGCCCAGGCCGACGCCTTCGCGTGGGTGCCCGAGGGCGGAATGGAGGCCGGCCCGACCCGGTACCTGGACGTCCTATAGCCTGAACTTCTGCACCAGGTCCTTCATCTCCTCCGCGACCCCGGAGAGTTCCTCGGCGGTCCGGGTGATCTCGTGGACGGTGGCCGACAGCTCCGCGGTGGCCGCGGCGTTCTGCTCCAGGCGGGTGGAGGTGTGCTCCATCAGGCCCTTCACCTCCACCCCGGTCTGCCCCTGTTCCCGGGCGAGGCCCTCGATGCCGCGGATGCTGCCGGACACCTCGGAGATGCGGCTCCGGATGTCGTCCAGGCGCTCCAGGGTGGTGGCGACGCTCTGCACCCCGCCCTTCACGGCGTCCTGGGTCTGGCCGATGATCTCCTCGATCTCCCGGGCGGCCAGGGCGCTGCGTTCGGCCAGCTTGCGGACCTCCTCGGCCACCACGGCGAAGCCCTTGCCCTGGGCCCCGGCCTTGGCGGCCTCGATGGCGGCGTTGAGCGAAAGCAGGTTGGTCTGCCGGGCGATGTCCTGGATGACCCGGATGGCCTGGTTGATGCGGGAGGTGGCCTGTTCGATCTGCTGCATCCCTTGTGCCGCGCCCTGGCCGGCAATGGCGCCCTGGTCCGTGTCCCGCACCGCGACGCCGGTCTCCGCCACCGTGCGCCGGGTGTGCTCGTCCATGGCCTGGACGTTGCCCATGAGGCGCTGCAGGGCCGTCATCACCTGCTGTCCGGCCTCCCGCAGGGCCTCGCCCCCCCGGGCCGCGTCGTCCACCGTCCGGACCATCTCGTCGGCGCTGGCCGCGAGTTCGGTGCTGCCCGAGGCCACCTGTTCCGAGGCCTTCTCCACCCTGAGCAGCGCCCCGTTGAGGTCGTGGACCATCCCGTTGAAGGCCGACCCCAGCTGGCCGATCTCGTCGTCGCTGCGCACCTCGGTGCGGACGGTGAGATCCCCCTGGGCGATCCTCAGGATCGACCCGGACAGTTCAGCCAGGGGGGCCAGGATGACCCGCCGGACGAAGTAGGTGATCAGGGCGCTGATCGCCGCGAGCACCAGGAGCCCAGCCCCCAGGCACAGGATCCTGAGGTTGCGCACCTCCCGGCGCAGGGGCTCCATGGAGACGGAGACCCCGAAGGCCGCCACCAGGTCCCCCACCTTGCTTCCCTTGAACCGGTCGATGCCGAAGGCCTGGTGGCAGGTCACGCAGGATTCGGCGATCCGGGCCGGGGCGAAGGCCACGAGGTTGGGTCTGCCTTCGCCGTCCGTGAACTCCCGGGCCATCGACTCCAGCTTCGCGTCGCCCCCGAAGGACCGCAGGACGCTCTGCTCGTAGGCGCCCTCCTCCCCGGCCTCGGCCTTGTCCCCCACGATGACCCGGTGGAACTTCATGCCCCGGGAGCGGCAGTAGTCCTCCGCCTCCGAATGCATCATGGACCGGGAGGTGGTGGCCAGGGAGGTGAGGTGCTCCCGGAAGGCCTGCTCCGCCCTCCGGGTCTGGAGGGACCCGATGAAGAGCACCACCACCCCCACCACCAGGGCCAGGGCGCCGCCGACGGGAAGGAAGAACTTCAACGCCAGACCACGCTTGGCCATGGAAGGCTCCGGAGAAGGGCTTTGTGCTGATTATCGGCAATCCACAAGCGGCCCTTAATTTTTTCAAGGCCCGGACCGAAGGTCACTTCGTGGCCGGGTCGATCCGTTTCCGGGTCGTCGGCGTCATGGCCCGGCTGACGGTCAGTTCCACCCGGGGCGCGACCAGCACCTTGATCCTTCCCGTGGCCAGGGGCCGGAACCCCCTGACCATTTCGGGGCGCAGGAGGATGTGGCGCTGGATGCGCAGCATGCCTTCCTCGGGGAACGCGTCCTCCACATCGGAAAGCGTGGTCCAGCGGGTCAGGTACCTGTTCAGGCCCCGGAACGCCCAGACCCGGTCCTGGCTGAGCTCGAAATGGGTCACGTGGCTCAATTCCATGAAGATCTCCCCTTCCCCCGCAAGGATCGGAAACCGCGGGAGCGTGGGGAGAAGGTTGCGCAATTCGGAGGGGCTGAGGCGCCGGACCAGGCGCTCCCGGACCCGCTGGAGGCACTTGAACAGGCGTTCCTCGAAAACGGGCTTCAGGAGGTAGTCCACCGCCGAGAGTTCGAAGGCCCGGACCGCGTATTCCGAAAAGGCCGTCACGAATACGACCGGGGGGGGATTCCGCGCGTCGGCCAGGACCTCCATGCAATTGGGTCCCGGCATCTGGATGTCGAGGAAGATCACGTCAGCCTCGGCGGGCCCCTGGAGCCACTCCAGGAGGGCCAGGCCATTCCCGAGGTTGCCGACCACTTCGCAGCCGGCCTCCTCGAGGAGCCGCGTCATTCGTTCCCGGGCCAAAGGTTCATCATCCACGACCAAGGCATTCAGACGTCGCATGGGTAGAGACCCCTAGAGGATTTTAAGTTCGATCCGGGCGAGGGTGCCGCCTTCGGAGGCTCCCAGCGAGAACTGCGCCTCGTCCCCGTAGGCAAGCGCCAGGCGGGCCCTGAGGTTCTTCACGCCGACGCCCTGGCTTTGCCGTTTCAGGAGGAAGGGCTCACCGGAATTCCAGATCTGGAAGGTGACCAGGCCGTCCGCCCCCTGCGCCCGGACGATCAGGTCGCCGCCCTCGAGACTCGGGGAAATCCCGTGCTTGATGGCGTTCTCCACGAGCGGTTGCAGAAGGAGGGGCGGGATTTCCAGGGTATCCAGGCGGTCGTCCCACTCCCAGGCCACCCGGAGCCGGCTTCCCAGGCGCATGGATTCGATGGCCAGATAGTCCGTCACGAGGCTGCGCTCCTCGCCAAGGGGGAAGGTCGCCTGTTCCGAGGCCCGCAGGATCCGCCGCAGGAGGTCCGAAAGGTGATGGATGGCCCGCTCCGCCGACACGGGATCCTTGTGGACCAGCTCCGCCAACCCGTTCAGTGCGTTGAAAAGCACATGGGGATGGATCTGGCTCTGGAGGAGCCGCGTCTTGGCGATCTGGGCTTCGGTCATCGAGGCTTCTCGAAGTTCTTCGGAACGGGCCCGGGCGGCGATGAGACCTCCCACGACCATCAGGGCCGGCCCCACCAGGGACGTGTAGAGGAGGACCACCTTGCGGAAATTGAAATCGAATCGGCCATTGGCGAGCATCCAGGCATCAGGGAACGGGAGCGCCGCGGCCACCAGTTCGCAACCGGCAAGGGAGAGCAGAAGCCCCAGGATGAAGGCCCAGGGAGTCCGGAACCGCTGCGTCAGGAGCCACGGCAGGGGAGCGAGGAAAACGAACGTCACGACGTGCGTGAAGGGGGAGATGACCGCGTTCCCCCACAACCAGGGATTGCCGAGCCTTCCGTTCAGGCCGTGTCCGACGAGAACGGCGAGGACCCAAAGGAGGTAGCAGGCCAGGATGGAAACCCTGCTCTTCCACATCGGGAAGTAGGCGATCCGGCCGGCCCCCGCGGCCCCGAATCCATAGGGGATCAGGTCCGCGGGCCCGATGGGCTCAGTCCAGCCAATCGGTGTGGGTGAGGGTCGTGGTGATGGTGATGCTGGCCTCTCCATGGTTATTCGCCGAGCGCCCCCCCCGGGTGTCCTGCTTCAAGGGGGACCTGCCGGCCTGGCTTCCGCTTGCGGAGCTGGCGGGCTGGAGGGATTCCTTCCGGAAGGGGAATGGGCTGGTCATGCGAACTCCAAGGTCGCGTCACCGGACGCAGCCTTGGTGTAACCTCCCACCCACCCGGCTTTATAGAAATTCCCATGAACGGAATGTAAACCACGGCCGAACGGTTGGGCGCAAAAAAAACACCGTTCACGCGAATTCAATGGCTTCACGGCCAGGCCGTGGCCACCTGGAATCCCATTCCGATCCTGGGAAGACCGACCATGCGCCCACCCGTCCTTTGCCATGCTTCAACCCGGTTCCTGCTCCGGAGCCCCGCCCTGCCCCTCGAGGTGCTTCAGGCCTGGGCGCAGGACGGCCCGTCCTCCGGGGACGGGGAGGAGGCGCGTGAGGCCCTCCGCCGGAGGATGCGGTCGAGCCTGGAGAAGAACGCCGTCCTGGAAGCCTTGGCGGTCGCGTCGCCGGACCTTTCATCCCGGATCCAGGCCTGGGCCGACGGCGGCCTGCGGAGCAAGGAGGCCCGGAACCTCGACCATGGCCTGGTGAAGTACCTGGCCCGCATGGCCTCCCGATGCACGCCCTTCGGTCTATTCGCGTCCGTCTCCCTCGGCGGGTGGGGCGATGGCAATTCCCTGGCCCTGGGGCCATGGGAGGAGGCAAGGCGCCATGCGCGGCTGGATTGGGGGGTGGTGGGGCGGCTGCAGGCCCTTCTGGAGGACATGCCGCAGGCCGTCGCGTCCGCAAGCTACCGGCCCAACACGACCCTGCACCCCTTCGGGGGCTGGTACCGGTATCTGAAGGTCTCGCACGAGGGCGGCAGGGGGGCCGCCTACCACCTCGAGGCGGTCGAACAGACCCGCCCGCTGCGGTGGGTGATCGACCGTTCCGGCACGGGCGCCCGGCTCGGGGAGCTGGCCGGGGAGCTGGCCCGTTTCATGGGAACCCGGGAAGACGAAGCCAGGGCGTACCTGGATCTCCTGGCCGAATCCCAGGTCCTGGCCGGGGATCTGCAGCCCCCCCTCACCCAGGGCGATCCCATCGACCGGCTGTTGGAGCGGTCCGGGGAGGGTCCCCGGCCCGGCCCCTGGAAGGCCGCCCTGGAGGCGGTCCGGAACGGGATCGGAGAGCTGGGCCGGACACCCGTCGGGAGCCACCCGGAAGGGTACCGGCAGGTGGTGGCGCCGCTGGAGGAGCTCGGACTGCCGGACCTGCGGGATCCCCTGCAGGTCGACGTGTTCCGCCCCGCGCCGGGCCTCATGCTCTCGGGGGCGGTCCGCGCCGCGCTGGAGGCGGGGATCGACACCCTCCGCCGGGTGACGCCCGCAAGGACCGGAGGCCCCATGGCGCGGTTCCGGAGCGCCTTCCGGGAGCGCTATGGGGATCGGTGGGTTCCACTCCTGGAGGTCCTGGACGAGGAGTCGGGCATCGGCTTCGACGGGGAGGTCCCGGTGGCCTCCCCCCTGCTCGAGGGGCTCGGGATCCCCACCGGGGAAGGCCCGTCGCCTCCCCCCTATCCCGAAAGGGACCGGTTCCTCGCGGGCCGGCTGCAGCGGCTGGACGGGGCCCGGGTCCTGGACCTGGGCCCGGAGGACCTGGACGCCTTGGCGCCGGGGGACCTTCCGGCCCTGCCGGCCTCCTTCGCCGCCATGGCCGTCCTGGCCGCCTCCTCCATGGACGCGCTGGACGGGGGGGATTTCCAGTTCTTCATGGAAGGCTATTCGGGGCCCAGCTCGGCGCGGTTGCTGGGGCGTTTCGCCCCCGGCGAACCCGGACTCGAGGCCGCGCTGGTGGAGGACCTTCGCCGGGAGGAGGCGCTCAGGCCGGACGCGGTCTTCGCCGAAGTGGTCCACAACCCCGGCGGCCGCCTGGGCAATGTCCTGGTCCGCCCCCGGTTGAGGCCGTTCGAGATTCCGGTCCTCGCGACCCCAGGCGTCCCCTGGTCCCATGCCATCCTGCTTTCGGACCTGCGGGTGCGGGTCGTTTCCGACCGCGCGGTGCTGGCGTCGGCGAGACTGGGCAAGGAAGTGATTCCCCGCCTCTCCACCGCCCACAATTTCAGGCTCGGCCCCCCCGCCTACCGGTTCCTGGCGCACCTCCAGGACCAGGAATGTCCGCCGGGAGGGTGGTCATGGGGCACCCTGGCGGACCTGCCGTTCCTGCCCAGGGTGACCTGCGGGCGCCACGTGCTGAGCAAGGCGCGGTGGCGGCTGTCGGGCCCTGAACTGCGGGCCGCTTTGGCCGGAGCCTCCCGGAGCGCCTGCGAAGCCTTCGGGCGCCTGCGCAGGCAGCGCGGCCTTCCCCGGCACGTGGTGCTCGCCGACGCGGACAACGCCCTCCCCTTCGACCTCGACCAGGAGCTCTGGGTGGAGACGCTCTGCCACCTGGTCGCGGGGCGGGAGGCCTTCACCCTCACGGAGTGCTTTCCCCCCTTCGGCCAGGGACTGGCGTCGGCGCCCGAGGGAACCTTCGCCCACGAGCTGGTGGTCCCGTTCGAATCCGAGCCGCCGCCGCCGCCCAGCCCCGCCCGCCTCCTGCAGTCGCTCGAGGCGCCCCAGGTCCGCTCCTTCCTGCCGGGGTCCGAATGGCTCTTCCTGAAGGTCTACTGCGGGCATGCCGCGGCCGACCGGATCCTGGCCGAGCTCGCCCCGGCGTTTCGCGCGGCGAAGGAGGAGGGGTGGTGGGACCAGTGGTTCTTCCTGCGATACGGGGACCCGGGCGATCACCTCAGGTTGCGGTTCCATGGGGCTCCGGGCCTTCTGCTCGGCGAATGGCTGCCGCGCCTTTCGGAGCACCTC
Source organism: Mesoterricola sp. JemC181 (assembly GCF_055384585.1). Lineage (NCBI taxonomy): Bacteria > Pseudomonadati > Acidobacteriota > Holophagae > Holophagales > Holophagaceae > Mesoterricola > Mesoterricola sp. JemC181. The sequence goes on from NZ_AP045076.1 coordinate 3,697,736, forward strand.
GAGCGGCTCCGGGGCCAGGGGCTGCTCTGGAAGGTCCAGGTCGACACCTACGAGCCGGAACAGGCCCGCTACGGAGGACCCGAAGGCCTTCGCCTGGCGGAGGCCTGGTTCCATGAGGACAGCCAGGCGGTACTGGATTCCATCCTTGCGGGGGATGACCACGCGACGCGGTGGCAGAGGGGGCTGGCCGAGGTCGACCGGATCTGGACCGGCCTCGGGCTGGACCTCCAGGCCAGGAAGGCCCTGGCCGTGAATTCACGAATCGCCTTCCGGAAGGAATTCGGCGATCCGGGAGCGGCCGGGACGGGGAAGACCTTCAGAAGGTTCAGGGAGGCCCTGGAGACCCGGGTCCCCGCGCCGGAAGGCCCCGCCGCGGATCCCGTGAGCCCCGCGCTCCTGGCCCTGAGGGAGGCCGGGGCCCGGGGCCAGCTGCAGGGGACGATCCAGGACCTGGCTTCGAGCCTCTCCCACATGCACCTCAATCGCCTTCTCCGAAGCCACCAGCGTGCGCAGGAATGGGTGCTCATGGAATTCCTCGCCCGGCTGTACGATTCCGCCCAGGCGAAAGAACGGCACCGCGGGGAAAGGAAAGGCCTGGGCGCCGCCCTCCGGCTTCCTGGATCCCCGGACCCGGACTGACCCGGCCTCGAAGCCCGCGCCCACCCCCCGTTCGGCCCCGGAAATGGACGGTTCGGGGGAATCCGCGAGGTTTCGGCCCCAGGAAGGGCAGGATCGAGTCACCTCGCAAAGGGGACCCATCGGGAGGAAAGATGACACCGTACGCGGACGGTTCCGGAGAATCCGCCATTCAGGCCTACGAGCTTGGCGAAGGGCAGCTCACCGTCAAGTTCAAGGACGGCCGGGTCCGCCTCTACACCAACGCCAGCGCGGGAGCCTTCAACATCCAGCAGATGCAGGTCCTGGCTTCGGCGGGCAGGGGCCTGGGCACCTTCATCGACCTTTTCGTCGGCATCGGGTACGAAAGGAAGTGGTAGGTTTCCCCGGAACCCCCGCCAGGGGTGGACGCACGCCGGATGGGGCCGGGGGGAGGCACCGCTGGCCCCTCCTCCGGACGCACGGCCTCCCACGGCCAGAAAAAGCTAAGCCCCTGATTTCGCAGGGGCTTAGCAGTCTATCTGGCGGAGAGAGGGGGATTCGAACCCCCGGTACTGGTTTACCCAATACACTCGCTTAGCAGGCGAGCCCGATCGGCCACTCCGGCATCTCTCCAGGTGGCTTTCCATCGTAACCGTTGGGGACGCCCCGGGCAAGGTACCATCCTGGGTCGCCGCGAAGCCACCGCCCACGGCCGGGTTGCAGGCAATGAAACATCGCTGGAATTAATACTATTTCGACATTAAATTTGAATAAGTATTTTTTTTCCAGCTAATACCGTGACTTCTATTGACATGCAAGACCGGAAGACTATCGTTCCGTTCAATCACACCCCGGCGGGAACGAACCCGTAGCCTACTCCGGCCGTCCGGGGTCCGTATCCACGGGAACCCGCATCAGGCCCACGCCGGGCCCTGGAGGATCCATGCCCCGACCGCCCCTCACCCTTGCCGCCCTCGCCCTCTGCTCCACCCTTCCGGCCCAGGAGGCGTCCTTCATCGGCTCCCCGGAGCAGCTGCTGATCCAGGAGCTCAAGCCCGGCCTGGGCCTGGGCCGGGAGGACGCGGTGCGGGTCCGCAGCATCGTGCCGGACCCCCTCACCCAGGGGCGCGACGCCCGCATCCTCCAGTACTACAAAGGCGTCAAGGTCTTCGGCGGCGAGGGCATCCTCCATCTCTCGGGCCCCCGGACCCGGTCGGTCACGGACGCCTTCGTGAAGGACCTGGACCTGGACACCAACCCGGGCGTGCCCCCGGCGGAGGCCCTGGCCGTGGCCATGGCGGCGCTTGCCCCCAGGGGGCGCTGCCGGGTCCCGCCCACCACCGAGCTGGTGGTGGCGAGGCTCGCCGCCGGGGATGTCCTGGCCTACCGCGTCCACCTGGAAGTGGAGAACGGCGCGAGGGAGACGGCCCACGTGGATTTCCTGGTGGACGCCCGCACCTCGGGCATCCTCAAGCGGTGGTCCTCCCTGCACACCGGCAGGGCCGCGACCGGCACCGGGATCTCCCAGTACAACGGCACCGTGGCCCTCAACACCACGGTGCGGGCCAAGGGCGGCGGCTTCGAACTGCGGGACTGGACCCGGGGCAGGACGGGGAACATGACGATCAACCTCGACCACAGGATCGGGGACGACGACGGGACGATCTTCACGAGCACCACCAACACCTGGGGGGACGGCCGCAACTACGAGGGGGGCGTCACGGCGGGCGCCAGCGGGGAGACCACGGCGGTGGACGCCGCCTACGGCCTGCAGGTCACCTGGGACTACTTCGCCAGGATCCTGGGCCGCAAGGGCCTCGACGACAAGGGCACGGCCGTGACCATGCGGGTGCACTACGACAGCGACTACGACAACGCGTTCTGGGGCGACACCTGCATGTGCGTGACCCTGGGCGACGGCCGCTATTTCAAGAACCTGGCCTCCCTGGACGTGGTCGCGCACGAGCTCAGCCACGGCTTCTGCTCCAGCACCGCGCACCTCGAGTACTTCGGCGAGAGCGGCGGCCTCAACGAAGCCAACTCGGACATCAACGCGGCCCTCATCGAGTTCTACGCCCGCGGGGGCTCGGGCGACCTCATCGGGAACTGGGGCGGAAACTGGACCATCGGGGAGTCGGTGGTCCGGTCCAGCCATCCCCAGCCGCTGCGCTTCATGTACAAACCCAGCAAGGACGGCGCCAGCCCCGACGCCTGGTCACCGGAGCTCCAGTTCATGGACGTGCACGAGGGTTCGGGCCCGATGAACCGGTGCTTCTTCTTCCTGAGCCAGGGGGCCAGTTCCAACCCGAAATCCGACTTCTACACCTGCGCCCTTCCCAAGGGGATGGAAGGCCTCGGCAACGACCGCGCGGGGCGGATCTGGAACCGGGCCATGGTCCACTACCTCACCTCCACCAGCGGCTACAAGGAGGCCAGGGAGGCCTGCATCACGTCCGCCAGGGATCTGTACGGCGAGGGCGGACCCGAGGAGAAGGCCGTGTGGGACGCCTTCCACGGCATCAGCCTCGGCCCCGCATGGCCTCGGTGACTCCGTTTTTTCACCACGCTAGGAAGGGTGTCAGGGCCTTTGGGGCGCTTCAGTGCAACCCGGAAATGCATCTGCTAACATGCGCATTGCCATTTCCCTGGAGTCCCGCCTTTGGTTCAGACCATTGCAGAGCTGTTTTATGAAAGTCTGAAGTTTGACTTGCCCGATGCCCTGGCCTCCAAGGTCGATGGAGCCTACAAGCCCATCTCCCACAAGGAACTGCAGGCGAAAGTCGAGCGTCTCTGCCTGGCGATGGAGGCTCGGGGTCTCCGCAAGGGGGACCGGGTCGGCATCCTCTGCGACAACCGCCCAGCCTGGGCCATCATGGACTTCGCATGCTCGCTGCTGGGGCTGGTGAGCGTGCCCATCTACCACACCCTCACCGCGGAACAGACGTCCTACATCCTCCAGCACAGCGGCTCCCGCTGGATCCTCACGTCCAACGGCGCGCAGTTCAACAAGATCAAGGCCTCCGCGGACAGGCTTCCCGAACTGGAGACCGTGGTGGTCCTGGACGGCGTCCCGCCCGAGCCGCATGGCCTGGACTGCCTGCCCTGGGACACCCTCATGGCCGAGGGCGAGGCCCTCGACGCGCGCCGTCCCGAAGTGCGGGCCTGGGCCGCCCAGCGGGTTCCCGGCGATCTCCTCACCCTCATCTACACCTCCGGCACCACCGGCGACCCCAAGGGGGCGATGCTGACCCAGGGCAACCTGGCCTCGAACATCGAGGCCGTGGTGGAGGTGGCCATCGTGGCCTTGCGCCCCGAGCGCGGGGACCGGTGCCTGTCCGTGCTCCCCCTGTCCCACATCTTCGAGCGCACCGCGGGCCACTACACCATGTTCCATCTGGGCATCGGCATCTACTATGCCGAGAGCCTCATCTCCCTGCCCCAGAACCTCCTGGAGGTCCAGCCCGCCGTCCTCATGGCCGTGCCCCGGATCTTCGAGAAGATCTACGCCAAGGTGCGGGACGCCCTGACCTCGGGCGGCCTCGCCCAGCGCATGGTGTTCAGCTGGGCCCGCTCCACCTGCCACCGGGTGGTGCGCTACCTCTACTTCGACAAGCAGCCCGGAGGCCTCACCAACCTGGCCTGGAGGCTCGCCGACCGCATCCTTTTGTCCAAGGTCCGGGCCAAGACCGGCGGGCGCCTACGCTTCTGCGTCACCGGCGGCGCCGGCATCAACCCCACGATCATGGAATTCTTCTGGGCCATGGGCGTGCCCATCTACGAGGGCTACGGCCTGACGGAGACCAGCCCCATCCTCACCCTCAACAAGATCGGCCGGGTGCGGCCCGGCTACGTGGGCCACCCCATCCTCAAGTCCTGGAACGGACGGCCCTTCCTCAAGCTCGCCCCCGACGGCGAGATCCTCTGCCAGGGCCCCAACGTCATGCAGGGCTACTGGAAGGACGAGGCGGCCACCCGGGAGGTCTTCGACGCGGAAGGCTACTTCTGCACGGGCGACGTGGGCGAGATCGACCCCCAGGGCCGCGTGAAGATCACCGACCGCAAGAAGGAGATCATCGTCACCAACGGCGGCAAGAACGTGGCCCCCCAGCCCATCGAGAACGCCCTGAGGGACGACCCCTACATCGAGCAGGCCGTGGTCGTGGGCGACCACCGCAACCACCTGGCCGCCCTCATCGTCCCCCACTTCCCCGCCCTGAGGGACTGGTGCCAGCGCAAGCAGCTGCCCTTCAAGGACGACGCGGAGATGCTGGCCAACCCCAAGGTCTACGCCAAGATCATGACCCGCGTGAACCACACCAACTCCCAGCTCCCCGCCTACGAGCGCGTGCGCAAGATCGCCCTCCTGGAGAAGGAGCTGACCCCCGAAAGCGGCCTTCTGACCCCGTCGCTCAAGCTCAAGCGGCGGGTGGTGAACGAGGCGTTCAAGGACGTGATCGAGGGGCTCTACCGGGCCAACGCGTAGGCCCGAGCCCCAAATGGACGCCCCGGGTGAGCCGTGGCATGATTCTGGGATGGAAGGCTGGCCGAGTGGTTTATGGCTCTCGTCTTGAAAACGAGCGTGGGTGATGAGCCCACCGGGGGTTCGAATCCCTCGCCTTCCGCCATTCCCGTCGTCACCGGATGAAGGTCAGGCCCTGATCCGCCAGGGCCTGGAACAGGGACCGGTCCTTCTTCCAGGCCGCGACGGCCCCGGCCCGGGCATCCCCGTCGAAGCGCGCCTCCTTCTGTTCGTCGTCAAGTTCCACCCGGACGCTGCGGTCCTCGGCCAGGACCCGCCAGGCTACGGTGCGGAACGGCGAATCGGAGCGCCGCTCCGGCAGCGCAGGGCGGACGGGATGGGGGAAGGTCCAGGTGGCGCGCAGGCTCCGGACCATGGCCTCGCGCACGGCCACCGGCAACCGGCGCGGGATCCCCGGCTTCTGGATGATCCCCGGCGCCGGCGGCAGGCCCCAGCCCACCAGGACCAGGCTGGATCCCCGCGGGGTGGCGCCGTTGGGATGGTCGAGGACGAAGGTCACCTCGAAGGGGTGGTCCAGGTCCAGCGGGTCGCTGGAGGCCAGTTCGCTCAGGCGCCCCGCGGGAGGCAGGCGGAAGCCCTGGGAGAGCAGCAGCGGCTCCAGGGCCCCTAGGCCCGCCATCAGCCGGTGGGCCCGCAGGCCTGTGGCATTGCCGGTCTCCCGGAGGCGCACCTTCGCCCGCACCGCCCCGCCCTCGGAGACGGTTCCCGTGAGTTCCACCTCAAGCCGCTCCGGGACCGTGGCGCTGGCGGGGACCGTGACCCATACGGCTCCCTGGGGCGTGCAGATGAGCAGCCGGCGGCCCCGGTGATCCGCGGGGAGCAGTCCGAACGGGCAGGTGCGGTCGGTGGCGTCCACCAGCAGGAAGCGACCAGCCTCGGTGGTCACCTCGGCGGCCAGGCCCAGGGAGGTCTTCAGGCGCAGCGCCGCGATCGCATGGTTGAAGACGTAGGGAAAGGGCTCCTGGCCGGCCTCGATCTCCCCCTGGCCTATGCGGCACAGCACAGGGAAGGGCTCGAACCCGAGCCCGGCGGCCTCCCCCAGGAAGCAGGCCGCATGGTCCTTGCAGTCCCCATACCGCTTGCGAACCACCTCTGGGCCCGGCTCCGGCAACCAGCCCCGCTCCGGGGCCAGATAGACCACCTTGTACACCAGTTCCTTCGCCATCCAGCGGTAGGCCGCGGCCAGGGCGTCGCCGGGCGGCAGCCCCTTCAGGGGCAGCCTCCCGGACGGAGTGATGGCCGGCAGGTAGCGGGCATGGATCCAGCTCGCCAAGGTGTCCCAGGTCCGGCAGGAGGGGGCCCCGGCGAAGTTGGCGTCCAGGAAGGTCAATTCCACCGAAGGCCAGACATTGTTCCGGTAGGGCGCGACCCTCTCATCCCTTGGGAAGGCAGAGATGCCGCTGGCCGCCACCCCACCGTCCGGAAGGGCTTCCTGGGCCAGGCCCCAGCCCTGCCAATGCCGCGTCCGCAGACGCACCTCCACCTCCCGGAGGTCCGAGAAAAAGCCGCCGCGGCGGGCGACGGCCACCTCGAAGCGCCGCACCGGTTCCGCTTCCGGAAGGTAGAAACCCATGCACGGGCCCATGGGCATCCGGGCCACTTCTTCCGATTCGAAGGCCACCAGGCTGCCCGGGGCCACCCGCGCGATCTCGGCGACGGTGACGTGATCGCTGCTGAATCCATCACCGGGATCGCTGTCCTGCACGGCGATGCCATCCCGGGACAGGCGGACCATTTCGCCGTCCGGGCGGAGGTTCCAGCCCCGGAGGTGGCGCACCTCCTGCGCCTTGCCGCCCAGGCTTTGCAGGGAGAACGTGCCTTCGGGCAGGCCCCGTTCACCCAGGATCCGCACCAGGCGAAGGCTGCGGATCCGCATTTCACCTTCGCCGGCGTAGGCGACCTCATACCGTTTCAACAGCACCCAGGCGCCGGCCCCGACAGGCGGGACCTCGGCCTGGGCGGCGGCAGCCGGGCCCCGGGCCCATTCCGGCAGCCCCGAAAGATCCTGCCCTGAAAGGGGCAGGAAGAGGAGGCAGCCCAGGAGCAGCCAGGGCCTCATGGCCGCTCCAGCAGGATCCGGCGCCCGCAGGCCTGGTCGATCCAGTCCATGAAGGTCCTGAATTCCCGGTAGGCCTCCGGCGGGGCCGAAGGGCGCAGGACTTCCACCTTGAATACCGCCTTGACCCGCGTCGCTTCCCCCTGGGGGGCCGATGAAACCCAGAACCCGACCTTGCCGAAGCTGTTTTCCTGCACGAACGGCTCGGTAGCGGCCAGGCGATACCCGGCGGGCAGGTCGAATTCGCTGGTCGCCACCTGGATCCCGAGGTGTTCAAGGACGACCGGCTCGGTGCGCCGCTCCGGCCAGGATGCCGGCTGGGCCAGGGGGCTGGGCATGCCCGGGAACGGGTTGAAGTGGAAACTGCCCGGACCTGGGCGGTCCAGCGCGCCTTCCGCGCTCCAGGTGACATTGGCGTCGGGGTCGGAGGCGTGCTGGACGGCCGCGGTCACAGTGGCCTCCGGGAGGATCTTCTCCAGGGCCTCCTTCAGGGTCCTGGCCTGTTCCTCCGGCGACCGGGACATGAACCGCCGCCGCTGCCGGTATTCCGGATACCCGGTGAAGTCCGCCTTCACCTGGAACGTCCACGCATCCTCGGGGAAGGCATGGGTGAAGGCGTACCTGGAGACGTTGACGGCAGCCGGCTGGATGGGCACCATGCCCTTTTCGGGCTGCCATCGGGCTGTATCGAGCAGCAGGGCGTCCCAGCCCTGGTAATCGGGATGGACCAGTCCGGGCGCGGCGAAGCGCAGCCCGGGATCCAGCCACAGGATGCCGCGCCCGGCCATCGGAACCCCCACCAGCACGTCGTCCATCTGGAAGACGTTGGGCACCGCCAGCCGGAGCAGGCTGCGGGTCCTGTCCTGCACCAGCGCCAGCCGGGGGTGGATGCCCGCCTTTTCCAGCAGGGTGATGAAGAGGAAGCCCATTTCTTCGGCCGTGGCGGCGCCGCGCCGGACGATCTGCTCCAGGTCGTGCCGGGCATCGTAGTCGTCGGCCTGTATGGCCACGACGTCCAGGCTGGATTTCTCGGCAAGGGTCGGGAAGCTGACATTGCGGATCCGCCGGTCCAGGCGCCGCAGAAGGAGGGAGGCGGCTTCGGCCGGGTCCGCGGGAAGGCCGGCGGTCAATTCCTCGGCCAGGGCCCGGAAGGCCCTCCCGGTCTTGATCCAGCCCTTGAAGTGCTGTTCCCAGTAGTTACGGGCGGCCATCTGCCAGTAGTTCTCGAGGTTGCCGTGGGCCTGCCCCACCAGCAGCTCCGGCTGGTACCAGGCCATCACGACCGGCCGATCGGCAAGGGGGGCCAGGGAGAAGGGCACCTCCTCCCGGGCGGGCAGGTCGCGGAAAACGAAGGTGCGGGTCCGGCCCGAGTTCCGGACTTCAGGCTGTGGACCACCCCGGCCCGGCAGCACCGTGGCGCTCCATTTGTAGCCGCTGCCGAATTCCACCACGTCCTCGAGGACCTTGTACCGGCCGCCCAGCCTCCATTCCGCCGAATAGCCAAGGCTCGTCGGCAGCTGGCGCCCCACGCCCCCTCCGACGAGTTCCGCCCAGCGCACTTCGACCACGCAATCCGGGGTGACCCCGGGCGGAACCAGTCCCTTCTGCACGTACGCGTCGCCCCCCTCACTGAGGGTCTTGCCTGTGAAATCACCTACCTTGTCATACAGAACCACCGAACCGTCCCGCTGCACGGTGCGTCCTTCCAGTTCGCAGGATTCCGGCGTGAGGCCCAGGTAGGCGACGGCAGCGCGCCCCGCTTCCGAGAGCACCCGCACCCTCACCCGATGCTGGACCGCCATGCCGGTGAACGTCATGCGCCGCTCCAGCACCACGGCGCCCTTGACTCCTTGGGCCGGATCCTCTTTCATGTCCCAGACGTTCTGGGGGATCGGCGCCCAGCTTCCCGCATGCAAGGATACGCAAAGGCATACGGCCATCGGTGCGGAAATTGACATATCATTCATCCATGGTTGTTTGATGAATAATACAGCCACAATTCGGCCAGAACAGGGGAAAAAGGAGTCTGCAATCGCATCCCCCTGCCCGAATCGGAAAAAGGGTGAGGGGGTGCCGGTTTTCAGCGCCTCTGCAAAACCCCAGCGCCCCGGCGTCTTATCCGGTCTTTTGAAGCATCCGTGCGAATGGGCAGTGGACCAGCTTGCGGGATTCCCTTGAAAAGGTGAAACGGTGGGGCGCTGGGCACGGCAGAAGAAAGCACATCCGGTCCTGGATCTTATTCCAAGGTATTTGCACGATGCAGTACTCGTTCATTTAACTGCATGACCACGGGAGAGGATAGATTGAAATCATGATCCTATTTTATAAGATTCTAGGACCCTGGAACCAAGAGCAGGAAAAACCGAGCTAATGCTCGACCGCCCATTTATGGTCCTGGGCTGACCCCAGCCACGCGCGGCTTGAATGCAATTTTTTTACAAGCATTGTTCTTTTCCTGCCAAACGAATTTGCTTTGTCCCTTTCATTCACCTATGATGGGAATCCGGCGATTCATTATCGACCTGATCAACATCCCAACATATTTTAATTACTTATTTTATTTATTTATTTTCCATCCCCCAAGGCAGGAAATGGCCTTGGGAGGGAAGGAGGTCAGATGAGCTTGGAACATCTTGATATTAATGACCAGTTGGAAGTGGACACCGAGGTGGGTCTGGTTCGCTTGGCGGGCAGACCTGCGGTCGTCCTGGATGCCAGCACGCTGGGGGTGCTGAGGAAGGAACTGGCGGAGCAGACGGGGCTGGAGGAGGCCCGGGCCCTGCTCACGCGCGTGGGATACGCCCAGGGGTGGCGCCTGGGGTCCGGGCCGGTGGAAGACCCCTTCACGCCGGGCCTGCTGGGGCTGTTCCGCATGGAACCCGGGGTTCCGGCCTTCCTCCAGGGCACCCAGGCGGGGGCGCGGTTCCTGGAGCTGGATTCCTTCGAGGCCGAGCAGCACCTGGCCCACCTGGGGCCGAGCCGGATTCCGGCGTGCTGGGTGATCTGCGGGTTGGCCAGCGGCTACCTGAGCCGGCGCCTTGGACGGGAGGTGGAGGTGCGCGAGGAGCGGTGCGCGGCCCAGGGCGCCCCCCGGTGCCGGTTCCAGGGGCGCTCCCGGGAGGACTGGGGGCCGGAGCCCCAGGCCCCGTCCGGGCCGGAGGCCATGGTCGCCCAGAGCGCCCCCATGCGCCGGCTTCTGGACCTGGCCCAGCGGATCGCCCCGGTGGAATCGACGGTGCTCATCACGGGCGAGAGCGGCACCGGCAAGGAGCTCATCGCGCGCCTGGTGCACAGTGCCTCCCGGCGCGCGGCGGGGCCCTTCATCCCCGTGAACTGCGGGGCCATCACCGAGACCCTCCTGGAGAGCGAGCTGTTCGGCCACGCCCGCGGCGCCTACACCGGCGCGGTGTCGGACCGGGCCGGGCTCTTCGAGTCCGCCGGCGGGGGCACGATCCTCCTGGACGAGGTGGGCGAGATCTCGCCGGCCATGCAGGTCAAGCTCCTGCGCGTGCTCCAGGAACGGGAGGTGCGGAGGGTGGGGGAGAACCGCTCCCGCCCCATCGACGTGCGGGTCATCGCGGCCACCAATTCCGACCTGGCCGCCGACATCCGGCTGGGGCGCTTCCGCAAGGACCTCTTCTACCGCCTGAACGTGGTGGAGCTGCACGTTCCGCCCCTGCGGGAGCGCCGGGAGGACATCCTGCCCCTGGCCCGGCAGCTCCTGGCCGAAGCCTCGGCCCGCCTGCGCATTCCGGCGATGACCCTGGCCCCCGCCCTGGAGGAGCAGCTCCTGCGCTACCCCTGGCCCGGCAACGTGAGGGAACTGGAGAACACCATGGAACGCGCCGCGGCCCTGGCGGACCGCACCGTGCTGGACGCCCTGCCCGGGGACCTTCGGCCGCCCGTGGCGGCGCCCCTCGTGGCCAGCCCCGCCAGGCCCCTGGCCGACATCGAGCGCGACTACATCCTCGCGGTCCTGGAGGCCAACGGGGGCAACCAGGGGCTCACCGCCCTGCAGCTGGGCATCGGCTCCGCCACCCTGTACCGCAAGCTGCGGTCGTACGGCAAGGTAAGGCCCAGGTTCAGCCCTCCTCCCGCCCGGAGGCCCTCCGCATGAACTCCTTGGCCGCCCCCTGCACCGCGTGCAGGGCATCGGGGCTCCAGGCCCCGGGTGGACGCTTCTCCGCGAGGGTATCCCGGATGAGGTCCGCCAGGGCCGACCAGGTCTCCGGATGCGCCATCCGGACCTCCACCAGGGCGTTCACCACCCGCAGCCGGAGGGCCCAGGGGTTGCGGTCCATCCAGGAACGGCGCACCTGGTGCAGGAGCATCGCGCCGTTCTGCGCGGGCATCGCGGGCCCGGATGCGCCGTGGGCCGCGCCCAGGGCCTCCACGGCGATGCAGTGCAGGAACGGCAGCTTGATGGCGTCGGCCTTGGCACAGAGGGCCAGGGCCACCTCGGGGTCCCGCATGCCAAGCAGGGCCTCGCCCACGATGGTCTGGATCCGGAGGCTCTGGCCGGAATGGAGCATCTCCAGGAGCTGGGCGGCGACCTGGCCTCCCCCCACGGCGCCCAGGGTCTCGATGACCTGCAGGGTGGTCTCCTCCCGGGTGCTGGTCCGCACCAGCTCCAGGAGGTCCGGAACCAGCTCGGGGAACCTCCGTTGGGCCGTCAGCCGGAGGCCCAGGGACAGGTCCTGGGGCGTGGGGCTGTGCAGGAGGGTACGGGCCAGCTCGAGGGCCCCCGGCAGGCGCCCCAGGTGGAACAGGGCCCGGTCCGCGATATCCGTGAGCGGGTCCCGGCAGGCCTGCAGCAGCACCGGCAGGAGGGCGGCCTCCTCCCGGCCGCCCAGCACTTCCACGGCGGCGGCACGCTGGGCGCCGTCGGGGCCGCCCAGGATGAGCTGATGGACCTTCCCCGCGTCCGCGGGCACGAGCTTGGCCAGGGCCCGGGCGAGCCCCTCCCTGCCCGTCTGTTCCTGGTAGCCCATCACCAGGAGGTCCAGGATCCGGTCCGCGTCGAGGAGTTCCTTTTTCACGTACGACGCCAGGCCCTCGGCCGAGCAATCCACGGCGAAGCTCAGGCGGCGGGCCCGCTGGTGCATGGCCTCCATCGCCTGGGTGAAGACCGTCGCGAGGGCACCCGGCTTGCCGCCTTCCTCCGTGGCGGCGAGGATGTCCTTGAGAAAGCCCTTGATCAGGGGCGGGGCGTCCAGGGCCTCCCCGGCCTCCATGGCCCGGAGGGCCTCCAGGGCCGCCTCCCGGGCGTCCGGCGCCTGCAGGGACCGGAACTGGGCCACCCGCTCCTTGAGCAACCGGTCCGACAGGACCTCGTGGTGGCTGTCCTCGAAGATGTCGGCGAGGACCTCCGCGGCCTCGGCGGTGGGAATCATGGCCAGCAGGAGGAGGCCATGGCGGAACACCAGGAGATCCGGGTGCTGGGCCACCATGCGCAGGGCCTCGAGGTTGGGGCCGGCCACCAGCGCCGCCAGCCGCTGGGCGGCCTCGTTGGCGGCGCCTGGATTGGCCGACCCCTCCAGGAGCCGGCCCAGATAATGGTCGAAGGCTTCCTGGGGATCCGTCTGGGTCAGCACGTCCGCCAGGATCTCCTTGAAGTCCGCCCCCTGGCGCATGGTGTTGAGCTCCCTCAGGACGTCCAGGGCGCCGGGCGTGCCGATGCGGCCCAGGGCCCGGGCGCCGGTTTCGAAGATCGCCAGTTCCGATTCATAGCGCAGGATGCGGGCGAGGATCTCCAGCCAGTCCGGCCAGGGGAAGTAGAAGGCTGCCTCCATGGCCAGTTGCCGCAGGGCCCTGGGCGCCCGGGACCCGGGCAGGCGCCCGTCCAGCTCCAGCACCACCTCGGGCCCCGCCGCGAGCACGCAGCTGAAGAACTCCAGCTGATCCCGCCTGTCCTCCCCGTCCAGGTGATCGAGAACCGCTCTGAAGTGATCCAGTGCCTTCGAGGCCATGCCTTCCTTTCCTAATTCGGTTCCACGTGGCCGTCGATGAGGGCCTGGACGAAGGGGGTGATCATGGTGAACTCGACCCCCGCCAGGAGGTAGCCGCTGGTCTTGCCGGGCACCTTTCCCAGGAGGCGCACCACCGTGCCCTGCAGGGGCACGCAGGGAAGGTCCGGGTGGAGGATGCAGAGGTTTTCCAGCACGGAGCCCGTGTCCAGGTCCCAGGCATCCACCATCTGGATCTCCAGGCCGCAGCCGCCGGCGCTGATGTTGGCGAGCCGCGCGCCGGCCACCATGCGGTCGTGCAGGTGGAAGACCACCTGGTAGGGGCCCCCGGACGTGCTCATGCGCGTGAATCGCCTCCGCTCCTGCCCGTCGCCTCCCAAGCCCCGCCCCCGAAGGTGAAAGGGTATCAGTTTCCTGGCGCCAGGGGCGCGATGGAGCACATATACATATGGCTCATATAATTGAATTTACGGCTCATCGCTCCCGGGTGATGCTGCCGTCCACCAGTTCGATGATCCGGTCACACCGGTCCGCCAGGGCGGGGTCGTGGGTCACCATCAGGAAGGCGGTGCCCTGCTCCCGGTTCAGCTCCCGCATCAGGGCGAAGACCTCCTCCCCGGCGCGGGTGTCGAGGTTCCCGGTGGGCTCGTCGGCAAGCACCAGGCTCGGCGCGTGCATGAGGGCCCTGGCGATGGCCACGCGCTGCTGCTGGCCGCCGGAGAGCCTCGACGTGAGCTGGCCGGCCTTGTCCGCGATCCCCATGCGCTCCAGGAGCGCGCCGGCCCGGGCCTCCATGGCCGCATCCACCCTGCCGTGCTGCGCGTGGAGGGGCAGGAGGATGTTCTCCCGCGCCGTGAAGGCCGGCAGGAGGTGGTGGAACTGGAAGACGAACCCCAGGGAGCGGCCCCTGAGCCGGGTCAGGGCCGCGTCGTCCAGGCCGCCGGCATCCCGCCCCAGCACCTCGATGGAGCCGGAGGTGGGCCGGTCCAGGAGTCCCAGGAGGTTCAGCAGGGTGCTCTTGCCGCTGCCCGAGGGTCCCACCAGCGCCGTGAACTCGCCGGGCTCCAGCGCCAGGTCGATGCCGTGCAGGACCTCGGTGACGACCGCTTCGCCGTAGGATTTCCGGACGCCCCGCAGGCGCATGACGCTAGTCATGGCGGATGGCCACGGCGGGGTCAAGGCGCGCCGCGCGCCGCGCCGGGAGCCAGGCCCCCAGGAGCCCCGTGCCCAGGGCGATGAGCCCGGTGCGCAGGAACAGCCACGGCGTGAGGTTCACGGGGAAGGTGGGGCTCCCGTCGGGATTGGTGGCGAGGGTCTGGAAGAAGAGCCCCAGCACGATGCCCAGCGCCATGCCCAGCACCGCCCCCACCCCGCCCAGCAGCCCGCCCTGCAGGAGGAAGATGCGCATGACCTGCTCCCTGGACGTGCCGAAGGCCCTGAGAATGCCGATCTCCCGGGACTTCTGGACCACGGAGACCACCAGCACCGAGGCGATGCCGAGCACCACGGCGATGATGATGAAGACCTGGATCATGTAGGAGCTGCTGTTCTGGCTTCGCAGCCCCACCAGGAGCTGGGCGTTGAGCTTCATCCAGCTGTCGGCCTGGAGCCCCGTGCGGGCCGCGAGCCTCTGGGCCATGGCCTCGGCCTCGAAGAGGCGGTCCACCTTCACCTCCAGGGTGCTCACCCCGCCGGCCAGGTCCAGGAGGGTCTGCGCGTTGCGCAGGCTCAGGAAGACCCACCTCAGGTTCAGGTCCTTGTTGCCCACGTCGAAGATGCCCGTCACCGTGAACACCTCGTTCTGGCCCGCGGGGGTCTGGAGGCGCACCTTGTCTCCGGTGGTCAGGCCCAGCTCGTGGGCCAGCTCCGTGCCCACCACCGCGTTGGTCCCGGCCACGTCGAACGCGCCCTCGGTGATGCGGGGCGCCAGGTCGAGGATGGCCCGGTAGGACGGGTCGACGCCCCGCAGGGCCACGCTGCGGTTCGCGGCGCCCTTGAGGGCGAAGGCGGCCCCGGCGACCGTGGGCGAGGCCGCGGTGACCCCGGGCGTGGCCCGCAGGAGGGCCAGGCTCTGGGGCCAGGCCAGGATGGAGCGCAGGCGCTGCTCCGGGCGCTGGATCCGGTCCAGCACCAGGCCGGCCCCGCGGTCCAGCTGGGGCCGGGCCACGTCGTCGGGCTGGCGCAGGACGATGTGGGCCTGGGTGCCCAGGGTCCGGTCCACGAGGCTCTCCTGCAGCCCCGTGATCAGCGCCGACAGGAAGACGATGACCC
Organism: Mesoterricola sp. JemC181; assembly: GCF_055384585.1. NCBI lineage: Bacteria > Pseudomonadati > Acidobacteriota > Holophagae > Holophagales > Holophagaceae > Mesoterricola > Mesoterricola sp. JemC181. Next base: position 3,713,166 of record NZ_AP045076.1, read on the forward strand.
CCACGCCCGTGGCCAGCCCCGCGAGGATGAGCAGGGTCTGGGCGCGCCCCTCCCGCAGGAAGCGCACGGCGACGGTCCAGGTGAAGGGCATCTCAGCGGGCCTGCAGGGCCGCGCGGTACCGCCCCCCGGGCCGGGCCGCGGGCGAGAGGAAGACGTCCTCCCCCTCCTTCAGCCCCTGCAGGATCTCCACGTCCGTCTCCCCCCGCATGCCGACCCCCACCGGGACCTTCTCGGCCCGCCCCCCGCGGCGCACCAGAACGTAGGGCGCGACCTGCAGGTCGCGCACCGCTGCCAGGGGCAGCACCACCGCTCCCGAGCGGTGCCCCAGGCGGATCTCCACGGACACGGTCATGTCCGGCCGGAGGAAGGCCGGCGGGGCGGGGACCTTCAGCTTGAGATCGACCGTGCCGCGCTGGGCGTCCACGGCGGGGGCGATGTAGGCGACCTCCCCGCCGAACCGTTCCAGGGGCCGCGCGTCGGTGCTGGCCGTGGCCTGCTGCCCCAGGGCGAGCGCGCCCAGGTGCTTCTCGTCGGGCTGCACCAGGAGCTGGAGCGGTTCGTCGAGGCTCAGGGTGTAGAGCACCTTGCCGGGCTGCACCAGGTCCCCCGCCTCCACGGCGCGGGTGAGCACCACGCCCCGGGCCGGGGCGGCGACCCGCATCTGCCTCAGCTTGGCGCCGGCCAGGTCCACCGCGGCCACCGCGGCGCGCAGGTCGGCACCGCCCTGGGCGCTGCGGGCCTGGGCCAGGGCCCCCTCCCGGCCCGCCAGGGCCGTCTCGAACGCCTTGCGGAGCTCATCGGTCTGGCTGGCGCTGAGGATGCCGTCCCGGGCCAGACGCTGGCCCCGCTCCCAGGCCAGGCGCGCCTGCACCAGGGCGCTGTCGGCCTGGTCCAGGGCCGCCCGGGCCGAGGGCGCCGCGCTCTCCTTGAGCTGGTCCAGCCTCGCCTGGGCCTGGGCCAGCGCCGCCCGCTGCTCCGAGTCCTCCAGTTCCGCCAGCACCTGCCCCGCCTCCACCCGGTCCCCCTCCTCCACCAGCCTGCGGGAGACGACGCTGGCCTGCAGCGCCCCCAGGGAGACGCGCCGGGGCGCCAGGACCCGGCCGTTGAGCACCAGCGTCCGCACGAGGTCGCGGCGCGCCACCCGCACCGCCTCGAGGGCCGGTCCCAGGAGGAGGCGCGGCAGGAAGGCGGCCAGCACCAGCGCAAGGCCGCAAAGGGCCGCTCCTCGTAGAACGGTGGACCTGGACATCCGGCACTCCTCGGGTAGAAGGATCCTTCCATGGCGAGTTCATTAAATCAACACATTCCCCAGCGTTTGGAACGCAATCCAACGGATGTTGAATCAACTCTGGCCACACCAAAAAATATTTATTTAATACTTTAGCCACCCCTCCCCGGCGCAGGCGCCCTGCCACCGGAAGAAGAGGTTAAAAGTTATTATAATTATCTTTGTCTATCCAAGCGCCTGCCGGAGATCCTCCACCAGGTCCCCGGGATCCTCGATGCCCACCGAGAGGCGGATGAGGCCGTCGCCGATGCCGGCGTTCCTGCGGGCCTCCGGGGTCATGGACGCGTGGGTCATGCTGGCGGGGTGGGCCACGAGGCTCTCCACGCCGCCCAGGCTCTCGGCCAGGGTGAACCAGTGCAGGGCCAGGAGGACCCGGTTCACCGCGGCCGGGGTGGCGTCCTTCAGCTCGAAGCTGAGCATGGCGCCGAAGCCCTTCTGCTGGGCCCGGGCCAGGGCGTGCTGGGGGTGGGTGGGCAGGCCGGGGTAGTTCACGGAGGCCACGGCGGGGTGGGCGGCCAGCGCCTGGGCCACGGCCAGGGCCCCCGCCTCGTGGGCCAGCATGCGCACCCGGAGGGTCTTGAGGCCGCGCAGCACCAGGTAGCAGTCGTGGGGGCTCTGGCTGGTGCCCAGGAGGTTGTTCATGGCGGCGATGCGCTGGGCCAGGGCCTCGCGGCCGGGGCCCGCCACCACGGCGCCGCCCACCACGTCGCTGTGGCCGTTGAGGTACTTGGTGGTGCTGTGCACCACCAGGTCCGCCCCGAAGTCGAAGGGCCGCTGGAGGACGGGGGAGAGGAAGGTGTTGTCCACCACCAGCAGCGCGCCCGCACCCGCGGCGATTCCGGCCAGGGCGCCCAGGTCCGAGAGGCGCAGGAGGGGGTTGGAGGGGGTCTCGACCCAGATCATCCGGGTGTTGGGGCGCAGCGCCGCCCGCACCGCCGCGGCGTCGGCCAGGTCCAGGTAGGTGACCTCCAGGCCGTAGACCTTGCGGGCGTGCTCCAGGGTGCGGAAGGTGCCGCCGTAGCAGTCCACGGTGCAGAGCACGTGGCTGCCGTGCTCCAGGAGGTTCAGGGCCACGAGGACCGCGCTCATGCCCGAGCTGGTGCAGGTGGCTCCCGAGCCCCCCTCCAGGGTGGCGATGGCCGTCTCCAGGCGCTCCCGGGTGGGGTTGCCGCTGCGGGTGTAGTCGAAGCCGCCGTTGCTGCCGATGTCCGAGAAGGCGAAGGTGCTGGTGAGGTAGAGGGGAGGCGTCACGGCCCCGTAGGCGGGGTCCGGCTGGGAGCCGGCGTGGATGCACTGGGTGCCGGGTCCGGCCCCGGCCAGGAGGTCCGCCCTCCGGGCCCAGCCCGCCACGGGCTCCGTGCCCGGGGGCACGACCGTGAAATGGTAGGCCGGGTTGCCGGGCACGTTGCTGTCGAGGTGGTTGTCGCTCATGGGGTCCTCCGGGTGGGAGGATCGCCGCCGTTCCGGCCCGATCGTGGGGAATCCCTGATTCGTCAGCTCGCTGCAGCTCGCCATCTTCCCCCGGCTTGCGCCGCAGGCAGGAATTGGCACCTTGCCCGGAAGCAGGTTGCCAAGGTTTCACAGGGCCCGTCCCTCCACCTTTCTGGATATCGCGCTATGGAACTGGCAAGGATCCGCAAAGAACAAGAGTGCCGCAGGGCCGGGTTCCGCGCAAAGGCGAAAAAAAACCGATCGGAACCGGAACCCGCCCAGCCGGAAATGGGCTAGGGTGGACAAGGCCCCCTCCACCGCCCCCACCCGGAATCCCCATGCACACGACCCTCTACGACCTCCTCCCCCAGGCAGCCGGCGCCGGCAGCGACGAACTGCTCGGCCGGTTCCTGGAGTACGTGGAAGGCCGGCGCCTCACCCTCTACCCCGCCCAGGAGGCCGCCATCCTCGAACTGTTCGAGGGGAAGAACGTCATCCTCAACACGCCCACGGGGTCGGGCAAGTCCCTGGTGGCGGCGGCGCTGCACTTCAAGGCCCTGGCCCAGGGGCGGCGCTCCATCTACACCTGCCCCATCAAGGCCCTGGTCAACGAGAAGTGGCTGGCCCTGTGCCGGGACTTCGGGCCCGAGAACGTGGGGCTCAGCACGGGCGACGCCTCGGTGAACCGGGACGCGCCGATCCTCTGCTGCACCGCCGAGATCCTGGCCAACATCGCCCTGCGCGAGGGCGCGGACGCCGACGTGCGGGACGTGATCATGGACGAGTTCCACTACTACGCCGACCGGGAGCGGGGCGTGGCGTGGCAGGTGCCGCTGCTCACGCTGCCCCAGTGCCGGTTCCTGCTCATGTCCGCCACCCTGGGCGACACGGCCTTCTTCGAGGAGGAGCTGACCCGGCTCACGGGAACCCCCACGGTCTCGGTGAAATCCACGGACCGCCCGGTGCCCCTGGGCTTCACCTACGCCGAATCCCCGCTCTCGCTCACCCTGGAGCGCCTGGTGGAGGAGGGCAAGGCGCCCATCTACCTGGTGCACTTCACCCAGCTGGAGGCGGCCACCAGCGCCCAGGACTTCACCAGCATCAACCTCTGCACGAAGGAGGAGAAGGCCGCCATCCAGAAGGAGATGGAGGGCTTCAAGTTCAACAGCCCCTACGGCCCGGACCTCAAGCGTTGGCTGCGCCACGGCATCGGGCTGCACCATGCGGGGCTCCTGCCCAAGTACCGCATCCTGGTGGAGCAGCTGGCCCAGAAGGGCCTCCTGAAGGTCATCTGCGGCACGGACACCCTGGGGGTCGGCATCAACGTGCCGATCCGCACGGTGCTCTTCACCAAGCTGTGCAAGTACGACGGGCAGAAGACGGGCATCCTGAGCGCGCGGGACTTCCACCAGATCTCGGGCCGGGCGGGGCGCAAGGGCTTCGACGACGTGGGCTGGGTGGTGGCCCAGGCCCCCGAGCACTGGATCGAGAACATGAAGCTGGCCGCCAAGGCCGCCGCCGGCGGCCGGAAGTACACCAGGCGCCTGCCGCCGGAGCGGAACTTCACGAACTGGGACAAGCAGACCTTCGAGAGGCTCGTGGCGGCCCAGCCGGAGCGCCTGGTGTCGCGGTTCCAGGTGACCCACGGCATGCTGCTCAACGTCCTGAGCCGCCGCGGGGACGGCTGCGGCGCCATGCGCGGGCTCATCCGGGGCTGCCACGACAACGAGCGCGCGAAGGCGGCCCATTTCAGGCGCGGCTGGCAGCTGTTCCGCGCCCTGCTGGACCGGAAGATCGTGGAGTTCACGGGCGAGGGCCACAACCTGCGGGTGAACGTGGACCTGCAGGACGACTTCTCCATGAACCAGACCCTCAGCCTCTACCTGCTCGACACGATCCCGCTCCTGGATCCGGACAGCCCCGAGTACGCCCTGGACCTCATCACCCTGGTGGAGTCCATCCTGGAGAACCCCGAGGTCATCCTGCGCAAGCAGCTGGACCGCCTCAAGGGCCGGCGCGTGGCCGAGATGAAGATGGCCGGCATCGAGTACGAGGAGCGCATGGCCGAGCTGGAGAAGCTCGAGTACCCCAAGCCCCAGCGCGATTTCATCTACGGCACCTTCAACGCCTTCGCCGTCAAGCACCCATGGGTGGGCGAGGAGAACATCCGCCCCAAGTCCATCGCCCGGGAGATGTTCGAGGACTACCGCTCCTTCTCCGACTACGTGCGCGAGTACGACATCCAGCGCTCGGAAGGCCTCCTCCTGCGCCACCTGAACAGCGTGTTCAAGGTGCTGGCCCAGACCGTGCCCGATTCCGCCAAGAGCGAGGAAGTGAGGGAGATGGAGCTCTACCTGGGCGCCATGCTCCGCCAGGTGGACTCCAGCCTCCTGGACGAGTGGGAGAAGATGCGCGACGGGAGCTACCGCCCCGGGGAAGCCGCGGAGCTGCGCCCCCCCGGCGCCGAGGAGGCCGACCTGGACGTCACGAGGGACCGCAAGGCCTTCACCGCCGCCGTGCGCAACCGGATCTTCACGTGGATGAGGAGCCTGGTGGTGGGCGACTGGGAGGAGGCGGCAAACCTGCTGGCCGAGTACGGCGAGCCCGCCGACGCCGAAGGCCAGGCGTGGACCCCCGACCGCCTCAAGGCCCTGGCGGAAGCGTACCGCATGGACCACAAGGGCCCCCGCCTGGATTCCGAGGGCCGCAACCTGCGCCACACCTACGTCCTCCCCGACTGGCGGGTCCAGCAGATGCTGGTGGACGAGGCCGGGGACAACGACTGGGTCGCCGAGTTCCAGGTGGACCTGGACGCCTCCCGCAAGGCCGGGGCGCCGGTGATGAACCTGGCGCGGCTAGGGAGCTACAGATAGTTTCTTTTATCGCTTTTCATCCCCGTCCATCCCCGGCAATTTAAGCGTTTAATTCGCCGGGAATGAACGGGAGGGGGACGGGGATGGAAAAGCGATGAAGGAAAAAATCCCTGTTTCAGTCCCCTTCGAACTCCGTAAGCGTGAAGACCTTGTGGCCCATGGCCTCCAGGCGCCGGCGGCCTCCGAGGTCGGGCAGATCCACCAGGAACGCGGTCTCCACGACGACCCCGCCCAGCCTTTCGATCAGCTTCAGGGCGGCCTCGGCGGTGCCGCCCGTGGCGATGAGGTCGTCCACCAGCAGGACCCGCTCCCCGGGGACGATGGCGTCCTCGTGGATCTCGATGCGGTCGGTGCCGTATTCCAGGGCGTAGTCCTCGTGGATCACGGGCCCGGGGAGCTTGCCCTTCTTGCGGATGGGCACGAAGCCCGCGCCCAGGTGGTGGGCCAGGGCGGCGCCGACGATGAAGCCCCGGGACTCGATGCCCGCCACGAGGTGGACGGCCTGCTCCCGGTACCGCTCCGCAAGGAGGTCGATGGCGCGGCCGAACCCCTCGGGGTTCTTCATCAGGGTCGTGACGTCCCGGAACTGGATCCCCGGCTTGGGGTAGTCGGGAATGGTGCGGATGAGGGACTTGAGGGTCATGGGGGATCCCGGGGAAGGCGAAACGACCATGGTATCCATAATTCCTTCCGCCTCCCCCCTCTTCTGGTTCGTGGTTACATGGAATGTGACCTTCCTTGAAAGAACCGAATGGCGAACCCGAAGACCCCCACCAAGATCAACACCCGCAGGGCCTGGAGGGAAGCGCGGGAACTGCTCTACCACCACCGGAAGTCCCTGGCCATCGGCCTGGCCCTGATGGTCGTCAGCCGGCTCGCGGGCCTGGTCCTTCCGGCGAGCACCAAGTACCTGATCGACGAAGTGATCGGCAAGCACAACAGCCACCTCCTCCTGCCCCTGGCCCTGGCGGCGGGCGCGGCCACCCTGGTGCAGGCGGTGGCGGGCTACGCCAACTCCCAGGTGGTGTCCGTGGCCGCCCAGCGCGCCATCATGGACATGCGCCAGCGGGTTCAGGACCACATCCTGCGCCTTCCCATCCGCTACTTCGACACCACCAAGAGCGGCATCGTCATCGCCCGGGTCATGAACGACGCCGAGGGCATCCGCAACCTGGTGGGCACGGGCCTCATCCAGCTGGCGGGGGGCCTTCTCACGGCCGTGCTGGCCCTGGGGGTCCTGTTCTGGCTGAACTGGAAGCTCACCCTGGCCACCCTGGTGTTCCTGGCGGTCTTCGGGGGCGCCATGGCCCTGGCCTTCAACCACCTCAGGCCGCTCTTCCGCAAGCGCAGCGAGCTCACCGCCGACATCACGGGGCGGCTGGGCGAGTCCGTGGGCGGCGTGCGGATCCTCAAGATCTACGTGGCCGAGGACCGGGAGTCGCGGATCTTCGCGGAGGGCGCCGAGAAGCTCTTCCGGAACGTGGCGGGCACCATCACCGGCATGAGCGCGATCTCGGCCTTCTCCACGGCCATCATCGGGGTGGTGGGCGTGCTCATCATGGTGGTGGGCGGCAACGCGATCTTCGCGGGACGCATGACCCTGGGCGACCTGATCATGTACACCTTCTTCGTGGGGCTGCTGGCCGCGCCCGTGGTGCAGATCGCCAACATCGGCACCCAGGTGAGCGAGGCCTTCGCGGGCCTGGACCGCATCCGGGAGACCCTCGACATGCCCACCGAGGACCAGGAGGACCTGGCCCGGGCGCCCCTGCCCGCCATGGAGGGCCGGGTGGAGCTGGACGACGTCTGGTTCGAGTACGAGAAGGACACCCCCGTGCTGCGCGGCATCTCCTTCCAGGTGCCCGCGGGCTCCACCGTGGCCCTGGTGGGTTCCAGCGGCTCGGGCAAGAGCACCATCATCGGGCTCCTCATGGCCTTCAACCACCCCCAGCGGGGCCGGGTCCTGGTGGACGGCCGGGACGTCATGTCGGTGCGCCTGCGGGACTACCGCTCGAAGCTGGGCGTCGTGATGCAGGACAACTTCCTCTTCGACGGCACCGTGGCCGACAACATCGGCTTCGCCAAGCCGGGGGCATCGCGCGCGGAGATCGAGGCGGTGGGCGCCATCGCCCACGTGGACGAGTTTGTGGAGCGCTTCGAGGCAGGCTACGACACCATCGTCGGCGAGCGCGGCGTCAAGCTCTCCGGCGGCCAGCGCCAGCGGGTCGCCATCGCCCGGGCCATCCTGGCCGACCCGCGGATCCTCATCCTGGACGAGGCCACCTCGAGCCTGGACAGCGAGAGCGAGGCCATGATCCGCGACGGCCTGCGCCGGCTGCGCACGGGCCGCACCACCTTCGTCATCGCCCACCGCCTGAGCACCATCGAGACCGCCGACCAGATCCTCGTGGTGGAGGGGGGCGAGATCGTGGAGCGCGGCCGCCACGACGAGCTCCTGGCCCTGGGCGGGCGCTACCGCCAGCTCCACGACCGCCAGCAGAGCAGCGAGCTGGACAAGTTCATCAACCCGGGTGAGGACTTCACGGTGCAGGGCACCGTGCCGGCCTAGGAGCGAAGCCATGAAGCAGCTCGTCCAGATCGTCATCTTCGGGGCCAGCGGAGACCTGGCGGTGCGGAAACTGGTGCCGGCGCTCCTGGCCCTGGCGGCCAAGGGCGCCGCGAACCTGCAGCTTGTGGGCACGGCCCGCAGGCCCTACACCGACGGCGAGTTCCGGGCCACCCTCCGGGAGCGGCTCGCGCCCGGTGAGCAGACGGCCCTCGACGCCTTCGCGGAAAGGGTCCACTACGTGCAGGGGGACGCGGAGGCCGACCTCCAGCCCCTCGAAAGGCGCCTGGCCGAACTCGCCGGGGGCGCCCCGGCGGGCCGGATCTTCTACCTCTCCCTGAAGCCGGACCTCTTCGTGCCGGTGCTGGAGAACCTGGGCCGGACCGGCCTCCTCGAGGGCGATCCCTGGCGGCGGGTGATCGTCGAGAAGCCCTTCGGCCACGACCTCGCCTCGGCCCGGGCCCTGAACGGGACCCTCCACCGGGTGGCCCGGGAGGGGCAGATCTACCGGATCGATCATTACCTGGGCAAGGAAACCGTCCAGAACCTCTTCGCCTTCCGCTTCAACAACGCGATCTTCGAGCCCCTGTGGAACCGCCGCCACATCGAGCTGGTGCAGATCACGGTGGCCGAGGAGCTGGGGGTGGAGAAGGGCCGGGCCGGCTACTACGACTCGGTGGGCGCCCTGCGCGACATGGTGCAGAACCACATGCTCCAGATCCTCGCCCTGATCGCCATGGAGCCCCCCTCGTCCCTGGACCCCGAGACCCTGCGGGACCAGAAGGTGGCCGCCCTCAAGGCCCTGCGCTTCCCCGACGGCGACCCCGCCGTGAGGGCGCGCTACACCGCGGGCGAGTCGGACGGCCGCCCCGTCCCGGGCTACCTCCAGGAGGAGGGGGTCGGGCCGGATTCGCAGGCCGAGACCTTCGTGGCCCTGCGCGCGGAAGTGGCGAACTGGCGCTGGGGAGGCGTGCCGTTCCTCCTGCGCCACGGCAAGCGCATGCCCAAGCGCTTCACTGAGGTGAAGGTGCAGTTCAGGGTGCCCCCCATCCAGCTCTTCGACGCCTTCGCCGGGGCCCCCGCGGTGGAGGGCATGGCCTGCCAGCTGCGTCCCAACCACCTCACGCTCAGCGTGCAGCCCCGGGAGGCCATGGCCCTGGGCTTCGGCGTGAAGGTGCCCGGCCCCGGCATGGTCATGACGCCGGCGGAACTGGCCTTCGATTACCACGACCGGTTCGGGGGGCAGACCGCCCCGGCCTACGAGCGCCTGCTCCTGGACGCCATCAACGGCGATCCCTCCCTCTTCCTGCGCAACGACGAGGTGGAGGCCGCCTGGAGCGCCGTGGACACCATCCGGGCCCAGCCGCTGCTGGAGTATCCCGCGGGCACCTGGGGGCCGGCCGAGGCGGACCGGCTCTTCCACGGCTGCGAAGGGGGCTGGTCCCATGGTTGACGTGGTCCGCACCGGAACGCCCCTGCCGGAGGCCGCCGCCCTCCTGCGCGAGGCCCTGGAGGCCCTGCCCCGGCCGCGCCTGGGGGTCTCGGGCGGCAGCGCCGCGGCGGTGCTGGGGCTGGCCCGCGCGGCCCTGGGGCCCCGGTGGCGCCAGGTGCGCCTGACCTGGGTGGACGAGCGGCGGGTGCCCTTTTCCGACCCGGACTCCAACCGGGGCGAGGCCTACCGGCTGGGCTTCCTGGACCCCGCCGATCCGCCGGCCGCGGAACTGCCCCTGTTCCTGGACGGGGAGACCGCGCCCGGGGCCTGCCGCCGGGTGGAGGCGGCCCTGGACGCGGACTTCGGGGGGGGCCTGGACGTGCTGCTCCTGGGCCTGGGGGAGGACGGCCATTCGGCGTCCCTCTTTCCCGGCCGCCCCTGGCCCCCGGACCGGGTCCACGCCGTGGACGCGAGCCCCAAGCCGCCCCCCGGCCGCATGACCCTGGGCCGGGACCTGCTGGCCGCCGTCCCCGTCGCCATCCTGATGGCGTCGGGCGCCGCCAAGGCGCCGGCCCTGCGCAGGCTGCTACAGGGGGACCCCGCCCTGCCCGCCAGCGGCTTCCGGGGCCTGACGGTGGTCACAGATCTGCAAGGAGTTACCCATGAATAGCGAAATCGGCGTCATCGGACTGGGCGTCATGGGCGCCAACCTCGCCCGGAACCTCGCCGGCCGCGGCTACGCGGTGGCCGGCTACGACCGCAACCCCGAAGCGGGCCGGAAGCTGGCCGCGGACCACCCCGAGGCCGGCATCGCGGTGGCGGAGACGCCGGAGGCCTTCGTGGCCTCCCTGGAGCGCCCCAGGAGGATCCTCCTCATGGTGAACGCCGGCCCCGCCGTGGACGCCGTCATCGCCCAGCTGGACCCCCTGCTGGAGGCCGGCGACGTGCTGGCGGACGCCGGCAACAGCCACTTCACCGACACCGACCGGCGCATCGGAGCGGAACGGGCCTGGTCCTTCATGGGCATGGGCGTCTCCGGCGGCGAGGAGGGCGCCCTGAAGGGCCCGGCCATCATGCCCGGCGGGGACCATGCGGCCTTCGAGACCCTTCGCCCCTACCTGGAGGCCATGGCCGCCCGCTCCGCCTCCGGCCCCTGCGTGGCGTACTGCGGCGCGGGCTCCGCGGGCCACTTCGTCAAGATGGTCCACAACGGCATCGAGTACGGCGACATGCAGCTCATCGCCGAGACCGCCTTCCTCCTGCGCCGGGGCCTGGGCCTGACCGCGCCCGGCGCCGCGCAGGTCTTCGAGGACTGGAACCGCGGGGAGCTGGACAGCTACCTGGTGGAGATCACCGCCCGCATCCTGCGCACCCCCGACCCCCAGAGCTCCGGCTTCCTGGTGGACGCCATCCTCGACCAGGCCGGCCAGAAGGGCACCGGCGCCTGGACGGTGCTGGCCGCCGCCGAAGCGGGCGTCCCCATCCCCACCATCGCCGCCGCCGTGGAGGCCCGGAGCCTCAGCTCCGCCCGCCCGCGCCGCCTGGCCGCGGCCGGCCTCTTCCCCGCCGAGGCCGCAGCCCTGCCCGGGATCTCCCTGGACGACCTGCGGGACGCCCTCTACGCCTCCAAGATCGCCAGCTACGCCCAGGGCTTCGACCTCCTGCGCGCCGCCAGCGCGAGCCGCGGCTACGGCACCGAGCTTTCCGAAATGGCCCGCATCTGGACCGCCGGCTGCATCATCCGCGCCCGGTTCCTGGAGGACGTGCGCGAGGCGTTCCTGAAGCCCCCCGTCCCGGACCTGCTGGCCTTCGCCCCCTTCTTCGCCGGGGAGCTGCGCCGGCGGGAACCCGCGTGGCGCCGGGTGGTGTCGGCGGGGGTGCTCGCGGGCCTGCCCATTCCGGGCCTGTCGGCCTCCCTGGCCTGGTTCGACACCCTGCGGGAGGGGCGCGGCACCGCGTCGATGATCCAGGCGCAGAGGGACTTCTTCGGGGCGCACACCTACGAGCGCTTCGACCGGCCGGGGGTGGCCGTGCACACGCAGTGGACGTGACGGGGAATCCCGCCCGGGCTAGGCGCCCCACCCTTCCGCCGTCCGGAAGCTGAAGAAGGTGTCGATCCCCAGGATCAGATGGTCGGAAAGGGGGACGCCCAGCGTTCCGCCGGCTTCCCGCAGGCGGCGGGTGAGCATCCGGTCCTCGCTGCTCGGGTTCACGTCGTTGCTCGGGTGGTTGTGGTACCCGATGGCGGACACGGCTCCGAAGCGAAGGGCTTCCCGGTAGAACTCGCGCGGGGAAATCAGGGTGGCATTGCTCAGGCCGTGGCTGAGGATCCGGTCCGCGATCAGCGCGCCCCTGCCGTTGAGAGCCAGCAGGCCGAACCGTTCCTCCGTCCAGCCCTGGCTGCGCGGCAGCAGATAATCCCCCGCTGCCCTGGGCGAATTGAGGCGAGGCGGGTCCTGCCTCCGGCGGGCCCGCCGCGCCAGCTCCAGGCTTGCCCATAACTGACCGGCCCTGGCGGGCCCGATCCCGGGGAACCGGGCCCAATCCGCAAGCCCGAGACCGAGGAAGCCGTGCAGCCCCCCGCACGTGGTGAGCATGGCCTGGCCCAGTTCAACGGCGCTCCGGCCCTTCAGGCCGGATCCCCAGATCAGGGCCAGCACCTCGGCATCACTCAAATGCTCGCCAAACCCGGCGAAAAGCCGTTCGCGGGGCCGCTGGTCCTGCGAAAGGTCATGTAATTTCATGAAAACCACCACGCTGCATCGTGCCCGGCCACGGGAAGACCCCTTGGCCACCGGGGCATTCCCGTTAGATGCCGGCATCGGGGGCCCCAACCGATGGCGGCGTGGCCGACGGGGCCGGCCGAAGGGATGCCTGATTTGGGTTCCACCCATCCGCCCGCTAGAATGCAAAAGGGGGTATCCGAAGGGTGATGGCGCACTGGGGCAGTTTGTGGCTGCTGCTGGCCTTGGTTGCCAGCATGCTCGGCGTCGGTTCAACACCGACGGCCGGAAGCTGGCCCTCCGGCGCCCCAACCGCCATCCACGGCTGGGCATCCCATCCGCATTCGATCCTGGTGGAACCCCCCGGCGAGCGAGCCTCGGCCAAGGCCCCCTTCGGAGCCTCGTCCGGCCGAAGCAACCTCGCCCTGCAGAAGAAGCGGGCCACGGACGGGGACGGCGCTCCTCCGAAGGGGCGGCAGGGCTCGGCGTTCCTGCCCTCGATCTTCCCGATTGAACCGTGCTCCAGCGGGGATCCGGGCCCCATGGACCAGCCTCGTCCCCAATGGACGGTCCACCAGGGACTCGAGCCTGAACAGGGCGGCCAAAACGGTCCGCCGAGCGGAATGGCGAACGCCTGAAGCTCCATGCGCCGGGCGGAGCCCGGCGCCTGTTCCATCCCCATTTGGCGGAGTTTGCCGTGAGAAGACGCTCGCTTTTGCGCGCGGCCGGGGTGCTTGGCATCTGTCTGGTCTGTGCATATTTTTTCATTCCCTTTTCCAAGGTCCGGCTGGGTCTGGACTTGAAGGGAGGTGTCCACTATGAGCTCGAAGTCCAGGGGCAGGAGGCCCTGGCCATGGACCTCGAGGAGACGCGCGCCCTCCTGCAGGACCAGTTCGTCGAGAAGGGACACCCCGGTGCGGTCGTGTCCCTGGAGGAAGGCGCCCTTCACGTCCGGGGCGTCTCCCAGCCGGCGGCCTCCCGGGTCCTGGCCAAGGCCCCAGGCTATGCCTCCCAGGACAAGGCTGGGCATATCGTCCTGGTCCAGAAGCCCGACCATCAGCGCGCCCTCAAGAAGGCCGCCAACGACCGGGCCCTGCAGATCATCGAGACCCGGGTGAACCAGTTCGGCGTGGTGGAACCCGAGATCACCCGGGGCGGGGCCGAAGGCAACCGGATCATCGTGGAGCTTCCCGGGGTCGAGGAGGGGGACCGGGACCGCATCAAGCGGCTCCTGTCCACCCCGGGCCGCCTGGAGTTGCGGATGCTGGCCAAGGCGGACCGCCCGTACTTCCCCACGAAGGAGGAAGCCTTGGCCCACTTCGGCGGCGAACTGCCCCCCGGCCTTGACCTGTGTCCTGAGCCTGAGCCGGAACGTCCCGCGAAGGGTTCCCAGAGCGCCAGGGATCCCGGCCCCGGGGCCGTCCGAAGGTGGGTCCTGCTGGAACAGCGGACCCAGTTCGACGGGGCGGCCATCACGGACGCCCGCCAGGCCACCAGCGAGATGGGCCTCCATGAAGTGCAGTTCAGCCTCAACCAGGCCGGGGCGGAGGCCAATGCCCGCGTCACAGGCCTGGCGGCGGAGGAAGGCAGGCTGTTCGCCTTTGTCCTGGATCGCAAGGTCGTCAGCGTACTGTCGGCACGGGAGAAGATCCTGGGCGGGGCGGTGCGGATCTCCGGCCAGTTCTCGGCGGAGGAGGCGGAGGACCTGGCCCTGAAGCTGCGGTCCGGGGCCCTGCGCGCCAGCATGAAGATCCTCGAGGAGCGGGTCGTGGGCCCGAGCCTCGGCAAGGACTCCATCCGGCTGGGCCTGGGGTCGTCGGCCCTGGGATTCGGCGTGATCGTGGCCTTCATGGTCTTCTGGTACCGCTGGTCGGGCGTGAACGCCGTGATCGCCCTGGCGGTGAACGTCATCGTCATGCTCGGGCTGCTGGGCAGCTTCAGGGCCACCCTGACCCTGCCCGGGATCGCGGGTTTCGCGTTGACGGTGGGCATGGCGGTGGACGCCAACATCCTGATCTTCGAGCGCATCAAGGAGGAGATGGCCCTGGGCAGGGCCGTGCCGGAGGCCATCCGCGCCGGCTTCGACCGGGTGTTCTGGACCATCGTGGACAGCCACGTGACCCAGCTGTTCGCGGCGCTGCTGCTGTTCATCTTCGGGACGGGGCCGGTGAAGGGCTTCGCGGTCTCCCTGACCGTAGGCGTGGCGGCCTCCCTGTTCACCAGCATCTACATCAGCCGCTTCATCTACGACTGGCTGCTGGAGAGGAACCCCAGGGCAGCCACCCTCAGCATCGGCGTGCATGACCTGTTCAAGGGCGTCGCCATCGACTTCATGAAATACAGGAAGGTGGCCTTGGCCCTGTCCTGGGGCATCATCCTCGCCTGCACCCTGGTGGTGAAGCCCTGGCGCACGGCGGGCAATGAGCATATCCAGCTGGGCATGCAGTTCGTGGGGGGTACGGAGATGACCGTGCGGTTCCTGGCCCCCGTGGAGGCCGAGGACGTGCGCACGGCCCTGGAAAAGGGGGGGTTCCCGGGGGCCACGGTGGTCGCCTATGAGCACGGCGAACCGGGCATCCGGGAGTTTTCGATCAAAGTGAAGCCCCAGAAGCAGGGTGACGCCGCCCATCAGTCCGACCGGGTCAAGGCCGTCCTGAAGGCCATGGACGGGGACGAGGCGGCGCTCCCGGCCCTGAACCTGGAGGGTTCCAATGCCCTCGCCGACCGTCTTGCCGTCGCCAATCCCCTGGGCCTGAAGGGGGACGAACAGGCCGTCAGGACCGCCTACGAGGGTTTCGCGGGGCAGGTCACGGGCCGGCGGGAAAAGCTGCCGGCGGGGCTGTACCGCGGCTTCGCGGAGCTTCCGGCGGAGCTCCCCTCGGCCGTCAGGGACCTGGTCGAACGGGAATACCGGCCCGGGAAGATCGGGATCCTCAAGGACGAGAGTTTTTCCGCCTCCATCTCCGGCGAGTGGACCCGCAAGACCCTGGCTGCCGTGGCCTGGGCCATGGCCGCAATCCTGCTGTACGTGGTGTTCCGCTTCACCACGGCCTTCGCGGTGGGCGGCATCATCGCGCTGGTGCACGACATGCTCATGGCGCTGGCCCTGTTCGCGGTGCTGGGGTACGAGTTCAATGTCCCGGTGGTGGCCAGCTTCCTGACCCTGATGGGCTATTCCATGGCCGACACGATCGTCGTGTTCGACCGGATCCGGGAGAACACCCACAAGCCCGAATACCGGCACGCGCCGTTCACCCGGATCATCAACGATTCCATCAACCAGACCCTGAGCCGGACCGTGCTGACCTCCCTTTCGGTCCTGTTCGTCAGCGTCTGCCTCTGGCTCTGGGGCGGTCCGGCCCTGCGCGACCTGGCCTTCCCGCTGGTCGTGGGGGTGCTGACGGGAACCTACAGTTCCATCTACATCGCCAGTCCCGTGGTGGCCTGGTGGCAGCGCTTCGTCCCGAGCCAGGACAGGCTCGCGGCGTCCTGAACCGCCGGGCGGCGCCGGCCTTCGCCCGGCGCCGCCCGGAACTTCCCTCCGGAGGATCCCGTGCTCATCGCCCTCGCCCCGACCAGTTCACCCGCCATCCTGGCCGACCTTGCCAAGGTCCTCGGCGTGTCGGCGCTGACCACCATCGCCTGCCGCACCTTCCGGCTGCCCACGGTCCTCGGCTACCTGATCGCCGGACTCATCATCGGGCCCCATGTCCCCATCCCCATGGTGGCCGACCCGGGCAACGTGCACACCCTGTCCGAGCTTGGGGTCATTCTCCTGATGTTCACCCTCGGGCTCGAGTTCAGCCTGGCCAAGGTGGCCCGGGCCGGACCCGCCGCGGCCCTGGTGGCCGTCACCCAGGCGGGTTTCATGATCTGGATGGGCTACCTTGCGGGCCGGATGGTGGGCTTCAGCGCCGTGGAGAGCCTGTTCGCGGGAGCCGCCCTGGCCATCAGC
The DNA here is from genome assembly GCF_055384585.1 of Mesoterricola sp. JemC181. NCBI lineage: Bacteria > Pseudomonadati > Acidobacteriota > Holophagae > Holophagales > Holophagaceae > Mesoterricola > Mesoterricola sp. JemC181. The sequence goes on from NZ_AP045076.1 coordinate 3,729,435, forward strand.
TCCACCATGATCATCGCCCGGGCCTTCGAGGAACTGGGGATCAAGGGGCCGTTGTCCGAGCTGGTGATTTCTGCGCTGATCGTGGAGGACCTGCTTGCCATCCTGCTTCTGGCCCTCCTGGGCGCGGTGGCTTCGGGGGCGGGGTTCAACGTCGCCGCCCTGGGGCTGACCGCGGCGAGGCTGGCGGCCTTCCTTGCGGTCGTCCTGGCTCTTGGCCTCTGGCTGCTTCCACGATGGGTGCGCCGGGTGGCCGCGCTGGGCCATGATGAAACCCTTCTCATCGCCGTGGCCGGCCTGTGCTTCAGCTTTTCGCTCCTGGCCGCCAAGGCCGGCTACTCCGTTGCGCTGGGGGCCTTCCTGGGCGGAATGGTGGTGGCGGAATCCGGGCTGTCGCACAAGGTCGAGGCCCTGCTGGCGCCCCTGCGGGACCTGTTCGTGGCCGTGTTCTTCGTGTCCATCGGCATGTCGCTCGATCCCGGCCAGTTGATGCCCAATTGGAAGGCTCTGGTCCTGTTCGGCCTCCTGGTCCTCGTGGGCAAGTTCGCTTCGGCGTCGGCCGGGGCCCTGCTGGGCGGGAACAGCCTGCGGACCTCCCTGCGCACCGGCGCCAGCCTCGCGCAGATCGGCGAATTCAGCTTCATCATCGCCGCCCTGGGCCAGAGCCTGGGGGTCGTTGGACCGGCCCTGTTCCCGGTCCTGGTGGCCACCTGCGCCTGGACGACGCTCACCACCCCCCTGCTGATCGGACATTCGGAGACCCTGGCCGACCGCATCGAGCGGGCCCTGCCCAGCCACTTGAGGCATTTCCTCCTACATCACCGGACCGCCATGGGCCATCTGCGGGAAGCGCCCTTCAGCCGATCCGCCGGAAGCCGCCTCCGGCGGCCCTTTGGGCTCCTCCTCCTGTTCGCCCTCCTGACGGCGGCGCTGGTGGTCCTGGGGACCTTCCTGGGGCGCAGCCCGGCACTGTCCACCTCCGGGGCCGGCGGTGGCTTCGCCAAGGCCCTGGCCTGGGCCGGGGCGGCCGGGATCGGGGCAGCCCTCCTGGCGGGGATGGTCCAGCAGACCCGCACGCTGGCCAGGGCCCTGGCCGAGGGCCTGGAGCGGACCGGGAGACCAAGCGGGAAGGGTGTTGGCGACGCGATCCGGTTCATCCTTGAACTTGCCATCGGCTGCCTGGTGGGGCTGCCCCTCCTTGCCGTCCTCCAGCCCTTCCTGCCGGTCGCCCTGGTGCTTACCGCAGTGCCGATGGGGCTGATCCTGCTCGCGGGGGTCTTCTTCCGCCGCACGGGCCGGCTCCTGGAGCGCAGGGAGCTCCCGCGGGATGAACCCCCTCCGGTCCCCCCGGAGGTCTCATGACGGCCGGGGCCGAGGCGAGGGGACACCTCCGCGGGCAGGTGCTTCCCTGGCTTTCAGAGGGAGCGGCGGCGAGCGCCTTCCTGGGCGAACTCTACGTCCGCCTTGAAGACCCTCGCCAGCGCGCGGCCGCCCTGCAGGCTCTGGACGCGGCGGGGAGCCTGGCCGGGCATCTCGGATTGACGCCGCACCCGGCGCCCTTTTCCACGGAGGGTCTGACGGTGGTGGAAGCGGAAGCCGGGGCATGGAGCCAGCTGATTCAAGCCCAGGCGGGGCTTTGCGCCTTCAGGGCCCTGGTGCCGGGCCCTGGGCCCCGCCCGGTCCTTCGCCCTTGGCGGGCCATGGAAACTGCCTTCAAGGCTTCCGTGCTTGGGGTCCGCACCGCCTTTCCGGACGCCATGGCCGAGGATCTCCTGGCCCGGGCCTTCCAGGCCGTGGCCCGTACCTGCGCCGACCTGTTCGTGGCGGACCTCGGGGAGGAAGCGGGTCCCCTCGCCAGGCAGCGCTTCCATGCTGCCATCCGGACGGAACTCCTCCAGGGCTTCCAGGCGGCCGCCGAATCGGTCAGGCCCTGATCCGCCGTCGGCAGGCGCCACCCGCGTCAGAGGCTCCGTCCGGGGGCGGTGCCCTGCAGGTTCCCGCCCGTTTTGGGTTTCCCACACCCCTTGGGGTCCTCGGGGCGAACCTCACGGGGCACCCGGTGAGGGGAACGCCCCGCTCCAGGTCCGCAGGTCCCGTCGCCAGCGCTGCAGGTGCACGTCGCCCCGGCCGGAGAGCCGCATGCACAGGGCGTCCCGGCCGTCCGTGAGGAACCAGGCTCCGGCGGTGGCGGTGCCCTGCGGGGTGATGGTGACGAACGGATGCGCGGCGCCGGTGAGGTGGGCCTTGCGGGGCGGGTCCATGCCCGGAGGGAACGGCACGCCGGTGCGGGGAAGGCCCCACCTTACGCCGTGGGGCAGGAGCACCGGCGCCACGTCGCCGCCCGGGCCCCCCAGGGCCAGCCGCACGTCGCTTCCGCGGGCCCGGGCCAGGAGGAAGGCCTGGTCCAGCGCGCCCCGCAGCTCCGCCGCCAGAAGGGCCAGGGACGGCCCCCGGTGGTCCAGCGCGAGGCTTCCCCCGGCCGCCAGGATCGACAGGAGGCCTAGGACAAGCAGGGCCTCCAGGAGGGTGTGGCCCCGCTCCCTCACGGCACGTCCGCCGTGCGGATGTGGGGCCGGAGGCGGAGGAAGGCCTTCTCGCCGATGCCCTTGATGTTCATGATCTCCTCGGGCTTCTGGAAGGGGCCGTGGGTCTTCCGGTAGTCCAGGATCCGGGCCGCGGTCCGGGCCCCCACCCGGGGGAGCTGCATGAGCTCGGTGGCCGTGGCGGAGTTCAGGTCGACGGGTTCCGGGGGCGCCTTGGGCTTGCCGCCGAAGAGCGGCAGAAGGGAGAGGAGGCAGGAGAGGAGGACGGCTTTCATGGGCGCTCCTTGAGGACGTGCCGTGGGTGTTTCAATCGGCGTGCCGGACCGTATCCGAAGGGCCGGCGGGCCTTCCTGCTTCGCCCCCGTCCAGGTTGTCATCACCCGATGACAGGGGATCCCCGCAGTCCCTCCTACAGGTGCCCTGCCCTTTTGAGATAAGGCATTGTCTTTGGACAATGACATCGCAACTTTCACATGACACTCTTTGGGCACGCCGATAGCCTCTAGTTTGCACAAGCCATTCCAGGCGGACCGATGATCAAGAAGGTGAAGAAGCAGGACCTCAGACTGGGAATGTTCATCCACGACCTCAACTGCGGCTGGATGGAGCACTCCTTCCTGAGGAACAGCTTCATGCTCCGCAAGGAGGCCGATCTGGAGAAGATCGCCAAGAGCGGCATCACCGAGGTCTACATCGACACCCAGAAGGGCATCGACGTCCTGGAGGATGTGGAGGCGCCCAGCCAGGAAGCGGTGGAGCAGATCATCGAGGAGAAGATCCTCCACTCCCCCGTGGCCACCGCCCCGGGCGCCGAGGTCAGGACCACCCACCAGGAGGAGCTGGTCTTCGCCAAGCAGATCACCAAGGAGGCCAACAAGGTCATCCACTCCATCCTGGAGGACGTGCGCATGGGCAAGCGCATCCAGGTGGAGCGGGTGGAGCCGGTGATCAACCAGATCACCGATTCCATCCTGCGCAATCCCGGCACGCTGGTGAGCCTCTGCCGCATCCGCGAGGGCGACACCTACACGTTCCAGCACTCGGTGAGCGTGGCCACCCTGCTCATCTCCTTCTGCCGGGCCATGGAACTGCCGCCGGAGATCATCCACGAGGCCGGCGTGGGCGGAATGCTCCACGACATCGGCAAGATGCGGGTCCCCGACCACATCCTGAACAAGCCCGGCAAGCTCACCGACGCCGAGTTCACCATCATGAAGAACCATGTGAACCTGGGCCTGGAGGTGCTGCACAAGACCCCGGGCATCTCCGAGACGGTGTTCCAGATCGCCGGCGAGCACCACGAGAAGTTCTGCGGCACAGGCTACCCCCTGCGCAAGAAGGGCCTCGACATCTCGCTCCTCGGGCGCATGGCCGCCATCGTGGACGTGTACGACGCCATCACCTCCAACCGGGTCTACCACAAGGGCATGGAACCTCCCCTGGCCCTCAAGAAGATCTACGAGTGGAGCGACCCCGGCGCCACCACGGAGCCGCACATGGACGAGGAGCTGGTCCAGCACTTCATCCACGCACTCGGCATCTACCCCGTGGGCTCCCTGGTGCAGCTGGAGAGCCAGCGCCTGGCGGTGGTCCTGGAACAGAGCACGGAGGGCCTGCTCAGCCCGAAGCTCCGGGTGATGTACGACTGCGTGAAGCGCTCCAAGATCGACCCCTTCGATCTGGACATGGCCGCGCCGGAGAACGGCATGGACGCCATCGTCGGCAACGAGGATCCGGAGGACTGGAAGGTCAACCCCTACGATTACCTGGACATCCCCAAGGTCTAACGGTTCGAGGATTAGGCCCAAAGGTTGAGACTAGTCCGGCACCTCGAGTTGCCCGAGGCGGATCTGGGCTCCCTGGTGCCCCGCCGCGCCGGCCCGCTGGAACCAGGCCCTGGCGTCCCCGGAGGGAGCCAGCAGCTCGCCCAGCTCGGCCATGGCCTCCACGTGGCCGGCCTCCGCGGCCCTCTGGAGCCACCTCTTCGCGGCCTCCGGGTCCCGCGGCTTGCCGCCGGTGCCGCCGAGAAAGCTCATGCCCATCCTGAAGCAGGCCTGGCCCCGGTCCGGATCGGCGGTGGCGATGGCCTCGATGGTGGCGTCCCATCCCCGGGTGATCTCCCCGCTGGCGCGGGGACCGAACCGGCGGGTCCTCGCGAAGTGGCTGATCCGCAGCCCGACGGGCTCGGCGGCGCGGGCCTTCATGGTCCAGTACACAGCCATTTCCAGATCCTCCGGCAGGTCCTCGCCGAATTCGTAGGCCCGGGAGAGCCAGTCCATGGCGGGCCGGAACCCGTCGTTGGCGCTGCGGAGGTACCACCGCTGCGCGGCCCCGGGGTCGCGGGACGGGCCGATGCCCCAGCGCAACAGTTCGGCCAGGCGGAAGGAGGCCTCCGCGTGCCCCGCCTCCGCCGCGGAACGGTAGTGCCTCGCCGCCACCTCCCGCCCGGCCTGGCCCATGCCGCCCTCCTCGTAGAAGAGACCCAGCTCGAAATGCGCCTCCGGGTGGCCCAGGCGGGCCGCCTCTTCCAGGAAGGCCACCGCGGTTCCGCGGTGGGAGGCCACGAGACCCCAGCGGTACCACACCTCGTCCCGGGATCCGCGGAACCTCGCCAGCACCCGCCGGATGGCGAGCTCCAGCCGGTTCGCGGGGTCCTCCTCAGCCGCGCCGGGACGGTTCCAGAGGACCGCCCCCGCCCCGGCCGACGCCAGGGCGAGGCCCAGCAGGACGAGGACCGCCTGGGGCCCGGGCCCGCGCCCCGCCAGGGCCAGCAGCGCCGGGACGCACACGGCCGCCATCGCGAGGCCGATGAGCCAGCGTCCCAGGGGGTTGGGGTTCTCGTGATGCATGCCGCGTCCAGGGTCCGAGGAGGGTTCCCCTCGATGATAAGCCATGGAACCCGTGAACCTGGCCTGCGGGTTGCGGACGGGGAAAGGGCTTGGACCCCATTTAAATAATTTATCGTCAAAGGTGCCGGGATCTTGCGGGCTGACAGAAAAACATTATCTATTCATTCACATCTCATCGCCCGACGTTTCCACCTCCGGGCCTCATCAACGTCCCTCACGGAGACCCCCATGCCATCCCTTCGCCCCCTCCACCTGCTCCTCCTGGGCGCCGCCTTCGCCGTGACCGGGACCCTCCCCGCGGCCGAGGACCTGATCCGGGTGACCAACCACTCCACGGCCAAGTACTACCTCCTGCTCAATGACAACGACGGCAGCACGGGGAAGATCACCGTGTTCATCGACGGAAAGTCGACCGAGTTGAAGGCCTGGGACGAGATGGCGCTGCCTCCCCAGAAGGTCGCCAACATCTTTGTCGGCCGCGCCGCCGATGGGAAACTCAAGCAAGCCTTCCGTATCAGGGATGAAGGCTACAAGCAGATCGAAGTGAAGGCCACCGCCGGAAAGACAGGGGAAGCCATGAAGGTCGCCCTGCCCGCCGGCGCCAAGGTCATCCTCTCAGCAGGCGACAACCTCGTCATCGGCCAGCCCCGGCTCTGACCGCAAAGGTAGGTAGCAGCGGCCGATGAGTCCGGCGAACTCCATCGAGGGGCCTATCGCCGAGGATGGCCGAGGAATAAAAGAAGATCATTACTCGGCGAACCTCGGCTCCTCGGCGGCGATAAGTTTTTCGTTTCGAACAACCTTAGTGATGGGATAAGGACGGTCTACGACCACCCGTCCCAGGGCCCTTCTCAAGAGCAGGCCAAAGCGAGTGAGGGTCGGAGCCTTCAATCAATTCCGTGAAGAACCGAAAAAAAGGTTCTTCACGGATTTGAGGGGTGGCGTCGACCCACACTCACTTTAGCTTGGTGCTGACGAGGAGGCCGGGTCCGGTCGATAGGGGCCGTTCTGAGCCCGTCATCCAGGTAAGTTGAAACGAAAAGCTTATCGCCGAGGCGCCGAGGGGCCGAGGTTCGCCGAGAAAAGATCTTCTTTTTATTCCTCGGCGATCCTCGGCTCCTCGGCGCCTCGGCGATAGGCCCTTCGATCGAGATTGCCGGATTCATCGGGTAACAGGTCGGCAGCAGTGGACTTCAGGCATCTTGGAGTTGTCGAGAAACCAGGATGAGAGGAGGCCGCTGCTGCCTACCAAGGAGCTTATTGCCCGTTTGGGCGGATGGAAAGGGCATCGCGTCGGAACCGTGGAAAGGTTCGAACCGGGGGAGAAGGGTAGGAGCGCAGGCAGCCCCGCTGAGCGAGCTCAGCGAGATCGCGGGAAGCGGTGACCGGGCTGCATTGGGTGGGAACATCCGAGGCCATGAGGAGACTCTCGTGCGCCTGTGAGGAATCGCCCTGGGGAAAACACTTCAGGAATGATGGCCCTTTGGCTTGCTATGATTGGGGATCCGTTCAAGCTCCAGCCGTGGTCCCCATCAGGGCAAATTCTCAAACCATAAGGCAAAAGGTGCTCAATGAGTGATGTCGACCCGAAGCTTTTAGAGACGGCGAAGCACATGGCTTCCAAGGTTGGAGAGGCTCTTGGATTGGAGCATAAGAACTGGCTTGATTTGGGGACGGATGAGGGTCAGGCAAATCTAATAAGGTCTTGCCTTGGGCTAAAGAATAACGATGGCGGGTGGCTAATTATTGGCGTTGACAACGGCACCGGAAAACGATCTACCACCGCTCCTGCGAATGTCCGTGACACATATGATATGGACGTTATTGCCAAATTGCTTGTTGGATATACAAGCTACCCTATTGATATCACGCCTTGTTACCCTGAGATTGAGGGTGGCATTGTTGCGGCCTTCCATATTTCTCCAGGCCTGCAGACTCCCGTCATGTCAACCAAGGGTATTAGGGATACCAAACTTGTCAAAGATACTATTTATTGCCGATCTATACACAGTGGCCAAGTTGCCACCCATCAAGCTAACCACCAAGAGATTAAAAAGATTTTGGAGACATGCATGCGTAATCGGGAAGCCGGTATTGGCGAATTCGTGCGACGACACTGGGCAGACCTAACAAGTGAGGTTTCTCATTTGCAATCAAGTAAAGAGCAGGCGTTAAATTTGGCAATGGTTGAAGCTCGTGAAAATTTTGAATTAACATTACAAGAAATTAAATTGTTTGAAATTCCGAGACCTGGCTTCTTTTCGGTTGGTGTCACTTGGGATGCTGAACTCCCGGATCCTTTGCCGACAAAAAAGCTCTTTAATCATATGATGATGAGTCATCCCCACGCCAGTGGATGGCCGCCCTGGATGACCCCTGAACAATTTCAAGATCCAAGCCCATCGAGAATATTTAAATTATGGCAAGTGAAGGGAAGTTGGCTCGGCCTGATTGCCCTGTTGAATAGATTCCCTTCTGGAGAAGTGTTCGGGCATTTAGACTTTATGCAGTGGGACCCCAAAGGATTTTTGTTCTACCAGACGCCGTATTGGGATGACCTTCCAATGTGGATACAGGGGAATGGCATTCCATCCTGGGGAAAAGGGGCCAATCCTCCATGGATGCATCGGGCCCTGACTCGAGGAGTCCTCATGGAGCAGGTTGCCGAATCGATGTACACAGCACAAAGGCTTGTGGCGGCCATGTTTGAATATCAAAACGCCCCCTTGCCTCAGAGCTTGATTTTTAAATTTCATTTTTCGGACCTTTGCGGAAGACAGCTCTTAACGCGAAGCGATTTTGCTTTCCCCAATGCTTCAAAATCGAGTGTCACGGAAAGCAAAGAAATGTTCAGAAAAATCAACATCGATGCAGGGCACGATGTGATTAATGAAGCCACCTGGCATATATTGCGAAGTCTATTCGTGGAGTTTGACGGAGAGAATCTTCGTCAAACTGATGTTGACCGCATCGTAAATAAAGAAATTTGGAAGATAAGCCAGTAGCCTTTCGTTGCATTACTGGCTGGGCCGCGCCGCTTGTCGTGACGGGATGGGAATGGTGCGCACCGTTATTCCCTTGGGTGATCATGTTCCCGGAAGCATGGATGTTGCCTTGGGCGTCCAGGTCCCCCTGGAGAACCGATTCTCCCGTGAGAGTGAAGGTCGTGCAGCTCCCTTTGACGCCTTTGGGAGCGGCGATGACGAGTTCCTTGGCGGTGGAATCGTACGAGATCCGCGTACCATCCTCAAAGGTCAGGAACCGGACTTGGGGATCCGTGATGGGAGTTTGATCCTTGGAGGACTGCAGGCAGCCCTGGACGATGGCGTCGTCCAGGTCCAGCCCTGGAATCAATGCCACCTGACTTCTCACCCGGGGCAGCTCCATGTCCCACGCCTCGTGGGCCAGGCGCTGGATAGCGAAGCACTCCACGGCGGCTAGCTTGCCATTTGGCTGGCGCTCCTTGCATGCCATGACAAGGTTGCCAATAACTGTAGGCCTACCTCCGAGGCATCTGTTGGTCAAGCTATATGGATTCAGAATTTAGATTCGAATCCGCCAAACACCAGAAGGACGCCCCCGCGGGGGCGTCCTTCTTTCAGGTGAAGCCCGATCAGCCGTTCTTCTTGACGAACTCATCCATGAACTGGACGAGGGTCTGGACGTTCTCGACGGTCACGGCGTTGTAGGTGGAGGCGCGGATGCCGCCCACGTCGCGGTAGCCCTTGAGGCCGACCATGTTGTTCTTCTTGGCTTCCTTGACGAAAGCGTCGGTGAGCTCCTCGGTGGGGAGGAAGAAGTCGACGTTCATCAGGGACCGGTCGGCCTTCTCGGTCACGAAGGGCTTGAAGAAGCCGGCGTGCCTGTCGATGCAGCCGTAGAGGAGCTCGCCCTTCTTGCGGTTGTTGGCCTCGATGGCCTTGAGGCCGCCGATGGACTTGTTGTAGGCCAGCACGTTGCGCAGGATGTAGATGCCGAAGGTGGGCGGGGTGTTGTAGAGGCTGTTCTTCTCGGCGTGGAGCTTGTAGCGCAGGTAGCTGGGCAGGTCCTGGGCCTCGGCCTTGGCCAGGAACTCGTCGGAGACGATGTGGAGGGTGACGCCGGAGGGTCCGAGGTTCTTCTGGGCGCCGGCGTAGATCATGCCGAACTTCGACACGTCGAACGGGCGCCACATGATGTCGGAGGACATGTCGCAGACGTAGGGGATCCCGCCGGTCTCGGGGAACTCCTGCCACTGGGTGCCCTCGACGGTGTTGTTCGAGGTGAAGTGCACGAAGAGGGAGTCGGGGTGGATGGTGAGCTCGGACTTCTTCGGGAGGCGGGCGTAGTTCTCGGCCTTGGTGGAGCCGGCGAGGCGCACGCGCTCTTCGCCGCCGACGAGCTTGGCCTCCTTGTAGGCCTTCTCGGCCCAGTTGCCGGTGTTGATGTAGTCGGCCTTGTGGTTCCCGCGCAGGTAGTTGAGGGGGATCATGCCGAAGGAGAGGTGGGCGCCGCCCTGGAGCAGGATGACCTTGTAGTTGGCGGGGATGCCCATGAGCTCGCGGGTCAGCGCCAGGGCCTCCTCGTGGACGGCGTCGTACTCCTTGGAGCGGTGGCTGACCTCCATGACGGACATGCCGGTGCCGGCGAAGTCCAGGAGCTCCTCCTTGGCCCTTTCCAGGGCGGGCAGGGGCAGGCCGGCGGGACCGGCGTAGAAGTTGATGGTGCGGTTGGTCATGGGAATCTCCTAGATCTTGAACGTGGAAAGGGTCTCGACGACGATGTCCCCGATGCGGCCGAGGTTCTCCTTGCTGCTGCCGCCGATGTGCGGGGCCATGAACACGTTCTTGGCCGTGAGCAGGGGGCAGTCCGCGGGCGGGGGATCGCTGGGCCACACGTCGGTGCCGTAGGCGCGCACCTTGCCGGACTCGAGGGCCGCGGCCAGGTCCTTCTCCACCACGACCTTGCCCCGGCCGGTGTTGATGATGATCACGCCGTCCTTCATCTTGGCGATGGTCTCGGCGTTGAACATGCCCCGGGTCTGGTCGGTGAGCGGCGTGTGGAAGCTGAGGAAGTCGGACTGGGCGAGCACCTCGTCCAGGGTCTTCAGCTCGGCGAAGGCGTGGGTGGAGAGGAAGGGATCGTAGGCGATGACCTTCATGCCGAAGCCCGCCGCGCGCTTGGCGACTTCGGTGGCGATGGCGCCGGCGCCGATGAGGCCCAGGGTCTTCTTGAAGAGTTCGGTGCGCTTCAGTTCGTTCTTGGGGAACTTGCCTTCCTTCATGGCCATGTGGGCCTCGATGAGGCGGGCCGGGATGGCGACCATGAAGGCCATGGCCATTTCCGCCACGGACACGCTGGAGGCGGCCGCGGTGTTCATGACCTTGATTCCCTTGGCCTTGCAGGCCTCCTTGTCCACGTTGTCCAGGCCCACGCCGCCCCGGATGACGAGCTTGAGGTTGGGGGCCTTCCCGATGAGCTCGGGGTTGACGGTGGTCTTGGAACGGATGAGGAGGACATGGGCGCCGCCCAGGTCCGCCATGTCGCTGGAAACTTCGCCGAGGGCTTCAAGGCGCTTGGGCAGCGTCGCGTCGAACGCGTCCGCGATGAGGATCTTCATGCTGTACCTCCATGGGGGAATGGGCATAAAAAGGGGGCCGCCCGTGGCGGCCCCCGTCATTTCGCTAGTCTTCGTAGAGGCGCACCAGCAGCCCGGACCGAAGCTTGGGCTCGAACCAGGTGGACTTGGGCGGCATGATCTGGCCGGCGTCGGCCACGTCCATCAGCTGCTCCAGGGACGTGGGGAACATGGAGAAGGCCACGGCGTAGCCGTTGGCCACGCGGCGCTCGAGCTCGTCCATGCCGCGGATGCCGCCGACGAAGTCGATGCGCGTGTCGGTGCGGGGATCCTGGATGCCCAGCACGGGGGCCAGGAGGTTCTCCTGCAGGATGCTCACGTCCAGGCTCCGGACGGGATCGTCCGCGGGGAAGGAGCCGGGCCTGGCGGTCAGGGAATACCACTTCCCGCCCAGGTACATCCCGAAGGAGGTGGGGGCCTTGGGGCTGCGGTCCGCCGCGGGCGCCACGGCGAACTTCTCGCCGACCTTGGCCAGGAAGGCCTCGGGGGTCAGGCCGTTGAGGTCCTTGACCACGCGGTTGTAGTCCATGATCTTGAGCTGGTCGTGGGGGAAGACGACGGCCATGAAGCTCTCGAAGTTCTCGTCGCCGGAGGGGTCCTGGGCGGCGGCGCGGCGGGCCTGGCCGTAGCGGATGGCGGCGGCGGTGCGGTGGTGGCCGTCGGCGATGTAGAGGGCGGGGATGGCGTCGAAGAGGTGGTTGAGGGTGTAGATGTGGGTCTCGTGGTCGATGAGCCACACCGTGTGCCCGATGCCGTCGGGGGTCGTGATGTCGTAGAGGGGCGCGGTGGCGCGGATCTTGTCGACGAGGGAGTCGATGTAGGGCACGGCGCGGTAGGCCAGGAACACGGGCTCGGAGTTGGCCTCCTGCTCGGTGACGTGGCGGGTGCGGTCGTCCTCCTTGTCCTTGCGGGTGTACTCGTGGCGCTTGATCTGGCCGTCCTCGTACTCCTTCACCGAGCACAGGCCCACGAGCCCGGCCTGGACGTGGTCGCCCATGCGCTGCTGGTAGACGTACAGGCAGGGCCGGTCCTCGTGCAGGAGCACGCCCTCGCTGATGAGGTGCTTGAGGGCCTTGACGCCCTGCGCGTACACCTCATCGGCGTGGATGTCGGTGGACGCGGGGAGGTCGATCTCCGGGCGCCCCACGTGGAGGAAGGAGTGGGGATTGCCGGCGGCCAGGGCCCGCGCCTCGTCGGTGTTCACGACGTCGTACGGAACGGCGGCCACCTGGCCGGCGAGTTCGGGCTTGGGACGGTAGGCCTTGAAGGGCTTCAGCTGGGACATACGATCCTTCCTGGTTGATGGGTTATCTAGGGCTTAAAAAGATGATGAGGTATTTTGGCAAAAGAGAGGGGGATAAGAAAGAAATTTCCTGGTGAGTGAAAATTTTTTGCTATCCGTCCTAGAGCTTCCGGTGGACCACTTCGCCGAACAGGTCATGGAGGTGGGCCGCGTCGTTGAGCCGCACCACCTGGAGATGATCCACATCGTTTCCTTCAAGCAGGTTAAGACAGGTCGGCGCCTGGCGGAAGGACCAGACCCGGCTGAGATCCAGTCCCAGGATGCGGGCCAGCAGCGCGCGGTTCACGCCGTCGTGGGTGACCAGCACCGCCAGCTCCTCCGGACCCAGGCCCCGGCAGGCCTCGCACAGGGCGGGCCAGGCCCGGGCCTCCACGTCCCGGAAGCCCTCCCCGCCGGGAGGACTCACCAGGTGGGGGGTCTCCCGCCAGGCCCGGCGCAGGTCGGGGTGGGCCTCCTGGATCTCGGAGGTCAGGCGGCCCTCCCACGCCCCGTGGGACAATTCGACCAGACGGGCGTCCAGGGTCAGCGGACGGTCGCCCAGGGCCAGCTCCGCCGTCTGCCGCGCCCGCAGCAGGGGCGAGGCCACGGCGCGGGCGATGTCCAGGCCCCCCAGGCGCCGGCCCAGGGCCAGGGCCTGCTCCCTTCCCCGCTCGGACAGGGGGATGTCGAAGGTCTGGCCCTGGTGGCGGCCCTCGACGTTCCACTGGGTTTCGCCATGGCGGGCGAGGATGATGCGCATGGTCAGGCGTTCCAGGAGTCGTCGTAGAACGGGTTGCGGGGCAGTTCCTTCTTGGTCTTCATGTCCCGGAAGAGGGCCAGGTTGATGAGCACCTCCGTCAGGGGCAGGTCGATGGTCTGCTCCACCCGGCAGGTGTAGACGAACTCCACCTGGGCGCCCTCCCAGCTCAGGAGCTGGTACGCGGCCACCAGGCCCTCGTCCTTGCCCAGGGCGGCGTGGATCAGCTCGCCCTCCCGCACGTAGAGGTAGCCCGTGGCGTCGGGGCCGCGCACGGTGAAGGTGGCGGTGCGGCGCTCCCAGTTCATGAGCTGCAGGAGGCTGCCGATGCCCACGCCCCGCACCAGGCCGGGGGCGGTGAGGCTCGCCGCGGTGCGGATGGCCTCCATGAGCACGGAGAGCTTGGGGGGCTTGGGGATGACCTGCAGGGCCCCCAGGTCCAGGGCCTGGTTCTGCAGGGAGGGGTCGGCCACGGAGGTGATGACGATGATGGGCAGGCTCGGGTACCGCTGGGCCAGCACGGCGATGAGGCCGTAGCCGTCCAGCACGGGCATGTTGAGGTCGGTGACCACCACGTCCACGGCCTTCTCCTGGAGCAGTTCCAGGGCCTCCCGGCCGTTGGTGGCCGAGAGGAGGGTGAACTCCTGCAGGCCCTTGAGCCCGGCCAGGTAGAACCGGAGGGTGGACTGCTCGTCCTCCACCAGAAGGGCGGTCTTGGCGGGGCGGGATGGGCTGGGCGGGGAGATCATCGGTTGCCAGTTTAGTGGGTTTCGGTCTCCCGGCCCTTGGGGATTTTATGTTTGGGACGGGGCTCGCCGGCGATGACGGCCCGGGCCTCGGCGGCGTCGGCGGGGTGGGAGGCCATCCAGGCCTCGGCCCAGGCCGGCACGGCCCCGTCCTCGTAGTCCCGCTCCTTGCGCAGGTCGCTCACCAGGGTCTGGACCATGGCGTCGTGGCGGTCGCCGGGCTTGGGGGGGATGTGGCCCTCGAAGATGGGCAGGGCGAAGTAGTCCCTCAGGGTCTTCTCCACGGGCTTGCCCCAGACGGCGTAGGTCCGGTCCTCGGGGCCGCCCACGGGCTTGACGTTGATGTTCTCGCCGTAGAGGTAGTAGAAGACCGCCTCCCCGTCGCTCCAGTTGCGCAGCACCTTCAGGGCCCCGCCCACCAGCAGGTCCTGGAGCTCCAGGTCCCGGGGCTTGTCGGTGCGGAAGTCCCAGGGCCCCACGTGGGCGTGGGCGACGCTGGGGTAGCCCACCTCGGTGACCATCACGGGCTTCCCGAACCGCGCGTGGAGGGTGCGGGCCTTGTTCACGATCCACCACCAGGCGTCCCGGATGGCCTCGGGCCTGGGGTACTCCTCGAACTTGTCGATGGGGTCGTAGGTGTTCATCCCGATGACGTCCAGGCAGTCCCCGAAGGTGAAGCTGTCGTGGCTGTCGAAATTGACGCTGTAGGTGATCTTGCCCTTGTAGACCTTGCGCACCTCGGCGACGAGGGCCCGCCAGCGGTCCGGGAAGGGGTGGGTGCTGGCCATCTCGGTGCCCACGCTGTACCACTCCACGCCCTCCTCCTGGGCCAGCGCGGCCAGGTGCACGTTGAAGGCGGTGTAGTCCGCCCACCACCGGTCCCAGTGGGCGGGGCGGATGTTGCCCCGCCACCACTTGGCGTTCTCCGCCTCGTCCCGCAGGTTGATGGTGGGGAAGAACATCACCCGCAGCTGCAGGTCCCGGGCCTGGCGGAAGGTGCGGCGGAGCGCGCGCTCCGTGGGGCTGCTGGTGGGGTGGCGCACGATCTCGTCGGAGGTCCCGGTCTCCATGCGGTAGATGGCCTGGAGGCTCACGCAGGTGGCGCCGGTGCCCGCGATGCGCTCCAGCTCCTCCCGGTAGTCGTAGTCGGGCAGGCCCGCGTACATCCCCAGCACCATGCCCCGGGGCTGGGGCACCAGGCGGTGGGCGGACTTGTACCGGATGACGGCGACGGTCGCCGGGATCGCGGCGAGGGCCAGGGCGGCCAGGATCTTCTTGAACATGCAAACTCCAACCCATTCAGCTTAAGTCGCGGACGGGAGAATTTCCCGGTTAAACTGGGCCATCGCCTGAGGCCGCCCCATGCCGAAGATCCTGCTCGTGGAAGACAACGAGATGAACCGGGACTCCCTTTCCCGGCTCCTGGCGCGCCGGGGCTACGAGATCATCTTCGCCGAGGACGGCGAGGAGGCCGTGGCCGTGACCCGGGCCGCCCAGCCCGACCTGGTCCTCATGGACATCAGCCTGCCCAGGCTGGACGGCTACGAGGCCACGCGGCTCCTGCGCACCTTCGAAGCCACGCGGGACATTCCCATCATCGCCCTCACCGCCCACGCCATGACCAGCGACCGGGAAAAGGCCATGGCCGCGGGCTGCACCGATTTCGAGAGCAAGCCCGTGGAGTTCACGCGCCTGCTGGGGAAGATCCAGGCCTACCTGTCCTGACGCTGCACCAGCACCTGGAGGATCCTGCGGCCCTCCATCTTCTGCACCGTGAGCCGGGCGCCCTCCACCTCGACGACCTCCTGGGACACGGGGATGCGGCCCAGGCGCGCCATGATGAGGCCGCCCAGGGTGTCGAAGCCGTCCCGCTCGTAGACGAGCCCGGTGCGCTCCTCCAGGTCGTCCACGTGCACCTGGCCCGACACCAGGAACTCGCCCGGGGCCACCTCGACGATCTCGGCCTGGAACTCGTGCTCGTCGTGGATCTCCCCGAAGACCTCCTCCAGGAGGTCCTCCAGGCTCACGATGCCCGAGACGCTCCCGAACTCGTCCACCACCACCGCCAGCTGCTGGCGGTTGCGCTGCATCTCCCGCAGGAGCTGCAGGATGTTCTTGCTCTCGGGGACGAAGCAGGGGGGCTTGGCCAGGCCCGGCAGGTCCACCGTGGTGTCCCGGCCCACCTGCATGAGGTCCTTGAGGATCAGCACGCCCACGATGGTGTCGATGGTGCCGTCGTAGAGCGGCATGCGGGAGTGGCGGCTGCCGCGGAAGGCCGCCCAGGCCTCCTTGAAGGTGGCCGTGAGCGGGATGCCCTGGATGAGGGTGCGGGGCGTCATCACCTCGCGCACCACGGTGTCGCGGAATTCCACCACGTTGCGGATGAGCTCCCGGTCCTCCTCCTCCAGGATGCCCTCGGCCTCGCCCTCCTCCAGCAGGGCGTTGACGGCCTCCTCGGGCACGTCCTCGTCCTCGTCGATGCGGGAGCGGTCGTGGTCGGCGCGCTGGCGCTGCACCACCCGGGCCAGGGGCGCCACCAGGGGCGCCAGGATCCGGTGGGCGGGGGCGTACCAGGGGAAGAGCCGCTCCATCCAGATCCCGGGGTCGCTGGCCACCACCAGGGTGGGCAGCGCCAGGTCCATGGCCCAGAGGTAGACGAGGATCAGCGCGGCCAGCGTGTAGGCCCCCCCCGGCAGCAGCTGGCGCAGGGGCCAGATCAGGCTCAGGAGGACCACCAGGAGGGCCTGGTTGAGCAGGGAGATGCCCAGGCCCAGCACGTGGGGGTCCACCAGGAGCCGCGCCAGGAGCCGGTTGCGGAGGGTCTCGCCCTCCAGCATGCGGCGGCGCTGGATGGAAGGCAGCGCGTGGAAGGCCTCCAGGAGCCCGGCCATGACGGCCCGGTACAGGAGAACGAGGGCGATGAAGGCGACGAGCCAGGGGCCTGGGGCGATACTCGGGGGTTCAGTCACGACGCAATTCTAGCAGGCGTTTCTCCTCCGGCGTGAGCTTCCCGCGGAGCCGGGCCTTCTCGCGGATGGCCTCCATGGGGTCGCGGCTGAGCCCGTCGGGCGTGGGGGGCAGGCCCTTGCGCGCCCGCGCGGCGTTGAGGAAGGCGTAGGGCTCCGTGGCCAGCTCGGGGCTCCGGCGGAAGTGGTGGTAGGAGATCCAGCCCCCCGCCACGAACCAGATGCCCAGGGCCACGAGGCCCGCCCGCTGGAGCCGCCAGGTGCGCGCGGGGTCCTTGCGCACGTTCTGCCAGGCCACGCCCGCCGCCAGGTTCAGGCCGATGATGGCGGCCGTCAGGGCGAGGGTCCCGGTCCAGCCCAGCTGGTACCAGCCCCATCCCGTGCGCAGGCGGATGGGATCGGCCAGAAGGAGCCCAAAGATGATGTTCAGATGTAGAAGATAGAGCAGCAGGGACTCGCGGGAGGCCGCCATGACCACGTTGGCGCCGGGCCACCGGCCCCGCACGGCCTCGAACCACCCCAGGAAGCCCCCCGCCAGGCAGATCACCCCCATGCGCTGGGCGACGCTGGGCAGGGTCGTGTTGTGGAGCCGCCCGATCTCCCAGTCGGACCAGGGCCCGTTCCACAGCCAGGTCTTCGCCTGCCAGGTGCCCCAGGCCAGGAGGACCACGCCCGCCGCCGCCAGCACCGTCAGCCAGCGCCCCTCGGTCCAGCGCGCCCGGCCTTCCACGGGCAGCACCCGGAAGTGCCGGTACAGCGCCCCCAGCACCGACCCGAAGGCCGCGAAGGCGAACCACGGGAACAGCGGGAACAGCGCCGTGACCCCCCGGTCCGTGTTGCCGTTGACGAACCCCCGGATGGGCATCCAGAGCCCGTCGGCCACCCCGACGCGCCAGAGGTGGGGCGAGGCCAGCGTGACCCCCAGCGCCAGCGCCAGGGCCACCCCCGCGTAGACCATGGGCCTGCGGATGAGCCGCGCCAGCCCCTGGAGGATCAGGAGGGAGTACACGATGCATTGCAGCACGTCGATCTTGAAGAGCTCACGGTATTTCTGCGGCGTGGCCAGGACCGTCCACTCCGCCAGGGTCAGGCCGGGGGCGTGGAGGAGGTAGGCGCACAGCAGGATGAAGCCCAGGCGCCTGGCGGTGGGACCGAAGGGCCGGATCGTCCCGTCGGGACGGAAGGTGGACAGGGCCAGGCTGTAGCCCGCGGCCAGGATGAAGCTGGGCGCCACCAGCCCGTTGAGGTAGTTGAGGCCGTCGGGGATCAGCCCCTTGTGGAGCCAGACGTTCACGCAGTGGACCTCGATCATGACGATCACGGCCCACCCCCGGATGAGGTCGAGCCAGTCGCAGCGCCTGGATGGGGTCGGATCGGAGAGGGCCTGTAGGGACATGCCTAAAGGGTGCCTTACTTGGCCCCCCGGTGCTACCAGGGGATGGGCTTGCGGTTCCTGAAAAAGCCCCCGTTCGGGCCGTCGGGAGGCAGGGTGGCGAGCCAGATCGGCGTGCCGGCCCCCTTCTCCGGCGTGAGCGTCGCACCGGGGCCGCCCATGCGCGTGGCCACCCAGCCCGGGCAGCAGGCGTTGATCTTCACGTCGCCGGTGAGGTCATGGCTGATCGAGAAGGTGAGGGCGTCCAGCGCGGCCTTGGAGACGGCGTAGGCGAAGGGGCCCGTCAGGCCCTCTCCGAACGAACCCCAGCCCGAGCTCAGGTTCACGATGCGCCCGTAGCCCCGGGCCACCATCCCCGGCAGCAGCCCCCGGATGAGCGCCAGCGGCCCGAAGACGTGCACCTCGAAGGCCTGCCGCACCACCTCCGGCGCCACCTGCAGCGCCGTACCCTCCGGGCACACGCCGGCGTTGTTCACCAGCACGTCCACCGGACCCAGGGCCGCCAGGGCCCAGGCCACCGAGGCCCCGTCGGCCAGGTCCAGGGGCAGGAAGGTGGAGCCGGGGATTCCTGCGGCGGCGGCCTCGCCCTCGGCCGCGTCCCGGCAGCCCAGCACGACCTCCAGGCCGAGGGCCGCCAGGCCCCGGGCCGTGGCGAGGCCGATGCCGCGGTTGGCCCCCGTGACCAGGGCCCGCATCAGCGCACCTTCCCCTGCCTCACCACCAGCACGTCGCAGGGCGCGTGCTTGACGACCCTCGCCGCGGTCGAACCGAACAGGAGCCGCTCGATGCCCGAATGCCCCACCTGGGCCACCACCAGCAGCGAGTCCGCGTCGGCCAGGGCCACCAGCTCCTCGGCGGGGCTGCCCCACTTCACCTCCAGGGCCGTGCCCGGGAGATCGGCCACCCACTGCCCGAGGTGGTCCTTGGCATGGGCCTCCATGGACTGCAGCCAGGCCGGGTCCGGCAGGGCGATCTGGGCCTCGGGCAGCATGGGCGCGGGCGGTTGCAGCACGTGCACCGCCACCAGGGGCGCCCCGAAGGTCCGGGCCCACGCGGAGGCCTTGCCCAGGGCGGCCCGGGAGGCATCCGAGAAATCCACTCCGACGATCACCCGATTGATCATGGGGCATCTCCTGGGAACACCTCCAACATAGTCCCGCTGTCAAGCCCGGGCCAGGGAAGTCGGGGGCCGGCCCTTGAATTAGATGTTTAAACATGTATACTGGTTCCCGGAGGTGGTCCCATGATCATCCTGAGACCCGCGAACGAACGCGGACATTTCAATTTCGGCTGGCTCGACACGCACCACAGCTTCTCCTTCGGCAACTACCAGGACCCCGCCCACGAGCAGTTCCGGGCCCTGCGGGTCCTGAACGAGGACCGGGTGGAGCCCGGCCAGGGCTTCGGCGCCCACGGGCACCGGGACATGGAGATCCTCACTTGGGTGCTCTCGGGCTCCCTGGCCCACGAGGACAGCACCGGCGGACGCCACGCGCTGCCGCCCGGCACCGCCCAGCGCATGACCGCCGGCCGAGGCATCCGCCACAGCGAATTCAACGGGTCGGACACCGAGCCGGTGCACTTCCTCCAGATCTGGGTGCTGCCGGAAAGGGCCGGCCTGGCCCCCGGCTACGAGGAGAAGGCCTTCCCCGCGGAGACGCGGCTCAACCGCTTCGCGCTCCTGGCGAGCCGGGGCGGCCGGGAGGGGTCCCTGCACTGGAACCAGGATGTCGACCTGTGGACGGCCGTGCTGGAGCCGGGCGCGAGCCTGGAACTCGCCCTGCGGCCCGGCAGGGCCGCCTGGGTGCAGGTGGCGGGCGGAAGCCTCGACCTGGACGGCGTGGCCATGGCCGCCGGGGACGGGGCCGGGGTCACCGAGGCACCCGGCCTGCGCCTCACGGGGAAGGAGCGGGCCGAGGTGCTGGTGTTCGACCTGGCTTGAAGCCTACTTGGGAAGCGCGTCGAGGTTGGATTTCACGGTGACCCTGCGGGGATCGGAAGCCATGCCCGGAATCCGGAGGAAGTCCTCGTAGCACTCCCGGGCCGTGGGCACGTCGCCGGCCAACCGCGCCAGATCGCCTCTGCGCACCAGGCCGTCGGCCGCCAGCGGCCGGATCCGGCCCATGACCGGCCCATCGACCGGGATCCTGCTCACGATGCCAAACTTGACGTACTTCCGGTAGTGCTCCAGGGCCAGGTCCGCGTTGCCCGCCGTCTGCGCCTGGTCGCCGAGGCCGGCCCAGAGGGGCAGGGCCGCCTTGATCGCGTCTGCGAAGTGCTTCCACTCGGGGTGCTTCTCCGCCATGCCCAGGTACTTCTCGAGCCTTTCGAGGGCGCCGGCCGGATGGGACGCGACCAGGGCCAGGCCCTTGGTGAAGTGGGTGTTGGCGATGGCTTCCGCCTGGGAGATCGATCCGGTCCCGGAAGGGCCCCTGGAGGCGCCGGCGCCGCCCCCGGCCCTGGGGTTGTGGGCGGCCTGGGTCGTCCACGCGGGGTTCGGGAGCGCCTCCCGGTAGGGGAGCAGCGGCGCCGTGACCTGGACGATGGCGTCCCCGCAGGAAAGGGCCAGGTCGTCCTCGGGGGTCACGGCCAGGCCCCGCGGGGCCAGGAGGGGCGAGGCGAGGGCCTGGCCCGGCTCCGCCCCGGTGAGGTGGTTGACGCCGGGAAGGCCGGCGGCGCACTCGAAGGTCCGGGTGCCCTCCCTCAGGACCCAGACGGCCCCGTTGGCGGCGTCGGCCAGGAAGAGATTCCCCCTGGAATCGACGGCTGCGGCCTCGATCTCGGGGAACCCGCCCGCGGTCCGTCCGGCCAGGCCGGGGACGTTCGCGGCCACCCCGGGCCCGAAGGCGAAGGGCGGACCGTCCGGAATCCAGGCGGGGCCCCCGGGCGCACCTTCCCGGTAGGTGTGGATCATGCAGAGGTCCTGGTCGCGGTCGGGCAGGACGACGTGGACCCGGTTGTCCCGGCCGATGGCCAGGGACTGGGGCCCGTGGGGCAGGCCGTCGGCCACCGTCTCCATGGCGAAGGCCGGGGCGGGTCCGGTGCCGGTGATCCTGCACAGGGTGACCCGCCAGGGGCCGCCGCCGGGGTTGGCCGCCAGGTAGGCCGCGTAGGCCCCTTCGGCCAGGGGCGCCGGCGCGGCACCCGGCCTGGGGGTCGGGGCCGGCGCCGCGGGGCTGCTGCAGAACGCCACCATGGCCTGCGCGTCCGGAGGATCCAGGGGGTTCGTGCGCGCCAGGGGGCCCCTGCCCCGGGCGGCGATGTGGACCCCCGCGCCCCCGCGGACGGGGTCCAGGACGTTCAGGACGCGGCCGTTGTCGATCATCTTGATGCGGGAGCCGCCATCCTCCAGGACGAACATCCGGGCCGAACCGTCCATCGCGATTTCGGTGGGGTTCTTGAACCGGGCGCCGGCGAGGGGTTCCGGTCCCAGCTGGGCTTCCTTCACCTTGGGGCTGCCGGCGAAGGTGCCCACCGCCCCGGACGGGACGGACCCCAGCCCGCGGAGGGCCACCCGGCGGATGCAGTTGTTCCCGGCGTCCACCACGTAGGCGTCGCCGGTGGACTGTTCCACCGCGATGCCCCTGGGACCCAGGAACCGGGCCTCGTGCCCCTTGAGGTGGTCGGCCCAGGGCTTTTCCGGCGTCGGGGTCCAGGGCGCGCCCAGGGAGGTGACGCCGCCGGGAAGGCCCAGGTGGACCCGGCGGATCATGTGCTCGTCCTGGTCCGCCACCCAGAAGGTTCCCGGGGCGGCGCCCGCTGCGAGCTGCGAGGGCCGGTTGAACCGCGCCTTCAGGGGTTCCGGGTCATCCTGGAAGCCCGCGTTGACGCGCCCCCTGGCGAGGGCGCCGGCCACGGTCCCGACCTGGCCGGCGGCGACGCTCCCGGCCCCGTCGGGGACGATGGCGACGGTGCGCAGGCAGTGGTTGTCGCGGTCGGCGACGAGGAGCTCGCCGTTGGCCACCAGGAGGCCGGCGGGGTTCCGGAACCTGGCTCCGGACTCGAGGCTGGAGCCGGGGCCGTCCTCGTAGCCGGACTTGATCCGGCCGGCGAAGGGCTTCAGCGTCCACAAAGCGTTGACGGGGTCGTCCCGGTCCGAGGCGAGCACCTGGATCACCCCGTTCTGGTCCCTGGAATCCCCCGCGGCCGTGAGGTCCCACTGGGGCCCCTTCTCCGTGGCGACGAAGACGAACCAGCGGTGGGCGCCGATGGGCGGCGGGAGCAGAAGCCGCGCAGCCGCGATCGCGACCGGGCGCCTCAGCCTGGGCGTGAGCACGGACCCGTAGAGCGGGTGGGTGTACGGGGCGCTCTCCGGGGCCAGGAGCCGGGTCTGCCCGTGGACGAAGTCCAGGACCCGGACGCCGTGCTCCAGGTCGGCCACGAAGGCGAAGCCGCCGGCCTCCGCGATGCCCGTGAGCGTGCCGAAGCGGGCGCCTCCGAAGGTCGTGACGGGTTCGGCCGGGAGCCCCGGATGGAGCGCGGTCGGGGGGAGCTGGGGGGCGGGTGCCGGAGCGGCGGGGCCCGGGGTGCCCGCGAGGGTGACGGGCGCGGCGCTCCCGTCCGGAGGCATGGCCTTGATGGTGTGGGTGCCGTTGTCGCAGATGAGCAGCACCCCATTCGCCACAGCCATGGGGCCGGGATTGGCGAAGCGGTCGGGGCTGGCCCCGTGGTCCGGCAGCCGGTACGATCCGGCGAGGCGCTCCACCACGCCGCCCACGGCGGCGATGCGGCGCAGGGTGGCGTCCGGGCCTTCGGAGATGATCACGTCCCCCCCATGGGCGGCCAGGCCCTTCACGTTGCGCCACCGCCCTTCCCTGGGGGCGCCGCCCGTCCGGGAATCCCCGTATTCCGGGGCGGGATGGGCCTTCCCGGGGTCCCCCGCCACCACCTCCAGGGACCGCCTGGCCAGGGATATCGTCGCCACCTGGTCCGGGGACCCCGGCCGGTCCTGCGCGGTGAGGGTGTAGGCCTGCCGGCGGGTGACGGTCACGTCCGCCCCGCTGGCGCCCGGCGCGAGGGGCACCTCGGGATCCAGGTCCGGGGAGGAGGCGCGGGCGCCCCCGGCGAGCCTGGCCAGGAGGTTGCGCCTGAGCGACAGGCCCGAGGGCAGGCCCGCGAACGTCCAGGAGAGGTGCGTGGAGTCCTGGTCATGGGCCAGGGGGTTCACCGAGGCGGCCAGGGTCAGGCCTCCCAGGGGCACGAAGGGCACCACGGTGTAGGCCGTGGAAGGGGAAAGCGCCGAATCGTTGGATGTGCCGTCGGAAAGGATGGCGGTCACGGAGACGCTGAAGGCGTAGCTGCCCGGATGGGTGGCGACCCCCGAGATCCTGCCGGTGCCGGGATCCAGGTCCAGTCCCGGCGGGAGTCCGGGGATCCTGCCGGTGGCGGGATCCGGGCCCATCCCCGGGGTGAAGGGGGTCAGCAGGACGTACCGGTGGGAGACGGCCTCGGGATCGTCGTTGGCGATGGCCGGGTCCCGGCCGATGGGCAGGTTGTCGTCGAAGTGGAAGTCGTCGTAGCGAAGGGTCATCGCGGGGCCCGGGTCCACCTGATAGACCAGGTCCGCCGTGCCGGTGCGGTCCCAGTTGCGCGCGGTGATCCGGAAGGGGTAGGTGCCCGGGACCCGGGGCACGCCGCTGATGCCGCCGGTGGTCGTGTCGAAGTGGAGTCCGGGGGGCAGGTCGCCGGTCCGGGTGAAGACCAGGCCGAACAGAGGGGCCGCGTTGGCGACGGAGGGGACCTGTTCGGTGAGCCGCTCCCGGGTGCGGCAGACGATCACCCCCGTGCCCGGATAGGACAGGCCGAGCGCGGAACTGTCGGAAACGACCAGGCTCACGGGGTCGGTCTCCGCCTTGTTGCCGCCCCCGTCGACGACCTCGACGGAGATGGAGGCGATCTCCACCCGGTCGGGCGTCCCCGAGATCACGCCGGTGGCGGAGTCCCAGGCGAGTCCGCTGGGCAGGGCGCCACGGAGTTCGAACCGCGCGAGGGGCAGGACCGCGTGGGTCACGATGGGGCCGATGGCGGCGACCGGAACGCCTCGCTTCAACGTCCCGGAGGCGTAGGCGATGCGCAGGGCAGGCACCGCCGTTCCGCCGCCGGCGGCCGGCGTGCTCCCGGGCCCCGGCGCGGGCGTGCCGCCGGCCGGCGGGGGAGCCCCGCCTCCGGACGGAACCGGATCCGGGTCCGGCGGAACGGCGACGTTTCCGGTGAAGGTGGCGGACGCGTGGTCGCCAAGGAGGTTGGTGGCCACGCAGGTCAGCACGAAAGCGCCCGGCGCAGGTCCGGAGATGAAGGCCACGGCGGCCCCGGCGCCTCCGGAGAGGGTTCCCTGCGGCGCCAGGGTCCAGGCGTAGGTCTCCCCCGGGCGGCCGCCGTGCAGCAGTCCCGCCACCTGCGCGGTCGAGGGCGCCACGGTCGCCGGGGCCAGGATGGTGGGAACGGAGGGGGCGGCCACGACGGCACAGGTTTCCGCCGCCGTGCTGGTGGCCCCGGTGACGGGGTTCCGGGCGGTGCAGGCGAGGAGGACGTGGTCGGCCTGGGGCGTGAACGCCACCTGCGGCCCGTCCGCCGAGGCCAGGGCGGCGCCCAGGGCGGTCCAGGCGTAGGTCTGGCCGGGGACGGGGTCCACCACCTCGGCGGCGTGGGGTCCCGCTCCCGCCCGCACCCGGGCGGGGACCGCCAGCCTGGGCGGCTCGAGGGAATAGGGAACGGCGGTCAGGGTCAGGGCGGTGGGCGCGGACACGTCCCCGGCAAGGTTCGCGGCGCGGCACCGCAGCGTGAAGGGGCCGGGCCTGCGCACGGTGAAGGTGACCAGGGGGCCCGCGGCCGTGGCCCGGTCCTGGGCGAAGGAGCCCTGGGCCGGGTCCATCTCCCAGTCGTAGGTCACCCCGGCCTGCGGCTCGAGGACGAAGGCGCCCTGGGGGGCGCCGGCCACGGTGGTCTCCCCGGCCTTCAGCTGCGGGGGGTCGGGAGGATCCAGGATCATCAGGCCGGCGGTGGTGCTCATCAAACCGTCCTCGCAGGTGACCAGCAGATGGTTCGCGTCGCCCGCGGTGACCGTCACCTCCGGGCCGCTCCCGGAAAGGGTGCCGTTCTTCACCGTCCAGCGGTACGTCGCCCCCGGGCGCGCGGGGTTGACCCGCACCTTGCAGGCCTTCCCCCGGGTCAGGAAGGCCTGGTCGGCCTGGAGGACCGGCTCCAGGCCGCTGCCCCGCACGACCTTCCCCTGGAAGGTGAACACACGCGCCTCGGCGGCGGCCTCCCCGGCGACGCCGCGGGCCTTCACCTCCAGCCGGTAGGTGGAGACCCCGGGTTTCGCCCGGAAGAGCACCACGTGGGCGGTGGGCCGGGTCCGGGCGCCCAGGAACTCCACCTCCCCGGAGCTCCATTCCACGTCGGTGTTGGCCCGGTTGAACCAGGCCACGTGGAGGTTGCCCACCCGGGCCACCGCGGGTGCGCTTATGTCAGGCAGGGTGTGGGTGGCCGGGACCACCTCCACCGTGGTCTTCGCGCTGGCGGTGGCGCCCAGGGCGTTCGTCACCACCAGGGTGTAGGTGGTGTCCGCCCCGGGTGTGACGGTGACGGGGGAACCGCTGGTCACCGCCACGGACCCCGGCAGGATCCGTCCGGTCCCCCCGGTGAATTCGGGGGTGAGGACGACGGAGGCCCCTGCCCGGATGCGGGCCGGGTCCGCCTTCAGGCTCCGGGCCACCGGCAGGGGGTGCACCCTGGCCTCGGCCACGTCCATGGCTTCGGGGGCCACCTGGGACTGGACCATGACATGGAACAACCCTTCCTGGAGGGGCGCCTTGTACACGCCCCCGGGGGAGACCTCCCCGCCCCCGGGTTCCATGACCCTCCACCGGACGTGGCGGTCGGTGGTCCCCCGCACGGTGAACCCCAGGGCCAGCTCCGTCCCGGCGGTCATTTCCGCCGTGCGCGGTTCGACCGTGATGCTGACCTGCTTCGCGGCATGCCGGTACCCGCCGTCCTGGCTGCAGGCGGGGGCCAGGGCGAGCCCGAGGGCGATCGGCAGGAACCTGAAGGTGGAGGGACGAACGAGGGCGAACGGGAGCATGGGGATCCTGAAGGAATCAAATCGATGAATTAATCATCGCAGATAGGTCCTTCATACGTGCCGCCGGGAACGCCCTTGTTCCCGCCCGGACCGGAGCGGAGGGATGGGCGCACCTTTTCCCAACCGCGCCTCCACTCCTCAACGGAACTCCAGGCAATTCCTTCAAGCATAGGGAGATAAGGTGCGCCAGGCCCCGGGTTCATGGTGAAATCGAGCATTCCCTTGAGAATCCCAATCGACCCCGCCCGAAGAAGAGACCATGACCGAAAGCCCCTCCACGCCCCTCACCCCCCGGCAGGAATACATCGCCAGCGTCTGCAATGCCTGCGACCGGAACCTGTTCTGTCCGAGAGCCTACGGCGAAGGCTGTTCCTACCTCCAGGACCTCGCCCCCTGACCTGGAACCTTGCCGGCGCGGGACCTGGAGCGCGGGAAGGGATCCGGCCCGGCGGAGCTTGATGGGATGATCCATCCTGCCGCGGCCTCCGGGGCCCGTGGCGGAGGCGGGCTCAGGTCCCGGGTTCCGCCCCTTCCGGCCGCACCCGGAGCACCCGTTCCAGCTTCCAGCTCCCGGCGCCGAGCCTCCCCAGGGCCCGCGCCAGGGCCTCCCGGCTGCAGCGCAGCTCCGTCGCCCAGGCGTCCAGGGGCACCTCGCCCCCCTCGGGGCGGTTCTCGAGCCAGGCGGTCCAGAGCTCGCCCAGGGCGCCGGCGTCCGGCTCGGTCCGGTCCCGCCAGTTGCGCTCCTGGGGGCGGTTGGGCTGGTAGAAGGGCGTGCCGCGCAGGGCCGCGGGCAGGAAGGCCTGGGGGCGGTCGTAGTCGGCGTGGGAGTAGAAGTAGCCCTCTCCCTTGCCGGCGGAGCGGCTGGTGGCGGTGTGGGCGTCGCCGATGGCGTCGGGGACCGGCAGGTCGGGGGCGGCCATGGCGGCGTCGATGGCCAGGACGGTGGCGTTGCTCTTGGGGGCGTTGGCCACGTAGAGGACGGCCTGGGCCACGGGGATGCGGGCCTCGGGCCAGCCGATCTGCTCGGCGGCGCGGCTCGCGGCCTCGGCGATGACGAAGGCCATGGGGTCGGCGTTGCCCACGTCCTCGGCCGCGCACACCAGGAGGCGGCGGCAGATGAAGCGGGGGTCCTCCCCCCCGCGGATCATGCGCGAGAGGTAGTAGAGCGCGGCGTCGGGGTCGGAGCCCCGCAGGCTCTTCTGGAAGGCGCTGGCCAGGTCGTAGTGGCCGTCGGCGCGGTCATACATGAGGCGGCCGCCCAGGGCCTCCCGGAGGCCCTCCAGGTCGGCGCCCGGCATGTTCAGCCAGGTCTCCAGGCCCGCCAGGGCCGAGCGCAGGTCGCCGCCGGCCCAGTTCGAAAGCCACGCCAGCACTTCGGCGGGGGGCTCGGCCTCCGGGCGCTCCAGGGCCCAGGCCCGCGCCAGGACCCGCAGGATCTCCGCGGGCTCGATGGGCTTGAGCGGCAGGAGCTGGCAGCGGCTGCGGAGGGCGGGGTTCAGGTAGAAGGCCGGGTTCTCCGTGGTGGCCCCCACCAGGATGGCCTCGCCCCGCTCCAGGCTGGGCAGGAGGATGTCCTGCTGGGCCCGGTTGTAGCGGTGGATCTCGTCCAGGAAGAGCACGGGGGGGACGGTGCGGAATAGGGGCTGTTCGCGGTGCTCGTTGAGGAACTTCTTCAGCTCGGCGGCGGAGCCCGAGGCCCCGGAGAACTCCAGGAAGGGGTGGCCCGTCGCCTGCGCCAGGAGCCGGGCCAGGGTGGTCTTCCCGGTGCCGGGGGGGCCCCAGAAGACCAGCGACGGCAGCCGCCCCCCGGCCGTCAGCCGCGTCAGGGCGCCCCGGGGGCCCAGGAGATGGCCCTGCCCCACCACCTCCTCCATGGCGTGGGGCCGCATGCGCTCAGCTAGGGGGACGTGGTTGCCGTTCATCGCTTCCAGATTATCCCATCCCCTCTCGAAAGCCCTTGGCTTGATCCGCCCAGGCAGGGGAGGATAGGGGAATGGGTGAATTTGATACTCCCGGTGACGCCTGCAGCATCCATTCCGCGCCCGAGACCGGCAACCGGCTCCTGGCGTGGCTCGGGAGGAACCGGGTCCCGCTGCTGTTCGCCCTGGCCCTCCTGCTGGTCCTGCCCATGCGGGACCTGTGGAGCCCGGACGAGCCCGACTTCGCCCAGTGCGTGCGCGAGATGCGCGAAAGGGGCTCCTGGCTGCTGCCCTACCTGAACGGGGAGCCCTACGCCGAGAAGCCGATCCTCTTCTACTGGCTCATGAAGGCCTCGGCGATCGCCGGGGAGGCCGCCACCGGAGGCCGGGGCTTCGTCTTCGGCATCTCCGCCTGGGCCCTGCGCCTGCCCTCGGTGCTGGCCTCCATCCTCTTCCTGTTCGGGTTCAGGCGGTGGACGGCGCGGTTCCTGCAGGCCGACATGGGGGACCTGGCGGCCCTGATACTCGCCTCGACGCCCATCTGGCTCTGGCAGTCGCAGCTGATCCAGATCGACATGGTCTTCACGGCGCTCCTGGCGTGGAGCTGGCTGGCCTGGATCGGGGGCTACCTGCTCATCCGCGACCAGGCCAACCCGCGCTACCCCTTTGAGGAACGGGTATGGTTCCTGTCGGCCTACGCCTCCATGAGCCTGGCCTTCCTGGCCAAGGGGCCCCTGGCGCTGGTGCTGTCGGGGGCGCTGCTCGCGGCCTTCCTGGTCTGGGAGCGGGATTTCAAGGCGCTGCGGCGCACGCTGCCCGGGTGGGGCCTCCTGGTCATGGCCGCGGTCATCGCGCCCTGGTACGTGGCCGCGGGGGTCAGGGGGGGCGCCGGCTACGCCTATCAGATGATCGTCCACCAGAACTTCGAGCGGGCCCTGAAGGCCTGGGACCACATCCAGCCGTTCTGGCGCTACGCGCAGTACCTGGCCGGGGACTTCTTCCCCTGGAGCCTGCTGCTGCCGGCCCTGGGCCTCTTCCTCCGGGGCACCGGGGCCCGGCGCAGCCCCCTGGCGCGGTTCCTCCTCCTGGCGGCCGTCGTGCCGTTCGTGCTCCTGAGCTGCTCCCAGAGCAAGCAGGGCAAGTACATCCTCATGATCTACCCGTTCCTGGCCCTGCTGCTGGCCGCGCTCCTCCAGCCCCTGTCCGTGGAGGCCGTCGGCCCCACCCGCCTGCGCCGCCTGGGGGGGATCCTGGCCGGAGCCCTGGCGGTGCCGGGCCTGGCCCTGGGCGCCCTGGCCTTCCTGCACGCGGGGGGCCCCAGGATCCAGGCCGAGATCCTGCCCTACCTCGGCCCCCTGCGGGTCTGCGCGGCCATCGCCCTGCTGGGGGCCCTGTCCATCCTGGGCCGGGTGCTGGCCGGCGAAGGCCGGCACGTGGTGCGGGACACCGCCGTCACCATCAGCCTGGCCTTCCTTGTGGTGGGCACCTGGGGCTTCCGGCTCCTGGACGCCCGCAAGGGCTACCGCGCGTGGACCGAGGCGGTCCAGCCCCTCATCCAGGGTCGCAGGGTCTTCTTCTGGCAGACCATCCGCAGCGGCGCCATGGTCTACACCGACCACCGCATGCCCGAGCTGCGCACGGCGCGGGACCTGGAGGCCCTGGGCCCCGAGGACCGCCTCGTCTCCATGCGCCGGGAATGGGACATGGACGACTGGGGCCTGGACCGCCAGCGGTTCGAGGTCATGCTGAGAGTGCCCGTCGGAGGAGGGGAAGCCCTCCTCATCCGAAGGAAGCCCGGAAAGGAAGCCAAGTGAGCCCCTACGTCAAGGCACTCCCCCTCATTCTCATCGGCGTTCTCCTCAACGCCTTCGCGCAGATCGCCATGAAGAAGGGCCTCCAGGCCGTGGGCGGCATGACCTGGGACCTGCCGTCCCTGTTCAGGCTGGGGCTCAACCCCTGGACCCTCACGTGCCTGGGCTGCTACGCCTTGAGCGTGGTGCTCTGGGCCGGGGCCCTCAACCTGGTGGAGGTGAACTACGCCTATCCATTCCTGGCCCTCGGGTTCCTGGTCAACGCCCTCCTGAGCCAGGCGGTGCTGGGCGAGAGCATCCCGCCCCTGCGCTGGGGCGCCCTGTCCCTGATCATCCTGGGGGTCGCCCTCCAGGCGTTCACCGGGGTGGCCAAGCATTCCTGAAACACGCCATCCCCGGTAGGAGTCCGAAGCCATGGACGGAAGCCCTCCAGCCCTTCCCATCGACTGGCCCCTGCCGGGCCACGACCCCAAGGACATCCACATCCTGGTGGTGGATGACCAGGAGATCATCCGCATGGCCCTGCTGCGCACCCTGCGCAAGCATGGCTTCACCTGCTCCGAGGCCTCCGACGCCTTCAAGACGCTCGAGATGCTGGACTCCGCCAGGATCGACCTGGTGCTCTCCGACATCCGGATGCCGGGCATGACCGGGCTCGCGCTGGTCAAGGCCGTCGCCCACCGCATACCCGACATCGCGGTCGTGATGGTCAGCTCCATGGACAACACCGAGATGGCCATGGAGTGCCTGCGCCACGGCGCCTACGGTTACGTGCTCAAGCCATTCAAGACCAACGATATCCTCATCGCGGTGGCCGCCGCGCTGCGCCGGCGCATGCTGGAGCTGGACTACCGGGACCGGGAGGCCATCCTGGCCCGCCGGGTGCAGGAGCAGACCCTGGAGATCAAGGCCTCCCGGGACGAGGTGGCCCTGCGCCTGATATCGGCCTCCGAGCACCGGGACAACGAGACCGGAGCCCACGTGCGCCGCATCGGCCTCTACGCCGCCGAGATGGGGCGGCTGCTGGGGTGGGACGAGGAGCGCATCGAGACCGTCCAGGCCGCGGCGCCCATGCACGACATCGGCAAGATCGGCGTCCCGGACCGCGTCCTCCAGAAGGACGGCCGCCTCACGGAGGAGGAGTGGATCATCATGAAGACCCACACCACCATGGGCGCCAACATCCTCAAGGACTCCACCGTCCCCTTCATCCGCATGGGCGCGAGCATCGCCGCCTGCCACCACGAGAAGTGGGACGGCACCGGCTATCCCCTGGGCCTGTCGGGCGAGAGGATCCCCATCGAGGCGCGCATCACCTGCCTGGTCGACATCTACGACGCGCTGATCCACCGGCGCGTGTACAAGACGCCCTGGACCGAACCCGAGG
This sequence comes from Mesoterricola sp. JemC181, assembly GCF_055384585.1. Classification (NCBI taxonomy): domain Bacteria; kingdom Pseudomonadati; phylum Acidobacteriota; class Holophagae; order Holophagales; family Holophagaceae; genus Mesoterricola; species Mesoterricola sp. JemC181. Next base: position 3,760,782 of record NZ_AP045076.1, read on the forward strand.
TCCTGGCCTACCTCAAGGACAACAGCGGCAAGCTCTTCGACCCCGCGCTGGTCCGGCTCTTCTTCGACAACCTGCCGAGGTTCCGGGAGATCATGCTGGCGCACCCCGACCAGTACGCCGAACCCGAGATCCCCTGATCAGACGCCGAGCACGTGTCCGGCCAGGGCGATGCACGCGGTGAGCCCCGGGGACTCGATGCCCAGGAGGTTCACCAGGCCGGGGACGCCGTGGTCGGCCGCGCGCTGGATGACGAAGTCCCGGGCCTCGGCATCGCCGGGGCCCTGGAGCTTGGGGCGGATGCCCGCGTAGGCGGGCTGGAGGGCCCCGTCGGGCAGGCCGGGCCAGTAGCGCCGGATCTCGGCGTAGAAGGCGTCGGCGCGGGAGAGGGCGACGTCGTAGTTCTCCTCCTCGACCCACTCCACGTCGGGACCGAACCGGGCCTGGCCGCCCAGGTCCAGGGTCAGGTGCACGCCCAGGCCGGCCGCTTCGGGCACGGGGTAGACGAGCCGGGAGAAGGGTGCGGGCCCGCTGAGGGCGTAGTAGTTGCCCTTGGCCAGGAACACCGGGGGAAGGGCGTCCGCGCGCACCCCGCGGATGCCCCGGGCCACCTTCCGGGCGCCCAGGCCGGCGCAGTTGTACACCTCCGAGGCCAGGATGGCCAGGGGCTCGGGGCCGCCGACCTCCATCCGGACGCCCTCGGGATCGGCCGCGCCGCCCAGCACGGGGCAGCGGAGCACCAGGGTGGCGCCGTGGTCCTCGGCGTCGGCGAGGAGGGCCTTCATGAGGCCGTGGGTGTCCACGATGCCGGTGGAGGGGGACTGCAGCGCCGCCAGGCACGTCAGCCGGGGCTCCGCCGCCACGGCCTGGGCGCCCGTGATCATGCGCAGGCCGGGCACGCCGTTGGCGAGGCCGCGGGCCAGGACCTTCTCCAGGGTCTCCACCTGGCCGGGCCGGGTGGCCACGATGAACTTCCCGCAGCGCCGGTGATCCACGCCGTGGGCCTCGCAGAAGGCGTACAGCTCGGGGTTGCCCTCGACGCAGAGGCGGGCCTTGAGGCTGCCGGTGGCATAGTGCATGCCGCCGTGCACCACTTCGCTGTTGCGCGAGCTGATGCCGGTGCCGAAGCGGTCCTCGCGCTCCAGGATCACCACCTCCCGGCCCTTCAAGGCCAGCTGGCGCGCCAGGGCGAGGCCCACGACGCCCGCGCCGATCACCACGCATTCGATCCGCTCGGTCATGAAAATCCTGTGGGGAAAGGTCAGAATAGAGTGCCCGGATTCTACCCCCACTTGCCCGGAAGGGGCCAGCCAGGATCCGGCGCCCATCCTTCCCGCTCCCGTGAGGCCCCGCCATGAACCCCACCCCCGTCTGCCGCCGCCCGCTCGTCCCGGACCACCGCTGGCTGGACCGGGACGCGGCCGCCGACGTGGCTGCCCTCCAGGCCCTGCACGAAAGGGCGCCCGGGTACAGCCGCGCCGTCCATGGCCGGGACCCCGACGGCAGCGAGGCCGTGGAGACCCTCACGTCCCTCCCCCCGGGGCTGTCCCTGGCCGACAAATCGGTCCTGGGCTTCTTCCTGGCCGGGGAACTGGCGGGCGCCGCCGAACTCCTTCGGGGGTATCCGGAGCCCGGCACCGTCCACATCGGCCTGCTGCTGTTCGCCGAGGCCCACCAGGGCAGGGGGCTGGGACGCCATGCCCTGGCCCTGATCCAGGACCTGGCCGCGGGCTGGGGATGCACCCACCTGGGCCTGGCGGTGCTCGACGTCAACCCCAGGGCCCACGCCTTCTGGCTGAGGGAGGGGTTCGTCGAGGTGGGCCGGAAGGCGGCCCCAGGCTACCTGGGCGAAGCCATCGTCATGGCCCGGAAGCAGGGGTGACGCGGGCCGGATGCCGCCCCATTTCCCGGCCCGCCCCCAGCTGTCACTACCGGGGTAAGCCCATGGTCCGTCCTTCCCCCCTGCATCCGGTTCATCCCCGTTCCAGCGGGGCCAACGATGAGGTGAGGTGGCGCGCAAACAACCCGCAAGCGCCGCCCCATTCTGGCCACGGCCCTTCGGGAACGGGGATGAACCGGATGGACGGGATGCAGGGGATGAAAAAACGGAAATTTCGGTTCTTCACGGATTACCGGGGAAAGCCGCACGGATCTTTAGCACTACTGTGTCATAACATTGGCGCCTTGGTTTTTCCCACATGTCGGACAGTAGGCGAGAGAACCCACGAGAATCCGCTCCAGCCTTCGACGTAGCGTCGTTATGGAATAGGGCGAATGCCGCTCAGGGCGGAAGGGCGCGGTGTCCTCTGGGAAGGGGGGCGGGCTGGGGTGGTGCGTGAATGAAGCCAAAGATGGATTGGATCGTAGGGGGGGAAAGGCGGCTTCGTTCCGCCACAATGAAGGCATACGTGGCGGCGCATAGACTCAAGTGATGGTGGAATCCCCGCCATCCACGGCCCTCATAGTGGTCCAGGCCGAGTTCGTCTTTCATCTCCTGGTAGTCCCGCTCGATCCGCCAGCGCAGTTTCGTGACCCGGACCAATTGCCGGAGTGGCGTGGCCTCTGGCAGGGTCGAAAACCAATACTTGGTGGGCTCCTGCTCGGATTCGGGCCACTCAATCAACAACCACTCCTCCGGGTGCATTTCCGCTCGAGTGTTGTCTCGATGAGCGGGACGAACGCGCAGCGCCGCGAACCGGGATTCCATGATGCCCCGGGTTCCCTCTCCCCACGGCACCTTCGCCCAGGCGGCCTTGGGCAGGGCCTCCGCCAGGGCTTTGACCGTCTCGGGCTGATGCTCATCATCCCTCCTCAGTCTCTTGGCCGGATGTCCCTTTCCGCCGGGTTTTCTGGGGGGCAGCGGCCCATTGCCGTTCGCCCAGACGGTCGTGGTTTTGCTGACCCCCACTGCGTAGACGAGGTGCCGTTCCGTCAACCCTTCCCTGAAACCGAAAATGTCGCCGTAGCCCGCATCAGCCAGCACGGGCAGGTCAGGTTCCTTGTCCGTGCGCTGACCATCAATGAGGGCGAGCGCAATTTGCCATTTGGGCTGAAAGACAACCGCCTCGGGAACACCGGCCTCGGCACGGCGTTCCATGTCCTTGGCCCAGGCCTCCGGAAGATACAACCGGAACGCCACGGGCACACTGCTCCAGCGGGAGGCCATGGACAAGCTCACGGCGCATTGGCAATTGGAGGTCTTTCCGAATGGCCCGCAATACTGATGGGCCACGCCAACCGAGTGCGTCCCCTTTTTGGGGAAACCTGTGTCATCGACAATCCAGGCTTCAATCGGCCCCTGGATCTCCATGGCTTCGCGAGCATAGTCCCGGGCCACCCGGAGAACCGCGTCATCACTCCAACCCGCTTGAGCCACCAGGTGGTGCAAGGATTGGTGCCGGGCCTGGACGTGCACCGGGTCCAACCGCGCTGCCATCGGCTCAACGCTTTTTCGATCCCCGGGCAGGATCAAACCCTGGCAATAGAGCGCCATTGGCTCACGGCGATCGGCATGGCCGGCCGCCTTCGCCAGTAATCCGGCGTAGGCATCGAAACGCGCACGGCTTTCGGCAGTCTCAACCATAGGTAGCCCTAGCCTATAGGATAGGCAGGGCGGGGAGGCTGTCAATACTTATGACACAGTAGTGTTAGGAAGAAGGAGGTCTCATCCCGGTAACCGTAGGCGATGCGCTTGAGGAGCCAGAAGTTCACTGCTGCCGGACTGTTTCCCGATGAATCCGGAGGACTCCAACGAAGAGCCTATCGCCGAGGCGCCGAGGCAGCCGAGGATCGCCGAAGAATAAAAAAGATCTATTCTCGGCGAACCTCGGCCCCTCGGCGCCTCGGCGATAGGCTTTTCGTTTCAACGTGTCTGAATGAAGAGGGTCATGACGGCCTTCAAAAGGCCGATCCAGGGTCCTCCCCAGAAACAAGCCAGAGTGAGTGTGGGTCGAGGCCTTCACTCAGACCCGTGAAGAGCCGAAATTCCGGATCCGCGTAATTCCTCAAGACGACTTGCCCGGCTTCAGGATCCGTCCTGTGGCCATCCAGATCTGTGAGACCTGGCGGGTCGGAAAGTTCGGCTAGGATTGACCCATGCGGCGCTCCTGGATCTGGCTCCTTCCCCTGGCCCTGGCCTTCAACACCTTCTGGCTCAGCAGCCGGAGCTCCCTGCCGGTGTCCCTGGGACACCCCCTGGACTGGTTCGCCCACGCCACGGAGTTCGCGGCCCTGGCACTGACCGCGGAAGTGGCCGCGCGCTGGACCTGGGGGACCGTTCCCACCTACCGGCGCCACCTGGCGATCTTCGCCCTGGCCTCCCTCTACGGCATGTCGGACGAGATCCATCAGATCTTCGTCCCGGGGAGGGACGCGTCGATCCTGGACTGGGCGGCCGATTCCATCGGCGCGGTCCTGGGCCTGGGCCTCTCGTGCCTGCCGCTCATGTGGCGCCGCTGGATGGCCTCCCTCGGCTGGCTCCGGGGCGAACCCCGCCGGCCCGACCCCTCGGCGCCCCTGGTCCTGGTGGCCGACCCCCACTGGAGCGGGGACCTCACGGGGCTGCGGGAGGCCACCGCCGCCCATCCGGGGGCCGACTGGCTCTTCCTGGGGGACGTCTTCGACGTGTGGGTGGGGATCCCGGGCATGGAGTCGCCCCAGCAGGAGGCCTTCCTGGCCTGGGTGGACGAGCGGCGCCGTCAGGGCCGCTGGGTGGGACTCTGGCTGGGCAACCGGGAGTACTTCCTGGACGGACTGTCCGGGCGCTTCGACCTCATGGGCGAGGGCATCGGGGGCGGCCTGCCCGCGGAGGCGCTGGCCTGGGAGCACGGGGACCTCATCAACGCCGCCGACTGGCAGTACCGGCTCTGGAACCTGGTCTCCCGCAGCGGCGTCATGTGGCTGGTGGCCCGGGCCCTGCCGCGTTCCACCGCCCGGTCCCTGGCCGCCCGCCTCGAACGGTCCATGCGCACCACGAACCGGGCCTACAAGCTCGCCTTTCCCCGGGAGGCCTTCCGGGCCGCCGCCGCCGCCCACGCGGGGAAAACCTTCATCACGGGGCACTTCCACTCCCATGAGGTCGAGGGCAACGGCACGGCGCTGCCCTGGGCCCACGATGGTAATTTCATGGTCTGGGAGCAGGGAATCCTTAAACCTCTGACTCCCTTGGCGCATCTATAGTCCAGTCCGGAGGTTCCCATGAACTTGAAAAGCGCCCTGTTCCCCCTGACCCTGGCCGTGCTGGCCGGTTGCACGCCCTACACGGTCAGGTACGACTACGATGCCCACGCCTCCTATGCGTCCTTCAAGACCTGGGACTGGTATGCCGCCAGCAAGAAGGCCCAGGGCAAGTCCGACGGCGTGAACAACCCCATCATGGACCGCCGGGTCCGGGCCGCCGTGGAGCGGGAACTGGCGGCCAAGGGACTGAAGGTGGAGAAATCCGCCGAGCCCGACGTGCTGGTGACCTACTACCCGGCCTACCGCCAGGGCACGGTGTACACCACCACCACCGTGGGCACCCACTTCGGCTACTGGCGGCCCTGGGGCTACGGGGTGGGCACCCAGTTCACCGAGGCCCGGCGCTACCGGGAGGGCAGCATCATCCTGGAGATCGTCGACAACAAGACCAACCAGCTCATCTGGCAGGCGGTTGCCGAAGGGGCCCTCACGGGCCTCACCGACCCCGAGGATGCCGAACAGCAGGTCTCCCAGGCGGTAAACACGATGCTTTCCCGCTTCCCTCCCCCCCGGAAATGAAGCTTGGGGTAGGATAGGGGTCCAGGACCCCTATGGACACCTATAACATCCTGATCGTGGACGATGAATCGGACTTCCGGACGCTTCTTGTGGAAGCGCTGGAGAGCATGGGCTACCTGTGCGAAGGCGCGGAGACGGCCGAGCTCGCCCTGGACATGGCGCGCACCCGCCACTTCGCCATCATCTTCACGGACCTGAACATGCCCGGGGGCCTCTCGGGCCTGGACCTGCTGCAGGCCATCCAGGAGATCGACCCCAAGACCTTCTGCATCCTCATGACGGGCTACGCCACCACCGACAGCGCCATCCAGGCGCTCAAGAACGGGGCCTACGACTTCATCCAGAAGCCCTTCAAGCTCGCCGAGCTGGACGCCAGCCTCCAGCGGGCCCTGAACCACTACAAGGCCCTGCGCCAGAACGAGGCCTACCAGTCGGGCCTGGAAGAGCGGGTGGCCGAGCGCACACGCGAAGTGGTGAAGCTCAAGGACGACATCGAGAAGCTCTTCGAGGGCTTCGTGCAGGCGGCCGTGTTCGCCATTGAAGCGCGGGACCCCTCCACCTCGGGCCATTCCAACCGCGTCGCCACCCTCACCGTGGGCCTGGCGGAGGCCGTGAACCGCACGCCGTCCGGCGCCTACGGGCCCCTCCACTTCAACGAGCACCAGGTGAAGGAGCTGCGCTACGCCAGCCTCCTGCACGACTTCGGCAAGGTCGGCGTGCGCGAGCAGGTGCTGGTCAAGGCCCGCAAGCTCGAGCCCGAGCGCCTGGAGCGCATCCTCCAGCGCCTCTACCAGCGGGACCTGGAAGCCGCGGCCCGGCGCCTCCAGGAGGCCTGGAAGCGCAACGAGGCCTTCGAGGAGGGCTACTTCGAGATCCTCATGGCCGCCCACCGCGCCGAGAGCCAGCGCATCGCGGACCTGGTGCTGCGCTGCAACGAGCCCAAGCTCCTCACCCAGGAGGTGGTGGACTCCATGGACGAGCTGGAGGACCTGGCCTTCCTGCACTGGGAGGGCGCTCCCGCCAAGGTCCTCGAGCCCACCGACATCGCCGCCCTGCGGATCCCCCGCGGCAGCCTCTCCAAGGCCGAGCGGGACGAGATCAACAGCCACGTGGACAAGACCTACCGTTTCCTCAAGCAGATCCCCTGGACCGGCACCCTGGCCGACGTGCCCGGCATCGCCTACGCCCACCACGAGAGGCTCAACGGCATGGGCTACCCCCGCGCCCTGAAGTCCGAGGCCATCCCGCCGCAATCCAAGCTCATGGCCATCTGCGACGTGTACGACGCCCTGGTGGCGGCGGACCGCCCCTACAAGGTGGCCGTCACCGTGCCCCGGAGCCTGGAGATCCTCGAGGACGAGGCCAAGGCCGGGCTCCTGGACGGGGACGCCCTGGGCATCTTCCTGGAGGCCCGGATCTTCGACCTGACCATGACGCAGATCAAGGCCGAGCCGGAGCGGGCATGATCCGCGAACCGATCCTTCTGGTGGACGACGAGGAGGATCTCAGGACCTTCCTGAAGGATGCCCTCACCCACGACGGCTACCTGGTGGACGACGCCCCCGACGCCAACACGGCCCTGGCGATCCTCGCCCGCAGGCACTACCCCGTGGTGCTCACGGACCTCAACATGCCCGGCGGCCCCACGGGCTTCGACCTCATCTCGGCGGTGCACGCCCGGGACCCCCGCACCCTCTGCGTGGTCATCACCGGCTACGCCTCCCTGGAGACCGCCATCCGGGCCGTGAAGTTCGGAGCCTACGACTTCGTGCAGAAGCCCTTCCGCCTGGCCGAGATCGAGGCGGTGCTGGACCGCGCCCTGGACCACGCCGTGGTGGTGGGCCAGCTCCAGGACTACCAGCGGGACCTGGAGGGCCGCGTCCTGGCGCGGGTGCGTGAGAACCGGGAACTCGTCGAGGAGATGGAGCGGCTCAACGCGCTGCTGCTGGCCTCCCAGGCCGAGGCCTCCGAGGCCCCCATCCTCCGGGCCTTCCTGGACCACCTCCAGGAACGCTGGCACACGGGCGGCCACATGGCCCTCCTGCCCGCCCCCGACGACGCCTGGGAGCTGGTGGCCGAAGGCGGTCCCCGCGGACCCCGCACCCACGGCCTGCCTCCCCCCTCGAAGCTGGACGAGGGGCGGGAGTGGGCCTGGGAGGGCGGCTACCCCGATGGCCACCTGATCCCCCTGCGGGCCAACGGCATCCTGCTGGGCGCGCTCTTCATCGGCTTCGAGGAGCGGAGCTCCTTCCACCCCGAGGCCCCGGCCTTCCTGCTCTGGCGGCGCCAGCTCGAGGCCGCGCTCCACGGCCTCCGCCGCGCCCGCGCCCTGGTGGACGCGGCCCGGGTGCGCTGAGGTGGACCGGTCCCCCGCCCACCGCCTGCTCTGGACCGGTTTCACGGGCCTGGACGCCGTCCAGGTCCAGCCCGGGTTCCAGCCCGGGGGCATCGTGCTCTTCGCCCGCAACCTCGACCCGCACCCCGTGGCGGGCCCCGCCCGCTGCCACGCCCTGATCGGGGCCCTCCAGGAGCGCTGGGGACCCCTGGCGGTGGCCGCGGACCAGGAGGGCGGCGCCGTGAGCCGCCTGCGCGAATGGGTGGGCCTCACGCCCGGCCTGCGCGCGGTCTTCGAGGCGGGAGGCCCCGAAGGCTGCCGCCGGTGGGGGGGCCTGTGGGGCCGGGGCCTGCGGATGCTGGGCTTCAACGTGGACTTCGCGCCGGTGGCCGACCTCTACGACCCGGCGCCGGATTCGGCCCTGGGCGGGCGCTGCGCCAGCCCCGACCCGCAGGAGACCATCGCCGCCGCCGGCGCCTTCCTGGAGGGCCTCGAAGCCGAAGGCGTAAGGGGCTGCCTCAAGCACTTCCCCGGCCTGGGCGGCACCCGCCTGGACAGCCACGTGGGCCTGCCCGAAACCAGCGACCCCGCCCGGCTGGAAGCCAACCTGGCGCCCTTCCGGGCCCTGGCCCACGCCGACCTCCTGGTGATGGTGGCCCACCTCAAGGTGCCCCAGAGCCAGGGCCTCCCCGCGAGCCTCTCCGCGCGCTGCGTGGCCGGCAATCCCTGGGGCGTGAAGGCCCGGTGGATCCCCGACGACCTGCAGATGGGCGGCGCCGATGGGTGGAGCTGGGAGGACAAGGTGCGCCACTGCCTCCTGGCGGGCCACGAGGCCCTCCTGGTGTGCCAGACGCCCGAAGCCTCCCTGGCCTGCGCCGAAGCCGCGGCCCGCATGCCCGAGGCCCTCTGGGCCCCCGCCGCGGCCCGGTTCCGCAGCCTGCGCCGGCTCCTGCACTGCCACGCCGGCCCCTTCCAGCCCGCCCTTTGGAAGGCCTGGCTGGAGGAGGTCCGGGAGGAAGCTGATGTATAAATTAGCAATAAGACTATCCAGCCCGAAGCCAACGCAAGTATCCTAAGCCCGAAGGAGCACCCATGGAACGCGCCTACTATCCGCCCATCGTCATCGAGGAAACCCCCCGGGGCGAGCGGAGCTACGACATCTACTCCCGCCTGCTCAAGGACAACATCATCTTCCTCGGCACCGCCATCGACGATTCCGTCGCCAACGCGGTGGTGGCCCAGATGCTCTTCCTGGAGAGCGAGGACCCGGACAAGGACATCCAGATCTACATCAACAGCCCCGGCGGCAGCGTCACCGCCGGCCTGGCCATCTACGACACCATGCAGTTCGTGAAGAACGACATCGTCACCTACTGCATCGGCCAGGCCGCCTCCATGGGCGCCCACCTGCTGGCCGCCGGCACCAAGGGCAAGCGCTTCGCCCTGCCCAGCGCCCGGATCATGATCCACCAGCCCTCCGGCGGCGCCCAGGGCCAGGCGTCGGACATCGAGATCACCTTCAAGGAGATCCAGCGCCTGAAGGACAACCTCGCCGCCGCCCTGGCCAAGCACACGGGCCAGAACCTCAAGAAAGTCATGAAGGACATGGATCGTGACTATTTCATGAGTGCGGACGAGGCCCAGGATTATGGGCTCATCGACCGCGTCCTGTCCGAACGCCCGGCCTGAAAATCTTCCGGGTTGTGACGCATTACGCCGTTGCGTAGAGGCATGGTAGTGGTTACTCCACAGGATCACGCCATGACTCTGCTGTCCAACCATGCATTCGAGCAACTCCGCCAGATCCCCCTCTACGTCCCCGGGAAACCCATCCAGGAGGTGCAGCGGGAGCTCGGGCTGGAATCCATCGTCAAGCTCGCCAGCAACGAGAACCCCTGGGGCCCCAGCGAGGCCGTGAAGGCCCGCGTCATCAAGGCCGTCACCGGGGGCCGGGACGAGGGCCTGGGCCTCTACCCCGTCTCGGACGGCTTCTACCTGCGCTCGGCCATCGCCAGGCGCCGGGGCTTCAACCTGGGCCAGATCATGCTGGGCAACGGCAGCTCCGAGATCATCGAGATGGCCGCCAAGGCCGCGCTCCTGGGCGGCGGCAGCGGCGTGGCCCCCAAGCATTCCTTCGCCATCTACGGCATCGCCACCCAGACCGCGGGGGGCCGGTTCATCGAGTGCCCCTGCAGCCCCACCGAGGTGGACGCGGACGCGATCCTCGGCGCCGTGCAGCTGGACACGCGCATCGTCTACCTGGGCAACCCCAACAACCCCACCGGCGTCATGCTGGGCCGGGAAGGGCTGGCGCGCCTGGTGCGCGAGCTCCGGGACGACATCCTGCTGGTCGTCGACCAGGCCTATTCGGAGTACGAGGATCCGGAGACCTACCCCGACGCCACGAGTTTCCTGGACGAGCGCAGCAACCTCCTCGTGCTCCACACCTTCTCCAAGATCCACTCCCTGGCCGCCATGCGCATCGGCTACGGCATCGGCCACCTCAAGCTCATCGCCCTCCTGGAGCGCGTGCGCAGCCCCTTCAACACCAACATGCTGGCCCAGGTGGCCGCCGAGACGGCGGTGGAGGACTATCCCTTCGAGGCCTTCTCCCGCGCCCGCAACGCCGAGGCCCGCCAGGCCTTCTTCGCCGAGGCCGCCAACCACAGGTGCAAGGCCACGGGCATGGCCGGGAACTTCATCCTCCTCGAGAGCGTCCTGCCCGCCATGGAGATGTTCAAGGACCTCCTCAAGGCCGGGGTGATCGTGCGCCCCATGCACGCCTACGACCTGCCCAACCACGTGCGGGTCACCCTGGGCAAGCCCGAGGAGATGCAGGCCTTCTGGGCGGCGGCCACGCCCGTGCTGGACAACGCCGGCTGCGGTTGCCGGTAGGCTCTCCCGGGCCTATGATGTCCGATCGGGAGGCCTCCTTGGGCACCTACCACATCGCAGGTGACCTGCTCCGCGCCTCGGTGCGGACCGCGGGGGCCGAGCTCTGCCGGCTCCAGACCGGCGCCGGGACGGACCTGCTGTGGGACGGCGACCCCGCCGTGTGGGCCCGGCAGGCCCCCAACCTCTTCCCCATCGTCGGCGCGCTCAAGGGCGACCGGCTCCAGCACAAGGGCAAGGCCCACACCCTGGGCCGGCACGGCTTCGCCCGCGACCGGGAGTGGGCCCTCAAGCGCCTCACCGCCCATTCCGTCACCCTGCGCCTCTGCGACGACGAGGCCACCCGGGCCGCCTACCCCTTCCCCTTCGAGCTGTGCGTCACCTTCCGCATCGACGGGAACCAGCTGAGGGTGCAGTACGACCTGCACAACCCGGGCGGGAGCGCCCTCTTCGCCAGCCTCGGAGCCCACCCCGCCTTCCGCTGGCCCCTGCACCCCGACATCCCCCGGGAAGCCCACCGCATGGTCTTCGAGAAGCCCGAGATGGCCTTCCTGCCCGTGCTGGACGCCCGGGGCCTCCTGGGCGCCGGCAACCAGCCCAGCCCCCTCAGGAACCGGGAGCTCGCCCTCCGGGACGAGGTCTTCCAGGAGGACGCCCTCATCTTCAACCCGGTGGAGAGCCGGTTCCTGCGCTACTCCGCCCCCGGCACGCCCGTGGTGGAGGTCAGCTGGGAGGGCTTCCCCCAGCTGGGCATCTGGACCCGGCCGGGAGCCGGCTTCGTGTGCATCGAGCCCTGGCGGGGTTTCGCCAGCCCGGCGGCCTTCGAGGGGGAGTTCAGCGAGAAGCCCGGTATCTTCCAGGTGGGGGCCGGGGCCACCACGACATCGGCCTATTCGGTACGAGTGCTTCCCGGCTGAGCCCAAGCCTGGGACACTGGAGGATTAGTCGAAGGAGACCGAATGGCAGTGCAGTGCGGAATCGTGGGCCTTCCCAATGTGGGTAAGTCCACCCTTTTTAACGCTTTGACCCGGGCCGGGGCCGCTTCGGCCAACTATCCCTTCTGTACCATCGAACCCAACACCGGCGTCGTGGACGTGCCGGACTCCCGCCTGGACAGGCTGGCCGAGATCGTGGTCCCCCAGCGGGTCCTCCCCGCCTCCCAGGAGTTCGTGGACATCGCCGGGCTCGTGCGGGGCGCCAGCAAGGGCGAGGGCCTGGGCAACGCCTTCCTGGCCAACATCCGCGAGACCGACGCCATCGTCCAGGTGGTGCGCTGCTTCGTGGACGGGGACGTCACCCACGTCGAGGGCGGCGTGGACCCCGCGCGGGACCTCTCCATCATCGACACCGAGCTGATCATCAAGGACCTGGACGGGGCCGAGAAGGCCCTGGACCGCCACCGGAAGATCGCCAAGAGCGGCAACAAGGAATCCCAGCAGCTGGTGGCGGCCCTGGAGAAGGTCCACGGCGCCCTGGACCGCGGGGAGTGGGCCTCCACCGCCGATATGTACAAGGAGGAGCTCGCCCTGGTGAAGTCCTTCGGCTTCATCACCCTCAAGCCCATGCTCCTGGTCGGCAACATCTCCGAGGCCGACATCCCCGACCCCGGGGCCAACCCCCACTATGCGGCCCTGGAGGCCGCGGCGGCCCAGCGCGGGTGCCCCGTGATCCCCATCTGCTCCAAGCTCGAAGCCGAGATCCAGGAGCTGAGCCCGGAGGAGCGCCCGCTCTTCCTGGAGGAGGCCGGCCTCAAGGAGCCCGGGCTCAACCGGCTGATCACGGCCTCCTTCCGGCTGCTCAACCTCCAGACCTACTTCACCGCCGGCGTCAAGGAAGTGCGGGCCTGGACCATTCCCATCGGCGCCACCGCCCCCCAGTCCGCCGCGGTGATCCACACCGATTTCGAGAAGGGCTTCATCCGGGCCCAGGTCATCGCCTTCGAGGACTTCATCACCCACAAGGGCGAGCAGGGCGCCAAGGAAATGGGACGCATGCGTTCCGAGGGCAAGGAATACATCGTCAAGGATGGCGACGTGATGCACTTCCTCTTCAACGTCTGAGGATTTCCTTTCCCCGGCGTCCCAGCGAACCCTCAGGATTTGAACTACACTCTGGGGAACACAATGGGTTCCATCAAGTTGACGAACCGTTCGCGTGGCCACAGGCTGAACAGGTGATGGCAAAGCTCAAGGCAGGCAAACCCGCAGATTCCGGCACCCGCATCGAGGATCCCGCCATCCTCCGGGACGTGTTCCAGCAGCTCTTCGACCTGGAAGCGGAATTCCCCATCAAGGTGGAAGGCACCAGCACCCTGCCCTACTTCTGCTCCATCCTGAAGCTCAACTGGGACGAGGGCAGCCTCGTCCTCAAGCTGGTCCGGCCCCTGCCCCACGAACTCCTGGTGGGGGCCGTCTTCCACTTCCTCTGCGCGTCGGGGGAACAGCGCTACGAAGGTTTCATCACTTTCCAGGGGCGGGAGGGCTACCTCCAGTACCGTTTCGAGCGGCCCGCCTACCTTCTCCTCTCGGACCGCCGCGTCCACAAGCGCTACCCCTTCCGGCCCCGGGAGAGCGCCTACGTGATCCTCCAGGATTCCGGCGTACCGGGCCTGGGGGTGGCCGGGCCCCTGGTGAACATCGGCCTGGGCGGCCTGGCGCTGAGGGTGGACCGCATCATCCGGCTCGACACCGGGGTGCGGATCCCGCCCTCCACCGCCATCTTCGACCGGGGCAAGGGCTTCCCCCGGATCCGGGTGCAGGACCTCCCCCGGATCCACCTCCTGGAGGCCCGGGGCCTCTCCACCCACGCCACCGAGCGCGGCAACGAACTGGTCCTGGGGCTCGCCTTCACGTCCCTGACGCCCGAGGAGGAGGCCCTCATCCAGGCCGCGCTGGAGGTGCGCGACCGCCTGCAGCGGGGCGGCGGCCCCCGCTCGGAGGGGGGCGCCGTGGCCCTTCGTCCGGACGGCCGTCCCCTCCTGCCTGGCGAGGGGGCCCCTCCGGACGCGCAGGTGGCCGCGGGCGATATCCTGCGCCGCCTGAGGCGCCGCACCTCCACCGTGGGCCTGGTCATGCCCGAAGGCCCCCAGCGCGACGCCCTTGAGCTGCGCCTCCGGGAGGCGGGCTTCCTCCGTCTGCAGGTGGCCGGTTCCATGGCCCAGCTGGCCGCCCTGGCCGCCGGGGAGCCCCGCCGCCATGCCCCCCGCCTGTGCATCGTGGACCTCGCGGTGGCCCACGCCGGTGACGCCGAGCCCCTGGAGGCCGTGCGCTCCATCGAGGCCGAGGTCGCGGGCCTCGGGAGCATCCCCACCGCCATCCTCTGCGATGCCGTGGACCCCACGCTGCTGCTGGCCCAGGCCGACCTCACCCGGTTCGTGTCCACGGAAGTGGGACCGGAGTCCCTGGCGACCCTGGACGCCATGCTGGACCGGGATCCGGCGGAATAGTCCCGGATGCCGTCTGGGCCCCTCGCCCCCGGACCTTGTGGGAGGCGAGGATACCGGCGATGCCTGGCGCCTGCACCCCCCCTCGGAGGAAGCGCCGGCCGGGTTCAGGCCTTCCTCACCGGCGCGACCTTCACGGGCTCGCCGCTGGCGGTGGTGCGGATCAGGTCGTCCTGCAGCCGGTTCCCGCCGCGCAGGATGGGGTCGGAGGCGTCCTTGGCCAGCAGGATCCCGCCCCGGGCGTTGCGGTGCACGACGCATTCCTCCAGGGTCACCTCGGCGTCCTCCAGCAGGAGGATGCCGGTGTCCTTGCCGTCCCGAAGGTCACAGCGCACCAGGAGGAGGCTGCCCCCGGGCTCGACCTTGGCGCCGGTGCCGGCATTGCCGAAAATCTCGCAGCCTTCCAGAACCCCGCGGCCCCGCCAGGAGCAGACGACCCCGAAGGACCTGCCGTCGAAGATCCTGCAGGACTTCAGCTGCGCCGTGGCGCCGTTGTGGACCACCACGGCGGGTTCCTGGTTGCCGGAGAGTTCGCAGTCCTCCATGGCGAGCAGGCCCTGGTCCATGATCGAGCTGCCCAGCCCGTAGTTGCCCGCCATGCGGCAGCGCCGCAAGGTGATCGTGGCGCCGTAGGCCCCGTGCACGGCGCTCAGGGCATGACCCCCCAGGTCGCAATCGTCCAGGGTGGCCTGGCCCCGCTCCAGGACCAGGACGCCGATGGAGCGGGAGTCCATGACGCGGCAGCGGCGCAGTTCGGCCCGGGCCTCGGCCTCGACCTCGATGCCGCCGGCGGCCTGCCCCGAGACCTGGCAGTCCTCCAGCGTGGCCTGGGCGCCGGGCAGGAGGTGGACGCCCACGCCCGGGGGGTTGGTCAGCCTGCAGCCGTTGAGCAGCACCCGCGCGCCTGCGCCCACCCGAACCGCGGCCAGGAAGTCCCCGGCCAGATCGCAGGCCTCCAGGCGCGCCAGCGTGTTGGCCTCGGCCAGGACGGCCGCCGGGGCCGCGCCCCGGACCGAGCACTTCAGGAAGGTCGGGTCCACGGCGCCGCCCGCGATCTGGATGGCGGGGCCCCCGGCCACGTCGAACGCGCAGCCCTCGGCCACGATCCGGCCCCGCAGCGCCAGCAGGGCCGCGGCGGAGTCCGCGCTGCGCAGCGTGAGCCCGCAAAGCCTGACGTCGCCGGCGTCCAGGGCCAGACAGGGGCCCTTGGGGCTCTCGATCACCACCTCCGAGGCCTCCCCCTGACCCTCGATGGTCACGTCCTTGTCCACGACGAGGGACTCCCGGTACACGCCCGGCAGGACGACGATCCGGGTGCCGGGCTCGGCCTGGCGCAAGGCCACCCGCAGGCTCATGCACTGCGCCTTCCCGCCCTTGCCCACCATCAGCGTGCGGAGGCCGGCGGTGTCCGCGGGCTTCGGGAACGGGGCCGCCGCAGCCTCCCGGATGGCCTCGGCCAGGGCCTCGGCGGACGGGAATCGTTCCCCGGGCGCCTTGGCCAGGGCCCGGTCCGCCACGGCCAGGAGCGCCGGACTCAGTCCGGCCAGCTCCGCCGGGGTGAAGGGCGCCGGAGGCCGGCCCAGGATGGCGCCCAGGATGGAGGCGGGGGTTTCGCCCGCGAAGGGCCTGCGCCCCCCGGTGAGGATCTCGTAGAGCACGACCCCCATGGCGAAGAGGTCCGAGGCGGGCAGGGCCTTGCCGGTGTCGAGATACTCCGGGGCCATGTAGCTGGCGGTGCCCATCCAGTTGCCCTTCTGGGTGAGCTCCGACTGCTCCACCCCGGCCACGCCGAAGTCCATGAGCTTGGCCTGGGCCTTCCGGCCCAGCCGGCTCACGAGGATGTTGGCGGGCTTGATGTCGCGGTGGATGATGCCGTGCTCGTGGGCGAAGGCCAGCCCGTCGCAGGCCTGGGCCAGCAGCTCCAGCAGGTCCTCCCGGCTGTGCGCCCCGGAGCGGATGGCCGCCCCCAGGTCCTCGCCGTCCACGTATTCCATGGCCAGGAAGTGCGTGCCTTCGTCCTCGCCGAATTCGAAGACCGTGACGATGTTGGGATGGTTGAGGGATCCCGCGGACCGGGCCTCCCGCTCGAAGCGCGCGTTGGCGTCGGGGGCGAAGCTCGCGTTCAGGCGGATGGTCTTGACCGCCACGGCGCGGTCCAGGAGGGGGTCCTTGGCGAGGTACACCTCCCCCATGGAGCCGTGCCCCAGCATCCTCACGATCTCGAACTTGCCGATCCGCTCGCGCATCGGCTCCTACACTACCGCATCTGGATCGCCATGGCATTGAGCCGTTCGATGCGCTTCTCCATGGGCGGGTGGGTCGAGAAGAGCGACAGGATCCCGCCGCCCCGCAGGGGGTTCACGATCATCATGTGCGCCGTGGCGGGCTGGGCGTCCCGCATGGGCACCTGCTGGTTGTACGCGGCCAGCCGGCCGAGGGCCGAGGCCAGCTGGTCGGGGCGGCCCGTGATGTGGGCGGAGTAGTCGTCCGCCTCGTACTCCCGGGAGCGGCTGACGGCCATCTGCAGGAGGAGGGCGGCGATGGGGCCCAGGATCATCACCAGGATGGCCACCAGGGGGCTGCCGGAGTCGTCGTCCCGCCGGGGGGTGAACCAGAAGGCCATGCGGGAGAGCAGCATGATGGCCTGGGCCAGCACGGCGGCGAGGCTGCCGATGAGGATGTCCCGGTGCTTGACGTGGCCCAGCTCGTGGGCGAGGACGCCCTCCAGCTCGGGACGGGACAGGGCCCGGAGGAGGCCCTCGGTGACGGCCACCACGGCGTGGTCCGGGTTGCGTCCGGTGGCGAAGGCGTTGGGGGTCTCGTCGGGGATGATGGCGACCCGGGGCATGGGCAGGCCGGCCCGCTGGGCAAGGTTGGCGACGATGGCGTACAGCTCCGGCGCGTCGGCGGGGCCGACGATCTGGGCCCGGTAGGCGGCGAGGACGATCCTGTCCGAGAAGAAATAGCTGACGCCGTTCATCAGGATCGCGAAGCCCAGGGCCAGCACGATCCCCATGTCACCGTAGAGCAGGCCGCCCGCCCAAACCAGCACGCCCGTCATGATCATGATCAGTATGAATGTTTTAATACTATTCATGCGTCACTCCCGTGCCCCCATTATCCCTCAGAGGCGCTTGATCACCACCAGGGTGACGTCGTCCTTGAAGCCGGCCCCGTCCAGGTGCTTGAAGGTCCGGGTCAGGAGCCGCTCGAAGAGCTCGTCGGCGCTGGCGCCGGGGTTCTCCAGGACCGTGGCCACCAGCGGTTCCTCACCCAGGTCCTCCCCCGCCAGGTTCTCGGCCTCGGACACGCCGTCCGTGAAGATGACCAGCGTATCGCCGGGATGCATGGTGGCCCGCCCTTCGCTGAACACCGCGCCGGGGAGGAGGCCCACCATGGGCCCCGTGGGCTGCAGATGCTCCAGGGGGCGCCCGTCCCCGGGCACCAGGAGGGGCGGGTTGTGCCCGGCGTTCACGTAGCGCAGATCGCCGGTGGCGGGGTTGAGGCTGCCCATGAAGAGGGTGGCGAACCGGTTCCGGTCCCGCACTTCGTTCATGCGTTCGTTGAGGCGCAGCGCCAGCGCGCCCCAGTCCACCACGCGCCGGTCGGCCATGGCCCGCAGGAAGGCCGAGAGCTGGGTCATCATGAGGGACGCCGGCAGGCCCTTGCCCGAGATGTCGGCCAGGGCGAGATGGAGCCGGGGGCTGCGGTCCAGGTCGGAGGCCATCCAGAGGTCGTAGAGATCGCCGCCCACGGCCTGGTAGGGCAGGTTGGCGGCGGCGCACTGCCAGCCTTCGGGCTCGGGCAGGCGCTTGGGGAGGATGCGGCGCTGGATGTTGCGGGCCAGCTCCAGGTCCTTCTCCAGCTTCATCGCCTGGAGCCGCGTCTCCCGCAGCTCGAGGCTGCCCAGCTGGGTGGAGGTGATGTTCAGGAGCGTCTGGAAGAACAGCTCGTCGTCGTCGTTGAGCTTGCCCTGGGCGGGCTCGGCGGCGTAGGCGAAGCCGTGGCTGTGGTCCTGGTCGCGGAGCTCCACGGCGTGCACGAGGCCCTTCTCCTCCACGAGCCCGTTGATGCTCTCCCCCTCCAGGACCGGCGGCAGCTTGCCCAGGCCCCGGCTGTGGATCACGGTGCCGTCGGCGCCCACCACCAGGAGGCGCTGGATGTGGAACTCCCCGGCCAGCGTGTTGGCCATGAGGCGGATGAGTTCGCCCCGGGTCTCCACCTCCCCGAGGTTCCGGGTGAGGTCGAACAGGGTGTTCAGCCGGGACAGCTGGAGGGCCAGGGCCCGGTTCTGGTCGCTGCGGTTGGCCTCCAGGCGCCGCCAGGCCAGGAGGGGCGCGGAAATGGACAGCAGGAGGGTGAGGGCGGCGGGCACTTCCGGGGTGCGCACCACCAGGAAGCCGTAGGGTTCCTCCCCGTAGGCCCAGGGCAGGCTCGTCCACCCCGGGCCCGGGTGGGTGGGGAACGGCGAGGCGTTGCCCCGCAGGAAGATCCACCGGGTCCCGTTCCAGATGCCGCCCTGGGGGGCCTTGGCGATGCCCAGGGCCGTCACCCCCACCAGGTGGATCAGATCCTCCTCGGTGGCCTGGGCCGGGAAGGTTTCCAGGAAGTCGATGATGGGCAGCAGTTCCTGGGTGCCTTCGGGAATGCGGGTGCACAGCTCCCGCAGGCGCTCGAAGGGGGGGAAGCCGGCCGGATCGGTCATGGGCGGGTCTCGGTCCTCT
Source organism: Mesoterricola sp. JemC181 (assembly GCF_055384585.1). Lineage (NCBI taxonomy): Bacteria > Pseudomonadati > Acidobacteriota > Holophagae > Holophagales > Holophagaceae > Mesoterricola > Mesoterricola sp. JemC181. The sequence goes on from NZ_AP045076.1 coordinate 3,779,929, forward strand.
TGCGCATCCGGTCCATGGCCTCGGGGTAGAGGTCCTCGGCGCAGTTGGGGCAGATGCCGTGGGAGAAGGTGGCCGACGTGTGCTCGGAGACGTAGCTCTCCAGCTGGGTCCAGTAGCCCTGGTCGTTCCGGATCTTCTTGCACTGGGCGCAGATGGGAAGCAGGCCGCTGAGGGTCTTGATCTCGTTCATCCGGTCCTGGAGCTCGAGGTTGATCTTGGCCAGTTCGGCGTTGGACGCCTGCAGCGTCCGGCGGTTCCGGCGCATGTTCTTGTTGTAGATGGCCAGCGCGACGATGGCGGTGGCCAAGGTGCCCAGGCCCAGCACCAGCACGGCCAGGAAGTACCGGTTCCGCTCCAGCTGGAGCGAGGAGATCACCCGCTGCTTTTTCAGGGCCTCGATCTCGTTGTCCTTCTTGATCGTCACGATCTTCATCGTCGATTCGGCGATCTTGTTGCTCTCCTGGATGGTGTAGATGGAGTCCTTGATCTCCATGGCCTGCTTGAAGGCGCGGAAGGCCTCGGCGGTTTCGCCCTTCTTCTCGTGCAGCTCGGAGATCAGCTCATAGCTGCGCTTGAGCTCGTCCCGGGCGTTGATCACCTTCGCAAGCGCGGCGGCCTCCCGGGCGATGGGGATCCCCTGCGCATAGGAACCCGAGAGCAGGTGCATGCGCGCCGTGACGTTCATCACCTGGACGAGGCCATGGCGGTGGTTGAACTTCCCGTACTGGGCCCGGGCCAGGCGGAGGTACTCCCGGGCCTGGTCGAACTGCCGCAGTTCCGAGTAGGTCATTCCGAGGTTCATGTAGTTGTAGGCCAGGTAGCTGTCGTCCCGCGTCTCCCGGGAGAGGGCGAAGGCGGCGAGGTGGTTCGCGAGGGCGTCGTCCAGCCGGCCCATCTTGAACTGGGAGAAGCCGATGTTGAGCCGGGTGAGGATGAGCCTCTTGTTGTCCGGGTGCTGCTCGATCCGCTTGAGGATCTGCTCGTAGTATTCGATCGCCTGATCGTACTGGCCGCTGTTGTGGTACACGACCCCGATGAGGTTCAGGGACTGGGTCACGGCCTTCTCGAGTCCCAGCTCCTCGCGCAGGCGAAGGGATTCGATGGCCTCGTCCAGGGCCTGGCTGTAGGACCCGATGAAGGTGTAGGTGATCGCCATGGCGTTGTGGGCCTTGGCCATGCGCTCCTTGTCGCCCAGCTGGGTGCTCAGGGCCAGGGCCCGCTTGCCGAAATCGATGGCCTTGGGGTAGTCGCCGGACTGGCCCGAACAGAAGGAGGTGGACGTGAGGAAGGCGGCCTCCTTCTCCCGGTCCCCCTGCTGGATGGCCAGGGCGAGCCCTTCCACGGCATAGGCCAGCGCCTCCTGGGGAGAGGCCGACTCGGTGCTGTTGGCCAGATCCAGAAGCGCCACCATCCGCGCCCGGCCGGTAAGGGTGGGCAGGGCGGCCTTCATGGACTCGACCGAGGGTTCCCCCGGCTGGGCGTGGGCAGCAAGGAACCCGAGACACATGATGACGATTTTCAGGTTCCTGACGAATGAGAGCACTGCCTGGCCTCCCTGGTGAGCATGGCCGTGCGCCGGTTGCGTATCCAGACCCTGATAATCCCACGAATCAGGCGGGAGTGCGCTTTATCATGCAGCACTCGCTGCGTCCGTCGGTGTCCTTGAAATGAATCTCATCCATGAAACGGCTCATGAGCAGGAGGCCCAGTCCGCCCTTGCGGGGGTGCTTGACGTATTCCTTGGGGTCGGGCAACACCACATCCTCGTCGTGGAGACCGGTGCCGGTGTTCCAGATGCGGATCTCCAGGGCCTCCTCGCGGAAGCGGAGCTCGATCTCCACCTGGTGGGTGCTCTCGCCCCGGTAGGCGTGGATGATCACGTTGGTGACGGCCTCGTCCACGGCGATGGAGACCTTGGCGGCGGTGGCGTCGTCCATGCCCGCCACCAGCGAAGCCCGCTTGGCCAGGCCCGTGACCAGGTTCAGGTACCGCGTCTGGCTGGGGATGACCAGCCGGAAGCTCTCGGGATCGGGAGCGGCCCGCACTCAGCCCTTCCCGCCCATGGCCTGGAAGGCTTCGGTTTCGGTGGGGAAAACCCGGTAGAGCTGGGTGAACCCGAGGGTGTCGAAGATCGCGAAGACGTTCTCGTGGAGGTTGCAGAGGAGGATGTCCCCGCCGTTGTCCCGGACCGTCTCGATGAGGCCCATGATGGCCCCCAGGCCGGCCGAGCTGATGTAGTTGAGGGCCTGGCAGTCCAGGAGGATGGTGAAACGTCCTTCGGCCACGAGCCTTTCGAGGGCTTCCTCGAACATCCGGACCGTATGGGCGTTGATGAAGCCCTCGGGCCGCATCACCGCGACACCGTCCACCTCGCGCACCTGGATCAAAAGATCGGCCATGCCTGTTCACTCCCTGTTGGGGCCCTGGAATCCTGGGTGAATCCTATCGCCCCGGCGGAATAATTGCCAGCCGGGGGTTGGCCGGGCGGGTTTTGGGGTACCATTGCCTCAAATCGGGAACGACATGGACGAGAATGTGCAGGCCTCTCTGAAGAATCTGCTGCAGCAATGGGTCGACACCCGGCAGCAGGCCCTCCTCGAGCAGGTGATGCTCGCCTGGAGCGACGCCACCGGGCACCTGGCGCCGGACGACGCCCTGGTGGCCTCCATCCTGGCCTCCGTGCCGGTGCCCGAACCCGTGCAGGTGGTGGCTCCCGAACCGCCCCCTGCCGTCCCGGCGACCGACGGGAACCTGGGCGCCGGGCTGGACCTCATGGAGGACGCCCACACCCAGGGCGAGGTGCTCAAGCACCTCCTGGACGCCACCCAGCTCTTCGTGGAGCGCAGCGCCCTTTTCGTCCTCAAGCAGGGCATCGCCACCGTCTACGCCCACCGGGGCTTCGACGGCGAATCCCCCAAAGCCGGCAGCCCGGTGGTCCCCCCCGCGGACCTGGAGGAGCTGCTCGGCGGCCGCGCCCGCCTCGTGGCCGGCCCCGGCCCGGCCTACCAGGCTCTCCTGGCCCCCCTGAGCCGCTTCCAAGCCCGGGACATCCTCATCCTCCCCCTGCGCCTGCGCAGGAAGACCGTGGCGCTGCTCCTCGTGGACAGCGGCCTGCAGGACGCCATCGACCACCCCAGCCACGTGCGGGCCCTGGCGCTCTGCGCCGAGGCGCGCCTGTCCTACCTGGCGGGCGTCAAGGAGGAGGAGCGGTCCGCGCCGGTGGAATCCCACCCCTCCACCCTCACCCAGCGCATCCCGGATGCCATCGCGGAGCCCCAGGGGGCCCTCCTGGACCCCCGCGTGCGCATGAACGCCGAACGCAGCGCCCGGGTGCTGGTGGGCGACATCGAGCTCTACTTCCCCGCCAAGGTCACCCAGGCCCAGCAGGAAGGCAGCCTCTACCCCGTCCTCCGGGACGAGCTGGACCGGAGCCGGGCCTCGTTCGTGGAAAGATACGGCCTGGACCTGGAAAACCAGCACCAGATTTTCTACCAAACGGTTGTCCAGCAGCTATGCGCGGGAGACCCCTCCCGGCTCGGGCCGGCTCCCTGGGGCGCGCACTAGGCCATTCTTCCTGGTGACACGGGGCTCGAATCATGGTAAATCCTTGACCCTTAAACGGGATTGAGGAAGCCATGGCGAATCTTGGAAAGAAATGGACCTGTTTCGGATGCGGAGCGAAGTTCTACGACTTCACGAAACCGGACCCCCTGTGCCCCAAGTGCGGCGCGAACCAGAAGGAGGCGCCGGCCAAGCCCAAGGCCGTCAAGAAGGAAAAGGTTGCGCTGGCCATCGACGATGACTTCATTCCCGAAGGCGACGTGGACCCCGCCACCGAGGACACCCTCGAGGAGAGCCTCGGCATCTCCGGCGCGCGGGCCGAGGGGGTGGACCCCGGCGACCTGCAGATGGACGACTACGACGAATAGGCATGACAAGCCTGCCCGCCTGCCCCGGGATCGACCGCCATGCCCACCTGGAAGGCGGCCTGGATCCCCGGTGGGTGCGGGACCGGGCCGGGGAGCGGGGACTGGCGGCGCCGGCGTCCCTGGAAGCCCTGTGGCGCGGGGAGGCCGTCCCGTTTGAGGGTTTCATCGAGGCCTTCTTCTTCGGCTGCCGGTTCCTGCGCGACGCGGGGGCCGTGCGGGACGCGGTGCGCGCCGCGGCCGCCCGGCTCCCCGGGGACAGCGGCGCGCCCCGGGGCGTGGATCTCTGGGTCTCCCCGCACCTGCTGGTGAAGCAGGCGGCCTTCCTGCGGCTGGACGAGCTGTGGAGGGGCCTCGACGAGGGCATCCGGGAGGCCCGCCGAGCCGGCATCCGCATCGCGGTGATCATCGACGCCGTGAACCACTTCGGCGTGGACCACGGCCACGAGGTGCTGGACCTGGTGCTGCCGGAGCGGCCTTCGTGGGTGGTCGGCTTCTCCACGGGAGGCCTGGAGCGGGTCCCCTTCCGCGACTGGGCCCCGGTGTTCGAGCGGGCCCGCAAGGCGGGCCTGCGCCTGGCGGCCCACGCCGGCGAGAACGGCCCGGGCGGCAACGTCCGCGACGCCATCCTGGACGCCGGGGTCGAGCGCATCGTCCACGGCGTGCGGGCCGCGGCGGACCCTGCCCTGGTGGAACTGCTGGCGGACCGGCGGATCCCCCTGGACGTGTGCCCCACCTCCAACCGCGCCCTGGTGCCGGACCTCGGCGTCCATCCCCTGCCCCGCCTGCTCAAGGCGGGCGTGCGCTGCGCCCTGGGCACCGACGATCCCGGGGTCATCCCCACCGACCTGCCAGGCGAGTGGAAAGCCGCCCAGCACATGGGCCTTTCCGGCCCGGACCTGGAAACGCTGGCCCGGAACGCCCAGGCCGACGCGTGGTGCCTGTCTGCCCCTGCCGATTGAAGCGTGAATTCCCGCCGGATTCATGGCAAAATAGCGGTTTCGTTGTGCGCCCGTAGCTCAGCTGGATAGAGCATCAGGCTTCGAACCTGAGGGTCGGGCGTTCGAGTCGCTCCGGGCGCACCACGAGGAACCTGCAGCAAAGTCTTTGCGAATGTGGCGGAACTGGTAGACGCACTGGATTTAGGTTCCAGCGGTTCACACCGTGCGGGTTCGAGTCCCGCCATTCGCACCACCGCCCGCCCGAAGCACCTCAACCTGTTCCAGGAGCACCCATGCAGTCCAGCCTCACGCACCACACCTCCACCCGGAAGTCCATCGACGTCACGGTCCCGGCCGCCGAGGTCAACGAGGAGTTCGGCAAGGTCCTCGCCAAGATCGCCCCGAAGGTCAAGGTGCCCGGCTTCCGTCCCGGCAAGGCCCCCAAGGACGTGCTCATGAAGCGCTACGAGCGCGAGATCCAGTCCGAGGTCGCGGAGAACCTCGTCACCCGCCACTTCATGGCCGCCGCCGCGCAGGCCGGCGCCACCCCCATCTCCCGGCCCGCCCTGGAGAAGATCGAGCTGAAGGAGGGCGCCGAGGGTGTCTTCCGCGCCCAGTTCGACGTGGCCCCCGAGGTCGCCCTGCCCGGCTACAAGGGCCTGAGCGTGACCAAGAAGAAGCGCGCCATCGACGAGGAGGCCATCGCCGAGCACCTGGAGTCCCTGCGCCAGCAGCACGCCAAGTTCATCCCCGTGGAGGAGACCCCCGCCGCCATCGGCCACTACGCCACCCTGGACATCAAGGTCAAGCCCCAGGGCATGAAGCCCGTGAGCTACACCGACCAGGTCATCCAGCTGGCCGAGGGCCGTCCCTTCGACGCCGAGATCCTCGGCATGAAGACCGACGAGACGAAGAAGTTCTCCATCACCATCCCCGCCGAGGACGCCAACCGCGCCATGGCCGGCAAGTCCGTGGCCTACGAGGCCACCCTCAAGGACCTGCGCGCCCGGGAGATCCCCGAGCTGGGCGACGACTTCGCCAAGGACCTGGGCGCCCACGAGAGCCTCGAGGACCTGAAGGCCTTCGTGAAGAAGGACCTGGAAGAGGCCGCCGAGCGAGACGCCGTGGCCCGCCTCCACTCCACCCTCCTCGACACCCTGCTGGACGCCGCCCCCTTCGAGGTGCCCTCCTCCATGGTGAGCCTCCAGCTCGACGACTATTGCCAGGAGTTCGCCGAGATGGCCGCGCGCCAGGGCGTGGACCCCAAGAACATCAACTGGGCCGGCTACCGCCAGAGCCGCATGCAGGACGCCGAGCGCGCCGTGCGCTCCGGCTACCTCCTGCAGGCCATCGGCAACGCCGAGGACCTCCAGGTCACCGACGAGGAGATCGACGCCGAGATCCGCGCCATCATGGAAGAGCACAAGGTGCCCCAGCCCTTCGAGGCCTTCAAGGCCAGCCTCGAGAAGCGCGGCTCCACCACCGAGATCAAGGGCCGGGTGCGCACCGACAAGATCTTCCAGATGATGGTGGCCGCGGCCACCGTCACCGAGGAGCTCCTGGACAAGGAGGCCTTCGCGGCCCTGGTCGACCTGGAGCGCCGCCGCGAGGCGGGCATCCCCGCGGCCCGTTTCGACGCGGGCGGCCTCGAGGGCGGCGAGCTGGAGCACCAGGAGGGCGGGTCCCCCGATTCCGTCCAGCCCGCCGAGACCGAGCACGTCCACGGCCCCGACTGCGGCCACGACCACAAGTAGGCCTTCCCGCCTCCGCTGAAGGGCGCCTCCGGGCGCCCTTCGCGCGTTTTGGAGTAGGATCATGGCATGAGACCACGCATCGGCATCGTCACCATCTCCGACCGCGCCAGCAAGGGCGTCTACGAGGACCTGGGCGGCCCCGCCATCCGGGACACCCTCAAGGCCTACCTCACCACCGAGTGGGAGGAGCGCTACCACGTCATCCCCGACGAGCAGCCCGTCATCGAGGCGACGCTCAAGGCCCTGTGCGACGACGAGGGCTGCTGCCTGGTGCTCACCACGGGCGGCACGGGGCCCTCGCCCAGGGACGTCACGCCCGAGGCCACCCGGGCCGTGTGCCCCCGCATCCTGGACGGCTTCGGGGAGCGCATGCGCGCCGTTTCCCTGCAGTACGTCCCCACCGCCATCCTTAGCCGGCAGATGGCCGGCCTGCGGGGCGCCAGCCTCGTGGTGAACCTCCCGGGCCGGCCCAAGTCCATCCGGGAGTGCCTGGACGCGGTCTTCCCCGCCATCCCCTACTGCATCGAGCTCGCCGGAGGCCCGATCCTGGAGACGGACCCCGCCGTCCTCAAGGCCTTCCGTCCCGCCCGCTGAGGAGCCCCCCATGACCCAGTCCTACGCCACCCACCGCCGTCTGGATCCCGGGTACCACTTCTGGGGTTTCGGGCTGCTGGTCGTCTGCATCGTCCTGGCTGCCTACGGCGCCATCCGCGGCCACGCCGGGGCCTTCACCCAGCTCGTGCTCCTGGCCTTCCTCGGCATCCTGTTCCTCAAGACGCGGATCTACGCCCTGCGGGTGCAGGACCGGGTCATCCGCCTGGAAGAGACGCTGCGCATGAGGGCCCTGCTGCCCGAGGCCCTGCAGGCCCAGATCGCCCGCCTGAAGCCCGGCCAGTTCGTCGCCCTGCGCTTCGCCTCGGACGCCGAGCTGGAGACCCGCGTCAAGGAGGCCCTGGCGGAGGAGCTGGGCGGCGAGGCCATCAAGAAGCGCATCCAGGAATGGCGCCCCGACGAATTCCGGGTGTGACGCCGGAAGCTCCGGGATTCCCCCACGCGCCTGCCCATCAACGCGGGAGCCGCCCTCAGTGGCGCCTGTGGAGCCCCACGATCCACTGGACCACCTCCTCCAGGCTCATTCCCCCGGAGTCCAGCTCCACCGCGTCCCCGGCCTTCCTGAGGGGAGCGACGGCCCGGGTGGAGTCCGCCAGGTCCCGGCGCTGGATGTCCGCCGCCACCTCCGCCAGGGGCTGGGGCGTCCCCTTGGCCTCCAGCTCCAGCGCCCGGCGGCGGGCCCGCACCTCCACGCTGGCCGTGAGGAACACCTTGCAGCACGCGTCCGGGAACACCACCGTCCCGATGTCCCGCCCGTCCACCACCCAGCCCCCCGAGCCCGCGATGGCCCGCTGCTGGTCCACCAGCACCTCCCGCACCCGTCCGTCCGCGGACACCGGCGTGACCATGCGGCTCACCTCCGGCGAGCGGATCGCGTCGCTCACATCTTCGTCCCCCAGGAACTCCCGGGTGCCCCTCTGCTGGATGCGCAGCCCCGCCAGGGCCCGTTCCAGCCCCTCCCGGTCCTCCAGTCCCACCCCCGCGCGCCGCAGCGCCAGGGCCGTGGCCCGGTACATGGCCCCGGTATCCAGGTACTGCCACCCCAGGGCCTGGGCCACGGCCTTGGCCGTGGTGGACTTGCCGACCCCTGAGGGGCCGTCGAGGGCGATGACGGGGAGCTTGGCCATGGAGTCCTTCCGGGTGAGTCAAGATGTCCAGTTTGACTCACTTCCCGGGGTTTGGCTCGGTGGCGTTGTTGCCGGCCCCGCTCCGGTCCAACCTTTGGGCGACCTGAAGTCCCAGATACGTCACGAATGGTTCGAAATCCCTGTCGCGGTGCCTGGAGCGGATCCGGGTGCGAACTCTGGCATGTTGCCCAACCCATGGAAGAGCAAAATCCGCATAGGAACGCGGATTATCAAACAGGCAGTCTTTATCCTGCCTTTTCCCTAAAATCCAATTTATCCCTGTTCCGGCAGGGCCAGCGCCAGGATGGGTCGGCGTTGACATGCAACGTGACTCGACCCATGCCATCGCTGGCCCTGCTGGAACGGGGATGAATAGGATGGCCAGGAAAAAGCAGGATCAAAAGGAGCAAAGGCCATTGCCTTGTCTGATATTTAAGGACACAGTAGTGCTAGTTCAAACGTATCCCCTCAGCCGGGTATCCAACGCTGATGATAATTGGGTTAATGCAATTTTTGCTTTTCCTCGGCGATCCTCGGTTTCCTCGGCGCCTCGGCGTTAAAATTTTCCTAGGTTATGCCGACGCAAAGATTACTCGCGCCGAGGCAACCGGCAAAAAACCTAACGCCGAGGCGCCGAGGGGACCGAGGATCGCCGAGGAAAAGCCCAAAATCCTTTTGCAGATCAGCACTTTCGGATGGACGGGGGTGGCTGAGGGGATACGTTCAAACATTCAGGGGACCCATCCCTGGAGCGCTAGAGAGCATGGGTCTCACCGACCAATATAGGTGTATAAAAATCGAATCAAGACCCGTGCCCCCTAAAAATTCCGGCCGCCCAGGGCATGGGCGGCCGGAACTTCTGAAGGGTGCCTCCCCCTTCCATTACCCGCCTACTCGATGACGCAGAGCACCTGCCGCATCTCCACGTTGTCGCCCTGCTTGACGTTCATCTGGCGGATGACGCCGGCGGCCTTGGCCTGGAGCTCGTTCTGCATCTTCATGGCCTCCAGGACGAGGATGACCTCGCCGGCCTCCACCCGTTCCCCTTCCTTCTTGAGGATCTTGATGATGAGGCCGGGCATGATGGCCACGAGGGCCCCGGCTTCGGCGGCGGCGTTGGAGCTGGCGGCGCGCCGTCCCCGGGCCTGGGGGGGTTCCTCCAGGCCCTCGGCGGAGACCGTGTAGGAGATGCCGTCCACCTCGGCCACCCCGGCGCCGAGCTTGACGGTGTGGGGGGTGCCGGCGATGAGTATCTGGTTCTCCTTGGTGGCCAGGGAAAATTCCACGCCGTTGACCACCATGAGTCCTTCGCGGCGCTCCACGTCGTAGGCGTTGCCTTCCAGGGTCAGCTTGAATTTGGTCGGCATCGGATCACCATCCCCTCTGAGCGCCGGTCCTGCCGGCCATCTTCCACATGGAGCCGGCCTGCACGGGCCCGGCGGCGGGCTTGGCGGCCTTGGCGTCGGTCTGCGCGAACAGCGCGGCGGCGATGGCCGCGGCCACCTCCTCCTTGCCGCCCAGGCCCTGGCGGCGGCGCGCCAGGAAGGGCTTGGCGATCTGGGGGAAGAGGGCGTAGGAGCAGATGTCCTCGTCGCTCTCCGCCAGGTCCCCGATCTCCTTCTTCGCCGCCTCCCAGCCGGGCTCGAGCAGCTCCGCGGGCCGGCAGGTGATGGGCTTCTCGCTGCCGATGGCCAGCTTCTGGATGTCGGGGTCCATGGGCGCGGGGGGCTTGCCGTAGCAGCCGCGGAAGTACTGCTTCACCTCCTCGGGGATCACCTTGTAGCGCTCGCCCAGGACCACGTTGAGGGTGGCCTGGGTGCCCACGATCTGGCTGGAGGGGGTCACCAGGGGCGGATAGCCCATCTCCTTGCGCACCTTGGGGATCTCGTCCAGGACCTCGTAGTACTTGTCCATGGCGCCCTGGGAGCGGAGCTGGCCCACCAGGTTGCTGAGCATGCCGCCCGGCACCTGGAACTGCAGGACGTTGACGTCCACCGCGGCCACGCCGGCCTCGAAGCTCGCGTACTTCTTGCGGATCTTCTCCATGCGGCGGGAGATGTCGGCGAGCCTGGCCAGGTCCAGCCCCGTGTCCCGCGGCTGGCCCTTGAGGGCGGCGACGATGGTCTCCGTGGGGGGCTGGGAGGTGGACATGGACATCGACGAGATGGCGGTGTCCACCACGTCCACGCCGGCTTCCGCCGCCTTGATGAGCGCGGCCGTGCCGAAGCCGGAGGTGTAGTGGGTGTGCAGCTGCACCGGAAGGCCCACCTCCTCCTTGAGCGCCTTGACGAGGTCGTAGGCGATGTAGGGGGTGATCAGGCCGGCCATGTCCTTGAGGGCGATGGAATCGGCGCCCATGGACTTGAGGTCCCGGCCCATCTGCACGAAGGCCTTGTCCGTGTGGAAGGGGCTGATGGTGTATGAGATGGTCCCCTGCACGTGGCCCCCGGCGGCCTTGGCGAACCGCATGGCGGGTTCCATGTTGCGCAGGTCGTTCAGGGCGTCGAAGATGCGGAAGACGTCGATGCCGTTCTTCCTCGCCAGCCGGATGAAGTGCTCGAGGATGTCGTCGGGGTAGTGCTTGTAGCCGACGACGTTCTGGCCGCGCAGCAGCATCTGCAGGCGGGTCCTCGGCAGGGCCTTCCTGAGCGCCCGCAGGCGCTCCCAGGGATCCTCGCCCAGGAAGCGGATGGCGGAGTCGAAGGTGGCGCCGCCCCACACTTCCAGGGACCAGTAGCCGATCTCGTCCAGGGCCTCGCAAAGGGGAAGCATGTCCTCGGTTCGCATGCGCGTGGCCAGGAGGCTCTGGTGCGCATCCCGAAGGAGGGTTTCGCAGATCATCAAGGGTGTGGCTGCCATGTCCGCTACTCCACTTCAGAGGGATGGGGGAACATTTCCTTGGGCTTCACCATGAGCACCAGCGCCCCCTCCAGGGATTCGGAGGAGTGGGTGGTGTAGGCCCGGACCACGGTGCTCTCGCCCTTGCGCAGGCGGATGGGGGCCGCGTTCTTGAACCGGATGGTGATCTCCCCCTGGAGCACCAGGTAGAGCTCGTCCTGGATGTGCCGGTGGAAGGGATACACGTCCTTGAAGTTCATGACGTAGGCGGCGTGGTCGTTGACCTGGCCGAGCTCGAGGTGGCTGTAGGGCGTGGTGAGATGCTTCGCGAGTTCCTTGATGCTGGTCTTGTTGCCCATCTCTCACCTCACAAAGGCATGGTGCTGTGCTTGCGCGGGGGATTGGTGTCGCGCTTGTTCTGGGAGATCTTCAGGGCCTCGATGAGGCGGGCGCGGGTGTCGGCGGGGTCGATCACGTCGTCCAGGTAGCCCCGGCCGGCGGCCACGAAGGGGTTGGCGAACTTGTCCTTGTAGAGCTCGATGAGCTCGGCGCGCTTGGCCGCGGGATCCCCGGCCTCGGAGATCTCCTTGCGGAAGATGATGTTCACGGCGCCGTCGGGGCCCATGACGGCGATCTCGCCCGTGGGCCAGGAGACGTTGTAGTCGCCCCGGATGTGCTTGGAGCTCATCACGTCGTAGGCGCCGCCGTAGGCCTTGCGGGTGATGACGGTGAGCTTCGGGACGGTGGCCTCGCAGTAGGCGTAGAGCAGCTTGGCGCCGTGGAGGATGATGCCGCGGTGCTCCTGGTCGACGCCGGGCATGAAGCCGGGGACGTCCTCGAAGGTGATGATGGGGATGTTGAAGGCGTCGCAGAACCTGACGAACCGGGCGCCCTTCACGGAGGCGTCGATGTCCAGGACGCCGGCGAGCACCAGCGGCTGGTTGGCCACGATGCCCACGGTGTGCCCGTCCATGCGGGCGAAGCCCACGATGATGTTGCCGGCGAAGGTCGCGTGGACCTCCAGGAACTCGCCGTTGTCGACCACGTGGCCGATGACTTCGTGCATGTCGTAGGCCTTGCGCGGATCGTCGGGGACGATGGTGTTGAGGGCCTCCTCCCGGCGGTTGGGATCGTCGCCGGTTTCGACCCGGGGCGCGTCCTCCATGTTGTTGGACGGGAGATAGGAGAGGAGGTTGCGCAGGCTGGCGAGCGCGTCCTTCTCGTCCTCGGCTACGAAGTGGGCCACTCCGCTTTTCGTGGAGTGGATGACGGCCCCGCCCAGGTCGTCCATGGAGACGTCCTCGTGGGTGACGGTCTTCACCACGTCGGGTCCCGTGATGAACATGTGGCTGGTCTTCTTGACCATCATGATGAAGTCGGTGAGGGCGGGGCTGTAGACGGCGCCCCCGGCGCAGGGGCCGAGGATGGCGCTGATCTGGGGAACGACGCCCGAGGCCAGGGTGTTGCGCAGGAAGATGTCGGCGTAGGCCCCGAGGCTCACGACGCCCTCCTGGATCCGGGCGCCCCCGCTGTCGTTCAGGCCCACGACGGGCACGCCGTTCTTCACGGCCAGGTCCATGACCTTGCAGATCTTCTCGGCGTGCACCTCGCCCAGGCTGCCGCCCAGGACGGTGAAGTCCTGGCTGAAGACGTAGACGGGACGGCCTTCCACCTGGCCCCAGCCGGTGACGACGCTGTCGCCCAGGAAGGTCTTCTTGTCCATCTGGAAGTCGTGGGTGCGGTGGGCGACGAAGGCGTCCAGCTCCCGGAAGGTGCCCTTGTCGAGGAAGGTCTCCACCCGCTCGCGGGCGGTCATCTTGCCCTTGGCGTGCTGGGCGTCGATGCGGTCCTGGCCGCCCCCGAGCAGCGCCTCCCTGCGGAGCTTCTCGAGCATCTCCTTCTTTGCCTTGGTATCCATCCGCGTCCTCCAAGCATCCGGTAAAGTGGGGGCAGAGCCGCGCCATCTGCAGGCGTGGGCTCCACCTGAACTCGACTTGCCCTCGATCCGCCTATTGTAGAGGCAGGCGAAATCCGGGAGCCTGGAAAAAACAGGTGAATCCTCGCTCTTGGATCGAATGGCCCGCCGCCTCTACTTTTTGGCATAACGTCATTAATTCTAATTTTTAATTTCCAAGGTCACGCGCCTGCCCTTGGGGGCGGGACCAGACCCCGCTGCAATTGGTGATGAAAGGCACAACCCGGGGCTCAAACCCGCTGCAGGTAGTGTTCTACCGTGTACCGGAGGTCGGGGTCCATGTCCTTGACCTCGCGCTTCATCCACGCGAGGTAGTCCTTGGGAACCTGGGCCCAGGGCACGCCCCGGTGCTTGCTGCCGAACTGGCAGGTCTCCAGGAGGCTGGGGGCCTCGGCCCAGGCGATGAGATCCTGGACCGTCTCCACGCCGGGCTGGGGATGCTCCTGGAGCCAGGCCAGTTCCCGGAGGAGAAGCCGGCTGGTCACCAGCGCGTCCGCAAGGGCCTCGTGGGCCGGCAGGCCCTCCGCCTCTACCACCTCCAGCTGGAGGAAGTACCGGAGGTATTGATTGGAATAACGGCCGAGCTTCGGCCAGAGCTTGCGGGCCAGGCGCATGGTGCAAAGGACCGGGCGTCCCGCCCTGGGCAGGAAACCGAAATCGAAGGCGGCGTTGTGGGCCGCGTAGGCGTCGAAATCGCCCTTCTGGAAGACGGGCAGCACCTCGCCCAGGGCGGGGGCGCCTGCCACGTGCCGGTCCACGATGTGGTGGATGGCCGAGGCCTCCGGGGGGATGGGGATGCCCGGGTCCACCAGGAAGCTTTCCCGGCGGAGGATGCCCTCCCCGGTCCGGACCCAGACCCCGGCCACGGACACGACCCTGTCGGCGGACGGGCTGAGACCTGTGGTCTCGGTGTCCACCACCAGATAGGTCAAATCGGCAAAGCTCATAGGGATCTCCCAAGCCATTCAGGCAGAGATGCCGGTCCGGCGCAACGATCCCCGGGCGGGCGGAAGGGGGGGAATGCCCAGGTTTGGGTTGAACAATTAGTGAATGGTCCTAAAGTCGAAGTGCTTCGACCTGCCCCAAACCCGGCCATGAAAGTGCTATGAGCCCCAGAACCCTCCACAAGACCCAGGCGCGCTGCTGGTCCGGCGCCAAGGCCCTGGCCGAGGCCAGGGAGGAGCACCGCCAGGCCCTCCGGAAGGTGGCCCACGACCTGCGGAACCCGCTCAACAGCATCCTCCTCATGGCCCAGCTCCTGGAGGAGACGGGCGGCTCGCCCGAAGCCGCCAGGATCGCCAGGCGCATCCAGAAGCAGTGTTCGGAAATGAACGAACTGGTGGACAAAGCCCTGGAAAGAGTCCCTGATTAGTCATCCAATTAGAGGGTGCCCGGCCTCGGGCATCATGGTATTCATGAGTATCCGCCTGGCATAGGAGTTTGGACCGTGAGTCATCCCTACACCCACTACGTTGAGGAATACGTCAAGCTGCAGGAGGAGGCCCGCACCATGCCCCTGGGCGACCTGGCTCCCGCCCATGCGCCCAGGCTCATGGACAACGCTCCCCGGGTGCTGGTCTTCGCTCCCCATCCCGACGACGAGTCCATCACCGGAGCCCTGACCCTGCGCCTTCGCCGCGAGCTCAACTACCGCGTCTGCGTGGTGGCCGTGACCCAGGGCAGCCGCGTGGACCGGCAGGAAGCCCGTCTCCAGGAGATGTACGGAGCCTGCCACTTCCTGGGCTTCGAGCTCATCACCACCCGGCAGAACGGCCTCGCCAGCGTCAACCCCAAGACCCGGGGCGGCAACCCCGACGGCTGGGCCACCTCGGTGGAGACCATCGCCCAGATCATCTCCTACCACCGCCCCTCCTTCATCGTGATCCCCCACGACCAGGACTGGAACAGCACCCACCTGGGCACCCACCACCTGGTGGTGGACGCCCTCAAGACCCTCGGACCGGCCTTCAAGTGCCGCATCGTCGAGACCGAGTACTGGCATCCCATGGCGGATCCCAACCTCATGATCCAGTCCACCCCCGGGGAAGTGGCGGACCTGGTGGCGGCCACGTCCTTCCACAAGGGCGAAGTTGTCCGCAACCCCTACCACCTCACCCTGCCCTCCTGGATGTCCGACAACGTCCGCCGGGGCGGCGAGATCGTGGGCGGCCAGGGCGAGGCCACGCCGGTCTGGAACTTCGCCTCCCTCTACCGCGTGCGGGACTGGGTGCGGGGCGGCTTCGAGACCTGCCTCAAGGCCGGGCGCATCATCCCCACCGGCGGCGACCTCGCGGCCGTGTTCAAGATCCAGTAGCAAGATTCGGATTGTGACCTCCCTCCGGAAGCCCGAATCTGGGGTCCGGAGGGGGTTTTCATGTCCGAGAGCGATTTCGCGCGGTGCGCCAGGGCCATCCGGTTCCTCTGCGAGAGCGTCCAGGAGCAGCCCCGCCTGGCCGAGGTGGCCGCCCGGGCCGGGGTGAGCGAGTTCCACTTCCAGCGGATGTTCCAGCAGTGGGCGGGCATCAGCCCCAAGCGGTTCCTCCAGTACCTGACCCTCCAGGAGGCCAAGGGGCTCCTCATGGAATCCCGCTCCCTGCTGGAGGCCAGCCTGGAGCTGGGGCTGTCCAGCCCCAGCCGCCTCCACGACCTGTTCCTGTCGCTGGAGTGCATGACGCCTGGGCAGTTCAAGGAGCGGGCCCGGGGCGTCCAGGTGGGCTGGACGGTCGTGCCCACGCCTTTCGGAGCGGCCCTCCTGGCGGCCCTGGACGGACGCCTCTGCGGCCTTTCCTTCCTGGAGGGGGAGGACCCCGGCCCCGCGCTGGAGGAGCTGCGGGCCCGGTGGCCCCTGGCGGAATTCCGGCGCGAGGAGCTCGCTCCCCTGGCGGAGGCCCTGGGCGCGCGCTTCCGGGGCGAGCCGGGTCGGCCCCTCTCCCTGATGCTCCAGGGCTCTCCCTTCCAGCTCCGGGTGTGGGAGGCCCTGCTGGCCATTCCGGAGGGCCGGGTGCTTTCCTACGGCGACCTGGCCCGCACCCTGGGCGAGCCCGGCGCAAGCCGGGCGGTGGGGGCTGCCGTGGGCAGGAACCCCATCGCCTGGCTCATTCCGTGCCACCGCATCATCCAGGGCTCGGGGGCCCTCGGGGGCTACCACTGGGGCGCCGGGAGGAAGCGGGTGATCCTCGCGCTGGAAAGGGCGCGGATCAGCGCGTGAGGGTGAGGGTGTAGCCGGCCGTGGTGGAGTAGGCCCGCTTGTAGCCGTTCACGAGGATGTAGTAGTTGACCGCGCTGGCGCCGGTGTTCTTGTAGGTGACGGACTCCGTGGACGAACTGCCCGTGCTGCTGGCCAGCTTCGTGCCGGAGGCGCTGTACAGGTAGAGGTCGTAGTCCTTGGCGGGGCCGGTCATGTTGACGGTGAGCGTGGCGCCGGGGTTGACCGCGACCTTGAAGTAGTCGGCGTCGGTGGTCGTGCCCACGAAGCCCGTGATCTTCGTGACGGCGTTGCCCACGGCGTTGGCGGTGGCGATGGTGCCGTTGCTCTCCACCTCGGCGTAGGTGGCCGAGCCGGAGGCGACGGTCACGGTGGCGGAGGCGGACTTGCTGGTGTCGGCGGTGGAGGTGGCCGTCACGGTGTAGGTGCCGACGGTGGCGGGGGCCGTGTAGAGGCCGGCCGTCGTCACCGTTCCGCCCGTGCAGGTCCAGGTCACGGTGGTGGTGCTGCTGCCGCTCACGGCCGCGGTGAACTGCTGGGTCGCGCCGGGGGCCAGGGTGGCCGACCCGGGCGTCAGGACGACCGAGACGCCCGTGGAGGCCAGGGCGCCCACGTTGATGGCGCCGAAGGCGTTCTGCACGGCGGCATACTCGGCGCCGGCGGCGCCGTAGAGGTCCGAGGCCGCATTGAGTGCGGCGGTGCGGGCCGCCGCATAGTTGGTGCTGGAGGTCATGTAGGATGTGAGGGCCTTGTACCAGATGCGGATGGCCTTCTCGGGGCCGATGCCGCTGAAGCCCGAGGGGGCGTAGGAGCTGTAGTAGTTGCTCGTGCTGGTGGCGCTGGCGCCCTGGCTCATGAAGAAGAACATGCGGTTCGCGGGGCCCGAGCTGTAGTGCACGTCGAGGTTCTTGACCGTGGAGGACCAGGCGTTGGGGCTGGCGCCGTCCAGGCTGGGCTTGTACATGTAGCGCAGGGGGGTGGAGGAGAGCTGCTCGCCCACGGTCCAGCAGCCGTCGGTGTTGGCCACCGTGGCGGGCATGGAGAAGCCGTTGCGGGCGTAGAGCTCGACCATGTTGCCGAACATGTCGGAGTTGGCCTCGTTCAGGCCGCCGGACTCGCCGGAGTAGGTGAGGTTCGCTGTTGCGGCGCACACGCCGTGGCTCATCTCGTGGCCGGCCACGTCGGGGGCCTCGAGGCTCTTGAAGGAGCTGCCGTCGCCGTACGTCATGCAGAAGCACGTGTCGTCCCAGAAGGCGTTGTCGTAGCTCTTGCTGTAGTGCACGCGGCTGTAGGTGGCCTTGCCGGCCCCGTCGATGCCGTTGCGGCCCAGCAGGTTCTTGTAGAAGTCGTAGGTGATCCCCACGCCGTAGTGGGCGTCCACCGCCGCGGTCTGGCCCGTGGCGCCGGTGGTGGAGGTGGTCGAGCCGGTGTAGTTCGTGCCGTCGCCCCAGGCGTTGTCGGCGTCGGTGTAGAGGGTGCCGGTGCCGCTGGTGGCGTGGTTCAGGTTGTAGGTGGCGATGTTCATGCCGCGGACGGTGTCCTTGAGCTCGTAGGAGGCGCCGTTGAGGTTCGTGTTCAGGGACACGGTGCCGCTGAACTGGGACTGGCCCGAACCGACGGCGGCGGTGGTGTGAAGGTCGTCCCAGGCGTCCAGGATCGCGCCGGTGTGGGCGTCCACGAGGTAGTCGGTGTCCTTCGTCTCGCCCTCGTTGCGAAGCGAGGTGTGCACGTGGTAGGCCAGGACGTGGCGGAGGACCTGCTCCTCGAAGTCCTCGGCGTTGGCGGCCCGGGCGCGGCCCGCCTTGGCGGCGAGCGCCTTGACGGGGTAGACCACCAGCCTGGCGGTGGGGGCCTCGGCGTAGGCGCCGGCAGGGGCGAGATGCCCGTGGGCCACGGCCACGGCCTCGGCCGGAGCGAGGTTGGGCTGGACGTTGATGGCGATGTGGCGCACCAGATGGTCGGTGATGGGACGCTGGAGCCCGGAGGCCTCGGTGTGGGTGATCGCCATGCCGCCGAACACCGGGATGCCCTGGTAGTGCTGCTGGAAGCGCGCATGGGTCCGGCCCGCCTCGTCCTTGATGGCGTTGCGCTGGGAGAAGGTGTGCTGTCCGTCGAGTCCCAGGGCGCCGCGCAGATCCGTCAGGTGGCTGAGCGGGGTCACCTGGCCGAAAGCCGGGGCGACGACCAGGGCGAGGGTGAGGAGGGTGAAGGTACGACGGCTCGAGGCCATACGGTACTCCCTTGCGGATGGGTTGGAAGGATCCAGAAGCTACGGGTCATGCGGCCGAAGGCGTGGAGGGCCTGCGGCGCATGGGTTCTGGACGGTGGGGGTGTGACCTGAAAGGATCATCAGGGAATCCCCTGCGCACGGGGTGTTAATTAATGTGAAATCCCGATTGGCGACCTACACGTATTTAATTGTAAATGAACGAGATAGAACGCTGGATGAGTACCTCGCGTTGTGTGATACTGCCTCGGAACCCGATGCATTCGACTCTTCCTTTTCCCGGGAAACCCAATGTTCATGCGCCTCCTCTCCCTCATCGCCCTCGCCGCCCCGCTGCCGGCGCAGGCCCCGGCCCGCCTCGACGTGAAGCCCGCGGGCCGCGTGCTGCTGGGCAGCACCGGTCCACGCGAGACCCGGACCGTCGCCTACACCTTCACCAACGTCAGCGCCCGGCCCATCGCGCTCCGCCTCGGGGACCTCTCCCCCGGCGTCACGGTGCGCGGACCGGCCCTGGAGGGTCCCTTCGCGCCCGGCCAGAGCCTCGGGCTGACCCTGACGGTGGACCCCACGGGATTCGTGGGACCCCAGGCCCGCAACGTGCGGCTCCTCACCGACGATCCCCTGCAGGGCGAATACCGTCTCCCGGTGGCCCTGGACGTGCGCGCGGACCTGACCGTCGACGCGCAGCGCAAGAGCCTGGGCATCGTCGCCCCGCACGAGAGCCCCCAGGCCGTCTTCGCCTTCACCCGCGAGACGGGCCAGCCCACCGCCCTGCGCCTCGCGGGCGGGATCGCGCCCTACCTGGATGCGGAAGTTGTGCCCGGATCACCGACGTCGCGGCTTCTGGTGACCCTGCGGCCCGCGCGGGTCCCGCCCGGGGCCACCCTGGGCCTGGAGACCCTGCAGGTGGAGACGAGCGCACCCATGCAGCCCGCCTTCACCCTCTACCTGGACTGGAAGCTCCACCACCCCGTCGAGGCGGTCCCCAGCCGCGTGGTCTTCCTCGACCCCGCGGCGCCCGCCCAGGAGCTCCTCCTGAAGGCGCGGGACGGCAAGGCCTTCCTCGTCGAGGACGCGAAGGTGGAAGGGGGCGGCTTCACCCTGGGCCCCCTCCCCGGCGCCGCTCCGGAGCAGTCCCTCGCCATCCGCCGCACGGCCACGTCCGTCGCCAGGGCCCTCCTGGTGCTCCGGTTCAAGGGCCAGGACGCGCCCCTGCGGGTGCCCCTCTCCTACCTCCCTAGCTCGACGCCGCAAGCTCCCCCTGCAGCATCCCCTTCAGCAGGTCCACCACCGCGCCCGTGAAGATGCCCTCGAAGGTGAAGTCGAACACGTGGAGTCCTGGGTCCTCCAGGGCCTCGGCCACCGACGGGGGCCGCCCTGACATGAGCTGGGAACCTACCACCAGGCCGTAGAAGCGCAGCAGGAACTGGGCTCCCCTGCCCGGAGCCAGGTCCGGGATGGCCCGCTCGAGGCTGGCGCCCACGCGGGTCACGCCGTCCTGGAGGAACCTCGCGAAGGCCAGGGCCTCCTCCCGGGGCACGTTCTGCTCGAGGACGCCGTGGACCAGGGCCTGGAGGCTGGGCAGCAGGGGCCGGTCCAGGAGCTCGCGCACGAGGCCCGCGGCGACCCGCTCGGGATCCTCGCCGCGGGGCGTGGCCTCCAGGCGCAGCGCCGCGCCCTGGAACCACCCGCCCATCTCCGCCTTGAGCACCGCCAGGAAGAGCGACTCCTTGGTGGGGAAGTAGAGGTAGAGCGTGCCCTTGCCCATGCCCAGGCGCCGGGCCAGATCGGCCATGCGCAGGTCCTGGTAGCGGCAGACGCTGAACAGCTGGGCCGCGGCGGCAAGGATGGCCTTGCGCCGGAGCTCCTTCTCTTCAGGTCGGTAGGCACGCCGCATCGGAACCTCGCCTTTGATGATACTGACCCGGGGTCATTTAAGTTGCGTTCCAAATGGATTAAAAAGGCGCCCCGCTCCTTCCGGTTTGATAAGGTTGACGACTCTGCATGCCAGTTCGGCAAAAAGCGTGAAACCGCGCAGCAATGACCAAGGAGCATCAAGCATGTCCAACAATTCCCGCGTTTCTCTGTCCGCTTCAGCGGTGGCCCTCCTGCTCGTGGCGGCCGCGCCCCACGCCATGGCCTCCGGATTCCAGCTGAGGGAACAGGGTGCCAGCGGCCAGGGCCTGTCCTACGCCGGCATCAGCGCCGGCAGCACCGACATCAGCGGCATGTTCTTCAATCCCGCCGTGCTCAACCGCTTCGAAGGCACCCAGATCCAGGTGGGCTTCACCAACATCCTGCCCTCCACCAAGTTCAGCAACGGCGCCGCCAGCAGGGCCGCGATCCCCGCCGCCTCGCCCTTCAGCGCGATCACCGGTTCCGCCTCCACGGGCAACGCCGCCCTGAGCGCGGTCACGCCCACGATCTACGCCATGTGGTCCCTGCGCCCCGACCTGAAGGTGGGCTTCTCGGTGAACGTGCCCTACGGGCTCACCACCCAGTACGACGACAACTGGATCGGGCGCTACCACGCCCTGCGCAGCCACCTGGAGACCATGGACATCACCCCCACCGTGGCCTACCGCTTCAACGAGAAGTGGAGCGGCGGCGTCTCCTTCGTGGCCCGCAAGGCCAAGGCGGAGCTGAGCCAGGCCGTGGACTTCGGCTACGAGGCCTACATGGGCGTCGCCCAGCTGGCCCCCGCAGGCATCACCAACACCAACCCGCTCACCGGCGGCCCCGTGGTCTACCCCGGCGCCGCGGACGGCAAGGTCTCGGTGACGGGCGATTCCTGGGGCTACGGCTTCAAGGCCGGCCTGCTCTTCGAGCCCACCAAGGCCCTGAGCGTGGGCATGGGCTACCAGTCCGCCATCAAGGAGAACATCAAGGGCGACGCCACCTTCTCGATCCCGCCCACCGTCGCCCTGGGCCTGGCCGGGCTCTACCAGATCAACCCCGGCGCCGCCAGGAAGCCCTACCTGGACGGCCTGGCCGCGGCCTTCACCGCCGGCACCGCCAGCGGCCCCGTCACCGCCGAGCTGAACCTCCCGGCCGTGATCACCTTCGGCCTGAACTACCAGGTGTCGCCCACCGTCACTTTGAGCGCCGAAGTGGAGCGCACCCAGTGGTCGAAGTTCCAGGAGCTGCGCCTGAAGTTCAGCAACCCCGCCACCCAGGCCGACAACATCACCGCCGAGAACTGGAAGGACAGCACCTTCGTCTCCGCGGGCGCCACCATCCGCCCCGGCAACGGCTGGGCCTTCCGGGTGGGCCTGGCCGTGGATTCGGCCCCCGTGGACGACACCTACCGCACCCCCCGAATCCCCGACGCCGACCGCACCTGGATCTCCGGCGGCGCGAGCTACCAGTTCAGCAAGGGCTTCGGGATGGACTTCGGCTACACCCACATCATCGCCAAGGACTCCACCGTCAACCTGAAGGGCGGCACCAACCCCCTGTCCTCGGACTACATCAAGGGGAACCTCTCCGGCACCTTCAAGAACGCCATCGACATCTGGGCGCTGCAGGCCCGCTGGTCGTTCTAGACCGCCTCCAGCAACCTTCCCCGCCTTCCGGCTCCCGCCGGAGGGCGGGGAAGGCGCTATAAAATGACCTTTAGATCTTCAATGCTGCCAGCATTAGATGTTTTTTCACTTGGGCGCTATCTTTGAAGCCGGAGGTCCCATGCTCGCCGCCTACCGTACCCACGTCGCCGAACGCGCCACCCTCGGCATTCCGCCCCTGCCCCTGACCCCGGAACAGACCCTGGAGCTGGTGGGCCTCCTAAAGCGGCCCCCGCAGGGCGAGGAAGCCACCCTGCTTGAGTTGCTCATCCACCGGGTCCCCGCGGGCGTGGACGACGCCGCGCAGGTCAAGGCGGACTTCCTGGCCAAGGTCGCCTGGGGCGAGGAGACGAGCCCCCTGGTGAGCCGGGAGAAGGCCACGGAGCTGCTGGGGACCATGCTGGGCGGCTTCAACATCTCCCCCCTCATCGCTCTTCTGGACGAGCCCGCGGTGGGCGCCATCGCCGCCGAGGGGCTCAAGAAGACCCTGCTCATCTTCGACTACTTCGACCAGGTGAAGGCCAAGGCCGACGCGGGCAGCGCCAACGCCAAGGCGGTGCTGGCCTCCTGGGCCGGGGCCGAATGGTTCACGTGCCGGCCGGAAGTGCCCCGGAGCCTCACGGTGACGGTCTTCAAGGTCACCGGCGAGACCAACACCGACGACCTCTCCCCGGCCCCGGACGCCTGGAGCCGCCCCGACATCCCGCTCCACGCGCTGGCCATGCTCAAGAACCCGCGCCCCGGCATCGTCCCCGACGAGCCCGGCAGGCTGGGCCCCATGAAGCTCCTGCAGGAGCTCATCGCCAAGGGCCACCCGGTGGCCTACGTGGGCGACGTGGTGGGCACGGGCTCCAGCCGCAAGTCGGCCACCAACTCCGTGCTGTGGTGGACGGGGGCCGACGTGCCCTTCGTGCCCAACAAGCGCTTCGGCGGCGTGTGCCTGGGCTCGAAGATCGCGCCCATCTTCTACAACACCATGGAGGACTCCGGCGCCCTGCCCATCGAGCTGGACGTCTCCGGCCTGGACACCGGCGACGTGGTCGAGCTGCGCCCCTACGAGGGCAAGGTCCTCAAGGGCGGCCAGGTGGTGGCCGAGTTCCAGGTGAAGTCCGAGGTGCTCTTCGACGAAGTGCGCGCCGGCGGCCGCATCCCGCTGATCATCGGCCGGGGCCTCACGGCCAAGGCCCGCAGGGCCCTGGGCCTCCCCGCGTCCGCGCTCTTCCGTCCCAACACCGTGCCCCCCGCGTCCACCAAGGGCTTCACCCTGGCCCAGAAGATGGTGGGGCGCGCCTGCGGCCTGCCCGAGGGCGAGGGCGTGCGGCCCGGCGCCTACTGCGAGCCGCACATGACCACCGTCGGCAGCCAGGACACCACGGGCCCCATGACCCGCGACGAGCTGAAGGACCTGGCCTGCCTGAGCTTCTCGGCGGACATGGTCATGCAGTCCTTCTGCCACACCGCCGCCTACCCCAAGCCCGTCGACATCCAGGTGCACCACACGCTCCCGCCCTTCATCACCAACCGCGGCGGCCTGTCGCTGCGGCCCGGGGACGGCGTCATCCACACCTGGCTGAACCGCCTCCTGATGCCCGACACCGTGGGCACCGGCGGCGACTCCCACACCCGCTTCCCCATCGGCATCTCCTTTCCCGCCGGTTCGGGCCTGGTGGCCTTCGCCGCCGCCACGGGCGTCATGCCCCTGGACATGCCGGAATCGGTGCTGGTGCGCTTCAAGGGCGAGATGCAGCCCGGCATCACCCTGCGGGACATGGTCAACGCCATCCCGTACGAGGCCATCAAGCTGGGCCTGCTCACCGTGGAGAAGAAGGGCAAGAAGAACGTGTTCTCGGGCCGGATCCTGGAGATCGAGGGGCTGCCCAAGCTCAAGATCGAACAGGCTTTCGAACTGACGGACGCTTCGGCCGAGCGGTCCGCGGCCGGCTGCACCGTGAAGCTGGACAAGGAACCGATCCTCGAATACATGAACTCCAACGTCACCCTCATGAAGTGGATGATCGCCAACGGCTACGAGGACCGCAACGCCCTGGAGCGCCGCATCAAGGCCATGGAGGCCTGGATCGCGAAGCCCGAGCTGCTCGAGGCCGACAAGGACGCGGACTACGCCGCCGTCATCGAGATCGACATGAGCGCCATCACGGAGCCCCTGCTGGCCTGCCCCAACGACCCCGACGACGTGAAGCCGCTGTCCGCGGTGGCCGGCACGAAGATCGACGAGGTCTTCATCGGCTCCTGCATGACCAACATCGGCCACTTCCGGGCGGCCGGCCGGGTGCTGGAAGGCCAGACGGACATCCCCACCCGCCTGTGGATCGCCCCGCCCACCAAGATGGACGAGTTCGTCCTCATGGAGGAGGGCTACTACAGCATCCTGGGCCGCACCGGCGCCCGCATGGAGACTCCCGGCTGCTCCCTGTGCATGGGCAACCAGGCCCAGGTCAGGAAGGGCGCCACCGCCATCTCCACGTCCACGCGCAACTTCCCCAACCGCCTGGGCATCGACACCCAGGTGTTCCTGGGTTCGGCCGAGCTCTCCGCCGTGTGCGCCCTGCTGGGCCGGATCCCCACCCTGGACGAGTACCTGGCCCAGGTGGCGACCGTCAACACCAAGGCGAAGGACATCTACCGGTACATGAACTTCGACCAGATCGCGTCCTTCCGGGACGTGGCGGACACCGTGACGGTCTGATCCGTCCCCTCCTTCACCAGCCCCCCTTCTTGAGATCCAGGGCCTCGATGCGCCGGGCGCAGGCCTCGACGCTCCGCTCGTAGTCCCGGAGGACGGTGACGATCTCCTCGAGCACCTGGACGCCCAGCAGGAACCGCTGCTGGCCGGCGGGGGTGTACCGGTCCTTCTCCTTTTCGAAATAGTCCTTCAGGTGGTCCACCCGGTTCTGGATCATCGTGGCCTGGTACCGCCACCAGATCCCGAACCGGCGAACCTCCTTGGCGGCCTTGCCGATGAAGTAGCCGTCACGCTCCTCCCTGCCCAGCTTCTGCAGGATCTGGTCGAGCATCAGGTCCAGGCTCTCCTTGAAGTGAAGGCCCAGGGGGGTGCCCGGGTCCAGGGATTCGGTTCCGAAGGCGCGGTTGATTTCAGGATATTCCTGGAGGGTCGTGAAGCGGTCGAAAGCGTCGCGGTTGATCCCGTGCAGGGTGGTGCGCAGGGCCCGGACCTGCTCCAGGGCCTGGGCGTTCCGTTCGGCCACGCCGTGGCCGCACTGGATCGCGGGCAGGGCGAGAAGCAGGATGGACAGGCGGCGCCTCATGGCTTGTTCAACAGGTTCTTGAACCAGCCCGGGTTGTCCTTGGCCTTGTCGGCCAGTTCCTTGCCGAGCAGGGCCACCACGCCTTGGTGGATGCCCAGGTCCAGGAGAGCCTTCACCCGCTCCGTCGTAGGCTTGGCCGCCGTAGCGGCCAGGGAGGCGTCGATCGCCTCCCGGTCCCGCAGCAGCATCAGCTCCAGGACATCCCGCCTACGTTCGCCCGCTTTCTGCCGCGTCAGGCCCATGGCGGCGATCTTCCGGTTGATCACGGTCTCGTCGAAGGCGGTCATGTTCTTGGTGCCCCGGCCCTTGGCGATGCGGTTCTGGAGCTCCTCGACGTTGTCGGTGGCGTACTTGGAGATCTGGGAGGTCCAGTCCAGGGCCCGCTCCAGGAAGCCCAGGCGGATCAGCAGGTCGAGGATGAGGTTCACCTGGGCCAGGCCCTCGTCCTCGCTCTCGCTGCCGCGCTCGTGCTGGTAGCTGTATTCCAGGGCCTCCAGGGCCAGGAGCATGCACTGCCGCTCGTTCCTGGGAAGGGTGGGCCAGAGGGGGAGGATGCCCTGGAGGGAGGCGGCCAGGGTGCCGCCGGGGTCCGCCTCGGGCGGGGGGGGCGGCGCCAGGCGCCCCTGCTGGTCCTGGAGGACGGCCATCTGGAGGGTGGACACCTCGGCCTGGACCGTGCGGAGCCGCACCTCGATGAGCTCGCCGTGGGCGAGGTAGGGGTTCGCATCGGAGGGCAGGCGCAGTTCCGCGCCCCGGAGGCGGCCCTTGCCCTGGATGGCCTCCAGCGCGGCGGCGGCCTCCTTGAGGAGCCGGTCCAGCCGTTCGGTGGCCTCGGCCAGATCCAGGGCGGTGCGGCTTTCGGGCTCGGGCGGGGGCGCGGCGGGGCCGTCCATCTCGCGGTAAAGCCAGCCGAGCCGGATGGCGAGGCGGGCCAGCTTGCCGTGGTCCATGCGCTTGCCCGGCAACAGGGCGATGAGGAGGGCGGCCAGGTGGATGGCCACCGCCCCCCGGGCGTCCAGGTCCCCCTGGGGGACCAGCTTGCGCAGGGAATCCAGCACCACGCGCTTCTCGATGGAGATGTCGATGAAGAGGGACCGGGCCTCGTCGTGGCTGCCGTCCGGCTGATCCTTGTCCACCCGCTCGGCCAGGTCCGCGAAGAGGCATCTCGGGCACTGCCAGACCCGGTGGTGATGGGGCACCACGTCGGTGACGAGGCCCCGGAGCCAGCGGTAGGCGGTGACGTGGCGGTCCGACTCGCGGCTGGCCACGGTGTACAGCCTGGGATTGGCCAGGCGCAGGGGCACCTTCTGCTCGCAGGCGGGGCACTGGATCGTCTTGGTGAGAAGCGGTTCCTCGGCCATGGGGGATCCCAGGGAAAGGCCACCGTAGGGCTCAGCCACGTCGGCCCGGACGGACTCCGGGCCCCGCGGGGGAAAAGCTTAACCGATATGGGGTTTGGTGGCGATCCGAGCGCTCCGCCCAACGTTATCGGAGGACCAGATGGGAGGATTATAGTGCCAAATGCCAGAATTTTCAAGCCATAAGGGCACGTCTGGCTTCCCGCGCAACGGGGCGGGCCCGGGTGATCGCTCACCCGAGCCCGCTCGTTCGATAGTTGGCTTAAGGCAGGGGCGTCCCGTTGGGATACAGCCCCGAGAGGTACAGCTCCAGGTTCGTGTAGCCCCTGGCATTGGGCCTCTTGACATTGCGGTCGGAGGCGTCGTTCTTGTCCAGGCCGTGGGCGTCCTCCCAGACGTCGGGCATGCCGTCGCCATCGGTGTCCACCGGGGAGGTCCCGGCGGCCAGGGACGGATAGGGACCTGCGGTGGTGACCAGGGAGGTGGGACTGGAGGCCGGGTTCAGGAAGTAGTTGATGATCCGCTCATCGGCCAGATCGCGGTTGTCGACCCAGGAGCCGTCGGGGGCCAGCCGGCGGTTCGCGCCGACCTTGGGGGCGAGGAGGGCCTTCAGGTCCTCCTTGCGGGTCAGCGGCGTGATGGTGATGGGCCAGGCGTTGAGGGCGGAGGGGATGACCGGCGATGAGGCCTTGTACTTCGTGTCCACCTGGGCGTCGTTGAGCTGGCCGTTCTCGTTGCTGGCGAGCCTGAGCATGGTGGAGAAGTTGTCGTAGGACCCCAGGGGGTTCTTGGGGCCGAAGTTGTTGCTCATGTAGATCTGGGCGGTGCCGGAGGAGACGATCTGGTTCTCGTTGTGGGCGGAGGTATCGGCCCAGCGGACCTCGTTCTTGGCGGCGTTGGCGGGGAGCCCCGTGTTGATGCCGTCCCAGACGTTGCCGATGATGTCGAACTGGGTGCCGCCCCGGATCAGCATGGCGTAGCCGTAGCCGGATACGTAGTTGTTGATCCAGCGGCCGTACTTGAGCCAGGTCTGGGGCAGGCGGTGGTCGATGGTGGCCAGGACGTTGTGGTGCCCGTCCCAGCTTGCCTCATCCATGTTGGCCTGGCCCATGGTATCGCCGCCCACCAGGAGGCCCGTGCTGTGCGGCGCCATGCACTCGGCCACGAGGTTCCAGGAGAAGGTGCTGCGGAACACGCCCTGCGCCGACCAGTAGGACGCGGCCTTGTTGCCGTCCCATTCGAAGGAGTTGTGGTCGAGCACCACGTCGGCGCTGCGGTCGTCGTTGGTGGCCAGACCGGTGAGGCCCTGCTGGGAGGCGTTCAAGGGCGCGTTGCCCGGACGGATCCGGAGGTAGCGGATGATGGTGTTGCCGCTGTACCAGAGCAGGGCGCCGCCGGTGCCGAAGGTGCCGTCGCCGCGGACCTGGATGCCGCCGCCGGGGGCCGTCTGGCCCGCGATGGTGAGCCCGGGAGGCACGGGCCACATGGTGGAGTGCAGGGTGATCGTCCCACCCACGGAGAAGACGATGGTCCGCGGTCCCGTCTTCGTCATGGCGTCGCGCAGGGAGCACACCGCTCCCTTGGGGCCGTTCTGGGCCGGGACATTGGCGTGGACGGTGTCTTCGAGGGTGTTGACGGTGTAGACCGCGCCGCCGCGCCCGCCGGTGGCGCCGCCGCCCATGCCTTCGCAACCCGGGAAGGCCGCCAGGGGCCCCGGGTCGACGGTGCCGGCGGTCGGGGGGGGCGGGGTCGGGGAGGAAGCCGTGACGGTGACGCTGCTGGAGCCGGTCACCTGGTTACCGCCTGCGTCGGTGCCCACGGCCTTGACGATGTGGGTGCCGGAGGCCGCTGGGGCGGCGTAGTTGACCTTCAGGGTGCTGCCGTTGAGCACGAGCGTGCCAAGGGTGGCGTTGCCCATTTCGACACCGTCCACGAACCAGGTGATGGGCTGGCTCATACTGCTATTCACGGTGGCGGTATAGGCGAGGGAGCTTCCGGCCGCGACCGTGGCGGCGGCGGGGTTGAGGCTGAGGACCCCGGGCACCGGAGCAGGCGCCGCCACGACGGCCTGGACGGTAACGTAATTGGACCGGCTCACACGGTTGCCTGCGCGATCCGTTGCAAGCATCTTGACGACGTGCTTGCCAGCGGCCGCGGGGGCCTTGTACAGGACCTTCAGGTGGCTGCCGTTGAGGGCGAGGGTGCCCACGGAGGTGTTACCCATGGTGATGCCGTCCACGTACCAGGTGATCCTCTGTTTCACGCTGCTGGAGACGGTGCCGGAATAGGCGATGGTGCCGGAGCTGGCGACGGTGGCGTCGACCGGACTGAGGGTGAGGACGGCGGGCGTGACGGTGGCCGCGGCGAGGGTGCAGGGTGCGAACCCGCCTGCCACAAGGGTCAGGCCGAGGGTCGCACTGAGGATGGAGGCGGAACGGAACCGGGTGATGCCCCGGTACAGGCCTCCGGCGAAAAGGGTTGCAGGCATGGATGCTCCTGTCCCCCGATCCCGCCGGTGAATGCCGGTGGACCCAGGGGTCATGGCTGGTGGATGCGCCGATCGGAAAGATCAAGCCGCCGACTTGCGCATCCTGGAGGTGGTGAACGACCCGATTGCTCTGCTGAAAAATGATCAGAGAACCAGATGCGGGAAGTATAGGTCCCAGGATGGAGCCAGGGGAGTGTTTTCGATCACAGGAGCCCGGAAACCCCTTGCAGGTGTTGAGAAAATGACCGTTAAGGCCTTTCATCAGGCCACTTGGAATGCATCCCCTGGTGCATCTGCCCGCGGCGGAAACGCCGGAAAACGAGGAAAACCCGGCAGGAACCAGGACCCGCATCCTACTTTTCAACACGGTTATTCACCAGCCCGGAGGGTCACGATCCGAGGCCGCCCGCCTGAAGGGGCGGGGCATCCCGTCCCTCCAGGCGGGCGGTGGGTATCACCAGGATTTCACGTCCTGCAGAACGGGGCGGGCCCGGGTGATCGCTCACCCGGGCCCGCTCGTTCGATAGTTGGCTTAAGGCAGGGGCGTCCCGTTGGGATACAGCCCCGAGAGGTACAGCTCCAGGTTCGTGTAGCCCCTGGCATTGGGCCTCTTGACGTTGCGGTCGGAGGCGTCGTTCTTGTCCAGGCCGTGGGCGTCCTCCCAGACGTCGGGCATGCCGTCGCCATCGGTGTCCACCGGGGGGGTCCCGGCGGCCAGGGACGGATAGGGACCTGCGGTGGTGACCAGGGAGGTGGGGCTGGAGGCCGGGTTCAGGAAGTAGTTGATGATCCGCGAATCGACCGGATCCCGGTTGTCGACCCAGGAGCCGTCGGGGGCCAGCCGGCGGTTCGCGCCGACCTTGGGGGCGAGGAGGGCCTTCAGGTCCTCCTTGCGGGTCAGCGGCGTGATGGTGATGGGCCAGGCATTGAGGGCGGAGGGGATGACCGGCGATGAGGCCTTGTACTTCGTGTCCACCTGGGCGTCGTTGAGCTGGCCGTTCTCGTTGCTGGCGAGCCTGAGCATGGTGGAGAAGTTGTCGTAGGACCCCAGGGGGTTCTTGGGGCCGAAGTTGTTGCTCATGTAGATCTGGGCGGTGCCGGAGGAGACGATCTGGTTCTCGTTGTGGGCGGGGGTGTCGGCCCAGCGGACCTCGTTCTTGGCGGCGTTGGCGGGGAGCCCCGTGTTGATGCCGTCCCAGACGTTGCCGATGATGTCGAACTGGGTGCCGCCCCGGATCAGCATGGCGTAGCCGTAGCCGGACACGTAGTTGTTGATCCAGCGGCCGTACTTGAGCCAGGTCTGGGGCAGGCGGTGGTCGATGGTGGCGAGGACGTTGTGGTGCCCGTCCCAGCTTGCCTCATTCATGTTGGCCTGGCCCATGGTATCGCCGCCCACCAGGAGGCCCGTGCTGTGCGGCGCCATGCACTCCGCCACGAGGTTCCAGGAGAAGGTGCTGCGGAACACGCCCTGGGCCGACCAGAACGCCGCGGCCTTGTTGCCGTCCCATTCGAAGGAGTTGTGGTCGAGCACCACGTCGGCGCTGCGGTCGTCGTTGGTGGCCAGACCCGTGAGGCCCTGCTGGGAGGCGTTTGCGGGCGCGTTGCCCGGACGG
Source organism: Mesoterricola sp. JemC181 (assembly GCF_055384585.1). Classification (NCBI taxonomy): domain Bacteria; kingdom Pseudomonadati; phylum Acidobacteriota; class Holophagae; order Holophagales; family Holophagaceae; genus Mesoterricola; species Mesoterricola sp. JemC181. The sequence continues at coordinate 3,810,843 of NZ_AP045076.1, forward strand.
ATCCGGAGGTAGCGGATGATGGTGTTGCCGCTGTACCAGAGCAGGGCGCCGCCGGTGCCGAAGGTGCCGTCGCCGCGGACCTGGATGCCGCCGCCGGGGGCCGTCTGGCCCGCGATGGTGAGCCCGGGAGGCACGGGCCACATGGTGGAGTGCAGGGTGATCGTCCCGCCCACGGAGAAGACGATGGTCCGCGGTCCCGTCTTCGTCATGGCGTCGCGCAGGGAGCACACCGCCCCCTTGGGGCCGTTCTGGGCCGGGACATTGGCGTGGACGGTGTCTTCGAGGGTGTTGACGGTGTAGACCGCGCCGCCGCGCCCGCCGGTGGCGCCGCCGCCCATGCCTTCGCAACCCGGGAAGGCCGCCAGGGGCCCCGGATCGACGGTGCTGCCAGTCGGGGGAGGATCCGTCGGGGTAGGCGTTGTCGGAGGAGGCGTCGTCGGGGGCGGCGTCGTCGGTGGAGGCGTCGTCGGGGGAGGCGTCGTCGGGGGAGGCGTCGTCGGAGGAGGCGTCGTCGGGGGCGGCGTCGTCGGGGGCGGCGTCGTCGGGGGAGGCGTCGTCGGGGGAGGCGTCGTCGGGGGAGGCGTCGTCGGGGGAGGCGTCGTCGGGGGAGGCGTCGTCGGGGGAGGCGTCGTCGGGGGCGGGGTTGTGGCGGAACCCGTGACGGTGACCTTATTGGAACGGGTCACGGGGTTGCCGAGGGCGTCGACGCCCACGACCTTGACGGTGTGAGTGCCCGCGGCCGCCGGGGCTGCATAGGTGACCTTCAGGGCGCTGCCTTTGAGTTCAAGCGTGCCCAGGGTGGCGTTGCCCATTTCGACCCCGTCCACGAACCAGGTGATCGCCTGGCCCATGCCATCCGCGGTGGCAGTGAAGTCGAGGGTGCCGCCGGCTGTGACGGTGGCGTCGGCCGGGCTGAGGGTGAGGGAAGCCGTTTTTTGGGCGGCCGGGGTGGAGGTGCACGATACGAGTCCGCCCGCCACAAGGGTCAGGCTGAGGGCCGCGCTGAGGATGGAGGCGGAGCGGAGCCGGGTGATGCCCCGGTACAGGCCTCCGGCCAAGAAGGTTGCATGCATGATTACTCCCACTCCCCGTCCCGCCGGCAAAGGCCGGCTAACGGGGGGTCATGGTTCGTGGATGCGTCGGTTTGCGCATCAATGTTTTGGTGAATGATCCGATTGCCCTGCGGGACCTGATCAGGGAACCAGATGCGGGAAGTATCAGTCCTTCAATCGTGACCTGGGAGTGTTCTTGGTCACAAGAGCCATGAAAGCCCTTGCGCCGGGCGGCAATGTTGCCGTTAAAACCTCGTGAGGCATGCGGTTATCTCACAGCCTCAGGAGGCTCCTGCCGCCGCGAAAATGCCGGAAAACAGGCAAAAACAGGCCCATGCAGGGACCGGTCTATCCCTTTTCAACCATGACTTGAACAAACCAGGTCAATCAGCCCAGAAGGCCGGCGCCTGCGGCCCGGGCCTTCAGGCTGGGAGCCTTGCCCTGGAAGAGGCGGCCGGAACCGCCGCCCCGCCCTTCCAGGAGGGCCGCCAGCTCCCGGCCGCGGGCGGGGACATCCAGGGGGGAGGCTTCGCCCGCGGTGAGCAGGAAGTAGTGCTGGCCCTCCAGGGTGGACGTGAAGAACACGGCCTTGTGCGGGGCTGCGGCAGCAAGCAGGCGACCGGTTTTCTGGAGGAATGCGGCGTCCCGTCCCTCGAAATGATGGTCGGCCAGGGAACCCGGGCGGGCGGCCAGGGCCTCGACCAGCAGGTCGGCCAGTTCCTCCTCCAGGGCCCGGACTTTTCGATCCAGGTTCCGGGTCTGCTCCAGTCTGCCTTCCAGGGCCGGAACGAGCCCCGGGTCCGGCGCGCCCAGGAGGGACCTCAGGGTGCCGTTGCGGCGTTCATGGGCCTCGAAGCGGCGGCGGGCGCGGCCCCCGGCAACGTAGAACAGGCGGGTCCCCCCGCGCAGGCTCTCGGTGCCCAGGAGCTTGACCACCTCCAGCTCGGCGGTGGAGCGCACGTGGGTGCCCCCGCAGGTGTTGGTGTCCACTCCCTCGATGGTGACCAGGCGAACGTCGCCCGTGAAGCCTTCGGGCAGGCCCCTGGAGCGCACGCCGAGCCCCGGCAGGTCCTCCGGTTTCACGCGCATGGCGGTTACGGGGCGCGCCGCGCGGATGCTTTCGGCCACGGCCTCCTCCAGGGCGCGCAACTCCGCGGCGCCGATGGCGGCCACGCCCAGCTCGATGTCAGAGACCTCCTCCCCCAGGTGGAACGCCTTGGTCTCCCAGCCGAAGCGGTCCTGGGCCACGGCGGTGAGCAGGTGCTGGCCGGTGTGCTGCTGCATGTGGTCGAAGCGGCGCCCCCAGTCCAGGCGCACCTTCACGGGGCCCGGGGCCACCGGTGCCGAGAGGTAGTGGCGGACCTCCCCGTCGCGCTTCTGCACGTCCAGGACTTCGGCCGCGCCCAGGGTCCCGTGGTCCGGGGGCTGGCCGCCGCTCTCGGGATAGAGGACGGTGTCCGCCAGCACCGCGAAGGGGCGCCCGTCCTCGCCCGCGCGCAGCACGGCGGTGTCCAGTTCAGTGAGGTAGGGGTCCCGTTCGTAGGCAGCCAGGTCGCTCATGGGGAAAGCGTACCATGGGTGATAGGATGGCCGGATGAACGTGCTCGCCCTGCTGTTGCTTCTGTTCGCGGGCGCGCTGGCCGGCTATGCCTCACGCCTCAATGAGAAGGCCATTCTTCTCAACCGGGCGGCCACGCGCTACGCCATCGGATCCCTCCTCTTCATCATGGGGACCCGCCTCGCCCGCTCCCGGGAGCTCTTCGCCCGGGACCTGGGCGTGCTGGCGGCCGCCGTGGGGAGCAGCCTCCTGCTGGTGGCGGTCTTCTTCCTGGTGTTCTGGGCGGCATCCAAGGTGAGGCGCGGGCCCGCGAGCGCCCCCGAGGGACCCTCCTCCGGGAGCGGCCACGAGCTGGCCGCGGTGCTCTGGAACGTGGCCTGGATCGCCCTGGGGGCCGCGGCCTTCCTGCTCCTGCCGGACCGGGCCGCCGCGGCCCTGCCCCTGGATGCCGTCGCGGACTGGCTCCTGCGCATCCTGGCCGTGGTCATCGGCTTCGACCTGGGCGCCGACCTCCACCGGCTGAAGCTGAGGGACCTGCCTTGGCCCATCCTGCTCATGCCCTTCCTCAACATCGTCCTGTCCCTGGGCTGCGGCTCGCTCTTCAGCCTCCTGCGCGGAATGCCGCTGCGCCAGGGGCTGCTGCTCTACTCCGGCCTGGGGTGGTACTCCCTCTCCTCGGTCCTGATCGCCCAGAAGGGCCTGGTGGTGATGTCGCTCCTGGCCTTCATCCACAACGTCACCCGCGAGCTCTTCGCGATCCTCTCGGCGCCGCTGGCGGCGCGCATCTCGCCCTACCTGCCCATCCACATCGGGGGCGCCACCTCCATGGACGTCATGCTGCCCTTCGTGCAGCGCTACTCCGGGCGGACCTACACCCTCGTCTCCTTCTATTCCGGGATCGTCTGCAGCCTCGCGGTGATCCCCCTCGTACGCATCCTGTTGGGGTCCTGATGGCCAAGCGCATCGAACGCGTGAACAAGTCCGTGAAGGAGGTCCTGGAGGACCTCGTGGAAGGCCACCGGGAGGCCTCGATCACCGGGCCCGCGGGCGCCGCGAAGTACCTCGCGCGCACCCTGGAGGGCCAGCAGTCCCTGCCCAACGCCGTCAAGGCCGTGACCTACGATCTCCTGGCGGAGGCGCGGGCCATGCTGCAGGACTGGGAGGGCGTGGAGGAGGCCCTGCAGGGTTTCCTGAAGAACCTCCCCGAGATGGAGCCGGCCCTGGGCCACGGCTACCGCCGGGCCCTGGAGGCCACCACGGCCCTGGAGCGGGGCGTGCAGGCCCGCACGGAACGGGCCGATTTCCATGGGGCCCTGGAGCTGTGCGAGATGGCGATCGCCCTGGACCTGGGCGCGCACTGGCGCGCCAAGCGCGACAGCCTGGAGTGGGCGAAGTAGCTACCCCAATGCCGAGGCGTTGCTGGTGTAGGCCGCAGCGGCCATGGACTCCAGGCTCTTCGCATAGGACGCGGCGGTGCTGCCCTGCTCGGCCTGGAGCCTAACCAGCAGGGCCTCCCAGGCGCTGCTGGACGCGGAGCTGTCCGAGGCGTCCAGGGCGGTGGTGAGGGCGCTCGCGGCCGACGTGGTGGAATCGTCGGTGCCCAGGCCCTTCGCCTTGGCGAGGATGGAGGCGAGGAGCGTCTTCGCGGAGCTGAGGTCCCCGGACTGGATCAGGGTGCCCAGGGTCGTCATGTCCTCCTCGAGCGGGTTGGAGCCCTGCGGGGGCGGGCCGCCCTGGGGGCCCTTGGCGGCCTTGGCCTGGACTCCCTCCAGGGCGGTGGAGGCGGCGGTGAGGTCGCCGGACTCCAGGGCCTTGCCGATGGCCGCGAAGTCGCCGGGGATCTCGCCGTTCCTCTGCATCTTCTCCACCATGGACTGGTAGGCCTTCCTGGCGGAGGCCAGGTCCCCGGACGTGATGCTCGACTCCAGCGAGGTCAGGTCGGCCTGGAAGGGATCCGTGCCCTTGGAGGCCGCGGCCTGCTGGCCGGCGGCGGAGAGGGTCAGGAGGTCCGTGGCGGTGGTGCCGGTGTCGGAGGAGTCGTCCGGGGACGACCCCGTCAGACCCAGCAGCTGCTGGAGGTACAGGGCCGACAGGCTCGACGTCCCGGTTGCGGAGATGTTCATGGTTCCCTCCTGGTGGATGCGGACACAGTCCGTTGTGTCCCGATGCAATCCTCCCGCCAGTACGTTTCGGCCGGAAATGAGCCAGGGGAAAGGGTTTCCGGCCAATCGCTGGTTCGCGCCGCCGGATCGCGCCCAGGGAGGGGCGAACGAAGCGGGTCTTCGGCGGGCCGTGGCGGGGAGGGGGGGATTGAAAAGGTAAAATCTTATAAATATACACTTACGCACACAGGGCACTTTCCGCAGGGGTGTTCCCGGCGGCCGGGTCGCCGGGGGTCCCCCGTGCCGGAACGCCCATCGGGACCCGGGTGACATCCGGCGGGGCGGATCGGCCGTTGGGCGGCCGTGCCGAGCGGTTTGCCCGATACGCTGTTTTCATGGATGCTGTGCCATCGCCCCGAATCCAGGGAAACCCATGCGGCAGGAACTGATCACCCCGACCATCCTCAAGCGCGTCTCCAGCCGCGCCAACCTGGCCATCATCCTCCTGGTCGGGGGAATGTTCTGCCTGTTCCGCTTCACCCTCGGCCCGCCGGGGGTCTCGGTGTCCGAGATCGTCTTCCCCTTCGTCCTGCTCCTGGGGCACCTGGCCTTGGCCCCCCTGCCCTGGCAGTGGACCGGCGACGACGCGCCCATGACCGGGCTGGGGCGGGGCATCGTGCAGTCCCTCCTCTTCAACGTCCTCTGGGTGACCCTCATCCTGAGCGTCCCCCAGGTGGCGGGCCCGCGGCGGCCCCGGGACTTCCGCGAGCCTCCCCCCATGACCGGCCCGGAGGGGCCGCCCCCGGAACACGGCGGGCCCGGCAGGGAGCGCAGGACCTCGCCCATCGTCGGCCTGGCCCTGGTGAACGTCTCCTTCGCCCTGGTCTTCGGCTGGGTCTTCGCCGACAAGGAGGCCACCGAGGCCCGGGAACGCAGCATGGCCGGCCTGCTGCGCCAGTCGAGGTCCCGGGCCCTCCAGAACCAGCTCGAGCCCCACGTCCTCTACAACGCCCTCAACGGCCTTTCCGAACTGGTGCACGAGGACCCCCTGGCGGCGGAGGAGATGATCGCGCGCCTCGCGGACCTGTACCGCATGCTCACCCATCACTCCGAGGCCGACTTCGTGCCGCTCATGAAGGAGCGCCTCCTGGTGGAGGCCTACCTGGCCATGGAGGAGATGCGCCTGGGCGAGCGCCTCAGGGTCGAATGGGAGTGGCCGGCCTGGGCCGACGTGGTGATCCTGCCGCCCCTCCTCCTCCAGCCCCTGGTGGAGAACGCCATCAAGCACGGCATCAGCCCCTGCGAGGCGGGCGGGGACCTGCGGATCTCCTGCGCCCGGGAGGGCGGGTCCGTGGCGCTGAGCGTGGCCAACACCGGCATGGCCCTGGGCGCGGAGCCCCGCAAGGGCGTGGGCCTGGCCAACCTGGAGGCCCGGCTCGAACTGTGGATGGAGGGCGCCGGCGCCTTCACCCTTGCCCAGGACGAACAATGGACCGTGGCGGAAGTCCGGTGGAGGGAGAAGGCATGAGCAGACTGCGTGTGGTCGTGGCGGAGGACGAGGCGCTGAGCAGCAAGCGCCTGGTGCGGCTCCTCCAGGAGGCGGGCTGCGAAGTGGTGGCCACGTTCGCGGAGGGCGGGGGCCTCGCCCAGTGGCTGAAGCGCCCCCAGGACGTGGACGCCCTGTTCCTGGACATCCACATGCCCAACCTGGACGGCCTGGCCATCCTCAGGTCCGTGGAGGGTCGCATCCCCGCGGTGCTCACCACCGCCTTCCCGGAGCACGCCGTGGAGGCCTTCGATTCCGAGGCCACCGACTACCTCCTGAAGCCCATCACCGCCTCGCGCCTGGAGCGGGCCCTGAAGCGCATCGAGGCCCGCAAGGGCTCCGAAGTGCACGCCCTGGCCTCCCCCGTCCCGCACCACGGCCCCCTGCGCTACCCGGTGCAGGCCGGGGAGGGCATCGTGCTGGTGGACCTGGGCAAGACCACCCACTTCGAGGTGGACAACGAGGTGGTCTACGCCCATGCCGGCGCCCGCATGCGCACCCAGTGGACGAGCCTGGGGGAGGTGGAGGCGGCCTTCCCGTCGGCGGGCATGCTGCGCATCCACCGCCACCTGCTGGTGCGCCCCGAGGCCGTCATCGGCCTGCGCCCCTCCTCGGGAGGGCGGGCCATCATCCGCCTGGCGGGGGGCGGGGAGCTCGAGGCGAGCCGGGGCGGCGCGCCGCGGCTGCGCGAAAGGCTGGGGCTCTGACCCGTCCGGCGGCGCACCGGGGACGCAGGGCGGCAGACCCGCGCCATTGGCCGCGAACGCGTGACCTGGCGGCTCCAGGGACGCACCTTGAATGGGAGGAGGCACCATGATCCGCACCACCCTTCTGACCCTCGCCCTCGCGGGCGGACTCTGCGCCCAGCAGCCCCCGCCGCAGGGCCCCATGGAGGACTTCCACGGCGGCGAAGGCATGGGGCGCCCCGGCCCCGGGATGATGTTCAGGAACCTGGGTCTCACCCCCGGCCAGGAGAAGGCGGTCAAGGCCGTCCTGGACAGGCGTCAGAAGCCCCCCAGGGCCGGGCGCGACGCCGAGGAGGCCCTGCGCGCCGCCGCCGAGGACCCCGCCGCCACCGAGGCGCAGCTGCGCGCCCTGCACGCGGCCGCCGGCGAGGCCCGGCTCCGGGAGCTCCTGGACCGCCACGCCCTGGCCGTGGAGCTCGACGCCATCCTGACCCCGGAACAGCGGGCCAAGGCCCGCCGCATCCGCGAGAACATGCGCAAGGAGATGGAAGCACGGAGGTCCCTGATGGAGGACCTGGGCGGCCCCCCGCCGCCCCGCCGCGGAGAGCCTGGGAAGTAGGGCTCAGAGCACTCCGCGGCGCCGCTGGTCCAGCTCGATGGAATCGTACAGGGCCTGGAAGTTCCCTTCCCCGAAGCCCATGTTCCCCCTGCGCTGGATGATCTCGAAGAACAGCGGCCCGATCTGGTCCTCGCTGAAGATCTGCAGCAGGTAGCCGGAGGCGTCGCCGTCGATCTGGATGCCCAGGGCCTCGATGGCCCCGAGGTCCTCGGTGACCTTGTAGCCGCCCTTCTCGATGCGCCCGGGCAGGAGCTCGTAGTAGGTGCGCGGAACGGCGAGGAACTGGAAGCCCTGGGCCCTGAGCACGGCCAGGGTCTCCTGGATGTTGTTGGTGGACATGGCGATGTGCTGGACGCCCTGGCCATGGTGGCGGTTGACGAACTCCTGGATCTGGCTCTTCCCGTCGGTGGGCTCGTTGATGGGGATGATGACCCGGCCGTTGGCGCTCTGGACGACCTTCGAGTTGAGCCCGGTGCCCAGGTGCCCGCGGATGTTGAATGTGCGCGTCACGGCGAACCCGAAGACCCGCTCGTAGAAGTCCACCAGCGGCTCCAGCTCGCCCGGGCCGACGTTGTTGGTGAGGTGGTCCACGCGCACCAGGCCGGGTTCACAGAGGGGCAGGCCCGGATCGGGGTGGAGGAAGGGCCAGAAGGGCTCCACGTCCCCGGAGCGCTCCACCAGGTAGTTCAGCACGTCGCCCACGCCCTTGATGGCCGCGAAGCGCAGGGTGCCGCCGCCGTGGTGGTGGGTCTCGGGCTCGAGCATGACCTTGGCGCCGTTGTGGCGGGCCGTGGCCAGGGCGCGGTCCAGGTCGGCCACCTGGAAGTTCAGGGCGCAGACGCCCTCGCCGTGGGTGTGGAAATAGCGTCCGGCCCAGTGGGTGTCGTCGGCCTCCAGGATGAGCACGTCCATGCGGTTCTGGCGCAGGTGCACGAGCCGGCCCCAGGGGGCCTTGCCGGAGGCCACCCGTGAAAAGCCCAGGCGCCGGTAGAGGGGTTCGAGCCGGTCCAGGACCCCGGTCATCTGGAAGTGGTCGATGCGCTCGATCCCCAGGGGGTTCGTGGCGGCCCGGCCCGTGGGGGTGGAAAGGGCGAAACTGGTCTTGGGCATTCATGACTCCGTTCGGAGGAACCCAGGATCATAGCAGCCCGCGCAGAGATTGAGACAGGTTCGCCGCGGAGTTTTTTCGGCGCTACACTTCTGGGGTCCGATTCCCCCCCACCCAGGTGAAACCATGAAATTGACCAATGAATCCAGCCTCTTTCCCCTGCGCAAGGGCCGGATCACCCGCCAGGCGCACGTGGACCTGCCCGAGGGCACCTTCGAGGAGGAGTTCGCCCGGCAGGGCTTCTTCGGGCGCACGAGTCATTTATACAGGACCCACCCCACCACCGCCTGGACCCGCATCGAGGGGCCCCTGCGGCCCCGCAGCTACGACCTGAACAGGCTCCCTCCCGCGGGCCCCTTCGAGCCGGTGTGCTTCCTGCGCAACGAGGACGTGGCCCTGCACTGGGTGGCCGCCGGGACCATGGATTTCTTCTACCGCAACGCCGACGGGGACGACGTCTACTACATCCACGCGGGCGGCGGACGCCTGGAGACCACCTTCGGGGTGCTGGACTACGCCCGGGGCGACTACCTGGTGCTGCCCCGGGGCACGACCTACCGGTTCCTGCCTTCGGCCGGGCCCCAGGCCTACCTGCTCATCGAGAGCGCCGGGGAGATCACCATCCCGGACCGCAACCAGCTGGGTCCCAACGCCATCTTCGATCCCGCCATGATCGACACGCCGGAGCTGGAGCCCCCCGCCGAACCCGAAAGGGAGTGGGCCGTGCACATCAAGCGCCGCAACGTCATCACCCGCGTCTACTACCCTTTCAATCCCAACGACGTGGTGGGCTGGAAGGGCGACCTCACGGTGTGGCGGATCAACGTCAAGGACATCCGCCCGGTGGTGAGCCCCCGCTACCACCTCCCCCCCAGCGCCCACAGCACCTTCCTGGGGCGGAACTTCGTCATCTGCACCTTCCTGCCCCGCCCCTTCGAGGAGGAGCCCGGGGCCATGCGGGTGCCCTTCTACCACTCGAACATCGACTACGACGAGGTCCTGTTCTACTCCGACGGCAACTTCTTCAGCCGGGAGGGGATCGGTCCCGGGATGGTCACCTGGCATCCCCAGGGCATCCACCACGGCCCCCACCCCAAGGCCATCCCCGCCTCCCGCCTGAAAGACCGGACGGACGAAGTGGCCGTCATGGTGGACGCCTACCACCCCCTGGAAGCCACGCCCGCGGCGGCCGCCGTGGAGAACGAGGCCTACTGGTCCAGCTGGAAATAGGACCCGCTCGCAGGTTCCACCGCTTCATGAGAGAATTCCGATCCGTTCATTTCTGTCGGGTTGGAGGCATCGTGGAGAACCGTAACATCCTGATCGGTCTTGGGACCGGGCTCGTGGCAGGCTTCCTGCTGGGCTACGGGACGGGCGTCTATTTCACCACCACCAGCGGCCACAACCACCCCCCGGCTCCGCCCGCCGCGGCCGCCCCCCCCGCCGGCATGCCCCCCATGGGCATGGGCCAGGTGGACGCCTTCGCCCGCATCGCCGCCACCAAGTCCGCCCTGGAAAAGAACCCCAAGGACTTCGACGCCCTGGTGCTGCTGGGCAACGACTATTTCGACACCCACCAGCCCCAGCTCAGCGTGGACGCCTACGCCAAGGCCCTGGCGCTCGACCCCAAGAACCCCAAGGCCCCCGACATCCTCACGGACCAGGGCGTCATGTACCGCGAGCTGAAGGCCTACGACAAGGCCCTGGCCAACTTCAAGCAGGCCGGGAAGCTCGATCCCAACCACCTGCCCAGCATGCTGAACATGGGCATCGTGTACGCCACGAACCTCAACGACAAGGCCGCCGCGAGGAAGATCTGGGCGAAGATCGTCGAGATCGCTCCGGAGAGCCCCCAGGGGCAGCAGGCCAAGCAGTTCCTGACGGGAATCTAAAGCATCGACCGCCGCCCGGCGAGCCGCCAGGCCTCGGCGAGGTCCTCGCGCTGCAGCGCCACGTGGATCGCCCGCTCCAACCCCTCCGCATCCCCGGGGTCGTCCCGGACGGCAGGGGCCTGGGCGGGGTCGGGCAGCTCCGCGGAGTTGGCCAGGCGCCCCAGGTCGTTGCCGGTGAGGATCCGGCTGCGCTTCAGGGCCTCCGGCAGGGCGTCGTAGCCGATGGGGCGGCCCGTGGGCTTGGCCACCTGGAGGATCGCGTGGCCTGAGGCCCGGGTGTAGAAGGCCCCGCCATTGCGTCCTACGAGGTCCAGGCGGTCCGGATGCAGGTCCAGGCAGTCCTCCCGCACGTGGAAGGCCAGGACCTCGCCGATGAGCATCAGGCCCGACCCGGGGCCCGAGCCCAGTTCCACCTCCCGGTGCAGGCGGCATTCCATCTGGAAGGGCGACTCGCCCACCAGCGCCGGCGCCACGAACCGCGCCGGAAGGGGCGTGAGGCCGGACTTCACGAACTCGTCCACGTCCCCGGGGTACTCGGCGCTGGCCACGTTCACCTGCTGGAGCATGGCGAAGCTCACGGCCGCGATGACGAATTCGCGGGTGGAAGTGGCGTTGAGGTAGGTGTCCTTGACCGTCCCGTCCCGGGCCCTGCGGTTGGGGGCAAAGGCCACCATGGGCGGGTTGCTCCCGAAGGCGTTGAAGAAGCTGAAGGGCGCAAGGTTCCTCTCCCCCCTCGCCGAGACGGTGCTGGCCAGGGCGATGGGACGGGGGCCCACGCCGCCCGTGAGCAGGGCGTTGGTGGCGGCGGGGTCCAGGTCCGCCGGCAGGATCGTCTTCACGGCAGCGGACTCCGGGGCCCCATGGCCACCAGTTCGGGCGGGAGGGCGATGCCCTCGGCCCGGGCCACGCTGTTCTCCAGGCGGCCCAGGCCCTGGACCTCCAGCACCACGAAATCCCCGTCCTTCAGCCACAGGTCCTCGGTGACCTTGGAGCCGTTGAGCTCCAGGAGGCAGCCGGTGCCCACGGTGCCGCTGCCCACCACCTCGCCGGGGTTCACCTGCACGCCGTAGGAGGTGCGCTGGAGGATCTGCGCGAAGGTCCAGTTCATGGAGGAGGCCTCGCCGTCGCTCAGGAGGCGGCCGTTCACCGAGGCGGTCATGCGCGCGCGGAGCACCCGTCCCTGGGGGCTGGGCTCCAGGGGAAGCTCGTCGCAGGTCACCAGCCAGGGCCCCAGGCTCGTGGCGAAGTCCTTGCCCTTGCAGGGGCCCAGGCTGAGCTTCATCTCCTCCATCTGGAGGTGGCGGGCGCTCCAGTCGTTCATGACCATGAAGCCGAAGATGGCCTCGTCGGCCTCGGCCAGGGTGGCGTTCTTCAGGGGGCGGCCGGTGACCACGGCCACCTCCAGCTCGTAGTCCAGGCGGTTGAGGTGGTGCTCCAGCACCTCCACGGGGCCGGGGCCCGTCACCGCCTGGTGGTTCGTGAAGTAGGTGACGGGGAAGTGGTCGAACTCGGGGATCATCTCCAGCCCGCGGTTGCGCCGGGCGGTGGCCACGTGCTGGCGGAAGGCGTAGCCGTCCCGCATGGACACGGGCCTGGGCACGGGGGCCAGGAGCGTCACCTGCCCCGCGTCCAGGAAGGCGGCGCCAGGGGCCTTGGCCGCCAGGGCCCGGGCCAGGGGCATGAGGGTGTCCTGCCTCCGGATGAGGGTGAGCATGTCCACGGCCAGGCGCTTGTCGCCCGCATGGAAGTCGAGGATGCGCCCGCCGCCGGTGACGGCGCCGATGCGCTCCTGTCCGTTGTGCAGAAAGGTCACCAGCTTCATGGGCACTCCTGGGGCAAGTCTAGACCAGACTGAGACTCACCGGCAGTCGAATTCGCAACTCTCCGGCGTGGTACAGTTCCCTACCCCCTTGTCCGGAGATGCCCGTGGCCACGCCCCCTGTGGAACAGTCCCCCCTGAACCAGATCGTCCAGCCTTTCATCGACCTGGTGCACGCGCCCAGGGCCCTGTGGGCCGTGAACCTGCTGAGCTTCCTCGAGGGGTTCGTCTACTTCGGGATGGTCATCTACCTCCACATGTACTTCAACCAGTACGGCGGCCTGTCGGATCCCAAGGCGGGGCTCATGGTGGGCTTCCTCACCTGGGGCATCACCATCTCCATGCTCTTCTTCGGGGGCCGCGCCGACGCCTGGGGCCTGCGCAGGACCTTCATCATCTCGCTCTGCATCATGTTCGCCGGACGCGCGCTGCTGGCCCTGGCGCCCTACCTGGGCCTGCGGGGCGGCGGCTTCCTGACGCCCTTCGCCCTGACGGGAGCCCTGGCCATCACGTTCGTCATGACGGGCTACGGCATGTGCTACCCCGCGGGCTACGCGGCCATCCGCAAGTTCACCACCCCGGCCACCGCGGGCATGGGCTACGCCATGCTCTATGCGGTGATGAACCTGGGCGGGTGGCTGCCCACCTTCATGACGCCCGTGCGCACCCACTGGGGCATCCGGGGCGCCTTCGTCTTCTACTCGGCCGTCACCCTCGTGAGCCTGGCGGCCCTGATGCTCCTCCTGAGCCGGAAGACCGAGAGGGAGGCCCTGGCCGCGGGCCTCGCGGCCCAGGAGGCGCCCCCGGCCCCCGCGGACGCCGCGCCCTCGGGCGGGCTCATGCACTGGCTGCGCAACCACCCCCTGGCCGATCCGAAATTCTCCTTCTTCATCTTCTGCCTGATCCCCGTGCAGACGCTGTTCGCCTACAACTGGCTGCTCTTCGCACCGTACGTGAGCCGGGCCTTCGCGGGCACCTGGGTGGGCACCCACTTCGAGGCCGCCAGCAGCCTGAACACCCTCCTGGTCTTCGTGCTCTGCCCCGTGGTGGCCGCGCTCACCACCCGCGTGAAGGTCTACACCATGATGATCCTGGGCACCGCCGTCATGGCCAGCCCCACCTTCATCCTGGCCCTGGGGCCCACCGCCCTGGGCCTTTTGGCCTACATCGTCCTGATGAGCGTGGGCGAGGCCATGTGGCAGCCCCGGTTCCTGCAGTACGCCGCGGAGATCGCCCCCGAGGGCCGCACCGGCGCCTACATGGGGGTGGCGCAGTTCCCCTGGTTCCTCACCAAGATGCTGGTGAGCTTCTACGCCGGCACGGCCCTCGCCACCTGGTGCCCCGAGGGCGGCCCCGGGCGCACCGGGACCATGTGGCTGATCTTCGGGATGGTTTCCATGCTGACGACCGTCATGCTGATCCTGGCCCGGGGATGGCTGGGAAAGGATTTCAAGACCAGCCGGAACCCCTAGGGGAGACCCAAGGAAAGGACCGGTGAGACCTTTTCCTGCCCTTTCCCCTGGATCCGGTTCATCCCTGTATCAGCAGGGCAGGTGCAGGAATGAGAAGGCGCGCAGGCTACCTGCTTTCGCCGGCCCAGTCCTGCATTTCCCCGGCCGCAATATACAATGAATCGGATCCAGGGGATGGATGGGGATCTTCATGTCGTGAACCGCCCCCCTCATCTGTTCAGGAAGTCCCGCGGTTTCCAGGGGAACCCAATTCAAATGAACGACACATATCCTTGCTGGACCCCACGGACCGCAGCCCGCAGGGCGCGGCCTTGCCCTGTCCCGAGGACTTCAAAACATGCACACTTGCCATTCGACCCTCCGGGGAAACGCTCACCGGTGGCGCCGGGCGGCGCTGGCGACGGTCCTGCTGGCGCCCCTTTCCGCCATGGATCCGGTCCCGCCCGGCCGGACAGCTCCCGTCCCGGCGACCGGTGGCGGGGGCGAAACCGAAGCGCTCATGCGCTCCCTGCTGGCCGAGCTGAAGGGCTTCGGCCTTCCTGACGACAGGAAGGAGAAGGAGGCTCCGGCCGTGGGCGGGATCCTCCACGACCTGACCCTGCGCGGTCTGCACCTGCGGGCCGGCGCCGGTCTCCGGGGCGCCGACCTCCGCGGCGCGGATCTCCGGCGCCTCGACCTTGCCGGCGCGGATCTGCGCGGCGCGGACCTCACCCGGGCCAGGCTGGAGGGCGCCAACCTCACCGGCGCCAGGCTGGAAGGCGCCCGCCTTTTCTGCGCCGACATCGGCGGCGCCATCGGCCTCGATCTGTCCGATACGCGGCTCCATCCCTTCTTCGAGATCCTCGAGGACGAGGACGTCGGCCACGTCAAGACGCTCAACCTGGGCAGGCCCGGGAACGAGGAGCGGGGTCCGGTGCGCAACCTCGCGGCCGGTCCCGATGGCCGCCTGTTCTGGACCCAAGGCGACCATCCGGCCATCGAGAACATGACCGTCACCGGGGTTCGCCACGCCATGCCGCCCGTGGTGGATACCCGCATTCACGCCCTGGTGGCCGACAGCCGCGGCCGGCTGTGGAGCGTGGGCGACCGCATGATCGGCATTTGCAGCTTGGCGAGCGTGAGCCGGGCGATCAGCGGCGAACCCATTCGATTCAGTACCTGGAAGATGGAAATTCCCGCCCGGCCGAATCAGGTGGTTGCAGGGTCGAACGGCGACCTTTGGGTCTCGCTGGCGGAACGGGTCTGCCGCATCAGCCACGATCCTGCCAGCAACACGTTCGGGTTCCGGGACCTGGCCTTCCGTTGCGCGGGGCCGGCGGCCGGCACCCTTGGGATGTCCGGCTCGAACGAAGCGGGCATCGCCTTCGCCGTACCCGAACAGGAAAGGGTGTTCTTCCACCGGGGACAGGGTCAACCGCCGTCCACGTTCGCCCTGCCCCCCGGAAGCCGGCCGCGGCGCCTGGTGCCGGGGCAGGACGGCCGGCTCTGGTTCATACAGGCCGGGCCGCCGGGGATCGGCGAGATCGGCGTGAATGGCAGCGGGTGCAAGGTCCACCTCCTGGACGGCCCGGCCACCCAGCCGCACGGGATCGCCCCCGGGCCCGACGGCTCCATGTGGTTCACCGACACGGCCGGGGAGCGCATCGGACGGATCGCTTCCGGCGGCCGGATCACCTGGTTCCCCCTGCCCCGGGGCAGCCGGCCCCAGGAGATCGTCCCGGCACCGGACGGCCGCATGCTCTTCACCCTGCAGGGCCGGAGCGCCATCGGCTCGATCCGTGCGGCGCTCCGGCCGGCGACGCGGCTGGCGCCTGGCCCCGTCGATCGCCTGGCATGGGAAGCGGCCGAGTCCAAGCAGGGCCCTCGCAAGGCCGCCGCCCTTCCAGCAGGCGGCGACTCCAGCACGTCCTCCACCACCACGTCCTCCTGGGAGGTTCCGGTCTACCACCCCAGGCCGGTTCCTGTCGCGAAGACCCCGAGCCGGGAGGAACGCCACGCCCTGCACCAGCGCAGGCTGGAGGCCGCCGAGAAGGCCCTGCTGGCGCGCCAGGCCCTCGAGCCCAAGGAGGCGCCGGCACCGCCCCCCGGTCCGCCCACGCCCGCCCCCGAAGTCCCCTCGATCGAGCTGGACGCCCTGCTGGACCAGTTGGAAACACAGGCGGTGCTGCTGGCCCCCGGAGCGGTCCGGCACAGCCAGGCCCGCCATTGCGGCGCCTCGGAGGCCAATGGCCGATGGGCCGCGCCCTTCGCGAACCCGCAGGCGCTGGCCGCCCTCATCGCCCGGGGCATGCTGGCTTCGGGGGCCATCGCCAAGGTGACCGCGCCCGACGGAGGCTTTGAAACCGCCTGCGAAAGTCAGGAGATCGTGGGCACCTACCGCGACTGCCAGGGCGTCCACCCCACCCGGTGGTTCCGGGTGATCACGGAGCGGCACATCGTGGAGGACCAGGAGGTTCAGATCGTCATGACCGCCTACCCCATCGCCGAACACTGGCGCTAGGGGATTTTTATCCGGATAAATAACTAGCCTCAAATTTTTACCCGGATAAAATAGTCTCTGGTCAACGGAGACACCCCATGGAAACCCCCTTCCCCCTTTCATGCACCGCCTTCCTGGGCTCGCGGCGGCTCGCCGCGGGGTCCCTGGCCTCGGTGGCCGTGGCGGTGAAGCGCGCCCTGGAGGCCGATCCCCAAGGGTCGGCGCTGGTGTTCGACGACGCCGGCGGCCGGGTCATCGACCTGGACCTCCGGGGCACCGAAGCGGACCTGCTGGCCCGGCTCGCGCCGCCGCCGGAGGCCCCGCGGGGCCGGGGCCGGCCCAGACTCGGGGTGGTGCCCCGGGAGGTGACGCTGCTGCCCCGGCACTGGGAGTGGCTGAACACGCAGCCCGGTGGCGCTTCCGTGGCCCTGCGCCGGCTGGTGGAGGAGGCCCGGCGCGCCCGCAAGGACGTGGACCGGTTGCGATCCGCCCAGGAGGCTGCCTACCGGTTCATGTCGGCCCTGGCTGGCGACCAACCGGGCTTCGAGGAGGCCTCCCGGGCCCTGTTCGCCGGGGACGCCGAACGGTTCGGGGAGCACAGCGCCCCCTGGCCCGCCGATGTGCGCCGGCACGTGCTGTTCCTGGCCGGACCGGCCCTCGGCCGGGATGGGCGCCCCGGACCCGATTCCCAAGGAGGCGAGGATGGATCCGGCATTTGACCGCAAGGCGGCCCTGCGCGCCTACAAGGAGCGCAAGCCCAGGCCCGGCATCTACGCGGTCCGGCACATCGCCTCGGGCCGGGCCTGGGCCGGCGCCGCCAAGGACCTGGACACCACCCGCAACGGCCTTTGGCACGTGCTGGAGGACCGCCGGCACCTGGACCGCAGCCTGCAGGCCGCGTGGGACCACCATGGGGCGGAGGCCTTCGAGTACGTGATCCTGGAGGTGCTTGCCGGGGACCTGGCCCCCTTCGTCCTGAAGGAGACCCTCAAGGAACGCCTGGCGGAGTGGGCGCGCCGCCTGGCGGGTGGGAGTTTCGGCAGCCGGTGAGAAAACGCCCCTGAAGCCGGCCAAAACAGCCATCAGAGGTGAAAACGAGAACCAGGAGCGTGCGGAAAACCACCCTTGAAACCCCTGGCGCAATTCCTGGCGTTTGCGGATTGGGAGGGTTCGAGTCGCAGCGGCGTGACGCGAGCGTTCTTGCGTTACGAGCCGATGGCTTGGCTCACCCGATCTCTCGGGGGGCCAGCGTTTGGCACCATGCAGTCCGGGCCGGCGGAACCCGGATTGACTGACTAGCCAATCAGGTATAACGTGTTAACCAGACACAGTGTGGGGGCCATGGCCAGACCGAAAAGCGAGGACAAGCGCAGCGCCATCCTGGCGGCGGCCACCCGGGTCATTGCCGCCCAGGGGCTGGGGGCGCCGACGGCCGCCATCGCCAAGGCGGCCGGGATCTCCAACGGGTCGCTGTTCACCTATTTCGAGACGAAGCACGAACTGCTCGACCAGCTCTACCTGGACCTCAAAGTCGAAATGGCTTCCGCGGCGATGGCGGATCTTCCCTCCGGCAGCGAACCCCGGACCCAGGTGCTGCATCTGTGGACCCACTGGCTGGAGTGGGCGGAAGCCTGCCCCGAGAAGCGCCGGGCGCTCGCGCACCTGTGCGTGTCGGACGCGATCACGCCCGCGAGCCGCCAGATCGTCGGGGCGTCGTTCGCAAAGGTCCTGGACCTGCTGGAGGGGATCCGCGCGGCCGGTCCCATGCGCGAGGTTCCGCTGGCGTTCGTCCTATCCCTGATGAACGCGCTGGCGGACGCGACCATCGACTTTGCGATCCAGGACCCGGATCATGCCGACGCGCACGGCAGGGCGGCCTTCGAGGCCTTCTGGCGGATGCTCGCCTGATTTTTTTTTGCGCAGTTTATGACTGACTAGACACCCACTCATTCCTGATGCCGCAAAGAAGGGAACCTTTCCCATGCCCAACCTCCCATCCCCTCCGACCGCTCCAAAGGCATGCCTGTTCCGGCAGGGTTGCCTCAGCGGGTCCACCCTGGCATTCCGCGTCCTGGACTCCATCGACGCCCCCGCGGGATCCGCCTGGGACGCCCTGGTGGCGTCGGCGAGCCCGTTCCTTCAGCGCCCCTATCTGCGGGCCGTGGAGGGAGGGCTGCCGCCGGGGGAGGCCATGCGCTACGCCACCTTCCACGAGGGCGAACGGCTGGTGGGGGTGGCCTGCTTCCAGCGGACCCGCTTCCAGGGGAGGCCGCTGGGGGAGCGGTTCCAGGGGGGCCCCGTACTGTCCTTCCTGGCCCGCAACCTGCGCCTTGCCAAGCGTCCCCTGGACTTCCAGGTGCTCGTCTGCGGCAGCCCGATGGCGGCCGGGGAACACGGCTTCCGGTTCGACCCGGCCATCGAGCCCCGCCGGGCGATGGAAGCCCTCCTGGCCGCACTGGCCGTGGTGCAGCGCGAACTGGACGGAACCGGAACCCTCGACGGCGTCCTCATCAAGGATCTGGACGCGGCGTCCAATCCCTTCGGCGAGAGCCTGGGCCGGCACGCGTTCGCGGGGCTGCGCCCGGAGCCCGCCATGGTTCTGCGCCTGGATCCGTCCTGGGATTGCTTCGAGGCCTACCTGGGCTGCCTGGCCTCGAAGTACCGGGTGAAGGCCCGGCGCGCCTATGCCAAGTCCCAGGCCCTGCAGGTGCGGGATCTCGCCGCCGAGGACCTGCCCCGTTTCCAGGATCGCTGGATGGAGCTGTTCGACGCTGTCCACCAGCGGGCTGAAAACCGCCTCGGCAGGCCCACCTTCGCCACCTTCCTGAACCTGCGCCGGACCCTGGGGCCGGAATTCATCCTGCGCGGCTACTTCCATGAAGGCGTGCTGGTGGGCTTCCTCACGGGTTTCGTGTGGGGGGGCATCCTGGAAGCCCATCTGGTGGGTCTGGACTACGCCCTCAACCCCGAACTGTCCATCTACCCGCGCCTGCTCTGCGACTACCTGCACATCGCCATCGCCCGAGGCTGCCGCCAGCTCCACTACGGCCGCACCGCCAGCGAGATCAAGAGCACCCTCGGCGCCGAGCCGTTGGAGCAGGTCTGCTACCTGCGCCACCGCGACTGCGTTCCGAACCAGGCGGCCCGGCTCATCGCGCCCCGCCTGCGGGCGGAATCCACCCCTTTGCGAAGACCCTTCACCCAGGAGTGGTACGGCCTGCACGCGCAGCCCGCCCTCGGCTGAATCCGTTCCCAAACCTTCAGATTGGAATTGAAATGCTCAAACGGTTCGCGATCTTCCTTTCCGTGCTGCTCCTGGTGCTGGGCGGCGCCGGAACATACTTGTCTGAACGTTCCATCGCCCTGTGGCCGGCCCTGACGGCCCATGCGGGCCTGGTGCGCCTCACCGTCGCGTCCATGCTGGCGGGCATGTTGCTGATCACGCTCCTTCAGCGGGTCCCGGTCCTGGGCCACCGCCTGGGGGCCCTGCTCTGGCTGAGCCACGGCTGCTTTGGCCTGGTCTCCACGTTCCTGGTCTACCTTGGGGCGGCGGACCTGGTCCAGGCCCTGGTACGCCTGGCCACGGGCATCCACGTGGGCCCCTGGGCCCTGGGCGTGGCCTCGGCGGCGGCCCTGGGCACCTCCCTGCTGGGCCTGGCCACGGCCCTGCGGCCGGCGCGCACCCGCAAGGTGGAGATCCCCATCCCGCACTTGCCGGCGGCCCTGGATGGCTTCCGCATCGTCCAGATCTCGGACCTGCACCTCAGTCCGACGACGCCCTGGTACCAGGTGGAGCACCTGGTGAAAGCCGCCAACGCCCTCCGGCCCGACCTCCTGGCGGTCACCGGCGACCTGGTGGACGCCGAGGCCGATGGGGTGCGGCCCAAGGCGGAACGTCTGGGGGCCATCCGGGCGCGCCACGGCGCAGCATTCGTCACCGGCAACCATGAATACTATTCCGGGCTCGGGCGATGGCTGCAGGTGATCCGGGGCATGGGTTGGCGGATCCTGGACAACGGCCATGCGGTGCTGGAGCATGACGGCGCCCGGCTCGCCGTGGCCGGAATGCCCGATCCCACCGCCGCCCAGACCGGGCAGGGCCCGGACTTGGCCCGGGCCTTGGCCGGCATCCCGCCGGAGGCGGTCCCCATTCTGCTGTTCCATCCGCCCACCGGCACCCGTGCCGCGGCGGCGGCCGGGGTGCGCCTGCAGCTTTCGGGACACACCCACGGCGGGCAGTACTTCCCCTGGAGCCTCCTGGTGCCATCCCTCTACAGGCACGGCAAGGGGCTGTCCAGGGAGGGCGGCCTGTGGGTCTACACCAGTGTGGGCACGGGCGTATGGGGCCCGCCCAACCGGTTCCTGGTGCCGCAGGAACTGACCCTGCTGGTGCTGAGGTCGGCTTCCGGTTCCCTCGACAAGCCCGGATTTGCACAAGGCTGACCCATTTCCCGGTCAGGCCGGGCCAGGAGGCGCCGCAACTGACAGGAATTTTTCCAATCGAGGGGTGAAGCTCCAGGCGGGGCCCGGCTAGAACGAGAACGGCCGCACGAAATGGCAGGTGTAGCCGCCGGGGTGCTTCTTCAGGTAGTCCTGGTGGTAGTCCTCGGCGGGCCAGAAGGTCGCGGCGGCGGCGATCTGGGTGGTGATGGGGCGCTTCCACTTCCCGGAGGCCTCCACCTCGGCCTTGACCTTTTCGGCGGTCTTCCGCTGGGCCTCGTCGTGGTAGAAGATGGCCGACCGGTACTGGGTGCCGATGTCATTGCCCTGGCGGTTGGCGGTGGTGGGGTCGTGGATGGTGAAGAAGAATTTGAGGAGGGCCTCGTAGGTCGTCTTCGAGGGGTCGAAGGTCACCTCGATGGCCTCGGCGTGGCCGGTGGTTCCGGTATGGACGTCCTCGTACACCGGGTGCTGCGTGGTGCCGCCGGTGTAGCCCACGATGGTCTTGATGACCCCGGGGCGCTCCCTGACCAGGTCCTCCATGCCCCAGAAGCAGCCCCCGGCGAGGGTGGCCACCTCCTTGGGGGATGGCTTCATGCCGAACAGGGCCAGATACTTGCCATAGCCCCGGGCCTCCAGGTCCGCCACGGGCACGAAGCGCAGGGAGGCGCTGTTGATGCAGTACCGCTGGCCCGTGGGCGCCGGACCGTCGTCGAAGACGTGGCCCAGGTGGGAATCGGCGTTCCTCGAGCGCACCTCGGTGCGCACCATGCCGTGGCTGACGTCCCTGTGCTCCACCACCTCGCCGGGTTCCAGGGGCTTGGTGAAGCTGGGCCAACCGCAGCCGGAGTCGAACTTGTCCTTGGAGGAGAAGAGGGGCTCCCCGGACACCACGTCGACGTAGATGCCGTCCCCCTTGGAGTTCCAATACTCCCCGGTGAAAGGCGCCTCCGTCCCGGCCTCCTGGGTGACCCGGTACTGCTCCGGGGTCAGGGTCTTCTTGAGCTCGGCCTTGGTCTTCTTCCCGCCACTTTCCACACGTGCCTCCATTCCCTTGGTTTCCACCTGACGGCCGCCGGTCAGGCCCATGGCCCCCAGGGCGCCCAGGCCCAGAAGGATGACCCCCAGCAGTACCGCGTTCCTCGTTCCCATGGTCAGCTCCTCGACATTGGGGTGCCCGCCAGGGCTCCATTGTGACGGGATCTCAAAGTCATTGAGCATTTCTTGCGAGAGAGGCGCAACTTCAGCTAGTTTGGAGGTAGCCAACCCGGCCCCGTGCCCTCGCGGGGCCTTGCCTTATCCGGCCCGCCCAATATTCGGGAGCGTGCAATCCCAATCTCCCGTATAAAATGCTCCACTACAGCCACCTGCGAGGAATTCATGACCAACACGGCGAAACTGGAACTGGACGGCAAGGTGATCGAGCTTCCGGTCATCGAGGGAACAGAAGCCGAACGGGCGCTCGACATCCGGGATCTCCGCGCCAAGACGGGCTATATCACCTACGACGAGTCCTACGGGAACACCGGCAGCTGCCAGAGCCGCATCACCTTCATCGACGGCGAGAAGGGCATCCTCCGCTACCGGGGGATCCCCATCGAGGAACTGGCCGAGGGTTCCACGTTCGTGCAGGCCGCCTACCTGATCATCTTCGGCAAGCTCCCCACGGAGACCGAGCGCCTGCGCTTCTCGGGCCTCCTGACCAAGTACCAGATGATCCACGAGGACATGAAGTTCCACTTCGAGGGCTTCCCCTCCTCGGCCCACCCCATGGCCATCCTTTCGGCCATGATCAACGCCGCCGGGTGCTTCCTCCCCGAGCTCAACGAGGAATACAACGCCGACCGGTTCGAGATCCAGGCCGCCCACCTCCTCTCCCAGGTGCGCACCCTGGCCGCCTACGCCTTCCGCAAGTCCCGGGGCCTGCCCTCCATCTATCCCAAGAAGAAGTACATGTTCACCGAGAACTTCCTGCACATGATGTTCTCCGAGCCCGACGAGGACTACGAGCTGGACCCCGCCGTGGTGGACGCCCTGGACCTGATCTTCCTCCTGCACGCCGACCACGAGCAGAACTGCTCCACCGCCACGGTGCGCATGGTGGCCTCCAGCAAGGCCAACCTGTTCGCCTCGGCCTCCGCGGGCGTCTGCGCCCTGTGGGGCCCGCTGCACGGCGGGGCCAACCAGGCCGTCATCGAGATGCTCAAGGAGATCCGGGCCGACAAGGACGACGGCACCCTCTTCCTGGACAAGGTCAAGCACAAGAACCACGGCGCCAAGCTCATGGGCTTCGGCCACCGGGTGTACAAGAACTACGACCCCCGGGCCCGCATCATCAAGCGCAAGTGCGACGAGCTCCTCTCCAAGATGGGCATCAGCGACCCCCTGCTGGACATCGCCAAGAAGCTCGAGGAGACCGCCCTCAACGATCCCTACTTCATCGAGCGCCGGCTCTACCCCAACGTGGACTTCTACAGCGGCATCATCATGCGCGCCATCGGCATCCCCACCGAGATGTTCACCGTCATCTTCGCCATCGGGCGCATGCCGGGGTGGATCGCCAACTACCGGGAAGTGGCCGAGAGCGGCGACAGCCGCATCTACCGCCCGCGCCAGGTCTACCAGGGGCCCACGCTGAACCACTACGTGCCCCTCTTCGAGCGGTAGCCGGAGGATTTTGAGACGGGATTGCAATCCGCACTGGAACCTTCCCGGCCAGTCGGTATAGTGTCTGTACCTTCCCCAAGGTACCGGGATCGGCCATGCCCGGTTTTCCCAACACCGACCGATTGCCAGCGAGGGATGCCGTGGATTTCACCCTGCCCGAGCACGTGGAGGCCCTCCGGGAGGAGGTGCGCAGGTTCGCCCAGAACGAGATCCGTCCCCACGTCATGACCTGGGACGAGGACAGGATCTTCCCGGCGGAGGTCCTGGCCAGGCTGGGGGAGATGGGGATGCTGGGGGTGTTCTTCCCGGAGGAGTTCGACGGGGCGGGCATGGGCTACCTGGAATACGCCGTGGTGGTGGAGGAACTGTCCCGGGTGGACGGCTCCGTGGGGCTCAGCGTGGCCGCCCACAACAGCCTGTGCTCGAACCACATCTACACCCAGGGCAGCCCGGACCAGCTGGAGAGGTACCTGAAGCCCCTGGCGGCGGGCAAGGTGCTGGGGGCCTGGGCCCTCACCGAGGCGGAGGCCGGCAGCGACGCGGGGGCGCTGCGCACCACGGCCCGGCTGGAGGGGGACCACTGGGTCCTCAACGGCTCCAAGAACTTCGCCACCCACGGCACGGTGGGCGGCATCTGCGTGGTCATGGCCCGCACCCGGGGCGGGACCGGCGCCGACGGCATCAGCGCCTTCATCGTGGAGAAGGACACGCCGGGATTCCGGGCCGGCAAGCAGGAAAACAAGCTGGGCATGCGCGCAAGCGACACCTCGGAACTCATCCTGGAGGAGGTGAAGGTCCCCGCGGCCAACCTCCTGGGGGAGGAGGGCGTGGGCTTCAAGCAGGCCATGAGGACCCTGGACGGCGGCCGCATCGGCATCGCCGCCCTGGCCCTGGGCATGGCCCAGGGGGCCTTCGAGGCCTCGGTGAAGTACGCCACCATCCGCAAGGCCTTCGGCAAGTTCCTGGCCGACCACCAGGCCATCCAGTTCAAGCTCGCCGACATGCAGGTGGGGATCGAGGCGGCGCGGCTGCTGGTGTACAAGGCGGCGACCCTCAAGGACCAGGGGCTTCCCTACGCCAAGGCCGCGGCCATGGCCAAGCTCCACGCCTCGGAGGTCGCCTGCAGGGTTGCCGAGGAGGCCGTGCAGATCCACGGCGGCTACGGCTTCATCAAGGACTACCCGGTCGAGAAGTTCTACCGGGACGTCAAGCTGTGCACCATCGGGGAAGGCACCAGCGAGATCCAGCGGATGGTCATCGCCCGCCACCTCGTCAAGGAGTATTGAGCGTGACGCTCATCCACAGCCGCCTCAAGACCGGCTCCGAGGCCTTCCGGCAGAACCACGCGCACAACCTGGCGCTTTGCGAGGCGTTGCTAGAGGAGAAGGAGCGGCTGCGCCGGGGAGGGGACGACAAGGCCCGTGCCCGCCACGCCGCGCAGGGCAAGCTCTTCGTGCGGGACCGCATCGCGCTGCTCTGCGACGTGGCCTCGCCCTTCCTGGAGGTGGGCCTGTTCGCGGCCACGGGGGTCTACGACGACCCGGTGCCCGCGGCGGGGCTGGTGACGGGGGTGGGCATGGTCCACGGCCGGCCCTGCATGATCATCGCCAACGACGCCACGGTGAAGGGCGGGACATACTACCCGCTTACCGTGAAAAAGCATCTGCGCGCCCAGGAGATCGCCCTGGAGAACCGCCTGCCCTGCCTCTACCTGGTGGACAGCGGCGGGGCCTTCCTGCCCCTGCAGGCCGAGGTCTTCCCGGACCGGGACCATTTCGGGCGGATCTTCTACAACCAGGCGGTGCTCTCGGCCGCGGGCATCCCCCAGATCTCGGCGGTCATGGGCAGCTGCACCGCGGGCGGGGCCTACGTGCCCGCCATGAGCGACCAGACCATCATCGTCAACGGCACCGGCACCATCTTCCTGGGCGGCCCGCCCCTGGTGAAGGCGGCCACGGGCGAGGACGTGACCGCGGAGTTCCTGGGCGGCGCCAAGGTCCACACCGAGCTCTCCGGGGTGGCCGACCACTTCGCCGAGAGCGACGAGCAGGCCATCCAGATCCTCCGCGAGCTGGTGAGCCACCTGGGCCCCTCTCCCGCGGCCTCCGTGGCCCTGCGGACCCCCGAGCCCCCCGCCTACGACCCGCTGGAGATCCTCGGCGCCTGGCCCCGGGACCTGCGCCGGCGCAGCGACGTGCGGGAGGTGATCGCGCGGGTGGTGGACGGCAGCCGGCTCTTCGAGTTCAAGGAGCGCTACGCCACGACGCTGGTGACGGGCTTCGCCCACGTGGAGGGCATGCCCTGCGGCCTGGTGGCCAACAACGGGGTGCTCTTCGGGGAGAGCGCCCTCAAGGCCGCCCACTTCATCGAACTGTGCACCTCCCAGAAGATCCCCCTGGTCTTCCTGCAGAACATCACGGGCTTCATGGTGGGCGCCCAGGTGGAGCGGGCCGGCATCGCCAAGGACGGGGCCAAGATGGTCCACGCCGTGGCCACCGCCCAGGTCCCCAAGATCACGCTCATCCTGGGCGGCAGCTTCGGGGCGGGGA
The DNA here is from genome assembly GCF_055384585.1 of Mesoterricola sp. JemC181. Taxonomy (NCBI): domain Bacteria; kingdom Pseudomonadati; phylum Acidobacteriota; class Holophagae; order Holophagales; family Holophagaceae; genus Mesoterricola; species Mesoterricola sp. JemC181. Next base: position 3,836,832 of record NZ_AP045076.1, read on the forward strand.
ACTACGGCATGTGCGGGCGCGCCTACGGTCCCCGCTTCCTCTGGACCTGGCCCACCTCGCGCATCTCCGTCATGGGCGGGGAGCAGGCCGCCCAGGTGCTCACCACCGTCAAGCGGGACCAGCTCTCCCGCGAGGGCCGCCCCTTCAGCGACGCCGACGCCGAGGCCATCGCCGGGCCCATCCGGGAGAAGTACGAGCGGGAGGGGCACCCCACCTACGCCTCCGCCCGCCTCTGGGACGACGGCGTCATGGACATGCGGGACACCCGGGGCTGGCTCGCGGCGACCCTGGCCACCACCCTCTGCGCCCCGGTGCCCGACACGCGCCTGGGCGTGCTGCGAATGTGAGGAAGCCATGACCGACCGGAAGATCATCCGCATCGCCAACGCCGGGGGCTACTGGGGGGACGACCCCTGGGCCCTGCGCCGGCAGGTGCGGGGCGGCCTCGACCTCCACTACATCTCCATCGACTACCTGGCCGAAGTGACCATGAGCATCCTGCGCAAGCAGATGGCCAAGGACCCCTTCCTGGGCTACGCCCGGGACTTCGTCACCCAGATCGACCCGCTCCTGGAGGAGATCCTGGCCAAGGGCATCCGGGTCATCACCAACGCCGGAGGCGTCAACCCCTCCGCCTGCGCCCAGGCCCTGGCCGCCGCGGCCCGGGCCCGGGGGCTCAAGCTGCGCATCGCCGTGGTGGACGGGGACGACATCGCTCCCCGCATCGGGGAGCTCCTGGCCTCGGGGGTGGAGCTGCGGCACATGGAGACCGGGCAGCCCCTGGCCCCGGTGGCGGACCGGATCCTGGCCGCCAACGCCTATTTCGGCGCCATGCCCGTGGCCGCGGCCCTGGCGAGGGAACCCCACGTCGTCATCTGCGGCCGGGTCACCGACACCGGCATCACCCTGGCGCCCCTCATGCACGAATTCGGCTGGGGCCCGGGGGACTATGACCTCCTGGCCAGCGGCATCGTGGCCGGCCACATCATCGAGTGCGGCGCCCAGGCCACGGGCGGCAACTTCACCGACTGGAAGAAGGTCCCCTCCTTCGTCGACATCGGCTACCCCATCGTGGAGTGCCGCAGGGACGGCGCCTTCACCGTCACCAAGCACCCCGGCACCGGCGGCCTCGTCACCTGCCAGACCGTGCGGGAGCAGCTCCTCTACGAGATGGGCCACCCCCGCACCTACCTCACGCCGGACGTCGTCGCCGACTTCTCCACGGTGGACCTGCGCGAGGACGGGCCCGACCGGGTCCGCGTGGAGCGCGTGCAGGGCCGGCCCCCCACGGACCTCCTGAAGGTGAGCATCGCCTATGCCGACGGCTGGAAGTCCCAGGGCGCCCTCATCGTCTCCGGCCCCGACGCCCGCGCCAAGGCCGAACTGCTGGCCTCGGTCTTCTGGAAGCGGTGCGCCGCCGAGCTGGAGGCCCCCCTGGAGCACACCTGCACGGAGTTCGTGGGCGACGACTCCGCCCACCGTTCGCTCACGCCCCGCCACCGGGCCCAGGAGATCCTCCTGCGCCTCTCGGCCCGGTCCGCGAGCGCCGGGGACCTGCAGGCCTTCCGCAAGCTCCTGCCCGCCATGATCCTGTCCGGCCCGCCCGGGGTGGCGGTCACCGGCGGGGCCCCGGCCGTTTCCGAAGTCGTGAGCTACTGGCCGGCCCTGGTGCCCCGCGGGCTCGTTCTCCCGGAGGCGCGGATCCTGGAGGAGGGCCGGGCGTCCTGGTCCTCGGGGCCCCTGCCCTGGCCCGAGAGCGAAGGCGAGGGCACCACCCCCTTCGACGCCACCGACCCCTGGACCCTGGCCCCCGGCGCCGGCGCGCAGGTGCGCGTGCCGCTCATGCGCATCGCCCACGCCCGCAGCGGCGACAAGGGCGATACCGCCAACATCGGCCTCATCGGCCGCTCCGGCCCGTGCTACGCCTGGCTCCGGGACCACATCACGGCCGAGAAGGTGCAGGCCTGGTTCAAGGGCCACTGCCGCGGGCGGGTGGAGCGCCACCCGGTTCCGCGGCTCTGGGCCCTCAACTTCCTGCTGGAGGAGACCCTGGGCGGAGGCGGCACCGTCAGCCTCCACCTGGACGCCCAGGGCAAGACCCTCGCCCAGGCCCTGCTCCGGTGCGAAGTGGAGGTGCCCGCCGCGCTCCTGGCCACCATCGCCCCGGAGAACCGTCCCTGTCCCGGCGAGATCGTGCCCGAAGGGAGCCGGCCGTGATCCCCCTCTCCGCCTTCCCCAGGGAGGGCGACGCCTTCCAGGGCCGGACCCTGCGGGTGGAGGCCCTGGCCCACGGGGTCATGCGGCTGGTGCTGACGCGGCCCGAAGTGTGCAACGCCTTCGACGCGGCCATGATCCGGGAGCTGTCCCTGGCCATGGCCGAGCTGGCCTCGATCCAGGACCCGGCGCGCATGCGTCTCCTCCTGCTGGAAGGGGAGGGCTCGGTGTTCTGCTCCGGGGCCGATCTGGCCTACATGAAGGAGCAGGGCGCGGCCGCCCAGGAGCTTAACCTGGAGAACGCCAGGGAGCTGGGGCGGATGTTCACGCGCCTGGCCTCCTTTCCCGCGCCCGTGGCGTGCTGCGTGCGCGGGGCGGCCATCGGCGGGGGCCTGGGCCTGGCCGCGTGCAGCGATTTCGTCCTGGCCGAGCCCGCGGCCGTCTTCGCCACGTCCGAGGTGATGCTGGGGCTGGTGCCGTCGGTGATCGGGCCCTTCGTCGTGCGCAAGCTGGGCATCGCCGCCGCCGCCCCCCTGATGCTCACGGGGCGCCGCATCCGCGGCGCCGAGGCCCTGGAGGCGGGCCTGGCGCAGCGCCTCATCGACCCCTCCGAGTCCCACGAAGAGGCCCTGACGCGCGTCCTCCGGGAGTTCCTGGCCGCCGGGCCCCGGGCGGCCCGGGCCACGAAGGAGCTGCTGCGCCGCATCGCGCCGCTGCCGGACCCCGAGCTGTTCGAATTCACCGCGCACACCATCGCCGCGGCGCGCATGTCCGCCGAGGGCCAGGAGGGCCTGCAGGCCTACTTCCGCAAGGCCCCTCCACCGTGGAGGCCCTGATGCGCCTCGTCATCGCCAACCGGGGGGAGATCGCCCGCCGCATCCTGCGCGCGGGCCGCGCCCGGGGCTTCGAGGTGGCCGTGGTGTCCACCCCCGGCGACGCCGGCAGTCCCGTGCGCCGGGAGGCGGACGCGGTACTGGAGGTGGACAGCTTCCTCGACGGGGCCGCCATCGTCGAGGCCGCCCTGCGCTGGAGGGCCCGGCTCCTGCATCCCGGCTACGGCTACCTGTCCGAGAACGCCGGTTTCGCGCGGGCCGTGGAGGAGGCCGGCATCGGCTTCGTGGGGCCCACTCCCGAGAACATGCTCGCCCTGGGCGGCAAGGAGTCCGCCAAGGCCGTCGCCAGGGCCTGCTCCGTGCCGGTGCTGGAGGCCCTCCTCTCCGGGGAGCTGGCCGCCCTCCCCCCCGCGGCCTGGCAGGACGCCCTCGCCGGGCGCGGCATCCTGGCGCCGTACCTGGTCAAGGCCAGCGGCGGCGGCGGCGGGCGCGGCATGCGTGTGGTGGAGGAGCCCGCGGGCCTTCCCGACGCGGTGCTCCGGGCCTCCAGGGAGGCCCTGGCGAGCTTCGGGGACGGCACCGTCTTCGTTGAGCGCCTGCTCCGGTCCCCCCGGCACCTGGAGATCCAGGTGTTCGGCGACGGCCGGGGCGGCGGGGTCTTCCTGGGGGAGCGGGAGTGCTCCCTGCAGCGGCGCCACCAGAAGGTGCTCGAGGAGGCCCCCAGCTCCGTGGCGGATCCCGCCCTCCGGGAGGCCATGGGCCGGGCCGCCCTGGCCCTGGTGCGGCATACCGCCTACCGCGGCGCGGGCACCGTGGAATTCCTCCTGGACGAGGCGGGCGCCTTCCACTTCCTCGAGATGAACACGCGCCTCCAGGTGGAGCACCCGGTCACCGAACTGGCCTACGGCGTGGACCTGGTGCTCGCCCAGCTGGACCTGGCCATGGGCGGCTGGCCCGCGACCCTGGGCGATCCCGCCGTGTTCGCGGTGCCCGCGCCCGCCGGCGTGGCCCTGGAGGCGCGGGTGCTCGCAGAGGACCCGCGCAACGGGTTCCTGCCCACCCCCGGCCCCCTCAGGGTCTACGTGGAGCCCTCGGGCCCGGGCGTCCGCGTGGATTCGGGCGTGACCCAGGGCGGGCGCGTGGACGCGGGGTTCGACTCCATGATCGCCAAGCTCGTGGCGTGGGGGCCGGACCGGGCCTCGGCCGTGGCGCGCCTCGCCGCGGCCCTGGAGGACTTCACCGTCCTGGGGTGCACCACCAACCTCCCCTTCCTGCAGGCCGTGGCCCGTTCCGGGGACTTCCTGGCGGGGCGGGAATCCACGGGCTGGATCCAGGAGCACCTGGCGGACCTCAACGCGCCCCTCCTGCCCGCGGCGTGTCTCGCGTTCTTCCGCTCCACGGCGTTCCGGGAGGCCCTGTCCATGGCCTTCCGCGGCGCGGGCGCGGCCGCCCCGGGCCCCGCCGCGCGGTTCAAGGCCCAGGCCGGCTGCCCCGAGCTGCGCACCGGCGGCGCCCAGGAGAAGGAGGTCTTCCATCTGGAGGGCGGCCCCGTCCTCTTCACCCTGCGCGGGCCCGCCCTGCGCCGGATGCTGGACGGCCCCGTGGCCCCCGGGGAGCGGGGCCCCGGGCTGGCCCGGGCCCTGGCCGCCGCGGGCGAGACCGATCCCGCCCTGCCCTTCCGCGCCTGCCGCCTGGAGGGCGCCGGCATGGCCGTGGCCGTCTTCGGGGAGACCCTGGTGCTGGAGGACCCCTCCGCGGATCTGGCCCGGCCCCGCGTCCAGGCCGCGGCGGGAGGCGGCGTGAACGCCCCCATGGCCGGGAGGATCCTGGAGTGCCTCGTGGCCCGGGGGGACGAGGTGGAGCAGGGCCAGCTGATGTTCGTCCTGGAGTCCATGAAGATGCAGTTCGAGATCACCGCGCCCCGGGCGGGCACGGTGGCCGAGGTTTGCGTGGAGGTGGGCCAGGCCCTGCAGGGTCCGGAGACGGTGGCCGTGCTGGCGTGACTATTTGCCCAGCCGCCGGCCCAGGTACTCCCAGGTCGCGCGCGAGACCAGATGGAACCCCTCCCCCGTGGGCACCAGCCGCTGGGGCTGGAAGGGGTGGCGCCTGCCGTGCCAGTCGGCCCCCACGGGGGTGAAGGCGAGCCCGGCCTTCTCCGCCAGGCGCAGGGCCCTGGGCAGATGGCTGGCGGAGCTGACGAGGGCCAGGCGCTTCCAGTGTCTGGCGTCCTGGAGCCTCCGGTAGGCGGCGATCTCCTCGCGCGTGTTCAGGCAGGGCTCCGGCACCGTCACGATGGCCCCGTCGGGAACGCCCAGGTCCAGCCAGATGGCGCGGGTCTCCTGCCCCAGGTCGCGGGCTCCGGTCATCACGTCCAGGCCGGCGCCGCTGGCCACGAGGAGATGGGCCTTCCCTGCGTGCCACAGGCGCGCGGCGGTGACGATCCGGTCCCCCGCCTCGCCCAGGATGGGCCGGCCCGCGGGATCCAGTTCCGTGCCGCCGCCCAGCACGCACACGGCGTCGAAGGGGTCGAGGCGGCCGGTCTCCAGGAGGGGGACGGTGCGCTCCAGGCCCGCCATGAGGGCCGTCCCCACGTAGAAATTGCCCGCGACGGCGTACAGGATCCACACGAACAGGACCAGGATCCCCGCGAGCCACTGCCTCCGGCGCAGGAGGAGGTACGCGACGCCAAGGGTGAAAACCCAGAGGAGCCCCGCGGGCATGACCAGCGCCCCCACGGCCTTGGCCAGATCGAAGAACGTCATCTAGTATTCCCCCTTGTCGTTGCCGTGCCGCGGGGAATGGGGCCCCGCGGGCAGGCCCTGGTGCAGCGTCCGGAAGGCCTTCTGGTTCGCGGTGCGGGCCAGGGGCATGAAGTCGGGGGCGGCCTTGGTGAGCGAGGCGGTGACGGCCATGGCGACCAGGTCCGCAACGGCATTGCCGCTGGAGTTGTGGCTGGGGACGTAGGTCCAGGCCTGGTGGGTCTTCCAGAGCTCCTCGCCGGTTCTTCCGCTCCGGAGGACATAGTCGAAGTCCACTTCGACGCTGGTGGCGAGCACGGCGTACTTCGCATCCCACTTGTTGATGGTCACGTAGAGGACGGCATCGGCCCCGAAGAGCTCGCCCAGCCTCCGGGGATCCGCCCGGTGGACCATGCCCGCGTCGCCGAGGCCGTCGTCCTCCATGAGCCGCTTGACCAGGTAGACCGGAAAGACGTAGTAGCCGCGGCTGGCCAGGGGCACGGTGAGCGTCGAAAGGAAGAGGTCGGCGGCCGTGACGTCCACGCTGCGGTTGACCACCGGCACCACGAGGATGGACGCGGGGTCCTCCCCGCGCAGCCTTGTGTAGTCCTTGACGGGGGCGGCGGCGGGCGGCACGCATCCCGCGAGGAGGGCCAGGAGGGGAAGGAGGGTGGCGAGCCGCTTCATGACGGATCCTTCGTGGGTTCCGCCGGAGGCGGGGCGCAGGCGCGGATCATGCGGTCCATGAGCAGGGTCGCTTCCGGCCACCGGGTCTTCTCCTTCGTGAAGTACTCCGCGGCCTCCGCCTTCCTGCCGGACAGGAGGAGGATGTAGCCGTACTCGGCGTAGATGCCCGGGGGCACCCGGGTCCCGTCGGGATTCCGTTCGATCGTCCTGCGCAGGGAGGCCCCGTACGCCTCCAGGCCGCCGGGATTCCCCATGAGCCGGTGGAGATGGTCCTCGTACCCGCCCCAATCGAAGCCGGGGCGGGTGGCGGGGACGGCGCAGCCCAGCGCGAGCGCCAGGGCCAGGGGCGGCCATTTCCTCATCTGACGACCAGGGTCCTCTGCTCCCCGCCGCCCAGGAACACCTTCTCGGACATCAGCAGGTCGTCACCGAGCCTGACTTCGATCACGTGCGTGCCGGGTTCCACCCGGAGCACGCCGGGGTCGCCGGCATAGGCTTCGGCGCTGCCCATGGGCCTGCCGTCCAGGAACAGGACCGCCCCCTTGGGCGCGCCCTGGAGGAGGATCCTGGGGCGGTCGTCCACGGCGCGGGTGACGGTGACCGGGTCGGCGCAGCAGAGCAGGAGCAGGGGCAGGGCCAGGGCGGCGGTTCTCATTTGCGGGTCTCCTTGGCGTCGGTGACGTACAGGGTGCCGGCAGCCGGGATGGAGCCGTCCACCACTTCGCAGACGGCGCCTTCGCTGGCCTCGGAGTCCCCGAACAGGGAGACCACCTTGAGGCCCGCCACGCGGGTGCCGGGGAGGGTGATCTCGAAGCCGGTCTGCTGGCTCTTGACCTTGGGTCCCTGGAGCATCACGGCGAGCGAGTCGCCCACCTTGAGGCCCTGGCGCTCGCCCCCTGATACGTAGGCCCGGGAGCCTTCCACCTTCAGGATGTCGCTGGTCCAGGGACGGTCCCCGAGGCTCCTGACGATGGTGTTCATCAGGTCGGACACCGCGGCGCCTATGGCGCGGTCGTTGAGCGTCGCGTCGTAGTCCGCCCTGCTGCCGTAGCCGGCGATGCTGCCGGTCTCGGTGTTGGCCTCCCCCGTGCCCGTGGCGGTGAAGAAGGCCTGGCCGGTGCGCACGTCCAGGAGCCGGACTTCCACCTTGGCCCGGGCCACCTGGTTCCGGGTCGCGCTCAGGAAACCCACCTTGCCCGAGTCGCTCCGCCCGAATTCCGTGACGGCCCCCACCAGGAGGGTGTCCACGCCCACCAGGTTCTCCTGGCCGGAGAGGTGCTGCTCCTTGCGGACCTTCTGCAGGTCGGGCCGCTCGAAGACCAGGAACTGGCCGGAGGCGATGAGGCGGTTGGAGACCATGTCCGAAGCCTGCTTGCCCAGGGGATCATCGTTCTGGTCGACCAGGAGCGATTTCCCGTACCGGGTCTCGTTGGTGAAACGCGCCACGGCGATCTTCCGGCGCAGCACCTTCCCGGCCTGGGGCGGCACGGCCTGGGGCACCGGGGCGGGAGCCTGCACCGGCTCGTACCTCGGCGTGGAGACGGTGGCGCAGCCCGCGAGGAGCAGGAGCGCGGCCAGGGTCGTGGGAGTCTTCATGTTCTTCACCTCTCAATGTTCCCTGTGGACGGGCGTGCCGGTCGCCAGGAGGCGGTCGAGGTACCTGGACTTCATCTGCCGGCTGGCCATGACCTGCCTGATGGGCGGCAGCCTCAGGATCACCCCCAGGATGGCAGCCATGGCGCGATGGTTCCAATGGGCCTGGTTGTCGAAGATGAGATTCTGAAGTTTGCCCCGTTCGATGGCCATGAGCACGGCGCGGTGGGCCGTGGTGACCGGCGTGATCACCCGGGCCGCGCGGGGCTCGAGCACCAGGGAGCCCTTGGCGCAGGTGCGCACGCAGACCCCGCACCCCAGGCACAGGTCCGCGTCCAGGCGCGCCTTCATGCGCCGGGGCCTCGCGGGGTCGCCCGCGGACACCAGGCCCATGGCCTCCACCGGGCACGCCGCCACGCACTTGCCGCACCCGTCGCAGGCCTCCTGGGCCACCCGGGGCAGGAAGTTGGTGGTGGCCACCGGGTTGAGGTTGGCGAACCGCTTGGCCGCGAGCATCGCCTCGCAGCAGCAGCCGCAGCAGTTGCAGATGAAGGCCACCCGCTCCCGGACGTTCTCGCCGAACTGAACCAGGTTGTGGTCCCGGGCCTGGTCCAGGAGGTCCAGGCCCTCGCTCGCGTCCACCCTGCGCGCGATGCCGTGCTTGATGAGGCTCTGGGCCGTGGTGCTGAAGGTCATGCAGATGTCCATGGGCGCCTTGCACGCCCTGCCGAGGTGCTCCATCTTGTGCCGGCAGTAGCAGGTGCCCACGCCCATGTGGGTGGCGGTGCGGATCACCTCGCCGGCCCTCTCGTAGTCGAGAACCTGCAGCTGGCGGTCCGGCAGGGCCCTCTCGTTCACGAAGACCCGCCCCAGCTGGGTCTCCCCGCCCGCGAAGAGGGCCTTGACGAAGTCCTCCTCCACGTTCAGGTACTGGTGGAAGAGCTCCGCCAGGAGCTTCTGGTCGTAGCCGTTGCCCACCCGCATCATGGAGAACTCGAAAAAGCCCGCCATGGGCGGAGGCAGCACGAACAGCTGCTCCCCCCGGATCTCCATGTCCAGGAGCATGCCCCGCGAGGCCAGCGCCTCCAGGGTCTTCCTCGCTTCCAGGACCGGCTTCTTCCACACCTTCCCCGCGGCCTCGGCCGTGAAGGGCCTGATGGGCAGGAGCGCCACCAGTCCGGCCTCCTCCGGCGTGAAGAGCACCTCCAGGATCCGGAAGAGCAGGTCCCCCGGGGGAGCGCCCTGGGGGAACCGGTTGAGACGTTCCGAGAGGGTCGTGTAGCTTTCCTTGAGGGTCAGGTGGGACATGGCGGGCCTGCGGGTGGGATGATCAGAGCATGGGGCAGGTTCGCCCCGGGGTCAATGCAGCCAAGGGGAACCACATGAAAATAGAATCATTTACATTTCCTGGCGTGGATTTTCGACTGACGGCCGCGCTCACCCGCGCAGCGGCCCCGGGCCACGTGGTGGTCCTCGCGCACGGCTTCAAGGGGTTCATGGACTGGGGCTGCTGGCCCTGGGTGGCGGAACGTTTCGCCAAGGCAGGCGTCTCGTGCCTCCGGTTCAATTTCAGCCACAACGGCATCGGCGGGGATCCCCAGGCCTTCACCGAGCTGGAGCGCTTCCAGGCCAACACCTTCACCCGGGAGGTGGGGGAGCTGCGCGCGGCGGTCCGCGCCGCCGGGGACCTCCCCGGCACGGAGCGCGTCTCCCTCCTGGGCCACAGCCGCGGCGGCGCCATCGCGCTGCTCGCCTCGGAGGGGGTGTCCAGCGTCGTGACCTGGGCGTCCCTGGCGGGGCTGGAGGACCTCCACGGGTTCCGCGGCCAGGAGGAGGCCTGGCGCCGGGACGGCTTCGTGGAGGCGCGCAACGCCCGCACCGGCCAGGTCATGCGCCTGGGGGCGGCCCTCCTGGAGGACTGGGAGGCCCACCGGAAGGAGCTGGACGTGGAGGCCGCCCTGGCGCGCTTCGTGGCCGGAGGCGGCAGGGCCACGGCCATCCACGGCAGCGCAGACCCCGCCGTGCCCCTGGCCCATGCCCGCCGCCTCGAGAAGGCCGGGGCGCGCCTGGTGGTCGTGGAGGGCGCCGACCATACCTTCGGCTCCACGCACCCGTTCCAGGCCGAACCCCCCGCGGCCCTGCGGAGGGCCATGGAGGCGACGCTGGCTAGCTTGTGACCTTCACCAGGAGCTCCTGCAGCTCCCGCTTGCCGAAGGGCTTGGGCAGCATGGCGACCCCGGCGTGCGCCTTGGCCAGGTCCAGGGAGGCCTGATCGGCCCGCCCCGTGGCCAGCAGCACCGGCAGGCCGGGGCACAGGGCGCGCAGGGCCGGGAGGGTGCCCTTCCCGCCCAGGCCGGGCATGTTCACGTCCAGGATCACCGCATCCGGCCTGAACCCGGCTTCCAGCATCGCCAGGGCCTCCTCCCCCCGGAAGGCCAGGGTCGGGCTGTGCCCCAGCGCTTCCAGGACCGCCTGCAGCGTCTCCCGGATCAGCTCGTCGTCGTCCACCACGAGCACGCTCAGGGCCCGGCCGGGGGCCTTGGGGAGCGAAGCCGGAACGTCCTGGGTCCGCGCCTCGCCGCTGCGCACGGGGAACCACAGGCCCACCCACGTGCCGCGGCCCGGCTCGCTCCGGATCTCCATGCGCCCCTGGTGGGCCTTTATGGTGCTGTAGACCATGGAGAGCCCGAGCCCGGTGCCCTTGCCCAGGGCCTTGGTGGTGAAGAAGGGATCCATGGCCCGTTCCAGAACGTCCGGGGGCATGCCGCAGCCCGAATCCTCCACCGAGGCCTGGACCCAGCCCGCCCCCTCCCGCCGGGTGCGGAGGGTGAGGGTGCCCCCCTCCGGCATGGCGTCCACCGCGTTCACGCAGAGGTTCATGAAGACGTGGGTCAGGGCGCCGGGGTCGCCCATGATCGCAGGCAGGCCCGCCTCCAGTTCCAGTTCAAGCCGCACCCGGGCCAGGGTGGTGCGCTCGAGGAGATGGACCTCCTCCCGCAGGAGGGCGTTCAGGTCCAGTTCGCGCTCCTCGGCGGGATTCTGGCGCGCGAAGTTGAGGAGGCTCTTGAGGGTCTTCCCCCCCCGCTGGGCGGCCTTGGTGATGGTCGCGAAGGCCCGGTGGGCCGGGGAGTCCGGGGGCTGCAGCTCCAGGTGGGCCGTGGCCATGCCCAGGATGGCGCCCAGCACGTTGTTGAGATCGTGGGCCACGCCGCCCGCCAGGCTGCCCAGGCTCTCCATCTTCTGGGCGTGCTGCAGCTGGGCGTTCAGGGTCCGCCGTTCTTCCTCGGCGCGCCGGGCCTCGGTGATGTCGCGGACCATGCCGATCACCCCGATGATCCTTCCCTGGGCGTTCCGGAGGGCGCTGCTGCTGTCCGAGGCCCACCCGGATCCCGCGGCCGTGCGGTAGGGGAACTCCACCGCGTCCACGGATTCGCCCCGCAGGGCCGCCTCCAGCCTCGGGAGCACCCCCGCTTCCTCCAGCCAGGGGAACACCTCCCAGGGGTGCCTGCCGATGACCTCGGCCGCGGGCACGCCGGAGATCCGTTCCATGAACGGGTTGAAGACCTGGTAGGCCAGGTCGAGGCCGTAGACGATGATCCCCTCCTGCGTGCTGCGGATGATCTGCTCGTTGAACTCGTGAGCCTCGGCCAGCGCCTCCTCGGCGAGCCTGCGTTCCGTGACGTCCTGGATGGTCCCGATCATCGTGAGGGGCGTGCCGTCCGCGGCGAAGGTCACCTCGCCCAGGCCGTTGAGCCAGCGCACCTCCCCGTCGCTCTTCCGGATCACCCGGTACTCCCTGGAGAAGGGCTGTCGCTGGCCGATCACGTCCTCCGCCAGGTGGCGGTTCATAATCTCCTTGTCGGCGGGGTGCACGATTTCCAGCCAACCCTCGACGGTCCGGGGGTAGTCCGGGCCGATCCCGAAGATCGAATCCAGCACTTCCGAGGACAGCCATGTGCCCTTCTGGATGTCCATCTTGTAGGACCCGATCTTGGCGGCCCGCTGGGACTCCCTGAAGAAGAACTCGCTCTCGCGGAGGGAATCCAGGAGTGCGTCCCGGGGCAGCTCCGGCCCGGCGCCGGAAGGCGGCGGAACCTGGGATGGGACGTCTGGCGGCTGGAGGGGGTCCATGGTCCACGGGTCTCGGGAATTGCTGGGGCGGGGGGGGAAGTGAAGTGATCATATCCGCCTTTGGCTCCGCCGGCGGTCAGGATGGGCCGGAAGAAATTCCGGCAAAGCGGTCAATCGTTCACATACGCTACGGCCGGATAGCTTACGAAGTGGTAGAGGTTCGCCGGCGCCGTCGCTCCCATGCCCAGGGCCTTCACGGGCAGCTCGGGCGCGTCCACCGAGGCGCCGAAGGCGACGGGCATCCCCGCGGGGACCCCGAGGCCCAGCCCGCAGGACGCGGCCTCCAGGGCCATCAGCCCGAACGGCACCGAGAACCGCCCGCACCAGGGCATCCGGTAGGTGTCGGGACGGGCCGGGTCCACCATCGCCTCGAAGAAATCCCGGGCCTTGGCGGCGCTGACGGGCCCCGCCAGGGGGCCCCGCAGGAGCTGCCGGTCGCGGTCCATGGCCTTCTGGAAGGGGCCGGCGCCGCCCTCGCCGTAGGGGGTGTAGCGGAAGTCGGCGCCGTAGTGGATGCCGTCCGAGGAGATGACGACGGCCACATCCCTGCCCAGGATCCAGCCGCGCTTTTTCATGCCCGCGGCCAGGGCCCGCCCGAATTCGCCGGCCATGGCCTCCAGCCGCCCGAAGGAGGCCGAGGGAAGGATCACGGGAAGGATCTCCACGGCGGGGTCCTGGTGCCTGAGCCAGTAGGCGATGGCTTCCAGGGAGTGCTCGCTGTCGGACCAGGCGGCGTCCCGCGCGACGTCGCCGGGGGGGAGGGCCGCCACCACCTCGTCCCGCAGGGGGGACACGCGGATCTCCCCGTCGGGGGAACGCCAGGCCCGGTAGGGGTCGATGGCCATGACGTCCGTAGCGCCGTAGCGCCGGTACTTGTGGAACACGCCGACCAGCACCACGGTGCGGGCCTTCACCAGCGGCAGGACTTCCCGGTAGACCCGGCCCGCGTACAGGTAGTCGTCGTGAGGGCAGATGACCCCCGCCACGCCGGGGGCGGGCCTGGGGCCCAGGAGCTCGGGCGCCGGAGGGGTGGCCGAAAGCTCCCACACCTTGGCCATCTGGTCGGCCCGGGAGGCGAAGCCCACGGCATCCTGCTGGCCGCGCAGGTCTCCGGAGGAGGGGATGCCCATGGCCCTGCGGGTCTCCGCCAGGGTGGGCGGGGCCGCGGGAGCCGCCGGGGTCGGTGCCGCCTGGGCCGAAAGGACCGCGGCGGCGAAGGCCGCGCAGAGCGTCTGGGAGGTTCGCATGGGGTTTCTCCGGACCTATCCTAGCGCCTTCCTCACCCGCTCCGGGGTCATGGGCAGCTGCCGGAGGCGAACGCCGGTGGCGTCGTGGACGGCGTTGGCGATGAGCGCGCCCATGACGATGATGGCCGGCTCGCCCCCGCCCTGGGCGACCAGCCGCGGGTTGGGGATGAGCACCGTCTCCACGGGGGGCACGTCGGAGAAGCGGGGCACGTGGTAGGTGTCGAGGTTCACGTCCAGCACCTCCCCGTTGCGGAAACGCACCTCCTCGTGGAGGGCGTAGCCCAGGCCCATGGTCACGCAGCCCTCCACCTGCTGGCGCGCCCCGGTGGGGTTCACCACCACGCCCATGTCCTGGGCCACGGTCACCCGCCTGACGGTCACGGCCCCGGTCTTCCGGTCCACGGCCACCTCGGCCATGGCGGCCACCACGGTGTTGCGGTGGATGGCGCAGGCCACGCCGAAGCCCCGGCCGCTCGGGGCGGGGGCCGTCTTCCAGCCGAAGGCCTCCGCGGCCGCCTTGAGGGCGGCGGCGATGCGCGGGTCCTTGATGTGCCTCAGCCGGAACTCCACCGGATCGGCCTTGGCCAGGGCGGCCAGGGCGTCCATGTGGGACTCCCGGGCGAAGACGTTGGTGTTGGAGGCGGGCGCGCGCCAGGCCCCGACGGCGAAGGGGTGGAGCCCCGCGGGGTTGCCCCCGTACCAGCTGCCCGCGGCGCGGACCCGCTGGTGGGGGATGTCATAGAAGGTGGGGGATTCCCCGTCCCCGGCGCCGACGACGAGGTGGTCCCAGAAGGGGATGCGCCCGGCCTTGTCCAGGCCGGAACGCACCGTCACCACGGCGGCGGGGCGGAAGGTGTCCAGGAAGAACTCCTCCCTGCGGTCCCAGGCCACCTGCACGGGGCAGCCCGCGGCCCGGGCCAGGCGCGCGGCCTCCACGGCCTGGGGGCCCTCGGTCTTGCCGCCGAAGCCGCCGCCCACGAAGGGGGCGGCGATGTGCACGTCCCGGGCCGCCAGGCCCAGGGCCTGGGCCACCTGCGACTTCACGATGAAGGGGGCCTGGGTCGAGGCCCACACCGTCAGGCGGCCCCCCTCCCACTTCGCCACGGCGGCATGGGGCTCGATGGCCGCGTGGGCGCCGTAGGCGTGGCGGTAGACGGCCTCGAGCTTCCGGGTCGCGGCGGCCTCCCCGGCCTCCAGGGAGCCCTTGGCGCCCACGCCCTTGGGGGCCGGCGCGGCCTTGGACAGATGGTCGTAGATGTTGGCGTCGTCCAGGGTGGAGGGCGAGGGAAGGTACCTCGCCTTCACGAGGCCGAGGGCCTCCCGGGCCAGGTCGGGGTGGGCGTGGAGCACCGCCACCAGGTCCCCGTCCCGGATCACCCGGACTCCGGGCAGCCTTTCGGCCGCGGAGGTGTCCGCCGAGGCCAGCTTCGCTCCGTGCGCGGGAGGCCGGAGGACGCAGGCGTGGAGCATTCCCGGCAGCGCGAAGTCCGCGGCGTACTTGGCCGCGCCCGTCACCTTCCGGAGACCGTCGAGGCGCTTTGCGTCCTTGCCCACGACCTTGAACGCGGAGGCCGGCTTGACCGGGGCGCCCTGCACGTGGCGCTCGATCTTCCTGCCCTCCACCAGCTGGCCGTACGTGGCCTTCCGGGAGGGGTAGCCCGCCACCGACACCACGCCGTCCTCCACATGAAGCCGCTCCGCGGGTTCGCCCAGTCGCTCCGAGGCCAGCTGCACCAGCACGGCCCGGGCCTCGGCCGCCGCCGCGCGCAGCACGGGCCCGAACTGCCAGATGCTCAGCGATCCGAAGGTCCCGATGTCCCAGGGGCAGAGGTCCGTGTCGCCCATGGTCATGTCCACGCGGTCCACGGGGACGTCCAGCTCCTCCGCGGCCAGCTGGGCCAGGCTGGTCATGTTGCCCTGCCCCATCTCGACCTTGCCCACGAAGCAGCCCACGCGCCCGTCCGGGCCGATCCGGAGGTAGGCGTTGAAGTCCGAGGGATAGCCCGGAAGCTTGGCGGGGATCTTCTCCGGCTCCTGACCGAAGACCGGGAACGACACGAAGATCCCGGCGGCCCCCGCCGTCCTGAGGAAGTCCCGGCGCTTCATCGCGCACCTCCCTTCGCGGCGTCCTGGACGGCGTCCAGGATCCTCCCGTGGGTCCCGCAGCGGCACAGGTTGCCCTCCATGGCCTGGGCGATCTGTTCGCGGGTCGGCCTGGGGTTCTTCCGGAGCAGGGCGCAGGCGTTGAGGATCATGCCAGGGGTGCAGAACCCGCACTGGAAGGCGGTGTGGGCCAGGAAGGCCTCCTGCACGGCGTGGAGGGCGCCGGAGCGCTCCAGGCCCTCGATGGTGGTCACCTCCCTGCCCGCCACGGCCTCCAGGGGCGTGGAGCAGGACCGCACCGCCTCGCCGTCCACCAGCACCGTGCACGCGCCGCAGATGCCCGCGCCGCAGCCCACCTTGGTCCCGGTGAGCCCCAGGTCGCCGCGCAGCACGTAGGCCAGCATCCGGGATCCGGCGGCGTCCACGGAGACCTTCTTTCCGTTGAGATTGAATGAGATCGGCATGGGACCTCCGCAACCCCATTATCCTCCCGGCGCAAGGCGTGTATGGTGGAAAGCTGACCACCGGAGGCCCACCCGTGAAAGCCCTGCCTTTCCTCCTCGCCCTCCCCCTCGCGGCCCAGGCCCCCCTGGGCCACTGGACCCTGGCCAGCGCCCCGGACGTCCCCGCCGTCATCGAGGCCGCCACCGCCCCCATGAACTTCGTGACCCGGCCCATCGCCAGGTCCCGCCTCAAGAAGACCAACCCCGTCTACCAGGCCATCCGCCTCGAGCGCACCCCCGGGGAGTTCGTCATCACCTACGACGTGCGCGCCCCCCAGCGCATGCCCGCCAACGGCGCCGCGGTGCCCTGGAAGCGCGAGGACGGCGACGAGTTCCTCATTTCCGCCCGCGCCGACAAGGACGATCTGGTGCAGCGGTACAAGGCCGAGGACGGGGAGCGCACCAACGTCTTCCACCTGGACCCCGCCACCCACGCGATGACGCTGACGGTCACGGTGACCAGCGCCAAGCTGCCCAAGCCCGTGGTTTACGCCCTCACCTACAAGGCGGCGCCGTAGGATGCCGCTCCTGGAGGCCGTGGGGGTCGGCAAGCGGTACGACGCGCGCTGGGTGCTCAAGGACCTGGACCTGGCCGTGGAGAAGGGTGAGCGCGTGGCCCTGCTGGGCCCCTCCGGCTGCGGCAAGACCACCCTCCTGAACCTCCTGGGCGGCCTGGACCGCCCCGACGAGGGCCGCACCCTCTTCCGGGGCGAGGACCTCGCCGCTGCCGCCCCGGCGCGGCTGGCGCGGCTCCGCCGGGAGTGCCTGGGCACGGTCTTCCAGTTCTTCCACCTGGTGCCCACCCTCACGGCCCGGGAGAACGTCGAACTGCCCCTCCAGCTCCTGGGCTGGGCCCGGCCCGCCCTGGAAGCCCGCGTGGCCGAACTCATGGAGGCCGTGGGCCTGGGGGACCGGGCCTCGGCCTGGCCCCGGGAGATGTCGGGCGGGGAGATGCAGCGGGTGGCCGTGGCCCGGGCGCTGGCCGCGAGGCCCGCGCTCCTGCTGGCCGACGAACCCACCGGGAACCTGGACAGCGCCAGCGGGGAGCGGGTGCTGGACCTCCTGGCGGCGCTCACGGAACGGGAGGGGGCGGCCCTGGTCATGGTGACCCACTCCGACGCCGCGGCCTCCATGTGCCACCGCGTCGTCCGCATGAAGGACGGCCGCATCGTGGACCCCGCGACGTGAACGGCCTCCACGCCCGCCTCGTGTGGCGCCCCCTGCGCCTGGAGGCGGGCCGGGCCTTCCTGGCGGTGCTGGCCGTGTCGCTGGGGGTCTCGGTGTTCCTGGCCATCCGCCTCGCCAACCGCGCCGCGGTGGCCAGCTTCGAAGGCTTCGCCCAGGGCGTGGGCACCGGCGCCGAATGGACCGTGAAGGCCCCCTTCGGGCCCCTGGCCGAGAACGATCTGAGGCGCCTGGAGTCCCTGCGGAGCGACCTGTGGATCCGGCCGGTGCTGGAGGGGAGCTTCTGCCGCACCGGGCCAGGCGGCGTGGAGACCTTCCAGATACTTGCCACGGACCTGGTGGGCCTGGGCGGCGGAGGCGCGGGGGGCGACGGCGGCCTCCTGGATCCCGCGTCGGTGCTGGTGTCGGCGGCCCTGGGCCCGGAGAAGGCGCTGGAGGGGTTCGTGGACGGGCGGGCCGTGACGCTGCGCGTGGCGGGGCGGATTCCCGAAGTGCCGGAGCGGCCCCCGGTGCAGCGCAACCTGCTGGTGATGGACCTGCCCGCCGCCCAGGCCCTCCTGCATAGGCCGGGCCAACTGGACCGCCTGGACCTGGGCCTCCTCCCGGGGCGGCGCGCCACCGCCGAACGCATCGCCGCGGCCCTGCCCCCGGGCTGGGCCCTGGAGGCCGCGGAGCAGCGCGCCAGCAGTGCCCGGGCCATGAGCGGGGCCTTCCGCCTGAATCTCACGGTGCTCTCCCTCATCGCCCTGGCGGTGGGGGCCTACCTGCTCTTCCAGGCCTTCGACGCCACGGTCAACCGCCGCCGGGAGACCTGGGCCCTCCTCCAGGCCCTGGGCTGCCCCCGGGGGCGCATCCTGGGGTTCGTCCTGGCCGAGGCGGCCATCCTGGGCGGCCTGGGCAGCCTCCTGGGCATCGGCCTGGGCTGGGCCGGGGCCCAGGGGGCGGTGCGGTTCGTGGCGCGGACCATGGAGGCGCTGTACGGCGCCGCCTCGGCCCGCTCCGCGGCCCTGGGCGCGCCTGAAACGGCGGCGGCCTTCGTGCTGGGGACGCTCACCTGCCTCCTGGCGGCGTGGGTCCCGGCGCGCCGCGCCGCGGCCACGCCGCCGGTGCAGCTCCTGGCGCGCGGGGCTGGCGCCCGTCCCATGCGCTGGAAGCCCCTCGCCCTGGCGGGCCTCTGCATCCTGGGCGCAGGCCTCGCCGTGGCCTTCCTGCCGAGGCTGGCCCAGGGCACCCTCTGGCACGCCTACCTGGGCTCGGCCCTGGTGCTCTTCGGCGGAAGCCTCGCGGCCGTGGCCCTGCTGCCCCTCATCGGCCTTCCGGGGCGCGCCACCCGCTCCTGGGGCCTGCGCCTTGCCCTGCGGCCCCTGGGCAACCCCACCGGCCGCCACGGGTTCGCCGCGGCGGCCCTCGCCGTGGCCGTGGGCATGACCGTGGGCATGGGGGTGATGGTGCGCAGCTTCGAGGCCACCGTGGAGGGGTGGATCGGCGACAGCCTCCGGGCCGACATCTATGTGGCGCCCCTGGGCTCCGGCGGCGCCGGCTCGCGCCACCGCATCCCCCCGGAGGAGGCCGCCGCCCTCCAGGCCGATCCCGGCGTCGCGGCCGTCGACCGCTACCAGGCCGTGCCCTTCACGTTCCGGGGCCAGATCACCAGCCTGGCCACAGGCGACTTCCAGGTGCTGGGCACCCGGGGCCGCCTGCCCATGATCCAGGGCGGGACCAGCGCCGAGGTGCTCTCCCGCATCCACCGCGACGGCCTTGGCGACCCCGGGGCCGTGGTCAGCGAGACGTTCTCGCGCCGCTTCGGGGTGCGGGTGGGGGACGTGCTGCAGCTCGCCCCCGGGCGCGCCGCGACGCTGCGCGGCGTCTACGGCGACTACGGCAACGAGCGGGGCAGCCTCATCCTGGACCGCCCCGTCTTCCTGGCCTGGGTGGGCGACGACAGGGCCGCGAGCCTGGCGCTGTACCTGCGGCCGGGGGTGCCGGCGGAGGACGCCGCGCGGCGCCTGGCGGCGGCGCACCCGGGCCTCCTGATCCGCTCCAACCTCGCCCTGCGCACCCAGGTGGAGCGCATCTTCCACCAGACCTTCGCCATCACGTACGCCCTGGAGGTGATCGGGCTCGCGGTGGCCCTGGCGGGCCTGGTGCAGTCCCTGGCCGGCCTGGCCCTGGCGCGCCGGGGCGACATCTGGACCCTGCGGGCCCTGGGCGGCGGGGATGCCGCCATCACCCTGGTGCTGCTGGGGGAGGGCTGCGGGGTGGCCCTGGCGGGGTGCCTGGGCGGCCTGGGCCTGGGGCTCCTCCTGTCCCGGATCCTGGTGCAGGTGCTCAACCCCCAGGCCTTCGGCTGGACCCTGGCGTACCACCTGCCCTGGGGCTTCCTGGGCGGGCTCTCGGGCCTCTGCCTCCTCTTCGCGGGCGCCCTGCTGGTGCCGGTGGCGCGCTGGGCCGCGAGGCTTCCCGCCGACCGCCAGGCCGAGGAGGGCGCCTCGTGAAACTGGCAGCCCTGCTCCTCGCTTCCATTCTCGCCGCCCAGCCCTTCCAGCCGGCCCGCCCCGGCCGCGTCTTCCAGTTCCCCCGGGACCACGGCTCCCACCCGGCCTTCGCCACCGAATGGTGGTACTTCACGGGCCACCTTTGGAGCGCCGACGGCGCCAGGCGCTACGGCTACCAGCTCACCTTCTTCCGGGAGGCCCTGCCCGCGGGCTCCTGGCGGGGCAGCGCGGCCTGGCGCACGGACCAGATCCATCTGGCCCACGCCGCGCTCACCGACGTGGCCAAGGGCACCTTCCGCTTCGACGAGCGCCTGAACCGCGAGGGCATCCCCGCCTCCGCGGCCGCGGGCCGCCTGGACCTGCGCAACGCGTCGTGGACGGCGCGCATGGAGGGGACCGCCATCCGCCTCGCCTTCTCCGTGGGGGACGCGGACCTGGAGCTGGACCTGGAGGCCCCGGAGGCCCCGGTGGTCTTCGGCGAGAACGGCATCGTGCGCAAGGGGGACGATCCCGCGGCGGCCAGCCACTACGTCACCTTCCCGCGCCTGGCGACCCGGGGCAGCCTCAAGGGCCCCGTGGCCGAGACCCTCCACGGGGTCTCCTGGATGGACCACGAGTTCAGCTCCAGCCAGCTCTCCCGCGGCCAGGTGGGCTGGGACTGGGCCGGGATCCAGCTGCGGGACGGCCGCAGCCTCATGATGTACCGCCTGCGCCGCGCCGACGGTTCCCAGGATCCCTGGTCCATGGTGTCGGAAGTGGACGCGGCGGGCCGGATCAGGCGCGCCACCCGGAGCTTCCGCCTCCAGGGCGGCGCCTGGAGGAGCCCCGGATCCGGCGCGGAGTATCCGCTCCCCCTGCGCCTGGAGGCCTTCGGCGAGACCTGGACCCTGGCGCCCCTGGTGCCCGCCCAGGAGCTCCGCACGCGCCAGGGCCCGC
Organism: Mesoterricola sp. JemC181; assembly: GCF_055384585.1. Classification (NCBI taxonomy): domain Bacteria; kingdom Pseudomonadati; phylum Acidobacteriota; class Holophagae; order Holophagales; family Holophagaceae; genus Mesoterricola; species Mesoterricola sp. JemC181. The sequence goes on from NZ_AP045076.1 coordinate 3,857,497, forward strand.
GGATCACCTACTGGGAAGGGGCCTGCCGGGTGCTGGACGCCCAGGGCCGCGAGGCCGGCGACGCCTACGTGGAACTTACCGGATACGCCCATTCCATGGCGGGCCGATTCTAGTCACAATCTCGGGTGTCCCCGGGAGGTTGCCGTGAAGATCGCGATCATGGGCGGAAGTCTCCGGAAGGGATCCCTCAACCTCAGGCTCCTGGGCCACCTCGCCCGCAGCATCATGGCCCTGGGGCCCAAGGTGCGCATCGCCTCCGGCCACGAATTGCGCATCCCCCTCTATGACGCCGACGCCCCTCCCCCTCACGAGGCCGTGGCCCTGCACAACCTGCTGACGGATTCCCAGGCCCTGGTCATCGTCTCGCCCGAATACAACGCGGGCATCCCGGCCCATCTCAAGAACGCCGTGGACTGGGTCTCCACCATGACCCCCACCCCGTTCCGCGGCCTTCCGGTGCTCCTGGCGTCGGCCTCCCCCGGCGCCTTCGGCGGAGCCCGGGCGCAGATGCAGTGGCGCGCCACCCTGGCCAACCTGGGCGCCATCGCCCTGCCGGGGGGGATCACGGTGCCGCTGGCCGACCGGAACCTGGACGCGGACGGCGTGCCGCTGGATCCCAGGACGGCGGCCGAGGTCCAGAAGGCCCTGGCGGCGTTCCTGGATCTTACCGGGAAGCTTGCTGCGAGGCCCTGAGCAGCGGTTCGAGCACCTTCCACACGCTGTCGGCCACCTTCCGGGTCCCGGCTGGGTTGGGGTGGATGCCGTCCTCCTGGTTGAGCTCGGGACGCAGGGCCACCCCTTCGAGCAGGAAGGGGAGGAAGGGGAGGCGGTAGTCCTTGGCGAGGCGGGGGAAGATGCGGCCGAAGGCCTGCTGGTAGGCGCGGCCGTAGTTGTCCGGCACCATGGCTCCGGCCAGCACCACCTGGGTGCCTGAACTGCGGGCCCGGTCCAGGATGGCACGGAGGTTGCGCTCCACCTCCGCGGGAGGCAGGCCCCGGAGGCCGTCATTGGAGCCGATGCACACGAACATGAGGTCCACCTTGTTCCGGTAGATCCAGTCCAGGCGGGCCCTGGCCCCTGCGGTCGTGTCCCCGCTCACCCCGGCGTTCACCACCTTCCAGTCCAGGCCGGCCTTGCGAAGCCGGGCCTCGATCAGGCTCGGGAAGGCCTGGGAGCGGTCCAGGCCCAGGCCCGCGGTGAGGCTGTCCCCGAGGAAGACCAGGGTCCGCTGGGCATGGACCGGATGGGGGAGGATCAGGGAGGCGAGGACGGCCAGATGGGGCAGGAAGCGCATGAAGGGGATTGTACCGGTTAATCTTGATCGATGATCGAGCTCTCCGGCCTCACCAAGACCTTCACGGCCCCGGGCGGGGAACGGCTCACCGTCCTGGAGGACCTCCACTTCCGGCTTCCCGAAGGCGGCTCCCTCGCGGTGCAGGGCCCCAGCGGCAGCGGGAAGAGCACCCTTCTTGCCATCCTGGCCGGGCTGGAGCGGCCCACCTCGGGGCAGGTGCGGGTGGCGGGCAAGCGAATTGACGACCTGGGGGAGCGGGAGCTGTCCGCCTTCCGGGCCCGGAACCTGGGTTTCGTGTTCCAGGCCTTCCACCTCCTGCCCCACTTCTCCGCCCTGCAGAACGTCTGCATCGGCGCTGAGATCGCGGGCCTGCCCTCCCCGCTGGCCCGTGCCCGGGAGGCCCTGGACCGGGTGGGCCTCGCGGAGCGGATGGGCCATCTGCCCGGCCAGCTCAGCGGCGGCGAGTGCCAGCGGGTGGCCATCGCCCGGGCCATGGTCGCCCGGCCCCCCATCCTCCTCTGCGACGAGCCCACGGGCTCCCTGGACCCCCGCAACGCCGACCACGTGTTCGAGCTGATCATGGAACTCCACCGTGACCTGGGCACCACCCTGGTGATGGTGACCCACGACCCGAGGCTCGCGGAGCGGCTGGGAACGCGCATGATCCTGGAGCGGGGGCGCATGGTCGGCCCGGCGGTGGAGCCTTGACCGGCTTCGTGCTCCGCAGCGCCCTGCGGGAGCTCCGCAACCAGGCGGGACGGCTCCTGCTCATCGCCCTGTGCATCGCCACGGGTTTCGCCGCCTTCTTCGCCACGTACGGGTTCTCGGGGCGGGTGCTGGAGGGCATCGCCTCGGAATCCCGGGCGATGCTGGGCGCCGATCTGGTGGTCACCGCCCGGGGCGCGATGCCCGAAGCGGCCCTGGAGCAGGCCAGGGCCGTCAAGGGGGCCCGGTGCCTGGTGAGCGACTTCCCGACCATGACCTCCACGGGCCCGGCGGCGGACACGGTCTCGCGGCTGGTGGAAGTCCGGAGCATCGAGGCCGGCTATCCGCTGGCCGGGCGCCTGCAGGTGGAGCCGGCCCGGGACGGTGGTGAACCCTGGGGCGCCCTGGTGGACCCGGGCCTCGCCCAGGCCTGGGGCCTGCGCGTTGCCGAGCCCGGGATGCCGGCGGAACAGCTCCTGGAGCAGCGCCGCGGCCTGCGCCTGGGCGACGGCGTGGTGCCGGTCCAGGGCATCGTGGGCCAGGACGACACGCGCCAGGCCACCGCCTTCGCCCTGGGGCCGAGGCTCTACCTGGGGGCCGCCACGGCCAGGCGGGTGGGCCTGCTTTCGCCCCGGGCGCGCTTTTCCTCGCGCCTGCTCCTGAACCTCGAACCCGGGGCCTCCCCTGCCCGGGCCGCGGAGCGGTTGCGCACCGCCCTGCCCCGGGGCCTGCGGATCCAGACCCACGAGGAGGCGGCCACCGCCCTGGCCCAGCCCATCCGCAACACCAACCTCTTCATCCGGCAGCTGGGGCTCTTCACCCTGCTCCTGTCCTGCCTGGGCGCCTGGGCCATCCTCGCCGCCTACCTCAAGGGGCGCGAGAAGGACGCCGCCATCCTGAGGTGCCTGGGGGCCCCGCCCGGGGCGCCCGCGGCCATCTTCGCGCTCATCGCCGCGGTCCTGGTGGCCCTGGCCCTGGTGCTGGGCCTGGGGGCCGGGTCCGCCGCGGCGCGGGTGCTGCCGGGGCTCCTGGGCGACCTGATCCCCCAGGCCATCCGCCAGGGCAAGGCGCCCGCCCTGCCCGTGGCCGAGACGGCGGCGGCGGTCCTCATGCTGGTCCTCGTGACGGTCCCCACTCTCGCCCGGCTGAGAAACGTGAGCCCCCTGCTCCTCCTGCGCGATGGGCCCGAGGTCAAGGGCCGCCAGGTCCTGGCCCGGGTCTGCGGCGCGGGGGCCGGGATCCTGGCCTGCGGGCTGGTCGTGCTGAACGCCCCTGCGCCGAGGGTCGGCTTCGCCACCGCGGCGGGGATGGCCGCCCTCTTCGGGGTCCTTCTGGCCGCCTTCCGCCTTCTCCTGTTCCTCTACCGGCGGGGCGCCGCCACCCTCCCGCTGCCCCTGAAGCTGGCCCTGGGCCAGATGGGGGCCCGGCCCGCCCTGGGTTCGCTGCTCATGTCCGTCATCGGCCTATCGGTCTTCCTCGTCCTCGCCACGCAGTTCGTGAAGGACGACCTGGTGCGGCCCCTGGCCAGCCGGAAGGGGGACGGCAAGCGGGCCAACCTCTTCTTCGTGGACGTGCAGCGGGACCAGGTGGAGGCCATGCGCGCCCTGGCCCGCTCCGCCAGCGGCTTCGAGCCCATGGACGCGCCCATGGTGCGAGCGCGCCTGACCGCCATCGCCGGCCACCCGGTGGAGGACGGCGGCGGCGAGGCCCGCTCCATGCAGCGCCGGGAGCAGAACCTCACCTGGCGCTCCCGCCTGCGGGAATCCGAGACCGTCACGAAGGGCGCCTTCTGGCCGGACGACACCCTCCCCGGGGCCGCCCCGCGGGATGAGCTGAGCCTGGAGGAGGGCTTCGCCAGGCAGATCGGCGCGAAGCTGGGGGACGAACTGGCCTTCGACGTGGCCGGCACCGAGGTGCGCGGCCGCGTGACCAGCCTGCGGCACGTGGTGTGGCAGAGCTTCCAGATTAATTTCTTCATCGTGGTCCACCCCTCCCTCCTGCGGGGCGCCCCCGCCGTGTGGATCATGGCCGCCGAGGTGGACGGCGCCCCCGCCCGCGCCGCGCTCCAGAACGAGGCGGCCCGGCGCTTTCCCAACATCAGCACCATCGATGTGGGCGAGATCGTCGAGCGGGTGGGCAAAGTCCTGGACCTGGTGGGTCTGGTGACCCGCGCCTTGTCGGGTCTCATGCTCGCCTCCGCGCTGCTGGTGCTGGCCGCGAGCCTCCTGGCCGGCCGCTTGGGCCGCCAGCGGGACCTCGCCCTGCTGCGCACCCTGGGGGCAAGCCACGGCACCCTGCTGGCGAGCCTTGCGTGGGAGTTCCTGATCCTGGGCGGCAGCGCGGCCGTGAGCGCCGGACTCCTGGCCTGGTGGCTGGCACGGGCCTACAGCTCCCGGGTGCTTCAACTGGACGTGGCCCCGGACCCCTGGACCGCCATGCCGCTCGTGCTGCTGGCCGCGGCGCTCACCGCGGCGGTGGGCCTTGCCGGGAGCTACCGGGCCCTGCAGGCCAAGCCCATGGACGTGCTGCGGGGGGACTGATCGTGAATTCAGGTGGAGGAAGGCGTCCATGGAATCCGTGACCCTGCCGGATGGCGAGAAGGTCCCCGCGCTGGGGATGGGAACCTGGAGGATGGGGGAGGACCCCGCCCGCCGCCCCACGGAGATTGCAGCCGTGAGGCTGGGCGTCGAGCTGGGCCTGACGCTCGTCGACACCGCGGAAATGTATGGGGAAGGACGGACGGAGCAGTTCCTGGGCGAGGCGCTTGCCGGAATGCGGGATCGGGTGTTCCTGGTCAGCAAGGTCTACCCCCACAACGCCAGCCGCACGGGCGTGGTGCGCGCCTGCGAGGCGAGCCTGCGCCGGCTCCGCACGGACCGGCTCGACCTCTACCTGCTGCATTGGCCCGGGAACGAGCCGCTGGCGGAAACCGTCGCCGGGTTCGAAACCCTGAAGGCGGCTGGAAAGATCCGCCATTGGGGCGTCAGCAACTTCGATACGGGCGACATGGAGGACCTGTTCTCCGTGGCCGGCGGGGATGCCTGCGCGGTCAACCAGGTCCTGTACAACCTGACCCGGCGGGGACCGGAATTCGATCTGCTCCCATGGATGGAAGCCCATGGGGTTCCGTTGATGGCCTACAGCCCCCTCGAACAGGGGGGGATCGCCAGGGATGGTGCGGTGGCCGAAATCGCCGCGCACCATGGCCTGACCCCCTGGCAGGTGGCGCTGGCCTGGGTGCTGCGCCGCCCTGGCACCCTTGCGATCCCGAAGGCTTCGCTGGAAGCGCACTTGCGCGAAAACAAGGCGGCGCAAGCCCTTCGGCTGACGGAAGCCGAACTGGCGCTGCTGGACGCCCAGTTTGCCGCCCCCCGGCGAAAGCGGGCCCTGGAGATGCTCTGAGCCCGCCTGCCCGGGTTCGGGATCAGGCCTCGTCGGCCGTGGGGCCGTAGAGGGACGGCACCGGCACGTCCAGCATCCGCAGGTAGACCGTGGCCTGGGCCCGGTGATGGATGGCGTGGTTCAGCACGAACCCTCGGACCACCGCGATTCGCGGCATGGAAAAGAGCACCTTGCCGTCGGCCTTCCCGCTCCAGATCACCTGGAAATCGGCATCGCTGGCCTTGGCCAGGGCCTTGGAGGCCTCATCCCTGCCGGCATCGAGGGTGGTGAGCAGCCCCTCGATGGTGGTGCTCGGCTTGGGCATGAGCGCCCGGGTTTCCGGCAACGCGAAATCCAACTCCGTCCGGGAGAGGGTGCTGACGATCCAGCCGGGCATGGTCGCCAGGTGGTTGGCCAGCTGGCCGAGGGTCATGGACTTCGGGTGGGGACGGTACTCCAGGTGCTCCACGGGAATACGCTCGAGCACGCGGCGCACCCCGGCGATCTCGTGTTCGAACTCAGGCAGAAGGGCTTGGGCGATGGACATCGTTGCTCCTTGTGAGGACCTCAATGTAGCGCAAAAAAAGCGAAAAGCAACACCCCGGGGCGGGAAAATCAATACTGCCCGTACCTCCCCCGCACCGACTCGAACAGCTTGGCCGAGTCGTAGCCGATCCCGGCCTTGAACACCGTCTCCACCTTCTCGAGATCCGCGATGCGGACGGCGGGGTTGCCCCGAACCACGATCAGGTCCGCGTCCATGCCGGGCGCCACGGAGCCGATGCGGTCCTGCCGGCCGAGGAAGACGGCGCCGTTGCGGGTGGCGACCTGGATGGCCTCCACGGGGGTGAAGCCGGCTTCGACCAGGAGCTCCACCTCGCGCCAGTCGCTGATGCCGGGGATGGTGCCGCCGTTGCCGGTGGGGTCGCAGCCGGCGATGAGCAGGCCTCCCGCCGCGGCGAAGGCGCGCTCCAGGGCCATGCCGCGCTTGAAGACGGCCAGGGGCGCCTCCGGGGCGCGGGCGGCGGTGCGGTTCCGGGCCAGGAGCCAGGCTTCGCGGGCCTGCGGGCTCAGGACCTCGAGGGCCAGGGGGCGCAGGGGGGGCCGGTTGGGGATGCTGTGCTCGAAGACCGGGAGGGTGGAGGTGACCGCCACGTGGCCGGCCACCAGGGTCGCGATGAGGCGCCTGGCCTCGTCCCCGGAGGGGTCCATGGCCATGAGGGTCGGGGTGCCGTTGGCGGGGGAGGCCTGGTCGGGGGTCTTCCCCGGGTCCAGCTGGGTGTTGACGAAGAAGCCGTGCTCCAGGTCGTCGATGTGCAGGGCCGCGGCCTCGGGGTAGGTCACGGAGTTGAGGTGGCCGGTGACCTTGAGGCCGCGCCTGTGGGCGGCCTCGATGGCCGCGCCCAGCTCCGCGCGGGTGATGTACATGTAGGCCTTGAAGGAGGTGGCGCCCTGGTCCGCCCAGTAGTCCACCATGCGCCGGGCCTCCTCGGGCCCCGAAAGCTGGTGCATCTGCATGAAGGGGCTCCCGGCGCCCTCCAGGTACGGGGCGGTGACGGCGATGTGGGGGCCGGCCAGCCTGCCCTCGTCGATGAGGCGCTTGAGGTTCAGGTCGGCGTAGGGCTCGACGCTGCCTGCGGTGCGGATGGTGGTGACCCCCGCGGCCAGGTACAGGCGCGGAGAGGAGAACGTCATCTGCGGCACCAGGAGGGGCGAGTCGGCGGTGCCGTCGGGGCGCAGGTTGGGGCGGGCGATGTGGAACAGGTGGTCGTGCATGCCCACCAGCCCCGGCAGGACGGTGGCTCCGCGCAGGTCCACCACCACCCGGCCGGGAGCGGGCTGGACGTCGGCCCCGGGCATGATGCGGGCGATGCGGCCCCCTTCGATGACCAGGTTCCGGTCCTCCACGGCGGGGCCGCCCAGGCCGTCCACGATGCGCGCATGCGCGAGGACGATGCTGGGCGCGTCGTACTTCACGAAGGGCCGGACCTCGGGCCCCAGGGGGGCCGCGGCCCGGAGGGGGCAGAGGGCCAGCATCAGGATCAGCCGTGGGAGGATCATCGCCGGGCTCCTCGAAAGGGCCCATTGTAGCGTCACAGGCCCAGCGCCTTGATCTTCTGGTAGAGGGTGCTGCGGGGGATGTCCAGGCGGCGCGCGGCGAGCTCCACCCTGCCCCCCTCCTCCTTGAGCACCTGGACGATGTGGAACCTCTCCATCTCCTTGAGGGTCAGCCGGGAGGAAACGGCCTCGGCCCCGGCCCTGGGGCTGGAGGCGAAGTCCAGGTCCACCGATTCGATGAGGAGGGTCCGGGCCCCCAGCAGGGCCCGCTCCAGGACGTTGCGCAGTTCCCGGATGTTGCCGGGCCAGCCGTGGCGCTGCAGCACGCCCAGGGCCTCGCGGCTCAGCCTGACGGGCTCGCGGCCCCACTCCTCGGTGATCCGGCCCAGGAGGCTCTGGGCCAGGTCCGGGATGTCCTCGGCCCGCTCCGAAAGGGGGGGCACGGTGATCTGGATGGCGCTGACCCGGTAGAACAGGTCGGCCCGGAACTGCCGCTCCTGCACCAGGACCTCGAGGTTCCGGTGGGTGGCGCCGATGAGGCGGAAGTCCACCTTCCGGTCGTGCACCTCGCCCAGCCTCCGGAACCGCTTCTCCTCCAGGGCCTTCAGCAGCTTGGGCTGGATCTGGAGATCCATGTCGCCCAGTTCGTCCAGGAAGACCGTGCCGCGGTTGGCGGCCTCCAGCAGCCCCACCTTGGCGGCCACGGCGCCCGTGAACGCGCCCTTCTCGTGACCGAAGAGCTCGGTGTCCAGGAACTCCCGCGTGAACCCGCCGCAGTTCAGCTCCAGCAGCGGCTCGAGGCCGCGGGAGCTGTGGCGGTGCAGCCAGCGGGCCAGTTCGCTCTTGCCGGTGCCGGTGTCGCCCTGGATGAGGATGGGGCTCTCCGCCGCCGCGGCGCGGGTGGCCTGCTCCTCCAGCTTCCGGATGGCCGGACTTTCCCCCAGGAAGAGGTCCATGGCCCGCTGGGGCTTCTCCCGGGTGTCGGTGGCCACCTGCTTCCGGCGGTTGCGCTGGTTCTCCAGGACCCGCTCCAGCACCACCTGCAGGGCGGAAAGGTCCACGGGCTTGACCAGGAACTGCTCCGCCCCCAGCTGGATGGCCCGCACCGCCAGCTCGATGCTGCCCTGGGCGGTGACCAGGACGATGGGGACGCCCGCGTCGATGGCCTTGAGCCGGGGCAGGAGCTCCAGCGCGTTGCCGTCCGGAAGGGCGTAGTCCAGGGTCACCGCGTCGTACACGTCCTTGCGGTAGCGGGTCTCGGCCCCGGCGCAGGTGGCGGCCTCGTCCACGGCGTAGCCGTGGAACTCCAGGTAGTCCCGCAGGGCGAAGCGCACCGCGCCTTCGTCGTCCACCACGAGGATCTTCGGCTTGGACATGGGGCCTCAGAGGTTGGGGAGGGTGAAGGCGATGCGAAGCGCGCCGCCGGGACCGGGAGCGGCGGAGAGGGTGCCCCCGTGGGCCTCCAGGATCCGCCGGGCAACGGGGAGGGCCAGGCGCCCCATGCCGGAGGCCCGGAAATGGAAGGGCTCGAAGATCCGCCCGGGGTCCAGGTTCCCGGGCTGGAGGCCGTCCACGTGGCCAGCCGCCGAGGGCCCCGCCTCCAGGACCACCGGCAGGGCCGGGCCCCCGCCCTGCCCCAGGGCCCAGCGCAACAGGCACACGAAGGCCTCCCGCAGGCGGGCTCCGTCGGCCAGGACCCGCACCGGCGGCCCCGCCCATTCCAGCCGGAGCTCCCTGGAGAGGTCCCGGGCATGGGGCTCGCAGGTGGCCACCGCCTCGCCCAGCACCTGCGGCAGGGAAAGGGGGACCGGTGCCTCCAGGCGGACCTCGCCGTAGGCGTTCAGCTCCTCGATGAATCCCGTGAGCTGCTCGAGGTTCCTGCGCAGGGCCCCGCCGTAGCGCCGGGCCTCCTCCCGGTCCGCGTAGCGCGCCTCGAAGGCGTCCAGGACGGCCGAGAACCCGAAGGCCGCGTTGCGAAGCTCGTGGACCAGGCCGGGCACGAAGGAGGCTCCCGCGGGGCCACGGCCGCGGTCCCGCCGTTCCGTCCGCGCCCGGGCCCGGGCCGCCATTCCCTCCAGGAGCCGCGCGGCCCGCTCCACCCCTTCGCGGAGGCGGGGCCCCAGCGGCCCGTCCACGGAGAGCACGCCCCATGCCATGCGCCCGGGGCCCAGGAGCCGGCGGCCCTGGAGGCCCGGTCCGGGCTCCTCCCACGGATCCCCGGGGGCCGGCGCCGGCATCGCCTCCACCTCCAGGCGCACCGGGGCCCCGCAGAAGGCCTCCACGGCCTCCAGCACCTGGTCCACCTCGACGGGATCGCAGAACCCCATCCTTCGGAGACGTTCCGCACGGACGGCAGGGGTGGCGGAGTTCGGGTCCAAGGGACACCTCGGAAGGGCCCATGGTAACCGCCAGGATCACCCTAACTGAAGAAATGACTTATATTAATCGCTATTTCAGCTTTTCCAGCACGGAGTCGCTGCGGTGGGAGACGGACGTGAGGTTCTGGTTCACGTGGTTGATCTCCTGGGTGAGATTGCGCACCGCCTCCACCGACTTGCCCAGATGGTCGGCCACCACCGTGAACCCCCGGCCGTGGACCCCGGCCTTGGAGGCCTCGATGCTCGCGTTCAGGGCCAGCATCTGCATGTTGGACATGATGGAGTTGATGCGGCTCACGATGCTGTTGCTGGCGTCCAGGCTGGAGGCGATGTCGTCCTTGATGGTGGAGACCACCTGGGAGATGTCCTCGCGGGTCTGGGCGGCGTTCTCGGCCAGGACTTCCACCATCATCCGGCTGGTGAGGGAGGTGAGGAACATGGTGGCCGTGCCGCGCAGCCGCGCGCGGATCCGAGCCTCCAGTTCGGCGTCCCCGCTGGAGTCGAAGAGGAAGTCGGGCAGGTCCCCGCGGGTTGCCTCCTCGTCGTCGTGGAAGACGCGGATGCCCCTCTGCCGGGCCTCGAGGATGGCCGGAGCGGAGGTGTTCGGGTCCACCACGAAGACCACCTTCCCCACCGAGCTGTTGCCGAAGAACTTCAGGAGGCCCAGGCCGCCCCGCCCGCCGCCGATGATCCCGATGGTGAAGACCTGCTTGCCGAACCATTCGCTCACGATGCGCACCTGTCTGATGGATATCCCCCATGGTCCCACACTTCGCCGCCCGTGTCGGCCCCTGAACTTGACGGGAGGCGCTTCCCGCTAGGACCATGGACCCCTGGAGGAACCCATGGAGCCGGTCACGCTCACCGCTTCCCGGGGCCGGGTGGCCCTGAGGATGACCTGCGTGGCCATGGGCCGCGACCTGGCCGTGAGTCTTGCCGGCGGCGACCGGGAGCACATCGGCGCGGTGGCCCTGGGCCTGCCCAGGCCCAAGGGGGACGGGGCGACCACCTCGGTGCTGGCGGTGCTGGGGCACCGGGAGGACGACCTGGCACGGAGCCTCGCCACCCGCCTGGCGTCCCGCCTCGGCGTGGCGGTGTGCGTGGCCTGCGGCATCCACGTGGACGGCATCAGCCGGGAGGAGCTGGCGGCCGTCCTGGAGCTGTCGGCGGAACTGGCCGACCGCCTGGTCTCCCAGGTGGAAGGGTAGACAACCGCCCCCATTGCCGGGAGGATGGACCCAACCGAAGTACCAGGCAAAGGGGAGCCTTCCATGCGCATCCAGTGGGGCGAGCAGTTCGCCACCGGGCACACCCTGGTGGACCACCAGCATGTGGCCCTGTTCGACGCCATCAACGCGTTCGACCAGGCCCTGGAGGAGGGCCTGGCTCCCCAGCGGATGGACGAGATGCTGGCCTTCCTGGAGCGCTACGCCCGGGAGCACTTCGTCACCGAGGAGTTCCTGATGGTGCGCTCGGAGTTCCCCGACCGGCCCCTGCACCGGACCGAGCACGAGCGGCTCCTCCTGCGGGTCAAGTTCATCCGGGAACTGCGCGACCAGGATCCCTCCCTGGTGCCCCCGGAAGGGCTGGGCAAGTTCCTGGGGGACTGGCTCACGAACCACATCCTCACCTGGGACCTGGCGCTGTTCCGGTACCTGAAGGAACACCCGGTGGACGCCTAGTAGGCGCTCGACGCGAGGCCCTTGCGGATGAGCTCCCGGGCCGCTTCGCGCACCGCGGGGTCCGGTTCCCTGGCTTCGCTGGTGGCGTCGAGGACGCCGGCTGCGGCATCCGCGCACTGGAACGCCGCGAGGCTGCGCAGCGCGGCGATGCGGACCCTGGGGTCGGGTTCCTGGGTGGCGTCGGCAATCCGGCGGAGCCTGAGCGCGAAAGCCCGGTTGCGCATGTCGCACACGTTCCTCACGGCCAGGGCGGCGGCTTCGCGCACCTCGGGGGACTCCTCAAGCCGGAAGCTGGCGCGGTCGAAGATCAGTCCCGACGCCAGGCCGCTGATGGTGCCCATCCCCGCGATCTCCTCGATGGCCCGGATCCGTACCTGGTGGCTGGAGGTGGACTCGGACCCCAGGATGGCGGAGAGCTCCACCAGGCGCTCGTTCACGGTGCGCGCCTGGGCCGCCCCGGCAAGTGCCGCCGCGCAACCCAGGAGGCACCCGATCAACCCTCTCACCGACATCCGGCCCCCGTTCGAGGCCTGACTATAGCACTTCCCGCCTGCTAGGCTTGGCTGGATGACCCAGACCGCCTTCACGTTCCACCCCATCGGCACCGTTCGCTCGCCCTATCGGCAGCGAATCGATGCCCCCCATCAGGCCACGGTCGACGCCCGGGGGCCCGGCGGAGCCACCCTGGAGCTGGACCCGGGCCTGCCGGAGGAGACCCTCCGCGACCTGGAGGGGTTCGCCTACATCTGGGTGGTCTTCGCCCTGCACAAAAGCGAGGGCTGGGCCCCCACCGTGCGGCCCCCCAGAGGCCCCCGGGTGAAGCGCGGCGTCTTCGCCACGCGCTCCCCCCACCGCCCCAACGCCATCGGCCTCTCCGCCGTGGAACTGCTCGGCATCGAGGGCCGCACGCTCCTCCTGGGGGACGTGGACCTCCTGGACGGCACGCCGGTGCTGGACATCAAGCCCTACGTCCCCTACGCCGACGCCTTCCCGGAGGCCCGGGCCGGCTGGATCGACGCGGTGGACGAGGCCACCGGCCTGCGGTCAGTTCCCGGCCTCAGGCGTCCCCGGTAGGCCCGGGAGGGCCGAGTACATCGCCTCGATCTCCGCCCGGAAGGCCTTCTCGATGAACTTGCGCCGGAGCTTCAGGGTGGGGGTGAGCTCCCCCAGGTCCATGGAGAACGGCCGCGAGAGGAGCGTGAACTTCTTCACCTGCTCGTACTTGGCCAGGCCCTTCTGCAGCTCCAGGATGCGGCTCTCGAAGAACGCCATCACCTTGCTGTCGCGCAGCAGGTCCGAGGGGCTCCGGTAGGCCACCCCGGCGGACCGGGCGTACTCCTCCAGGCGGTCGAAGTACGGCACGATGAGCGCCGAGACGAAGTTCCGGGAATCGGCGATGATGGCCACCTGCTCGATGAAGGCGTCCTTGGCCAGGGTGCCCTCCACGCGCTGGGGCGCGATGTACTGGCCGTTGGAGGTCTTCATCAGCTCCTTGATGCGCTCGGTGAAGATCAGGTTGCCGCCGGAATCGATGCCGCCGGCGTCGCCGGTGCGCAGGAAGCCGTCGGCGGTCATCACCCGGGCGGTCTCCTCGGGGCGCCTGTAGTAGCCGCGCATCACCGTGGGCCCCTTCACCTGCAGCTCGTTCTCCTCGCCCAGGCGCACCTCCAGCCCCTCCATGGGCCTGCCGATGGTGCCGATGGGCATGGAGCCGTCCTCCCAGCAGGAGACCGTGGCGCAGGTCTCCGAGAGGCCGTAGCCGTACTTGAGGTTGAGCCCGACGGCCTGGAAGAAGAGGTTCACGTCGTCCGCGAGGCTGGCACCGGCCACCGGCAGGAACCGGCAGCGGCCCCCGAACAGGTTGCGGATCTTGCGGAGCACGAGGGCATCGGCCACCTTGTGGCGGAGCCCCAGCCAGGGCCCGGGCCCCTTCCCTTCGATGCGCAGCCGCACCACTTGCAGGCCGATGCCCAGGGCCCAGCCGAAGAGCGCGGCCATGGGCCACCCGGCCTTGGCCATGCGGGCCTGGATGCCGGCGTAGGCCTTCTCGTAGACCCGGGGCACCGAGCACATCAGGGTCGGGCGCACGACGCCGATGGCCGCCACCACGGTCTGGGGATCCCGCAGGTACACCACCTCGGCGCCCCGGTACAGCAGGTACGCGGTCCAGGCCCTCTCGAAGATGTGGCACAGGGGCAGCATGCAGAGGGAGACGTCCTCCGGGCCCACCTTGAGCCGCAGGTCGTGGAGGTGCATGGCCGCGGCGATGTTGGCCTGGTCGAGCATCACGCCCTTGGGTTCCCCGGTGGTGCCCGAGGTGTACACCAGGGTGTAGAGGTCGTCCAGGCGGTAGCCGGCGGCGCGCGCCTCCAGTTCCGCGGCCGTGGCCGGATCCCCGCCCAGGTCCATGAGCGCCTGGAGGGTCAGCGCCTGGGGGCAGCCCCGCAGGTCGACGGAGGCATCCAGGGCCACCAGATGCGCGATCTCGCCCTGGGCCAGGAGCTCGATCCCCAGGTCCACCTGGGGCTGTTCGCCCGCGAAGAGGATCCGGATGCCCGCGTCCCGGATGATGAAGACCGCCTGCTCGAGGTTGCTGGTGGGATAGAGCGGAACCGGGACACCCCTCGCAGCGAGGATGCCCAGGTCCGACATCGTCCATTCCGGCATGTTCCGGCCGCACAGCCCCACCATCCCGCAGGGTTCGTGGCCGAGCCGGAGCAGGCCCCGGGCGATCCGGTCCATGCGCTCGCCCAGTTCCGCCCAGGTGACCGTGGCGCCTTCGCCGTGGGATCTGAGGGCCACCTTGGCCCCACGGACCGGAGCCTGTTCCCTCAGGAATCGAACCAGATGGAAATCCTGCCGCAATGAAGACTCCAATGAAATGCCCCGGAGACGGTGGGTGCTCCAGGGCAGAAGGGTCATTATATCGGAAAGCGCGCCCTTGATAGCGGAATTGGTGGGCTTGCAGGGCAAATAATGCCTAGAACCTGAATACCGCCGAGGACAGGGGCGCCAACGTCGCGCTCGCGCCGCTGACGGTCACGGTGGTCGACGATGCGATGGCCGTGACTCCCGCCGAGTTCCCGTCCACGATCAGCGTCGCGCCCGCGAGGCTCACGTCCGCGGTGAAGGTCTGGGGCGAGGTGTCGGCGTTGTGGAAGACGTAGTAGGTGCCGGTGAGGTCGGTGGATACGGCCTTGTACCCGAAGGCCAGGACCGTGGAGCCGGCCCCGGCGGGGGCGATGGAGGCGAGGTTGGCCGCCAGGTAGGCGTCGGGGAGGCGGAAGGCGTTGGTGGCCTTGCGCAGGGCGATGAGGCCCTGGGTGTAGGCGTAGAGCTTGTAGCCGTCCTGGGCGGTGGCGTAGTTGGCGAAGGCTCCGGTGATGGGGTCGCCCGCGTAGACGTTGGACCAGGCCACCATGTTGACGGCGTCGGAGGCGTTGTAGGAGTTGTCCACGAAGGTCCGGATGGTGCTGGACTTGGTGTTCTGGGCGCCCTTGCCGGCCGTGGTCTCCTTGGTGCGGAACATCTCGTCCCCGGCATGGAGGAAGGCGATGCCCTGGGAAGTGAGCAGGGTCGCGTAGCCCACCTTGGCCCGCTGCAGGATGGTGGCGTCCTGGCTCCTGGCCGCGTTGGTGGCGCAGGCCAGCACGTCGTAGTAGCAGAGGTTGTCGTGACAGGTGAGGTAGTTCACCACGTTGTTGGTGGAAGGCGCCGTGAAATTGGTCGGCTTGCCGGAGACGTTGGCGAACAGGCCCGCCAGGGCCTGGCCCGCGCCCGTGAGGAAGGCGGTGGCGCCGTCGTTGGGGTAGCCGTTCTTGAAGATCTGGCGGTAGCTGTCGGAGAACATGCCGATGTTCATTCCCGCGAAGGCCGAGGCGTTGCCCTGGTCCGCCCCGGCGATGGCGTCGCCGTTGTAGTCGGCGGCGGCCCCGGAGTAGAAGCCGGTCCAGCCCTCGCCCACGAAGAGGGTCTTCGGGTTGGCGGCGGCCGCCTCGGCGTAGGCGGCCTTGATGGTCCCGGTGTCCATCACCCCCATGAGGTCGAACCGGAAGCCGTCCACATGGTAGGTGTTCACCCAGTGCTTCACGGAATCCACGATGAGCTTGCGCACCATCTTGTGCTCGGACATGACGTCCTGGCTGCCCGCGCCGTTCCTGCTGGTGGTGCGGTAGTAGTAGTTGGTGCCCGAGAGGTCGCCCAGGACGGAGGTGTTGGCGGTGTGGTTGTAGACCACGTCCAGGATCACGCCCATGCCCGCCTTGTGGATCTCGTTGACCAGGGTCTTGAGCTCGCTGATGCGGGCCGCGGGCGTGGAGGGGCTGGCGGAGTACATGCCCGAGGGCGTGAAGTAGTTCTGGGGGTCGTAGCCCCAGTTGTAGTTGGCGCCGCTGGTCACGGACGGGTCGAGCTCCCGGGTGCCGACGGCGGTCTGGTCGTAGTTGTAGTTCTGGAGGGGGCAGAGCAGCTGCACGTGGGTGACGCCCAGCTTCTGGATGTGGGGGAGCATGTCCACCAGGCCCTTGAAGGTGCCCCAGGCGTGGCCCGATGCGAACCCGGTGACCGCGGGGTCCACGGTGAGGTCCCGCACCCCGGCCTCGTAGATGATGGCGTCCCGGGCGGAGGCGTAGCCGTACGGGGCCGTGGAGCCGTTCGGGGCCTTCATGGCGGAGCCGTCGAAATAGCTGGAGGTGCCGGCATAGGGCACCCAACCGCCGTCGGGGAGGGGCCCGGCCGGGTCGAGGATCGCGCCCTTGCCCTTGGTGTCGCCGGGAATGGAGGCCTTGCCCGTGTGCACCCACTGGGCCATGGACTTGGCGTAGGCGTCCAGGACGTAGGTGCCGCCGACGTTGTAGACGTAGTATTTCTGTGCCGGGATGGGAATGGAGCCGCTGGTCCAGATCGCGTTGGCGCCCTTGGACAGGCTCACCGTGGCCGCCGGGGAGCCCAGGCTGTCGTTCCAGTTGGCGTAGAGGTTCACGGCCACCGTCGAGGCCGTGGGGTTCCAGTAGTTGAACGTGACGTTGGCGCCGCTGACCACCGCGCCCAGGTCGTTGCTGGGGATCTTGTGGTAGGCGGCGTCCGGGGCCGGGGACTGGGCCAGGTCGGCGTCGATGGAGGTGGTGGGCGTCGTCAGGGACGCGCCGCCCCCGCCCCCGCCGCAGCCGGTCCATAAAAGGGCCGAGGCGGCCGCCAAAACGAAGAACGGGTTCCTGGCCACGGCGGCCTCCTATGCGATCACGAGCGCTTGTACATCCGGGCGTAGTACTCGTCCAGCATCCGCTTGACCCCGAAGGTCTCCCGGGTGTCCTGGATGGAACGGACCATCATGTCCACCCACTGGTCCCGGTGGTCGTAGTACGTGGGCAGGACCTCTTCGGCCAGGACCTTGCGGAAGGCCTTGAAGTCGTGCCTGTCCAGCACCGCGTCCCTGGCGCTCTCGAAGCCGTCGCCGAACTGCCATCCGTTCTTCCCGTGGTCGCAGGCCTCGGGCCACCAGCCGTCGAGGATGGAGAGGTTGAGCACGCCGTTCTGGGCGGCCTTCATGCCCGAGGTGCCCGAGGCCTCCTTGGGCCGGCGCGGGTTGTTGAGCCACACGTCCGAGCCGCGGGTGAGCAGGGCGCCGATCTCCATGTCGTAGTTCTCCAGGAAGACCACGCGGCCGGGATACAGCCGGGTCATCTCCAGGATGTCCTCCACGATGACCTTCCCGTTGTCGTCCAGCGGATGGGCCTTGCCCGAGAAGACGATCTGAACCTTGCCGCTCCTGAGCAGGGGCTCGATGAAGCTGCGGTCCGTGAAGATGAAGTTGGAGCGCTTGTAGGGCGCGGCGCGCCGGGAAAAGCCGATGAGGAGGGCCTCGGGATCCAGCTTCACGCCGTTGCGGGCCTCCACGAAGGCGATGAGCTTATGCTTGTTCTCCATGTGGCGGTTCCAGAGGGCGTCCTTCCTCCCCTTGGCGGCCAGCTCCAGCATCTTCGGATCCACCCAGGTGCCCTGGTGGATGGCGTTGGTGATGCCGATGATCTCGCAGCGGCCCTTGATGCCCTTCCACATGTCGTTGGCGGTGACCCGGTGCAGCTCGGCCACGGCGTTGGCGATGCGGCTCATATGCAGGGCCCCCACGGTCATGTTGAAGGGCGAGCCCCCCAGCTGCTTGAGCTGGGCCCGGGTCAGGCCCAGGTTGGCGCCCAGGTACATGAACCGGTCGATGGGGTGGGACTCGTTGCCCTGCACGATGGGGGTGTGGGTGGTGAAGACCACCTCCTCCCGGGTGCGGGCCAGGGCGTCCTGGAAGGTGGCGCCCCGAGCCATGCGCCGCCGGATGAGCTCGAACCCGGCGAAGAGCGCGTGGCCCTCGTTGAAGTGGTAGACGTCGGGCTTGATCTTCAGGGCCTGCAGGGCCCGGACGCCGCCGATGCCCAGCACCATCTCCTGGGCCACCCGCTCCTCGCCGAACCAGCCGTAGAGCTGGCCCGTGATCCAGCGGGCCTCGCCGTCGTTGGCCTCCAGGTCGGTGTCCAGCAGGTAGAGGGTGTCCACGCCGTAGGACGTGACCTTCCAGACCTTGATGTGCACGGGGCGGCCCTTGATGTCGACCTTGACGGTGACCTTGGTGTCCTCCAGGAAGCCGTGGTCCCCGGTGCGGAAGGCGTCGAAGACCTTGCCGGTGACCGGGTCCACGTGCTGTTCGCCGTAGCCCTGCTTCCAGCGGATGCCGAGGCCCACCATGGGGAAGCCGTGGTCCTTGACGCCCTTGAAGTAGTCGCCGGCGAGGATGCCCAGGCCTCCGGAATAGATCTTGAAGGTGCTCTCCAGGGCGTATTCCATGCAGAAATAGGCGACCTGAGGTAGTTTCGAAGCCATCGTGGAGTTCCTTGACTAGTTGGCCCGCTCGAGCAGGACATAGGTTTCGGCCTGGACCTTCACGGCCCCTCCCGCCACCGTGGCGGTGCGGCCCGTGTAGGCGTCCCGGAGGCTCTCGCCGTCCTTGAAGGCGCCGGCCACGGGGATGGTCGCCTCGCCCTTGGCGCCCATGGCCACCACCACGCAGTCCCCGGAGGGCGCGTCGATGCGGCTGAAGACGTAGGGGGAGGAACCGAGCTGCTTGTGGACGCCCTTGGCCAGGGCCAGGTGGCGGCTGCGGAACGTGCCGAGCTTGCGCCAGTGGGCCAGCACCTTCGCGTCCGGGGCCGTCCAGTTCATGTCGGACCGCGTCCCCTGCTGGAAGTCGGTGCGGGGTTCGTACCCGGCGGGCCGCGCGGTCTCGTCGCCGTAGAAGATCTGCACCCCGCCGGGGGCCAGCATCAGGGCGGCGCCGCCGACCACGAGCTTCTCCCGGTCGAACAGCTTCGTGTCGTGGGACGAAAGGTAGTTCAGCATGTGGACGGGCATGCCGGCCTGGAGCTTCGCGTATCCGGCGAAGAGCTTCTCGGGCTTGGCGAACTCCCCTTCGTCGTTCTGGAAGTCGAAGTTGAGCATCGCGTCGAAGCCGAAGGAATGCATCTTGTGCCTGGCGGGCCCGACGCCCCAGAACTCGCCCACCATCCAGAAGGGGGCGTCGTCGATCTTGTTGGCGGGATGCGCGGCCTTCCACTCCGCCAGGGCCTTGACGCCCTCGGCCTTGAGCTGCGCCCAGGCCTCGGGCTCCACGTGCTTGACGGTGTCGCAGCGGAAGCCGTCCACGCCGTAGGTGCGCACCCAGTCGGTGAGCCAGTTGATCAGGTAGCCCCGCACGGTCGTGTTGGGCAGGTCCACGGCCCGGGTGTCGGGCTTGTTCTTGAGGAACTTCGGAAGCTTCACGAAGTCCTTGCTCTCGGTGCGGAAGTCGGGGAGGAAGGCCAGCTGCATGGTGAGGTCGTCGCGCCCTCCGTCGAGGTACCCGGGAAGGCCCGCCCGCACCCAGTCCCTGCCCCACCAGTCCAGGAACTTGAAGCTGTTGTAGTCGATGTAGTTGTGGTAGTTCTTCAGCGTGGCCTTCTCCGAGCCCTCGAAGAGCACGTCCACCTTCAGTTCCCGGGCGGTCTGCAGGTCCAGGTAGCCGGGGTGGTTCATGACGATGTCGAACAGGACGCGGATGCCCTGGGCGTGGGCCGTGTCGATCAGCTCCTTCAGATCCGCGGGGGTGCCCAGGTTCCTGTCCACCACCGTGTAGTCAAGGGCGTAGTAGCCGTGGTAGGCGTAGTGCTTGAACTCCGCCTTGCCCCCCTGCACCCAGCCGTGGATCTGCTCGTAGGGCGCCGTTAACCAGATGGCGTTCACGCCCAGCTGCTTGAACCAGCCTTCCTTGAGCTTCAGGGTGACGCCCTTGAGGTCGCCCCCGTGGAAGGTGGCCACGTCGTCCTTGGGCAGGACCTCCCGCCTGCGGCCGTAGCTGCCGTCGTTGGAGGGGTCCGCGTTGACGAACCGGTCGGTCATGAGGAAGTACACGATCGGATTGTCCGCGAAGGACCCGGGCACGGAGGCCGGGGCCCCCTGGGCCAGGAGCGCGGCGCCGGAGAGCGCCAGGGAAAGCCGGAACGCGTGGGAGAGGGTTCGCAGGGTCATGGGAGGCTCGCTGGTCGTGAAAAGGGGCCGGGCCGGTGATGGCCTTCCGGTCACCACCGGCCCCAGTTGCTTGGAATTCCGGCTACTTGTACTCGGGGTGGCCGGCCTTGACCTCGTCCAGGGAGAAGTAGGTCTTGCTGTCCCCTTCCCAGACCCAGGCTTCCTTGTTGGTCATGCCGTCGAAGCTCATGTCCTTGCCGCCCTGCTCCTTGATGTCGCCCTTGTGGATGATGTAGTTGACGACCATCTTGGTGCGGGTCTTGAACTCGGCGGCTTCCCGGGTCCAGTAGACGCCGAAGGCGTCCTTGCCGGTGGGGGGCATGGGGGTGGGCCACTCCACGCCTTCCAGGGGCATGTTGGGGCTCTTCCAGAGGTGGATGCCCCACTTCTCGTAGTTGCCGTCCACGCGGTGGTAGTGGATGGTGATGTTGGGGCCGGCGGCGGGAGCCTGGGCCTGGGCGGGGGAGAGGGTGGCGAAGGCCAGCGCGACGGCGGCGAACACCTTAACGAGGGTGGAACGGAGGCTCATGTCGGGCTCCTGGGTTGAGGTTCGAGGGCACGGCCCTCGGAAGGGGTGAAGGGGAGGGCCGGCTCAGCCCTTGGTGCCGCCGGAGGTGAGCCCGGCGATCAGGCCTTTCTGGGCCAGCATGAAGACGACGGTGATGGGCAGGCCGGAGAGGATGGCCGCCGCTGCGAAATCCCCCCACATGTACTTCTGGGGGTAGAGGAAGGAGTTGGCGCCCACGGCCAGGGTGAGGTTCTTCTGGGAGTGGAGCAGGATGGAGGCCACCGGGTACTCGATGATCGCCCCGATGAAGGCCAGCAGGAACACCACCATGAGGATGGGCAGGGCCATGGGCAGCAGCACGCGCCAGAAGGCCTGCCAGGGCGTGGCTCCGTCCACGGTGGCGGCCTCCTCGATCTCGGCGGGGATGGTCTCGTAGAACCCCTTGATGGTCCAGACGTGCAGGGCGATGCCGCCGGAGTAGGCCAGCACCAGGGACCAGAGGCTGTCCATGCCGAACAGCGGGAAGGCGTTGCCGATGCGGGTGAAGATGGAGTGGATGGCCACCAGGGCCAGGACCGAGGGGAACATCTGCATGAGCATGAGGCCCGTCAGCGCGGCCTTCTTCCCGGCGAACCGCATGCGGGCGAAGGCGTAGGCCGCGGTGGTGCTCAGCAGGAGCCCGATGCAGGCCGAGACCATGGCCACCCGGATGGAGTTCCAGAGCCAGCGCAGCACGGGCAGGTCGGGAGAGACGAGGGCGCCGTCGGGGCCCACCGAGGGCAGGCCCAGGGCGAAGCGCCAGTGCTCGAAGCTGATCTCCCTGGGAATGAGCCGGCCGGTGGCGAAATTGCCGGGCCGCAGCGAGATGGAGATGGTCAGCAGGAACGGGAAGATGACGAGGGCGCAGAGGCACACGAGGAACAGGTGGGCCGCGTACACCCTCCAGCGCTGCGATTTGTTGGTTACGATGGCCATGGTTCCCCCTCAGCGCTTCTCGTCGTCGGCGATCCTGGTGTAGCGGATCTGGACGAGGGTGATGGCGGCGACCAGCAGGAAGATCACCGTGGAGATGGCGGCCCCGAGGCCGAACTGCTGCCCGGAGTCCACGAAGGCGTTCCGGTACACGTACGAGATGAGGATGTCGGTGGTGCCCGCCTGGATCGTGGTGTCCAGGAAGTCCGGCCGGCCTCCGGTCAACAGCGAGATGAGCACGAAGTTGTTGAAATTGAAGGCGAACGACGAGATCAGCAGGGGCAGCATGGGCCGCTTGATGAGCGGCAGGGTGATCTTGAAGAAGTTGGTGAGGGGCCCGGCCCCCGCCACCGCCGAGGCCTCGTAGAGGTCCATGGGGATGGCCTTGATGAGGCCCATGCAGACCACCATCATGTAAGGGAAGCCCAGCCAGGTGTTGACGATGAGCAGCATCACCTTCGCCAGGAAGGGATCCGAGAACCAGCCCGGACGGATGCCGAACATGGCGTCGAGTATCAGGTTGATCTCGCCCATGTTGTTGTTGAACAGGCCCTTGAACACCAGGATGGAGATGAACCCGGGCACGGCGTAGGGCAGGAAGAGCAGCAGCCGGTAGACGCTGCGGAAGCGCAGGGCCTCCCAGTTCAGGATCACCGCGAGCACCATGCCCAGGGAGAAGGAGAAGAGCACCGAGAGCCCGGCGAAGATCACGGTCCAGATGAAGATCCGGATGAAGGGCTCGCGGTACTTGGGCTCCAGGAAGATGCGCTTGTAGTTGTCCCAGCCGATCTTCACCTGGAACCCGGGGAGCACCTGCTCCCCGGCCGGCGTCTCGTAGAAGCCGGTGCGGACGTTGGGCCTGATGACGGTGCCGTCCTGGTTGTTCAGGAGGCTGCCGTCCCCCTTGGGCGTGTAGAGGCGCTTCATCGCCGCGAATTCGCTGAGCCCGGTCATGCCGAGCCTGGCGCCGTTGGGCATCGTCACGGTGAGCTTCTTGAGGTTGTCCTCGTTGGCGATGATGTCGCCCAGCTCCACCGGGTCGCCCGGGGTGAAGCCGGCCTCCGCCTCGGGTCCGGCCTTGACTTCCACCGGCGCGTCGCCGGGCATGGCGAAGGCGGGCGTGAAGTAGACGGCCCCGCCCTCGGAGTCCTCGAGGCGGGCGCGGAACTTCGCGCCGTCGGGAAACAGGGAGAAGCCGAAGGTGTTGCTCTCGCCCGCGTAGGTCTGGTCCAGCAGGTACTGGGTGGCCCGGGGGAACTCGAGGAGGTTCTTGGAGCTGTAGTTGGAGAAGCCGATGAAGATGGTGTAGATGACCGGGAAGACCACGAAGATGATGGCCGCCGCGATGCCGGGGAACAGGTACCGGTATGCATAGGTCTTCTTCGAGAGGTAGATCCAGGCGGCGAGGGCGATGATGACCAGGAAGGTGCCGGCCAGGAGCGCCTCGCCCGTCGCGTAGATGACGGTGACGAGGAACAGCGCGGCGACGACGAGCAGGGCCAGGAAGGCTCGGCCCAGGTTGCGTCGGATGGCGGGTGGGAGGGTCATTTCGTCGTGTCCGCGGAAACGGGCGGGAGGCCTTGCGGCCCCCCGCCCTGGGATGAGCCTACTTGGCGAGGATCCGCTTGGCGGCGGCGTCCATGGCTTCCTTGGGGCTCCGGCGGCCGTCGGTCATGCTGCCCAGGGCGCTGAGCATGGCGGCCCAGAAGCGGCCCATCTCGGGGTTGTTGGGCATGATGACGCCGTCCTTGGCGCTGGCCATGGTGGCCTGGACGCGGGGATCACCCTTGATCTGGTTGAAGAACTCCAGGTTGGCGGGGGCGCCCAGGGCCACGTCGGCGTTGATCTTCTTGAGGCCGGCGGGGACGAGCATCCAGTTCTCGATGAACTCCTTGGCGATGGCGGGGTTCTTGCTGGCCTTGGGGATCATGGCGCCGGTGATGCCGACCATGGGCCGGGAGGGCTTGCCGTCCACGGCGGGGAGCTTGGCGACGCCGTAGTTGATCTTGGCCTTGGCCACGTTGTCCCAGGCCCAGGCGCCGCTGATCATCATGCCGATCTTGCCTTCGGCCATGGCGGTCTCCATCTCGGCGTAGCCCGCCTCGGGAGGCATGACGTCCTCCTTGATCAGCCTGTCCAGGATGGCGGCGCCCTTGACGGCCCCGGCGTTGTTCACGCCCGTGTCGCGCGCGTCATAGGTGCCGTCGGGACGGCGCTTGAAGGCGTAGCCGCCCCAGGCCTGCAGCATGGGGAAGGTGAAGTAGGTGTTGTTGTAGTCCCAGAGGATGGCGTGCTTGCCCTGGGGCTTGAGCTTCTTCTCGATGGCGAACACCTCGTCCCAGGTCTTGGGGGGCTCGGGCACCAGGGCCTTGTTGTAGATGAGGCCCACGGCCTCGATGGAGAGGGGGTAGCCCCAGGTCTTGCCCTGGATGGTGAAGGCTTCCCACGCCATGGGCACCACGCCGTCCTTGAACTTCTTGTTGGGGCGCACTTCGGTGAGGAGGCCGCCCGCCATCCACTCGCCGACGCGGTCGTGGGCCCAGATCCAGATGTCGGGACCCTTGCCTTCGCTGGAGGCCTGCTGGAACTTGCCCGGGGCGTCCTCGGGGTGCTCGACGACGACCTTGATGCCGGTCTTCTTGGTGAAGTCGTCGCCCACCTTCTGCAGGCCCTTGTACCCCTTGTCGCCGTTGATCCAGATGGTCAGGGGGCCCTTGGGGGCCGCGGCGGTCAGCGCGCTGATGCCGCCGGCCACGACCAGCGCGGCCGCGGTGGCCAGCCTGGCGATTTTCGAGTGCGTGCTCACGGGATTCTCCTTGGTGATGGGATGTGGATGGAGGGGGCTCAGTCCTTCGGAAGGACCTTGCCGGATGCGTCGAACAGGTAGCAGTGCTCCGCGGGGAACGTCAGGAACGCGCTGTCGCCCGTGGTGAGGGGATTGTCGGGATCGGACTTCACGGTGAGGGTCTCGGGGCAGCTCGGGGCGACCACGTAGAGGTAGGTGATGTCCCCCAGGTGTTCGGCCAGCTGGATGTGGGCCGGCGCGGCGCCCTCCACGCCCTGCTTGGAGGCCAGGAGGTGCTCCGGGCGGATCCCCAGGGTCAGCGGCGAGCCCGGCGCCAGGCCATGGGACTTCGCCTGCACGCGGATGGAGGTGCCGTCCGTGAGGCTCACCAGGGTGGAGCCCTCCTGGGCCGACACCAGGGTGCAGGGGAGGAAGTTCATCTTGGGCGAGCCGATGAAACCGGCCACGAAGAGGTTGGCGGGCTTGTGGTAGAGCTCCAGGGGCGTGCCCACCTGCTCGATGAGGCCCTTGTTCATCACCACGATGCGGTTGGCCAGCGTCATGGCCTCCACCTGGTCGTGGGTGACGTAGACCATGGTGGTCTTCAGCTCGTGGTGGAGCCTGCTGAGCTCCACCCGCATCTGCACCCGCAGCGCGGCGTCCAGGTTGGAAAGCGGCTCGTCGAAGAGGAAGACGTCCGGCTTGCGGACGATGGCCCTGCCGATGGCCACGCGCTGGCGCTGGCCGCCGGAGAGGGCCTTGGGCTTGCGGTCCAGGAGGGGCTCGATCTGGAGGATGGCCGCGGCCCGGGCCACGGCCGCCGAGATCTCCTGCTTGGACGCCCCGGCCAGCTTGAGGCCGAAGGCCATGTTCTCGGCCACGGTCATGTGGGGGTAGAGGGCGTAGCTCTGGAAGACCATGGCGATGCCGCGCTTGGAGGGCGGCACGTCGTTGACCAGCTTGCCCCCGATGTGAAGCTCCCCGGACGTGATCTCCTCGAGGCCCGCGATGCAGCGCAGGAGGGTGGACTTGCCGCAGCCCGAGGGGCCGACGAAGACGATGAACTCCCCGTCGTGGATGTCCAGGTCCAGGCCTTGGAGGATCATCACGTCGCCATAGGCCTTTTTCAGTGCTTTGATTTGGAGATCGCCCATGAGGTTGCTTCCAGGTGAGTGGAGAGGTGGGAATGCGGTAAAGAGTCTAGAACCGGTTACTGGATATCGCCATGAAGGTTGCCCTTGAAGGTGTCCCCGCCCATGTGGAGGACGCGCACCCCGTAGGGCGGCAGCGCGCTCACGGTGTACTGGGTGCCAGTCAATGAATTATTAGACTTCGTATCGCCCAGGATGGCCGCCACCGTCGCGCCCGCGGCCACGCCGCTGGTCGTGAGGTTCGTGAGCACCGCCGTCTGGACCGTGGGCGTGAGGTTGGCCACCACCACCACGCGCTCGGCGCCGGCGGACCGGATGTAGGCGAGGACCTTCGAGGGGCCCAGGTCGGTGGCGAGGGTCGCGTAGCTGCCCCGCAGGGCGGGATAGGCGGCGCGGGCCTTGTTCAGGTATTTGACCCAGCTCAGGATGGAATCCGGCTGTGCGGTCTGGGCGGTCACCGCCGCCCAGTCCATGGCCCCGCGCAGGTTCAGGTCCGTGCCCGACGCGCCCGTCATGCCCACCTCGTTGCCGTAGTAGATGATGGGGGTGCCGGGGGAGAGGAGGTTCAGCGCCTCGGCCAGGACGATCCTGGGGCGGCTGGCGGCGTACTGGGTGCCGGGCCGGGAGATCACGTTGTCGTGGTTCGAATCGAAGGTGGCGGAACGGAAGCCCGCGGGGTAGGTGTCCCGCTCGTACTCCCAAAGGGAGGTCAGCCTCGTGGCGTCCGGGCCGTTGATGGCGTTGAAGACCGCCCAGGGCGCGCTGAAGTCCAGGCACAGGTGGAACTCGTTCGCCCCGTTGCCGTAGTAGGGCGCGACGCCCGCGGCGTCGTTGGTCCAGGCCTCGGCGATCATCATCTTGCCGCTGTACCTGGCGGCGTCCCCGCCGGGACGGGGGTGGGCGTTGCCGGGCGCCAGGTAGCCGTCGATCACCGACCGGAACTCCTGGAGCCGAGCGTGGGTGTCGGGCGTGTCGGCGGCCCTGCCGGGCCCCGACTCGCAGAGGTAGCGCACGGCATCCACCCGCATGCCGTCGAACCCGCGGTCCAGCCAGTAGCTCTCCACGGCCTGCATGGTGGAGCGCACCTCGGGATTGTAGTAGTTCAGGTCCGCGTCGCCGGAGAAGGCGCTGTAGTAGAAGGCGCCCTCGTATTCCTTCCAGACGTCCGAGGACGTGCCCCCGCCCCAGGGGAAGCCCCAGCCCGAAGGCAGGGTGGACTGCCAGACGTAGTAGTTCCGTTTGAGCGGGTCGTCCATCCAGGGATGCGACGCCGAGGTGTGGTTCGGGACGAAGTCGAAGATGATGCGCATGCCGCGGGCGTGCGTGGCGTCGATGAGGTTCTTCAGGTCGGACTTCAGGCCGAACCGGTTGTTGACGGCGTAGTAGTCGGTGGTGTCGTACCCATGCATGTTCGCGCCCTTGTAGGCGCACTCGAAGATGGGGGACAGCCAGATGGTGTTGACGCCAAGGGACTGGAGGTAGTCCAGCTTGCCCTGGAGGCCGGGCAGGTCGCCGATGCCGTCGTTGTAGATGCCGTCGGCGAAACTCTTGACCCAGACCTGGTAGATGATCGCGTCGTCGTACCAGCGCGGGGCGTTCTCCAGCTGCTGGCCGGGGGCGATGGTCGAGGTGTCCGCCGGGTACGCGGGGGCCGAGGTTCCCCCCCCACCCCCCGCGCATCCCAGCGGGCCCACGAGACCGAGTGTCGTTGCGAGGAGCCAGGTCAGGCGCATGGAGCCTCCCTTCGGCCCCCGGCGCGGATTCCCGCGCCGGGGACGGCTTGCGAAGATGCCGAAGGGGAGGCGTTCCATCCGTCAGTCCCCTTTTACCACCAGGCTTCGATCTGGGCGCCGAAGGTCACGCCCTGGGTGTCGGCGCCGAAGTGGCCTTCACCGACCTTGTTCCAGCTGTTCGCGTTCTGGTTCCACTGGCCGCGGGTCACGAAGATGCGGATGGAGGGACGGCTCCAGAAGGAGGCCTGGGGGCTCCACTGCAGGGCGAGGGTCTCCTTGAAGAGGTGCCGGTCCTCCTTCTCGTTGTCGAACTTCAGCTTGTCGTAGCCCAGTTCGGCGGCGATGGAGAAGTGCTTGGTGAAGAAGTACATCGGGCGCACGCCCACGGACTGCCACGTGTTGGTGTTGCCGGCCATGGAGTTCTTGCCGTTCTGCTTGCGGTAGATCGCGGTGGCGGCCACTTCGACGTTCTGCACGGGCTTGAAGTAGAGGGCGTCCATCACCATCCACCAGGTGTTCTCCGTCTTCACCTCGGGGTTGTACCAGTTCCAGAAGGTGTTGCCGTTGCCGTAGGTGGCGTAGACGCGGTTGTCGCCGCCGAGGACGTTGGACTGGTTGTAGATCAGGCTGTACTGGGTGCCCTTGTTGTTCATGCCGGCGGCGTCGGCCTTGGCGTCGCCGTGGGCGTCGTTGTACTGGTAGCCCAGGGTCAGGCTGCCTCCCTGCCAGAGCTTGATGTCGCTCATGCGCAGGTCGTGGGAGCCGATCACGAAGTGGCCGCTGCCGCCGACCCACTGGCTGTAGGGGGCGAGCTGGCCGCGGATGGCGCCGTTGTTCCAGTCGCTGGTGATGTTGCCGGAATCATGCTGGATGAAGGCGTAGTGGAACTTGGCGAAGCCCAGGTTCATGCCTTCCATGCCGACGCCGTCGCCGCTGTCGTTCCAGTACCACTGGTCGCGGAGGTGGAGATCCTGCCGCATGTAGAAGCGGCGGCCGGCCCACAGGGTGGCGTCCTTGAAGAACTGGCTCTTGCCGAAGATGCCGGAGGCCTCGCCCCAGGCCTCACGGACCCAAACCTGCTGGGTCTGGTTGCCGGCCTTGCTGTTGTCCACATCGCCGCCGGCGTCGGCCGAGGCGTCGCGCACCTGGTAGTAGCCGCGGAAGGAGGGGCGGAAGTGCAGCTTGAAGGATTCCTCGCCCTTGTCGTAGGCGCGCACGTCGAAGGCCAGCTCGAGGTAGTTGTCGGTCTCGTTGCCGAGCCGGTAGCCGGGGCCGCCGGTGGGGGAGCCCCCGGTGTTGGCGAGGAAGAAGGAGACCTGCTCACCGCCGTTGGAGGAACGGCCGACGCCGGAGCGCATGTAGCCGTGAAGGTCGAAGGTGTCCTGGGCGGCCAGGGTCCCGCAGGCGAGAGCCAGCGGCAGCGCAGCCAGGTAGAGTTTGTTCTTCATGGGATTGGCTCCTTGAAGATGCCGCATATGCGGCAGTGGTTGGGGTTACTGCTGGGTTGCGGGGCGTGATTGCCCGAAGAATCCGCCCCAGGGAGGCAGGCCCAGTCGCCGCCCGTGGAGCTGGGCGGGTTCCAGGCCATGGCCGTGGAGGGGATCGATGTGCGGAGGAAGGGTGAACTCGGCCGGGACGGGCCCGAGGTTGAAGACGGCGAGGATCGACTGCCCCGGGCTCTCCCGCCGCAGGACCAGAAGGGGTTCGGGGGCCCGGGAAAAGGTGATGGAGCCTTCGCGCAGGGCGGGCTGGCGGCGGCGCCAGGCCAGGAACGTGCGGTAGAAGTCGAGCACGGAGCCCGGTGCCTCGGCCTGCAGGGACACGGCCCTGGCCAGATGCTCGGCGGGCATGGGCAGCCACGAGTCCACGCCGGAGAAGCCCCCGAAGGGCGCCTCGGGCGTCCAGGGGATGGGGGTGCGGCAGCCGTCGCGGCCCTTGAAGTCGGGCCAGAAGGCGATGCCGTAGGGGTCGGTGAGGCGGTTCTTGGGCACCACGGCCTCGGTGAGGCCCAGTTCCTCGCCCTGGTAGACGCAGAAGGTGCCGCGCAGGGAGCCCAGCATGGCCAGGAGCACCTTGGGGAAGGCCGGATCCTGGGTGCCGTTGCCCCACCGGGTCACAACCCGTACGCAGTCGTGGTTGGAGAGGGACCAGCAGGCCCAGCCTCCGCCCTGCTTCACCCGCTTCTCGAAGGCCTCGACGGCCCCGCGGATGCGCGCCACGCTGAACTCGTCGGTGAGCAGGTGCATGCCGTAGGCCATGTGGAGCTTGTCGCCCCCGCCGGTGTACTCGGCCATGGTCACCAGGGAGTCCTCGTCGCCCACCTCGCCCACGCTCACGGCGCCGTACGCGTCCAGCAGCTCCCGGAGGCGGCGCAGGAAGGGCAGGTTCTCGGGCCGGGTCTTGTCGTAGCGGTGCACCTGCATGCCGTAGGGGTTCCCGGGGCGCACCGAGGAGACCTCCAGGGCCTTGCCGCGGGCCGGCGGATTGTTGCGGAGCTGCGGATCGTGGAAGTGGAAGTTGCAGGCGTCGAAGCGGAACCCGTCGACCCCGCGCTCCAGCCAGAACCGGCATTCCTCCAGCATCTGGTCCTGCACGGCCTGGCAGTGGAAGTTGAGGTCCGGCTGGGACTCCAGGAAGTTGTGGAGGAAGTACTGGCGCCGGCGCGGCTCCCAGCCCCAGGCGGCCCCGCCGAAGACGGACTGCCAGTTGGAGGGCGGGGACCCGTCCGGCCTGGGGTCCGCCCACACGTACCAGTCGCTGCGGGCGTTGGTGCGGTTGGAGCGGCTCTCCTTGAACCAGGGGTGCTGGTCGGAGGAATGGGAGAGCACCTGGTCGATGAGCACCTTCAGGCCCAGGGCGTGGGCCTTGGCCACCAGTTCGTCGAAGTCGGCCAGATTCCCGAAGATGGGGTCGACGTTGCGGTAGTCGGACACGTCGTAGCCGAAGTCCCGCATGGGCGACGTGAAGAAGGGGGAGATCCAGATGGCCTCGATGCCCAGGTCGGCGATGTAGGGCAGGTGCGCGGTGATTCCCGGCAGGTCCCCGACGCCGTCGCCGTTGGTGTCCTGGAAGCTCCGGGGGTAGATCTGGTAGATCGAGGCTCCCCGCCACCATTCGGCCCGGCGGGTGCCCTGGTCTTCCGTGAACTGCGAGGTCATGATTCGTGTCCTTTTGGGCGCGCCCGGGTGTGCTTGACTGATTTGCTCAGCTACTCTAGTCGGAAGGAATGGCTGCAACCGGTTACAAAGTTCGGACGAAAAAGAAGGCCCGTTGGCCGTCTGCTTATGCGGGTGAGAATTCACCCTAGCGCTCAGGGGATGAAACCGGTTACAAAGAAGTCACGCAATGTTTGGCCAATCAAGGTAGGGTTGTCAACAAGAAAAATTTAGTGCCTTGTTTTTCAGGAGGCTGCAATGCCCACCGCAAGCCCGGAACGGATCGTCCTCGCCGCGGACGTGGGGGGAACCAACCTGACCCTGGCCCTCCTGGCCGGGAGCCCGGGCCGGGTCCGGATGCTGCGCAAGGCGGCCTTCAGCACCGCCGCCGCGACCTCCCTGCTGGGGCCGCTCCGGAGCTTCCTGGACGGCTGCGCCGGGCTGGGGCCGCCGGTGGCCTTCTGCGTCTCCGCCGCCGGCCAGGTGCAGGACGGCAGGATCCAGCTCACCAACGCCGCCTGGGATATCGATGGCCCCGCCCTGGAAGCAGAGCTTGGCATCCCGGTGATGCTCGTGAACGACTTCACGGCCGTGGCCCAGGGCGTCCTGCTCCTGGACCCCGCGGACCGGGAACAGCTGCTCCCCCTGCCCCACGGGAGCTCTCCTGAACCGGCTCCCGACCCCCAGGGCACCGTCCTGGTGGTCGGCGCGGGCACGGGCCTGGGCGTGGGTTTCATCACCCGCGGCACGGACGGGCCCCGTGTCCACCCCAGCGAGGGCGGCCACATCGGCCTGCCGATGACCGGCCCGGAGACGCTGGAGCTCTGGGAGCACCTCAGCCGGAAGTACCCGGGACCCCCGGGCGCCGAGACGGCCGTGTCGGGCCCCGGCATCGCGGCCCTCCACCGGTTCCTGGCCGAATCGGGGCGCTTTCCCGCGACCCCGGCCTCCGCGGCCATCCTCGCCCTGCCCGAGGCCCTGCGCCCCGGGGCCATCGCGGCGGAGCCGGGGGACCCGGCCTGCCGCAGGGCCATGGAACTCTTCGTGGAGCTCTACGCCCGGGTCTGCGCCGAGCTCTGCGTGGCCTTCCTCCCCACGGGCGGGATCTTCCTGGCCGGGGGCATCGCCTCCAAGAACGCCGGGCTCCTCCTGGACGGCCGGCGTTTCATGTCGGCGTTCGACCGCAACTACCGGGAGCACCTCGACGGGATCACCCGGGCCACGCCCGTCCACATCGTCCGGGATTACGACGTGAGCCTCTATGGTGCCGCGGACACCGCCCTCCGCATGGGAAGACCATGAAGATCACCATCGGTGAAATCGCGCGCCAGGCCGCCGTATCCAAGGGCACCGTGAGCCGGGTCATCAACGGCAAGTCCACCGTGGCCGAGACCACCCGCAAGAACGTCCTGGCGGTGATGAAGCGCCTGGGCTACGAGCCCGACCCCATCGCCCGCGAACTCTCCATGCGCACCAAGCACACCCTGGGCATCTGGGTGGGGGCGGGCGAGAACCGGCTCTCCCCCTACTTCAACCTCATCTGGCGGGCGCTCCTGCGGGAGATGCAGGTGCGGGCCACCCAGGTGGTGGAGCTGCCCGAGGACATCAGCGGCGTGCGCACCCGCTTCGACGTGGTGCTGGTCTTCAACAGCGACGGGGTCGACGGGCGCCTGGAGCAGCTCCGGGAGCGGGGCGTGCCGGCGGTGCTCATCGGGCACCATCCCGGCATCTCCTGCGTGGCCCCCGACGACATGGGCGGCGGCCGCCTTGCGGCCCACAGCCTGCTTTCCCTGGGCCACCGGAACCTGCTCCACCTGACCGTCGAGTGCGAAGTCCAGTGGGCCCAGGACCGCGCCAACGGGTTCACGTCCGTGCTGGCCGGGTCCAGCCTCCCGGGAATCCGGGCGGCGACGGTGAAGGGCGAGGCCTCGGTCCTGGGCGGCTACCGCCTCATGCGGGACGCCTGGCGCCAGGGGCACCGCCCGACCGGGGTGTTCTGCGCCACGGACGAGATCGCCGTGGGAGCCCTGGGGGCCCTGGCGGACCAGGGGGTCCAGGTGCCAGGCCAGGTGTCGGTGCTGGGCTTCGACGGGCTCGTGGAGCTGCACCCCGGCCTGGCTTCCGTGGCCCAGGACATCCCGGCCATCGCCCACCAGGCGGTGTCCCTGGCCCTGGCCGCCATTGGCAAGGATACGGTCCACCAAACGATCGTTCCGGTGGCCCTCATCGAAGGTTCCACCCTGGGGCCCGCTCCGAAGGTATCCTAGAGCCTGCGAGGACGCCGCCATGACTCCCGACTCCGAGAAGCGAGAATTCACCAGGGTGCCCATCACCTTCGAGGTGCGCATCGCCGTCGACGGGAGGCCCGTCGAAGGTGCCCGCGTCAAGGACCTCAGCATGAAGGGCATGCTCGTGCTCACCGCGGAGCGCCACCCCGTGGGCACGCCCTGCCAGGCGGTGATCTCGCTGGTCGAGGGCGAAGTGGAGATCCGCACCTCCGGCGTCGTCGCCGCGGAGAACCCGCTGGGCTTCGGCATGGAGTTCTCCACCATCGACGGATTGGAGAGCTACATCCACCTGAGGAACCTCGTCCTCTTCAACTCCCCGGACGTGGAGAAGGTCGAGGAGGAGTTCCAGGCCCACGCCGGGATCCGCCGGAAGGAATAGGGCCCCTTGTGGAGGGGGCGGGGCGGCCGCATAATGGCACGCCTCTCCCCACCTCAGGAATCCCCATGCGCGACCCCATCGGCCACGCGAAGTCAGCCCCTTCGCGCAACGTCTTCGAGACCCTCCTCCGCCGCTATGCCCGCACCAGCTACGCCGTGGTGGTGCTCCTGCTCTACCTCCTCGCGGCCACGGCCCTGGGCGCCGCCCTGGCCCCGGCCCTGGCCCTGACCCACCTCCTGGTCGGGTGGGCGTCCCGCCTGCCCTCCATCCCCGCCTGGCTCCTGCGGGGCTTCGCCGTGGCCCTGGCCTGGTTCGTCTTCGGCATGGCCCTCCTGGTGGTGGTGGCGGCCTACAACAAGGTCCTGCCCACCCGGGTGAAGCCCTACAAGGGCGGCTACTACACCCTGGACGCCGTCCCCTGGTTCCTGCACAACGGCCTCTTCTACCTGGTGCGCTTCACCTTCATGCCCTTCGTGACCCTCACCCCCTACGGCGTCTGGTTCCTGAAGGCCATGGGCATGACGATCGGCCGCCACGCCTTCATCAATACCGAGTACATCAGCGACCCCTCCCTCATCACCGTGGGCGACGACGCCGTGATCGGAGGCAGCGTGCGGATCTTCGCCCACTACGGCGGGGGCGGCAACCTGGTGGTGGCCCCGGTCGTCGTGGGCCACCGCGCCACCCTGGGACTGGCCTGCTGCGTCATGGGGGACGTGATCATCGGCGACGACGCCGTCATCCTCCCCGAGAGCGTGGTCCTGCCCGGAAGCCGGGTCGGGGCGGGCGAGACCTGGGGCGGCGTGCCGGCGCGGCCCATCGCCAAGGGCGAGATGGACGCCTTCAAGAAGGTGATCCGGGGCGAAATCTAGGCTGCCCCTATACCTTGAACCCGTCCACCACGTGGCGGAGCCCCTCGGCCACGCCGGCGAGGTCGTCGGAGGTCTTGGTGATCTCCGAAACCGTCGCGGACAGCTCCTGGGTGGCCGACGCGTTCTGGGCGAGGCCCTGGGCGGTGTGGGCCATGCGCTGGGCGACGTCGCGGCTGGTCTCCTCCTGGGCCCGGCTGAGGCTGCCGATCTCCTGGATGCTGGCGGCGATGCCGGTGATGCGCTCGCCGATGGCCCGCAGGTTGTCCACGCTGACCTTGACGCCCTCCACCCCGCCTGCGACGGCGTCCTGGGTGCGCTGGTTGAGCTCGGCGATCTCCAGCGCCGCGGAGCGGGACCGCTCGGCGAGCTTGCGCACCTCCTCGGCCACCACGGCGAAGCCCTTGCCCGCGCTGCCGGCCTTGGCCGCCTCGATGGCGGCGTTCAGGGACAGCAGGTTGGTCTGGCGCGCGATGTCCTGGATCACCTGAACGGCCTTGACGACCTGGCTCGTGGCCTCCCGGATCTCCTCCATGCCGTGGGCGGCGCCCTGCCCCGCCTCGGCGCCCCGGGCGGTGTCCTCCACGGCCCTGTCGGACTGGGCCGAGGTCTGGCCCGTGCGCTCCCGCATGGTCTCGACGTTGGCGCTCAGGCTCTTCATGGCCTGGGAGACCTGGTCCCCGGCGCCCTTGAGCTCCTCGCTGACCCGGGCGATGTCGTGGACCGCCCGGGCCATTTCCTGGGAGGTGGCGGCCAGCTCCGCGCTGCCCGAGGCCACGCGCTCGGCGTAGCTGGCGATGTCCCGCACCGTCGTGCGCATCTTTCCGTTGTAGCCGTTGAAGGCGTCCGCGGCCTCGCCGATCTCGTCCTTGGTGGCCACGTCGATGCGCTTGGAGAGGTCGCTGTCGCGCAGGCCCTGGACCAGCTGGAGGAGGGGCCTGACCATGGCCCGGGAGCGGTTGCGGGAGATGTAGGCCGCCAGTGCGGCCACCACCAGGGCGCCGCCCAGGAGCGCGAAGGAGATGCGCCACATCTCGGCGTTGACGTCGTCCACGTAGATCCCGGCGCCCACCACCCAGTCCCAGTCCGGCACGCGCTTGGCGAAGGCCGATTTCGGGAAGAGGCCCTCCTTGCCGGGCTTGCCGTAGGGGTAGTCGTAGAAGCCCCCTTCGGGCACGCTCGATGCCTCCCGCAGGGCCTTGACTATCCCCAAGGTGGCCGCGGGAAGCTCGTTCGAGGGCTTGTTCTCAAGCTGCTTGGCCAGGGGCAGGACCAGGATCGTGTGGTTGGGCCCATGAATGAATACGTAATTCTTGTCGGCGAACCGGATGGCGTTCACCAGTTCCTTGGCCCGCTTCTGGGCCTCCTCCTGGCTCATTCGCCCGGCCTTTGCCTCGGCCGCCAGGCCCGCCACCTGGGCCTGGGCGCTTTCGACCACGTTCCGGAGCCCCTCCTTCTTGGCGCCCAGCAGGAGGGAGTGGACCGTCGGCAGCATGTAGGCCGCGATGAGGACGAGGAAGCCGGCCACGGGGATCATGGCGGTGCCGAACACCTTGCCTGCCAAGGACTGGAAATAGGACCGCATCGACGTGCCTGCCATTGGGACCTCCCAGGTATGGACAATTTGAATGGCACAAAGCTAACACTCTTTTCCGGAGATGCCAGGAAAGGGATCGGCACCCCGCAAGAATCGGGTCGCCCTCCGGGCCCCCCCTGCCCCATGCTTGCCCTTCCCCCGGAGGTGCACCATGGAGAGCGCGAATCCCGACCAGCCCGCCCTGGAGGCCGCCCTGCGGCATTCGGTGGCCTACCTCCGGTCCCTGGCGACGGCCCCCGTGGGCGCAACCCGGACCCTCGAGGAGCTGCGGGACCGCCTGGCGGGTCCCCTGCCTCCGTGCGCCACCGATCCCGAGCAGGTGATCGACGAGCTGGCGGCGGGCGTGGAGGGCGGCCTCCTGGGCAGCGCAGGCGGACGGTTCTTCGCCTGGGTCATCGGGGGCTCCGTGCCCTCGGCCCTGGCCGCGGACTGGCTCACGTCCGCCTGGGACCAGAACGCGGCCCTCTACGCCTGCTCCCCGGCGGAGGCGGTCATCGAGGAGGTGTGCGGCGCCTGGCTCAAGGAGCTCCTGGGGCTGCCTCCGGACGCCAGTTTCGCCCTGACCACCGGCTGCCAGATGGCGCATTTCACGTGCCTCGCCGCCGCCCGGAACGCGGTGCTTTCGGCCCGGGGCTGGGACGTCGAGCGGATGGGGCTCGCGGGCGCGCCCCCCATCCGCGTGCTCTGCAACAGCCACGCCCACGGCTCCGTCTTGCGCGTTCTCCGGTTCCTGGGGCTGGGCACCGACTGCGCCCGGAACCTGGAGGTGAACGACCGGGGCCAGGTCGAGCCCGCCGCCCTGGAGCGGGCCCTGGCGTCCTGCCCGGACCCGGCCATCGTCCTGCTCTGCGCGGGCGACATCAACATGGGCGCCTTCGACCGCTTCCGGGAGCTCATCTCCATCGCCCGCGCCTTTGGAGCCTGGGTCCACGTCGATGGCGCCTTCGGATTGTGGGCCAACGCCAGCCCGATCCACCGCCATCTCCTGGAGGGCGTGGAGGGCGCCGATTCCTGGGCCACCGACGGCCACAAGTGGCTGAACGTACCCTACGACTCGGGCTACGCCTTCGTGGCGGCCGGATCCGCCCACCGGGCTTCCATGTCCATGCGCGCCAGCTATCTCACCCATGCCGAAGAGGCCCGCGACCCCTTCGACTGGAACCCGGAATGGTCCCGGCGCGGACGGGGCGTGGCCACCTACGCGGCCATCCGCGAACTGGGGCGGAGCGGCGTGGCGGCCCTGGTGGACCGGTGCTGCCTCCACGCCCGGGCCCTGGTGGCCGGAATGGGGGCCCTCGAGGGGGCCGAGGTCATGTGGGAACCCGTGATCAACCAGGGACTCCTGCGCTTCCCGGATCCCCGTCCCGGCGCCAGCCAGGAGGACCACGACGCCCACACCGACCGGATCATCGCGGAGATCGTGGGCACCGGCAGGGTCTTTGTGGGCGGCACCACCTGGCGCGGCCGGCGGTGCATGCGCATCTCCGTTTGCAACTGGCGCACCACGGAGGCCGACGTTGCCGTGGCCGTAGCGGCCGTCAGGGACGTCCTTGCCGCGGAGAGAGGTTGACCCTCGAGCCGGAGACGCCCCGGAGCGCAGCCCGTGCCGAGGGACACCAGGATGGCCGTGCGCGCCGCGACGAGGGCGGCGAGGGCCGGCGGAAGCACCTTGAGGCCGGAGCGGTGCGCCCCTTACGCCCAGAAGCCGGCGTAGCCGAGCCCTTCGGCGATCCCCGCCGGCGCTGCGAGGATCCCGGAATCCGTGAGCGGCCGCAGGAGGAAGCCCCCCGCCGAGGATGAGGCAGGCCCGCCCGGATTCCAGGGCCGCGACCCGCGCCTCCAGGGAGACCAGCCGGGCAAGGAGTTCGCTGGAGGTGTCGATGGAACCGCCGACCAGGGTGGCCACCCCGGGGAACGATTGTTTATTTGAGATTGGAAACGCCTTTATTTCTGATCCCCCGGTTCCCTGCGTCAAGGGCCCATGTCGGGAAGGGTGCTTGGGCTCGGATCCGGGCCTTTCCCCATGAATCGGGGACCCCGTCATCGGAACCTGCCCCTGGGTAATACAGCTCCTAGTGATGCACGGCACATATGAATGTTCAAACATCATCCTGTTCAAAAAAGATCCGATACTCCGCAATTGACAACCCCGGGACACATGGGATAGTTCATGCACTCATTCTCAATCCAGGCTTCCATCCAGGGGCCCCCGTTCCCGGAAACGTCCTTCTTCGCGGGCCCGCCACCGGGTCCGGCCCTGGCACGACATGGCCCCTGTCCGAGGAGACGAAATGCCCTCATCCGCCCCGCGCGCCCTGCGGCCGATCCTGTCGGGACTGCTGGCCATGGGCACCCTGCTCCGGGCCACGCCGCCGGCTTCGCCGGTGGTGGACCACCGTGACTTCCAGGCGCCGCCCCCGCCCTTCTCGGACGGCATCTTCCCCTGCTCCTCCTGCCACGATCCCAAGGCCCTGGCGCCCAATCCCAAGCGCCGGCCCCTGGAGGGCATGCATGCCGACATCGAGCTCCGGCACGGGCCCGAAAGCCGCTGGTGCCTGGACTGCCACGACCTCAAGGACCGCGACCGGCTCCACCTGGTGAACGGCGAGAAGCTCGACTTCACGGCCTCCTACCTGCTCTGCGGCCAGTGCCACGGCGACAAGCTCCGGGACTGGCGCGTGGGCGTCCACGGCAAGCGCACCGGGAGCTGGAACGGCGCCAAGCAGTACCTCCTCTGCGTCCACTGCCACAACCCCCACTCGCCTCGCTTCAAGGCCCTCAGGCCCCTGCCGCCGCCGGTGCCGCCTGACCAGATCAGGGCCCGCAGATGATCCCCCCCGAACCGGAGAAGACGATGAGCGACGCTACCAGCCGGTCCCTGCGCATGACGAGACGGGGCCTCCGGCCCGCCGGTTCCCGGCGCGCCTTCCTTGGCGGCGCCCTGGCCGCGGTGGCGGGAGCCCTGGCCACGGGCTGCGGCAGGGAGGGCATGGAGGCCTTCCTCCAGCACAATTTCCGCGAGCTCTCCAGGGACGAGCTGGACAGGATCATCAAGCGCCTGGAAGCGGAGGCCGAGCGCAGGTACGGGAAGAAGATCCGCATCGGCAAGGAGCCCGCGATGCAGGGCGTGGTCTTCGGCTACGCCCTGGACCTCTCCCGGTGCATCGGCTGCCGCCGCTGCGTCCATGCCTGCGTCCAGGAGAACAACCCGTCCCGGAGCCCAGAGATCCAGTGGATCCGGGTCCTGCAGATGGAAAAGGAGAAGGGCGTCGACCTGGAGGCGGCGGACGCCTACTACAACCCGGAGGAGGTGCCCCAGGAAGGCCACTTCTACATGCCCGTCCAGTGCCAGCA
Source organism: Mesoterricola sp. JemC181 (assembly GCF_055384585.1). Taxonomy (NCBI): domain Bacteria; kingdom Pseudomonadati; phylum Acidobacteriota; class Holophagae; order Holophagales; family Holophagaceae; genus Mesoterricola; species Mesoterricola sp. JemC181. The sequence continues at coordinate 3,896,333 of NZ_AP045076.1, forward strand.
GTGCAAGAACCCGCCCTGCGTGAAGGTCTGCCCCGTGGGCGCCACCTGGAAGGACCCGGACGGCATCGTCGTCATCGACTACAACTGGTGCATCGGGTGCCGCTACTGCATGGCGGCCTGCCCCTACGGAGCCCGCCACTTCAACTGGGGCGAGCCCACGGTGCAGCCGGCCGACCTCAACCCCGAGACGCACTACCTGGGCAACCGCCCGCGCCCCAAGGGCGTGGTGGAGAAGTGCACCTTCTGCATCCAGCGCACCCGCAAGGGCCTCTACCCGGCCTGCGTGGAGGTGTGCCCCACAGGCTCCCGGAAGTTCGGCAACCTGGCCGACCCGAAGAGCGAGATCCGCTACATCCTCGAGAACAAGCGGGTCTTCGTCTTCAAGGGGGAACTCAATACCCAACCGAAATTCTTCTACTTCTACGGGGTGTGAGGCCATGGAGACGCTGCGGACGTTCGGCCATTTCACCATCGACAGCCTCCCGCTCGTCCTCAAGGGGGACCGCTACTACTACGCCTGGGTCGCCTTCCTCCTGCTTCTCATGGCGCTGGGCGGCTTCGCCTACGCGGGCCAGGTGCGCGAGGGCCTCATCGTCACCAACATGCGCGACCAGGTGTCCTGGGGCTTCTACATCGGCAACTTCACCTTCCTGGTGGGCGTGGCCGCGGCGGCCATCATGCTGGTCATCCCCGCCTACGTCTACCACTGGGGCCCCATCAAGGAGATCACGCTCCTGGGCGAGCTCCTGGCCGTGAGCGCCCTGGTCATGTGCCTGGGCTTCGTCCTGGTGGACATCGGCAGGGTGGACCGGTTCTGGCACATCATCCCCTTCGTGGGCCGCCTCAACCTGCCCAGCTCCCTCCTGGCCTGGGACGTGCTCGCCCTCAACGGCTACCTCCTCCTCAACTGGACGGTGGTGACCTACCTCCTCTACTGCAGCTACACGGGCAAGGAATACAACAAGTCCGTCGTCATCCCCCTGGTCCTGAGCTCCATCCCCATGGCCGTGAGCATCCACACGGTCACCGCATTCCTCTACAACGGACTGGCGGCGCGCCCTTTCTGGAACTCCGCCATCCTCGCGCCGCGCTTCCTGGCTTCGGCCTTCTGTTCGGGCCCCGCGATCCTGCTCATCCTCCTGCAGATCCTGCGAAGGACCACCCGGCTCAAGGTGCAGGACGAGGCCATCTTCAAGGTGGCCGAGCTCATGGCCTACACCATGGGTTTCAACCTCCTGCTCACCGTCGCGGAGGTCTTCAAGGAGTTCTACTCCAACACCGAGCACCTGGTGTTCATCAGGTACCTCTTCTTCGGCCTCAAGGGCCACAACGGCCTGGTGCCCTTCGCCTGGGCCTCCATCCTCACGGGCGCCGTCGCCTTCCTCCTCTTCCTCATACCGAAGACACGCACCAACTGGGTGACCCTCAACATCGGCTGCGTGCTGATCTACGCGTCGGTCTACATCGAGAAGGGCATGGCGCTGATCATCCCGGGCCTCACCCCCGACGTGCTGGGCGACATCTACGTCTACCGGCCCTCCCTCACGGAGCTCCTCGTGGCCGCGGGAATCTTCGCGATGGGGTTCCTGGTGTTCACCCTCATGCTGAAGATCGCGGTGCCCATCATGCTGGGGGAGTTCACCGGCCGGAAAGCGGAATAGGTGTCAAACCGTCCAATCTTCAACCACTTATAATTCATAGTTGACAAGTCAAGAAATCCCATGAAGATTGCCACACCAAAGGCAATCCCATGGCCGAACTCTGGATCCGCCTACCCGACCGGGCCCCCGTCAAACTCGGGCGCGAGCACGCGGCCCTCACCATCGGCCGGGACCCCGCCAACGACGTGGTGCTCGAGGACTCCAGCCTCTCCCGCAACCATGCCCGGCTGACGTGGCGGGACGGCATGGCGATGCTGGAGGACCTGGGTTCCCGCAACGGCACCCTGGTCAACGGCGACCGGATCCTGGAGCCCCGCCAGGTCAGGGGGGGCGACGAGATCATCTTCGGGCGGCTCTCCATCCGCCTCGAGGAGGGCCCGGACATCCCCGCGGGCCTGGACTCCAGCGTCTCCTTCCTCATGGACGTGGACCGGCTGAGGTCCTCGTCCCCGGGCACGCTCGACACCGGCACCGCCAGGCGTTGGAAGGAGGCCCTGGACATCGTCCACGCCCTCAGCCTGGACATGCTGGGCGACGTCTCCACCGAGATGATGCTTTGGGACCTGCTGGAGCGGCTCTACGCCTACCTGAAGCCGGGCCGGGGCGCGGTGCTCCTGCGCAACGGGAAGGGGCCCATGACCCAGGTGGCCGCGCGGTCCCGCTCGCGGGGCCACGACTTCCAGGTCGAGCTGTCGAAGACGATGCTCGAGGCCGCCGTGGAGCGCAGGGAGGCCCTCCTCATCAACAATCCCATGCTGGACTCCAAGCTGGCGCAGGCCCAGTCGATCATGTCCAGCGGCGTGACCTCCATCATGACCGTGCCCCTGGAGCACGGCGGCGAGGTGGTGGGCATCATCTACATGGACGCCGGGCCCATGCGCGGCGCGTTCACCGAGGAGGACCTCCGCCTGGTGGCGGTGGTCAGCCACATGGCCGCCGCCAAGATCCGCACCACCCGGCTCCTGGAGGAGCTGGTCGTCAAGCAGGCCATGCAGAAGGAGATGGAGGTGGCCCGCAGGATCCAGGAGCGGCTGCTCCCGGACCGCTGCCCCGAGCTGGAAGGCTTCGAGCTCTTCGGGATCAACGTGGCGTGCTGGAACGTCTCGGGCGACCTCTACGGGTTCTGGCCCGGCCCCGACGGGAAGACCTGGATGGCCATCGCCGACGTCTCCGGCAAGGGCATCGGCCCAGGGCTCCTCATGGCCACCTTCCAGGCCCTCATGCAGGCCTGGACCGAGGGCGCCGAGGATCCCGCCGTCCTCGCCAAGAAGATCAGCCTGGCCCTCAGCAAGCGCACCACGGCCAACCGCTTCATCACGGCCTTCCTGGGCCTGCTCGACCCGGTGGCCAGGACCATAGCCTACGTCAATGCCGGGCACAACCCCATCCCCGTGCTGCGCGCGGATGGCACGATCGAGGAGCTCGCCTCCCAGGGCTTCCCGCTGGCCATGTTCCCCGGCACCGAGTACGGCCAGGGCGTCGTCCGCCTGGAGGCCGGGGACCTGCTTTTCCTGTACACGGACGGCATCACCGAGGCCGCAGACCCGCAGGGGGTCGAATTCGATCTCGGGATGGTCTGCCGGACCCTCAGGACCCTGGGCGCGCTGCCTCTTCCCGACCTGAACCAGGGCCTGGCCGCCGCCCTCCAGGAGCACACCCGGGGCGCGGCCGCGACCGATGACCGGACCATCGTGATGGTAAGACGCTCCTAGGAGGGGACCCATGGACTTCGTAGACCCCGCGGCCATCGGGCGGTACACGGTCCTGGAGCGGCTGGGTGCCGGGGCCATGGGCGTGGTCTACCTGGCCCAGGACCCGCTCCTGAAGCGCCGCGTCGCCGTGAAGATCGTCCAGAAGACCCGCTCGGATTCGGAGACCATGATCGCGCGGTTCCAGCGGGAGTCCGAGATCAGCGCCCAGCTCAACCAGGCCAACATCATCACGGTTTTCGACGTGGGCGAGGATCCCGAGGTCGGCCCCTTCCTGACCATGGAGTTCGTGGACGGAAGCTCGCTCTCCAAGATCCTCTCGGAGCGGACCCTGGACCCCGCGACCGCCCTGGACTGGCTCACCCAGCTCGGCCAGGCCCTGGTGGCCGCGGAACGCGCCGGGGTGGTCCACCGGGACATCAAGCCCGAGAACATCCTGGTGAGCAGGGACTCCCAGCTCAAGCTCACCGACTTCGGCCTCGCCCGGGACGACGACAGCAGCCTCACCCACACCGGCACCATGATGGGCACGCCCACCCACACCGCGCCCGAGCTCCTCGGGGGCGACCGCGCGACGCCCGCCACGGACCGCTGGGCCTTCTCGGTGATGGCGTTCCAGATGGTGCTGGGCACCCTCCCCCACCCGGGGGAGACCCTTTCGTCCGTGCTGAGCTCCATCGCCCACGATCCGCCCGCCATCCCCCCCGGCACCCCCGCCCCCCTCGCCCGGGTCTTCTTCAAGGCGCTCCACAAGGACCCCACCCGCCGCTACGAGTCCGTCCTGGCCTTCCTCACCGCCCTCGCCGAGGCCATGGGCCTCAAGGACAAGCTGGTCACCCGGGGCCTTGCCCCCGAAGGCGGCGCGGGGTCCTCCCATCCGTCCTCCCCCAAGCTGCAGCGGCCCGACGAGACGGAGGCCTTCGCCCTGCCCGCCCCTGCCGCGACCGGCGGCCACGCAGCGACGGCCGCCCCCAGGGCCCGCGCTGCGGCGTCCCCCGCAAAGCCTGTGGCCCCCCTCACCGGCCCTCCCCCGGGCCTCTTCAAGGGCGACGCCGCCTCCCCCAACGAAAGCGCCCCCCCGCGGAACTCCACCCCCCAGGGCATCACGCTGGCCGGGTACACCTCCAAGTCCCACCCCAAGGGCTGGACCCCCATCCTCACCCCGGCCCGCTCCGGCCGCAGCGGCCAAGCGGTCTGGGTCGTGGGCGCCATGGCCGCCGCGGCCCTCTCCTTCTTCTTCTTCTACCCGCGGTCCATCAGCATCCAGACCACCCCCCCCAGGGCCCAGGTCCTGCTGGACGGCAAGCCCGTGGGCGAGACGCCCTACAGCGGCTCCGTCTCGTTCGGCACGCACCTCCTGGAAGTGCGGCTGAACGGCTACGACACCCTCGTCCAGGAGGTCCGCGCCGGCCAGCCCCCGCTGGATCTGGCCCTCCAGCCCGCCACGTCCTGGGCCGACATCCGCAGCACGCCCCCCGGGGCCACCGTGACCCTGGACGGACGCAGCCTGGGAACGACGCCCTGCGACGGCGTCCGCGTGCCGGACAACCCCGCTGTGCTGGTGGTGTCCCTGCGCGGGTTCAAGCGCTGGGAAGGGAAGCTTGGGCCCGGACGGAAACCGCCGGTGCCGATCGTGCTGAGGAAGGAAGGGAAATAGGGCCTTGGCCGAGGCAGTGCCATTTTTCGGGTCGTCTTCCACCCGAGAGACATCCCCACATTCCAGGGAGCACGCGTATGGCGGATTGTCCATGCAGCGTCAGGCTCGGGGGGATTCCATGCATATGCAAAGGATTATCCCTTCGTCGGTCGATCCTCGAGGGTGGCCGGCCTTTCCGGCCTCCTCTCATCCTGGTTTCTCGACAACTCCAAGATGCCTGAAGTCCACTGCTGCCGACCTGTTACCCGATGAATCCGGCAATCTCGATCGAAGGGCCTATCGCCGAGGCGCCGAGGAGCCGAGGATCGCCGAGGAATAAAAAGAAGATCTTTTCTCGGCGAACCTCGGCCCCTCGGCGCCTCGGCGATAAGCTTTTCGTTTCAACTTACCTGGATGACGGGCTCAGAACGGCCCCTATCGACCGGACCCGGCCTCCTCGTCAGCACCAAGCTAAAGTGAGTGTGGGTCGGCGCCACCCCTCAAATCCGTGAAGAACCGGAAAATCACATGGCGCACGGGTGCAGAAGGCTCGCAGAGGAACGTGAAGAATGCGGAATGAATCGACCCCAATCCCTTCAGGGGACACCCGTGACCCCTTCCATCTCCACCCGGTCTGGGACCGCCGGATCCTCCCTTTCGCGTGCGGTTGTGGCATGGCGGCATCGCTGTTCTGGTCCGCCTACCTGCGGCGGGGCCAGGGTTTCTGGCTCCCTGCGGGGGTGTCGGTGGCGGGCCTGCTGGTCCTGGGCCACTACTTCCTGATCAGCCGGTTCTTCTCCTGGCGTGAAATGATCCGGGAGGACGACAAGGTGGTCCTGATGGCGGGCCGGCTTCCCTTTGGCCTGGCAACGCGGTTCTTCATTAAGGCTTTTCCCCCCATCCGGGATGGCAGCCTGAAAATCCCCTTGGGGTTCATTCGCTTGGAATGGCTTGGCAACCAATTGCTCCTGCACGGCCATCCCCGGGGCGACGTCTGTCTGGCCCGTGGCCGGAATGCCCGGCTGGCCGCGGAATGGCTCCGGGCGCAGGGGGTGCCGGAGCCGACGGGCCCGCCCCCGCCGTGATCCGGCCATGGGACCGAACGATCCGGCCCGATGCTATGGTTGGGTATCCACTTCCATGGCGAGTCCCATGCAACCTCTTCCCGCGCTGGAACCCTGTCTCGATTGCGGCACGCCGCTCCACGGCCGCTTCTGCTCCCGGTGCGGGCAGCCCCGGCAGGACCGGGACCTGCGGCTGAGGCACGTGGTGGGCGAGGTGGTCGCGGAGGTCTTCAGCCTGGACAACCGCATCCTGACCTCCCTGAGGCTGCTCTTCCTGCGGCCGGGCCAGCTCACGCTGGAATACTTCGCGGGGCGCAGGGCGCGGTTCCTGCCTCCCTTCCGGCTCTACGTCTTCGTCAGCTTCCTGCTGTTCCTGCTCCTGGGCTCCGGTCCCTCCTCGGTCGCCACCCAGGGAAAGGCCGAGACCAACATCGTGATCAACCTCGGTGATGACGCCGGGAAGCAGAACCCGGCCATGCAGGAGAAGGCGGGGCGCCTCAAGCGGGGCATCGAGAAGGCCGTGGAGAACCCGCGGGCGTTCAAGGCCGCCCTCCTGGTTTGGCTCTCGCGGGTGATGTTCCTGCTGCTCCCGGCCTTCGCGGGGCTCCTCTTCCTGTTCCACCCGCGAAGCGGCACCTACTATGTGGAGCACGTGATCTTCTCGCTGCACTTCCACACGTTCGCCTTCAGCGTGTTCCTGGCACAGGGGCTCCTGGGCCTGGTTCCCCTGGGCTGGGTGCGCCTTGCGGGGGGGCTGCTGACCCTGGCCCTGCCGGTCCACCTGTGCCTCGCCCTGAAGCGGGTCCACGGGGGCCCCGGCTGGAAGCGGCACCTCAAGGGCATCGCCCTGACGGCGATCTACGTCGTCGTCGTGGGCGCGGCGCTTCTGGGCGTCGTGCTCTGGGTGATCACAAGGAGCCTGTCCACGTAACAGGGGGCCCCTACGTATCCCTGAGGCGCTCGTCCGAAGCCCCCACCACCGTGGCGCTGTTCACCAGGAGCATGGGGAAGTGGCTCTCCTCCTCCACGGGGGCGTCGTGGGCGCCGAACCGGCAGTTGCGCAGCACCAGGAAGCCGTCGTGGTTGGCCAGGTAGTCCGAGACCCGGATGTCCTCCTCGATGGCGAGGCTGCCGGTGACGGTGCCGCCTTCCAGGAGGAACGAGACGCGATGCACATGATACTGGGCGGTGGGCTCGGGCAGCTGGAGGAGGGCCAGGTCGCAGTCGGGCATCACCAGGAGGGCCTTCCCCCGGCGCAGCGCGAAGAACCGCAGCTCCATCTCGAGGTAGGGCAGGATGACGCCGGTGAGCTTGAGCATGTCGCCGGAGAGGTTCAGGTACTCCAGGAACCCGTGCATGGTGGGCACGTGGAAGGTGCCCCTGATCCAGCCGCCGGTGGTGTAGATGACGGAGGGGATGCCCCGCAGCGGGGGATGGTACTTGGTCTTGCGCGCGGGGGCGCCCTTGCCGGATTCCCCGATGGGGCGGGGCGCGTTGTAGTCCACCGTGGTGGTGACCTTGAGCATGCCCAGGAGGGTGGAGCCGGTACCGGGCTCGTCCAGCTCGATGCCGCCGCCGATGTCGCCCTTGAGCACCGCCGGGTCCATGCCGAGGGCCCCCTCGAAGGTGGCGCCCATGATGTTGGCCCCCCGGAACATGGCTCCCCGGAGGAAGGCCCGGCCGAAGTTGGCGTCGGCCAGCACGGCGCGGCGGAAATCCGTGCCGCTGCACTTGGCGAAGTGGAGGTCGGCCTTGGCCAGGTCGGACTGGGTGAAGTCGGCCTGGGAGAGGTCCGCCTGGCGGAGACTGGCCTGCACCATCTTGGCGTTGGTCATGTTGGCTTCGACCAGGATGGCCTTCTGCAGGTTGGCGTGGGAAAGGTCGGAGCCCGAGAGGTTCGTGCCCGAGAGGTCCGCCTCGTAGAGGATCGCCCGGGTCAGGTTGGTGTCCAGGAAGTGGGAGCCCTGGAGGCGGCAGGACGTCATGTCCGCCCCGCTCAGGTTCGTCTTCCTGAAGTCGATCCCCCGCAGGTCCAGACCGGACAGGTTCGCGAACTCCAGAGATACCTTGTTCTTAACGTGTTCGATGACCTCATCCCGCGTCAGTTCGGCCATGGCACAACTCTCCCCGGGTTTCGAAGCACACCGCAATATGGGGCGATTGAGTCTCTCCGTCAATGCCCGGACATGAAGGTGCGCACGGCCTGGCCCACGTTCCCGCTCTCGACCCGCAGGCTTCGGTGGCCGAAGCTCCCTTCCAGGGTCAGCGTCCGGGCCTTCAGGAGCGCCGCGAACGCGAGGGCCGGGCCGGGGGTGACGGTCTGATCGGAAGCGGCCACCACCACCAGGACCTGGGCCTTCACGGCGGCGGCCGCCTTCTCCATGGAACCGCCGAAGCCCTCGGCGATGTCCAGGCCGATCATGGCCTCGCCCTGGCGGACCTGGTCGCACGCGTCGAAGGCGGGATCCCGGGCGTACCGCGCCAGGTCCGCGTCCACCTGGGCCCGGGTGCCGCCGGCGTTCACCTGGGCCGGGGTGCCCAGGGTGAGGTTGGACAGGCCCGCGCGCAGGGCCCGGGCGGGATTCTCCGCATAGTCGCCGCCCTGCCAGCCGGCGTCGCCGGTGATGGCGAGGTTCATGGTGCGCCACAGCAGGACGTCGTAGGGGGCCAGGCGCGGGGAGCCCAGGATGGGCACGGCCCTGTCCATGAAGTCCGGGTAGGACACCAGCCACTGGAAGGTCTGCATGCCGCCCATGGAGATGCCCATGACCGCCCGCAGGTGGCCGATGCCCAGGACCTTGAGCATCCGGCGCTGGCTCTCCACCATGTCCCGCACCGAGATGCGCGGGAACCTCATGCGGGGCTGGCGGACGCTGTTGGACGGGGAGGTGGAGACCCCGTCGGCCAGTGCGTCCACGAGGATCACGAAGGCGCCGGGACAATCGAAGACGCGCCCCGGACCCACCTGGCCCAGGAGCTCCCGGGTGGTCCCCCCGTACCAGGAGGGGACGAGGACGGCGTTGGACCCGGCGGCGTCGAGCTCCCCGAAGGTGCGGTAGCCCACGCGGCAGTCCTGGAGGACTTCGCCGCTCGTCAGCGGCAGGTCGCCGATGGAAACGAACTTCTGCTCCTGGGCCGCGCACCCGAAGGCCAGGACGAGGAACGCCAGGAAGGTGCGCAGGTGGATGGCCATGGGGCCATGATCCCACATCCGCTCAGATCCTGCCGGGCTCCAGGTCCAGGTTCAGCCTGACGCGCTTGCCGTCGCGCAGGACCTCCAGCTGGAGCCGCCCGCCGGAGGGTTCCGCCTCGGCCAGGTCCAGGAGGCGGTCCATGTCCTTCACAGCCGCCCCGTTGACGCCCACGATCACGTCGCCCAGGGCGTAGCCCCGGCCCTGGCGGGTCAGGCCCCGCAGCCCGGCCCGCTCCGCGGAGCCGCCCTGCCGCACCCGGCCAACGATGACCCCGGGCGGCACGTTGATGGAGGCCGCCCAGCCCTCCGGAAGGGGGTCGAAGCCCAGGTCGACCCGCACGGGCCGGCCCTTCGAGATGAGCTGCGGGACGATGCGGTTGATGGTGTCCACCGGCACGGCGAAGCCGATGCCCGCGGAGCTGCCCGAGGTGCTCTGGATCGCGGTGTTGATGCCGATGAGCCGGCCCGCGCTGTCCAGCAGGGGGCCGCCGGAATTGCCGGGGTTGATGGCCGCGTCGGTCTGGATCACGCCGGTGATGCGCCGGCGGGTGGCGCTCTGGATCTCGCGGCCCAGGGCCGACACCACGCCGGTGGTGAGGGTCTGGTCCAGCCCGAAGGGATTGCCGATGGCCATGACCCCCTGGCCCACCTGCAGGTCGGCGGACGTGCCCAGGGGCAGGGGCCTCAGCTTGGCCGAGGCGCCGTCCTGGAGCAGGAGCACGGCCAGGTCCTTCTCCGGGGCCACGCCGATGACCCTGGCCTTGTGCCGGCTGCCGTCGGCCAGGGCCGCCTCGACCTCCTGGGCGTCCTGGATCACGTGGTAGTTGGTGACGATGTGCCCGCCGGAGTCCCAGATGAACCCCGAGCCGGTGCCGGTGGGCACGGCCTGCACGTCCAGGGAGAAGAGGTCCTGCTGGTAGGCCAGGCTGGTGAGGTAGACCACGGAGGCGCGGGCCTCCCGGAACCGGTCCACGACGCTCTGCTCGGCGGCGGGCAGGGCGCCCCGCGGGGTCACCGGGCGCGGCGCGGCGGGGCCCCTCGCAGCCCCCTGGCCGGCGCACCAGCCGATGACGAGGCCCGAGGCCAGGATGAACAGGATGGCTGCGGCTTTTCGCATGGGGTTCCCACCTTGCATGGCCCCATCATACCCTGGGGCGGCGCCCCAGGACGCCTTCCACGCCCCGGGCCAGCTCCAGGACCGAGGCCGGCTTCTGGATGAAGTGCACGCCCTCCTCCAGTACGCCGTGGGGATCCAGGATGTCGGCCGTGTAGCCGCTCATGAACAGCACCGGCAGGCCCGGCCTGCGGTTCCGGATCCACTCGGACAGCTCCCTGCCGTTCATCTCCGGCATCACGACGTCCGTCAGCAGGAGGTCGAGGTTCCCCTGGAAGGCGCCCTCGATCTCCAGCGCCCTGGCGGCGCCCTGGGCGGGGAGCACGACGTACCCCAGCTGCTCCAGGAGCATCCGGGTCGCCACCAGGACGGTGGCCTCGTCCTCCACCAGGAGGATCGTCTCGCCGTTGCCCGTGGGGATCGCCGGGGCGGAGTCCCCCCCGGCCACGTCCTCCGGGCCCAGGTGCCGGGGCAGGTAGATCCGGAACCGCGCGCCCTTCCCGGGCTGGCTCTCCACCAGGATGAAGCCGTCGTTCTGCTTGACGATCCCGAAGACGGTGGCGAGGCCCAGGCCGGTGCCCTTGCCCAGGGGCTTCGTGGTGAAGAAGGGCTCGAAGATGTGCTTGAGGACCTCGGGGTCGATCCCGCAACCCGAGTCGGCCACGGAGAGCGCCACGAATTCGCCCTCCACCGCCTCCGGGTGCTCCTGCAGGAAGTCCTTCCCGACGCGGACGTTCTCCAGGCCGATGGTGACCCTTCCCACCCCGAGGATGGCGTCCCGGGCGTTGACGGCCAGGTTGGCGAGGATCTGGTCGATCTGGGAGGGGTCCATGCGGATCGGCCAGAGGCCCTCCTTGCGCATCCAGGCCAGGGTGATGTCCTCGCCGATGAGCCGGCCCAGCATCTTGAGCATGCCCTGGATGGTCTCGTTCAGGTCCAGCACCCGGGGCGTGATGACCTGCTTGCGCGCGAAGGCCAGCAGCTGGCGGGTGAGGTCCCCGCTGCGCCTGGCCGCCTTGATGATCTCCCCGAGGAAGGAGTGGAAGGGCTTGGAGCCGGGCATCATCATGGCCACTTCCGCCTGCCCGAGGATCACCCCCAGCATGTTGTTGAAGTCGTGCGCGACCCCGCCGGCGAGCCTGCCGATGGACTCCAGCTTCTGCGCCTGGGCCAGCTCGCCCTCCAGCCGCCGGTGCTGCTCCTCCGCGGCCCTCACGTCCGTCACGTCCCGGTCCAGGCCCCGGAAGCCCTTCGAGGTCCCGGCGTCGTCCAGGAGGGGGGTTCCGGACGTGAGCACGTGGCAGAGCGTCCCGTCCTTGCGCACCTGGGTCGCGGGCAGGTTCCGGTAGCCCCTGGCCTCGGAAAAGAGGCGGAGATACCGGGCCTCCATCCCTTGGCGCTCCCCGGCCGGGAAACCGTCCAGCACGGACCGTCCGGCCATCTCGGCCGGGCTCCAGCCCAGCACCTTGGCCACGCTCTCCGAGGCGTAGGTGTAGCGGCCCTCCCGGTCCATCTCCCAGAACCAGTCCGAGGAGGCGCTGGCGATGTCCTGGAAGCGCTTCTCGCTCTCCACCAGGGCCATCTCCATGCGCTTGCGCGAGGTGTTGTCCGTGTGCGCGATGACCACCCCGCCCCCCGAGTCCCCCAGCGGCGTGACGTACATGGTGAACCAGCGCTTGTCGTCGGGGGTGTCGCAGGGGTATTCAAGGGAGAACCGGGGCAGCCGGCCTTCCAGGACCGCCAGGATGCCGTCGAGGGCCTCCCGGGCCCCCGGAGCGCCCTCCTGCGCCCCCTTGCGGCACGCGGCCAGGTAGCTGTCCCCCACGTCCCCACCGGGCCCCGCGCCACCGGCCCTGCCGAACGCCCTCCACGGGGCGTTGACCGCGAGGATCGCGCCCCGGGGGTCCAGCACCGCCAGCTGGGCGTTGACGGAATCCAGGATCGCGCGGTTGAAGTGCTCCATGGACCGGACGGTCTCCAGGGCCTCGACGCGCTCGGTGATGTCCTGGCAGAACACGAAGCAGCGCCCGCCCTCCATGGGCGAGTAGGAGGCGACGACCTCCACGGGCCAGACTTCGCCGGACCGGGCCCGGTGGCGGGTCTCGAACCGGACCTGCCCCTCGGCCAGGATCCGCCGGTAGGACGCGTCGGCCCCGTCCGTGGCCAGGTCGGGGACCCGCATGGCGAGGAGTTCCTCCCGGCCGTACCCGGAACGCTGGACGTAGGCCTGGTTCACCAGGATGATCCGCCAGTCCCCGTCGGTGACGAAGCACCCGGCGGGCGTGGTCTCCATGAGGCCGCGGTAGAGGGCGTCCAGGAGCTGGCGGGAGTTCTCGCTGACCCCCAGGGCGCGGTGGGCGGCCATGTCCTCCTCCAGGGCGGCCTGGAGCTCGGCGGTGGCGGTGGCCTCCCGGGCCCGGGACCGCAGGAGGGCGCCCGCGAGGACGCTCACCAGGCCTCCGCTGGCCAGCAGTATGGTGAGCTGGGCCAGGTCGAAGGGGCTGGCGACGGCCAGGGAGTGCGCGGGAGGGAGGAGGAAGTAGAGCAGGAGCAGGCCGGAGAGCCCCGTGGCCAGGAGACCCGGGCCCATGCCCCCCAGGAAGGCGCTGAAGATGATGGGCAGCATGAACAGGATCATCAGGGGGCGTTCCCCGAAGGCCTTGTGCAAGGTCAGCCGGAGGCCCAGGGTGGCCGACGTGGCGAGGGCCGCGAAGACGTAGGCCCGCCAGCCGCCCAGGTAGCCGCCGAGGCGGTCCCGGGGATCCTGCCACGACGCGCTGGGGCCCTGAAGGCTCATGTACGTTCCGGAAGACGAGAGCTGAACTATAGCATCGTTCCCGGGGGCGGCCCGGAACGACGCGCTCCCCGGATTTGCGTTAGGCTCGGGAAGGGAGTCAACCGTGAAACACCCCGTCCTAGCCTTCCTCCTGGCCGCCGCCGTGCTGCCCGCCGCCACCCCCCAGCAGGAGCTCCGCGCCGCCCTCGAGGCCCGGTTCCTGGGCGACCGCACCGGGGTCACCGTCGCCGCCGCCCTGGTGGGCGACGCCACGGCCGAGGCCATCGTCTCCGCCGACGCCCTGCACCCCGCCAGGCTGGACGCGCACACCGCCTTCGAGATCGGCTCGGTGGCCAAGACCATGGCCTCCGCCCTGGTGGCGGACCTCATCCTCAAGGGCGAGGCGTCGCTGGACGACCCCCTGTCCAAGTACCTGCCCAAGGAGGCCAAGGTCCCCGACTTCGAGGGCCGGCCCATCACCCTCGCCCACGTCCTCACCCACCGCTCCGGCCTGCCCTCCCTACCGGGGCGCCTCCGGCCCGAGGACGACTCGAACCCCTTCGCCTCCCTCACGCCCGCGCAGCTCCTGGGTTCGCTCGAGGACGTCAGGCTCGACGCCGCCCCGGGCACCCGCTACCGCTATTCCAATTTCGCCATGATGCTGCTCTCCGGCGGACTGGCCCGGCGCGCCGGCCTGGACTACGAGGCCCTCCTCGCCAGGGACGTCTTCAAGCCCCTGGGCATGGAGGACGCCCACATCCGCCGCACCGGGCGGAACGAGGCCCAGGGCCACGCCTCCAACGGGCGCCCCGCGGGGGCCTGGGACTTCCCGGTGGAGATGGCGGGCGTGGGCGGCGTGCGCGCGTCCCTCGCCGACATGGTCCGCTACGTCGAGGCCGAGCTGGGCAGGCGCGAGTCCCCCATCACCGCGGCCATGAGGAGGACCCAGACGCCCCTCGAGGCCTCCATGCCCCCCGTGGCCATGAACTGGATGATCGTGACCGTCGCGGGGCGGAAGATCCTCTACCACGAGGGCGCCACCGGCGGGTTCTCCAGCCTCGTGGCCCTCGATCCCGACCGGCGCCGGGGCGTGGTGCTCCTGGCGGACACCTCCCTCTCCAACCTCGGGGGCCTGGTGCCCATGGGCCTCTCCCTTCTGGACGGCAGTGTCCCGTCGCCCGGGTTTCCCCGCCGTCCGGTGCCCCCGGGCAGCGGCCTCCTGGAGGGCATGACCGGCCGGTACACGCTTCCCGGCGGGACGAAGATCGCGCTCTGGACGAAGGACGGCGGCCTCGTCGCGCAGATCGAGGGGCAGCCCGCCCTGGACCTGGGCTTCGACAGCGCCGGCGACTTCTACGCCCTGACCCTGGACGCCGTGCTCCACCCCGTGCGGGGCACGGGCGGATACAGCTTCTTCCTGCGCCAGGGCGGAGGCCAGGTCAAGGCGGAGCGGGTCCTGGCCGACCCCATGGACGAGGCCGCGCTCCAGCGCCTGGTCGGGAAGTACCGCGCCTCCGACGACTTCACCGTGAAGGTCACCCGCCGGGGCACCCTCCTCTACGTGCAGGGCACGCATCAGGCCGAGGTGCTGGTGGAGCCTGTGGACAAGGACATCTTCCAGGCCCCGGGCGCCGGCGCCGAATTCACCTTCACCCGGGACGGCGCGGGCAAGGTCGTGGCCCTCGTCATCAGGCAGAACGGGCTCACGGTGAAGGCGGAGCGGCGCTGACCGCCACCGGCCCCGTGGGCACCAGCGGCCTCCCCGCCTCGGCCGTGATGGACAGCTCGGCGGGCCAGGGCGCGGCCAGCCAGCTCCCTTCGAGGACGGCGAGCGCCTTGCCCTCCCGGTCGGGATCCGGCAGCACCACGGGGCGGGGGCCGAACCACAGGACATAGTGCTTTCCGGCGGGGGGCGCCGGGAACCGGGTGAGGGTGAGCACGGCGGTCTCCCGGCCCGGGACGCCGCGGAAGGCCGCGTGCTGTGCCGTCTCCGGCTGGGAGGCCAGGCCGGGGGGAATCAGCTTGAGGATCCGGAGGTGGCTGTTGGCCAGCACGTCCAGGGCCCGGGCGTCCCGTGCGCGCTGGCGCTGGCCGACGATGACCGCCGGAACGCCCAGGACCACCAGCAGTGCGGCCACCAGCGCGCCCAGGCGCAGGAAGAGGCCCCTCAGCCCGGACCGGATCCGGGTCTTGGCGGTGCCCAGGGGCACGTGGAGCGCGTCGGCCACCATCCCGTGGGACAGCTCGGAGAAGTAGGCCAGGCGCAGCGCCCGGGCCTGGGCCTCGGGCAGGGCCGCCAGGGCCTGGGCGATGGCGCGGCGCTGGTAGTCCCGCCAGAGGGCCTCGTCGGGAAGGGGATCCTGGGCGGCAAGCTCCAGGTCGTCCACCGTCCCCTCGGACCCGGGCCGCCTCGACCGCGACCGCAGCTCGTCCAGGATGCGGTTGTGCGCGATGCCCAGCAGCCAGGTGCGCACGGTCCCGCGCCCGGGATCGTAGCTTGCCCCCCTCCGCCACACCGCCACGAAGACGTCCTGGGTGATCTCCTCGGCGGCGGGGCGGTCCAGGGACTTGCAGGCCAGGTGGAACACCAGGGGGGCGTACCTCCGGTGCAGTTCCTGGAGGGCCTCCTCGTCCCCCGCGGCGATTCCCGCGGCCAGGGCGGCTTCCTCCTCCTGGGGCGTCCTGGGGACGGGCGCGATGGCCATGGCGCAGGCTCCGATCCGGAAAGGATAGCTCAGATGCGCACGGTTGGATCCACCGTGACGGAGACGTCCACCTCCAGGAGCCCTCCGGCCTCCCGCACAAGCAGGTGGCGCAGCGGAAGCTGGGCGGGTCCCTCCGTGACCCGGCCCTGCGGGTCGTATTCGCTGTCGTGGCAGGGGCAGTGGAAGCCCTCGGCGCCCGCGGCGTTCACGTTGCAGCCCCGGTGGGTGCACACCGAGGTGAGGGCGTAGATCCCCGCGGCGTCGGCCACGAGGAAGAACCGTCCCAGCTTGCGGTAGTCCCGCACCGATCCGGGCTTCATGCCCGCGCGGGTCTCCTGCGTCCGCTTGAGGGGAGCCTCCCCGTCGGGCGCGGGCTGCGCCCCCAGGACCGCGCCGCAGGCCAGGAGGCAGCAGCCCGCGCAGAATTCCCGCCGCGTGCTCACGCGGGCACCTTGGCGGCCTGAAGGAATTTCGCCAGCGCCTGCTCCGAGATCTCCTGGCGCAGGGCCGTGCCTGCCACCACGTCGCGCACCTGGCGGAACCCGAGGCCCTTGTAGGGCTGTGCGGGATCCCAGGGCACGGCGGCGCGCTTGGGCTGGGAGCCCGGGGCCGGGAGCGGGAAGATCAGGGAGGTGGCCGCGTGGTGCGCGATCCGCCCCGTGAGGCGGTGGTGCTCCTGGTGGATGTGGCCGTAGAAGACGGTGACGTTCCGGTGGTCCTTGAGCAGGGCCAGGGCGTCCTCCCCGTCGAGGGTGGCCCAGTCCCAGTCCGGGAAGAGGTCGAAGAGCGGCCTGTGCGCGAAGATCACCAGGGGCGCGTCCCTGGGGACCTTGGCCACCTCCGAGGCGAGCCATGCGAGCTGCGGCCTGCCCAGGATGGACCCCTCCTGGGAGACGTTGTCCAGGGCGATGAAATGGACGCCCTTGTGGCTGAAGGCGTAGTGGGAGGGTCCGAAGGCCTCCCGGTAGGCCTCGCCCCGGTCCTCGCCGGCGTCATGCTCCCCGGGCAGGTAGAAGATCTTGGGCGCCTTGAGCCGCGCGGCCTGGGCCTTGAATTCCGCCATGCGCTTCCGGCGGGCGTCGCCGTCGGGCGTGTCGTGGGTGAGGTCGCCCGTGAAGATGATGAAGTCCGGCTGGGGGCTCAGGGAGTTCACCGCCTCGATGGCCTTGGGGAAGGTGCCCGCGGCGTCCGGGTTGGCCTTCGGTCCCTCGAAGCCCCAGTGGATGTCCGAGAGCTGGACGAAGCAGAAGTCGTCCCCCTTGGCACCTCCGCCGCCGAACCCGGGCAGCCCCGTCGCGAACACCAGCCCGCCGACGCCCATCATCTTGAGGAACTGGTTCCTGCTCATGCCGCTGTCCATGTCCGCCTCCTCACTGATGAATACGACGGACCGGGGCGAACGGATTCAGGCTTCCCTGAACTTCTTCTGGATCCCCGCCCGGAATTCCTCCAGAAGCCCGGACAGCATGGCGCGGCTCTCGGCCGGAAGCAGCGCCTCCACCTCCCGGCACAAGGCGTCGTGGACCGGAGCCAGCTGCGCCGCCAACCGGTCCCCCTCGACCGTGAGGCTCACGAGGCAGCCCCGCCGGTCCGCGGGATCCTCCCGGCGCGTGACCAGGCCGGCCCGGACCATGCGGTCAACGAGCCGCGGCACGTCGGCGCGGCAGGTGAGGATGCGCCGGCGGATCTCCCGGATCAGGGACCCCTCCGCGGGACCCCCCTTCACGATCCTCAGGACATTGAACTGCTGGTCCGTGATCCCCGCGGGCTTGAAGAGGCGCTCGTCGGAGAGCCGGGAGACGAATTCCCGGGTGAGGAGGATGGAGAGAAGGAGCTCCTGGCCTGGGTGCATATCTTTTGTAATCAACAATTCGTCTCGGATCGGCATGGCGGCGGGGTCCTTGTGGAGGGGGCGGGATCTTTTTCAAGAAAGATGTTGCAACATCTAAAAAAGAGCCTACCATGGCTATATGGTGTTTGAACACCTAATCGGAGACCCCCATGCGCAACCCCGCTTCCCGCTTCGTTCTTCCCGCCATCGCCCTGCTGCTCTCCGTCCCCTCGGTTGGCCTGCTGGCCGCGACCCCTTCCACCCTCGACACCTACAAGATCGACTCCGTCCACTCCAGCGTCGGCTTCCGGGTGCGCCACCTCCTCTCCAAGGTCCAGGGCCGCTTCGGCAAGGCCGAGGGCACCGTGGTGGTCGACACCAAGGACATCACGAAGTCCAGCGTGGACGTGACCATCGACGTGGCCAGCGTCTCCACCAACGAGGACAAGCGCGACGCCCACCTCAAGGGCCCCGACTTCTTCGACGCCGCCAGGTTCCCCACCATCACCTTCAAGAGCACCGCGGTCAAGGAAGTGGCCAAGGGCAAGCTGGAGATCACCGGCACCTTCACCATGAAGGGCGTCTCCAAGACCATCGTGCTCCCCATCAACAACCTGGGCACGGCCGTGGATCCCTGGAAGAACGTGGTCGCCGCCTTCGAGGGCGCGGTCAAGGTCAACCGAATGGACTACGGCGTCTCCTACGGCGCGGGCCTGGTGGGCGACGACGTCGACATCGAGCTGAACATCGAAGCCAAGAAGGCGAACTGATCACTTCCTCAGCAGCCGGAGCCCGTTGAACACCACCAGAAGGCTGGCGCCCATGTCCGCGAACACCGCCATCCACATGGTGCCCCGCCCCGCGATGGCCAGGCCCAGGAACACCGTCTTGATGCCGATGGCGAGGACGATGTTCTGGGCCAGGATCGCGCGGGTGTCCCGGGACAGGCGGATGAAGCGCGCGATCTTCCCCAGGTCGTCGTCCATGAGGGCCACGTCGGCGGTCTCGATGGCGGTGTCGGAACCCGCGGCGCCCATGGCGAAGCCGATGTGGGCCGCCGCCAGGGCCGGTCCGTCGTTGATGCCGTCGCCCACCATGCCCACCTTCCCGGCCTTGGAGCGGATGGCCCGGGCCTTGTCCTCGGGGAGCTGGTCCCCCAGCGCCTCGTCGATGCCCACCTGGGCGGCGATGGACCTGGCGGTATGGGTGTTGTCCCCCGTGAGCATGAGGGTGCGGAGGCCCAGGGCGTGCAGCGCGGCCACCGCGTCGCGGCTGCCGGGGCGCACTTCGTCGGCGAGGGCGAACAGCGCCAGGACGGCCTTGCCGTCGGTGAGCAGGAGGGTGGTCTTGCCCTGCTGCTCCAGGGCCTCGAGGCGCGCCTCCAGTTCTGGCGAGCAGACCCCCAGCTCCTCGATGAGGTGGTGGTTGCCCAGGCTGTAGACGGTGCCGCCGATGCTCCCCTGCACCCCCTGGCCGGGCAGGGCGCGGAAGGCCTCGACCTCGGCCACGGGGACGCCGGGCCGCACCAGGGCCCGGGACACGGGGTGGTCCGAACGGGAGGCCAGGCTCGTGGCCAGGCGCCACGCGGCGTCCCCCTCCAGGGCCAGGGGCGCGAAATCCGTGAGCGCCGGTTCGCCCCGGGTAAGGGTGCCGGTCTTGTCGAAGGCGATCCAGGCGAGGTTCCGGCCCTCCTCCAGCCAGCGCCCGCCCTTGACGAGGATCCCGTGGCGGGTGGCGGCGGCGAGGCCGCTGACGACGGTCACGGGGGTGGAGATCACCAGGGCGCAGGGGCAGGCGATCACCAGCAGCACCAGGGCCCGGTAGACCCACACGGACCAGGCGCCCCCCAGGAGGAGCGGCGGCGCCACCGCCACCGCCACGGCCACGATCAGCACCGCGGGGGTGTAGATCTTCGCGAAGCGGTCCACGAACCGGTGGGTGGGTGACCGGGACTCCTGGGCCTCCTCCACCGCGTGGATGATGCGGGCCAGGGTGGTGGAGCCCTCCTCGGCGGTGACCGTGAATTCGAAGGAGCCGGTGAGGTTGAGGGTGCCGGCGAAGACCGGATCCCCCTCGCCCTTGTCGACGGGGAGGCTCTCCCCGGTGATGGGGGCCTGGTTCACCGAGGAGCGCCCCGCGGCCACCTTCCCGTCCAGGGGGATGGCCTCCCCGGGGCCCACCCGCACCCGGTCCCCCACCCGCACCGACCGGGCCTCGGCCTCGGCCCAGCCGCCGGGGCCCAGGACCGTGGCCGTCGCCGGGGAGAGCCGCAGGAGGCCGTGGATGGCGTTCCGGGCCCGGTCCAGGCTCAGCGTCTCGATGCGCTCGGCCAGGGCGAACAGCACCATCACCATGGCCGCCTCCGGCCACTCCCGCAGGGCCATGGCCCCGGTGACGGCGATGCTCATGAGGGCGTTGATGTTCATGTCGCCGTTGCGCAGGCTGATCCAGCCCTTGCGGTAGGTGCCCAGGCCGCAGGCGGCCACCGCCGCCACGGCCAGGACCGGGGAGGCCCAGGACGGCAGTCCGGCCAGGGCCGCCGCCTCGGAGGCCAGGGCGGCCAGGGCGCCCAGGGCCAGGGACCAGGGCCACGTCCGCGCCGGGGGCGCCGGGGGGGCGTCCATGGACTCGGGCGTCATGCCCAGCTCCCGGATGGCGCCTTCGATCTCCGGCAGGAGCCCGGGGGCGTGGACGACCGACAGGACCCGCTCCATCAGGTTGAACTCCAGGCCGTGGAGGCCCTTGCGGCCCCCCAGCTTCTTCCGGATCAGGGCCTCCTCGGTGGGGCAGTCCATCTGGGCGATGCGCAGCCGGCTGCGCAGGGCGCCTTCCGGAACCTCCCCGGGGGCGTCCGGGACGGCCGCCTCGCAGTGGCAGTGGGAGCAGGTTGAAGGTTCTCGGTCGAAAGCCATGGCCCATTTCAAACCCTGAAGCTACTTTAGGGTCAAGGGATTTCCGGGGAGGGCCGTCCATGACCATAGGCGAATTGGCACAGGCGGCCCAGTGCACCGTGGAGACCATCCGCTACTACGAGAAGGAGGGCCTCCTGCCGGCCCCGGGCCGCACCGGCGCCAACTACCGGCGCTATGCCGCCGTGCACCTGGAGCGCCTGCGCTTCGTGCGGCACTGCCGGGCCCTGGACATGGCCCACGCCGAGATCCGGTCCCTCACCGCCCTGCTGGACCAGCCCCAGCTGGACTGCGGCGCCGTCAACGTCATCCTGGACGAGCACATCGACCACGTGCGGGTGCGCATCGACCAGCTGGTCCAGCTGGAGGCCCAGCTGAAGAGCCTGCGGGACCGCTGCCGCACGGAGCGCACGGTGGAGGACTGCGGCATCCTCCAGGGCCTCGCGGAGATGGAGGGGGAGGCCCGCACGGGCAGACCCACCCACCTGGGGTAGTAGACTGGGATTCCACCTCCAAGAGAGCGCGCATGATCCTCCCGACGATCCTTCTCGCCGGCGCCCTGTCGGCCCAGGCCTCCGGCCCCCGGACGCACTTCGTCAGGCAGGTCCTCCAGAACGCGGCGCGGCGCTCCGCCTGGGTCCTGGTGGCCCGGGAGCGGGACCTGGCCCCGGACCCGTGGCGGCTGGACGAGACCTTCCTGAGGCTCCAGGAGGACAAGGACCTCTCCGTCTTCGCGGCGCCCCCGTCCCCGGCCGTGCTGATGTGGGACCACTGGAGCCGTTCCTCCGAGGCGCGATGCCTGCTGGTGAGCCGGGACTTCAGGACGATCCTCGAGTTCCGGGGGCTGCCTTCCGGCGAGGCCCTGCTCGCGGCGATGACGGCGGGAGGCTACCGCACCGTGCGGGTGCGCCGGGAGGCCTTCCTGAAGGAGTTCCCCGACCACGGGGAGGCGCTGGACGAGAAGCTGGGCTCGGCCCTGGGCGTCCTGGGGGCGCGCCTGCGCCTGTCCCAGGCCCTGACGGAGCCCGAGGCGGACCGGTTGTACCAGGAGACCGCCGACACCCTGGACCAGCTCCTCAAGCTTCCGGACTGGTGGCGGCTCTCCCGCATGCCGGACCTGGCCCGGGCCCTGGAGGAGGGTCAGGCGGGACGCTCCCCTCGCATGCGAGGCATCATGACCGGCCTGCGGGAGGCCGCCCGGGAGCGCTGGGCCCGCTCCCCGGCCTCGGGCAGCGCCCGGGAGGGGGCCTTGTGGATCGCCCTGGAGCGCGGGCTGGAGGAGGACCGGGTGGGTATCCTGCCCGACCTGGTCCCGCCGCCGGGGGAGACCTGGCCCAGCCGCCTCGAGGTCAACCTCCTGGTGCGCAGGCCCTGGATGCGCAAGGAGTGGAGAGGCGTGGCGGCCTTCCTGGAGGACCTGCCCGAGGTCATCCCGGGCCGGGCCGCGGGGCCCGGGGACTGGCGGCGCTTCGTGGAACTGCAGGTCCACGTGCGGCTCCTGCTGGCGGTGGCCTATGGCAAGCAGCTTCTCTGGGAGAACGCCGACGCCGCGGCCCTGGAGTGCCGCCGGTGGGCGGGAGGCTCCTGGCCCGCGGCCGCGCAGGCCCTGCTGGACGCCTTCGCCATGGAGCCCCTGCCCCGCAGCTTCTCCGGCATCCTGGGGCTGGATGCCCTCCCCGACTGGCCCATCCCGGTGCGGGAGGAGCCTCTGCGCCTGGTCCGCAAGGGACCGCCCCTGAAGCCTGCGCAGGACGCCGCGCTCCGCGGCGACCCCGCCTTCCTCCTCTGGGGGCCCCGGGAACTCCGCTGGGGCATGGCTTCGCCCCGGGAGGCGGAAATCATGGGGCAGAGCGCCTGGGGGGCCTTCCGGGGCGCCACCACCCTCCTCGCCGCCTGGGAGGATCCGGCGCGTCCCGGCGCGATGGGCCATACCCTCGAGGCCCTGGACACGCCCCGGCTGGCCTGGCTCAACCCCTTCATCCGCCGGGACCCCATCCACCTGGACGCCCGCCGGAAGCGGTTCCGCATCCTGCGGGACCGCATGCCCTCCCCCGGGCTGGAACCCGCCCTCGCCGCCGACGCCACGGCGGCGTTCCTGGAGGTGGAGACCGGCGAGGGCGGCTGGCGCCCGGATACCGCCGCCTGGGCCGCGCCCCTCGCCGCCGCCATGCCCGAACTGGAGGCCGCCCTGCGCCGGTGGCCAAGCTCCGCCGGGCTCTGGGAGACCTGGATCTCCTGGGCCCGGCTGTGCCCGGACCGGCCCTCCGCCTACGCCTTCGCCCGGACGATGCCCGCCGCCGAGCCCCGTTCCCGGTGGCTTTGCCTCCTGCCGGAGAAGGTCCACCGGGCCGTGGCCCGGGAGCTCCTGGAGGCGCACCGCGACGTGGAATGCCGCGGCTGGTTCCAGGAATGCTGGGAGGGGCTGAAGCTCGTGGCCGACGACCTTCCGGTGCGCATCACCTCCGCCCAGGTGGACCTCGTCTTCCCCTTCCTCAAGGCCGCCGGGGAGGACGGCACGGAACTGGCCAGGGAGCGCGACGCCCTCCTGGCGAGCATCCCCGCCCCGCGCCCGCCCTCGGCGGAACCCGCGCCCGGCGCCTTCGCGGCGCTCACGGACCTGCGGGTTCCGGGGCGGAAGTGATTCAGCGCAGCGTCTTGTCCAGGAAGGTGTAGGCCAGGGCCCAGAAATGCGCGGTCTGGCGGTTGTCGGCGCCCGCGCCGTGGCCGCCCTCGATGTTCTCGAAGTACCGCACGTCGTAGCCCATGTCCTTCATCTTCGCGAACATCTTGCGGGCGTGGGCGGGGTGCACCCGGTCGTCCCGGGTGGTGGTCATGAAGAAGGTGGCGGGGTATTTCTGCGCGGGCTTGACGTTCTGGTAGGGGGAGAAGGTCTGCAGGTAGGCCCACTCCTCGGGCTTGTCGGGGTCACCATACTCGGCCATCCAGGAGGCGCCGGCCAGGAGGTGGGAATACCGCTTCATGTCCAGCAGGGGGACCTGGCAGACCACAGCATTCATGAGCTCCGGGTACATGACGAGCATGTTGCCCACCAGGAGGCCTCCGTTGCTGCCGCCCTTGACGCCCAGGTGCCGAGCGGAGGTCACCTTTCGGGCCGCCAGGTCCCGCGCCACGGCGGCGAAGTCCTCGTAAGCCCTGGGGCGGTTCGCCTTCAGGGCGGCCTGGTGCCAGGCGGGGCCGTACTCGCCGCCCCCGCGGATGTTGGCGACGACCAGGACTCCGCCTGCCTCCAGCCACCCGCGCCCCACGACGCCGCTGTATGCGGGCATCCGCGAAACCTCGAAGCCGCCGTAGCCGTCCAGCAGAGTGGGGTTCGTGCCGTCCAGCCTCATGCCCTTCCGGGACACCTGGAAGTAGGGGATGCGGGTTCCATCCTTGGAGGGCGTGAAGTGCTGGGTGACCTCCATCCCCTTGGCGTCGAAGAGGGCCGGCAGCGACTTGAGCGTCTCAGGTTCGCGGCCGGGGGTCCCCAGGCACAGGCGGTCGGGGGTGAGGAAGTCGGTCACGTTCATCAAGAATTCGTCCGAGACGTCCTCGTCCACTGCGGCGATGTGGACCGTGCCCATGGACGGAGCCCCCTTCAGCGGTTCGGATTTCCAGGTGCCGGGGGTCAGCACCGTCAGGCGGTTCTTGACATCGTCCATGACGTTGAGGACCAGACGGTTCCGGGTCCAGGTCGCATCCTCCAGGGAGGTGGTGGCGCTGGGCTGGAAGAGCACGGCGAAGTCGCGTTTTCCGGCCAGGAAGTCGTCGAACTTCGCGGCGAGGAGGGACCCCGCGGCGTAGGTCTTCCCGCCCACCGTCCAGGAGGTGCGCAGTTTGAGGGTCAGCCATTCCCGGTGCCAGGAGGGATCGGCGTCGTCCGGGACCTCGAGCCGGCGCCGGGAGCCGTCCCCGGCCAGGAGGAAGGTCTCCTGGGTGTAGAAGCCGGGCTTGCGGATCAGGAAGTCCCGCTCGAAACCGGGGGTGGCGTCGTGGTACGCCCCCGCCGACAGGTCGGTCTCAAGGCCCTCGAAGACCGCCTTGGCCTGCCCGAGGGGCGTGCCCCGCTTCCAGATCTTCGCGATCCGGGGGTACCCGGACGTGGTCATGGATCCCTTGCCGAAGTCGGTACCCACGAAAAGGGTGTCCGGGTCGATCCAGCTCACATCGGACTTGGCCACGGGCAGCTGGAACCCGCCCTCCACGAAGGTCCGGGTCTCCACGTCGAACTCCCGCACCACCGCGGCGTCGGAGCCGCCCGGAGACAGCGAGACCAGGCACCGGCGATAGCCGGGCCGCAGGAACTGCGCGCCGTGGAACACCCAGCCCTGCTTCTCGGCCTTGCCCAGGGCGTCGATGTCCAGCACGGTCTCCCAGGCGGGCTCGGCCTTGCGGTATTCCGCCAGGGTGGTGCGCCGCCAGAGGCCGCGGGGATGGGCCGCGTCCTTCCAGAAATTGTAGTAGTGGGCGCCCGACTTGGTGATGTAGGGGATCTTCGCCTTGGAATCCATGATCGCGAGGAGATCGTCCTCGAGCTTCCTGTAGGCGGGAGAACCTTCCAGCTCCTTCGCGGTGACGGCGTTGGCCGCCCGGACCCAGTCAAGGGACTTTTCGCCGGTGACGTCCTCCAGCCAGAGGTAGGCGTCCTCGGGGGCGGGGGTGGGTGCGGGGGTCTTGCCTGAGGCCATGAGCGTGATCCCTAGAAGGAGGGGCAACCATCTTCTTTCCATTTGTGGCTCCAAGTCCAGTTACCTGGGGTAACCAAACAACCTTCCCACCGGACGGGCCGGCCTGTCAAAGAACGTCAGCAACCTTCGTACAGGTTCCCGATGGCGTCGGCGTAGCGCTCGCACACCGCCTTGCGCTTGATCTTGAGGCTGGGGGTGAGCAGACCGGAGTCCAGGGTCATCTCCTCGCTGGAGAGGACGATCTTCCGGATGCGCTCGAAGTTGGACAGGTGCTCGTTGATGCGTTCGATGCGCGACATGACCTTGGCCATGGCCTCGGGCCGGGCCACCAGCTCGGCGTCGGACGCGTACGCGACCCCGGCGCGCTCCGCCCAGCGGCGCAGGCTGGCCATGTTGGCGATGATGATCGCGCTGAGGAAGTTGCGGTGGTCCCCGATGACCACGGCCTGGGCGATGTACCTGTCCTGGGTCAGGAGCCGCTCCAGGGGCTGGGGGGCGACGTTCTTGCCGCCGGAAGTGACCAGGAGCTCCTTCTTGCGGTCCGTGATCCGAAGGCGGCCCAGCTCGTCGAGGGCCCCGATGTCGCCGGTGCGGAAGTAGCCCTCCTCGTCGAAGGCCTGCTCCGTGGCGAAGGGGTCGTTCCAGTAGCCCAGGGTCACGTTGGGCCCCTGGCAGAGGATCTCCCCGTCCTCGCTGAGCTTGAGGAAGGGCTTGCCCTGCCATTCGTCCAGGAGGGGCTTGCCCACGTATCCGGGCCGGACCTGGTTGACCATGTTGATCGTCAGGATGGGGCTGGTCTCCGACAGGCCGTAGCCCTCGAAGACCGGCACGCCGGCCGCCCAGAAGAACTCCATGACGGGCGCGCCCAGGGCGGCCCCGCCCGAGGCCGAGATCTCCAGGCGCCCCCCCAGCCGGTCCCGCACCTTGGAAAAGACGGCCCTGTCGGCCGCCCCGTAGAGCGCCCCCAGCAGCAGCCCCGGCGCCTTGCCCACGTAGCGCAGGGCCGCCATGCGCCGCCCCACCCACATGGCCCAGTGGAAGACGTAGCGCTTTGCGGGGCCCGCCGCGGCCACCGCCTCGCGGATCCGCGCGTAGACCTTCTCGTACACCCGCGGCACCGCCAGCAGCACCTGGGGACGGACCTCCAGGAACGCCGCGGGCAGGTTCTCCAGGTCGGTGACGTAGTAGATCGCCACCCCCGCGTGGAACATCGTGTAGTGCCCCCCCATCCGCTCGAAGATGTGGGAAAGCGGCAGGAAGCTCATGCAGCGCTGGCCCGGATGGATCTCTAGCACCTTCAGGGCCGCCAGGATGTTGGAGACCAGGTTCCCGTGGGTGAGCATGGCCCCCTTGGGCTCGCCGGTGGTGCCCGAAGTGTAGATGAGCGTGAGGAGCTGGCCCGGGTCCCGCTGCGAGGCCCAGACCCGCACCTGGGGCCGCAGGTCCTCCTGGAGCCTCCCTGCGGCCTGCAGGCCCTTCCAGGTGAGGATGCGCCGCCCGGGAACCTCCGGAGGCTCGCCGTCCATGAGCACCGCGGTCTGAAGCTCCGGCAGCCGGGGCCAGGCCGCCAGGACCTTGTCGAGCTGGGTCTGCGTGGAGCAGAAGATCATCCGGGCCCCGCTGTGCCGGATGATGTACTCGGTGGAGAGGGGGTTCAGGGTGGGATAGACCGGGGCGGAGACGATGCCGAGGATGGCGCAGGCGTAGTCGGCCATGGCCCATTCGGGCCGGTTCTCGCAGAGGATGGCCACCCGGTCGCCCTCCAGGATCCCCTCGTGCCGGAGCGCCAGGGCCAGCCGCTCCACCGTCGTTTGGATATCCCGATGGGAGAGCGGGACATATGTTCCCCCGGCCTTGTAGGCCATGGCATCGGGCAGGTCATGACCCAGGGCTTCGTAAAAAAGCTCTGCAATGGTCTTGATCAACGGGATCTCCTCCGAGGTTGGGTCATCCTATATCCAATTCACCGGGAAAAAAGAAATAATCAAATCTTGCATGGGGGTCCGGGAGGCGGCAGAATGCTCCATCTTTTCCAGCTACGCCGCCGTGCTGATGGGTTTCGGCGAGAATCTGGGCGGAGCGGGAAACTGAAAAACTAAATAGTTTATTCGATATTAATTGATCGATTCTCACCGTTATCCCCCGCCGACACCCCAGGACAACCCGGTCAATTTATAGGAGCACCCGCACCATGAAATTCGAAGGCCAGTCCATCCAGTGTTCCATGCTCGAAGGCGGAAGGGTCGAGCTCCGGTTCGACCTGAAGGATGACTCCGTCAACAAGTTCAACAAAGCCACACTCTCCGAATTGGCGGAAGCGATCGGCCTGATCAAAGCCGACCCCGAGGTCCGTGGATTGCTGGTCACAAGCGGCAAGGATTGCTTCATCGTTGGGGCCGACGTCACGGAATTTACTGAATATTTCAAGAATCCGGAGGACCAGCTCGCCGAATGGCTGCTGCAAGTGGACAAAATCTTCTCCACGGTGGAGGACTTCCCCTTCCCCTCCGTGACGGCCATCAACGGCTTCGCCTTCGGGGGCGGCCTCGAGTTCTGCCTGGCCACCAGCTACCGGGTCATGGCCTCGGACACCCGCATCGGCGTCCCCGAGACCAAGCTCGGCATCTTCCCGGGCTGGGGCGGCACGGTGCGCCTGTCCCGCCTCACCGGGGCCGACAACGCCATCGAGTGGATCGCCGGCGGCGACCAGCACGGCGCGGAGGAGGCCCTCAGGATCGGCGCGGTGGACGCCGTGGTGCCCCCCGCCAAGGTCCGGGAGGCCGCCCTGGACCTCCTGGCCCAGGCCATGGCCGGGCGCCGGGACTGGAAGGCCCGGCGGCTGGAGAAGGTCTCCCCGCTCAAGCTCAACCCCACCGAGACCATGATGGTCTTCGAGGGCGCCAAGGCCTTCGTGGCCGCCAAGGCCGGCCCCAACTACCCCTCCCCCGTGGCGGCCATCGAGGCCATGCAGCGGGGCGCCACCCGGGGCCGGGACGACGCGCTGGCCATCGAGGCCGCCGCTTTCGCGCGCATGGCCAAGACGCCCACCGCCTACAACCTGGTGACCATCTTCCTGGGCGACCACTACGTGGGCAAGGTGGCCAAGAAGCTGGCCAAGGCCGGGGCCAAGGTGGAATCGGCCGCCGTGCTGGGGGCCGGGATCATGGGCGGGGGCATCGCGTACCAGTCCGCCTCCCGGGGCACCCGCATCGTCATGAAGGACATCGCCGAGAAGGCCCTGGACCTGGGCCTGGCCGAGGCCGACAAGCTCCTGGTCAAGCGCGTTGAGCGGGGCAAGCTCACCGCGGCGGCCATGGCCGACGTGCTCACCCGCATCCGGCCAACCCTTTCCTACGGGGACTTCAAGGCCGTCGACCTGGCCGTGGAAGCCGTGGTGGAGAACGAGCAGGTCAAGAAGGCCGTCCTGGCGGAGGTGGAAGGGCAGGTGCGGGAGGACGCCATCCTGGCCAGCAACACCTCCACCATCTCCATCACGCGCCTGGCCGAGGGCCTCAAGCGGCCTCAGAACTTCTGCGGCATGCACTTCTTCAACCCCGTGCACAAGATGCCCCTGGTGGAGGTGATCCGGGGCCGCGCGTCCTCCGAGCGCGCGGTGGCCACCACCGTGGGCTACGCCCTGGCCATGGGCAAGACCCCCATCGTCGTCAACGACTGCCCCGGGTTCCTGGTGAACCGGGTGCTGTTCCCCTACTTCGCCGGGTTCATCATGCTGGTGAACGAGGGCGTGGACTTCCAGCGCATCGACAAGGTCATGGAGAAGTTCGGCTGGCCCATGGGGCCCGCCTACCTGCTGGACGTCGTCGGCATCGACACGGCCCACCACGCCGACGCCGTCATGGCACGGGAATTCCCCGACCGCATGGCCCACGAAGGAAGGACCGCCATCGAGGCCATGTTCGAACTCAAGCGCTTCGGCCAGAAGAACGGCAAGGGCTTCTACGCCTACGTGCCGGACAGGAAGGGCGCCCCGAAGAAGGAGGCCGACCCGGAGGTCCCGGCGATCCTCCAGTCCCTGGCGCGCGCGGACGCCGCGCCCGTCACGGACCAGGACATCATCGACCGCATGATGCTCCCCATGATCATCGAGTGCTCGCGCTGCCTCGAGGACCGGATCGTCGCCACGCCCGTGGAGGTCGACATCGGCCTGGTGTACGGCCTGGGCTTCCCGCCCTTCCGGGGAGGGGCCCTGAGATACGCCGACGCCGTGGGCCTCCGGGCACTCTGCGAGAAGGCGGAGAAGCTCAAGCGGCTCGGCAGGCTCTATGAACCCACGGCCCAGATGCAAAAGCTCGCCGAAGCCGGTCTCGGCTTCCATCAGGAGAAATAGCGATGAAAGACGTCGTCATCGTCGATGCCGTGCGCTCGCCCATGGGCCGGTCCAAGGGGGGCATGTTCCGCAACGTCCGCGCCGAGAACCTCTCGGCGGCCATGATCACCGCGCTCCTCCAGCGCAACCCCAAGGTCGATCCGGCCGAGGTGGAGGACGTGATCTGGGGCTGCGTGCAGCAGACCCTGGAGCAGGGCTTCAACATCGCGCGGTTCGCCTCCCTCATGACCGCCATCCCCCACACCGCCAGCGCCCAGACCGTGAACCGACTCTGCGGCTCCTCCATGCAGGCCCTGCACGCAGCCGCCATGGCCATCATGACGGGCAACGGCGAGGTGTTCGTGGTGGGCGGGGTGGAGCACATGGGCCACCTCCCCATGTCCCACGGCGTGGACCCCAATCCCGCGTTCAGCAAGCACGCCGCGAAGGCCTCGGGCATGATGGGCCTCACCGCCGAGGTGCTGGCGAAGATGCACGGCATCAACCGCGCCTCCCAGGACCAGTTCGCCCTGCGCTCGCACCAGAAGGCCCATGCCGCGGCCACGGAAGGCCGGTTCAAGGACGAGATCGTCCCGGTGGAGGGCCACGACGAGAACGGCTTCTCCCGCCTCTACGACTTCGACGAGGTGATCCGCCCCGATTCCACCCTGGAGGCCCTGGCGGCCCTCAAGCCCGCCTTCGACCCCAGGAACGGCACCGTCACCGCCGGCAACTCCTCGGCCATCTCCGACGGGGCCTCGGCCCTCCTGGTCATGTCGCTGGACCGGGCCAAGGCCCTCGGCCTGACCCCCATGGCCCGGGTCAAGGCCATGGCCACCGCCGGTGTGGATCCTTCCATCATGGGCTACGGCCCCGTGCCGGCCGTGAAGAAGGCCCTGGCCCGCGCCCAGATGAAGGCCGGCGACATCGAGCTGTGGGAGCTCAACGAGGCCTTCGCCGCCCAGGCCCTGCCGGTCCTCAAGGATCTGCAGTTGCGGGACCAGGTGGAAAAGAAGGTCAACCTCAACGGCGGCGCCATCGCCCTGGGGCACCCGCTTGGCTGCTCGGGGGCCCGCATCACCACCACCCTCCTCCACCTCATGAAGGCAAGCAACCGTTCGACCGGCGTGGCCACCATGTGCATCGGCCTCGGACAGGGCATCGCCACCGTCTTCGAACGCGTATAGTACCTGACAATCCAGCCCACAAGGTTTCCTCACCGATACGGAGGCACTATGGCTCAGATTCTTGCGGACCGCAGGGATATCGACTTCGTCCTTCACGAGCAGCTGAAGGTCGAGACCCTAAGCACGCATGACCGCTTTGCGGACTTCAGCCGGAAGTCGATCGACCTGATCATCAACGAAGCCCGGAACCTGGCCGTGAAGGAGATCCTCCCCACCCAGGTGGACGGGGACCGCGTCGGGGCCCGGTTCGACGAGGGCCGGGTCAAGGTGCCGGAGTCCTTCCACAAGGCCTGGAAGGCCCTGCGCGCGGGCGACTGGCTCGCCATGACCGAGGACCCGGAGTGGGGCGGCCAGGGCATGCCCCGCGTCGTGGCCACGGCGGCCTCCGACTACCTCATGGGGGCCAACTTCGCCTTCATGATGCACGGCGGGCTCACCCACGGGGCCGGCAAGCTCATCGAGACCTTCGGCACGGACACCCAGAAGCGCCTCTACCTCAAGAAGCTCTTCAGCGGCGAGTGGACGGGCACCATGCTCCTCACCGAGCCCGAGGCGGGCTCGGACGTGGGCGCCCTCACCACCACCGCCACCCCCAACCCCGACGGCACCTACACCATCACGGGGAACAAGATCTTCATCTCCGGCGGCGAGCACGACCTGACCCCCAACATCATCCACCCGGTGCTGGCCCGCATCGAGGGGGCGCCGGCCGGCACCGCGGGCATCTCGCTCTTCGTGGTGCCCAAGATCCGCGTGAACGACGACGGCAGCCTCGGCGAACCCAACGACGTGGTCTGCACCGGCATCGAGGAGAAGATGGGCATCCACGGCAACGCCACCTGCTCCATCGCCCTGGGCGGCAAGGGCGGGTGCCGGGGCACCCTCCTGGGCGAGGCCAACAAGGGCATGCGGGCCATGTTCATGATGATGAACGACGCCCGGCTCATGGTGGGCAACCAGGGCCTCTCCTGCGCCAGCCCTTCCTACCTGTACGCCGTGAACTACGCCCGCACCCGCCTCCAGGGCCGGCACCTGCTCAAGATGATGGACAAGAGCGCCCCCGCCGTGCCCATCATCCAGCACCCCGACGTGCGCCGCATGCTCATGCTCATGAAGGTCTACGTGGAGGGCATCCGCAGCCTCTTCTACTACCTCGCCCACTGCTCGGACAGCATCGCGGTCTCCACCGACGCCGACGAGAAGGCCCGGCTCCAGGGCATCATCGACTTCCTCATCCCCATCGCCAAGGGCTACGTCACCGAGCGCTGCTTCGACGTCTGCAGCCTGGGCGTCCAGGTCTACGGCGGCTATGGCTACATCCGCGAATACCCCATGGAGCAGCTGCTGCGGGACTGCCGGATCACGGCCATCTACGAGGGCACCAACGGCATCCAGGCCATGGACCTGCTGGGCCGCAAGCTCGGCCAGAACCAGGGCCGGCCCATCATGGACCTGTTCGAGGCGTTCCGCGCGACCCTGGCCGAGGCCCGGGACGTGGACCGCGCCGCGCCCCTGGCCGAGGCCCTCGAACCCGCCGTGATCCGCCTGGAGGAGGTGGCCCGCCACATGGGCACCACCGCCCTCTACGGCGACCTCCTCACGGCCGCCGCCCACGCCCACCCCTTCATGGAGGTGTGCGGCGACGTGGTCCTGGGCTGGCAGCTCCTGTGGCGGGCCAAGGTCGCGGCCGAGGCCCTGGCGGTGGGCGGCAAGGAGAAGGACATCGCGTTCTACGAAGGCCAGATCCGGAGCGCCCAGTTCTTCAACGCGGTCCTCCTCCCCGTGGCCCTGGGCCGCATGGACGCCATCCTCTCCGGCTGCGCCATCGCGGTGGAGATCCCCGAGGACGCCTTCGGCGGCAAGTGAACATGACACCCTTCTCGCCGGCCACCGCAACCCTGGCGGGCCTTCCCGCCAGGATCCCGTTCCTCCTCATCCCCCTGGCGGGCCTGGCGGTCTTCGCCTGGATCATCCGCCGGCGCCTGGAGCCCCTGCTCCGGGCCGCGCCGGATCCCCGGCGCGGCCAGACCGGGGCCCGCCTCTTGCTGGTCCTGAAGATCTGGCTCGCCCAGTGGCGGCACCCCCGCTACCTGCTGGCGGGGGTCCTGCACATCATCCTCTTCTTCGGCTTCCTGGTCCTGGGCGCGCGCTCGACCCAGCTGGTGTTCCTGGGCTTCATCGACGGGTTCTCCCTGCCGGGCTTCGGCCACGCTTACGACGTGCTCAAGGACTATGCCGCCACGGCCACGTTCGTGGCCGTGGCCATCCTCGCCGTGCGCCGTGCCGCCTTCAAGCCGGCCCGCTACGCCGTTCCGGCGGACATGGGCAAGGACCACACCCCGGAAGCCCTCCTGATCCTGGGCATGATCCTCACCCTGCTCCTGTCCGAGAGCCTCTTCGAAGGCAGCCTCCTGGCCGCCGCCGGCGGCACCGCCTCTCCCCTGACCCTGGCCTGGGCCTTCCGCCACGCCCTGGCCTCGGCCCCGGTGCCGGTGCTGGGGCACCTGAACCTCGCCGGGTACGCCGTCCACGACCTCACGTTCTTCCTCTTCCTGTGCTTCCTTCCCCTGGGCAAGCACTTCCACGTCATCACCTCCCTTTTCAACGTGTTCTGGATGCGGGTGGAGACCGGCAACGTCAAGCCGGTTCGCCACGGCGTCGGCGACGCGCAGCTTGACGAGATCAAATCCTTCGGCGTCAAGAAGTTCGAGGACTTCACCTGGAAGCACATGCTGGACTTCTACAGCTGCGCGGACTGCGGACGGTGTTCGGACCGGTGTCCGGCCAACTTCGTCAAGCGGCCCCTCTCCCCCCGCTTCATCAGCATCAAGGCCCGGGACTACGCCTTCGCCCACTATCCGCTCCTGGGTTCCGCGGTGGAAGGCAAGCCCCTCGTGGGGAGCATCTTCAGCGAGGACGAGATCTGGAGCTGCACCACCTGCGGCGCCTGCGAGGAGGAGTGCCCCCTGGGCATCGAATACGTGGACAAGATCGTGGACCTGCGCCGGGGCATGGTGGACGAGGGCCTCGTGCCCCAGTCCATGCAGAAGCCCCTGGGCGCCATCGAGAAGCGCGGCAATCCCTGGGGCAAGCTCGAGAAGAAGCGCGCCGACTGGTGTGCGCATGCGGGCGCCTCCGTCAAGCAGGTGGACAAGGGCGACACCGCCGAGGCCCTCTACTTCGTGGACAGCATCACCAGCTACGACGACCGCATGCAGAAGATCGCCCAGGCCTCGGCCCGGATCCTCGACAAGGCCGGCGTCGACTTCGTGGTGCTGGGCAAGGACGAGAAGGACAGCGGCCACGACGTGCGGCGATTCGGCGAGGAGATGCTCTTCCAGAGCCTGAAGGAGCAGAACACCGAAGGCATCCGGGCCTCCCAGGCCCGGCGCATCGTCACGAACGACCCCCACGCCTACAACGCCCTCAAGCACGACTACCCGGGGATTCCCCCGGTTCAGCACATGAGCGAGCTCATCGCCGCCGGGATCGAAAGCGGCAAGCTGCGCATGCGGACCCCCGCCGACGGCCGCACCTACACCTACCACGACCCCTGCTACCTGGGCCGCCACAACGGGGTCTACGACGCGCCCCGCCAGGCCCTGGACGCCATCCCGGGCCTCAAGCGCGTGGAGATGGAGGGCAACTGCCGGGACCGCTCCTTCTGCTGCGGAGGGGGCGGCCTCATGCTCTTCTACGAGCCCCACGAGGAGCAGCGCATGGGCGTGGTCCGGGTCGAGATGGCCCGCAAGGCCGGGGCCGACGTGATCGTCACCGCCTGCCCCTACTGCCTCACCAACATCGAGGACGCCATCAAGGTGGCCGGCCTCGAAGGCAAGATGGAAGCCATCGACCTGTGCGAACTGGTCGACGGCCACCTTCAGAACGACTGACCCCGGAGGAGAGGAATGGAGATCCTGGTTTGCGTGAAGCGCGTTCCCGACGCCGCGGAGAACGAGATCGCCGTGGAGGGCGGGGCCATCCGCGGCGACGACCTCGTCTACTCAGTGAACGAGTGGGACAACTATGCGGTGGAGGAGGCCATCCAGATCGTCGAGCGGGAGGGGGGCAGCGTCACCGTGGTCACCGTGGGCGACGGCGACGCCGAGGAGGTGCTGCGCCGCGAGATGGCCATGGGCGCCAACCAGGGCCTGCTGCTGTCCGACCCCGCCTTCGCCGGCGCCGACGGCCTGGGCCTGGCGACCATCCTGGCCGCGGCCGTGCGCAAGGGCGCCTACGACCTGGTGCTCACCGGGGCCCTGGCCGACGACGGCGCCGCCCAGGTGGGCGGCATGCTGGCGGCCCTCCTGGACTGGCCCTTCGCGTCCCTCGTGAACCTCGTCGAGGTGGACGGGTCCCGCCTGAGGGTGGGCCGCGAGATCGAGGGCGGCACCCAGGAGGTCAGCGACATCGACCTGCCCTGCGTCCTCTCCATCCAGACCGGCATCAACGAGCCCCGCTACGTGGGCCTCCGGGGCATCCGCAAGGTGGCCTCCGTGGAGATCCCGGTGCTGGACGCCGCGGCCCTGGGCGTGACGCCCGCGGCGGCGAAGGTCCGGCGCCTCGACTACTTCGTGCCCCCGGCGGGAGCCGGGGCGGACATGCTCACGGGGACCACGGCCGAGCTGGCCGGGCAGCTGCTGGGGCTCCTGAAGGCCAAGGGAGGGATCAAGTGATGGCTACCGTCTTCGCCTACATCGCCCATGCCGGCGGCAGGGCCGACGACTCCGCCCTGGAGCTCCTCGCTGCCGTCCGCACGCTGTTCCCGGGCGCAGACCCCGTCGCCCTGGTGGCCGGCTCCGGCCCCTCCCTGGAGGCCGCGTGCCAGGAGGCCGCCGCCTCCTTCGCCGAGGTGTGGAAGTTCGACCAGGAGGCCCTGGCCTATCCCAACGCCGAACTGCTCCGCCCGCTCCTGGCCAGGGTCCTGCCCCCCGGCGCCCTGGTGCTCCTGCCCCACAGCACCCTCGGCATGGACCTGGGCCCCGGACTCGCCGTGAAGCTGGGCGCGGCCTACCTGCCCGACGTGGTGGGCGGAAGCCCCCTCGAGGGGACCTCCCTGCAGGCCGTGCGCCAGGAGTTCAGCGGCCAGGTGTCGGCCCACGTGGCCTGTGACGTGTCCGGCGGCGCCGTGGTCACCCTGCGTTCCGGCGCCTTCAAGGCCGAGCCGTCCCGGTCCGCCGGGGGCAGGGTGGTGGACCGGTCCGCCGACGCCGGGGGCCTTTCCGCCCGGCGCCGCTTCGTCAAGCTGGTGCAGGCCGAGGCCGGCGACATCGACATCACCCGCGAGGACGTGCTGGTGTCCGTGGGCCGGGGAATCGGGGACAAGGAGAACATCGCCCTGGTGGAGGAGCTTGCCGAGGCCATGGGCGCGGCCCTCTGCTGCTCCCGCCCCATCGTGGACGCCAAGTGGCTGGAGAAGCCCCGGCAGGTGGGGACCTCGGGCCAGACCGTCAAGCCCAAGGTCTATCTGGCCCTGGGCATCAGCGGCTCCTTCCAGCACCTGGGCGGCATCAAGGGCAGCCCCTTCCTCGTGGCCGTGAACAAGAATCCCAAGGCGCCCATCTTCCAGGCCGCCAGCGTGGGGATCGTGGCCGACCTGCTGGAGCTGGTGCCGGCGCTGACGGAGGCGATCCAGAAGGGGAAGTAGGCGGATCTCATTCCATCCATCCCTTCGATCCGGTTCATCCCCGCGCCAGCCCTGCTGGAACGGGGATGAACCGTATGCAGGGGATGAAGGGGGTGGGAAGGATCAGGTGTTTCGGGCCTGGGACGCGCTCCGGGCGGCCGGTTCCGGATTCATTCCGGCCGCGGGGACAAAAGGGCCAGCAGCCCCATGGGTTCCGGCCGGAAGATGGCCGGGTGCATCAGGCGGAGATCCCCGGCGATGGCCGGGACGAAATCCATCCGACCGAGGATGTCCCGCTCCAGGTCCACGCCGGGGGCGATCTCGGTGAGCTCCAGGCCGGTTTCCATGAGGCGGAAGACGCAGCGCTCGGTGACGTACAGCACCTTCTGGCCCTGGCGGAAGGCCACCTCGCCGCTGAAGGTGCGGTGTTCCACCTCCTTGACGAACTTGCGTGCCGAACCCTCCTTGCGGATGGTCAGGCGGCCCTCCTCCACGGCCACGTCCAGGCCGCCGGCGGTGAAGGTGCCCACGAACACCACGGTCTTGGCCGACTGGGAGATGTTGATGAAGCCTCCGGCGCCGGCGAGGCGCGGGCCGAACTTGCTGACGTTCAGGTTGCCGCGGGCGTCCGCCTGGGCCAGGCCCAGGAACGCCAGGTCGAGGCCCCCTCCGTCGTAGAAATCGAACTGGGAGGGCTGGTCGATGACCGCGGCGGCATTGGTGCCCGCGCCGAAGCTCAGGCCCCCGGCCGGAACGCCGCCGATGACCCCGGGCTCCGTGGACAGGGTCATGAGCCCGGAGGCGCCTTCCTCCACCGCGACCGAGGAGATGCCCTCGGGCATGCCGATGCCCAGGTTCACCATGCAGTCCGGCTCGAGTTCCATGGCGGCGCGCCTGGCGATGACCTTGCGCTCGTCGAGGGCCATGGGAGCCAGGGAGGAGAGAGGCACGCGGATCTCGCCGCTGTACGCGGCGTTGTACTGCTCCAGGAAGGTCTGCATGTGGTACTCGGGACGCTCGGCGACCACCACGTAATCCACAAGGACTCCGGGCACCTTCACCTCCCTGGGATTGAGCGTGCCCCGCTCGGCGATGCGCTCCACCTGGACGATCACCTTGCCGCCGCTGTTGTGCACGGCCATGGCGATGGCCTGGGCCTCGAGCGTGAGGGCCTCCCGCTCCATGGTGACGTTGCCGTCGGGATCGGCGGTGGTGCCGCGGATGATCCCGATCTGGATGGGGAAGGCGTTGTAGAGGAGGTAGTCCCGGCCGTGGATGACGATGCGCTCGACCACGTCCGCCGTGGTTCGGGCGTTGAGCTTGCCGCCCCCGAATTCCGGGTCCACGAAGGTGCCCAGGCCCACGTGGCTGATGGTTCCCGGCTTGCCTGCGGCGATATCCCGGAACATGTGCGCGATGACGCCCTGGGGCAGGTTGTAGGCGTCGATCTGCTCGGCGAAGACGAGTTTCTGGAGCTTGGGGGTCAGGCCCCAGTGCCCCGCGATGACCCGCCGGAGCAGGCCCGGATGGGCCAGGTGGTTCACGCCCCGCTCCCCGGCGTCCCCCTGCCCCGCGGCGAAGAAGAGCGTCAGGTCCCGGGGGGACCCGGTCTCGAGGAAGCGCTTCTCGAGGACCAGCGCCACGTTCTCGGCGAATCCGATGCCGGCGAAGCCGCCGGTGGAGATGACGTCCCCGTCCTTGATGATGGCGACCGCCCCGGCCACGGACGTGACCTTGCTCCTGCGCAGACGGGGTTCCTGGGCGGCGGGGGCTGGGGCGTGCATGGCGGCTCCTGTCGAAAGGTCGGCTGGCGTATCGCAATGGGGATGCCAACATTCTAAACCGCACGGAATAAGCAGTTAAACAACCCCCGCCAGGCGCCGCGTCCCGGGTTTGAGACACCGGGACCGGAATCCGGGTCTCCATCGTGCGACACGTCTCAGTTCCGGGACGCAGCCTGCAGTTCACCCATTCGGCGGTAGAAGGTGGCCCTGGACATGC
Source organism: Mesoterricola sp. JemC181 (assembly GCF_055384585.1). Lineage (NCBI taxonomy): Bacteria > Pseudomonadati > Acidobacteriota > Holophagae > Holophagales > Holophagaceae > Mesoterricola > Mesoterricola sp. JemC181. Next base: position 3,934,760 of record NZ_AP045076.1, read on the forward strand.
CCAGGCGCCTGGCGGCGTCGGCGGCCCTGCCGTTGCAGGCCTGGAGCGCGGCCGTCAGGATGCTCCGCTCCGCCTGCGCCACGGCCTCAGAGTAGCTAAGATCCGGCCCGGCCGGGACGGGCGGCGCCTGGCCGGGCTTCACCAGGCCCTGGAAGTCCTGGACGTCCAGGATGTGCTCGTCGCTGTTCATCATGGCCCGCTCCAGGACGTTGCCCAGTTCGCGCACGTTGCCGGGCCAGGCGTGGCGCCGGAGGAGATCCATGGCGCCGGGGCTCAGCTCCCGCCCGACGCTGCCCGTCCTCAGGCCGGCGGCCTCCAGGAGGTGCTCGCAGAGCAGGTCCAGGTCCCCGGGGCGCTCCCGCAGGGGCGGCAGGGGGATGCAGAGGACGTTGAGGCGGTAGAAGAGGTCCTTGCGGAACCGCCCCTCGGCGACCATGGCCTCCAGGTCCCGGCTGGTGGCGGCCAGGATCCGCACGTCCACCGTGATGACCCGGTTGGATCCGAGCGGCTCGACCTCGTGGTCCTGGAGCACCCTCAGGAGCTTGGCCTGGAGGGGCAGCGGCATGTCGCCGATCTCGTCCAGGAACAGGGTGCCGCCGTCGGCCAGCTCGAATTTGCCGGGGCGGGGCCTGCGGTCCGCTCCGGTGTAGGCCCCCGGCGCCACCCCGAAGAACTCGGCCTCCAGCAGGTTCTCGGGCACCGCGGCCACGTTCACCGCCACGAAGGGCTTCTCGGCCCGGGGCCCTCCCGCGTGGATGGCGTGGGCCAGGAGCTCCTTGCCGGTGCCGGTCTCGCCGGTGAGGAGCACCGGCGCCTCCAGGAGGGCCGCGCGGCGCCCCAGGCGCTTGGCCTCCATCGTCTTGGGGCTGATGCCGATGAGGGAGGAGAAGGTGTACTTGGCGCGCCGGGCCTCGGCCAGCTTCTGCCGCGCCCGGGCCAGGTCCGTCTGGAGCCGGGAGTAGGTCTCGAGCATGGGCCGCAGGGGCTCCAGGTCGCTGAAAAGGGCGAAGGCCACGGCACCCACGACCGTGCCGTCCTCGTCCTTCACCGGCATGCGGATGACCACGAAGTTCTGCCCCGCGACGTGGAAGAGGTCCAGGAGGTGCGGCTTGCCGGTGACAAGCACCTGGCGCATGAGGCTTCCGGGGATCACCTCCTCCACCACCTGGCCCAGGGCCTTGACGGGGTCCACGCCGAGCCGGGCGGCGTACCGCTCGCAGATCCAGACGACCCGGGCGTCCTTGTCCACGATGAGGGTGCCTTCGCTCTGCTCCAGGCACTGGAACACGGACTGGATGGCGGCCTGCTGGAACCGGGTTGGATCCTGGAGGAGGTAGTGGCGTGTCACCGGAGCGCCCTTGCTGGAAATGCCCCCGATTCTACATGGATTACTCATGAGTCGCTAGGGGATCTGCAGGGCCCGGTAGCGCAGGGCCCGGCCGATCCGTCTGCACCCGGTCTTGAGCTTGAGTTCCCTCAGGAACTCCCAGGGGTCCGGCAGTTCCTTCCACACCGAGGGCAGGAAGGTCGCCCGCAGGGCCCCCGCGCACAGGACCAGGCCGTCCCGGCCCGGCACCAGCCGGCGGACCAGGTCCGCCTCGCAGGCGAATTCCAGGGGCCGGAGCCGGGTGAGGATGGAGATGGACACCTCCAGGTCCTCCAGGTCCCGGGCCCGCAGCGGCGGGAACCGGGAATCCAGGAAGGCCGCGGCGAAGGCGTTGTCCGCCACGTCCCGGGCCAGGGGACGCGTGGCCTCGAGGCGGCCCGTGCAGCCGCGCAGCTCCCCCCAGCGGCGGAGGGTGACGAAGGTGGCGCGGGGGCGGGCCAGGGCGGGCGGCAGCAGGGCCAGCTCCACCGGCAGGGGCGTCCCCGCCTCCACGCCGTGGCGGATGGAGGCCCGCGCCAGGTCCAGGAGCAGCTGGCGCCCGGTGGCTCCCAGGACGGCTTCAGGCGAAAGCGAAGGCGCCATAGCCCACCACCCGGTCCCGGCCCCCGGCCGTGTCGCCGGAATTGCGCACGTCGAGGACCTCGGCTTCCAGCCCGCGGCGGCGCGCCGCCACCAGGAGCCCGCGCACCGGCGCGCAGCCGCAGGCGGCCTCGTCGCCCAGGGCGGCCGCGTCCAGGCGCCGGATGGCCTCGGCCGTGGCCAGGTCCATCTTCCGCGCTTCCGCCGACGTCAGGTAGTGGCTCAGGTCGGAGGAGACCACCACCGCCGTCCCCGCCTCCTCCCAGAGCCGCTCCACCACCCCGGCCACCTCGCCGGGTCCCGCTTCCCCCACCACCACCGGCACCAGCGTGAAGGCGCCCAGCACCTCCTGCAGGAAGGGCAGCTGCACCTCGAGGCTGTGCTCCAGCTCGTGGGCGGCCTCCAGGAGGCACACGGCGGGCAGGTCCAGGAGCCCGTCGGAACCCTCCCGGTCGACGGGCACCGTGCCCAGGGGCGTGGCGAACCCGCCGGCGCCGCTCAAAGCCAGCCCCCGGAAGGCCACCCGGTGGGAAGGTCCCAGCACCGCCACCCGGCGGATCCGGTCCCGGCCCAGGCCCAGCCTGGCGAAGGCCTGGCCCGCCACCGGGCCGGAGTAGACGTAGCCCGCGTGCGGAGCGATGACGGCCAGGGGCGCCGCGCCCCCGGGCCGCGCCTTCCCCAGGCAGCCCTGCACCAGGGCCCGCAGCCGCAGGGGATCGGCGGGGTAGAAGGAGCCGGCGAAGGCGGGCTGGCGAATGTGGCCCATGGGGGACCTCCGCAGCCGAACGAACTAGCTTGTCCGTCCCAACATCCGGGTTGCGCGCCCCCCTGTCAATGACCGAAATTGTGCTCATCCGAGGGAACCATGGTGCCTGCGACGCAGTCTCCCTCCGCACGCTTCTGGCGCAGCCTGGAGGGCGGGGCCGTGGCCTGCGGACTCTGTCCCCGCCGCTGCCGCCTGCGGGAGGGCCAGCGGGGCTACTGCCTCATGCGGGGCAACGAGGGCGGCGCCATGGTGCTGCGCGGCCCTGGCCGGTCCAGCGGCTTGTGCGCCGACCCCATCGAGAAGAAGCCCCTCTACCATTTCCTGCCGGGCACCCAGGTGCTCTCCTTGGGCACCCTGGGCTGCAACCTGGGCTGCCGGTTCTGCCAGAACTGGGACATCAGCCGCGCGAGCGCCGAGGCCCTGCTCACGGACGGCGCCGCACCGGAGGCCGTGGCCCGCATGGCCCTGGCCCGCCGCTGCCGAGGCGTCGCCTTCACCTACAACGACCCCGTGGTCTTCCACGAGCAGGCCGTGGACACCGCCCAGGCCTGCCGGGAGCTGGGCCTGGCCACCGTGGCCGTGACCGCGGGCTACCAGTGCCCGGAACCCCGCGCGGAGTTCTACCGGCACATGGACGCCGTCAACATCGACCTCAAGGGCATCACCGACGGCTTCTACCGGCGGTACTGCGCCGGGCGCCTGGGGCCGGTGCTGGACACCCTGAAGTACGTGCGCCGGGAGACGCGCACCTGGCTGGAGGTCACCACCCTCCTCATCCCCGGCGCCAACGACTCCCCCGCGGAACTGGACGCCCTCACCGGTTGGGTCGCGGACAACCTCGGGCCCGACGTCCCGCTCCACTTCACGGCCTTCCACCCCGCCTGGAAGCTCACCGCGCTCCCCCCGACCCCCGCCGCCACGCTCCTGGAAGCCCGGAACACCGGCCTGCGCAACGGCCTGCGCCACGTCTACCTGGGCAACGTCCGGGAACCCGAAGGCAGCGCCACCGTGTGCGCGGGGTGCGGGCACCTCCTCATCGGCCGGGACGGGTACCGCCTGACGCGGTGGGACCTCACGCCCCGCGGCGACTGCGTCCGCTGCGGAACATCCCTCCCCGGCGTCTTCGGGGCCGACCCGGGATGACGGGCATGCATCGGGTTTTGAGGTAAACTGGGGAACCCAACCCTCCGGAGGCCCGATGCGCCCCAACCTCTGCCACGCCCTCGTCCTGGCTCCCTCCCTCCTCCTGGGACAGAGCGACCTGCCCCGGTTCGTGACCTATCCCGACATCCACGGGGACGAGGTGGTCTTCACCTACGAGGGCGACCTCTGGACCGGCACCGTCAAGGGCGGGCCCGCCCGGAGGCTCACGAGCCATCCCGGCGCGGAGTTCGCGGCGCGCTTCAGCCCGGACGGGAAATGGCTGGCCTTCACCGGCCAGTATGACGGGGGCAGCAACGTGTACGTGATGCCCGCCGGAGGGGGTACGCCCCGGCGCCTCACCTGGCGCGGGGCGTGCACGGTCCAGGGCTGGTCTCCGGATGGGGCCCGGGTGCTCTTCCGGGCCGCGGTGCAGGGCGACTGCAACCCCATGACCCAGATCTGGTCGGTGGATCTCCAGGGCCACGAGCCCCAGGCCCTGCCGCTGGGCAAGACCGCATTCCAGGCCGCCATCTCCCCCGACGGATCGAAGGTGCTCTTCAACCCCACGGGCAGCGAGGACTACTTCTGGAAGCGGTACAAGGGCGGCCTGCACGCGGAGCTCTGGCTGGAGGACGTGAAGGCCGGCACCTGGCGGCGGGTCACCGATCATCCCGGGAAGAGCGCCTACCCCATGTGGACGGCCCAGGGCGGCGTCCTCTTCCTCTCCGACCGGGGCGAGGGGGGCTTCTCCAACCTCCACACCCTCGACCTGGCCACGGGGGCCGCCAGGGCGCTGACCTCCTACAAGGACTTCGACGTGCAGTGGCCGGCCACCGACGGGCGCAAGGTCGTCTTCGTCAAGGGGGGCTTCCTCCACCTTCTGGACCCCGCCACGGGTGAGGCCCGCCGCCTCGAGATCACGGCGCCCACCGACGGCTGGCGCTTCGGCCCCCGCACCATCAACGCCAAGGACTACATCCAGTCGGTGCGCCTGGCGCCCGGAGGGAAGAGCCTCCTCCTGGAAGCCCGGGGCGAGCTGTTCTCGCTTCCCGCCGACGCCGCCGGATCCGCCAGGAACCTCACCCTGACCCCCGGCGTCCGCGAGCGTTTCCCCGAGATCTCCCCGGACGGCAAGCGCGTCGCCTACCTTTCCGACGCCAGCGGCGAGTACGACCTCTACGTCCGCCCCGCCGAGGGGGGCCCCGCCACGCGCCTGGCCACGGGCCTGGCCACCACGCTCTACCACCTCTCCTGGAGCCCCGACGGCCAGAAGCTGATGTTCGGCGACAAGAGCTTCTCCATCTACGTCATGGACGTGGCCACCGGCAGGCTCGAGCGCATCGACGGTTCCGCCAACCTCAAGAACGACGAGTTCACCTGGGAGGTGGCCGACTACGCCTGGGCCCCCGACTCCACCTGGATCGCCTACTCGTACCCCGAGGCCAACCGCAACAACCGCATCTGGCTCTACAACCTCAAGACGAAGCAGAAGGTCGCCCTCACCGACGGGTTCTTCGACTCCCTCAATCCCTGCTTCGACCTGGACGGGACCACCCTCTACTACCTGAGCTACAACAACTTCCATGTGCGCCTCGACGCCGGCGAGATGAACGCCATCGAGCCCAACCCGGTCCAGGTCATGGCCGTCGGCCTGCGGGAAAACGGGGCGGGCCCGTTCCGCATCGACGTGGACGGGCTCGGGGACCGCACCGCGCTGCTGCCCGTCAAGCCGGGCAACATCTTCCACCTCAAGGCCGGCAAGGGCCTCGTGGGCTATTCCACGGTGGAAGGCTGGGACGACTCCGTGGTGGAGGAGGTCTTCAGGCCCCGCGGCCAGACCAAATGGCAGATGCACTTCTTCGAGACCGGGCCGAAGAAGGAGACCGTCCTGCCCGACCCCGTCGCCGAGTGGGGCTTCTCCCCCGACGGCGCCAGCCTCTATGTGCGCAGGGCCGACGCCGTCCATGCCGGCCCCGTCCAGGCCGTGCTGGCCTCCAAGGCGCTTCCCGAGCGCGTCAACCTGGACCGGCTGGCCCTCACGGTGGTCCCCCGCGAGGAGTGGAAGCAGATCTTCGAGGACGCCTGGCGCTGGTACCGGGACTTCTTCTACGACGCCAACATGCACGGACGCGACTGGAAGGCCGACCATGACCGCTACGCCCAGTGGCTGCCCCAGCTCACCAGCCGGGAGGACCTCAACTGGCTGCTGAGCCAGATGGTGGGCGACCTGTGCGTGAGCCACACGTACGTGGGCGGGGGCGACCGCGGACCCGCCCCCGCCCCCGGCCCCGTGCGCGCCGCGGGCCTCCTGGGCGCGGACCTGGCGGCGGAGGGAGGCCTCTACCGCTTCACGCGGATCCTGGGCCCCACCCCCTACGCCCCTGAACTGAAGGGCCCCCTGGCCGGAAAGGTGAAGGAGGGCGAGTATCTCATCGCGATCGACGGCACGCCCCTCAAGGCCCCGGAGGCCGTCTACGAGCGCCTCCAGGTCGTGCCCGGCCAGAAGGTCGTTCTCACCGTCAACACCCGGCCCGTGGCCGGCGGAGCCCGGACCGTGGAGGTCGAGCCCATCTCCAACGAGTTCCCCCTGCGGTACGAACGCTGGATCGCCGACAACGTCGCCACCGTGGAGAAGCTCTCCGGGGGCCAGCTGGGCTACCTGCACCTGTCCGCCATGGGCGCGCCCAACATCGGCCAGTTCGACAAGTTCTGGCGCGCCTTCCGCTACCGCAAGGGCATCGTGGTGGACGTGCGCGGCAACCACGGGGGCTGGACCGAGTACTTCATGGCCGCCAAGCTGGAGAATCACCAGGTCGGCTTCAACGTCCTGCGCGGCATGACCCCCTTCCGGGTGCCCAACACCGCCTCCGACGGCCGCTACGTGTTCCTGAGCAACGAGCAGAACGGCAGCGACGGCGAGGCCTTCCTCAGCCACGTGAAGGCCCGGAACCTGGGCCCCGTCGTCGGCGTTCCCAGCTGGGGCGGCCTGGTGGGCATCATCAACACCCAGATCACCCTGGACGGCGGCCGCGTGGAGCAGTCCAACAACGCCTTCTACGGCAAGGAGGGCAAGTGGTGGGTGGAGAACGAGGGCGCCATCCCCGACATCCGCGTGGAGAACGACCCCGCCAGCTTCCTGGCCGGCCATGACCGGCAGCTGGAGGTGGGCGTGGCGACCCTCCTGAAGCAGCTCAAGGAGAACCCCACCCCCGCGTTCCCGCCGGTGCCGGCCTATCCCGTGAAATAGGCGGAGACTGTCTCCGAAACAGGGGCCCCCGCTGCCGGGTTCTAACGGGGATGTGAATTGGATTGAAAGGAAAAGCAGGATAAAGACAGGCTGGTCAAAGCCTGAGCCAGAGGACCCGACACGCGATCGCGACCAACTTGTCCCACATCAAGTCAGTCAGAATGCACCTCGGCATCCAGCCACCTCCTTATGGAATCTGGATACCGCTTTCGAACCATGAGTACAACCCAGCTGTTCATCGCTTTGGGTATGCCGACACGTCCTAGTGTAGGCCGCCAGAAATACCTGTAACGCCAATACAGCTCGTCGCATCCAAGCGGCAGGTGAGAACTTTGGCGCAAGTGGGGCGAGTTGATCTAACTGTGGAGCAATTCAGACGCCTTGAGGAAATGGCGCGGAGCCGGACCTTGCCTGCGCGCAGCATCCTGCGGGCCAAGATTGTTCTTCATCGAGCTTCTGGCGAGTCCTTTCGTGACATCGGCCAGGCTTTGGGCTGTGATCATCGGACTGCTTGGCAATGCCTCAAGCGATGGGAGGAAGCGGGCTTCGATGGCCTCGAGAGGGAACGCCCAGGTCGAGGCCGGAAGTCTTGGGTGATTGCTTTGAAGGGGCAAGAGGTGCTCCATAAGACGACGCAGGAACAGCCCGTCAATGCCACGCACTGGAGCCGGGCCTCCATGGCGCAGGCCACCGGGGTGAGCGAGAGCACGGTGGGACGCATTTGGCGTCAGAATGGCCTCAAGCCGCACCGCACCGTTGGTTTCAAGTTAAGTAACGATCCTCATTTCGAAGAGAAGTTGGTGGACATCGTGGCCCTGTATCTGGACCCTCCGGAGCATGCCATCGTGCTGAGCGTAGATGAGAAGAGCCAGATTCAGGCCCTGGACCGGACTCAGCCTGGCCTACCGATGAAGAAGGGTCGCTGCGGCACCATGACGCACGACTACAAGCGCAATGGAACGACCACCCTCTTTGCGGCCATGAACACGCTGGATGGTACGGTGATCTCGGCCACGATGCCACGTCATCGCCATGAGGAGTGGCTGAAGTTCCTCAAGCGGCTTGAGCGGGGTACGTCGAAGCGACTCGCTCTGCACATCATTTGCGACAACTACGCCACCCACAAACATCCGGCGGTCAAAAGCTGGTTGAAAGGCCATTCGAGGGTCCACGTTCACTTCACCCCCACCAGTTCATCGTGGTTGAACATGGTGGAGCGATTTTTCCGGGACATCACGGAGAACCGCATCCGAATGGGTATTTTCAGATCCGTCCCGGAACTCGAAGCAGCGATCCACACCTATATCGCGAGACACAATGCCGCTCCGAAACCATTTGTTTGGACCGCGTCCGCGAACGATATCCTCGCCAAGGTGACACGAGCACGGCAGGCCCTCGCGGCCATTCGGACGGCCTCTGCCAAGGGTTGACGGCGAACCTGCCTTTTTCTTTTCCTCGGTATCCTCGGCCTCCTCGGCGCCTCGGCGATGGCTTTCTCAAGTATCATTCGGCGCAAAGATTACATGCGCCGAAGCACCCGTCGAAAAGCCCATCGCCGAGGCGCCGAGGAGGCCGAGGATACCGAGGAAAGAATTCTGGCCTGAACGTCCCGGCGTGATTGAGCGCACTCCTGACCCGAAGGAGGAAGTCATGGGTCGGCATTGGGGCGAAGATTGGGGCGACAACTATCCCCATCGAGATATCACCGAAGCCATCATCCTCGCTGCCATCAGGGTGCAGATAGTTCTGGGGCCTGGACTCCTGGAAAATGCCTACAAGGCTTGCCTCGCCCATGAACTCAGGTTGGCCGGACACGAGGCCCTACGCGAGGTTCACCTCGACATCACCTACAAGGAATTGTGCGTCGAGAATGCCTACATCATGGATATCGTGGTGGACCACAAGGTGGTCGTCGAGGCGAAGGCCATTGCGAAGTTTTCGGATGCCGACTTCGCCCAACTGAATAGTTGCCTCCACTTTGCAAATTTCGAAGTGGGCCTGCTGATCAATTTTCATAACTGGCCCCTCAAGGACGGGGGCATCAAGCGACTCGTCAACACCAAGCCCTGAACTGGACCCGAGGCGAAGGGGGGGGACAAGGTGTTACCTGTTCTTCTGGCGGCCTACACTAGCGCTTCAGCGCCATCTGGCCGATGCGCGAGATGCGGTACCTGCCCACCTCCCCCTCCCGGATCAGGTCGTGCTGCAGAAGGTAGTCAAGGTCGGCGGCCTGCACCCCCTTCAGGGAGAGAAGCTTCTCCCTCGGGGCGTCCGGGTGCCGGGCCACGGTCAGGAGCAGGCTCAGGCGCAGCGGGGTGATCACGTCAATCATGGGGCGTCCTTCCGGGGGCGCGGGTGCGCTCCAGCTTGAGCAGGGCCTGGATCTGGTTCTCCAGGGCGCCCAGGAACCGGGAGCGGTCCGCGGGGGCGTAGGGTTTCGGACCGGTGCCGAGCTCGCCCATGTCCCGCAGGAAGGCGCTGATCTCGCGGCTGGCCATCGCGTCGACGATGGAGTCCTCGGTGAAGAGGCGGCCCTTGGGATCCAGGACCCGGGCCCCCTTCTTCAGGCAGCGGTCCGCCAGCGGGATGTCGGAGGTGACGGCGATGTCGCCGGCCGCGGCCTGCTCCACGATCCAGTCGTCGGCGGCGTCGAAGCGCCCGCTCACCACCACCGCCTTGAACAGGGGGTCCCGGGGCAGGTTCAGGCGGCTGTTGGACACCACGTGCACCGTCAGGCCGTGCCGCCTGGCCACCCTGAACACTTCGTCCTTCACGGGGCAGGCATCGGCGTCGACGTAGATCTGGATCAAGCGGGCTCCTGGCGGTCCAGTCCATGCTACCGCACCGCCGGCTACAGGCTGGCCTCCAGTTCGGGCAGGCCTTTCCAGGGCACGACCTCCACGCCGCCGTGGCGCAGGGCGGCCTCGCCTCCATAGACGAGCCAGGAGGCTCCTCCCGTCCTGCCCGCGAGCGCATTCCAGCGGTCCAGGGAATCGAAGGCATCCGTCGCGATCGTACGCCCCGACTTGACCTCGATGGGCTGGATTCCTCCGTCCTTCTCCACCACCAGATCCACCTCCAGCCCTCGGCTGTCGCGCCAGAAGTGAAGGTCGGGAGGCACCCCCCGGTTCAGGCGCGCCTTCAGGAGATCCGTCACCACGAGATTCTCGAAGAGGGAACCCCGCAGGGCGTGGAAGGCCATCTGGGCCGGCTCCCGGATGCCCAGGAGCCACCCTGCCAGACCTGTGTCGCAGAAATAGAGTTTTGGCGCCTTGACCAGCCTCTTGCTGAAATTCGAGAAGTGGGGACGGAGGAGGAAGACGATGTAGCTGGCCTCGAGAACCGAAAGCCAGGCGGAGGCGGTGTTGTGGGAGACACCGCAATCCGCGGCGAGCGAAGAAAGGTTCAGCAACTGCCCAACCCTCGCGGCGCACAGCCTGATGAACCTCTGGAAGGCGGAGAGGTCCCGCAAGGCGATGAGCTGGCGCACATCCCGTTCCACGTAGGTGCTGATGTAGTTCCCATGCCAGTCCGCCGGAGCCAGATCCCGGTCATGAAGGGGAGGGTAGGATCCGCGGAGCAGGAATTCGTCCAAGTCTCCGGGCAGCCGCCCGGCCTCCCTCAGCTCGCCCATGGAGAAGGGGAGCAGCTGCACCAGGCCGACCCGCCCCGCAAGGGTCTGGGTGATGCCGGAAAGCAGCCCGAACTGCTGGGAGCCGGTAAGGACGAAGGAGCCGGGACGAAGGCTCTCGTCCACCTGGGTCTGGAGGTAGGAAAACAGGTTCGGCGCCCGCTGGACCTCGTCGAGGATCGCGCCTTCCGGGAACCGGGAAAGGAGGCCCCGGGGATCGGATTCGGCAAGGTCCCGGAGATCCGGGTCCTCCAGACTGAGGTAGGCCTTCCCGGCGAAGGCGGCCTTGGCGAGGGTCGTCTTGCCCGACTGGCGGGGCCCCGTAATGGCAACGATAGGGAACCCCCTTGCGAGGCGCATCAGGGTTTCGCTGGCGGCACGGGCGATCATGGGGAGAGGGTAAAGGGGTCATCACAAATTGTCAATTCAACTCTAATTTTGTGAACCCATTTATTAACTATAGTTAAATGCATAAGGAGCGCATCCGGACCCTCGTCAGCCCCTGTCGCTCCCACGGGGGCAGAGTACCATCTAGCCTCAACCGGAACGGACCTCCCCATGCGCATTCTCCACACTTCGGACTGGCACCTGGGCCGCGTCCTCCACGAGTTCCCGCTCCTGGAGGACCAGCGGCAGGTGCTTGGGCAGCTCATCGCGCACTGCAGGGCCGAGCCGTACGACGCGCTCCTCGTCGCGGGCGACGTCTTCGACCGAAGCCTCGCCTCGGAGGAGGCGGTGCGCCTCTGGAGCGGCTTCCTGCGCGACCTGCGCGCGGACTGTCCGGACCTGCCCCTCCTGGTCATCGCGGGCAACCACGACTCCGCCACCCGCATCGCCTACGCGGCCGACGCCCTGGCCCTGGCGAAGATCCACGTGCGGGGCGGCCCGGACGCCCTGGAGACCCCGGTGGAGATCCGGGACGCGGCGGGCTCCCGCATGCAGGTGTGGATGATCCCCTTCCTGTGGGCGGGGGACTGCGACGGCGGCGGCGAGGACCGGCGCATCCGCACCCAGGAGGAGACCCTGGCCGCGGCCGTGGAGCGAATCCGGCCCCTCCAGGACCCGGGGGCGGTGCAGGTGGCCATGGCCCACTGCTTCGCCCGGGGGGCCCTCGCCTCGGATTCCGAGCGGGTGCTGGTGGGCACCGCCACCGACGTGGAGGCCGCGCTCTTCGCGTCCTTCGACTACGCGGCCCTGGGGCACCTGCACCGGGGCCAGCGCGTGCTGGACGGGGTCTGGTACTCCGGCTCCCCCCTGCCCTACTCCTTCTCCGAGACCGGCGACGCCAAGGCCGTGCTCGCGGTGGAGCTCGCCAAGGGCCGGCCTCCCGCGGTCACGCAGCTCCCCCTCCACCCGCCCCACCCCCTCGCGCGCCTGCGGGGAGGCCTCCGGGAGCTCCTGGAGGACCCGGCCTTCGCCGCCCACGCGGACAGCTTCGTGGAGATCACCCTGGATCCCCGGGACGCCGGCGCCAACCCCTTCGCGCTCCTCAAGGGGCGGTTCCCGTTCCTGCTGCACCTGTGCTACCTCGGCCCCGAGGCCGGAGAGGCCGCGGAAGGCGCGCCCGCGGCGGAACGCGCCGGGGACCTCCTGTCCGACTACCGGCAGTTCGTGGCCGACCTGGGCCTGGAGGACGACGCGCTGGAGCGCCGCACCGCCCTGGCCGCGGTCCTCGCCGCCGAACTCGCCCGCCGGGAGACCGCATGAAGCCCCTGCGCCTGACCCTGCAGAACTTCGGCCCCTACGCCGGGGAGCCCGTGGTGGTGGATTTCACCCACCTGGACCCCCTCTTCCTCATCACCGGGGACACCGGGGCCGGCAAGACCTCGCTCTTCGACGGCATCTGCTACGCGCTGTACGGCGCCCCCCTGGGCACCCGCACCGAGGCCTCGGTGCGGTCCAAGCTCGCCGCGGACGGCGAGAGCACCTTCGCCGAGTTCGAATTCGAGGTGCGCGGGGTGCGCCACCTCGCCACCCGGTCCCCGGCGTGGTTCGAGGCGAAGAAGAAGGGCGCCGGCTTCCGGAAGCCCGAGGAGATCCACAACCTGAAGAGGTGGGGGGAGGCCGGCTGGGTGACCCTGTCCTCCCGGAAATCCGAGATCGACGCCCGGGTCGAGGCCATCCTGGGCCTCACCCAGGACGAGTTCGCCAAGATCCTCGTGCTCCCCCAGGGCGACTTCCAGCGGTTCCTGGAGATGGGCACCGGGGAGCGCGAGGCCATCCTCGAAAAGCTCTTCCCCATCAAGGAGCACCAGCGGCTCGCGGAGTACGCGCGCAGGCGGGCCGAAGAAGCCAGGAACCTCAAGACGGAGCTGGGCCTGCGCCTGGAGGAGGCCCAGGGCGGGACCCACCAGGACGCCGCCCAGGCCCAGACCATGGAGGAGGAGCTGAGCGGGGCCGCCGGCGCCGCCGACGCGGCCAGGGACCTGGCCCTGAAGCTGCGCGACGAGGCCCAGCGCGAGGCGCAGAACGCCCGGCGGGCGGAAGCCGCCTTCCAGGAGCAGGCGTCCCTCCGCGCCGGGGAGCAGGCCTACGAGGACGCCCGGGCCCACCGGGAGGGCTTGGAACGCGAACGGGAGCGGGCGCGGGGCGCCGCCTCCTGCGAGCCCGCCGTGAAGGCCCGGGAGGACGCCGGAGCGGCCCTGGGGAAGACCGAGGAGGCGTGCCGGAAGGCCGGCGTGGATCTGGAAGCGGCCCGGCGGGAACGGGACGGCCTCCAGCCGGACCTGGACGGCGCCCCGGAACGACGGTCCGCCCTGATGAAATTGCGCGACGAGCAGGTTCTGAGCCTCAAGCGGCTCGACGACCTGAAGGCGTTCGGCACGGTCTGGCGCGAAGGCGCCCGGGCCGCGGAGGCCTTCGCGAAGGCCACGGAGGGCCTCGAGGCGGCGGAAGCGGAGGTCTCGAAAAACCAGCGGGGGCTGGAGGCCCTCGAACCGGTGGAGCGGGACCGGGGGACCCTCCAGGAGGAATGGAACAGCCTCGCGCCCCTTCGCACCCGGCTGGACCGGCTGCAGTCCGACGCGGACGTGGTGCGCGCCTGGCCCGGCCTGGAAACGAAGCTGCGCGCGGCCGTGGAGGGCGCGGAAACGAACGCCCGCGCAGCCGCAGAGCGTCTGCGGGCGGACGTGGACCGGGTCGAAGCGGCCCGGGCGCTGCGCGAAGCCAACCTCGCCGCGGCCCTGGCCACCCGCCTCGCCCCGGGCTCCCCCTGCCCCGTTTGCGGCTCCGCCGACCACCCGCATCCGGCTTTGCCGCACCCGGATCTGGACCCGGAGGCCCTGGCCCTGGAACCGCCCCGCGTGGATGCGGCCCTGATGGCCTCGGACCAGAAGGCCCGTTCGGCGTCTGACCTGGCCGTCAGCCGTCTGAAGGAGGCCGGGCAACGCCAGGGCGAGGCCCTGGCTCGCCTGCAGGAGGCCGGCTGGCCCGAGATCGCCGCCTACGACGCCGCCCGGACCAACCTAACGACCATACAAACGGGGCTGGAGGTGCGGCTCCGGGAGAAGGCGCACCTTCTGGCGGGCCGCGAGGACCTCAGGCGCAGGCTGAGGGAAGCGGAAACCGTCCGGGACACCGCCCGGAACCAGCGCGAGGAGGCCCTGCAGGCCGACACCGCCGCCCGGGAGAAGCGCCAGGCCCTGGAGCGGAGCCTCGGCCTTGCCATCGAGGACCCGGTGAAGGCCTGGCGCGAGGCGCAAACGGCGCACGACGCCCGCGGGCTCCGCATCGAGGAGCTGGACGGGGCCCTGGCGGACCTGGACGCCCGGCGGGAGAAGGCCGACGCCGCCCTGACCAGCCTGACCCGGCTCCTGGAAGTCCGGAAGGAGCACCTCGACCAGGCCCGGGCGGTCCTGGCCGCGGCCCAGGAGGCCATGGAGACCGCCCTGGCGGCCTCCGGTTTCGCATCGCCCGGAGAGCAGCTCCAGGCCCGGCGCGAGGCGGCGAGGCTCCTCGAGATCGAAGCCGCCCTGGGCAAGGCGGCCGAGGACCGCGCGGTCCGCCTGGCCCGCCTGCAGACCCTGGATGCCGAACTGGACGGCAAGGCCCGCCCCGACCTGGAGGCCCTGGACGCCGCCCGGGAGGAAGCCGCCGGGGCCTTCACCCGGGCCGCCGCCGAGGCGCAGGCGGCAGCCGCCGCCCTCGAGGCCTTCCGCTCGCGCCGGAGCCGCGTCCAGCAGCTCCAGGACGAGCTCCAGGCCGCCACCGAGGCCTCCGCCGACCTCATCCAGCTGTCGGCGGAACTGGACGGCGCCAACCGCCGGCGCATGAAGTTCTCCTCCTGGGCCCTGGCCTGGTGGCTGCAGCGGGTGCTGGAGCACGCCTCCCGCCAGCTGGACCTGCTCTCCGGGGGCCGCTACCGGTTCCGGCTGCGCACCGAGGTGGACGACAAGCGCCGCTCCGCGGGCCTGGAGATCGACGTGCACGACGCCTACGCCAACGGCACCCGCAGCGTGCGCACCCTGTCGGGCGGCGAGAAGTTCCTGGCCTCCCTGTCGCTGGCCCTGGGCCTGGCCGAGGTCATCCAGAGCCGCAGCGGCGGCATCGAGCTGGACGCCCTCTTCATCGACGAGGGCTTCGGCTCCCTGGACGACGAGACCCTGGAGAAGGCCATGCGGGTCCTGGACAAGCTCGGCCAGGGCCGGATGGTCGGCCTCATCAGCCACGTGGAGGCCATGAAGCAGGCCATCGACTGCCAGATCCGGGTGCGCAGGCAGGACGGGGGGAGCCGGGTGGAGCTGGTGCGGGTGTCCCGGTAGATCTGCTGTGGCGCCTGGCTTGGCCCCAGGAGGGTCGAGGCAGGCGCCACAGCAGATCTTGCTACCCCTGCATGAACCGCTCGGGGTTGAACCCCATCACCAGCGCCCCCCAGTGCTTGCCCCCCACGTGGATGGGCATGGACAGGTCGTTCAGGATCTCCCCCGTGTCGCGCATATAGGTCTGGAAGAGGAAGGCCTCGAGGTTCCGGGAGCGGCGCTTCTCCGTCTCCACGTTGAAGTAGAGCCTCATGTTGCGGCTCTTCAGGAGATCGACCTTGGGGTCGCCGGTCATGGGGTCGCTGACGCCGGAGTGGTGGACGGCGAGGTACCCGTTCACGTCCAGCGCCACGGCGTAGATGGAGCCCAGGTCCTTGCGGGCCTCGTCGAAGAGGGGCTGCAGGTCGGCGGCCACCACCTCGGTGTAGCCGGTGACGAACTTCTGGGGATCGGTGCCGGGAACGGGGCGGTAGTTCCGGTCGAAGACGTCCACGCCCTTCCCGGCCAGGGCGGCGATGCGGGCCTGCATGGCGTCCCGCCACCGGTAGGCCTTGGCGATGACCGTCTCCAGTTCGCTGTCGCCGGTGCGGAAGCTGCTCACCAGTTCCAGCAGCTTCTCCGTGGCGCGGTTCATCTCGCTGGACAGCCGGGTGGACTCCTCGAGCCGCTGGGCCCCGTCCCGGCTCAGCGCCAGGATCTCCCGGGACTGGCCGTGGATGGCCTCGCTGGTGGTGGAGATGCCCTCCACGGCGCTGGTGGCGCCGCTGAGCTGGGAGGTGTTGTCCTCGAAGTCCCCCACGAGCTTGCCGAAGTGCTCCGAGGCCCGGCCGAGGAGGGCGGAGGTGCCCTGGATGTCCTGGCTGATCTCGGCGATGCCCAGCGACGTGCTCTCGGTGTCCTGGAGCATGTTCCCCAGGTTCCGGGTGATCTCGATGGCGGCCTCCCGGGCCCGGTCGGAGAGCTTGCGCACCTCCTCGGCCACCACGGCGAAGCCCCGCCCGGCGTTGCCGGCGTGGGCCGCCTCGATGGTGGCGTTGAGGGCCAGGAGCTTGGTCTGGTCGGAGATGCCCTCGATGAGCTGGGCCACCCCGCTGATGCGCTCGGAGCGCTCCTTCAGCCTCGCCACCAGCTCGGAGAAGTCCGTCAGCCGGCGGTTGGTGGCGGCCATGCCCTGCTCGGCCTCCAGCAGCTCCTGGCGGGTGGACTGGGCCGAATCCAGGTTGCTCATGGTCGAGGCGGCGATGAAGGAGGTGGCCAGGGCCACCTCGCGGACGGCCTCCTCCACCTCCTGGCTGGTGCGGGTGATGCGCTCGGAGAGCTCGCCCTGCTGCTGGGCTCCCTTGGCGGAATCGGCGGAGAGCTTGAAGGTGCGGGTTGACCCCACGGCGATGGTGAGCCCCAGGCGCTTGGACTCGTTGAGGATGTCGCGCACCTTGCCCGAGAACAGGTTGAAGGCGTCGGCCAGCTGGCGGATCTCGTCGTGGGTGTCCAGCTTCAGGTCCCCGGAGAAATCCCCCGCCCCGATCACCGAGGAGATCTGGCGCAGCGGCACCGTCACCGAGAGGTGGAAGGTGAGGTAGGCGACGGCCCCCACCGCCAGGGCCAGGAGGGGCACCGCGACGGCCAGCGTCTGCGCCCGGGACAGCGCCTCGAGGGCCTCAGGCGGGGCGCCGGCCTTCAGGGCACCGGCCATGCGCAGCAGCTGGACGCTGAGCACCAGCATCAGCAGGAAAAAGGGAACCATGATCCCGAGGATCTTGCGCAGGAGCGAATGGAAGAAGGTCCTCTCCAGGAATTGGTAGAGGAGCTTGAACAGGAACATTGCAGTCCCCCTCGGCAGAGTTGGTTATTTCACCATCCATACTGACCGATCAGCGCGCTTCTGCCTCCAGATTCCTTTCGGCGGACGCATGGAGCATGCCGTGCCGGAGGATCGCGGACACTTCCTTCATGGCCGTGGCGGAATCCAGGCCGAACTGGTTCGGGATGCCGAAAAGGATCTCCACGGCGAAATACTGGAGGAACACCCGGCTCGCCAGCATGGAGGCGGTGATGGGCTGGAACCCGTCGCCCAACTCGTCCTTCAGGGAACCGTCCGGGAACCGCTTGTTCAGGAACGTCTCGAAGCGGCCCGCCATCTCCGTGTAGAACTTCCGGATGTGGTTCCCTTCGAATTCCACCACGTCCACATAGATGAGGATCACGTGGCGCCGCCAGGTCCGGACGCTCTCCTCCGCCGCCTGGGCCAGGGCCTCCAGGTCGAAGGGGAAGGCCCCCGCCGCCAGGGCCTTGTTGAAGGGGAACTCGGGGCTCTCGATGGCCTCCCAGTATTCGCCCAGCAGGGTGGTGAACAGCGTCTCCTTGTCCGGGAAGTGGTGGTAGACGTTGCCGGTGGAAAGGCCGGCCTCGGCGGCGATCTCGCGGATGCTCGTGCCGCGGTAGCCCTGCTTCGAGAACAGCCGCAAGGCCGCCTCCAGGATGGCCACCTGGCTGCGTTCCGATTTCTCCCCTTGCGACACTCTCAAGCCCCTGCCCCCCTCGGAAATTTACCAAAGCCTGGAATCAGGCACTATGCACTATATCTACAATTTCTAGAACTCGATAAGCATGGCGTTCAACTCCGTCCCCGCCAGATCCAGCTGGGACGTGACGTAGGCCGTTCGGGGGTCCGACAGGCCGGGCAGTTCCGCCGCCTCCAGGGCTTCCCGCGGACCGGCCAGGGCCGCGGGGTCCGCCCCCTCGGCAACGGCGGCCATGGCCTCCAGGGCTTCCCCTGCCGCCCGGGCCAGGGGCTCCAGGCCGGGTATCGGCGGGCCGCCGGCCCGGAAATGCACCGCCGCCACGCTGAGCCACCGGGTGATCCGCAGGTTGTGGTTGGCCAGGGCCGCGTTGCGCTCGATGCCCTCCCGCATCACGTCCGGGTCGCCGGCCATGCGGTTCAGGGAGGAGAAGACGAGACTGTTCGCCCGCTGGGCCTTGCGCTTGGCCTTGAGCACCAGCGCGGGCGTCAGGTCCGGGTCCCCCCCCAGCCCCTGGCTGAGGCGTTCGAGGAAAAGGGCGTTGGCCCGGAGGGCGTCGGCCAGGAGGGGGGGGAAACGATCCCGCTCCCACACCGGCCAGAAGCTCAGCGCGGCCAGCATGGCCAGCAGGCAGCCTGCCATGGTGAAGGCCAGGCGCTGAAGCGTGAGGGCCAGGGTCACCGGCCCGGCGGCCTCGAACTGGAGCACGACCAGGAGCGTGATGTAGAACACGGCCACGGCGTAGTTGCGCTTCACGTACCAGGTGAAGGCCCAGCACACCGCGGCGGTGGCCGCCAGGAGGAGCCAAAGGGGCAGGTGCAGCCAGAGCAGCGCGCTGCCCGCCAGTCCGCCCGCGATGGTGCCCACCACGCGCTGGGTGGCCCGGACCCGGGTGGCGCCGTAGTCCGGCTGGAGCACCACCATGACGCACAGCGGAATCCAGAATCCGTGGGGCAGGTGCCAGGCGCGCCAGACCCAGGTGCCCGCCATCATGATGACCGCCAGGCGGAAGGTGAACCGCACCAGGGCCGGGTCCACCTGGAGGCTGAAGTTCAGGGCCGAGGCCAGGGGGCGCAGGCTCCAGGCGCGCAGATCGAACAGCTCGAAGGAGATGGGCCCCCGCTCCCGCACGCGCTCCATGGAGGCCCGCAGAGTGGCGCGCAGGGTGGGCAGGTGCTCCTGGAGCTTGCCCAGGACGTCCGAGAGGTGGGCCCGCTCCGGGGAGTCCTGCACCTTGGCGGCCACCCGGGACTGGAGCACCCGCACCAGGCCCCCCAGCCGCCGCAGCCGCACCTCGAACCGGGCAAGGTGGCCGGCCTGGTGGGACACCACGGCCAGGGCCAGGGACCGGGTCGAGTTCACGGCGGAGGCCAGGAAGGACCGGAAGGAGGCCGCCAGGGCCCCGGGGCCTGGGGGCTCCATGAGGCGTTCGATGCTGGGGTTGAGGGCCATGAGGTAGTTGGCCAGCTGGGCCGCGGCCTGGTTCAGGGCCTCCAGCTCCCGCACCAGGGGACGGCTGCTCTTGGCGTTGGCGCCCTTGAGGGCCTCCTTCGAAAGGTCCAGGGCCGCGCGCAGGTCGTTTTCGCAGGCCGCCACCCGGGCATGCCGGGCGGGAGCGTCGGCCGCCTCCACCGCGGGCAGGGCCTCGGCCAGGTTCGCCAGGGCGAGCCAGACCGCCGCCACCGTGCGCCGGAGGGGATGCTGGGCCAGGAAGGGCCAGAAGGCGGCGTGCACCACGATGCTGAAGCCGCACCCGGCCAGGGTGGCCGCCGCGGCCGCAGGGGGCGTGGCCCCCTCCCGGGAGATGAGTCCCAGGAAGAAGAGCAGGGCCGCCGTGGAGGCCACCGAGGGCCCGTACTCGCCCAGGCCGTGCCGCCAGGCCCCCGCCCCCAGGGCGATGAGCCCCGTGGCCAGCACCGCCATCAGCACGCTGCGCCCCGCCCCCACCCCCAGCCAGGCCGCGCCCGCGAACACCAGGCTGAGGCCCACCAGGAGGAAGAGGCGCAGGGAATAGGCGCCCTTCACGTCCAGCCCCCCCACGGCATGGCCGGCGAAGGAGGCCAGCACGGCCTGGGTGCCCGTGATCAGCCCCAGGGAGGCCAGGACGAGCGGCAGCATGAACGCCACCGTGGCCCGGAGGGCGCGGGTGGCGGAGGGGTCAACCAGTTCCCGGGCGGCAACGCGTCCGAGCAGTCGTGAAAGGGCCATTCCGCAATGGTATCAGAGGCTTATTTCAGGGCTGCCCTTCCTTCATGATCGCGGACATGGCCTTGAACTGGGGGTGGACCTTGTCCCGGCACCACTCGAAGGCCACGGATTCGTGGTT
The DNA here is from genome assembly GCF_055384585.1 of Mesoterricola sp. JemC181. NCBI lineage: Bacteria > Pseudomonadati > Acidobacteriota > Holophagae > Holophagales > Holophagaceae > Mesoterricola > Mesoterricola sp. JemC181. Next base: position 3,955,115 of record NZ_AP045076.1, read on the forward strand.
GGTGAGCACGGCGCCCGCCGCGGCCATGCGCTCGATGGCGTGCTTCCGGTAGTCCTCCCCCCGTCCGCTCACCGCATCCCAGCAGAGGTGCACCTCCTGGCCGGAGGCCAGGAGCTCCAGGACCGTCTGGCTGACGCACACCTGGGCCTCGATGCCCGCCACGACGATCTGGCGCTTCCGGGGCTCCACGTCGGGCCTCGCGGCCTGGAGCAGCTTCTCGAAACCGGGATCCCCGCAGCAGCCGAAGGAGGTCTTCTCCATATAGTACGTGGGCGTGGACAGGCCGTCGAAGGCGGCCTGGATGCTCGCCTCGGTGGGGCCGATCCCCTGGGGATACTGCTCGGTCATCACCACCGGAACCTGGAACAGGTCCGCCAGGCGCAGGAGCCTCCGGGTGGCCTCCAGGACCATGTCCGGGCGGTGGACCATATGGACCAGCTTGCCCTGCAGGTCGATGACGACCAGGATGCTCCGGTTTGCGTCAAGAAGGGCCATGGGTGCCTCCTGGTCGATTTTCGCACGATCCGGGAACCACCGGGGCGGGGCCGGAGGCTGGAAAAAAAAGGAGGCCGAATATTAATACACGGACCGGTCACGTCCCCTGATATGTTCATATCCATTCAAACCAGGAGGCAATATATGTTGACCGGGGCTCTAGTGGCTTCCCTGCCGCTTCTCGTTCTGCTCATCGGCATCCCGCTGATGATGAAACCCGCGGCCAAGGTGGCTCCCATCGCACTGCTGGTGACCATTCTCGGGGCCATCCTCGGCTTCGGTCTGCCCGCGAAGGTGGTGCTCCTCTCGGCCCTGCAGGGCGGGATCACGGGCATCTTCCCCATCATGTACATCCCCTTCGGCGCCCTGGTCATCTACAACGTCCTCAAGGTCACCGGCTGGATGGACAAGATGCAGGGGGCCATGGCCAACCTGACCATCGACCGCCGCGCCCAGGCCCTCCTCATCGCCTTCGGCTTCGGCGCCTTCCTGGAAGGCATCTGCGGCTTCGGCGCCCCCGTCGCCATTCCCGCCATGATCCTCGTCGGCCTGGGCTACAACCCCATGATGGCCGCCATGGTCTGCCTGGTGGCCAACACCGGTCCCGTGCCCTTCGGGTCCCTGGCCATCCCCACGGTCACCCTGGCCAAGACCACCGGCCAGGACCTCATGAGCCTCTCGATGATGACCGGCCGCCTCATGGCGCCCCTGGCCTTCATCATGGCCTTCGCCACCGTCTACGCCATGAGCAAGGGCAAGGGCATGCGGGGCATCCTCCCCACCATCTTCGTCACGGGCATCAGCTTCGCCGTCACCGAGTTCCTTGTGTCGAACTTCGTCAGCGCCGAACTGACCTCGGTCCTGGCCGCCCTGGTGTGCCTCACGGCCACGGCCGTCTTCCTGAAGTTCAAGGCCAAGGAGGAGCCCTGGCTCTTCGAGGGCGAGAAGGCCTCCGAGACCGTGGTTCGCGAGTTCCATCCCAAGGAGCTGTTCCTGTCCTGGCTGCCCTACCTGCTCCTGGCCGTCTTCATCATCCTGGTGAACCTGGCCAAGACCAAGCCCCTGTTCGCGGGCACCGCCCCCGGCTGGCACGCCCTCCTCATCAAGTTCCAGATCTACAACCCCAACAAGATGTACGCCTTCTCCTGGCTGCAGACCCCCGGCACCGTCATGCTCATCGCCGGCATGGTGGCCTTCCCCTTCATGGGCGTGAAGTACAGCGTCGTAGGCTCCCAGTTCGGCAAGACGTTCAAGCAGATGATCCCCTCCTTCATCGCGGTGGCCTGCATCCTGGCGATCTCTGAAGTCATGAACGTCTCCCTGCCCATCGTCGACCCCAAGACCAAGCTGGCCGTGTGGGGCACGCTGGGCGTCAAGCAGATCTCCATGGTCGCCACCCTGAGCCAGAGCATCGTCCACGTGGTGAGCCGCTCCATCTATCCCCTCCTGAGCCCCCTGTTCGGGATGATCGGCGTGTTCCTCACCGGCTCCAACACGTCGGCCAACGCCCTGTTCGGCAACCTCCAGGTGCTCACCGCCAAGGCCATGGGCCTGTCCGACATCCTCATGGCGGCCGCCGGCAGCGCCGGCGCCTCCGCGGGCAAGATGATCAGCCCCCAGAGCATCGTCATCGCCGCCACCGCCGTGGGCCTCTCCGGCAAGGAAGGCCAGATCATGCGCCAGACCATCAAGTACACGATCCCCTACGTGATCCTCCTGGGTCTCATGGTGTGGGGCTTCGCGTTCCTGTTCCCGGGCCTGGTCCCCCTGGGGAGGTAGCGCCATGCGCATCGTCGTAGCACCTGACTCCTACAAGGGAAGCGTCTCGGCCATCGGTGTCGCCGACGCCATCGAACGCGGCATCCATGCCGTGTTCCCCGAAGCGGAGGTCCGGAAGGTCCCCATCGCCGACGGCGGTGAAGGCACGGTGGAGGCCCTCGTTTCGGCCACCCGGGGCCGGTTCTTCCGCACGCAGGTGCCGGGGCCCCTCGGCGAGCCGGTCACGGCCACCTGGGGGGTCCTGGGCGACGGTGTCACCGCCGTCATCGAAATGGCGGCCGCCTCAGGGCTGCCGCTGGTTCCCAGGGACCGGCGCGATCCCCGCGTCACCTCCACCGCGGGCACGGGCCACCTCATCAAGGCCGCCCTGGACGCGGGCCTGGACAAGCTCGTCATCGGCATCGGCGGCAGCGCCACCAACGACGGCGGCACGGGCATGGCCCGGGCCCTGGGCGTGAGGTTCCTGGACGCCGAAGGCCGCCCCCTCCCCGAAGGCGGGGCCGCCCTCGCGCGGCTGAAGACCATCGATCTCTCCGGCCTCGACCCCCGCCTGGCCACGGCCAGCATCCTCGTGGCCTGCGACGTGGACAACCCGCTCTGCGGCCCCCGCGGGGCCTCGGCCATCTACGGGCCGCAGAAGGGCGCCTGCCCCGAGGCGGTCCAGGAGCTCGACCACGCGCTCGGCGTCCTCGCCCGGGTCGCCGCCGCCGCCACCGGCCGCGACGTGGCCCTGCGCCCCGGCGCGGGCGCCGCGGGCGGCCTGGGAGCGGGCCTCATGTGGTTCACCCCCGCCCTGCTCCGCCCGGGCGTGGAGATCGTGCTGGAGGCCACGGGCTTCGAGGACCTGGTCAAGGGCGCCGCCCTGGTCATCACCGGCGAAGGCCGCACCGATGCCCAGACCGCGATGGGGAAGGCCCCCGTGGGCGTGGCCGCGGTGGCCCGGCGCCACCGGGTGCCGGTCGTATGTTTGTCTGGTGGCCTCATCGAGGGCGCCGACGACGTGCTGGCCCACGGCATCGATGCTGTTGCGAGCATCGTGCCGGCGCCCATGGCCCTGGAGGACTGCATCAGCCAGGGCGCCGCCCTGCTCGAGGCCGCCGCGGCCCGGGTCTGCAGGCTCGTGAAGGTGGGCATGGCCATTCGGTAGTAGCATCAAACCCTTCCAGGAGTTCCCATGACCGCCTCGAACCCTGCCGTCGTCCACGAGACCCCCAGCCTTGGCGATGCGCGCCTGTACCTCGCCACCGCCGCCATGGTCCTGGGCAACGTCCTCCTGCCCTATGCCGTGCACGGCATTCCCGGCGCGGGCCGGGCGCTGCTGCCGATCCTCTTCTTCACCCTGGTCGCCGGCTGGCGCTACGGCCTCACGGCGGGCCTGCTCACCGCGGTGCTCTCGCCCCTGGCGAACCATTTCCTCACCGGCATGCCGCCGGCGGCGATGCTCCAGACCCTCATCCTCCAGGGCGCCCTCCTGGGCGTGCTGGCCGCGGCCACCCGCGGCCGCAGGGCCACCCTGCCCCTCCTGGCCCTGGTGGTGCTCGCGCACCAGGCCCTGACCCTGGCGCCTTCGGGCGCGGCCGCCTTCGGCCTCTTCAGGCTGCACGCCCCCGCCATCCTCCTCCAGATCCTGGGCGGCTGGGCGCTGCTGCGGGCCCTCGAGCCCCGCCGTGAGGCCTGAGCTGGGGGACAGCGAGACCCTGGCCCTCTACGCCGGGTCCGAGGCCGTCTTCACCAGCGGGAGGCACTGGCTGCATCCCCTCTTCGACCTGGAGGGCTTCCTGGCCTCCAGCCCCGTCGATCCCGCCGGTGCGGTCCTGCTGGACCGCATCACCGGCCGCGCCGCGGCGTTCCTGGTGGCCAGGCTGGGCCTCCGGGACCTGCGCACCGGGCTCCTCAGCCGCCGGGCCATCCCGGTGCTGGAGGCGCACGGCATCACCTACCAATGCCGCGAGCTGGTCGACAAGGTGGCCTGCGCCACCGAGGACCTGCTCGCGGATGTCCGGGATCCGGAGGCGGCCTGGGCCGTCCTCCAGGAGCGCCGGGCCAGGGCCCTCGCCAAGGAGGCACCATGAAGACGGTTGATCTCGCCTACGGCAGGAATGGCCTGAAGATGGCCGTCCCCGGCGACGCCCACGTCATCGAGCCCCGGCACCTCGAGGGCCTCCCGGACGAGGAGGGCGCGGTGCGCGCCGCCCTGCGCAACCCCATCGGCACCCCGCCCCTGAAGGGGATGGTCAAGGCCACCGACCGCGTGGCCATCGTCATCTCCGACATCACCCGCCCCACGCCCAACCACAAGCTGGTGCCCTGGCTCATGAGCGAGCTCTCCCACGTCCCCCGGGAGAACTTCATCATCATCAACGGCCTGGGCAGCCACCGCGCCAACACGCGCGACGAGCTCATCCAGATGCTGGGCCGGGAGATCGTGGAGACCGTGGCCATCGAGAACCACGACGCCTTCGACGACGCCAGGCTCGTCCACGTGGGCCGCAACACCTACGGCTCAGAGATCTGGCTGAACAGGACGTACGTCGAATGCGACTTCCGCATCGTCACGGGCTTCATCGAGCCGCACTTCTTCGCGGGCTTCTCGGGGGGCCCCAAGGGCATCAACCCCGGCATCGTGGGCATCAAGACCATCCTGGACTTCCACAACGCCGAGATGATCGGGCACCCCAACAGCACCTGGGGCCTCATCGAAGGCAACATCCTCCAGGACTCCGCCACCCAGAACTGCCTGATGGCCAAGCCCCAGTTCATGCTGAACGTGACGCTGAACGGGAAGAAGGACATCACCAACGTCTTCGCCGGCGACGTCATCGAGGCCCACCGCGTGGGCTGCGACTTCGTGCGGGAGTCGGCGATGTACGCCGTGGACCGGCCCTTCGACATCGTCATCACCACCAACTCCGGCTACCCGCTGGACCAGAACCTCTACCAGACCGTGAAGGGCATGAGCGCCGCCGCGCTCATCGTCAGGCAGGGCGGCGCCATCCTCAGCACCAGCGAGTGCTGCGACGGCGTCCCCAACCACGGCAACTACGCCAAGATCCTCCAGATGCGCGATACCCCGAGGGAACTGCTGGAGATGATCGAGGACCGCAGCTTCTCCATGTTCGACCAGTGGCAGGTGCAGGTGCAGGCCATCATCCAGCTGAAGGCGGAGTGCCTCCTGTACTCCACCCTGGACGACGAGACGGTCCGAAAGGCGAAGTTCACGCCCATCAAGGACCCCGAAGCGGCCCTGGCCGCGCTCCTGGAGAAGTTCGGTCCCGGGGCCAGGGTGGCGGTGCTGCCCTACGGCCCCCTTACCATCCCGTACGTCAAAGTCCCCGTGGCCGTAGGCTGACAGATCCTTCCTCGGCGAACCTCGGCGCCTCGGCCACCTCGGCGATAAATTCTGTTTCAAGACGCTGCGGCGCGATGAATTTTTGCGCCGAAGCAGTCTGGAAAAGAAAAGTATCGCCGAGGTGGCCGAGGCGCCGAGGTTCGCCGAGAATAGAGGAAAGCTAGTCTTTCGCTTCGAACGGGCAGATTTCCCGCATGTGGTTTCCCTTGCAGGGGATCACCATCCGCACCCCGCCCCGCGGGTTCTCCACGTCCCCGGCGCGCCTCGGGATCAGGTGGATGTGGCTGTGGAAGATCGTCTGTCCCGCCACGTGCCCCGCGTTCACCCCGATGTTGAATCCCTCAACCGTGGGATCCTCGGCCAGGATGGCCTCGCGCAGCCCCAGGACCAGTTCGTTGCAGGCCTCCCGCTCCTCCGGCGTGAGGCCGAAGAAGTCCGCCACGTGGCGGTGGGGAATGACCAGCGTGTGGAATTCCGTGACCGGGAACGCGTCCCGCATGGCATAGGCGAGGCCGTTGCTGGCGATCACGCGCTTGGTGTCGGGACCGCAGAAGGGGCAGGGGCGCATGGGGGCCTCACGCATTGACGGCGTGCCCAGGCACGTGGTCGAGGAGGGTGCGGGGCGTCCGGGTATCCATGGAACCGATTATCGGATTATTCGATACCGGTCCTCTGCTTTTTTCGCTGGATCCGATGAGGATCCGGGGCCAAATTGGTTCACCGATGGAGGTTCCCCATGGTCCTCGAATACCGCAAAGGCATCCTCTCGCAGTACCCCGATGTCCTGACTCCCCAGGTCCAGCGCGCCCTGGAGACCCTGGCACCCCTGGACGCGCGCCGCCGGGACCTCATGACCGAGCGCGCCGCCCGCCGGAAGGCCCGGGCCCAGCGGCGGGAGCCCATCGGCTTCCTGGACCCCGCCTCCACCATCCCGGGCACCTCCATCACCGTGGCCGAGGCCCGGGCCGGCAGCTTCGACGGGGCGGAGGTCCCCGCCGACCTGCGCCGGCAGTGGATCCAGGGCACGGGCCCGGCCACCAAGCCCCACGCCGATCCCCGCTCGGGCATCCGCAACGTGGCGTACGCCCTCCTGTCCGGCGCCGACGGGTGGATGTTCGACGGGGAGGACGCCCTGGGGCAGGTGGAGACCATGAGCCTGGACAACCACCGCAACCTCAAGCTGGCCCTGGCCCGGGACCCCCTCTTCCTGGACGTGGCCGAAGGGGTCTCGCACGAGATGAACCGCTGGGCCCAGGGCTTCTTCGGCCACCCGATCATCGAGGACTGGCGAAAGCAGCTGGACTTCACCACCGTGCTCTACCGCGCCCGGGGCCTGCACCTGGACGACCGCCACATCCGCCACGCCGGCGGCCCCGCCTTCTCCGCCTCCATCGCCGACCTGGCCACCTTCGCCGTGAACAACGCGGCCACGCTGCGCGCCGCGGGCCGCAGCCTCGTGTACTACCTGCCCAAGATCCAGACCGCCGCCGAGGCCGCCTGGTGGAACACCCTCCTCCTGGCCCTGGAGGACCACCTGGACCTGCGGGCCGGCACCATCAAGGTCTACGTCCTGGTGGAGCAGCTGGAGCAGAGCTTCCAGCTCATGGAGATCCGCGCGGCCCTCGCGCCCCATTTCGTGGGCTTCAACACCGGGCGCTGGGACTACATCAACAGCGTCTCCGACGCCCTGGCCTGGGATCCCGCCTTCCACAACCCCAACATCGACACCATCACCATGACCTACGGGTACATGCGGAACTACGAGGACCGGGTGCGCCGGGCCGTGAACACCCCGGACCGCCTGGGCCGCCACGCCCTCTGGCAGGGCGGCATGGAACCCAACATCCCCGTGGGCTCGGACGTGGGCGTGGCCGCGAGCATGCGGCGGGCCGTGGCCGGGGCCGAGCGGGAACAGCGGGAGGGCGCCTCGGGCAAGTGGGTGGCCCACTGGAAGATGGTCCACATCGTGCGCCCCGTGTGGGAGAAGGCCGGCCAGGACAACCAGGCGGGCCGTTCCTTCCCGGCCCTCACCTACGGCCCGGAGGACGCCGCCGGCCTGACCCTGCTGGAACCCGCCCCCCGCACGGTCCCCGGCGCCCGGGACCTCCTCTCCGTCGCCATCCAGTACGGCAACGCCTTCCTTCAGGGCCTCCAGGCCGCGGCGCTCAAGCCCGCCGACCACTTCGGCAACGACGACGTGCTCTACCTGATGGAGGACATGGCCACCGGGGAGATCCGGCTGTCCATCCTCTGGGAGTGGATCCACAAGAAGGCCCCCCTCACCGACGGCGACGAGATCCTGGGCGTGCGGCCCGGCGACACCCTCACGCCCGCCCTCTTCAACCGGCTCCTGGAGGAGGAGTACGCCAAGCTGCTCGCCGCCCGCAGCAAGGACGTCCATGACGACTCCAAGACCACCACCCTGCCCATCGCCCGGGCCATCGCCTGGGCCTATGTGCAGAGCGACGTGAAACCCCCCTGGTACGTGGACCTCCTGAACCTGAACCTGGGGGTGGACAAGCTGGAGGCCGCCCAGGGCCGGATCGCCCGGTTCCTGGAGACCTTCAAGGCCACGGGGGAACGCATCACGGAGAACCTGGACTTCTGACCGGGTGGAATGCCCAATTGGCCGATAAGTAATGGCAATTAGCCGGACCTGGGTCTGGCCTGGCGTTCATACGTGACTACCCTGGTAACCATGACGGACGCCCCGCGCCACAATGCCCAGCCCCAGGATGAACCACTTGTCATGGGTCCCGCCTCCACCGCCATGATCCTGACCATGGCGTATTTCAGCCTTTTCAACCACCCCTTGCGGGAGGACGAACTCCTCCGGTACTGCCACTTCTTCGCCATCAGCCCGGCCGCCTTCAGGGACACCCTCGGGGCCCTTCTGGACCAGGGAATCCTCGTCAAGTCAGGGGCCCTGTTCCACCTTCGAGGCGATGACGCCCTCCCTGCGATCCGGGGGGAACGGGAGGCCCGGGCGGCCACCTGGCGGGTCCGGGTGGCCCGGTCGGCCTCCGTACTGGCCCGCCTGCCCTTCCTGCGGGGCCTGTTCCTGTCCGGCTCCCTCTCCAAGGGAACCCAGGACGAGCGAGGGGATATCGATTTCCTCCTCGTGACGGCCGGGAACCGCCTCTGGACGACCCGCTTCTTCGCCAGCTTGCTTCTCAAGTCGATCCCCGAATCCGGCCGCCGCAACTTCTGCATGAACTACTTCCTCCCCGAGGACCGGCTGGGCATCCCGGACCGCACCCTGTTCTCCGCCACGGAGGTGGCCTGCCTGAAGCCCCTGTGGAACACCCCGGGCAGCGCCGCCTTCTTCGAGCAGAACAGCTGGTTCCGGGCGTTCTATCCGAACCTGGAACCCGCGGCCCCCCCGGAGGCGCCCCACCGCCCGCCGTTCCTTCAGCGCCTGCTGGAATGGCCCCTGTCCGGACGGTTGGGGGATCGGTTCGAGGCCTGGGCCACCCAATGGTTCATCCATCGCCTTTCCCATCAGCTGGCCACCCTCCCGCCGGATCGCTCACCCGAGGACTTCCGCATCGGTCCCTGGGAGTACAAGGGCCATACCAAGGGCTTCCACGGCCGGCTGCGGAAGGCCTGGCACGAGCGCCTGAACAGCCTGGAAGCAGCCTTCGGCGTCCAGCTGATCCGGTGGCCCTGGGGCCGGACCCCACGCCCGGGGCAGGCCCCGGCCGAAGGGTTCGCGAGGCTGCCCGTGCCCCTCAGGATCCGGCGCCACCAGCAATGACGGTGAAGGTATCCCCCAGCCGGCCCCGCCCCAGCCAGCCCAGGACGGACCGGGCCGCCAAGCGCGAGGCCCGGCCCAGGTTGCCGGGGAGGGGGCATGCTGAATTCATGGATCCGTCCACGATCCAATCGGGCGTCTCGCCGGCCGTGGCCCGGATCCGGTAGCCCGTTTCAACGAGAAGGGCTTCCAGGCTTCCCGGCGTGTAGTGGACCAGATGCCGGGGCAGGCCGAGGCCGCGCCAGTGGCGCCCGAAGAGCCTGGCTCCAAGGCCTTCGATGTTCGAGAGGCCGATGGCCAGGATGCCCCCGGGCGCCAGCGAAGGGCGGATCTTCTCAAGCAGTTCCCGCGGGTGGTAGGAAAGCTGGAACATCCCCCAGAGGGTGACGGCATCGAAGGGGCCCGGCGGGAACGGTTCCCGGTCCGCGTCCAGCACCCTGCAGCCCGGGAGGCCAAGGTGCGTCCTCGCATAGGCCACGACCCCCGGCTCGATGTCGACGCCCTCCACGTCCCAGCCCCGTTCCCGCATGGCCGCGAGAAAGAGGCCATCGCCCATCCCCAGGTCCAGGACGCGTCCCGGCGCCGGATGGACCCCGGTGACGAGCTCGATCCGGCGGAGGAAGGCGGCCGTCTCCCGGGGGGAGGGCGGGCCCGCGGCCTTCCGGGCCCGCTCGTAGAAGGGGTAGGCCCCTTCGAAGGCCAGGTGCTTGGTGGCCTCGGAGAACCGGGGGCTGGTGTACCTGGCCCGGCACCGGGCGCAGCGCATCACGCAGAACCGCTGCTCCCGGGCGGGTCCGTCCGGAATCCAGTCGTCCCCCGCCAGCAGGAGGGCCCGCGCCTCCGTCGCCCCGCAGATGGGGCAGGACGGATGCTCGAGGGCATCCTCAATGGCCATGGATCCCCAGCCCCTTCAGGAAATCCTCCCGCATGGGCGTGCCCTTGCGGTCCAGCTGGTGGATGGCCTGGATGTGGCGCACGGTGCCGCTTCGGGCCCGCATGAGGATCGAGTGGGTCTCGGCCTGGTGGCCGATGAGCTTGACGCCGGGCAGCAGGGAGCTGTCCGTGATCCCGGTGGCGCAGAACAGGGCGCTGTCGCCCACCACCAGGTCCCGCACGTGGAAGACGCGCCGCAGCTCGGCCGCGGGCACCTGGGCGCTCACCTCGGCCAGGTGCTCGGGGTGGCGGGCAGGGTCGAACCACATGCGCAGCTGGATGTCTCCGCCCAGGCACTTGAGGGCCGCCGCGGCCAGGACGCCCTCCGGCGAGCCGCCCATCCCGATGTAGAGGTCCACGCCCGACAGGGGCAGCGAAGGCGCCACCGCCGCGGTGATGTCGCCGTCGGAGATGAGCCGCAGGGCCGAGCCGGCCTTCCGCACCTGGTGGATGATGTCGTCATGCCGGGGGCGGTCCATGGTGACCACCACCAGTTCGCTCACCCGCTTGCCCAGGGCCTCGGCCACGAAGCCCAGCACCTCGCTCAAGGGCTGGTCCAGGAAGGAGGGGCGCGGGTGGAGGTCCAGGGCCGCCTTCACGGCCGGGCCGTAGGCGATCTTGTGGCTGTAGAAGCTGGGGAGGTTGCGCAGGGCGTGCGTCGCCCCGTCGGCCACCTGGGCCGCCGCGATCACCGAGATGCTGTTGGGCAGCCCCTTGGCGATGTTGGTCGTGCCGTCGATGGGGTCCAGGGCGATGTCGAAGCGGGGGGCGCCGGGCCGCCAGGTGCCCAGCTTTTCGCCCACGAAGATGCCCGGGGCCTGATCCTTGATCCCCTCCCCGATGACCACCTCGCCCTGGATGTCCAGCTGGTCCAAGACCCCTGCGATGGCGGCGCACGCCACCGCGTCCGCCTTCTCCTTCTCGCCCCGCCCCGACCAGCGGATGGCCTGCAGGGCCGCGTTTTCCGTAGCCCGCACGAACTCGAACTCGAGGATCCGCTCGCGATCGTAGGGGCTTCCGTCGGGGATGGGAGAAGGGACAAATGCCATGAGGACACCTTTTGGGCGATGGGCCCACAAGGCAAGGTACAACGGAACCGCCCCCGGGTCCGGCCGGGGGCGGAAAAGAATTCGGTCGGAGCCGGCCGATTTGGATTAAACGTTAATTACTTTCGCTCCGGCTGGCGCTTCGCGAAACCCGCCGCGGTCTCGCCGGCGATGCGCCCGAACGTGATCGTCTGGGAGATGCTGTTGCCCCCCAGCCGATTGGCGCCGTGCACGCCGCCGGTGACTTCGCCCGCGGCGAAGAAGCCCGGGATGGCCTTGCCGTCCTTGGCCAGCACCCGCGTGGCCGTGTCCACCGCCAGGCCGCCCATGGTGTAGTGGATGCCGGGGTTCACCTCGATGGCGTAGAACTTCGGGGTGCGCAGGGCCCTGGGCAGGTCGGGGCGCTTGAAGAGCGGATCGAGCTTGGCGTCCACCGCCGCGTTGTAGGCGTCCAGGGTGGCCCGGAGGGCCGCACCGGGAAGGCCCAGCACCCGGGCCAGGTCCTCGGGCGTGGCGCCCTCCTTGACCAGCTTCAGGTGGAAGTAGCCGTCGATCTGCTTGAGGCTCTGCCGGACGCCCTCGTCGAAGAGGAGGAAGGCGGACTTGCCCTCCTGGTGCAGGATGGCCTGGGACACGGCGTCCCGGGTGCCGATCTCGTTGAAGAAGCGCTCGCCCTGGCGGTTCACCAGGATGGCGCCGTTGCCCCGCACGGCCTCGGTGATGAGGATGCGGCTGCCCTTGGCGACGCTGGGGTGGATCTGGATCTGCTCCAGGTCCCGCAGCTTGCCGCCCCTGGCTTCGCCCAGGTCCAGGCCGTCGCCGGTGGCGCCGGGCTGGTTGGAGCTGGCCATGCCCTCGAGGGAGGGCTGGTAGCGCGCCACCCGCGCGGGGTTGGCCGAGAAGCCGCCCGAAGCCATCACGACGGATTTCGCGAGGATCCGGTAGGTCCCTCGGTGGAGGCCGCAGACTTCGACGCCGGTGACGGCACCGTCCCTGCCCTCCAGGAGCTTGACGACCCGGGAGTTCACGCGCACGTCCAGCTTGCGCGAGGCCGCGTTGCGCCGGAGCACCTCCACCAGGTGGGCGCCCACGGGCAGGCCCCCCGTGGGCCGGTGGGCGCGGCTGACGCTGGCCCCGCCCAGGCGGCCCACGTCCGAGAGATCGGCCCCGAGACCTTCCATGTAGTCGACCGAGGCCGCGGAGCCCCGGGCCAGGATCTCCACCAGGGCGGGCTCGGCCAGGAACTTGCCGCCCTTGAGGGTGTCCTCCCGCATGAGTTCGACGCTGTCCTTGATCCCCTTGCGGGCCTGGGCCTTCGTGCCGGCGGCGTTCATGCCGCCCTCGGCCAGCATGGAGTTGCCGCCGGTGAGGGGCTGCTTCTCCAGGACGATGACCCGGGCCCCGGCGTCGTGGGCGGTGATGGCCGCCACCATGCCCGCTGCGCCGCTGCCCACCACCACGACGTCCGCGTGGTCCACGCGCCTGTCCCTGCGGGCCGGATCGGGCCGGGGCTTCCAGGCCGCGTCGGTCCCGCCGGGCATCTTCATGTCGAAATCGTGGCAGCTCAGGCAGTAGGACCGGGAGGCCTCGTGGCCCCGGTGGCAGATGGTGCAGCTGGTCGCGCCCAGGTGGGAGGCGTGGGGGTTGAGGGGATCGGCGGCGCCCTTGGCCATGGCCTTGAGGTCGCCGTGGCAGCGCACGCAGGCGAGGTTCGGGGCCTGCTCGTTGTCGTCCACCCGCGCCTTGCCCTTGCCGTGGCAGTCCGCGCAGGCCACGCCCTTGTCCGCGTGGAGCCGGGCCAGGGGGGCCGGCGCTGCCAGGGCCGCCGCGGCCACGGCCATGCCGGCCAGGAATTTCCGGATCACTCGGTGCATGCTGCCTCCAACCCTTAAATCGATATTTTTTTATCGATCTCAACCCCATGATTGCGGGGCGCCCCTCCGGGTGGAAGCTATTGAAAGTATTTTCAAGTTTTATAACTAAAGAAAGGGGCGGACGGCCTCTCCGCCCCCGGCCTGCAGCTGGTAGAGGTGCAGGGGCCGCCCGATGGCGCCGTAGGCCGAGCCCCGGCGCAGCACCTGGATCGTGCAGAGGAACTCCAGGTACTTCCGCACGGAGACCCGGCTGAGCCCCACCCGCCGGGCCAGGTCCTCGCACGTGAAGCCCCGCTCCCCCTGCGCAAGGGGCCCCAGGGCCTCCCACACGCTGCCGAGGGTTCCGCGGTCCAGGCCCTTGGGCAGGTCCGGGGCCGCCGCGGACCGCGCGAAGACCCGGTCCAGCTCGTCCTGGCTGGCGGGGCGGTCCAGGCTCATCATCCGGTGCGTCTGGGCGTAGTGCTCCAGGGCCTGCCGCATGCGCTCGAACTCGAAGGGCTTGATGAGGTAGTCCATGGCCCCCAGTTTCAGGGCCCGGGAGATGGTGCGGGTGTCCCTCGCGGCCGTGACGAAGATGACGTCCACCGCCACGTCCGAGGCCCGGATGGCGGCCAGCAGGTCCAGCCCGTCCGGGCCCGGCATGCCGATGTCCAGGAGCACCAGGTCGATCCGGCGGGTCCGCAGCGCCTCCAGGGCGGCCGCGCCGTCCCGGGCGCTGGCCGCGGTACGGAAGCCCGGCACCCGGTCCACGTAGAGGCGGTTGACCTCGGCCACCATGGGATCGTCCTCGACCAGCAGCACCTGGATCATGGCTGAACCTCCTCGGGGAAGGGGATCACGGCCCGGAAACGGGCGCCGCCCCCTTCGCGGCCGGACGCGGCGAGGGTGCCCCCGAGGGCCTCCACCCGCTGGCGGACATGGTGCAGGCCGTAGCCCCGGTCGGCGCCCTTGGTGGAGAAGCCCTTGGCGAACACGGGCCCCGGGGGCAGCCCCGGTCCGCGGTCCTCCACCTGGATGGCCAGGCTGCCCTCCTCCGCCCGCAGGGAGACGTCGATGTCGCCTCCCGCGCCCATGGCCTCCACAGCGTTCTCCAGGAAATTGCCCAGGATCGTGATGACGTCGTGGACGCTTGCGGGCGCCCCCGGCGACGGCACGCTGGAGTCCGGCGACAGGACCACCCGCAGGCCCTTCTCCCGGGCCGAGGCGGTCCGGGCCAGGAGGAAGCCCGCGATCACCGGGTCCTTCACGGCCCTCACGACGCCGCCCACGTCGCCGTCCGCGGTACGGGCGAGGTCCGCGAGGTAGTCCGCGAGGCGCTCCATCTCCCCCAGGCGCGCCAGCCCCAGGATCACGTGGAGCCTGTTCATGAACTCGTGGGTCTGGCCCCGCAGCGCGTCGGCGTAGAGCTTCACGCCCGCCAGTTGCTCCTGGAGGGCGGCGGCGATCTCCACCGGCTCCATGCCCAGGAGGTTGCGCTTGATGCGGGAGGCCACCGCGAACGCCCCCAGGACCCCCGTGGCCAGGCCCAGGAGCAGGCCTCCCAGGACCATCCGGCGCACCACAAGGAGGTGGTGGTCGATGCCGGTCATGAGCACGCCCACCGCCACCGCCCCCACCTGCCCACCGTCCCGGCCGTAGACCGGCATGAACACCCGCAGGGCCGTCCCCAGGGTGCCCCGGGCCACCGAAGTGTAGGTGCGGCCCAGGAACACCTCCCGGTCGTCCCCGCCCTGGAAGCGGTCCCCGATGAGGGAGGGGTTGGGGTGGGTGATGCGCTTGCCGGCCAGGTCCAGGACCACCACGTAGTCCACGCCCGAGGCCAGGCGCAGCCGCTCCGCCGAGGCCTGGGCCCCGGAACGCCTCCCGGACAGGGTCTCCACCACCTCCTCGTCCCGGGCCGCCAGGCTCGCCACCACCGCGGCCTTGTCCGCCAGCAGGGCACGGGTGTGCCGCTCCATCTGCCAGCTCACCAGGAGCCCGGTGACCAGGAGGGCCGGGACGAGGGTGGCGCAGACCAGGAGCAGGATCCGGGTGCGGAGGCTGGGGACGGGGAAGATTCTCATCGGGGCCATTATCCCTTGCATCTCCTGCTATTGTTTGTCCCATGTTCGTCCTCGTCCTGAACGCCGGCTCCTCCAGTCTCAAGTTCAACCTCTTCGACATGGCGAAGGAGGTCTCCATCGCCGACGGCATGGCCGAGCGCATCGGGCTGGCGGAAGCCAACCTGGAGTGCAACCTCGCCGGCGACAAGCGCAAGGAGGCCCTGCCCCTGCCCACGCACCGGGAGGCCCTGGAGGCCATCCTGGAGCGCCTGCGCGCCGCGGTGCTCCACGATACCCCCATCCACGCGGTGGGCCACCGGGTGGTGCACGGCGGGCCCAAGTACGGGGACTCGGTCCTGGTGACCGAGGAGGTCGTGAGCGACATCGAGCATTTCGCCCTCTACGCCCCCCTGCACAACCCCGCCAACGCGCTGGGCATCCGCACGGCCATGGAGGCCTTCCCGGACGTCCCCCACGTGGCCGTCTTCGACACGGCCTTCCACCACGACATCCCCGACTTCGCCCGCATCTACGGCATCCCGTACGACCTCAGCCAGAAGTACGGCATCCGGCGCTACGGCTTCCACGGCACCAGCCACGCCTTCGTGGCCGCGCGCACCGCCCTGCTCCTGTGCCGCCCCCTGCGCTCCCTGAAGATCATCACCTGCCACATCGGCAACGGCACGAGCATCTGCGCCGTGCTCAACGGCAAGAGCATGGACACCTCCATGGGCATGACGCCGCTGCAGGGCGTGATCATGGGCACCCGCTGCGGCACCATCGACCCCAGCGTGGTCGAGATGCTCATGGAATACGAGAACCTCGACTACAAGGCCATCACCGATCTTCTCAACAAGAAGTCCGGACTCCTGGGCATTTCAGGCGTCTCCTCCGACTTCCGGGAGATCGAACAGGCCGCCAACCAAGGTAACGAGCGTGCCCGCCTGGCCCGGGACCTCCTCACCTACAACGTGCGCCAGTTCATCGGCTCCTACGCCACGGTCCTGGACGGCGTCGACGCCATCACCTTCACCGCCGGCATCGGCACCCACAGCACCTTCGTCCGGGCCAAGGTCTGCAGCAAGCTCACGTTCCTGGGCGTCAAGCTGGACCCCGAGGCCAACGAGCACGGCAAGGGCGAGCGGATCATCAGCACGCCGGATTCCAAGGTGGTGGTGACCGTCGTGCCCACGAACGAGGAACTGATGATCGCAAGGGAAGCGGTGCGCTAGATCCCGAACTTCTCCATCTTCCGGTAGAGGGTGTTCCTCGAGATCCCGAGATCCTGCGCCGCCCGGGTCATGTTCCCCTTCGCCGAGCGCAGGCACGCGAGGATGTCCTCCCGCTCCTCCTCCGCCAGAAGGTCGCGCAGCTTCACGGGCCCCGAGGCCACGGCCGTCAGCCGCGCCGGAGGCGCCTCCGGCGGCCTCAGCAGCTCCTCGGGCAGGTGTTCCACCTGGATCCGGCCGCCCCGCACCGAAAGGGCCATGCGCTCCACGACGTTCTGGAACTCCCGGATGTTGCCGGGCCAGGCGTGGGCCTGGAGGACGGCCACCACGGCGGGGTCGATGGCCAGGCCGGCGCGGCCCTTGAGCTTGCGGAGGAAGGCCTCCAGGAGCACCGGGACGTCCTCGGGGTGCTCGCGAAGCGGGGGGAGCTTGATCGTCGAGACGTTGAGCCGGTAGTAGAGATCCTGGCGGAAGGTGCCCCGCCGGGCCTCCTCCCGCAGGTCCTTGTGGGTGGCGCAGATGATCCGGACGTCCACGAGGAAGGCCCGGTCCCCGCCGAGGCGGGTGATGGTGCGGTCCTGGAGCACCCGCAGGAGGGCCACCTGCTGCTCCAGGGGCATGTCCCCGATCTCGTCCAGGAAGAGGGTGCCGCCCCCGGCCAGCTCGAACTTCCCGGGGCGGCCGCCCCGGGCGGCCCCGGTGAAGGCGCCGTCCTGGTAGCCGAAGAGCTCGCTGGCGATGAGCTCCCGGGGGATGGCCCCGCAGTTCACCGCCACGAACGGCCCCCTGCGCCGGTCGGACTGGTTGTGGATGGACTGGGCGAACATCTCCTTGCCCGTGCCGCTCTCGCCCGTCAGCAGGACGTTGCTGTCGTTCTCCGAGGCGGCCCGCCCCAGCTGCACCGCCTTCACCAGGGCCTCCCCGCCCCCCAGGATGTCCTCGAAGCGGAAGGTGGCCTGGGCCCCCGAGAAGCGGTTGACGAGCCGCTTGAGCTTGTTGATGGGGTTCACGAACAGCACGGCCCCCCGCACCGCCCCGGCGGCGCCCAGGATGGGCTTTCCGCTGGCCAGGCAGTGCTGCAGGCCCTGGCCGCTGCGCACGTCCACCTCCCGGTCCAGGAATTCCCGCCCCTGCGCCAGGAGCGCCGCGAGGGGCTCGGGGTCCAGGACCAGGTCCTGGATGGCCGTCCCTTCCGCCTGGGGCCCCCGGATCGCCAGGATGCGCTCCGCCACGGGGTTGATCCGGCCGATCGCGCCCTGGGCGTCCACCACGATCACGCCGTCGGTGACGGTGCCCAGGATGCGGGAGAGCCGGTCGTTCAGGAGGGTCAGCTCCTGGTTCCGCTGCTCCAGGACCAGCGAGTTCTGGATGGCCGCCACGGAAGCCATCACCAGCCCCAGGGTGTGGGAGTGGGTCTCGTCCACCGGCCCGGACAGGTCCAGGACGCCCAGGGCCCTGCCCTCCGGGTCGAGGATGGGGGCGCCCGAACAGGTCCAGCGGTGGTGCTTCCGGCAGAAATGCTCCGGGCCCGACACCTGGAAGGGCCGCCCCAGGACCAGGCAGGTGCCGGCGCCGTTGGTCCCCACCTCGTGCTCGTCCCACAGGGCCCCGCCGTTGAGGTTCAGGTCCTGGCAGGTGCGGATGCGCTCAGGATCCCCCACCGCCTCCAGCAGGATCCCGTTCTCGTCGAAGAGCAGGACCACGAAGGCTCCGGCCACCAGGCTGAACAGGTTGTCCATGAAGGGTTTGGCGACCCGGATCAGGTCCTGCTTGCGCTCCACCAGCGCGGCGAAGGCCGAGGGGCGGAGCACCCCCATGGCCCGGCCCGCGAAGGGATCCACCCCCGCCTCCTGGCACCGGCGCCAGGACGCCTCCACCTCCGGGGCCAGGACGCCCGGCTCCAGGTCCCCCGTGCTGACGAACTGCTCCCAGGCGGAAAGGATGGCCGGCGTGTTGATCTTGCGATAACCCATGACTGCTCCTGGCGTGGACCGTACCGAAGTGTCACATATCGTCCGGGCGGCGGTACGCTGTTGCGCAACATGTGACGGAGTTGCACATGCATGGAACATTGATAATCCCATCTTTTTTCCTGAACCGCCCCTGATGGAGGCTGGCATCCGGACCCCAGCGCCACCCGTGGCACAACCCATGCATTTACACGGGTTCCGCCATGCGGCTCAAAGGGAGAACACGATGGACAGGATTCTCAGGGTCAACCTGACCGACCTCACCACCCGGATCGAGGAGACGCCCGGGGAGTGGGCGGGCCTGGGGGGCCGCGCCCTCACCTCCACCATCGTGGCCAGGGAGGTCCCCCCGGCCTGCCACCCCCTGGGCCCCAACAACAAGCTCGTCTTCGCCCCCGGCCTCCTCTCGGGCACGTCGGCCTCCAACTCGGGCCGCCTCTCCTGCGGGGCCAAGAGCCCGCTGACCGGCGGCATCAAGGAGAGCAACGTGGGCGGCACCGCGGCCCAGATGTTCGCGCGGCTCGGCATCAAGGCCCTGATCGTCGAGGGCATGCCCAAGGGCGCCGCGTGGTACGGCCTGCGGGTCACCAGGGACGGGGTGGCCATCCAGGAGGAGCGGGAGCTGGTCGGCAAGAACAACTTCGCGGTGCTGGAGGCCATCGAGGGCCGCCTCGGGAAGAAGGCCGGCGTGCTTTCCATCGGCACCGCCGGCGAGATGCGCGTGACGGCCGCCAACATCTCCGTCCGGGACCCCTCGGGCAAGCTCCGCAGCCACGGCCGCGGGGGCCTGGGCGCCGTCATGGGCTCCAAGCGCGTCAAGTTCATCACCATCGAGGACGAAGGCGCCCCCGGCATCCAGCTGGCCGATCCCGACAAGTTCAAGGCGGCCTCCCGCGTCTTCACCAAGGCCCTCATGGACCATCCCGTGAGCGGCACCGGCCTGCCCACCTACGGCACCAACGTCCTGGTGAACATCCTGCACGAGGCGGGGGGCCTGCCCACCCGCAACTTCACCTCGGGCCGCTTCGACGGGCACGAGTCCATCTGCGGCGAGACCATGCACGAAACCATCGTCGCCCGCGGCGGCAAGCCGCGCCACGGCTGCCATGCCGGCTGCGTCATCCAGTGCTCCCAGGTCTACAACGACAAGGACGGCAACTACCTCACCTCCGGCTTCGAGTACGAGACCATCTGGGGCCTGGGCGCCAACTGCACCATCACCGACCTGGACGACATCGCGACGGCCGACAGCATCATGGACGACCTGGGCATCGACTCCATCGAGACCGCGGTCGCCTTCGGCGTGGCCATGGAGGCCGGCATCCTCCCCTGGGGCGACGGCAAGGAGATGCTGCGCATCCTCCGCGAGGAAGTGGGCCAGGGCACCGCCCTGGGCCGCGTCATCGCCTCGGGCGCGGGCGCCGTGGGCCGCACCTACGGCATCACCCGCGTCCCCGTGGTGAAGAACCAGGGCATCCCCGCCTATGATCCGCGCTCGGTCAAGGGCATCGGCATCACGTACGCCACCACCCCCATGGGCGCCGACCACACCGCCGGCTACACCATCGCCACCAACATCCTCAACGTGGGCGGCCAGGTGGATCCCCTCAAGAAGGACGGCCAGGTCGAGCTCAGCCGCAACCTGCAGATCGCCACCGCCGCCATCGACTCCACGGGCATGTGCATCTTCGTGGCCTTCCCCGCCCTGGACATCCCCGAGTGCCTGCCGGCCATGATCGACATGATCAACGCCCGGTACGGCGCCGAGCTCACCGGCGACGACGTGGTGGCCCTGGGCAAGACCGTCCTCAAGACCGAGCGCGGCTTCAACATGGCCGCCGGCATGACCAGCGTCCACGACCGGCTTCCCGAGTTCTTCCGCACCGATCCCGTCGCTCCGCACGACGCCGTGTGGGACTTCACCGACGAAGAGGTCGACGCGTTCTGGAACTTCTGATGATCGTCACCGTCAAGCTCTTCGCGCATTTCCGCAACGGCAGGTTCAAGGAGGCCGAGAAGGCCTTCCCGGATGGCGTGGACTGCCTCCACGTCATCCAGAGCCTCGAATTCACCGCCAGGGACATGGGGATCGTGATGGTGAACGGACTGCATGCCGCCCTGGACAGGCCCCTGGAGGACCGGGACATCCTGGCCCTGTTCCCCCTGGTCGGGGGCGGGTAGTTTCCTCGGCGAACCTCGGCCCCTCAGCCACCTCGGCGATGCCTTTCTATTCATGGATGCCGCGGCGCGAAGATCCATTGCGCCGCACCGTCTTGAAACAGAATGCATCGCCGAGGTGGCCGAGGGGCCGAGGTTCGCCGAGGAAAAGCTAGGCCACGACGTTCAGGATGAAACTCAGGCTCCCCTTGCCCGTGTTGGCGAAGGCGTAGGGCGTGTCCGAGGGGAAGGCGATGGACTCGCCGGCCTTGAGCACCTGGGTCGCGCCGCCCTGCTCGAGGGTGAGTTCGCCCCGCACCACGTACACCATCTCCCGGTATCCCGGCAGGTCCGGCTCGCCCTGGTAGCGGTCCCCGGGCGCGATGGTCCACTTCCACAGCTCCACCGTGCGCTTCGCGGGAAAGCTCTGGAGCAGGTCCACCTTGGTGCCGGGGCTGCTGCCCTGCCAGAGCTGGACGCCCCGGTCGGGGTGGGGGGCCTCCTGGGCCGCGTTCACCAGCTCGGAGAAGGTCAGCTCGAACGCCGCGGCGATGTGGCCCAGGGTGGCCAGGCTCACGTTGCTCTCGCCGCTCTCGATCATGCCGATCATGCGCCGGGAGAGCCCGGCGCGGTCGGCCAGCTCCTGCTGGCTCCACTTCAGGTCGTGCCGCTTTTTGACAATGTTCAGGGAGATGGGGAGGAAGAGTTTTCGCGGGTCGAAGGCCATGGGAACCTCAAAGGGTAATATATTGCACATCCCAAAAATGCGCAATATACTTGCCATGCCGAAAAGGAGAACCACCATGGCCGTCAACCTCAAGGGTCGCAGCTTCCTCAGCCTCATGGACTTCACCGTTGAGGAGGTGCGCTACCTCCTGGACCTCTCCCGGGACCTCAAGGCCAAGAAGCGCATGGGCATCTACAACTACCTCCTGAAGGGCAAGAACATCGTCCTGCTCTTCGAGAAGGCCTCCACCCGCACCCGCTGCGCCTTCGAGGTGGCGGCGCTGGAGGAGGGCGCCCACGTCACCTTCCTGGACAGCAACAGCTCCCAGATGGGCAAGAAGGAGTCCCTGGAGGACAGCGCCAAGGTCCTGGGCCGGTTCTTCGACGGCATCGAGTACCGCGGCTACAAGCAGGAAGTGGTGGAGAACCTGGCGAAGTTCTCCGGCGTGCCGGTCTGGAACGGCCTCACGGACGTCGACCACCCCACCCAGATCCTTGCCGACTTCCTCACCATCGAGGAGCACGTGGCCAAGCCCCTCAACAAGGTCAAGCTGGTGTTCGCCGGCGACATCCGCAACAACATGAGCTACGCCCTGATGTACGGCGCCGCCAAGACCGGCATGCACTTCGTCGGCCTCGGGCCCAAGGAGCTCTACCCCAGCCAGGAGATCCTGGACCGGGTGCGCGAAGTGGGCAGGCTCACCGGCGCCAAGATCGAGATCACCGACGACGTGAACGCCGTCGCGGGCGCCGACGTCATCTACACCGACGTGTGGGCCTCCATGGGCGAGGAGGACCAGATCCCCGAGCGCGTGCGCCTCCTGACCCCCTTCAAGGTCACCATGGACCTCGTGAAGAAGACGAACAACCCCGACATGATCTTCCTGCACTGCCTGCCGGCCTTCCACGACTTCGAGACGAAGCTGGCCAAGGACATGATGGACAAGGGCTACGACATCCGCGAAGTGACCGACGAGGTCTTCCGCAGCCACCACTCCAAGGCCTTCGACGAGGCGGAGAACCGGATGCACACCATCAAGGCCGTCATGGTCGCCACGCTGTAGACCGGGAGAAGACATGAGACAGGAAAACGTGAAGGTCTCCATCTGGGGATTCGGAGCCATGGGCGGCGGCATCGCCGAAGTGCTCCTGCGCAAGAAGGGCGTCGACATCGTCGGCGTGTGCGACATCCACCCCGACCGCGTCGGGAAGAGCATGTTCGAGGTCCTGGGCGTGCCCCGCGGGGACCGCCGGGACGTGGTCATCCAGGGCGACATCCACAAGGTGGTCACCCGCGGCAGCGCCGACGTGGTGATCCTCGCCACCGACAGCTTCACCCGCAAGGCCTTCGACAAGATCAAGCTGATCGTGGAGCAGGGCATCAACGTCATCTCGACCGCGGAGGAGATGGCCTACCCCAAGGCCAAGGAGCCCGCCCTGGCCGAGGAACTGGACCGCCTGGCCAAGGCCAACGGCGTCAGCATCCTGGGCACCGGCATCAACCCCGGGCTGATGATGGACCTGCTGGTGATCCTCATGACCGGCGCCTGCACCGACGTGGACTACATCAAGGCCGAGCGCGTCAACAGCCTGTCCCCCTTCGGCCCCGCCGTCATGGAGGAGCAGGGCGTGGGCCTGACCCTGGACGAGTTCAACGCCCAGTCCGCCTCCGGGCACCTGGCCGGCCACGTGGGCTTCAACGAGTCCGTGAACATGATCTGCGACGCCATCGGCTGGAAGCTGGACAAGCCCGTGGAGCAGTCCATGGCCCCGATCGTCTCGAACGTCCTGCGCAAGACGAAGTACGCGGAAGTGAAGCCAGGGAACGTCGCCGGCTGCACCATGCTGGGCTTCGGCACCGTGGACGGCAAGCTGGCCGTCGAGATGGTCCACCCCCAGCAGATCGAACCCGAACTCGAAGGCACCGACACCGGCGACTACGTGGTGATCAAGGGCACCCCCAACGTGAACCTGTCCAACAAGCCCGAGATCCCCGGCGGCATCGGCACCATCGCCATGTGCATCAACATGATCCCCCAGGTGATCAACGCGCGCCCGGGCCTGTTCACGATGATCGACCTGCCCGTGCCCCGCGCCATCATGGGCGACATGAGGGAACAGATCCATCCGTAGCTTTTCCCCGGCGATCCTCTGCGAGGCCTCGCGGAGGATCGCCGGATAAGCCAAAAAAGGGAGCCAATGATGAACGTCATTCCCAAGGGCACCTGGGTCGAGATCGAGCGGGTGCTGCTTCAGCCCGGGGACCGGGCCCCCAATCTCCCGGAAGAGACCCGGATCTGTCCCTACGTCCTCAGAATCTCGGGCTTCCTCCAGGAGGATGCCGAACTGGGGGCCCAGGTCACGGTGCACAGCCTGATCGGCCATGCCCACCAGGGCGCCCTGAAGGTCGTCAATCCCGGCTATTCCCACAGCTTCGGCACGACCGTTCCGGAACTCCTCCACATCGGGGTGCGCCCATGAAGGACATGTCCTACCAGGCCGTCATGGGCCGGCGCAACGAGATCATGAAGGCCAGCCTGGGGATCGATTTCACCGACTACATCCAGAGTCCCATCGCCTTCGACTACGAGCGCATGATGCGCGAGACCGGGTACGCCCTGGAGGACATCGTCCGCATCCAGGCGGAGACCAAGGTCGGCAACACGCCGCTGTTCGAACTGACCAACCTCACCGAGGCGGTGCGCGCCTTCGCGGGCCCCGGCAAGGGCGCCCGCATCCTCGTCAAGGACGAGGCCGCCAACGCGGGCGGGTCCTTCAAGGCGCGCCGCGCGGCCATCAGCGCCTTCGAGGCGAAAAAGCGCGGCTACGCGGGCCTCGTGGCGGCCACCTCCGGCAACTACGGCGCGGCCGTGGCATCCCAGGCCGCCATGCGCGGGCTGAAGTGCATCATCGTCCAGGAGGTCTTCGACAGCCGCGGCGTGGGGCAGCCCGAGATCCTGGAGAAGAGCCGGGCCTGCGAAGCCTACGGGGCCGAAGTGCAGCGCCTCTCCGTGGGGCCCGAGCTCTTCTTCCAGCTGCTGCTCACCCTCGAGACCACGGGCTTCTTCAACGCCAGCCTCTACACCCCCTTCGGCATCAAGGGCGTGGAGACCCTGGGGGTCGAGGTGGCCGAGCAGGTGCGGGCGCGCTACGGCAAGGACCCCGACGCCGTGGTCATCACCCACGCGGGCGGGGGCAACCTCACGGGCACCGCCCGGGGCCTCATCGCGGCCGGCAGCACCGGCACCCGCGTCGTGGCCTGCTCCGTGGACCTGGGGGGCCTGCACATGGCCTCCGACACGGACTTCAACCGCAAGTCCTTCACCACCGGCCACACGGGCTTCGGCGTGCCCTTCGCCACCTGGCCGGACCGGGTGGACGTGCCCCGCAACGCGGCCCGCAGCCTGCGCTACATGGACGAGTACCAGCTGGTCACCCAGGGCGAGGTGTTCTACGTCACCGAACTCCTGGCCAAGCTGGAGGGCCTGGAACGGGGCCCGGCGGGCAACACCAGCCTCACGGCGGCCGTGACCCTGGCCCGCGCCATGGACCGGGACCAGATCGTGGTGGTTCAGGAGACGGAGTACACCGGCGCCGGCAAGCACCACAACCGCCAGCTCTCCTTCGCCCGGGAGAACGGCATCGAGGTGCGGGTGGGCGATCCCCGGGAGAACGTCCCCGGCAGGGTGATCGTCATACCCGAGCGCCTGGAGCAGGTGCGGGGCAGCGTCCAGGACATGGACAAGCTGCGTCTGTCCTACCTGCGCAACGCCGCCAAGGCCCATCCCATCCCGCTGTGGAGCGATGCGGACCGGGCCTTCCTCGCCGCCGACCTCAAGAAGGACCTCGACTGGGTGGCCCAGGCCGCCGCGACCCTCTGAACCCAACGGAGAACCCCATGACGGATGAAACCCAGGCCCGGAAAGACCGGTTCGCGCTCCGCCAGGCCGAACTGGCCCAGCTGAGCGACGCCCAGCTCAAGGAACGCTTCTGGCAGCTCTGCAACCAGGTGGTGGCACCCATCGTGGACCTCGCCCGCACCCACACCAGCCCGTCCATCGAGCGCTCCGTGCTCCTGCGCATGGGCGTGGACAGCGTCAGCTCCCACGGCGTGGTGGACCGCATCTTCGAGGCGGGCCTGCTGCCCAAGGGCGCGGGCAACGTGCTCCTGAAGGTGGGTGAGCGGGAAGGCAAGGACGTGCGCGGCGCCGCCGCGGCCATCCTCGAGAACAAGGACGTCCTCAAGAACCTCTTCCAGAGCGTGAACGCATGAGCGAGCATCTCGAACCCAACGTCAAGCTCGACATCGAGCACATCCTCGAGGGCCTGGAGGACTACCATCCCCCACGCAAGGGCTGGACCTGGCGCGACGTGCCCACCGAGGGCGTCAACATGGGCCCCTTCCACTTCCGGGACATGTCCAAGCCCCTGAAGAACTCCATCGGGCTCCCCGCCTCCAAGTACTTCGACCACATCGACCCCCAGCCCTCCTGCGTGGTCACCACCGAGATCGCCTCCGGGCGCTTCGAGGACGACATCCGCCGCATGCGCATGGCGGCCTGGCACGGGGCGGACCACATCATGGTCATCCGCACCACCGGCCAGAGCCACATCGACGGCCTGCTGGAAGGCACCCCCGAGGGCATCGGCGGGGTGCCCATCACCCGCAAGCAGATCCGCGCCAGCCGCAAGGCCTGCGACCTCATCGAGGAGGAGGTGGGCCGGCCCATCAACTTCCATTCCTACGTCTCGGGCGTGGCGGGCCCCGAAGTGGCCGTGCTGTTCGCCGAGGAGGGCATCAACGGCGCCCACCAGGACCCCCAGTACAACGTCCTCTACCGCAACGTGAACATGTACCGCTCCTTCGTGGACGCCGCCGAGGCCAAGTCGGTGATGGCCGGCGCCGGCATCTTCCAGATCGACGGGGCCCACAACGCCAACGCCACCGCCAAGGCGGGCTGGCTGGTGATGCCCGAGCTCATGGTGCAGCACGGCATCAACTGCGCCTTCTCCGTGGCCGCGGGCATGGACCGGAGCCTCATCGGGCTGTCCACCGTGCCCCCCAACTCCCCCCCGGCCCCCAAGCTCTGGTTCGACCTGCCCTACGCCGTGGCCCTGCGCGACTTCTTCAGCGAGTACAAGATGCGGGCCCAGCAGAACACCCGCTACATCGAGGCCGACATCGAGGAGGCCGTGCGCACCCACACGGTGGACACCCTCATCTCCATGCTCACCCGCGCCGACATCCAGTCCACCATCACCCCGGACGAAGGCCGCAACGTGCCCTGGCACTACAACAACATCCGCGGCGTCCAGACCGTCAAGCAGACCTGGGCCGCCCTGGACGGCATCAAGGAGCTGCTGACCCTCAACCACGACGGCCCCCTGGGCGGCATGGTGCGCGACCTCAAGGAGCGCGCCGTGGCCTTCCTGGAGGAGGTGGTGGAACAGGGCGGCTACTTCGCCGCCGTGGAGCAGGGCTTCTTCGTGGACTCCGCCAAGTACCCCGAGCGCAGCGGCGACGGCATCGCCCGCGACGCCAAGGGCGGCGTGGGCGCGGGCTCCCTGATCCCCCGGGACGCCGACTACTTCGCCCCCGTGTGCAGCCACTTCGGCCACAACCACGTGCCCGAAGGCCTGGACAAGCCCTGCGCCCCCATCCAGGGCTGCACCCTCTGCGTGCCCGGGAAGATCGTCTACATCGACGAGCTGGACCCCGAGGACTCCTGCGACCGCCGCCTGGAGAAGACCCTGCCCTACCGCAAGGGCGGCCTCATCCGCCCCGAGGCCGAGTGGGCCGGGGACGGCACGGTGCTCATCCAGCTCTTCGTGCCCGAGAACGAGGACATCGCCCCGGTGTACGCCACCGAGATGGCCCGCAAGATGGGCCTCACGGACCCCGAGGTGATCAACACCATGGTCCTGCACCCCTCCGAAGGCTGCTTCGTGGAGGTCAAGGGCAAGGTGGCCTTCGACATCGAGAAGAGCACCCTGAAGATCCCCGAGAAGGAGATCATCCTCCCCGAGGAGGTCCTGCGCGCCGCCGTGAAGGCCACGGGCCTGCGCGTGGTGGCCGGCACCGTGGGCGAGGACGAGCACAGCGTGGGCCTTCGCGAGATCCTGGACATCAAGCACGGCGGCATCGAGAAGTACGGCGTCAAGTACACCTACCTGGGCACCTCGGTGCCCCTGGGCAAGCTGGTGGACGCGGCCATCGAGACCGGGGCCCAGGCCATCCTCATCTCCACGATCATCAGCCACAACGACGTGCACCGCGCCCAGATGCGCAAGCTGGCGGAACTCTGCCGGGAAAAGGGCATCCGGGACAGCGTGGTCCTGATCGCCGGGGGCACCCAGGTGAACCGGGACATGGCCGCCGAGACGGGCCTGGACGCCACCTTCGGGCGGGGCACCAAGGGCATCCACGTCGTCAACGCCATGGTCAAGGTCCTCCGGGCCCGGGGCGTGGTGTAGCGTGGACGGAATCCAGGTCCTGACCATCGAGGTGGGGAGCACGATCACGAAGGTGAACGGCTTCGCGCGGGATGGCCGGGACGGGTTCCGGCACCTGGCCCAGGGGTTCGCGCCCACCAGCGTGGCCCTGGGCGACGTGGGCATCGGCGTGCGGGAGGCCGTGGCCGACCTGGAGGGCCGCTTCGGCGGCCCCGCCGGGACGCCCGAGACCTTCGTGAACAGCTCCGCCGCAGGGGGCCTGCGCATGACCGTGCACGGGCTCACGAAGGGCATGACCGCCCGCGCCGCCCAGGAGGCCTCCCTGGGCGCCGGGGCCATCGTCAAGCAGGTGACCGCGGGCCCCCTGGACGACTTCGACCTGGAGGAGCTCCGGGAGATCGCCCCGAACATGATCCTGCTCGCAGGGGGCGTGGACTACGGCGAGAAGGACATCGTGATGCGCAACGCCGAGCGCATCGCCGGCCTGGGCCTGAAGGTGCCGGTGGTCTACGCCGGCAACATCGCGCTGCAGCGCCCCATCCGCAGGCTGTTCCAGGAGGCCGGCCTCGAGCTGCTCCTGGCCGACAACGTCTTCCCCGACGTGGACGTCCTCAACGTCCAGCCCCTGCGCGGCCAGATCCACGACCTCTTCAGCCGCCACATCGTCCACGCCCCGGGCATGGCCCCCTTCGCGGACCTCACCCGGTGGGGCATCCTGCCCACCCCGGGCGCGGTGCTGCGGGGGGCCGAGCTGTTCGCGGAGAGCATGGGGGACTGCCTGGTCTTCGACGTGGGCGGGGCCACCACGGACGTGCACTCCGTCACCGACGGCAGCCTGGAGTTCGCCAGCCGGCTGGTGGACCCCGAGCCACGGGCCAAGCGCACCGTGGAGGGCGACCTGGGGGTCTACGTGAACGCCCACCACATCGTGGACACCTTCGGCACCGAGGAGTGGCGCGCGCGCCTCCTGGACCTGCAGGCCCTGCCCGCCACGGAACGGGAGCGGGAGCTCACCCGGTGGCTCTGCGCCCGGGCCGTGGAGGTGGGCATCCGGCGCCACGCCGGGATCGTCTCGGACCTCTACACCCCCACCGGGCGCAAGCAGATCATCAAGGGCAAGGACCTCACCTCCGTGAAGTGGGTGGTGGCCACCGGCGGCGCCCTCACCCGGGTCCCGGGGGGTTCGGAGTGCCTGCGGGCCGTCTGCACCGGTGCCGGCACCCACCTGCTGCCCCCCCCGGAGGCGCGCATCCTCATCGACCGCGACTACCTCTTCTCGGCCCTGGGCACCCTGGCCCAGGCCTACCCGGACGACGTGAGGACCACCTTCCGCCGCTGGGCCGAATCGGAGCCCTGATGTACTACCGGACCCCCCGCCTCGAGATCTACCCCGACCGCATCACGGCCAACGCCCGGTCCGTCATCGCCCGCTGCCACGCCCACGGCGCCAAGGTGGCCTGCGTCACCAAGGTCACCTGCGCCCACCCCGCGGTGGTGCACGCCCTGGAGCTGGGGGGGGCCGACCTCATCGCCGATTCCCGCATCTCCAACCTCATGTCCATGGCCAACACGGGCCAGGCCCTGCCCCTGATGCTCCTTCGCATCCCGGCGCCCTCGCGGGCCGCCGACGTGGTGCGCTGCGCGGACACCACCCTCAATTCCAGCGTGGAGACCATCCGGCTCCTCTCCGAGGCGGCCCAGTTCCTGAACGTGCACCACAACATCATCGTCATGGTGGACGTGGGCGACCTGCGGGAGGGCGTCTGGCCCGACCAGGCCATCCGCGTGGTGCGCGAGGCCAGCCGGCTGCCCAACATCAACGTGGCCGGGCTGGGCTGCAACCTGGCCTGCTACGGCGGGGTCATCCCGTCGGTGGAGAACATGAACGCCCTCATCGAGGTCCGCGACGCCTGCCGCCGGGCCACGGGCCTGGAGCTGGCCACCCTGTCCGGGGGCAACAGCGCCAGCCTCCCGCTCCTGGAATCCGGTCTCATGCCCAAGGAAATCAACCAGTTCCGCATCGGGGAAGCCATCGTCCTGGGCCGCAACGTCCTGGACCGCAGCCCCTGGACCGGCACCCGCCAGGACACGTTCCGCATGGTCGCCGAGGTGGTGGAGCTGGAGCGAAAGCCCTCGGTGCCCGTGGGCGACCGTGGCCAGGACGCCTTCGGCGGCTTCGAGGAGTTCACGGACCGGGGCGTGCGCCTGCGGGCCATCTGCAACCTGGGCCGCCAGGACGTCACCGTGGACGGCATCGTGCCCGAGGACAAGGGGATCATCGTCCTGGGCGGCAGCAGCGACCACCTGGTGCTGGACGTGGAGGAGGCCGAAACGCCCGTGAAGCTGGGAATGGAGCTGGGATTTTCACCCAACTACAGTGCTTTGCTGGCTTTATCAACCTCTCCCTACGTGCAGAAGGCCGTCATCAGGGGCTAGAATCAAGCAGGGGAACCCATGCTCTACCAGACCCACGCCCGGGTGCATCTCGGGAACATCCGCAGGAACCTCGAGGGCATCCGCGCCCAGGTGGGCCCGGACCGCTTGGTCCTCATCGCCGTCAAGGCGAACGCCTACGGACACGGGGCGGTGGCGGTCTCGCGCATGGCCGAGGGCCTGGGTCTCGCCGACTGGCTGGGCGTGGCCACCGTCCCCGAAGGCCTGGAACTGCGGGAGGCCGGGCTCAGGCTGCCGATCCTCAAGTTCTCCCCCACGTTCCCGGAAGAGATGGCCGCGGCGGTGGCGGCGGACCTCACCCTGACCGTCTGCGAGCCGGAGAACATCCGCCTCCTTCAGGCCGTCGCCCGCGGCCTGGGGCGGCAGGCGCGGGTGCATCTCAAGATCGACACCGGCATGGGCCGCATCGGCGTGACGCCGGAAGAGGCGCCCGCCCTGGCGCTCCTCATCGAGCGCGACTGCCCGGACCTGGTGCTGGAAGGGCTCATGACCCACCTGCCGGTGAGCGACGAGGAGGCCGGGATCCCCTACACCCGGGCCGAGATCGCCCTCTTCCGGGAGACCGCCTCGGCCCTGGCCGCCGCCATCGGGCGCATGCCGGGCCTGGTGCACTGCTCCAACTCCGGCGCGGTCCTGGGCCACGAGGAGGGCTGGCTCTCCATGGTGCGGCCCGGCGTCATGATCTACGGCCACTACCCGGACGCCACCACGCCGCGGACCATCCCCCTCCACCCCGGCATGTCCGTCGTCACCCGCCTCGCCTTCGTCAAGCAGGTCGCCGGCGGCACCGCCATCGGCTACGGCCGCACCTGGGTGGCCGAACGGGACACCTGGATCGGCACGATCCCCGCGGGCTACGCCGACGGCTTCAACCGCCTCTTCTCCAACCGCGGCCGGGTCCTGCTCCAGGGGCGCTCCTACCCCGTCGTCGGCCGCGTGTGCATGGACCAGTGCATGATCGACCTGGGCCCCGAGACCTCCGCCGCCCCGGGCGACGAGGTGGTGCTCATGGGCCGCAGCGGCCGCGAGGAGATCACCGCCCAGGAGTGGGCGGACGTCCTCGGAACCATCACCTACGAAGTCACCTGCCAGATCAACGCCCGCGTGGAGCGGGTCTTCGACCCGGAAACAGCCTGAGGGAGCAGCCATGACCATGCAACTCAAGGATCTCGGAAAAGCCGTGTTGGACACGGAATACGCGGTGCGCGGCCCCATCGTCGCCCGTGCCCAGGAGCTGGAGAAGCATGGCCGGGAGGTCATCTACTGCAACATCGGAAACCCCCAGTCCCTGGGCCAGCGCCCCATCACCTACGTGCGCCAGCTCCTGGCCCTGTGCGAGTATCCCGAGCTGATCACGGCCGCCGCCGGCCTCTTCCCCGCCGACGTCCTGGAGACCGCCCAGGCCATCCTCAAGGGCTCCCGCCACGGCCTGGGGGCCTACAGCGAGAGCCGCGGCGTGCGCTTCATCCGCGAGGCCGTGGCCGAGTTCATCCAGGAGCGCGACGGGGCTGGGATCGACCCCGACCAGGTGTTTCTCACCGACGGCGCCAGCAAGGGCGTCCAGAGCATCCTGAAGCTCCTCATCGCCGGGCCCGCCGACGGGATCATGATCCCCATTCCCCAGTACCCCCTCTACAGCGCCACCATCACCCTCTACGAGGGCCGCATCGTGCCGTACGGCCTGGACGAGGCCGACCACTGGCGGCTCAACCCCGCCCTCCTGGAGGCCGCCCTGGCCAAGGCCCAGGCCGAGGGCACCCGGGTCAAGGCCATCTGCGTCATCAACCCGGGCAACCCCACCGGCGCGGTGCTGGACGAGGCGAACATCGCCATGGTCCTGGAGTTCGCCCGGAAGCACGGCCTTTCCGTCCTGGCCGACGAGGTCTACCAGGAGAACATCTACCTGGCCGGCGACAGGTTCGTCTCCTTCGACAAGGTCCTCCAGGAACGGGGGATCCGGGACGTGTCGCTCTTCAGCTTCCACTCCTGCTCCAAGGGCTTCCAGGGCGAGTGCGGCGTGCGGGGCGGCTACTTCGAGTACCGCAACGTCCCCGAGGACGTGGCCGCCCAGATCCTCAAGCTCCAGTCGGTGAGCCTCTGCGCCAACCTGGCCGGCCAGGTGGCCACGTACGCCATGGTGCGCCCCCCCCGCCCCGGAACCCCCTCCTACGCGCTCTACCAGCAGGAGCGCGGCGGCATCCTCGAGAGCATGAAGCAGCGCGCCGTCATCCTGGCCGAGGGCCTGAACCGCATCGAAGGCATCACCTGCAACGTCATCGCCGGCGCCATGTACGCCTTCCCCCGGGTCGCCCTGCCCCCCGGCGTCACCGACGACGCCTGGTGCATGGCGCTCCTGGAGGAGACCGGCATCTGCGTGGTGCCCGGCTCCGGCTTCGGCCAGGCCGAGGGCACCGCCCACTTCCGCACCACCATCCTGCCCCCCACCGAGAAGATCCGCGCGGTGGTGGAGAAGCTGGCCGCCTTCCACCGGGCCTACAGCGCCCGGGTCTGAACGGACGGCCGCCTGGATTTCACCTCCATTCCCTTGACAGGAAGCCGATAATTTAAGAGCCGGGGCCTTCCCGCCCCGGCGGCTTCAGGGAGGCAACCCATGGCCTCGATTCCCGGAATCACCGGTACGACTGTTCCGCAAATCCCCACCCAGCCGTCCTTCAAGCTCCCTGGCGCGCCCACACCGGCCGAGCAACTGAAGGAAGCGACCGAATCGCTGGCGGATCT
Source organism: Mesoterricola sp. JemC181 (assembly GCF_055384585.1). Classification (NCBI taxonomy): domain Bacteria; kingdom Pseudomonadati; phylum Acidobacteriota; class Holophagae; order Holophagales; family Holophagaceae; genus Mesoterricola; species Mesoterricola sp. JemC181. The sequence continues at coordinate 3,988,115 of NZ_AP045076.1, forward strand.
CCGCCTGGAGGCGGCCCAGGGCAACCTGCGGGCCGAAACGAAGCTCGCCCTTGAACAGGACCTGTTCGGGAAACCGGCCAAGTCGTCGATCAACCTGCTGGCATGAACGGACGGGCCCTCACCGCCCCCCGTTCCCGCTTCCTTTTCATCCCTTTCATCCCCCGCATCCATTCATCCCCGTTCAGCAGGGCCAGCGAACGGATGGGTCGGCACGCGAAGGAATGCGTCGCGCCGACCCACACCCTGGCTGGCCCTGCTGGAACAGGGATAAATCGGATCAACAGGATAAAAAGGATGAATGACCAAAAAGCGGGGACCCCCTGAAGGATCCCCGCCATCCCAAATCTAGAAAACGAACTTGAACCCGAAGGCGGCGGTCCGTGGCCCGTTGGCCTGGTAATTCAACCCGCGGTTGCCGAAGGTGCTGTTCTTGTAGGCGGCGCGCATGCGCACCGTGGTGCCCGGGAAGAGCGGGTTGCCGGTGATGGCCGCGGTGGAGTTCAGCTGGTTGTTGTAGTTGGAGCCGTAGTCGTAGTTGTTGAGCAGGTTGGAGATCGTCACGAACGGCTCGAGGATCATCCGGGGCGTGAACTTGATGGTGTGGGAGATGCGCAGGCCCATGTCCAGGTTCCAGTCGCCCACGCCCGTGCCGATCACGTAGTTCGGATGGGCCAGGGAGGCGGCGCCCATGTAGATGGGGTAGCCGGTGACGGGATCCGCATCGTTGTTGTAGCCGTTGTAGATGTCGTAGAACTTGCCGCTGTGCCAGGTCCCCAGCACGCCCACGTGGGTGCCGAAGTCGAAGTTGTAGGTGAAGGCGAAGGAACCCGAGAAGTGCTCGGTGCCCACGCTCGGGCGCTCGGGATTCGTCTTGTACGGATAGACGGCGCCCGCCCCGTAGAAGTCCGCGCTGCCGTTGTTGTCGAAGGACCTGGAGGAGCCGCCGTAGGAGGAGCGCACGTCCTTGGCCACGAAGGTCATGATGCCCGTGAAGGCCGGCGACGTGTAGGACCACTTCACCTGGAGCTGGTGGCTGCTGCTGGTCTGGTTGGACAGGAAGACGGTGTCGCCCATGTCGGCGACCCCGGGGGCCCAGGTGACGCCCTGGGCGGCGGGGGACCAGGCTTCGGGGGCGCTGCCGTCCGAGGCGAACTGGGAGGAGGCGTGCTTGGTCTTGCTGTGGATGTACTGCAGGTCCATGTTCTGGTGCTCGCCGATCCGGACGGTCATGCCCAGGTTGAACGTATCCGTGGTGGGATACTCGAAGTCCGAGGCCATGAGCTGCTTGCCGGCCGTGCCGAAGGAGGCCTGGGTGAGCCAGCCGTCCACGGTGTTGAGGAAGTAGTCCCGCAGCCCGTTGACGTTGTGGGTGTAGTTGTAGGGCGTGAGATCCGCGGGCAGCACCAGGGCGTGGCCGTTGACGTTGGTCAGCGTGGTTCCCTGGGAGAAGTTCGCCACGTTGACGGTGCCCGGCGCCGAGGCGCCGCTCGCGGTCAGCGCCGCCTGGTTGTTGAAGGTGGAACGGGAAAGTCCGTTGGCCCGGTCGTTTAGGGCCCGGCTGAACCCGGTGACGTTGTCGATGACGTTGGCGACGAAGCGCCCGTAGCCCAGCTTGAGGGTGAGGCTGTCATCCCCGCGGGGCTTGTAGATGGCCTGGAGGCGGGGCGAGATGTAGGTCTTGTTGTCGGGGGGCGTCGTGCCGTGGAGGAGCATGGGGTTGGCTGAGCCGATCTGGCTGTAGAGGCCCGCCCAGTTCTTCAGGAAGTCGAAGGAGGTGTCCTTGTCCGCCCGGATGCCCAGGTAGATGGAGAAGTTGGGCGTGAGGGTCCAGTCGTCCTGGGCGTAGAACCCGTACTGCTTGATCTTGTCGCCTTCCTGGACGCCCTTGGGCCGCATGATCAGGCCCACGACGTTGGTGTTTGCCGGAACGTTGCCCCAGAGCTGCGGGCCGAAGGTGATGCCCGATTCGAAGAAGACGTAGGGGCCCGTCTCGGGGTAGAAGAGGGTCTGGTCCGCGTAGGTGTAGGCCTGGTAGTCGATGCCGGCCTTCAGGAAGTGGTCCCCGGTCTGGTAGGCCACGTCGTTGCGCCACTGGGTCCGCTTGATGCCGGTGTTCTGGATCGCGTTGGGGTCATGGCCGACGCGTCCGAGTTCCGTGGGCTGGAGGGGCAGCAGCGTGCTGTTGCGGGTGCGGATCTGCAGGTTGCCGACGCCGTCGCCCTGGCTGCCGGGCTGGATCAGGTTGGTGTAGTCGAAGTACACCAGGTTGCTTTCCCAGATCATGTTGGGCGTGAGGTTCGTCGTGACCTTCACGCCGTACCGGTTGGTCTTGTTCAGGCCGTTGCCCAGCATGGAGGGGTCGACGCGCCCGAAGACGGCCGTGGTGTGCGAGAAGGCCTGGTTGGGGGTCTCGTTCTTGTCGTAGCCGTAGGTGAAGGTGGCGTTCACGGTCTGGCTGGCGGACCAGTCCAGGCGGGCGTAGACGTTGGTCTCCTTCACTTCCGCCATGAGCCCGCCCAGGGACGGGTAGGCGGCCACGGCGTTGGTGGCGAAGGTGGTCGGCACCGCCTCCTCCTTCTTCCGCTCCACCGAGAACATGTAGAACAGCTTGTCCTTGATGATCGGCCCGGCCACCGTGGCGGAGATCGTCTGGCTGTTGTTGTCCTTCTTGGTGCCCTCGTCCGTGCTGCGGGCCCGCATGCTCTGGTTGGTGTACTGGCCGCTCACGATGCCCGTGAAGGCGTTGGAGCCCGACTTGGACACCACGTTGAGGAACCCCGCGTTGGAGCGCCCGAACTCGGCCTTGTACTGGTTGGTCACCACCTGGAACTCGCCGATGGCGTCCATGGGGATGGGGGAGACGTAGCCGCCCACGTCCGTGGAGTTGTTGTCGCCGCCGTCGATGTTGAAGTTCGTGCCGCGTCCCTGGCCCTCGCCCGTGGACATGTAGGTGCTGGTCTTCTTCGTGGGATCCACGTTGGAGCCGGCGATGAGCTGCACGCCAGGCGCCAGCACGGCCGCGGCCACCACGTTCCGGGACAGGACCGGCAGGGACTCCAGGCGGTCCGCGGAGACGTTCACGCCCACTTCGGCGGAGTTGGTGTTGGCCTGGTCCACGGTGTCGGCGGTGGCCACCACGGTGACCGTGGCCGCCAGGGCCGGGGCCAGGGCGATGGAGGCATCCGTCTCCACGCCCAGCTGGCTGGTGCGGGTCACCGAGGAGGTGGAATCCGCGCTCTTGAAGAGGATCCGGTAGTTCCCCAGGGGCACCGCCTGGAACCGGAAGGTGCCGTCCGCCGCGGTCACGGCCGTGCGGGTGTAGCCCGTGCCCTGGTTCAGGATCGTGATGGTCACGGCCCCCTTGGGGTTGCCCGTGGCCTTGTCGGTGACCCGGCCCTTGAAGGCCCCGAAGGTCTGCTGGGCCATCAGCACCCCGCCGGAGCACAGCCCCGCGACGATGGTGCAGAGAACCCTGGAACGGATGTTGCTCATGACGAAGTCCTCCCTCTGCGATTCGGCCGCCCCTGGGGGCGGCAGGATGGTTTTCGAGGTGCACCGAAGGAGCCCTGCCCATGGGCGGGATCCGTAGGGGGTGGAATTTCGGTGCTAATGGGGTGGTAATGAGTGGTGCACTATTAATCCCTTGGGCAGATGAAATTGCAAGGGAAAAAATGATCCCGTGATCGTTGATTATGCGGCCTCGCCCTCCGCCGGCCATTTCCCGTAAGTCGCCCCATACGTCGCACATACGATAACGGACATTCGGTTTTTGAAAATCCTCGCTATTCTCGGCAAACCCTTGAAAGTTGAACCATCCCCGGAGGCTGCCATGAAACGTCTGCTGATCGCCCTCGTCCTCATCGCCGGAGCCGGCGTGGGCGGCTACTACGTCCGGACCGGCAGGCTTCCCTGGGCCGCCCCGTCGCCCGACGAGACCCTGGTCGCCGCCCAGCGGGCGGCCTTCGACGTCGTGCGGGAACAATGGAAGCAGGCCGGCCGGGCCGGCACCTTCGGAATGGACACCGGCACCATCACCGAGACCCCGCTCGTGAAACTGGAGCGCCTGGAGGCGGACCTGGCGGACCTCCTGCCCAGGCTCACCTCCCCCGAGGCCCGCAAGCAGGCCGGCCAGCTCCGCCAGGACATCGCCACCTTCAAGGCCGGCATGCGCTGAGGACCCTCCAAGTGCTGAACCATCAATAAAGGAGTTGCAGGGCGATAATTCCGTCCGTATATTTGTGGCCCGTCTGTGTGGTGGCCGCATGACTCCGCCCTTGGTCCTCCAGGATCTCGACCCGTACGGCCCGCTGCCCGAGGACGCGGCAGGAGGTTCCCCCCATGGGTGACACGGCCGCGACCGCCGAACCCGGTTTCGAGGGGGCCGCGCAGGACCAGGAGGCCCAGCTCCGGGACCTGGGCTTCGAGGTCATGCCGGAATGGCGGCCCCAGGGGCACCTGCGCCGCCTCGCCGTCACTGTCCGGCACTTCTCGGGCCTGCTCTTCGGCGGGTTGGCCTGGCAGTGGGCCGCCACTTCGGGCGGGGGACCGCGCCGGGCCCTGCTCTGGGCGGCGGCGCTCCCGGGGCGCTGGTTCGTGGACCGGGACCTGCGCGCCCTGCCCTTCCCCGTGCAGCTGCGCCGGCGCCTGGAGCGCCTGGGGCCCACCTACATCAAGCTGGGGCAGATCCTGAGCCTGCGCGAGGACCTGCTGCCCCGGCCCGTCACCGACGAGCTCAAGCACCTGCTCAACAACCTGCCCGTGGTGCCGCTGGACGCGATCCGGAGGATCATCGAGAAGGACCTGGGGCGGCCCGCGGGGGAGCTGTTCCGGTCCATCGACCCGGTGCCCATGGGCTCGGCCTCCATCGGCCAGATCCACCCCGCGGTGACCCTGGACGGCCGGCGGGTGCTCCTGAAGGTCGTCAAGCCCGGGATCCGCCAGACCCTGGAGCGGGACGCGCGGCTCCTGCGGATGCTGGGGGCCGTGGCCCAGGTGCTTCTGCCCCGCTACCAGCCCCGGCAGATCGTCGACGAATTCTGCACCTACACCCTCCGCGAGGTGGACCTGCGCCTGGAGGCCGACAACGCGGAGATCTTCGCGGGGCACTTCGCGGACACGCCCGAGGTGGTGTTCCCCCGCATCCACCGCGCCTGGTGCGGGCGCAGCGTCCTGTGCATGGAATTCCTGGACGGGCTGAGCCCGGACTCGAAGGAGGCCCTGGAGCTCCCCGAGGAGGACCGGCGCCGGCTCACGGACCTGGGCGCCATGGCCATCATCCGCATGCTCTACCAGGACGGGTTCTTCCACGCGGACCTGCACCCGGGCAACCTCGTCATCCTGCCCGGGCCCAAGGTCGGGTTCATCGACCTGGGCATGGTGGGCCGCCTGGACGAGGACCTGCGCCGGTCCCTGATGTACTACTACTTCGCCCTGGTCATGGGCGACGGCGAGAACGCCGCGCGCCACCTCACCGCCATCGCCATCCCCGGGCCCGGGGCCGATCCCGCGGCCTTCCGCAGGGACGCCGCGGACATCGCCAACCGGTGGAAGCTCGCGGCCAATTTCAAGGACTTCTCCCTGGGCCAGCTCATCCTCCAGTCCCTGGCCCGGGGCGCCGAGCACCGCATGTACTTCCCGGTGGAGCTGGTGCTGATGGTCAAGGCCCTGGTCACCTTCGAGGGCGTGGGCAACGTGCTGCTGCCGGGCTTCAACGTGGCGGAGGTGAGCCGCAAGCACATCCGGGGGCTCTTCCTCGAGCAGTTCAGCCCCCTGCGCCTGCTCAGCGAGAGCATGCGCGGGGTGCCCGAGATGGTGGACGCCATGATCAAGATGCCGCTCCTCATCACGGACGGCCTCCGGGTGCTGGAGCGGCTCACCCGCCAGCCCCGGGAGCCCGCCTGGGCCTCCCTGGGGCCGGCCCTCTCCGCCATCGCGTTCCTGGCCGCGGGCTCCGCGGCCCTGTGGTTCAGGTCCCCCTGGCCCGTGTGGACGGGCCTGCTCCTTTCCGCCTTCATCCTGGCCCTGCGCCGGAGGTGAGCATGCGCGAACCCGTCGCCTCCAACGATGCCATCTGGCTTCAGGACTCGGCCTGCAACCGGATGGTGATCAACGCCGTGCTCCTCGCGGACCGCCTGGAGGCCGCGGACCTCCGGGCCACCTTCCGGAGGCGCATCCTCGAGGGCCCGGAGGCCCCGCGCTTCGAGCGGCTGCGGTGCCGGATCACGGGCGGGGGCCACCGGCAGTACTGGGAGCGGGACCCGGACTTCGACCTGGACCGCCACATCGTGGAGGACCGCGTGGCCCTGGAGAGCCAGGAGGCCTTCCAGGATTATGTGGGCCACGAGGCGGGGCGCGAACTGGACGGGGCCCATCCCCGGTGGTCGATCCGGGTGATGGACGGCTACGAACCCGGGACCACGGCGCTGCTGGTGCGGGTCCACCACAGCATCGGGGACGGCGAGGCCCTCGTGTCCCTCCTCTTCGCCCTGGTGGACGAGCCCATCGACGGCAAGCCTCCGGCCAAGGTCCCGCCCGACCGGGGCGGCTTCCTGCGGGCCGCGGCGGTCCCGCTCGCGGCGCCGGGCATCCTCCTGCGCCGCCTGGCCTGGCACCCGGACCACAGCCCCATGCACGGCCCGGCGCTCTCGGGGCACAAGCACGTGGCCTGGACCCGGCCCATGGATCTGGCGGTGGTCAAGCGGGCCCGGCAGGCCATCGGGGCAACGGTCAACGACGTGCTGATGGCCTCCGTCTCGGCGGCCTTCTCCCACTACCTGGAGGACCACGGCGACCCCCCGCCGTCCCGGTTCCTGGTATCCATGCCCATGAACGTGCGGGCCCCGGGCGCGCCCCTCCTGTGCGACAACCACTTCGCCCCCGTGCCCCTGGAGCTGCCGGCCGGCCCCGGGGTCCGCGCCCGGCGGATCCTGGAGGTGAAGGCCAGCATGGACCGTGTGAAGGGTTCCGCGGTGCCCAGGGCCATCTACGGGCTGCAACGGGCCGCCCTCGCGCTCCTGCCGGACCGCATGAGCAGGGGCCTCATCGACTTCCTGGCCAACAAATGCACCGCCGTGGTCACCAACGTCACCGGGCCCCGGGGCGAGGTGACCCTGGCCGGGAGCCGGGTCCGGTCCATGATCTTCTGGGTGCCCCAGCGCGCCCGCATCGGCATCGGGATCTCCATCCTCAGCTTCTCGGGCCGGGTGCAGGTGGGCATCATCGCCGACGAGGCCCTGGTGCCGGACCCTTCGGTCCTGGTGCGGGCCTTCGAGGAGGAGTTCGAGTCGCTCAGCAGCCTTTGAGGCTCCCCTCCAGCGCGCGCAGGGCCTCATCCAGCCGCAGGGCCACCCGGGGGGCCCGGCGGGGCTCCAGGCCGTCCCACACGCTGCGCCCGGCCTCGGCCAGCAGGTCCTCCCGCAATTCCAGCCCGTTGCGCGCGAAGACCGGCCCCAGGGCCTCCCGCCGCGTCCACAGGTCCAGGCGGGTCTGGTCGAAGCCGATCTCGCACACCTTGTGGCGGGAGTGCAGCCGGAACAGGTTGGTGAAGAGCCGGTGCTCCGTGGCCCGGGGCTGGAACATCACCAGGTCCGCGCCGGGGAACGCCTGGGCGGCCCGCTCCATGCCCAGGCCCACCCGCGAATGGATGAGGATCCGGAAGCTCTGCCCCAGCACCGCCGGCAGGCCCCCCTTCTGCACCGCCCGGCGCCCCAGGACCTCCCGGGCGTCCCGGGAGCCCGTGTCCATGGGCACCAGCGGGTTCACGCACAGCAGCAGGTCCGCGCCCTCCCGCAGGGCGACGGTGGAATGGACGGTCTTGAGCAGCACGCCGTCCACGCAGACCCGGCCTTCCACGTCCACGGGCTGGTAGAGGCCGGGGACGGCGCTGCTGGCCTGCACCGCCCGGGAGATCGGGACGTGGTCCAGCCCCTTGGACCCGAAGACCATGGCCGAGCCCGTCTCCAGGTCCGTGGCCACCACGAACAGCCTTCGGGGCAGCCTGCGGAAATCGTCGGTGCGCCCCCGCGCGGAAAAGAGCCGGTGGAGGTAGGCCTGGATGGGCTCGTTGTCGAACAGGCACACCGGGAGCGAGGCCCCGAGGCCCTCCAGGCCCCCCAGGAAGGAGGCGTCGCCGGTGAGCATCTGCCTGACCACGTCCGCCACCACCCAGGGCAGCTTCAGCCCCCGCCTGCGCAGCTCCCGCAGGGCGGGCCGGAAGAAGATGGAGGCGTCGAAGAGCCCGTCCTCCTCCGGTTCGGCCCGGATCCCCTGGACCATCTCGGCCACCGTGATCCCGTTGGCGAGGTGGGAGCCCACGAAGGCGCCGGCGCTGACGCCGACGTAGACGTCCATGCGGTTGAGGTCGAGGCCCTGGACATAGGTCTCCAGGGCGCGGAGGGCGCCCACCTCGTAGACGCCCCCCAGCAGTCCCCCGGAAGCCAGGGCAAGGCCCACCTTCCGCGCTTTCGTGCGGCGGGGCGGGGCCATGGCCGGATCAGGCGGTGGGGGCCTGGGCCTTGGCCTTGGGCCGTGCCTTGGCCTTGGGCTTGGGCTTCGGAGCGGCCTTGGGCGCGGCCTTGCTCACGTTCCGGGTGAGGGCTTCCACCCGGTGGGTGAGGTTGATGATCTCGCTGCGGGTGGGCACGCCCAGCCGCTGCATGGCGGCGGCGAGGCCGTCCTCGATGGGGGCGGCGACCCGCTCCAGGAGGCCCTTGGCGTCCTCCTTCAGGCCGTCGGTGCGTTCCTGCAGGCCCGCCATCCACTCCGCGTTGGTCTTCTTCTGCTCGCGGCCGCGCTTGACGAGCGCCTTGAAGATCCTACCGCCCTCCTCGCCGGCGAGATTGAACGCGCCCAGGCCCGCCAGCCAGATGTCGTTGGCGGTGCCCTTCAGGCCGGTGGGAGCTTGTGCCTTCTTCCTGGTAACCATACCCACTCTCCTTTCATCCGGCGCAAGGGCCGGCGGTTTGGGTCAGCTGGGTCGTCTCCGTTTCGTGCGGCGCCCGGCGCGGGCCTCCAGATCGGCCAGGGCGGCCTCCAGTTCGGCCAGGCGCTGGCGGAGCCGGGTGATGTCCTCCCGTGCCCCGCTCACGGCCTGGATCCGGTCCACGGACGTTCGGAGCATGCGGTCCACCTTGGCCTGGACCTGCCCGAACCCCTCCGCCAGGGCCTGGTTCCCCCGGCGGATGATCTGGTGGAGGAGGTCCCCGGAGAGGAGGGCGTGCCCGCCCCGCTGGTCCTCGTAGATGCTCTGGGCGAGGGTCTGGGCGGTGACGTCCTCCCCGGTGGCGCTGTCGGCCACCTGGAGCTCCTGGCCGGCCCGGATCCAGGCGGAAAGCTCCTCCAGGGAGACGTAGCGGCTCTCCTCGGTGTCGTAGAGCTTCCGGCTGGTGCCGCCGTACCGTTTGATGAGGCGGATCATCACGACCCCTTACCGTACGCCCCAAATATACCGCATTGCGGCAAAAAAGCCCGGTTCTCCGCCAGCTTTCCGTAGAGCCGCTCCAGGGACGGCAGATCCGCCGGGGGCGAGGGTTCCAGGGCCACGGGGAGGATCCGGCGCTCGCCGGGGAAAAGCCGCTGCAGGAGGGCCAGGCCCCGCCGGTCCCGGTCCGCCAGGTGGCGCAGCAGGACCACCCCCTCCCCCGCCCCGGGGCCCGGATCCGGGGTCACGGGGTTCACCAGGATGGGCCCGAGGTGGTGTCCGGCCTCCTCCAGCCTGCGCAGGAAGAACATGGCGTCGGGCACCCGCTCGGAGCCCGGCCCCGTCACCAGGAGGAACCGGGTCTCGGGGGCCCGGAGCAGCTCCCCCACCTCCCGGGCGCGGCTCCGGAAACCCTCGAACAGCGGCGCGAAGGCCCGGATGAACTCCACCACGTCCAGCAGGAAGCGCCGCCCGACGATCCGGTCCGAAAGGCCCAGGGCCGTCCGTCCCGCGATGCGCAGGGGCAGGCTCCCGTGGCCCGGGTCGTCCCACCAGGGGTCCAGGGCGAAACGGATGGCCTTGCTGTCCACCAGGTCCATCATCCGCTGGGGGGCCTGGAGGAAATCCAGGGCCTGGCGGGTGGGGGGCGTGTCCAGGATGATCCGGTCGTAGCGGCGGGAGGCCCGCATCTCGAAGAGCCGCTCCATGGCCATGTATTCCAGGATGCCCGCCAGGTGGCCGGCCATGTCCTGGTAGAAGCGGTTGGCGAGGATCCGCCTTGCGGCCATGGAGTCCGGAGCGTAGGCGCGGATCAGCCGATCGAAGGTCCGCCGGGCGTCCAGCAGGGCCGCGTCCAGGCCCGCCACCACCGGCACCGGGTCGTCCCGGGCGGCGTCGCCCACCCCCAGGGCGTCCTTGAGGCGCAGGGACGGGTCGAAGGTCATGACCAGGGTGCGCAGCCCCTCCCGGGCCGACCCCAGGGCCAGGGCCGCGGCCAGGGTGGTCTTCCCCACGCCGCCCGCCCCCACCACCACCGTCAGCTCCCCGCTCACCGGTCCACCTCCAGGAAGACGGAGGCCAGGCGCTCCACCAGCTCGGGCCCCCGGTCCAGGGCCAGCATGGGCAGTTCCAGCAGGGGCCCGTCCCAGGCCGCGGCCAGCCGGGCCAGTTCCGCCTCGTGGAGGCGCCGGCGGGCCTTCCAGAGCCCCTGGGCCGCCCCCCGGGGCAGCCGCGGGAAGAGCATGTTGGCCACCACCAGTTCCGGACGCATCGGGAGCCGCTCGATGAGTTCCAGGGTCTCCTGCACCGGCATCTCCTCGGCCAGGGTGGCCAGCGTCACGCCGCAGCGGTTCGGATCGGCCAGGAACCCCGCCAGTTCGGCCGCCATCGCTCCCAGCTGCCCCCCCCGGACGGCCCCGGCCAGCAGCCCGGGCGCCGCCAGCAGCGCGGCGCTGTGACCGGTTGCCGGCGCGTCCACGATCACGATGTCCGCCCCCTCCAGGCTCCGGTACGCGTGGCCCAGCAGCGCCGTCTCCTTCAGGCCCGGCGCCCCTTCGATGAACGTGTGGAAGGCCGGGCTCTCCGTGACCAGCTTCGCAAGGTAGCCGATGGGGACCTTCTCCCGCACCAGGGCCTCGATCACGGCCTCCGGCTGCAGGTTCTGGATGCGCAGGCCCCGGCCCGCCTCCACCACCCGGCCTCCGGAGGGCTCCGTGCCCAGGGCCTGGTGGAGGCTCTCCCGGGGATCCACCTCCAGGAGGAGCACGCGGAGCCCGCGCAGGGACAGGAGCCGGCCCAGCAAAGCGGAAAGGGTGGTCTTGCCGGTGCCGCCCTTGCCGGTGACGACGATCAACTGGCGTTCGGCGAGCCGATCCAGGGCTGGCATGGGGAGGGGACTCCGGCTGGGGGGCGATTCGACGCGTCAACCTACCACCGGAGGGGCAAGGGGTTGAAGGCAAATTTTCGGGTCCGGGGCGGCCTTCCGGGCCCAGGATCCGGGGAGCCCGGGGGACCTCCGGAGCATGGCCGACCACCTGGCAAGCAAGCGGCAAATGGCGCTATCCAGGAGGTTTCTGCCCGTGGTGGAATCCCGCCGACTATGGTAGCTTTTTGCAAAATCCATCATCCCACCCCTGCCACCCTCCGGGAAAACCCTCCAGGTCTTCCCCGCCTCTGCAAGGAGTGACCATGAACGCAATACGATCCCTCGTCCTCTGCGGTTCGGTCCTGCTGGCTTCCGCCGCGTTCGCCCATGCGGCGCCCAAGGGCCAGCCCGCCAAGGAGGCCGCGCGGGCGGATGTCCTGTACACCTGCGCCTGCGGCCCGGACTGCCACTGCACGTCGGCCTCCATCAAGCCCGGGAACTGCACCTGCGGCAAGCCCCTGAAGGGGGGCCACGTGGTCAAGGTGGAGGGATCGACCGCCCTCGTCTGCATGTGCGGCGAGAAATGCAAATGCAGGATCGACGCCAAGGACGCCACGAAATGCGGTTGCGGCCAGGCCCTCAAGTCCGTCGAGCTCAAGGGCACGGGCCTGTACTTCTGCAACTGCGGCGGCTCCTGCGCCTGCAACACGCTGTCGGCCGAACCCGGCACCTGCGGCTGCGGCATGGCCCTGAAGCGGGCCAACTAGGCCGCCCGGAGCAGGAAACGTCCCGAAAGGCAGGCGATGCAACAGCCGGCAGGCGAGGCTTCAATCCAACCGTCCGAATGGGCCCCGGGCCCGGGCAACCCCCTGGTGGCCTTCGTCCTGGACCAGCGATGGAAACTCGGCCTTGGCGGTGCGGTCGTGGCCGGCCTCTACCTGACGAGCCGGTCCAGCTATCTGCTCTTCCACACCCTGGCCGAGATGTTCAGCGTGGTGGTGGCCTGCTCGATCTTCAGCATCGCGTGGAATGCCCGGAAATACATCCGGAACGGCTTCCTCCTGTTCGTCGGCATCGCCTACTTCTCCCTGGGTCTCCTCGACCTGCTCCACACCATCGGGTATACCGGGATGCCCACCTTCCCCGGGCACCCCTTCGCGGCGAACCAGCTCTGGGTCGCGGCCCGGCTCATCGAGAGCCTCTCCCTCCTGCTCGGCTTCGCCTACCTGACCACGGGGCGCCGGCCCAACCCGGCGCTCACGCTCAGCGCCTTCATGGCCGTGACGGCCCTGGTGATCGCCGCCATCTTCCTGTGGCGCGTCTTCCCCGCCTGCTTCGTGGCGGGCCAGGGCCAGACCCGGTTCAAGATCCTCAGCGAATACGCCATCATCTCGGTCCTCGCCGTGGACGCCGCCCTCCTGGTCCGCAACCGGGAGCGGTTCCACCGCAGCATCTACCTGACCCTCCTGGCCGCGACGGTGCTGGCGATCCTCACCGAGGTGATGTTCACCCTCTACGTGAGCAACTACGGCCTCGCCAACCGGGTGGGCCACTACTTCAAGGTGTTCACCTACTACCTGACCTACCTGGCCATCGTGCAGCACGGCGTGGAGCAGCCCTACGAGATGGTCTTCCGGGAACTGGCGGACGCCAACGGGCGGCTGAAGGCCGAGGTTCGCGCCCACCAGGCCACGGAAGGCCGCTTCCAGCGCACCTTCGACGAGTCGCCCATCGGCACGGCCATCGTGGATCCCGGCGGCCGGTTCCTCAAGGTCAACGACGCCCTGTGCCGCTTCCTGGGCTACTCCGAGCAGGAACTTCTGGCCATGGGCTACCTGGACGTCACCCATCCCGGCGATCGCCCCGTGGACCTCGCCCAGGTGGCCCGGCTGGCCTCGGGCGAACTGGAGCGCTATGAGGTGGAGAAACGCTACCTCCGCAAGGACGGCTCCGTCGCGTGGGGCCACCTGAACCTGAAGATGCTCCAGGATGGCGCCGAGGGCCCGAGGTACATGCTCCCCATGATCCTGGACGTGACGGCCCGCAGGCACCTCGAGGAGCGCCTCGAATACAAGGTCGCGGAACGGACGGCGGCCCTGGACCAGGCCAACCGCCTGCTCCGGGTGATCTCCGCGTGCAACGAGGCGCTGGTGCGGGCCACGGACGAGAAGGAACTGGTGCTGGAGATCTGCCGCATCGCCGTTTCCATCGGCGGCTACACCAAGGCCTGCCTGCGGTACGTCGATGCGCCGGGCGACATCGACACCGGCCTGCCGGGCCGGTGCCTCCACACCGGCGAACGCTGCCTGGGCGGGCAGGCCTGCCTGGACTCCGAACCCGTCCTCCTGCGGGAGCAGGCGAAGGGGTCTGCCCGGTACGCCCTCGGATTCCCCCTGCGCTTCGGCGACCGGACCGGCGCCGTCCTGGAGATCTTCTCCCCGGCGGCAGGGCGGTTCAAGGCCGTCGAGACCGACATGCTCGGCAAGCTCGCGAACGATCTGGCCTCCGGGATCCTCACCATCCGTTCCCGGGCGGAGCGGGACCGCGCCCGCCAGGAACTGGAGGACCGGACCCGGATGCTCCGGGCCCTGGCGTCGGAGCTTGTGCAGTCCGACAACCGCGAGCGGCGCCGCCTTGCGAAGGTCCTCCACGACCACCTGCAGCAGATCCTGGTGGCCGCCAAGTGGCGCGCCGGGGCCCTGGCCGCCGGTCCGAAGGGGGAGGGATTCCTTGAATCCTGCCGCCAGCTGGAGGACCTGATGGACGAAGCCATCCAGTCGTCCCGCGACCTCGCGGCCGAATTGAGCCCGGCGGTCCTCCACGAGAAGGGGCTCGCCCAGGCCCTCGCCTGGCTTGGCAAGCGCATGAAGGAACGCCATGCCCTGGACGTGGACCTCGAGATGGAGGAGGACCTCCATCCCCTTCCGCCCCACCTCACGGAATTCTTCTTCGACGCCATCCGCGAGCTGCTGTTCAACGTGATCAAGCACGCCCGGGTGGCCCGGGCCCGGATCCGGGTCCGGCAGTCGGCCACGCACTTCGAGGCCACCGTCGAGGACGCGGGCGCCGGCTTCGACGTGGAGCTGGCGAAGACGGCGCGGAGCGGCACCGGCCTGGGCCTCTTCAGCATCCAGGAGCGCCTGACCCACCTGGGCGGATGGATGCTGATCGAGAGCGCTCCCGGCCAGGGGAGCCAGTTCCACCTCATGGTGCCCCTGGAGGAACCCCTGGCCGGGGCGCAGGAACCCGAAGCCGCCTCCCGCCCGGACGCCGGGGCCCGGCCGCCGCGCCCCGCCCATCCGGAGGTCCCGGTGGACACCCGCATCCGCCTCCTGATCGTGGATGACCACCAGGTGGTCAGGCAGGGGCTTTCCAGCCTCCTCGGAGGCCGGCGCCACATCCACGTCGTCGGCGAGGCCAGCGACGGCTTCGAGGGCCTCCGGCTCGCCCGGCAGCACCACCCGGAGGTGGTGCTGATGGACATCAACATGCCGGGCATCAGCGGCATCGAGGCCACGCGGCTCCTCCAGGCCGAACTGCCTGGCATCTGCGTCATCGGGCTCTCCATGCACCAGGATCCCGACATCACCCGGGAGATGCTGGAGGCCGGGGCCCGGGGGTTCGTCTCCAAGAGCGATCCCGTCGACACCATCCTCGCCGCCATCCAGGACTGCCGTACCCGGAGGAACGGCTGACCCCACGGAAAGGGAGCCGGATCGCTCCGGCCCCCTTCCCTCCTTCGTCAGAAGACGACCTCGAAGGGCCTCATCATGTCGTTCTCCTCATGCTCGAGGATATGGCAGTGATAGACGTAGGAGCCCAGGGAGCGCTTCCGGAAGTCCAGGTCCAGGGCGGAGGTGTAGGGCACGTCGAAGGTGCCGCGGATGCGCGTGACGAACCCCGGATAGGCCTTCACCGTGTCCTTGAAGCCCAGCTCCTCCGGTTCCGGAGCCTGGGCGGGGCCCGTGAGGAAATGGCGGATGTCCGGCTTCTGGGAGGGCTGCCTTCCTCCGGCCAGGTAGCTGTCCCAGGCGGCCTTGTAGGCGTCCGCATCGAAGGGCTGGCGGTTCAGCACCTGGAAGGCGATGAGGTGCACGTGCATGGGGTGGGCGTCCCCCGTCAGGTTGATCCACTCCCAGGTCTCCGTGGTGCCCACCTTGATGAAATCGGTGGTCGGATCCATGGAGCCGTAGCCGTTGAACTTCATGTCCACAGGCGTGCCGGTGGCGGGGTCTTCGGTCTCCTCGCCGACCATTTCCCGCGCCCCGAGGCCGCGGGTGGGCGCCAGCCTGGGCACCGGGGGGAGCTTCAGGTGGGCCGCGGGCACGGTGGCATCGGGGCCGGCCAGGGGCTTGTCCACGACGATGCGCATCAGTTCGGGGATCTCCATCATGCCGCCGTCGGGATAGGGCGCGGGCGCATCGTTCGTGACGGTGATGCGGGCGCCCTGGCGGAGACGTGAGAAGTCGATGATCACGTCGAACCGTTCGCCGGGCGCGATGAGCAGGGAGGTCTTGCGGACGGGGGCCGGCAGGAGACCTTGTTCGGATCCGATGACGTGGAAGGCCAGCGGGGAGCCGTCGTGGTCGAAGGCCAGGTTGAAGAAGCGCGCCTGGGACCCGTTCAGCAGCCGGAGCCGGTACCGCCGGGGCTCCACGTTGAGCCGGGGATAGGCCTTGCCGTTGATGACCGGCGTGTCGCCGAAGAATTCGGGCACCCAGACGGGATGGAGGGCGTTGTTGCCCTGGGTGGGGTAGTACAGCGTGCCGTCGGGGTTGAAGATCTTGTCCTGGAGGACGATGGGGAGGTGGTAGGCCCCCGAGGGCACCTTCTGGCCGTTGATGGCCGTTCCGGTGTCGACCTTGTCGAAGATCAGGTAGGCGGCGGCCAGGCCCAGGTAGGGATTGAACCGGGTGGCACCCATGGCGTGGTCGTGGTACCACAGGAGCGTGGCGGGCTGCTCATTGGTGTACATGAACGTATCCGAGACGAAGGCCGCGCCCTTCTGGCCCGTGGACGTCCACCACTGCTCGGGCGTCCCGTCGAACCGCGCGGCGGTCTTGCCGCCGTGCAGGTGGGGGATGGCCCGGCCCGTGGGCAGGTCCGCCCCCATGATCGTGGGATCGATGGAATCCCGGAGGGGGAAGGTGGCGGGGTCGTTGGGCAGCTTGTTGATCCACTTCACGATCACCGGACGGTCCCGCTGGGCCACGATGGTGGGCCCCAGGTAGACCCCGGGCTGGCCGCCGAGGCCGTAGGTCCACACCGTGGCCTTCCCCAGCTCCGAATGGAACTGGTGCTTGTGCTCGGTCATGGCGATTTCGTAGTAGTCGGCCAGGGCCGGGAGGCCGGCCTTGTGCACGGGGGTGGCCACCGGGGGGACGGGGAGGAGGTCCACGTATTTGGTCAGCACCGGGCTGACGCCGGGGGATTGGGCCGCGAGGGTGGAGACGGCGAAGGCGGCGAGCCCCGCCAGCCTCCGGACGAGGACGGATCGCATCGGGAACCTCCAGGAGAGAGGGGTGGGCCCCTGGCGGACGCCCTTGACGGGAGCCGGGGCCGGAGGCGGGCTGGGCATTGAAGACGCCCTCAGGATAGGGGCCGCGCCATCGTCCCGGTATGGGTGGTACCCCCCATATCCCCCAGGAATTCCATGTAGTTCCTCGACCTAGGCGTCCCGGGAGGGGCCGGTCCCGAACCGCCGCCGGTACTCGCCCGGGGACAGCCCCATCAGCCGCAGGAAGATCTTCCGGAACGCGCCCGGGTCCTCGTAGCCCACCCGCCAGGCGATCTCGTCCACGCCGAGGCCCGGCCGCTCCAGCAGCTCGCGGGCCCTGCCCACCCGGAGGTGCTGCAGGTATTCCGTCGGTCTCAACCCGGTGGCCCGCTTGAAGCGGCGCTGGAAGGTGCGCTCCCCCAGGCGGGCCGCCCCCGCCATGGCCGGCACGTCCACCTTGCCGCCGCCGTGCGCCTGCAGCCAGGCCTGGGCCCTCAGGATGGCCGGGTCCCCGTGGGTGAGGACCGGGGCGAAGGTGCTGTAGAAGCGCTGCTCCCGGCCCCCGGGGTCCACCAGGAGCTGGCGCGCGGTGGCGAGCATGGCCTCGGGGCCCAGGAAGCGGGTCACCAGCCGCAGGCCCAGGTCCACCCAGGCCATCAGGCCTCCGGCCGTCATGAGGTCGCCGTCGTCGATGACGAGGCGGTCGGTGTCCAGGAGGACGGCCGGGAACCGCTCGGCGAAACGGGCCCTCAGGCCCCAGTGGGTCGTGGCGGGGCGGCCGGCCAGGAGCCCCGTCTCGGCCAGCAGCATGGCGCCCATGCACACCGAGCACAGGAGGGTCCCCTCCCGGTGGCGGGCCGTCAGCCATGCCGGACGTTTGGGATCGGAAGCCGGCTCGCCCCCCAGGGCCGGGGGCAGGACCAGGGCCGTAAGGGGCGCGTCCAGCGCCGGCAGACCCGCCAGGACGGCCACGTCCAGCCCCGCGCCGCCCCGCAGCTTGTGGAGCCGGGAGGCCTCCTCCAGCAGATCCCTCAAGCCCAGCACCGCCGAGGCCTGGGCGCCGGGATAGTCCAGAATGCCGATGCGGGTCGCCATGATCTGTCAGTTATAGCCCGAAGATTGTCATTTCCGCCACTCCATCGTTCAACCCCCGCGTCCTACCTTGGACCTGCGGCGCGCCCGCCCAAGGAGACACCCATGAACAAGGCCCTGCTGGTCATCGACGTCCAGAACGACTACTTCCCCGGAGGGGCCTATCCCCTCTGGAACGCGGAGGCCGCCCTGGACAACGTGGTGGAAGCCATCGCCAAGGCCACGGCGGAAGGCATCCCCGTCATCCTCATCCAGCACATCGCCGAGGGCCCGGCCCCCTTCTTCAACGAAGGCACGCCCGGGGTCCGGATCCATCCCAGGATCCTCGCCGCCGCGCCGCAGGCGCCGGTGGTGGTGAAGCACCACGCCGACGCGTTCCACCAGACCACGCTGGAGCGCACGCTGCGGGACCTCGGCGTCACCGAGCTGGTGGTGGCGGGCATGATGACCCAGAACTGCGTCACCCACACCGCCATCTCCCGGGCCGCGGAGCCCTACCAGGTGACCGTCCTGGGGGACTGCTGCGCGACGGCGAGCCAGCTGCTGCACCTCGTGGCCCTGAAGGCGCTTTCGATCCGGGTCAAGGTTTCCTAGTCGCGCAAATCCAGAACCAGCCTTGCTCCCAACGCCCCAACCACCGGCTGCGCCAGGTAAGCTAGGTTTTGGTATTTCAGCTTTTATCCCTTTCCATCCTCGGCAAAACCCGTGTCTGGATGATGCCGAGGCAAGACCGGAACCAAGCCCAGGCATTCCCGACCCACCCCGGCGGTATCCAGCCGGGGATGGACGGGTATAAAAGCAGATAAAAAGAAAGATACGCTTTCCAGGCTGCTTCTCCCAGGTACCCGGGAAACCTTCGGCTAGTCCCGGGGGGCGGGCTGGACCCCGGGGAAATGGGCGCCCAGGCACTTCTCGCAGATGGCGTGGCGGTAGCCGCCCAGCTTCAGCCCCCTCCGGTCGGAGCGCCAGACCTGGCCCATGCGGATGAAGCCGCACCATGCGCAGCGCGTCGGGGGCGTCTTGTCGCGGAAATCCACCATGACCATGTCCTCCCTGCAGGATACGGAAGTATCGGTCAACGTGATTGCATGTCAATCGCAACAACCGGCCCGGACCGGTAGGTGCGGGTCACCCACCAGGTCTGGATCATGCCCACCCCATTGAAGACCAGGTAGTAGAGGTTCAGCCCCGCGGGCAGGCTCGCGAACATGAAGAGCATCATCACGGGCAGGACCACCAGCATCATGCGGCGCTGGGCCGGGTCGCCGGCGGGCGGGGCCGCGGCCTGCTGGGCGAACATGCCCACGCAGAGCAGGATGGGCAGGACATAGGTGGGATCCTTCGCCGACAGGTCCCGGATCCAGAACATCCACGGCGCGTTCCGCAGCTCGAAGACGTTGCCCAGCATGCTGTAGAGCGCCAGGAAGACGGGCATCTGGATGAGGGCGGCTAGGCACCCGCCCATGGGGTTGTGGCCGTTCTGCTTGTAGAAGGCCATGACCTCCTGCTGCTGCTCCGCCCGGGAGCCGCCGGCGTCCTTCCGGCGGGCCTGGAGGGCCTTCACGTGGGGCTCCAGGTCCCGGGTCCGCAGCGCCTGCACGACGGACTTCGTGTTCAGGGGCCAGAGCAGCAGGCGCAGCAGCGCCGAGAACGCCACGAGGGTCCACCCCCAGTTCGGGAGCGCGGCGTGGATCAGGTTCAGGCCCAGGTACAGCGCCCTCCCCAGGGGACCGAAGAAGCCGTAGTCCAGCACCTGGGTGAAGGGCTTCCCGAACGCCCCCAGGGCGGATTCCTGCCTGGGCCCCAGGTAGAGGCGCCCGGCGCCCCCCGGGGGCAGGAGGTACCCGCCGGGCCCGCGCTGGGGCGGCGAGGCCAGGTGCCAGATGGCCGCGAAGGGCCCGGCGTCCATGCCCAGGCGCGGCGCGGCCGGCGGCAGTTCCTTGCGCCGGGCCCCCAGGAACCCGAAGAACGGCTCCTTCACGATGTCCGCCCAGGCCACGGCGTGGATGCGCCGGTCCTCCAGGGTGAAGACCCGGCCCGCGGCCTGGGCGGGCAGGAGCTCCAGCGGCACGGTGGAGGCGACCAGCTCCAGCACGTGCCCCTGGGCGGGCAGGAGGTAGACCACCCGCGCGCCGCCGGCCCCGGCGAAGGTGACCTCCCGGCCCCGGGGCGTGTCCGCGACCACGGGCTCGCCCGCGAAGGCCGCCGCGGCGGCGCCCGGGCCCGGCCCCTGGAAGAACCGGGCGTGGTCCGCCCTCCATTCCACCTGTTCGATGGCCGCGTCGCGATTCCGCCAGGTGATCCGGAGTTCGGCGTTCTCGAGGGTCAGGGTGTCCCCCGCCAGGAGCGGCAGGGCGAGGAGGAGGGAGAGGAGGATTCTCAAGGGGCGTCCCGGGGAAAGGTGATGGCCCAAGCCTAGTCATGCCCCGCCCGCCCCGCGGGGGATTGCGACGGACACCCCTCCCCACGGGATGGAACCCCTCCCTGGCGCGACGGACCTGCCCCCGTCACGGCCCGCCACCGCCACGAAGCGAGGAGCCGGTCCCGGAGCGCAAGAGGGGTTCAGACTTCGGGTGGGTGTTGTTCCCAATCAACGATGCGTAACCCCTTGATCCGACCAAAATGTTTACTATTTCCGGTGACAAGGGTCAGGTCATGCTTATGCGCGGTGGCGCCAATCATGCCGTCTTCGGCTTCGATCGGAGTTCCCTCTTTTCGGAGTCGTGCTTCGATAAAACCCCAGTCCATCGATTCCTCCCGTCCCAACGGGATGATGGTGATGGGCCTCAGGAACGCTTCAGCCTTTTCCATGTCCTTCGTTGGGTGGTCGGATTTCTGTAATTGCATAATCAATATCGCTGCGAAATCCGCAAGAGGATGGCGTTCAGGCCTCCCGGCTGGAATGTCCATCCCTGCGGAAGGTTCGTCCCCGCCCGGGCTCACATGGCCCGGAACCGGTGCTGGAAGGCAGCGCTCACCGGCAGCAGCTCGTCCCGGCCCCTGAGCTTCAGGCGCAGCCGGCCCAGTTCGTCCCGCCTGGCATATTCGATGGCCGGGGCCCGCACGATGACCGAGCGGTGCACCTGCCAGAACTGGTCGGGGTCCAGGCCCTCCAGCAGGTCCTTCAGAGGGACCCTGATGAGGGCGGTCTCCTCCCGGGTGGCCACCCGGGTGTACTTCTCGTCGGCCTGGAAGTAGATGACGTCCCCGATGGGGAAGAGCTTGACCGTGTCGCCGGCGCCCGCGGTGATCCACTGCAGGCGCCTTCCGCCCTCCCGCTGGCGGGTGATGAGCCGCTCCAGCAGCTCGTCCATGGACGGAGGCGGCGCGTCCCGCTCCAGGCGCCCACGGACCCGCTCCACCGCCTGGGCCAGGCGCTCGCGCAGGACGGGCTTCAGGACATAGTCCACGGCCCCGGCGTCGAAGGCCGCGACGGCATATTCGTCGTAGGCCGTGAGGAAGACCACGTGGGCCCGCGCCCCCACCTCCCGGGCCACGGCCAGGCCGTTCAGCCCGGGCATGCGGATGTCCAGGAAGAGCACCTGGGGCCGGTGCTCCTCCAGCGCCTCCAGGGCCGCGAGGCCGTCCCCGCACACGGCGACCAGCTCCAGTTCCGGCCACGCCTCCCGCAGCAGCCCCGCCAGTTCCAGGCGCTGGGGTTCCTCGTCCTCCGCGATGAGGCCCCGGATCATGCCGCCCGCCTTTCCGGGAGCCGGATGGTGGCCGTCACGCCCCCCGAGGCCCCGCCCTGGAGCTCCAGGGAAGCCTCGGCGCCGTAGAGCGTCGCCAGGTGTTCCCGGATGTTGGCCAGCCCCACGCCAGAGCCCAGCCCCGGCGCCAGGCCCAGGCCGTCGTCCGCCACCACCACCCGCACCCGGCCCGGTTCCGGCCGGTCCGCCCGCAGTTCCACCCGCCCCGGCCCCGGCCGGGACTCCAGGCCGTGCTTGATGGCGTTCTCCACCAGGGAGATGAGCATGAGGGCGGGGAACGTGGTCTGGGCCAGCTCCGGCGGCAGGTCCACCCCGTAGGACAGGCGGTCGCCCATCCGCACCTTCATGACCTTCAGGTAGCTCTCGCAGATGGCGAACTGCCCCTCGAGGGTGCTCACCGCGCCCCCGTCGTCCGGGCGGAGCCTCGGGATGGCCGCCCGCAGGTAGCCCACCAGGGCGTCGATGGTGGCCTCCGCCCGCTTCGGATCCTGGCGCACCAGGGACCGCACCGAAGCCAGGGTGTTGAAGAGGAAATGCGGCTCCACCTGGGCCTGCAGCACCGTGAGGCGCAGCTCGGCCCGCTGCCGGGCCCGGCGGGCCTCGTCCATCTCCCGCCGCTGCCGGCCCCGCGCCAGGTGGCGCCGCCGGTTGATGCTCGACCGCAGGGCGAACCCCCCGCCGATGAGCAGGTAGTTCAGCAGCAGCAGCCCACCCAGCGCCCACCGCCCCGACCCCAGCAGGAAGCTGACCCCCACCACCAGGCTGATGCCCAGCCCGAAGGAGCTGTAGAGCATGGACCGCGCCAGGAGCCAGGACCAGTTGAAGACGGGGAGGTCCTGGTACGTCGGCAGCGCGCGTTCGCTTGGAGTCTCGGGCATTCCAGCATTGTCGGGCAACCGGTCAGGTTTGTCCCCCCCGGAATCCGGCCCGGGCCCGGACGCAGTGTGCCTCCCCGTAGCCCGGAAAGGAGCGGCTTTGCAGGTCCAGGACCTGGAACCCCGCGTCCCGCAGGAGGGCCTCGACCTCGGGCGGCTCGTAGAGCCGGAACCCGAAGCGGTGCCCCGCCCACTGCTCCAGGTTGGCCTTGGCGTCGAAGCACAGGAGGAGGACCCCGCCCTCCGCCAGGACCCGCCGGCATTCGGCCAGGGCCAAGGCGGGCGAGGGCCAGAAGTAGAGGGCGTTCACGCTCACCAGCCGGGAGAAGCCCGAATCGCCGAAGGGGATGGCCTCGACGGACCCCTGGGCGAGCTCGCAGCGCCCCTCCCGGAGAAAGGAGCGAAGCCGCTTCGAGGCCACGCGGACCATCGCCTCCGACAGGTCGAGGCCCGCAACCCGGGCCTGGCGGTCCCGGTCCAGCACCTCGAACAGCAGGTCCCCGCTCCCGAAGCCGATCTCCAGCAACCGGTCGCCCGGGCCCATCCCGAGCAGGTCCAGGGCCCAGGCGTTCACGGACCGGGTGTGGCTCCGGAGCCAGCGGGCCATGACGAGGCGCCCGAACAGGCCGGAAGGGTGGGCAAGCTGGTGGGCCAAAAAGCGGGTGAACATCCCCTCCACCCTATCCGCACTTCGTGGTCCCGGTCCGGAGCCCGGCTATGAAAACCAACCGTCCGAGCCTCACCTGGTGTTTGGTCGAGACTGCCTATGGCCTGCCGGTGGAGATCGGCTCGCGCCCGATCCCCCAGAAATACGTGGGTCGTCATGAGCAGCTGCCCTTCTGGAAGGAACGGGGGGGCTTCCAGCTGGCGGCGCCACTCATGGCGGAAGCCGTCGAGATCAAGCGCGCCTACAACCGAGTCAAGGCCTGCAGGGCAGGACCACCTCCGTCCCGTGCCGAAGGAATTCCGGAAAACAATCCGCATGTCATTCGACCCCCGCTTCGTGTCGTTCGATCCCTCCCCGGTGCATCCCGACCGTCCCGGACAGCCCTCCCGGCCAAAGGCGCCTCCAATGCTGTGGACGGGGCAAGGTTCCCCGGACCCTGGAGGCAACCATGAAGACATCCATCCGAACCCTCATCCTCTGCGCCGGCGCCTTCGCCCTGATGGCCCTGCCCGCCCTGGCCCAGGGCGGACCGGGGTCCTGCCGGCGCGGCGGCGTCTGCGCGAACCTCCCGGGCGTCACGGAAGCCCAGAAGACGGCCTTCGCCGCCCTGGAGGCCAAGCACCGGCCCGACATGGAAGCCAAGAGGAAGGCCGTCCGGGAGGCCCACGACGCCCTCCGGCAGGCCATGGCCAAGCCCGGCGCCGACCTCAAGGCCCTCTTCGACAAGGAGAGCCAGGCCCGCTTCGCCCTCCTGGAAGCGCGCCAGGCCAACCGCATGGAAATGGAGAAGCTCCTCACCCCCGAGCAGAAGGCCCAGTGGGAAAAGCGCTGGAGCGAAGGCCCCGGCATGGGCAGGGGCATGGGTCACGGCAGGGGCATGGGCCGCGGCAATGGTGCCTGTCCCCAGGGCATGCGCTGAACTAGACTGATTCATCATGCAGGCTGAGCACCTTTTCAGGACCACCGTCCACAGGATCCGGCGCCCCCTCACCTGGGGCGCCATCCTTGTGTTCGGCCTTCTCTGGAACCTCACCCGGTGGGCCCTGGGGCCCGGGAGCCTCCCGCTGGACGGGGAGGCCCTGGCGCCCTTCGCCTGGGGCTTCTTCTTCCTGGTGCTCTCCCCCCTGCCCTGGCAGTGGACCGGCACCGCGGACGCCGTGGCCGGGCCGTTCCGGGGTCTCCTCCAGGCCATCCCCTTCAACGCGGCCTGCGCCTTCCTCCTTCTGGTGCTGCTCGGCGCCGGCGCCCCGCCCATGGGCCCGCGCGGAATGGGCCGGGGCATGATGGGCCGGGGCGGCATGGGCATGCACGGGTCCATGGGGGGGGCCCTGCCGCCCAGGCTCCTGATCCTGGCGGCGGCCTACCTCTGCTTCGCCGTCCTCCTCGGGGGCGTCCTGGCCCAGATGGAACGGGCCGAACGCAGCGAGGACCGGGCCGTGAAGGCCGCCGCCCAGGCCCGCCTGAAGGCCCTGCAGAACCAGATGAATCCCCACGTGCTCTTCAACGCCATCAGCGGCGTGGCCGAGATGGTCCGGGAGGACCCCGCCGGCGCCGAGAAGGTGCTGGTGGACCTGGCCGGCCTGCTGCGCCACCTTCTGGACCTGGGCGACCGCGCCTCCCTGGCCCTGGCCCAGGAACGGAAGGTGGTGGAGCAGTACCTGGCCCTGGAGCAGCTCCGCCTGGGCAGGCGCCTCCAGGTCCGGTGGTCCTGGGATCCGGGTCTGGACGCCCGCGAAGTGCCGCCCCTCCTCCTCCAGCCCCTGGTGGAGAACGCCGTCAGGCACGGCATCGGCCCCGAGCGCGCCGGAGGCGAGCTCCACATCAGCCTGCGCCCCTGGGGCCGCGGACTGGAGCTGGAAGTGGCCAACACCGGCCGGCCCCCGGGCGAAGGCGCGCCGGACAGCATCGGCCTGCGCAACCTCAGGGAGCGTCTGGCCCTGCTGGGAGCCGATCCCGCCACCTCCTTCCGGCTCTGGCGGGAAGGCGAGTGGACCCGGGCTGTCATCCAGCTGCCGGGAGGGGACCGTGCCTGAACCGCTCCGCATCGTCGTGGCCGAGGACGAGCCCTACAACCTCAAGCGCCTGGTCCGGCTGCTGAAGGACCAGGGCTGCCAGGTCGTGGCGGAACTGGAGGACGGCCTCGCCGTCATGGAATGGCTGGAAGCCGGCGGCACGGCGGATGCCCTGTTCCTGGACGTGCAGATGCCCGGCCTCACCGGCCTGGAGGTCATGGCCGAAATCCAGGCAGGCCTGCCCGTGGTGCTGGTCACCGCCTTCGCCGAGCACGCCGTGAAGGCCTTCGAGCACGCCGCCCTGGACTACCTCCTGAAGCCCGTCACGGAGGAACGGCTGGCCCTGACCCTCGAGCGCCTGAGGACCGCCCGCCCCCCGAAGCCCCCCTCCGCGGGCCCCTTCCGCTACCCCGTGAAGGCCGGCGAAGGCCTGGTCCTCCTGGAGCTGGCCCGGACCTCCCATTTCGAGTTCAAGGACGGGGCCGTGTGGGCCCACGCCGGGGGCGAGTGGCGCACCCTCTGGAAGACCCTGGCCGAGGCCGAACAGGCCCTGGAGGGCCGCGGCCTGATCCGCGGGCACCGCCACCTCCTCCTGCGCCCCGAGGCGATCCTGGGGGCGAGGAACCTGGATTCGGGGCGCATGCAGGTCAAGCTCGCGGGGGGACTGGACGTGGAGATCAGCCGGGGGGCGGCGCCGGCGCTGAAGAAACGGCTGGGCCTGCCCTAGGCCCGGAACCGGGGTCGAGCACGGCCATGAGAATCACACTCCCAGCACGACCTCGATGCGTTCCACTTCCCCGGTCCGGTCGAAGAGGGCCCGGCTCGTGGAAAGGTCGAGGGACAGCCCGGGGAAGCTCCGGAAGGAACCATCGGCCAGGAGGATCCGCAAGGACGGAGTTCCGGCGCGTTGGGCCACCACGGGGACCTGGCAGAGCGTATAGGCCAGGCAGCCTGCGGGCAGACCCAAGGTGCGGGACCGGCCCTCCAGATCGAAATACCGGAAGACCGCGGGGCGAGTCAGGAATTCCCCCTCCGGCATCCACGCGGGGTGGAAGACGATGCGCCCCGCCTCCACCTGCACCCCCAGGTCGCCGAAGCGGGACAGGAAGTCCTCCTTCACCTGGCCGGTCATGCCGGGCTGCTGCGCCCCGCCCTGGGCCGGAGTGTGGGAGTAGGGGTCGATGGGGATCGCGCCCACCTGGGCGGGGCTCCGGTGCACGCCCAGGCCTTCCCGGATCTCCCGGCAGTGGCGCTGGAGGCGGGGGAAGGCGGGATCGTCCGGGGACGTGGCGCGCCGGGCCTCGTCGGCGGCCAGGAGGAGCTTGGCCACCATGTGCCAGTATACGCAGCCCAGGCCCTCGTACTTGTAGAAGGTTCCGGACCTGCCGGTGAAGGACTGGTGGTCGAAGACCGTCTCGTAGAGGGCCAGCACCTCCTCGCGGCCGGGACCGTCCCAGGCCAGGGCGCCCAGGGCCGCCTCCAGTTCGCGCCGGCTGCGGAAGCCGGCGTTGAAGTGCACCCTGCCCTTCACGTCCCGGGCCACGATGGCGGTGTCGCCGGACTCGAGCAGGGCCCCCAGCAGGGGGATCCGGGCGGGAGCGTCCGGGGGGAGGATGTTCTTCTCCAGGAAGCGCGGCAGCTCGCGGTCGGGATAGAGCAGGTAGCTGTCCACGTCCTCCCGGCGCAGGGGACTGCGGCGCAGGGCGTCCAGGAGGCCGGCGGCCTCGTCCGGCGACAGCACCCCGGCGCCCAGGGCGGCCACCTGCCCTTCGAGCATCGGCTGCAGGCGCCGGATGGCGATGCCGTCCACCTCCAGCCGCATGAGGTTGTAGGCGTGGTAGAGGCCGTCGTCCCTGCGGTTGGCGCGGATGGCGTGGTCGAGGTGGCCCAGGGCCGCCGCGAAGAAGGACCGCAGGCGCGCCGCTGAGACCGGGGCGAGGAGGCCGGAGCGTCCGCGGGCGTAGAGGCCTTCCCGGTAGTCCGAGGCGGCGCGGCCCAGGGCGTCCAGCATGCGCCTGCGGCCGGGGACGGTGTCGGCCGCCTCCGGGGCGGTCCCTTCCAGGGCCGTGGCGACGCCGCCGAACCACCCCGCCACCTCCAGGGCCACCGGGGCGTCGCCGGCCAGGAGTCCGCCGCAGAAGGCCAGGAACCGGCGCAGGTGGCACAGGGTGACCATGGAGACGCCGTAGCCCACCAGGGCGTTGTTGGCGTCGTTCCACTCGGGCCGCTGGGTGTTCATCCAGATGCCGGCGCCGGGGATGAGGTTGGAAAGCTTGGCCAGGGCCACAACCAGGAGCTTTTCGGCCAGGCCCGCCCGCACCGGGCCGTCCGGTCCCGCCAGGAGCTGCCCGTCGGCGCCCAGGGCCGCGGCCCGGGCCAGGATGGCACGGTGGGCCCCGGCGTCGAAGTCGATGGTCCGGTGGGGGTCGGCCAGCAGGTCCTCGTAGGGCTTGATGCGGTAGGGCACGTCGAGGTACCCGAAGACCCGCCTGTGCAGCAGCGGGGACAGGGCGCCGGGGAAGGTGCGCTCGGAGGCCTCCAGGAGCCGCAGGAGGTAGACCACCTGGTGGTCCCCCCAGTAGCCGATGAAGGACCAGGGATCGTGGGGGTCGTGGGTCTCCCACTCGAAGCCCTCCCGCAGGACGCGGTAGGGATTGTGCCCGTCGGCGGTGGAGCCGGCCAGGAACTTGGCGATCATGGCCTCCAGGAAGGTGGGGTAGCTGAAGGCCAGCGCCTCCCAGTTCTGGAAGATGTCCCGCCAGTTGCCCTGGTAGTTGTAGAGCTGGGAGCCGCCGGGCTCGCGCACCTGGATGGAGAAGATGTTCCAGGGGCGGCTGGGGTCCCCGTGGCGGCGGCTGAAGGTCAGCGGCAGGTACTCCCGGCCCAGGCGTTCCAGGTCGGGGTCCCCGCAGGCCTCCAGGGCCGCGAGGAAGTCCCGGCGCCCGGGAGCCTCCTCCAGGGCTGCCAGGACGTCCTGATTGCGCGCGGCCACCTCGCGGTTGGACGCGGCCAGGAAGCGCCGGAAGTCGTCCCGGGGGATGCGGGTGCCCAGCCCGGGCATCCCGCCCCGCATGATGTTGAACAGGGTGTTGGAGAAGTGGCGGCTGGCGCTGCGCTCGTCCTCGCCGGCCTGGAGCCCGTCGGCGCCGGCCACCCGGCGCAGGAGGCCCTCGGTGCCGCGCTCCACGTCCTCCAGGAGCTGCGCGCGCAGGTCCCCGCCCCCGGCCAGGAGTGCCTCCAGGGCCACCACCGCCGGTGCGTCCAGGGCCAGGTCGGCCACCACGAACCACTCGCGGCAGGTCCCGGGCTCGAGGGCCAGGGCGGCGTTCACCAGGTAGGCGCCGCGGCGCCCGCACACGTCCGTCTCCTCCACGAGGGCTTCCCCCCTGCGGAAGGCGGCGAGCTGGACGGTGGAGAGGAGCCGCACCGGGGCTTCCAGCCCCAGGCTCCAGGCGGTGTTCACCCGCAGGGCCTCGCTGGGTTCGGGGCGGTCGGCGGGGATGGAGCTCAGGCGGAAGAGGGCCAGGCCCGTTCCGGGCAGGAGCTCGGTGCGCTTGTAGCCGTCCACCAAAGTGCTGAACTCCAACTGGAAGCGCCAGCCGATCTGCGCGGGCAGGACGTTCTGGATTCCGTCCAGGATGTCGGCCTCAACCCGCGCGGAGCCGAGGTTCACCAGTTCGGACCGGCGCACGAAGCCGAAGCGGTGGCTGGTCATCCAGCACACCCGGAAGGCCAGGCCCAGGTCCTCGTTGGTCTCCTCGAAGACGATGCGGTCGCCGTGGACGCTCTTGAGCAGGTCGCGGCGGATGCGGTAGAGGCCCTGGTGGCGGTCGGAGAACGGCTCCCACAGGCAGGTGCGCCCGTCCCGCGCCACCCGCACGACGGTCCTGCTTCCGGTGTGCTCCAGGCTGTCGTGGATGCGGTCGTCGGCGTGGTAGGGGAACAGGGCGTGGTCCGGATCGCGCCGGCCGGCGGTGAGCGCGCCGTTGCTGGACACGAACAGCCAGTGGTCGGAATCGCTCACCACGCTCATGAAGAACGGGGGCATCCCGTCCAGGCCGGAGACGCGGAACCAGCGCCCGCCGTCAAGGTCCACGATGCCGCCGCCCACTTCCGGGGCCGCGGGCTGAAGGGGGACGCAGGCGCCGGTCATGGCCGCTCCCCGTAGCTCGGCGAGGTGGGCCCCGCGGGGCGCAGCTCGGGGAACCAGCCCAGGACCGCCGGCTTGGCCTTGCGGTCCACCGAGAACAGGCCCCAGTGGCCTTCCGTCCCCGCGCCCTTCCAGGGCTCGTCGAAGGCCTCGAAGATGAAGGTGGTCACGCCCATGGACTTCGCCCAGGCGCTCATCTCCTCGAAGTAGCGCTTCTGCTTGGCCTCGCTGCCGGCCCTGGGCGCGTGCTGCGGGCCCTGGGTGAAGGTGGCCCAGCCCACCTCCCCGAAGACGATGGTCTTCCCGGGATGGACGCGCCGCACTTCCGCGAACTTCTCCAGGGTCGTGGCGAAGGCCTCGTCGATGTCCTGGTTCCCCCACAGGGGGTAGCTGTGCAGGGTGATGAAGTCCAGGTGCTCCGCCAGGCGGTTGCCGGCCTTGGCCCAGTACAGGAAGTCGTCCGCCACGGTGACCCGGCAGGCCACCCCGGCCTTCACGCGCTTCACGAAGGCGATCACCACCGGTTCGGTGAGCTTGTGGTCCGACCAGTCCACCAGGGCCTCGTTGCCCACGCTCACGGCCACGACGACGTCCTTGTAGGCGTTGGCCAGCCGGATGCCCTCGGCGACCTGGCGCTCGTTCTCGGGGGCCTTGCCGGGCTTGCCGCTGAGCCACATGCCCAGCATGACCCGCAGGCCCAGCTTGTGGGCCCGGATGGCCTCCAGCACGTCGGCGGCGTGGCGGTCGGAGCCGTAGAGGCGGATGACCTTCCACCTGCGGTCGAGGATGCGCAGGTCCTCCAGGACCTGGGCGGGGGAGGGATAGAGACCCTTGTCGGGATCCTGGCCTTCCCGGTATCCGGAATAGCACACCGCGTTCCCCCACCAGGCCTGGCGGGCCAGGTCGGGTTCGGCGGCGCACAGGCGCGCGGATAGGGCGAGGCACAGACAGAGGAAATAACGCATTCGCATCTCAGGCTTGGGGCTTGCGGTCCTTGAGGTCCTTCTCGATCCGGACCATCATCCGGTCGTCGAGGGGGTAGAGCTTCATGAGCAGGGCGGAAACGATCAGCAGCGCCCCGGGGAAGAGGCTCATGGAGAGCCGGATGCCCACCAGGGAGCGGGCCGTCTGGTCCACGTTGGCCACGTATCCGAACCAGGTGAGGAGGATGCCCGTGATCCACGCGCCCACGGCCAGGCCGATCTTCGTGCCGAAGATGGCCGAGGCGAAGACGAGTCCGGTGTTGCGCCGGCCCGAGCGCCATTCCGCGTCGTCGGCGGTGTCGGCGAACATGGCCCACAGCAGGGGGGAGTTGAACCCGATCACGAAGCTGGAAAGAATCTGGAGGGCGAACATCAGGGCGACGTCCCCGGGCCCGGCGAACCAGAACCCCAGGACGATCGCGCCGCCCAGGCCGATGGCCGCCATGAAGATGACCTTCTTGTCGAACCTCCGGGCCACGGGCGGGGCCAGCATCACCGCGGCCAGGAAGGCCAGGGCGTTGCTCACCAGGAAGGGCCCCAGCAAATCGTTGCGGTGCACGTAGTACTTGAAGTAGTAGGCCGAGACCGAGCCTTTGAGGACGAACGCGCTGATCATGGCCACGGCCACCACGATCATCACCACGAAGGCGCGGCTGCCCATGAGGGCCTTGAAGTCCCCCTTGAGGTCCGCGGCCTGGTCGGCCGGGGGCGCCACCCGCTCGCGGGTGGCCAGGAAGCACAGCGCGAACAGCGCCACCGCGATGACCCCGTAGAGGGCCATGGTCAGCTGCCATCCCTTGGCCAGATCGGCCGGCAGGGCCAGGAATTCCTTGGAGAGGAACCAGCGGATCCATTCGCCGGGGTGGGCCAGCAGGCTGTGCTGGGCCCGAAGGGCGGGCGCCATTCCGAACCACTGGGCGAGGCTGGGGGTGCAGTACTGCACCAGCACCGCCACCGAGAAGGCGCCCACGAACCGGAACGAGGCCAGGGAGGTGCGTTCCTTGCTGTTGGGCGTCATCACCCCCATGAGCGCGCTGTAGGGGATGTTCACGGCCGTGTAGAGAAGCATCAGGAGGCAGTAGGTGACGTAGGCGTACACCACCTTGGCGCCGTGCCCCATGGCGGGCGTGGTGAACGTCAGCACCCCCGCGGCCGCCAGGGGCAGGCCGAACCAGACCAGGTAGGGGCGGAAGTGCCCCCACCGGGTGCGGGTCCGGTCCGCGATGGTGCCCATGATGGGATCGGCGATGGCGTCCACCACCCGGGTCACCAGCATCATGGTGCCCACCGTCCCGGCCGGGATGCCGAAGACGTCGGTGTAGAAGAAGATGATGAAGAACTCGAAGGTCTTCCAGTAGAAGTTGGAGCCTGCGTCGCCGAGGGCGTAGCCGGCCTTCTCGGCGAATCCGAGGCGGCCGGCTTCTTCGGTCTGGGGGGTCGTGGTCACGAGGACTCCGGAATCAGAACTGGTAGCGGGCGCCGAGCTGCAGCCAGGCGGGGTTGATGGCCCCCTGGCGGATCAGGACGTCGTTGCGCTGGCGTCCGGCGAGTTCCGTGGCCTGGAGGAGGGCCTCCAGGGTGACCCGGGGCGTAAGGGCGTATTCCGCCCCCACGCGCAGGCCGCCCTTGAGCCCCTTGCAGTCGTGGAACGGGAAATGGTGCTCGGCGTCGAAGATGGACTGGCTCTCGTCGCCCTTGAACTTCGCGGTGTAGCTGTTCAGCGACAGCCCGAAGATCCCCCGCAGCTTCGGGGTGCCGGTGTCGAAGAGGATGTCCCCGGAGAGCTGGGCCAGGGTCAGGGACGTCGTGAGGCCGTTCTTCGCCTTGCCGGGCATCGTCCCCAGGTTCAGGGATACCCGGGCCGGAATGTCGGTCCTGGCCAGGGTGGTCTCCCAGCCCGCGTTGATCATGAAGCCGGTGGTGCTGTTCACGGCCTTCTTGTAGCTGTCGAGGCCCAGGATCAGGCCGCCGCCGGCGGAGAAGCCGGGGTGGCCTGCGGCCAGGGGAAGCGCCAGGAGGCCCATCAGGATGGTGCGGAGGTGGTTCATGGCATTCTCCAATTAGAACTTGAGCCCGATGCTGAAATCGCCGACCTTCCGCCCGCCGTAGCCCTGGTTGTAGTCGCCGTACTTGGCGCCCAGGTCCCCGGGGGTCTGGCCGTAGAAGCGGTTCCCGTTGAACAGGGCCATGGGGCTGCCCGCGGCCACGTTGTTGGTGGCGCTGGGGGAATCCCCCGTGAAGTAGCCGTAGACGTTGGTCATGACGAAGTGGTTGAAGATGTTGTCGATCGACACGAAGCCTATCAGGCGGACCTTGCCCAGGCCCAGGGGGATGTCCCACTGGACCTTCGCGCCGACCTGGTAGTAGTCCACGCCGGTCTTGAAGGCGCCCATGTCCCCGTAGTAGGTCGGGAAGAAGGTCTGCCAGTTCGCGGTGCGCTGGTCCACGTCGATCACGCGCTCGCCGTTGATGGACCCGGGCAGCTGCAGGGCGGAGAAGCCCGACAGGGTCCGGTAGTCGGTCCAGCCCTGGGCCTGGATGACCCCGCCGGTCCAGGCGTCGGCCTTCACGGAGAAGGACACGTTGCCCTTGCCCACGGGGTGGGCGTAGGTCAGGAACACGTGGGCGATCTGGTTGCGGCTGAGCAGGCCCTTGCCCACGGCGCGCTCCTGCTGCTCGGGGGTCAGCAGCTTCTCCCGCAGGTTCTTGTAGTTGTAGTAGTCCAGGTCGTTGGTGCCCGTGGACTGGTCGTAGGTGTAGGACCCGATCAGGCTCCAGCGGGAGCTGAGCTGCTTCTGGAAGGCGATCTCCAGGCCGGTGTAGACCCGGTCGAACCTGGAGTTGAGCCAGGAGGTCTTCTGCTTCCACATGCGCAGGGGATCGTTGGGGTCCGGGCTGGTCATGTGGACCATGGAATCCATGCCGTAGTCATGGATGGAACTGACGATGTTGTCCTTGTACACGCGCCGGATGACGTTGGCCTTGAAGTAGCCGGACTCGTAGTTGCGCTGGTAGCCCACGCTGAACTCGTAGGCGTAGGGGGCGCGCAGCCCCTTGGCGAGGTAGGTCTGCCGCGCGTCCAGCATGTCGTAGGCGGGGCCGTAGTTCCTGGGGTCGATGAGCGTGTCGTAGTCCACGAAGCGCACGCCGTTCATGTTCTGGCCGGTGTACGTGTAGCCGTTGTGCGTGCCGGTGGGGGCGTCGCCCAGGGCGCCGTTGGTGTCGAAGCCGGGCTGGCCCCCGTCCAGGTTCGCGCCGTTCCACAGGTGGACGGTGCGCACTTCCCAGGCGTTGCCGCGGAAGTTGTTGGCCACCGCGTCCGAATAGGCCGAGGCCAGCTTGGCGGCCGACAGAGACCAGATCTCCCGGTTGTTGCCGTCGGGGTTGAACTTCAGGAGCAGGCGCGGCTCGAACACGCTCATGTCGTCCAGGCGGTTGCCGCCCTGGTCCTGCATGGTGAGCTTGTTGTACCGCGCGCCGGCCATGACGTTCAGGAAGCTGTTGACGGTCCAGTTGTCGTTCACGTAGACCGAGGTGGTCCGGTTCTTGGAGTCGCCCGGGTTGTCGTAGAACTTCTCCATGTGGGCGCTGGGGCCGCGGATGGCCTCCCAGTGGAGGAAGGGGGCCTGGGTCCCGAGGCCGTTGGGCATGTTCGCCCAGGCGTTCCAGCCGTTGGCCACCGGGTTCTCGCCGGGGCCGACCTGGAGGATCTCGGTGGGATCCGAGCCCGCTTCGCCGCGGTGGAAGGTGGGATAGAGGTACTTGCCCGTGGCGGAATCGCGGTACCAGCCGCCCGTGAACACGCCCCGGTTGCCGTACTTGGACCGGCCGAAATTGTAGAGCGTGGCCACGCTCTCGGCGCCCATGTCGATGTCGTGGCTGCCCAGGTAGGCCTGAAGCGTCTTGACGTTGATCGACCACGTGCTGTTGCCCTTCTTGAGGGGGCTGATGTCGTAGGTGGACATGTTGGTGAGCAGCGGTCCGTAGTCGTAGCTGTCGGGGCTTCCCAGCCAGGAGTGCGGGCCACTCTCGCCCCGCAGGACCATGGCGGGATCGGGGCTGGCGAAGTACCCGGAGACCGACACGCCGGGGTTGGGGTTCTTGACGTCGTTGAAGGTGTTGGCCGCGTAGGTGGTGCGGGCCTCGATGGACCAGTTGGGGGCCAGCATGCCGTTCCAGCCGAGGGTCCAGGCCTTGGTCTCGGTGACCATGTCGCCGATGCCGCGCATGATGTTGCCTTCCCAGGGATCGGTGTTCCGCTGGCCCTGGACGCCGCCCTGCGTGGTCTTCTCCGTGAGGAAGGTGGCGCTGAGGGAGTGGTTGGTGGTGAGGAGGCCCGTCAGCTTGCCTTCGAACTTCTGGAACCTGATCGAGGAGCTCAGCTTGGTTCCGGCGTCCTCGGCGGTGTTGCCGTAGCTGCCGCCGGGACCGGTGTTGACGACGTTGTCCACGTTCGCATTGAGGCCGAAGGTGGACATGGGGCGCAGCAGGCTCTGCACCTGGCTCCAGGGGATGTTGGGCTGGCCGGCCTTGAGGCCCACCACGGTGTAGCCCAGCAGGCCCGAGGTGGCCTGGCTGGGGGTGACCCGGGTGCCGAGGGTGAACCAGAGGCGGTCCTTGATGAGGGGCCCGCTGAAGGTGAAGTCGGTGGTGTGGGTCAGGTCCTCGCGCAGGAGGTTGGAGTTGTTGTTGGCGTTGGTGAGCGGGAAGTCCGCGGCCATGGAGGCCCGGCTCATGTTGGCCCGCAGCGTGCCCTCGAAGGTGTTGGAGCCGGTCTTCGTGACGATGTTCACCTGGCCGCCGCTGACGAGGCCGTTCCTTGCGTTCAGGCCCGAGGTCACCACCTGCACGTCCTCGATGCTGTCGGGCAGGGGCGCGTAGAGGGACGAGTAGGTGCCCGTGTCGTCCTTCACGTTGATGCCGTCGATGCTGTAGAGGATCTGGTTCATGTCCGAGCCGCGCACCCGGGCATCCTTGCCGTAGCCGGTCACGCCCGGGGCGATGTTGGTGATGGAGTCGAAGCCCTGCATGGAGACGGGCATCTTGAGCAGCTGGTCGGCGGAATAGTTGACCGCGATCTTGTCGCTGGTCTTGGCCTCCGCGGCCGAGGAGGTGGCCACCACCTCCACGATGGCCGAGGCCGCCTGGACCGCCTTCAGGGAGAAGTTGAGGGTCTGGTTGGAGCCCAGGCCCACCCGGACGTTGGTGGCGGTGCGGCCGATCATGCCGGTGGCGCTCACCTTGACGGTGTAGTTGCCAACGGGCAGGAGGAGGGCGTGGTACTCGCCCTTGGCGTCCGTCGTGAACACCTTGGTCTGGAACAGGGCCGGGCTTTCCAGGGCGACCCGGGCGCCCCGGAGGGGCTTGCCCGCGGCATCGGTGAGGATGCCGCTCAGGGCGCCGGTGGTGGTCTGGGCCATCAGGCCCGCGCCCCCGGTGAGCATCACCGCGACGCTGGAGCGAAACAGCAAATTGCGCATGGTCATCTGAGTCTCCGCGATTCTCTGGGGGGCCTAGAAATGGAACACATAGGCGACTTCGGCGTGGGGCACCATCCGGTTGCGGGTGGCCAGCGCGTCCATGGGCCAGGAGGCGCCGGAGGCCGAGCGGCGCCCCGGCGCGCCCGTGTCGTAGGCCGAAGCCGTGCCCACGTAGTGGTGGTATTCCATGGCCGTGTAGCTCAGGAGCACGACATTGAACTCCACGCTGGAGTCCTTGTCGGCCCTCCAGGTCACGCCGGCGTAGGGGGAGGGCACGTACTTGGCCTTCCGTTCCGAGGCCAGGTAGAAGTCCCGCCAGGCCTTGGCGCCCGAGGCCACGTCCCAGGGGGCGCTCTGGGCGTCGCCCACGTACTGGTGCTTGAAGCTGCCGCCGAACTGCAGCCCCGCCTGCCAGCGCCAGGCGGCGTTCAGCGGCTGGCTGTACGAGGCCCGGACGGTGAGCCCCGCGAACTCGTTGCGCTTGGACTCCACCGCCTTGGCGGGGTTCATGGGCAGCAGGGCCGGGTCCAGCCGTGAGTCGTCCGGCGTGGTGAAGTAGTCGTCGCCGGTCTTGTAGATGTAGCCGAGCTCCAGGCCGACGATGCCGCGGCCCACACCGTAGCCCACGTTGAAGCCCAGGCCGCTGTAGGGCGCGCGCAGGTGATCCTTCTGGCTGCCGGCCACGGCGAGCCGGAACTTGAAGCTCTTGGAGAAGCCGGTATCCTGGGCGCGCAAGGGGGCCAGCGCGCCGCAGAGGCACAGGGCCAAACCCCCGCGAACCAGGTTATTTGCTCCAGTCATGACGTCCTCCGAATGGGGAAATGTCCTTGAATGTCTTGGCAAAGGGTCAGGGCAGGAAGGCCAGGTCGTCGAGGTAGGTGACGGCGCCGGTGCCGGCGGAACCGAAGCCGGGGAAGATCGAGACCTTGTCGTAGGTCTTCGTCACGTCGAAGAGCCCCGTGAAATTGAAGGTGAGGGTCTCCCAGGCGTTGGCCAGGGTGGTGGTCGCCTGCTTCTCGCAGGAGATCGTGCCGTTGCCCTGGTCCTCGACCTTGAGGAGCACCGGGGTGCCCGCGGCCGGGGAGTACACCCGCAGGGTGAACGTGTTGAGTCCGGCGGCGGAGAAGGGGATCCGGCCGATGGAGAAGTTGGCTCCGGTGGAGACGGTCACGCCAGCCCAGGTCTGGGCGCCGGCGATCTTGGTGACCTTCACGGCCTGGTTGGCGCCGCCCGCGGGATCCGGGGCGACGGAGGCGCCTTCGTCGCCGCCGAAGCCGGCGAGGGCGTAGGTGACCAGGAAGTTGTCGAAGCTGACCGGCCCCTCGAAGGCGTCGAAGGTGACGTCGTCGAAGTAGTAGGTCTTGCCGGTGCCGGCATTGCCGAAATCGAAGAAGATCGAGATCTTGTTGTAGACGGTGCCGGCGTTCAGCGCGGCGGTGCCGCTGGACGGATTGGCGTAGTCGAACACCAGGGTCTCCCAGGCGTTGGCCACGGTGGTGGTGGCGTCGGTCTCGCAGGAGAGGGTGCCGTCACTTGCGTTCTCGACCTTCAGCTTGACCTTGACGCCCGCGTCGGGGGAGTAGGTGCGCACCAGGAGGCGGGTGGACCCGTGGCCCAGGGGGATGCGGGAGACGGCCAGGTTGGAGGAGCCCAGGGCGAAGGTGGCCCCTGCCCAGGTCTGCGCGCCGGCGGCCTTGACGACCTTGACGGCCTTGTTGGAGCTGACAGCGGGGTCGGTGGCCACCGAGGCGTCCTCGGAGCCGCCGAAGCCGGCCAGGGTGTAGGCGATGGCGGGGTCGTCCAAGGTGATCGTGGTGAAGTGGTCGAAGGCCACGTCATCGAAGTAGTAGGTCTTCTCGGCGGTAAGGGCGGTGCCGCCGGCGCCATACATGAAGTTGAAGAAGATCGACGCCTTGTCGTAGGTCTTGGTGAAGTCCAGGGCGGCGGTGCCGCTGGCGGGGGTGGCGAAGTCGAAGGTGAGGGTCTCCCAGGCGTTGGCGACCGTGGTGTTCACCTCGGCCTCGCAGCTGATGGTGCCGTTGGCGTGATCCTCGACCTTGAGGCGAACCGGGGTGCCGGCGTCGGGGGAATAGACCCGGACCGTGATGCGGGTGTGGGCGGCGTCGAAGGGGATCCCGTGCAGGAAGCCCAGGGTGCCGTTGGCCGAAAGGGTGGTCCCGCCCCAGAACTGGGCGGAGGTGGGCTTGACGACCTTGGCGACCTTGTTGGCCGCGGTGACGGGATCGGCCGCCAGGGCCGAGGTCACGCCTCCGAAGTCCGTGAAGCCGTAGGCCACGTTGCCAGCGTCGAAGGTGACCAGGGGCAGGTCCATCTGGCGCATGATGACCCGGGTGTCGAAGTCCTGGCTCCGGGTGGCGGCCACGGCGCCCGCGTTGCCCGCGGCGTCGGCATAGGTTCCGGCCGGGACGTTCACCGTGATGGTGCCGGCGGTGGTGGCGGGCGGGGTCACGGTGAGGGTGTAGGTGGTGCCGTTGACCTTGGTGAGGGTGCCGGCGGTGCCGCCGGTGGTGGTGATGGACGACGCCAGGAAGCTGGTGCCCACATCCTCGCTGAAGGTGAAGGAGAAGGTGACGGGGCCGTAGGCCACGGGCGCCGCGGCGTCGTCGGTGATGGCGAGGGTCGGCGCCACGGTGTCGATGAAGGGGGAGTTGTGGAAGTAGACGTTGTCCACGTAGACGGTGCCCGTGCCCGAGGGGGTGGCGCCGATGAACAGGAGCTGGGCCAGGTGCTTGCGGCTGGCCAGGTTGCCGAAGTTGGCGAGGGGGATGTCCAGGCCCACCCACTGCTTGGTGGCGCTGAGGGCCGGGGTGGTGGTGGCGTTCACGGCCACTTCGGACTCCGAGTCGTCGCCGCCGGCATAGATGGTGTTGGCGCCGAAGTCCACCAGCTTGACGTGGAAGTCGGTGATGTCGGGGGTCCACACGTCCACGTGGAGGTAGGTCATGCCGGTGGCGTCGACGGTGTTGCCGGCGGCGTAGAACTCCACCCCCACGTAGGCGAGGCTGGTGTACTTCTTCACGTCGTCACCGCCGACGGTGAGGCTGGTGAGGTTCGGTCCGGCGTTGCCGTTGGACCAGCTGGTGCCCCAGGTGTCCACGGCGATGTTGGTGTAGGCCTTGGACAGCAGGGAGATGACCTTGGAGGGGTCCACGGTGGGACGGGGCGGGGCCACGGTGGGCACGATCGGGGTGATGACGGTGACGGTGCCGGAACCGGGCACGGCCAGGCCGCCCAGGGTGGCGGTGATCTCCGACGTGCCCAGGGTCAGGCCCGAGACCAGGCCGGTGCCGTCCACGGTGGCCACGGTGGTGGTGGCCGAGGCCAGGTCGAACCAGCGCAGGCTCGCGTTGCTCACGGTCACGGCGGGGGTGGCGTAGGTGATGGCGCCGGTCAGTCCCAGGGACCTGGACTTGGAGATCTCGACGCTGGTGGGGGCCCAGGCGATGGTGGCGCCGGTGGGGGCGGCCAGCTCGGCCGCGGGCAGGTTCTCGTAGCGGATGTCGTCGATCCAGATGCTATAGGCGCCCTCGTCGGCCCCTTCGGCGAAGTGGAAGAGCCCGGTGGTGGCGGTGAGCTTGGCCTTGTTGGGCAGCGGAATGATCTGCTTGACCCAGTCCGTGGTGAGGGGGATGTTGGCCACTTCGGCGGCCCAGTCGGAGTTGCCGCCGTCGTTGCCCAGGCCCGCGACGTTCAGGGTCGCGGCCTTGCTGGCCTTGACCCAGAAGGTGACGGCGTTGTACAGGGAGAGGTTCTGGGCCGCGCCGGCCTTGAGGGCGCCGCCCGTGTAGCCCGAGGCGGGCACGTCGATGCGCAGGGAGGCCGCGCCGGCGTGCTTCTCGGCGGCATCGGCCGCCAGGGAATTGGCGGACCCGCCGAAGGGAACGAAGGTCACGTTCTTGGGGTAGGCGTCCGTGAACACCGGGTAGAAGGCCGGCGCCACGTCGATCACGGCGTCGGCGCTCTTGTCGCCGATGACCGCCGAGACGACGCTGGTGCCCGCGCCCACCGCCGTGATCCGGCCGGAGGCGCTTATGGAGGCCACGGTGGGGGCGGCGGCCACGAAGGCGGCGCCTGAGGTCACCGTCGCCGTGGAGCCGTCGCTGTAGTGGGCGGTCACCCCAAGCTGGGCGGTCTCCCCGGGGAACAGGGCCACGTGCGTCGGGGCCACGGAGAGGTAGGTGAGGTCACGGCCCCCCTTGTTGGAGCTGGAGCAGGCCAGCAGCCAGATCAGGGGCATCAACGCCAGCAGCGCGAAGCTAGCCCGGAGTCGTGGGGTGAACATGATATCTCCTTTTTTTAGAAGAATTAAGTGCGTCAAGACAGACATGGAGGGAGGTCCCCCCGTGGCGGGTGCAGGACCCGAGCACGGGAACCGGAAGTGCAGACCAACTCAAAGAGGACTCGAGAAGGTTGCGTTATAAAAAATCATAAGTAAATGGTCTTTTTTTATTTTTCGAGATAAGCTTTCGGAAACCTGCACAGCCCCCGTTTGCCGTTGGATTCTGGGCTTTGCCGGCCCTTTCCCCACACCAGCCGAGGCAAGAAAGGACATCCGATGGCCAGGATCCGCCACATTGCCCTCCTCGTTCCCGCCTCCGGCGGCTACAGCCGGGGCATCTGCCGGGGCGTGGCCACCTACGCCCTGGAGCAGGAGGACTGGCTGATCTTCCCGTACGAGCGGGCGGAGTTCATGAAACTCCCCCACTGGCTCAAGAAGGGCCACATCGACGGCATCATCGGCTTCATCTCCACCCCCGACCTGGGCCGGCAGATGAAATCCCTCGGGGTGCCCATCGTGGACGTGCAGGGGGAGGGCAACTGCCCCGACTACCCCTGGATCGACACGGATCCCGGCGTCGTGGCCAGCCTGGCCGACGACTTCTTCGCCAAGGCCGGCTTCAACAACTTCGCCTACTGCGGCTACCCCGGCGTGTTCTTCTCCGACCGCCGCTCCGAGGCCTTCACGGCCCTGGTGCGGGACCGGGGGCTGAACCCCCACGTGTACGAGCCGCCACCCAAGGTCTCCAATGCCATCCGCCAGCAGTTCCGCGAGATGCGCGGCCTCGAATACGAGCCGAACCTGGCGGCCTGGCTGGTTCGCCTGCCCAAGCCCGTGGCCATCCTGGCCTGCAACGACACCCGGGGCCAGCAGCTCATCACCGCCTGCAGGGACCTGGGCATCTCCATGCCCGGGGACGTATCCGTCATGGGCGTGGACAACGACGAGATCCTCTGCCGCCTCTGCCGGCCCACCCTCACCAGCATCGCCCCGGACACGGAGGGCATCGGCCAGCTGG
The DNA here is from genome assembly GCF_055384585.1 of Mesoterricola sp. JemC181. Taxonomy (NCBI): domain Bacteria; kingdom Pseudomonadati; phylum Acidobacteriota; class Holophagae; order Holophagales; family Holophagaceae; genus Mesoterricola; species Mesoterricola sp. JemC181. Next base: position 4,029,181 of record NZ_AP045076.1, read on the forward strand.
CGGGCCGGCTCCTCTCCAGCATCCTGGACGGCGACAAGGTGGAGGCCCGGCTGTACAAGCAGCCGCCCCTCCGGGTCGTGGAACGCGGCTCCACGGATGTGACCACCGCCGAGAACCCCCTGGTGCTCGCCGCCTCCCGCGTGATCCGGGACCGCGCCTGCCGGGGCATCTCGGTGGAGCAGGTGTGCGAACTGGCCGGGTGCTCCCGGTCCACCCTCGACAGCCTGTTCCGGAGGAACCTCGGCCGCTCCATCGCGGGCGAAATGGTGCGGGTGCGCCTGGGCAATGCCATGCGCCTCCTGGAGAACACCCCCTCCACCCTGGAGGAGATCGCCGAGGCCTGCGGCTTCCAGTCGGCCACCTACTTCTGCCGGTTCTTCAAGCGGGAGAGCGGGACCACCCCCACCCAGTACCGGGCCGCCCACGCCCCGCGCTGACCCGCCACGGAAAATGAACACCCGTTACGAAATAAGACTATAGGATAACCCTCTTTCGCTTGGCACTCTGGTTCCGATTCCCCGCCAGTCCTGTCCCCCGCATGGAGCTCCCCCCATGAAGATCCCCGCCGCCCTGCCCTTCGCCCTCGCGACCCTCCTGCTGGGCTGCGGCGGAGGCTCGTCCTCCAACGACCACCCCAACCCCAACCCCTCCGGCTCCTGGGTGCTCAGCTGGAGCGACGAGTTCGGCGGGGCCGACGGAAGCGCCCCCGACGCCGCCAAGTGGGGCTTCGACCTGGGCGGCGGCGGCTGGGGCAACAACGAGCTGGAGACCTACACCAGCCGCGCCGTGAACGCGCAGATCCAGGGCGGCGACCTGGTGATCACCGCCCAGCCCGAGAGCTACACCGGCACCGACGGCATCACCCGGAACTACACCTCCGCCCGGCTCAAGACCCAGGGCCTGTTCTCCCAGACCGGCGGCCGCTTCGAGGCGCGCATCAAGGCCCCCACGGGCCAGGGCATCTGGCCCGCCTTCTGGATGCTGGGCACCGACGTGTCCTCCAGCGGCTGGCCCAACTGCGGCGAGATCGACATCATGGAGGCCGTGGGCAGCCAGCCTTCGACGGCCTGGAGCACCCTGCACGGCCCCGGCTATTCCGGCGCCAACGGCCTTTCCGCCAGCAAGTCCCTAGCTTCCGGCAAACTGTCGGACGACTACCACATCTATGCCCTGGAATGGGAAGGCACCGAGATCCGCTTCTACCTGGACGGCGTGCTCTTCTCCACCCGCTCCGCCGCCAACCTCCCCACCGGCGGCCTGTGGGTCTTCGACCACCCGTTCTTCATCATCCTGAACGTCGCCGTGGGCGGCAACTGGCCCGGGAGCCCCACCGGCTCCACCCCCTGGCCCCAGAAGATGTACGTGGACTACGTGCGGGTCTACCGCCGCTCCTAGGAGGCACCATGCGACGGCTGCTGCTCGGCCTTGCCCTGGCCTATCCCTGCGCCGCCGGCGGCCTGGAACTCAAGGACGGCTGGTACCACCTGGACGGCCACCGGTTCCTGGTGAACGCCATCGGCTACGAGACCGGGGCCCGCCCCGGCGAGGCCCCCTACGAAGCCCGCGGCCGGGACCTGGAGCAGGTGCGCAGGGACCTGGCGGTCATCAAGGCCGCGGGCTTCAACGGCATCCGCACCTGGTCCCAGATGAGCGAAGCCGAGCTCAAGGTGGTGCAGGCCTCGGGCCTCAAGCTCGTCTACGGCATCTGGCTCAAGCCCGACGAGGATTTCGCCGACCCCGCCGTGGTCGCCCGGGACCTGGAGCTCATCCGCGCGACCCTGGCCTACACGCGGAACTACGACTGCGTGATCACGTACCTGATCATGAACGAGCCCATGCCCGAGCACATCCGCAAGGTGGGCGCGAAGGCCACGCGGGACCTGTGGACCCGCGCCGTGGGCCTCATCCACGAGCTCCACCCCGGCATCCCCGTGACCATTTCGGGCAATTCGGCCATCACGGAGTGGGTGGACATGGCGCTGTTCGACGTGCGCGGCCGCAACGCCTACGACTACAAGGACAGCGCCAACTACACGCACGGCTTCGCCGAGGCCCAGCGCATGCTTTCGGGCACCGACGGCAAGCCCGCGCTTCTCACGGAATTCGGCCGGTCCGTGTCCCGCAAGGGCGAGGGCCTCTACGGCGGCAATACCCTTCGCCAGCAGGCCGACGCCATGACCCAGTACTACCGCGACTTCCTCGACGCCGGCGGCACGGGCCTGTGCCCCTTCTACTACGCCGACGGCTGGTGGAAGGCCGGCAACCCCGCGGTGCACGACGACGAGGCCGAGGAGTGGTTCGGCTTTCTCGGCTTCGCCTCCCTCAAGGACACCACGGGCCACCCCCGCCCCGCCTGGCACGCCCTGGCCCAGTACAACCAGGCCCTGGTGGCCTCCCCGAAGAACCACGCCTTCTACCGGAACCGCGTGCCCCTGGAGGCCCACTGCCAGCCCGGCGTGAGGCGCCTGCGGGTGGTCTTCCGGGACCGGGTTCTCCTGGAGGCGGTGCCCGACGCCCGGGGCCTCGCCACCGGGGAGCTGGACTTCCCCGGCGAGGGCCTCACCGACCGCGAGCTGGTGGTGGAGGCCCTGGACGCCGCGGGCCGCGTGGTGAAGTGGGAGACCTTCGTGGTGCTCACCGGCAAGGACCCCATCGAGTGGCCGCGGCTGGAACTCACTGCCGGCGCGGCGGGACTGGAGGGCGAAGCGGCCGTGCCCGTGACGTTCCGCCTGGGGGCCACGGGTCCCTTCAAGGTGGACGGCGACCTGCGCTACGCCTTCTCCGCCCACAAGGGCTGGGAGCCCGCCGAGACCCGCGCCCGCCGCATCCTTCCCGGAACGCCCGTGGACGATGCGTTCCGGCCCTTCGCGGGCTGCCCCGTGCTGGCGGTCTACGGCGGCGTGGACCTGCGCTTCGGCAAGTTCGTGAAGACCGTCACCGCCCGCCGGTTCCTGTACCCCGGGACCTGGGCCGATCCCCTGCGGGTCCGGGAATGATCCCGGAGGCCCTCCTCCTGCTGGCCCTGGCGGCCCCGCCCGCCCCCTTCGTCCAGTCCAGCGCCGCCGGGGACCGCCTCCGGGAGCTGCCGGCGCCCAGGTTCCGCAAGGGCGCGCCCGCGCGGGGCCCCCTTCTGACCGTGCATCCCGGCGATGCGCGGCAGACCCTCGAAGGCATCGGCGGCGCCCTCACCGAGAGCTCCGCCTGCGTCCTGGCCCGGCTCCCGAAGGCCAGGCGGGACGAGGTCCTCGACCTCTTCTTCGGCCCGGGCGGCGCGGCCTTCACGATGGCCCGGATCCCCGTGGGCGCCTGCGACTTCTCCGTGGAGGGGCGGTTCTCCTACGACGACGTGGCCGGAGACGTCGCCCTCGCCCACTTCTCCATCGCCCCCGACACCCGGAGTTTCAAGGGCGCCCTCGACCCCGCCTACGCCCTGCTGCCCCTGGTGAAGGACGCCCTGGCCCGGGAGCCCGCCCTGAAGCTCGTCGCCAGCCCCTGGACCGCACCTGCATGGATGAAGGACAACCAGGACTGGTACGGCGCCGGCCGCGGCGGCACCCTCCTGCCCCGCCACCACGACACCTTCGCGCGCTACATGGTGCGCTACCTCCAGGCCTACCGGGACGCGGGCGTGTCCATCTGGGCCGTGACCCCGGAGAACGAGCCCATGGGCAACGGGGGCCAGTGGGAGAGCATGGAATTCACGCCCGCGGCCATGGCGCAATATGTGGGCGGCCACCTGGGCCCGCGGCTCCGGGAGGCCGGCCTGGGCGCCGTGAAGATCATCCAGTTCGACCACAACCGCGACGCCAACGCCCTGGCCTTTTCCGAAGCGATCATGGCCGACCCCGCCGCCGCGCCCTTCGTGTGGGGCACCGGGGTCCACTGGTACGAGCGCACCGGCCCCGGCGGCAGCGCGGTCCTGGAGACCCTGCGTTCGCGCTGGCCCGCCCTGCCCCTCCTGCACACCGAAGGCTGTGTGGACGCCATCAGCCTGAAGGAGAACGCCCCCGGCGGAACCTTCCTGGGCTGGCGCAACGACGCCTGGTGGTGGCGCCCCGGCGCCGCCGACTGGGGCTGGCGCTGGGCCCCCGAAGCCGAGCGCGGCGACCACCCGCTCTACGCCCCCGTCCACCGCTACGCCCGGGAGCTGCTGGAGGGCCTCAACCACGGCCTGGCAGGGTGGATCGACTGGAACATCGTCCTGGACCGCCAGGGCGGCCCCAACCACGTGGGCAACTTCTGCGCCGCCCCCGTGATGGTGGACACCGCCACCGGCGACGCCTACCTCACCCCCCTGCACGCCGTGCTGGCCCACTTCAGCCGCTACCTGCGCCCCGGGGACCGCATCGTGCGGGTGACGGCCCGGAACCCCGGCGCCCTCCTTGCCACCGCCGCCCGGAGCCGCGACGGCCGGCACCTGGCCGTCATCGCCTTCAATCCGTCCGATCGTCCGATCACCTACACCCTCCAGGTGGGCGGATCCCGCGCGGCGGTCGCCATCCCGGCCAACAGCCTCCAGTCCATTCGGATCCCAATCTAATTGAAGGTAGGAAGGAAGGCGCCGGGAACGGCAGAAGAAGGCGTGTTCAATCCTGGATCCCATTTCAGGCAACTGGGCCCTCCTGTCGTTCGACATGCCATGAGCCGTTCTGTGGCACCTCGGTGCGCGAGGTCGCTACACTTCGCCCAGGAGGTCTTCGGCCGGTGCGCATCGCCAACCCCATCTATGATGTGGTATTCAAGTACCTGCTCGATGACGAGAAGGTCGCCCGGCTCGTGCTTTCTGCCCTCTTGGGCAAAGAGGTGCTTGAGTTGCAGTTCCGCCCAACCGAAGTGCACCATGAGGCGGCCAAGCCGGATGGCACCCAGCTCCTGGTCCTGCGCCTGGATTTCGCGGCCGCCGTGCGCCTGGAGGACGGCGGCCGCAAGCTGGTCCTGATCGAGATCCAGAAGGCCCGCAGCGCCTGGGACGTGCAGCGCTTCCGGCGCTACCTTGGCTCCAATTATGCCAGTCCGGAGAACGTCTACATCGACCCGGGCGGGAAGAAGCAGGCGCTGCCGATCGTTACAATCTACTTCCTGGGTGAAGGCCTGGAATGCGTGGACGTGCCGGTGCTCAAGATCAACAGGCACTATCTGGACGTGGCCACGGGCGACGAAGTGCGCATCACGGACCCGTTCGTGGAGGCGCTCACCCACGATGCGATCGTCGTTCAGATCAATCGCCTCAAGAACCGCCGGCGCACGGAACTGGAGCGGCTGCTGGAGGTGTTCGACCAGGGCCTGGCCTCCCGTTCGGATCCCCACGTGCTGGACATCCTGGAAGAGAATTTCCCGGAGCACCACCGGGAAGTGTTGCGCCGGCTCATGCGGGCCGGCGCCGAACAGGACGTCCGTGACAGGATGGACGTGGAGGATGACATGCTCACAGCCTTTCAGGAGCAGGCGAGGGAGTCTTCAGACCTGCGTCAGGCCCTGTTGGAGAAGGATCAGGCCCTCGTCATGAAGGACCGCCTGATCGCCGATCTGACCAGGCGTCTATCAAGCACTTGATTGACGGTTAGAGCAGAGCATCTGCCCGGTTTGGAGAGGCATGCCAGGGACTGCTCATGGACGCATGCACCAACTCCGGCCAGATGGAGATCCCGGTCAAGTTGATTGCCGGATGCAGCTATTTCAAGACGGCCGTGAGCTTCTTCCGGTCCTCTGCGGTGAAGTAGGAGCAGCAGCCCTTCTTGGCCGCCGGAACCAGGCCCAGTTCAAGGATGGCCTTCTTGACCTTGGCGTCGGAGACGCCCAGTTCCTTGGCCATGGCGCCGGCGGTGAAGAGGGTCGGGGTTTCGGTGGGCATGGCGCCTCCTGGCAATGGGGTGGATATGCCATTCTAGCGAGGCGGCGCCATTGCGCCCCGGCATCATTCGTAGGCGGCCAGGGGCCAGGAAACGCCCCTCCCCTTGGCCTGGGACAGGCGCCCGAAGGCGCGGGCCGTGGCCCGGCAGGCGCGGTGGATCGCCAGGTCCACCGCGGCGTAGTAGTCCGAGGCCGCGGCGGTCACCACGACAAAGGCCCGGTGCGGAAGGGCGATCTGGATGGAACAGACCTTGTCCACCCCGCCCCGGGGTCCGTTGGCATCCGCGATGCGCACCACCGCGCCTTCAAGGCGGTCCTCCCAGTGCTCGAGGGCCGTGCCCAGGCGCGTGACCGCGTGCTGGTGCAAGGCATCGCCAGCGTTGAAACCGAGGGCCTTCATCAGGATCTTCATGGATCACTCCCCGCACGACGCGTGCACCTACAGGATGGGAGCAAATGAAGATATGTTTTATATATTGTTATTATCCATCCCATCCATTTAATGGATGTATCCTTCTGGCATGGAATGGCTCAACTACCATCATCTGCTCTATTTCTGGACAGCCGCCAAGGAAGGGTCCATCACTTCCGCATCCAGGACCCTGAACCTCTCCCAGCCGGCGCTCAGCACCCAGATCCGCCAGCTGGAAGCGAGCCTGGGGGAGAAGCTCTTCGAGAAATCCGGCCGGGGCCTCAGGCTCACGTCCGCCGGGCAGACGGCATTCCGGTACGCGGAGGAGATCTTTTCCCTGGGGCGGGAATTCCAGCACCAGCTCAAGGGGCACCCCACGGGCCGGGCCCGTCAGCTGGTGGCCGGCATCTCGGACGTGCTCCCCAAGCTGATGGTGCACCGCCTCCTGCGCCCCGCCCTGGAGCTCGGGGAGCCCCTGCGTCTCGCCTGCCGCGAGGCGCCCCTGCCCAGGCTCCTGGACGCCCTCCAGACCCACGAGATCGACATCGTCCTCTCCGACGCGCCCTGCACGCCCCGCAGCGGAGCGAAGGCCTACAACCACCTCCTGGGCGAATCCGGCGTGGAGCTCTTCGGCACCCCGGCCCTGGCGGAACGCCACCCGGGCCCGTTCCCGGGCGGTCTGAACGGTGCGCCCCTCCTCCTCCCCTCGCCGGGCAACGCGCTGCGCCGGTCCCTGGACGCCTGGTTCGAGCGGAACGGCGTCGTGCCGGTGATCGTGGGCGAGTTCGACGACACCGCCCTGCTGGAGACCTTCGGCGCCGAAGGCCTGGGTTTCTTCGCCGCGCCCGCGGCCATCAGCGGAGAGGTGGCGCGGACCTACGGCGTGCGGTCCCTGGGCAGCCTGGAAGGGGTCCGGGAACGCACCTACGCCGTCTCGGCGGAGCGCAAGCTGGTCCACCCGGCCGTGCTCGCCATCCTCAGGGCCGCCAAGGAGGAGATCTTCCCCTGACACTTCCTTACAATTCCATCCCCCGGGGAGCGGCCGGACGCAGGATCTAATGGGGATACCGTTCCTTCCCTAAGGAAGGCACCCAGCCCTGGAGGACCCCTTCCGATGAACTGCCGTCCAGCCCTTCTGATCCCGGCTCTGGTCCTGTCCGGGATGATGACCGCCTGCGGCGGAGGAGCGACCGGATCCCAGCCGCCCGCCACCCAGGGCAACCAGGTCATCACCGCCCAGCTTCCCGGCTTCCCCCATGCCGTGACCTTCTGCATTCCCGCCGGCGCCACCCGGGCCATCGTGGCGCTGCACGGCGGCGGGGGGAACAGCAGCGCCATCGCGTACCAGCTGGCCCTGAATTCCAGCGCGGCCGCGACCACGACCGGCACCGTCAACTGGACCTGGCTCAGCGCCAACAAGGTGATGCTCGTCCTGCCCCAGGGCCAGCACATCGAAGGGTCGTCAGGCGCCACCACCTGGTCCAACTACGCGATGACCTCCGGACAGGCCGCCAAGGAGGAGATCTTCCCCTGACACTTCCTTACAATTCCATCCCCCGGGGAGCGGCCGGACGCAGGATCTAATGGGGATACCGTTCCTTCCCTAAGGAAGGCACCCAGCCCTGGAGGACCCCTTCCGATGAACTGCCGTCCAGCCCTTCTGATCCCGGCTCTGGTCCTGTCCGGGATGATGACCGCCTGCGGCGGAGGAGCGACCGGATCCCAGCCGCCCGCCACCCAGGGCAACCAGGTCATCACCGCCCAGCTTCCCGGCTTCCCCCATGCCGTGACCTTCTGCATTCCCGCCGGCGCCACCCGGGCCATCGTGGCGCTGCACGGCGGCGGGGGGAACAGCAGCGCCATCGCGTACCAGCTGGCCCTGAATTCCAGCGCGGCCGCGACCACGACCGGCACCGTCAACTGGACCTGGCTCAGCGCCAACAAGGTGATGCTCGTCCTGCCCCAGGGCCAGCACATCGAAGGGTCGTCAGGCGCCACCACCTGGTCCAACTACGCGATGACCTCCGGACAGGACGACAAGGCCTTCCTGCAGGCCCTGGCGGCGAAGGTCCGGACGGCCTACGGCCTTGCGCACGTCACCCTGATGGGCCACTCCATGGGAGGCACGATGGCGAACCGGATGTGGTGCGAATCCCCATCCACGTTCAACGCCTACGTTTCCCTGGCCGGCCCGGCCTCCTCCCAGTTCCAGCAGGCCGCCACGCCCTGCGCCTGCACCCTGGGCAACGCGACGCCTCCCTACCTCGGCGTTTTCGGGGACGCCGATTCCGTGATGCAGACCTCCGGCAACTGGACGAAGCTGAACTGGTACATCGATCCCGTGGTGGTCTGGGCCGGGAACGCGGCCTTCCTGAACGGCACCATGATCGGGGAATGGCACCAGCACAGCGACCGGGTCCTGCAGGTCTGCGGCACCACCCTGGACCTCGGCGGCTACGTGAACACAGGCAACGTCGACACCTGGACCTCCTGTGGAGGGAAGCTGGTGCTCAAGCGGGTGCGGGGAGCGGACCACGGCGTCGACGCGATCGCCGCCCGGATGGACCCAGCTTCGCCGACGGTGGTCATGGATGCGGTGATGGCCTTCCTGGCCGCCCAGAACTGAGCTCCTAGAGGGGAAGCCAGAGGCGGACCTGGAGCCCTCCCCCGGCGAGGTTCCCGGCCTCGATCGCTCCCCCGTGGCACTGCACGACCTTCCGGCTGATGGCGAGCCCGAGCCCGGCCCCGCCCCGGGCGGCGTTCAGCTCGCCGGCCCCCCGGTAGAAGGGCTCGAAGAGCCGCTCCAGGTCGGCTTCCGGCACGCCCACGCCCCCGTCGCTGATGGCCACGAGGCAGCCGTCCATGCCCGAACGCGCCTCGCGGGAAAGTTCGACCTCCACCTCCCCGCAGGGCGGGGTGAAGCTCAAGGCGTTCCGGACGACATTCTCGATGCAGCGGTGCAGCAGGCCCGCGTCGCCCTGGAGGTGGACCTCGAAGGGGCCCGTCTGCACTACCGTCTTCTGGTCCGGCGCACCTTCGAAGGAGGCGTCCATGACGATCTGCTGGACCAGCCGGCCCAGATGCACGGGCGTCCGGCGCGAGGCCGGCACGGACGCGTCGATGCGGGCAAGGGTCAGGAGATCCGAGATCATGCCTTCCAGGATCCCGATTTCCCGCTCCATCCGTTCGGCGCCCGCCAGGTCCCCCCGCTGGGCGAGCCCGGCGGCCACGCTGAGGCGGGAGAGCGGGGAGCGGAGCTCATGGGAGATGTCCCGGAGGAATTCCTTCTGCTGGTCCATCAGGGTCTGGATCCGCGCGGCCATGGAATCGAAATCCTCCGCCAGGGCGGCGACCACCCCGGGCGCCCCGGCGGCCACCGCGGGCCGCGCCCGGGCGGCCAGGTTCCCCCCCGCGAGATCCCTGGCCACGGCCTGGAGCTTCCCGATGGGACCGGTCACGCTCTTGGCGAGCAGCCAGCTGAGGGCGGCCGATATCAGCACGGCCAGCGCGAGCTTCATCTGGGGGACGCCGGTCGTGAGGGACTGGGCCAGCATCCGGCGGGGCCGGACCTGGGCGGCGAACACGTAGGTGCTCGCCCCCCGCTCCGAAACGACCACCCCGCGCCAGGGGGACCGAAGGACGTAGTCCGGCCGCCGTTCCACCCTGGCCTTGGCGATCAGGTCCGCCAGTTCCGGCGGCGGCGGCGAGGCGCCCAGATCGACGCCATCCTTCACCAGGGTCGCCTGGATCCCGGAATGGTCCCGGAGCGCGCCCAGGAAGAGGTTCAGCCGGTCCCTGCCCCCGAACTCGAACTGGTCGACCGCCGTGGCCCCCAGCGTCTCCACGGTGTCCACCATCCACCGCCGGGCCACGGGCCTGGCGTCGGTGGCCTCGGTGACGGCCCAGAACCCGAGGAGCATCAGCACCGAGGCGACCCAGAACGTGAAGAAGACCCTCAGGAAGAAATCACGCATCCAGGAACCCGGTGTAGCAGTACCCGAGGTTGCGGATGCTCCGGATGCGGTCGATGGGCCCGGACCGGGGCCCGAGCTTGCGCCGCAGGTTGCTGATGTGGTTGTCGATGGTCCGGTCACAGGAACCGAGGGGCCGCCCCAGGGCCTGTTCGGACAGTTCCTCGCGGGTCACGCAGGTTCCGCACCGCCGGAGCAGGATCAGCAGGATATCGAATTCCGCCGCGGTGAGGGGGAGTTCCCCGCCCCCCTGGAGCACCCGCCGGGTGGGCACGTCCACCCGCAGGTCCCCGACCGCCAGGCATCCCCCGGCGGCTCCGCCCCTCCGGCGCAAGACCGCCCGTATCCGGGCGAGCAGCTCCCTGGGGACGAAGGGCTTGGGCACGAAGTCGTCGGCCCCGTCCTCCAGCCCGGCGATGCGGTCCCCCGCGTCGCCCTGGGCCGTGAGCATGATGACGGGGACCTGGGACCGGCCCCGGATCCACCGGAGCAGCTCCCGGCCATCGGCATCGGGCAGCCCCACGTCGAGCAGGACCAGGTCCCAGCCCCCCGCCTGGATCCCGGCCTCGCCCTCCCGCACCGTGGGAAGGCACGTGACCTGAAGGTCGTGCATGGCGAGGAAGCGCGCCAGGGACTCGCACAGGGCCAGGTCGTCGTCGATGAGGAGAACCGCGGTGGGCATGCCGTTCCTTGTTCCAGGGGGCCCTTCGTTCCAGGGGGTCGCGGCCGGCGGGCCCAGGACCATGATGGTTCCCGCCGGCTTCAGCCGTCAATTCCCCGCAGGATCGCGGCCCTGGCCTTCAGGAAATCGTCCCTGACCTTCGGGAGCCTGTGCTTCGTGAAGAAGATCCCGTACAACCCGCTCTTCCGGTCGATCCAGGGGTAGGTCCCCAGGGCCCCGGGACTGGACACCATGACGCCCTGCCCGTCCGCCGACCAGGTTTCGCACCAGTTCCCCAGGGCGTATTGCAGGTCCGCTTCCGCCGGGATGCCGGGCGGAAGGTAGTCCTTGGGCAGTCCCAGGGTCTGGACCGTCTCCATGGACCTCACGGCCTGGGCCGACAGCACCCGGTGTCCGGCGTAGACGCCGCCCTGGGCGAGCATGGAGAGGAACCGCATGTAGTCCCCCGCCGTGGTGGTCACGCCCCCCTGGAGGAGGGGATTGGACGTCTCGCCGGAGGGGACCCTGCCGGGCGGGTGCTCCCAGAAGGTCCGGTCCATGCCCAGGGGTCCGGCGATCCTCGCCTTGAACAGGTCCGCCCACCGCCTGCCGGTGACCTTCTCCACCAGCGCGCCCGCAACCTGGAAACCGGGCCCGCCGTACGCGAACACCGCGCCCGGCGGGTTCTCCAACGGCAGCCTGGCCACCTCCGCGGCCGATTCAGCCAGGGTGAGCCGCGGATCCTGGCGGAGGTCCACCCTGCCCTTCAGGCTGCCCAGGCCTGAGGTCTGGGCCAGCAGGTGCCGCAGCGTCGTGCGGCCCTTCCCGCCCTGGAATTCCGGCAGGTGCTTCGAGACGGGTTCGTCCAGCGAGAGCCTGCCCTCGTCGACCACCGTCATCACCAGCGCCGCCGTCATCCACTTCGAGGCCGAGGCCACCGGGTACGGGGCTTCCGGGTCGATCTTCCCCACGTCCAGCCTGAACAGTTCCTTCCCGTCCCGCATGACGATGGCCGTGACGCCCTTGGCGCCTCGCCTGACGGCGGCCGTCAGGGCCTCCCGGACCCCGGCCGGCACCCGGCCCGGTTCACCGCTCACCACGACGTCCGGGGTCGACACCTCGGCCGCCACGCGCCGCACGGCCCGGAGGCAGCCCGAAAGGCCGACCACCAGCAGGAGCGCGATCCCGGGCCCCGCGCCTTTCGCCCAATACCCGATGCCTCTCATTACTAGCGCCGGATCGTTCGGGAGCGGCTTACGGTGGTCCCGTTGGGCCCCGTGACGGTGCCGGTGACGGTCCGCCCGGCGGCATCTCTCGTCACGGTCCTGGAACGGGTGACCGTCCTGCCCTGGGGCCCGGTGACCGACCGGGTCACGGTCCGCGAGGCGGCCAGGGCCGGCTGGACGGTTACGGCCAGCAGGGCGAGGGTGGAAAGGAGAAGGTTGTGCGTGATTCGCATGGGTATGCCCTCCGGTGACCCGGGCGGGATTCCCGGAAAGGGGGAATCCGGCCGCGTGGTTCACAGAGCCTTGGACCCGGTCCGGCCCGTGGGGTTTCGTCGGACAATTGTCAGGAAATGTCAGGTTCTACATGGCCCCGTAGGGATACATGCGCTGGGGCTGGGGGATGATGTCGTCCTCGTCGATCTCCGCGACGGCGCGGACCATCGATCCGTCGCCCATGTGCCAGCGGATGGGCAGGGCGATGAAGCGGAAGCGCTTGCCCACGACCTTCTCCAGGTCGCCGCCGAGGTTCTCGACGCCGACGATGCCGTTGCCGAGCATCAGCTTGTGGCAGGGCTCCCAGGTGCCGTAGCAGCCTACGGCTTCCAGCTTGCCGAACTTCCTGTTGTACTTCTCGATGCCGTGGACGTGGATGTAGACGTCCTTGTCGAACTCGGCGTAGGCCTCGATGCCGTAGCGCTCGATGAACTCCTCCGTGATCGGCTTGCCGGTGTAGCCTTCCAGCTTCATGCGGGTTCCGTTGTTGCCCATGGACGTGTGCAGGGGGTGGTCCAGCGCCTGCTGGTCCATGGCCACGCACTTGACCTGGTGCTGCACGAACCACTCGCCCGCCTCGATGCCGCAGCCCAGGGCGTAGTGGTAGTACTCCTTGCTGTCGTCCCACTTCAGGTGCATGCCGGTGCGCAGGCAGACGACCATGCCCTTGAGCTCGTCCGGCTTCATGCCGGCCCGGGCCACGGCCTCGTCCAGGTCCTTGGCGGTGATCAGCTGCCAGTAGTCCGTGCGCACGTCGAGGCAAACCGCATCACCCATGTAGGCGTCCACCGGCAGCTCGTGGGTGTACAGCGCGCGGCGCCCGTCGAACATGCGCTCCATGACGTGGCGGGGGGCATCGCAGTGGGTGCCCGTGTGCATGGTGATCTTCAGGGTCTGGGTGAGCACGCCGCCCTTGGCCAGGCTGTGCATCGGGGCGATCTCGGGCTTGGAGAAGTAGGGCCACAGGGGCATATCGCCGTAGAACGGGTGGCTCAGGTCGACAATGACGTTCTTCCCCATGGGGGACCTCCGCTTGGATGGGTTGGAATGGAAATTGGAATCCAGGCCCTGGGCCGCTTGGACCTGGCAATGGACCTGTCCGGGGTGAGGCCGGAGAGCTGGTTCGGACTGTCTTATTCATCATTCGTGCCACATTGCGATTTAATATAATCTTTAATTATTTCAATAATTACAAATTAAGCTGTCGGGCGCCACACCCGCGGCCCCGAGGCCAAACTGCACAGTTGCAAAGGTCATATGTCAAGGTGTTCCACACCGGGCCTCCGCCAGCACCTGGACCAGGTGGAAGACGCGCACGGATTCCCCTGCTTCCGTGCCGCGGACATCTTCGAACGTCCGGGCGCCGATCCTCACGGTCAGGCCGCAGGGGGCGAAGCTGAAGCTGCCCGCGGAGCCGCCCACCGGCTTGGCATTCCATTCGGGCGCACGGCGGGGGCCCCATCCCGGCGATCAGGGGTTACAATCGGCTGATCGGATCAGGTTCCAGGGATCGGGATGGCAGGAAGTCCGTCATCGCCGCAGCGCTCGTTCAGTCCTTTTCGAGGCATGCCATGAAGGTTGGATTGGTCGGATTCCCAGGCAGCGGCAAGACCACCGTGTTCAACGCCCTCACGGGGCTCTCCGCCGAGACCGGCTTCAGCGCGGCCCGCGGCAAGACCAACCTGGGGACCGTGAAGGTCCCCGACGACCGGGTCGCGGCCCTGGCGGGCCTCTACCACCCCAAGAAGACCACCCTGGCCGAGATCACCTTCTGCGACGTGGCCGCGGCCTCCGCGGGCGGCCACGGCCAGAGCCTGGACGAGGCGACGCTGCGGGCCATGCGCGAGGTGGACGCCCTGTGCCAGGTGGTCCGCGGCTTCACGGGCGCCGCGGGCGAGGCTGCCGATCCCCTCGCGGAGGCCAAGGGCCTCGAGGACGAGATGAACCTGGCCGACCTCATCCTCATCGAGAAGCGCCTGGAGCGGCTCGCCAAGGAGAAGGCGAAGACCGGCGAGGGCGATCTCCTGGGCACCCTCAAGGCCGCCCTGGAGGCCGGCGTTCCCCTGCGCAAGGTGGAAGGCATCACCGCCGAAGCCTGGGCGACGCTGGCGGGGTACCGCTTCCTGACCCAGAAGCCCCTGCTCCTCGTCCTGAACGTCTCCGAGGAGGAGGCCGCCGCTCCCGCCCCCGGGGACCTGGAGCGCCACACCCGCGAGGCGGGCCTGGGCCTGGTGGTCCTGGCCGGCCTGATCGAGATGGACATCGCCCAGATGTCGCCCGAGGACCAGAAGGAGTTCGTGGCGTCCCTGGGCCTGGCCGAACCGGCCATCGCGCGGTTCATCCGCGGGGCCTACGCCCTCCTGGACCTCATCAGCTTCCTCACCGCCGGCGAGGACGAGTGCCGCGCCTGGCCCATCCACCGCGGCCTCACGGCCCCCAAGGCCGCCGGCAAGATCCACTCCGACATCGAGCGCGGCTTCATCCGTGCAGAAGTGACCCGCTGGGACGACCTGGTCCGCCTGAAGAGCGAGGCCAAGTGCCGCGAGGCCGGCAAGCTCCGCAGCGAGGGCAAGGAGTACGTGGTCCACGACGGCGACGTGATCAATTTCCGCTTCAACGTCTGAGCGATTGGCCAGGTCAAAGGCTTGGTCAACGATGCGTTGACCGGGTGCCACCATGGGCCATCGGAGTTCCGGCATGCTCCTGCAACTACCCCCACCCGCGGCAGAGGTCCTCCAGGTACGGCCTGAACTGATGCGTGAGGAGTGACCATGATGCCGTCTTCGCTTCTGGTTCTGGCGCTGCTGGGCCAGACGCCTGCGCCCCCCCACCCCGGCCTGGCGGCCGAGGTCTCGATGGAGGGCCGGATGATCGTCCTCCAGGGCATGCCGGCAACCGTCGCGGACGCCCGGTCTCGCCAGCGCGCGATCAGCAGACAGAACGTGAATGCAATCAAGGAGTTGGAGCGGGATCTGCTGGATCTGTACCGGGCCAACGGGCCCAGGACGCCCCTTCCTTCGACCCTGTCGGTTCCGCTCGGGCGGGGAGAGGATGCCCGGACCCTGCTGGGCATCATCGCCGACGGCTCCTATGCGTCCCTGCGGCGGACCTGCCTGGGAATCTGGAACGGCATGCGCGAGGGGCTGGTGGCCAGTGGCCTGGCCGAACCCGAACGGACAGCGCCAGGTACCGCCGCGACCCAGCCTGACCCCGAAACCGTCCGGAAGGTGAAGGAGGTCGTGGGCCAGAACCGGCGCTACTTCACGACTGCCACGAAACTGAGCGCCGCCAGGACGGACGAGGCGTTCGATCCGGGCCCGAGCCTGAGCGAACAGGCGCTTACCCCAGATCAGGCCAGGGTTTTCGCCGCCCAGGTCAGGGCAACCCGAGCCAGCCAGGAGACCCTTCGCGCCGCGAACGCGGCCGTGCCAGACCTTCAGGTTGCCTGGCAACCCCTCGTGGACCACCAGAACGCCCGCGCCATGCAACTGGTGGAACTCGAGCGCAGGGCCCCGAACCTGGAACACCCGGACCTGCTGATGTTGCGCCGGAGGGCCAAGATGGCCCTGCTGGAGCGCTTTCGCGCCGACCTGTGGATGAGCGAGGTCGTCTGGGCACATCTGGCCTCTGCGCCCGCGCCGGCGCCCCTGCAACCGATCCTGCGGTGACGCAGGCCACGCGAATCTCCCCAGGCGAACGGCTTTCCATCCATACGCCCGGGCCCGGGCGTCAGTCGGGAAGCTCCAGCCGGGCCGTGAAACCCGCTTCCTCCCTGCCGAAGGCCAGTCCCCACCCCTCCTGCCTCGCCACCTGGGCCAGGACCAGCAGGCCCATGCCCTCTCCCGTCCGGGGAGCCGGACCGGCCGGAGCCCGTCTGCGCAGGCCCTCCAGGATGGCCGGATCCATCCCGTCGCCTTCGTCAAAAACCTCCACCCGGACCCTGCCCTCCAGCCGGGAGGCCTTCACCACCACGCGGCCGCGGCCGTGCACCAGGGCGTTCTCCACCAGGGTGTCCAGCGCGGCCCGCAGGACGCTGGCGCTGCACCGCAGGGTGACCTCGCCTCCGTAGACCTCCAGCGGGCGGCCCCGCTCTTCGAAGGCGGGGGTCAGGTCCTCGTCAAGCTGTTCGAAGAAGGCCGCGTCCACCCGGTCCTGGACCCGCCCCGAGTAGCGGGAGCGCATCTCCTCCAGCCCGCCCTCGATGGTGCGCACCAGGTGGTCCACCTCGCCGCGGATCTCCAGGAGGCGGGCCTCCTGGGTCTCACGGGGCAGGTCGAGGTTGAGGGCGGTGTCGCAGCGGAGCTTGAGCACGGCCAGGGGGGTCTTGAGGCTGTGGGTCAGGGACGCGAGGCGGTCGGCGAGGAGGCGCTCCCGGCTGCGGGCGAAGAGCACGAGGGCCACCGCGAGGCCGCTGGCGGCGACGACGAGGGCGTACGAGGTCCAGGCCATGAGCCGGCGAAGGGTGTAGGCCTTCCAGAAGGTTCGGTAGGCCTCCGGGGACATCTGGAGCACCACGTGCCACATCCCTCCGAAGGAATGGCTCAGTTCCTTGTCCACCCGGAAGGGGGCCGTGTCCGGGCACGCATACTGCAGCCGTTCCGGGGAATCGCCCGGGCAGTGCCGCCGGAAGCTGGAAATGCTGCGGGGCCTCTCCAGGTCGGCGGTATTCCGGAACCCCGACACCACCCCGAACCGGTAGGGCGCGCCGGGCTTGAGGGTGCCCTGGAGCCACCGCTCCACCTCGGGGCTGCCGGGAACCCAGATCTTGATGAGGCACCATTTGCCATAGAAGGCGACGATGGAGCAGCGTTTCCTGCTCTGGGGGTCCAGGGTCCCCACCAGCCACCACGCGCCGAGGTCGACGGAGCGGGCCCTGCGGCTGGCGGCGGGGCTGGAGTAGGGCTCGATGGGGGCCAGTTCCAGGGCCCTGCGGGCCCAGTCCGCCGGCTCCCGGGATTCCTCGGGGTTCACCGGCGCGCGCAGGCGGTCGCCGTCCCGGAGCCAGACCCGTCCTGAATCCGAATCCACCACGGCCGTGACCAGGGCCTCCCGGGCCAGCCAGGTCCTGAGCGCGGGTTCGGTCCCGGTGGTGAAATCGGGAAACCGCAGGGTCCAGTGCTCCCATTCCTGGGTGAGCCTGGCGGCCTGGGTGTGCGTGGCGGCGAACCACTGGTTGAGGGTCAGGTCCTTCCAGTCGGTGAGCCACCATCCCGGGAGGAAGGCCAGCATGGCGCAGATGGCGGCCCAGGCCACCACCAGGGGCCACACGGCCGCGCGCGGCCCCGGGAGGATCCGCAGGGCCGCGCGAAGGCGCCGGGTGCCAGGTCGTGGCCTGGCGATCGGGACGAGGGGCATGGAAGGAACCCTACTTCGTCTTGAGAAGCTTGCCTAGGGTCTTGTCCAGCTCTTCGCCCCGAAGGCCCTCGTTGACGGTGATGATCTTCCCGTCGGGGCCCACCAGGATCACGTGGGGGATGCCCCGCACCTGGAAGAGGTTCATGAGGGCCTCCCGCTCCTTGCCTTCGGGGAAGGCGTGGTGCCAGGGCATGGGGGTCGCGGCGTTCTTGCGGAACGCCGCGATGTCACCGGCCTTCTTGTCGCTGGAGACGCTGAGGATCTCGAGGCCGGCGGGATGGTACTTGGCGTAGGCCTTGTGCACGAAGGGCAGTTCGCCCTTGCAGGGGCCGCACCAGGTGGCCCAGAAATCCAGGATCCAGTACTTGCCCTTGAAGCTGGCGGGAGTCAGCACGGTCCCGGGCTTGCCCAGCTCGGCGACCTTGAAGGCGGGCATGGGATTGCCGGCCTTGGGCGCGACCTTGTCCTCCACCTCCGCCTTGGCGATCCACGCGTTCCATTTGGCGATGGCGGGCGAGCCGGGCTCGAAGGCCTGGAGGCGGGCCAGGCCGCTGCGCACCTCCGGGATCATCCGGGGCCGGGAGTGCAGTTCGATGGCGCCCTCCAGGGCCATGAGCCTGACCGCGCGGGTGGGGTGCTTCTCGAAGACCTGGTCATAGAAGGCGAAGGCCTTGGCCGCAGCGGCGGCCTCGGTCTGCTTGGCGAAGCCCCCGCCGCTGGCGTGCCAGGCGATCCAGCCCAGGAACTGGGGATCCACCTCCGCCACCAGGTCCAGGGCGGGGGAATCGGGCGTGATCTGCCCGGCCAGTTCCAGCATGGAACTCTGGCTCACGGTGGAACTGAAGTTGGCCAGGGCCTCGGGCAGCTTTCCGGCCTCGGCCGCCAGGGACCGGAGCATGAAGTAGCGGGCCTGGAGCAGGAGCTGGCGGACGCCGGGGCGGGTCTCGTGGGCGATCATCACGGAGATGCCCTCGGGCGTTCCCTCCAGGGACAGGTGGATCTTGCCGGCCTTGGCTTCCTTGAGCTGGCTGGGGTAGTTCTTGACGATGGCGGCGTACTTGGCGACCAGGGCCCGGGTGTCTTCGCCGGGGGCCTGGGCGATGAGCATGACGGGCAGGAGGGCTGCTGCGGAGAGACGGAGGAGCATGAAGGAACTCACTTTCAGGTTGGCCCGCCCGGGATTTCCGGGCAGGCCGTGGGACGAATGGATGGCTAGAAGCGGAACCCGACGCGCACCTGGATCTTGCGGGGGGCGGTGTAGTCGCCGGTTTGGCCATCCGCAAGAATGGAGGGGTTGTTGGTGGGGTTCGGCGCGTTGTAGGGCACGGGTCTGAGGTTCGGATTGGTGTACCAATCCGGGTAGACGGTGGCAATGGTCGGATCGTAGGGCTTGAAGACCTGGGTGCCGTCCGTGAGCGCCGTGCTGTAGTTCACGAACATGGGCTGCATGTGGTTGAAGACGTTCAGCACGTCCAGGGCGGTGAAGAAGGTGATCTTCTTGTAGAGCTCGATTTCGTAGCCCACGTGCAGGTCAAACCCGAACTGTTCCGGCCACCAGGTGGGGGAGTCCGCGTAGTACCGGGTGACGCTGGAGGGGTATCCGTAGCTCTGTACGGCGGCGGAGGTGGGGCCGTTAAAGGTCCGGTAGCCCCGGAAACTCCTTCCCCAGTAGTTGCCCAGCATGGACACTTCCAGCTTGCCGGCCTTGCCGAAGGAGTGGGTGTAGGTGGCGTCCAGGTGCATCGTGAGCGGGGTGGAGGAGGAGGACCACTGGCCGGGCTGGGGACCGAAGGGGTCCACCAGATCGTTGGGGATGAAGTTGCCGAACTGGTTGCGGGAACTGTTCCCCACACCCTGGCCCGCGTTGGCCCGGGTGTAGGACCAGCTGAAGTTGCCGCCGACATTGAACTCAGGCGTGATCTGGCGCTTGTACTGGACTTCCAGGCCCTCGTAGCGGGCTTCCATGCCCGAGTCCGTGAAGTACTGTTGCGGAGCCGCGGCGGCGGCGGTGCCGGGTGCGCCCAGGTACTTCAGGCCCACGTAGTTGTCCTGGATCTTATGGATGAAGGTGGCCGACAGGGACTGGCGGGGATCGGTGTAGCGGTAGGACAGGGTCGCCTCCCGGGACCGGGGCGGCTTGATGTTGGGGTCGGCTGTCACCTTGCGGCTGGCGAGGGGGTTGGCGGTGGCCTGGTAGGGGTTGCCTTCCCCGAGCTCCGTGGCGGACTTGCCCCATACGGACCAGTTCACGGAGCCGTTGGCGTTCAGGGCGTCGCCGCCGTTGCCGGCGCCGTAGTACTTGTACTGGCGGACGGGGACCGTATTGGAGACGCTGGTGGCCGAGAAGGTGCTGACGTTGTACTGGCCCGCGTATTCCGCCAGGCTCAGGGTGAAGACGTGGCGCGTATTGCCCTGGAGGTCATAGGAGGCCGAAAGCCGGGGCGTCACGGACGTGGCGGTGAAACGGTCCCCTTCGGGATCGAGGTCAACCTGGTTCCGGTCGTAGCGCACACCTACATTGATGGTCCAGTGGTTGTCCAGGGTCCACACGTCGTTGGCGAACAGGCCGATGATCCGCGTGTCGGCCCCACCCTGGAGGGGATCGAACATCACCAGTTTGGTTCGGTTGGAGTCGTTGACCTCGAGGTTGCGGTAGACCCGGTCCATGGAGGGCGGCGCGGCCACCTCCCAGCCGTAGAACCGGATGATGGCGTGGGAAGGGGACATGGCGGCGTAGCCACCATCGGAGCCGGCATAGCTCCCCATGGAATCGATGCGGCTGTGGTAGTACTGCAGGCCGCCTTCCACGGAGTGGCCGGCATTGCTCCAGGCAAGGTTGACGCCCAGGGTGCGGATCTTCTCCTGGTTCAGGTTTCCGGCGTTGACGCCGTTGTCGTAGAGGTCGTTGTTGCCCGCGCCCTTGGTGTCCATCCAGGTCACGACGCCGGCGCCGCCCTGGGAGCCGGTTCCGGGGCCACCGTCCTTCTTGAGCGTCTCGCTGACGATGACGTCCAGCAGGAGGTTGCTGGCCAGGGTGCTGGTCCAGCTCAGCGATTTGTAGGATTTCTCCGAGCGCAGGGGGCCGTTGCCGGCCGCAATGGTGGAGATGCCCCGGCCGCTGGAGGAGCCTGAACGGGTGGAGAGGTAGCGGCTCCAGGATCCCGACACCCGGTTATCGGCGTTCACCTGCCAGTCCAGGCGGATGTCCTTGAGTTCGTCGCCACTGGTGGTGGTGAAGGTGTAGGGCGCGAACAGGCCGCTGCCCACGGAACCGGTCTGCACGGTGGTGACGCTCGGCGTGGTGGTCTTGTAGCCCACCGCGAAGAACAGGGTGTCCTTGATGATGGGACCCAGGAAGGTGTAGGACTGCACATCCGTGACATGCCTGGGCACTCTCTTGCTGGTGGTGTAGGCCGACTGGCGTGGCAGCGCATTCCAGGAATCGCTCGTGAAATCGTGGCGCACGGACCCTTCAAAGGTGTTGCTGCCACTCTTGGTGACGGTATTCACCACCCCGCCCACGAAGCGGCCGTACTTCGCGGATACGCCTGCGGAGAGGACGTTGAACTGCTCGATGAGATCGGGGTTCAGGGGAAGCAGCTGGATGCCGCCGCTGGCGGACCGCGACTCGACGCCGTTGATGGTGTAGTTGTTGCCGCCGTCCTCGGCTCCGTGGAAATTGTATCCCCCGGATGGCGTTCCGGGGAGGGTCTTGAGTGCAGCGTTGTATGGGTTGGAGCCGATGTTGGGCAGGTTGGCGATGGCTGCCGAATCGAAGTTCCGGCCGGTCACGGCCACGTTGGGGTCCACCCCGACCTCCGGCGCCTGGATGGCGACCACCTCCACGAAGGCCTCCGCCACCAGCGCCAGGGGCACGTTGACGGTCACGTTCTGGTTGGAGACGATGTTGACCTGGGTGCGGAAAGAGGTCATGCCCTTGGCGGTGACATGGATCTTCACCGTTCCGGGCATCAGCTGGGGCGCCATGAAGCGGCCGTCGGCGGCGGTGCGGAACTCCCGCACGCCGCGCCCGGTGTCCACCTGCACCAGGGCGCCCGCCATGGGTTTTCCGCCCGGACCGGTGACCTGGCCCGTGAGGTTGCCCACGGCGGCGCTCTGGCTGAACAGCAGGGTGGACGAGGCGACGATGAGGGCGCAGAGCCTTCCTGGCCCCGACGAATGTCCGGGTCTGATCATGGGATTCCTCCTGGGGATCGAGTTGGGTTGGTTTTCCCTTGGTTGGTTACCATGGTCAGGGCTCGATATACCTCCAGCAAGAAGAAATCAAGAGAAAAGAATGCTCCATAACAAGGTTATCCAAATGCGCGCTAAGATATCTAATTATTAGCCTTGCGCTATTAAACCAGGCCTCTCGTCACAAAGAAGTCGTTTCCGCGTGACGAACGGACTTCACCATTTCACCGGCAGGGTCCAGCGGTAGCCCTCCCGCTCCAGGGTCTGGATCGCCGGGTTCTCGTCCGAGTCCCCCAGCTTCTTCCGCAGGGCGTTGATGTGCTTGTCCACCGTGCGCAACGTGGGATGGGCGTCGGCCTCCCAGGCCAGGTTCACCAGGTCCTGGCGCCCGTGGACCCGCCCGGGGTGGGCCAGCAGCACCTCCAGCAGCCGGAATTCCCGCAGGCTCAGCAGCGTGTCCGTGCGGCCCCGGTGCACGCACAGGTGCAGGTAGTCGATCTTGTAGGGCCCGCTGCGGGCGATGCGCCGCCCCTCGTCCTCCGGCGCGGCCCGGCGCAGGATGGCCCGGATGCGGGCCGTGAGTTCCAGCATGGCGAAGGGCTTGGCCAGGTAGTCGTCGGCGCCGTAGGAAAGCCCCTGGATCCGGTCCTCGCTTCCGGAGCGGGCGGTGAGGATGAGCACGGGCACCTTGTCCTGGCGCCGGCGCAGGGTGCGCAGCACCTCGAAGCCGTCCATGCCCGGCAGGGACAGGTCCAGGACGATGAGGTCCGCCGCCTCCCGGATGTGGGCGGCGAGACCGCCCTCGCCGTCGGCCTCCAGCGCCGTATTGAAGCCCTCGGACTCCAGGTTGGTCTTCAGCAGCGTCCCAAGGGCCTCCTCGTCCTCGATGACGAGGACGCGGCGCGGTCGCTGGGGATTGGGGCGCATGGAACCGATTCAACCACAAGATTGGCCCCGCGCGATGTCAAGGACCGAAATTCCCCGCAGGACCGTCCGGACTACCTGCAAATTTCGAAACTGGACCGTCACCAGGCCGGGCTGATCCCCGATACTGGAAAACCGGTACCGCTTCCCTGTCAGGAACCTGATGCGAAGCGTCGCGCAAAGTCTCTAGCTAAAGGAACTAATGGCTCCTTGCCTCCAGTCTTAAATCGTGTCGAATTTTTCACTGAACGATACATTGTCATCTTGCGAGGCACCGAAAAAGATGAAGCATGGGGAAATCCCCAAAATGACGCTCCCTCCTTTCCTCGATCCGCTGAGGTCTCCCACCACGTCACCGCTCCCGTAGCCATTCCCAGGAGGATTCATGTTCCGCACCCCAGGCCGGGTTGCCGCGGCCGCTTTATGCACCCTGGCGCCCCTTTCGGCCCAGGACATCCCCGTAACCGAGCGCACCCTCCCCAACGGAATGCGGGTCCTCATGGTCGAGCGCCACGACGAGCCCACCATCTCCTGCGGCTGGGTGGCCCGGGTGGGCAGCGCCGACGAGCGCCCCGGCATCACGGGCATCGCGCACCTTTTCGAGCACATGATGTTCAAGGGAACCAAGGTCATCGGCACCCGGGACGCGAAGCGCGACGCCGAGCTGAACGCCCTGCAGGACCGGACCGTGGGCGAGATCCGCAAGGAGCTCGACACCCTCCGGGAGAAGGCGCGACGTGGGGAGATCGCCGACATCAACGATCCCGGGGCGCGCAGCCCCCGCCATCAGCAGCTCCTGGCCGAGCTTGACAAGCTGGTGCAGGAGCAGCGCGGCCTCATCGTCAAGGACGAGCTGGACAAGGTCTACAAGCAGGCCGGGGCCACCGGGCTCAACGCCAACACGACCTCGGACCGCACCTTCTACCACATCGACGTGCCCGCCAACAAGCTGGAGCTCTGGGCCTGGCTGGAGGCGGACCGCCTGAAGAACGCGGTCTTCCGGGAGTTCTACAGCGAGCGCGACGTGGTGCTCGAGGAGCGGCGCCTCCGGGTGGAGGCCACGCCCACGGGGAAGGTGCAGGAGACCTTCAACGCCCTGATCTGGCAGGCCCACCCCTACAGCTGGCCCGTCATCGGCTGGCCCAGCGACATCACCACCGTCACCCGGGACCAGGCGGACAACTTCTTCTCCACCTACTACGCTCCCAACAACATCACCGCGATCATCGTGGGCGACTTCAAGACCGAGGAGGCCTTCGCCACCCTCCAGACGTACTTCGGCGGCATCCCCTCCCGGACCACCCTGGCCCCCAGGGTCACGACCCTCGAGCCGCCCCAGGGCGCCGAGCAGCGCCTGGTGGCCACGGCCAACGCCATGCCCATGGTCCAGGTCACCCACAAGACCGTCCCTTCCGTCCACAAGGACGCGGCGGCCCTGGACGTGCTCAGCTCCATCCTCAACGGCCAGTCGGGGCGCCTCAACCTGGAGCTCGTGGTCCGCAAGCGGGTGGCCGTCAACGCCGGCGCCGGCAACCGCGGCATGAAGTTCGGCGGCATCTTCTATCTCGGGGGCGTTCCCGCCCCCGGGCACACGCCCGAGGAGGTGGAAGGCCTCCTCCTGCAGGAGGTGGAGCGCATCCAGAAGGAGGGCGTCACCGGCCAGGAGCTGCAGAAGGTGAAGAACCAGGTGCAGGCTTCCACCTACGCCCGCATGGAGAACAACGGGGACCTCCGGGACCAGCTGGCCGAGGCCGAAGGGGCCGGCAGCTACAGGGACTTCCTGGAAGAGCCCGCGCGCCTGAACGCGGTGACCCGCGAGGACGTCCAGCGCGTGGCCAAGGCCTACTTCGGCCCCGAGTCCCGCAACACGATGGTGATCCGCCGCAAGGAGGCAAAGTGATGGCCCGCGCAACGATCCTGGCCCTGCTGGTGACAGGGGCCCTTCTGGCCCAGGCCCCGCCCCCGAGGCCGGAGCAGCTCACGTTCAAGCCCCTGGCCTTCGAGGTCCCCCGCGCGGCGGATTTCAAGGCGAAGCTCAAGAACGGGATCCCCGTCTATGTGGCCGCGGACCCCGCCGGCGTGCCCTTCGTGCGGCTTCGGGTGTTCATCCGGGGCGGCTCCTTCCTGGAACCCAGGGGCAAGGAGGGCCTCGCCTCCCTCACCGGCATGCAGATGCGCGCCGGCGGCACCGCGATGACCCCCGCGGCGGCCCTGGACGAGCGGCTGGAGTTCCTGGCCGGGGACATCGATTCCAACATCGGGGATACCTCCGGCGCCGTGGCCATGGAGTTCATGGAGAAGGACCTGAAGGAGGGCCTGGACCTGTTCATGCAGGTGCTGACCCGCCCCGCCTTCGCCCAGGACCGCCTGGACCAGGCCAAGGAGAACCTCCTGCAGGGCCTCCAGGCCCGCAACGACAAGACCGACGGGATCGCCAAGGTCGAACTGCCGCGCCTGCTCAACGGCGAGGACCACTTCAGTTCCGCCCAGATGACCGGGGCCAGCCTCAAGGCGATCACCCGCGAGGACCTGGCGGCCTTCCACGCCCGGCTCCTGCACCCGGAGAACCTGGTGGTCTCGGTGTCGGGCAGGTTCAAGAAGGAGGCCATGCTGGACCTCCTGAACCGCACCCTGGGCGCCCTGAAGCCCGGCGCCGCCGCACAGGTCAGCCCAAGGGTTCCCGCCCCGTCCTTCCGGCGAAGGCCGGGCATCTACGTGGTGGACAAGGACGTGCCCCAGAGCCTGGTGCGCTTCGCCCTGCCGGGGCTCCGCCGCACGGATCCCGACTGGCACGCGGCCCAGGTGATGAACCAGATCCTGGGCGGAAGCGGCTTCACCTCCCGGCTCATGAAGAAGATCCGCAGCGACGAGGGCCTCACCTACGGCATCGGCACGGGCTTCAGCGACGGCGCCCACTGGAAGGGGAACTGGTCCGGCTCGGTGCAGACCAAGAACCGGTCGGTGGCCTACGTCCTGCGCCTGGCCCTGGCGGAGCTGGAGCGGATCAAGGCCCAGCCCGTCCCGCCCGAGGAACTGGCCGTCATCAAGGACAGCATCGTGCAGGCCTTCCCCTCCCAGTGGGGCAAGAAGGCCAACGTCGTGAACCTGTTCGCGCAGGAGCAGCTCACGGGCTGGCCCGAAAACGGGTGGGCCGGCTACCGGGAGAAGATCCAGGCCGTCACCGCCGAGGACGTGCTGCGCGCCGCGAGGAAGTACCTGGACCCCGCCCAGCTGGTGATCCTCGTGGTGGGCAAGGCCGGCGAGGCCGAAGCCGGCGACGGGAAGGACCACCCCGGCGCCCTGAAGGACGTCGCGCCCCTGCCCCTGACGCGCCTGCCCCTGCGCGACCCCCTCACGCTCAAGCCCCTTTCCTGACTCAGAGGCCCCCATGCCCTTTCCCCGCATCCTGAAGTTCCTTGCCCTGGCCGCGGCACTGGCCCTTTCGGCATCCGCTTTTGACAGCGACCCGGAAGTCCAGGTGTCCTTCCAGAAGGGAGCGGTGGTCATCACCACCCCCAAGGGCGCCCACATCAAGAAATCCTTCACCGAGGTCATGCTGGCCTCGAAGCCCGGCGCCATCAAGGCGAGCCCCCTGCCCAAGGCCGACGCCCGGGACGAACTCAACGAGGACGTCTACCACGGCACCATCCTCATCCCCGTCACCGGCAACGGCCTCAAGGGCGAGGTGGCCCTGGACGTGCAGTACCAGGCCTGCACGGAAGGCGCGGGCGGCAACTGCTTCCCGCCCACGACCCGGACGATCAAGGTCCAGGCCTCGGAGATCCCGGCGGGAAAGGCGGCGGAGCCCGCCAAGACCGCCGGCCCCGAGAAGGCCGCGGCCACCGCCACGGCCCCCGCGGCTCCCCAGGATCCGCCCGCCGCCGCCGCGGCTCCTCTTCCCGAGGCCGCGCCGGCGCCCCAGGCACCCGCCCCCCGGCGGGGCTTCCTGCTGGCCCTGGTGGTGGTCTTCCTGGCGGGCATGGGCGCCAGCCTCACCCCCTGCGTCTACCCCATGATCCCCATCACCATGGCCATCATCGGCGCCAAGGGCGGCGGCAAGCTCAAGGGGTTCTCCCTCTCCCTGGTCCTCGTGCTGGGCATGGCCGTGACCTACACGGTGCTGGGCGTCGTGGCCGCCCGCAGCGGCGCCACCTTCGGGGCCTTCGCCCAGAAGCCGGCCTTCCTGATCCCCGTGTCGGTGCTCTTCGCCGTCTTCTCCCTGTCCCTTTTCGGGGCCTTCGAGATCGCGCTGCCCCAGGGCCTGCAGAGCCGGCTCCAGGGCAACGGGCCCCGCAAGGGCTACCTGGGCGCCTTCCTCATGGGCCTGGTGCTGGGACCCCTGGCGGCCCCGTGCGTGGGGCCCATCATCGGCACCGTGCTGGTGGGCATCGCCCAGCAGGGCGACGCCGTGCGCGGCGGCATCCAGCTGTTCACCTTCGCCCTGGGCATGGGCGTGCTGTTCCTGGTGGTGGGCACGTTCTCGGCCGGGCTGCCCCGCAGCGGCGACTGGCTCACGCGCTTCAAGTACGTCATGGGCCTCGTGGTGCTGGGCTTCGCGGCCTGGAACGTGAGGCTGGTGGTGCCCGAGTGGGCCAACTACGGCATGTGGTTCGTCACCGCCCTGGCCGGCGCGGCCGTCTTCGGCGCCTTCGAGGCCGCCGAGGGCCTCACGGGCCAGCTTCGCAAGGGCTTCGCCGTGGCGATGGTGGCGCTGGCCGTCCTCCTCGGGCTGCGCGCCGTGGAGACGGGCCTGGAGGTCAAGCTTCTGCCCGCCGGCGGCGCGATTTCCACGGAGAAGGCCCCGGACCCGTGGGGCTCCGACTATGAGAAGGCCGTGGCCCGGGCCAAGGCCGAAAAGAAGCTGGTGCTCCTGGACACCTACGCCGTGTGGTGCGCCCAGTGCAAGGAACTGGACGAGAAGACCTGGCCCGATCCGCAGATCGCCGCCTGGATCAGGGACCATGCCGTGCCCGTGAAGATCGACGCCGACAGGGACCGCCCCGACCTGGCCAGGACCCTCCAGATCCGGAGCTTCCCCACCGTCGTCCTGCTGAACGGCGAAGGCCGCGAAGTCCGCCGCAGCCTGGGCTTCCAGAAACCCGCCGAAATGCTCGCCTGGCTCAAACAGTAGAGGGATTCCCATGACCCACCGCAGGATCATCATCATCGGCACCGGGCCCGCGGGCTACACCGCTGCCATCTACGCCTCCCGCGCCAACCTGCAGCCCCTGGTGCTGGAGGGCGTCCAGCCCGGAGGCCAGCTCACCATCACCACCGAAGTGGAGAACTTCCCCGGCTTCCGTAACGGCATCCAGGGCCCCGAGCTCATGGAGGAGCTGCGGGCCCAGGCCCAGCGCCTGGGCACCGAGATCGCCTCGGAGACCGTCCTGTCCGTCGAGCTCGGCCAGCGCCCTTTCAGGCTGGTGACGGAATCCGGCGCCTACACCTGCGACGCCCTGGTCATCGCCACGGGCGCCTCCGCCAAGTGGCTGGGCATCGGCAAGGACGAGGACCTGGGCCGCAAGGGTGGAGGGGTTTCCGCCTGCGCCACCTGCGACGGCTTCTTCTACCGCGGCAAGGACGTGGCCGTGGTGGGCGGGGGCGACACCGCCCTGGAGGAGGCGCTCTACCTCACCAACTTCGCCAGCCGTGTGCACCTGGTCCACCGCCGGGAGAGCTTCAGGGCCTCCAAGGCCATGCAGGACCGCGCCCTGGCCCACCCGAAGATCACCGTCCACTGGAACCAGGTGGTCGCCGACCTGCGCACGCGCCGGTTTGAAGCCTCCCCCGGCAACGAGGTGGAGAAGCTCGGGAGCCTCCTGCTCCGTGACATCCGCGACGGGCGCGAGTCCTCCCTGGCCGTGGACGGCCTTTTCGTGGCCATCGGCCACCGCCCCAACACCGCCTTCCTCCAGGGCCAGCTCCCCGTGGACGCCAACGGCTACCTCCTGGTGGAGAAGGGCTCGAGCCGCACCGTCATTCCGGGCGTGTTCGCCTGCGGGGACGTGCAGGACAGCGTCTACCGGCAGGCGATCACCGCCGCGGGCTCGGGCTGCATGGCGGCCATCGACGCGGAGCGCTGGCTCGCGGAGACCTCCACCTCAATCCCCAAGGAGACCACCCATGTCTGACCTCGCCTCCCTCACGGACGCCGGCTTCCAGGCCGCCATCGCCCAGGGCGTCACCCTGGTGGACTTCTGGGCCCCCTGGTGCGGCCCCTGCAAGGCCCTCTCCCCCGTGCTGGAGAAGGTCGCCGCCGACCTGGAAGGCCGGGCGAGGATCGTGAAGATGGACATCGACGCCAACCCCGATACCGCCGCCTCCCTGGGCATCATGAGCATCCCGGCGCTGGTGCTCTTCAAGGACGGCAAGCGCATCGACCAGCGCGGATCCCAGTCCGCGGCCCAGATCAGGGCGCTGATCGAATCGGCGCTCTGAGCCCGCTCCGGCGGACCGCCGAAGGCGCCGCGAATTGCCGGGACCTCAGGCGCCCAGTTGGGGCGGCGTCCGGGAACAGATCATCAGCCGGTTCCAGGCGTTGATCTCGGCAACGGCGAACGCGAGGTCCGCGATCTCCCGGGTCGAGAAATGGGCGCAGGCCTCCGCGTAGACCGCGTCGGGCACGTCGCCGCCCGTCAGGAGCGTGAGGCTTTCAGTCCAGGCCAGGGCGGCCCGTTCCCGGGCACTGAAGACCGGGGCTTCGCGCCAGGCCACCAGCAGGTTCAACTGGTCGTCGCTGACGCCGTGCTTGCGGGCCAGGGGAACGTGCATTCCCAGGCAGAACGCGCAGCCGTTGATCTGGGAAGCCCGGACCTTGACCAGTTCCAGGAGGCCCAGGTCCAGGCCGCTCTTCTGCACGTAGCTGTGCACGCCGAGCATGGCGGCATACCCCGCCGGGGCGGCCTGGGTGATATCGAAACGCTGATGCATGCTGACTCCAGAGAAATTCATTAACTGCTACTTCACATGTCTTAGTTTATGCTTCCATTCCGCCCTGTCAACACCTCCGTCGGCAAAGGCCGAGGGCCGGAGGGTCCAAGGGCCCTGCTCCAGGTCAATCGCCCGACGCGGTTCCGCGCACCTGCCGATCAAGACAGGGTCAAGGGGAGCCCCCAGGATGCTGAGCGCCTCCAGCAGGCAGAAGATCGAGGCAAAGCCCCCATCCCCGGAGGCCCGGTTTGGTTCGTCCGCCTGCCACCCACCGCCCCTAAGGGGTAACCATTTCGGACCCACTCCCGATCACATTCCGGATCGTTTCAAAAAGCGAATCGACCGTGTAGGGCTTTGGC
The DNA here is from genome assembly GCF_055384585.1 of Mesoterricola sp. JemC181. NCBI lineage: Bacteria > Pseudomonadati > Acidobacteriota > Holophagae > Holophagales > Holophagaceae > Mesoterricola > Mesoterricola sp. JemC181. Next base: position 4,059,336 of record NZ_AP045076.1, read on the forward strand.
AGAAAGGCATTGGGTTTTGCGGCCTCCGGGCACTTGTCCGTGTACCCGCTGCTAAGGATGATCTTGACCGAAGGATCAACCTCGCGCATTTTCTCTGCGGCTTCTATGCCACCCAGGCGAGGCATGGTGACGTCCATCAGCACCACGGCAATATCGGCATGGCGGGCAGAAAACGCCTCCAAAGCATCAATGCCGTCTTCCGCCAACACAACCTCGAACCCAACGGCTGTAAGGGCCATCAGCGCCATTCTCCGCATCATTTCCTCATCATCGACGACCAGGACGAGGACCTTACGGCCTTGGAAATTGGCAGACGTCGGGTAATTATCCATAGCCCCCCCCCTTATCGAGAGGGTGATAGGCAATGGGCGGTTTCACAGTCCCAACCTACACAGGATAGGCTTCCCTGCATATTTTTCAATGTCGACTTTTCAAGTATGAATTAAGGATAGGAGGCCTGTCCTCCGGCCCTTGGCAGCAACGAATAGGGCGCCCCCGCACGGGTGTGCCCCCCCGGTTCAGCATCAGCAATGGGGGAGATTTTGGGGATGGAAAGCAGAAGGATGAAACCAACCCTACGGGCCGGCACACCTTGCAGTTATCCCAACCCATTTCTGGCTCAAGCATACGAACCAATGCCATGCCCTGTCCCCACAAGGAGCACCCAATGCAACGCGGGAAAAAGGCTGTCTTATGGACCACCGGCAGCATCTTCGGAGCCCTTGCCGCAGGGGTGGCTCTCATCTTGAGTGTGGCCCCGGCGACCGGTCCTTCCAAAGGTCCGAAAATCCCTGAATACGCAACCCCGCGGACCGCCTTGTTGGTGGTGGACCTTCAGGAGGACTACACCGGACCCCAGGCCAAGCAACCCTACCGTGACGCGGACAGGATCGTATCCTTCGCCAATGGGCTCCTGGCATCGGCCCAAGCCAAGGGGATCCTGGTCGTCCACATCAAAAATGAAATCGCCAATCCCATTCTCAAGCTCCTCGTGGGGGGCATCAATGCGCCTGGCGCGCCGGGAACGGAGATGGACCGGCGCCTCCTCCAAGTCCCGGGAGCCAAAACCTTCACGAAACGGAATTCGGATGCATTTTCCAATCCTGAATTCGACGCCTTCCTCCGGGCCAACCAGGTGAATCAGGTCCTCATCACCGGCCTGGACGGCGCGATGTGCGTGGACGCCACGGCCAGAGGGGCCTTGGGGCGGGGCTATGCCGTGACAATGTTCACCGGGGGTATTGCAATCCATGGCCGAGTTCCCATGGAGGCGCTTGCCCGAGGCTGGCGGGAGGCGGGGGCCGTCATCAAATAGGCTCCGGGGTCATTTTAGAAAGAGCCTTGTTGAAGAGTGTCTTTCCGGCAAGCGGGCAGGACCGCTTGGGTTGACAACCTGGCAGGGGTGTGAGGTTTCGAGGTCGCTCGATCGCCTTGAACTGGAGCTCCTCTTCCTTGAGTGAGTTCCACAAGCACCCATCCACATCGCCAAGGTTCTTCGGCCCGAGAATCCTCGAGGGGCTTTAGAACGGGTTGCGGGTCCAGAACCATGCCGGATCTATGCCGGAACAGGTCCTGCCGGCTATATGCCACGACGTTTATATACAAGAGTATACTTGACTTCTCAAGGGTATTTACGGGCATGGCCAACGGGATTCGAACCCGTGTTATCGCCGTGAAAGGGCTTGTCTACCAACGGCATCGCACAAGTTAAATGATAATGACATTTAGTAATTGCATGTTCAATTCGAGACTGTATCTTCCCAAGGCTTGTCCATGAATCATGGACAAACCAAATTTTTGGACATATCCTGTTTCGCGAACCGGGCTTGTCCAAAAATCAATCGTGTCCATGAATCATGGACAAACCCGTCACCCTTGCAGGCCTCCCATGCCCAATCTCATATCGATTCCTCCTGAACCGCTCCTCCAGGCAGCCGAATCAGCGCTCCCCAAAGGGCTGGGGCTGGGCTGGGAGGTCGTCCCCGGAACGGTCGGTCTTGGCGAATCCGGGGATCGGTTGGCCATCAGGTGGGAGGATCGCGAAAAAATCTACCAACTGGTGGTCCGGCGCATTCATCGTGCGGAGGATTTAGGGCGGATCAAAGCCAGCCGCCCCCCCGCCGAAGACTTCCTCCTGCTCACGCCCTACCTTACCGAGAACCTTGCGAGGAAATGCGTTGAACTGGGCATCCCATTCCTGGATGGAGCTGGGAATGCATACCTGACCGCGCCTGGGCTGCGCATCCTGCAGGTCGGCGAGCACCCGAAACCGGACCTTCTGACGGCATGCGTTCCGCGTTCCTTCCGGCCCTACAACAGCAAAGGCCTCCAGGTGCTGTTCACCTTGCTGAGTGCCCCCGCGTTGACCAACGCGACTTACCGGGATCTGGCCAAAGCGTCGGGTGTGGCCCGGGGCACGGTCGGCATGGTCCTGAATGATCTGCTGGAAGCCGGATTGCTGGCCGATTTGCCAGGGGGGAGGGTGATCATCCACTTCCAGCGCTTGCTGGAGGCCTGGGTGGCGAATTATCCCCAGAAACTCCGGCCTCGCCTTGGGCCCATGAAATTCCGGATGGCCATCCCCCAGGATTGGAGATCGGTGGACTTCGCAAGCATCGACGCTTTCGTGAGCGGTGAAGCGGGAGGGGATCTTCTGACCGCCAATCTCCAGCCGATGGGAGCCCGGATCTACACCCGGCAACCGTTCGGAAAGATCGCCGCTGCCCTTCGCCTGCGCCCGGACCCAAGGGGAACGATCGAACTCCTGGAACGCTTCTGGGATTTCCCGAATCCCAAAGCTATCCCGCCAGGGGTGGCCCCTCCACTGCTGGTCTATACCGATCTCATTGCCAGCGGAGAACCGCGGAACCTCGACATTGCCAGGATGATCCATGAAACATATCTCAATCCCCCAGGAACGGGCTCTTGACCAGCCCCTGACCCGAATCCTGGAAGGTTTGGATCAGGCATGCCGAATCGTCGGAATTCCCTATCTCCTGACAGGAGCCATGGCCCGGGAGATTCTCCTGGTCCATGCCTATGGGCTCGCTCCGGGACGGGCGACTCGCGATGTGGATTTCGGCATGCAGGTGGCGAACTGGGCGACGTTCGAAACCCTGAAGACAACCTTGTTTGCGGCGAATGATTTTCAGCCCGACCTGAAAATCCCGCACCGGATCTACTCCGTCGCCGAACGAATGGGCATTCGGATGCCCGTGGACCTGGTCCCATTCGGAGGCGTCGAGGCCCCAAAGGGGTCCCTCTCTTGGCCCCCTGACGGAGAATTCGTCATGGACGTGCGGGGCTTCGGAGTGGCTCTCATCCATGGCATCCAGATTGAAATCAAACCGGGCCTGGAAATTCTCCTGCCGAACCCTGCGTGCATGACGGTCATGAAGACCTTGGCCTGGAAGGACAGAGGAATGGCCACCCGGGGCCGGGATGCGCTCGATTTGGTTGAGCTGCTCCTCCGCGCTGAGGATATTTTCGGACTGGAAGTTCTTTACGACGACCACCTGGGGATTGTGGAAGCCAAAGGCGGGGACCTTCAACTCGCGGCCGCGCAGGTCCTGGGTGCCGAAGCAAGAATGGCGGTGGGAGCCGTCATGGCCCAGGAAGTTGCATCCATTTTGGTCAAAGGCATGGCTGAAAACCTCGTAACGCAGCTACTTGAAGGGAGCGGGGGAATGCCTACCACGGAGCGGAATGAATCCATCATGAACATCTTGGAATCATTTCTGAACGGCCTTCAAGGACCCACCCCCCCTTTGAGAAGGTTGGGTCAGGAATGAAAATCGACCGGAAAAATCGCCAGGGGTTCATCCCGACGATAGGGATTGGGAAACAACTGGAGGGAGTTTCCCCGCACCGCGTCGCACACGCGGCATCGGATCACACTGAGAGGGTGTCTGGATCCGGACGAAAGGGCCACCCTAAGCAGCCTTCTGAAAAAGCTGACGGATTTCCATCAGCTTCGCGACGTGCCCGTGGAACAACCGCCCTGCCCCCACAAGACCTTTGAACGGAGGAATGCCATGAGCAAGGCAATCGAAAACCTGCAGGCGGCCATGCAGCGGGCGGCCGCCGGCAGGCCCAGGGTCGGAGGCTTCCCCTACTTGGCTGAGACCCTTCGCCGGGCCGGCGTTGTCCGGAATCTGTGGTTTCTGCCCGCCTGCCAAAGCACCTTCCTCACCAAGGATGGTCCGGTGGTGATTCAGGGAACACCCCTGCTGCAAGGTCCCGCAGACATCCTCCCCTTCGACCAGGAGGCCCTCATCACCGCGTTGCGCACCGATCAGGAGGGGCTGAGCACCTTCCCCGAATTCCTGGAGGCCTCCTGGCGGGCTGGGGTTGTCCGCTACGATGTTGACTTTGCAGCGCGTACGGTCGCCTACTACGGCTGCAATGGTGAGGAATACCTCGAAGCCTACCCTGCTGTAGAGGTGGAGTGAGCGCCTGACGGCTCAAAGCGAGATCAGTCGATGGGGCCTCGCAATATTCCTCCCACACCAGATCCTGTCGGAGCGAAGCCTTACCCATTTTGGAGCATTTTGCGGAGCAAGTCTCATCCAGAGAACGATTAGCGCCGCTTAAAGGCAAGAACACCCTTGATTTCTCAAGGGTGCTTACTGGCAGGGCCAACGGGATTCGAACCTGTGTAATCGCCGTGAAAGCGTGGGTGAAGGCGGGGTTCTATGTTCAAATTTACAATTGGCCGAGGGCAAAATCATCGATTGGCCGACCGGTTTAGTTACAATCTGCCGAACAATGGCATTACAATCTGCCGACATGAACGCATCCCACCTCCGCCCCCGATTCGCCGCTCCCCGCCTGCTTGAAGCCATGCAAGACTCCCCCGTGGTCCTGGTGCATGGCCCCAGGCAATGCGGCAAGACCACCCTGGCCCGCACCGTCGGCATACCCCTCGGCTATGACTACCTCTCCTTTGATGACACCGCGCTCCTAGCGGCGGCGACTTCGGACCCTGCTGGCTTCGTGGCCGATCTGGGAGAGAAGACCATCCTGGATGAAGTCCAGCGGGTGCCGGCCCTATTCATGCCCATAAAAGTGGCAGTGGATCGTAACCGGACCCCAGGCCGGTTTCTGCTAACGGGTTCCGCCAATGTCCTCCTGGTCCCCAAACTGGCGGATTCCCTGGCGGGGAGAATGGCCATCCTGCGCTTGCACCCTTTGGCTCAGTGCGAGTTGGCCGGCAAGGATGGCCACTTCCTGGACAAGCTGTTCCAGCCAGCCTTCACCGTCCGTACCCTGCCCAGACTCGGCCCGGCACTGGCTGAAAGGATCGCCTCTGGGGGGTTCCCAGCAGCCTTGGCAAGGGCCACCGCGGGCCGCCGCGCAGCCTGGTACCGCGACTTCGTGGATACGATCATCCAGAGGGACGTCAGGGACCTTGCCAGGATCGCATCCATGGACTCCCTGCCTCGCCTCATGGAACTTGCCGCAGGGCAAACTGCCCGTCTGCTAAATATCAGTGATCTTGCATCGCCCTTCCAGATGGGGAGGGCGACCATCCGGGAGTACACGACCCTGCTGGAGCGGGTGTTCCTTATGGAGGAACTTCAGCCCTGGCACAGCAACCGGCTTAGCCGACTCATCAAGACGCCCAAACTGCACCTGGGCGATTCCGGCCTGGCCTGTTCGCTGCTCGGTGTGGATGCGGCCGGCCTGTGGAAAGACCGGGCACTCCTGGGGCAGTTGCTCGAGTCATTCGTGTTCCAGGAACTGCGCCGCCAGGCTGACTGGGCGGAAACACCCTGCCGGTTCTTCCACTTCAGGGATCGGGACGGGGTGGAAGTGGACGTGGTCATCGAACGGGGCGCTCAGGAATTGGCGGGAATCGAAGTCAAGGCTTCGGCGACCGTCACCCCCTCCGATTTCAGAGGCTTGCGAAAACTCAAGGAGACCGCAGGTTCACGCTTCAAGGCAGGGGTCGTGCTCTATGATGGCGAGGCCTGTGTGGGTTTCGGGGAGGGACTGTACGCCGTGCCCATCAGGATGCTCTGGGAAGATCACTGAACGCGCCCTGCCTTCGGAACCGAACGGCGGATCCGCAATGAAATTATCCAGGTGCATCACATGGTTCCTTGACGCCGTTCGCAGGCCCATTCCCCGGCGCCCGTTCCTGAGTCGCCATTGATCACACAGTTTCGAGGCAGCCGAAGGCCAGTTTCATGCGACTGCCTGGGGCCAGGAAACGCGCATTGAAGGAGAATGTGCCGAAGTCCAAGCGCACGGGCTCAGTGAACGGTACGAGCTTCTCCGTGTTCATGCCCCCCCGGTAGCGGGCACGCAAGTGGTTTCGGTGGTATTCCTTGGCCGACACTTGATCCTCGTCGTAATGCCCTGTGATGGTAGAAGCCATCCATTTGCGAAACGGGATGGAGGGCTGAACACCGGTTCCCAGCAAGGCATCAAAGGGACGAGGCTACGCTCCACCACCGCACGGCGGCAGGATCGGAATTGATAGGTTGCTTGATTTTCTTGGGCATCTGTATCCTCCTGGTGGTCAGTAGCAAGGTTCGAATGCAGATGTACGGGATTCAATACGGTGACGCTCGATTCTCAGACATTTAGAGAGCCTGCATAGGCAAGTTGTATATTTTCAATTCATTACAAGAACACCCCCTCATCCTTGACTATGTGGGGGATCTGTTTGGCGCCAGTTTGTTCGCGCCATGAAGGGGAAGTTACACATCCGGTGAGTATTCGAAGGAGCTAGGCGAGGCTCCTGGGGCATCCTTCGTCCACCCGTAGCTTCCCCTGGCCAAGGTCTCCATTTCCCGGAGTTTTCCCGTGAACACAAAAAAGCCCACCGAAGTGGGCTCAAGTGCTTTGTTTACTGGTAGGGCCAACGGGATTCGAACCCGTGTTATCGCCGTGAAAGGGCGACGTCCTAACCCCTAGACGATGGCCCCCTGGGTTGGACTTGCTGTGGATCTACTGGTTTTCAAGAACTTCCAGGAGAGTGGTGAGCCCAGCCGGACTCGAACCGGCGACAATCTCCTTAAAAGGGAGGTGCTCTAACCAGCTGAGCTATGGGCCCATGCCGCTGCCGGCGAAAGACTAGTTTGCCTTTGAAACGGCGGAAGGTCAAGGGATGGTTCCCGGGGGCGAGGACCCCGGGAACCTTGTTCCGGGGGCCCGCGCCGGGCCGGGCTGCTACTTGCCGAGGATCTCGCTGACGATGGGCTTGTCGGCGTAGACCTTGTCCAGGGCCTCGATGATGGCCCGGGCGTCCACGGCGATGCCGCGGTTGACCTTGCCGTCGTAGAAGAAGTGGCCGGGGAGGCTCTCGATGTTGCCGTCGAAGATCAGGCCGATGAGGTCGCCCTTGCGGTCGATGACGGGGCTGCCGGAGTTGCCGCCGATGATGTCCACGGCGTGGGAGAAGACGAAGGGGGTGTCGGGATTCACCTTGGAGCGGTTCTCGATCCAGCGCCTGGGCAGGGACCAGGCGCCGTTCTCGGCTTCGGGGCCCCAGGCCGCGGCGCGGTCGTAGAGGCCGCCCAGGGTGGTGAAGGGCTGGATGTGGGTGCCGTTGGCGGGGTAGGAGGCCACGGGGCCATAGGTCATGCGCAGGGTGAACGTGGCGTCGGGGTAGACGCTCTTGCCGTAGGCCTTGAAGCGGGCCTTGGCGATGCGGCCGCCGTGCTCGGCCAGGACGGAGGTGACCTGGTCCTCCATCTTCTTGCGGAACTCGCGGTTGGGGCCGTCGATCTTCCGGGCCAGGACGATCATGGGGTCCTGGCTGGCGTCGATGGCCTTCTTCCCGCCTTCCATGAGGGTCTTGCGCACGGCGGGGTCGCCCAGCTTCGAGCCTTCGACGGCGGCCTTGGCGAACTCGGCGGGGGTGCGCCCGGCGAGGATGGACGCCACCAGCGGGGTGCCGGCGGATTCCGTGAGGCCGAAGGTGAACATGGCGGTCTCGAGGGCGGGGTAGTAGGGGCGGTTCACCTGCAGGCGCTTCCTGACGCCCTCCAGGCGGGTGTCGCGGTATTCCTCGAGGCGCTGGTCGGAAGGCTTGGCGGACTCGTCGGCCAGGCGCACCAGGGTGAGGGCGTGGCCCAGGAGGCTGCTCTCGTAGGCGGCGCCGGAGCGGGAATTGAGGGCCTGGCTCTCCTGGAACAGGGCCTTCTGGACCTGCAGGGCCTTCTCGATGGCGGCCCAGCTCCCGGCGGCGTCGGAGGCGGGGTCGGCGGCCACCTTGGCCTTGAGGACCTCCTCGGCCTTGGCGATGCGGGCCATGGCCTCCTGGTTCTTCAGGCCGGAGAGGTAGCCGGTCATGGCCTTGAGGCCGTTCTCGATGCCGAAGATGGTGGAGGACACCTGGCGCCGGTTCTCGGGGGAAAGCCTGGCGTAGTCCAGGAGGGCCTGGCGCTGTCGTTCGTAGGTCTTGATGCGGTTGGGCAGGGAGAACTCGCCGGCGAAGGCCATCTGGGCGGAGGTGCCCAGGCGCTCGGTGCTGCCGGGGTGGCCGATGACGAAGGTGAGGTCGCCGTTCTTCACGCCGGTCTTCGTCCAGTTCAGGTGGTGGGCGGGGTGGTAGGGCTTGCCGTCCTCGTAGACGCGGAAGAGGGTGAAGTCCAGGTTGTGGCGGGGGTAGGTGAAGTTGTCGGAGTCGCCGCCGAAGAAGGCGATCTGCTGCTCGGGGGCCATCACCAGGCGGATGTCGGTGTGCTTCTTGTACTGGTACATCCAGTACTCGCCGCCGGCGTAGAGGGTCACGGCCTCGGCGGTGAGGCCGGTGCGGTCCTGGATCTCCTTGGTGATCCTGCCGAGCTCGTCCTTGCGGGCCTTGAGGGCCTCCTTGTCGCCGGTGCCGGGCTTCACGGCCTTGTTGACGCGGTCGGTGACGTTCTCCATGGCCATGAGGGTGTAGAGCTCCAGGCCGGGGACCTTCAGCTCCTCGCCGCGGGTGGCGGCGATGAAGCCGTCGCGGATGTAGTCGTGCTCCTTGCTGGAGAGCTGCTGCACGGAGCCGCGGCCCACGTGGTGGTTGGTGAGGACGAGGCCGTCGGGGCTGATGAAGGAGCCGCTGCCGCCGGGGAAGCGCAGGGAGGACAGGCGCACGTGGTCCAGCCAGGCCTGGTCGGGGCTGAAGTTGTAGTCGGCCTTGAGTTTCTGCACCGGCAGGTTGTCGAAGGTCCACATCCCCTCGTCGGCGCGGAGGCTGGGGGCGGAGGCCAGGATGGCCGCCAGGGGCAGAAGGAGGAAGCGCGTCTTCATGGGGACTCCAGGGTTACTTGGACTTGATTTCGGTGACCAGATGGCGCGCGCCGTAGACCTTGTCGAGGGCAGCGAGGATCGCCGAGGCATCCACGGAGATGCAGCGGTTCACCTTCGGGTCGAAGAAATACCGGCCGGCGTTGGATTCGATGTTGCCGTCGAAGGCCAGGCCGATCACCTCGCCCAGGCGGTCCACCACGGGAGAGCCGGAGTTGCCGCCGATGATGTCGTTGGTGCTGATGAAATCGAAGTGGGTGGACATGTCCAGCCGGCCCCGGGCCTCCTTCCAGCGCGCCGGCAGCTCCCAGGAATGGTTCTCGGCCTCGGGACCCCAGGCGTCGGCGCGGTCGTAGAGGCCGCCGAAGGTGGTGAAGGGCTGAACGAGGGTGCCGTTGGCGGGATAGGTCTCCACCGCGCCGTAGGAGAGGCGCAGGGTGAAGGTGGCGTCGGGATAGACGGACCGGCCGCGCACCTGGAAGCGGGCCCGGGCGATCCGGGCGCCCTGTTCGGCGATGACGGCCCCCGTCTCCTCCTGCATCTGGCGGAGGGACTGGAGGAAGGGATGGAGCCGGCGTCCCAGGACCACCAGGGGGTCGGTGGAGTCCTTCACGCCGGCCTCGGCGGCCTTGGCGCGGGCGGCGGGGTCACGCAGCAGGGCGGAGGCGGAAAGGGCCTGGGCCGCGGCCTCGGGAGTGCGGCCGTCCAGGAGCGCCTTCACGAAGGGATGGTCGGGACCCAGCTCCTCCAGCGCGCCCTTGGCGCCCACGAGGAAGTACTCCCGCTCCAGGTCCGGGTTCTCGATCCTGTGCCTGCGCAGGGAGGCCCTGCGGTCCGCGAGCTCCTTGTCGGTGCGGTACCCCGCGCCCCTCCGGGATGCGGGCAGGGCCGCCTCCTCCTCCAGGCGGAGCAGGCTGTGGACGTAGCCCGGCAACCTGCCGCCGGCCACGACCTCCTCCCGGGCCATGGCGCTGCGCCGGGCCATGGCCTGGGCCACCAGGTCCCAGGCCGGGCCCGTGGAGGCCTGCAGGGCCGGATCCTTCGCCACGGCCTCCCGAAGCTCCTTCTCGGCCCTGGCCACGGCGGCCATGGCGTCCTTGTCCTTCAGGCCCACGGTCTCGTTGACGAAGACCTTGTAGGAGTTCTCCAGGCCCATGAGGGTGCCGGAGACGATGCGCGCGTTCTCGGGGCCCTTGGCCGCGAAGGCGTGGAGCGCCTTGCGGGTGCGGTCCAGGGCGCGGATGCGGGCGGGGTTCAGGGCGTCCCGGTAGGCCTCCATCTGGGCCAGGGTCTCCAGGCGGGAGGTGCGGCCGGGGTGGCCCACCACCAGGGTCAGGTCGCCGTACTTCGGTCCCGAAGCCGCGAAGGCCAGGTGGTGGGGCGGCACGTAGGGCTTTCCGTCCTCGTAGACGCGGAAGAGGCTGAAGTCCAGGTCGTGGCGGGGGAAGGAGAAGTTGTCCCAGTCCATGCCGAAGGCGGCGATGCCGTACTCGGGGGCCATGACCAGGCGCACGTCCTTGTGCACCTTGTAGGAATAGATCCAGGACTCGCCGCCCTGGTAGAGGGACACGGGCTCGCAGCGCAGGCCGGTGCGGGCCTCGGCCTCCTTCGCGAGGCGGGCCAGGGCCTCCCGGGGGCTTCCGGCGGCCTGGGCGACGGCGGCGGAGACGTTCTCCATGGCCATGAGCGTGGCCAGCTCCAGGCCGGGGACCTTGATCTCGTCCTTGCGGTCCGCGGCCACGAAGCCGTTCTTGACGTAGTCGTGGGCGGCGTCGGAGACGCGCTCGATCCAGCCGTGGCCCACGTGGTGGTTGGTGAGCACCAGGCCGTCCCGGCTGATGAAGCTGCCGGTGCCGCCGGGGAAGCGCACCGTGGCCAGGCGCACGTGGTCGAGCCAGGCCGCGTCCGGGGTGAAACCGTACTTCGCCTTCATCTGGGCCAGGGGCAGGTTGTCGAAGGTCCACATCCCCTCGTCCGCGCGGAGGCCGGTGAGGGCGGCTAGGGTAAGGGCGATGCCAAGGGCGCTGCGGTTCATGCCGGGCTCCGAAGATGCATCAGTTTACGAGGCCTCGAATCTCCATACAAGGAGGGATTCCAGAGGCCGGTTCAGGCGATGGGCAGGGTGAGCGTCATGGCCGTCCCCTTGCCCTCTCCCTCGCTCGCCAGGGCGATGGTGCCGTTCATCATTTCCATGAGGTGCTTGCAGATGACCAGCCCCAGGCCCGTGCCGCCGTACTCCCTGGAGTGGCCGCCGTCGGCCTGGACGAATTTCTGGAACAGGCGGGTCTGGGCCTCCTTGGACACCCCGATGCCGGTGTCGGTCACGAGCACGGCGATTTCGCCGAAGCCCCGCTCCACCGACACGGTCACGGCGCCCTCCTTGGTGAACTTCAGGGCGTTGGAAAGGAGGTTGATGAGCACCTGCTTCAGGCGCCCCGAGTCCGCCATGATCTCGGGCATCCGGTCCACGTCCTCGGGCCAGACCAGGTCCACCTCCGGCTTGCGCGGGTAGGCCTGGACGATGGTCCTGACCTCGTCCAGCAGCCCCGCGAGGGCGCAGGACTCGATGCGGATCTGCATCCGGCCGCTCTCGATCTTGGCCAGGTCCAGGATGTCGTTCAGGAGGTCCAGGAGGTGCTTGCCGGAGTTGTAGCTGTCGGCCAGCATCCGGTTCATCTCCTCCTCGTCGTCGTAGAGGCCGTCCATGACCAGGCGGGTGAAGCCCATGATGCCCGTCAGCGGCGTGCGCAGCTCGTGGCTCGTGAGGGCCAGGAACTCGCTGCGGAAGCGGTCCGCCTCCCGCAGGGCGGCGTTGGCCTTCTCCAGCTCACCGGCCTGGCGCCTCAGGGTGTCGCGCTGGTCCCCCAGGTCCCGGAAGAGCCACGCGTTGTAGATGCTGGCGGCCACCTGCCGCTGGAGGATGGTGAGGGAGTTCTGGTCCTCCTCCAGGATCCGGCCCGCGTCCAGCCCGATGATGGCGAAGCCCATGAGGAGAAGCTGGTTCTCGAAGGGGACGTAGTAGAGGGCCGTGTCCTCGGAGGGCTTGAGGGGGTCGAGGTAGCCCTTGTGCACGGACGGGTCCAGCCACTGGTCCTGGAACAGCACCATGGGCGCGCCGGGGAAGGGATTGGGGGCGGGCAGCCGCAGGCGCGCCCCCACGGCGCGGGGCAGGCCGTAGGCGCTGCGGGGCTCGTAGCAGGCCCCGGTGTCCTCCATGATCCACACGATGCAGGTGCGGGCCCCGAACTCCTGGACGAAGACGTCCTGCACGACGCTGGCCACCTGGGCGGCCTTGGGCGTGGCGGCGAGGATCTCGGCCACGTGCTGGAGCACGCCCATCTGGTGCGACCTGCGCGCGAGCCGGGTCTTGAGCTCGGCGACCTCCTGGGTGAGGGAGGACACGAGACGCTGGCCGTGGAGCAGCTCCACCAGCAGTTCGTTGTTCTGGCCCGGGTTCAGGCCGGCGGGGACCGGCCCGGCGGGGGCCGGGCGGTTGGGGGAGGATCCCGGCTTGAACGGGTTGGGAGGGATGGACGTCATTCGTTTTAAGCATGCCCGTCCAGGGGCGCTTTGCAAGATCTCTTGTGGATTTCCCGGAGGTAGCCTCAGACTGTTTTTTCAACATGATAAGCCTTGGATGAAAGCGGCCCACCTCAAACCCCCCGCCACCGAACGCCTCATCTTCTGGAGCGTGGCCTTCATTCTGCTCAGTCAGATGGCCTGGTGGATCAGCCTCCAGATCCGGGAATCCAGGAACCTGCAGAACGCCCGGATCGCCACCATGAGGGCGGGCCGGGCCGAGGCCTGGCAGATGGACAGCGCCGAGATCCTGCGCATCGTGTTCCAGGGGGACCCGGGCACGGCCAAGCCGGGGTCGGTGGAGGCCAAGCTCCCCCAGTTCCCTCCCCTGCCCGTTCGCAAAGCCGCCATCGAGGGCCGCTTCCCCTACGTGGCGGTGGTCCCGGGCCCGGTGGAGCCGGACGATCCCATGCTCCTGGACCAGTCCGCCTACCTCACCCTGCGGGTCGAGATCCTGACGGCCATGGAGCGGGAGCGGACCCTGGCCCTGTGGAGGGCCGGCGGGGAGGCGGCCATCATGGTCCTGGCCGTGCTCCTGGGCCTCAGCTACATCTACCGCAAGCTCAATTCCGAGATGGAGCTCATGCTCCGCCAGCGCAACTTCATCGCCTCGGTCACCCACGAGCTCAAGACGCCCATCGCCAGCCTGAGGGTGTGGATCGAGACCCTCTACACACGGGAGCTGGGACCCGAGCGGCGGGCGCGGATCCAGAAGCTCATGGACGGCGACCTGGTGCGCCTCACGGAGCTGGTCGGCAACCTGCTGGAGGTGGCCCGGGCGGACGCGGGCAGCCTCGACCTGAAGTTCGAGTCCACGGAGCTGGCCCCCTGGCTGCGCGAGGTGGCCGAGTCCATGGACCACCGGCTGGGGGCGGGATCGCTCGGCCTGGACCTCCAGCTGGGCATCGGCATCCATGCGGACATGGACCGCAAGGCCATGGGGCAGGTCATCGACAACCTCCTGTCCAATGCCTTCAAATACGCCCCGGAGCCCCGGTCCACCCTCATCACCCTGGACTCCGACGGCGAATACGCCATCATCACCGTCACAGACAGCGGGAACGGGATCAGCCCCCGGGAACTCCCGCGGGTCTTCCAGCGGTTCTACCGGGTGGGCGACGAGATGACCCGCCAGGTGCCCGGAACCGGCCTGGGGCTCTTTCTCTGCTGGGAGATCGTCACCCTCCACCAGGGCCAGATCAAGGCGTCCAGTCCCGGTCCGGGCCTGGGCGCCACCTTCACCGTTCGCATTCCCCTCTCCCCGCGCTAGGTTATCTGGATGAATCCTCCGCTTGAAAGCCAGCTCATCACCGATGCCCAGGAGGGCGACGGGGAAGCCTTCAGCGTCCTGGTGCGCCCCTACCTCGGCCTGTTCTACGCCGGCATCCACCGGATCCTCCAGGACACCCTGGACACCCAGGACGCGCTGCAGGAAGCCCTGATCAGCATCCACACGGAGCTGGGACGGTTCCAGGGGAAGAGCAAGTTCTCCACCTGGGCCTACCGCATCTGCATAAATGAAGCCTTAATGTTACGCAGATCACGGATCCGCCGCCGCGAAGACGCCATCGAAGATTTTTTGCCACGTTTCTCGCCCGACGGGCATCTCATGAATACGGACAGGATGCGGGACTGGAGCCAGGACGCGATCGCCCTGGTGTCCGTGGAGCGGGACCAGCTGCGGGCCAAGATCCGCGAAGGACTCAACCAGCTTTCCGACGACCAGCGCGCTGTCTTCATTCTGAGGGATCTGGAAGGTATGAACACGGACGAAGTGGCCGCCAAGCTCGGCATCAGCAGGGGCTTGGTTCGACAGCGCCTGCACCGGGCCCGCCTGGGCCTGAGGGGATTCCTGGATGCGTTCATGACGGGGAGGCGGGGATGAGCTTGTTCCTGACGTGCGAAGCTACCAGCACCCTGCTCTCGGACTTCGAGGACGGGTCGCTCTCCCTGTGGCAGGCCTTCCTGGTCCGGCTCCACCTTCTCTTCTGTCCCTCCTGCCGGGCCATCCTGGCCACCATGCGCGCCCTGCCCGTCCTCATGGACGACCTGGAACCCGCGGCGCCCGAGGCCGCCGAGGCCGCCCTCGACGGCGCCCTGGCCGCCCTGGGCCGCACCGGGCCCCGGGCCTGGCCCGCCACGCCCGTGCCCGCCGAGGCCCGGGACCTGCTGGAGGCCGGGCCCGACCTGCCGCTGGCCATCCTCGCCCAGGCCCACCAGACCGTGGCCAGCGCCCGGGGGCCCCAGCCCGGTCCCTACCATCTGCCCCAGGGCATCCTGGACCGCCTGCCCCCCGAGGACCAGTGGCACTGGGTGGACGGCGCCCAGGGCAGGCGGCGCGTGGAGCTCCTGAAGGACCCCCAGCGCGGGCTCCGGCTGATCCTGGCCTTCTCCCCCACCGGCGTCCGGGCCAAGGCCCACCGCCACCTGGGCTCGGAGAGCATCCTCGTCCTCGCCGGCAGGATGAACGACAAGGGCCTGGCCCTCACCGCGGGCGACTGGGTGCATCACGCCCGGGGATCGGTGCACGCGCCCGAGATCCGGGACGAGGACTGCTGGTGCCTGATCCGGGAAGAGGGCGGCATCGAGGCCACGGGTCCCCTGGACTGGCTGAGGATGAACCGGGCAGTCAAATAGGCAGATATAAATTCTTTTTTATCATCTTTTATCCCCGTCCAACCCTGGCTATTAATGGCTTAATGAAACCGGGTGCCTGTCCTTGGGAGGGTTGTCGCCGAGCCCCGGAGGATCTTTCGCCGGGGATGGCCGGGGACGGGGATAAAAGATAAGGAATCAAAGGGTTGCTAACCGGCCAGCTGCGAGTTCGGCGGCTGGGAGGACTGCCCGGTCGGTCACCAGGCTGGTTACAAGGTCGGCCGGGGTCACGTCGAAGGAGGGATTGAAGGCCGGGGTCGTGGACGCGGCCCAGGCGCCGCGCACCTCGGCGGCGTCGCGCTGCTCGATGGGGATGGCCGCGCCGTCGGGGCAGGCCAGATCCACGGTGGACCAGGGGGCCACGGGGTGGAAGGGGACGCCGTGGTGGCGGCACTGCACGGCCAGGCCGTAGGTGCCCACCTTGTTCGCGAAGTCGCCGTTGGCCGCCACGCGGTCGGCGCCCAGGAGCACCCGCTGCACGCGGCCGTCCCGCAGGAGGATGGCCGCCATGCTGTCGGTGAGGAGGGTGTGGGGGATGCCCAGGCGGGCCAGTTCCCAGGCCGTGAGGCGGGCCCCCTGCAGGAGGGGCCGGGTCTCGTCCACGAACACGTGGCTGACCTTCCCGGCCTCCCAGGCCCGGCGGATCACCCCCAGGGCGGTGCCGATGCCGGCGGTGGCAAGGCCCCCGGAGTTGCAGTGGGTGAGCACGGCCTCCCCCGCGCCGAACAGCGGCAGGCCCTGGCGCGCCATGGCCTCGCACAGCGCCACGTCCTCCACGAAGATGGCCTCGGCCTCGGCGATCAGCTCGGCCACCACCACGTCGTCCTTGCAGCGGCCCCCCTCCAGGACGGCTCCCAGGCGGTCCATGGCCCACATGAGGTTCACGGCCGTCGGGCGCGCCCGGCGCAGGTGCGCCGCGGCCAGGCGCAGCCGGTCGGGGCCGGCGCCGTCCTGGGCGAAGGTCGCCAGGGAGAGCGCCGCGGCCACGCCGATGAGCGGCGCGCCGCGCACCGCCAGGCGCCGGATGTGCAGGACCATGGCGTCCGGATCGCCCACCTCCAGCCATTCCTCCCGGTGGGGGAGGAGGGTCTGGTCGAGGATCCACAGCCTGCGGCCGTCGTGGCGGAGGGCGAGGGAGTCGGCTTGCTTCACAGGAGTTTCCTTCCGGATTTCCGGCGGGCCTGGCGGAGGGCTTCCACCTCGGCCTCCGGCAGGGGTTGCGCGCCGCCCAGATCGATGGCGGTCTTGAGGATCTGGCAGGCGTGCTCCAGGCGCTCGATGCCGTTGTACGCCTCTTCCAGCGTCTCTCCCCAGGCCAGGGCGCCGTGGCGGGCCAGCACCAGGAGGCGGTGGTCCGGCAGGAAGGGGGCCAGGACCTCCCCCATGGCGGCCGTTCCCGGACGGGCGTAGGGCACGAAGGGGATGGTCCCGGCGGCCAGGATCACCTCGGGCAGGGCGTCCGAAGGCAGGCTGGACCACTCCGGATGCGCCAGGCTGAAGGCGATGGCGGTGGGGGGATGGGCGTGCACGACGGCCCGGGCCTCGGGGCAGGCCTTGTACACCGCCAGGTGCATGAGGCGCTCCGTGCTGGGCCGGCCCGAGACGATCCGGCCGTCCCTGGCCAGGTAGGCCAGGTCCCCGGGCGCCATGCGGGCCTTGGCCACGCCCGAGGGGGTGATGGCGATCCGCCCGTCGTCCAGGAGCACGCTGACGTTGCCGTCGGCGGCGGCCAGGAGGTTGCGCGCGTGGAGGCGGCGGCAGACGTCGCAGATGGAGGCCAGAAGCTTGTACATGCCTCCAGTCTATTTCAGGATGACCCGTTCCGGCTGGCTCAGGGTGAAGGTCACCGTTTTCGAGGCGGGGATCCGGATGATCGTGTCGGCCGTGCCCGCGGCCACGGCGGTGCCGGCGGCGGCTCCGATGGCCGCGCCGCCCAGGGCGTGGTCGCCCTGGTGCTTGCCGCTGGAGAGGATGCCCACCAGGGCGCCCAGGGCGGCGGTGCCGCCGATGAACTTGGCGTTGCGCTCGCCGCGCTTGTCGCCCACCACCAGGTAGGTGCCGGCCTCAACGTCATTGCGGCCCACGGTGGAGAGCTGGATGCCCAGCCCGCCCTGCCCGCTCTGCAGCCGGCCGGCCGGTGTGCTCTGCGCCACGACCCCCTTGACGGGGGTCCCCTTGGGCCAGGCCACCCGGCCCCCCACCGTCACGTCCTCGACCAGGGTGCCTTCCCAGGCGTCCCCCGCCTGGTCCTTCTCGGTGCTCAGCTCCCGGCCGAGGGCCACGGCCACCTGGGTCCCGGCGGGCACGTCCACGATGACGGCCTTGACGGCTTCGGCCTTGGGGGCGGCCGCCAGGGTCTGGACGTCCTGGTGGGCCAGCGTGGCGTTCTTCTTGGCATCGGCCAGGCGGCGGTCCAGGGCCTTGATCTGGGCCTTGGACATGTGCTGGACCGTGTCGGCGTCGCCGGCCGAAGCGTGCTTGCCCGCCTTGATGTCGGCCATCTCCTTTTCGAGCTGGGCCACCCGTTCATCGGCGGCCTTGGCGGCGGCCTGGGCCTGGATCTCGGCCTCGGTGGGCTTGCGGTCGCACGAAAGCTGCCCGCAGATGATGAAGGAACCAAGGATCCCGGTAAGCAAGAGGGATGATCTAAACGTCATGGGGGACCTCCAGGAAAGAGCGAAAAATGAAGTATAGTTGGGACACGCACGACGGGCACCGTCTGCGACCCGGAAATTCCCACCTTGGCGCTCAACCTTTCTCCTCGCAGCGAATCCGTCCTGAAGGCGCTCATCGAGACCTATCTGGTCGAGGGGGAGCCGGTGGGATCGCGCCTCTTGTCCAAGCGCATCCCGGGTTCCTTCTCCTCGGCCACCATCCGCAACGTCCTGGCGGACCTGGAGGACGAGGCCCTCCTGGACCAGCCCCACACCTCCGCGGGCCGCGTGCCCACGGAAAAGGCCTACCGCTACTACGTGGACCACTTCGTCCAGCCCATCCGCCCCGACCCCATCCTGGGGGCCCGGCTCACCGAGGCCATCGGAGGCGTGGAGGGGCAGGCCGGGGACGCCCAGTGGCTGCGCAACGCCAGCCGGGTGCTGAGCGAGGCCATGAAGGGCATCTGCGTCGCCCTGCCCATGCACCTCACCCGGAGCCGCCTGGTGCGGCTCGAATTCGTCCCCCTGGGCCCGGGGAAGCCCCCGGCCCGCATCGTCACGGTGTGGGTGGGCACCGGCGGCGAGGTCGAACACCAGATCATGGAGAACCGCTGGGGCTTCCCCGCGACCAAACTGGTGGAACTGGGGAACTTCGCAACAGCCCACTTCGGGGGGTGCTCCCTTCCCGAGATGCGGGACCGGCTCATCACCGACCTGGAGGGCCAGGCCTCCGACGCCCGGGAACTCAGCCGGCGGCTGTCGGAACTGGCCTCCCGCATGACCCAGCCCATGGATTCCCCCCTGGTGGTCGCCGGCCTGGGCGAGATGGGCCGGTGCCCGGAGTTCCTGGACCCCTCCCGCTTCCGGAACCTGGTGGAGGCCTTCGAGCAGCACGAGCGCCTCGCCCACCTCCTCAACGCCTTCGCCGTGGCGGCCACGTCCGAGGTCCAGCTCCTCCTGGGTTCGGAGAACCCCTTCTTCCAGGAGATGCCCCTGGCCACCGCCCTGCGCACGGTCACCATCAACAGGAGCGCCCAGGTCACCTTCGCCCTGGTGGGCCCCCTGCGCCTGGACTACCGGAAGGTGGCGGGGAGCCTGGCGTGGTGGTCGGATGAAATCCAGAGACGGAAGCCCACATCTGTTTGACGCAGTCCCCTTAACATTTCATTATCGAGTACTCAATGACCGAAAAAATCCAACCCCAAACCACGGACTTCCCCGCCGATCCCCTCCTCCCGGAAAATGACCTCACCGTCGATCTGACCCAGGAGGAGTTTGGCGAAGGGGCGGATCTGCAGGCCCTCGCCGACGAGATCGGCGACTACGAGCCGCCCGCGCCCGAAGCGCCCGCGGAGACGGCGGGCATGAGCCGGGAGGACCTGGAGGCCGAGCTGGCCAAGGCCCGGGCCCGCCTCGAGGCCCTGGAGAAGGCCGAGTCCGACCACAAGGACAAGCACCACCGCCTCATGGCCGACTTCACCAACCACCGGAACCGCGTGGGCCGCGAGACGCAGCTGGCCGTGACGCTGGCCGAGCGCAAGGTGCTCCTGGAGCTCCTGCCCGTGCTGGACAGCTTCGAGCGCTGCATCAACGCCACCTACACCAGCCTCGAGGACTTCCACGCCGGCGTGGTCCTCATCCACCGCCAGATGCAGGAGGCCCTGCGCAAGGCCGGCGTGGAGCCCCTGACCCTGAACGTCGGCGACCCCTTCGACGCCCAGCATGCCGAGGCCCTCACCACCACGAGCCAGGCCAGTCTCCCCGACGGGTCCGTGGCCGCCATCTACGAGCGCGGCTACTACCTGCGCGACCAGCTGCTCAGGCCCGCCCGGGTCATCGTCAACAACCATCCCGAAGGGGATCCCACGCAGGATCCCTCCTGAACACCGTAACGCCCACATCGCCCACTCGGGAGTAACGCAATGGCAGGCAAGCTCATCGGAATCGACCTGGGAACCACCAACAGCTGCGCGTGCGTCATGGAAGGCGGAGAGCGCCGCGTCATCCCCAACCGGGAGGGGAGCCGCACCACGCCGTCGGTGGTGGCATTCACCGACAAGGGCGACGTCCTGGTGGGGCACATCGCCAAGCGCCAGGCCGTCACCAACCCCCAGCGCACCCTGTTCGCGGTCAAGCGCCTCATCGGGCAGAAGTTCGGCTCCGACCAGGTGCAGGAGGCCATGGGCAAGCTGCCCTTCCCGGTGGTCAAGGCCCCCAACGGCGACGCCTGGCTCGGCGTGGGCGACCGCGGCTACGCCCCCCCCGAGATCTCGGCCATCATCCTCAAGGCCCTGAAGGCGTCGGCCGAGGCCTTCCTCCACGAGGAGGTCTCCGACGCCGTCATCACGGTCCCGGCCTACTTCGACGACGCCCAGCGCCAGGCCACGAAGGACGCCGGGCGCATCGCCGGCCTCAACGTCCAGCGCATCATCAACGAGCCCACCGCCGCGGCCCTGGCCTACGGCCTGGACAAGAAGGGCCTCAAGCAGACCCTGGCAATCTACGACTTCGGCGGCGGCACCTTCGATTTCACGATCATGGAGATGAACGACGGCGTGTTCGAGGTGCTGGCCACCAGCGGCGACACGTTCCTGGGGGGCGAGGACTTCGACCAGGCCATCCTCATGTGGCTGGTGGAGCACTTCCGCAACTCGACCGGCATCGACCTCACCAAGGACCGCATGGCCCTCCAGCGGCTCAAGGAGGCCTCCGAGAAGGCCAAGTGCGAGCTCTCCACCCTGGACCGGGTGGAGGTGCGCCTGCCCTTCATCGCCCAGGGCCCCACCGGCCCGCAGCACCTGGAGTCCACCCTCACCCGGGAGGACCTGGAGAACATGGTGGCCGACCTCGTGGCCCGCACCATGGGCCCCGTGCAGGACGCCCTGAAGCAGGCCCGCAAGACGGCCCTGGACGTGGACGAGGTGATCCTCGTGGGCGGCCAGACCCGCATGCCCCTGGTGCAGCAGGTCGTGAAGGACTTCTTCGGCCGCGAGCCCAACCGCGACATCAACCCCGACGAGGTGGTGGCCGCGGGCGCCTCGATCCAGGGCGCCGTCCTCACCGGCGAGGTGACGGACCTGGTGCTGCTGGACGTGACGCCCCTCTCCCTGGGCATCGAGACCCAGGGCGGCGGCTACGTGAAGATCATCCAGCGCAACACCACCGTCCCCACCCGGGACAGCCGGACCTTCACCACCGTCACCGACAACCAGAGCCGGGTCGAGGTGCACGTCCTCCAGGGCGAGCGCGAGCTGGCCGAGCACAACAAGAGCCTGGGCCGGTTCGACCTCATCAACCTGCCGCCCCTGCCCAAGGGCGTGCCCCAGATCGAGGTGGCCTTCGAGATCGACTCCAACGGCATCGTGAAGGTCTCCGCCAAGGACCTCCTCACGGGCCTCGAGCAGAGCATGAGCATGCGGCCCTCCTCGGGCCTGTCCGAGCTGGAGATCCAGGCGATGCTCCGGGAGGCCCAGAACAACCAGGAGGCCGACGCGAGGCGCCGCGACGAGCTCAAGTACATCGCCTCCGCCGAGGGCCTCCTCTTCTCCTGCGACCGCAGCTTCACCGAGTGCGGGAAGTTCCTGGCCCTGGAGGAGCAGACCCTGGTGCGCGACACGCTCAACGCCGTGCGCATGGCCGTGGCCAACAAGGACATGGCCGCCGTCAAGTCCTCGGAGGAGCAGCTCCTCGAAGTGCAGAAGCTGCTCACCAACGCCGTCCTCGTGGCCAGCGAGTCCATGATGAACTCCCTGGACGGGGAGGATGGAGCGGAAAACCGCCCCAGGTGATATTCTGGTGGGATGAAGCGCGACTACTATGAAGTACTGGGCGTAGGCAAGGAAGCCACCCTCGACGAGATCAAGAAGGCCTACCGCAGGCTGGCCATGCAGTTCCACCCGGACCAGAATCCCGGGAACAAGGAAGCGGAAGAAAAGTTCAAGGAGGCCGCCGAGGCCTACTCGGTCCTCTCCGATCCCGCCAAACGCCAGCATTTCGACCAGTACGGCTTCGCCTCCTCCGGCGGCCAGGGGCAGAACTTCCAGTTCGACCCCAACCAGTTCGCCGGCTTCGAGGACCTCCTGGGGTCCTTCTTCGGGGGGGGCGGCGGCGGGATCTTCGCCGACCTCTTCGGGGGCGGGGGCCGCAGGCGCTCCTCCGGAGGCGGCGAACGGGGTTCCGACCTCCAGTACAACCTCCGCATCTCGTTCAAGGACTCCATCTTCGGGGTCGAGAACAAGGAGATCGAGATCCCGAGGCAGGACGCCTGCGACACCTGCAAGGGGTCCGGCTGCGCCGCGGGAACCAGCGCCCAGGTATGCCCCAACTGCCGCGGCAACGGGCAGGTGGCGGTGCGCCAGGGCTTCCTGCAGATGGCCGTGACCTGCCCCCGCTGCGAGGGCCGGGGCCAGATCATCCCCAGCCCCTGCCCCTCCTGCCGGGGCGCGGGCCGCGTCAACCGGCGCACCAAGGTCCACTTCAAGATCCCCGCCGGCGTGGACCAGGGCCAGCGCCTGCGCCTCCAGGGCGAGGGGGAGGCCGGCACCGGCGGCGGCGGCCACGGCGACCTCTTCATCCTCTTCGAGATCGAGAACGATCCCACCTACGAACGGGACGGCTTCGACCTCCACCGCAAGCTGGAGGTGCCCTGGCCCCTCATGGTGCTCGGCGGCAACCATCCGGTGGAGACCCCCTACGGCACCGAGACCGTCCGGATCGCCAAGGGCACGCCCGCCGACAAGATCATGAAGGTCCCCAACGCCGGCGTCCCGCGCCTGCGGGCCTCGGGCCGCGGCGACCTGTTCCTGCACCTCCGCGTGGCCGTGCCCACCAAGCTCACCTCCCAGGAGGAGGCGCTGGTGCGCCAGCTCCTCGAACCCGGCGCCGTGGACGGCGAAGGGGCCCAGGAAGAGGGCTTCCTCGCCAAGGTCTTCGGTTCCGACAAGGGAAAGAAGAACAAGAAGAAACGCTAGACCCTCGCAGAAAGGAGCTCCAATGCGAATCGGCCTCCTCCTGTCCCTCCCCGCCCTGCTCTCCGCCGCCCAGCCCGCGGCCCTGGACATGAGCCTCGTGAGCAGGGACGGGTTCGCCCTCAAGGGCACCCTCACCATCCCCGCCCAGGCGGGCCCCCGCCCCGTGGTGATCCTGGCGCACCAGTTCGGGTCCGACCGCACCGGGTGGAAGTTCCTCGTGGACGACCTGAACGCCCGGGGCATCGCCACCCTCGCCCTGGACCTGCGCGGCCACGGCCAGAGCACGAAAAAGGGCGACGCGAACGTCGCCGTCACCACCGACTTCGCGGCGTCCTCGGCCACCGTGCGCTTCGACCTGATCCCCAGCGACCTGGTCCAGGCCGCCCAGTGGGTGCGCAGGCAGCCCCGCATCGACGGCCGCCGCCTGGGTCTCGCGGGAGCCAGCGTCGGGGCGTACTCCGCCCTGGTGGCCGCCCCCGGCGTCCGCGCCGTGGCCGTCCTGGCCCTCAGCCCCGCCGGCGGCTGGGGCGACAAGCCCGAGCTGCGCATGGTCCGCGCCGTGGAGCAGGCCAAGGCCTCCGTGTTCGTGGCCGCCGCCGAGGAGGACCCGGCCGCCCTCGCCAACGCCCAGGCCCTGAAGGGCGTCTTCGGCGTCTACACCCGCATCCGGCCCGGCAAGGAGCACGGGTTCGCCTACCTGCCGGAGCTCACGGGCACCCTGGGCGGCTGGTTCGGCGAGATCCTGGGCAGGCACCCCGTGGCCGTGCCTTCGAAGGCAGCGCCCCTCAAGGTGCCGGCCGAAGATGTGAAATAGCTAGCCTTTCGCCCGGAGCTCCCGTTCCAGCAGCTTGCGCAACCGGGAGCGCACGGCCCCGGGCTGGACCGGGGGCAGGAGGGCGAGTCCCTCCTTTGCGGTGGAGCGGGCCAGGTCCAGCCTGCCCTGGGCGTGATAGGCCTCGGCCAGGCTGAGCATGAAATCGGGCTTGCGGCGGCGGCTGATGGCCACCAGGCGTTGCGCGAACTGGACGGCCAGGCCGGGGTTGCGCAGGTGCTCGGGGCGCACGCTCAGCAGGGCCGACGTGGCATGGTCCAGCGTCGGGATCGCGGCGTCCTTCTCCTGGGCCCTGGCCTTCAGGACGGCGATGCCCGAGGCGGACCACTGGGCGCCCTGGGCCCGCAACGGCAGGTCCTGGGCGAGGGTGCCCGCCATCACCTCGTCGTAGGCGAGGTTCGTGACCCATCCCTGGTTGCCGGGGTCCAGGACCACCAGGCGCCGGAGCACCGCCATGCTGCGGACCAGCAGCTCCACCGCGGACCGGGTGGCGCCGGCCGGGTCCTCCGGGTGGGGGTTCAGGTCCCGGTCCGCCATCGTCCAGAGGGTCTCGGCCTCGTTGGAGAGTTCCACCGTGAGGTCGTACTGGGCGCGGGTGTCCCGGGGATCGGCCCCGGCGAAGTATTCGTAGGTCGCGCGGGCCTCCCGGAACGCGGCAAGGGCGGCCTTGTACTCGTGGATCTCCTTCAGGGCCAACCCCAGCTTCCGGCAGGTGTGGGCGATGCCCCGGCGGAAGGCCGCGCCGGCCCGGTCGGCGGCGGGGATGGCCTCCCAGGCGGCCAGGGAGAGGTGGTACGCCTCCACGGCCTTGACGGGGTCGCCTTCGGCGAGGACGTTGGCGATCTTGAAATGGCTGATGGCCAAGGCCCGCCTGGACCGGAGGTGGCCGGGGTCCACGGCCAGGGCCCGCTGGGCGCAGGCCAGGCCCATGCGGTAGGCCTGGATGGCGCCCTCGGGATCCCCCAGGCTGGGCACGCCCGTCTGGCCCAACTGGTCGCCGAGGCCGCCCCAGGCCGACCCGGCGTCCGCGATCTGGGTGGCCGTGGCGCCCGGCCCCGCCGCTCTCGCCACGAAGGCGTCCACGGCCGCCCGCATGGAGACGACGGATTCGCTGGTCCGTCCGATGCCGAAGAGGACCTCGCTCCGGGACTGCTCCGCCAGGGCGAGGACCCCGAGGAGGTCGGGATCCCCCGGCGCCCCGGCGCAAAGCGCCCTGGCCAGCACGAGGGCCTTGCCCAGGCTCACCAGCGCCCCCTCGCGGTCGCCGATGTTCTGGTCGTAGGGGTTGCCCTGCAGGTTGCCCAGGCGGGTATAGGCGTTCACCAGATCCAGGCGGGTGCGCCGGTCCCCGGCCACGTCCCGGGCCATGTGATCGAGGTGCTCCAGGACCCGCTCCACCAGGAGGCGGCGCACGGGCGTCGAGCCGGGAAGCTGTTTGACCGCCTCGTCGATTTCCGAAAGGAGGCTGTTGCTGAGCTGCCTCATGTCCTCCGAGCGGGCTTCCGCCCGCTTGCGTTCCAGCCGGGCCACCCGCACCTGCCAAAGTACGCCCGCCAGGCCCGCCACCAGGCTGAGGCACAGCAGGGCGGCGGCCCCCAGGACCAGCCAGTTGCGGCGGATGAACTTGGCGGCCCGGTAGGCATGGCTGCCCCTCCGGGCCAGGACCGGCCGCCCGTCCAGGAAGGCCTGGATGTCCCGGGCGAACCCGTCCACCGAGTGGTAGCGCTCCTGGGGCTCCTTGCGCATGGCCTTCAGGACGATGGCGTCCAGGTCGGCGTCGGGGGGCTCGGCCGAGCGCCAAACCGCGGACGGCTTCGGCGGCTGCTCGGTGCAGACCACCCGCAGCAGTTCGGCCGTGGTGCCTTCTTTCAATTCGTAGGGCGGCCTCTCCGCCAGGAGCAGGAAAAGGAGCACCCCCAGGGAATAGGTATCCGAGGCGGTGGTGATGGCCTCGCCCAGCACCTGCTCGGGGCTGGCATAGCTGGGCGTGAAGGCCTGGAGCCCGAGGCGGGTGAAGTCCCCGGGCAGGGGCTGGGGCGCCAGGAGCTTGGCGGTGCCGAAATCCAGGAGCTTGGGCGTGCCGTCGGGCAGCACCAGGATGTTGTCCGACTTCAGGTCGCGGTGGACGATGAGGTTCTGGTGCGCGAAGTGCACCGCGGAGCACACCTTCTGGAAGAGGAGGAGGCGGTCCCGCACCGTGAGGCGGTTCTCCCGGCAGAAGCGCTCCAGGCTGATGCCGTCCACATACTCCATCACGAGGTACGGTTCGCCCTCCTCGCTCACGCCGCCATCCAGGAGCCGGGCGATGTAGGGGTGGACGAGCCCCGCCAGGATCTGCCGTTCCTGCCGGAACCGCTCCCGGAACAGTTCCGTGGCCAGGGGCAGGTCGATGAGCTTCACGGCCACCTGCTGGTCGAACTGGCCGTCGACCCGGTCCGCCAGGTACACCGCCCCCATGCCGCCCCGCCCCAGCACCCGGCCCAACCGGTAGGGCCCGACCCGCCGCAGGTCGGGAGCCGCCGCGGCCCGCAGCCCTCCGCCGGACCACCGCGACGCCAGGGCCTCCTCCGCGTAGTGGGCCTCCAGCAGGGACATCACTTCCGCCCGGAGTGCCGCGTCCCCCGCGCAGCCCGATTCCAGGGCCCGGTCCCTCTGCGGCCCCGGCGCCTCGAGCACCTCGTGGAAGAGCGATTCCGCCCGCCGCAGGGGTTCCGGGCGATCGTTCCCAGCTGAGGAGGAGGCGGAGGACACGGCGGCACTCCAGGGATTCTGATCAAGACTGCGCGAAGCGGGGCCGGGCTGGCTCAGCCCTTGGGCGGGTTCATGCGGCGGAAGAGCCAGGCCTTGGCGAAACTCAGGTGCCGGTCCACCGTGGCCTTTGAGAGGTTCATCAAGGAAGCGGTCTCCTCGGCGGTGTAGCCCAGGAAATAGCGCAGTTCGATGAGCTGGACCTTCGTGGGGTCCAGGAGCCCCAGGGCGTCCAGCGCGGCGTCCAGTTCGATGAGCTCCGGACTCCCGAGGCCCACCCAGGCCAGGTCGTCGCTGAGCGGAACATGCTGGACGGCCCCCCCGCGCCGCTGGGCCTGGGTGCCCCGGGCATGGTCGATGAGGATCATGCGCATGACCTTGGCGCAGAAGGTGTAGAAGTGGACCCGGTCCTCCCATGCGGCCTTGCGCTGGTTGTGCAGCCGCAGGTACAGCTCGTGCACCAGGGAGGTCGCCTGCATGAGACCCGGATCCCGCTCCCGCCGCACATAGGCGGCAGCCACCTCCCGCAGGTGGGGGTAGACCAGGGGGACGAGCTGCTCGAAGGCATCGGCCTCCCCGTCCCGCCATTTCGCCAGGAGGAGGGTGATCTCGCCAGGTTGCGTTTCCATTGGCAACGTTCCGGGGTCCGCGAGAAAATGTATGAATAATTTCCAAGAGTCTAGCATTCCCCGGGTGCCGCCGGGGAAAAGTCGCGAGGCATTTCCGCCCGGCTTTGCGCTGTCTGGAGTGAAGAAGCCCCCCTTCCAGCTCGAGGAGTGAACCATGTTCAAGCCGTGCCTGATCGTGCCCGTCCTGGTCCTGACCGCGCCGCCGGCCCGGGCGGGCCTCAAGACCCTCGAAAGCCCCCAGGGCGGGATCATCGTCTACGGGCAGGTGGAGGGCGCCAGGAGCCAGGCGGCAGCCATGGGCTCGGTGCTCCGCTCCGTGCACACCCAGTGCGGCGAGCGGCCCAAGGTCGGCAAGCCCTTCCAGGTGCGCGGCACCCGCTCCGTGGCGGTCTTCTTCACGGTCACCCGCCGCACCCGGGGCAACAAGGCCGTGGCGGGCATGGTGATCGCCGCCGACGGCGCCCCGGGCCACCTGGAGGCGGCCCTGGTGACGGATGACGCTGAACGCTTCGGGAAAACGGTCAACCCCATGCTGACCCAGCTCTTCGGGGTCTGGAGCCCGGCCGGGGAAGCGGCACCGGCCCCGGCCCGGGGCCGCATCGCCCCCATGCACACCCTCACGCTGCGGGACCGGTCGGCCACCCTCGCCGTTCCGGATGGCTGGCAGCTCGATCCCCAGAGCGGCGGCGGCAGCGCGAAGGTCACCGGCCCCCAGGGGCAGATCGTCTACTTCAACCAGACCCGGATGGCCCATGACCTCACCGATCCCGGAACCCGCCGGCTCGCCCAGAGCGGGATCCGCCCCCATACGGCCGGCTCGATCGTCTGCCCATTCAACGTGGACCCGGTCAAGGCCTTCCCCGACCGGTTCCATCAGTTCTACAAGCTCAACGGCCTGACCCTGAACTCAGGCAACTGCCGCTTCGACAAGGTGGAGCAGGTGCCCAGTCCCAGGGGCCAATCCTGCGTCCACGCCACGGGGCAGGTGAACCCCGACGGCAAGGGCATGCGGGAGATGAACGTGGTCCTGAGCACCGGCAACTACGTCTCGGGAACCTACCTGGTGATCATCTTCATCACCCTCTGTCCCGTCGCCCTGGCCGACCGGGAGCGGGCCACCCTGGAGTCCCTCTTCGCCAGCTTCGAGATGAACCCGGCCGTCGTGAATCAGCAGGCCACCGCCATCGCCGCCCCCGGCATCGCCCGCATCAAGGCTATCGGCGCCGCCGCCAAGGCCGCCTCGGACGCCTCCAATGCCGCCAACGAGCGCCAGCACCAGGCCTGGCGCGCGAACCAGGACAGCCGGGACCGCACCAACGCCGGCTTCCACAACTACCTGCTCGACCAGACCGTGATCCTGGACACCCGCCAGAACGCCCACGGCACCGCGTGGAACGCCACCGCCGACGCCCTGGTGCGCGCCAATCCCGAGCGCTACCAGGTCGTCCAGACGCCGAATTTCTGGAAGGGCATCGACTACTGAAGGCCTCCGGTCAGGCGTACTGGAACCGGGTGAGCCGCTGGCGCAGGTCCTGGGCCACGGCCGAGAGGTCCTCGACGGTGCGCCCGGTCTCCTCCAGGCTGGACACCAGCTGCACCGTCGCGGTGGCGGTGCGCTCGGTGATGCCGAGGGTCGAGGCCATGCCGGCGAGGATGGCCTGGCTCTCGGCGGACCGGGCCTCCAGCACCCCCACGGCCCCCATGGCGGAATCCGCCTGCTCCTTCAGGTTGCCTTCGATGGTCCCCAGGCTGTCGCTGACCATGCGCACGGCCCGGGAACCGACGTCCACCCGCTCGCCGCTTTCCGCGATGAGGCCCTGGATCTCCTTGGCGGCACTGCCGCTGCGTTCGGCCAGCTTGCGGATCTCCTCGGCCACCACGGCGAACCCCTTGCCCTGCTGGCCGGCCTTGGCGGCCTCGATGGCCGCGTTGAGGGAGAGCAGGTTCGTCTGCCGGGCGATGTCGGAGATGACCCCGTTGATGCGGCCCACCTTCTGGGAGCTGTCCAGGATCCCCTTCATGGCCTCCACGGAGGCGTCCACCTCGCCGAGGCCGCGGGCGCTGGCCTGCAGGGAACTGGCGGCCAGGGTGCTGGCGGACAGGGCCACGGCCTGGACCTCCTGGAGGGAGGCCGCCAGGGCCCGGACGGCGGAGGTGGACTGGCCCACCTCCTCCCGCTGGCGCTCCGCCCCCTGGCTGATCTCGGACGTGGCCGAGGCCAGCTGGGTGGCGGTGGTGGAGAGCTCCAGGGCGCCCGAGGCGGAGCGCTCCGCGATGGTCGCGATGGCCTTCAGGTCCTCCCGCAGCTGCTGGAGGGCCTCGCCGAGGCTCCGGGCGATGAAGCCCAGCTCGTCGCCGCCCAGGACCTTCGGGGCCCGGGTGAGATCACCCCTCCGGAGGGCGTCCATGGCCTCGCCGATCTCCTTGGCGGCCCGTTCCACCCTGCGGCTCAGGGTCAGCGTGATGAGGATCCCCAGCGCCAGGGCGAGGGCCACGGCCCCGGCGACGATGGCCTTCTGGGTGGCGGCGTAGGCGGTGTCGCGGGCCACGATGTCCTGGGCCCTGCGGCGCTGGTCCTCCTGGAGGGCCTCCAGCTGGGACCGGGCCTCCGCCAGCTCCGCGGAGCCGATGTCCATGAGGGCCGGGAGGCGGGAAAGGTCGCGGCGGGCCTCGGCGAAGGCCCCCGCGAAGCCGCTCCGGTAGGTCCCCAGGAGGGCCACCAGGCTGCGCACCTTGGCCCGGTCGGAGGGATCCCAGGCCTGGGCCTGGAGTTCATCCAGCTCCTTCACGAAGCGCGCGTCCACCTTTTCCGCCATGCCCGCCAGCTTCTGGGTGTGCTCCGGGAACCTCGCGGCCCCGAGCATGGCCACGTGCAGGACGCGGAGCCGGTTGGCGTCCCCGATGGCGGACGTGATGCGGGAGGCCTTCTCGAGGCTGTCCGAGAGCACGACCTGGCTTCCGTGGAGCTGGGCGAGGCTGCGCCAGGCCAGGGCGGCCACCGAGACCAGGAGGATGGCCTGGGTGGCCAGGATGAGGATGAATTTGGAACGAAGCCGAAGGCCGTCCAGGAATGCGGACATGAATTTCTCCCGTGTCGAAGGCTTAGGAAATGTCGTACTGGTGCATCTTCCGGTAGAGCAGGGGCCGGGAGATGCCGAGGAGCTTGGCGGCCTGGGCCTTGTTGTTGTTGGTGCGGGCCAGGGCGAAGCCGATGGCGCGGCGCTCGGCCTTCTCCACCACCTCGTCCAGGGGGCAGTCCTCGTTCTCGCACACATGCCCCGCGCTGGAGCCCACGCCCTGGAGGATCATGCGCACCTGGTCCTCGCTGATGAGGTTGTCCCGCACGATGGTGAAGGTGCGCTCGAGGACGTTGTGCAGCTCGCGGATGTTGCCGGGCCAGGGATAGTCCTGGAGCAGGTGCTTGGCCCCCTCGGTGAGGAACTTGGTGGTGATGCCGTGGGTCTTCTGGAGGTCGGCCCAGAAGAGCTTGGCCAGGGCCTTCACGTCCCCCGGGCGGTCCCGCAGGGGCGGGATGACGATGGGGATGACGTTGAGCCGGAAGAAGAGGTCCCGGCGGAACTTCTTCTGCTCCACCATGGCCCAGAGGTCCTGGTTGGTGGCGGCGATGACCCGGATGTCCACGGGCATGGTGCCTTCGCCCCCCACCCGGTCGATCTCGCGCTCCTGGAGCACCCGCAGGAGCTTGGCCTGGGCCGCCAGGGGCATGTCGCCGATCTCGTCCAGGAAGATGGTGCCGGTGTCGGCCAGCTCGAACTTTCCGGCCCGGCCGCCCTTCCTGGCGCCGGTGAAGGCGCCGTCCTCGTACCCGAAGAGTTCGCTCTCGATGAGCGTCTCGGTGATGGCCGAGCAGTTGACGCGCACGAAGGGGCGGCTGTACCGCGGGCTGAGGTTGTGGATGGCGTGCGCGTACACCTCCTTGCCCACCCCGCTCTCCCCCAGGAGGAGGATGGTGGAGGCGGTGGGCGCTCCCATCATGGCGCGCTCCTTGGCCTGGAGGCTGGTCTCGCAGGTGGCGATGATGTCCTCGAAGGAGAAGCGGGTGTCCGAGTGGGGCTTCCCCTTGCTCTTGCGCAGGGCCTCCAGTTCCATCTGGAGCCGCTTGGCCTTGAGGGCCAGGCGCTGGATCTCCTGGAAGTCCTGGAAGACGATCTTGCCCACGACCCCCAGGCACTTCCCGTCCTTGAAGATGGGAATCCGGCTCACCACGTACTCGTGGCCGTTGATCGTCTGGATCTCGTCCACCTCGGCCACGCCGGTCCGGGCCACGATGTGCATGCGCGTGTTGTCGATGACCTCGGTGACGGGATGGCCCTCGGACTGCTCGCGGGTGAGGTGGTGGATCTTCAGGAAGCTCTCGTTCACCAGGGTGATGATCCCCCGGGTGTCCACCACCTGGAGGCCCTCCACGGTGTCCAGCACGCGCTTGAGGACGTCCACCTCGTCCAGCGCCTCCCGGTAGCCCTGGCTGAGCTGGGCGGTGAGCTCGAACAGCACCAGGGCCCCGATGCCGTCCGCGCCGGGGCGCACGCGCAGGACCATGAACGCGCGCTGCTGGTTCTGGACGAACCAGAAGGAGACGGGACCCCGGTCCTCCTCCCGGCCCACGGGATGGCCCGGCAGGAGGTCCTCCACGCGCACGTTGACGGCCGGGAAGATGCCCGGGAAGGCCCCGCGCAGGGACGCGTTGGCGAACAGGACCCGCTCCGCGCCGTCGGTGAGGGCCACCATGGGCTTTTCCGCCCCGGCCAGCATGGAGTGGAGCACCTCCCGCCAGAAGCCTTCCGGCGCGGGCGGCGCCTCCCCGCCGGGGGCCGCCAGGTGTTCGCCCACGGTCTCGTCCGGCCCCCAGGACCCGCCCTGGCGCACCCGGAGGAGATGGCCCATCAGGTCGAAGGTGCCGCAGGGCTGCCCTCCGGCCCCGGTCACCTCCACCGAGGAGCCGCCATTCACCAGCAGGAGTTCGACAACCTCGTCGACGGCGCAATCACTTGAGACCATGGGAAAGCACGCCGCTTTTCCATGGGGGGAGTTGATAGGCATGGGAGCCATTATCCCAGGCCTCACCCCCCCCATCAAGGAACACCTGCCGGTGGCGGGAACCATGTTCAGATCCGCGCCTTGAACGTGTAGGTCACTTCCATTCGGAAGAAGTAGCCCGGGTCCTGGGCGCCGTAGTAGCTGCCCGGGGTGAGGCGCTCGTAGAGCACGTGGCCCTTGAAGCTGTCGTTGACCTTGTAGTCGGCCCGCACCTGCGCGAGGCCGCCCCTGTCCTTGCCCGAGCCGAACTGGCCGGCCACGGCCGCGGGAGCCTCCATGGCGGACATCTTGTAGTAGGTGGCCCGCAGGTCGAAGTTCTTCGCAGGGGTCACGCGCACTTCCGCCTCGAACATGCCGGTGTTGGTCCAGTAGCCCACGCCCTTCTCCGCAGGCTGGGAGTAGATGTAGAGCTCGCTCCACTTGGGCCAGCGGCTGAAGACGGGATCCCAGCCGCCGATCTTGTCGGAGTGGGGGTCGGTTCCCGAGAGGAGGATGTAGCCCAGGGACACCCGGGGCTTCCAGGAGGCCTCGAAGGACTTCTTCACATGGGTGTAGCCGCCGTAGGCGCCGATGTCCTTGGAGCCCACGTTCTGGGCGGCATTGGCGGCCTGGGTCCCGAACTGGAAGGCCAGCTCGGCGTTGGCCGACCAGCCGCCGCCGAAGCTGCGGTCCACGCGCCCGCCCAGGGTGGTGAATTTCCGGTCGGGCTGGTACATGGCGTTGTTCCTCGCCCGGTAGTCGTTGGTCTCGGTCTTGTAGACGGCATAGGCGTCGATCGTGGTGTCCTTGATCTCCTTGCCCGTGTAGTAGAGGGCCAGGGCCTGCTCGTCCCACTCGGTGAGCCGCTGCACCAGGTTGAGGTCGCTGGGGTCGTTCAGGCGGGGGAGGTACTTGTCCTGCCGGGGATTGGAGATGGCGATGAACTCGAGCTTCGAGGCGGTGCCCAGGTTCCGGGTGAGGTCGATGGCGTTCATGTAGGCGCAGCGGGAACCGTCCAGGGCGCTGCCGTCCATGAACACGAAGCCCTCGCCCCGCATGATGTCCTGCCGGCCGGCCTTCACGGCCCAGCCCGGCGCGAAGCGCCAGTTCAGCGACAGCGTCTCGAAGAATATCTGCCGGCCGTTGTAGGGCACGTCGGGGCGGACCACCTTGCGGTTCTCCTGGGCCAGCCCCGCGGCCAGCTCCAGGTCCTTGCCGATGTTCAGCTGGCCCCAGAGACGGGTGCGCATGCGGTAGTGGAGGTGGCCGTCGTTGATCTTGTCACTGTGGTCGGTGATGTTGTTCCACTCCTCGGAACGCACGCGCTCCTCGAAGCCCACGTCGAAGGTGGTCGGCGCCTGGGCGGAAAGCGCGAGCGTGGCCGACAGCGCGGTCACAAGGGTCCTGCAATTCATTCGCATGGTCACTCCATTCGATTCGAGGGGGGGCGGCTCAGAAGGGGGTTTCCCAGCCGGTGTAGCAGGTGATGCCCTCTTCCCTGACCCACTGCGCGTGGGGCTTCAGGTCCTCGAGGGTCATTCCCGGGATGTCCTTGAAGGCATAGTCCTCGCCCACCTGGCGCCACTTGGACTCGCTGAGCCGGTGGAAGGGGAGGAGGTTGATGACCTCCAGGCCGCACTCCTTGACGAACCGCGCGGTGGCGCGGATGTTGGCCTCGGAGTCGTTCCAGCCCGGGATCACCGGGATGCGGATCACGACGAAACAGTCCAGGTCCGAGGCTCCCAGCAGCCTGAGGTTCTTCAGGGTGAGCGCGTTGTCGGCGCCGGTCTTCGCCTTGTGGGCGACCGGATCCATGTTCTTGATGTCCACGAAGATCCAGTTGAGCAGGGCCGCGGCTTCCATGAAGTAGTCCGAGGGCAGGCTCGCGGTGGTCTCGATGCAGGTGTTGATGCGGATCTCCCGGCATCGCTTGAGGAGGGGGAGCATGAAGTTCCGCTGGAGGAGCGGTTCGCCCCCGGAGAACGTCACGCCGCCGCCGCTGCCCCAGTAGGCCCGGTCCCGCTGGCAGATGGCGATGATCTGGTCGATGGTGTACCGCTTGCCGCTGAGGACGTTGCCCTCGTGGTAGCAGAACTCCACGCATTCGTACGTGGTGCAGTCCGTGCACAGGCTCCGGTCGAAGGTCTCGACGCCGTCGGCCCCAAGGGAGATGGCTCCCTTGGGGCAGGCTTCGATGCACTTCCCGCAGTGCTGGCACCGCCCGTCGCGGTGCATGACCACGGGCTTCCTGGAAAGTCCTTCGGGATTGCAGCACCATTCGCAGTTGAAAGGGCATCCGTTCATGAACACGGTGGTCCGCGTTCCCGGGCCGTCATGCACCGAGTGGGCCTGGATGTCGAAAATGAGCCCGGTGGGCGTGGACGGTTCGGTCGGGATGGTCACCTTGTCTCCTGGCATTCCGCTGCTACTTGTTGAATTCGGGTTCCATGGGCAGCTTGGAGGCCGCCGTCTTCTTGTACTCGGCCTTGAGGGGCAGCGTGGACGCCAGCAGGATGGAGACGCCGAACGCGCACAGGGCGAACCAGATGGAGTACGTGTACTTGCCGGAGAAGTCCTTCAGCCAGCCGCCGATGTAGGAGCCGAGGAAGGGTCCGATGCCCATGACGATCATCGTGGCCAGGCCCCAGATCTTGCCCAGGGTCTTGCGGCCGTAGATGGCGCCGGTGTAGCCCACCACGCCGCCGGGCACGATGGCCCAGTAGATGGCGAAGATGACGCAGGCGATGTAGGCGAAGATGTCGCCCGAGGGGCTCGCCAGCAGCAGGAGGCAGGCGATGACGCCCGTCGCGGGGCCGACGAGGAGCATGATCTTGCGGCCCTTGGCCTCGACGCCCACCTTCTGGACGACCAGGTCGGCCACCTTGCCCATGATGGGCATGGAGAAGATGCCGACAAGGCCGATGAGGGCGTAGATGTTGGTGGCCTTCTTGAGGTTGTAGCCCACGTCCTGGGTCCAGTAGCTGACGACCTGGGTCCAGATGAGGAACTCGCCCATCATGCTGGTGAGGAAGGTGAGGATGCCGCCCCAGATGGCGTACTTGGAGAAGGCTTCGCCGATGGTCCAGTCGATCTCGGCCACGGCGGCGGTGCCGGGCGCGGCGGGGATGGCGCCGAAGGGCTTGAGGCCGTAGCGCTCGGGGGACTGCTTGGCCACGAGGACGGCCACCACCAGGGCGATGAGGACGATGACGCCCAGGATGGTCATCTGGTAGCGCCAGGCGTGCTCGAGGCCCTGCAGGGCGCTCTTCACGTCGGCCATGGCCAGGACCGCGGGGTCCTTGAGCTTGGTCGCGATGGCCAGGGCCAGCTGCTTGGGGGCCATGGCCGCGCCGCCCTCGATCAGGGGCCGGATGGCGCCGTCGAGCTTGGCCTGGCTGGCGGAGAGGGTCGGCTTGACCACCTGGGCCAGGACGAACTGGGCCATGGGGCCGCCGGCGAAGGCGAAGCCCCACATGGTGGCATAGGACTTGCCGATGTACCACTTACGAACGGAGACGGTGGAGGTGACCCACAGCATGCCGGTGGCGATGCCGCCCAGGAGGCCGAAGGTGAAGAGGTAGGCCAGGTGGGAATCGATGCGGGCCGTCAGGACGAAGCCCAGGGCGCCGAAGACGGCGGCCACGGCATAGACGGGCTTGGTGCCCCACTTGTCCAGGATCATGCCGCTGAAGTAGGCGGCCACGGCGTAGACGACCATCATGAGCGAATAGCCCAGCGTCACTTCGGCGCTGGTCCACCCCAGGGTGACGGCCATGGGGCCCTTGAGGATGGCGAAGGTGGCCCGGTACCCGAACAGGCAGAACACGGCCAGCCAGGAGGCGAACACCACGGACCAGCCGTAGAATTTTGCGTTTTTCTCTTCCATGAGGATTGCTCCCATTTGTGACGCATTTGGTGTCTGATCTTCCCCCTTCCGCAAACCTTCCCGGCGCCCGCGAGGTTCCGCGGAGGCCAGGAAGGTTCTGGAGGGGCGCCTGGGTTCAGTGGGACTGGTACATCTCACAGGTCGTGGCGACCATGTCGGGATAGGCGAAGAACTTCGGGTCCATCTTGGAGGCCCCGCACACGCCCATTTCGATGACGTCCTTGGTGGCGGAGAACTGCTTGCAGCCGGAGCACTTCCTCAGCGGGGCGCAGTTCTCGCACTGTTCGGTGTCGGCCAGGACGATGTTCTTCGTCAGGTGGCAGATGCCCTTCGACACGTCGATGGCGGCGAAGTTCTGGCAGTCGCGGTGGTTGAGTTTGGTCGTCATGTTCAGATCCCTTCGTATTCGGTGCGGGCGATGAGTTCATCCTGGACGGGCTTGCCGATCTCGACCCAGTACTGGGTGAATCCGGCGACGCGCACCATCAGGTCGCGGTAGTTCTGGGGGTTGGCCTGGGCGTCCTTGAGCACCTTGGTGTCCACGACGTTGAACTGGATGTGGAAACCGCCCTTGCGCATGTAGGCCTGGCAGAGGTCCAGGAGCTTGCGGGAGCCGCTGGGGCCCTGGATCGCGCTGGGGTGGATCTTGATGTTGAGCTGGGAGTTCTGGCTCATGGTGTGGTCCCAGATCGCCGCGGAGTTCAGCAGGGCATAGACGCCGTTGCGGTCGGTGCCGGGGAAGGCTGAGAGGGAGGCGTCGGCGAAGGTCGTGCCGGCGAGGCGCCCGTCCATGGAGGCGATGGTGGCCGACCCCATGGCCCCGTGCGTGGACACGGAGATCTGGCAAGGATACATCTTGTGGGCGAACAGCGACTCGTAGTTGGAGCAGTCGGGGCAGAAGAAGTTCTCCCATTCGAGCAGGATCTCGTCGGCGAAGGCTTCGTCGTTGCCGTACTTGGGGGCCTGCAGGCACATGAAGTGCAGCTTGTCCCAGGCGCTGGGTCCGTCCTCGCGCTTCTCCTGGTCGGACAGGGAGAAGGAGTTCACTTCCTTGGCGGTCTTGAAGCCGAAGTTGTCCTTGACGGCCTTCTTCAGGTCCTCGAGGGTGACGGACTTGTCGACGTAGACCAGCTTCTTGATGGCGGCCAGGGAGTTGACGGCGGTGATGGTGCCGGCGCTCTCGACGTTGTAGGTGGCGTTGTAGCGGTAGCCCTTCTCGTCGATGAGGTGGCCGGTGTCAATGCAATCGGGCTTCATGAGCGAGTTGATGACCGCCATGTTGTTCTTGCGCCAGATGTCGTGCTGGACGTTGTTGGTCAGGGCCAGGACGTCCACGGCCTTCTGCCAGTAGAGCTTGAACTGGTCCCAGAGCTCGTCGTACGTGGTGAACGTGCGGTTGTGCGGCTCGAAGACCTTCTGGCCGGTGCGCTGATCCACGCCGTTCCAGAGGACGGCTTCCAGGATCTTGGGCATGGCCAGGAAGTGCACGCCGACGGAGGTGGGCTGGCCGGCGCCGCCGGGAATGAAGTATTCCTTCCCGTTCAGGTGCAGGGGCTTCCAGCAGCAGGCGGAGGACTCGAGGCAGCCGCCGATGGCCCAGGCGCGGGCTTCTTCGGGGGTCATGCCCTCGGCGCCGTACTGGTTCATCATGAAGGTCATGGCGCTCTGGTTGTTCATGAACGCGGGATAGCCGACGCCCGTCTTGATGGTCTCCATGGCCAGCAGGAGGAAGTCCTCGGGGAGCTTCTCGTCGTAGAGCAGCGCCAGGGTGGGCTGAGGCATGGCGTTGGTGAGGCCGGCTTCCAGCAGCAGGTATTCCAGGCGGTTGCAGGCGTGCTTGCCTTCCTTGGTGAGGCCGCCGATGCTGACGGTGTTGAAGGTGTTGCCGGAGAGCACGCCACCCACGACGCCCGCGGAGGCGAAGCAGTCGATGGAGGAGATGCTCAGGCGGTAGAGCTCCAGGAGCTCCATGACCTCGTCCTCGGAGATGCGGCCGACGGCGATGTCCTGCTCGAAGTAGGGATAGAGCACCTGCCCGATGCGTCCGGGGGACATGCCGGAGATGGCGTCTTCGTTCAGCACGGCCAGGTGGAAGGTGAGGATCATCTGGATGGCGTCGCGGAAGTCGCGGGGCTTGCCGTGGGCCAGGTACTCGAGGCGCTCGGCGATCTGGTTGTACTCGCGCTTCTGGACGGCGTTCTTCTCCAGCCCTTCCAGGCGGCGGGCTTCCTTGGCGTAGTTGCTGATCCAGGTGCTGATGCCTTCCAGGACGAGGATGATGGCTTCGTAGTTGAAGAGGCGGTTGGTGCCCTTGATGCCGTCGCCGTCGGCGCGGCCGGCCACCTTGTCCTTGAGTTCACGGGCGATGGCGAGGAGGCCGTCGATGCCGTACTCGAGGGGGTAGTAGTAGTTGATGACTTCCCGGCCCTGGGGCAGGGTGTAGCCGGAATCGAACATGCAGAAGATGTTCCGCATGAGGGCTTCCTTCACTTCGTAGTCGGGGACCATCTGCTCGTACTTGTGGCCCAGGTCGTCGACGGACTTGCCGACCCACTTCTTGGCCAGGTTCAGGAGGCCGGGGACCTCTTCCTGGCGCATGCCGAACTTGCCGGCCAGGGACACGACCTTGCCGAAGCTCTTGGTGACGTTGCCGCCGCCCGTGCCGAACTTGGAGTGCTCGTCGGCCGAGGCCGAACCGCGCTTGAGGGCGTCCTGGTAGAGCTCGTCCTCCTTGGCCATGTAGTAGCCCTCGGACAGCCAGGGCATGGGGAAGGACCCGCGGAAGAAGGGGGCCTTGTGCATGACCAGCAGCTCGCCGGGGTAGATGACCGGGGTCAGGTGGCTGAAGGCGGTCTTCAGGGCCTGGGCGCGGCGGATGACCGGGATCTCCGAATCCAGGGAGAAGTACTCCCGGGAATACCAGTAGGGGAACTCGTTGTTGGCCGAGGACAGGGTCTGCATGAAGATGTCCTTGAGGGCCTTCACGCGGGCGTGGGGCTCCTTGACGACTTCCCGGTCCGTGAGGTTCGCCGGGGAATGGCCGCCCGACTCGAAATCCATGGGAATGCCGGCTTCGACCAGCACCTCTTTGAGTTTTTTGGGCATCAGATGCCTCCATAGTGGTGGATGTGTGATTGGCCGGCGATTCGGCCGGAAAAGCATGGGAGTCGGACAACCCAGGTATGCAAACCTGGTGCCAACCCGAACCCGGTGTTTTCTATTTGATGGAATATATAATAGTTAGGTATTCAGGAAACGGTCTCCGGACGGAATCCGCGGTGCCGGTTTGGGAATGTGTAACGAATTTTGAGCCCAAGGATTTTATTTGGGACAAAATCAGCCTTCAGCCAAAATCGGTATTTTCTCGTCAAAATGCATGTAACAAAAGGCTTATCCTAAATTTTGAGATCCGTCATGAGATGAACGTTTCAAAAGCTGACGCAGATGTCAGCAATTATTACACTCGATTTTAGTGCAATGCCTGCATTCCGTGACCAATATAGTATCTGTTCCGGCAAGGCAGACCCATGTCCCAGACCGAAAATTCCGCCCCGCCCCCGCGTTACGCCGAAGGCCTGCTCCGCTACAAGGATGGCGACCGGGAGGGGGCCCTCGCCTTCTTCGCGGACCTCGCCCTTTCCCTTCCCGGCGACGCCCAGGCCCACTACCTCCACGGGCTCATCCTGTTCAGGCTGGCGCGGTTCGCCGAGGCCCAGGCGCCCCTGCGGCGGTCCGCGGATCTCTTCCCCGGGGAGGACGCCCTCATCAAGCTGGCCATGGCCCAGGGCCAGACCGGGAACATGCAGGCCTGCCTGGCGACCCTGGAGGAAGCCGCGCGCCGGCTTCCCGGGTCCGCCGAGGTTCGCGCCTTCCTGGGCACCACCCTGCGCTCCCTGGACCGGCTGGAGGAGGCCCTGGAGGCCTACGACGCCGCCCTGGCGAGGAACCCCGACCATGTGCCGGCCCTGTGGGGCCTGGGCCTGGCCCTGGGCATGCGGGACCGCCACGCCGAAGGCATGGCCGTGCTGCGCCGGGCCATCGCGCTGGACCCCGCCTTCCCTCCCCCCCACTTCCACCTCGGAGTCCTGGCCTGGGCAGCCGGCGACCCCGGGGAAACCCGCCGGCAGGAGACTCTGCTCCGGACGCTGGCCCCCAGCTACGCCGACCGCCTGGCCCAGATCATGACCCCCGAAAGGACGCCCCATGAAGCCGTCTGACCTCGTCACCGAACCCCAGATCCAGCGCATCATCGACCTGGAGTGGCCCATGTTCCACAGCGTGAAGGCGAGCGAACCCGCCGCCTGCCAGGAGGAGGAGGGCACCTTCCGCCTCATGCGCTGGATGAGCCACTCCGTGCTCCCCCCCGAGGTCCTGGACCCCATGGAAGCCCAGCTGGTGGAGGCCACCGCCCAGGGCCGGAACCTGATGACCGAGAAGTACGCCCGCATGGCCGGCCAGATCCCGCCCCTCA
This sequence comes from Mesoterricola sp. JemC181, assembly GCF_055384585.1. NCBI lineage: Bacteria > Pseudomonadati > Acidobacteriota > Holophagae > Holophagales > Holophagaceae > Mesoterricola > Mesoterricola sp. JemC181. Next base: position 4,100,040 of record NZ_AP045076.1, read on the forward strand.
AGGACACGCCCCTCATCGGCGAGATCGTGGCCGTGGAGGCGGACTGGATGCTGGCCGTGAACCGGCGCTACCCCCTGACCTTCACGGGGCGCGGCGACCAGTTCAGCACCTACATGGCCGCGGACCTGGAGACCTATTCGGACGCGACCCTGCTCCAGTACCACGCCTTCATGCGGTCGGCCCAGGCCGAGGGGCGCAACCTCGTGGAGGAGCGGTACACGAACCTCTTCCAGCGCATGGGCTGGAGGGACATCGAGGCCAGCGAGGCGCAGACCCGCATGCAGAAGTTCAAGTGCTGCCAGTAGGCCTCGGGCTCTCCCGGCGCCTTTTCGAACGCGAGGTGGCGCCCCGGCTGGGGGGCCTCCCCGCGGCCGCGGGCCTGGTGGGGGAGGGTTCGGACTGCTTCGGCTTCGACGACGAGGTGTCCCGGGACCACGACTGGGGCCCCGCGGTGTGCCTCTGGTTCCGCCGCGGCGATCCCGCGGCCCCCCTGGAGGCGGTCCTCGCGGACCTGCCGCAGGTCTTCGAGGGGTACCCGGTGCGCGCCACCCCGGGGCGCACCGGCGTCCTGGAGGCGGGCGCCTTCTACCGCCGCTTCACGGGCCTGGAACGCCCCCCGGAGACCGCCGCGGAGTGGCTGGCCATCCCCGAGCACGCCCTGGCGGCCTGCACCAACGGCGAAGTCTTCGCGGACCGCTGCGGGGCCTTCACGGCCCACCGGCAGCGCCTCCTGGACCACTACCCGGAACCGGTGCGCCTCCACAAGCTCGCCGCGTGCCTGGAGGCGGCGGCCCAGGCCGGGCAGTACAACCTGCCCCGGGCCCTGCGCCGCGGCGAGGTGGTGGCCGCCGCCCTGGCCCAGGCCGCCTTCCTGCGCCACGCCATGGGCGCGGCCTACCTCCTGGCGCGCCGCTACCGGCCCTTCTACAAGTGGATGTTCCGGGCCCTCCCGGATCCCGCCCTGGCCGCGGAACTGGAGGGGCTGGCGCGGGCGGGGACGCCAGGGGAGCGCGTCGACCGCGCGGAAGCGGCGTCGGCGGTCCTCGTCCAGGCTCTGGGCGGCCTCACCGGGAGCCGGGATACGTTCCTCCTGGCCCACGCCCGGGAACTCCGCCAGGGCCTGCCTGGCGAGCTGATGTCGATGAACCCGAATGTGGATGGCTAGGCAAACCATGAGAAAGGCCCGGCCAGGCCTTATCCTGCCCTTTCCCCTCAATCGGATTCATGGGATGGACGGGGATCTTCCTGCCCTTAACAACCCCCTTCATCCCGAGTCCGGGAAACCCCGGGGCTACCGGCTCGCCAGGAACTCGGCATAGGACCCCTGGAAGTCCTCGATCCCCCCTTCCGTGACCGACCACACCCGCGTCGCCACGTCGTGGAGCAGCCCTTCGTCGTGGGTGACCAGCAGCAGGGTGCCGGGGTAGTCCTTCAGCGCCGAGTTGAGGGCGATGACGGCCTCCAGGTCCAGGTGGTTGGTGGGTTCGTCCAGCACCAGGAAATTGGGCTTCTGGAGCATGAGCTTGCAGAACATCAGCCGGCAGGCCTCGCCACCGGAGAGGACCCCGGTGTCCTTCAGGCCCTCGTCGCCCGTGAACAGCATCTGCCCCAGCACCTTCCGGATGGTCTCCAGCGAGGCCTCGGGATCGAACTGCCGCAGCCAGTCCACCAGCGTGTGGCCGGCGGGGATGGATTCGCGGAAGTCCTGGGCGAAGTAGCCGACCTCCACGCCGTGGCCCCACTTCACATCCCCGGAATCGAGGCCGCGATCCGCCTCCGTGACGCCGGGGGCGCCTTCCAGCAGGGCCTTGAGCAGGGTCGACTTGCCCGAGCCGTTCCGGCCCGCCAGGGCGATCTTCTCGCCCCGGGCGACGGCGGCGGTGAACGAGCGCACCACCTCGATGCGGCCGTCCTCGCCGTCGTAGCCCTTGCAGACGCCCTCCAGGGCCAGGGGATGCCTGCCGCCGGGCACCTCCGCGCCGAACCGGAGGTGGGGCCGCTGGATGTTGGTGGAGGCCAGGTCGTCCAGGGCCAGGCGCTCCACTTCCTTGCGCCGGGAGTTCACCTGGCTGGAGCGGGTGCCGGCCCCGAAGCGCTGGATGAAACCCTCCAGCTGGCCGATCTTCTTCTCCCGCTGCTCGTTCTCGGATTCCTTCCGGGTGCGCACTTCCAGCTTCTGGGTGACCATGTCGTCGTAGCCGCCTGTGTACTGGGTGATGGTCTGGTAGTCGATGTCGGCGATGCGGTTGCAGACGGCGTTCAGGAAATGGCGGTCGTGGGAGATGACGATGACCGTGCCCTTGAACCGGGCCAGGAACCCCTCCAGCCAGTGGATGGACTCCAGGTCCAGGTGGTTGGTGGGCTCGTCCAGGAGCAGGGCCCCGGGATTGCCGAACAGCGCCTGGGCCAGCAGGACCCGGACCTTCTGGCCGCCCTGGACCTCGCCCATGGCGCGCTCGTGGAGCTGCTCCGGCACGCCCAGCCCCTCCAGCAGGATGGCCGCGTCGCCCTCGGCGGTGTAGCCGTCCTCGTCGGCGACGATGCCTTCCAGGACGCCAAGGCGCATGCCGTCGGCGTCGGTGATCCCGGCCTTGGAATAGATCAGGTCCCGCTCGTGGAGCGCGTCCCAAAGGACCTTGTTGCCCATGATGACGGTGTCCACCACCCGGTAGCGGTCGAAGGCGAACTGGTCCTGGGCCAGCACGCCCATGTTCCCGGGCCGCTGGATGGTTCCGGCCGACGCCTCGATCTCGCCCGTGAAGACCTTCATCAGGGTGGACTTGCCGCTGCCGTTGGGACCGGTGAGGCCGTAGCGCCGCCCCTTCTGGAAGGTGGTGGTGACGTTCTCGAACAGGATCCTGGCGCCGAAGCGCATCGTCACATTCTGTACTGCAAGCATCCAGGTCCCCGCAAACCTATGATTATAGCGGAAACATGTAAAAAATCGAGGGTTATTCCTGCGGCCTAGGTACGGGACAGCCTCCGGCCAAGTCCCATCATCGGCTTCTCGATGAAGCGGAAGGTCAGCGCGGAGAGCCCGATGGTCAGCGCCAGCCCCAGGAAGAACCCCGTCCAGGGCCCCAGGCCCCCGGGCACGGCGTGCAGGAGTCCCTCCTGCACCAGGGGGTGGAGCAGGTACACCGAGTAGCTCACCTCGCCCAGGAACTTGCCGGCGGTCTTCACCAGGGAGTCGGGGAAGTCGTAGAACGCGAACACGGCCACCGCGGCGAAGCAGACGAGGCAGAAGTAGTAGCGGGGCCAGCCCACCATGATCTCGAAGTCGTCGTAGAAGTTCCGGTGCCGCAGGGTGAAGGCCAGCACCAGGGCGAGGCAGAGGCCCAGGAACTGGAGCGTGGTGAGGCGGCCCTTCCAGGCCAGCCGGGCCTGGGCGACGAGCCCGCCCATGAGGAAGAGGAAGGCGTGGTTGGCGACCTGGACGTAGGCGTGGAACTTCATGTCGCCGTCGAAGGAGGCCTGGGGGACGTAGGTGAAGGACCAGGGCGCCGACAGGGCCAGGAGGGCCAGGGTGCCCACCGCGAGGAAGGGCCTCCACCGCGCCGCGGCCCAGGCCAGGAGGGGGAAGGCCAGGTAGAAGACGTACTCCATGCCGATGGACCAGCCCCCGGTCACCAGGGAGTGGTTGGGGTGGATGAGCCCGAAGGTGAAGGTGCCGTTCTCCGCGACCATGCGCAGGGTGTGGCCGGGCCCCGCCTCGAGGCCGAAGACGAGGTTGGCGGCCACGGCCAGGTAGTAGAGCGGCGCGATGCGGAAGAACCGCTTCAGGTGGAAGTCCCGCAGCCCGCGCCCGGTGAGGACCTCCGCCCCGTACAGGTAGAAGAAGCAGAAGCCGCTGATGATGAAGAAGCCCTCCACGCCGTAGGCGCCCACCTTCTTGGTGGTGTAGGCGGCGAACTGGCCCGCGGGGAACACCGGATACCAGTTGGCGAAGTGGTAGATGGCCACCGCGAAGGCCATCAGCCCCCGGAAGATGTCCAGGGAGTCCACCCGGGCCTTGGACGTGGGCTCAGCGATAGGTCACCTTCCCGGTCCCCTGCGCCAGTTCGCCAAGGACCCACGGGGCCTCGCCGGCCTCGCGCAGGTCCTTCAGCACCTCCCCGGCGCCGGCCGCGGGGGCGATGAGCACCATGCCCACGCCCAGGTTGAACGAGCGCCGGGCGTCGTCCAGGGGCAGGCCCGCGCGTTCCATGAGGAACCGGAAGAGGGCCGGGACCTCCCAGCTGGACGTGTCGATGGCGGCGTCCAGATGGGACGGGAGGACGCGGGGGAGGTTGTCCGTGAGGCCCCCGCCGGTGATGTGGGCCATGCCGACGAGCCGTTTCGCGCGCACCAGGGGGAGCACGGGCCGCAGGTAGCTGCGGTGCACGGCCAGGAGGGCCTGGGCCACGGTCTGGTCCGTGCCGGGGAGAAGGTCGTCCACCTTGAGCCCGGCCAGTTCGAAGCAGACCTTCCGGGCCAGGGAGTACCCGTTGGTGTGCAGGCCCGAGGAGCGCAGGCCGATGAGGACGTCCCCGGGGGCCATGGCGGAAAGGCGCGGCAGGAGCAGGGGTTCGTCCACCACGCCGACGATGGTCCCGGCCACGTCCACCTCGCCCTCCGCGTAGACCCCGGGCATCTCCGCCATCTCGCCGCCGATGAGGGCCAGGCCCCCCTCGGAGCAGGCCCCGGCCATGCCGCGGACGATCTGCTCGATGACCGCGGGCTCCAGGCGCTGGGCGGCCACGTAGTCCAGGAAGAAGAGGGGCCTTGCGCCCTGCACCAGGATGTCGTTGATGCAGTGGTTGACCAGGTCGGCGCCCACGGTGTCCCAGGTGCCGGCGAGGCGGGCCACCTTCATCTTGGTGCCCACGCCGTCCATGGAGCTGACCAGGATGGGGTCCCCCTCCTCGAACTTCGCGGAATAGAGGCCTCCGAAGAGGCCCAGGTCGCTGCGGACGCCGGGGGTCCGGGTGGCCTTCACGAGGGGCTTGATCCGGGCCAGGGCGTCGTCCTGGCGGTTGATGTCCACGCCGGAGGCGGCGTAGGTGACTTTGGTCTCGGGCATGGAACTCTCCAGGCTCCGATGATCCCACAAGAAAGGCCGGATTTGCCCTATCGGAACCGCCCCGCCCTGCCGATAAGCAGACCAGGTGGACCATGACCATCGACGCGACCTCCGCACTCAGCACCTACAGCTACCAGTCGACCCTGGCCACGACGAGCCGGGCGAACGCGGTCTTCCAGGTCCTGGCCCAGGCCTATTCCAACGCCCAGGGCACCTCCTCCGACCCCCTCACGTCCCTGATCAGCCAGACCAACAACGCCCCCCTGGTCTCGGCGATCTATACCCAGGGCAAGGCCCTCCAGGCCGCCGGCACGGCCGACGCCGGCACCACCGCCACCGGGCTCCTGGGCCTCAGCACCTCCCAGCTCGTCTCAGGCCTCTCCAGCACGACCAGCTCCTCCTCCCTGTCCGAGCTGTTCGGGGACAGCTCGGCGGGGCTCTCGGGATTCGGCCCGGCCACCGCCAGCGGCTCGGCCCTCGCCCTCCTGGCGGCCCAGGCCCAGAAGGCCTACGGCGGCGGGAACCTCACGGCGGACGCCGCGTCCCAGGCCGCCGCCAATGCCGCCGCGGCCGACAAGACCTCCGGAGCGGGCACGTCCACCAGCCAGACCTACCTGCTCCAGGCTTCGGCGGCCGCCCAGTTGGCCGCAATGAACAACACCTTCACCCTCCTGGCCTGATTGGTGGCACCCTGGACACCTGGAGGTGTCCATGGCGTTCGACACGGCGGGTGCGGCGGCGGCGGTGAGGGAGCTCCTGAAGGCCTTCGGGGCGGACCCGGCCTCGCCCGAACTGGCCGAGACGCCCCAGCGGGTGGCGGATTTCTGGGCGGAACGCCTCGGGGGCTACGCGCAGGATCCGGCCCTGGAGCTGCAGCCCCTCCCCGGGGACCTGGCCCCCTGCCCCGTGATCCTTGAGCGGGTGCCCTTCGTGAGCACCTGCGAACACCATCTGGCCCCCTTCGAGGGCTACGCCACCATCGGCTACCTCCCGGGGGAGGGCGGCACGGTGGGCCTCTCCAAGCTGGTCCGGGTCATCCAGGGCTTCGCCAACCGCCTCCAGGTGCAGGAGCGCCTCACCCACCAGATCGCCCGGGCCCTGGAGACCCACCTGCGGCCCGCCGCCTGGGGGGTGAAGCTGGTGGCGGTGCACACCTGCATGTCCCACCGGGGCCTCAAGACCCCCAATGTGCCCGTGACCACCGTGGTCCTGGGCGGCCAGTGGCTGGCCCACCCGCCGTCCAGTTTCAATTCTTAAGTAATTTGTTTTTCCGATCCCGACTTGTTTGGTAGGATATACGCGACGCACTCGCGCATGCTTCGGAGGCATACATGGCTTATGAACCCAAGAATTACGATCATCTCAAGGGCGGCGCCCTCAAAGGCTTCAGCGACAGCCAGCTGGACCAGCACTTCACCCTCTATAAGGGCTACATCGCCAAGCTGAACGAGATCGAGTCCAAGCTGGCCGAGGCCGACAACACCAAGCCCAACTACTCCTTCAACGAGTACACGGAGCTCAAGCGCCGCGAGGCCGTGGCCTTCAACGGCTCCTTCCTCCACGAGCTCTACTTCGAGAACCTGGGCGCCAACGGCTCCATCTCCCCCGAGCTCCAGAAGGCCCTGGACGCGCAGGGCGGCAAGGACAAGCTCGTCGCCGACCTCAAGGCCACCGCCCTGGGCGGCCCCGGCTGGGCCCTGCTCACCCGCAACCGCCGCGACGGCAAGCTCCACACCTACTTCGTCGCCGAGCACCACCTGGGCCTGCCCATCGAGCAGGACCTGCTCCTGGTGCTGGACAGCTGGGAGCACGCCTTCATGGTGGACTACGGCATCAAGCGCCCCGACTACATCAACGCCTTCAACGAGAACATCAACTGGGCCGAGGTTTCCAAGCGCTTCGCGAAGTAGGCCGCTCCGGTACCTGCGACGGGCCCCCACCGGGGGCCCGTCGCATGTGCGCGGAACTCAGGAACGGGCCGTGAGGCCGTCCAGGTAGTGGCCCACCGCGTAGTCCAGCCACCGGTGGCCCGGGAGGTTCCGCGTCACGTAGCCCATGTGCCCGCCGGTGGCCTCCACGTGCAGATGCACGGCCTCCGAGCGCGGCTGGACGAGGATGTCCCCGGCCGGTGCGAAGGGGTCGTCCAGGGAGGTGAGGATCACCGTGGGCACGTCGATCCCGGCCAGGTGGGGGCCGCAGGAGCAGAGCGCGTAGTAGGCCTCCCGCGTGGGGAAGCCGGCCTGGGGGGCCGTGTACGCCGCGTCGAAGGCGCGCAGCGTCCGCGCCGCGCGCGCGGCCTCGCCCCCTGGGCGCCCCGCCACCTCCCGGCGCAGGCGCCGGACGAAGTACTGGTCGTAGACCCGGTTGAAGCCCCGCCCCAGACGCACGGAGCAGGCCTCCAGATCCGCTGGGGGATTGACCGCGATGGCCCGGTCCGGCAGGTCCAGGTGCCGGTCCCGCCCGGCCAGGAGCAGGAGGATGTTGGCGCTGATGGAAAAGCCCACGGCCACCTGAAGCTGGCCCGGGAAGCGCCGGCGCCCCAGGCGCAGCACCGCCGCCATGTCCCCGGTGGCCCCGCTGTGGTAGGTCTGCCTGGCGAGCCCGGCGCCCTCGCCGGCGCCGCGGTGGTTGGCGGCCAGCACCGCGTGGCCCCGGGCGTGGAGCACGGCGGCGAGGCGGCGCATGTAGTGGCCGTCCACGCTCCCGCCCAGGCCGTGGAAGAGGTGCACCGCCACGCCGGAGGTGCCGTCCAGGGCCCGCAGCGCCAGGGCGTCCCCGTCGCCCAGGTCCAGGCGGAGGCGTTCCCAGGGCAGGTCGGCGGGCGGATTGGGGAGGAACTGGGCGGCGATGGTCTGCAGGTGGGCGCCCCTCGCCCACGGCGGAGGGACGCAGGCCAGCCCGGGCCGCGCACGTTCCATCAGCCGCCCCACCTGCGGGCGTCGGCCTCGGGCAGCCCCAGCTGGTCCAGGACCCGGGTGGCGAAGGCCTGGTACAGGTCGTCGAGCGACTCCGGCTTGTGGTAGAACCCCGGCATGACCGGCATCACCACGGCGCCGGCGTCATGGACGCGCAGCATGTTCTCCAGGTGGATGCGGTTGAGCGGCGTCTCCCGGAGGCACAGCACCACGGGGCGGCGCTCCTTGAGGCACACGTCGGCCGCGCGCGTGACCAGGCCGTCGCTCACCCCCGAGGCGATGCGCCCCAGGGTCCCCGCGCTGCAGGGGACGATGGCCATGCCGTCCTGGCGGTGGCTGCCGCTGGCGATGTCGGCGCCCACGTTGCGCTCGTCCAGGTGGCGCAGCTTGGGGGAGAGCGCCACGACATCCTCCGCGCGCAGCCCGCATTCGTCCAGCAGGCAGCGGCGCCCGGTGGGCGAGAGCAGGAGGGACACCTGCGCCACCCGAGGGTTCGCCGCCAGGCGCCGGGCCACGGCCACGCCGAAGGCCGCGCCGGTGGCGCCGGTGATGGCGAGGATGATGCGCCGATTCTCCATGGCCTACAGGATACCTAGTCCTCGTCGTCCTGGGGCGCGTAGGCCCCGAAGAACAGCGCGTTGTAGAAGGCACGGGTGGTCAGGGGCGCGCAGCCGCGGTGCACGGGGTCCCCGGAGAAGAGGATGACCGCGCCCCGGCCCTTGTGCTCCCTCAGCGCGTAGGCGGAGTTGCGCACCTTGGCCTCCAGCTTCGGGGGCAGGAGGCCTGAGAGGTTCAGGTCGCCCGTGCCGAAGCGCAGGGGGTTCTCCCCGCCGGGGCTCAGCTCCAGCACCGGATCGCTGGAGTCCAGCACGGCGCCCTCGGCGGCGTTGAGGCCCCAGCCCAGGGGATGGGTTCCGTCGATGTCGGCCTTGAGCATGGCGCCGGGGATGGACTCCATCAGGCCCTGGTCCTCGCGCTGGGCCCAGGTCAGGGTGCGCTCGGGCAGGGGCGGGGCGGCGGCCTCGCGCTTGGGATCCTTCTCCTTGAGGCGGGCCTCCTCGTCCCTGCGGGCCAGGAAGCTCACGCCGGCCTCGCTCACGCCGGAGCGCGCCGCGAAGGCGCTGCCGCCCTGCATGGCCACCAGCACCCCGCCGTCCATGGCGTAGGCCTTGAGCCGGGCCGCGCCCGCGGGTCCCAGCGCGGCCTGCCACTTGGCGCCCAGGCCGTTGTCGTCGGGGAGGATGAGGTGGCTGTAGCGGCGCAGGTCGGCCTGGGCCAGCCGGCCCGCGCGCAGCTGGGTGAAGGGGATGCCGGCCTCGAGCAGGGCCTGCATCACGGCGCCCACCGCGGTGGGGTCGGCGGGGGCGTCCATGACCAGGCCCACCCGGGGCGCCCGCAGCGCCAGGGACTTCACGGAGCCCAGGTCGGGCCCCGAAGCCACCGCGCTGGAATCCACGGCGGTGACGACCCCCGGAGCCTGGGCGGCCAGGTCCCTTGCGCGGGCCTCGAGCCGGGCCGCGTCGTTGCGCAGCAGGGTGAAGATGGCGGTGCCCGCGGGGTAGGCGCGGGATCCCGCCACGAAGGGCGCGGGGGCGGCGGAGCCCCGGAAGCCGTCCTTCAGGAGGCCTTCCAGGACCCGGTCCCGGCCCTCGGCGCCCGAGGACACCAGGTAGGCGTAGCCCGCCCGGGGCAGCGGCGCGTCGGCGGCGTCCCGCACCGGCTCGGTCCCCACTTTCGGCCGCACCGGGGCGCGCCAGGCGGGCACGTTGAAGGCCAGGGGAAGGCTCCAGGCCGTGGCGTCGTAGCTGGGCTTCGGGCCGAAGGCGGCCCGGCGCTCCAGGAGGGCCTCGGCGAGACCGCCCCGGGGCTGGTCCAGGGGCACTAGGTAGCTGCCCTGGGGAATCTGGGCCGGGACGGCTCCGGGCAGGACGGCCTCGAGACCCGCCGACGGCACCGCCCCGGTGGTGCGGACCACCTCGATGCCGTTGCGCTGCAGGAGGCGCACCAGGGCCAGGGTGCGCCCGGGATCGGCGCCGGGGCCCAGGAGGAAGGCGCCCTGGGCGCGCAGGCGCTCGCGGCGCATGCGGTGGTAGTCCAGGAGCAGCTCCTCGCGCCGGGCGGCGGCCACCGCCACGGTGGCGAGGCTGGCCGTGACGTGCCGGCGCACGCGGGCCTCCAGGGTCAGGAGGTCCCCGTCCTTGCGCAGGTAGGCCAGGCCGCCAGGGCTGGGGCACTCGTAGGTCATGCCCACGGCCCCCTGGAAGCAGCCCCAGGAGTCGCCGTAGCCGGGGTAGAAGAGGTCGAAGATCTCCCGGGTGAAGTAGGCGAAGCCCTGGGCGTCGAAGGCCTTGCCGAGGGCCTCGCCGAAGGTCTTCTGCCACCCGCCGCCGAAGGGCGCGGGCAGCGCCTGGTGCACCGGCGCCATGCCGGGCGGGAAGAAGTAGTTGCCCTCGGGCTTCATCTCGTGGTGGTCCGCCAGCACCTGCGGGTTCCAGGACAGGAAGAGGGCGGTCTTGGCGCGGCTCTCCCCCTGGGTCTGCCAGACCCAGTCGCGGTTGAGGTCGAAGAGGCGGTGGTTGAAGCGGCCGGTGGGCCACCGGGCCTGGTTCTGGGCGTCCTGGGGATCGGAAGGGTTCTCCCCCTCGGTCACCTCGGCCACGGCCTGGAGGTGCCGGGCCCGGCCGTCGGGATTCTGCGTCACGTCCAGGAGGAGCACGGTCCGGCCGAGCTGCCCGAGCACCTCGGGATCCTGGCAGGCCGCGAAGTGGTAGGCCACAGCCAGCGCGGCCTCGGTGCCCGCGGGCTCGGCGCCGTGGATGGAGTAGCCCAGCCACACGAAGGCCGGGTTCCGCGCCGCCAGGGCCCTGCCCTCGGCCTCGGAGAGGGTCCGCGGGTCCGCCAGGCGCGCGTTGTCGGCCTTCAGGGCGTCGAGCCTGGCGAGGTTCTCCGGGCTGGAGATGGCCAGCAGCACCTGGGGCCTGCCCTCTTCGGTGACGTTGTAGGTGTAGACGCGAACCCGGTCCTTCGCCGAGGCGATGCCCGCCAGGGCCGCGGCCAGGGCCGCGTCCGGCGTGTAGGCGCGGCCCACCGCGGGCCTGGGCACTTCGGGCCGGTACGTCCTGCCCGGGTACGTGATCTGGGCCGCCAGCGGCAGGGCGACGAGGGCGGGCAGGATGCGCATGGGGCGGCTCTTCAGAAGGGGCCCCAGTGGAACAGGACCGGCGGGATCAGCAGGAGGAAACCCATCACCATGACGATTCCCAGGAGCGGGAGGAACCAGCCCGCCCACTTCTCCCAGGGTATCTTGGCCGCGCCCAGGACGCCCATGGTCACTGCCGAGGTGGGCAGGATGGGGTTCACGAACTCGCACAGCTGGAAGGCGTAAACCGCCGTCTGGCGCGTGATCCCCACCAGGTCGGCCAGGGGGGCCATGATGGGCATGGTCAGCGCGGCCTGGGCCGTGCCGGAGTGGATGAAGAAGTTGATCACGGCCTGGATGAGGAACATGGTCTGGGGGATGACGGGCCGGGGCAGCACGGACATGAGGTTCTTGCTGTGGAAGAGCATGGTGTCCAGGATCCGCGCGTCCTGGGCGATGACCAGGAGGGCCCGGGCGCAGGCCACGATGAACACCACGCCCACCATGTCCCTGGCGCCGGCGACGAAGGACTGCGCGATGCGGGACCCGCCCATGCCCGAGGCCAGGCCCAGGACGATGCCCATGCCCAGGAACATGGCGGCCATGGCGTCCATGTCCCAGTTCCTGGCCATGATGCCGTAGACCAGGAGCACCAGCGCGGCCGCGAAGATCCCCAGCACCAGGAGGTGGCGGACGGTCCAGGGCTCCTCGGCCTCGGGATTGCGGTCCACGGGCCCCCGGGCCAGGTCCAGTTCGTACACGGGGCTCTTGGCAGGGTCCTTCTTGATCCTGCGGGCGTAGAGCATGACGTAGGCGGTGACCACGGCGGTGCCGACGAACCAGCTGAACACGCGGTAGCCCAGGCCGGAATTCACCGGCAGCCCCGCGAGCTTCTGGGCCACGCCCACGGTGAAGGGGTTGAAGAAGGCCGCGGCGAACCCGGCCGCCGCGCCCAGGAAGGGGATGCAGATGCCCACGATGGAGTCGTAGCCCAGGCTCCGGGCCAGGGGGATGAAGATGATGACGAAGGGGATCAGCTCCTCCGCCATGCCGAAGATGCTCCCGGCCAGGGAGAAGACCACCATGAGCACGGGGATCAGCAGGAACTCCAGGGTCGGCCGGGCCGCGATGGCCTTGGTGAGCTTCTTGATGCCGAACTCCACCGCGCCGGTGTCGTTGAGGACGTTGAAGGCCCCGCCGATCACCAGCAGGAAGGCGATGAGCAGCCCCCCGTCCAGGAACCCCCGGATGGGCGCCAGGAGGAGCATGGAGGCGCTCACGTAGATCTTGGGCACCAGCACGTGGTAGGTGGCGGGGTCGGGCACCATGCGCCCGTTCACGGCGACGCGGGTGAACTCCCCGGAAGGGATCAGCCAGGAAAGCACCAGGACCAGCAGCACCAAGGTTTCCACCACCACGAGGGTGTGGGGCATCTTCATCTTCTTCAGCGACTGCACCAGTCCGCCCTGCATGGGACCTCCGAACCAACCCGATTTGAAATTCTTTCCCTTGCGCCTCAGCGAACCCTCAGCGCCTCTGCGTTTCGTTTTCTTTCAAGACCCTGTCTGCTCGCCAGTCCATTACCCAATCGCCCAAGCTCAACCAAGAAAAGAATTAAACGCAGAGGCGCTGAGGATTCGCTGGGGCGCAGAGGGGAATGACCTCCATTTTGAATGATGGAAGTTTTTTTTCATTAACTATTTTTTATGAATATTTTTATTTTAAGAGGATCCACTCCGGAATCCCCCGGAGATTGGCATCGATCTTGATAACCTGATATCAGGATGCACACCTCTCGATTGCATCTATCCTGGTTCATCCGGTCCACCCGCCCGCACCCGGGTCGGCTTTCCCAACGGAGGCAACATGCGCAAATCCACCCTCTTCCTCGCCGCCGCGGTCTTCGCCCTGGCGATCCCCGCCCAGGCCAAGATGCCCTTCGTGGCCGCCGCCAAGGCCGCCGGCATCGACTCCGTCAAGAACTGCGCCTCCTGCCATGTCGGCGCCCCCAAGAAGGGTGGCGACCTGAACGAGATGGGCAAGTGGCTCATGACCCAGAAGGCCGCCAAGAAGGCCGCCGATGTGGACGTCAAGTGGCTCAAGGACTACAAGGGCAAGTGATCAACTCACAAGCCTGACGAGCGGCCCGCTGCGAAGCGGGCCGCTGCCGTTTCAGGGCAGGGCCAGGAAGGCGGGACCGGCGGTGGTGATGGTGCCGGCGCCCATGGTGATGACCAGGTCGCCCGCTTCCGTGAGCCCGTCCAGGACCTTGGCCAGGTCGTCCACCCGGGGCACGTAGCTGGCGTCCCGCTGGCCGTGGGCCAGGATGGCGTCCACGACCGAGCGGCCCGTGAGCCCGGGGATCGGCGGCTCGCTGGCGGCGTAGATGTCGGTGACCAGCACCACGTCCGCGTCGAAGAAGGCCCGGCCGAACTCCTCCAGGAGGGCCTGGGTGCGGGAATAGCGGTGGGGCTGGAAGGCCACCACGATGCGCTTGTCGGGGAAGCCCTTGCGGGCGGCGGCCAGGGTCGCGGCGATCTCGGTGGGGTGGTGGCCGTAGTCGTCGATGACCGTGACCCCCTTGCGCTCGCCCTTCTTCTGGAAGCGCCGGTCGGCGCCGGTGAAGCTGGCGAGGCTGGCGCGGATGACGTCCCGCTCCACGCCCAGTTCCAGGGCCACGCCGATGGTGGCCAGGGCGTTGAGGACCATGTGGTGGCCGGGGACCCCGATGGAGAACTCCCCGAGATCCTCCCCGAAGGCCCGCACCCGGAAGAGGGCGCGCCAGCCCTCCATGCGGATATCCAGGGCGCGGATGTCCACCTGGGGGTTGGTGCCGTAGGTGCGCACCTGGCGCTTGAGGCGGGGCCGCAGCATGGCCACGTTGGGGTCGTCCATGCACACGAAGACCGAGCCGTAGAAGGGCACCTTGTTCCCGAACTGGGAGAAGGCGTCCATGATCTCGGCCAGATCCTTGTAGTGGTCCAGGTGCTCCCGGTCCACGTTGGTGATGACGCCGATGGTGGGGGACAGGAGCAGGAAGCTGCCGTCGGACTCGTCGGCCTCGGCCACCAGGAAGGGGCCCTTGCCCAGCTTGGCGTTGCTGCCGATGGCGCCCAGCTTGCCGCCGATGACGATGGTGGGGTCGATGCCGCCCTGGCTGAGCACCTGGGCCACCATGCTGGTGGTGGTGGTCTTGCCGTGGGAGCCGGCGATGGCGATGCCGTACTTCATGCGCATGAGCTCGGCGAGCATCTCGCCCCGGGGGATCACGGGGATCTTGGCGGCCCGGGCGGCCACCACCTCGGGGTTGTCGCCCTTCACGGCGCTGGAAATCACCACAACCTGGGCGCCCTCGATGCATTTCGCATCATGCCCGACGGCCACCTGGACCCCCAGGCCGGAAAGGCGCTGGGTGACCGCGCTCTCCTTGAGGTCCGAACCGCTCACCTGGTAGCCCAGGTTCACGAGCACCTCGGCGATGCCCGACATCCCGATGCCGCCGATGCCCACGAAATGGATATGCTGGATTTTCCCGAACACCTTCGACTCCCTGCAGATATATTCCAGGATACCTTCAAGGGGCGTAAACCAAGGCCCCCAACCGAGGATCTTTTACCCCGGAACCGCTCGATGGCGACATCCGATTCCCCATCCAGGGAGCAACCCATGCGAACCGCAGCCCGCCCCGCACTTGCCGTTCTCGCCCTGGCCCTGGCCGGAAGCGCCCTCCTGGCCCAGAAATCCGGCCCAGCCACGGAAAGGCGCACCATGGAGCCCCGGTCCATGCCCAGCCCGCCCCCGGCCCCGGCCCCGCCCGCGTCCCAGGACACCCGGACCTTCACGCCCGGCGCGCAGCGCGGGGAGGGCGGAGCCCACCGGGGATCCCACCCCGGCGTGCAGCACACCGTCCCCCGCGGCATGGTCCGCGTCGACCGCCCCAGGACCTTGCCCCCCCCGTCGTCGTCCCAGGTCCTGATCCCCCGGGCCACCCCCAGGGTCAGGCTGTGGCCGGAGACCTCGTACTGGCAGACCCGGGACATCATGGGAGAGATCCAGCACATGGCCCGCAGGGGCTTCATCCCCGTGACCGCCGGGGGCGAAGCGGAGGAGATCGTCGGGTCGTCCTACTTCCCGGCCGGCTGGAGGGCCTACGCCTTCGTGGTCCCCGGCAAGCAGAAGCTCCACGTGCGGCTCCACCACTCCAACGAAGGCTGGTTCCGCCTGGCCATGGTGGACCGGTGGGGCCAGCTGCGCGAAGGCATGCTCCAGAACCTGATCCCCACGGGCAACCCCGAGGTCTCCTACACCAACCCGGTGGACCTGGCCAACACCGTCTACGTCATCGTGGACGACCCGGGCTGGATGGCCACGAAGGAGAACCCCTTCACCCTCAAGGTGGACCGCAGCTGGGATCCCAAGGCGACTCCGGCGCCAGCGCTGCCGGCGGTCATGGGCATCTGGGCCCAGGCCAAGCTCGAGGTGAAGGAGCCGACCCCCGCGGACACCGAAGCGGCCAAGGCCCCCGCCCCATGACGGCGGGCAGGGCATGAGGCCCTGGCTCCCCCTGCTGGCCCTGGCGTCCCTCCAGGCCCCGGCCCAGGGCGTGCCCTGGATCCGGGACCACTACGTCAAGCGCGAGGCCATGGTGCCCATGCGGGACGGCGTGCGGCTGTTCACGGCCATCTACACGCCCCGCGCGGCGCAGGGGAAGCTGCCGGTCCTCATGGAGCGCACCCCTTACGGGGCCGGTCCCTACGGCGAGGACACCTTCCCGGACACCCTGGGGCCCTCGGAGCTCTTCGCCCGCGAGGGCTTCATCTTCGTCTACCAGGACGTGCGCGGGCGCATGCGCAGCGAAGGGACCTTCGTGGACCTGACCCCGGTGCTGGACGGCGCGGGGGTGGACGAGGCCACCGACACCCGCGACACCGTGGACTGGCTGCTGAAGAACGTGCCCTCCAGCGGCAGGGTGGGCCAGTGGGGCATCAGCTACCCGGCCTTCTACGCCGCCGCGGCCCTGGCGGGGGCGCACCCCGCCATGAAGGCCGTCTCGCCCCAGGCCCCCATCGCCGACTGGTTCGCGGGGGACGACTTCCACCGGAACGGGGCGCTCTGGCTGCCCCACCTCTTCAACTTCATCGCCGATTTCGGCCGCCCCCGTCCGCATCCCACGGAGAAATGGCCCACGCCCTTCCGGCACGGCACCCGGGACGGCTACGCCTTCTTCCTGGCCATGGGACCCCTCACGGGGGCCAACGAGCTTTACCTCAAGGGGGGCATCCCCTTCTGGAACGACGTGATGGCCCACGGCACCTACGACGCCTTCTGGAAGGCCCGCGACCTGCGGCCCCACCTCAAGGACGTCCGCCCCGCCGTCCTCACCGTGGGGGGCTGGTTCGACGCGGAGAACCTCTTCGGCACCCTTCAGGTGCACAAGACCCTGGACCGCCAGAGCCCCGCCACCGACCACCGGCTGGTCATGGGCCCCTGGTTCCACGGGGGCTGGGGCCGGAGCTCCGGGGAGCGCCTGGGCGGCGTGGAGTTCGGTTCGGCCACCTCCACGTTCTACCAGGCCCGCATCGAATTCCCGTTCTTCATGCACCACCTCAAGGACGCGCCCGACCCCCACCTTCCCGGGGCCTACGTCTTCCAGACCGGGTCCAACGCCTGGCGCCGGTTCTCGAGCTGGCCGCCCCAGGAAGCCAGGCCCGTGAGCCTCTGGTTCCAGGCCGGGGCCCGCCTGGGTTTCAAGGGCCCCGGCCCGGAGGGCGCCGCGTCCTACGTCAGCGACCCCGCCCACCCCGTCCCCTTCTGGGACGGGGTGGACATCGGCATGCCCAAGGAGTACATGACCGCCGACCAGCGCTTCGTGGACGGCCGGCCCGACGTGGCCACCTTCAGCACGGCCCTCCTGGAAGGCGACCTTCCGGTGGCCGGCCCCGTCCGGGCCGACCTCTGGGTCACCACCACCGGCACCGACGCCGACTGGGTGGTCAAGGTCATCGACGTGCGCCCCGACGGATGCGAACAGCTGGTGCGGGGCGAGGTCATGCGCGGGAAGTTCAGGAACAGCTTCGAGCGCCCCGAGCCCTTCGTCCCCGGCCGGCCCACCCGGGTGGCCTTCGCCCTCAACGACGTGTGCCACACGTTCCTCAAGGGCCACCGCCTGATGGTCCAGGTGCAGAGTTCCTGGTTCCCCCTCATGGACCGCAACCCCCAGGTCTTCACCGACATCTACCACGCCAAGCCGGAGGATTTCCGGAAGGCGGAGCAGCAGATCCTGGTCGGGGAGAAGCATCCCTCAAGGCTGGTGCTGGGCGTGCTGCCTTAGAGGGTGTCTGCAAATTCACGCGGCCACATCTCCAAACCGCTGAACAAGCAAACGAATGAGGGCAACCTCAATCCAGGCCAAGCTGCTGGCCACTGTTGCCTCGAACTCCTTGGACAGCCTTCGATACCGGCCAAGCCATGCGAAGGTCCTTTCCACGACCCACCGATGGTGCAGGGCCTGGAAGGCTGGAACGTTCACCACGGGCTCTTCCCCTTCCGAGGCCCACACCCATTGGATGCCTTCCCCGGGACGTCTGGTGATCTCAAGCGCGATCCCGGCCTCCCTGCATGCCTTGTCAACTCGGTCGTATGCGAATCCGCTGTCGCCCCAGATCAAGGCCAGGCGTGCATCTCGGCGCTTGGCTTCCGCAATGACAGGTAGGCTTCCGTCACGCTCCTGGACAGAGGCAGGCTGAATCTGGATTGCCACGGGCAAGCCCAGCGTATCCACCACTACGAACCTTTTGCGCCCCTTGACTTTCTTGCCCGCGTCGAAACCCCGGGGCCCCCCTTTTCGGTCGTCTTGACCGATTGACTATCTATGGCCCCTGCGCTGGCCAGTGGATCCCGTTGGGCCCTTTCTCTCCAGAGATGGTGCAGACGGTCGTAGACGCGGCCCAGCAGTCCGGAATCACGTGCGCGCGCGAAGAATGCGTATACAGCCTTGTAGGAAGGGTAGTCGGCAGGCAGCATGCGCCAGGGAGCACCACTCCTCACAAGATAGAAAACGGCGTCCCACATCATTCGCCGGTCATGGTCCGAAGGGCGCCCACGACCGCCCTGCCGCTCGACGAGGGGCTCGAGCGCTTCCCATTCATAATCCGTCAGGCTCGACGGATATAAGCCAGGCGAGGGCTCGCGACGATGCACGGGACGGTAACGCGTTTCCGAGGCCTCAGGTGATGGCGCGGGAGCCACAATCATTTTCTTTGCCGCGACCTTTGAAAAGCCCAGCCGGGCCAAGCCGCGGGAAACTGCCATGGGCGAATACTGCTTCCCGTTCAACTGCTCCATGTGGGCTGCCAAGGCCCTGAGGGTAAGGCGTGGATCCGCCATGATGAGCGCCCGAAGTCTTTCGAGGTCCTCTTCGGTGAACGATGGTGGACGTCCTCCCTTGTCCTTGCTTTCCCCTTTGGTCATGCGCACCTCCAGGCCTACATAGGTTTCGCATGGTTTCGGGGAAAGTCAAGTTATTTTGCAGACACCCTCTTAGGGCCGGTTCAGGACCTCCCAGGTGCCGCCGGGGATCGCCACCCTGAGCCGGGTCCGGCCCGCCCAGCGCAGCACCGGGTCCTTGAACAGCGGCAAGGCCGGGCCTTCCCGGCGGAACCGGTGGAACTCGTCCACCAGGTCCAGGGCCAGGAGGCTGCGGGCCAGGTCCCCGCCCCCCTCGAAGAGGACCCTGCCGGCGCCACGGGCGGCCAGGTTCCGCAGGAGGCCGTCCAGGCTGAGGCCGTTGGGCCCGGGACCGGGGCGGAGGTCCTCCACGCCCTGCAGGGGGAGGGCGGCGTCCAGGGTGGCGCGCAGGACGGGCTGGTGGTCCAGGGGCCGCCATACCCGGCGGAAGGGGTCGAGGCTGGCGCCGGCGTCGAGCACCACGCGCCTCAGGAGGCGGTGCGGAGGGGCGGGGACGGGCCAGCCGTCCCGGAGGCTCGGGTCCCGCACTTCGGCCGTCCTGCGTCCGATGACCACGGCCTCCGCGCAGCGGCGCACGGCCTGGCCGATGTGCTTCACGGGAGGCGGGCGGTCCCCGGGATCGAGGATGAAGGACACCCAGGGCAGCCCGGTGCCGATGAGCTTGAAGAAGGGTGCGTGGAACGCCGCGCAGGACGGTCCCAGGACGCCCACGGTGACCTGGACGCCCCGGTGCCTCAGGAGGGCGATGCCGCCGCCGTCCACGCGGGGATTGGGGTCCCTGACGCCCACCACCACCCGCGCGAGCCCCGCCTTCAGCAGGGCCGCGGTGCAGGGCGGCGTCCTGCCCTGGTGGCAGCAGGGCTCGAGGGTCACGTAGGCCGTGGCCCCCTGGGCGGTCTCCCCCCGGGCCTCTGCGTCGGCCAGGGCCGCGACCTCGGCGTGGGGGCCTCCGGCCCGGAGGTGGGTTCCGGTTCCGATGACCCGGCCCCCGCTGACGATGACGCACCCCACGGGCGGATTGGGGCTGGCCAGCCCCACGCCCTCCTGGGCCGCGGCCAGGGCCATGGCCATGAACCTGGCGTCCCCTTCAAGCCCCGAGGGATCGGGCCAGGGCCCCCCGGTGGCGGCGCTCCAGAGGAGCGCCGCCTCGCGGGGGGCCAGGGCGCCCGCGTCCATCAGAACGCGTAGAGCAGGCCCATGCCGAAGCCCTTGGTGCTGGCGCCGGGGGCGACGGTGCCCGGGGAGGGGAACACCGCGTAGGAGGCGGAGCGGTCGTTGTTCATGCCGTAGTAGGAAACGAAGAGGTCCGCCGCCCTGCTGAGCGAATAGGTATAGCCCAGCGAGAACTGCCGCCCGGCGAGGCCGTCGGTGGAGGCGGAGGCGCCGCCGACCTTGGTGCAGCTGCCGGCCGAGGCCTGGCCGAAGGACGCGAAGAGCTGGTGGGGCCCGAAGCGCTGCTGGACCAGCGCGTACCAGGCGGTGCGCTTGTACTGGTTGACGTTGCCGACCACGGTGTCGTTCGTGTCGTAGGTGAGGTTTTCGACGATGCCCGAGATCTTGGTGCCCGTGGAGAAGGTCCAGGACGCCACGAGCTCCTGCCCCTCGTCGTGGGAGGAGGCGTTGGTCAGGGTCGCGCCGGCGGCGCCGCCCAACTGGGAGAGGCCGAAGTAGTCGTTGTGGCGCTCGTAGCCCAGGCTCACCACCAGCGGGCCGCTGCGGTAGGACACCAGGCCCGACAGGATGTCCGGGCTGATGGAGGGCGCGGTGGGGGAGGCCACGGTCCGGCCCTCGTTGACGGAGTAGGCGAGGCGGAAGCTGAGCCCGCTCATGTCGGGGCTCCAGTACTGCACGCTGTTGCCCTGCCGGCGGTTGAAGGCGGCGTCGGCCTTGCCGTTGATGCGGCCGGTCTGGGTGGTGGTGCCGGGGACGTTGAAGCCGGGGCTGGTGGTCAGGGCGTTGTCGAAGGGGCTCAGGCCGCGCAGGGGGCCCACGGCCAGGAGGGGGAACTTGTAGGGGGTGTCCCAGTTGCCGTAGAAGACCGTGCCCCACGCGCCCTCCAGGCCCAGGCGGCTGTTGCGCCCGGCCAGGGTGTTGGGGGCGTCGCCGTCGGGGCTCACGGCGCTCTCGATCTGGAAGATCACCTTGAGATCGCCGCTGACGGGCAGGGAGCCCCGGAAGCCCAGGTTCGAGGTGCCCGAGGTGATGCGGTTGCGGGAGGGCAGGTTGATGCCGGTGTAGGCCGAGGCCGGCACGAGGCTCGCGCCGCCGGTGGCCGGGGACAGTCCCGGGGCGGTGGCGCCGGAGGTCTGCACGTTGTCCAGGAAGGGCAGCAGGGTGCCGTAGATCTGTACGGGGCCGGCCTGGGCGAAGACCAGGGCGGGGAAGGCGCAGGCTCCCGCCAGGCAGGTTGCGATTCGCTTGTTCATGGGGTTTCCTCTCGGTTGTCTCGTTGGGGGGCGGGGCTACACCATGCTCAGAAGGTGCCCCATCTTCCGCTTCTTGGTGAGGAGGTACCGGACATTGCTCGTCCTCGACGCCACTTCGATGGAGACGCGCTCCACCATGCGCAGCCCGTACCCCTCCAGGCCGATGATCTTCTTGGGGTTGTTCGTCATGAGCTTCATCTCGACCACGCCGAGGTCCCGGAGGATCTGGGCGCCGACCCCGTAGTCGCGGAGGTCGGCCTTGAAGCCGAGCTTCTCGTTGGCCTCCACGGTGTCCATGCCCTTGTCCTGGAGCTCGTAGGCCTTGATCTTGCTGCCCAGGCCGATGCCACGGCCCTCCTGGCGCATGTAGAGGACGATTCCCGAGCCTTCCTCCTCGATGAGCCGCAGCGCGGCCTGGAGCTGTTCGCCGCAGTCGCAGCGCATGGAACCGAAGGCGTCCCCCGTCAGGCATTCGGAGTGGACCCGCACCAGGACGGGCACCGAGGGATCGATCTCCCCCTTCACCAGGGCGATGTGGGTCTTTCCGCTGACCCCGTCCAGGTAGGCGATGGCCCGGAAGTCCCCGCCGACGCGCAGGGGCATGGAGGTCTCCCCGAGGCGGGTGATGCTCCGCTCGTTGCGCAGGCGGAAGGCGATGAGGTCCTGCACGGAAATGATCCGCAGGCCGTGGACGGCGGCGAAGACCTCCAGGTCCGGCATGCGGGCCATGGTGCCGTCCTCGTTCATGATTTCGCAGATCACCCCGGCCGGGGCCAGGCCGGCCAGGCGCGCCAGATCGACGGATCCCTCCGTCTGGCCCGTCCGCACCAGCACGCCTCCGTCCTTGGCGATGAGGGGAAACACATGGCCCGGATGGACGAGGTCCTCGGGGACCGCATGGGCGTCGACGGCCGCGCGTATGGTCGTGGCGCGGTCGAAGGCGGAAATGCCGGTCGTGACCCCTTCCCGGGCCTCGATGGAGACGGTGAAGGCCGTCTGGAAGGGCGAGGAGTTGTCGGAGACCATGGGAGCGAGGCCCAGCGAGGCGGCCTTCTCCCGGGTGAGGCTCAGGCAGACCAGGCCCCTGCCGTGCGTGGCCATGAAATTGATGGCCTCGGGCGTGACGTGCTCGGCGGCGAGGGTGAGGTCGCCCTCGTTCTCGCGGTCCTCGTCATCCACGAGGATGACCATCCTTCCGTTCCGGATGTCCGCGATGGCATCCTCGATGCGCGACAGTGTCATGGGCTTGGGCCTTTATTGCTGGTGGCGGGGGCAGGGGGGCCGGAAGCCCCCCTGCCCTGCCGGGTCGTACGTTCCTAGGCCTTGAGGGGCGGAACGGGGGGGATCACGAGCATGTTGGGGATGCTCTCGGGCTTGATCTTGAACTTGGCGTTGTAGCGCTTGGGATCGGTCTTGTCAGGCGTCTCGGTGGAGCGCCAGGAGTAGGTGCAGGTGTTGCAGATGTACATCTCCCAGGCGTTCCCCACGGGGGATTTCGTCAGGAGTTCGACCTTGTCGGTGTCGCAGCGCGGGCAGATCATGGTGGATCCTTTCGGTTCACGGTTCGGAATGGGTTACTTGCGGGCGGCCTTCACGAGCTGGGAGATGATCTCCTCCCACTTCGCGGTGCCGGCGGGGGGCGTCAGGAGCTCGGTCTCGCGGGAGACGATCTCGGGGGCCTTGGGGGTGGTGGCGTCGATGATGAGCTTGTTGTGCATGCCCGGGGGGTTGGACGACGGATCGAGGGGCATGCCGGGGCAGTTCTTGATGATGCTGACGTCCTTGTCGGGATCGACGCGGGTCGTCATGGCCCACATGACCTGCTCGAGGTTGAACGGATCGACGTACTCGTCCACGACGATGATGATCTTGTTGTAGGCCATCCCGTGCGGGGTGGTGAGCAGGCGCATCGCGACGGCCTTGCCGAACCCGCCGAAGCGGACCTTGGTGGAGACGATGACGCCGATGCCGTGGGTGTACATGGCGTTCACGGCCTGCACTTCGGGGAAGGTGTCCTTGAGCATCTTGTAGAGGGGCACCGACGTGTTCAGCGCCATGAGGTAGTCGATCTCCGACCAGGGGATGCCCAGGTAGAGGTTCTCGAAGACCGGGTTCGCGCGGTAGGAGATGGCGGTGATCTTGACCACGGCCTGGAGGCGCGCGCCGGAGTAGGAGCCGGGGAACTCGCCGAAGGGGCCTTCGCACTCGCGCACGCGGGGCTCGATGTAGCCCTCGATGCAGATCTCGCAGCCGGCGGGGATCTCGAGGCCCAGGGTGGCGGACTTGGTGATCTCCATGGGCACGCCGTTGTTCAGGGCGCCGACGTAGTCGTACTCGGACTGGTCGTAGCGGATGGGCGTGGAGGCCATGAAGGTGGTGATGGGGTCGCAGCCCAGGCAGATGGCGATGGGCACGGGCTTGTTGAGGGCCTCGGCCTTGCTCAGCTGGATGCCGATGTCATGGAACGGCAGGGCCTGGATGCCCAGCTTGTCCTTGCCCTTGACCTGCATGCGGTAGGTGCCGAGGTTGGTCTTGCCGTAGCTGGTGGGATCCTCGGGGTCCGCGGAGACGATGCAGGCCTTGGAGAGGAAGCAGCCGGAGTCGTAGGTGTTGATGCGGTAGAGGGAGATGATGTCGAAGATGTTGATGTTCTCGGTGACGGTGTTCTCGTTCACCGGGGCGTTGGTCACGCGCTTGGGGCCGACGGGGTACATGTCCCAGCGGCGGGACAGTTCGAGGAACTGCTCCTTGACGGGCGTGTCCTTGTCCATGCCCATCATGAGGGCGTGGTTGGCCCAGCTGCCGTGGACGTTGGTGACGACGGGGTTCGCGTAGCCCTTGACCTTCTCGAAGAGCACGGCGGGGCCGTTCTTCAGGTTGGCCGAGGCGCGGCCGGCGGCGCCGATCTCCTCGGGGTCGACCTCGTCCTTGATGCGCACCAGCTGGCCTTCGGCCTCGAGGGTGACCAGGAACGAGCGGAGATCGTGGTAGGCCTTGGTGCTGCCCGTCTTTCCGGACGGGACCTGGATGTCTTTCAAACCGGCTTCTGACATTGAAGGTTCTCCAATTCTGGCGGTTGGTAGATGAGGTGATCCGAGTTTCAGCGAATGCTCCCCCTGGATCTCCGGGGGCCCTCCTGGGATTCCAGCCCTGCTGTTCATGGATGCAGGACCAGAATTCTCCGGAGCGCCGGGAGCGTCCAATACATATTTGCTGACCAAATGATCGTCAATTACGATCAACCGCGTTCAGCGCGGGAAGAGCTCGCCCAGCTCCGTGATGAACTTGTGGAGCAGCGGCGAAACGTTGTCGCTGCGCCACACCGCGCTCACGGCGATCTCCGGGCGGGGCTCCGCCAGCGGCCGGTAGATGACGCCCTTGATCTGGATCGCCTTGAAGGATTCCGGGACCAGCGCGATGCCGAGGTCCGCCCCCACGAGCATGAGGCCCGTCTGGATCATGCGAACGCACTGGATGTTCGCGGGCTTCACGCCGGCCTTCCGGTACGCGTCCGCCACCGTCTCGTAGTAGCCCCGCCGGGGATGGCGCGAGGGCGTGATGATCGTCTCGTCGACCAGGTCCCTGATATCGACGTGGTCCGAGGCGGCGTAGGGAGGCCTGTCGGGAAGGGCGGCGATGAGGGGCTCCCGGCAGATCTCGAGCACGCCGAAGCCTTCGTCGAGGACTTCCGAGATGGTGATGCCGATGTCCAGCTGACCCCGGGCCAGTTCCTCCATCTGCTCGCCGGGGCCCAGCTCGCGCAGTTCCAGCTGCGCGGCGGGGATCACCTCCTTGAAGTGCTTCAAGGTCGCCGGCAGCACCTTCATCGCCGCCGTGCTGATGAAGCCGATGGCGACCATGCCGGCGTCGCCCCGGCCCACGCCCCGGGCCTCGTGGACCGCCATGCAGGCGTTGTCCGCCATCACCCGCGCGCGGGCGTAGAACACCCGGCCCGCGGCCGTGAGCGCCACATTGCGGTTGTTGCGCTCGAAGAGGAGGGTGCCGATCTCCTCCTCGAGCTGGTGGATCGCCTGGCTGAGGGCCGGCTGGGCCACATGGACCCGCTCCGCGGCCTTGCGGAAATGGAGTTCCTCCGCCGTGGCGATGAAATATTTGAGTTGCCTGAGTTCCATGGCTCACCATCTCGCCGTGAAGCGGGTGTTGGAGGGGCTTGGACTGCTATTCCCCATTCCTTTCATTTCGACTTTCCGGAACGTTTCATCATAGGACACGCAGGTCGTCTTATGGCAAAGGGAGGGTCGATAGATATTTTGTATCAATCACCCATCCAATTTGTATTGGACGCATTTCGGGCGGGCGGCCATGTTGCCATACATACCCGGATTCCCGGGAGGAAGAAGATCCTCTCCCCGATTCAAGACTCATGCGCCTTCCGCGTGGGCCGGAATCGCGGTCTGGACCCTTGCTGCTCGATTGGAGCGCGCCGCGCACAACCCTCCGCGCCGGCCGCAGCTTGAAAGGAAGTACCGGTTCCCCGGGGACACCGTTCATGGATGCACAACTTGAACCGTTCCCGGCGCCGCCCGTAAAGTCCCTTTCCCCCCAACTCATCCAAGGAGTCCCATCGTGGCCAATGAGCCCACAACGGCCGGAGCGCCGCCAGCTCCGCCCTCGTTCTTCACCCGCTACAAACGGGAAATCGGCGCCCTCCTCGGCATCTTCGTGTGCCTCCTGGTGTGGTTCGCCATGCCCGCGGGCCCCGCCCTCACCCCCGAAGGCCGCAAGTGCCTCGCACTCAGCCTCCTGGCCGTCATCTGGTGGGCCATGGGGGTGGCCCACCCGGGCTTCACGGCCCTGTTCCTCCTGCTGTCCTGGGTGCTCACCAAGGCGGCTCCGCCCGCGGTCGTCTTCCGCCTCTGGACGACGCCCCTGATCTACATCGTCGTCGGAGGCTACATGATCGCCGCGGCCGTGGAGAACTCCGGCCTGGGCAAGCGCATCGCCTACAACTTCATCCTGAAGTACGTGAACAGCTTCACCAGCATCGTGGCCTCGGGCTACATCCTGGGGCTGATCCTCAGCTTCATGATCCCCCACCCCTGGCCCCGCTCCTTCATGATCATGGCCGTCATGGGCATCATCATCAAGGCCACCAAGCTCGAGCCCAAGTACGCCGCCTCCATCGGCCTGTCAGTCTTCGCGGGCTCGGTCCCGATCTCCATGATCCTGCTCACCGGCGACAGCGCCATCAACGTCGTGGCCATGAACTACGCCGGCATGGAGGCCAGCTGGCTGAAGTGGGCGCTCTACATGGGCGTCCCCGGCGTCATCGCCAGCCTCCTCACCTTCTTCATGCACGTCACGATCTTCAAGGCCCCCAAGGACTTCAAGATCCAGAAGGAGGAGATCCGCGAGCAGCTGAAGGGCCTGGGCGCCATGAACCGCGCCGAGAAGGTCGTCATCACCTGGGTCTCCATCGCCATCCTGTTCTGGGCGACGGACTTCCTGCACCACATCCACCCCGGCTGGATCGCCCTGGGCGCCGGCATCATGCTGAGCATGCCCACCGTGGGCGACGTCCTCAAGGCCCCGGACTGGAACAAGTTCGGCCTGGGCACCCTGTTCTTCCTCACCGCGGCCCTGGGCATCGGCACCGTGGGCGGCGTGACGGGCATGAACAAGTGGCTGGCCGGCGTCCTCCTGCCCAGCACGGTACCCAGCAACATCTACGTGCTGGCCCTCATGGTCACGGTCTTCGCCATCCTCATCCACATGTGCCTGGGCAGCGTCCTGGCGGTGATGGGCATCGTCACGCCCACCATCGTGGCCTTCACGGCGGCGTCGGGCCTCAACCCGCTGGTTCCCGCCCTGCTGGTCTACACCGCGGTGGGCATGCACTTCGTGCTCCCCTTCCACCACATGAACGTGCTGGTGGGTTCCGGGGGCGAGACCGGAGGCAAGTACACCGACATGGAAGTGGTCAAGTTCGGCATCCCCATGACCGCCATCGTCCTCTTCACGACCGTCTTCGTGGAGATCACCTGGTGGAAGATCATCCACCTGATCAAGTAGCAATCCGGACACCGGCGTCCCCCGGGCCCCTGGGCCCGGGCGGACGCCCCTTGCGAAGAGCCTCCCCATGGAAACCTCCGAGAAGAAACGCCTCGTCGTGGGCATCAGCGGCGCCAGCGGCGCGATCCTGGGCATCGACCTGCTGAAGGTCATGCAGGGCTTCCCCGACTGGGAGACCCACCTGGTCGTCTCCAATGGCGGCCGGCGCACCATCGCCCACGAGACCCCCTACAGCATGGAGGAGGTGGCCGCCCTGGCCACGCGCATGCACCCCATCGAGGACGTGGGCGCCCTCGTGGCCAGCGGCACGTTCAAGACCGCCGGCATGGTGGTGGTGCCCTGCAGCATGAAGACCGTGGCCGGCATCGCCACGGGCTACTCCGAGAACCTGCTCCTGCGCGCGGCCGACGTGGTCATCAAGGAGCGCCGCAAGCTCGTGCTGGTGGCCCGGGAATCGCCGCTCAGCCCCGTCCACCTGCGCAACATGCAGGCCGTGACGGAAATGGGCGTGATCCTCCTGCCGCCCGTGCTCACCTTCTACAACCATCCCACGTGCATCGAGGACATGACCCGCCACATCGTGGGCAAGTGCCTGGATGTCTTCGGCCTGGAAATGCCCAGGTTCAGGCGCTGGGACGAGGAACTCACCGCCGCCTCCAATGGGTAGCACCTGGATCGTCCTGGGGGGCGGGATCTCCGGCCTCCTCGCGGCGTGGCACCTCCAGCGCCAGGGCCGGGACGTGGAGCTGTGGGAGGCCTCCGGGGCGCCGGGAGGCTTCGCGCAGACCCTGCCCTGGCCCGGGCCCTTGGACGAGCCGGGCTTCCTGGAGCGCGGGCCCCAGGGTCTGCTGGTCTCCAAAGGCAGCGCCCTCCAGGACCTCCTGGCGGAACTGGGCGTGAAGGTCCTGGCCAAGGCCCCGCGCGGGCCCCGCTGGCTGGGCCGGGACGGAAGGAGGCACGCGAGCCCCGCGTCGCTTTCCGGACTCCTGCATGCCCCCGGCCTCTCCCTGGCGGAGAAGCTCCGCATCTTCGCCGAGCCCTTCATCCCCCCCGGGGGAAGGGAGGACGACACCCTTCAGACCTTCTTTGCCCGCCGCGTGGGCGCGGGGTTCGCCCGGGAGCTCCTCCCGGCCCTGGTGGCCGGGGTCCTGGCGGCGCCGCCCCAGCGCATCGGCATGGACGCCATGCCCCGGCTGAAGCGCATGGAGGCCCTGGGCGGCCTGTTCCGCGGCGGGCTCGCCCTGGGCCCGGAGAAGACCGTGCACCTCGCGGGAGGCACGGGGGCCCTGGCCCGCGCCCTGGCCGCCAACCTCCGCGGCCTGAAGCTCGACTGCCCGGCCCGCGCCCTGGAGCCCCTCCCCGGGGGCGGCTGGCGGGTCCGGGGCGACGGCGTCTCCCGGGACGCCGCCCAGGTGGTGCTTGCCGTTCCCGGCGGGACCGCCTCCGAACTCCTGGCGCCCCTGGCCCCGGACGCCGCGCGGATCCTGGCGGGCCTGGACCGCCTGGACCTCACGGTGTGGCACAGCCGGCATCCCGCCGTTCCCGGCTGGGAGCGGGGCATGGGCCTCCTGGTCCATCCTCCGGAGGGGCGCGGGCTCATGGGCGTGATCTCGCTGGCCGCGGACGACCCCCGCGGCGTCCCCGGCCTCACGCAGCTGCGCACCTACGTCGGGGGCGCGTTCCCCACGGATCCGGCCCTGGGGCGCTGGCCCGGCGTGTTCGACGAGCTTCGCCGCTGGCTTCCGGAACTGACCGGTCCCGTCCAGGTGCGTCCCGAGCACACCCCCCGGGCCTTCAATCTGCTGGGCCCCGGCCACCGGGAGCGCGCGGCGCGCGTCCTCGACGGCCTTCCTCCGGGCCTCCACTGGCTGGGCTCGGCCCGGTCCGGCCCCAGCCTCAAGGATCTTGCCCAGGCCATCGGGGCCTGGGCCGGCGACCTCCCCACCCACCTTCAAGGAGAAATGGCATGACCCCCGCAGCAACCGTCACCACCGTCCACGACCTCCGCTCCGCCCTGGACCTGCTCCAGGAGCACGAAGGCCAGCTCATCCAGACCGACGTCGAGGTCGACCCCAACGCCGAGCTCTCGGGCGTCTACCGCTACATCGGGGCGGGCGGCACCGTCATGCGGCCCACCAAGCTCGGGCCCGCGATGATCTTCAACACCATCAAGGGCTACCCCGGCCACCGCGTCGCCATCGGCCTGCTCGCCGACCGCAAGCGCGTGGCCCTGCTCCTGGGCACCACCGTGGACCGGCTGGGCGCGCTCCTCTGCGGCGCCCTGGACAAGCCCATCGCCCCCACCGTCGTCAAGGCCGGCGGCGCCGTGTGCCAGGAGGTGGTCCACAGGGCCACCGACCCCGGCTTCGACCTCCGCACCCTCGTCCCCGCCCCCACCAACACCCCCGAGGACGCCGGCCCCTTCATCACCATGGGCCTGTGCTACGGCAAGGATCCCGAGAACGGCCAGGAGGACGTGACCATCCACCGCCTCTGCGTCCAGGGCAGGGACGAGATCTCCATGATGTTCGTCCCCGGGCGGCACCTGGACGCCTTCCGCATCAAGGCGGAGAAGTCCGGCAAGCCCCAGCCCATCTCCATCAGCATCGGCCTGGACCCCGCGGTGTACGTCGCCGCGTGCTTCGAGGCCCCCTCCACGCCCCTGGGCTTCAACGAGCTGGGCATCGCCGGAGCGCTGCGGGGCAAGGCCGTGGAGGTGGTGGAGTGCCTCACGGTGGACGCCAAGGCCATCGCCCACGCCGAGATCGTCATCGAGGGCTTCCTCCAGCCCGACGTTCGCGTCGTGGAGGACCAGAACAGCCACACCGGCAAGGCCATGCCCGAGTTCCCCGGGTACAACGGCCCCGCCCACCCGAGCCTGCCCGTCATCAAGGTCACGGCCGTCACCCACCGGATCAACCCCATCATGCAGACGGCCATCGGCCCCTCCGAGGAGCACGTGAACCTGGCGGGCATCCCCACCGAGGCCTCCATCATCACCATGGTGGGCCGCGCCCTGCCCGGCTTCCTGCAGAACGTCTACGCCCACCCCTCGGGCGGCGGCAAGTACCTCGCCATCCTCCAGGTGAAGAAGGCCGTGCCCTTCGACGAGGGCCGCCAGCGCCAGGCCGCGCTCCTGGCCTTCTCGGCCTTCTCCGAGCTCAAGCACGTGATCCTGGTGGACGAGGACGTGGACCCCTTCGACACCAACGACGTGCTGTGGGCCATGACCACCCGCTTCCAGGCCGACGCCGACGTGGTCGCCATCCCCGGCGTGCGCTGCCACCCCCTGGACCCCTCCCAGACCCCCGAGATGAGCCCCTCCATCCGCGGCAAGGGCATCACGTGCAAGGCCATCTTCGACTGCACCGTGCCCTTCGAATTGAAGGCGAGGTTCCAGCGGGCGCAGTTCATGGACGTCGACTACAAGCGGTTCCTGTAGGCAGGAAACGGGCCGCCCCAGGGCGGCCCGTTCTCCTTTCAGATCCTCAGGTTCGCCAGGTGCTGGGCGCTTGAGATGGGCTCGTTGGGCTCGTCGTGGATGACCTGTCCGTCCAGGAGCTTGATGATGCGGTGGGCGTGGCGGGCGATGTCCTCCTCGTGGGTCACCAGGATGATGGTGTTGCCCTTCTGGTAGAGCTCCTCGAACAGCGCCATGATCTCCACGCTGGTGCGGGTGTCGAGGGCGCCGGTGGGCTCGTCGGCCAGGAGGATGGAGGGATTGTTCACCAGGGCCCTCGCGATGGCCACGCGCTGGCGCTGGCCGCCGGAGAGCTGGTTGGGCATGTGGTCGGCGCGGGGCCCGAGGCCTACGGCCTCCAGGGCCTGGAGGGCCTGCGTGTGCCGCTCCTTGCTCTTCACGCCGCCGTAGATGAGGGGCAGCTCGACGTTCTGCAGGGCGGTGGTGCGGGCCAGGAGGTTGAAGGTCTGGAAGACGAAGCCGATCTCCTCGTTGCGGATCTTGGCGAGGTCATCGTCGGTCATGGCCGAGGCCAGCTTCCCATTAAGCTCGTAATGACCGGCCGAGGGTGTATCGAGACACCCGATGACATTCATCATGGTGGACTTGCCGGACCCGGAGGGGCCCATGATGGCCACATATTCCCCGCGGTGGATGTCCAGGGAGACGCCGTCCAGCGCGCGAACCTCCATGTCCCCCATCTGGTAGTACTTCTTGATGTCCTTGAGCCGAATGAGGGGGGAGTCTGTCATGAACAACCTCAGGAAGGGCCGTGCCTCGTGAAATGATGCTCTGGTGGGGCCTGCCCCACAATGGGTCTTCGGGACTGTGCCTATCGGGTTTAGACCCGGGTTCCGGCCATCTGTTTAAGGATAGCGGGGATTGGCCGTAATCGATGGTTGACTCGAACCACCAATTCCCTAAAATGGTTGTCATAGTCAACCATCTCCGGGGCCTGCCATGGAAATCGAGCAGATCTGCAGGGTGTTCGGCGTGCTCCACCGGCACTCGCTGGACCACATCGCCGGCTTCGCCCGGGAGCTGGGCATCAGCGCGGTGGACTGCATCTTCCTGCTGTTCGTCTTCGCCAACGAGGGGATCAACCAGGAACAGCTTTCGGCTCTCCTGACCATCGACAAGTCCGCCACCGCCAAGGCCATGAAGTCCCTGGAGCGGGCCGGCTACATCCAGCGGACCCAGTCGAGCCAGGACAGGCGCGCCAAGAACGTCTTCTCCACCGGAAAGGCCCGGGGCATCCAGCCCCTGATCAAGGCGGACCTCAGGGCCTACATGGAGGCCGTCACCCGGGAGGTGAGCCCCGGGGACCTGGACATCACCCTGCGGACCATCGAAGCCGTCACGAACCGGCTTCCGGCCAGGCCATGAGTGCCCCGGGCGGGTCCTACAAGTGGCTCGTGGGCTTCACGTGCCTCCTGGGCATCTTCATGGAGGTGCTGGACACCTCCGTGGCCAACGTGGCCCTCTCCAACATCCAGGGCTCCTTCGCCGCAGGCACCGACGAGGTGACCTGGGTCATCACCAGCTACCTGGTGGCCAACGCCATCATCCTGCCCATCACGGGCTGGCTCGGCAACTTCTTCGGGCGCAAGCGCCTCTACCTGACCTGCCTGGGCATCTTCACCCTGGCCTCGCTGGGCTCGGGGGCCGCCCAGTCCCTGTCCTTCCTGATCTTCATGCGGGTGGTCCAGGGCCTGGCCGGGGGCGCCATGGTGCCCTTGTCCCAGGCCATCACCTTCGAGGCCTTCCCCTCCGAGGAGCAGGGCTACGCCGCCGCCATCTACGGCATCGGCGCCATCTGCGGCCCCATCCTGGGCCCTCTGCTGGGGGGCTGGATCACGGACAACTGGTCCTGGCCGTGGATCTTCTACATCAACATCCCGGTGGGCCTCGTGGCCTTCGTGGCGGCCATGGCCTTCGTGAAGGACCCTTCCTACCTGGAGAAGCCCAAGGGCCGGGTGGACTACTGGAGCCTGCTGTTCATCGCGGTGGGGCTGGGGTGCCTGGAGCTCTTCCTCAACCGGGGCGAGCGCTACGACTGGTTCGCCAGCACGATCGTCCAGGTCTTCCTGGGCCTGGCGGTGCTGGGCATCGCGCTCTTCATCTGGCGCTCGCTGACGGCCGAGAACCCCCTGGTGGACCTGCGGATCTTCCGTCTGCCGGAGTTCTCCGGCGGCATGGCCCTCATCTTCGTGGCGGGCATGGGCATGTACGGCACGTTCATCTGCGTGCCCATCTTCGTGCAGACCTTCCTGCACTTCACGCCCACCTGGGCGGGCATCGTGCTGGCCCCGGCGGGCGCGTGCTCCATGCTCGCCATGGCCCTGGCGGGCTTCCTCGTGGGCAAGGTGCACGTGCGGATCCTCGTGGGCGCCGGGTTCGTGAGCATGAGCGCGGGGGTGTGGCTCCTCACCCGCATCAGCCTCTCCACGGACGTGGCCTTCCTGGCCCTGGCCATGTGCATGTTCGGCTTCGGCATGGGCCTCGTCCTGGTGCCCATCGGCAGCGAGTCCATCCGGCGCATCCCGCCGCAGCTGGTGGGCACGGCCACGGGCATGTTCAACCTCATGCGCAACGAGGGCGGCAGCGTCGGCATCGCCCTGTGCACCACGGTGCTGGCCCAGCGGGCCCAGTTCCACCATGCGCGCCTCGCCGAGCACGTCACGATGTTCAACCCGGGTCTGCAGCAGCGCGGCGTGGCGCTGGTGCGGGGCTTCTTCCCCAAGGCCGGCCTCGACCCCGCCTCCATGCCGGGACTGGCCGCGGGCCTGGTGGGCGCGGAGGTGAACCGCCAGTCCTACCTCCTCAGCTTCATCGACATCTTCGCGTTCCTGGCGGCGTCGCTGGCCGTGGCCCTGCCCCTGGTGCTGCTCATGCGGCACTTCAGGAGCGACGGCAAGCACCGCCCCATGGTGCACTGAGCCCGGATTCTGCAGTTGAAGTCCCAGGGCCCAGATTTGTAGGCGGTCTCCACCCCAGCACCCGCTGTCGAGGCGAAATGGAGGAGACGAATGGCGGGTGAGGAAATCCCTTTTTCATCCCCGGCTGGTTCTTTTGGGCGGTGTGAACCGGCGCGTCTGGGCTCGGCTTCGAACCAAGGCCTCGGCTGCATCAAGCGATTGATCGTGGACCGTCGGAGCACGACCTGGCGCCCCCGCCGGCCCCATACGGCCGCGCAAGTGAAAAGGGTGTTCCGGAGCGTCTGCTGAAAGGAAGGCCCCCTCTGACTACTGGATCGTGAGAGTCAGCAGGGTGTCGAGCATGCCCCTCAGCTCGTCCACGTCCCGCGCCTCGGCCTTGAAGCCCCTGGCGGAGGCCGCCAGCACGCGGGCGATGCCCGCCAGCGCCGCGTCGTCCCGGGCCTCGAGGGCGGAGACCCGCCGGAGGATGGGGACCAGCAGGGCCTCGAAGGCTGCGAAGCCCTTGGCCTTCACGTCCTCGGCGAAGGCCAGGCCGCAGCTGGCCAGGTCCCGGGCGTCGGGCGAACCCTGCATCATCCGGAAGGGCTGCACGATCCAGCACTCGAAGGCGAAGCGCAGCTGCTCCAGGGGGGTCGGGCGCTCAGGGAGGCCCCGCTCGATCTCCGCCAGGGTCCGGGCCATGAATTCGGCCATGGAGCTCTCGAAGACCTTCTCCTTGTTGCAGAACCGCAGGTAGAGCGCGGGCCGGGAGATGCCGGCGGCCTCGGCGATGTCGCCCA
Source organism: Mesoterricola sp. JemC181 (assembly GCF_055384585.1). Lineage (NCBI taxonomy): Bacteria > Pseudomonadati > Acidobacteriota > Holophagae > Holophagales > Holophagaceae > Mesoterricola > Mesoterricola sp. JemC181. The sequence goes on from NZ_AP045076.1 coordinate 4,134,260, forward strand.
TGGTGGTGCGGCGGAAGCCGTAGCGCACGAAGACGGAGGTCGCGGCCTCGATGATCTGCTGGTCCCTTTCTTTGCCCATATCCCAGGGTTGACATTTTTTGGAGAAATGTCAACCTTGGTCGTGATGACAATTTTCGTCAAATCGTCAAGAAAGGACAAACCATGACTTCCAAGGGAATTCCCCAGGCCTGGGGCGTAGCGGACATCCCCGACCAGACCGGCCGGGTGGCCCTGGTGACCGGCGCCAATTCCGGCACCGGCCTGGAGGCCGCCAAGGCCCTGGCGGGCCGCGGCGCCCACGTGATCCTCGCCTGCCGCCGGCTGGAGCGGGCCCTGGGCGCCGAGCAGTCCATCCTCGCCGCCCACCCCGGGGCCTCCCTGGAGCGCGTGGAACTGGACCTGAGCTCCCTGGACTCGGTGGGCGAGGCCGCCCGCACCGTGCTCAAGCGCCACGGCAGGCTGGACCTCCTCATCAACAACGCCGGCGTGATGATCCCCCCCTTCAGCCGCACCTCCGAAGGCTTCGAGCTGCAGTTCGGCACGAACCACCTGGGCCACTTCGCCCTCACCGGCCACCTGCTGCCCCTGCTCCGGGCGACCCCGGGCTCCCGGGTGGTGACCATGAGCAGCGGCGCCCACAAGTTCGGGCGGATCCGCTTCGAGGACCTGCAGTTCGCCCGGGGCTACAAGGCCTGGGCCGCCTACGCCCAGTCCAAGATCGCCAACCTGATGTTCACCTTCGAACTCCAGCGGCGCCTGGCCCGGGCCGGGAGTTCCACCCTGGCGGTGGCGGCCCACCCCGGCTGGTCCCGCACGGAACTCCAGCGGCACGCCACGCGCAACCCCTTCATGCGCTTTTTCATGACCACGTTCGGCGCCTTCCTGAGCCAGGACGCCGCCCAGGGGGCCCTGCCCCTGCTCCGGGCCGCCGTGGACCCGGAAGCGGCGGGGGCGGCCTACTACGGCCCCGCCGAATATGCCGAGATGGTCGGCGCGCCCGTGCGGGTCAGGCCCAGCGCGCGCGCCGTGGACGAAGAGGTCCAGGGCCGGCTCTGGAAGATCTCCGAGCGGCTCACCCAGGTCGCGTACCCCGTCTAGGAGGCAGGCGATGATCCGGGTCGCACGGGACGGAAGCCCCTTGGCCAGGCTGGAAGTGCGGGACATCCGGCAGGCGCTCAGACCCGCCTGAGGTGCAGCAGGAACTCCTTGTTCCCCTCCCCCCCCAGGATCGGGCTCACGTCCCACGCCAGCGGCCTCAGCCCGCTCTCCAGGAAGAAGTCCCAGATCTCCCGCTTCACCCGCCCGTGCACCTCGGGGTCCCTCACGATGCCGCCCGAGCCCACGTCGTCCCTTCCCGCCTCGAACTGGGGCTTCACCAGGAGGATGGCGTCGGCGCCGGGGGCCAGCGACGGGAGGATGGGCGGGATGGCCAGGCGCAGGGAGATGAAGCTGAGGTCGGCCACCAGGAGGGAGCAGGGCTCGGGCACGAGGGCGGGGTCCCACAGGCGGAGGTTCACCTGTTCCATGGAGACGACCCGGGGGTCGCTGCGGAGTTTCCAATGGAGCTGGTTGGTGCCCACGTCCACGGCGTAGACGCGGGTGGCGCCCCGCTGGAGGAGGCAGTCCGTGAATCCGCCGGTGGAGGCGCCGGCGTCGAAGCAGACGCGGCCTTCGGGGTCCACCCGGAAGGCCTCCAGGCCATGGGCCAGCTTCAGGCCGCCCCGGCTGACGAAGGGGAGGGCCTCGCCCCGCAGGCGCAGGACGGCCTCCTCGGCCACCAGGGCGCCGGCCTTGGTGACGGGGCGGTCGTCCACCAGGGCGTCGCCGGCCATGATCCGCGCGGCGGCCTTGCTGCGGGTCTCGCAGAGGCCCCGCTGCACCAGGAGCAGATCCAGGCGTGTCCTAGCCATGGAGGGCCATCGCCTTCTTCTGGCGTTTGACTTCCTTGCGGTAGACGCCCACGTTGCGGTTGTGCTCGGCCAGGCTGGGGGCGAAGGAGTGGCCGCCCCTGCCGGTGGCGACGAAATAGAGGTCCCTGCCCATCTGGGGGACCTTGGCGGCCTCGATGGCCGCGGCGCTGGGGATGGCGATGGGGGTGGGGGGCAGGCCGCCCACGGTGTAGGTGTTGAAGCGGCTGGCGCGGTGGATGTCCTCGGGGGTCGGGGCCGTGAACCGCAGGTCCCCGGAGGCCCACCTCGCGTAGAGCGACGTGGGGTCGCACTGGAGACGCATGCCGATCTTCAGGCGCTGGGCGTAGACGCCGGCGACCTTGGTGAGCTCCTCGGGCAGGCGGGTCTCCTTTTCGGCAAGGCTGGCGAGGATGAGCGTCTGGTAGGGCGGCAGGGCACCTCCCTCCAGGCTTGGCAGCACCTTGTCCCGGAAGGCCTCGGCCATGGCCAGGAGGATCTCCTCGGGCTCCTGGGCGTGGTTGACGCGGTAGGTGGCCGGGGCCAGCAGCCCCTCCAGGGTCTCCGCCTCGGGGAAGCCGGCCGTCTTCGCCAGGCGGGGGCTCTTCCACAGGGTCCAGAAGACGTCTTCGGGCACGAAGTCCCGGAGGCGGCGCTGGATCGCCCAGCCGTGGGCCCCCACGGGGAGGACGATGTTGGTGTAGTGGATGTCGGCCCGCTTGAGCTTTCCGGCCACGTCGGCCAGGGACGCCCGGGGTTCGATGGTGTACTCGCCCCGGATGAGCTGGAGCTTGCGGGCCCGGGCCCAGAGCTTGAAGAGGGCGGCGCTCCGGATGAGGCCGTCGCGCTCCATCTGGTCGGCCAGGGCGTCCACCGTGGTGCCCCGCTTCACCAGGAGCATGGACTGGGCGACCAGGGGACCCTGGCGCTTCCAGAGCCAGAGGCCCGACAGGGGCAGCAGGGCCAGGAGGGCCACTGCGGCGGCAAGACGGGTGGAAGTGCGGGATCGGGCCATGGTTCCAGCCTAGGAGGAAATCCGTCGCCATGCCATGGAACCGGAGAGCGGGAGCGGGCATCTTGTTAATTTATGGATTATTTATGAATAATGCGTATCAGCGCCACATCGGCCCCTTTTCCGCAACCATGCTCATCGCCGGCTCCATGATCGGCAGCGGCATCTTCATCGTCCCCGCGGAAATGGTCCGTACCGGGGGCACGGGCGCCTTCCTTCTCCTGGCCTGGGGCCTCACGGCCGTCCTCACCCTCCTGGGGGCCCACTCCTACGGGGAGCTGGCGGGGATTTTCCCCACGGCGGGGGGCCCGTTCGTGTACCTGAAGGAGAGCTACGGGCGCCTGGTGGCCTTCCTCTATGGATGGACCACCTTCCTCATCATCGAGACCGGGGCCCTGGCCGCGGTGGCCATGGCCTTCGGGAAGTTCCTGGGGACCTTCCTGCCCGCCGTGAGCGAGACCCGTTACCTGGTGGGGCCCCTGGAGGTCCGGGCCCTGGAGGTGGTGCCGGGGATCGTGGTGGGCCCCTACCACCTGGGCCTGACCCCGGCCCGGTTGGCGGCCATCGGGGTCATCGTCCTCCTGAGCGTGGTGAACGCCTATGGCGGGCGCATCGGGGTCTGGATCCAGAACGTCTTCACGGTGGCCAAGCTGGGCAGCCTGGCGGCCCTCATCCTCGTGGGGCTGCTGGCCGACGCCCCCGCCCACCCGCCCGGGGCGGCGGTCCCGGGCGCCCTGCCCTTCCTGGCCGCCCTGCTGGTGGTCCAGAGTGGCAGCCTGTTCTCGTCGGATTCCTGGAACTCGGTCACCTTCATCGCTTCGGAGATCCGGGAGCCCCGCAGGTCCATCCCCCTGGCCCTGCTGGTGGGCCCCCTCCTGGTGCTGGGCCTCTACCTCCTGGCCAACACCGTCTACCTCCGGATCCTGGGTCCCGGGGGGATCGCCTCGGCGCCGGGGGACCGGGTGGGCACCGCCACCCTCAACGCCCTGTTCGGCCCGGCCGGGTCCCGCGCCATGGCCCTGGCCATCCTGGTCAGCACCTTCGGGTGCGCCAACGGCCTGGTGCTGGCCGGATCCCGGCTCTACCAGACCCTGGCGGCCGACCGTCTGTTTTTCTCTTTGGCTGCCCGCCTGAACCGGTTCGGGGTTCCGGCCTGGGCCATGGGGTTCCAGGCGGCCTGGGCCTGCCTCCTCACCCTCACCGGGAGCTATGCCCAACTTCTTGAATTCTCCATGGTGGCCGCCACCCTCTTCTATGTATTGACAGTAGCCGGAATCTTCGTGCTCCGATGGAAGCGGCCCACCCTGGAACGGCCGGTGAAGATCTTCGCCTATCCGTTCCCGCCCCTCATCTACCTGGCGGGCGCCCTCGCATTCATCGCTGTTTTGCTTGTTTACCGCCCATCCTACACGTGGCCCGGCATGGCCCTGGTGCTCCTGGGGGTTCCCGTCTACCGGGTCGCATTCCGGGCAAAGCATACTTTCCAGACTATTTGTAAAAGAAGATGGTGGAATCACCAAAAATGAATTACTTTTCCTTGTGCATCGTGCCCCAATGAATTGATTGGGAGTCGTTGTTCATTTGACGCCCGCCCCTGGTGCCGGCCGGTTGCATCTATCCCCCGGGAGGCCCCTCGCCGCATCGCCGGGCAGACGGTGCACCAAAATACCGCTTGCCACAAAAGGTCTGGTATGAAGAATAATTCAAGACCTCCCTGTTGCACCCGAATCCGACAGGCCTCCCTTGCGACTCAATTGCTTCCGTTTTTCAACCCAATGCAGCCCCCGGATCCAGCAGGTTCACCGATGTCGCAACCAAATGGAAGACAGTTCTCGTCACATTCCCGAACGGCTCGTTCTTTGAAGTCCGGAGATCCTAGCCATGGCTGAAACCACCGACCCTCCCCAGGCTGAAGATGGACAGGCCGGCAACCGGTTCCTGAAGGGGCCTCACGTCCGCAAGGTCGTGAAGGTCGCCCTCGACACCTTTGTCGCTTGCCTAGGTTTCGTGGTGGCGTCAAGCGTCCTCCTGCAGGGCGTGAACTTCGGGCGCGGCATGGTCGCCTTCGTGCTCATCGCCATGTTCATCAACCTGGGACTGCGGTTCCACACCCAGCACTACCGGGCCATGGACATCCACGACGCCCGATGGCTTGTCCTGGGCACCGCCACCCTTGCGGGCACCAACATGACCCTCTGCCTGGTGCGGGGCGGCTGGACGGACAATGTCCGCCCGGACGTGGTCCTGGGCGCCAGCCTCATCACCGGCATCCTTTGGGTGGTGGTGCGCATGGCGGCCCTGGCCATCCACCAGCGCCGCCATTCGCATCCGTCCGTGGTGCCCGGCGGGATGCTGGCCGAGCGGACCCTCATCATCGGCGCGGGACGCGCGGGCGTCCTGCTCTGCCAGGAGCTGCGGGAGCATCCGCGCCTGCGCTGCAACGTGCTGGGCTTCATCGACGACGACCTGGAGAAGCAGGGGCTGAGAATCCTGGGCATCCCCGTCCTGGGCCCGACCACGCTCCTTCCGCTGATCATCCGCGAACAGAACGTCTCCCAGGTCATCCTGGGCATGGCGGGGGTGCGCGGAGCGCGGCTGCGTGAACTGTCCAAGATCGTCATGACCGAGGGCATCAAGCTCAAGACCGTCCCCGGCATCATGGACCTCGTGGGCGACCGGCCCTGGAAGCCCGAGGTGCGGGACATCGCCATCGAGGACCTGCTGCGCCGGGATCCCATCACCCTCGACACGGAGGCCATCCGGAAGGCCCTGGACAACCAGGTGGTCCTCATCACCGGCGCGGGCGGTTCCATTGGAAGCGAACTGGCCCGGCGGGTGGCCGACATCCACCCCGGCAAGCTCGTGCTGCTGGGCCGCGGCGAGAACAGCCTCTGGGAGGTGCAGCGGCAGCTGGTCAACCTCTTCCCGAACCAGGAAGTGGAGATCGCCCTGTGCGACATCCGCAACCCCGCCCGCCTCCACCAGGTATTCGAGAAGTGGCGGCCCCGGGTCGTCCTGCACGCCGCCGCCCACAAGCATGTGCCGTTCCTGGAGGCCAACCCCGAGGAGGCCATCGAGAACAACATCTTCGGCACCCGCAACGTCATCGAGGCCGCCAAGGCCTGCGGCACGCGGATCTTCGTGAACGTCTCCACCGACAAGGCCGTCAATCCGGTGAACATGCTGGGGGCCTCCAAGGCCGTGGGCGAGCTCCTGGTGGCCCGGGCCGCGATCGAGTGCCCCGGCTCCAAGTTCGTGAGCGTGCGGTTCGGCAACGTCCTGGGCAGCCGCGGCAGCGTGATCCCCCTTTTCCGGGACCAGATCCGGGGCGGCGGACCCGTCACCATCACCCACCCGGACATGGTGCGCTACTTCATGACCATCCCCGAGGCGGCCCAACTGGTCCTCCAGGCGGGCATCCTGGGCGACACGGGCAAGGTCTTCGCCCTGGACATGGGCGAACCCGTGCACATCGTCAACCTGGCCGAGGAAATGGTCCGCCTGTCCGGGTTCTCCCCGGGGGTGGACGTGGACATCCGCTTCACGGGGGTCCGGCCCGGCGAGAAGCTGGTGGAGGAGCTCTTCACCGAAGGCCGCGTATCCCGCACCACCGTCCATCCCAAGGTCTTTGAGGCCAAGGAGTTCCCTGTGGATCCCGAACGGCTGCGGGAGGGGCTCGCCGTCTTGCGGGAGATCCTGGACGGCGAAGGCGAGACCTGCTACCCGAAAATGCTCCGGTGCTTCATGGAGCTGATTCCCACCTTCCAGCCCTCCCCCCACGGCCTCGGCCGGTACCTCGATGCCGAGGCGACGCCGGTCAACGGGAAAATCGTGGCGCCCGCCGCCCCGATCGATTTCAGGTCTCCGGAAACCCTGGGCCTTCGCGCTTACATCTGATGGCATACTAGAAACCACAACAATCCACCTGGCCGTTTTTTTCTTTGGAGCGCATCGTGTTGCGAACCCTGGGGCACGCTCAAGTTCCTTCATCCATTCCGGTCCGGGTGGCCCCCCTGAGGTTCCGCCTCGGCCTGGGACTGCTGGCCCTGACGCTTCTGGCCGGTTGCCAGGCTCCGGGCATGAAGCTCACCTCCCGGCCCAACAGCCATGAGCGGCCCGAGGATGTGGGAGGTCTTGCCGTCACGCTGCATCCCGTATCGCCGGAACTGGTCAACCGTCAGGCCGCGCGCCCCGCGGTCCCGGTGGATCTCTCGGCCCTCGTGTCCGATCGGGCCCAGGTCTATCACGTGGGTTCCCAGGACGTGCTGCTCGTGACGGTGTGGGATCACCCCGAGATCTCCCTCCCCATGGGGCCCAACCGCACCGACACCTCGTACGGCAACCTCGTGGACGAGGAGGGGTACATCTTCTTCCCCTACGTGGGCAAGCTGAAGGTCCAGGGCATGACCATCAGCCAGGTCCGCGACGCCCTCACCACCCAGCTGGCCAAGTCGCTGCGCAATCCCCAGGTGGACGTGAAGGTCCTGGTCTACCGTTCCCAGAAGGTCTACGTGGGCGGCGAGGTGCGGAACCCGGCCATCTACCCCGTTACGGACGTCCCCTTCACCCTCGCCGAGGCCATCAATCGGGCCGGCGGCTTGCTGCCCGCCGCGGATGACAGCCGCATGGTGCTGACCCGGGGCTCGAAGTCCTGGATGCTCAATTTCCAGGCCCTCATGGCCATGGGCAATGCCTCTGGGCAGATCCTGCTCCAGGACGGCGACTCCCTGCAGATCCCCAACGCCAGCGAGGAACCGGTGTACCTCATGGGTGAACTCATGCGGCCGGGCAACATCCCCCTCGTCCACGGCAAGCTCAGCCTTGCCAAGGCCATTTCCGAAGTGGGCGGAATCCAGGTCAGCAGCGCGGACGCGACCTCCATCTACGTCATCCGTTCCGCCGGTGCGGCCAACAAGGTGGACGTCTTCCACCTGGACGCCCGCAACCCCGCCTCCATGATCCTGGCCGACAAGTTCGCCCTGAATCCCAGGGACATCGTCTACGTCGACGCCGGCACGCTGGTGCGGTTCAGCCGCGTGATGAACCTGCTCATGCCCACCATCAACGCCGTCACGGCCGGGGCCTCCACCGGGGCGCAGGTCTACTATTTCAAGAAGCGCCTCTAGGCGAACGATCCACCCGGCCATGCCCGCCCCAACATCCTCCAAAGGTCGTCTCCTGAATTCACCCCTTTTGATCGAGTCCATTCTCGTAGTCTGCGACGGCAACCATTGTCGAAGCCCCATGGCGGAGGCCCTGCTCAAGGCCGGCGCGGGGGAGGGGCTGACCATCGGGTCCGCCGGACTCGGGGCCCTGGAGGACTACCCTGCCGATCCGGAAGCGGCCCGGCTGATGGCAGCCGAGGGCCTGGACATCGGGAGCCACCGGGGCAGGCACTTCACTCCTGCCCTCGCGCTGGAGACGGATCTCATCCTCGTCATGGACGAACGCCAGAAAAAGGACTGCGAGAGAAGGGTCCCCAGCGCCCATGGGCGCATCTTCCTCCTCGGGCACTGGCGGCCGTCCCCCGATCGGGAAATTCCGGATCCGTTCCGGAAGGGGCCCGACGTCTTCCTGCAGGTTCTCAAGCAAATTCGCCAGTCCGTCGACGACTGGCTGATTCACGTGGTTCCCAAGCAAAGGTCTTCATGAACAACGCCTCCGCCCCCAACCCCAACAGGCCCCCCTTTTCCCAAGTGGGGGTTCCAGCTCCCCTGGCCGCCCAGGACAAGGCGGATGAATTCAACTTGAGCGAGGTTTTCGCCAACCTGTGGGAGGGGCGGTACCTGATTCTGGGTTCAGTGTTCCTCTTTGGGGCCGTGGGGCTCCTCTATGTCCTTTCGGCCACCCCCATCTACCAGGTCGAAGGCCTCCTGCAGACGGAAACGGCCAAGAGCTACAGCACCCAGACCGCGGAATTCACCAAGATGGAAGGGGTCTTCGCCCAGACGACCGTGGCCCAGGGCGAAATCGAGATCGTCAAGAGCAACCTCGTGCTCGGCCGGGTCGTGACCAACCTGGGCCTGGACATCCAAGCCGCGCCCGTGCTCACCCCCCTGGTGGGCAAGCTCCTCAACCGGAACCCCCTCACCCGGCCGAAAGTGGAGGTGACCTCCTTCGAAGTGCCGGACAAAGCCAGGGGGACCCTTTTCAAGCTGACCGCCCTGGCAGGGGGACTCTACCGGTGGAGCGGCCCGGATGGTTCCGTCCTGGCTGAAGGCAAGCCCGGCGAGCGGTTGAGCGCCACCTGGAATGGCTGGCCGATGAAGCTGAAGGTGCGCACCCTCCGCGGGAAGCCGGGCCAGGAGTTCTCCCTCTCCATGCGCCCCACGGTGGACGCCATCAACAGCCTCCGGCTCGGCCTCATGGTGGAGGAACGGGGGAAGAATGCCAACCAGTCGTCCAACCTCCTCGGCCTCTCCCTGACGGATCCCGACCCCGACCAGGCAGCCCTGATCCTGAATGAGATCCTCAACCAGTACGTTCGCCAGACGATTGAACGCAAATCCGGCGACTCTTCCAAGGCTCTCATCCTCCTCCAGAATCAGCGACCCGCCCTCCAGGCCCAGCTCTCCGAAGCGGAGAGCCGATTGAACGACTACCGCCGTCAGAACGGCGCCCTGGACCTGGCCAGGGAGGGTGAGGTGTTCCTCCAGCAGGGCGCGTCCCTGGAGGCCCAGATCTCGACCCTGAAGCAGCGGCGGCAGGAACTCCTCAGGACCTATACGGAGCATTCCGACCTCGTCACGACCACCGACCAGCAGATCGCCCATCTCCAGCAGGAACTGTCCCGCACTTCCGGCAGGGTGTCCGCCCTCCCCAAGGCCCAGCAGGAAATCGTCCGGCTGACGCGGGATGCCCAGGTGAAGTCCGAAATGTACACCTCCCTGCTCACCAGCATCCAGCAGCTCCAGAACACCCTGGCAGGATCCGTAGGCAACGCCCGGGTGGTGGACTACGCCATTCCGCCCTTCGACTCCATCGCCCCCAGGAAGAAGGTCCTGATGGTCCTTTTCCTGTTCATCGGAACCACGGTCGGAGTGGGAATGGCCATCATCCGCCGGCTCATGCGCAGGGGGGTCGAGGACCACAGGATCATCGAGGCCAAGCTGGGCCTCCCGATCCTGGTGACCATCCCCCACTCGGAGTCCCAGGATAACTTCAACCGGGCCATCCGGAGGCACGCCCAGGGCACCCACCTGCTGGCCATGGGGGAACCCGAGGACATCGCCACGGAGAGCATGCGGAGCCTGCGCACCGTCCTGCATTTCATGATGGAGGACGTCACCAACCGCATCGTGCTGATCACCGGCCCTTCCCCCGAGGTGGGCAAGTCCTTCGTGAGCACCAACCTTGCCGCCGTCCTGGCCCAGGGAGGAGCCAAGGTGCTGCTGGTGGACGCAGATCTGCGGCGAGGCAACCTGCACCGCACGTTCGGAATCAAGGGGCGGGCGGGAGGCTTGTCGGAGGCCCTGACGGGGCGCGCCGACTGGAAGACCCTCCTCAAGACCACGCCCATTCCGGGGCTCAGCCTTCTCAGCACAGGCGTTCTGCCGCCGGACCCCCTGGTCCTGCTCATGTCCCCTTCCTTCTCCGAGTTCATGGGGCAGGTCTCGGAGGCCTTCGATTTTGTCATCGTGGATGCCCCGCCGATCCTCCCGGTGAGCGACGCAATCGTCCTGGGGTCCAAGGCGGACACCATCCTGCTGGTGGCCAAATACGGCAAGCATCCCCTGGAGGAGATCCAGACCTGCCAGAACCGCCTGCGGCACCTGGAGGGCAAGCTGAAGGGGTGCCTCTTCAATGACATAAAGCTGGTCAAGGTTGGCGGGCTTTATGGCTACTACAAATACGAATTCGACTACAAGTACGAGAGGGGCGGCTCCTAGAGGAGGGAGGCCAGCAGGTTCTCGGTGTTCCGGGCCAGGGCTTCCGTGCTGTAGACGGAGCAGACCCGCGCCCGCGCGGCGGCAGCCCGGGCCGCTTTCAACGGCGCGGACTCGGCAAGGAGGATGGAGGCGGCTTCGGCCAGGGCGCCGGGGTCGCCCATGTCCACCACCAGTCCCGTGTCCCCCACCAGGGCCTCGGCATCTCCGGCTCGGGTCGTCACGCACGGGACGCCGCAGGCCATGGCCTCCCCGAGGACATTGGGGAAGCCCTCGTCGGTGGACGCCAGGATCAGCAGCGAAAGGGCATTGTAGGCGCTCTTCATATCCTGGCAGACGCCTGGCCAGTGCACCCGTTCGCCTATCCCCAGGGACCCGGCCAGGTCCCTCAGGGTGCGGGCATAGGGCTCAGGGGCATTCCCCACGCAAACGAACCGGGCGGTGGGCCATTTCGTCGCAATCCGGGCGGCCGCGCGCAGAAAGGTGGGATGGTCCTTCACCGGGTCCAGGCGGCCGACAATGCCCACCAGGGGCACCTCCCCGGGGATGCCCCAGGCCTCCCGCCGCTGCGCCCCCGCGCCCGGGTCGGGCCGGAAGGTCTCCACATCGAAGCCGTTGGGCACGACCCCCATGCGCGGTGCCCGCATTCCGAACTGCGCGTGGTTGCGAAGTCCGGCCTCGGAGTTGAAGATGACCAGATCCGTGAAGGGCGAGAGGTAGACCATGACCTCCTGGAGGATACGGGAGATCCGGTCCATCTTGGACAGGTCGGCGCTGGTTCGGCGGATGCCCCAGACGACCCGCTTCCGGGAAAGGCTCCCAATGAGCAGGACGGGCAGATTCCCTTCCATGTATCCGTGGAGGATATGGGGGTCGAACCGCTGTACCAGCCGATGGAGGCGAAGCAGGGAGGACCCGTAGCCCAGGGGGCCCCTCCGCTTGTGCAGGCTTAGCAGGGTGACCCCGGGGATTGCGCTCATCTCCCGGTAGAACCCGGCTTTCGACTCGTCCGTTTGATCGTACGTCACCACCACCTGGACTTCGAAATGGTCCCGGTCGAGTGAGCGAACCAGCTCCAGGAGCTGCCTTTCGGCTCCCCCGGGGTTCAACGAATTGATGAGGAAAAGCAGCCGGGGCCGTTCCCGACTCATGTGCTTCGCCTGGATTTGAAGATAAGGCGCCTCAACCGGCCCATCGCCGGCAGGACACGATGGTTCCAGATCAGGTCCTGCATCGCGATGAAACGGTCACCGAAGGTGAGCGGCCGGTCCCGGTAGAGCTTGGTGAGCGTGGCCACATCGGTCATTCGGGGCGCATAGGTGGCAAGGTCCCTCTTGAATACGGCCATGTACTCGGGCGACCACCGGTTGTGGTGGTTGCAGACCGTCCAGACCCCCGAAGACTTCGCACTGAACCGCCAAAGCTGCTGGGGCACCCAGAAGATCGAGTCCGCGTCCGTGTGGGGCCAGGGCCAGAGGCCGTCGCAGACGACCTTCAACCCGAGTTCCACGAGGATCTTGAGGGTGGTCGCATCAAAGGAGTGGGAGGGCGCCACGAACGCGTCGGCCACCACGCCTTGTTCCGAGAAGATGGCCAGCCCCCTGACAAGCTTTTCCTTCTGGACCTCGTAGGGTAGGCCGGTGAATTCACTGTTGGGCGTCAGCCTCATCAGGCCCTTGTTGTGGTTGACGTACACATGCTGGAAGCCGTGGATGGCGATCGTGAAGCCCATCGACTGCCACTTCCGGACCCGATCCCAGAAGTCGGGGGCGGGGGGGTCGGTCATGAGCGAGGGGTCCCGGTTGTCGGGAACGACAGCGAGGATGGGGCGCACGTTGTGTTTCACAAGCTCTTGCTCGATCAATTCCCAGTTCGCCCAGTTCATGGTTGGGCAGATGTCATCGAAACGAAGCAGATACTGATTTTCAGGCATGAACTCGAGCTCCTTCAACGCATGCGTGAGGCCTGACGGACGCGTTCGGGCTGCCCATCAGGCCGAGCCGCCTCTCCTCGTCGATTGCCACGGTGACAAAAGAACATGATCGAAAACCCTTGAACTGAGTCTGACAGGGAGGGCGGTTCATGACGCACTCCTAATACCGCGGGCCCGAATCGCAGCCTGGATGGCTGACTCCCACATCTCCATCACCCTGTCCTCGCTGAACCGCTCCAGCACATCCCTGGCAGCGGCGCCCATCCGGGTCCGCTCCTCGGGGGAGGCCATGAGCCTCGCCATGGACCGGGAGAAGGCCGGCACATCCTGGGGCGGCACCAGCAGGCCATTCGAGCCATCCCGGATCAATTCCGAAGGGCCGCTCTCGCAGTCGAAACTCACGACGGGAAGGCCGCATGCCATCGCCTCCGCCAGGGCGTTGGGAAAGCCCTCCGTCCGCGAGGGGAATACGAACAGATCGGCGGCCCGCAGGCAGCCACCGACCTGTTCCGTCGCACCTTTCAGCAGGATCCGGTCCCCCAGTCCGTACGACTGGATCTCCCCTTCCAAGGCCCTGCGCTCCGGACCCTCCCCATAGATCGCCAGGTCCCAGTCCGGGAAGTCGCCCGCGATCGCAGCGAAGGCCTGGATGAGCATGTCATGGCCCTTGACCTTGCTGAGCCGGCCAAGGGTGATCGCGACCCGCCTCGGCCCCCGCGGTCCAGGCTCCGGATCCGCCGGAGGCAGCACCACCGGGTTGGGGATCACCCTGCCTTTGGACCTCACGGCACGGGAGAAGAAATTCAGCGCGTGGGTCGTCTGGACCACGACGCAGTCGGCCCAGGGGTAGGCCAGACGGCGCAAGCCATTCCATGCACGTCCGATGGATCGTCCACTTGGGTCCGTGCGCTCTGAGACGATGACAGGCAGGCCGGACATCCCCCGCGAAGCGAGCAGGCTTAGGACATTGTTGCGGTCCAGGAAGGACACCAGGATGTCCGGCCGGATGGCCTTCAAGGCCCTCCGGAGGCGGATCAACCGCCAGATATTCGACCAGGATGCGTCCAGGATATTGCTGGAATCGGATCGAAGGCCAAGCGGCAGGTGCGCAACCCGGGGATCGAGTTCGTAGAAGGGGGGATGCTCGCCCGAATCGGAGGTCAGGATCGTCACCCGCCTTCCCTGCTCCGACCAGGCCCGGGCCAGATTCACCGCGACCCTGGCCGCCCCTCCATCGATCAGGTGGTTGACGAAGATGGCCATCCGCAGGCCCACGGTGGGATTTCGCGGTGGGGCCGCCGGTCCACCCTGGCCCAGGTCCGGTTTAGTTTCACAATTTGGTGCCTTAACCGCCATGGTTTACCTTCGGCGACAGTGATCGGACGGGCGATTCCCGAGGAAGGGCAGATCTTCAACAGGGTGTGGCGACAAAGCCAATTGCGCCTTGCGTGGATGAACGGTTCCCGGAAACGGGAAGGCTGGGCTCCAGGAATACGGAATTATTAATTCACCCAAGTGAGAAAGATGGGGGGAAAATCGGACGATCAAACGCTCAAGGGGTTGAGACGTTCAAGATCCCAGTCTAACGGCCCATCCCCAGGCCACGCAAGACAAGCGTTGGTGAATTCCGGGTCGCGCCGTGGAACCCCGTCCCGGCCGAGGGTATGAACGCCCGGCTCCACCTGGGCAGGTGCCCGCCGGGGAGGCCGGGTCCGGCGGGCCTGGAGACGATTCGGAAAATACCCGCCCTGACGGGCCAAGGCCAGCAGGAAATGCACGCTGCCCCGGAATCAAGGTCAGGGAGAGGATAAATGACGCCTGGGTTGGTTTTATAACTCTCTTCTTTCGTTTGTTTTATGCGCAGAGTGGGCCCCCTGAAAATATCCTGAGAAATTCATGGGCCCGGTTTACCAGATGTAATATCTTGATTAATGGAATATGCTGATTGATGGCTTGTTAAAAGCCTGAGTGATCCCAGGGTTCATTCCGTCCCGGACGATTCGTTTGACCGAAAGGCACCAGCGTGAGAGGGAATTTCCTTCAGTTCAGCCCACCTTCCATCGGGGACACCGAGCGGTCCGAAGTCATGGACACGCTGATGTCGGATTGGATCACCACCGGTCCCAAGACCCGGCTGTTCGAGGCTGAGCTCAAGGCCTACCTGGGCGCCCCCGGCCTCGTCAATTTCAATTCCTGCACTGCGGGGCTCCATGTGGGCCTGGTGGTGCTGGGCGTCGGGCCCGGCGACGAGGTCATCGTGCCCAGCCTGACCTTCTGCGCGACGGCGAACGTCTGCGAGCACGTGGGCGCCAAACCGGTCCTGGTGGATGTCCTGCCCGGAACCCTCTGCATCGATCCCCAGGCCGCGGCCCGGGCCATCACCCCCCGCACCCGGGCCATCATGCCCGTGCACTACGCAGGGCACCCCGCCCAGCTGGACGAGCTGTTCGCACTGGCGGACCTTCACGGGCTCCAGATCCTGGAGGACGCGGCCCATGCGCTCCCCGCCAGCTACAAGGGGAGACGGGTGGGCTCCCGGGGCAACCTGGCCTCCTTCAGTTTCTACGCCACCAAGAACCTCACCACGGCCGAGGGCGGGTGCCTCACCGGCGCCGAGGAGCTGATGGGCAGGGCCCGCATGATCGGCCACCACGGCATGGACAAGGAGGCCTGGAAGCGCTTCGACCGGTCCGGATCCTGGTACTACGAGGTCCTGATGCCGGGTTTCAAGTACAACATGACCGATATCCAGGCGGCCCTCGGCCTGGCCCAGCTCGCGCGCCTGGAAGGGTTCCAGGCCCGCCGCCGCCAGGTTTGGAACGCCTACAATGCCAGGCTCGGCAAGCTGGAGGAGCTGCAACTCCCCGTGGAGGACGCGGACGTGGAGTCCAGCCTGCACCTCTATGTGCTCCGCTTGCGCCCGGAAAAGCTAACCATCGAACGCAACGCGTTCATCGAGGAATTGAAGGCCCGCCAGATCGGCACGTCGGTCCATTACCTCCCGGTGCACATGCAACCCTTCTACCGGGACAAGTACCATTACCGCCCCGAGGACTGCCCCGTGGCCTTCGACGCGTTCTCCAGGATGCTCTCCCTGCCCCTGCACCCGGGCCTCACGGATCAGGATGTTGATGATGTCTGCTCCGCCATCGAAGAGATCGTCGCGACCCACCTGCGCTGACCATGATCCGGCTCTTCGACTTCTTCTCCTCCCTGCTCGGTCTGGTTGTCCTTTCGCCTTTTCTCCTGCTGGTCGGGCTGCTCGTCAAGCTGGAGGACGGCGGGGCCGTCTTCTATCGCCAGGTGCGGGTGGGCCGGCATGGCAGGCCATTCCGGATATTGAAGTTCCGGACCATGGCCGTGGACGCCGACCGCAAGGGGCCGCTCCTCACCGTGGGCCGGGACGTGCGGATCACGCGGCTGGGGGCCATGCTGCGCGCCTGGAAGATCGACGAGCTGCCCCAGCTGGTGAACGTCCTCACCGGGGACATGGGCCTGGTCGGACCGCGGCCCGAAGTCCCCAGGTACGTCTCGATCTATTCCAAGGACCAGGCCCGGGTGCTTGAGCTGAGGCCAGGGATCACGGACGCCGCGTCCATCGCCTACCGCTACGAGAACGACCTCCTCCGGGACTGTGAGGATCCGGAAACGTTCTACAAGGAGAATATCCTTCCCAACAAGATCCGCATCAACCTGGAGTACGCGGCGCAGGCCACCTTCAGCTCCAATATCAAGGTCATCCTGGCCACCCTGGGGCTCCTCCCTCCCCCCGTGAAGCCCATCCGGCCCGGTGAACGCCGCGCGTTCGACCGAACCACGCTGGAACGGCCGGTTCTGGTAACCCATCCGGGAGCAGCTTCGGCCGTTTTGCAGGCCCACAATATCAGCAGGGGGGGGATGCTGGTGGAACCCCGTCCGGGGTTGCCCGAGGGCAGCCCCTGCACCCTGGCCCTGCCCGAGGAGGGGGCAACGGATCCGGGGCTCATTGCGGAAGGCGTCGTCACCAGGAACAATGGACAAGGAACGGCGGTCCGTTTTGCCGGGCCACTGGGTGGCGAGGCTCTCAAGAGCCTGGACCCCCCGCAATGAACGGCCCGGCGGATGCCTGTCGCATGACTTCGGAGGAGGCCTGGATGTCAGGGTTCGCGGAGAGCACCGGAGCTGGAGACGAGGGAGCGGGTGGGTCGTCCTGGCGGATCCGCGCCCTTTCCATCCTGGTGATGATGGTCCTGGCCGGCATGCTGCCCTTCCTCTCCCACTACCTGCGGGTATCGACCTGGCTTCTCTGGGGCCTGATGATCCTGATCATCGCCTCCTTCGGGAGCAGGCTTTCCCTGGGGCGCCTGATGTGGCCGCTGGCCGCCTACCTCTGCTGGCTCTGCTTCTACTTCGCCTGGGGAAGCATCGTGGCCGGCCGCTTGGACACCTACTTCATCATCAAGACCCTGGGCATCACGGCGCTCCTCGGGGCCACCATGGCGATCCTCTCCGCGAGTCCCCGGAACCTGCGGACCTTCGCCACCACGATCCAGTTCGCCGTCATCATCAATATCCTGGTGCTCCTCCTGTCCAGCCTGAGCTCGCAGGTGGATGCGGTGGTACGGACCGTCACCATGCGCTCGGCCGCGATGGAAGGCGGCTTCCAGCGCTATGGCGGCCTCTGGGGCAACCCGAACCTGGGCGCCTACATCTGCCTGGTGGTCCTGATCTTCTCGGCCTTCGCCGTCCCCTGGGCAGGCCTGCTGGGCCGATTGAGCTGCCTGCCCATCTTCTACCTGTCGGCCAGCCGCAAGGGAGCCATCCTCCTCGTTGTCATCACCCTCCTCTACATGGCCATCGTCCACCGGAGGAACGTCAAGGCCTGGATGGTGGCCCTTGCGCTGATCCTCGCCGGGGTCCTGGCCTTCACCTTCGGCGGCGCCCTCCGCAAGGAGTCCAGGTCCTCGTCCCCGAACGCCTATTTCGCCCGGATGATGGACGTCAAGGAGAGCAACACGGCGGAACGCGGCGAGGCCACCCGGATCGACCTGTTCAATGACTGGATGGCCGTCGTGGCCGTGGAACCCTGGTACGGGTACGGCCTCAATGCCATGATCGGAACCCAGTTCGACGAGGAGCATCCGACGGTCATGACCCAGAAGGGACTCGTGGACAACGGGACCCACAACACCTACCTGGGCGTATGGGTGGATGTGGGGCCCTTCGGGTTCTGCCTCTTCATGCTGATGATCGCCTACTACCTGCGGAAATGCCTCACCGCCCCGGCGACGCCCAGGGTCCGGTGGGTGCTCGTCTCCTTCGCCCTGGTCAACCTGGTTTTCCTGTTCGTCAGCCACTCGCAGCTCACCTCCTTTGAGGGCGAGATCATCTACACCCTGCTCTTCCTGCTGCCCACCAGCCCGGCTGTGCGGGCGCAAATGCGCTTGCCGGGGCCCGATTCCGCGTCCCAGGGCCGACTCCACTTTCTGCCTCAGTCCTAGGAGGGCCCCATGAACGTCGGTCTATGCAACCTCATGAAACCGGATTGGCAGGCGGAATTCGCCAAGGCCTGCTCGGCCCTGGGACTCGGGGTCAGGCCGATCAGGATTGGCGCGGACGACTGGATGGACCAGGTCAAGGGGTTGGACCTGTTCGTCTGGCGCCTGGTCATGGGCGAGACCAGCGGCATGGCCGAGGCCCGGACGAAGATCCCCATGCTCGAATCCATGGGCATCCCGTGCTTCCCCAATTCCCGGATGCTGTGGCTCTACGACGACAAGATCCGCGAGACCTTCTTTCTCCGCCAGCATGGATACCCCACCCCCCGCACCTGGGTCTTCTTCGGCGAGGAGGAGGCCCGGAGCTTCGTGGCCCAGGCTGCCTACCCCCTGGTGGCCAAGTCCCACTGCGGCGCCTCGGCCGGGGGCGTCCAGCTCATCGCCGCCCCCCGGGACGCCGAGCGTCTCCTGGACCGGGTCTTCCGGAAGCCGGGGATCTGGGGCGATATCGTCGAGAACTATTACATCCTCCCGCGTCTGCGCAAGGGCGACCTCATCGTCCAGCTCAAGGCCCGCTACCGGGACTCCTGGCCTCGTTACGCCTATTTCCAGGAATACATCCACATCGACCGGGACTGGCGGATCACCACGCTGGGACCCGATCTGGTGTCGGCCTTCGCCCGGAAGAACCGGCCCGGTGATTTCCGGGCGAGCGGCAGCGGCATCTGGGAGAAGGCCGAGCTCGGGGACCTGCCCGCCGATGCGTGCGATCTGGCCCTGGAGATCAGCAACTCGAATGGTTTCACCAGTATGACCTACGATTTCATGCGGAGCGGGGACCGCTGGGTCATCGGCGAGCTGTCCTATGCGTTCCTCCTCAACAACGTCTACTGCGACACGCTCTTCCGGCGGGAAAACGGAACCTACGTGAACTCCGGCCCCATCCCCATCGGGGAGATGCACCTCAGGGCGGCCCTGGGCACCCTCACGGGAGGGGCAGATGGCCGGAACCGCTGACGCCCCGGTCCAGGGGGAGGCTCCCCAGCCGGAGGAAGAGTCCATCTTCCATCGGGTGCTTTCGCGCTGGCGCCGGCTTACGACCGGTTCCGTGAACCGGCGGGTCCTGGGCGCCACCCTGGTGGTGGGATCCATGACCATCATCATCAAGGCCATCTCCCTCCTGAAGGAATCCTTCGTGGCCGCCTCCTTCGGGACGGGCGGGGACTACGACGCCTTCATCGTCGCCCTGCTGCTCCCGAGCACCATCGTGGGCATCCTTTCCGGATCCCTCAACGCGGCCCTCATTCCCACCTACATCGAAATCCGGGACAAGGAGAACAAGGAGGCCGCCCAGCGCCTCTACACGACGATCCTCCTGTGGAACACCATCCTCCTCGGGGGACTGACGCTCCTCATGGCCTGGACCGTGCGGCTCTGGCTTCCCTTCATCGCCTGGGGATTCGATCCGGCCAAGCTGGAATTGACCCGGACCATCGCCCTCTGGTCCCTTCCCCTGGTGCTCCTGACCGGGTTCGCCACGACCTGGGGAGCCATCCTCAATGCCGGGGAACGGTTCGCCCTGGTGGCCATCGCACCCGCCCTCCAGCCCCTGGCCATCATCCTCGGGCTGAGCTTCTTCTGCCGTGCCTGGGGCATCTATGCCCTCCTGTTCGGCACGGTCCTTGGCGTCCTGCTGGAAACCGTGGTCCTGGGCATGGCGCTTGCCCGGAAGGGGCATCCCCTCCTGCCCCGCTGGCACGGCGTCACCACCGCATTCCGGAAGGTGCGCGCCCAGTATGGCGCGTGCATCGCGGCGGCCTTCCTGGTCAACGGCATGGGCCTTGTGGACCAGGCCTTCGCCTCGACCCTTGGACCCCGCAGCAATTCGGCCCTGAGCTACGGCAGCAAGCTGGTGGGCCTCGTGCTCACCCTCGGCGGGACCGCGCTGGGGACGGCCATTCTGCCCCAGCTGTCCCGGATGGTCGCCAACAACAACTGGACGGGCATCCGCCGCTTCCTCCGCCAGTACACCGCTCTCATCCTCGCCGTCGCGGTACCCACCACGGTCATCCTCATCCTGCTCTCCACCTTCATCGTCAGGACCATGTTCCAGAACGGCTCGTTCAACGCCTCGGACACGGCCCTCGTGGTGCGGATCCAGATCTTCTACCTCCTGCGGATCCCCTTCTCCGCCTGCGGCATCCTGGTCACGCGGACCCTCACGGCCCTGCGCGCGAACCACTTCCTCATGTGGACGGCCGTCGTCAGCTTCACCATCAACGCGGCCCTGGACTATCTTTTCATCCAGACCTACGGGATCGCAGGCATCACCCTTTCCACGTCCGTCTGCAGCTGCATCATCTTCCTGGGCGCCAGCTATGCGATGTACCGGCTCCTCGACAGGCGGGCGCTGGAATCCCCCGCGGCATGACCTTGAGGAGGGCCACCGGATGCTGGGCACGCTCATCGAAGTGATCTTCCGAAACCCCGGGCGCCTGCCGTTCCTGCTCCGGCGGAAATGGTACCTCAGGCGGCTGGCTTCCCGGCCCAACATCCAGCTGAGGGGCCGCGTCCATCTCGCCGGCCTCCCCATGATCGACATCCATCCGGAGGCCAGCCTCGTGATCGGAGACCAGGTAACGCTGGATTCGGACAACCGGGGCTACCACTTGAACATGCACTCCCCGGTCAAGCTCCTCGCGGATGAACCGGGCGCGAGGCTCACCATCGGAGCGAAGACCCGGATCCATGGCACCTGCATCCACGCCTGTCTGTCCGTCACCATCGGCGACCACTGCCTTATCGCGGCCAATTGCCAGATCATCGATTCCAGCGGCCACCTGCTGTCCTTCCCCGATGTGGAGAACAGGATCAACACCCGCAGCGATCCCAAGCCCGTGGTGATCGAGGATCATGTGTGGATCGGAGCCGGGTCGGTCATCCTCCCGGGCGTGACCATCGGGAGAGGCTCGGTCCTCGCTGCCGGCAGCGTGGTGGTGAAGGACATCCCCCCCATGGTGGTGGCCGGCGGGAACCCTGCGAAAGTCATCCGGGACTACGGGCAGTTCCCAGGAAGGACATGATTTCCGCCGTCACCAGCCTCACGTCGTAGCGGGTCTCGGCCATCGAACGGCTCTCCGCCCCGAAGCGGGCGATCCGTTCGGGGTCCCTGGAAAGGCGTTCCATGGCGTCCGCCAGGGCCACTGCGTCGCCCACCGGGACCAGGAAGCCGTTGCGGTCCTCCCGCACGGTCTCCCGGCACCCGGGGCTGTCGGTGGTCACCACGCCGCGCCCCATGGCCATGGCCTCCAGCACCGACCGGGGCGTCCCCTCCCCGTAGGAGGGCAACACCATGATGTGGGAGGACCGGAGGACGGGGCGCACGTCCTTGGCTTCGCCCAGGTAGGTGACGAACCCGCCCTGGACCCACGCCGCCACCTCGCCGGCCTTGACCCCGTTCGTGTTCTGATCCAGGGGCCCCAGGATGGCGGAACGGAAGGAAACGTCCCGCGCCTTCAGGATCCGGCTAGCCTCCACGAATTCGTGGAGGCCCTTGTTCCGGAGCAGCCTCCCCACGAACAGGAAGGACACGGGGCCGTCCGGGAAGGGAGCCGGGGCGTAGTGGTCCAGATCGACGCCCGATCCGTTGATCAGCTTCCGGGGAACGCGGGCCGGCAGCATGCCTTCGGATCCGAAGAAATCGCAGTCGTCCTGGTTCTGGAAGAAGACGCCCTGCGTGCGCGGCAGGGCCGTCCGGTACAGGCGCTTCACGACCCGGCGGACAAGCTTCTCCCGGAAGCCCACGGGCTGTCCCTGCAGCGTGGTGCCCCGCCCCGTGATCATTGCGAAACGCCGGGGGATCCCGGCCAGCGATGCGGCCAGGGTCCCGAACACGACCGTCTTCAGCTCGTAGGAGAGCAGCAGGTCCAGGCGCAGTGCGCGGAGGCGGAGGAACAGCCGGAAGAAGTCGAGCACCGCCCCGAAGGGGTTCAGGCTCGTGCGGTCCAGGGTGATGGGGATGAAGGTGGCCCCCAGGCGGTCCAGGGCGGCGGCCGTCTCGGCCGTCCCCTCTGGAGCAATGCCGAACGCCTCATGCCCGGCCTTGGCCAACTCCGAGAGGAGGTGTCCCCGGAAATTCACAAGATCCTTGGCCTGGCTCCCAAGTACCGCGACGCGCATCAGGACGGGTTCGGCCCGGCGAACCAGGGCACGAGATGGTCCAGGCCGCCGGCCACGGAATGGGTGGGGTCATAGCCGAGCATGGCCTTGATCTTGGAGAGATCCGCCTGGGAGTGGCGGATGTCCCCGGGCCGCGGGGGCGTGTAGACGGGGTCCGGGCACGCCACCTCGGGATGGATGGCCTGGAGCCGCTCGGCGATCATCCAGTACAACTGGGTCAGGGAGGTGGTCCCGCCGAAGGAGACGTTGAAAACCTCGCCCAGGGCCTCCTCGGGTGCGGTCCCGGCCAGGAGGTTGGCCTGGACGGCGTTGGCCACGAAGCAGAAGTCCCGGCTGGTCTCCCCGTCCCCGTGGATCTGGCAGACCTCCCCCTTGAGGAGGGCCGCGATCCATTTGGGCATCACGGCCGCATAGGGGCCTTCCGGATCCTGGCGGGGGCCGAACACGTTGAAGTAGCGCAGGCCGATGGGCTTGAACCCGTAGGCCCGGCCGAAGACCCC
Source organism: Mesoterricola sp. JemC181 (assembly GCF_055384585.1). Lineage (NCBI taxonomy): Bacteria > Pseudomonadati > Acidobacteriota > Holophagae > Holophagales > Holophagaceae > Mesoterricola > Mesoterricola sp. JemC181. The sequence continues at coordinate 4,157,154 of NZ_AP045076.1, forward strand.
CGCGTACCCTTCGTTGATGACCTTGTTCAGCGCGTAGGGGGAAAGGGGGTTGCCCGTGCGGGCCTCCACCTTGGGCAGGACCGGGTCGTCGCCGTAGACCGAGCTGCTGGACGCGTACACCATCCGCTGCACCCCGGCGTCACGGGCCGCCACGAGCACGTTGAGGAAGCCGTCCACGTTGGACTGGTGGCTCGTGATCGGGTCCTTGATGGACCGGGGCACGGAGCCCAGCGCCGCCTGGTGGAGAACCGTGTCCACGTTCTTGCATGCCCGGTGGCACGTTTCCAGATCCCGGATGTCCCCTTCGATGAAGGTGAACCGCTTCCAGGCCTCGGGCCTCGACGCCTGCCTCACGCTTTCCAGGTTCGCGGGATGCCCGGTCGAGAAATTGTCCAGGCCCACCACCACCTGGTCCAGCTCCAGGAGCTGTTGGAGGAGGTTGGAACCGATGAAGCCGGCCGCCCCCGTTACGAGCCAGGTGCGGGGGCTCTGGCGGAGGTGCGTGCAGAGGTCCTGATAACGGCTCATCAAAGGCTCCAGTAGGTCACGCTGTCCGGGAACTGGCCCGGTTCGAAGACGGATTTCACGTCGATGAACACCGCCCTGGAATTGAGGCGGCCGAGGATGTTTCCGAGGCCGGCCTTCAGGAACTGGTCGTGATTGACGGCGAGGATCAGGGCGTCCAGGTTCGCGAAGGAGTCGATGGAGGCGAGCTCCAGGCCGTACTCGTGATGCGTCTCCACCGGATCGGCAAGGGGATCGTGGATCATGGGCTCGATTCCGAACTGCTTCAGCTCCTTGATGATGTCCGGCACCTTGCTGTTGCGGATGTCATGCACGTCCTCCTTGAAGGTCAGGCCCAGGATGCCCACGCGGGCCCCCTTGACCTTGAGGCCGCCCTGGACCATGAGCTTGACCAGCTTCTGGGCCACGTAGGCGCCCATGCTGTCGTTGATGCGCCGGCCGGCGAGGATCACCTCGGGATGGTAGCCCAGCTCCTCCGCCTTGGTGGTGAGGTAGTAGGGATCGACTCCGATGCAGTGCCCGCCCACCAGGCCCGGCGAAAAGGGCAGGAAGTTCCACTTGGTGCGGGCGGCCGTCAGCACCTCCTTGGTGCGGATCCCCACCAGGTCGCAGATGATGGACAATTCGTTCATCAGGGCGATATTGATGTCACGCTGCGTATTCTCGATGACCTTGGCGGTCTCGGCCACCTTGATGGAGGAGGCCCGGTGGATGCCGGCCTTGATGATCGAGCCGTACACTCCGGCGATGATCTCGGCGCTCTCGGCGTCCTGCCCCGAGACGACCTTCACGATATTCTCGACCGTGTGGACCTTGTCGCCGGGATTGATGCGCTCGGGGGAGTACCCCAGCTTGAAATCGACCCCGCAGCGCAGCCCTGACTGCTTTTCCAGGATCGGCCCGCACACGTCCTCGGTGACCCCGGGGAAGACAGTGGATTCATACACCACGATGCTGCCCTTGCCGATCACCTTGCCCACGGATTCCGAGGCTTTGATCACCGGCGTCAGGTCCGGGCGGTTCCAGTCGTCCACGGGCGTGGGGACGGCCACGATGAAGAAATCGCAGCCGCGGAGGTCCTCCAGCCGGCTGGTCATGGTCAGGGTCGTCTCCTTCAGCGCCCCGGCGGGAACTTCCCGGGTGCGGTCGATGCCGTCCCGAAGTTCGCCCACCTTGGTCTCGTGGATATCGAAACCCAGGGTGCCGGGGTATTTCTTCGCCAATTCGAGAGCCAGCGGCAGGCCGACGTATCCGAGACCCACAATCGCGATTCGCATAGAACTCCTTGTGAGGAAGAAAACAGGACCACTTCGTTTTTCAGAATTGTCTCATTGCAACCTGCGCCGTTCTAGTATTTTTACGTTGTCTCCGAGGGACGGAGGCGAATTCCACCCTGGACGGCACGCACATCAAAGCACCCCATCGGCCACCTGGACGGCCTGGCCCACCTCGCCCATGGTCATGGGGACGACCCCGTAGCGATCCCGCAGGAGGCAGTGGTGGCGGAGCAGGGCCTCCAGCACGGCCAGGTTCTCCCCCAGGCGGGTGCCGAAATTGTGAGGGTGCCACCACAGGTGGAAGGACTCCCCCCTCATGGCGGCCGTCTCCATGGCCTTCTGGATCCGCCGCACGCGCAGGCCCTCCAGCCCCTGGAGCCGCTGGGAACTGGCTCGCAGGAACCGGCTCGAAGGGCAATTGACCAGGCCGGTATCCAGCCACCGCCGGGGGATGAAGCCATTGGGACCTGACAAGTCCAGGTAGTTGTCGATCAGGCGGGCCGCACGCTTGACCTGGGACTCGTCCTGACCCCGGGACTCCGCGTACATCCATGCACTCTCGTTTCCCCTGAAGACCTTGAAGCCCAGGGCCGAACAGATGGCCAGATACTCGGCATTGGCCTGGTTGCGGGGAAACACGAAGCTGGGGGTGGAGACTCCGAAGGAACCTGACACCCGCAGCCAGGCCTCCAGGTCGGCCCGGAACTGGGCGGCCTCCTGCCCCTCCTCCAGGCAGTAGTAGTGGGAGAAGGTGTGGCTTCCCAGTTCCATCCCCTCGCAGTCAAGGACCTGTTTCACGAGGGAGGAGCCGAAGTGGTAGGGATCGGCCTTCTCGTCGGGTCCCAGGTCCTTCAGGGCCAGGTAGGGATCCAGGCCGGCGTTCCGGTAGGAGGGCCTGAGGTCGGGCAGGTGCTCGAGGAGGTCGGACTTGCGCTCGAACATGGCCATCCCCACCGCCGCCCAGGTGGCCTTGACGCCGTACTTCCGGAAGAGCGCGAGCATGGCCGGAATGGCCTGGCGCTCCCCCAGGATGTTCTCCCCGTAGCTGGCGAGGCTCCGCTTGTCCCGGACCCCCCAGAAGAGCTCGAAATCCAGGGAGATGACGAAGGCGGGGGGCGGGCATTGGGGCCGGCCCGGGGCCTGGGGTTCCTGGACGTGCACCGACCGGCGCTTGGCGGTCGACCTGATCAGCTGTTTGATCAGGATCTCCCAGCGGTCCAGGATCCGCTCGTTGTCGAAACAGGCCGCCACCCGCCCCCGCCCCATGGTGCCCATGTCCAGGAGCTTTTCCGGGGACAGGGCCATCATCTCCACCATGCGCCCGGCCAGGGCCCCGGGATCCCGGCAGGGGACGATGAATCCGGAAGCGCCATGCACGAGCAGCTCCCGGACCCCGCCGGCATCCGTGCTCACCACGGGCACGCCGGAGGCCATGGCTTCCATCACCGTGTTGGGCATGCCTTCCCAGGCCGAGGACAGGACATAGGCGTCGCAGGCCCGGAGCAGGCGGGGAACGTCGGACCGGGAGCCCAGGACATGGACGCGGTCCCCGAGACCGAGCTGGGCGGCTTTCCGGCGCAGGGCCTCCAGGTCCCCGGGCGTCCCCCCCCCGGCGACCAGGAGGTGCATTCCGCCCCGGGGAATGCGCCCCAGGGCCTCCATCAGGGTCGCGTAGTCCTTGGATGGCAGCAGGTTGCCCACCGCCAGCCACACGAAGGCCTCGTCCGGCAGGCCCAGCTCGGCCCGCACCTCCTCCCGGGTGGCGGGATCGGGGTAGTCCGAGGCGATGATCCCGTTATGGATCACCAGGGTCTTGCCTGGGGTGAGAATGTTCCGGGCGACCAGGTACCGGATGCCCGCATGGGAGTTGGCCGCCGTGACATCAATGAGCCGCTCGGTGCGCCGGTAGAGTCTCTCCCGTCCCGGGGTCTTCACGAAGGCCGTGCGGAAGGAGGAGACGATGGCGCGGACGCCCGCCAACCGGCCCAGGACCCGGCCCATGATGTCGCCATGGTAGTTGAACGTGATCAGCACCGCGGGCTTCCACCGGAGCAGCTTGAGGGTCATGCGGAACGCCATGGCGAAGGGCAGGCCACGCACCCACGGCATTCCATCGGCACAGGCGTGGCAGGGGATGCCGGCCTCGGCCAGTTCCCGGGTGAAGGCGACCGAGGGCAGCATGGTGAGGACGCCCACCTTCCAGCCCCGCCGCTGGAGCGTGATGGCGATGCGGGTGAGCTGGGCGTCGGCGCCGCCGCGGAGCAGGTGATCGGTGAGGAAGACGACATCCATTGAGCAGCATCCGGTGGAAGGTGGTTCGGAAGGCCGGTCGCGGCCCGGAAGCCCCGCCCTGCCCATGTTCCCTGACCAAGACTTGGAAATGATCGACCTTGATAGATCATTCTTATCGGAATGGGGCGATTCTTCCAGGGCAAATTGATCATTGAAAAACGGGGGGCCCTGGGGCCCCCCGCGCAAAGCAACCGATGATCCGCTAGAAGCCGATCTGCAGGAGGCAGTCGGGAACGGTCACGTAGATCCCCATCTTTCCAGGTTCGAAGCTGGGAACCACCGCCAGTGCCCTCGGGTAGGCGAGGGACGCCGGCAGGGCGACGGGCGTGCCGAGGCCCGCAGGGATGTTCACCATGCTGCCGGTGACCTGCGAGGCGCCCATGGGCAGGCCGCCGATGGTGCTGACGGCGCCCGCGGGGGTGACCATGCGGAGCAGGTCATTGTAGGTGTCCGCCACATAGAGGGTGCCGGCGGCGTCCACGGCGAGGCCCTGGGGATTGTTGAACCGGGCGGCAGTGCCCGTGGCATCCGTGTGGCCGGGGGTCCTGATGGTGGTGGCGCCCGCGAGGGTCGTCACGGTGCCGTCGGCGGTGACAAGCTGGCGGATGTCGTGGTTGCCCTGGTCCGCGATGTAGAGGAGGGAGTTGTCGGGCGAGAGCGCGATGCCCATGGGCGTGTTGAAGATGACGGAGCCGTCGGCCGTGTTCGAATAGCCGGAGACGTTCGGCGTCCCGACCACGGTCGATACCGTCCCGTCCACGACCTTGGTGATCGTGTTGCGGGCCTGATCGGAGACATACAGGGTGGTGTGCGACGCATCGGAGAACACCACGACGCCGGTGGGCAGGTTGAACCCGGTGACCGCATCCATCGTGTAGGAGGCCGCGAAGGTGGCACCGGCGGTGTCGAAGGTGCTGATGGAGCCCCTGCCGTAGTTCGCGATGTAGAGGATCCCGGTCCTGGAATCGAGCGCGATGCCCCAGGGCTGGAAGTTGGGGCCACCATAGTTGGGAGCCGCCAGCGCGGCACTGATGAGGGTGGTGGTGGCGCCGTCGGCCAGGGTCACCCGCCGGACGGCGGAGTTGCCGTAGTCGGCCACGTAGGCGTAGGTGCGGGTGCTGTCCACGACGACGCCCGTGGGATCGGAGAACCGCGCAGCCCCAGCGGTGTTGTCGTGGAGGCGGGGATCGCCGGCCACGCCCGCGAGGGTGCTCACTTCATTGGCGGTGGGGTCGATCTGGCGGATCGTGTTGTTGCCGAAATCCGCGGCGAATAGGGTCCCATTGGCGTAGGGAGCGGGCCCCGCGCCGGTGAAGACGGCAAGGGCGGTGGGGTAGGCGAATCTGGCGGCGCTGCCGATGCCGTCAAGGCTGCCCACGGAGCCGCTGGTGCCAGCCAGGGTGGTGATGGTGCCCGCGGTGGGGCTGGTCGGCACGATCTTCTGGATGAGGCAGTTCTCGTAGTTCGTCACGAAAAGGTTGGTGCCGTCGGTGGTCAGGCCGACGGGCGAGGTGAGCGCGGGGGCGCCGGCCAGGACCAGGGTCGTGACGTTGTAGGCTCCCGCCAGGTCCACGACGCGGATGGCGTTGTTGTTGAAGTCGGCCACATAGAGTTTGGTGCCGATCCGGGCCACGCCCGTGGGGAAGTTGAAGGAGGCCGCAGTTCCCAGGGCATCCAAGCTGCCGGAATGGGCAACGGGATTGAGGGGATCGGTGAAATCCGTGACCTGCCCGGCGATGGTGGTGATGGCTTTGGTCGTCAGGTTTACCATGCGGATCGCGTTGTTGAGCTGATCAGGCACGTAGAGGATGTTCGGGTCGGCGTCCAGGGCGATATTGACGGGGACGTCCCACTGCCGGAAGTAGAACCTGGAGGCGCTGCTGCCGACCTGGCCGGCGGTGCCCGCGACGGTGCTGACGACGCCGGCGGAATCGATCTTCCGGATGGTGTAGTTCCAGACATCGGCGACGTAGAGGTTGCCGCCTCCATCCAGCGCCAGGCCGCTGGGCCCGAAGAACTGCGCGGGAGCGTCGGCGGAACCGGGCTGGCCGACCAGGCCATAGGGCGTGGAAACGACGCCGGCCGGAGTGATCTTGCGGATGCAGTTGTTGTCGTAGTCCGAGACGTAGAGGTCCCCGGTAGCCTGGTCGAGGGCCATGCCGTTGGGTTCCCAGAAGCGGGCGAGGGTCTTGGCCGAGTCACCGGTATGGATGGGAACGGTGAAGCCGTCGATGTTGCCCTGCCCGGACGGGAGGCCGGCCCGGACGGACAATGAGCCGACCAGGACCTTGGCGGTCCAGGTGCCGGTGGCGGCGGTGTGGTCCGCGTTCTCGACGGTGAGGGTATAGGTCGTCGTGGCGCTGGGAATCGTGATCGAGACGGGCGTCAGGGGGGTGATCGCGATGGCGCCGGGGTTGATCACGGCACTGCTGGTGTCATTGCTGAAGTCGGCGGTGAAGGTCGCGGTCCCGCCGGGGCTGAAGCTGGGCTGGGTCACGGTGAAGCTGGTGACGACGGGAAGCGCCGACACCGTGACGGTGGCGGTGGAGGTGGCCGAGTTGGCCACCGCGGTCGCCTTGATGGTGTGGGTGCCCGCGGCGGTGCCGGCGGTGTAGAGGCCGGCGGCGGAGATGGTGCCCACCGCGGCGTTGCCGCCGTCGATGGCGTCCACCGACCAGGTGATGCCGGTGTTGGCCGCGCCGGTCACGCCGGACGTGAAGGTCTGGGTTCCGCCGGTGGTGAGCGCGACGCTGGCGGGGCTCACGGTGGTGAGGACGACCGTCTGGGGAGTCACCGTCGCGGTGGCGGTGGCGGTGGTGTTGGCGGCGTTGGTGACGGTCAGGGTGAAGACCTTGGCGCCGGTGGTCCAGTCGGCGGTGATGGCCGCGGACGCGACGCCCGTGGCCGGGCAGACGACGCTGTTGTCGAGGGTCCCGGTGCCCTCGGCATAGGTGGGGGTCAGGGTGAAGGTGCCGCCGAACAGGGGCGTGAGATCCGAGGCGACCAGGGAGGTGGCCACGGGGACGGCCACCACGGTGGCCGTGGCGGTCTTCTGGGTGGTGCCGTTCGCGTGGGCGGTGGCTGCGATGGTGTGGGCCCCGGTGGCGGTGCCGGCGGTGTAGAGGCCGGCCGCGGAGATCGTGCCGACCGTGGCATTGCCGCCGGCCACGCCGTCGACGGACCAGGTGATGGCGGTGTCGACCGCGCCGGTCACGGAGGAGGCGAAGGTCTGGGTGCCCCCCACGGTCAGGGTCTTGGTGGCAGGACTGACATTGGTCACGGTGACGGCCTGGGGCGTCACGGTGGCGGTGGTGGTGGCGGTGATATTGAGGACGTTGGTCACGGTCAGGGTGAAGACCTTGGCCCCCACCCAATTGGCGGTGACGGCGGCCGAGGCGGTGCCCGAGGCCGGGCAGGCGAGGCCGTTGTCGAGGGTCCCGGTGCCTGCCGAATAGGTGGGCGTCAGGGTGAAGGTGGCGCCGAAGAGCGGGGTGGTGCTGGAGGCGACCAGGGAGGTGGCCACAGGGCTGTCGGGCACGGAGACCGTGACCGTGGCGGTCTTCTGGGTGGTGCCGTTCGCGTGGGCGGTGGCGGCGATGGTGCGGGTCCCCGCCGTGGTGCCGGCGGTGTAGAGGCCGGCAGCGGAGATCGTGCCCACGGTGGCGTTTCCGCCGGCCACGCCGTCGACGGACCAGATGATGGCGGTGTCGACGGCGCCGGTCACGGAGGAGGCGAAGGTCTGGGTTTCGCCCACGTTCAGGGTCTTGGTGGCCGGACTGACATCGGCCACGGTGACGGCCTGGGGCGTCACGGTGGCGGTGGTCGTGGCGGTGACATTGAGGACGTTGGTCACGGTCAGGGTGAAGACCTTGGCCCCCACCCAGTTGGCGGTGACGGCGGCCGAGGCCGCGCCCGAAGCCGGGCAGGCGAGACCGTTGTCGAGGGTCCCGGTGCCTGCCGAATAGGTGGGCGTCAGGGTGAAGGTGGCGCCGAAGAGCGGGGTGGCGCTGGAGGCGACCAGGGAGGTGGCCACAGGGCTGTCGGGCACGGTGACCGTGACCGTGGCGGTCTTCTGGGTGGTGCCGTCCGCGTGCGCGGTGGCTGCGATGGTGCGGGTCCCGGCGGCGGTGCCGGCGGTGTAGAGGCCGGCTGCGGAAATCGTGCCGACCGTGGCATTGCCGCCGGCCACGCCGTCGACGGACCAGGTCAGGGTGGCGTCAGCGGCCCCGGTCACGCTGGACGCGAACGCCTGCGTGCCACCTGGGAAGAGCGATGCGGTGGCCGGAGCCACCGCGGCGACGACGACCGCCTGCGGAGTGACGGTGGCCGTGGTGGTCGCGGTGGCGCTGGCGGAATTGGTCACGGTCAGGGTGAAAACCTTGGCCCCCACCCAGTTCGCCGTGACCGCTGCGGAAGCGGTCCCGCTGGCGGGGCAGGTGACACCGTTGTCCAGCCTCCCGGTCCCGGCCGAATAGACCGGGGTCAGCGTGAAGGTCCCTCCATAGAGCGGAGTGGCCGAGGAGGGCGTCAAGGAGGTGGCCACCGGAGCGGGCACCACGGGGTTGCCACCCCCACCGCCTCCGCCGCTGCAGGCGGCCATCCCCATAAGGACCAATCCGGCCAGCATGGCGCAAGCACCGTGCCCCAGAGCGTATTTTGGATTCAGAGCCGGTCGACCCATGGACAATACCTCATTGGAGTTATGAAAGACGAATTCCTCCTGGGGGTACTCCAGGAGTCCGGTCCGTTTCTGGAGGTGAAAACGGGATTGAGAACTTCATGATGAATGTTCTCTACAATTCAGGCAATAGCCAGAATGGGGTTTTTTTCTGAAACCGGAATCGTGGTGCCCCCCGTGGAACCTCAAACCGAGATCGGCCGCCATTCCCCGAATGTCCAATGGGCATTGGGGAATTTCCCTGAGGGCCTGTCGAGGCCGATCGGCGGCGCCTGGGGCCCAAGCGCCGCCATCGGGCACCCAATGCGATAAATGTAACCTAAAGGTGACCGCGCAGATCCCCTTGGCGGTGAGCCTCCCAGCTAGAACCTGATGTCAGGATGGTTCCCGGAAACCGAGTTCTGTTCGGCCGTGTTCGGGCCCATGGGGCTCGCATTCCGGAGTCCACAACCGGCGTTGGCGGTCACGGTGTTGCCCGTGACGCGATTGCCTCGGGTCTGGTAGAGCAGGATGCCATTTCCCTTGTCGCTGCCCGGCCCGGAGGCGGGCCGTGTGCCCGTCACCACATTGCCCGAAATCTCGTTGCTGTTGGCTTGATTGAAGAGGTAGATGCCATTGCCCAGGCTGTTCCTGACCCGGTTGTTGCTGATCCGGTGCCCGGTGGTGTTGGAGACGACGATCCCGCCGGTCCCGTCGCGCTTGGCATTGTCGATGGCGGTGTTGTCCTCGGCCACCACCCTGCTGATGAAGGCCCGCCCCGTGAGGGAGGACGGAACGCAGATGGCCAGGCCGCCGCTGGCATTGCCCCTCAATTCGCAGCCCGTGATGGTCACATTGGCGACCGTCTGCCCCGCGTTGGGTTCCAGATCGATCCCGGCGCCGCAGACGAAGGCGCCCTTCTCCATGAAGCCTGTGGTGTTCCTGAAGGTGCTGCGGGTGACCACCAGGCCGTCGACACTGGTCACGGATAGACCCTGCCGGCGGTTCCCGTCCGCCACGACCTGGCAGAGGGTCACATCCCTGGCGCCGGCCCCCACATAGAACCCGTCCTCCCAGCAATCCTTGGCTGTCACCCCCTGGATGAAGACGTTCCGGGACCCGGCCACCTTGAGCCCGATGCCCCCCTCTTCCTCGTCCCTGATCGAGTTGTTGTGCCGGTTCCCAAGGATGGTGCCGCCCAGGATCGTGACATTCTGGACCATGCTGACCGTCAGCACCACGTAGTTGGAGGTCGTCGTCGGCATGGCCTTCAGGATGGCGCCCGGGTGGAAGCGCAGGGTCGCGTTGCTTACCGCGCGCAGTCCGGCGTTCATGGAGGCGACGGGGTCCACCAGGTAGGTCCCGGCTGGAAACACGACCGTTCCGCCCGTCCCGGCCACCGCATCGATCGCCCGCTGAATGGAGCGGGTGTCGTCCCGGACCCCGTTCCCCAGGGCGCCGTAGGCCCGATCCTTCACGTTCACGACCCGGCTGGACGAGGGCGCCGGCGGCACGCAGGGATCCTGCTCGGCGGCCAGGGCCCCCATGCTTGTCAGAAGGATCAGACCGGCGATGAAGGCCCTTCCGGGCTGGGAGGGACCGCCCTCAGGCCGGGCAAGCCACGAAATGGAAGTCATGGAGGCTCCTCGAACCGGGAATCACCGCGAACGAATTCCAAAGGGTGCCTTCACCTGGGGGTAGGGTCCGGAGGCGCGGCTCCCGCGGAATCCCCCGCGGGCTGGCCCGGGGGTGCGGTTCTCCGCGCGGAACCCCGCATGGTCATCTTCAGCAGGGCCCCCCTCTTGTTGCGGCGATATTCTTCAGGGTCATACGCAGGGTTGGCCGCGAGGGCCCATTCCGCGTACTGGTGAAGGGTCAGGAAGGGCTTGGCGGGATTTCCGGCGGCAAGCACCGAGGGGGGGATGTTCCGGGAAACCACTGAACCCGCGGCAACCACCGAATTCGGGCCGATGGTCACACCCGGCAGGATGATGGCCCGCTCCCCGATGACACAGTGGTCCTTGATGGTGATCCTGCCATATTTGATGACCTTCTGGTACCGCTCCAGGTGCCGGAAGGCGAAGGTGCCTCCATCGTGGGTGATGAAAACCACGTCAGAGGCAATGGCCACATGGTTGCCCAGGGTGATCAGGTAGGGTTCCGTGCCGAAGCTCGGCAGGCCGGAGAACCGGCAGCCTTCGCCGAAGGTGAGACCCGCCCTGCGCAGGCGCCAAAGGTGGAACCTTTTATACAGGTCCTTGAGTTGCCTAAGTAGACCCATCGTTCACACCTTTAGGTTGGCCTTTGAATCATGGAATCGGACTTGAGGGTAAATCAAGTCTAATTTTTTCCAGTCTATACCCAGGAATGGAATGGCTCCCGGGATCCTTGGCCCCTCCTGACCCGGCCTGGACGTTCCGGCCCCTCCAGGGGATTGAGGACAGGACTCTTGGGTTCGGAAACCACCCGACCCTCCGCTGAAGCCCATGCGCGCCCTCACCGGCAGATCTGCGGGAACCCCCAGGGAGACAGCGCTTTCAATTGGAAGGGCCCCGGGTTCAGGACCTGCCCGCCCCGGGACCATGGCTGCGGTTGAAAAAATGATCCGATTTTTCTTTCATCTAAAGGTATTCTCTCGATTGGACGATAGAGCGGACGTTAGGGCGGAGGAGCCCATGAACGGTATTGGCATTCAAATTCGTATCCTGGGAATCCTCGCCATTGGGGGGATCAGTTCGTACATCGCCTGCGGCGGGGCGGGGTCGCCCAACCCGGCCCTGTCGGTCACCCCCTCCAGCCTCACCCTGAACCTGGAATACCTGGACAGCAACGGCAATGACACCGTCGGGGTCTCCATCACGGCCCCGGGAACCGTCATCCCCAACCTGAATTGGAGCGTCGACAACATCCCGGGCGGCAACGAGGAGGTCGGCGTGCTCTCCGGCACGGGCGCTTCCGTCACCTACATCGCACCCACCCTGCCGGGCACCCACACCATTACCGCCACGAGCACGGCGGATGCCAAGACGACCGCCTCCGCCAACGTCCGGGTCTTCGCCCCGGCCATGAAGGTGGCCCTGAGTCCGCAAACGGCCACCCTCGCACCCGGCGCCACCGCAGCCCTCACCGCCGCGGTGACGGGAACCCGGCATACCTCCGTCAAGTGGCAGGTGGATGGGGTCCAGGGCGGGAACGCCACAACTGGAACCATCTCCGGTTCCGGGACCACGGTCACGTACTCGGCCCCCGCCTCTCCGGGCACCCACACCGTCTCGGCCATCAGTTCCGTCAATCCCTCGGTCAGCGATGATGCGGTCGTGACGGTCCAGGCCACCCCCGGCATCGTCGTGGGCCTGGTCCCGGCCTCGGCCAGCCTGGCCGTCTCCGACACCCTCACCCTCACCTCCACGGTGACCGGTTCCACCAATGCCGCCGTCACCTGGTCCGTGGACGGCACGGCGGGCGGCAGCGCCACCGCCGGGACCATCGCGGGCACCGGAAACACCGCGGTCTATACCGCCCCGGCCGCCGCGGGCATCCACACCATCACGGCCACCAGCGTCGCGGACCCCAAGAGTTCCGGGACCTCCGCGATCACGGTTCAGGCGCCCGTCTCCGTCTCCCTCACGCCCTCGTCCTCATCCGTCCCTGCCTCGGCCACCGCCTCCATCACCGCCACCGTTCTCAACGCGACGAACACGGCGGTGACGTGGTCCGTCGATGCCGTCGCGGGCGGAAACGCCACCGTGGGAACCCTCACGGGCACCGGCAACACCGTCACCTATACCGCCCCGGCGACCGCGGGATCCCACACGGTGATGGCCACGAGCGCGGCCGATCCCACCAAGAACGCCGCCACGGTGATCTCCGTGCAGGCCCCGGTGCAGGTGACCCTGAGCCCCTCCACCGCTAGCGTCAGCAGCGGGGCCACCGCCTCCATGACGGCCACCGTGACCGGATCCACCACTACCACCGTCACCTGGGCCGTTGATGGGATCGCCGGCGGCAACACGACCGTCGGAACGATTTCAGGCACCGGAAACACCGTCACCTACTCGGCTCCCACCGCCGCCGGAACCCACACCGTCACGGCCAAGAGCACGGTTGACCCCACCAAGGCGGCCACCTCCGTGGTGACCGTCAAGGCCGGAGTGGCCCTGACGTTGGCCCCCGGGGCCACCACCATGGCCACCTCCGCCACGCTCTCCTTCACCGCCACCGTGACCGGGACGACATCCACGGGTGTCACCTGGACGGTCGACTCGATCGCGGGCGGCAACGCCACGGTCGGAACCATCACCGGCACCGGGAACACCGTTACCTACACGGCTCCCGGCTCGGGGGGAACCCACACGGTCACCGCCACCAGCACGGCCGACACCACGCGGAGCGCCTCCACCCCAGTGACGGTCCAGTCCTCCGTCGTGGTCGCCTTGACCCCCGCCAGCGCCAGCGTCTCCAGCGGGGCCACGCAGCTCTTCACCTCAACGGTCACCGGAACCACCAACACCGGTGTCGTCTGGGCCGTGGACGGGATTTCGGGCGGCAACGCGACCGTGGGCACCGTTTCCGGAACGGGGGCCACCGCGACCTATACCGCTCCCGCCGCCGCCGGCACCCATACGCTCAAGGCCACCAGTTCGGCCGATCCGGCCAAGAGCTCCACCTCGTCCATCACGGTTCTCGGGCCGGTCACCGTGGTCGTGAACCCGACTTCCGCCACGGTGGCCACGGGCGCCACCGCCTCCATCACCGCCACGGCCACCGGTGGATCCACCCAGACCGTCACCTGGAAGGTGGATGGCGTTGCCGGAGGCAATTCGACGGTGGGGACCCTCACGGGGACCGGCGCCACCGTCACCTACACCGCCCCGGCCCTGGCGGGCTCCCATACCGTCACGGCGACCAGCGTCGCCAACACGGCCGTCAGCGCCTCCACCACCATCACCGTCCAGGCGCCCGTCATCACGGTCACCCTGAACCCGAGCGGATCCGCCACGATGAGCCCCTCCGGTTCCCAGTCCTTCACCGCCACGGTGGGCGGCACCACCAATTCCGGCGTCTCCTGGGACGTGGACGGGATCGCGGGCGGTTCCGCCGCCGTAGGGACCATCTCCGGCTCCGGAACGACCGTCTCCTACATCGCCCCGGCCACCACGGGCACCCACACCATAACGGCCACCAGCGCTGCGAACACCTCCGTATCGGCGAGCACGACGGTGACCGTACAGAGCTCCTCGGCGGTGACCGTCTCCCTGGCCAAGATCGGCACGTCCTATGTCAGGGCCTCGGGGGCGACCCTCTTCACGGCCACCGTCTCGGGCTCAAGCAACACCAGCGTGACCTGGACCGTGGACGGCGTCGCCAACGGCAGCGCCACGGCCGGCACCATCGCCACCCCGGTATGGAACTACAAGGCGATCTACAACGCGCCTTCCTCCACCGGCACCCATACGGTGAAGGCGACCAGCGTCGCCGACCCCACCAAGAGCGCCTCCATCACCCTTACGGTGGCCAGCACCGTCATCCAGCTCGGCAACATCGTCGAGGGCGCCAATGTCAAGAACGCCCCCTACAGCGCGAGAGGGGATGGGGCCACCGACGACACGGCCGCCATCATGGCCGCCGTCAATGCGGTCAAGGGCACCGGCAAATCCGTGGTCATCCCGGCCGGCACCTACATGATCAACCCCACCGCGAACAGCGGCGCCGGCATCCGGCTCGGCAGCAACATGTCGCTGATCCTGGAGTCTGGAGCGGTCCTCCAGGCCATGTCCACCTCCACGCTCAATTACCAGGTCGTGGCCGCCAGCGGCGTTCAGAACGTGAACATCTACGGCGGCACCATCCTGGGCAACAACGGCAACAACACCATCCCCACACCCACCACCGCCGAGAACGGCAACTGCATCCAGATCTCGGGCTCGCAGAATGTGGTCGTGGAGGCGGTCGCAACCTCGAAGTGCTTCTGCGACGGCATCTACATCGCGGCCCAGTCCGACAACATCTCGATCATCAACTGCAGCGGGACCGTCTGCCGGCGCAACGGGATGTCCATCGTCTATGCCACCAACATCCTGGTGTCCGGGGGCAATTACAGCAACAACACTGGTTCCGTCGAAGTGTCGGGCCAGCCGATTATCAACGGCAGCGGCATCGATGTGGAACCCAACGCCGGCGAATCCGTGGTCAACGCCCTGTTCTCCCGCCTCACCTTCGCCAACAACGCGACCTGCGGCTTCACGTGGGGAATCAGCCTCTCCAACGCCCCGTGCAAGGACATCTACATCGATGGCTGCACGGCTTCCGGCAATGACACGGGCCTGGTCGGGGAATTCACCGACGGCTCCGGGGTGACCAACAACATCATCACCAACAGCGGTTCCTACGGAATCTACATCCACGACAGCATCACGCACACGTTCGTCCTGAACAACACCGTGACGGGCACCGGCAGCGGCGGAGACCACGCGGGCATCGAGCTCTACAACGACACCGGCACCGTCTGCGACGGCAACACGTCCACCGGGAACTATTCGTTCGGGATCCTCTCCGCGACCAGCACCAACCCGACGATCACGAACAACATCCTCACCGGCAACGGCACCGTGGGCCTCCGGATCTCCGGGTCCACGGGCGTGACCTCCTCGGGCAACGTTCAGTAGGCTATGGGATTCGGCTCCTTTGACGGTGGCGCCCGCTTGGCGGCAGGTACGGGTCCCTTCACCTCGCCCCGTCCGGGGTCGCCGGCGAAGGGGGTGCCATCGCAAGGAGTCCGGCCACGGGTGTGGGGGCCATGGCGCCGCCCTGGGACTCCGGCGAAGGGGTGAGCCGGAGGTGGAGGCCTGGAGGGTGGCCAATGCCTCGGAGCACTCCTGGGAGCCCACCGGGCCCCAGGCCCGGATTGGGAGTCCCCACCAGGAAGTCGCCGGTCACCTTCCCCGGAGTCGGCGTGTGCCAACGTGGCCCACTCCGCCGGAACGCCTGCTCTCCGTTGGCGCCGGCCTGGCCGGCGACAACGAACGGAGCGAGGTGAAGGAACCGGCTTCCGCTGCGGCCACGGCAGCGGGAGAAACGGGAACTCAGGTCCTCGCGCTGCGGGAGCGCTGCTGGATGAGCTTGAAGATGCCCAGATCGATGAACGGCTGGAGCACCAGGAGCCAGATCGCGCCGTAGACGAATGCGGCGATGATCTTGGCCCAGTCGGGCACAGCGGGGATGAAGGCGCGCAGGGCCCAGACCGGCACGATGGCAGCGGGGATGCAGGCGATGAAGGAGGTCGTCGAGATCGTCCGGAAGGTCTTCGAGGTGACCCCGAACAGCCGCTCGCAATCGTAACCGATGCGGCTCTGGCTGACCTTGAAGTAGTTCACGTAGGCACGCACCAGGGAACCGCCCAGGGACTCGGTCGAAGGCGCCGTGATCACGCCGATGGTCTGGTCGCCCAGCATGCGCGCGAACTGGATGGCAATGATCTTCTCGCCGGCCCGCACGACACGGCCCTGGGTCACGAAGCTCTCCGCCCCGTCGCCCTCCGGAAGGGCGATGGCCACCTCGCACTGGCTGCCCACGGGCAGGGGTTCGGCTGCGGTCAGAAGGAGCCCGCCCATGCTGATGTTCACGGCAATCGCGGCAAGGATGGCCTTGCCCTTGACCATGACCGTCACGCGGTTCTCAACGGGGATCCGCTTGGCCGTCCTTGACTCGATGGTCCCGCTCATGGTTGACCTCCCCAGGAGGAAGAAATGCCTGCTTCGACGGCACCCGAATTGACTTCCAATCATTCTTGCAAAAACCCGGCACTTGGGAAGGTAAATTTCGCCCTCCTGATAGGAATATCGTCACAACACAAGGTATTCTTGAGAACCCTCACAGGGGTTCATGGCCCCGCCGGGGGCCCCGCCGATGCCCTATCCGTGTAACTCCCGATGAGTCAACACTAACTTTGGAATGTCCCTTCGCAACCGCTGGGCCAACATCTCCACCAGGGCGACGCTCCGGTGCTGGCCTCCGGTGCACCCGATGGAAATGGTGTGGTAGGCCCTGCCCTCCTGCTGGATGTAGGGCCAGGCCCAAAGGATCCAGTTCTCGGTCAGGGCCAGGAACGTGCCGAAGATGTCTGATTTGAGGAGGAAGTCCCGGACCGGGATATCCTTGCCGGTAAGTGGCTTGAGTTCCGCAACATAGTGCGGATTGGGCAGGAACCGGGCATCCAGGACCATATCGGATTCCGGCGGGACCCCATGCTTGAACCCGAAACTGATGAGCCGGAGGGTGGTGCCCTCCACCGGGAGGTCCGGCAGCAGCTCGGAGATGCGATGGCGCAGCTGGGAGAGCGTCAGGTTGGTGGTGTCGATGATGGCCGTGGCCATCTCCCGCACCGGCACCAGGCTCTCGCGCTCGCGCTTGATGGCCTCGCTGAGGCCGCCGTCCTTGGCCAGGAAGTGGGGCCTGCGGGATTCCGAGAACCGGCGCAGGAGGGTGTCGTCCTGGGCCTCCACGAAGACCACGTAGACGGGGATCGAACTGTCGAGGAGGCGGTCGACCAGGGCCGGAAGTTCCTCGGCGAACTCGGGATGGCGGTTGTCCATGCCCACCGCCAGCCGGGGCCGGCTGGGGTTGAGCTTGGCCTCCAGTTCCAGGAGCGGCTCCAGGAGCCGCGCCGGCACGTTGTCCAGCGCCGTGCAGCCGGCGTCCTCCAGGGCGCTCAGCACTGAACGCCTTCCAGCTCCCGACATGCCCGTCACGATCACCAGTTCCATGGAACTAGCGAAACATAAAGCGGGCCGGATGTCAGCCGGAATTTTCCTGTTGTCCCTACTCTTCCTCGAGTCCGCCGGCCGAGAAGCGCATCACCCGCTTGACCACGTCGCCAGGAAGGCCCATCTCCACGAGGGAACCCCGCTCGTCCGGACCCAGCTCGTGCATCTCGGAGGGTTCGCGGAAGAAGGACTCGTCGTCGGGGATATAGGCGGGCTGGGGTTCGACCCGGTAGAGGTAGCTGATGATCTCGTCCTCGTACCCGAACCGCATCTGCTCGAAGTATTCGTAGCTTTCCCGTTTGTACTCGACCAGGGGGTCCTTCTGGCCGTAGCCGCGGAACCCGATGGCCTCCTTGAGGTGGTCCATGACCAGGAGGTGGCGCTTCCAGGCGGAGTCGATGATCTGGAGGATGGCGACCCGCTCGTGCCAGCGCAGGACATCCTCGCTGCCCAGGCGGCGCTCCTTCTCCTCGTAGGCCTCGGCGACCAGGGCGGCCAGCTTCTCGATGGCCTGGGCGCTGCCCATGAGGGCGATCTCGTCCAGGTCCACGCCGTCGAGGGCGTAGAGCTGCTCGAAGCGTTCCTTGAAGCCGGCGACGTCCCGCTCGCCCTTCTCGGGGAGGTAGTCGTGGACCAGGCCTTCCACGATCTCGGCGGCCACGCGCAGCACGTACTCCTTCGTGTTGCCCCGCAGGATCTCGCAGCGCAGGCCGTAGAAGAAGATGCGCTGCTTGTTCATCACGTCGTCGTATTCGAGGAGGTGCTTGCGGATCTCGAAGTGGTGGGCTTCCACGCGCTTCTGGGAGCGCTCGATGGCGCGGGTGACCATGCCCGCCTCGATGGGCTCATCATCGTTCATGCCCAGGGTGCTCATCATGCTCTTGATGCGGTCCCCGCCGAAGATGCGCATGAGGTCGTCTTCGAGGCTCAGGTAGAAGCGGGAGGAGCCGGGGTCGCCCTGGCGCCCGGCGCGGCCGCGGAGCTGGTTGTCGATGCGCCGGCTCTCGTGGCGCTCGGTGCCCAGGATGTGGAGCCCGCCGGCCTCGATGACCTCGGCCTTCTCGGCCTCGGTCTGCCTGGCCATCTCGTCCACCAGGGCGAGGAACTCGGCCGTCTCGCGGCCGTCCTCGTGGTAGATCTCGACGCCGCGCTTGCCGGCCTCCATCTTGGCCATGCCCTCGGGATTGCCGCCCAGGACGATGTCGGTGCCGCGGCCGGCCATGTTGGTGGCGATGGTCACGGAGCCCTTGCGCCCGGCCTGCGCGATGATCTCGGCCTCCTTGGCGTGATGCTTGGCGTTCAGCACGACGTGGCGGATCTTCGCGGCCTTGAGGGCCTCGGACAGGTCCTCGCTGCTCTCGATGCTGGCCGTGCCCACCAGGATGGGCTGGCCCTTGCCGTGCAGTTCCTTGATCTCGGCGACGATGGCGGCCTTCTTGCCGGTCTTGGACGCGTAGACCGTGTCGGCGAAGTCCGAGCGGATCATGGGCATGTTGGTGGGGATGACGATCACTTCGAGCTTGTAGATCTGAAGCAGCTCGCGCGCCTCGGTCTCGGCGGTGCCGGTCATGCCCGCCAGCTTTTCATACATGCGGAAGAAATTCTGGAAGGTCACCGTGGCCAGCGTCTGGTTCTCGGCGTTGACCTCCACGCCCTCCTTGGCCTCGATGGCCTGATGGAGGCCGTTGGACCAGCGGCGGCCCGGCATCATGCGGCCGGTGAACTCGTCCACGATGACCACCTCGAGGCCCTTGCCGTCCTCCTTGTCCCGGACCATGTACTCCACATCCCGCTTGTAGAGGTTGTGGGCCAGCAGGGCCTGGTTGAGGCCGTGGAGCGTCTCGATGGCGGAGGGATCGTAGAGGTTGGCCACGCCCAGGATCTGTTCGGCGTGCCGGATGCCCTCATCCGTCAGGGTGACCTGGCGGTCCTTCTCGTCCACCTTGAAATCCACCTCGGGCTTGAGCTTGGGCACCACGGCGTCGATGCGGAAGTACTTCGACGTGTCCTCCTCGCTGCTGCCGGCGATGATCAGCGGGGTGCGGGCCTCGTCGATGAGGATGGAGTCGACCTCGTCGACGATGGCGAACGTGAAGCCGCGCTGGGTGAAGTCCTCCAGCGACCACTTCATGTTGTCGCGCAGGTAGTCGAAGCCGATCTCGTTGTTGGTGGCGTAGGTGATGTCGCAGCCGTAGGCGGCGCGGCGCTCGTCGTCGGTGAGGCCGTGCTGCACGACGCCCACGGAGAGGCCCAGCCAGCCGTAGAGGCGCCCCATCCACTCGGCGTCGCGCCGGGCGAGGTAGTCGTTCACGGTCACCAGATGGGATCCCTTCCCCGCCAGTCCGTTCAGGTACAGGGGCAGGGTCGCGGTGAGGGTCTTGCCCTCGCCCGTGCGCATCTCGGCGACCTTCCCGTAATGGAGGACCATGCCTCCAATGAGCTGCACATCGAAATGACGCATGCGCAGCACCCGCCTGGACGCTTCGCGAACCACCGCGAAGGCCTCGGGCAGGATGTCGTCGAGAGTCGCCCCTCCTGCAAGCAACTCCTTGAAATAGGGAGTCTTTGCCTTCAGGTCGTCGTCGGAAAGCTCCCGGATCCCCGCCTCGAGGGCGTTGATCTCCTGGACCTTGGCCCAGAGGCGCTTCAGCTCGCGATCGTTTTTCGAGCCGATGAATTTCTTAAGGAGGTTGTCAAGCATGCTGGGTTCCAGTTCCGTCAAGCTCTCCATTTTACATGCGGCGCCACGAATTGCCCACCTTGCGTCGTGAAATCACCGGAGGGTTGCATTCTTGACCATTGCGCTTGAGTGTTCCCGGACCCTCGGGCAAACTGTTGGATTGTTTATGGAGCATCAATGAGCATCGAGCAGACGTTTGGGATCATCAAGGCCAACGCCGTCCAGGACGGCAACATCGGCAGGATCCTGTCCGCCATCGAAAAGGCCGGCTTCACGCTGCGCGGCATGCGCCTCGCCCGCCTCACCCCCTCCATCTGCAAGGGATTCTACGCCGAGCACGTCAACAAGGGGTTCTATCCCGAGCTCGAGGCCTTCATGACCGAAGGTCCCGTGGTCCTCCTCTGCCTGGAGGGCGAGAATGCCATTCTCCGCTGGCGCGAGCTCATGGGCGCCACCGATCCCGCCAAGGCCGCCGAGGGCACCCTCCGCAAGCTCTTCGGTGAGAACATGGGGCGCAACGCCACCCACGGCTCGGACTCCCCCGCCTCGGCCGCGCGGGAGGTAAGCTATTTCTTCAGCGTCTTCGATCGGGTTTAAACATATCAACAATAATAAAAAGGGGCCTTTTTAGGCCCCTTTGTTGTTCCGGGTGGCGAACCGCGGAAGCTGTTGACGTCCTCCCGGACGCCCAGTACTGTGATGTCGAATAGTAAATTAACAACATAAGTCCAGGGTGCCCGAATCCGGCATGTCCCGCCGAAAAATGGAAATAATCCTGTATGTCTAATCTGATCTATGTCTGCAGACGGGAGTCCAGCGACCTCGCCGGTGGGGCCCTCCTGGAGCGCGTCGCGGACTGGATCACCCCGCCGCCCATCAAAGGATTCGCCCATCGGATCCGGCAGGCCCCCGGCGAGGCCGTGTGCCTCACGGGACCGGGGGGCGCCGGAGGCCTCGAGGGGACCTCCGGCCGGGTCGGAGCCTTCGTGGGGGACTGGCCGGAGTGGCACCGCCCCGGCTCGGCGATCCCGGACGGGTCCTTCGCCCTGGTGCGCTCCGACGGGGGTCTCACCGAACTCTGCTCCGACTACGGCGGCACCCGCACCCTCTGGTATGCCATCACCGACACCGATTTCTTCGTCTCCACCTCCCAGCGGGCCATCATCTGCCTGCTCCAGGGCCTGAGCCTGAGCCGGCCAGGGTTCGCCTGGTTCCTGTCCTCGGGGTCCCTCGGCCCTTCGGGAGCCTGGGACACGCGGATACGCCGCCTGCCCCGGGGGGCCCGCCTGACCCTCGACCGGGCCCGCTGGACCCTGTCCCTGGTCACGACCTCCATCGTCTTCCGCAACCTGCCCATGCGGCGGGAGGAGGCGCTGGAGGGCCTCCGCCACGTCCTGGCCAAGGCCATCGGGTCCTGCCAGGGGCTTTCGCCCCAGTGGATCCTCCCCCTGTCGGGAGGCTACGACAGCCGGATGCTGCTCGCCACCCTGTACGGCACGGGTTTGCGCCCCCGCACCGTGACCTGGGGCCTGGCCGCATCGCGCACCCAGCGGGGGAACGACGCTTTCATTGCCGAGAAGCTCGCCAGGCACTATGGGCTCCGCAACGACTACCTCCTCACCGAGCACTCCGTCGCCCCCCCCCCTGTCGTGGTGGACGCCTTCATCGAAGCCCACGGCGGAACCACGGATGCCCTGTTCCCCTACCTCGACGGGCTCAGCCTCTGGGCCCGCTTCGCCCTGGAGGGGGTGGACGGGATCATCCGGGGCGACGAAGGGTTCGGAACCATCTCCAGACCAGAACGCCACCACAGGTACGCCCAGGACATGATCCTCCTGAGCGAGCTCATCGGGGACGAGGCCGCCGAGGCCGTGGCCGACGGCCGGCAGACGCTTCCCCGGGAGCTGCGGCGCGAACCCGAGGAAACCGTGCAGACGTACGGCGACCGTCTCATCCACGCCTGTTTCATTCCGATTCACCTTGCCGGCCTTACGGACGTCAAGACCCCGTTCGTGGATGTCCTCAACCCCATGCTCGCGGGGTCCGTCCTTGAATTCGTCCGGATGATGCCCGACCACCTGAGGGAGGGCCGCAACGTCTACGGGCAGCTCACCCGGTCCATCGGCCCGCCCATCCCCTTCGCGGTCCTGGCGGCCGACGACAGCCGCAACGGCTTCCTGCAAAGCGACCCCTACAACCTCTGGATGGCCGAGGAACTGGCGAGCGAGACCATGGCGCGCCTGCTGCCCCCTCCGTTCAGGGCCGCCATCGCCCAGTCGCTGGTTTCGGAGTCCAGGTCCAAGCCGACCCTCAGCCTCGGCCGCGTCCTGCTCAAGCACCTCATCCCGTCCTCCCTGGTCGCGGCCGTCAGGGCCGTGGGACCTCCCCACGTGCCGACCAACCGGGTCATCGCCTTCCGGATCGCGCTTGCTAGCCGGATCATCCGCCTCCTGGAACGGGATTCGGAACACCTGGCCCGGTTCACCCCCTCGGGGGGCATGCCGGAACGGGCGGGGACCTGACCTGATCCTCCGGCGCCCCGGCGGGCCGGACCGGCGTCAGGGC
Source organism: Mesoterricola sp. JemC181 (assembly GCF_055384585.1). Taxonomy (NCBI): domain Bacteria; kingdom Pseudomonadati; phylum Acidobacteriota; class Holophagae; order Holophagales; family Holophagaceae; genus Mesoterricola; species Mesoterricola sp. JemC181. Next base: position 4,179,912 of record NZ_AP045076.1, read on the forward strand.
TCGTCCATCTCCGGATAGAGCGCGCGGGAGCAGTCCGGGCAGATGCCGTGGGTGAAGTCGGCGTCGCTGTGGGCCGAGATGAAGGCCTCGATCTGGTTCCAGTATCCGTTGTCGTCCCGGATCTTCTTGCACCTGGCGCAGATGGGCAGCAGCCCGGAGAGCGTCTTCACCTGGGCCAGGGTCTCCTCCAGGCTCCGCCTCAGCCCGCGCTCGCGCTCCAGGGCCTGCCGCAGCTTGACGTGGATGGCGACCCGGGCCAGGAGCTCGGCGCCGCGGAAGGGCTTGGTGACGTAGTCCACGGCCCCCAGGCGGAACCCCTCCTGCAGGTCCTCCAGTTCGGCCTTGGCGGTGAGGAAGATCACGGGAATCTCCCGTACGGCGGCGTCGGCCTTGAGGCGGCGGCAGACCTCCAGGCCGTCCACGTCGGGCATCATCACGTCCAGCAGGATGAGGTCGGGCGGCTCCACCTTGACCATCTCCAGGGCCTTGGCGCCGTCCATGGCCATGGAGACCCGGTAGCCGGCCTTGTCGAGAAGGAGGGCCAGCACCTGGAGGTTACGGGGGATATCGTCCACGATGAGGATGTGGGGAAGGGCTTCGGGCACGTTCATGTTCCTGGGATGGGTCCAGTCTACCTGCACTGGGCGCGGATGGCCTCCACCACTTCGGGGAAGCGCCGGAAGGTCGCCGGGAGGTTCTCCATGTCGAACGCGCCGGCCTGGTCCAGGACCTGGCCGGACCAGGACTTCAGGCCCGGCTCCCGGAAGGTGTCCGCGAGCGCCGACATGCGCGCGGAAAAACCCGTCATGCGGTCGATGAAGAAGGAGTCCTTGAGCTGGCCCCACTCCACCAGCGCCTCGCCCTCCAGTTCCGCCAGGAGCCGCGGCAGGGCGGCGCGCACCTCGGGGGCCAGCTCCGCGGGGGCGCCCGGCCCGGCCTCCGGCCGGCAGGGAAGGTACTTCGCGATCTCCTCGGCGAGCCTGGACCGGGATATGGGCTTGCGCAGGAAGCTGTTGGCCCCGCTTTCCCACACCGGCGTCTCGTCGGCCTGGGTCGTGGAGGCGGTGAGGATGATGACGGGGATGGCCCTCAGGCGGTCGTCGGCCTTGAGGATCCGCGTGGCCTGGACGCCGTCCATGACGGGCATCCGCAGGTCCATGATGATGAGATCGGGGAGGATCCTCCGGGCCACCTCGACGCCCTGGGCGCCGTCGGCGGCCTCCTCGAAGCGGAAGGGGAAGCTCTCGAAGAAGTGCTTGAGCAGTTCGCGGTTGGGCCTCACGTCGTCCACCAGGAGCACCGTGGCCGGCAGGAACTCGCCCCGGAAGGGCGCCTCCAGGTCCTCGTGCACGGCGTCCTCGCTGGAGACGGCCACGCCGTGGAGGAGGAGGGTGAAGGTGCTGCCCAGGCCTTCGGTGCTGGCCACCCGCAGCTCCCCGCCCATCATGCCGGCCAGGCGCCGGCAGATGGCCAGGCCCAGGCCCGTGCCTCCGTACCGGGACGCGTCCTGGCCCGAAACCTGGTGGAACGCGTCGAAGATCGTCTCCAGCTGCCCGGGGGGGATCCCGATGCCCGTGTCCCGCACCTCGATGGCCAGGTCCACGGTGTCCGGGCCCCGTCCCCACGCCCGCAGGGTCACGCAGACCGAGCCCTTCTCCGTGAACTTCACCGCGTTGCCCACCACGTTGAAGAGGACCTGCCGGAGGTGCACCGGGGAGACGACGAGGATCCTGGGCAGCGCGGGATCCTCCTCCACCCGGAGGTCCAGCCCCTTTTCCCGGCAGCGCAGCGAGAAGGTGTGCACCACGTCCCGCACGAGTCCGGCCGCATGGGTCGGGGCGTATTCCAGCTCCATGCGGCCCGCCTCGATCTTCGAGAGGTCCAGGATGTCGCCGATGATGCCCAGGAGGGCCTTGCCGCCGCTGGAGATCGCCGCGAGGTGTTCCCGCAGCCGGGGCTCGGCGACCTCGTCCCTCAGGATCTCCGAGTAGCCCAGGATGGCGTTCAGGGGGGTGCGGATCTCGTGGCTCATGTTGGCCAGGAATTCGCTCTTGGACCGGGTGGCGGCCTCGGCCTCCGACTTGGCCAACTCCAGCTGGGCGGTCTTGCGCCGCAGCTGCTCCGTGCGTTCCACCACCTTGCGCACCAGGACCCGCCGCGCCAGGCGGCTGCGCCAGAGGCGCCACTGGATCACCAGGTTGAGCGAGAGGGCCCCCAGCGCGACGTAGCCCATGTAGGCCCACCAGGTGCGGTAGAAGGGCGGGAGGAGGCGGAAGGAGACGGCGCTGGCCGGGGCCACCTGGCCGTCCCCGTTGCGGGCGGCGACCAGGAAACGGTAGGAGCCTTCGGGGAGGTTGGTGTAGTCCCGGAAGGTCTCCGAGGTCCAGGGCGACCAGGCCCGGTCGTAGCCCTCCAGGCGCACGCGGTACTGGGTGGCGGATTCCGGGGATCCGCCGGGGGCCGCGAACTCGAACCGCAGCGTGTTGGAGGCGAAGGGCAGCCGGTCCGATCCGTTCCAGGCCCCCTCCCCGCCGAAGAAGGTCTGCCGCCCGGGACCGGTGACCCGGCGCACCAGCGGCCCCGTGTTCCAGGGCAGGCGGAACTCCTGGCCGGGATCGTACCGCACGAGGCCTTCGGGCCCGCCCATCCAGACCGCGCCGTCCTCCTCGGGCAGGATGGCGTACACGGTGGCGTCCCCCAGGCGCCTCGAGGGCCCCTTCTCGAACCGGAACGGGAGGCCGGGGGCCGCCGCGGCGTAGCCGGTGTCCCGCTCCTGGGTCCCCTCGTCATGCGCGTGCATCCAGATCCTGCCGCCGGGGCCTTCGACGACCCCGTCGGGATAGCGCGGCCCCTGGGGGAACAGCGTGGCGAACCGCGGATCGGGCTGGAAGCGCCGGGTGACCTCGTTGAACCGGTAGAACCCGGCGTGGGTGGTGAAGACCAGCCCCGTGGAGAGCTCCTTGACGAAGTCGTGGGCCAGGCTGGGCAGGCCCTGGGCGAGGCCGAAGGCCTCGACGCCCAGGGTCCCCCCGGGCCCGGGGGTCACGCGCCTCACCCCCGAGGACTGGGTGCCCACCCACAGGGCCCCGTCGTCGGCCTCCGCGAGCGTGCGCGCCTCGACCTTGAGGTCCGGGATCCGCCCCTCGTCCTTCCAGCGGGCGCCGTTCCAGCGCAGCAGGGCGACGCCCCCCGCGAGTCCGAGGAAGTACCGGGAGGCGTCCCGGCGCGAGGGCACGAGGCAGAAGGCGTCCCGCTCGCCGGCGGTGGAGAAGGCCAGGACAGCCCTGTCCCCCCGCGCCTCGAAGAGCCCGGCGTTGCTGCATGCGAAGAGCCGGCCCTTGACGGGACGGAAGCCCCACACCTGGCCGCGGATCCCGTCCACGCGCCGGAAGCGCCACAGGGGGCCTCCGGCGGGGATGGCGGCGGGGCCGGTCGCGGAGTTGGGCCGGTCGCGCCCCAGGACGAACAGGCCCTTGCTGGTGCCGGCGTACAGAAGCCCCGCGTGGCGGGTCAGGGCGTTGACGGTGCCCTCCAGGCCCGAGTCCTCGCCGAAGGTCGTGAAGGGTGACGGCCATTCCACTCTCGCGAGGCCCCGGTTCAGGCCGAGCCAGAGCCGCGAGCTCCGGTCCACGAAGACCCGGTTCACGAACTCCTCCTGCAGCCCCCCCTGCCGGTCCAGGCGCATCAGGAGCCGCCCCTGCCGGTCGAAGATCCACGCGCCTCCGCGGATGCCCGCCACCGCCAGGTTCCCGTCCCGCAGGATCGCCCCGTGGCTGATGGTGATCCGGGCCAGGTCGGCGTCGGCGTCGGTGGGGAACGGGAGGATGTCCCAGCCGTCGTAGAGGAACAGCCCCTGGTGGCTCGTGCCCAGGAGGATCGACTGTCCCGCGCCCCAGGGGAGCATGAAGTTCACCAGCTCCTTGGTGAACTTCCCCGCGCCGGCAAGCGGCTTGAACCGGCCCTTTTCCAGGACCACCGGCCCGATCCCGCGCTCGTAGAGGTGGATGCGCCCGCGGATCTTCCACGCCAGCGTGAACGAGGTGTCGGCCTTGAGGGTCTTCACGGTCTTCCCGTCGTACAGGAACAGGTACTCGCGGGTCTGGAAGTAGACGCCCTCCGGCGTGGGCAGCACGTTCCACACGTCGGAGAAGGACCGCGCCGAGGGCTCCACCAGGTCCTCCAGCGGCACGTACCGCAGCAGCCCGTTGGCGTCCGGGGCCAGGTAGCCGAACTCGTTCTTGGCGCCCACGAAGATGCGCCCGGTGGCGTCCATGCCCAGGGACCTCGCGGCGGTGCGGTTCCGGGTGGGGATCATCCGCCAGGTGTTGCCGTCGAACTCCAGGACGCCCGCCGTATTTCCCACGAACATGACGCCCCGGGCGTCCTCCACGAAGTCCCAGTTCTGGGGCGGGCCCGCGTACTCCCGGGGCCGGAAATTGGTGATGAAGGGAAGCCCCAGCTCCCCCGGCGGCCCCGCCCACAGCGCCGCCGCCAGGGCCAGGACGGCCAGCACGGGCCTCACGGCTCCTCGCCCACGAACCAGGGGTGGGCCTTGTAGTGCTCGAGGGCGATCCGCGTGGCGACCTTGAGGACGATCATCATGGGCACGGCGAAAATGAGGCCCACCACCCCGAAGGCGTAGCCGAAGGAGAGGATGGCCAGGAGTACCTCGAGCGGGTGGAGCCCGCTGGCGCGCCCCACCCACACGGGGGTGAAGTAGAGGGTCTCGGCCTTCTGCACCGCGGTGAACACCAGCGCCACCACCAGGAGCCCGCCGCCCGAGGTCCCGTTCACCGCCGCGAACAGCAGCGCCGGGGGCAGCGCGGTGATGTAGGGCGAATAGGGCACCACGTTGGAGAACCCCGCCACGAGCCCCAGGAGCCAGGCGTTGGGCACCCCCAGGAGCTGGAAGGCGAGGCCCTGGAGGAGGGACATGACCAGGGACACCGCCAATTGCCCGCGGATGTAGCCGCCCAGGCGCCCGTTGATCTCGCCCGCGATGCCCTTGGCCCGCTCCAGGTGGCGGCTGGGGACCAGGTCGTCCAGCTCCTGGAGGAGCTTGTGGCCCTCCACCAGCAGGTAATAGAGGATGAGGGGCACCAGGATCAGGGTGATGAGGGACAGGAGCCAGCCCAGGAGACCCGCGCCGGCCAGGCCCACCTCCTTCACGAGGGCCATGGGGTCCAGCCCCTCCAGTCCCTGCTTGATCTTGACCTGGACCACGGGGTGGGCCTGAAGCCAGGGGAGGTAGCGGCCTTCCAGGCGTTCCTTGAGGCCGGGCAGGGAGGCCACCAGGCGCTCCCCCTGGTCCCAAAGCAGGGGAACCAGGGCCCAGGCCAACAGCGCCGCCAGGGCCACCGCCCCCAGGATGACGAGGATCGACGCCCATTCCCGTCCCAGCCTCCGGGCGAACCGGGCCACCACGGGTTCCAGGACGTAGGCCAGGACCAGGGCCAGGAAGAAGGGCGCCAGGGCGCTGCGCAGGAACCACAGCGCCGCCAGGGCCGCCCCGGCCAGGGCCAGGAATCCGAAGGGGATCCGGACCTTCGCCGGCCCGCTCACGAGGGCTCCGTCACGTGGGTGGCCCGGAAGAAGTAGTGGACGCCCGAGGCGACGACCATGGCTGCGATGAGGTAGAAGATCCAGGGTACCAGGTACTTGTACCAGTCCCGGGGTCCCAGGTGGTTGAACAGCAGCGCCAGGGAGATGGCCACCAGCTCCACGAAGGTCGTGGCCTTGCCCAGCCAGGAGGGCGCGAACTTGCTGGGGTCGAGCCGTTCGTAGGCGACCAGGGCCACCAGGGAGATGAGCACGTCCCGGGAGATGGCGAGGATGGCGACCCAGGCGGGCACGCGGACGGTGTAGACCTCCCGGGGAAAGGCCAGGAGCACGAAGGCGGTCGTCATGAGGAGCTTGTCCGCGGCCGGGTCCAGGATGGCGCCCAGGGTGGATTTCTGGTTGAAGCGCCGGGCGAACCACCCGTCCAGGAGATCCGTGAGACCCGCGCAGGCGAACAGGACGCAGGCCTCAGTCGTCCGCCCGTACCACACGGCGATCGCGAAGAACGGTACCGCGCAGATGCGCAGAAACGTCAGGATGTTTGGAAATGTGATGACCATGGGAGCCGTTTATACAAGCATTGTAGCAATGGAACCTGGCGGTCTTGTGATTAGTGTCGCAGCATTCCCGCTTGTTTCAGGGACCTGTTGTTCTAGACTGGACGAACGGAGTTGAGATCATGTCTCATGTGCAAGCCAGAACCCTCAGCGACCTCCAACCGGGCGCCGAGGCAGTCGTAACCGAAATATTGGCGACGGGGAAAATCCGCCACCGTCTCCTGGAGATGGGGTTCGTCCGCGGCGCGCGGATCAAGGTGGAGAAACTCGCCCCCATGGGGGACCCCATGGAACTTGTGATCAAGGGTTACCACCTGTCTCTGAGGCGGGAAGAGGGTCAGTGCATCCTCGTGTCCGAGGAGACCTGAAATGACGACCCTGGCGCTTGCCGGCAACCCCAACTGCGGTAAAACGACCATCTTCAACGCCCTCACCGGCTCCCGGCACCATGTGGGCAACTGGCCCGGGGTCACGGTCGAGCGCCGCAGCGGCACCTTCGAGACGCCCCAGGGTCCTGTTGAGGTCGTGGACCTGCCCGGCACCTATTCGCTTTCCGCCCGCAGCGAGGACGAGCGGATCGCCGCCCTTTTCGTGGCCGACCCCAGCGTCGACGTCATCGTCAACGTGCTGGACGCCTCCAACCTGGAGCGCAACTTCTACCTCACCACCCAGCTCCTGGAGCTGGACCGGCCCATGGTCTTCGTCCTGAACATGATGGACGACGCCGAGGAGAAGGGCCTGAGGATCGACCTGCCCGCCCTGGAGAGGCTCCTGGGCGGCCCCGTGGTGCCCACCGTGGGCAACCGCGAGGAGGGCATCCAGAGCCTCAAGGACGCCATCCTGAAGGTGGCCGGCGCGTCCCTGGGCAAGCTGGCCTCCGTGAACTACGGCCCGGACATGGAGGGGGAGCTCCAGAAGATCCGCCAGGAGATCCTGCGGGACGAGGAGCTGGCCCAGTCCCAGCCGCCCCGCCGCCTCGCGCTGCAGCTGCTGGAAGGCATGCCCCACGCCCTGGAGCTGGTGGAGCGCAGCCACGCCCGCAAGGCCATCGGCGCGCAGGTCAAGGCCAGCCTCGCGTTCCTCGAGCCGCACCTGGGCGCCGACGGCTCCACCCTGCTGGCCGAGGGGCGCTACGGCTTCGTCCACGGCCTCGTGGAGGAGGTGGTCGAGCGCACCGACCGCAAGCACGCCGACATCACCGGCCGCCTGGATTCCCTGCTCACCCACCGGTACCTGGGCATCCCCATCTTCATCGCCATCATGATCGGGGTGTACACCCTCACGTTCGTGGTGGGCAAGTACCCCCAGGACTGGATCGCGGGGGCCTTCGGGTGGCTCCACGGCTACGCCGCGGCCCACCTTCCCGCGGGGGAGCTCTCCAGCCTCCTGGTGGACGGCATCATCCCGGGCGTGGGCGCGGTCATCGTGTTCGTGCCGGTGATCATGCTCCTCATGGGCTGCATCGCCTTCCTCGAGGACACCGGGTACATGGCCCGGGCGGCCTTCATCATGGACCGCCTCATGCACCTCATGGGCCTCCACGGCAAGAGCTTCATCCCCCTCATCATGGGCACCGGCTGCAACGTGCCTGCGGTGCAGGCCACGCGCACCATCGAGGCCCGGGAGGACCGGTTCATCACGATCCTGGTGGCGCCGCTCATCTCCTGCTCGGCCCGGCTCCAGATCTACATCGTCATCGCCGGCACCTTCTTCAGGCCCGTGCAGGCGGCCTTCGCCATCCTGGCCATGCACTTCCTGGGCTTCTTCCTGGCCATGGCCATGGGCAAGCTCCTGCGCCTGTCGCTCTTCCGGGGCGAGAACGCCCCGTTCGTCATGGAGCTGCCCCCCTACCGCCTCCCGGTGCTCAAGAGCACGATGATCCACATGTGGGAGAAGGGGAGCGTCTTCCTGAACCGGGCTGGCACGGTGATCCTGGCGGGCTCCACCCTGGTGTGGTTCCTCTCGCACTATCCGGGCATCGCCAACACCTCCTGGAGCGCCGAACTGCAGACCCAGCATGCGGCCGTTCGGGCCCTGAACCTCCCCGAGGCCGACCGGGACACCCGGCTGGCCGCCCTGGACCGGGCCCACGAGAGCCGCGTGGTGAACTCCAGCCTCGCCGCCCGGTTCGGCAAGGTCCTGGAACCCACCCTGGCCCCCATCCTCGATCCCTACCACACCCGCCCCGAGGCCTGGAAGGACACCGTGGCGCTGACCGCCGGCTTCGTCGCCAAGGAGATCGTCGTGAGCACCATGGCCGTCATCCACCAGGCCCAGGCCGGGGAGGGCGACGAGGCCAGCGCCCTCCAGGAGGCCCTCAAGCAGCGCTCCGGCCTCACGCCCCTGACGGCGCTGGCCTTCATGGTCTTCACGCTCATCTACACCCCCTGCCTGGGCACGGTGGGCATGATCATGAAGGAGACCCGCAGCTTCCTGTGGGCCGGCTTCACCATCGTCTACGGCTCCGGACTTGCCTGGCTCATGGCCTGGCTGACGGTCGTGGGCGGCCACCTGCTGGGCTACGTGTGAGGATGAAATGACGCTTCAGCACTGGATCATGCTCGCCCTCACGACCCTCGCCGGCGCCTACATGGCCCGCGGCCTGTTCAAGTCCGCTTGCGGGTCCGGGTGCGGAGCGTGCAAGTCGAAGGAGTGCCCCGCCAAGAAACTCGAGGCCATCCGCGCGAAGCTGGAGAATTCGCACTCGGAGGTGTGACTCACAGCTGCTGGCTGCTGCTCCCATCGGGAAGCTCGCCCGCTTCAACGAGGTTGGCGATGTAGCGCTGCAGTTCGTCGGCGCCCAGGATGCCCCGGCGCTGCAGAAGGCGGATGAGGCCGAGCAGGAGGGCGCGGGAGGGGATGCGGTCGATGGGCTGGATCTGCTCGCCCATGGCCGAGCGGGCATGGATGATCTGGCTCGGGAGGTCGGCGGGCTGCTCGGGTTCGGGGTCGACGAAGAATTCGAAAGGCCCCGCCGGGGTCGGCTCGGCCTTGAAGGGGAGACCGTCGAAGAAGGGGTCGCGGGGAAAGGCCGCAGGCGGCAGCTTGATGGTCGGCAGCGAGGACGGCAGTTCGAAGTTCACCGGAAGGCTCTCGTCCACCGGGGTGCGGTTCACTTCGACGGTCACGCCCAGGGGCCCGGATTCCAGCTTGCGGTACTGGTCCGCGATGGCCAGGCGCAGGGCGGAGTGGGAGGCCACCATGGGCTCGATGTTGAGGCCGGAGGCGAAGCGCGCGCTGTCCACCGCGTTCAGGTCCGAGGGATCCGCCATGGCCAGGACCAGGGACTTGGGCTCCTTGAAGGCCACGGGGAGGATCGTCATCTGCTCGGCCAGCCGGCGCGGGATCCGCTCGAGGACCGAGGGGAGGACGTCCAGGTGCTTCACGTCCAGGCGGGGCACCCCCGTCTGCTGGGCCAGGAAGTCCATGAGGGAGTCATCGCTGATCATGCCCATGGCCACCAGGTTGCTGCCCATCCGCCCCCCCGCGGCCTTCTGGTACCGGAGCGCCTCCTGCTGCTGGGCCGGCGTGATCAGACCGGCATCCACGAGCATTTCACCCAATTTCTTGGTCTCGGAGTGCATTTGGGTTGGACCTTTCCAGGTTACTATCCCAGAAGTTTAATCACAGTATGGCTCCGTTGCCCAGAAAGTTGTGAACATGGAAAAACAAGCGGAACTCCTCATCCGGGCCGCGCTTCATGACATGGCCAATGTCCTCGCGGGCATCCAGGGGATCCTGGAGCTGACGGATCCCGAGCGGCCCCTGGGGATCCGGGACAAGGACCGGCTGGACGCCGTCGTGGAGGAGGGCATGGCCACCCTGGCTCGGGCCCGCCATCTGGCCATGGGCACACTGCCGGAAGCCGGCCTCCAGGAGGGGCCCGACTGGCGCGCCCAGCTGCTGGACGAGCTCAAGCCCATGAGCCTCCTGTTCAAGTGCGAGTTCGTGCTGACGTTCGAGGACCGGGGCGGGCCCGACCGGTGGCCGGGCGCCATGCTCCGTTCCTACCTGCGGGCTGCCGCGCGCCAGGCGCTGCCCTACGTGCGGGGCCACCTCCTCGAGATCCGGTGCGCCTCGGAACCCAACCGGTGGTGCATTCGCATGGACCCGGTGAGCCTCCTGCCCGAGGGGCTGACCGCCCAGAATCCGGACCGGCCGGGCGACATCAGCGCCCGCTGGGCCCTGGCCCTGGGACACACCCTGGGCATCACCCTGACCTGCGATGATGGAGGCCTGATGCTGCAGGCCCCCAGACCTTGAAAAGACCCGCCAAACCCGCGAAGACCCCCGACGACCCGCTGAAGCTCCGGCTGGACGCACTCCATGACCGCTACCTCGGGGAAGCCTCCCTTGCCCTGGATCCCCTGGTGATCCCGCGGAGCTTCGCGTCCGGGGGGGACCAGGAACTGGCCGCCTTCGTCGCCGCGCACCTGGCCTACGGCAGGGTCGCTCCCATGCTCGCGGCCATCGAGGCGGTCCTGGCGCCCCTCGGGGACCATCCGGCGGCCAGGGCCGCGGAGCCCGGCGCCCTGGACCATCTGCGGGCCGCCCTGAAGGGCTGGGCCTGGCGCTTCCACACCGGGGAGGACATGGCCCAGTGGATCCTCGCCTGGGTGCGCCTGTCCCGCGAGTCCGGGGGCCGGGGCCTGGAGCCCCACCTCGTCCCCCGGGAGGGCGCCACCGCGGACCAGCGGCTTTCCGCGCTGGTGCTGCGCCTGCGCCGGGAGCTCCCCGAAACGCCGGGACTGAGATTCAATCTGCCCGATCCGCTCCGGGGCGCGGCCTGCAAGCGGTGGCGCATGTTCCTGCGCTGGATGGTCCGGGACGAGTGGCCCGACCTGGGCCTCTGGCGCGACTACCCGAGGAGGGACCTGGTGGTGCCCCTGGATACGCATGTGGCGCGGATCTCGGGCTTCATCGGCATCGGCCGCCGCAAGACCCCCGACGGGAAGCTGGCCCGGGAGATCACCGAGGCGCTTCGCGCCATGTGCCCGGAGGATCCCCTCCGGTACGACTTCCCCATGGCCCACCTGGGCATCCTCGGGGACTGCCCCGGGGTGCGGCGCCTGCCGGGGTGCGCCGCGTGCCCCCTGGTGGACCTGTGCAGGGCGGGTGATCTTGCTCAAAAGTGACCCGGGGGATGCAGATCAGGCCTCCGTTCGGTTTAGACTAAGGAGAATCGAATTAACGATAGGAGTATCTTGTGTTGATCCTCGTCCTGAATGCCGGCTCGTCCTCGCTGAAATTCAATCTTGTCGACATGGAGGAGGAGAAGACCCTGGCGGAGGGCATCGCCGAGCGCATCGGCATCTCCGAAGGCTTCATCCGCTGGACCATCCAGGGCGAGAAGGGCCGCCTCGAGCTCGACATGGCCAACCACAAGAAGGCCCTCTCCGCGATCATGGAGCAGCTCAAGCACACCGTGCTGGGCGAGGACCGGGACGTGGACGCCGTCGGCCACCGCGTGGCCCACGGGGGCCCCAACTTCGGGGACTCCGAAGTGATCACCCCCGCGGTGCTCAAGGAGATCGAGGAGCTGGCCTTCTACGCCCCCCTGCACAACCCGGCCTCGGCCTCGGGCATCCGCACCGCCCAGGAACTCTTCCCCGGCGTGCCCCAGGTGGCGGTCTTCGACACGTCCTTCCATCACAGCATGCCCGAATACGCCTACACCTACGGCCTGCCCTACGAGCTCTGCCAGCGCCTGGGGCTGCGCCGCTACGGGTTCCACGGCACCAGCCACCGCTACGTGGCCGAGCGCACCGCCAACCTCATCGGCAGGCCCCTGGACGCCACCAAGATCGTCACCTGCCACCTGGGCAACGGCTCCAGCATCACCGCCGTGCACAACGGGCACAGCGTGGACACCTCCATGGGCCTCACGCCCCTGGAAGGCGTGATCATGGGCACCCGCAGCGGCAACCTGGACCCGGGCGTCCTCACCACGCTCATGGAGCAGGAGAAGCTCGACGGCCCCGCCCTGTCCGCCCTGCTCAACAAGAAGTCCGGCCTGCTGGGCATCTCCGGCGTCTCCTCGGACTGCCGCGAGGTGGAGGAGGCCATGGACAAGAACAAGCGCGCAAAGCTGGCCCACGAGGTGCTGTGCTACGGCGTCCTGAAGTACGTGGGCGGCTACGCCGCCGCCATGAACGGGGTGGACGCCATCTGCTTCACCGCCGGCATCGGCGAGAACTCCCCCGGCCTGCGCAGCTGGATCTGCAAGCGCCTGGGCTTCCTCGGCGTGGCCATTGACGAGGAGATCAACGCGACCCGCAGCAAGGCGGACCGGTTCATCTCCACCCCCGATTCCAAGGTGGCGGTGGTGGTCGTGCCGACGAATGAGGAACTAATGATCGCCCGGGAAGCCAAGCGGCTGACCTCCGGGAAATAGCACCCGCTCGGTCGTACTTCCGCCGCCGGGGACCGTTCCCCGGTCAGGCGGGAGCGTTGGCCGATCCAGCCCCCGTGGCCGCCGAATGGGCGGTTCCCCGCCCCCTAAACGGGGGGAAACTTGGGACGTAGTCAATTCAGTTCCAGGTTCATGGACATGCGGGAGAGGTTATGAAGAAGCGCTGGTGGATCGTTGGCGTGGCGGGCTTCCTGGTCGTGGGCGGATTGCTCGTGGCGGCCAAGAGCACCCACAAGCCCAAAGGGAACCAGGAGACGCCGTTCCGGCTGGGCAAGGTCCAGGCCGAGGACCTCCAGGTCAGCGTGCGGGAAGTGGGCGTGGTGGATCCCTTCGTGAAGGTGGACATCAAGTCCACGGTCAGCGGCCGGGTCCTCTCCTACAAGGTGCGCGAGGGCGACATGGTCACCGCAGGCGAAGTGCTGGCGGAGGTCGAGCCCGACGTGAACCAGGCCCAGACCCTCTCCGACGTGCAGGGCAGCGTTTCCTCGGCCAAGGTGGCCTTCATGAACGCGGATAAGGACTTCAAGCAGCAGGAGGCGCTCTTCAAGGAGGGCCTCGTGTCCGAGCAGGCCTTCCGTTCCTCCAGGACGGCCCGGGACATGGCCTCCGAGACCCTCAAGTCCGCCCAGACCCGCTACCAGATCGTCGAGGACCGGGGCATCCCCATCGCCGGCAACGCCTCCACCCAGCACGCCAAGGTCATCAGCCCCATGAGCGGCATGGTCATCAAGAAGGGCGTGGAACTGGGCGACACCATCATGTCGGGCGTGAACAGCTTCAACGCCGGCACCGTGGTCTACACCGTGGCCGACCTGAAGTCGCTGATCATCAAGGTCAACGTCAACGAGGTGGACGTGGCCAAGGTGCAGGTGGGCCAGCCCGTGCGCATCACCCTGGACGCCTTCCCCCAGCGGACCTTCAACGGCCGCGTGCGCTTCGTGTCCCCCGCCGCCGAGCTGGTGGACAAGATCAAGGTCTTCAAGGTGGAGATCAAGCTGGACGAGCTCAGCGACGCCTACCGCACCGGCATGAGCGCCAACGTCGAGATCCTGGGCGAGAAGCGCGACAAGGCCGTGAGCGTGCCCCTGGAGGCCCTGCAGCGCCGGGACGGGGGGACCGTGGTGTTCCGCCTGAAGAAGGACCTCGATCCCCAGAAGATGGCGGCCGCCAAGGAAGGCCTCTCCGGCCGCTCCAAGTTCGTGTGGCTCTCGGACCACTGGCGCGACTACTTCGACGTGGTCCCCGTGAAGGCCGGCATCGCCACCCTGGAGCGGGTGGAGATCATCTCGGGCCTGAACAAGGACGAGCAGGTGTGCCTCGAGGACCCCACCCGCAAGAAGGTGGAAAAGGACGAAGACAACTTCTAGGGTCTGTTCGGAATGTAGGAGGCCCCGCGATGGTGGCACCGGCCATGGCAAGACAAGGCCCGCGAGGAGGGCGATTCGGGAAATCGTTCGACGAGCGGAACGCAGGATTGCCGTGGCCGATGCCACCACCCGAAGGGCGGCGTCTGGAGGCCCGCTTATCGTGTGCAAGTCCCTTGAAAATATGCCCTATATTTCCCGCGGGCCTTGCGCCCGATCATCGGGCCTCCAGACGCCGTCGCGGGGCCTTCTACATTCCGAACAGACCCTAGCTGGAGCCACCATGCCGCTCGTCATCGAAACGCGGGAGATCACCAAGGTCTTCGGCGCCAACGGCACCGCTGTCCACGCCCTGCGCGGCGTCGACCTCCAGGTGGAAGCCGGCGAATTCATCGCCCTCATCGGCCCCAGCGGTTCCGGAAAGTCCACCCTCATGGCCATCCTGGGCTGCCTGGACCGCCCCACCGGAGGCAGCTACGAGCTGGACGGCCACCCCGTCCAGGGCCTCTCGGGCGGCGACCTGGCCCGCATCCGCAACACCAAGATCGGTTTCGTGTTCCAGGCCTACAACCTGCTGCCCAAGGCCTCGGTGGTGCGCAACGTGGAACTGCCCATGCTCTACGCCGGGGTGGGGCGCAAGGAGCGCCGGGCCCGGGCCATGGAGATGCTGGACCGCGTGGGCATCGCCGAGAAGGCCATGAAGCTCCCCGGCGAACTCTCCGGAGGCCAGAAGCAGCGCGTGTCCATCGCCAGGTCCCTGGCCAACCGCCCCACCATCCTCCTCGCCGACGAGCCCACCGGGGCCCTGGATTCCCACACCGGCGCCGAGATCCTCGACCTGTTCAAGGAGCTCAACCGCCAGGGCAACACCGTCATCCTCGTCACCCACGACCTGGGCATCGCGGCCATGGCCCAGCGCAAGGTGGAGATCCGCGACGGCCTCATCGCCACGGGCGAACCCCAATGAGCGGCTCGGGCGCCTTTCGCGAACGGCTCCTGGAATCCTGGGTGGAGATCCGGGAGAACCTCGGCCGCTCCATCCTCCAGGCCCTGGGCGTGATCCTGGGCGTGGCCTCGGTGCTGGGGGGCTTCTCCATCTCCGACAGCCAGCGGGCCCAGAGCGACCGGCTCTTCGTGAAGCTGGGGGGCCTGGACAAGCTCAACGTCCAGCCCAACGCCATCGTCAAGGACGGCCAGGCCACGGCGCTCCAGACCGCCAACCGCGGCCTGCGCAACGACGACGCCGTGAACGGCTCGGACCTGGACACCAAGGCCGTGGCCGGCGTGAGCGTGCGCAAGAACGCCAGGGCCCGCACGAAGAGCGCCTACGCCGACCAGGACCGCCAGCTCACGGGCATCGGCGCCGACTTCATTCCCATGGAGGGCTACGCCGTGGCCACCGGGCGCTCCTTCAGCGCCACGGACCTGGACCAGGGCGAGGCCGTGGCCATCCTCGGCGCGGAAGCCGCCCAGACCTACTTCCCCGCGGGCGACGCCCTGGGGCAGGTGCTCACCATCGGCGGCATCCCCGTGACGGTGATCGGCACGTTCCAGGAGCGGGTGTTCCGCTTCCGGGAGGGCCAGGGCAACATCTTCCGCTGGCGCAACCGCATCATCGCCCTGCCCTCGGCCTTCGTGCAGAAGCGCATGCAGGGCGACCAGTACCGCCGCACGGACCGGGTCACCTTCCGGCTCCCCGAGGTCAACGCCATCCAGGGCTTCGCCAAGGGCCTCACCGCCTTCCTCAAGGCCAGCCACCGCCAGCAGGAGGACTTCCGCCTGGACGACGTGGCCGCGCGCATGGCCAAGCGGCGCAGCCAGGGCGACGTCTACAACATCATCTTCCTGCTCTCGGGCGTCCTGGCCCTGCTGGGCGGAGGCATCGTGAACGTGAACATCCAGATGGCCTCCCTCAAGGAACGCGTGCGCGAAGTGGGCGTCAAGATGGCCATCGGCGCCTCGGGCCGGGAGGTGTTCAAGGGCTTCATGACCGAGGCCCTGCTCCTCACGCTGCTGGGCGCCTTCCTGGGCCTCTCCGCCGGCGTGCTCTTCTCCTGGACCATCTGCCTGAGCCTGGGCGTGCCGCTCTACATGCGGGCCTCGAGCTTCGTGTGGGCCTTCCTGCTGGCGGCCGTCTTCGGCTTCGCCTTCGCCCTGTATCCCGCGTGGAAGGCCAGCCGCCTCTCCCCCATGGAGGCCCTCCGCTATGAGTGAAATGACGACTCCCGTGGCCGCGCGGGGCATCGGGCACCAGGCCGCGCTGGCCTGGGAGGTGGTGGTCAGCGGCCTGACCGAGCTGTGGGCCCACAAGATGCGGTCCATCCTGACCCTCACGCTCCTCATGCTGGGCGTCTTCGCCCTGGTGGTGATGACCTCCGTGCTGGACGGCATCCTGGACAAGATCGGCACGGGCTTTTCCGGCATGAGCTGGGACGGAACCCTCGTCGTGGCCCCCAAGACCGCCGAGACCTCGGACGAGCAGAAGCGCTTCGCCATGAGCCCCGGCCTGCGAATGGAGGACGTGCCCCGCCTCACCGCGCCCTACGACAAGGTCATGGCGTTCATGCCCCGGGCCGTGAAGCAGACCAGTGTGCGCGTGGCCAGCGGCAACGAGCGGATCATGGTCGCGGGCAACGTCCCCGACTACATCCCCGTCATGAACCGCAGGATCGCCTCCGGGCGCGGCCTCACCGAGGACGACCAGAAGCGCCGCTCCACCGTGGCCGTGCTGGGCGCAAGCCTGGCCTCCAAGTTCCTGGGCGGGGCGGACCCGGTGGGCAAGGACATCATGGTCGACGGCATCCCCTTCCGGGTGGTGGGCGTCCTGGCCCCCCTGATGATCTTCAACGAGGACTCCTGGGTGGACGCCAACGGCATGCTCATCCCCCTGGAAGCCTACATGGACCGCCTGGACCCCACCCACAAGCTGAGCCAGCTGGGCGTCAAGCTCAAGGCCAAGCGGGACGCCAAGGACGTCACCGCCCTGGTCCTGGGCCGGGCCAAGCAGGCCCACCACGGGATCGAGGACGTGGAGATCCTGGACCTGGACGCCGAGGCCGCGCGCAGCTGGCAGAACTTCCTGCAGCAGATGCGGGGCTGGACCATCGTCCTCATGAGCCTGGCGGGCACCGTGCTCCTGGTGGGCGGCGTGGGGGTGCTCTCGGTGATGCTCATCTCCTTCTCGGACCGCCGCTACGAGATCGGCCTGCGCAAGGCCCTGGGCGCCTCGGACCAGGAGATCTTCGTGCAGTTCCTCCTGGAAGCGGCCGTCCTGGCAGCCCTCGGCGCCCTGACAGGCACCCTGGCGGGCGGGGCCCTGTGCAAGGCCCTCTCGAGCAATTTCCCCTACGGTCTCGTGGTGAATATGTATGGCCTCCTCATGGCCTGGGGCGTGGCGTTGGCGCTCTCCCTGGTGTTCGGCATGTATCCCGCATTCAGGGCCATGCGACTCAGCCCCATGGAAGCCATGCGTTAATCATTCAAGCCGGGAACCGCCTCCCCCTGCGACCTTGACTCAACCCAGGTTTGACCTACCTTAGCCTCGGTTTACCAGCGAGGGCACGAACGTGGGCACCTACCCTGTTCAGCCGCTCTCCACCGACCGGCACGTCCACCTCAGAGACTGGGGCGGCCAGGGTGTGCCTCAACGGAAAAGGCCGCCCCCGAGGAGGCGAAATGAGCACGATGCAAGCTACTCATAACGGCGTGTCCACGGAAGAGCTCACGGCCCTCATGGACAAGGTCAAGGCCACGCCCGCCATGGGCAAACTGATGTTCCGGTCCCGCTCCAAGTGGATCAACGGCGCCCACTCCCAGAGCACCTTCGATTCCCACTACGCCCTGGGCAAGGAGCACAAGCGGAACACCCCGGTCTTCCTGGAGGCCGACGAGCCCGCCACCCTGCTGGGGACCGACGTGGCCCCCAACGCCGGCGAGGCGGCCCTGCACGCCCTGACCAGCTGCCTGAACGTCACCTACGCCTACAACGCGGCGGCCATGGGCATCGATATCCACAGCCTGAGCTTCGACGTGGAGACGGATACCGACCTCCGGGGGTTCATGGAGCTGGACAAGAAGATCCGGCCGGGACTTTCACAGATAAGGGTCAAGGTGAACCTGGCCTGCAACGGCACGCCCCAGCAGGTGAAGGAGCTCCATGAGGCCGTGATCCGGACGTCGCCGCTGTACGACACCTTCAAGAATCCGGTCGATATAAAAATGAAATACTAGGCTCGTCTCGGCGAGCCTCGGTCCTTCGGCCGCCTCGGCGATGCATTCTGTTTCAAAACCGTGCGGCGCATCAAACCTTTGCGCCGCATGAGTAAAGAAAAGAAAGGCATCGCCGAGGTGGCCGAGGGACTGAGGCTCGCCGAGGAGAGAAAGGGCTAGTGGGCGAGTCCCTTCAGCAGTTCCCTGTGGAAGGCGTCGGGGTCCTGGAACTGGGGGGCGTGGCCCAGGCCGGGGAACTCGACCAGCCTGGCGCCGGGGATCGCCTTGGCGGCGCGGCGGCCCAGTTCGGGGTAGTTGCCCAGGCGGGCGGCCACGGCGGGGGGGGCGGCGTCCTTGGCGATGACGGTGATGTCCTTCTGGCCGATGAGCAGGAGGGTGGGGACCCTCAGCTTCCCGAATTCGTACACCACGGGCTGGGTGAAGATCATGTCGTAGATGAGGGCGGAGTTCCACGCCACCAGCTCCCTGCCGGGGCCCCGGAAGAGGCCCGCCAGCATGCCCACGGGGACCTCGAACTCGGGGCGCCACTGGCCGGCGTAGTAGGTGGCCTGCTCGTAGGCGCGGATGCGCTGGGCGGTGACGCCGAGCTCCCGCTGGTACCACTGGTCCACGGAAAGGGACGGGACGCCCTCGGCCTTCCAGTCCTCCAGGCCGATGGGGTTCACCAGCACCAGCTGCTCCACCTGGGCGGGGAACATCAGGGCGTAGCGCACGGCCAGCATGCCGCCGGTGGAGTGGGCCACCAGGACGGCCTTCGGGATGCCGAGGGAGGCCAGGAGGGCGCGGGTGTTCCGGGCCAGCTCCTGGAAGGTGTACTGGAAGTGGGCGGGCTTGGTGGACTTCCCGAATCCGATCTGGTCGGGGGCCACGACCCGGTAGCCGGCCTTGGCGAGCACCCGGATGGTGGCCTCCCAGGTGCCGGCGGTGAAGTTCTTGCCGTGGAGGAGGACGACGGTGCGGCCGTTGGGGACCTCGGGGGCCACGTCCAGGTAGGCCATGCGCAGGGGCGTGCCCTGGCTGGTGAAGGCGAAGCGGTGGACGGGGAAGGCGTATTCGAAGCCCTCCAGCTCGGGTCCGTACACGGGTTCCGGCGGCGCGGAGGCGAAGGTGAAGGCGGCAATCAGGCACAGCAGGGACGCCCGCAATGGGATCATACTGGTTCCTCCCACGCCTAACTTCACCCTGGAGGCCATCCATGTCCACTACTTTACGCATCGCGTCCATCCCCGGCGACGGCATCGGCAAGGAGGTCATGATCGAAGGCATCCGCGTCCTGGACGCGGCCGCCTCCAGGTTCGGCTTCAGGATGGACTGGAAGCACTTCGACTGGTCCTGCGAGTACTACGCCAAGCACGGCGCCATGATGCCCGCCGACGGCATCGACCAGCTGCGGCCCTTCGATTCCGTGTTCCTGGGCGCCGTGGGCTTCCCGGGCGTGCCCGACCACGTCTCGCTGTGGGGGCTGCTCATCCCCATCCGCCGGGAGTTCGACCAGTACGCCAACATCCGCCCCGTGTACCTCATGCCCGGCGTGAAGTCCCCCCTGGCCGGGCGCGAGCCCGGGAGCATCGACATGATGATCGTCCGGGAGAACACCGAGGGCGAGTACGGCACCAAGGGCCACTTCGAGAACAAGGGCACCGAGGACGAGCTCGTCGTCGGCGAGGCCACCTTCACCCGCAAGGGCGTGGACCGCATCCTGAAGTACGCCTTCGAGCAGGCCATGACGCGCGGCAAGCACGTCACCTCGGCCACCAAGAGCAACGGCCTGGCCATCACCATGCCCTACTGGGACGAGCGCTTCGCCCTCATGGCCAAGAACTACCCCGAGGTGCGCGTCGACCAGTACCACATCGACATCCTCACGGCCCAGTTCGTGAAGAACCCCGACTGGTTCGACGTGGTGGTGGGCTCCAACCTCTTCGGCGACATCCTGTCGGACCTGGCCCCGGCCTGCGCGGGCACCATCGCCATCGCCCCCTCGGCCAACCTGAACCCCGAGCGCGTCCACCCCTCCATGTTCG
Organism: Mesoterricola sp. JemC181; assembly: GCF_055384585.1. NCBI lineage: Bacteria > Pseudomonadati > Acidobacteriota > Holophagae > Holophagales > Holophagaceae > Mesoterricola > Mesoterricola sp. JemC181. The sequence goes on from NZ_AP045076.1 coordinate 4,200,058, forward strand.
AGCCCGTCCACGGCTCGGCCCCCGACATCGCCGGCAGGGGCATCGCCAACCCCGTGGGCCAGATCTGGGCCGGGTCCATGATGCTCGACCACCTGGGCCAGCCCGCGGCGGGCGCCGCGATCATGCGGGCCATCGAGAAGGTGCTGGCGGAAGGCCCCCGGACCCCCGACCTGGGCGGCAAGGCCACCACCGTGGACATGGGCAAGGCCATCGCCGACGCGCTCTAGACTAGGGAATTTCCGGAATTCGCGGCCAGGACCTTAATTGGTCTTGGCCGTTGTTGGGTACGGGGGTAGGCTTGAGGACTGGGCCTGGCTTAGGTCCTTTGGGAGTCGTGTCGACACATGAGCAAGCAGCGCGGCCTTGGAAGCCTGGCGGACCTCGCCAAGATCCTGGAAGAAGCCTCTGATCCTGGTTCCGATCATCGGGAGGACAAGAGGGAGTTGAAACCCAAACCCACCGCCACGCGGAAGGGGGGCGGAGTCAAGCAGGTCCGCGCCCTGGACCCGAAGCGGAAGCTCTGGTACGAAAAGCGCCTCCGGGAGCAGGCCGAAGCGGCCACGGAGAACGCCGCCGAGAGCCCCAAGGGACCCGAGCGCGTTCACACCCCCGGCATCACCCGGGCGGCCGCCACGCGGGTGGGGGGCAGCCTCCTGGAGAGCCTGGCCAACGCCGCCAAGGACGCCAAGGCCAAGAACGAGGGCGGGAAGAACCGCGCCGAAGCCTGGCGACGCAAGCCGGGCGATCCGATCTTCTAGTGGCCAAGCCCGCGATCTCCCCGGACATCCTCGCCGCCATCCGCAAGGCCAAGGAAGCCCCCGCCGCCGCGCCCAAGGCGGAGGCCAAGCCCAAGAGCTCCCTCACGGAGCGGGAGAGCATCCGCCCGGCGCGCACGTCCATCGCACACCAGAACGGCGGCAACAAGGGGAAGTGACCTAGCGGGCCATTATGTCCCGGTAGGTCGTTTCCACGTCGCGGGCCTGGTCCGGCCGCCCGATCAGGCGCAGGGTTTCGACCAGGGGCGCGACCAGCGCCGGGCCCAGGGCCTCCCAGTCCTTGCGTTGCTCTTCCACGTAGGTAGTCGTCGTGTTCCTGCGCTGCGCGAGGCGGGCCCGCCAGGCCGCGTCCAGCCACCGGGCCAGCTCGGGGTAGTTGCGGTCCCGGCGCAGCTCCTCGGTGACGGCCCGGAGCACCTCCAGGGACAGGCCCCCCATCCACCGCTCCCGGCTGGTCCAGAGGGTCAGGGTCCCGGAAAAGGCCACCACCGAGGGGCGTTCGGGATGGAAGCGGGCCCAGGCCAGCCAGGCCTTCCACACGGCCTGCTGGTTCGGCCAGCTGCGGAGCAGGGACTCCAGACGGGGCAGGACCTGCTGGGCGGACCACTGCCACAGGGCCGGATCGGGCTTCCAGGGGGCGTCGGGGCCGAAATCCAGGGGGTAGTCCTGGAAGCCCATTTCCGCCGGCGGGAAGGCCGCCCGTGCATCCTCCGCCAGGACCCGCTCCAGCCGGGGTTCGGGCATGCGCGCCTTCAGCAGGGCCAGGCGGGCCCGGCGGGCGCCCAGGTGGGTGGGGTGGCGCTCCAGGATCCGATCCAGGCGCTGGAGTTTGGAGGGGCGCTCCCGCTCCAGGATCCCGGCCAGCAGGCCGGGTTCCGGGCATTGGGTGCCCGAAGCCACGGATTCCTCGCCCAGGAGCAGCACCCAGCGGGGCTCCGGGCCCCAGCCCATCCGGACCCGGAGGGCATCGGCCTCCGCGGGGGCCAGGGTGGTCCAGGCCAGCTCGGCCCGGGACCAGGGGAGGAGGGCCTCGGAACCGCGAACGGCCTCCCAGTCCTTGAGCCAGGCGGGGGCGCCCAGCAGGGCGAGGCGCGGGGCCGGCGGCAGGGGCGGCATGGGGGGACGGGGGCGGACGGGTTCCTTCATCGCCTCCTTGAAGAGGGTCTGGTTCACCACTTTCTCGCCTACGAAGAAGTCGAGGGAGGTCCTGGTGATCTGGCCGTCCCAGGACCGCGCGTCGGCGATGGCCTCCCGGGCTTCCCGGGTCCGGCCCAGCTCCAGGAGGGGCCGGACCTTCATGGCGGCGACCAGGGCCTTGGCCGTGCAACGGGACTCCCAGTCGGCGGAGGAGCGCACCTCCCCCTCCCTCACGAGGGCCGGATTATCCAGGAAGGCGAGGATTCCCTCCCAGTCCCCCGCCGCTTCCCGGGCGGCCAGGCAGGCCCGAAGAAGGGTCAGGGGCGGCAGGTCCAGGTCCGGGAGCGCCACCCGGTCCGGCAGGTCCCGCAGGGGCCGCCCCGCGGCGGTGCGGAAACTGGCTAGGCGCCCCTCGAGCGAATGTTCCACCTCGCTCCGGGCGAAGGCCTCCTCAAGGTCGGCCGCGAGCCGGGAACACACGTCCCGAATGCGGGGGGATTCCTGGGCCCCTGCGATCACCAGAAGGATCGACGCGTCGAACTCGCTTCTCCACCAGTCCGCCACGGACTTCGCCCCCTCCAGGGCCGCCGCCAGTTCACTGAAGATCTGGTCCGCCTGGCGCTCCCGCGCCTCCGGGTCCGGCTCCGTGAGGGCCAGGGCTCCGACCACGTCCAGCACCGTCTCCGCGCCCCGGACCGCCTTGCCCTGGCGCGCAAGGCTGTTCATGTGGAGCATGGCGATGCGCAGGCAGCGGAAGACTTCCTCCGCCCAGGCCTCGCCGTTCTCCGGATGCTCCTTGAGGAAGGCCCGGCGCGCCTCCCAGCGGGGCACGAAGCCCTTGTCCCGGAGGACGGCCAGGGCGCGGGTCCCGTAGAGCGCGCCGGTGCCGGCATCCAGTTCGGCACCCCGGTCGTCCACCAGGATCCAGCCGATCCCGTTCCCCCAGCCGTGGGCCTTCCAGAGCTTCGCCGCCGTCTGGGGTCCCAGAACAGTGCGGTGCAACTGGCCCTCGATGCGGAGCCGCAGCGCATCCTCGTCCCACTGGGCCACGAAGGCGCTGTTGTCCTCCGCGCGGATGAGGAGGGCGAAGTCCCCGGGCCGGACGTTCTTGAGGGCGCCTTCCAGGGTGTCCTGGGCGTGGACGGGCAACAGGAAGCTGACGAGGGCCATCGCGGCGTAACGGCTGGTGGGGGGCATAACCAAGTCTAATTCATGCGGACCTTGGTTCTACGGACCGAAACGCACCTCGCCGGACTGTCGCTTTTGAGCGACTATAGTCCCATGAGCGAAGTCCGCAAAACGCTCCAGTTTCAGAAGTGGCTTGATAACTTAAAGGGTTCCCAGGCTTACGCCCACATCAAGACTCGGCTCTTCCGTATCGCTATTGGCCTTGCAGGGGATGCCAAGCCGGTGGGGCATGGCGTTTCCGAGCTGCGAATCGATTATGGCCCCGGTTACCGGGTGAACTTCACAAGACAAGGAGACACCCTGATCCTAATCCTTGCCGGTAGAGACAAGAGCACCCAGGCCAAGGACATCCGAAATGCCATCAAGTTGGCCAATGCCCTGTGAAGGTGTCCCCAATGGAATCCCCCAAACCCATGACCTCACGAATCCCCCGAGTGGCGCGCCCGGGAAAAACGGTCACCACGCCCTACGACCCCGCCTCCAACCTGGATTCACCGGAACGCATGGCCGCGCTCCTCGAGGCCGCCCTCGAGGACGGGCACCCCCGGGTCATCGCCGCCGCGCTCGGGGCGATCGCCCGCGCCCAGGGAATGGCAAGGATCGCCAAGGTCACCGGGCTGAATGAAAAATCCCTCTACCGGGCCCTTTCGGGGGAAGGGAATCCTGAACTCGAGACGTTCATCAAGGTTGTGAGGGCCCTGGGTCTCCACCTTCACGCCTCCGCCTAGGATCTACCGCCTCAGGGGAATCCCCGCAGGTTCCAGCCGTTCCTTGAACGCCCCCGCGGTCATCAGCGCCGCGGGATAGGCTATGCCGTCCGCCCCGTGCGCCAGGGCCTCCACGGCCAGGGCGGGGTCGGAGCAGGCGAGCAGGATGGGGGTCGGCAGGTGGGCGGCCCGGGCGCAGAGATCGGCCAGGTGGCGGTCGCCGGCCTTGAGGAGGATCTCCCCTGCCCCGCCCAGGTCGCGCAGGTCCTCCAGGGCCGCGTCCCAGCCGCCGGACCAGGCGGCCTCCAGGGAGGCGGTGATCCGGGCGCGGCCGAAGCGGGCGGCGTCCAGGGCGTCCAGGTCCCGGGCCGGGAGCACCACGCGGTCGGCGCCGTCCTCCAGGGTCTCCTGGAGCTCGGCGGGGTCCTGGAAGGGGGCCTCCAGGGCGAAGGGAAGGAAGAGGGCACGGGCCACGTCCAGCATCCAGGCCTGGCGCAGGCGCCTTCCCCGGCCCAGTTCCACGAACAGGAGGCCGTCGGCGCCCTCCAGTTCCAGGCGGCGGGCCCAGTCGGCGGGGGCGCCCAGGTCGGCGGCGTCGGCGGGGTCCACCACGCGGCCTTCCAGGACGTGGAGCACCGGGACCAGACGTTTGGCATCCATTTTCGGACCTCAGTTGCCGGCGCGGGCGGCGGGGAATTCGCCCAGGCCGGCCAGGATCCTTTCCAGGAAGGCCAGGCCGAAGGCGCCGGACTTCTCGGGATGGGCCTGGAGGCCCAGGGTCTGGCCGCGCATCTCCAGCACGGAGAAGGGACGGCCGTGGACGGCGGTGTGCAGGGTGCGGCTGCCGGGCTCCAGGGCATGGGCGTGCTTGAAGTAGAGCCAGGCCCCCTTGGCCTCGGGGATGACGGGGTGGGGGCTGTGCCGGGTGATGACCGTCCAGCCGTCGTGGGGGAGCTTCACGCCGGGGCCCAGGCTCCGCACGATGCCGGGGATCAGCCCCAGGCCGGTGCCCCGGGGGGATTCCTCGCTCCCTTCGGCCAGCAGGTGGAGGCCCAGGCCGATGCCCAGAACCGGGCGGCCGGCGGCGGCCAGCTGAGGCAGTTCGTACCACCAGCCGCTCGCCTTCAGGGCGGCGCAGGCGGGGTCGAAGGGGCCGGAGCCCAGGATCACCAGAGGGCCGGCCGAAGCGGCTGAACCGGGGTCCGGGGCCCGCCGGTGTTCGAAGCCCAGGTGGTCCAGGGCCCCTTCCAGGGTGTGCAGGCTTCCGGCGCCCGGGCCGATGAGGGTGATCACGGCCGGGAGCCCAGGGTGCGCAGGAGGTCCTTGAGGCGGGGGGCCTGGAGGTCCTCCTCCCCGGCGACCCACTGGCGGTCCGGGCCCACGGCGGCGAACACCCAGTCCACGCCGGGGCACAGGGCCCGGGCGCCGCGCAGCGCCGAGGCGTCGTCGCAGGTGTCGCCCACGAAGACCACCCGGGTGCTCCGGAAGGCGTCGGCCAGCTGGATGAGGCCTTCGGCCCTGGGCTTGCGCAGGTGGGGTGCGCTGTCGGACACGGCGGGGATGCGGAAGCCCAGCACCTGGAAGGCGAGGGTGAGCTCGTCCGGGGGGCGCCCGGTGAAGATGGCCAGGTCCCCGGGGAAGGCGTCCAGGTCCTCCCGGCTGACCATGGGGCGCTCCATGCGCCGGGTCCGGGCATAGTGCTTCTGCACCACGTCCTGGCAGCGGGGCTCGAGTTCCCGGATGCGGGGCTCCAGGTGGGGGAAGCCCTTGCCGGTGGCGTGCCGGAGATCGTCCAGGCCGCCGATCTCGGCCAGGGCCAGGGCCCCGGCGGTGAGCCGGAAGTCGTTGTTGAAGCCCCCCACCCGCTTGAAGGCGGCGAAGTGCTCGTCATCCCACACCAGGGCCGGGGCCAGCTCGGCCAGGGCGGCGGATACGGCCTCCACGAAGGAACGGCCCGGATCGATGAGGACGCCGTCCACGTCCAGGGCCAGGAGCTGGCGCTCCCGGGTGGCGGTGGCGAAGGTCGCGGGCAGGCTGCCGCCGGCCGCAGCGCCCAGGCTCGCGAGCACCTCGGGCCGGCCCAGGGCGCAAGCCCCGTAGGGCCCCTCCCGGAGAAGCAGCACGATGCCGTGCCGGTCCACCGCCAGGCGCTGGGTGCGCACCAGGCCGGGCGCGTCGTCCCGCAGGAGCACCGCCAGGGGGGGGTGGGGCCGGGTTGCGGCGAAGGCCAGGAAGGCGTCCAGGGTGAGCAGGTCCATGGTGTCCAGGGCCGGGGTGCGGTCCAGGTTCAACCAGATCTGTTCCTGGGGACCGCACTCGGCGGCGGCGTCCATGAGGGTGTTCAGCACCTCCCGCCCTTCCAGCCAGAGGGAGCGGCACTCGGCGCCGGCGGCCCGGATCCGGTCCTCCCACGCGGGCCGCAGGGATTCCGCCACCCAGACCCGCTTCGGGGCCCGGCCCCGCAGCAGGGCCTCCAGCAGGGCATCGATGGACGTTCCCGCCAGGGCTCCGCCCGGCGGGGCGCCGAGCACCGCCATGTCACGTCTCTCCACTGCGCCTTCTCCCGATGCCTTCACCCTTCCAGCTTAGCCCAGGGCCGCCGGGACGGGAGCGGGGAAATCAGGCGGGGATGGCGTGGGCGGCGGGAAGGCCCTGGGCAAAAAGCTTCCTGGGCCTGACGCCGGCCTCGGAATCCGCCCAGGTCCAGGCGGTGGGATCGGCGAGGATGGCCTTGGCCAGCGCCACGTGGACGGCGTGGCCGGCGCAGTGGGCCTCCACGAAGCCTTCCAGGGGGGCGCCCAGGAGGGCCAGGTCGCCCACCAGGTCCATCATCTTGTGGCGGACGGCCTCGTCCTCGAAACGCAGGGACTCGTTGAGGGGGCCGTTGGCTCCGAACACCACCGCGTTGTCCAGACTGCCGCCCTTGGCGAGCCCCCGCGAACGCATGAAGTTGATGTCGCTCTCCAGGCAGAAGGTGCGGGCCAGCCCCAGCTCGCGGACGTACTTCTCCGTGGTGAGGGTCAGCTCGCGGCTCTGGCGCCCGATGTAGGGGTTGTCGTAGACGATGGTGTAGGCCAGCCGCAGTCCGTTCCAGGGGGACACGCGCATCCACTTGTCGCCCATGCGCACTTCCACGGGCTTGAGGATCCGCAGGGTGCGGGGCCAGATGGCCATGGGGCGGATGCCGGCCTCGAGGATCAGGCGGACCCAGGGCTCGGAGGAGCCGTCCAGGATGGGGAGCTCCTCGCCGTCCACCTCGATGGTGACGTGGTCGATGCCCAGGCCCATGAGGGCCGAGAGGAGGTGCTCGACGGTCTGGAGGCGGACGCCGTCCCGGGTCAGGGAGGTGGCCAGGCTGCAGTCGCCCACGAACTCGGCGAGCGCGGGGATCTCCACGCCCGTGGGGGTGTGGACGAAGGTGATGCCGGAGGCCCGTTCCGCAGGCCGGAGCACCACGGTGCAGGGGAGGTCGCCATGGAGCCCCCGGCCCGACAGTGTCGCGGCCTGGCGGAGCGTCTGGGCGTGGCGGTTCCGGTGCATAAAATCCTCGCCCGGTTTACAGCAAGAACCATGCCCAATCGTTAATGCTTGAATCTAAAGGCCTTGATTCGCTACGGGACCGCCCCGACTGTGGGCCGATCCACCACACCCTGTGGTTCCGGGATGCCAGCGGTCCCAATCCTCCGGGGTGGTCAGCTTGAGGTTGGTGGGGGGCGACGGGATAAGCTTCACGCGCAGGCCCTTGGCCTCCAGCAGGGAGACGTCGTCGGTGGCGGCGAACCCCTGGTCCGCGGCCCACCGGAAGGCGTCCAACCAAAGGGACAGCCGTGCGACCTGGGGCGTCTGCGCCCGGAAGATGCCTTCCCGGGGTTCCGTGCCGAGGATCCGGCCCTGGGCGTCCACCCGCTTGAGGGTATCCGTGGAAGGTTCGCCCAGCACCGCGCCGTCCCAAGCCTCCAGGGCGGCCAGGGCCTCCTGGACGGGAAAGGCGGGCGGAAACGGGCGCACGGCATCGTGGATGAGAACGGGGGCCGAGGGGACGTCGGGAAGGGCGGCCAGGGCCAGGGCCACGGACGCCTGCCGGGTCGCGCCCCCCACCACGGTCCAGTGGGGAAGGCCGAAGCGCCAGGCCCGCACCTCATCCAGGCGATCCTCGGGCACGGCCAGGGCGATGCCCGCCAGGTCCGGCATGCCGGGGGCGAGGAAGGCCCGCACCGTGGCCTCGAGAAGGGTGACGCCGCCCCAGTCCCGGAACTGCTTGGGCGTTCCGCCGCCCATGCGCACGCCCCGCCCGCCGGCGGGGATCACCAGGAAAGGCCGGTCAATTCTCACGCGTTATGAAGGGCTCGAGGCCCCGGTCCCGGAACAGCTTGGAGATGAGGTCCGAGGCCTTCTGGGCCTCGTCCTGGGTGGCGTAGCTGCCCACCCGCACCCGCTTGACGGTCACACCGCCCTGGGTCCGGGCCTCCACGAGGTTCACGGGGCCCACGGCCGACTGCAGCTCCTTGGAGATGCGGGCGATGTTGGCGGGGTCGGAGAGGGCGGCCACCTGGACCGTGTAGGCGTCGCCCAGCAGGGTGGCGGGATCGATGGGGGCCGGCTTGCCCTTGGTGTCCACGGAGGTGATGCGGACCCGGGAGGTGCCGCGGCCGTGCATGCCCAGTTCCTTGGCGGCCCGCTCCGACACGTCCAGCATGCGTCCCCGGATGAAGGGACCGCGGTCGTTCACCCGCAGCACGGCGCGCTTGCCGGTGTCCAGGTTCCGCACCTCGATCTTCGCGCCGAAGGGCAGCGTGCGGTGGGCGCAGGTGAGCTCGCGGGGGTCGAAGGTCTCGCCGTTGGCGGTGGCCCGGCCGGCGAAGCCGTCGTCGCCGCCGTACCAGCTGGCTTCGCCGGTCTCGGTGTAGACCTTGGCGTCCACATGATCGCTAGGCTCCTCGGCCGCCGGGACGTCCGGGAAGGACGCGACGGGGGTGGCCTGGGGCCGGGTGCAGTGCAGGGAGAAGAGGAGGACCACCACCACGGCCGTATAGCGGCTCAGGGACCGGGCCTTCCGGAGGAGGTTCACCTGGAGGCCGAAGGGCGCCGTGACGACGGGGTGGCAGACCACCTGGATGTCTTCGATCCAGATGCTGAAATGCCTGCTCCAGTTCTGAGTGCACAGCGCATTGAAGTCCATGGTTCTCCGGAAAGATCTTTGGGCGGTTTTCGTCCCAAGGTTCCATATTAACCATTTCCTTGCATTTGTAAATTGACATCCAGCCAAGTGGTGTATCAAATTTACAAATTCGCGGCCTTAATCGAGTATGTCGAGTAATATACTGCAGAATATTTTTACTGCGCTTTGGGGATTTCGGAGAACGTGAAGAGCTTCGGACGGTTCTTCTCGCCCTGGAAGGCGGCGGGGAGGCGCTTCAGCTCCTTCTCGGCCGCCTCCTTGCCGGGGAAGTTGCCGTAGAGCACCTGGTAGCAGGTCCGCCCGTCCCGGAGGGTCATGGGGAGGATGAATAGGTCGGGCTTGTCGCCCTTGAAGAGTTCGGAGACCCGGCGGATGGTCTCGCCCTGGCAGGCGATCTCCAGGCGCAGGACGTAGTGGCCGGCCGGCGCGTCCTTCACCCGCTGTGCGCCCTGGGCCACCGCCTTGACCAGGTCGCCCTTGCGCAGGGCTTCCAGGCGCTCGGAGATGCTGGCGCCCACGGGTTTGGCCTTGGGCTCGGCCTTGGGCTCGGGCTTGGGTTCGGGCTTGGGTTCGGGCCTGGCGGGTTCCGCCGGGGGGGGGTCGGCCTTGGGGGGTTCGGCGGGCGGGGGCACGGCGATGGCCGGGGCGGGATCGGCCTTGGGCTTGACGGCCACCGGCTGGGCCGGTTCCCCGGGAAGGGGCTTGGGCACGGGCGGGCGGCCCCGCCGGCGCATCCAGAAGAAGCCGCCTAGAAGGCAGGCTGCCGCCAGGAGGCCCACCACCGCCCAGCGGAGGCTGGATGGCCGCGGAAGTTCGGGTTCGGGCGGCGGCAGGTCCTCCGGGGCCTCCTCCGGGGGGACCGTCAGCATCACCCGCGGCTCCTCGGGCACGGCCTCCGGCAGGGGGGGCAGCTCCACGGAGGGGGTGGGGAGGTCGGCCTGGCCGGTCTCCACGTGCACCTCGGGCTCGGGCGGGGCTTCGGGGATGCCGGGGACCTGGAGGCCCTCGGGGAGGTAGAGGGGTTCGGGTGCGGGGGGCGGCTCCTCGTCCAGGGCCTGGGAGAGGTGCTCCAGGTTGGTGGTGGGCCGTGCGGCTTCCTGGATGGTCGCGAAGAGGGAGGGCGCCGCTTCCACCGGAGGCTCGGTCAACGGAACGGAAAGGGGCTCAGGTTCCGGGGACAGGGCCAGGTCCAGGGCCTGCTTGTCCACGGGGGGCATCTCGTGGAGCCGGGCCCAGCCCATCTCCCGGAGGAACAGGGCGAAGGCCCCCACGCGCATGGGCTCGGCCTGGGCCTCGCGGCTCAGCTCCAGCAGGGTGTGGGTGCCGTCCAGGAGGGTGGTGAGCCGTCCCAGGTCCGGCGGCAGGGTGAGGTCCAGGAGGCTCTTGCCCTGGAGGACCACCACCTGGTTGAGGGGGCCCAGCAGCTCCAGGAGGGGCTCCCGGTCCTGGATGGCCAGCATGCCGCCCAGGAGCAGCTGGGCGGTGTTCAGGGGCAGGCGCACCACGTGGGCGTCCAGCTCCCGGGCCTCGAAGACCGGCAGCATGTCCGGATGGGCGAGGCAGCCGTGGATGATGCGCTCCACCTGCACCTTGGCCACGTCCAGCAGGTCGCGCTGGGTGATGAAGCCCATCTCGATGAGGTTCTTGCCGATGCTGATGCCGGGCTTGAGGTTGGCCAGGGCATAGTCCATCTGCGCCTGGGTGATGCGGCCCCGCTCCACCAGGATGGTGGTGAGCCGGTCCGCCAGGTGCGTGCTCTGCGCGAAGACGGTGTCCCCGTAGTCGAAGTAGATGGTGCGGCTCGGGTCCTGGCCCAGCTTCCAGACCCCCGTCGCCCTGTCTCGGTACCGCCGGAAAAGATCCTGGAGGGCCAGCAAGCTCATCGCACCACCCACCTCTGAAGCTTCAGTTTGCCCGCCTTCACCAGCAGGGACTGGCCCGCGGCCAGCTCCACGGCAAGCCGGGGGTCCTGCACCTTGACGCCGTCCAGGCTCACGGCCCCCTGCTGGATGAGGCGCTCGGCCTCCTTGCGGGAGGCGGCCATGCCCCGCTCCGCGAGGAGCCTGGCCAGGCTCTCGCCCTGGAAGGCGGCAACCTCGACCTCGGGGGCGTCGTCGGTCTTCCGTTCGGAAAAGCGCTTCACCCAGCGCTCCTCCGCGGCCAGGCCCTCGGCCTTGCCGTGGAACTGGCCCACGATCTCCCGGGCCAGGCCCTTCTTGGCGTCCATGGGGTGGCCCTGCTTGAGGACCTCGATCTCCCGGGGCAGGAGGTCGGTGAGCAGGAGCCACCAGCTCCACATGTTCTCGTCGGAGATGCTCATGGCCTTGCCGAACTGGGTGTCGGCGTCCTCCATGAAGCCGATGTAGTTGCCCAGGGACTTGCTCATCTTCTCCACGCCGTCCAGGCCCAGCAGCAGGGGCACGGTGAGCACCACCTGGGGGGGCTGGCCGAGCGCGGCCTGCAGGTCGCGGCCCTTCATGAGGTTGAAGAGCTGGTCGTTGCCGCCCAGTTCCACGTCGCATTGGAGCGCCACGGAGTCGTAGGCCTGCACGAGGGGGTACAGCAGCTCGTGGAGGGCGATGGGTTCGTTGGCGTTCATGCGCTTCTGGAAGTCATTTCTTTCCAGCATCTGGGCGAGCGTGAAGCGGCTGGCGAGGCGGATCCAGTCCTCGCCGTGGAGGCCGCCCATCCATTCGCTGTTGAAGCGGATCTCGGTGAGGGCGGGGTCCAGGACCTTGAAGACCTGGGTCTTGTAGGTCTCGGCGTTGGCCAGGACCTCGTCCCGGGTGAGGGGGGGCCGGGTGGCCTTCTTGCCGGTGGGGTCGCCGATCAGGCCCGTGAAGTCGCCGATGAGGAAGATCACGGTATGACCCAGCTCCTGGAACTGGGCCATCTTGCGCAGCAGGACGCCGTGGCCGAGGTGCAGGTCGGGGGCGGTGGGATCGAAGCCGGCCTTCACGCGAAGGGGCTTGCCGGTGCGCAGGCGCGCCAGCAGCAATTCCTCCGTGTGGCACGTGACCGTACCTTTCTTGAGCAGGTCCAGGGCATCCAGGGGAGAAGCATTTACCATGCAAGCATATTGGCTTATCCGGCCGTATTTCTCCAGCGGTTCAGTCGACCTGGATGTCCACAAGCTTGTCGTTCTCCAGTTCCACCGTCAGGGTGGCCCCGGTGGACATGCGCATGCTGATGCTGAGCGACTTCCGGCCCCCGGCGTCCCGGCGGCGGATGTTGATGCCCCCGGGGGCCCTGCCCTCCAGCATCTTCTTGAGGTCCGGGCGCTTTTCCGGGATGTCGCCCAGCTTGGAGCGCCATTCCGCCGAGGCCTTCACGAACTCCTCCTCGGTGGGGTAGTTCTGGGCGAGTCCGGGGTTCTCCCGGTAGAGGGTCCGGGCCCCCTGCTCGGTGCGCAGGCTCCGGAGCTCGGTGTGCAGCTCGGCCCAGCCCTGGTCCAGGGCCTTGGTGGCCTTGCTGAAGACGAGCCAGGCCATGGCCCCGATGGCCAGGAGGAAGCACAGCAGGGCCCCGCCGCAGCCGATGGCCACCTTGCCGAAGAGGGAGAGCCCCTTCTTGGGGGGCGGGGCCGCCGCTTGGTCCCAGGAGGAATCGGGCATGGTCGCGCTCCTACAGAAGGTTGCTGGCCAGTTCGGCCATCTTGCTCCGCTCGCCCTTCACCAGGGTCACGTGGCCGGAGAGCTCCAGGTGCTTGAAGTGCTCCGCCAGGTAGCTGAGGCCGTTGCTGGAGGCGTCCACGTAGGGGTTGTCGATCTGGAAGGGGTCCCCGGTGAACACGATCTTGGTGCCGTCCCCGGCGCGGGTGAGGATGGTCTTGACCTCGTGGGGCGTGAGGTTCTGGGCCTCGTCCACGATGATGTACTGGTTCGGGATGCTGCGCCCGCGGATGTAGGTGAGGGGCTCGACGGCCATGTAGCCGCCCTCCTCGAGCTGGGCCGGGGTCATGGAGGACCGGCGGCGCTGCTCCATGTTGGCGGCCACGATGAAGTCCAGGTTGTCGTAGATGGGCTGCATGTAGGGCCGCAGCTTCTCGCTGATGTCGCCGGGCAGGAAGCCCAGGTCGCGGCCCAGGGGCATCACGGGGCGGCTCACCAGGAGCTTGTTGAACCGCTCCTCGTCCACCACCTGCTGGAGGCCCGCGGCGATGGCCAGGAGGGTCTTGCCGGTGCCGGCCTTGCCCATGAGGGTGATGACCTGGATGGAATCGTCCAGGAGGAGGTCCAGGGCGAACTGCTGCTCGCGGTTGCGGGGCTTGACGCCCCAGGGGGGCATCTCCAGGCGCTTGAGGGGGTGCACGCGGCCGTCGGAGGCGTAGAACCGGCCCAGGGCCGTGTGGGATTCGTTGGAGCGGTCCACCAGGGTCACGAACTGGTTGGGGTTCAGGAACTGGTCCGGCTCGGGCAGGAGCCCGCCGTCGAAGAGCTGGTCCACCTTCACGGGGTCCACGGTCCAGGTGGCGGTGCCGGTGTAGAGCTCGTCCAGGGCCACCCGGTCGGTGGTGTAGTCCTCGGCCGAAAGGCCCAGGGCATCGGCCTTGATGCGCAGGTTGGTGTCCTTGGACACCATGACCACCTTCTCCTTGCGGGTGCCCAGGAGCGCCAGGGCGCAGGCCAGGATCTGGTTGTCCGCCTTGTGCTTGTCCAGCGTCGTGATGGTCAGGTCCAGGGGGTGGTGGGCCACGTCCACCTTCAGGGACCCGCCCCCTTCCAGCGGCACCCCGGCGGCCAGGTTGCCCTGGGCCCGGAGCCTGTCCAGCTGGCGCGAGACGTTGCGGGCGTTGCGGCCGATCTCCGTCTGGTCCTTCTTGAAGGTGTCGATCTCCTCGATGACCACGATCGGGATGACTACCTCATGTTCCTGGAAGTGGAAGATGGCGGCGGGGTCATGCAGGAGGACGTTGGTATCCAGGACGAACACTTTCTTGCTGGATGCGACCATCTTGGGAACCTCCATCAGTTGGGGCGCTCTGCTGAAGCCTAGCACCGTCCCCGCGGGAGGGTGCCGCCCAATTGGAGGCTTGAACGGAGGGCCCGGGCCGCGTTAGTCTAGGGGTCCTGCCCGACAGGACCAGCCGGTATAGCTCAGGGGTAGAGCAACGGTTTCGTAAACCGTAGGTCGGGGGTTCAAATCCCTCTACCGGCTCCAGACCAGCCCTCCAAGGCCCTTCGCCCTGGAGGGTTTTTCCATGCCTGGAGAGCGGTTCCGCCTGGAAAACCGGGCGGGCGGATGTGAGACTTGGGGGATTCGCACCACCCCAACCCCCAGCCACGAGGTTCCCATGTCCCCTGGACGGATCGAGGTCGCCGGCAAGGCGATCCTGCTGTGCGCCACCCTCCATTTCGCCGGCCTAGCCCAGGGACCCGGCCCGGGCTACCGGCAGCCATCGCAGGCCATCCTCGACGTCATGCGGGCGCCCTCGGCTCCGGTCCCGTACCTCAACCCCACCCGCGACCGCATGCTGCTGGTGGCCTGGGAATCCTATCCCTCCATCGGCCGCGTCGCCGCGCCCTTCCTGCGCCTGGCGGGAGTGCGGGTGGAGCCGAGGAACCACAGCAGGCACGACACGCCCGGGGGCTACGGCATCACCCCCTCGGCCCGGAGCTACGACCTGATGCGGCTTCCCGACGGCGCCCCCATCCACGTGGACCTGCCCAAGGGGGGCTCCCCGGGAGGCCCGGTGTGGAGCGCCGACGGACGGCGCTTCGCCTTCCACAACGTGGCCGATGAATCGGTGGAGCTGTGGGTGGGCGACGGCACCACCGGCGCCGTGCGCCGCGTTCCCGCGGCCAGGCTGAACCCCATGCTCGGCGGCGAACTCCAGTGGATGCCCGACCAGAAGACCCTCCTGGTCAAGCTGGTGCCCGCCGGCCAGGGCGCGCCCCCTCCGAAGCCCGCGGTCCCCGCGGGGCCCAGCATCCAGGAGTCCATCGGCGGCAAGGGGCAGAGCAGCACCTACGAGAACCGCGACACGCTGGGCAGCGCCCACGACGAGGACCTGTTCGACTACTACGGCACCTCCCAGGCGGCCCTGGTCGACGCGGAGACCGGCGCCGTCACCCCGCTGGGCAAGGCGGACCGCCTCCTGGAGCTGAGCCCTTCGCCCGACGGCGCCCATGTCCTGGTTTCGACCCTGCGCAAGCCCTATTCCTACGTCACGACCTTCGAGCGCTTCCCCCGCCAGGTCGAGGTCTGGGACCTGGCCGGCCGGGCCGTCGCGGCCAGCCATCCCATTGCTTCCCTGCCCCTGGCCGACCGCGTTCCGGTCCATGGCGAGCCGATGGGACCCCGGGATTTCGCCTGGCGGGCCACGGACCCCGCCACCCTCACCTGGGCCGAGGCCCTGGACAGGGGCGACTGGGACGTGAAGGTCCCCCACCGGGACAAGGTCATGGTCCAGAGGGCCCCCTTCACCGCGCCCCCGGCGGAGGCCTTCCGCACCGAGCAGCGCTTCGCGGGCCTGGCGTGGGGCGAGCAGCCCGGACTCGCGCTCCTCTACGAGTACGACAACAACCGCCACTGGTTCCGCGCCTTCATCGTCGATTTCGACAACCCGAAGAAGGCGCCCCGCCTGCTGTGGGACCTGTCCACCGACGAGCAGTATGCACACCCCGGAAACCCCGTCTGGCGCCAGCTGCCCAACGGGGCGGCGGTGCTGCGCCAGGAGGGCGATTCCATCTTCCTGTCGGGCATGGGCGCCTCCCCCGACGGGGAACGGCCCTTCCTCGACCGGCTCGATCTCGGGACCCTCAAGACGGAGCGGCTGTTCCGCAGCGGGAAGACCGAATTCGAGCGCTTCCTCGCCTTCACGGGCCCCGGGTCCAGGACCTTCCTGACCTGGCACCAGACGCCGGCCGACCCGCCCAACGCCTTCATCCGCACGCTGGGCGCCGCCTGCAAGGCCCCCGCAGGCGAGGCGGTCTTCGTTTCCAAGCGCTCGCCGTTCACCCACATTCCCGATCCCACTCCGGCGGTCCGGCAGATCAGGAAGCGCCTGGTGACCTACAAGCGGGCCGACGGCCTTGACCTGTCCTTCACCCTCTACACCCCTCCCGGCTACCAGGAGGGCACCCGCGTGCCCACCATCCTCTACGCCTACCCGCTGGACTACGCCGATCCTTCCAAGGCCGGCCAGATCACGGGTTCCCAGTACACCTTCACCCGCCTGCGGGACTACCGGCTGCTGCTGATGGCCGGCTACGCCATCATCGACGACGCCTCCTTCCCCGTGGTGGGCGATCCGAAGAAGGCCTACGACACCTACCTGGAGCAGCTGGTGGCCGATGCCAAGGCCGCGGTGGACAAGGCGGTCGAACTGGGCGTGGCCGATCCCGCCCGCATCGGCGTCACCGGCCACAGCCACGGCGCCCTCATGACGGCCAACCTGGTGGCCCACTCCAGCCTGTTCCGGGCCGGCGTGGCCACCAGCGGCTCCTACAACAAGACCCTGACCCCCTTCGGCTTCCAGAGCGAGCGGCGGTCCGTGTGGGAGGCCCCGGAGGTGTACCGGCAGGTGTCCACCTTCTTCTTCGCCGACAAGGTGAAGACCCCCCTCCTCATCGTCCACGGCGCCGACGACGCCAACCCCGGCACCACGCCGCTCCAGGCCACGAAGCTGTTCGAGGCCATCCGCGGCAACGGCGGCACGACCCGGCTCGTCATGCTGCCCCACGAGCCGCACTGGTACACCGCGAGGGAATCCAACGAGCATCTGGTCTATGAGATGCTCACCTGGTTCGACACCTACGTGAAGAACGCCCCGCCCCGCCCGTGAAGGGGGACCCGTCCCGGCGCCCCAGGGCGCCGGGGCGTTTCCGCGCTAGAATCGCCCATGTTCCACCTGCGCCCCTTCCCCACCCTGGCCTTCGCCCTGGGGGTCTTCACCTCCCTGTTCTCGGTGATCAACCCCACCAGCGCCGCCGTCATCTTCTCCGGCCTCACCGCCGGCTGGGACCGCGCCAAGGTGCGCCAGACCGCCTTCCGGGCCAGCCTCACCGCCACCTGCGTCATGGTGGGGTTCGCGCTCCTGGGCAAGGTGGTCTTCGGGGTCTTCGGCTTCACCGCCCTGGCCATGCGGTTCGTGGGCGGCATCCTCGTGATGTATTCCGCGATGGGCATGCTCTACGGCGAGGACCCCCACCTCAAGGACGCCACCCACGAGAAGCCCAAGTCCTCCGACATCGCCGTCATCCCCCTGGGCATCCCCATGCTGGCCGGCCCCGGCACCATCTCGACGGTGATGGGCTTCATCGCCGGCCTGAGCATCTCCGAGGCCCTGGTGCTGCTGGCCGCGATCCTGGTGAACGGATGGCTGATCCACCTCTTCCTCCTGCAGGCGCGTTGGATCACGGACCGGCTGGGGAGCACGGGGACGAAGATCGTCACGAAGCTGATGGGCCTGATCCTGGCCGCCGTGGCCATGCAGTTCCTCATCAACGGGGTGAAGGAGGTGGCGGCGGAGATCCGGAATCCGGGGGTGGCGGCGGAACCCTGATCGCGGGGCGCCGAACTAGATCATCCAGGACGACCAGGAAGGACTGTAGGCCCCGTGGATCTGCGTGGCGGTGTACTGCGACAGCTGCGTGACCATCGCCCCGGCGGGGACGCTCTGGGTGAGCCAGACGTTGCCGCCGATGGTGGAGCCCCGGCCCAGGGTGATGCGGCCGAGGATCGTGGCGTTGGAGTAGATCGTCACGTCGTCCTCCACGATGGGGTGCCGGTCCACGCCCTTGATGGGGTTGCCGTGCTCGTCCAGCGGGAAGCTCTTGGCGCCCAGGGTGACGCCCTGGTAGAGGCGGACCTTGCGGCCGATGATGGTGGTCTCGCCGATGACCACGCCGGTGCCGTGATCGATGAAGAAGCCCTCCCCGATGCG
Organism: Mesoterricola sp. JemC181; assembly: GCF_055384585.1. NCBI lineage: Bacteria > Pseudomonadati > Acidobacteriota > Holophagae > Holophagales > Holophagaceae > Mesoterricola > Mesoterricola sp. JemC181. The sequence goes on from NZ_AP045076.1 coordinate 4,217,932, forward strand.
CGCGCCGGGATGGATGTCGATGCCGGTGACGCTGTGGGCGTGCTCGGTGATCATGCGGGGGATGAGGGGGACGCCGAGCACGTGCAGCTCGTGGGCGAGGCGCTGGCTGGTGACCGCCAGGATCCCCGGGTAGCAGAAGATGGCCTCGTCGGGGTTGGTGAGGGCGGGGTCGCCCTCGTAGGCGGCCTCCACGTCCGTGCCCAGCATGCGGCGCACCTCGGGCAGGCGGGTGATGAAGGTCTCCGCCAGGGCGCGGGCGCGTTCCGGGGACGTGCAGGGCTCCCCGCCGTTGCCGGAGGTCGCGCAGAAGCCGCGCCGGATCTGTTCCTGGAGGCCGTGGAGGATGCGGTCGAGTGCGGCGCCCGCATGGAAGCCCATGGTCTCGGCGGTGAGCTCCGAGGGGCCGAAGTAGCCGGGGAAGAGCACGGACCGCAGATCCTCCACCAGGTCCACCACCGCCTGCCGGGACGGGAATTCGCGGCGGAGGTTCGGCTTGGAGTGGGCCCCCTCCCAGCCCATGCCCGCACGGCAGAGGGCCTCCACCACGGGGCCCAGGGGGGCTGGATTCCCTTGCTCCGGTCGCGTTGCTGGGTTCATGGGAATCCTCTGCGGAAGTTCTGGAACCAGAATACACAAGGCGCCAAGGGGCCCAGGGGAGGGGCCCAGGGATCAATTAGTAGATTATTGGATATAAATTGAATTGAGCAACTCATCAAGCCAAGAATGCCTTCAGAAGATAAATTGTTCCCAACCCCTCGCCAGCTTTTCTCCAAATCCTATAATCTTCTCATACAGTCCCGACCCAGGACCCTGACCGATTCCAGGAGGAACCATGCCCATGCGCGAAGGGTGGCTGATGCTTTGCCTGGCCACCGCCTGGATGTTCCAGCCCCAGCGTGCGGACGCCCCGCCCTGGACGGCCCTGCGGCCCGCGGCCCCGCAACGCCCGGTGGCCCTGACCCAGGAAGGGCCGCCCCCGCGTCCGGGCAAGCCCGGCGAGGCCTACCGCCTGGTCCGCCCCGGCCAGCCGGAGCCCCCCCGGGGACTGCCCGGCCTGCCCGCGGGCTTCCGGTTCTGAGTCAGCCCTTCCAGGCGCTCAGGACGTAGGCATGGATGGCGGCGGCCACCTGGCGGGCGGTGTGGCGCTCGTTGTTGAACACCGCGTCGTAGTGGACGGGGTCGGCGATGTCGGCGCCCAGGCGCTCCTGGATGTACTGTTCCCGCAGCCTCGACTCGTCCCGGATGAGGTGTTCGGCCTCGGCCCGGGTTCCCCCCATGCGGCGCACCAGGGAGTCCACCCGCCACGCGTGGCTGGCGTCCAGCCTGAAATGGAAGGCATTGTCCAGGCTCCGGCAGAGCACGGCCCCGCCGCGCCCGACGATGATGGCGTTGCCCTGGCGGGCGACCTTCAGGACCGTCTCGGCCACCTTGTCGAACAGCTCGTCGTGGGTGACCCCGCCCCTGGGACGGAAGCCGAAGGCCTCCAGGCTCCGGGTGGCGTCCCCCAGGTCGTCCAGGAGGCTCTTGGCGATGCCCTCATCCTGGGCAACCTTGTCCAGGAGGGCCTTGTCCCAGATGCTCCAGGGCTCGCCCGCGCTCCCGGTGAACAGCTCCTGCACGCGCTGGGCCACCGCGAAGGCCTCGCAGCCGTAGGCCCGGGAAAGCGTGACGACGGGTCCCGGCCGGGCCTTCACGGGAGCCTGGCCCCGCCGCTCCTGGATGGCCACCCACCCCGACAGGCGCTCCTGCACGCTGGCAGGCAGGTTCGTTCCGGACGTCATGGCGCACCTCCCGGGGATGCCGGCCCAAGCATGGAAGGAATCACCGCAATTATAGGTCCCTACGACCCGCCATCCACCTCCACGCGGTTCCGGCCGGCCTTCTTGGCCCGGTAGAGGGCCGCGTCGCTGCGCGCCAGGAGGTCCTCCAGGGGATCCCGCGCCTGGGCCTGGCTGGAGGCGAGCCCCACGCTGACGGTGTAGGGCACCGTGACGCCACCGGCGTGGGCGACCTCCTCGCGGATGCGCTCGGCCACGTGGAGGCCCTCGGCCAGGGAGGAATTGGGCAGGAGGAGGACGAACTCCTCCCCGCCGTACCGGCAGTGGAGGTCGAATTCCCGGATCGTGCGGCGCAGCACCTCGGCCAGATGCTGGATCACGAGGTCCCCCGCGGCGTGGCCGTGCCGGTCGTTGACGGCCTTGAAGTGGTCGATGTCGATGAACAGGACGGAGGCCTCCAGGCCGTACCGCTGGTGGTAGGCCAGGACGCGGGCGGCCTGGGACGTGAAGGTCCGCCGGTTGGAAAGGCCCGTGAGGGAGTCCTGGGTGGCCAGCTCCCGGAGCTCGCGGTCCGCGTCCTCCTTGGCGATGAGCAGGACCACCGCCCCCCCGACCACCATCATGAGGATCAGGAGGAAGAAGGTGAGGCTCTGCACCAGGCCGGTGGAGAACAGGTTGAAGGTGCTGTCCAGGGTGGCCAGGACGGCCCGCACCCCCAGGACCCCGATGAAGACGAGGTTGCCGGTGCCCAGGACCCGGCGGAACGCCGATTCCCGGGGATCCGTGACGAAGAGGATCGAGGGGATCGCCATGCACAGCCCCACCCCCAGCGACGTGGCCGCCATGCGGTAGCCGGGGGCGCCCAGGGCGAGGGTCACCAGGTTCATGAGCAGGAGGCCCGAAGCGGAAAGGACGAGGTGGACCCGGCGCGCGGTGGGCCTCTCGATGCGGGCCAGTTCCAGCGCCACCATGGATTCCAGGAAGAAGCCGGCCAGGAGCAGGTTGTTGGCGGCCAGGACGGCGAGGATGCCGGGCAGCACCTCCCGCTGGAGCATCAGGAGCCAGGCCAGGGACTGCAGGAGCCGGGCCAGGGCATAGCAGTGCAGCGGATGCCGGTGCCCGGATTCGGCCGTGAACCACTCGAACAGGAAGATCAGCGCCGCCATGGCGGCGTTTCCCGTGAAGAGCAGCACCAGGACGGTTCGGACATCCAGGGCGAAGATGGCCGCAAGCGGCGGGGTCATGGGGTTCCTGTGGGGGGCCGGCCTTCACCCGGGGAAAGTGTTCAATATTCGAATAGACGACGATTCCCGTCAATGGATAGTGGGTTCGTCAGGTAAAAAAGATAGATTATTATTATTTAATCACCATTCCGTCCAATGCCCGGTTCCACGCGCCGTGAATTTCTCAAGGTGTTAGGCTTAACCCGAAATGAAGCTTACAACCGACCTTGTTTCCGGAGCCGACCATGGTGTTCATCGCAGTGCTTCTCTTCATCGCCGGCTTCGTGGCCTGGCGGGCCAAGGCCCAGATGGGCTTCCCCATGTCCCAGCGGCTGGGTCTTCTCCACATCGTGGCCTGGGTCGCGGGGGCGGTCCTGCTGGTGGCGTCCATGGCCAAGATCGTGGATCCCGGCCAGGCGGGGGTGGTGATCCTCTTCGGCAAGGTCAAGGATGACGCGCTTCCCTCGGGCCTCCACTTCATCAACCCCTTCTCCGAAGTGCAGACCATGGAGGTGCGCACCCGCAACTACACCATGTCGGGCATCGGCGACGAGGGCCAGAAGAAGGGCGACGACGCCATTCCCGTGATCACCTCCGACGGCCTCACCGTCAAGCTGGACGTCTCCGTCTTCTACCACCTGGAGCAGGAGAAGGTCCCCGCCATCTACAGGCAGATCGGACCCGACGTGGAGGGCATCATCATCCGCGGCCAGATCCGCACCTCGCTGCGGGATTCGGCCGCGGGCCTCACCGCCACCGAGCTCTACACCTCGCACCGCCAGGGCTTCGTGGACAACGTGAGCAAGACCCTGAAGACGGCCTTCGCCGAGCGCGGCATCATCCTCGAGCAGATGCTGCTCCGGAACGTCCTCCTTCCGGACCAGATCACCAAGGCCATCAACGACAAGATCGCCGCGGACCAGGAGGCCCAGAAGATGACCTTCGTCCTCCAGAAGGAGAAGCAGGAGGCGGAACGCAAGCGCATCGAGGCCGAGGGCCAGGCCCGCGCCCAGCAGATCGTGTCGGCCTCCCTCACGCCGCAGATCCTGGAGTACCAGCGCATCCAGGCCCTGCGCTACGTCGGGGAGAAGGGCAACCTGATCATCACGGGCGGCGGCGGCGCCACGCCCCTGATCCAGATGCCTTCGAAGAAGTAGGCTACCCCCTCATTCTCGCCGAGACCGCATGCGCCGCCAAGCCTTCCGCCCGGGCCAGGGCCGCGGCCTGGGCGGCCAGGGGGGCCCGGCCTTCCGGGAGCGTCCGCTGCCAGGTGAGGATCTTCAGGAAGGTGGCCACCGAGACCCCGCCCGTGAACCGCGCGGCGCCCGAGGTGGGCAGGATGTGGTTGGTGCCGCTTCCGTAGTCCCCGAAAACCTCCGCGGCGTCCTCGCCCACGAAGAGGCTGCCGTAGCTGCGGAAGCGGCCTTCCAGGGCCTCGGCCCTGGCGCCCTGGAGCTCCAGGTGCTCGGGTGCGAGGGCGTCGGCCAGGGCCACGGCCTCGGCGTCGCCGGCCAGCACCACGGCGAAGCCGTTGCGCAGGCTGTCCCGGGCTGGGGAGTCCGGAGGCAGGGCCGCCAGCTGGGTCTTCAGCTCTCCGTTCACCTGGGGGATCAGGGCGGGGTCGAAGACGGCCAGGAGAGGCCTGGCGTCGGGGTCGTGCTCGGCCTGGGCCAGGAGGTCGGCGGCGATCCAGGCGGGGCGGGCCCCCGGGGAGGCGATGACGAGCAGTTCGCTGGGACCCGCGGGGAAGTCGATGCCCACGTCGCCGTACAGCAGCCGCTTGGCGCCGGTGACAAAGCGGTTGCCGGGGCCCACCACCAGGTCGGCCCGGGGGACCCCCGCCAGGCCCCAGGCCACGGCGGCCATGCCGTGCACGCCGCCCAGGTCGAAGACCCGGTCCGCGCCGGCCAGCGCCGCCGCCGCGAGGGTGACGGGGTGGAGGCGGGGGCTGAGGACGATGACCTCCTCGACGCCCGCCACCCGCGCGGGGACGACGCCCATGAGCACGGAGCTGGGCAGCGGGTAGCGCCCTCCGGGCGCGTAGCACGCGGCGCGGCGCACCGGGAGGACCCGCTGGCCCAGCACCATGCCGTCCACCTCGGTGCTGAAGTCCCGGAAGGTCTCCTTCTGGGCCCTGGCGAACACCTCCACGCGGCGGATGGCCTCCACCAGGTGGCCGCGCAGTTCGGGGTGGAGCTTGTCCGGGGCCTCCCTGACCTTGACGGGGTCCACCTCGAAGGGGCCGCCCTTGAAGCCGTCCAGCTTGCGGGCCCAGCCGAACACGGCCTCGTTGCCGCGCTTGCGGATGTCGTCGAGGATGGTCCCCACCTCGGGGGGGACCGGCGGGAACACGGTCCCCGCCTGGTCCATGGCCTTGGCGAAGGAGAGGGTCTTCAGCATGCGGGAGCTCCTTTGGCGTTGCCGGGCTTGCGGGTGTCGGTGGTGGCGCGGCGCTCCAGTTCGCGGAGCACCTGCTCCATGCGCACCCCTCCCTGGGTGAGGCGGACCATGAGAAAGTAGAGCAGGTCTGCCCCCTCCCACACCAGATCGTCCTGGGTGGCGGCCCCGGCCACTTCGGCGGCCTCCTCCAGGAGCTTGGCGCCCAGGAGGCCCTCCTCCCGGAAGAGGCGCGCCGTGTAGCTGCCCGGCGCCGCGCTCTCCAGGCGGGAGCGCAGGGTGGCTTCGAGATCGTCCAGGGCGAACTCGGACCGGCCGAAGCAGGTGCCGGCCCCGGTGTGGCAGGTGGGCCCGTCCTGGCGCACCACGAAGCGCAGGGTGTCCCGGTCGCAGTCGGCCTCCACGCGCAGGAGCTCCTGGCCGTGGCCGCTCCGCTCCCCTTTCTCCCAGCGTTCCTGGCGGGAGCGGGACCAGTAGACGCCCCTGCCCTTTTCCAGGGCCTCCTTCAGGCACGCCGGGTTCTCGTACGCCACCATGCGCAGCCTCCCGGCCTCGTCCATGACGGCCGCGGGGATCAGGCCGCCCTGCTTGTCCCAGTCCAGGCAGGCCAGGAAGGCCTCGGCGGGGTCCAGGAGGCCCTTGTAGAGGGCCATGCCCACCTGGGCGTCCAGGCCCAGGCGATCGAGGGCGGCCACGTCCTCCACCGTCGTGACGCCGCCGGCGTAGACGATGGGCAGCTTCGTGGCGGCCCGGGCGGCCCGGGCGGCCTCCCAGTCCAGGCCCTCGAGGCGGCCCTCCTTGTCCACCACGGTCATGAGGAAGCCCCCGCAGAAGGGATCCAGGCGCCGCAGGCGGTCCAGGGGCGCCTCGGCCTCGTCCTCCATCCAGCCCCTGGACTGGAGCTTTCCGGCCCGCTGGTCCACGGCCACCAGGGTGCGCTCGCGGGGGAGCCTGCGCAGCAGCTCCTCGGAGGCGGCGGTGCCCAGGATGATGGAGGCCGCGCCCGCACGCAGCAGCTCATGGGCGCGCTCCGCGGTGCGCACGCCGCCGCCCACGCGGCAGCGGGCCACGCCGCAGAGCTCTTTCACCAGGGCCAGGTTGTCGCCCCTGCCCATGGCGGCGTCCAGGTCGATGACGGCCAGGTCGCCGTAGACCCGCCAGCGCCGGGCCAGGCCCAGGACGTCCTCCACCTCCAGGACCTTGGTGCGGCCCCCCACCAGCTGCACGGCCTTGCCGTCCATGAGATCGATGCTGGGGATCAGCATGGGCGCACCTCCACGCCCCGCTGGGCGAGCTGTTCCTTGAGCCGGCGCACCGTGAGGCCGCCGGTGTGGAAGATGCCGGCCGCGAGCACGGCGTCGGCGCCCGCCCCGAAGGCCTCCACGGCGTGGTCCGCCTCCCCGAAGCCGCCGCTGGCGATCAGGGGGATCCTCAGGCCGCGCGAGGCGCGGCGCAGCACGTCCAGGTCGTAGCCCGACCCCGTGCCGTCCCGGTCCATGGAGGTGAGCAGGACTTCGCCCGCGCCCCGGTCCTGGGCCTCGGCCAGCCACGCGCCCATGGTGAGCTGGGTCAGCGTCCGCCCCGCGTCCACGGCCACCAGGATCCCGTAGGCCGGGCGCCGCACGTCCACGGCGAGGACCACGCACTGGCTGCCGAAGCGGGTGGCCAGCTCCGTGATGAGCTCCGGGCGGCGCACGGCGGCGGTGTTGATGGCCACCTTGTCGCAGCCGGCCATGAGCAGGGCCTCGGCGTCGGCCACGGTGCGGATGCCGCCGCCCACGGTGAAGGGGATGAACACTTCGCGGGCGACGGCCGCCACCATCCTCACCGCGGTGTCCCGCTTCTCGATGCCCGCGGTGATGTCCAGGAACACCAGTTCGTCGGCGCCCTCGGCGTCGTAGCGCGCCGCCAGCTCCACGGGGTCGCCGCTGTCCTTCAGGTTCTGGAACTGGACGCCCTTGACGACCCGGCCGTTCTTCACGTCCAGGCAGGGGATGATCCGCTTCATGACCATGCGAGGGCCTCCTTGAGCAGGTTCAGCCCGTAGGTGCCGCTCTTCTCGGGGTGGAACTGGAACCCGGCCAGGCTCCCGCTGCGGAAGCCGGCGAGGAAGGGCCGGCCGTAGCGGGCCGTGGCCACGGCCGCCTCGCGGCCGTCCGGGAAGGCCGGCACGAAGTACGAGTGCACGAAGTAGGCCGCGCCCGAGAGGTCCCCGAAGTCCACCGCGCTCCAGCCCATGTGGGGCACCTTGAGGGACGGGTCCAGGAAGAGCTCGCTGCGGCCCGGCAGGAGCCCCAGGCCGGGCGTGTCCGGAGCCTCCTCCGAGCCCTCGAACAGGAGCTGCATGCCCAGGCAGATGCCCAGCAGGGGCCGGTCCAGGGCCGCCCGCTCCTTCAGGGCGTCCCCCAGGCCCCGCCGGGCCAGTTCGGCGCCGGCGTGGCCGAAGTTCCCCACGCCGGGGAGGATGAGCCGGTCCATGCCCAGGACGTCCTCCCGGGCCGAGACCCGCCGGGATTCCAGGCCCAGGAACTCCAGGGCGTTCTCCAGGCTCCGGAGGTTCCCGCAGCCGTAGTCGACGATGCCGATCAACGGAGCACCCCCTTGGTGGAGCGCAGGCCGTCGGCTTCGGCCATGGCCTCCCGCAGGGCGAACCCCACGCCCTTGAAGGCGGCCTCGGCCATGTGGTGGGCGTTCTCCCCGGTGACCTTCAGGTGGAGGGTGAACCGGCCCTCCAGGGCCAGGGTCCGGAAGAAGTGCACGATGTTCTCGGTGGCGAGGCCCCCCAGCGTCTCCGACGGGAAGGGGATGTCGATCACCGGGTAGGGCCGGCCGCCGATGTCCAGGGCCACCGTGGCCAGGGTCTCGTCCATGGGCAGCAGGCGCTGGCCGTAGCGGGCCCGTCCCTCCCGGCCGCCCAGAGCCTGGTCCAGGGCGCGGCCCAGGGCGATGGCCACGTCCTCGGCCAGGTGGTGGCCGTCGCCCAGGGGCATGAGGTCCACGGCCTCGAGTTCGAGGCCCAGCCCGCCGTAGAGGTTGAGCTGGTCCAGGAAGTGGGTGAGCATGGGCACCGAGGTGGCCACGGCGCCTCCGGCCCCCAGGGTCAGGGCGACCCGGGTCTCCTTGGTGATGCGTTCGAATCTGGTCATGACCTGCCTCCCGGGAAATCGTTCACGACACCACCTTGCTGAAGGAGAACTCCAGGATGTCCGTGGCCCCCGCCGCCTTGAGAAGGGGGATGAGGCGGCGCACCTCCTTGGCGGGCACGGCCGACTTCACGGCGAACCCGCCCTCCCCGGCCAGGGGCATGACGGTGGGCATGCGCATGCAGGGCAGCATCCCCAGGACGGCGTCCAGGTTGGAGGCGGCCACGTTCATCTCCAGCATCACCCGCTTGCGGGCGTCGAGCACGGAGTTGAGGAGGAGGACGAACTCGTCCACCTCGGCGCGCCTGCCCAGGCGGGGGTTGGCGATGAGCCGGGTGGAGGAGGTGAGCAGGGTGTCCACGATCTCCAGGTCGTTCTCCACCAGGGTCCGGCCCGTTGCGGTGTTGTCCACGATCATGTCGGCGTCCTCGGGCGGGAACACCTCGGTGGCGCCGTGGCTGCGCACGAAGAGGTAGTCGTAGCCCTCCTTGTCCAGCCAGGTGCGCGTGATGGTCTCGTACTCGCTGGCCACCACGATGCGCCGGCTCCGGAGGGAGGCCACGCCCGTGCGGGGGGCGGCGGCCACCAGGCGGACCTTGTCCAGCCCCGTGTCCAGGAGGTCGTCCACCTCGGCGCCCAGTTCCACCACCCAGTCGTGGCCCGCAAAGGCCAGGTCGTGCCGGCCCAGCTCCACCATGCGGACGATGTCCTGGGGCTTGAGCAGCTTGAGCTGGAAGCGGGGGTCGGCGCAGGCGGGCCGGTAGTTGCGGCCGTTGGCCAGCACCTTGAACCCGGCGTCCTCCATGAGGCGGAGGACCCCCTCGGCCATGCGCCCCTTGGGAATCGCCAGATTGATCGTGTCCATGGAATCTCCAGAAAGAAAAAAGCCCCGGATGGGTTCCGGGGCGAGGTATCAGGCTTGCAAGGCCCGGCCTAGCCCGGAAGGGGCGGATGGGCGTGCATGGTGGAGGTGAAGGTTCATGGTCTTCCTTGAATGCGAGAACCCCCCGGGGGTCGAGGCCGGGGGGGTCGTGCTGGGTTCGTGTCGCCTTGTTCGGTTAAGCGCCCGTCCCGCATGCCCCTGCCCCGCCGGTGAAGGCGTGGAAATGGGGATGATGGATGACGATGAAGGTCACGGATACCTCAGAGGCACCACTCTAGCGTCCCCTGGGGGCTTCCGTCAAGTCAGAAGCGGAACTTGGCGCCCAGGGCGATGATGGTGGCCCCCACCTTGTAGGTGCCGGTCAGGCCGCCCCGGAAGAAGTTCGGATCGGACTGGGAGGTGCCCGACACCTGGCCCAGGGGGACCGTGGAGCCGAAGATCTGGGTGGCGCCGAAGTCCACCGTGGTGGCCTTCGAGACGGTCCAGGACACGCCCGCCGAGATCCACTTGCGGTCGGCGTCGGGAATGCGGGGCGTGCGGTGGGCGTTGTCCACCGGGGACCGGTCGTAGGCCAGGCCGAAGCGGAAGGCCCACTCGGGCGACACCCTGCAGAGGGTGCCCACGGAAAGGAACCAGGAGTCCTTCCAGTTCTCGTCCACCACGGAATCGGGCTGGCTGGAGGCGAACTTCACCCGCAGCTCCTTGAAGTCCGACCACCCGGTCCAGGCCGCCTCGCCCTGGAGGCTGAAGGTGGGGGTGACCTGCCAGGTGAAGCCCGCCGATGCCGTGGCGGGCAGGTTCACGTCCGCGGTCCCGCCGCCGTTGACGAAGGTGGTGTTGAAGGGGGCAGGGACGGGGTCGTAGGCGATCTGGCCCTTCACCTTCAGGGTGGTCTTGCCCTGGTAGCCCACGCCGAACCTCAGGTCCGTGGACGGCTGGAAGGTGAAGCCGGCCTTGTAGCCGTAGGCCCAGCAGTCGCCCTTGAGGGTCGCGGTGCGGTCCGCGCTCCCGGGGGTGAAGCCGGGGACCCCAAGGGCGTTGCCGATGGCGCCGAAATCCACCGAGTTGCTGAGGGTGGCCTCGGCCTTGCGCGCCACGAAGGCCACGCCGAAGGTCCAGGCCTCGCTGGCCCGGAAGGCCACGCTGGGGGCGACGTCGTAGGTCTTCAGGTCGGTGCGCAGGCCGTGGTAGCGTCCGATGAACGAGTCGGGGTAGTTCGTCACCAGCCCGAAGGGCACGTTCACCGACAAACCAAGGTGGACCTTGTCGTTCAGGGCCCAGTGGGCGTAGATGCCCGGGAGGATGGGCTGGCTGGTGGCGTTGGGCAGGTCCGGGGGCCCGGAGATGGTCCGGGACGCGGGCTGGAACACCGGGGCGCGGGAGCCCGCGGCGTTGGAGAGGTCCATGTGGATGCCGATCCAGGAACCGCTCACCGACACCTCCCCGCCCTGGAAGAGCGGCAGGACCGCCGGGTTCCAGAAGAGGGAGGAGATGTCCGGGGCGCCGGCGCTGGCGCCGGCGAAGGCGTTGCCCAGCCCGGAGGCGCTCTGCTCCCGGAGCAGGAAGCCCGAGGCCGAGGCGGTGGAGGCGATGGCGAGGAAGAGGGTGAGGGAGGAAAGTGCGCGCTTGGTCATGGGAAGGGGGCTCCTCGTTCGGATGGGGGGATCGGGTCAGTGGCCGAGGATGGTCCAGATGGCCGGAACCTGGACCTCGGAGGAAACCCCCGTGACCAGCCCGGAGGCCGTCTGGGTGGGATCCAGGGCGATGGACGTCCCGGTCACGCCGAGGAAGTAGAGAAGCTGCTTCTGCATGAGGCCCGCGTTGGCGGGGTGGGTCGGATCCAGCAGGCCGCCGTGGGAGATCCCGGCCTGGTCGAACTGGAAGTACCCCTCCACCGGGGTGGTGGCGGTGGGGAGCAGGGCCGCAGGCTGCGTCTTGGGCGCCGGGGAGGTTCCGTTCAGGGTGTACATGAAGGTCGCGGGGATCCGGTCCGCCGCGCCGTAACCCAGCTGGAAGAAGCCCGGGGCCACGGCGGCCGCGGCCGCGGTGCCCAGCACCGCCCGGCCTCCCAGGGCGTTGCCCAGGTAGCGGGTGTAGGGGTTGGTGATCACAAGGTCGCCGTCGGTGGGATTGCCGTTGGCATCGAAGGTGGAGGAGGTGGCCTCCTGGATGAGGAGGCGCCCCGAGAGCCGGCTGGGCAGGCCCGAGGCCAGCGGCGTGGTCATGCTGGCCGGATCCGCGGTGTCCACCACGGTCTGGGTGGCCTGGAAGAAGGAATTGTAGGTCACGCTGCCCTTGGCGATCCCGGCGGCCGCCAGACCCGCGTCGATCGTGGCCCCGAAGGCCGGACTGGCCTGGATCAGGTAGGCGGTGCGGGCACCCGGGACGCTGAGCAGGCCCTTCATGTCGTTGGCGAGGGTGGCCTGGGTGTAGGGCGGCGCGGTGGTGGACAGGGTGGTGTTGCCGGCGAGGTAGTAGGCCCCCACGATGGAGCCCAGGCTGATGCCCACGAACCTGGCCTTGGTCGTGGCGGGGGCCTTGGCGGCCAGGACGTCGAAGCCGTGGGTGGCCAGCACCAGCTCGAGCCGGTGGAGGTCGAAGGCGGCCTGCTGGATGTTGGACCGGGTGGCCAGCGGCGCGCCCACGGCCATGAAGGCCTGGCCCCAGCCGGCCTGCTTCTGGGCCTTCACGGCGGCGCTGTCGCCGGCCGCCACCTGCAGGGCGGGCGGGGCCAGGGCGCCGTGGAGGGGAAGATCCACGGCCAGGGCCGCGTAGCCGCCGCCCGTGAGCACCTGGGCGAGGCCGATCACCGTCTCCTTCTGGCTCGTGATGCCGTGCTGGTAGAGGACGACGGGGTAGCCGCCGGCGGGGGCCGCGGCGTCGGGGGCGAAGTAGACGAACGGGATGGGCGAAGGCACGTGGTAGTACCCGGTGAGGACGCCGCCGGCGCCGCGGAAGGGCTGCACCACGCCCGAGGCCGGATTGAAGGCGCCGGTCACGGCGGTGAGGTCCATGGAGGCGGCGTTGGCCCGGGCCAGGACGGGATCGATGTTCAGGAACGCGGTGTTGATGGTGCCCAGGACGACGGTTCCGAGGGTGGCGGGCACGGTGCTGGCCGGAGCGCCCGTGACGCCCTGCCAGAAGGCCCCCACGTCCAGGAGCGGATTGGCGTTGCCCTTGGTGAAGGTGGTGGTGACGGTGACGGCGTTGTCCCAGGTCTTGCCGGACAGGCCGCCCAGGGGCGCGCCGGCGGCGAAGGCCCGCAGGGCCGACTCGACGGGGATCACCGTCGTGGGGCTGGCGGGGTTGGGCGCGACGAACCCCGCGCCGGAGGTGATGAAGCGGCCCATGAGCGCGATGTCGGCGCGGGAGGCGATGGTGGTGGTGGTCCTGGCGGCGATGAGGTCGTCCATGACCTTGGCGTAGCCCGACAGGAGGATGTTGGTCCCCGAGGTGGCGTTGGCCCGGATGGCCTCCAGGGCCGCGGTGGAACCCGTGAGGGGCACCGTGGACTTGAGGTAGTTGAAGTACACCGACGGGATCACCGCCCCGCCCGTGGCGGCGTCCTGCACCCGGCTGGTGACCACGTAGACGTAGCGGGTGGCGGGCGCCAGGGGGAAGGACGGGAAGAGCCACAGGTCCGTGCCGCCGGCGGGGTACTTGAAGGTGAACATGCCCGTGACGTCGGTGAACCCCAGCGGGTTGTTCTCGGTGCCGGCGGGGTCGGGGGTGATCTGGAACACCTTGATGTTGGCCGGCGTGACCGTGGAGGCCAGGAGCGGGTAGGTGAAGTGGAGGTAGATGGGGGCGTTCACCCCGGCCACCGCGTTGGTGCTGCCCACCTCGTACTTGTTGATGTAGGCCATGGCCTTGGCCGGGTCCAGGCTCGTGCCCGCCGCGAGCGTGGCCAGGGGGTCCGCCGCCACCGCCGTGGCCAGGATGTTGGGCAGGGGCACGTCCCCCGTCGTGGGATCGAAGGCTGCTGCGTTGGAACTCATGTCCGGGGCCGGGTTGGGCACCGGTTCCTGGCGGGAGGAGCAGCCCGCCAGGGCCAGGAGGGACACGCAGGTCAGCGACGTTCGAAGGAAGGCATTCATTCTTCACCTCGGGAGGCGGGTTGATGGATTGGGTCCAGAGACTAAACGCCTTCGAAGTTGTCTTCCACAAAAAATTGTCAGAAAAGGCTTATTTTTCGGGGAAATAAGACGATCGGAAGGTCGTTTTAACCTGCGCCCTGGATGGGACCAGGCCGCGTCCGAAATCGGGATAAGATGGACGGTCGACTCGCCCCGTGAACCCAAACCTTGGCCCTTCAAGGATTCCGCGTCTTCTTCCAAGGGAGGATCCCTGTTCCGCGCTGCACTGATCGCCCTCCTCCTGCTCCTGTGCCCCTGGCGCCTGGCGGCAGGGCCTTCCCGCAAGCCGCTGGTGGCGGGCATTTCCAAGGACTTCCCGCCCTTCGAGTTCCTGAACGGCAAGGGCGAGCCGGACGGTTATGACGTGGAAGTCCTGAAGGCCGCCGCGGCCGTCATGGACGTGCCCCTGACCTTCAAGGCCGCGCCCTGGGAGACCACCCTCCAGGACCTCGCCGCGGGCAGGGTCGACGTGGCGCCGGGAGTTCTCTGGTCCCGGGAGCGGGCCGGGTATCTCGCGTTCAGCCAGGCCCATCTGGTGGTCCACTATTCCATTTTCCAGAGGCGCGATTCCCCGCCGGTCCAGGACCTGGCCGGACTGCGGGGGCGGCGCATCCTCGTGGAGAAGGGCGGCGAGATGGCCGAATTCTTGGCCTCCCAGGGGATGGCGGACTGCGCGGAGCCCGTCGCCTCCGAGCCCGAGGCCCTTCGCCTGCTGGCATCCGGCGCCCAGGATGCCGCCATCGTCGCCCGCATCACGGGCCTGTGCCTGATCGAGGAGTTCCGCCTGACCAACCTGAAGGCCTCCGGAGGCTCCGTCCATGCCCGTGACCTCTGCTTCGCCGTTCCCCGGGGAAGGGAGGACCTGAAGGCGACCCTCGAGACGGGTCTCGCCATCGTCAACCGGACCAAGGGCTACGACGCCATCTACGGCAGGTGGTTCGGGCACCTGGATCCGGCGCCCCGGACGCGCCTGCTCCGGCTGGCGGGATGGGCCGGGCTGGGCGGGGCCGTCCTTCTCCTGGGGGCGCTGGCATGGACCGCCGCCCTGCGGCGCCAGGTGAAGGACCGCACCCGGGATCTGGCCCAGGCCAACGAGGCCATCCGGGAGAACGAGAGGCTCCTGGCTGCCATCGTGGACACCCTGCCCCTGGGCCTGTTCGCCAAGGACCCCAGGAACGGCTTTCGCTACGTGCTCTGGAACACCGAGGCCGAGGAGATCTTCGGGCTTCGGCGGGAAGAGGTCGTGGGGAGGCGGGACGAGGACCTCTGGCCGGCGGACCAGGCCGCCTTCTTCCGCGGGGTGGACCTCGATGTCCTCCGCCGGGGCGAGGTGGTGGACGTCCCCCGGGAGCCGGTGGACTCGCGCTCCCGGGGACCCATCCAGCTGCACACCGTCAAGGTGGCGGTGCCGGATTCCGCCGGGCGCCCCAGCCTGCTCCTGGGCCTTTCCGAGGACATCACCGAGCGCCTGCGCCTTGCGGAGGAGCACCGCGTCCTGGAAGCCCGCCTCCAGGAAACCCAGAAGCTGGAGAGCCTCGGCAGCCTTGCAGGGGGCGTCGCCCACGACATGAACAACGTCCTGGGCTCCATCCTCGGCCTGGCCTCCGCGTTCCAGGACCAGGCAGAGCCGGGCTCGGGCCTGGCCCGGGCCCTGGAGACCATCACCAAGGCCTGCACGCGGGGCGGGACCATGGTGCGCGGCCTGCTTGCCTTCGCCCGCAAAGGGCTCACGGAGATGAAGGACCTGGACCTCAACGGCCTCGTGCGGGACGAGGTGCAGCTCCTGGAGCGCACGACGCTGGCCCGGGTCCGGTTGTCGATGGACCTGGCCGAAGGCCTGGAGCCCATCCGCGGCGACGCGAGCGCCCTCACCCACGCCCTCATGAATCTCTGCGTGAATGCCGTGGACGCCATGGACGACGACGGCATCCTCACCCTGCGCACCCGTAACGCGGAGTCCGGGTGGGTGGAGGTCCAGGTCCGGGACACCGGCCGGGGCATGCCCCCCGAGGTCTTCGCCAGGGCCCTGGATCCCTTCTTCACCACCAAGGCCCACGGCACCGGCCTGGGGCTCTCCATCGTCCATGGCACCGTCAAGGCCCACCAGGGGCGGATGACCGTGGACAGCGATCCGGGAAGGGGCACGGTCGTGACCTTGCGGTTCCCGGCCTCGCGTCCCGCTCCGTCGCCTTCCGGAGGCGGCACCGCCGGCGGGCCGAAGGCCCGGACCCTGGCCCTCCGGGTGCTCCTGGTGGACGACGACGAGCTGATCCGGACGTCCATCGGACCCGTGCTGGAAGCCCTGGGCCACACGGTGGCGCTTGCCTCCAGCGGCAGGGAGGCGCTGGACCGGGTCGGGAGCGGGCTCATCCCCGATGTGGTCATCCTCGACATGAACATGCCGGGCCTCGGCGGGGCGGAAACCCTCCCGCACCTTCGCGCACAGTGTCCGGCCCTGCCCGTCCTCCTCTCCACGGGAAGGGCGGACCAGGGCGCCCTGGACCTGACCCTGGCCCATCCCAGGGTCGCCCTCCTGGCCAAGCCCTTCACGATGGCCGACCTGCGAAGGGCGCTGGAGGACATCGCAGCCAGGGGTTGGCTAGTTGGCTAGGGGCAGCAGCACCCTCACCACCGTGCCCCGCCCCGGATCGCTCTGGATCTGCACCGTGCCCTTGTGGTTGCGGATGATTCCCGCCACGGCGGGCAGGCCCAGGCCCCGCCCGATGAATTTCGTCGTGAAGAAGGGATCGAAGATCTTCCGCAGGACCTCCTGGGTCATGCCCATTCCGGTGTCCCTCACTTCCAGGAAGGCGTAGGCGCCCGCGCCGACGCCGAGGTTCGGCGCCAGGGAGGATTCCCAGCGGCGGTCCAGGATCTCGCCGCCGGTGCGGATGGCCACCTCCCGCGAGGAGGCGGGGTCCAGGGACTCGAAGGCGTTGACGGCCAGGGTTCGCACGACCTGGAGGAGCTGGTTGGGATCCGCCAGCACCTGGGGGGCCGCGGGGTCCAGGAGGAACTCCAGCCGGGTGCTCCTGGGCACCATGGCCATGAGGAATTCGCGGGAGCCCTCCACCAGCGCGTTGAGGTCCACCCTCCTCATGGCGGAGACCGTCTGGCCCAGGTAGGCCATGAGCTGGTTGGTGAGATCCGACCCCCTCATCGCCGCCTGCTCGATGCGGTCGAAGCTGGCCCGGGCGCGGCTTTCGGGGTGCACGTCCCGCACGCCCAGGTTGCAGTTGCCCAGGATCGCGGTGAGGAGGTTGCTGAAGTCGTGGGCCACGCCGCCCGCGAAGGCCTTGAGGCCCTCCATCTTGTGGGTCTCGCGCAGGGACTCCTCGGCGGCCTTGAGGGCCGTGATGTCGGCCTGGATCGCGATGAAGTGGCCCGGGGCGCCGCCCTGGCCCGGCACGGGCACGATGGTGGTGGCCACCCAGTAGGGCTCGCCGTCCTTGGCCCGGTTGCGGATCTCGCCCTTCCAGACCTGGCCGGCCAGGATGGTGCGCCAGAGCTCCTGGAAGAAGACCGCGCCGTGGAAGCGGCTGTTGACCAGCTGGTAGGTCCTGCCGAGCAGCTCGGGCCGGGCGTAGCCGGACAGGTCGCAGAACTTGTCGTTCACGGCCAGGATCCGGCCCTTGGCGTCCGACAGCGACACGATGGCGTGCTCGTCCAGGGCCCGCTGGTAGCTCTCCATCCCGACCGCCCCCCAGGACTGGGCGTCCATCCTGGGCTTGCGCACCGCGTACTCCCGGGCCTCCCCCAGGATCGCGTCCCCGGTGGGGCCGTCGGCCAGCTTCCAGACCATGCGGATGGGGGTGCCGTCCCGCTTCTGGAAATGGCTTTCATGAATCCCAGATACCTTTCCCCGCATGTGCCCATCGAACATGGACAGGACGGTGCGCCGCTCCCTGGGCACCACCATGTCGGCGAAGTCCTTTCCCAGCAGTTCCTCGTTGCCGTAGCCCCACAGGCGGGAGGAGGCCCCCTTGACCATGCGGAACCGCCGGTCGGCGCCAAGGCTGTACACCACCTCCCGATCCTTATCCAGGATCCAGTCCAGAAGGGCGCCCGGGTCAGCGGGCGACTTGGCTCTGCGGCCCAGGAAGAACATGTTCAAGTATACAATTCGGGGCCGGGCCATGCGGGTATATTCCAATTCTTTTTCTTATCGCAAACGGGGAAAACGCGCTAAAATGCTGGAATTCCATCTCCAGGAGCTTCCGTGAAGACGTTCATCGCCGCCCTCGCCATCCTCTCCTTCGCCGCCGCCCGCGCCGAAGAGCCCAAGAAGCCGGCCAAGGCCGCCGCCTGTGCGAAAGAAGGCTGCAAGGACTCGAAAGCCTGTGAAAAGAAGGTTTCCGAGAAGAAGAAGGACTGCTGCAAGCAGGAATGCCCCAAGGACGCCAAGAAGGGCTGAACGGACCGGAGGATCTCCGACGGTTTTGATCGACTTTCCCTTGGCTTGGCTGCCGGGTCTGGTACCATTCCAGGCCGATGAACCAGAAGTTTTCTCCATTGGCCCATGACGAATTTGTCGCCCTCCTGGAGGGCGGGATGTCGGTGTGCGTGGCCTCCCGGGGAAGGGGGGGGATCCCGGCGGTGAGCCGGGCCCTGGGCTGCCGGGTCTCCCGGGACCGCCGCCGCCTGTCGGTGTTCCTCTCCCGGTCCCAGGCCGCGGACATCCTGGAGGACGTGCGCGCCAACGGCACCATCGCCGTGGTGGCCTCCCATCCCGTCACCCACCGCTCCTACCAGTTCAAGGGCACGGACGCCGCCGTGGCGCCCCTGGGCAGGGGTGAACCGGCCCGCATCCGTGCCTACGTGGAGACCTTCCTCCGGGTTGTGGAACCCGAAGGCTACCCGCCCCACCTCATCCGCGCCCTCTTCGCCAGCCCCCGGGAGACCCCCGAGGACTGGGTGGCGGTGACCTTCACGCCCACCTCCGCCTTCAGCCAGACACCGGGCCCGTCCGCGGGCGATCCCCTGGGGGACGCCCCATGACCATCCGGCTCGAGACCATCCGCGACTGCCTGGAGGGCGCCGTGCCGGGCTACGTCGCGACCTGCGATCCCGACGGGACCCCCAACATCACGGCCCTTTCCCAGGTGCAGTACGTGGACGAGCGCCACCTGGCGCTCTCCTACCAGTTCTTCAACAAGACCCGCCGGAACATCCTGGCCAACCCCACGGCCCGGCTCCAGGTGACCAGCCCCCTCACCGCGGCCCAGTACCGCATGACGCTGCGCTACCTGCGCACCGAGACCCAGGGACCGCTGTTCGAGACCATGAAGGCCAAGCTCGCGGGCATCGCCTCCCACGAAGGCATGACCGGGGTGTTCCGCCTCCTGGGCTCGGACGTCTTCGAGGTCCTGGAGATCGAGCTCGTGCCCGGGCAGCCCCTGCCGCCGCCGGCGCAGCCCAGCCGCATGACGGCCCTGCGCTCCTCCGCGGCCCGCCTCGCCGCGGCCCAGGACCTGGAGAGCCTCCTGGGCGGCATCCTGGACTGCATGGAGAAGGATTTCGACATCGGCCACACCATGGTGCTGATGGCCGACACCGCGGGCCGCAAGCTGTACACGCTGGCGACCCGCGGCTACGACCGCTCCGGGATCGGCTCGGAGATCCCCATGGGCGAGGGGGTCATCGGCGTCTGCGCCCGCATGGCCACTCCCATCCGCATCGGACACGCCACCTCCGAGTACGGCTACGGCCGCGCCCTGCGCCGGAGCGCGGAGGAGGAGGGCATGGGGGACCGCCTGGACACCCGGATCCCCCTGCCCGGCCTGGCGGAACCCGCGAGCCAGCTTGCCATACCCATCCAGGCCCGGGGCCGGCTCCTGGGGGTCCTGTACGTGGAGAGCCCGCAGGATTCGCGGTTCACCTACGACGACGAGGACGCCCTCATGGTCGTGGCCGCCCAGTTCGGCATGGTCGTCCAGGACCTGGAGACGGGCCAGGAGCCCCCGGAGGACCCCGCCTCCGAGCTTCCGGAGCCCCCGCCCGGGTGCGTGGGGGGAGGCCCCCTGGTGGTGCGGCACTACGCCGAGGACGACAGCATCTTCCTGGACGGCGACTACCTCATCAAGGGCGTGGCCGGCAGCATCTTCTGGACGCTGGTCAGGGACCACGTCACGCTCCAGCGCACCACCTTCAACAACCGGGAGCTGCGCCTGGACCCCAGGATCAAGCTGCCCGGCCTCAGCGACAACCTGGAGGCGCGGCTGGTGCTGCTGGGGCGGCGCCTGGTGGAGCGGGAGGCCTGCGTCCGCATGGAGAAGACGGGCCGGGGCCGGTTCCGCCTCTGCGTCGAGCGGGCCCTGCACCTCGAGGACGTCCCGCAATCCTAAGGGAACCTTAAAGGGATCTTAAAAAAATCTTATTAAGGAACTTGGAATAACCCGCCCCCGTCCGGGGGCGTAATTTTGCAATGTCGCCCAAGGCAGCGTTCCCCCCCGGAGCCGCACGCCACTCCTGGCAGACCTTTGGAAATTGACGAGGAGAACATGAACCGATACCCCTTTGAACCCACCCCGCGCGCCCTCCTGGAACGGATGCTCTTCATCCGCGCCTACGAAGAGCAGATCGCCGACTTCCACACCAAGGGCCCCTTCCCCCACGTGTGCACCTCCGTGGGCCAGGAGGCCTCCGCGGTGGGCGTCGTGGCCGCCCTGGAGCCCGCCGACCTCATCCTCACCAACCACCGCAGCGCCGGCCACCTCCTGGCGCGGGGCGCGGACCCCGGCAGGGTGCTGGCCGAAGTGATGGGCCGGTCCGGCGGCTACTGCAAGGGCAAGAGCGGCACCCTGCACGTCTCCGCCAAGGAGCTGGGCGTCATCCTCACGTCGACCATCGTGGGGGGCGAGCTCTCCCTGGCCACGGGCGTTGGCCTCTCCCTGTCCATGCAGGGCAGCGACGCCATCGCCGTGTGCTTTTTCGGCGACGGAGCCGCGGCGGAGGGCATCTTCCACGAGTCCCTGAACCTGGCGGCGGTGTGGCAGCTCCCGATCCTCTACGTGTGCGAGAACAACCACTGGCAGGCCTTCGTGCACCGGAACGAGACCATGCTCGGGGACCGGATCTCGCCCCGGGCCGCGGGCTACGGCGTGGAGGGCCTCACGGTGGACGGCAACGACGTGGAGGCCGTGCTGGCCGCCGCGAAGGACGCCGCCGCCAAGGTGCGGGCGACGCGCAGGCCCTTCCTGCTGGAGACCTACACCTACCGCCTGCGCGGCCACATGGAGCCCAACGACCAGTCCTACGTTGACCCGTCGGAGCTGGAACTCTGGCGCGCGCAGGACCCCATCCTCCGTATGAAGCGCAGCCTCCTGGACCGGGGCCTGGCCACCGAGGCCGGCCTCGCGGACATGGCCGCGCGGGCCCGGGAGGCCATGGAGGCCGCCGCGGCCTTCGCCTCCGCCTCGCCCTTCCCCGACCCCGCCGAACTCCTCACCGACGTCTACGCCTGAAAGGAATCCCCCATGCAGAACATCACCGTTGAAGCCGCCGTGGGCCAGGCCCTTGCCGAGGAGATGCGCCGCGACCCCACCGTCCTCATCTTCGGGGAGGGCGTCGCCACCAAGCGGAAGGACCTCCTGGAGGCCTTCGGCTCAGCCCGGGTGCGCAACACCCCCCTGGCCGAGGGGATCATCGCCGGCACCGCCGCCGGCGCCGCGGCCACGGGCCTGCGGCCCGTGGTGGACCTGCTCTTCGCGCCCTTCCTCTGCTTCGCCATGGACGAGATCGTCAACAGCGCGGGCAAGCTGCGCTACATGTCCGGCGGCCAGTTCAAGTTCCCCATGGTCGTCATGGCGATGACCGGCGGCGGCTGGACCGTGGGCGCCCACCACAACCACAACCTGGAGTCCTGGTTCGTGCACGCCCCCGGACTGAAGGTGGTGATGCCCTCCAACCCCGCCGACTTCAAGGGCCTGCTCAAGTCCGCCATCCGCGACGAGAACCCGGTGCTCTTCTTCACCGACATGGCCCTCTCGTTCAAGCCCGGCGAGGTCCCCGAAGGCGACCACCTGGTGCCCCTGGGCAAGGCCTCGGTGGTGCGCGAGGGGTCGGACGTGACCCTCATCTCCTACGCCAAGACCGTCGACGCCTGCCTGGAGGCCGCCCAGACCCTGGCGGCCCAGGGCGTGGAGGCCGAGGTGATCGACCTGCGCACCCTCAAGCCCCTGGACGAGGCCACGATCCTGGCGTCCGTGGCCCGGACGGGCCGGGCCGTGATCGTGCACGAGGCCGGACGCCTCTGCGGGGTCGGCGCCGAAGTGGCCGCCCTGCTCTCCGAGAAGGCCTTCGCCGACCTCAAGGCCCCCATCGTGCGCCTCACCGGCCCCGACGTGCCTCCGCCCTCCAGCTACGTCCTCGAGCAGGCCTACATCCCCCAGGCCGGCGCCGTGGCCGAGGCCGCCCTCCGCCTGGCCTCGCACTCCGCCGCCCTCAAGCTCGCCCCCAGCCCCGCGGGAGCCTGATTCCCGCCCCACCCAAGGAGATTCCGTGAACCTGCTTCCGACTTTCGCCGTCCTCGCCGTGGCCGCCTCCCTCCAGGCCCAGACCCCCGCCGCCCGCGGCGCCTACCTGGTGAAGACCATGGGCTGCAACGACTGCCACACCCCCCTGAAGATGGGGCCCAAGGGCCCCGAACCGGACATGGACCGCTTCCTCTCCGGCCACCCCGCGGGCCTGAAGATGCCCCCCGCCCCCGACCTGGGACAGGGCCCCTGGGCCTGGGTGGGCAGCGGCACCATGACCGCCTTCTCCGGCCCCTGGGGCACGACCTTCTCGGCCAACCTCACCTCGGACAAGGAGACCGGCATGGGCGCCGTCTCCGAAAAGGACTTCATCCAGATATTCCGCACCGGGCGCCACCTGGGCAAGGGCCGCCCCGTGCTGCCCCCCATGCCCATCCCCGCCGTGAACGAGGCCACCGACGAGGACATCAAGGCCATCTATGCCTTCCTCCAGACCACCAGGCCCATCCGCAACGCGGTGCCGGACATCCTCCCGCCCCGCTCCTGAGGTCCCGTGCTCCCCCGGTTCCTTCTCGCCCTGACCCTGGCCGCCGCCCCCCCCGCGCAGCTCTCCCTCACCGGACTCTACGAGGAGGGCCGGGTGGCCCCGGGCAACCTGCGCTACTCCCCCCAGTACCCGCTCTGGTCCGACGGGGCCGGCAAGTCGCGGTGGATCGCCCTGCCCCCGGGCACCGCCATCGGCACCCAGAACCCCGGCGCCTGGGACTTCCCGGTGGGCACGAAGTTCTGGAAGGAGTTCGCCTTCGGTGGCCGGAAGGTGGAGACCCGCATGCTGTGGAAGGCGGCGGAGACCGAGTGGGTCTACGCCGCCTACCGCTGGCGGGAGGACCAGCGCGATGCCGACCTGGCGCCGGCCGCGGGCGTGGGGGACACCGCCGACCTGGGCGGCGGGTTGAGCCACGCCATCCCCTCCACCGCCGACTGCAGGGCCTGCCACGAGAACGGCCCCACTCCGGTGCTGGGCTTCACCGCCCTGCAGCTCTCCCCCGACCGGGATCCCCTGGCCCCCCACGCCGAGCCCCTCGAACCGGACATGGCCACCCTCCGGACCCTGGCCGAGCGCCGCCTCCTGGACCCGCCCCTGCCGCCGGGCCCCGCCCCGCG
The DNA here is from genome assembly GCF_055384585.1 of Mesoterricola sp. JemC181. Taxonomy (NCBI): domain Bacteria; kingdom Pseudomonadati; phylum Acidobacteriota; class Holophagae; order Holophagales; family Holophagaceae; genus Mesoterricola; species Mesoterricola sp. JemC181. Next base: position 4,241,130 of record NZ_AP045076.1, read on the forward strand.
CATCCAGGCCGACAGTCCCCGGGCCCGCGCCGTGCTGGGCTACCTCGCGACCAACTGCGGCACCTGCCATACCCCCGCGAGCCCCATCCGGGGCGTCAGCCTCGACCTGACCCCCGGCTCGGGCACCGCCACCACCGTGGGCCGCCTCGGCCACTACCGCATCCCCGGCGACGAGGCCCCGAGCTCCATCGTCCGCCCCGGAGACCCCGGGCACAGCTCCCTGCTCTACCGCATGGCCTCCGGCCACGCCGAGGCCCGCATGCCCCCCATGGGAAACGCCCTGCCGGACCGGGAAGCGGCTGAACTCGTACGGGCCTGGATCGCGTCCTTGCGCGACCCCGGCGACGGCCGTACGCTTCCCCCCGGACCCGCAGGAAACGGCCCATCCGACCCGAGGAGGGCGCCATGATCATGGAACTTGCCGAGCAGGAGGCGGATCTCCTGAAACTCCTTCTTGTGAAGGAGCTGGAGGAGACCCGGGTGGAAGTGCATCACGCCAGGAACATGGATTTCAAGCTGGGCCTGGAGGCCCGGGAGGCCAACCTGAAGAGCCTGCTCAACCGGTTCCAGCGCCCTAACCTCTAAAGGGTGTTTTAGAAATAGAAGGCCCCGCGATGATGGCTAGTCCACCTGCCTCATGCGGGTGGTGTGGCCCTTCACGCCGTCGCTGAACACGAGGTCCAGCGAGGTCGCCGAAGTCTGGAAGGTCCGCTGGCCGCCTTCGAGGATGGCCACCACCTCCCCTGTGGCCGTGTCCCTGACCATGACGGCGGGGTGCGCGGCGGCGTCCCAGTCCAGGGCCACCTCGCCTGCCGAGACCCGGCGCAGGGAGGGTTGCCCCGCAACGACCCGGGGCGAGGTGCGGCTTGCGAGGATCTGCCCGTCCTTGAGGACCCTTAGGCTGGCCAGGGCATCCAGGTCGGCGGAGGCCGCGGGCAGGGCCACGAGGAAGTGCCGGTCGTGGGGACCCGGGTCGCAACCCATCTCCTCGGCTTCCAGGGGGGAGGTAAGGACCACCTTTCCGCCGGCGTCCAGGCCTTCCAGGCGCAGGTCCCCTTCCGGCTGGACCGGGGACGGGACGGCGCGGGTGCGGAATCCGGGGAGCAGTTCGACGGAGCCGTCCTTGTGCACGATGCCCCTGGCGATGAGGCACTCCCGGGCCGTATCCGCGGCCGTGGCCACGTAGGCGCCGGTGGCCGCGCGGGTGGTGATGACCTTCTTGTAGTTGTAGTCGCTCACCCAGACCGGACTGCAGTAGCTCATGACGTCCACCACCGAGGTGGGCGATTCGAGGATGTTCCGGGTGCTGTCGTAGCCCCAGACGCCGATGACGCCGCTGGCGTACGGATAGCCGGTGTCGTACGAGGAGACCCCGCACGGCGCGTGGGACAGGCCGAAATTGTGCCCGACCTCGTGGGCGAAGACCTCCGGGTAGAGCCCGCCGTCGGCATAGTTGGCGCTCTTGTCCCAGCCGATGGCCGTGCGCGCGGAGTAGGGGGAGTTGAGGGTCGGTACGTACCCCATCCCGGCCGTGCCGCTGGCGTAGGGCGTCGTCACGGCCCCGTAGTAGTACCGGCCGGTGGCGCCGTCCGCGGCGTGCTTGGCGGAGAGGTCGCTCAGGAGCTTGCTCCAGGTGGTGTCGTCAGTGGCGCTGAGGGTGGAGACCGAACCGGTGAAGGGAGCCCCCACGAGGATGTCCAGGTCGGCGATGGGCCACATCCTGGCCAGCCGCGCCACCCACGACGCCTTGGTGGCCTCGGTCACGTTGGCCGTGCCGCTGGACAGCACCACGGGGAAGATCGTGGTGCGGAAGGTGGGAACCGTGGTCACCGCGAGGGCGACCGTGGTCGTGTTGTTGGTGCGGTCCCCCTCGGCGACCAGGCCTCCGGGGTCGATCACCGCCTCGATCGCATAGCCGGTGCCCACCGGGGACGCCAGGTCCGTTCCGGGGATGGCCAGGTTCCAGCTGGAGGCGAGGGTGCCTTCGGCCACCGTCAGCGGGGTGCCGGCGCCCGGTGCGGCGACGGTCTTGGGATAGCCGGAGACGGCGGTTCCGTTGTTGGTGAGGGTGACCTGAACCACGGGCGCGGCGGTGTTGGCCTGGTTGGCCAGCACGTAGACCCGGGCGAGTCCGTTCTTGCCGGCGATGATGGGCACGGAATTGTCGGGGGTCTGGGTGCTCTGGGTGAATTCGATCTTCGCCACCGCCAGATCCAGGGTGGAGCCGGGGGGGAAGACCACGATGGACAGGGCCGCCGTGGCGGAGCCGCCGCCATTGGAGGCGGTGACGGTGTAAGTCGCCATGGCGGTCGCCGCCGTGGGCGTGCCGCTGATGACGCCGGTGGCGGTGTTCAGGGCCAGCCCTGGGGGCAGGGACGGGCTGACCGCGTAGGAGGCCACGGCGCCGCCGCCCGAAGTGGATGGGACGTTCGCCGCGATGGCGGTGCCGACCGCGTAGTAGGCCCTGGTCACCGTGTAGGTCAGGCCCGAGGGAGCCACCTCCACGACGGAGAGGGTGAGGGTGGCCTGGGCGCTGCCCGCGGGGTTGGAGCCCGTGACGACATAGCTGGCCGGAGCCGTCAGCGTCGTGGGCATCCCGGAGATGACGCCGGTGGCGGGGTCCATGGCCAGGCCCGCGGGAAGGGCCGGGCTGACGACGTAGCCCGTCGGCGCGCCGCCGCTGAAGGAGGGGCTGTTGGCCGTGATCGCGATGCCGCGGGGGTAGGCCGCCGTCGTCCGGGTGTAGGTGAGGTTGGCCGGGGCCACTTCCACCACGGACAGGGTGAGCGTGGTGGTCACGCTGCCGGTGGCGTTGGAGGCCGTCACGACGTAGGCGGCGGCGGCCGTGACGGCGGTGGGGGTTCCGGTGATGACGCCGGAGGCGGAGCTGAGCGACAGGCCCGCGGGAAGGGCCGGCTCGATCGAATAGCCGGTGGGCGTGCCGCCGGTGTGGGAGGGCGTGTTGGCGGCAATGGCGGCGCCCCGGGCGTAGACGGCGGTGGGGATGCCGTAGGACACCCCCGTGGGGGCGGCGTCGTTCACCGTGATGGTGAGCCCCGCGGTGGTGCCGCCTGCGGAGTTGGTGGCCGTCACGGTGTAGGTGGCCCTGGCTGTGATGGCGGTGGGGGTTCCGCTGACGGCGCCGGTCGAGGAGCTCAGGCTCAGACCCGCCGGCAGGGTGGGGGTGACGGAATACCGGGCCGGGGTTCCGCCCGTGGAGGAGGGCAGATCGGGGGTGATGGCCTCGCCGATGGTGAAGACCGCCGGGTTGGCGGCGTAGGTGAGATTGGCGGGTCCCTGGGGCGCCGGCGTGGAGGAGCCTCCCCCCCCGCATCCGAGGTTGACAAGGAGACTGCCGGCCAGGAAAAGGCCGATCCATCGGAAAGGTCGCATCATGCCCCCGCGGCAAACGTCGCCAACCCAATTATAAGATAATGAGTCTCATGGGGTTCGTTGAATATTTTATAACTGCTTCTCCGTTCGTTTCCGGGCTTCAATCCACCTGTTTCAGGTGGGTGGTGTGGCCCTTGATTCCATCGCTGAACACCAGGTCCAGGGCGGCGGCCTGGGTCCGGATCGTCCGCTCCCCGCCGGCGAGGACGGCGATGACCTCCCCGGTGGAGGCGTCCCGCACCAGCAGGCCCGGATGGATACGGGCATCCCAGGTGATCGTCACGTCCTCGCCGGAGGCGCGGCGGACCTCGGGACCGGCGCTTGGGGCCCCGGCCGAGGTGCGGCTGGCCAGGATCCGGCCTTCCTTCAGGATCCTCAGGTCCGCCAGGGCGTCCAGGTCGCTGGAGGCCAGGGGAAGGGCCGCCAGGAAATGCCGGTCGCGGGGGGCCCCTCCGCAGCCCGCCTCCACCGCCTCCAGGGGCGCGGTGAAGAGGAGCCGGCCCGTGGCGTCCAGGCCCTCCACCCGCAGGTCGGATTCCGCCGGGGGGATCGTCGGCGCCGCCCCGGTGCGGAACCCGGGGAGCAGCTCGACCGTGCCGTCCTCGTGAAGGAGGCCGCGCACGAGCAGGCACTCCCGGGGGTCCTCGGGGGAGGCCACCAGGAACCCGCCGGTGGCGTTGCGGTTGGCGAGAACCTTCTTGTAGTTGTAGTCGCTGACCCAGTTGGGGCTGCAGTAGCCCATGATGTCGTTCCAGGACGTGGGGGCGTAGAGGGTGTTGGAGACGCTGTCGTACGCCCAGGTGCCGATGATGCCGTTGGCGTAGGGATAGCCGGCGTCGGGGTTGGCGACTCCGCCGCAGGGGGCGTGATAGAGGCCGAAGGTGTGGCCGATCTCGTGGGCGAAGACCTCCGGGTACTTGCCGCCGTCGGCGTAGCCGCTGGCCTTGTCCCAGCCGATGGCCGTGCGGTAGCGGTAGTTGGCGCCCGGGCCGGCGATGTAGCCCAGGCCGGCCACGCCGCTGCCGTAGGAGATGCTCAGGGCCCCGTAGTAGTAGCGGTTGGTGGCCGCATCCGCCTGGTGCTTGAGCGCGAGATCGCTGAGGAGGGCGCTCCAGCCCGTTCCGTCGGAGCCCAGGGTCGCCACCGAGCCGGTGAAGGTGGCCCCCACGAGGACGTCCACGTCGGCCACGGGCCACATCTTGGCCAGCCGGGCCACCCAGGCGGCCTTGTTGGCCTCCGTGATGTTGCCCGTTCCGCTGGAGAGAACCACGGGGAAGATCGTGGTGCGGAAGGTGGGCACGGTGGCGCCGGTGAGCGCCACCGTGGTCGTGTTGTTCGTGCGGTCCGCCTCGGCGACCAGGGCCTGGGGGTCCACCACGGCCGTGAGGGCGTAGCCGGTCCCCGCGGGGGCGGCCAGGTCCGAGCCGGGGATGGCCAGGTTCCAGCTGGAGGCCAGGGTTCCTTCGGCGACCGCCAGGGGCACGCTGGCGCCGGGGGCCGGGATGGTCCTGGGGTAGCCCGCGACCGGGATCCCGTCGTTGGTGAGGGTGAGCTGCACCGCCGGCGCCACGGTGTTGGCCTGGTTGGCCACCACGAAGACCCGGGCGACCCCGCTCTTGCCGGCGAGGATGGGCACGCTGTTGTCGAGGGTCTGGGGGCTCTGCATGAGCTCGATGGCGTCCACGGTCAGGTCCAGGGTCGGGCCGGGAGGATAGACCACGATGGACAGGGAGGCCGTGGCCGCGCCGCCCGGATTGAAGGCGGTCACGGTGTAGTTGGCCTTCGCCGTGGAGGTGGTGGGCGTCCCGCTGATGACGCCCGTGGTGGCGCTGATGGCGAGCCCCTGGGGAAGGGCCGGGGACACCGCGTAGGCGGTCGCGGGATCGCCGCCGCTGGTGGACGGGGTGTTGGGAGTGGCCGGGACGCCCACGGAATAGTAGGCCTTCGCCAGGGTGTAGGTCAGGCCGGTGGGGGCCGCCTCGACCACCCGGAGGGTGAGGGTGGCCTGGGTGCTCCCGGCGGTGTTGGAGGCCGTGATCACGTAGGGGGCCGAGGCGGCCGCGGCGGTGGGGGTACCGGTGATCACGCCGGTGGAGGTGCTGAGGACCAGGCCCGCAGGGAGGGCCGGACTTACCGCGTAGGCGTCGGGGACCCCGCCCGCGTTGGAAGGCGCGTTGGCCGTGATGGCGGTGCCGTGTTGGTACACGGCGGGGTTGAGGCTGTAGACCAGGGCCGTCGGGGCCGGTTCCACCACGGTGAGGGTGAGGGTGGCCTGCGCACTGCCGCCGGTGTTGGAGGCCGTCACGAGGTAGGGGGCCGAGGCGGCCGTGGCGGTGGGCGTCCCGGTGATCACGCCGGTGGAGGTATTGAGGGCCAGGCCCGCCGGCAGGGAGGGGCTGACCACGTACGAGGCCACCACCCCGCCCCCGTGGGAGGGCGTGTTGGCGGTGATGGCGGTTCCGCGGATGTAGACGGCCGGGTTGAGGCTGAAGGCCAGGGCCGTGGGCGCCGGTTCCACCACCGTGAGGGTGAGGGAGGCCTGCGTGCCGCCCAGGGCGTTGGAGGCCGTCACGGTGTAGGTGGCGGCGGCGGTCTGGGCCGTGGGCGTCCCCGCTATGACGCCGGTGGCGGTGTCAAGCGCGAGCCCGGCGGGAAGGGCCGGGGCGACGGCGTAGGCGGTCGGCCCGCCCCCGCCGTGCGTTGGCACGTTGGACGGAATGGCCACGCCCCGGGTGTACACCGCCGGATTGGCGCTGTAGGCCAGTCCCGTCGGGGCCTGGTCCACCACCGACAGGGTGAGGGTGGCCTGGGCGCTGCCCGCGGTGTTGGTGGCCGTGACGACATAGGGGACCGCAGCGGCGAGGGCCGTGGGGGTCCCGGTGATCGCGCCGGTGGCGGTGCTGAAGGCCAGGCCCGCGGGCAGGGCCGGGCTGATCGCGTAGGCGCTGGGGACGCCGCCCGCATTGGAGGGCGTGTTGGCCGGGATGGCGGTGCCCCGGGCGTAGACCGCCGGATTGAGGCTGTAGGCGAGGGACGTGGGGGTCACGTCCACCACCGAGAGGATGAGGGTCGCCAGGGTTGACCCGCTGGCGTTGGTGGCGGTGACGGCGTAGGCGTCCGGGGCGGCGAGGGCCGTGGGGGTCCCGGTTATCACGCCGGTCGAGGTATTGAGCGCGAGCCCGGCGGGGAGGGCCGGACTGACCGCGTACGAGACGACCACGCCCCCGCCGTGGGAGGGGGCGTTGGCGGCGATGGCCGCACCCCGGGTGTAGACCGCGGGGTTGAGGCCGTAGGCCAGGGTCGTGGGGGCCGGTTCCACCACCGACAGGATGAGGGTGGCCTGGGCGCTGCCGCCGGTGTTGGTGGCCGTGACCACGTACGGGGCCGCGGCTGCGAGGACGGTGGGGGTTCCGGTGATCGCCCCGGTGCCGGCGTCCAGGGACAGCCCCGCGGGAAGCGCCGGGGCCACCAGGTAGGAGGCCACCGGGCCGCCTGCGCTGGAAGGAAGGTCGGCGGCGATGGCGGCGCCCCGGAAGAACACCGCCGGGTTGGCACTGTAGGCCAGGCCCGTCGGTGCCTGCTCCAGCACCGAGAGGACGAGGATGGCCTGGGCGAAGCCGCCGGTGTTGGTGGCCGTGACCGTAAATGAGGCCGGGGAGGCCGTGGCGAGGGGCGTCCCGGTGATCGCGCCCGTGGCCGCGTCGAGGGCGAGACCCGCGGGAAGGGCCGGACTGACGGCGTAGGAGACCACCGCGCCCCCTGCGCTGGAGGCCAGGTTGGCCGCGATGGGCAGGCCCCGCCGGTAGACGGCCGTGGCCAGGGTGTAGGCGAGGTTCGAGGGCGCGGCGTCGTTCACCGTGATGGCCACGGCCGCCGCGGCGCTGCCCGCCGAATTGGAAGCCGTGACGGTGTAGGTGGCCCGCGCGGTGATGGCCCCCGGGGTTCCGCTGATGACACCGGAGGCGGCGCCCAGACTGAGCCCGGCGGGGAGGGCCGGGGTGACGCTGTAGGAGGTTGGCGCCCCCCCCGTGTGGGAGGGGACGTCGTTGGCGATGGCCTGCCCCAGCGTGAAGGTGGCCGGATTGGCGGAGTACGCCAGGCCCGAGGGGGCCTGGACGGCCGGGGTGGACGAACCCCCCCCGCCGCCGCTGCAACCCGAAAGGACGAGGAGACAGACAGTCAAAACCAGGCCAAACCAACGGAATGGTCGCATCGTGCCCCCTCGGTATGAATCAATACTCCCATCCGAGGATGGGTTTGGCCATGGGCAATGGCTGATCCCGATTAACGATCAGACAAGCGGCCCATCAGGGCTTGAGGTGCTTGCCCAGGAACGTCTCCATGGCGCCGTAGAACGCGAAGCGGTTCTCCTCGTTATGGAAGCCGTGGCCTTCGTTGTCCTTGACCAGGTACTCCACCTCCACGCCGCGCTTCTTGAGGGCGGCCACCATCTGGTCGCTCTCGTCCTTGTTCACGCGGGGATCCTTGGCGCCCTGGGCGACGAGGAGCGGGGTCTTGATGCGGTCCGCCAGGAAGGCCGGGCTCGTGGCCTCCATGCGGGCCTTGTCCGTCTCAGGGTTGCCCACCATCTCGTACATCATTTCCAGGAAGGGCTTCCAGTAGGGCGGGATGGTCTTCATGAAGGTGAAGAGGTTGGAGACGCCCACGTAGTCGACGGCCGCCGCGTAGAGGTCGGGCGTGAGGGTGACGCCGGCGAGGGTGGCGTAGCCGCCGTAGCTGCCGCCGTAGATGGCGACCCGCTTGGGATCGGCGATCCCCTGCTTCACGAGCCAGGCCACGCCGTCGGTGATGTCGTCCTGCATGGTGCCGCCCCACTGCTTGAAGCTGGCTTCCCAGAACTTCCTGCCGTAGCCCGTGGAGCCCCGGAAGTTCATCTGGAACACGGCATAGCCGCGGCTGGCCAGGAACTGCACCTCGGGGTTGAAACCCCAGACGTCCCGGTGCCAGGGGCCCCCGTGGGGGTTGATCACCACGGGCAGGCCCTTGGCCTCCCTGCCGTTGGGCAGGGTGAGGTAGCCGTTGATGGTAAGGCCGTCCCGGGAGGTGTAGGTGACCGGCTTCATGGGCGCCATGTCGGCCTCCTTGAGCCAGGGCGAGACCTGGGCCAGGAGGGTGAGGCTGCCGGTGGCCTTGTCGTAGAGGTACCGGGCGCCCCGGGAGCGGTCATTGTAGGCGGCGACGATGAAGTGCTTCTCGGCCTTGTCGCTGGCCGTGAAGGCCACCTCGTAGCCCGGCAGCTTCGCGGAAACCTTCTCGAACATGGCCTTGGACTCGCCGTCCAGGAAGTGGCGCTCCGGCTTCCAGGTCGTGTAGGAAGCGGCGACGAGGACCTTGCGGAGCCTGGAGTGGGCCAGCCCCGACACGTCCACCTGCGGGTGCTCGAAGATCAGCTTCCCTTCCTTGGCGGTGGCGAGGTCGAACTCGAAGATGGCCGACTTGTCCCGGCCCCGGTTGGAGGCCACGTACAGTCCCTTGTTGTCGAAGGTGAACAGCAGGGGCGAGACGGATTCCTTGAAGTTGGTGGTCAGGATCACCTTGAAGGGATCCTTCTCCGTCTCGCGGTACAGGAGGCTGTTGTTGACCCCGTCCGTGGTCAGGGCCACCCGCAGGCGCCCCGCGTGGTCGGTCATCCAGCCCGTGATGTTGCCGGGGTTCTGGGCGACCTGCTCCTCCTTGCCGGTCTTCACGTCCACGCGGAACACGTCGAAGACGCGCGGGTCGCGGCGGTTGTGGGAGAGCAGCAGGAACCCGGGGTCGTCCTCCAGGTCGTCCACGATCTCCGCGCGCAGCTTCTCGCCCGGGGTGAGGTCCTTGAGGTCCTTTCCCTCCAGGTCCACGCTGACCACGTGGAAGTTCTCGTCCCCGCCGAAGTCCTTGACGTAGAGGATGCGGTCGCCCTTCCAGAAGTAGCCGGAGATGTCCCGGGCCGTCTCGGACGTGACGCGCTTTTCGGGGCCGCCGGCCAGGGGACGCACGAAGACGTTCTGGCGGTTCTCGTAGGGGGCCACCCAGCTGAGGTACTTCCCATCCGGCGAAACGGCGAACGCCGTCTTCTCCGGGTTGCGGAAAAAGTCCTTGAGGGCCGGGGGGGCCTTGGGGGGCACCGCCGTGGCGAGCATGCCCACGGCCAGCAGACCCGTGATGAGACAACCTGAAAGCGTACGACTCATAATTCCTCCATTGATGGTGGCCCAATGTGGCGGAATTTTATGCCCGGGTATCGGGTTGCCCGGCATTAAAAAATAACAAATTGACCTCCGTCAAGGCGGCGCCCCCCTCCCGGCCGAATAGTGGGATCCGGGACGTGAAACATGAGCGAACTTATCAACAACCAGGAACTGCGGATCAAGACCCTGAAGGAGGTCATCCTCCACCTGCACCGGGGAGAGGCCCCCGAGGCGGTACGGGAGCGCCTCAAGGGGCTCGTGTCCGAGGTGGACGCCGCTGAAATCGCCGCCATGGAGCAGCAGCTGATGGCCGAAGGGCTCTCCGCGGAGCAGGTGCGCAGCATGTGCGACCTGCACGCCGACGTGCTCAAGGACGTCATGGCCAAGCCCAGCGCGCCGCCGGTGCTCCTGCCGGGGCACCCCGTGGACACCTTCCAGCGGGAGAACCGCGCCCTGGAGCAGGCCGCGGACCTCGCCCGGAAGCGCGCCGCGGCCTGCGCCGCCCTGCCCGATTCGGGGACGCCCACGGCGGAGCGCCTGGCCCTCCTGGAGGCCCTGGCCCCCCTCATGGACGTGGAGAAGCACTACGGGCGCAAGGAGCACCTGGTGTTCACCATCCTGGAGCGCCACGGCAACACCGGCCCCTCCAAGGTGATGTGGGGCAAGGACGACGAGGTGCGGGATCTGCTCAAGGGCGCCCTGGCGGGCCTGCGGGAGGAGACGCTGTGCGGCGCCGAGCTGAAGATCCTGGCCGCATCAGGCGTGACGCCCGCCCTGGACGCCCTGGAATCCATGATCTACAAGGAGGAGAAGATCCTCTTCCCCATGGCCCTGCACCTGTTCACCGAGGGCGAGTGGGGCGAGGTGTTCGAGCAGAGCCGGGAATACGGCTGGTGCCTGGTGGCCCCGGCCGAGGGCTGGCGGCCCCCGCAGGCCAGCCTGCCCCAGGACCCGCTGCTCCTGCCCGCGGCCAAGGCCGTGCAGTTCCCCAGCGGGACCCTCTCCTTCGAGCAGCTGCTGGGGATCTTCAATGCCCTGCCCGTGGATCTCACCTTCGTGGACGCCCAGGACAACGTGGGCTTCTTCAGCGAAGGGCCCGAACGGGTCTTCGCCCGGAGCCGCGCCATCATCGGCCGCGCCGTGCAGAACTGCCACCCGCCCAAGAGCATGGCCATCGTGGAGAAGATCCTCGCCGACTTCCGGGAGGGGCGCCAGAACGTGGCCGAGTTCTGGATCGAGATGGGCGGGAAGTTCGTCCACATCCGCTACTTCGCCGTGCGCAACGAGGGAGGTGAATACCTGGGGACCCTGGAGGTCACCCAGGAGCTGAGCCGGCTTCGCGCCCTGAGCGGGGAGCGCCGGCTCCTGCAGTACGAGGAGGCCCTGTGAGCGCCCCCACCTGGTACGATCCCGCCCGGGTGATCCTCACCGTGGACGTCACCGCGATGCTCGCCAAGGGCGTCCATCCCCTCCAGCCGGTGCGGGAAGCCCTGGAGGCCTGCGCCCCCGGGAGCATCGTGGAACTGCGCAGCACCTTCGAACCCGCGCCCCTCCTGGAGGTCTTCCGGGAACTGCGCATGGACGTCTGGTGCGAAGGGGAGGCAGGGGCTTTCCGGACCTGCATCCGGAAACCCGGCTAGGATCTTTGACGGAGGTCGCCGGTATGAAGGTCATGGGCATCGTCGGCTGGAGCGGCAGCGGCAAGACCAGCCTGCTGGTGCAGGTCCTCCCTCTCCTGCGGGATCGGGGGCTGAAGGTCTCCACCATGAAGCACGCCCATCACCGCTTCGACGTGGACCGCCCCGGCAAGGACTCCTTCCAGCACCGGGAGGCCGGGGCCTCGGAGGTGCTGGTGGTGACGTCGAGCCGCTGGGTGCTCATGCACGAGTCCCGGGAGGAGCCCGAGCCCTCCATCGAGTCCCTGATCCAGCGCATGACCCCCGTGGACCTGCTGCTCATCGAGGGCTTCAAGACCCACCCCCACCCCAAGCTCGAGATCCACCGGAAATCCGAGGGCAAGCCCCTGCTCGCCCCCGGCGACCCGGACATCGTGGCGGTGGCCACGGACAGCCCCCTTCCGGGCCTCGCCCTGCCCCAGCTGGACCTGAACGACCCCGCGGCCATCGCGGACTTCATCCTGGCCCACACCGGGCTGGGCTGAGGCTTCAGGGGTTCCGGAACATTTCTCTAGACGACCGGTCTACTTCAAGTAGGCTGAAAGCCATGAGGCAGCCCCAAACCGACGTCCGCAAGCACATCCTCGCCACGGGCTACGGGATCATCTCCCGCAAGGGCTTCTCCGCCATGGGCCTCACCGAGCTCCTTGAGGCGGCGCAGGTGCCCAAGGGCAGCTTCTACCATTATTTCGAGTCCAAGGAACAGTTCGGGGAGGCCCTCCTGGAGGCGTACTTCACGGACTACCTCATGCGAACGGAGGCCCTGCTGGACGCCAGGGACCTGCCCGCCCGGGACCGCCTGATGCGCTACTGGCTCCGGTGGCGGGACGCGCAGATCCAGGATCCCGAGGCGCTCCAGTGCCTGGTGGTCAAGCTCAGCGCCGAGGTGTCGGACCTCTCCGAAGCGATGCGCGCCGTCCTCCTGCGGGGCACGGACGGCGTGCTGGCCCAGCTTTCGGCCTGCGTGGCCGAGGGCGTCCGGGACGGTTCCCTGCGCGGGCAGGACCCGGACGCCGTCGCCCTCTCCCTCTACCAGCTCTGGCTGGGCGCGAGCCTCCTGGCCAAGGTCCGCCGCGACCCCACCCCCTTCGAGTCGGCCCTGGCCACCACCCGCGCCGCGCTCGGCACCTGAAAACCCTTCAAGGAATCCCATGCAAAACTTCACCTTCTGCAACCCGACCAAGATCCTCTTCGGCAAGGGGCGAATCCAGGACCTGGCCAAGGAGATCCCGGCCGGCCAGCGCGTGCTCGTCACCTACGGCGGAGGCAGCGCCCTGGCCAGCGGCACCCTCGGCGAGGTGCGCGAGGCCCTCCGGCACGCCGCCGTGACCGAGTTCGGCGGCATCGAGCCCAACCCCAGCTACGAGACCCTGATGGGCGCCGTGAAGCTGGCCCGGGAGACCGGCACCGAATTCATCCTCGCCGTCGGGGGCGGCTCGGTCATGGACGGCACCAAGTTCATCGCCGCCGCGGTGCCCTTCACGGGGGAGGACCCCTGGGACCTCGTCGCCCGGAAGGCGCCCGTGAAGTCCGCCCTGCCCTTCGGCACCGTGGTCACCATGCCCGCCACGGGTTCGGAGATGAACAGCGGCGCCGTCATCACGCGCCGCTCGCTGGGGACCAAGCTGCCCTTCGGCAGCCCCCTGCTCTTCCCCCGCTTCTCGGTGCTGGACCCCGAGAAGACCTACACCCTGCCCCCGCGCCAGATCGGCAACGGCGTGGTGGACGCCTTCGTGCACACGGTGGAGCAGTACCTCACCTACCCCGCGGACGCCCCGATGCAGGACGAGTTCTCGGAGGGGATCCTGCGCACGCTGATCCGCGTCGGGCCCACGACCCTCGCCGAGCCGGAGAACTACGAGGCGCGCGCGGCCTTCGTGTGGGCCGCCACCCTGGCCCTCAACGGCCTCATCGGGGCGGGCGTGCCCCAGGACTGGGCCACCCACATGATCGGCCACGAGCTCACGGCGAAGTTCGGCCTGGACCATGCCCAGAGCCTGGCCGTGGTGCTGCCGTCGATGCTGGAGGAGCGCATCGGGGCCAAGCGGGCCAAGCTCGAGCAGTACGCGGAGCGCGTGTGGGGCCTTAGGACGGCCCCGGAAGCCATCGAAGCCACCCGGGCCTTTTTCGAGAGCCTGGGCGTGAAGACCCGCCTTCAGGATTACGGCGTCGGCGCCGACTCCATCCCGGGCCTGCTCGCGGCCCTGGAGGCCCACGGCATGACGGCCCTGGGCGAGCGCCGGGACGTCACCCTGGACGTGTCGCGCCGGGTCCTGGAGCGGGCCCTCTAGTCCCAGGAAAGGAGGCCACCATGAAATACAACCCGTTGGGCCGCACCGGCCTTTTCGTGTCCGAGATCTGCCTGGGCGCCATGACCTTCGGGGGCAACCCCGAGGCCGGCTTCTGGAAGACCATCGGCGACCTCGGCCAGCCCGAAGTGGACGGCATCGTGGGCCGGGCGCTGGCCGCGGGCGTGAACTTCATCGACACCGCCGACGTCTACTCCTACGGCCAGTCCGAGCGGCTCGTGGGCCAGGCCCTGAGGAACCTGGGGGTGGCCCGCAAGGACGTCGTCCTCGCCACCAAGGTCTTCGGGGAGATGGGCCCCGGCCCCAACGACCGCGGCGCCTCCCGGGGCCACATCATGGACTCGGTGCACGGGAGCCTGGAGCGCCTCCAGACCGACCACATCGACCTGTACCAGATCCACGGCAACGACTCCGTCACGCCGGTCGACGAGACCCTGCGGGCCCTGGATGACCTGGTGCGCCAGGGCCTGGTGCGCCACGTGGGCGTGTCCAACTGGACGGCCTGGAGGATCGCCAAGGCCCTGGGCCAGAGCGAGGCCAGGAACTGGGCCCGCTTCGAGACCCTGCAGGCCTACTACTCCATCGCCGGGCGCGACATCGAACGGGAGCTGGTGCCCATGCTCACGGAGGAGAAGCTGGGCCTGATGGTCTGGTCCCCCCTCGCCGGGGGGCTGCTCTCGGGCAAGTACGGCCCCGGCGCCACCACCCCGGAAGGCTCCCGGCGGACCACCTTCGACTTCCCGCCCGTGGACAGGGACCGGGCCTGGGCCTGCGTGGCCGCCATGCGCGAAATCGGGGAGGCCCGCGGCATCTCGGTGGCCCGCGTCGCCCTGGCGTGGCTCCTCGCCCAGCCCCACGTGATGAGCGTGATCATCGGCGCCCGCACCCAGGCCCAGCTGGACGACAACCTCGCGGCGACGGACGCGGAGCTCTCCGCCGGAGAGCTCGCGCGCCTCGATGCGGTCAGCGCCCTCCCGCCGGAATACCCGGGCTGGATGCTGCAGCGCCAGGGCGGATCGCGGCGGCCGAAGCCCTTCCAGCCGAAGAGCTGACGATCCGGCCCGGAACGGCGGGATTCCCCGGACCGCAATTTCAATGTTGAGACATTGACTCATTCCCATTTTCGTTTATCCTTGCCGTGGTTTGTTCCGCACCCTGCCCCCGCCAGGCGCCTCCCAGAGGACGCCGGACGCAGGTCCACCCCAAGGAGGAACCCATGCAGACCCCGGAAGACGAAGTCCGTGAAGCTTCGGCGCGCTTCTATTCCGCCTTGAACCGCATGGCCAACGGCGATGCGGATCCGCTGGCGGAGGTCTGGCACCATGGCGCCGAGGCGACCACCATGCACCCGGTGGGCGGCCGGGAGGCGGGTTGGGGACCGGTCCAGGCCTCGTTCGCGCAGGTGGCCCACCTCGCCTCGGAAGGACAGATCCGGCTTGAGGAGCAGCTCGTCCGGGTCGTGGGGGACCTGGCCTATGAACTGGGCGTCGAACGCGGAGCCGTCAAGCTCGGGGGCCTCCAGTCCACCGTCGACAGCCGGGTCACGAACATCTACCGCAAGGACGAAGGGACCTGGAGGATCGTCCACCACCATACGGACGTGTCGCCGTCGATGGTGGAGATCCTGGATCGCCTGTCGGCGAAGGCCTGAGGAGGCAAGCCATGCCCTATGCCATCGTTCACCACTTCCCGGGCGGCACCAAGGAGCAGTACGAGGCGTCCGTCGGCGCCGTGCATCCCGGCAGGACCGTCCTTCCCAAGGGGCAGGTCTACCACGCCGCCGGGCCTTCCCCCGGGGGCTGGACGGTCATCGCCGTCCACGACTCGAAGGCGAGCTGGGAGGAGTTCCGGGACGAGATCCTGATGCCGAGGATGCGGCAGGGGATCCCCGGCGGCTTCAAGACGCCGCCCCTGGAGACGGCCTTCGAAACCCACCTCGTGCTGTCCTAGGGAGGTCCCATGGCCAAGCGGCTCATCGCGGTGATCGGCGCCACCGGCGCCCAGGGCGGCGGCCTCGTGCGGGCCGTGCTCGCGGATCCGGGCGGAGGCTTCGCGGTGCGGGCCGTCACCCGCAAGCCCGGGGAAGGCAGGGCCGCGGAGCTGGCCAGGGCAGGCGCCGAGGTGGCGGCAGCGGACCTCGACGACCCCGCGAGCCTCGTGAAGGCCTTCGAAGGGGCCGACTGCGCCTACTGCGTCACCAACTTCTGGGAGCACTTCTCCCCCGAGAAGGAGCTGGCCCAGGCGAAGAACCTCGCCCGGGCCGCCAGGGCCGCGGGCGTGGGCCACGTCATCTGGTCCACCCTGGAGGACACCCGGCTCTCGGTGCCCCTCACCGACGACCGCATGCCCACGCTGATGGGGACGTACAAGGTCCCCCACTTCGACGCCAAGGGCAGCGCCGACGCGTTCTTCGCGGAGGAGGGGGTGCCCACCACCTTCCTGCTCACGTCCTTCTACTGGGACAACCTCATCCACTTCGGCATGGGCCCGAAGAAGGGCGAGGACGGGAAGTGGTCCTTCGTCCTGCCCATGGCGGACCGCAAGCTGCCCGGCATCGCCGCCGAGGACATCGGGCGCTGCGCGTACGGCATCTTCAAGCGGGGCGCGGGACTCGTGGGCCGGACCGTGGGCATCGCCGGTGAGCACCTGACGGGGGCCGCCATGGCATCCGCCCTCTCCAGCGCCCTGGACCGGCAGATCGCCTACGCCTACGTCCCGCCGGAGGTCTACCGCACCTTCGGGTTCCCCGGGGCGGAGGATCTGGGCAACATGTTCCAGTACAACCGGGATTTCGCCGACGCGTTCTGCGCGAGGCGGGACCTCGCGTTCTCCCGTTCCGTCAATCCGGAGCTGCAGACCTTCGCCCAGTGGCTCGCGCGGCATGTGAAGGAGATCCCGGGCTGAGACCAGCCCAGGGAATTTGACCGGGATGTGAAATGCCATTTTACATCCGGTTCCCGGAAGCGAAAACTGGGGGTGGAGGCGTCCATGACGAGCCACCCCGCCATCACCATCTCCCGCAGCATCGGCAGCGGCGGCACCGAGGCGGGCTTCCTGACGGCGCGCAGGCTCGGCTGGCACTTCTGCGACCGGCGGATCCTGCGTCTGGCCGCGGGGGCCATGGGCCACTCCGTCGCCAGCCTGGCCCACCAGGAGGACCACCCCAGCGGATTCAAGGATTGGCTCATGACCATCTTCGCGCTGGGCTCCCCGGAGGCGCCCTTCACCCTGTTGCATGAGGTGCCCATCTACAGCCGGGATCTGTTCGACGTGCAGAAGGCCGTGATGCACCGGATGGTGGAGCACGCCCCCTCGGTGATCGTCGGGAGAGGCGGGTTCATCGCCCTGAAGGACCAGCCGGACGTGCTCCACGTGAGCATCCACGCGGATCTGGACTTCCGGGTCGAATCGCTGATCCGGCGCCACAAGGCCCCCAACCGCCGGGCCGCCCTGGCCACCATCGAGGACTCCGACCGGGGCCGGGCCGGGTTCATCAAGGCCATATCCGGCGCGGACTGGCGGGATCCCAGGCACTTCGACCTGGTGCTGGACCCCTCGGGCGAGGGCCTCGAAGCCTGCGTGGGAAGCATCGTCGCGGAGGCCGGCCGGCGCTTCCTGCTGGACCGGGAGGCCTGACTACTCCCGGCGCTGTTCCAGCATGTGGAAGAGCTTGGCCTTGGCCAGGGCGTCCTCCCCGCGGTTCACCAGAAGCCCCACCTGGTGGGCCACCTCCTCGATGAGGTTGCGCTCCTCCTGCAGGAAGGGCCCCTCGTCGAAGGCGGGCATGTCCCGCACGTAATACACCTGCACGGCGCCGCGGAGCTTGCCGGCCACCAGGATGTCCGCCTCCTGGAGCCACGGGGTCTCCTGGAAGCCGGGCGTGTCGAACATCCGGCCGTTGAAGAGGATGCGGGCGGAGGTGAGCTCGGGGTACTGCCACGCGGGCGGCAGCAGCTCCACGATGTCCTGCAGCTGTTCCTCCAGCGTGCGGCCATCCAGCTGGGACACCTGGGCGATGCCGTACAGGCAGTCCAGTTCCTTGACCCGTTCCCGCAGGGCCCACTGGGCCGCCTGGAAGGCCACGGCCACGCCGAGGGTCTCGCCGACGCCCTCGAAGTACTGCACATCGTTGCGCGTGAAGTAGTCGGCCTTCCGGCTTCCGAGGTACAGCACGCCCCGGATGCGCTCGTCCACGGGGACGGGCACGAAGGCCAGGGACCGGTATTCCCCGCCGATGACCACGGAATGGGCCTGGGCGTCCAGGCGGCCGCTTTCCCGGAGGAGCACCGGACGGGTGGAGTCGCTGGTCCAGAAGCTCCCCCCCCGGGTGGAGAAGGGGGAGGCGGCCAGGAACTGGCCCTTCAGCACCGAGGCCATGATCTGGTCGGCCAGCAGGGACGGGTCCGGGTCCGACGGGACGAGGTCGCAGAGGAAGCGGAAGCCCCCCTCCCCCACCTCCGCCCTGCAGCGGTAGACCTTGCCGCCGTCCTCCAGGCGCACCTCCAGGATGTCGCAGGCCAGGAACTCCAGGATGGAGCCGCTGGCCATCTGCAGGAATTCCAGCCGCAGGAAGCCCTGGTTGGCCATGGAGAACAGCCGGTGGAGCAGGTCCCGGAACCGGAAATGCGAAGCGCCGCCCCAGGCCAGGAGCGGGTTGCCGTCGTGGGTGGACTCGATCATGCCGGGAACCTCCGGAATGCTGGCTCGATGGGCCTATTCTGCCCGAATTTCAATGCTATGATGCGGACACCTTCCCGGAAATGACCATGCGAGACCGGATCCTGGACGACCTCCTCGGCATCCCGGAGCAGACCGAGACCCTGTACGACTCCCTGATCCCGAGGCGGGTCAACAACCTGCTCCTGGTGACCAGCCTCTACGACAGCTACACCTTCATCGAGGACGGCCGTCTCTCGGAGATGCTGCTCAACGAGTTCATGGAACTCAACTTGCAGTATTCCCCGCATATCCAGCGGGTGTCCACGGCGCTGGAGGCGCTCGACCTCATCTCGCGCATGGACTTCGACCTGGTGATCTCCATGCCGCGGGTGGGGGAGATGAACGTCCGGGAGTTCGGGGAGCGGGTGCAGGAACGGGCGCCGGGGCTGCCGGTGATCCTCCTGGCCAGCAGCCTGCGGGAACTGGCGCAGCTCCAGCCCCTCACGGACCTGAAGGGCATCTACGACGTCTTCGTGTGGCTGGGGGACGTGCGGCTGTTCCTGGCCATGATCAAGTCGGTGGAGGACCGCCTGAACGCCTGGCATGACGCCCGGCTCGCCGGCGTCAAGTGCATCCTGGTGGTGGAGGACAACGTCCCCTTCTATTCCGCGAACCTGCCCGAGCTCTACACGGAGGTCATGAAGCAGACCCTGACCCTCATGGCCGAGGGGGTGAACCGGTCCCAGCGCATCATCCGGCGCCGCGCCCGGCCCAAGATCCTCCTGGCCCACACCTTCGAGCAGGCCATGGATTTCTACGGAAAGTACCGGGAGGACCTGGTGGGGGTCATCCTGGACATCGCCTTCCCCCGGGGCGGGCGCATGGACTTCGCGGCGGGACCGGCCTTCGCCAAGATCGTGGCCGAGCGCAGCCCGGACCTCCCCATCCTGGTGCAGTCCACTTCCGAATTCTGGGACCCCGGGCCCGAGTCCACCGTGACCTTCGTGGACAAGCGCTCCCCGGACCTCCGCCAGGAGCTGCGGACCTTCATGCAGGACTACCTGGGCTTCGGCGAGTTCATCTTCCGCAACACCGACGGCGCCATCGTCTCCAAGGCCGACGACCTCCGCAGCCTGGAGTGGTCGGTGCAGGCGGTGCCCATCGAGAGCCTCGAGTTCCACGCCCACCGCGGCGACTTCAGCAAGTGGCTCCTGGTGCGCACGGAGTTCGAGCTGAGCGGGACGCTGGCCCGGATCATCGCCCAGAACCCGCAGGGCGAGGACCTGCGCTCGCGGATCCTGGACGCCCTCCACGCCCACCGGGCCCGGGCAGGCGCGGGCGTCGTGGCGGAGTTCTCCCCCACGGGCTTCGAGGGGAGCAGCCGCTTCGTTCGGCTGGGCACGGGCTCCCTGGGCGGCAAGGGCCGGGGCCTGGCCTTCGTCAATTCGCTGATCACCTCCTACCACCTTGAGAACCGCTTCCCGGGCATCCGCATCGCCGTGCCCCCCACCCTGGTGCTGGCCACCAGCGTCTTCGACCAGTTCATGCAGACGCCCGGCCTGCGGGCCTTCGCGCAGCAGGAGCAGGACAACGAGGCCATCACCCGGGCCTTCCTGGCCGCGGATCTGCCGCGGGACGCGGTGGACGCCCTGTGGACCTTCCTGGACTGGATCCGCTACCCCCTGGCGGTGCGCTCCTCGAGCCTCCTGGAGGACGCCTCCTACCAGCCCTTCGCGGGGATCTACGAGACGTACATGATCCCCAACAACGAGGAGGATCCGGAACTGCGCCTGGCCCGCCTGGGCGACGCGGTGAAGCGGGTCTACGCCTCGACGTTCCATTCCGAGGCCAAGGCCTATCTCCAGTCCACGCCCAACCGCGTGGAGGAGGAGAAGATGGCGGTGGTGATCCAGCAGATGGCGGGAAGGCGCCACGGCCGCTACATGTATCCCGACTTCGCCGGGGTGGGCCGCTCCCTGAACTTCTACCCCATGCCCGGCATGAAGCCCGAGGAGGGCGTGGGCTCGGTGGCCCTGGGCCTGGGCAAGACCGTGGTGGACGGCGGCCGCTGCGCGCGGTTCTGCCCCGCCCAGCCCGCCAAGCCCCTCCAGTGGTTCTCGCCCCGGGACTACCTGCAGAACGCCCAGCGGGAGTTCCTCGCCCTGGACCTGGACAGCCACGGCACCGGGCACGGCGGCATGCTCAACCTGGCGACCCTCGACCTGGCCGCGGCCAGGGAGCACGGCACGCTCTACCCCGTGGGCGGCGTCTACTCCCCGGACAACGACGCCATCTACGACGGCTGCTCCCGTCCCGGGGTGCCGCTGGTGACCATGGCCGGCGTGTTCAAGGGCTCGGTGTTCCCCCTGGGCGAGGTGCTCACCCTGCTGCTGAAGGCCGGCGCCGCCGCGAACTCCTGCCCCGTCGAGATGGAGTTCGCCGTCACCCTCTCGAAGAACCCCGGGGAGCCCCACGCCTTCGACTTCCTCCAGATCCGCCCCATGGTCATGGGCACCGACGCCCAGGACATCCCCATGGCCGCCCTCAAGCCCGGGGACGCCATCTGCACCTCCCGCATGGCCATGGGCAACGGGTTCCTGGAGGGCATCCAGGACCTGGTCTACGTCCGCCCCGGGACCTTCAGCCGCGCCCTGACCACGCGCATCGCCGCCGAGGTGGGCGACCTCAACAAGCGCCTCAAGGGCCGCCCCTACCTCCTGGTGGGCCCCGGCCGCTGGGGCAGCAGCGACCCCTGGCTGGGCATCCCCGTGGCCTGGTCCCAGATCGCCGGCGCCCGCTGCATCGTGGAGACCGACATGGGGGACATGCACGTGGATCCGTCGCAGGGTTCGCACTTCTTCCAGAACCTCATGGCGTTCGGAGTGGGATATCTCACGGTGGAGACCCAGGGGAAGGAGGACCTGCTGGACTTCGGGTGGCTGGAGGCGCAGGAGGCCACCTACGAGACGGAGCACCTGCGGCACCTGGCGTTCACGGCGCCGCTGGAGGTGGCGCTCAACGGCCGGCGGAACCGCGGGGCCGTGCTCAAGCCCGGGTGCAGCCTGCGCGGCTAGGCGTGGAAGCGGGACACCAGGTAGCGGATGCCGATGCCCATGCTGGCCTCCCAGGCCAGGGTCACCTCCGGGGTCCAGGCGGGGTCGGCCACCCGCACCGCCGACAGGAGGCTGTCCAGCCAGTTGTCGTACAGCTCCGCTCCGATCGCCAGCTGCGCGGCCCCGTGGCGCCGGGCCAGGTGGTCCAGGAACTCCGGAGGTCCCAGGCCGTCCTGGCGGGCCGCGCGGAGCATCAGGGTGAAGGAGCTCTGCAGCATCTCCTTCTGCCTCGCGAAATCCGTGGTGCCGAACTTCTCCCGGACCTTGGGGGAGGAGGCGAGGAAGAGCTCATAGAAGAGATCCAGGAAATCCGGATTCGCCCTGCATCGCTCGAGGCTGTCCCCGAAGACCTGGAGCGTGGCGTCGTCCATCGGATCCTCCGGGATGATGAGGACAACTTATAGCGAAGGGCGGGACAATCAAGAAAAATCGGGAATGAGACTCATATCGCGTAGTTGCTCACCGCGTCGGAGCGCTTGGCGCGGTCCCGCTCCACCAGCGCCGCCAGGGAGATCCCGCCGTAGATGTCCCCCAGGGCCCGGCTGCCCTCGGCCCACAGGTCCTCGAGCGTGCAGGCCTCGGGCTTTCCGCAGCAGCCCGAGCCCCCGGGGCAGTCCGACAGGGTCAGGGGCCCCTCCAGGGCCTCCAGGATGGCCAGCACGGAGATGTCGGCCGGGTTGCGCGCCAGGGTGTAGCCCCCCCGGGCCCCCCGCACGGCCTGGACGATCCCGCCCTTGCGCAGCGGCACCATCAGCTGCTCCAGGTAGGTCCCCGGAAGCCCTTCGGCCTCCGCGATGTCCTTGAGGAAGGTGGGCCCGTGCCCATGCAGGCGACCCAGGGCCAGCAGGGCCCGCATTCCGTAGATGGCGCGCGAAGAGAATTTCATGGCCCCAGAATACCCACTTCTTACTAAGAAATCATCTTGACGGCGAGCCATTGTTGAGTATTCTTATTTTATCACTAAGAATACCTTCCCGAGGAGCCGCCCGTGACCTACCGCCCCGAAACCGTCGCCCTGCATGGCGGCCAGACTCCCGACCCCACCACCCTCAGCCGCGCCGTGGCCATCCACCGCACCAGCTCCTACGTGTTCAAGAGCACCGAGCACGCCGCGAACCTCTTCGCCCTGCGGGAGCTGGGCAACATCTACACGCGCATCGGCAACCCCACCCAGGACGTCCTGGAGCAGCGCATCTCCCAGTTGGAGGGCGGCGCGGCCTCCCTGGCCCTGGCCTCGGGGACCTCGGCGATCTTCTACGCCATCATCACCCTCGCCCAGGCCGGCGACGAGATCGTGGCGGCCAACAACCTCTACGGCGGCACCTACACCCAGTTCGACGCCATCCTGCCGGCCCTGGGCATCAAGGTCCGCTTCGTGGATCCCGGGGACCCCGCGAGTTTCCAGAAGGCCATCACGGACAGGACCCGGGCCGTCTTCATCGAGAGCATCGGCAACCCGCTGCTGGACGTGGCCGACATCGAAGGCATCGCCGCCGTGGCCCACCGCAACGGCCTGCCCCTCATCGTGGACGCCACCTTCTCAACGCCGTACCTGCTCCAGGCCATCCGGCACGGCGCGGACATCGTCGTGAATTCGCTCACCAAATGGATCGGAGGCCACGGCACGGGCATCGGCGGCATCATCACCGACGCGGGCACCTTCGACTGGAAGGGCGGAAGGCACCCCCTCTTCACCGAGCCCGACCCCAACTATCATGGCCTGCGCTGGGGCATCGACCTGCCCGCGCCCCTGGCCCCCCTGGCCTTCATCCTCAGGGCCCGCACGGTGCCCCTGCGCAACCTGGGCGCGGCCATCTCCCCCGACAACGCCTGGATCTTCCTCCAGGGCATCGAGACGCTGCCCCTGCGCATCGTCCGCCACAGCGAGAACGCGCTGGCCGTGGCCCGGCACCTGCAGAAGCATCCGAAAGCGGCCTGGGTGCGCTACCCCGGCCTGCCCGGCGACCCCAGCTTCGAGCTCGCGTCGAAGTATCTCCGGAACGGCTTCGGAGGCATGGTCGTCTTCGGCATCAAGGGCGGGTCCGAGGCCGCCGTGCGCCTCATCGACAGCATCCCCCTCTTCTCGCACCTGGCCAACGTCGGCGACGCCAAGAGCCTGATCATCCACCCCGCCAGCACCACCCACTCCCAGCTCAGCGAGGCCCAGCAGCGCGAGGGCGGCCTCACGCCGGACCTGGTGCGCCTGTCCATCGGCATCGAGCACATCGACGACATCCTCGAGGCCCTGGACGCGGGCCTGGCCAACGCCTGACTCAGTCCGTGAAGCCGCTCTCCAGCCCCGCCTCGATGCCCGAATACGCCCTGTCCAGCTGCTCCCCGGTCACGCAGTAGGGGGGCAGCAGGTAGAGCGTGGGGCCCAGGGGCCTGAGCAGCAGCCCGCGCTCCAGGAAGAACCGCTTCATGCGGGCGTTCAGGCCGGGGAGGTCCGGGACCACGTCGAAGGCCGCGATGGTCCCCTGCACCCGCAACCTCGCGGCGTGCGGACTCGCCGCGACGATCCGCGCAAGGTCCGTGCGGTGCCGCCGCTCGATCTCCGCCCGGGCCGCAAGGCAGGCCGGGTCCAGCAGGAGGTCCAGGGAGGCCAGCGCCGCCGCGCAGCCCAGGGGATTGGCGGTGAAGGAATGGCCGTGGAGGAAGGCCCGGTCCGTGGAGGGATCCAGGAAGGCGTCGTGCACGGCCTCGGTGGTGATGGTGAGGCTCATGGGGAGCGCGCCTCCGGTGAGGCCCTTGGACAGGCAGATGAAGTCAGGCTCCACCCCCGCCCCGAGGCACCCGAAGAGCGGTCCCAGCCGGCCGAAGCCCGTCATCACCTCGTCGAGGATCACCAGGATCCCGCGGCTCCTCATGCGCTCCACCACGCCGCGCAGGAAGTCCGGCCGGTGCATGCGCATTCCGCTGGCGCCCTGCACCAGGGGCTCGATGACGGCCGCGGCGGTGGCCGCGCCGTGGCGTTCGAGGTGGCGGTCCAGTGCGGCCAGGGCCGCGGCCTCCTTGGCCTCCACGTCCCCGTCGCCCAGCCAGGTGTCCGCCACGGGCAGCACGTCCACCGGGAACATCAGGGACCGCCATGCCTCGAAGAACCGCGAGGACACGCCCACCGACATGGCTCCGACCGTGTCTCCGTGGTAGCCGCCGTCGAAGGCCAGAAAGCGGTCCCGGGCCTCCCCGCGGTTGCTCCGCGCCTGGAGCGCCATCTTCAGGGCCACCTCCACCGCGGTGGAGCCGTTGTCCGAGAAGAAGCAGCGCCGGAGGCCCGGGGGCAGGAGGGCCGTGAGCCGCCGGCAGAGCTCCACCGCCGGCTCGTGGGTGAACCCCGCGAAGATCACCTGCTCCAGGCGCAGGGCCTGGTCGCCGATGGCCCGGGCGATGGCGGGGTGGCCGTGGCCATGGAGGGTCACCCACCAGGAGGAGACGAGGTCCAGGATCTCCCGGCCTTCGACGTCCGTGAGGACCGCGCCCCGGGCCGAGCGGATGGGGATGGGCGGCGGCGCGGTGAGGGCCTGGGTGAAGGGGTGCCACACCAGGGAGCGGTCCAGATCCGCGAGGGCGGTGCGGTCCATCAGCGGCCTCCGATAGGCGACAGGTCGAGCCGTGCGGCGGCCGCCGCCAGGGCCGCCGGGGTCAGGGGGTCCAGCCAGGGGATGCGGCCCAGGATGGGTGCGCCTCCGAGGCGGGCGATGGCCGCCAGGTTGAGAGGATGGTCCGGCCCGCTGAAGACGATGCCCGCCACCGGGAGACCCCGCCGGCGCAGGGCCTCCAGGGACAGCAGGGTGTGGTTGATCGTGCCCAGCCCGGTGCGCGCGGCGAGAACCACAGGAAGCCCCAGGCGGGCCGCGAGGTCGATCATGAGGGTCGTGGCGTCCAGCGGGACCAGGAGGCCCCCCGCCCCCTCCACCACCAGGAGGCCCTCCGGGAGGGCGATGCGGGCGGGGTCGATGGCCAGGCCCTCCTCCGCCGCGGCCTGGTCAGGCGCGAGGGCCGCCTGGAATTCGTAGGCCGGGCGCGGGAAGTCCCCGGGCCGGTGCCCGGTGAGCCTGGCCACCACGGCCGTGTCGCCCCCGGGCGCCCCGCGCAGTCCGCTCTGCACCGGTTTCCAGTAGCCCGCGCCCAGGGCCGCCACCAGGGCCGCCGCCACGACGGTCTTGCCTGCGTCCGTGTCCGTTCCCGTCACGAAGACGCTTCCCATCAGGCCCTCCAGATCACGGTGAGCACGTCGTAGGTGGCGAGGAACTCGCCGCCGCCGGAGCGCAGGAGCCGGCCCAGGGCGGCCGGGGAGAGCGTCGCGTGGCCCGGGGCGGCGGTGCGGGCCCCGGTGAGCCGCAGGTGGTCCAGGAAGCCGTGGAGGCTCCCGCACCGCAGCGGGAAGGACCGCCGCCCGACGCGGCACCCGGGCAGCAGCGCCTCCAGCCCCTCCGGCGTGGGGTAGGCCGGCGTGCCCGGCTCCACTCCGGCGGCCCGGCACCTCCCGCGCCACTCGGGGAAGGTGCCGGCGCCCAGGGTGGTCACCGCCAGCGCGCCGCCGGGGTTCAGGAGCCCGTGGAGCCGGGTGAGGCCCGCCGCCAGGTCGCCGAACCACTGCACCGCCAGGCTGGAGACGATCAGATCGAAGCGCCGCCCGCCCACATCCGGGTCCTCCCCGTCCATGACCCGCGCATCCACCCCGGGAAAGCGGCGGGAGCACGCCGCGACCATGGCCGGGGCGAGGTCCGTCGCCAGCCATCGGCACCCGGGAAGGGCCGGGGCCAGGGCGCCGGTGAGAAACCCCGTGCCGCAGCCGATCTCCAGCACGTCCGGGGCCGCCTTGGGGGGCAGGGCCAGGACCTGGCCCGCCAGCGCCGCGGCCACCCGCCGCTGGGGCCCCGCCTGCCCGTCGTAGGTGCCGGCGGCGGCGTCGAAGCGCCTCAGGATGGTCTCCTTCCACTCGCTCATGGCTGGAGGGCCTTCGCCAGGTCCAGGGGCCGGGTCAACGGCAGGACGTGGCCGCCGGTGGGCCAGACCTGCCCCGGGAAGGCCATGGACACCAGCGGGTCGTCCTCGGCGCCGAAAGCCAGGACCGGCCGGCGGAGCCCGCGCGCATCCTCGTCGCGCATGCGCAGGAGGTCGGCGCGGAGCCGCGGGACGTCGGGTTCCCCGGGGGGCACCGCCGTGCCGAGGCGGGCGTGGAAGGCCTGAAGCACCTCGCCGGGAGCCTTCTCGAGGCGGTTCAGCATTCGGTCCAGGACCCGCACCGGGGTCCCCTGCGGGTAGTCCCCCGCCGCGGAGAAGCGCGCGAAGCCGTTGACCGACACCAGCGGAACCCCCGCCAGGGCCGGCTCCCGAAGGGCCCAGAGGCACCCGAAGGAGTGGCCCACCACCAGGTCCAGGTCCGGCGGGAACGCCAGCCGCTCAGGCCCGAAGTACCCCAGGTCCGCCTCGAACCACTCGGGCCCTGCCAGGGCGGCCCGCAGCGGCCCCCAGAGGGACGGGCCGAAGCCCCAGCCGTGCACCAGGAGGATCCGTCTCACGCGCCCGCCCTCCCCAGCCCCTGGAGGGCGTGGACGAGCAGGCCGAGGTCCTCCTCGGTGTGGGCCGCGCTCAGGGCCAGGCGCAGCCTTCCGGTGCCCGGAGGCACCGTCGGAGGACGGATCCCCATGGCCAGAACGCCCCGCTCCTCCAGGAACCGCGAGCCCGCCAGGGTATCGGCGTCCGAGCCCAGGACGGCGGGGACGATCTGGGTGTCCGAGGCCAGGGTGTCGATCCCCAAGGCCCGCAGGGCGCTCCGCACCCGCTCCGCGTGGCGGGAGAGGACGGCCCGCTCCCTGTCCAGGCGGGGGAGCAGCTCCACCGCCGCGAGGGCCGCCCCGGCCGAGGGGGGCGGCAGGGCCGTGCTGAAGATGAAGCCGCGGCACGTGTTCACAAGCCAGTCCACCAGGACGCCGTCGCAGGCCACGAAGGCCCCGTAGCCCCCGAGGGCCTTGCCGAACGTGCCCATCACCAGGTCCACGCGCCCCTTCACCCGGGCCTCGGCGCACAGGCCTGCGCCGCTGGGGCCCAGCACGCCGGTGGCGTGGGCCTCGTCCACGTAGAGGAAGGCCCCGTGCTCCGCGGCCAGGTCCGCCAGGGCCGGCAGGTCGGCGCGGTCCCCGTCCATGCTGAAGACGCTCTCCGTGAGGATCATGCGGAACGTGCCCCCGCCCCGCTCCAGCAGCTCCCGCAGGTGCCCCGGATCGTTGTGGCGGAACCGCTGGGCGCGCACCCCGGCCAGGCGCAGGCCCTCGTACATCGAGGCGTGTGCGAGCCGGTCGATGAAAACCCGGGGCTCGTGGCCCGCCGCCCGCGGATCCAGCAGGGCCGACAGCACGGCTGCATTGGTCTGGAAGCCCGAGCCCATGGCCAGGGCGGCCTCCGTGCCCTTCAGGGCCGCCAGCGCGCCCTCCAGCCGCGGGTGCACGGGGAGGGTGCCGCACACCAGGCGCGAGGCCGTGGCCCCGGTTCCCCCCGCATCCGCCTTCACCAGGCGCGGATCCCGGGCCAGGCCCAGGTAGTCGTTGCTGGAGAAGTTCACGAGGCGCCGCCCGTTGCGCTCCACCGCCATGCCGTCCAGGGGGGTCACCGGCGTGAGCGTGCGGCGCCGCGAGGCGCGGCCCAGGTCGTCCAGGGCCCGGGCCAGGGTGTCGCGGTAGGGGTCCACGCCTAGACCCGCGCGCCTTCCACCCTCATGCCCAGGGCGGCCATGAGGCGGCGGTCGTGGTTCTCGCCCGGATTGGGAGTCGTGAGGAGCTTGTCCCCGGTGAAGAGCGAATTGGCCCCCGCCAGGAACGCCAGGGCCTGCATCTCGTCGCTCATGGCGGTGCGCCCGGCGCTGAGGCGGATTCGGCTGGCGGGGAACAGGATCCGCGCCGTGGCGATCATGCGGATGAACTCCAGGGGCGGCACGGGCGGCAGGTCCGCCAGGGGCGTGCCGGCCACGGGCACCAGGTGGTTGATGGGGATGCTCTCCGGGGCCGGGTGCAGCTGGGTGAGCTCGTGGAGGAAGTGGATGCGGTGGTCGATGGTCTCGCCCATGCCCACGATGCCGCCGCAGCAGACTTCCAGCCCCGCCCGGCGCACCGCGTCGATGGTGCGCAGGCGCTCCTCGAACTTCCGGGTGCTGATCACGGTCTCGTAGAAGTCCCTGCTGCTGTCGATGTTGTGGTTGTACACCTGGCAGCCGGCCTCCTTCAGGCGCCGGGCCTGGTCCTGGGTGAGCATGCCCAGGGTCACGCACACCTCCATGCCCAGCCCGGAGACGCCCCGCACCATGGCCAGGACGGCCTCGAAGCCTTCGTTGTCCCGCACCTCGCGCCAGGAGGCGCCCATGCAATAGCGGGTCGACCCCTGGTCCCGGGCGGCGCGGGCGCCTTCCAGGACCGATTCCAGCTCCTTCATGGGCTCGACCTTGAGGCCGGTGTCGTACCGCGCGCTCTGGGGGCAGTAGGCGCAGTCCTCGGGACAGGCCCCGGTCTTGATGGAGTCCAGGGTGCAGAACTGGATCTCCTCGGGGTTCCAGTGGGCCCGGTGCGCCGTCGCCGCCCGGAAGACCAGTTCGGGCAGGGGCAGGTCATGGATGGCGCGGATCTCGGCGGGAGTCGTCATGGGTGGCCTTTGGAACAAAGGACACAGCCTAGCATGGGCGCCCCGCGGCCACAGCCGGACGAGCTAGAGACCGCCCTTGTTTTCCAGGCCCGTCTCCAGGTTCCGGAGATGCGCGACCAGACCGTCCAGTTGCTCCTTGAGCGCCAACAGATCCTCCTCCGGGCAGCCCAGGGCCGCGAAGAGGGTCCCGGGGACGCACCCGCACGCCTCCTTGAGGGCGGCGCCCCGGGGGGTGAGGTCCACCCGGACCACGCGCTCGTCGTCCAGACTGCGGGTGCGGGTGATGAAGCCGGACGCCTCCAGGCGCTTGAGGAGCGGGGTGAGGGTGTTGGTGTTGAGCAGGGCCCGGTCGCAGAGGCGTGAAACGGCGCACGGCGCGTCCTCCCACAGGATCATCAGGACGATGTACTGCGGGTAGGTGAGCCCCAGCGGCTCCAGCAGCGGCTGGTAGAGCCGCGTCACGAGCCGCGAGGCGGCGTAGAGGGGAAAGCACAGCTGGCGTTCCAGGAGCAGGGGGTCCATGTCACCTTCCCAGGAGCTGCAGGATCGCCTTCTCCAGCCTCGCGGGGACGGTCGACGGCGCGTACCGCTTCACCGGCCGCCCTTCCCGGTCCAGGAGGAACTTCGTGAAGTTCCATTTCACGGCCTCGCTGCCCAGGACCCCCGGCAGGGCGCCGGTGAGCCACGTGAAGAGCGGGTGGGCCTTGGGGCCCTTCACCTCCACCTTCGCGAACATGGGGAAGGTGACGCCGTAGTTCAGCAGGCACCCGCCCGCGATGGAGGCCTCGTCCCCCGGCTCCTGCCTGCCGAACTGGTTGCAGGGGAAGCCGAGGACCACGAGGCCCTCGTCCCGGTGGTCCCGCCAGAGCTGCTCCAGACCGGCGTACTGGGGCGTGAAGCCGCACTCGCTGGCGGTGTTCACCACCAGCACGACCTTGCCGCGGTACCGGGAGAGGGGGATCTCCTCCCCCTTCAGGGAGGTGGCCGTGAAGGCCTCGAGGCCGCTCAAAGCAGCACCAGCTCCACCGGCACGTTGCCGCGCACGGCGTTGGAGTAGGGACACACCTGGTGGGCCTGTTCCATCAGCGACTGGGCCTGCTCCCGGGAGACGTCGGGAAGGAAGACCTCGAGCTTCACCGCAAGCTGGAAGCCGCCGCCATCCTTGGGCCCGATGCCCACCGTGGCGTCCACCCGCTGGGTGCCCAGGCGCACCTTGGCGGACCCGGCGACGAAACCCAGGGCGCTCTGGAAGCACGCCGCGTAGCCCGCCGCGAAGAGCATCTCCGGGTTGGGATTGGGTCCGCCCGGGCCGCCCAGGCCCTTGGGAAGGGCGAGCTGGAGGTCCAGGACGCCGTCGCTGCTGGTGACGCGGCCGGCGCGGCCGCCGTTGGCCGAAGCCTTGATTTCGTACAGTGCGTTCATGGCGGGTCCCTTATATATCGCAAGCGATTTAGTCGCTTGCGATAACAATACGCCCCCCCGCCGCCCTGTCAAGGCCGGCCTGCGGCCCCCCCTCTGCTAGACTCTGGAAAAACCCCGAGACGGACCCATGCAACCCATGCGACGACCTGTACCCGCGAGCCCGCGATCATGATCCTGTACTGGACCGCTCTGGGACTCTCGGCCCTTTCGGGGATCCCGGGCCTCTTCCTCCCGCGCAAGGGCGGGGTCGCGTCGGCGGTCCTGCTCTGCCTGGCCGCGGTGGCGGGCCTCGCCGCCTCGGCGCGGGTCCTCTGCTTCGGCCTCGCGTGGAGCCAGGCCCTCCCGGCCACCCCCCTGGGGCCGGCGGGGTCGCTGGCCTTCGACGCCGTCGCGGCCTTCTTCCTTATTCCGGTCGTGGCGCTCTCGGCCTGCGGCGCGCTGTACGGCGTCCGCTACTGGGAGGACCACCACGAGAACGCCCGCAGGCTGCGGCTGCTGCTGGGGATCCTGGCGGCCTTCACGGGGCTGCTGACCGCCGCCTCCCACATGGTCACCTTCCTCGTGGCCTGGGAGGGCATGGCCATCGCCGCCTTCTTCCTGGTCACCACCGAGGACCGGGAGCCCGAGGCCCGACAGGCCGGGTGGCTCTACCTGGTCACGACCCACCTGGGAACGCTGTGCCTGTTCGGAGCCTTCGCCCTGACGGTCCCGGCCACCGGAGGCCTGGGCTTCGGAGCCCTACCCGGGGGCTTCGTCGCCAGCGGACGCGGCACGGCGGCCTTCGTCCTCTACCTGGTGAGCTTCGGCCTCAAGGCCGGGGCCCTGCCGCTGCACTACTGGCTGCCCCCGGCCCACGCGGCCGCGCCCAGCCACGTGTCCTCCTACCTTTCGGGCGTGCTCATCAAGACGGGGATCCTGGGCATGGTCCGGCTCCTTTCCTGGGTTCCGGATCCGCCGCTTTGGTGGGGCGGGGCCTGGGTGGCGCTGGGCGCCCTCTCGGGCATCCTGGGCGTGGCCCTGGCCCTGGGCCAGCACGACCTCAAGCGGCTCCTGGCCTACCACTCCATCGAGAACATCGGGATCATCCTCCTGGGCCTGGGCCTGGGCACCCTGGGAAAGAGTACGGGGCACCCCGCCATCATGGTCCTGGGCTACGCGGGCGCGATGCTCCACGTGCTCAACCACGGACTCTTCAAGGGCCTCCTCTTCCTGGCCGCGGGCTCGGCGGTGCACGCCACGGGCACCCGGAACCTCGAACGCATGGGCGGGCTCGCCCACCGGATGCCCTGGACCTCCGGGGGCTTCCTGGCCGGGGCCTGGGCCATCTGCGGCCTGCCGCCCCTGAACGGGTTCGTCAGCGAGCTGTTCATCTACCTCGCCGCCTTCCACGCCCTGCCCCTGTCCCGCTCCCCCTGGCCCGCCGTGTCGCTGGCGTCCCTGGCCCTCATCGGCGCCCTGGCCCTGGCCTGCTTCGCCAAGGCCTACGGGATCGCCTTCCTGGGGATGCCCCGGTCCCCCGGGGCGGACCAGGCCCGCGAGGCGCCCCGGGCCATGCTGGCCCCCATGGGCATCCTGGCCCTGGCGTGCCTCGCCATCGGCCTGGCGCCGGCCCTGGCGGCCCCGGCCCTGGACCGGGTGGTGGCGGGCATGACCGGCGCGCAGGCCCTGCCCCGCCTGGGCACCCTGGTGAACCTCCCCGCCCTCTCGATCCTGGCCGCCCTGCTCCTGGCGCTGGGCGCCCTCCTGTGGCGCTGGGCGGGCCGGTCCCGCTCGGAGCGCGACGTCCCCACCTGGGACTGCGGGTTCGAGGGGGGCACGCCCCGCATGCAGTACACCGCCTCCTCCTTCGCGGACGGCCTGGTCACGGGCATGCACTGGGCGCTGTGGCCCAAGGTCCACTGGCGCCGGCTCACGACCCTCTTCCCCTTCCCGACCCGCTTCGCCAGCCACCTGCCCGACCCGGTCCTGGACCGGGCCGGCATCCCCCTCGCGGGCCTCGCGTCCCGCTGGCTGGAGCGGCTCCGGTTCTTCCAGGGGGGGCACCTTCCGGTGTACCTCCTCTACGTGATGCTCACCCTCATCCTCCTTCTCCTGTGGACGGCGGCATGATCGGGACGCCCGGGGTCCGGATCCTCCACGTGCTCCTCCAGGTGGTTTCCACCCTGGCGCTCTCGCCCCTCGTCCCGGGCCTGATCAACAAGGTCAAGGCCGTCCTTGCCGGACGCACGGGGCCCCCGGTGCTCCAGCTCTACTACGACCTGGCCAAGCTCTCCCGCAAGCGGGCCCTCTTCAGCCGCACCACCACCCCCATCTTCCTGGCGGGGCCCGTGGCGGCGGTGGCGGCGGTGCTCACCGCCGCCCTGCTGGTGCCCTTCGGTCACTTCCCGGCCCCGGTGCACTTCCAGGGGGACGCGGTGCTGTTCGTCTACCTCTTCGGGCTCGCGCGCTTCCTCACCATCCTCGCGGCCCTGGACACGGGCTCGAGCTTCGAGGGCATGGGCTCGGCCCGGGAGGCCACCTTCTCGGCCCTGGCCGAACCCGCCCTCTTCCTGGGCTTCGCGGCCCTGGCCAAGGCCTCGGGCAGCGTCTCCCTCTCGGACATGCTGGCTTCCCCGGGCTTCGGGCTCTCCCGCGCCATGGCGCCCTTCATCCTGGTGCTGGTGAGCTGGGCCATCGTCTTCCTGGCCGAGAACGCCCGGCTCCCGGTGGACGACCCCAACACGCACCTGGAGCTGACCATGATCCACGAGGCCATGGTGCTGGACCACTCCGGGCGGCCCCTGGCCCTGGTGCTCTACGGCGCCAGCCTCAAGCTCCAGGTGCTGGGGGCCCTGATCCTGGGGCCCCTCCTGCCGCGCACCCGCCACCCATGGCTGGACTGGGGCGCCTATTTCCTGGGCCTGGCCCTGCTCGCGGCGGGGGTGGGCGTGGTGGAGAGCGTCACCTCGCGCCTGCGCATGACCCGGGTGCCCCAGTTCCTCGTGGCCAGCGTGCTGGCCTCGGCCTTCGCCTTCCTGATCCTGCTGGTGTAGACGATGCTCTGCGACCTCCTCATCGCCCTGACGATGCTCACCAACTTCGCGCTGGTAACCTCCAGCCGGGTGGCGAAGGTGGTGCGGCTGGCGGTGATCCAGGGCATCATCCTGGGTTCGCTGCCCATCGCCATGGGCCTGGGCCGGCATCCCCACATCCTGCTCATGGCGGTCAGCACCGTCGCCGTGAAGGGCTGGTTCATCCCCTTCCTCTTCCGCCGCGCCCTGAAGCAGGTGAAGACGCCGCGGGAGGTCGAGCCCTACATCGGGTACGGTACCTCGGTCATCTTCTGCGCCCTGGGGACGGCACTGAGCCTGATGCTGGCCCACACCCTGCCCCTGGAGCCCGGCGCGGCCCACCCCCTCCTGCTCCCCGCGGGGCTCGCCACCCTCTTCACCGGGTGCCTGCTCCTGGTGTCGCGCAAGAAGGCCCTCACCCAGGTGGTGGGCTACCTGGTGCTGGAGAACGGCATCTACCTCTTCGGCCTCATGCTCGTGGAGGAGATGCCGCTCCTGGTGGAGGCGGGCATCCTCCTGGACCTGTTCGTGGGCATCTTCGTCATGGGCATCGTCATCAACCACATCTCGGTGGCGTTCGACTCCATGGACACGCACCACCTGGCCAAGCTGAAGGACTGACGCGATGGCCTGGTACCTCATCCTCCTCCCGCTCCTGGCCGCGCTCCTCGCGTTCCTGACGCCCAGCCCGGCGTGGCGGCCGCGGATCCTGCCGGCCACGGCGGTCCTCCACCTGGGCGGGCTCCTGGCGGCCCTGCGCGGACCCCTGAGGCCGGGCGCGTGGCTCGCCCTGGATCCCATGGGCGGCTGGGTCCTCCTGGTCATCAGCGTGCTGTTCCTCCTCTGCGCCTGGTACACACCGGCCTACCTGGCCCTGCGCCCCAACCGGGACAACCGGATCTTCATCACGTGCTTCCTCAGCTTCCTGGGCCTGGCCTCCCTGCTGGCCCAGGCCACCCATCCGGGCCTGGTGTGGGTGGCCATGGAGACCCTCACCCTGTCCACGGCTCCGCTCATCTACTTCAACAAGAACCAGCGCTCCCTGGAGGCCGCCTGGAAGTACCTCATGATCGGCTCCGTGGGCATCGCCTTCGCCCTGCTGGGAACGCTGTTCATCGCCTACGCGGCCCACATGGGGGGCCTGCGGGAACCCCTCCGCTTCGACCGGCTCTGCCTGGAGGCCGCGCGCCTCTCCCGGCCCTGGCTGCGGGTGGGCTTCATCCTGAGCCTGGTGGGCTACGGCACCAAGATGGGCATCGCGCCCCTGCACACCTGGAAGCCCGACGCCTACGGCGAGACGCCCGGGGTCGTGGGCGCGCTGCTGGCCGGGGGCATGACCAGCTGCGCCTTCCTCGCCCTGCTGCGCGTCCAGACCGTGATGGCCGCCGCCGGGGAGGGCCCCTTCGCCCGCGGGCTCATGGTGGTGCTGGGCCTGGTCTCCATGGCCTGGGCCTTCGTCTTCCTGGTTCGCCAGGGGGACCTCAAGCGCATGCTGGCCTACTCCAGCGTCGAGCACATGGGGATCCTGCTCTTCGGCATAGGGCTGGGCGGACCCGCCGCGGCCTTCGCGCTCTACCACCTGGCCGCCAACGCCCTGGTGAAGTGCGTGCTCTTCCTCTCCGTGGGCAACATCCACCGCTCGTACGATTCCCGCCAGCTGCCGTACGTCACCGGGGCCATCCGGCGCACGCCCGTGTCGGCCTGGCTCCTGCTCCTGGCCTTCCTGGCCATCACCGGCACCCCGCCCTTCGCGCCCTTCGTGAGCGAGTTCAACCTGGCCCTGCTGGCCCTGGGACCGGGCCGGACCTGGCCGGGGCTCCTCTTCCTGATCCTTCTGGCCGGAGTCTTCCTCGCCATGAGCGACACGCTGGTGAAGGTGGTGTTCGGGGCGCCCAGCCGCGAGCGGGCCCGCACCCCCTACCGGGACACCTTCGGCACCACGGCCCCCCTCATCGCCGCCCTCGCCCTGGCCCTGGTCATGGGCCTCTGGCTGCCGAGCCCCCTGGCTTCGATGCTCCGGAGCTCCGCGGCCCTGCTGGAGGCGCGCCCATGACCCTGCAGCCCTTCCGCAACGGGCAGAGGCTGCCCCTGAAGGAGATCCGGGACCTCCGGTGGCCGGACTTCCGGGAGGCCGTGGTCCAGGGGCTCACCGGCGGTGCGCGCCTGGCCTGCCTCTGCGCGGACGGCGACCTCAACCTCTACGCCGTCCTGGCCGAGGACGGCCACGGCCGGCTCCTGGCGGGGCGCACGCACCTGGACGGCCCGCGGTATCCGGCCTTCACGCCGAGGTTCCCCCAGGCCCACCTCTTCGAGCGGGAGCTGGCCGAGCACGGCGGCATCGTCCCGGAAGGCCATCCCTGGCTCCAGCCCGTGCGCGAGCCCCGGCGCCACGCGTACTACCACACCAGCGGGGAGGAGGTGCACGAGGTCTCGGTGGGCCCCGTCCACGCCGGCGTGATCGAGCCGGGCCACTTCCGCTTCCAGTGCCACGGCGAGAAGGTGCTCCACCTGGAGATCGTCCTGGGCTACCAGCACCGCGGCGTCGAGCGCGCCCTGCTCGGGGGCCCGCACCCCCTCAGCCTGAAGCACGCGGAGACCGCCGCCGGGGATTCCTCCATCGCCCACGGGTGGGCGCACTGCCGGATCCTGGAGGCCCTTTCGGGCGCCCAGGTGCCGCCCCGCTCGGACCTGGTGCGCGGCGTGGCCCTGGAACTGGAGCGGGCTGCGAACCACACCGGAGACCTGGGCGCCCTGGCCGGGGACGTCGGGTTCCAGCCCACCTCCGCCCTCTGCGGGCTGGTGCGGGGCGACTGGCTGAACCTTACCGCGGCCGTGTGCGGCAGCCGCCTGGGCCGGGACTGGCTGCGGCCCGGGGGCCTGCGCATGGACCTGGAGCCCGGCCGCGCCCGGGCCCTGGCCCCGCGCCTGGCCGGGGTGTGGGCCGAGACGCGGCAGGCCGTCCAGCTCCTGTGGGACGCCGCCTCGGCCATGAACCGCTTCGAGGCCGCCGGAGCGCTGGATCCCATCGCGGCCCGGGAGATCGGCCTCGTGGGGGTCCCCGCCCGGGCCTGCGGCCTGGACCTGGACGTGCGCCGGGACCACCCCTTCGGGCCCTACGGGCTCCGCCCCGTCGTCCCCGCCCTGGCGCAGAGCGGCAACGTCTTCTCCCGCGCCTGGGTGCGGTGGCTGGAACTGGCTGAAAGCCACCGCTTCATCGACGAGGGCCTGGCGGCCCTCGCGGAGCTCCCCTGCGATCCGGCCCCGGCCCCCCCGCCGGCCCTGGAGCCCGAGAGCTTCTGCGTGTCCCTGGTGGAGGGCTGGCGCGGCGAGGTGCTCCACCTGGCCATCACCGACGCCCGGGGCCGGTTCCGCCTCTACAAGCTCGTCGACCCCTCCTTCCACAACTGGATGGGCCTGGCCCTGGCCATGCGGGAGGGCCAGATCTCGGACTTCCCGCTGTGCAACAAGAGCTTCAACCTCTCCTATTGCGGGCATGATCTCTGAAACGGACATTGACCCCCAGGAGGCAGACCATGCTGCTCGCAGGACGCACCATCCTCGTCACCGGCGGAAGCCGGGGCATCGGCGCCGCCACCGCGCGCCGTCTCGCCGGCCACGGCGCCGCCGTCGCGGTGAACTACGCTTCCAACGAGGCAGCGGCCCGCGGCGTCGTTGAAGCCATCACGGCCGCGGGCGGCCGGGCCGTCGCCATCCAGGCCGACGCCCGGGACCCCGTCCAGGTCGAGGCCCTTTTCAGGCAGGCCGAGGCCGCCCTGGGCCCCATCGACACCCTGGTGCTCAACGCCAACATGAGCTTCCCCGTGGCCCTCTTCACCGCGATGCCCTGGGAGGGGTTCCAGCAGAAGCTCCTGGGCGAGCTGGCCTCGGCCTTCCACGCGTGCAAGGCGGCGGTGCCCGGCATGATCCAGCGGCGGAAGGGCTGCATCATCGCCGTGAGCAGCGGCCTCTCCCGGCAGCCCGGGGAGGGCTTCTCGGCCCACACCACCGCCAAGTCGGGCCTGGACGCCCTGATGAAGTCCCTCGCCCTGGAGCTCGGCCCCCACGGCATCCGGGTGAACGTCGTGGCCCCCGGCCTCACGGAGACCGACGCCACCGCCCACTTCCCCGAGGCGGCCAAGACCGCCGCGGGAAGCCGGCTGCCCCTGAGGCGCATCGGCCAGCCCGATGACGTGGCGGGGATCATTGCGCTGGTGGCCTCGGACGAGGCCGGGTACCTCACCGGCCAGTACCTGTCCGCCGGGGGCGGCGGGATGATGCTCTAGTTCAGGTCGCCGCGGCGGCATCCTTGCGCCCGGCCAGCAGGGCCTTGGTCTCGTAGGCCTTCTCCTCCGTCAGCGGATAGCTCGCCAGCAGGAAGATCCCCGCCAGGCAAAGCGCCGTCGGCAGTCCGATCTCCCAGAACCGGATCCAGAACATCGTGCTCGCCGTCTGGGTCCCGACGCCCTCCAGGAAGCCCGTCCACCGGAGCAGGTAGCCGCCGGTGACGGAGGCGATGGAGACGCCCACCTTCCACCACCAGTTGTAGACGGCGAAGTAGACGCCCTCCTGGCGGGTCCCCACCCGCGCCTCCTCCTCGTCGCAGATGTCCGAGATCATGGAGTTCACCAGCGAGAAGCAGAACACCATCCCCAGCGACAGGCAGATCGTCGGCAGGAAGGTGAGCCGCGGCCACGCGCGGTTGTAGCACACGAGCTTGAGCAGGTTGCCGCCGGCGATGACGGAGAAGCTGAGGATCACGGTGCCCTTCTTGCCCAGGTGCTTCGAGAGCCAGAGCATCGGGAACACGCCGGCGATGCCCACGGCGGCCCACAGGGTTCCGTTCTGGGCCATGAGGCTGGAGGCGGCGTCCTTGTCGCCTCCGAAGAGGTAGAAGATCGTCGTGAAGTTGCTGAAGCCCATCACCACCTGGAAGCCCACGATGAGCAGGGTGAAGGCGGCCACCAGCTTCAGGAAGGCGCGGTTCCGGTAGGTGGCGCGGAAGCCCTTGAGGATGGGGATCCGCTCCTGCTTGCGGGCCTGGGTCAGCTTGCCCTCCTTGCACACCAGGGCGCACACCAGCGCGGAACCCGTCAGGAAGAAGCTCATGCCCAGGCACACCCACTTGATCCCGGCGACGGTGTCGCCGTGGAACACCGGCCTGTTGGCCAGGTAGTACACCCAGGGAAGGAAGAAGGCGCCCACGTTGCCGATGAAGCTGGCGTAGGCGAAGATGCTGGTCTTCTCGTGGTAGTCCTCGGTCATCTCCAGGCCCAGCGCGCCGTGGGGGATGGAGTAGATGGGGACGACGGTGTAGAAGAACAGGGAGGTGGCGATGAAGTAGCCGAACATCGCCGGCCGGCTCCAGTCCCTGGGCACCGTCCACAGGAGCGTGAAGGCCACGCCCAGGAGGATCCCGCCCACCACGAGGAAGGGGATCCGGCGCCCGAAGCGCGAGCGGCTGTTGTCCGAGAGGTTGCCCAGGAAGGGGTCCACGAGCGCGTCCCAGAGGCGGGGGATGGCCTGGGCGTACCCGATCCAGATGGCGCTGATGCCCAGTCCCACGACGTAGACGAGGCTCGTGAGCTGGACGACGGAATTCACCGCCACGATCGTGACGATCGCCCCCAGCCCGTAGGCGATCTTCTGCCGGACGGGAACCCGGTCGGCGGCGAGGGTCGTGTGGTGGGGGCGGCTGGCCATGGGGGTTCCTGACGGGAGTGGGAAATTTTGAAGGGAAAAAGCGAGAATCCGATTCAGTGTTCCAACATGCATGCCTGTTTTTGCCTTGCCGGATCCATGTGGGCCAAGCCTGTTTCAACGCCAAGCGGCCCGTTACAGATTCGTTACTTTCTTCTTGCAGGTTTCAAGGTCAGGGGTATATTACTACTTGTCCCCATCTTGTAAACGTTTTCATTTCCTCTCACCCGGAGAACCGAGCCATGACGGAGCGCCCCCAGGAAGGTGCCGCCAGCCACGACGACCGGGCCGAGGTGACCATCCACGACGTGGCCCGCATGGCGAACGTCTCCATCGCCACCGTGTCCCGGGTGCTCAACGGCAGCAACCCGGTCAAGGGCGCCACGAGCACCCGCGTCCAGGAGGCCATCGAGAGCCTCGGCTACATCCCCCACAGCGGCGCCCGGGGCCTGATCAAGAAGGAGACCCGCACCATCGGGGCCCTCCTGCCCGACATGTTCGGCGAGTTCTTCTCGGAGGTGATCCGGGGCCTCGACCAGGTGGCGCGGAACCGGCACTACAGCCTGCTGGTGACCTGCACCCACGGGGACATGGAGTCCGCCGAGGCGATGCTCAGGACCATGCACGGGAAGGTGGACGGGCTGGTGATCCTGTCCTCCGAGCTGGAGGTCCACGAGGGCATGGCCCGGCTTCTCCGGCGCACCCCGGCGGTCTTCCTCAGCCAGGTGGCGGGGGGCCTGGAGGAGCGCTTCGATTCCATCAGCGTCGACAACCACGGCGGCGCCCTGTCCATGGTGCGCTACCTCATCGGCCTGGGCCACGCGCGCATCGCCTTCATCCGCGGGCCCGAGAACAACACCGACGCCCAGCAGCGCCTCCAGGGCTACCGGGAGGCCATGGCGGCCCTTCCCGGAACGCGGGAATGCACCCTGGAGGCCCAGGGCGACTTCGGGGAGGCCTCGGGCTACCGCGCCGCGTGCCGCCTCCTGAAGGCCCCGGTCCGCCCCACCGCCATCTTCGCGGCCAACGACGACATGGCCATCGGGGCGCTGGCCGCCCTGAAGGACCAGGGCCTCCGGGTCCCCGAGGACATCTCCCTGGCGGGCTTCGACGACGTGCCCATCGTGCGGTACCTGACCCCCGCCCTCACCTCCATCCGCGCGCCCATCTCCGACCTGGGCGCCAGGGCCGCCGAGAGGCTGCTGACGGTCATCGAGTCCGGCGGCGCCGTCCAGCCCCGGCAGCAGACCCTCGAAGTGCTCCTGGTCCCCCGCGGCTCCACCTGCCCGCCCCTTTCCGGAAGCGGGGGTCAATGACCCCCCCCTCCACCCCAGCATTACCATAAGTTAAATTTTTACAACAAAAGGAGAGAAACATGAGCCGAACCCTCCGAGCCAGGGTTAGCGCAGCCCATATCCCCGCCTTCGCGGCGGCCCTCATCGCCATGGGCGCCGCCCCATGCCTCATGGCCCAGACCACCACGGCCATCCTCCGGGGCCACGTCCGGCTCGCCGGGAACGCCGTGGGCGGCGCCAGGGTCACGGCCGTGAACAAGGCCAAGGGCTTCACCACCATCGCGGTGGCCAAGGCCGACGGCACGTACCACCTCACGCTGGAGCCGGCGACCTACACCCTCACCGCCACCGCCCCGGGCTCCGGCACCGCCGTCAAGTCCGTGCGCGTGCAGGTGGGCCAGGCCCTCGACCTGGACTTCGCCCTGGCGCCCCAGGCCGCCGCGGTCGTGGAGGTCACGGGCTCCCTCGTCGAGCTCCGCTCCGCCGAAGTGGCCACCAACATCACCCTCGAGCAGCTCGAGGACCTGCCCCAGGGCAACCGCAACTTCCTGAACTACGCCGCCCTGGCCCCCGGCATCAAGCTCTCCAACGACGAGATGAACCAGTCCTTCTCCTCCGGAGGCCAGACCAACCAGCGCGTCAACATCTTCATCGACGGCGCCAGCTACAAGAGCGACCTCCTCTCCGGCGGCACCGTCGGCCAGGACAGCAGCCGCGGCAACCCCTTCCCCCTGGGCGCCGTGCAGGAATTCCGCGTGATGACCGAGAACTACAAGGCCGAATACCAGAAGGCCTCGGGCGCCGTCATCAGCGCCGTCACCAAGTCCGGCACCAACGACTTCCACGGCGACCTCTTCGTCTACTACCAGAACAAGTCCCTGGTCTCGAACAACTACTTCGCCGAGAAGCGCGGCCAGCCCAAGCCCGAATACTCCCGCACCCAGGAGGGCTTCAGCGCAGGCGGCCCGATCATCAAGGACAAGATGCACTACTTCGTGTCCTATGAAGGCAACCAGCAGAACCGCGACAACCAGGTCTTCCTGGGCGGCGGCAAAATCAGCGGCGCCTCGCCCGCCCTGGTGAGCCAGCTGAAGAGCTACGCCGGCAACTACGGCTCCCCCTTCCGGTCCAACCTCCTGTTCGCCAAGGTGGACTACCAGATCGACACCGCCCACGTGCTGGAGTACTCCCTCAACCTGCGCTCCGAGCACGAGAAGCGCGACTTCGGCGGCCAGACCACGTTCGAGAACGGTTCGGACATGTCCAACAAGGTCTTCACCACGAGCCTGAAGGACAAGTTCACCACGGCCAACTGGGTCAACGAGTTCATGGTCACCTACCAGAAATCGGAGTGGAATCCCAAGGCCATCAACCCCGATCTCGTCGCCAAGAACTACTTCGGCATCCTGGTCACCGGCGGCCACACCGACCAGCAGGACTTCGTCCAGAAGCGCATCTCCCTGCGCGACGACTTCTCCTACGTCGCCGTGGCGAACCACAGCTTCAAGTTCGGCGGCAACATCGACTTCATGGACTACGGGATCAAGAAGTACCAGGTGGGCAACCCCGTGTTCAACTTCGACCCCAACATCGACCCCACCCTCACCATCCCCTTCCAGGCCCAGTACGGCACGGGCAACCCCGACATGAGCGCCACCAACAAGCAGATCGGCTGGTACGCCCAGGACGACTGGAACGTCACCCCCCGCCTCCTGGTGAACCTCGGCCTGCGCTGGGACTTCGAGGCCGACATGTTCAACAAGGACTATGTCACCCCGCAGGCCGTGGTGACGGCGCTCGGCTCCACGTACGACTCCAAGTACTTCTCCAACGGCAGCCAGCGCAAGCCCTTCTACGGCGCCTTCCAGCCCCGCATCGGCTTCTCCTACGACGTCAAGGGCGACGGCACGGCGGTGGTGTTCGGCGGCGTGGGCCGCTACTACGACCGCGAGTCCTTCAACAACGTGCTCGACGAGCGCTTCCGCCTGCAGTACGGCGTGCGCACCTTCACCTTCTCCGCCGACGGTTCCCCCGTGAACGGCACCCCCGCCATCAAGTGGGACCCCAAGTACATGTCCAAGGACGGCCTGAACGGCCTCATCGCCCAGGGCGTGGCCCCCAACCCCGAGGTCTTCCTCCTCGACAACAACGCCAAGCCCGCCCACTCCGACCAGGTCAGCCTGGGCTTCCGGACGAAGGTCGGCAGCGTCAACGCCTCGGTCACCTTCACGGACGTGCGCAGCTTCGACGCGATCACCTGGAAGTGGGGCAACCGCGACGCCCAGCTGAACTACATCCCCGTCCCCGGCTACTCCAACGTCCTGCTCAGCGACACCAAGAAGACCTGGTACGACGCGATGTACGTGGTCGTGGAGAAGCCCTTCACCGAGGCCTCGGGCTGGGGCGCCGGCGTCCACTACACGCTCTCGAGCGCCAAGCAGACCGGCAACGACCTGTTCAGCCTCGATTTCGTCAACGCGGACGCCTACGGCAAGCACCCCACTGCCGACGACGAGCGCAACCGCCTGGTCATGGACGGCATCGTGAGCCTGCCCTTCGGCTTCCGCCTCAGCGGCCTGATCACCCTCAGCTCCGGCCTGCCCTACACCCTGTGGGACGTGACCAACGGCTGGGGCTACAACCAGCGCCACTTCCACTACAACGCCGGCCGCCCCCAGAAGTTCAGCTTCATCATCCCCGACGCCTGGGGCTACCGCTCCGTCGACCTGAAGCTCCAGAAGGACTTCCGGATCGGCAAGAGCAGGCTGGGCGTGAACGTGGAGGCGCTCAACGTCTTCAACTATCACAACTTCATTTATGGCTGGGATTCGGGGTACATTGACGGATCCGCCGGCGCGGCCGCGAAGTTCGGCCAGCCCGTGGACGCCATGACCGGCCGCCGCATCCAGTTCGGCGCCACGTTCCAGTTCTGAGCAGGAAGGTCCAACCGACATGGGAACGTTTACATTTTTCACCAAGGCGTCCG
Source organism: Mesoterricola sp. JemC181 (assembly GCF_055384585.1). Taxonomy (NCBI): domain Bacteria; kingdom Pseudomonadati; phylum Acidobacteriota; class Holophagae; order Holophagales; family Holophagaceae; genus Mesoterricola; species Mesoterricola sp. JemC181. Next base: position 4,284,553 of record NZ_AP045076.1, read on the forward strand.
TAGGCCTGGCGATGCTGCTGGCGGTGTCCACCGCCTGCGGCGCCGCCAAGCCCGCCCCTCCCGTGCCGGAGCTTTCGGACCAGGCATTCATTGAACTGCTGGAACAGCGGACGTTCCAGTTCTTCTGGGACACGGCGGATCCGGGGACGGGACTCATCCCGGACCGCCATCCCACCCCCTCCTTCGCCAGCATCTCGGCGGTGGGGTTCGGGCTCACCGCCTACGTCATCGGCGCCGAGCGCGGCTACGTCACCCGCGACCAGGCCGCGCAGCGGGTCCTCAAGACCCTGCGCTTCCTGGAGCGGGCCCCCCAGGGCCCCGATCCGGTCAACGCCTCGGGCTACCGGGGCTTCTACTACCACTTCCTCGACATGAAGACCGGGCTCCGGTTCAAGAACGTCGAGCTCTCCACCATCGACACGGCCCTGCTCATCGCCGGCGCCCTCACCTGCCAGGCCTACTTCGACCGGCCCGCCGAGGCCGAGATCCGCGCCATCGCGTCCCGCCTCAACGAGCGGGTCGAGTGGACCTGGGCCATGCCCCGCGCCAACCGCGTCAGCATGGGCTGGACGCCCGAGGAGGGCTTCAACACCTGGGACTGGCACGGCTACATGGAGGCGATGCTCCTCGAGTTCCTGGCCATGGGCTCGCCCACCCACCCCATCCCCCCCGCCGCCTGGCCCGAGTACACGAAGTCCCAGGTCTGGGGCACCTTCCAGGGCCAGGCCTCCTTCCAGTTCGGCCCGCTCTTCGGGCACCAGTTCTCCCACGTCTGGGTCGACTTCCGCGGCGTGCGCGACGCCTCCGCGGCGGCAGCGGGCATCGACTACGCCGAGGAGACCCGCCGGGCCACCCTGGCCCAACGTTCCTACGCCATGGCCAACCCCGGCAACTGGAAGGGCTACGGCCCGAACATCTGGGGCATCTCGGCCTGCGACGGACCCTCCGACGCCGTCCTCACCGTGGACGGGGTCCGTCGCACCTTTCTCACCTACGCCGCCCGGGGCGCCGCCGCGAACGGCATCCTGGACGACGGCACCATCACCCCCAACGCGGCCGCGGGCTCCCTGCCCTTCACGCCGGAGATCTCCCTGCCGGCCCTGCAGGAGATGCGCCGCCGCTTCGGGGACAGCCTCTTCTCGACGTACGGCTTCCTGGACGCCTTCAACGAGACCTTCCCCGCGGGGGCCCCGGCCCATCATGGTCGCAGCGTCCCGGGCCTGGGCTGGGTGGACACCGACTACCTGGGCATCGACCAGGGCCTGATCCTGGGCATGGTCGAGAACTACCGCTCGGGCCTGGTCTGGAGCCTTCTCAGGAAGGACCCCACGCTCCAGCGGGGCATGCGCCTGGCCGGGTTCAAGGGCGGCTGGCTCGACGTTTCCGCGGCGAAGAAGCCATGACCGGACGCCTCCGCGGGCTCCTCCTGGCCCTGGCGGCCGGGGCGGCCCTGGCCGCGCCTCCCCGGGTCCTGGACCGGTTCGAGACCGTCCAGGCCTGGAAGGCGGTCCCCTCCGACGGCGTGCTGCTGGCCCTTGGCGGCGCCGGCAGCCTGCGCATGGACTTCGACTTCCAGGGCCGGGGCGGCTACGCGGCCGCGCGCCGGAACCTGCCCCTCACCCTGCCCCCCAACTACGAGATCACCTTCGAGGTGCGCGGGGACTGCCCGCCCGAGAACCTGGAGTTCAAGCTGGTGGATCCCTCCGGAGAGAACGTCTGGTGGGTGCGCAGGCCCGCCTTCGCCTTCCCGAAGGCGTGGACCCGCGTGACGCTGAAGAAGCGCCACGTCTCGTTCGCCTGGGGCCCCGGCGGGGCCGATCCCACCCGCATCGCCTCCATCGAGTGGTGCGTCACCGCCGGCTCCGGCGGCAAGGGCCACGCCGAGTTCCGCGACCTGGCCATCCGCGAGCTGCCGGTGGACGTCCCCTACGACCGGACCCCGGCCGACACCCGGGGGCCCGGCTGGCGCCAGCTGGACTTCGGGATCCCGCGCGAGTTCGGCGGGCTCCGCATCGACTGGGCCGACCCGGGCCCCCGGGACTTCCGGGTCCTGGGCTCACCCGAAGGCTCGACCTGGACCACGCTCGCCGAGGTGCGCGGGGCGGCGGGCGCCGCCAGCCACCTGCTCCTTCCGGAAACGGAGGCGCGGTTCCTGCGGGTCGAAGGGGGCGCGGCGCGGTCCCTGGCCGTGCAGCCCCTGGCCTTCGGCGAGTCCTGGAACGCCGCCTTCGAGGCCATCGCCCGCAAGGCCCCGCGGGGCGACTATCCCCGGGCCTACCTGGGCGAACAGCCCTACTGGACCCTGGTGGGCGTCGACGGCGGGCTGGACTCGGCCCTCATGGGCGAGGACGGTTCCCTCGAGGCCGGCGCCGGGGGGCCCTCCGTCGAACCGTTCCTGTGGAGCGGCGGGAAACTCCTGGGCTGGGCCCAGGGGGAAACCTCCCAGTCGCTGGAGCGGGGCGCCCTGCCCATCCCTACCGTCACCCGCACCCACGGCGACCTGACCCTGCGCGTCACCGCCTTCGGGACCGGAACGCCCGCGGCGCCCGTCATCCGGGCCCGCTACCGGCTGTCGGCGGGCGCCAAGCCCTGGAAGGGCACCCTCTTCCTGGCCGTGCGCCCCTTCCAGGTGAACCCGCCCCTGCAGTTCCTGGGCACGCCCGGGGGCGCAACGGAGATCCGCGCCCTGGCCTTCGGCCCGGATTCGGCCGCCGTCAACGGCAAGCGCCTGCTGGTCTCCGCCACCCGCCCCGACGGGGCCGGCGCTGCCGGGTTCCACGGCGGCTCCATCGTGGACCATCTCCACCGGGGCGTCCTGCCCCCGGCCGCGGCCGTGGAGGACCCCGCCGGGCACGCCTCCGGCGCCTTCCGGTACGACGTGGACCTGGCCCCGGGCGGAACCCGCGACATCCTGGTGGACCTGCCGCTGGGCGACGCCGCCCCCCGGCCCCCCTTCGAGGCCGACCTGCGGGAGACCATCGCCTCCTGGGACGAGAAGCTCAACCGGGTGCGCGTCGACCTCCCCGAGCCCGGGGCGGCCGACACCCTCCGCACCTGCCTGGCCCACATCCTCATCAGCCGCAAGGGCCCCGCGCTCCGGCCCGGCACCCGCTCCTACGCCCGGAGCTGGATCCGCGACGGCGCCATGATGGCCGTTGCGCTGCTGCGCCTGGGCCACGCCCGGGAGGTGCGGGAGTTCATCGAGTGGTACGCCCCCAACCTCTTCCCCAACGGGAAGGTGCCCTGCGTCGTGGACGACCGCGGCGCGGACCCCGTGCCGGAGAACGACAGCCACGGCGAATTCCTCCACCTGCTGGCCGAGTACGCGCGCTTCACCGGGGACCGGGCCTTCCTGGCCCGGGTGTGGCCCCAGGGCCGGCGCGCGGCGGACTACATGGAAAGCATCCTGGAAAAGGACGGCATGATGCCGGCCTCCATCAGCCACGAGGGCTATTCCGCCAAGCCCATGCACAGCTACTGGGACGATTTCTGGACCCTGCGCGGCTTCAAGGACGCGGCCTGGATCTGCTCAGAGCTGGGGGACCCGGCCTCGGCCCGGCACTTCGAGGCCCTGCGGGACCGGTTCCGCGCGGACCTGCTGGCCTCCCTGCGCGCGACCATGGAGCGCGGCCGCATCGCCTGGCTCCCGGGGTGCGCGGAGCTGGCTGACTTCGACGCCACCTCCACCACGGTGGCCCTCCTGCCGGGAGGGGAGCTCCCCTTCCTGCCGAGGCCCGCCCTGGAGGCCACCTTCGGGGAGTTCTGGCGGCAGTTCCAGGAGCGCCGCAAGGGCGGCGCGCCCGAGGACCGCTACACGCCCTACGAGACCCGGATCATCGGCGCCTGCGCCCACCTGGGCTGGCCGGAGCGCGCCCGGGACCTGCTCGCGGCCTACCTGGAGGACCGGCGCCCCCTGGCCTGGAACCAGTGGCCCGAGGTGGTGCAGCGCGGCCTGCGCAGCCCGGTCTACCTGGGCGACCTGCCCCACGCGTGGGTGGGCTCGGACTACATCCGCTCCCTCCTGGCCCTCCTGGTGCTGGAGCGGGAGGATGCCGGCGCGCTGGAACTGGGGGCCGGCGTCCCGGAAGCCTGGTTCCGGAGCGGATTCAGCCTGGCGGGCCTGAGGGTCCCGGGCGGCGAGCTGGGCTATTCGGCCCGGGCGGAAGGGACGCGGGTCACCTACGTCCTCTCCGGCACGGCGCCCTGCCCTCCGGGGGGCCTTGTCCTCCGGTGGCCCCTGGCCGGGGCGTTCCGCCGGGCGCGGATCGATGGGAAGGTGATGGAAGGTCTCTCCGGAACGAGCGTGACCCTGCGGCGGATTCCCGCCACGGTGGTGATGGAACAGTGAAAAGGAAGTCGAAGTAATGGATAACCGTGGGCATCTTCTTTCCAATGGCCGGTACCGCGTCCTCCTGACGGAGCTGGGCACCGGATACTCCGAGTGCGCGGGGCAGGCCCTCACGCGCTGGAGGGGCGACGGCGTCGAGGACCCGGACGGCTTCTTCATCTACCTCAAGGACCTGGATTCGAACGAACTGTGGTCCGCCGGACTCCGTCCGGCGCGGAAGGTCCCGGATTCAGCCGGCGCCTCGTTCCAGGACGGCCAGGCCACCCTGACCCGCGCGGACGGCGGCATCGAGACGACCCTGGAAGTGGCCGTGCTCCCCGGCCGGGACGCCGAGGCGCGCCGCCTCACCCTCGTCAACCGCACCTCCCTGCCCCGGCGCATCGAAGTCACCTCGTGCCTGGAGGCGGTGCTCAACGAGCGCGGCGCCGACCTGGCCCACCCCGCCTTCTCCAAGCTCTTCGTGCAGACGGAGTGGTGCCCGGAGTCCCGGGCCCTCTTGGCCCGCCGCCGGCCCCGGGGGGCCGACGAGAAGCCCCGGTGGATGTGCCACTGGCTGGCCTCCGGCCCCGGGGGCCTGTCCTTCGCCACCGACCGCGCCTCCTTCCTGGGCCGCGGACGCACCCTCGCCGAGCCCGCGGCGCTCCTCGCAAGCGGCCCCCTCGCCGGCACCGCGGGTTCCGTCCTGGACCCGGTCCTGGCCCTGCGCTGCGTCCTCGAGCTCGCCCCCGGCGCCAGCGCCTCCCTCACCCTGGGCCTGGGCTTCGCCCTGGAGCGGGAGGAGGCCATCGCGCTGTGCGCGGCGGAAACGCCCTTCCCACCCACGGGCGCGATCCGGCCGATCCGGCTTCCGGAGCCGGCCCTCTTCATCCCCAGGCCCTTCCGGCCCGCCGCCCTCCGCGAGCCGGAGACGCGCCTGGACAACGGCCTCGGCGGCTTCTCCCCGGACGGCCGCGAATACGTCATCCACGTGCGCCCCGGCGCGGACGGCCACCCCGTGCTGCCCCCCATGCCCTGGTCCAACGTCATCGCCAACGAGGGCTTCGGCTTCATCACCACGGAGCGCGGCATCAGCTGCTCCTGGGCGGGCAACAGCCGCCTGCACCGCCTCACCCCGTGGCACAACGACCCCATCGCCGACCCCCTCTCCGAGTCGCTCTACCTGCGGGACGAGGACAGCCGGGAGTTCTGGTCCCCCACCCCGGGGCCCTCCGGCCCGGGCATCGCCTTCACCGTGCGCCACGGCTTCGGATCCACGCGCTGGGAGAGCTCCTTGGACGGCCTGGACCAGGACGTCACGGTCTTCGCGTCCCTCGAGGACCCGATGAAGGTCCTGAGCGTGCGCCTGGCCAACACCGGCGCCGCCAGGCGCCGCCTGACCCTGTTCTGGCACGCGCACCTGGTGCTGGGGGAGACCCCGGAGGCCACCGCGGGCCTCGTGGAGACGGTGCGCGAGGGCGACGGCCTCTTCGCCTGGAGCACCGCCCCCGGCCCCTTCCGGGGCCGGGTGGCCTTCGCCTCCGTGGCCGGGGACGGCATCCTGCGCGCCGTGACCACCGACCGGGGCTCCTTCCTGGGGCGCCCCGGCAGCCCGTCGGAACCCGCCGCCGTCACCGGCGCGCGGCCCCTGGACGGGGCCACGGGCCGCGTGGCGGATCCCTGCTTCGCCTTCCAGCTGGAGGTTGAGCTGGAGCCCTTCGAGACCCGCACCTGCGTCATCGTCTCCGGCGAGGCCGCGGACCTGGCCGAGGCCCGGCGCCTTTCGGCCACCCGCCCCTCCCTGGCCGGGGTGCGCGACTACTGGGAACGGACGCTGGGCACGCTCCAGGTCGAGACGCCCGAACCCGCCCTGGACCTCATGGTCAACGGCTGGCTCCCCTACCAGAACCTGGCCTGCCGCATGTGGGGCCGCACCGCCTACTACCAGTCCGGAGGCGCCTTCGGCTACCGCGACCAGCTTCAGGATTCCGCCGGCCTGCTGTACCTGCTGCCGGGCCTCACGCGCAACCAGATCCTCTTGCACGCCGCCCACCAGTTCGTGGAGGGCGACGTGCTGCACTGGTGGCACCCCCCCGTCGAGCAGGGCATCCGCACGCGCTTTTCCGACGACCTCCTGTGGCTGCCCCTGGTCACCGCCCACTACCTGCGCACCACCGGCGACTGGGGCATCCTGGCCGAGACCGCCCCCTACCTCACGGCCCGGGCCCTGCAGCCCGGGGAGGACGAGGCCTACCTGGCGCCGGAGGACTCCGGCACGCGCGGCGACCTCTACGGGCACTGCTGCCGCGCCCTCGACCTGGCCCTGGGCCGCACCGGCGCGCACGACCTGCCCCTGATGGGCACCGGCGACTGGAACGACGGCATGAACCGCGTCGGCAGGGAAGGCCGCGGCGAGAGCGTGTGGATGGCCTTCTTCCTCTATTCGATCCTGGAGGCCTTCGCCCCCGTCTGTGAGCGGCGCGGCGACCCGGACCGCGCCCGGCGGTTCCGGGAGCGCATGGCCTCCCTTTCGGCGGCCCTGGAGGCCTCGGGCTGGGACGGCGACTGGTACCGCCGCGCCTACTTCGACGACGGCACCCCCCTGGGCTCGGCCCAGAACCCGGAGTGCCGCATCGACTGCCTGGCCCAGGCCTGGGCCACCCTCTCCGGAGCCGTGCCGAAGGCCCGTTCCGAGCAGGCCCTGGCGGCCATGGAGGCCCATCTGGTGGACGAGGAGGCCGGCATGATCCGCCTGCTCACCCCCGCCTTCGACACGTTCCCCAACGATCCCGGCTACATCATGGGCTACATCCCCGGCGTGCGCGAGAACGGCGGGCAGTACACCCACGGCGCGCTGTGGGCCGTGAAGGCCGTGGCCGCCTCCGGCAGGCTGGACCGCGCCGCCTCGCTCCTGGCCATGCTGAGCCCCGTGTCCCACGGCCGGAGGCCCGCCACCTACCAGACCGAACCCTACGTGGTGGCCGCCGACGTCTACGGCGTGGCCCCCCACACCGGGCGCGGCGGCTGGACCTGGTACACGGGGTCGGCCGGGTGGATGTACCGCGTGGCCGTGGAGGACGTGCTGGGCTTCGGCCTGGAGGGCGGCGACACGATCCGCCTGCGGCCCGCCCTGCCCTCGGCCTGGGACCGGGCGCGCATCCGCTACCGCGATCCCCGCACCGGCGGCACGTACGACATCCTCCTGGAGCGCGCCGCGTCCATCCCGGAGGCGCGCCTGGACGGGCTGGCCCTGCCCTGGAGCCCGGAGATCCGCGTGCCCCTCGCCGCCGGTGACCACACGGTCGTCATCCGCGTGGGGGCGTGACCATGGGCTTCCCGAAAGGATTCCTCTGGGGCGTGAGCACCTCGGCCTACCAGATCGAGGGCTCCCCCCTGGCCGACGGGGCCGGCCCCAGCAACTGGCAGCGGTTCTGCGCTCCCGGGGGCGCCGGCGCCCACCTGGCGCCCCGGGGCGACCGCGCCTGCGACCACTACCGCCGCTGGCGGGAGGACGTCGCCTTGATCCGGGAGCTGGGCTTCGGGTCCTACCGCTTCAGCGTTTCCTGGAGCCGCGTGATGCCCGGGGGCCGCGTCAACGCCGCGGGCCTGGACTTCTACCGCGGGCTCGCGGACGCCCTGCTGGAGGCCGGGATCCAGCCCCAGATCACCCTCCACCACTGGGACCTCCCGGCCGAACTGGAGGACCGGGGCGGCTGGCTCGACCCCGACCTGCCCGGACGATTCGGGGACTACGCTCACGTCGTGGCCTCCGCCCTGGCGGACCGGGTGCCGATGTGGGCCACCCTCAACGAGCCCTGGGTGATGATGCACGAAGGCCACCTGACGGGCTCCCACCCGCCCTGCCACCGCGACTTCCGCGAGCTGCCCCGGGTCTCCCACAACCTGCTCCGCGCCCACGGCCTGGGCGTCCAGGCCTGCCGCGCCGCGGGGGCGCGTTCCGTGGGGCTGGTGGTGAACATCGAGCCCAAGCATCCCGCCTCCGATCGCCCCGAGGACCTCGCCGCGGCGGCTCGGGCCGACGCCTACATGAACCGGCAGTACCTGGACCCCGTCCTCCTCGGCCGCTACCCGGAGGAACTCCCGGAGCTCTTCGGAGCGGCCTGGCCCGAGTTCCCCGAAGACGACTTCAAGCTGATCCGCCAGCCCCTGGACTACCTGGGCGTCAACTACTACAGCCGCGGCATCACCCGCCACGACCCGGCGGCGCCCTTCGGAAGGTGGAGCGGCGTGCCCCACCCCACACACCTGCGCACGGAGATGGACTGGGAGGTCTACCCCGAAGGCCTCACGGAGACCCTGCTGTGGCTGAGGGAGCGGTACGGCGAAATGCCCCTCTACGTCAACGAGAACGGCGCCGCCTTCCGCGACCCCGACAAGGCCCCCCCGGGGGGCGTCCAGGATCCGCTGCGCGTCGACTACTTCCGCACCCACATCCTCGCCGTGCGGGACGCCATCGACCGGGGCGCGGACGTGCGGGGCTATTCCGCGTGGTCCCTGCTGGACAACTTCGAGTGGGCCCTGGGCTTCGAGAAGCGCTTCGGCATCGTGCACGTGGACTACGACACCCTGGAACGCACCCCCAAGGCCAGCGCGCGCTTCCTGTCCGGAGTGGCGCGCTCCAACGGACAGAGCCTCTACCCCCCGAGGTAGGCCTCCTTCACCCTGGGGTCCCCCTCCAGGTCCGCCGCCGGGCCCTCCAGGACCATGCGGCCGTTCTCAAGGACATAGCCCCGGTGGGCGATCTTCAGCGCCATGCGGGCGTTCTGCTCCACCAGCAGCATCGTCGTGCCACGCGCGTTGATGTCCTGCAGGGCCCGGAACACCTCCTTCACCAGCAGCGGGGAGAGCCCCATGCTCGGCTCGTCCAGGAGCATCACCCGGCAGTCCGTCATGAGCGCCCGGGCCACGGCCAGCATCTGCTGCTCGCCTCCGGACAGCGTCCCGCCCAGCTGGGCGAGCCTTTCGGCCAGGCGCGGGAAGAGTCCGAAGACCCGGTCGAAGGAGGCCTTCAGGCGCGCGCCGTCCTTCCGGGTCCAGGCGCCCAGGGCGAGGTTCTCCTTCACGGTCAGGCTGGGGAAGATGCCGCGGCCCTCGGGCACGTGGGCGATGCCCAGGGCCACCCGGCGGTGGGCGGGGACCTGCCTGAGGCTCTGGTCCCGGTAGCGGACATCGCCCCCGCGGATGGGGATCATGCCGGAGATGGCCCGCAGGGTGGTGGACTTGCCGGCGCCGTTGGCACCCAGGAGCGAGACGATCTCGCCCTCCCGGATCTCGAGCGTGACGCCGTGCAGGGCCTGGATGGCCCCGTAGGCCACGGACAGGTTCTCGACGCGGATGCAGGTCATGCTTCCTCCACGCCGAGGTAGGCCTCGATCACCAGCGGGTCCCGCACCACGTCCCGGGGGGCGCCGGCGGCGATGGTCTGGCCGAAGTCCAGCACCTGCACGAAGCCGCACAGCTCCATCACCACGGGCAGCTGGTGCTCGATGAGGAGGATGGCCAGGGGGAAGTCGTCGTGCACCTTCCGGATGAGGCCGATGAGCTGCTCGACTTCGCGCGGGTTCATGCCGGCGGCGGGCTCGTCCAGGAGGAGGACCTTGGGGCCCGTGGCCAGGGCCCGGGCGATCTCCAGGCGCCGCTGCTCGCCGTAGGGGAGGCTGCCGGCGAGTTCATCCCGCACCCCGGCCAGGCCGAAGCGCTCCAGGTGCTCCAGGGCCTCGGCCAGGAGCGCCGCTTCGCCGCGCCGGAACGCGCCCGTGCGGAAGACGGCGTCCCGGAGGCGGTACCCGGCCCTGGCGTGGAGGGCCTGGGCGATGTTGTCCAGCACGGTCATCTGCGCGAAGAGCCGGATGTTCTGGAAGGTGCGGGCGATGCCGGCGCGGGCGATGGCGTCGGGGGAGAGCCTCGTGAGGTCCAGGTCCCCCAGCGCCATGGTGCCGCTGTCGGCGGGATAGACGCCGGTGAGCAGGTTGAAGGTGGTGGTCTTGCCGGCGCCGTTGGGGCCGATGACGCCCTGGATGTCGCGCGCGCCCAGGTCCAGGCAGAAGCCGGCCACCGCGGTGAGGCCGCCGAAGGCCTTGGTGAGGTTCTCCAGGCGCAGGACGGTCATGGGGCCTTCCTGAGCCAGGCCCATTCCCTGTTGCCCATGAGCCCGTACTGCCGGGTGAGCATGATGAGGATCAGGATCAGGGGGCTGATGAGCATCCGCCATTCCGTGAGCTGGGGCGCGAAGGCGCTCAGCAGGTTGCGCAGGACCTCCATGAGGACCGTGTAGGCCACCACCCCCAGGATGGACCCCGAGAGGCTGGCCATGCCGCCCAGGTAGAGCATCACGAGGATCTCGGTGGTCTTGATGTAGTCGAAGCTGCGGGGGGTGATGAACTGCTGGTTCTGGGCCCAGAGGCCCCCGGCCAGTCCCGCGAAGGCCGCGGCCAGGGTGAACACCTGGTTCTTGGCGCGGTTCACGGCCACCCCCATGAGCTCGGCGGCGATGGCGTTCTCGCGGATGGACACCCACACCCGCCCGAAGCTGGACTGGATGAGGTTGCGCAGGACCGCCAGGGTGACCACCGCGCACACCGCCACCGCGAAAAAGCTCGTGTTCTTCGGGATGCCCGTGAAGCCCCGGGGCCCGCCCACGAAGTCCAGGTTCTGGATGGCGTTGACGATGATCATGTTGAAGCCCAGGGTGATGATCGCCAGGTAGTCGCCCACGGTCTTGAAGGTCAGCAGCCCCACCAGCCACCCCACCAGGGCCGCGGCGGCCATGGCCCCGCCCAGGGTCGCCACCAGGATGCAGAAGGGCCCGACCACCGGCGGCAGGTCCGCGGCCGCGGGCAGCACCCGCGTGGCCAGCAGCGCCGCGGTGTAGGCCCCCACCGCCATGAACCCGGCGTGCCCCAGGGCGAACTCGCCCAGGTAGCCGTTGAGCAGGTTCAGGCTGGCCACCAGGATGATGTTCATGCCGATGATCGTCAGGAGGTGCAGGTAGTAGGGGTTGAGCACGTCCGGGAAGACCCCCCCGTCCACCGCCAGCTGCAGCCCGAGCGAGACGGCGAGGGCCGCGGCGCACACGATCGGGAACTTGATCCGGCCCATGCTACACCTTCCTCATGCCGGGCTTGCCCATGATGCCCCAGGGCCACACCAGCAGCAGCAGGATCAGCAGGCCGAAGGCGATGCCGTTCTTCAGGTTGGAGGAGAGGTACGCCACCGTCGCCACCTCCACCCCCGCCAGGAGGAAGGAGCCCAGCACCGCCCCCTCGATGGAGCCGATGCCGCCGATGACCGCGGCGATGAAGGCCTTCCAGCCCAGGTCGATGCCCATGTAGGGGTCGAGGGCGTAGGCCTGCCCGTAGAAGATCCCGCCCGCCGCCGCCAGGGCCGAGCCGATGGCGAAGGTGCCCGCGATGATCAGGTTGAGGTTCACGCCCATGAGCGGCACCACGTCCTTGTTGTCGGCCACGGCGCGCATGGCCGTGCCCACCAGGGTGCGGTTCACCACCAGCCAAAGGATCGCCATGAGGGAGAAGGACACCAGGATGATCAGCACCTTGTCCCAGGTGACGTAGACCCCCAGGCGCCCCTGGAGCCAGGCCACGGAGGCCGTGGGCATGCCGGAGCGGATCTGCCGGGTCTCGGGACCCACGGTCAGGCGCACCAGGTTCTCCAGGAAGATCCCCACGCCCAGGGTCGTGATGACCACGGACATGCGGTTGGCGTTGCGAAGCCTCCGGTAGGCCACGCGCTCCACCAGCACGCCGGCCAGGGCCGTGAGGATCATGGCAAGCGGCATCATGACGTACACCGGCAGCCAGGGCAGGCGCACGCCGATGAGCAGCCCGATGAAGCCCCCCAGCATGAAGATGTCCCCGTGGGCGAAGTTGATCAGGCGGATGATGCCGTAGACCATGCTGTAGCCCAGGGCGATGAGGGCGTACACCGCCCCCAGCTGCGCGACGTTGAGGAGCTGCTGGACGAGGACGCCCATTCAGGGATTGACCGCGCTGTCGAAGACGAACTTGCCCTTCTCGATCCGGATGACCACGGCGCCCTTCACCGGGTCGCCGGTGCCCGCGAACGAGATCGCGCCCGTGACCCCCTGGAACCCCGAGGTGGCGGCCAGGGCGTCCCGGATGGCCCGGGGGTCGGCCTTGCCCGCGGTGGCCACGGCCTGGAGGAGGAGCCGCGCCGAGTCGTAGGTGAGGGCGGCGGCGGCGTCGGGCACCGCCTTGAACCGGGCGGTGTACTTCGCGATGAACGTCCTGGCCACGGGGCTGTCGGCGTCGGGCGAGTAGTGGTTGGAGAAGTAGGCGCCGTCCATGACCGCGCCGCCCAGCTTGACCAGCTCGGGGTTGTCCCAGCCGTCGCCTCCCAGGATCGTGGCGGTGAGCCCCAGCTTGCGGGCCTGCTGCACCTGGAGGGGCACCTCGTTGAAGTAGTTGGGGAGGAAGAGCACCTCGGGGTTGGCGCCCTTGACCTTGGTGAGCTGGGCCGAGAAGTCGGTGTCCTTGGTGTTGTAGGTCTCGAAGCCCACGATCCTCCCGCCCAGCCGGGTGAACTCGTCCCGGAACACCTCGGCGATGCCCTTGTTGTAGTCGCTGGCCACGTCGAAGACCACCGCGGCGGTCCTGGCCTTGAGCCGGCCGGTGGCGAACTGGGCCACCACGCGGCCCTGGAACGGGTCGATGAAGCAGGCCCGGAAGATGAACTTCCGCCCCTTGGTGACGTTGGGATTGGTGGACCAGGGCGTCACCTGGGGGATCCGCGCGGCCTCGGCGATGGGGGCGCCCGCGTTGGAGCACTTGCTGGACTGGGAGCCGATGATGGCCACCACCTTGTCCTGGCTGATGAGCTTCTGGAAGACCGTGGCCGTGGACTCGGGCTTGTTCTCGTCGTCCTCCACGATGAAACGCACCTTCATCTGCCGGCCGCCCAGGGTGAGGCCCGCGGAGGCCTCCTCCTGCACCAGCGTGATGGCGTTCCGGGTGGATTGCCCCAGGGCCGAGATGTCCCCGGTGAGGGGCGCCGAGACGCCGATCTTGAGCTCGTCCCCCTTGGGCTTGCAGCCGGACAGGACCAGCAGGATCGGCAGAAGCAAGGCGGATTTCATGCTGATGGTCCTCGGGGCTAGGGGTAGACGTCACCGCCCCGAATCGGGCGGACTGGGATCAGGCTGGGGGGAATCGCTGGCCCAGAATAACCTGAAAACGGTCCCAGGGACCCCCTCAGCCCCGGAGGCCCGCCGTGAGCTCGTAGGACCGCAGCCGCGCGGCCGGGTCGAAGATCTGGGAGGTGATCATAAGTTCATCCGCCCCGGTGCGTTCGATGAATTCCTCAAGCCCCCTCGCGACCGTTTCCGGGCCGCCCGTGGCACAGCAGGCCAGGATCTGGCCCAGCAGCGCCTGTTCCTGGGGACCGAGCCGCTCCCGGTATCCGTCCACGGGGGGCGGCAGGCGTGTGGGCCGGCCGCTGCGCAGGTTCACGAAGGCCTGCTGGGTGGACGTCGCCAGGAACCGGGCCTCCGCGTCGGTGTCCGCCGCGAAGACATTGAAGCCGAGCATGACGTACGGCCGCTCCAGACGCACGGAAGGCTTGAACCGGGCGCGGTACAGGTCGAGGGCCTGCATCAGGGAGGCCGGCGCGAAGTGGGAGGCGAAGGCGAAGGGCAGCCCCAGGGCCGCGGCCAGCTGCGCGCCGAAGGTGCTGGACCCCAGGATCCACAGCGGCACCTCCAGCCCGGTGCCGGGCACCGCCCGCACGCCCAGCCTGGGCTCGCTGGAGAAGTAGTACATCAGCTCGAGCACATCCCGGGGAAAGGCGTCGGGGTCCGAGGCGAGATCCCGCCGCAGGGCCCGCGCCGTGGCGGGGTCGGACCCGGGCGCCCGCCCCAGGCCCAGGTCGATGCGGCCGGGAAAGAGGGCTTCCAGGGTTCCGAACTGCTCGGCGATGACCAGGGGCGAATGGTTGGGCAGCATGATGCCGCCGGCGCCGACCCGGATCGTGCGGGTCCCCGCGGCCACGTGCCCGATGAGGACGGCCGTGGCGGCGCTGGCGATGCCGGGCATGCCGTGGTGCTCGGCCAGCCAGTAGCGGTGGTAGCCCCAGCGCTCGGCGTGCTGGGCCAGGGCGAGGGTGTTCCGGAAGGACTGGCCCGCGTCCCCCCCTTCGGTGATCGGTGCGAGGTCCAGGATCGAGAAGGGAATCATGGACCCACTCTACCCCGGCCCGCGCCAAAAGGCCCCCGCAACCGCGGGGGCCTTCCGGGGAGGGAAGCCGGCAGCTACTTCCCGAGCACCGTCTTGATCTGACCCACCTTCTTCTGGATCTTGCCGGCCACCTTCTCGTTGGCGCCGGCGATCTCCACATCCTTCTGTCCGGTCAGCCTGCCGGCGACTTCCTTGAGCTTGCCCTTGGCTTCGGTGAGACTGCCCTGGACCTTGTCCTTCATTCCGCTCTTCATCGAACGCTCCTTGAATCGGTGTCCTGTTGTTCCACCCCCGCCGGCCGGCGCCGGCGCGGTCCTGCTACCGCTCCCAGCGGCCGGCTTCGTACCGGTAGCCGTCGTGCTCATGGTGGTACCGGGGCCGGACCCAGTGGGCGCCCCGTTCCCGGGGCTCTTCCCAGCGTCCGCGGGACCAGGCCCACGCGTCGTTCTGGCGTTCCCAGTAGCCGCCGACCCAGTGATGGTGCCTGCCCGGGCGGCGTCCCCGCCGTTCCATGCGAGGCCTGGGGGGAGCGTCATGGGCATAGCCCATGCCGATGGGGCCCACGTGCACGCCCAGGGTTGTCTGGGCGGGGCTGGGCGTCCCCGTGCCCAGGAGGAGGGCCAAGGGGATAACGAATGTTGCCAACTGCTTGATCATGAGGGCTCCTTGTCCACGTCCTGAACCATGCATTTGGCGTGCCCAAGACATACCTCATGGTTTTGCAGCATTAACATGCCATCGCATCCCGTGCCCGGGCCGGGGGTACTCCAAATTGATGACCACGGAATCATCCTGATCGGCCCGGGCATCCGGCCTCGAAGGCGCGGATCACCAGCAGCGCCTCGGCCAGGTTCATCTCGTTGGCCTCCAGCAGCTTCTCCACCAGATGCGCCGTCAGGGGCTGGAGCCCGGCGAGGATGGCCCTGGTCTCGCCGTACAGGCGCTCGCTCTGGGCTTCCATGATGGCGCGGGTCTCCTCGTCCACCTCGCCTCCGGACGCGTCCGGACGGAGGGCGCCGAAGTTGAGGCGGGTCTTGCGGTACATGCCCATTTCGCCGATGGCGTGATGCAGCAGCTTCGTCGCGCGGGTGATGTCGTTGTGGGCGCCGTTGGTCGTCCCCTCCTCGCCGAAGAACAGCTCCTCGTTCGCCATGCCGCCCAGGAGCACCCGCACCTCCTGCTCGATGTCGCCCTTGGTCTTGAGCAGGTTGGCGCCCTCCTTGTGGAAGACGAACCCCAGGGCGTTGGTGCGCGGGTTGGCCTTGAGCGAGATCTTGATGGTCCGCACCTCGGCCAGCATGAGGTCCCAGTCGTCGCCGGTGCGCCTGCGCTCGTGCGCGAGGTCCACCAGGAAGTGCCCCCACTCGTGGGTGGCGATGATGCGTCGATCGCGCTGGCGTTCCTGGGTGGTGTGGATGTTGACGTTCCCCACCAGCACGCGTTCGGCGGCCCACATCAGCGTCCCCGCGTCGATCATCTCGCCCGCCTGCACCGCGAGGATGCCCGCCTGGTTGACGATGGTCTCCAGGTCCGCCGGGCTGCGGCCTTCGGTCACGGCCACCAGGTGGCGGAGGTCGAGGCCGGGCAGCACCTTGCCGGAGCGCTGGGCGAGGTAGTGGCCGAAGATGGCCTGCCGCTCCTCCGGATTGGGCATGCGGAAGTCCACCTTCATCTGGAAGCGGCGCAGCATGGCCTCGTCCATCGCCATGGTCTCGCTGTTGAAGTTGCTCGCCACGATCCAGATGATCTCGCACCCGTTCCGGCTGCGCACCCCGTCCAGCACGGAAAGGAAGGTGTTGGCGGTGTCGTCGTCGAACTTCCGGCGTCCGCCGCGCTTCATGAAGAGGTCCTGGGCCTCGTCCAGGAAGACGATGCAGCGCCGGCGCCGCTTGGCCAGGGCCAGGATGCGGGTCAACGTGTCGGAGCCCCCGGCGACGAGCCCCGTCTCGAGGTTGGCCGCCGAGTGGAAGAGGATCGGCAGCCGCAGCTCCTTGGCCAGGTAGCTGGCCAGCTTGGTCTTGCCCGTCCCGGCGGGGCCGCTGAACATGACGTTGAAGGGGCGGGCGATGCCGTATTCGGCGTAGATGGCCCGCCTCTGGTACTGGTCCTTGATCTGGGCCACCTCGGCCTTGATGTCGTCCATGCCCACCAGATCGCCGAGGGAACCCTGCACCTTCGACGGCTCGATGAACGCCAGGGTCTTGAACTGCCCCCGGAACTGGTGGAACAGGATCGCCAGCACGCTGACGATGAGCACGGCCGACAATAGGCCGCTGGCCACCGTCCGCCAGGCGTTCTTCTCCGACTGCGGGCGGGCGCCGGCGAAACGCGTGTCCAGGCGCTCGACCAACCGCAGGCTGGCGGACCGGAGCTCGCTGCGCGGGATGAAGACGAGCTTGCCGCCCCAGGCGGCCGTGACCGCCTTGTCGGTGAGGATCCGGGTTTCCATGTCGCTGGGGTAGTACGCGTACTGCCGGCCGCCGGATTCGATGAGGAGGATGCGCTCGGACAGGTCCCACATCAGGGGCCGGTAGATCACATTGATGCGCTCCACCGGATGGGTCTCCAGGAAGCCCAGCGCCGAACCCGTGCCGAGCACCACCGGCAGCGCGTCGTTCAGCGACCACGGCCCCTCCCCTGCTCCCCCTCCGGTAGCCATGGCGTCCACCTGGACCGCGAGGGCGGTCCGGTGGCGGAGGACATGGATGCCATAGGCTGCCCCGGCCGGGACCAGGAGGACCAGGGCCAGCAGCGCAAGGCGCAGGGCCGGGGACCGGTTCCCGAACCAGGCCAGCAGACGTCTTGCGGCCTCCCCTGCCCTGCCGCCGGGTTTGGAAGGACCGGACATGGCCGGCCTAGAGGATCTTCCGGCCCTGGGCCAGCTGGATGACGAGGACCACGACGGCGAGCACCAGCAGGATATGGATGAACCCGCCCATGGTGTAGGCGCTGACGAGGCCCAGGGCCCAGAGAACGATCAGTACGACTGCGATGGTCCACAACATGACGTGCCCCTTCAGAATGGAACCGAACCGCGCCGGAGGCGCGGCGGAAGGGACGAAGCACCTTTCGGGCCACTATCCATATGCCTCGGATCATTGGGGTTTAAAATCAGGCGACCCGGGGGACCGATCATTCTGAACCCCACACCGATCGATTCCGCTCCCGACACCCGCCCCCGGGACCTTCAGCCCCCGGAGGCGGTCTTGACGAAGGTGATCAGGTCGCCGTCCGCGAGCCGGACGCCCTCCCGCCGGTGGGCCACCAGGACGCCGTTGACCGCGATGGCGGCCACGCCGGCCATGCGGTCGAAGGCCTCCCCCTGGTCCCCGAACCGGCCCCGCGCCTCCCTGAGGACCTCCGCCACGGTGCGCGGGGCCTCCATGGGGATCGACCGGGTCCCCAGGACCTTGGCCATGTCGTAGGTCAATTCGACGGTGATGGTCATAGGCGCACCTTGAGCCGCCTGAGGGTCTCCGGGAGGGGCACCCCGTGCTCGTCCCAGCCGCGCAGGCGGTAGTACTGGGGCAGGAGCCGGTCCAGCGGGTGCCCCGAGGTCATGTGCTTGTACAGCGGCTCGTGGAGGATCCGGTCCGGCAGCGTGTCGTCGGCGCCGGTCAGGCCTTCCCGCAGGTTGTACATGCGCTCCAGGTTGAAGATCCGCGCGCCGATCTCCTGGAGGTGCCCCGAGGTGATGCGCATGCCGGTGACCCGGGACAGCCACTTGTCCATCCAGGTCACCTGCAGGAGCTTGCCGCTCATGATCCAGCGGTAGGCGGGCCCGCTGTTCTCGAAGAGCACCCGGGCCAGCCGGTGGACCCAGCCGCCGGGCTTGAGGGCGTGCACCTGCCGGGGGATCAGGCCGTACGTCGTGAAGATGCACAGCACCATGGAGTTCACGGCGCAGGCCAGGTTCTGCTGCACCACCGGGAGCTCGGCCTTGAGCTTGAGGTTCTGGGGATTGATGGTCAGGGGGCCGGTGCTCTCGAAGTACATGCTGGCGCCCTGCACGTGGCAGCCGCCGCGGTTGGTGGTGGCGTATTCCACGCCCTGGGCGAAGGAGCCCCGGGGGTCGTAGGCCGAAAGCTCCAGGCCCTTGACGTGCATGGCGAATTCCTTGCCGCCGTACTTCAGGCTCAGGCGCCGGGTCCCCTCCGCCAGCTCGTCGCCCATCCCGCGCCTGTGGGCGATGGCCTCGATCATCTCCGCCACCCCTTCGGGACTGCCGAACGTCAGCCCCGTGGAAAGCAGGCCGCGCTGCTGGAGCTCCATGGCGAACCCGAGGGTCACCCCGAGGCTGATGGTGTCCAGGCCCAGCTCGTCGGCCATCCAGTTCCAGCGGTTCACCTCGGCCAGGTCGGTGATGCCCAGGTTGGTGCCCATCATCCCGGCGGTCTCGTACTCGGGGCCTTTGACCCGCCCGGCCCCCGGGACCTCCACCTCCCGGCCGCAGGCCACCGGGCAGTGGAGGCAGCTGGAGCGGACGCCCACCAGGCCGTGGTCCTCGAGGTATTCGCCCGAGAGGTTCATGGCCCCGGGGTGGTGCCCCGCCTGGAAGTTGCGGGTGGGGATCATGTTGCGGCCGTTGGTGGTGTTGACGATGCCCATGGTCCCGAAGCGCCGCAGCTTTTCGCCGAGGACCGGGTGCCCCTTGAACACCTGCCGGACCCACTGCGTGTAGGTCTTGAAGCCCGCCTCGTCCGCCATCTCCAACTTGCGGGTGCCCTGCGCCGAGAGGGCCTTGAGGCCCTTGGAGCCCATGACCGCCCCCACGCCGCAGCGCCCCGCGATGCGGGCGTCCGAGACGATGCCGGCGTAGAGGACCCTGTTCTCCCCCGCGGGTCCGATGACCGCGTGGTGCATGCCCCTGCCCAGGGCCTTCTGGGTCGCCCCGGTGCCCAGCCCCCACAGGTCCGAGGCGTCCAGGAACCGCACCGCGTCCGTGTCGCCGTCGATCTCGACGCGCACCGGGACGCCGGACCGCCCTTGCACCACCACCACGTCGATGCCGGCCTTCTTCAGCCCGAAGGCGAACGAGCCCCCGCAGGCCGAGCTCCCGATCCCCCCGGTGAGGGGGCTCTTGCAGACCACCGCGAACCGGTTGGACTGGGGCGCCAGGGACCCGTTGAGGGGCCCGGTGGCAAAAATCAGGGGGTTCTCCGGCCCCAGGGGATCGATCCCCGGGCGGGTCAGGTCGTAGAGCAGCCGCGTCCCGTAGCCCTTGCCGCCCAGGTACAGGCGGGCGATGTCCTCGTCCAGCGGCCTGAAGGCGAAGGTGCGGGCTTCCAGGTCGATTTCCAGCACGCGCCCGGCGAATCCCTTGATCACGTCCACCTCCCGGTTTTCGGCTTGGCGAGCGAAGTATAGCTTAAAGATGCGCCGGGGGGTCAGGGTTGAAGGACCCGGCGGTACGCCCTGGCCAGCCAGCCGCGGCAGGGCCCCAGGCCCACCGCGTCCCACCAGGTGTCGCTGGCCTGCCCCAGCCTCCGGAGGTCCTCGCCGGACAGCGCCAGCCGCGCGGCCCTGGCCAGGCTGGCCAGCTGCGCGAGGCTGGTGGCGCTGGCGATGGGGGCCGTCACCCCTTCCCGGGTCAGGAGCCACGCCAGCGCCACTTCCGCGGGACGAGCCCCATGGCGGTCCGCCACCTGGTCCAGCGCCGCCAGGATGCGTCCGCCCCGCCCGTCCAGGAACCGGACCATGTCCGCGCCGCGCGGACTCTTGGCCAGATCCGCCCGGGAGCGGTACTTGCCGGTCAGGAAGCCCCGCGCCAGGCCGCTGTGGGCCAGCACGCCGAGCCCTTCCCGGACCGCCAGCTGCCGCAGCCCCCCCTCGTACCCCGTGCGGGAACAGAGGTTGTACTCGGGCTGGAGGGTCTGGTAGCCGGGCAGGCCCAGCCTGCGCGCCACCTTCAGGGACGCTTCCACCCGGGCGGGGTCCATGTTCGAGCACCCGATGGCCCGGATCTTTCCGGCCTCCAGGAGGGCGGCATAGGCGCCGAGGGTCTCCTCGTGCGGCGTGCCCGGGTCGGGCCAGTGCGACTGGTACAGGTCGATCCGGTCGGTCTGCAGCCGCGTCAGCGAGTCCTCCACCGCGCGCGCGATCCAGCGCGCCGAAAGGCCCTTGCGCCCGTCGCGGAAATCGCCGCCCACCTTGGAGAACAGGAGCACGCGGTCGCGCTTGCCGGGATTGGCCCGCAGCCAGCGGCCGATGATGGTCTCCGACTCCCCGCCCCGGTTGCTCTCCGCCCAGACGGAATAGATGTCAGCCGTATCGATGGCGTTGAATCCCGCATCGAGGAAGCCGTCGAGCACCTCGAAGCTCCTCTTCTCGTCGAGGGTCCAGCCGAACACGTTGCCGCCCAGGACCAAGGGCGCCAGGGTCATCCCGGTGGACCCGAGGCGCCGCGCCCCCGGGCTTTGCGTTTGTGCATCGGGCGGTTCAGGCATCACGGAGGGTTGGGCACGGAACGGGGGCATGGCCGGGTCCTGGGGGGCGGAGTGGATTCCACGATCCTATGCCCCAAGGCGGCAACCCCTCCGTTATATTTTCGGCCGGGGGCGCGATAAGCTCGGGGAGGAGGCGTCGCATGGATCGTCCGGAACCCCACGGCATCGGCACGGGCCCGGGGGCCCTGCTGGAGGAGCCGGGGCTGGGCATCCGGGCCCGGGGCCGCCGTCCGGTTCCGGCGGACAACATGCTGATCCACGGAGACAACCTCCCCGCGCTGAAGGCCCTCGAAGCCACCCACGCCGGCCTGATCACGTGCGCTTTCGTCGACCCGCCCTACAACACGGGAAGCGCCTTCACCCAGTATGACGACGACCTCGGGCACGCCCTCTGGCTGGAGGGCATCCGGGAGCGCCTGGAGGTCCTGAAGCGCCTGCTGTCCCCGGACGGCTCCCTGTGGATCACGATCGACGACCATGAATGCCATTACCTCAAGGTTCTCTGCGACGGGATCTTCGGCCGGGAGAACTTCGTGGCCAACGCCGTCTGGCAGAAGAAGTACACCATCGCCAACGACGCGAAGTGGCTGTCGGACAACCATGACCACATCCTGATCTACGCCAAGGACAAGGCCCGGTGGCGCCCGAACCGCCTGCCGCGCACCGGCGGGATGGACGCGCGGTACCGGAACCCGGACAACCACCCCAAGGGCCCCTGGAAGGCCACCCCGCTCCACGCGAAAAGCGGCACGGAGAACGGCAAGGCCTTCTCGTTCGTCTTCCGGAACGGCATCGTCTGGTCCCCCCCCAAGGGGACCTACCCCCGGTTCACCGCGGAGACGCTCCGGAAGCTGGAGGAGGCCGACGCCATCTGGTTCGGCAAGGCCGGCGCCTCGGTTCCCGCCCGCAAGACCTTCCTTTCGGACCTTTCCGAGGAGGGCACCCCTTGCCCGACCGTATGGCTGCACACCGAGGCCGGGAACAACCACGAAGCCCGTGACGAGGCCAAGACCGCCAACCCGGCGGACCCCTTCGCCACCCCCAAGCCCGAGCGGCTCCTGCAGCGCATCATCCACCTGGCGACCCGGCCCGGGGACTGGGTGCTGGACCCCTTCGCGGGCTCCGGCACCACCGGCGCCGTCGCCCACAAGATGGGCCGCCGCTGGATCATGGTGGAGCTGGGCGGGCACTGCCACACGCACATCCTCCCCCGCCTGCGGAAGGTCGTCGAAGGCGCCGACCCCGGAGGCGTCACGGAGTCGGCGGCCTGGAAGGGCGGCGGAGGCTTCCGCTGCTTCCGGGTGGCCCCGTCTCCGGGGGCGCAGCCCGCCCGGAAATGACGGCTACCGATGGACCCTGCGCTCCCGATGGGGCAAGATGGGTCCATTGGATGGGAATCTGGATGGAAAACGCAGCGCTCGACACCCGTACGATCCTGTTGCAATCGGCCCTGGCCTGTTTCGCGGAGCGCGGGTTCGACGGAACGAGCACCCGGATGATCGCCGACCATGCCCACCGGCCGCTCTCTCTGCTGGCCCACTATTTCCGGAACAAGGAAGGGATGTACCTCGAAGTCTTCAAGTTCCTCTTCGAGACGAAGCTGATGAGGAAGGGGAAGCCGCCCATTCCCGAAGGGGGCATCACACCCCGGGACAAGCAGGACGCCGTGCGCATCCTCCGGGAGCTGATCCACGACCTCTTCGCCGATATCTGCAAGGATCCCAGGAACCAGGACCCCGTCCATGAGCTGGGGTCCCGCCTCTGGCTCCAGGAGGTCCGCACCCCGCGGGAGAGCCTGCGGCCCCTGTTCCTCCAGTACATCGGCCCGGTCACCACGACCATGAAGGTATGCGTCCAGACCCTCAGGCCCGACCTGACCGAGGGCGAGGTCCTCTTCATCGGGGCCTCCATCATGGGGATGATGACGGGGCACGGCTCCATGGCGGGCCTGAACCGGGTGGTCTGGGGCGAGGAGGTCACCCCCGCCAGCCAGTTCGAGGCCTGCGAGCGGCTGTTGGACCTGGCCCTGAACGGCCTGACGGGCGGCAGACAGCCGGATTCCTCGCCGCACCCATAAGTTCGAACGTCCGACCAAAATCAAATTGAGCCCGACCTCCCCCCGAGGAAATCCCCCGGGAGGAGGCCGGGCGTGAGACATTGTTTACCTAAATATGACAAATTTGCACCTTGCCTCGACCCCGAAATGGTTGGATCATTTCCTTGAATATTGGACAAACGACCGATCAATCCTCCTCCTGGCGTTCACCGACCGGGATCCCGACCCAAGCCGTCCGCCGGCCCCCTGGAGCCAGCCCCATGACCCAACGCCTCGTCAGCCTCACCTTCCACGTGCCTCCCAAGGACATCAGCCCCCTCCGCATGCGGGGCCACCAGGACCTGCTCAGGGAGGGCGAGAGACGCGGCCTCTTCCACCTGCTCCCCACGGCCGGGAACGGTCCGGCCCCCATCGCGCTTGCGCCGGCTGCCGCGGGCGCCGCCCTCGTCGCCTTCCTGGCCAGGGACCCCCTGCTGGCCGGAGGCCTGGCCAGCTACCACTTCACGGCCGCCGCGGGGCCCGAGCCCTCCGCGGCGCCCTGGGGAAGGCTCCGCAAGGGGGCCTGACCATGGCCGGCAGGCCGGGGGCCCTGGCCCTGGGCCTGGCGGCGGGGATCGCCCTGGGGGCCCAGGAGTTGGAGCCGGGGCCCTCCCCCACCCGCGAGATGTTCCCCCTGTTCCTGACCACGATGGTCTACCAGCCGGTGGATCCCTCCCCCCTGGGCCGCGGGCGGTGGCGGGCGGATCTGGACCACATGCGGGCCAACACCTTCGAATTCTCGGACGTCTTCAAGGGGGCCCCGCCGGGGACGGCTTCGGGCCGGATCGCCGTCACCCGGGAATTCGCCGAGGCCACGGCCGCCGCCCATGCGGGACTGCCCGTCCTGTTCTACTTCGACGAGGAAGTGCTGCGCACCTCCCTCAAGGTCCGGGCGGGACTTTCGGAACGCACGGAGGTCTGGGCCGAGCTCCCCTTCATCAGCCAGGGCGGGGGGGGCCTGGACTCGGCGATCGAGGGTTTCCACAGCCTGGGATTCAAGCAGTTCGGCCGGGACCGCGTCCGGAAGGACCAGCTGACCGTGGCCGTCATGGCCTACGGCCGGCTGCAGTTCTATAGCGACCGGCCGATGCGCGCCAGGGTCCAGGATCCCACCTTCGGGCTCATGCACCGGTTCCTGGCGCGGCCCGGCCTGGACCTGTCCCTCTATGCGGCCGTGAAGCCCCCGCTCACGACCCTGTATGGCGTCTACCGCTCCGGGTGGGACCATGGCCTCGGCCTGACGGCCCGCTGGCGGGCGGCGCCGCATCATGTCCTCTACGGTGGCGTGGGCGTCATCCGGCGGCCCAGGGGCACCCTCGCCTTCACGACCCTGCCCTTCGGGAGGATGGCCGGGGGCTGGGGCGGGCACGCAACCTGGGAATACCGGCGCTGGAAACGGCTCCGCCCCTTCGTGCAGCTCTACGCCCAGAGCGGCTTCCTGCCGGAGCAGCCCTCCCAGAACCTGCACCGCCCCAGCCTGCAGCACGATGTGGGGTGCCGCTGGCTCCTGCGGGGAAACGCCGCCCTCACCTTCCGGTACCTCAACAACATCACCCACAACG
The DNA here is from genome assembly GCF_055384585.1 of Mesoterricola sp. JemC181. Taxonomy (NCBI): domain Bacteria; kingdom Pseudomonadati; phylum Acidobacteriota; class Holophagae; order Holophagales; family Holophagaceae; genus Mesoterricola; species Mesoterricola sp. JemC181. Next base: position 4,309,209 of record NZ_AP045076.1, read on the forward strand.
AAAACACCGCCGACATGGGCCTCGGCCTGAGCCTGACGGCCGCCTTCTGAGGCGGGGGGGCGGACACGTATATCGTACGAACGAACAATTTGAGATCCCCCGCCGGGGGAAAGCCGAATGGTTGTTCCGTCACCAACCCATGCACCAAGAAAGAGGATCCGGAAAGGGCCTTGCATTGCTTAAACGATCGAACTAGTCTGTGAATCGGTCGTTCGACCAATCTGGTGGTTCTCCATGGACGCCCCAACCCCGACACCCAACCCCGATACCCGCGATTCGCTCCTGGACGCGGCCCTGGCCTGCTTCGCGAAATACGGCTACGACGCGACCTCCATCCGCCTGATAGCTTCCCTGGCGGGTAAGAATTCCTCCCTCATCTCCTACTACTTCAAGAGCAAGGAAGGACTCTACCGGGATGTCTTCAAGCACATGCTGGCCCGCTTCCAGGGGTGCGAGCCGGTGGACCCCCCGGAGACGCCCCTGGCGGACCCCCGGGAGCGGCTCAATCACCACTTCCGGCGGCTCCTGCGCCAGGTGGAAGAGCACCTGCGGTCCAAGGATCCGCTCCAGCACCAGGCGGCCCGGCTTTTCATGGCCGAACTGCACGGCCCGAAGGACGAGGTCAAGGACCTGATCCTGGCCCGCATCGCCCCGGCGGTGGCGGAGATCCGCGCCTGCCTGTGCGAGCTCCGCCCCGGCCTGACGGAACCGGAGCTCGCCTTCTGGGGAATCACCCTCCAGGGCATGTGCATGGCCCATTCCGTCCACAGTGAACTGAACAAGCTCGTCTGGCCCAACGCCGACCACGCCCTCTCCCTGGAGGAGATGGCGGACCGGCTCACGGACTTCGCCTGCAAGGGCCTCGGCGCCCCTGGCCCCATCCCCCACGACCCCCCTCCCGGCCTGCCCAAGGAGCCCCTCCATGCCTAGATCCATCCGAGACGAAGCGGTTCTTCTCTCCTGCGCCGCCGTGGCGGTCCTCCTGACGACGGGATGCGCCAAGGAGGCGCGGCCCGCCTCCATCCCGGAAGTGGCGGTGGTGACCCTGGCGCCGGAGCGGGCCGTGCTGACCTCGGAGCTGCCGGGACGGGTATCGGCCCTTCTCATGGCCGAAGTGCATCCCCAGGTGAACGGCATCGTCCAGAAGCGGGTCTTCACGGAGGGCGGGCTGGTCAAGGAAGGCGACCTCCTCTACCAGATCGACCCGGGCCCCTACCAGGCCGCGCTGGACACGGCCTCGGCCGCCCTGGCCCGGGCCGAGGCCAACCTTCCCGCCGTCCGCAAGCGGGCCGAGCGGTTCAAGGACCTGGCCGCCTCCAACGCCGTGGGCCAGCAGGACTACGAGGACGCCGCCGCGGCCCACAAGCAGGCCGAGGCCGAGGTTCTGGCCGGCAAGGCCGCGGTGGAGGCCGCCCGCATCAACCTGCGCTACACCCGCGTCACCGCCCCCATCTCCGGGCGCACCGGCAGGTCCGCCGTGACCCCGGGCGCCCTGGCCACGGCCTATCAGGGCCCGGCCTTCACCACCATCCAGCAGCTGGACCAGGTCTTCGTGGACTCGCCCCAGTCCAGCGCCATCCTGATGGAGCTGCGGCGGAACCTGGAGTCCCGGCGCATCCAGGGCGGCTCGGCCGAACAGGCCAAGGTCAAGCTCCTCCTGGAGGACGGGACGCCCTATCCGAAGCCGGGCGTCCTGAAGTTCTCGGACGTGACGGTCGATCCCACCACCGGGTCCCAGGTGCTGCGCATGGTCTTCCCGAACCCCGGGCAGGTCCTGCTGCCGGGCATGTACGTGAGGGCCGTCGTGGAGGAGGGCGTGGCCGAGCAGGCCATCCTCGCGCCCCAGCAGGGCGTCACGCGGGATCCCAAGGGCAACGCCATCGCCATGGTGGTGGACCCCGCTGGCAAGGTCGAGCAGCGCACCCTCAAGGTGGACCGGGCGGTGGGAACCCGGTGGCTGGTCCTGGACGGCCTAAGGGCCGGGGACCGGCTGATCCTCGAAGGGTTGCAGAAGATCAGGCCGGGCATGGCCGTCAAGGTCGTGCCCTTCACCGCAGCGTCGAAGTAGGGGAGCCGGAACCATGGTCAATTTCTTCATCGACCGGCCCATCTTCGCCTGGGTCGTTGCCATCGTCATGATGCTGGCGGGCCTCCTGGCCATCAAGACCCTGCCGGTGTCCCAGTACCCCCCCGTCGCGCCCCCCGCCATCTCCGTGGACGCCTTCTATCCCGGCGCCTCCGCAAAGACCGTGGAGAACACCGTCACCCAGATCATCGAGCAGAAGATGACGGGCCTGGACCGGCTGCTCTACATGTCGGCCAGCAGCGACTCCGCGGGCCACGGCAGCGTGACGCTGACCTTCCAGCCCGGCACGGACCCCGACGCCGCCTGGGCCAAGGTCCAGAACAAGCTCGAGCTGGCCAAGCCCCTCATGCCCCAGGTCGTCCAGCAGATGGGCATCACGGTGTCCAAGTCCACCAAGAACATCTTCATGATCGTCTCCATCACGTCCTCCAACGGCGCCATGAACGCCGACGACCTGCGGGACTACATGGCCTCGAACATCGAGAACGTGCTCAGCCGCGTGGAGGGCGTGGGCGAGGTGACCTCCTTCGGCACCCAGTACGCCATGCGCATCTGGCTCAACCCCGACCGCATGGTGGGCTACCGGATCACCCCCGACGACGTGCGCCAGGCCGTGAAGGGCTACAACGCCCAGATCTCGGCGGGCCAGGCCGGAGGCCTCCCGGCCCTGAAGGGCCAGCGGCTCAACGTCACCGTGAACGTGCAGGAGCTCCTGCAGACCCCCGAGCAGTTCGGCGCCATCCCCCTGCGCATCAACGCGGACGGCTCCACCATCCGGCTGCGGGACGTGGCCCGCACGGAGCTGGGCACCGAGTCCTACGAGAGCGACACGCGGCTCAACGGCCAGCCCGCGGCGGGCATGCTGATCCGCCTGGCCTCGGGCGCCAACGCCCTGGACACCTCCAAGCTCATCAAGGCCAAGATGGACACCCTGGCCGCCTACTTCCCCGAAGGCGTCCGGGCCGAGTACCCGTACGAGACCACGCCCTTCGTGTCCGTGGCCATCAACGAGGTGGTGAAGACGCTCATCGAGGCCGTGGTCCTGGTCTTCCTGGTCATGCTGCTCTTCCTCGGGAACTTCCGCGCCACCCTGATCCCCACCATCGCCGTCCCCGTGGTGCTCCTGGGCACCTTCGCGGTGCTCCAGTACGCGGGCATGTCCATCAACATGCTCACCATGTTCGCCATGGTGCTGGCCATCGGCCTCCTGGTGGACGACGCCATCGTGGTGGTGGAGAACGTCGAGCGCATCATGCACGAGGAGGGCCTGTCGCCCCTGGAGGCCACCCGGAAGTCCATGGGCCAGATCACCGGCGCCCTGGTGGGCATCGGGCTGGTGCTCTCGGCGGTGTTCGGCCCCATGGCCTTCTTCGGAGGGTCCACGGGCATCATCTTCCGGCAGTTCTCCTTCACGCTGATCACGGCCATGCTGCTGTCGGTGGTGGTGGCCCTGGTGCTCACGCCCTCGCTCTGCGTGAGCTTCCTCAAGCCCGTGCCCAAGGGCCACGAGGCCGCCGAGACCGGCTGGAAGGTCACGCGTCCCTTCTTCCTCTGGTTCGACAAGGCCTACTACCGGCTGAACGACTTCTTCGTCGCGCAGCTGGGGCGGGTGCTGGCCAAGCGCATGCGCTACGTCCTCGTCTACGGCCTGATCGTGATCGGCACCGGCCTGCTCTTCATGCGCCTGCCCACCGCGTTCCTGCCCGAGGAGGACCAGGGCATCCTGATGACCATGATCCAGCTCCCCGCGGGCTCCACCATGGAACAGACCCAGAAGATCATGAAGGAGGTCCAGGAGCACTTCCAGGTGGACCAGAAGGACGCCGTGGCCTCCTGCATGACCGTGGCCGGCTACAGCGTGGCGGGCCGGGGCCAGAACAACGGCATGGCCTTCGTCAAGCTCAAGGACTGGCACCTGCGCAACCGCCCGGACCTCAAGGCCGAGGCGGTGGTGAGCCGGGCCATGCGGGCCTTCGGCCCCCGCCGGGACGCCATGGTCTTCGCCTTCGCGCCCCCGGCCATCCTGGAGCTGGGCAACGCCACCGGCTTCGATTTCCAGCTGCAGGACCGCGGCGGCGTGGGCCACGATAAGCTCATGGCGGCCCGGAACCAGCTGCTGGGCCTGGCGGCCAAGGACCCGGCCCTCAAGGCCGTGCGCCCCAACGGCCTGGACGACCAGCCGGAATACAACGTCAGCGTCAACCAGGACCACGCGGGGGCGCTGGGCGTTCCCCTGCCCGCCATCAGCGACACCCTCGCCAGCGCCTGGGGCGGCTCCTACGTGAACGACTTCATCAACCGCGGCCGGGTCAAGCGCGTCTACATGCAGGCCGACGCCCCGTTCCGCATGCAGCTGGAGGACCTGAACAAGCTCTACGTCCCCAGCCGCAGTGGCAGCATGGTGCCCTTCTCCGCCTTCTCCACGGGCAAGTGGTCGTACGGCTCGCCCAACCTCCAGCGCTACAACGGCTTCCCCTCCATCGAAGTCCTGGGCGAGCCCGCCAGGGGCAGGAGCACCGGGGACGCCATGCTGGCCATGGAGAGCCTCGCCACCCAGCTGCCTCCGGGCATCGGGTTCGAATGGACCGGCCTCTCCTTCCAGGAGCGCCAGGCGGGTTCCCAGGCGCCGGCCCTGTACGCCGTGTCGGTGCTGGTCATCTTCCTGTGCCTGGCGGCGCTCTACGAGAGCTGGACGATCCCCTTCTCGATCCTGCTGATCCTGCCCCTGGGCGTCATGGGCGCCGTCCTGGCCACCTGGTCGCGGGGGCTCTCCAGCGACGTCTACTTCCAGATCGGCCTGCTGACCACCCTGGGCCTGGCCGCCAAGAACGCCATCCTCATCGTGCAGTTCGCCCAGGAGCAGATGGCCCAGGGGGTGGGCCTCCTGGAGGCGGCGGTGGAAGCCTCGCGCCTGCGGCTCAGGCCCATCCTCATGACCAGCCTGGCCTTCACCTTCGGCGTGCTGCCCATGGCCATCACCCGGGGGGCCGGCGCAGCCGCCCAGAACGCCATCGGCACCGGCGTCATCGGCGGCATGATCACCTCCACCGTCATCGCCGTGTTCTACATCCCCCTGGCCTTCATCCTGGTCAGCCAATTCTTCACCAAGAAGCGCCCGGATGACGGGTCCACCGGAGAGGCTCACTGATGAAACCGACCCAAGGCCTTTCCCTCCTCATGCTCGCGGTCATGGGCGGCTGCATGTCCATGGCGCCCCGGTACGCCACGCCGCCCCGCCCCACCCCCGGCCAGTGGCCGGCCGCCTCCCAGGCGACGGCGGCCGGCAAGGCGGTCCCCGACGTGGCCTGGCAGGACTTCTACGTGGATGCGCGGCTGAGGAAGGTCCTCGACCTCGCCCTCGCCAACAACCGCGACCTCCGCGTGGCCGCCCTGAACACGGAGAAGGTTCGCGCCGCCTACCGCATCCAGCGGGCGGAGCTGCTGCCCTCCATCAACGCCGCCGCGGTGGGCAGCCGGCAGCGCATCCCGGCCAGCGTGTCCTCCACCGGCCAGGCCATGGTCGCCGAACAGGACTCCGCCACCATCGGCGTCACCGCCTGGGAACTGGACCTCTTCGGCCGGGTCCGGAGCCTCAAGAACCGGGCCCTGGAACAGTACCTCGCCACCGAACAGGCCCAGGCCGGCGCCCGGATCTCCCTCCTCGCCGAGGTGGCCAACGCGTACCTGACCCTGGCCGCCGACCGGGACGGACTCCGGCTCGCCAAGGAGACCCTCGCCAGCCAGGAGGCCACCCACAAGCTCATCCGGCGCCGCTTCGAGGCCGGGGTCTCCTCCGAGCTCGACGCGCGGCGCGCGGAGGTGGGGATGGAGACCGCCCGCGCGGACGTGGCCGCCACCACCCGCATGGTGGCCCTGGACGAGAACGCCCTGACCCTCCTGGCGGGCGCGCCGGTCCCCGCCGACTGGCTTCCCCAGGGGCTGGACGGGCTGGCCCCCCTGCAGGACTTCACGCCCGGGCTCCCCTCGGAGGCCCTGATGCGCCGGCCGGACATCCTCATGGCCGAGGCCCAGCTCAAGGCCAGCAACGCCAACATCGGCGCCGCCCGCGCCGCCTTCTTCCCGCGCATCTCCCTCACCACCGGCTTCGGCACCATGGGCAGCGAGCTCTCCGGCCTGTTCAAGACGGGGTCGGAGACCTGGTCCTTCACCCCCCAGATCGTCCTGCCGCTCTTCAACACGGGCGCCACCCTGGCGGGCCTGGACGTGGCCAAGGCCGACCGCGACATCAGCCTGGCGCAGTACGAGAAGGCCATCCAGGTGGCGTTCCGGGAAGTGGCCGACACCCTGGTCCAGCGGGGCACCCTCGGTGAGCAGCTGGCCGCCCAGGAGGCCCTCACCCGGGCCCTGGAACGCACCTTCCAGCTGGCCACGATGCGGTTCGAAGCCGGCGCCGACGGCTACCTGGGCGTCCTGGACGCCCAGCGCTCCCTCTACGGGGCCCAGCAGGGCCTCATCGCCCTTCGCCGGGCCCGGGCCGGGAACCTCGTGACCCTCTACAAGGTCCTGGGGGGCGGGCGGCCCGGGAAGGACGGGAAGTAGCTCCTTCAGTCCCCCATTCCAACGGAGTTCAACGTGAACCTCCATCGCCTCCAACGGAAAGGAAACACAAACGTGGTCATGGCCGAACTGGAGCGCCTGGAGAAGGCCTGCGACGCCGGGACCCTGAGCCGGGAGGCCTACCTCGCGTCCGTCTCCAAGGTCCAGGACCTGGCCTACCGGAAGGACGTCCGGCCCTTCCAGGACCGCGCCGCCTGGGCCTCCCTGGCGGGTCTCGTCCTCCTGGCCTGCTGGGCCGCCGCGGAGCACCTGTTCCCCGACGTGGCCGAGGCCCTGGGCGACGGGTTCGAAGCCGTCGCGCTGCTGGGAATCGCCGCCCTGCTCTGCGCGGTGGCGTTCCTCCTGGCAGCCATGAAGCGGGAGGCTGATGATGTCCGGTGGTTCGGCGCCCTCCGGCGGACCCTTGTGGAGGGGGGTCGCCTGGTCGACTATCTGGAACAGGGCAGCCGGGAATCGTCCGATTCCACCGCATAGGCCGTGCTCGTTGCGAGGCGGCCATCCTAATGGATCACCTTGAGCCCCATCAGCCCCGCGAGGTAGGCCGCCTGGGCCGGCTCGACGATCGCGCCCTTCAGGTCCTCGATCCGGACCCGGAGCCCGGTGATCCCCGACCCCCGGAAATCCGTCCCTTCAAGCCGGGCGAAGGACATCTGGGCCTCCCCCAGCTCGCAGTCCTGGAACACGGCCCCCCGCAGATCCGCCTCCTGGAAGGAGCACCCGCTCAGGTTGCAGCCCTGGAACCGCACGGACTTCAGGATCGCTCCGCGGAAGTGCGCGAAGGACCCGTTGCAGTTCTCGAACACGGTATTGCGAATCAGGGAGCCCGAAAGGTCCAGGCCCACCATCCGGCACCCCTCCAGCCGGGTCCTTCCCAGATGGGCCTTGAGCCAGGCGGCGTTGGCCAGGTCGCAGGCCTCCAGGCGCACCTCCGTGAGGTCCAGCCTGGACAGCCGGGAGCCGGCCAGGTTGACCCGGGTGAGCCTGCTCCGGGTGAAGGTTGCCAGGGTCGCGGCCTGCCCGCTGAAATCCAGGCCCTCCATCGCCACCCCCTCCACCGTCGCCTCGGAGGCCAGCAGGGCCTCGCCCATGAAGGGGACGGTCTGGAAAGGGCGGGAGCCGGAAGGGCTGGGGGAGGAAGGCCGTCGTTGCATCTGGCACCTATTCTTGCACGCTGGCGGTAACGGCTTCCGGGCTCGGCTGCCTGAAGAGGGGCCCGCGGGCCCATCAGGGCGAGGCGGGCTACTCGTGGTAATCCGCGTAGGTGACGGTGCCCCCGGAGGAGGCGGATATTCCTTGGATGCATCGCCTCTTGTCAGGCTCATGGCCCCTGGCCTGAGCCCCCCGGCCCTTTCCGTGCGCCCGTCGGAGCCGGGCGCATGAAGGCTCAGCGTTCCCGCGATTCCTCGTCCGGAAACCGGTAGGTGGCGGCCGTAGGGCACTCCCTTCGGAGTTCCGCCCCACGGGCCACCCGTTCTTCAAGCCCGGAGGGCTTCCGCACGAGGATGAAACCCCGCTCGTCGAACCTGTCCGGGTCACTGTCGCACACCGCCCTCACGGTCAGGGGGCGCGGCTTCGTGGCGGGGCTGGAAAAGGGCGGATAGTAGAGGGCCACGAGATGGCCAGGCCGCGCCCCGGCAAGGCCGCGGAACGTCCCTCCTTCCCCTGGACCCAGCACGGAACCGCCTTCACGAACCTCGAACCGGCAATCCGCCGGGGACGCACCGGTCACTTCCGCGTCGAAGTAGTAGTAGCTTCTCGCCAGGGACGCGCCTTCGTCGGCGATGGCCAGGACTTCCTGGTCCCCGGGCGCGCAGATGACCACGTCCTGGACCGCACCGGCCTCGGGGAACGGGTTGATCGCGCAAGCCGGAACGCCGAGGCCGGCCGGTCGAGCCGCTCCAGCTTCAACGAGCTGCTGGGTGTCGCCCGCGAGGGCCGCAAGGATGAGGGCTGCTTTGAACATTCGGTGACTCCTTAGGAATGCGGGTGGTTGGAAATGGCCCTCGGTGCCCCTCGGCCGCAAGGTGCCTGTCCGGTTCGCACATTGAAACGTGTGCGGATTTCCCGGCACTGGTTCCAGGCCATGACATCGGGACCGGCAGGATTGGGCAGGTTTCCACCGCCTGGCCAAGGAACGTATTGCCCCTGGGAGACACCCCTTGTCGAGCCTCGTCCCCGGGGGACGGGGTGTTCCTGGGCTCAGGAACCTGCATGGAGAAATGGATGGCACGTATGCAATGGCCAGGAGCGGCATGGGCCCTGTGCAGCCTCCTGGGCTGCCGGGGAGTGCGGGCGGCCACGGCCGAGGCCAGGGCCCATGCCGAAACCATCAGCCGGTGCCTGGAAGCCCGTGGCATGCGGCGCGCCCCGGGCGGGGCGGAGGGCGCCGCCCGGGTCCTGTTTGATTATTCCCTCGGTCCCGGAACGACCGTGCGTCATGGCCGATGGGTCACCCGGTACGTTGATGGTCGGCTACGGTTCAAGGGAACCGGCATCCCTCAAGCCTCATCCAACCGCTAGCGAGGCTCAGCCATGGAGGTGCCGATGGAGGATCCGGCGGGAGAAGCCCATTCCAGCTGGGAGCGGAATGCACCGTGGTGGGACGACCGGATCGGCGACGGCAATGCCTTTCAGTGCCAATTGATCGAACCTGCGACCCTGCGCCTGGCGGCGCCCGGGCCGGGAATGCGGATCCTGGACATCGCGTGTGGAGCGGGGCGCATGGCCCGGCTGATGGCAGCCGAGGGCGCCCAGGTGACCGGGATCGATTTCTGCGAGGGCTTTCTCGACCGGGCCCGGAGGCGCACCGCACCGGAGGCGCCGATCGACTACCGGCTTCTGGATGTCACCGACCGGGGCCAGCTTGCGACCCTGGGCGGAGGCCGCTTCCAGGGCGCCGTGGCCACCATGGCGCTCATGGATCTGGCCCGCATCGATCCGCTGTTCGAGGAGCTGCCGGGCCTCCTGGAGCCGGGAGGCTTCCTTGTCTTCTCCATCCTGCATCCGTGCTTTTCCGGGTCCGGAACGGAGATGTTCGTCGAGGAACGCCTGGTTGACGGCCGCAGCCAACGGTCCGCTGGCCTGAAGGTCACCCATTACCGGAACGCCACGGCCTTCCGGGCGGAGGGGATCCGGGGCCAGCCGGAGCCGGGGCTCCATTTCCACCGGTCCCTGGAAACCCTCCTGTCCACCGCATTCCGGTGCGGGTTCATCCTGGATGGGCTGGAGGAGCCCGGCTTCCGGACGGCCAGCGACAGGTTCCTCGAATGGGAGAACATGCCGGATCTGGCCCCGGTGCTGGTCTGCAGGTTGAAATCCCATCGACCCGCGGGCACGGGGTTCCCCCGGGATTGACCCGGCGTTTCCACGGCGCCGGCTCATCCGACAGGGGCCGCAGGCATCGGGAATACCGCGGGATGCCGAGCGGCCCGAAAAGGATGGGATTAAAGCAGAGGATCGACCGGTTCCAGCGAGTGCCGGATCACGGCCTCGAACTGTGTGTGCTGGTAAGGTTTGGGCAGAAATCCCGCGAGGCTGTCGCTTGGCAGTTCACCCACGGCCTCCTTCTCGTTGTAGCCGGAGGAAAGGATGACGGGGACCGCCGGGGAGATCTCCCGGATCTGCTGGAAGGCTTCGCGTCCGTCCATGTTGGGCATGGTGAGATCCATGAGAACGAGGGTTATCTCGGCCTTGTGGAGTCTGAAGACATTGACGGCGTCGAGACCATCCACCGCCTCGATCACCTTGAAACCGAGCCGGACCGCGAGGGCCTTGGCGACATTCCGGGCCGAAAGGTCATCATCGACCACCAGCATGGTGCCCAGGAGGGGCTGGGTGTCCAGGTGGACCTCCGTCACCGGGGCCGGTTCCGTGGAATCAGCGGCAGGGAGGAACACCCGCATGCAGGTGCCATGCCCCGGCTCGCTGTAGACCTTTATCGAGCCTCCATGGCTGGTGAGGATCCCCAGCAGGGCGGACAGCCCCAGGCCTCTTCCCGTGAACTTGGTGGTGAAGAACGGATCGAAAATGTTGCGGATGGTTTCCGCGGACATGCCGCAGCCGGTGTCCGTGACTTCGAGCGTCACGTAGCGGCCCGGCTTGATGGGGCTGATGGGCGCGAGGGTGGAGATGTCCGGAGCGTCCAGGACGCGATCCCCGGTGCGGATCATCACCACGCCGCCCTGTTCCATCGCTTCCGAGGCATTGGTGACCAGGTTCATGACCACCTGCTGCATCTGGGTCGGGTCGGCGGTGATTTCCGGCACCTGGGGGGCCAGATCGCAGTGGATGACGGCCTTTTTCGAGATGGAGAGGGACAGGAGCTGGCTCATCTCCGTCACCAGCCTGTTCATGTCCACCGGGGCGATGACCGTCTTCCCCTTTCCGGCGTAGGCAAGCATCTGCCTGGTGAGATCCGCGGCCCGGAGGGAACCCTGCTCGATCTGGGCCAGGAAGGCCTGGGTGGGGCTCCCGGGGGGCAGGGAGAGGGTGGCGAGGTTGCAGTTCCCAAGGATGCTGGTCAGGAGGTTGTTGAAATCGTGGGCGATCCCTCCCGCCAGGACCCCGAGGCTCTCCAGCTTCTGGGTCTGCCGCTGGGCCTCCTCGGCGATCTTCCGGGCCGTGATGTCGGCGCGGATGGCGACGAACTGTTCGATGTGGCCGGCCTCGTCCATGAGCGGGACGATGGTGGTATCCACCCAGTAGAAGGTCCCATCCTTCGCCTTGTTCTTGACCTCGCCCTTCCAGACATTGCCGGCCTTGATCGTGGTCCACAGGTCCCGGAAAAAGGCCTTGGGGTGGTGGCCGCTGTTGATGATCCGGTGGTCCTGGCCGAGCAGCTCGCTTCGCGGAAACTTGGAAATTTCGCAGAAGTAGTCGTTGACGTAGGTGATCCGGCCCCGGGCATCGGTGACCGCCACGATGGCGTGCTGGTCCAGCGCCCGCTTGAAATCCCGCAGTTCCTTCATGGCCGAGGCCGTGCGAGCGTCAATCTCCTCCCGGGAGGCCGAATCCCGGGCATAGCCGAGCACCACGCCATCCCCCTGCTCCTGGGCGAACCGGCAGACCTGGGAGACGGCAACCCCGTTCTTGTCCATGAAGTGAACTTCCCGGCGCGGGGCTTCCTTGCCGCTCCGGACCTCGTCCAGCGCCTGAAGGATGACCCTCTGATCCATCGGGGAGATCAGGTCCAGGATCGACTTCCCGTGGATCTCGACCGGCTTCCATCCCCAGCAGGACTCCCCTGCCGTGGCCACGCAGTCCAGGGCCCCCTGCGGGTTGAGGGAGAAGAAGACCTGCCCGTCACCAGCCAGGCCCCACCGCTGCATGGCCCGCTTGGCGTGGGCGTTGGATCCCTCGGATCGGTAGGTGAGTGAAAGTCGGCCCATAATGTCCAAGCATCGGCCGGGCGGATAATGAAACAAGGTCTCAACATCATAAATATCAATACGAATTCTATCGCTGATTTATTAAATTATCAGCGTAGGGCCTGGGCTTGATCCATGGACCCTGGTCGTTCCGCGGCAGGGGTGACCGGCGTCCGGAGGATCGAGAAGCACGGCAGGAATCCGCGGGCCTGAAACCTGGCGGCCCCGCTCGACCAAAAGGTTCCCCGGATCGCCCCTGGCGTATGACACTGGCTCAAGGGAGAACGCTGTGTGGCCCATTCACCTCGACCTTGGATTCAAGGTCGTCCACTTCTACGAAGGATTCTATTTCATCATCGCCATCCTGACGGCGACCGTCCTGGCGGCCCACCGCCTTAGGAAGACCGGCCTGGGGACCGCCGTCTTCCTGGACGGCCTCCCGTGGATCCTGCTGAGCGCCATCCTCGGGGCCAGGCTCTTCGATTTCCTGTTCTGGGACCTGAAGAGTCTCCTTGCCCATCCCCTCTCCTTCTTCCTCATCTGGGAAGGGGGCCTCTCCATCACCGGGGGCCTGGCCGGTGGCGTCACCGCCGCCTTCGTATGGTTTCGCAGGGCGAAGGTAGATTTCTGGCAGACCTTTGCCATTGCCAGTCCGGCCGTCCTTCTAGGGCAGGCCGCCGGTCGTGTGGGATGCTTCCTGAACGGCGATGCCTGGGGCGTCCCCACGGCGCTCCCCTGGGGTGTTCCGCTGCCGAAATACGGAACCATCCTCCCCTGGATGACCCGCGACCCCAGCGCCCCCAGCGACGCGTGGACCTGGTGCGCCGGGCGGCATTTCATCCCGCCCACCGCCCTGGCAACCGTTCCCCTCCACCCCACCCAACTCTACGAAGCCCTGGGGGACCTGGCCCTGGCTGCCATCGTCGTCCTCCTGGCCCGGAAGGCCGCCGCGGGGGAGACGTCCTGGCCACGGATCTTCTGGTGCCACCTCGGCGGATACTCGGCCCTGCGGTTCGGGCTGGAATTCCTCCACGGGGACCGGGATGCCCTGGTCTGGGCGGGCATGACCGCACTGCAACTCGGGCTCGTGGGGTTTTCCATGGTGGCCGGCGCTCTTTTCCTGCGTGACGGGCACCCTGCCCGGCGTTGATCCTGGCGGAGTCGAGTCTCGATGAGGTCAGCAAAGGCAGGATCGACATTCATCACCAGCGAGGCCAGGGATCTGGGCCCTTCCTGTCCCGACTCCCGTTGAAGGGGCAGTGCCATCAGGTCCCCGCCCCCCCTGCGGCCTGGTGCCCTGGTATGGAAAGAACCGGTCGTAGGAATTCATCGGCCATCCCGCCCTTCCCGCACCAGGCGGAGCACGGCGTGTCTGGGCTGGGTTCGCCGTTCCCGGAGGAGCAGCCCGAAAGGTTTTGGGCCAAGGCCAGCATCCGGGCCTCGGAGGGCGGGGCCTCGATACCCCGTTCGACCTTGCTGAGGTGGAAGGGTTCGACGCCGACCATGGCGGCAAGCCCCCGCACCGAGAATTTGGGGTCGCCGAGCCGTTTGGCTTCTCGACGCTGGCGAAGGTGGTCTCCAATGATCCTCATGCGTGATGCAGGTGCTACACACCAACGATGTCAAGAACTCTGAATTTTAAAATTGAACCACTTTGAGTTGAAGTGGCGGCTTTGCTCCGCTACCACCAAAGGACAGGCCACGTCCTCATGGTGCGCAGAGGGCTATTTGCGGCAGTTGCTCCCGGCAGCACACCGGCAGACTCCCCAGTGGATGCTTACCTGGTTGGCTACCTCGGGTGCCCCACTGGGGTCCTCGGCTACCATACGGCGCTGGAACTCCATGGCTTGGCCCACTCCACCTTTGAGGCCATCCAGATCCTGGTGCCACGCTCTCAGCGGGGCTGGACCTTCAGGGGTGTTGCCTACAAGCCAGTGCAGCCCAGGGAAGCCTTGGAGGAGGCAGCCTTGACCATGGAAGTGGCAATGATGGACCGCATGGGCTTCGATCTGCCTGTGACCTCGGTGGCCAGGACCCTGGTCGATGTCCTGGATCGCCCCGACCTGGCGGGTGGTTGGGAAGAGGTCTGGCGCTCCCTTGAAGGGCTCAGCCTGGTGGACGCTGCCGCGGTGCTGGCCTACCTGGAGCGACAGGGTAATTCGACCACCTCTGCCCTGGTAGGCTACTTCCTTGAACAGCACCAGGAGGCGCTGGGCGTGAACGAGTCCACGTTGAAGGCCCTTGAAACACTGCGCCCACGGGGCAAACAGTATCTCGACCGGAGTGCAGGTGGCCGCCTTGCCAAGCGTTGGAAGGGTTGAGTGCATGAAGGTTCAGGAAACGATCCAGTTCGGCATTGAAATGGTCAGGCTGATCCATATGCACCCAATGGCTGCAATCCCTCACCAGGATTGCTTTGATGCCGGGGGCCTGGGCATGGATGGGTACCAGGCCCTGCTCTTCAAGAAAGCCCGAATGGAGGTGCAGCTTGGGACCTTGGTAGGACCTCAACGCGGCGCCGGCATCGAAGTCCAACAAGCCCAGGACGGCGCCTGCAAAATGGGCCCTGGGCGTTGCCTGCAACTGGGCAAGCACCTGTTCCTTGACCTTCAACCTCGCCCCCTTCAGGCACGTCTCCATGGCCTGGCGAGCGAAGGCATCGAAAGCCTCAGGGGCAAGCCCGTTGGTCAGGGCTTCCAGGTCAGCTTCGGAATCGTTGCGGGGGTCACCACCGTGGTCCACAAAGACGAGTCCGAGCAGGCGCTCGGGGAACAAGCCCGCGCAGGCTGCCACCACATAACCTCCCAGACTGTGGCCAACGAGGACAAAACACCGGAAGGCAAGGGCGTCCGCCATGGCGGCCACATCCTCGGCGAAGCCTCCGATGGAAAAGTCCCCATTCCTGGGCGGCTCTGAATCCCCCATTCCTCGCAGGTCCAGGGCTGCGGCCTGACAATGGGTCCCGAGGGCGGCGACCTGGGCCTCCCACTGGCTGCCCCTGCCCCCATTGCCGTGGACAAAAAGGACTGGAGTACCGCTGTCCCCCCGAAGGTGAGCCCATAGCTCGCCCTGAGGACCCTCTAGCCGGATGGTCTTAATGCCGCGGCCTTCCACTGCCCTCCCCTTCATAAGCGACCAACTGAACCTTTGCCAAGGTTCATTGGATGGCGGGAAGGACCTCAAAAGTTCCGTACCCGGAGGCGAGCCGAAGGGTTCACAACCGCTCGGGAACATCCACTAGTGTAGGCCGCCAGAAGAACAGGTAACACCTTGTCCCCCCCCTTCGCCTCGGGTCCAGTTCAGGGCTTGGTGTTGACGAGTCGCTTGATGCCCCCGTCCTTGAGGGGCCAGTTATGAAAATTGATCAGCAGGCCCACTTCGAAATTTGCAAAGTGGAGGCAGCTATTCAGTTGGGCGAAGTCGGCATCCGAAAACTTCGCAATGGCCTTCGCCTCGACGACCACCTTGTGGTCCACCACGATATCCATGATGTAGGCATTCTCGACGCACAATTCCTTGTAGGTGATGTCGAGGTGAACCTCGCGTAGGGCCTCGTGTCCGGCCAACCTGAGTTCATGGGCGAGGCAAGCCTTGTAGGCATTTTCCAGGAGTCCAGGCCCCAGAACTATCTGCACCCTGATGGCAGCGAGGATGATGGCTTCGGTGATATCTCGATGGGGATAGTTGTCGCCCCAATCTTCGCCCCAATGCCGACCCATGACTTCCTCCTTCGGGTCAGGAGTGCGCTCAATCACGCCGGGACGTTCAGGCCAGAATTCTTTCCTCGGTATCCTCGGCCTCCTCGGCGCCTCGGCGATGGGCTTTTCGACGGGTGCTTCGGCGCATGTAATCTTTGCGCCGACTGATACTTGAGAAAGCCATCGCCGAGGCGCCGAGGAGGCCGAGGATACCGAGGAAAAGAAAAAGGCAGGTTCGCCGTCAACCCTTGGCAGAGGCCGTCCGAATGGCCGTGAGGGCCTGCCGTGCTCGTGTCACCTTGGCGAGGATATCGTTCGCGGACGCGGTCCAAACAAATGGTTTCGGAGCGGCATTGTGTCTCGCGATATAGGTGTGGATCGCTGCTTCGAGTTCCGGGACGGATCTGAAAATACCCCTTCGGATGCGGTTCTCCGTGATGTCCCGGAAAAATCGCTCCACCATGTTCAACCACGATGAACTGGTGGGGGTGAAGTGAACGTGGACCCTCGAATGGCCTTTCAACCAGCTTTTGACCGCCGGATGTTTGTGGGTGGCGTAGTTGTCGCAAATGATGTGCAGAGCGAGTCGCTTCGACGTACCCCGCTCAAGCCGCTTGAGGAACTTCAGCCACTCCTCATGGCGATGACGTGGCATCGTGGCCGAGATCACCGTACCATCCAGCGTGTTCATGGCCGCAAAGAGGGTGGTCGTTCCATTGCGCTTGTAGTCGTGCGTCATGGTGCCGCAGCGACCCTTCTTCATCGGTAGGCCAGGCTGAGTCCGGTCCAGGGCCTGAATCTGGCTCTTCTCATCTACGCTCAGCACGATGGCATGCTCCGGAGGGTCCAGATACAGGGCCACGATGTCCACCAACTTCTCTTCGAAATGAGGATCGTTGCTTAACTTGAAACCAACGGTGCGGTGCGGCTTGAGGCCATTCTGACGCCAAATGCGTCCCACCGTGCTCTCGCTCACCCCGGTGGCCTGCGCCATGGAGGCCCGGCTCCAGTGCGTGGCATTGACGGGCTGCGTCGTCTTATGGAGCACCTCTTGCCCCTTCAAAGCAATCACCCAAGACTTCCGGCCTCGACCTGGGCGTTCCCTCTCGAGGCCATCGAAGCCCGCTTCCTCCCATCGCTTGAGGCATTGCCAAGCAGTCCGATGATCACAGCCCAAAGCCTGGCCGATGTCACGAAAGGACTCGCCAGAAGCTCGATGAAGAACAATCTTGGCCCGCAGGACGCTGCGCGCAGGCAAGGTCCGGCTCCGCGTCATTTCCTCAAGGCATCTGAATTGCTCCACAGTTAGATCAACTCGCCCCACTTGCGCCAAAGTTCTCACCTGCCGCTTGGATGCGACGAACTGTATTGGCGTTACAGGTATTTCTGGCGGCCTACACTAGCTTGGGTCAACCAGGTAAAGCCATGCTGCGGATCGGTCGATGTGTAGATCATCAGCATCGCCGCCCCGATGCCCTGCTCACCCCGACCACCTCAATTGATCTGCGCCGAGTCTCGCCCCCCTCGCCCCGACCCGTAATGACCTATGTGAGTACGTTTTGTGAGGAAGAGCGTAAAAAAAAAGAAGCCGGAGGGTGTCTCCAGCTTCTAAGTCTAATCATTTCAGTGGTAGCCCCAAGGGGAATCGAACCCCTGTTAACGCCGTGAGAGGGCGCCGTCCTAACCGCTAGACGATGGAGCCACGGTTATGCCGAACCTTGATTCTAGCGCATGAACCTGGGATGGGGAAGAGGTTTTCATCGGCGGCGGAGGGTGATGAGGGTGATTTCGGGGGGGGCGCCGATGCGGACGGGGAGGGCCACCACGCCCAGGCCGCGGTTCACGTAGAGGACGTCGCCGTCCTTGCGGTACAGGCCCTGGGCGTAGGGGCCCAGGAGGAGGGCGCTGTTCACGAAGGGGATGAGGTTGATCTGGCCGCCGTGGGTGTGGCCTGAGAGGGTGAGGCGGGCGCCGGCTTGGCGGGCCAGGGGCCAATCGCTGGGGCGGTGGTTGAGGCAGAGGCGCCAGACGTCGGGGGGAAGGCCCTCGGTGGCGATCTTCGGGGAGGGGCCGGGGCCGTAGCGGATGTCCCGGAAGTGGCCGTGGCGGGCCATGGGGTCCTGGAGGCCCACCAGGGCGAGGCGCGAGCCGTTCCGGTAGACGTAGGCGTAGCGGTTCTCGAGGCACTGGAAGCCGGTGCGTTCCAGGATCTGCCAGATGGGGCGGGGGTCGGTGAAGTAGTCGTGGTTGCCCAGGATGGCGTAGCAGCCCAGGGGGGCGGGGAAGTTGCGGAAGGCCTCCTCCACGATGCCGGCCTCCGCGGGGACGCTGTCGGTGACGTCCCCGGTGAGGAGGAGGAGCTCGGGGCGCTCGGCCTGCACGAGGGTCCGCCACCGGGCCACCAGGGGGGCCTTCACCAGGGGGCCGGCGTGGAGGTCGCTGATCTGGGCGATGCGCAGGCCGTCCATGCCGGGGGGCAGGTCGTGGAAGTAGAGCTGCAGGTGGACGATGTCCGGGTCGCCCAGGGCCTCGCGGCGGCCGGTCAGGACGCCGTAGGAGGCGAGGCCCACGCCCGCGGCCGTGGTCTGGCGGAGGAAGTTCCGCCGGCCGGGGTCCTCGGGGGGCTGGCCCGGCTGGGGCCGCCACAGGTGGCGCAGGCGCCACAGGCCTTCGGAGAGCAGCCACATGGTCAGGTTGAAGGCGCAAAGCATCTGGAAGTACAGGCCCGCCCGGGAGAACGGGCGGAGCCAGGGCAGCCAGGTGGCGTTGCCGGTGAACCGCATGGCCATGTAGAGGGCCAGGGGGATGTGGATGAGGACCAGGATGGGCGTCACCCACCGGTCATAGCCCTCCGGCAGCAGCCGGTGGATGAGTTGCCGGTGGCAGTACTGCAGGCCGATGATGAGGGTGACGAAGATCAGGACGAGCAATGGCGAGGTCCCCTGGGCTGCCTTGAGGTTGGAAGGGGCATCCTCACTTCCCGGCGGCCCGGGTCCTATCGTAGAGGGTCTCCATGCGTCCCACCAGCGCGTCGAAGGCCTTGAGGGCGGCGTCCACGGGCTGGGGCGAGGCGAGGTCCACGCCGGCGGTCTTGAGGGTATCCAGGGGGAAGCGGCTTCCGCCCGACCGCAGGAAGGCCAGGTAGCGGTCCCGGGCGGCGGGATCCTTCAGGGCGGCCTCGGAGAGTGCCATGGAGCTCACGATGCCGGTGGCGTACTGGAAGACGTAGTAGTTGTAGTAGAAGTGCGGAATGGCGCTCCACTCGGACTTGATGTAGTCCTCCACCTTCATGACGCCCTTGTCGTGGCCGTAGTAGAGGCGGGTGAGCTCCAGGTACTTCGCGTCGAGCCAGTCGGGGGTGAGGGACTGGCCCTGCTCCACCCGCTCGTGCATGGCCAGCTCGAAGTCCGCGAAGAGGGTCTGGCGGAAGAGGGTGCCGCGGATGGTCTCCAGGTAGCTGTCCAGGAGGTAGAGCTTGAGGGTGTCGTCGGCCACCGTGTCCAGCAGGTGGTGCATGAGCAGGTTCTCGTTGAACGTGCTGGCGATCTCCGCGAGGAAGATGGGGTAGTCGGCCATGGGGAAGGGCTGGGCGGCGTCCGAGAGGTAGGAGTGCATGGCGTGGCCCAGCTCGTGGGCCAGGGTGGACACTTCGTGGAAGGAGCCGTCGAAGTTCATCTTCACGAAGGGGTGCACGCCGTAGACGCCGTCGGAGTAGGCCCCGGACTGCTTGCCCTTGTTCGGGTAGATGTCGATCCAGCCGTTCGTGAAGGCCTGCTCGAGGCCCTTGCGGTAGTCGGGGCCCAGGGGGGCGGTGGCCTTGAGAACCAGGTCGCGGGCCTCCTCGAAGGTGTACTTCTTGTCCACCGACTGCACGGCGGAGGCGTACACGTCGCCGTAGTTCATGTCGGTCAGGCCCAGCATCCGCGCCCGAAGGCGCATGAGGCGGTGGAGGGGCGCGAGGTTGGCCTTCACGGAGGCCACCAGGTTCTTGTAGACGGCCGTGTCGATGGCCTCGGGGTAGAGGGCGGCGTCCAGGCAGGTGGGGTACTTCCGGATCTTCGCCTGGAAGAGGTCCTTCTTGGTGTTGGCGTCCAGGAGGGTGGCGAAGGTGTTCTGGTACTGGGCCTGTTCCTTGAAGTGGGTCTCCATGACCAGGCGCCGGTCCGCAGGGACCTTGGAGGCGCGTAGCTTGTTGTAGTTCGCGGTGTTGAGGACCACCTTCTCGCCGGTGGAGAGGGTCACGCTGGTGTGGGGCATGTCCACGTTGTTGAGCATGCCGGCGGCGCCGGAGGGCGCGTCGGAGAAGAGGCCGGCGGTGGCGGCGACCCGCTCCTCGCCCTCGGGGAGGATGTGGGCCCTCATGCGCAGGGTCTTGAGGAAGCCCACCCGGTGGGAGGCGAGGCGGGGCTCGGCCTTGATGTAGGCCTCCACCTTCTCCTGGCCCAGGGCCATGAGATCGGCGTCCATGAAGGCGAGCTTGGCGCCCAGGCCCACCAGCACGGTCTGGATCTCGCCCTTCATCTTCTGGTAGTTGGTGTCGCCCAGGTCCATGTCGCCCTGGTGGCTGGCGTAGCGGTACAGGCGGCCCCCGCGGAGGTTCACCTCGTCCAGGCGCTCCATGAAGTCGCCCATGGCCTTGGGGGCGGTGGTCCAGGCCTTGCCCAGGGGATCCAGGGCGGCGATGAGGGCCTTGACGGCGTCGAGCTCGGCGCGCCAGGCGGCGTCGCTCTTGTACATGTCCGTGGCGCGCCACTTGTAGACCTCAGGCACCTTGGCGCGCTCGGTCTGGGAGAAGTCGGGTATGGGCTGTCCTGCGATCATCACGGCTCCGGCAAGCAGAGGAAGGGTACTTCGAATCATGGGAACTCCTTTTCAGTAGGTCCAGCTCAGGGCGCACCCGGCTTCCTTGGCGACCTTTTCGGAAAGGTCGGGATCGAAGCGGACATTGAGGTCCCCGCTGGCCCTCACGCGGGCGAGGATGCCCTGGGGGCCGCGGTATTCCAGGTGAAGGGGAAGGTTGCCGTGGTAGAGGCGCAGGAGGGGCACGAGGCGGTTGGGGTACTCCCCCCTGGGCAGGCGGATCAGGGCGCCGGAGAAGCCCTTGCCCTGGAAGTCCTCCAGGGGCTCCAGGGAGGTCACGAAGAGCTTGATGGTGGTCTGCTCCTCCTCGTCCTCGTCGCCGTTGTTGCCGGTGGTCTCGATCTTCAGCTCGCCGGTGACGCGCAGGAGGGCGTCGGGCAGGGCCAGGTGCCGGTACAGGTCGAAGGGGCGGCCCCTCTTCCGGGTCACGGGGTTGTAGCTGCCGGCCATGAGCAGGGCCTCCACCTTGTCGGTGAGGTCCTCCAGGTAGAGGATCGCCCAGGGTTCGCCCTTCTGGTTCGTCTTGAACTGGACGTTGCTCACCATGACGCCGATGGCCACCTCGTCCCGGTCCCGGTGCCTGCCGGCGGCGGCGGCCTCCTTCAGGGAGGCGATGGTGCCCACGGTGTGCACCTTGATGGCGTCCTTGAACTCCTCCAGGGGGTGGCCCGACACGTAGAGGCCCAGGGACTCCCGCTCGTAGCGCAGGCGGTCCTTGCGGCTCCAGAACTCCACGTCCTCGGGCACGGCCCAGTTGTCGGCGAGGCTGGCCATCTCGGCCTCGTCGAAGAGCGATACCAGCCCCAGGTCCTGGCCCCCCTTCCCCGCGTTCTCCATGGCCGAGGGCAGGCCCTCCATGAGGGCGGCGCGGTTGGGTTCCATGGAATCGAAGGCCCCGGCCTTGATGAGGGCCTCCCACACGCGGCGGTTGGCCTTCTGGAGGTCCGTGGCCTTGAGGGCGTGGAAGAAGTCCTTGAAGCCCCCCTCCTCCGCGCGCGCGGCGAGGATGGCCTCCAGCGCGGCCTCGCCCAGGCCCTTGACCGCGGCGAAGCCGAAGCGGATCTGGTTGGGCCCGGTGATGGTGAAGTCCAGCTGGCTCTCGTTGATGTCCGGGCCCAGCACGTCCAGGCCCATCTCCTTGCAGTTCTGGATGTACTTCACCACGTCGTCGGTGCGCTGGGCCTTGGTGGAGAGGAGGCCGGCCATGAACTCGGTGCGGAAGTTGGCTTTGAGGTAGGCTGTTTCGTATGCAATCAGGGCATATGCCGCTGAATGGCTCTTGTTGAAGCCGTAGCCAGCAAAGTATTCAATAAGATCGAAGAGTTCGGAGACCTTGTCCCGCTCGTAGCCGCGCACCACGCCCTGCTCGATGAACTTGGTCTTCTCCTTCGCCATCTTCTCCTTGTCCTTCTTGCCCATGGCGCGCCGCAGCATGTCGGCCTCGCCCAGGGAGTACCCGGCGATGAGGCTGGCGATCTGCATCACCTGCTCCTGGTACAGGATCACGCCGTAGGTGGGGGAGAGGATGGGCTCGAGGGTTGGGAACATGTAGGTCACGGGCTCGCGGCCGTGGCGGCGGTTCACGTAGGTGTCGCCCATGCCCGCGCCCAGGGGGCCGGGGCGGAAGAGGGCGTTGAGGGCGATGAGGTCGTCGAAGCGGTCCGGGCGCAGCTTGGCCAGGAGCGACTTCATGCCGCCGGACTCGAACTGGAAGATGCCGTCGGTGTCCCCCTGGCTGAACAGGTCGAAGGTCTTCCGGTCGTCGAAGGTGCGGATGAGGGTCATGTCCACGGGATGGCCCTGGGTGCGCTCGATGTAGCCCTGGGTCTTGGCGATCTGGGTGAGGGTCTCCAGGCCCAGGAAGTCCATCTTCAGGAGCCCGGCGCGCTCGGCCTCGACCATGGTGTACTGCACCATCACCTTGCCGTCCTTGTCCCGGCTGAGCGGGGCGAAGCGGGTGAGGTCGTCGGGGGCGATGATCACGCCGGCGGCGTGGACGCCGGTGTTGCGGGCGAGGCCCTCCAGGCGGGCGGAGATGTCCAGGATGTTCTTCACCTCGGGTTCGGACTCGTAGAGCTCGCGCAGCTTGTCGCTCTGCTCCAGGGCCATGGCCACGGTGATGGGCTTTCCGGGCTCCTG
Source organism: Mesoterricola sp. JemC181 (assembly GCF_055384585.1). Taxonomy (NCBI): domain Bacteria; kingdom Pseudomonadati; phylum Acidobacteriota; class Holophagae; order Holophagales; family Holophagaceae; genus Mesoterricola; species Mesoterricola sp. JemC181. The sequence goes on from NZ_AP045076.1 coordinate 4,331,936, forward strand.
GGGCACGAGCTTGGTGAGGTTGTTGGCGAAGGCGAAGTCCTTCTCGAAGACCCGCGCCACGTCCTTGATGACGGCCTTGGTCTTGAGCTGGTTGATGGTGACGATGTTGCTGACGCGGTCCTTGCCGTAGGCCTCGGTGACGTAGTCGATGACCTTCTGGCGCCCGTCCCGGCAGAAGTCGATGTCCACGTCGGGCATGGAGATGCGCTCGGGGTTCAGGAACCGCTCGAAGAGCAGGTCGTACTGCATGGGGTCGATGTCGGTGATGTGCATGGACCAGGCCACGATGCTGCCGGCGGCGCTGCCGCGGCCCGGGCCCACGGGCACGCCCATCTCGCGGGCCTTGCGGATGAAGTCCCATACCAGGAGGAAGTAGCCGGGAAAGCCCATCTTCAGGACGGTGTCCAGCTCGAACTCGAGCCGGGCGCGGTACTTCTCCTCGGAGTGCTTGAGGGCCCCGGCCTGCCAGAGCACCTGGCACTCCTTGAGCCGCTCCTCGAAGGTCTCGCGGGCCACCTCCACGAAGTAGCTCTCCAGGGTGTGGCCCGAGGGCACGGGGAACTGCGGGGTGATGGGCTTGCGGGTGATGGGGAAGAGGTCGATCTTGGAGGCGATCTCCAGGGTGCGCTCGAGCAGCTCGGGGTGGCCGGGGAAGACGGCGGCCATCTCCTCGGGCGACTTCACGTAGAACTGGTCGGTGGAGAAGCGCATGCGCTTGGGCTCGCTCTTGAACCGCTTGGTGCCGATGCACAGGAGCGTGTCGTGGAGGTCCGCGTCGTCGTGGTTGAGGTAGTGGGCGTCGTTGGTGGCCACCAGGGGGATCCCGGTGCGCTTCGAGAGCTCGAACTGGCTGGGGATGATCAGGCGCTCCGCCTCGAAGCCCTGGTCCTGGATCTCCAGGTAGAAGTCCTCGCCGAAGATGCTCTGGTAGTCCCGGGCGACGCGCTCGGCGGCGTCGATGTTGCCGGAGAGGAGGCGGGCCTGCACCTCGCCGCCCAGGCAGGCCGTGAGGGCGATGAGGCCCTCGCTGTTCTCCCGCAGCAGGTCCTTGTCCACCCGGGGCTTGTAGTAGAAGCCCTCGGTGAAGCCCTTGGAGACCAGGTTGGAGAGGTTGCGGAAGCCCACGGGGTTCTTGGCCAGGAGCACCAGGTGGTAGCCCGCGTCCCGCTGGCCGGAGGGGTCCAGGCAGTCCTCCAGTCCCTCGGCGTTCAGGGCGTTGTTGTCGAGCTTGCGGTCGTGCCGGGACCGGGGGGCCACGTACACCTCGCAGCCGAGGATGGGCTTGACGGCCCAGTTGCCGTCCTTGTCCGCCGTCTTCTCGCAGGCGTCGAAGAGCTTCATCATGCCGAACATGTTGCCGTGGTCGGTGACGGCCACCGAGTTCATGCCGGTCGCCCTGCATTTCTTGACGAGGTCGGGGATGCGGGTCAGGCCGTCGAGGAGGGAGTACTCGGTGTGGAGGTGGAGATGCGCGAAGGTCATAGGGGGCCATTGTCGCAAGCCTGGGGCGGGTTGGGGAAAGTTGCTGGGGTGTTGCAGTTGTGAACGAGCGGGCGCGGGGCTTGCCGCGATGAATTAATAACTCATATTGTGGCTCACGCCAGTAGCCGGAGGGTCGTGATCCATGTTGAAAAGCCTCACCTGGGGCCTGGCGGCCCTCTGCCTGGGCATGCCCTGCCGGGCCGCGGACCCCTGGTCCAAGTCCGACACCGCCTGGGAACTCTCCTACGTGGCCATGGTGGCCATGGACTGCAGCCAGAGCCGCCAGATCGAGGACGGGAACCGCTACGAGCGCAACCCCCTCCTGCCCCGCCACCCCAGCGCCAGGACCATCACCCGGCTCTGCATCCTCAACGTCGCGGCCCACGCCACCATCAGCTACGTCCTGCCCCGCCCCTGGCGGCGCCGCTTCCAGGTGGTCTCGGTGGTGGTGGAGGCCGGGGTGGTGGCGGACAACTACTACCGGGCCGGGATCAAGGTCAAGTTCTGACCAGGGCCAGGGGGATCACCTCGTCCATGCTCTTCACCAGGTGGATGACCAGCTCCCGGCGCACCTCCTCGGGGAGCTCCTCCAGGTGCCGGGCGTTCTCCGCCGGGATGATGACGGTGCGGCATCCCATTCGGTGGGCGGCCAGGAGCTTCTCCTTGAGGCCGCCGATGGGCAGGACCGCGCCCCGCAGGGTCAGTTCCCCGGTCATTGCCAGGTCGGCGCGCACGGGAATGCCCGTGAGGGCCGAGATGAGGGCCGTGGCCAGGGTGATGCCGGCGCTGGGCCCGTCCTTGGGGATGGCGCCCTCGGGCAGGTGCACGTGGAGGTCGGTCTTCTCCAGGAAGTCGGGGGCCAGGCCCAGGCTGTCGGCGCGCATGCGCACGAAGCTGAGCGCGAGGTTGGCGCTCTCCTGCATCACTTCGCCCAGCTTGCCGGTGAGCTTGAGGACGCCCTTGCCCGGAAGCCGCGCGGCCTCGATGGTCAGGAGGTCCCCGCCGGTGGGGGTCCAGGCCAGGCCGTTGACCACGCCCGCGGCGGGCTGGGCCGACAGGGGGGATTCCAGGAAGCGCTCGGGGCCCAGCAGGCCCGCGAGGCGGTCCGCGGTGACCCTGGCGTCGAAGGGCCCGGGCTGGAGGCTCTGGCGGGCCAGCTTGCGCAGCACGGCGGAGATCTCCCGCTCCAGCTGGCGCACGCCGGCCTCCTTGGTGTAGGCCTGCACGAGCTTTTCCAGGGCCGCGTCCTCGAACGTGATGCCCAGGTCGGCCATGCCGTGGCGGTCCAGGGCCTTGGGCACCAGGTGGGCGTGGGCGATCGCCTTCTTCTCGCCCAGGGTGTAGCTGCTCAGCTCGAGCACCTCGAGGCGGTCCTCCAGGGGCTGGGGAATCTGGTGGCGCACGTTGGCGGTGGTGAGGAAGAGCACCTGGCTGAGGTCGAAGCCCACGTCCAGGTAGTGGTCCTGGAAGGTCTGGTTCTGCTCGGGGTCCAGCACCTCCAGCAGGGCGGAGCTGGGGTCGCCCCGCCAGTCGGAGCCCATCTTGTCGATCTCGTCCAGGAGCATGAGGGGGTTGCGCACGCCGCCCTTCTTCAGGAGGGAGATGATGCGCCCGGGCATGGAGCCGATGTAGGTGCGCCGGTGCCCCCGGATCTCGGCCTCGTCCCGCACGCCGCCCAGCGAGAAGCGCAGGAAGGGCCGGTTCAGGGCCCGGGCGATGGACCGCGCCAGGCTCGTCTTGCCCACGCCGGGAGGGCCCACGAGGCAGAGGATGGGCCCGCGCAGGGGGGCCCCCGCGTTCCGGTCCCGCAGGCGGCGCATGACGGCGAGGTACTCCAGGATCCGGGCCTTGACCTTCTCCAGGCCCGCGTGGTCCTCGTCCAGGATGCGCTCGGCCTCCTCCAGGTCCAGGTGGTCGTCGGCGAGCTTGGACCAGGGCAGGGCCAGGAGCCAGTCGATGTAGGTGCGGCTCACGGTGGCCTCGGCGCTCTGGGGGGGCATGCCCTCCAGGCGGTCCACCTCCTCCAGGGCCTTGCCCTCGGCCTCCTCGCCCATCCCGGCCTTGAGGATGCGCTCCCGCAGCTGGGCGAGCTCGTCCTTCCTGCCTTCGGGCAGGACGCCGCGCATCTTCTCGCCCAGCACGAAGGCCTTGTGGTCCTTCTCGAGGTTCTGTGCCTCCTCCCTGCCCTCGGCCTGGTGGGTGGCGGCGTCGGCTTCCAGGAGCTTGAGGAGGGTGTGGAGGCGCGGTTCGATGTCCAGCTGGTCCAGCACGCCCTGCTTGTCCCGCACGTCCGCGGGCAGCACCGCGGCCACCGCGTCGATGGCCTGGCCCAGGGGCATGGCCGGGTCCAGGCTGAGGGTCCGGGCCAGTTCCGGGTTGCGCTGGAGGAAGCCCTCCACCGCCGAGCCGAAGGCATCCTGCAGGGCCGGTCCGCCGGGGGCCTCGGGCTCCGGAAGGATCTCCACCTCGGCCTGCACCACGTCCCCGTCGTCCAGGTACCGCTCCAGGCGCACCCGGGCGATGCCCTTGACGCCCACCTTGTAGTAGTCCCGCGGCAGCGGGATGAGGGACTCCACCAGCGCCAGGGTGCCCACGGCGTGGATGGACTCCTGCTTGGGCTGCTCCTCCTTGGGGTTGCGCTGGGTGAGCAGGAGCAGGTGGTCGCCCACCTTGATGCCCAGCTCGAGGGTCCGCACCGAGGCGCGTCGCCCCACCATGAAGGGAACCCGGGCCCCCGGGAAGAGGACCATGTCCCGGATGGGGATGGCGGGGAGGGTGATGGTCTTGCGAAGGGGATTCGTCATGGGGCCCTACCAATCAACACTCAAGAATAATGACATATGCTTTTTTTCCTCAGCGAGCCCTCCGCGCCTCCGCGATTGATCCCTTTCCTGGATGCGCCGGCGCAATGACTATATGCGCAGGGGCACCCCGGGAAGAAGATCAATCGCGGAGGCGCGGAGGGCTCGCTGAGGAAAAAGGACCTTCCTAGCCCGCGGCGGGAATCGACAGGCTCGTGATTCCCAGTTCCTTCTCCACCATGGCCCGGGTGAGGTGCAGCGTGGCCTTGGTGGTGCGCTCCTCGCTGGGCAGCTCGAACATGGGCTCCAGCAGGATCTGCTCCAGCATGCTCCGCAGCCCGCGCGCGCCCAGCTTGCGCAGCAGGGCCTGGTCGGCGATGGTGTCCAGGGCGCCGGCCTCGAAGGTCAGCTCGATGTCGTCCATCTCGAAAAGGCGCATGAACTGCTTGGTGACGGCGTTCTTGGGCTGGGTGAGGATGGCCACCAGGGCGTCGCGGTCCAGGGGCTGCAGGGTGGCCACCACGGGGAGGCGGCCCACCAGTTCGGGGATGAGGCCGAACTTGATGATGTCCTCGGGTTCCACCAGGCGCAGGAGGTTGTCCTTGCTGCCCTTGGAGGTGACCTTGGCGCCGAAGCCCACGGCCTTGGCGCGCACCCGCTGCTTGATGGTGTCCTCGATGCCCACGAAGGCGCCGCCGCAGATGAAGAGGATGTTGGAGGTGTCCAGCTGGATGAATTCCTGGTGGGGGTGCTTGCGGCCGCCCTGGGGGGGCACGTTGGCCACGGTGCCCTCCACCAGCTTCAGGAGGGCCTGCTGCACCCCCTCGCCGGAGACGTCCCGGGTGATGCTGGGGTTCTCGCTCTTGCGGCCGATCTTGTCGATCTCGTCGATGAAGACGATGCCGCGCTGGGCCCGCTCCACGTCGTAGTTGGCCACCTGGAGGAGCTTGGTGAGGATGTTCTCCACGTCCTCGCCCACGTAGCCGGCCTCGGTGAGGGTGGTGGCGTCGGCCATGGCCAGGGGCACGTCGAGCATGCGAGCGAGCGTCTGGGCCAGGAGGGTCTTCCCGGTGCCCGTGGGGCCGATGAGGAGGATGTTGCTCTTGGAGAGCTCCACCTCGGTGGCGCCCAGGCTCTTCTGGGGGGTGAGGATGCGCTTGTAGTGGTTGTACACGGCCACGGCCAGGCGCTTCTTGGCGCCCTCCTGGCCGATCACGTAGTCGTCCAGGAAGCCCTTGATCTCCTTGGGCCGGGCCAGGCGGGGCTCGTGCTTGCCGGCGGGCTTGCCCTGGCGGCTCATGCGCAGCTGGAGCTGGCCGGCCTCGACGCATTCATTGCAGATATAGGCGTTGGGACCAGCAAGAAGCTGTTCGACCTCGTTGGGGGCCTTGCCGCAGAAGGAGCACTGCTGATCACGCTTCGGTTTTGTCATGGGATCTCCTTCCACTGCGTCGTTCATTGTGGGGCCTTGACGCCCCCCCGGCACCTGGGAATCGCGTGCCCGATGTCACTGGTGGTGCACGGTGACCAGTCCCAGGACCTCGAAACGCTTGATACCCGCGGGAATCTTGATCTTCACTTCCGCCCCTTCCTCCAGGCCCACCAGGGCCATCCCGATGGGGGAGCTGATGCTCAAGTGGTCGGGGTGGTCCCCGAGCTCCTCGGGCAGCACCAGTTTGTAGGTGACTTCCTTCTCGGAGTCAAGGTCCAGGAGGGTCACCCGGGTGCCGTAGGCCACCTTGTTCTTGGGCAGGCGGTCCAGGTCGAGGCTGGCCACCTCGGCGATGCGCTTCTCCAGTACGACGACCTTGTTCTGGAACATGTCCCGCTTGGCCAGGGCCTGTTCATATTCAGCATTCTCCGACAGGTCGCCCTGGGAGGCGGCGCTGGCAATTTCCTTGGGGATTTCAATGAGCAGGGCCTGCTTGAGGGCCTTCAGTTCGACCTCGAGCTTTGCGAGAACGTGCTTGGGCATAGGAAAGTCCATGGTCGGGGGGCCGGAGCCCCGGGAGGGATTCAACGGCTGTCGAGAAGCCATTCATCAGGAGGCAACGGTGCGGGGAGGGGGTCGCCCTCCCCGGGCCGCGTCTTGAACCGGCGGTGCATCCAGAACCACCATCGAGGCTCGCGCCGGATATCGGCCTCGATTTTCTGGGTCATGATCTGGGTGGCGGTCCAGACGTCCCGGTCCATGTCCCCCGTCACGGGCACCTGGAAGGGAGGTTCGACCGACACGGTGATGGTGCCGTCGGCATTGGGCCAGCTCCGGAGCTGGACGACGGGGAGGCCGTACTTCACGGCCAGGAGCCCGGCGGAGGGGAAGGTGGAGGCCCAGCGGCCCAGGAACTTCACCCAGACGCCCGCGGTGAGCGCGTCCTGGTCGAGGAGGAAGCCCACGGCCTTGCCCATCCGCAGCGCCTTGATGGCCCCGCGGAAGGCCCCGTCCTTGGGAATCACCTCGTTGCCGAACCGCCCCCGCAGCTGCCGGAGCCTGGGCTCCAGGAGCGGGTTGTCCAGCTCCCGCCCGATGACCGAGAGGGTCCGGCCCAGGGCGCTGAGTGCCAGGGCGGTGGCCTCCCAGTTGCCGTAGTGGCCCGTGAGGACGATGAACCCCTTCCCGGCGGCCTTGGCCGCGTCGTAGTTCTCGATCCCCACCACCTTCACCCTGCGCGCCAGTTCCTCCTCGTCCATGTGGAGGAGGTGGATGGCGGTGAGCGCCAGGGTGCCGAAGTGCTCGAAGCAGTCCAGGGAGATGGCCCGGATCCCCGCCTCGGTCAGGCCCAGGTCGGCCTTGCGCAGGTTGTCCCGCACCACCTTGCGGTGGCGCCGGTCCAGGGCGTGGGCCAGGCGCCCGAGGCCGCGGCCCAGGGTCAGGGTGGTCTCCCAGGGCAGGCGGCTCACGATGCCCTCGACCAGGTGGAACATCCCCGCTTCCGCGCGATGGCGGAAGGAGAGGCGGGTGTCTGGGGAGGTGTGTGCCATATAAAAAAAGGTGCGCCCCGATGGTGAGGCGCGAACGACTAGCGTAGCAGATTCCGGAACGCCAGGGGGTTTCCAGGCAATGATTGCCGGACTCATTCGCATTGGAAAAGAAGCCTCGGAGGACTAAAGTGACTTTTCTTACATGGAAAAAACCCTAGACTGGGATTTCAGATTTTCGGATGGAAAGGTCCTTTGATGAACTTGGGAATCGTACGATCGTCGCTGCTGGCTCTGGCCGCGGCCCTGACCCTCTCAGCCCAGCCTGCCGGGCCGGACGCGGCCTGCTTCGCCTGCCACGGGCGCAAGCCCGCCGCCACGGCCAAGGGCAAGCAGCCTCCCTTCGTGGACAAGGCCAAGTTCGAGGCCTCCATTCACGCGGGCAACGGCTGCGTCAGCTGCCACGCGGACCTGGACGCGGCCACCCACCCCGGGCCCAAGCTGGCCCCGGTCGACTGCGCCAGCTGCCACGAGAAGCCCTCGAAGACCTACGCCGCCAGCGCCCACGGCCGGGCCCGCAAGGCCGGCAACGCCGGCGCGGCGGGCTGCGCGGAGTGCCACGGCACCCACGAGATCGTCAAGGCCACCTCGGCCAATTCCCCGGTTCGGCGGGAGAACCTGCACATCACCTGCGGCCAGTGCCATCCGGACGTGGTGGCCGAGGTCGACGCCTCGGTGCACGGCCAGGCCACGGCCGCCGGCATCCAGGAAGCCCCGGTCTGCACGGACTGCCACTCCGACCACGCCATCGAGAGCCTGAAGTCGGCCTCGCCGATGAAGGTCTCCCAGATGGTCTGCAGCCGCTGCCACGGCTCGTCCCGCATGAACGCCAAGTTCGACCTCCCCGACAACCGCGTCACCACCTTCTTCGAGAGCTACCACGGCATGGCCGCCAAGATGGGCTCGGCCAACGCCGCCAACTGCGCCAGCTGCCACGGCTACCACCTGGTGCTGGCCGCCTCGGACAAGCGTTCCATGGTCAACAAGGCCAACCTCGTCCAGACCTGCCAGAAGTGCCACCCCAACGCCAACGAGAAGTTCTCGCTGGGCAAGGTGCACGTTGACAAGAAGGAGGTCTCGGACATCGGCGGCAAGGTGGACCACTGGGTGCGCTACACGTACCTCTCGCTGATCTTCGTGACCATCGGCGGCATGGCCCTCCACAACATCCTGATACTGCGCAAGAAGGCCCTGGCCGCCCTGCGCGACCCCAACCGCACCGTGGTGCGGATGAACACCCAGGCCCGCATCCAGCACGCCATGCTGGCCTCCAGCTTCATCTTCCTGGTGGTGAGCGGTTTCGCGCTCAAGTATCCCAACTCCTGGCTGGGCTGGTGCATGGGCTCGAGCGAGGTGGTGCGCCGCACCGGCCACCGCATTGCCGCCGTCGTCATGATCGTGGGCGCCATCGTCCACCTCTTCTACGCCATCTTCACCAGGGACGGCCGGAAGTTCGTCAAGGACATGCTGCCCGAAACCAAGGACCTCTTCGACGTGCTGACGCACCTGAAGTACCTGGTGGTCCCGGGCGCCGCCAAGCCCCAGTTCAAGCGCTTCGGGTACGCCGAGAAGGCGGAATACTGGGCCGTGGTGTGGGGCACCTTCCTCATGGGCACCACCGGCGGCCTCATCTGGTTCAAGATCTACTTCACCCGCTGGATGCCCCGCTGGATCGTGGACGTCTCCATCACCGTCCACTACTACGAAGCCATCCTGGCCACCCTGGCCATCATCGTGTGGCACTTCTACTTCGTCATCTTCGACCCGGAGGTCTACCCCATCAACTGGGCCTTCCTGGACGGCAAGGTGACCCCCCACCACCACCACGAGGAGCACCCCCTGGAGCACGTGGGCGACGAGCCGAGTCCGGATCCGGACGAACCCGCCGAATAGTCCCCGGCGGACCTGACCTCCTTCAAACGGGCGACCACAGGGTCGCCCGTTTTTTAGTCCGGAGCCTCCGAGCCAGCGGAAACCGCTCGTCTTTTTCTTGCAGGAGCTTATCTTGGTGGCACCCAAGAGCCGGAGGAGGAAACGGGCATGTGGCGGGGGGTCCCGGTGGAATTCATATTTATTATTAATTCAAATTCGGCATAAATGCCTACTCCCGTGGACCGCGCCGTCCGCATCCTGCACCTGGAGGCATGCCCCGGGGACGTGGAGCAGGTCAAGGACCTGCTGGACCGGGAGGGTCTCCTGGCCGACCTGACCTGGGTGAACGACCGCGACGGCTTCCTCTCGGCCCTGGCGGACGGCCGGAGCTTCGACCTCGTCCTGGCGGACTGCGCCCTGCCCGGCATCGGCGGGGAGGAGGCCCTGGAGATCGCCCGGAACCGGGCCCCGGACCTGCCGTTCCTCTTCCTTTCCCGGAGCCTCGGCGAGGAGCGGGCCGCGGCGTGCCTGCGACGGGGCGCAGCGGACTGCGTGCCCAAGGACGACCCGGCCCGGCTCGCCCCGGCGGTTCGCCGGGCCCTGGCCGGGGGCCGGGCCCCCGTGGCGGCCGGCCCACGGGGCTTCACGGAGGCCGCCCTGGCAGCGCGGGTGGTGCCGTGGATCCTCACGGGGGACCGCCTGGCCATCCCCGAAGCGGCGGAGGCGATCCTCGGCCTTTCTCCCCTGCCCGGGGACCTGGAGGGCCTCGTGGCCATCCTCCACCCCGAGGACGCCGACCTTTTCCTGGAGGCCCTGGAGCGGAGCCGCAACGTGAGCTTCCGCGCCCGCATCCGCCGTTCCGGCGGCGATTGGGGATGGACGCGCTGGAACGTGGACCGGGGCCCCGAGGGCTACCGGGGGGTCATCATGGACATCACCGAGGAGGCCTGGCGGGACGGGCGGATGCACCAGCGCCGGCGCATGGACGGCGCGCGCGAGCTGGCCAGGCGCCTCGCAGCCAGGCTCCAGGGGCCCCTGGGGGGCTGCGTGGACGAGCTGCGCACCCTGGCGGCGCTCCCGGGCCAGGAGCGGCGCCTGCGGGAAGCCCTCCTGTCCCTGGACGAGGCCGGGCGCCTCCTGGCGCAGCTGCGGGCCTTTGCCCACCTGGGACGCCCGGCCCGGGTGGCCACACCGCCCAACGCCTTCGTGGTGAGCCTCCTGGCCCGGGCCCGGGAGGCCGCCGGACCCGGCATCCGCATCGACTTCGAGCCCGGGGCGGACCTGCCCGAGGCGCCCCTGGACCCCGCCGCCCTGGAGCAGGCCCTGGGCGCCCTCCTGGCCAACGCCCGGCAGGCCCTGGGCGGCTCCGGCGCCATCCGCGTGGCCACCGGGATCCTGCCCCCCCGGCCCTACCGCCCCGGCGGAACCCCCGGCCCCATGCGGACCCGGATCTACATCGAGGTGCGGGACGCGGGCCCCGGCATCCCGCCCGCCATCCGCGGCAAGGTCTTCGACCCCTTCTTCACCACGCGCCTGGAGCGCGGCAGCGCGGGCCTGGGCCTCGCCATGGCCTGGGAGATCCTGGAGGGCCACGGCGGCTCCGTGCAGCTGGAGAGCGCGCCCGGCAAGGGCACCGCGGTCCGGCTCATCCTTCCTGTGTAGCGTCCACCGCCACGGTGCGCACGGCACGGGCCAGGTCCGCCGGGGCCACGCCCACCAGGAAGCCGCGGCTGCCGCCGTTGAGGTAGGCCCGCTCCAGGGCGAGGATGCTCCGCTCCACGTAGACGGGCATCGGCTTGCGGGTGCCCAGGGGGCTGGTGCCGCCCACCAGGTAGCCGGAGTGCCGGTTGGCCACCTCGGGCTTGCAGATGTGCACGGTCTTGCACCCGATCTGCCGGGCCAGGGCCTTGGTGCTCACCTCCCGGTCCCCGTGCATGAGGACGATCAGCGGGCGGGCGGCCTCGTCCTCCATGATGAGGGTCTTCACCACGGCGTGCTCGTCCACGCCCAGCGACTGGGCGGCCACGAGGGTTCCGCCGTGGTCCTGGTAGGTGTACAAATGCTCCGTATAGGGAATCTTGAGTTCCCTGAGGAGACGGGTGGCCGGGGTCGAGGGCGCCTTGGACATGCCCCAAGTATGTTGCACTCGGGGCGGGAATGTGCCACGGTTGAAAAACCGATGGAGGAGCGATTCCCATCAGTAGGCCGAGGGAGGGTTGATGGACCCGCTGATCTCTGCTGAAAGGGGAGGATCGCCGAAAGGGTTGCGAATCATCGACGCACTCCTTGGACGTCAGGGCTAAAACCCGGCGGCTGTCGCGGCGCCAAATCGCCGCGGAGTGCCTTAGGACGACAAGCCGGTCCCCTGGGGCCGGGGAGGGGTCAAGGGTCTTCATCCGTTTCCCGATGGAGGCCCTCGTGACGAACCTGCCCAACCCAGTTCCAGCATCCCCCGGGGGTGCGCGATGATCGTCATGAAATTCGGCGGGTCCTCGGTGGCCGACGCCCCCTGCATGCGGGAGGTCGCGGCCCTGGCCGCGGCGGCCCACCCCCGTTCCCCCCTGGTGGTCCTCTCGGCCACGGCCAGGACCACCGACCAGCTCTTCGAGGCGGCCACGAAGGCCGAGGGCGGGGACCTGCCCGCGGCCCTGGCCCTCCACGCCGCGCTCATCGGGCGCCACCGGGGCCTGGCGGAGGAACTCATGCCCGCGGGGCTCCCCGCGGACCTGGACGGGGCCCTGGCGGACCTGGCCGCCGAACTGGACCTCCTCCTGCGGGGCGTGGCCCTCCTCAAGGAGCTCTCCCCCAGGAGCATGGACGCCATCGCCAGCATCGGAGAGCGGCTCTCCACCCGCATCCTGGCCGCATTCATGGGCGCGGCGTGGGTGGACGCCAGGACCATCGTGCGCACCGACGCCGCCTTCGGCTCGGCCCGTCCACTCGTTCCCGAGCTGGAGTCCCTGGCGGCCGCCATCCTCTCGCCCCTGCTGGGCCCCGGCCGGGCCGTGGTGACCCAGGGCTACATCGGCGCCACCGCCCAGGGCCTCACCACCACCCTGGGCCGCGGCGGCTCCGACTTCAGCGCCGCCCTCTTCGGCGCGGCCCTGGGGGCCGAGGACATCCAGATCTGGACGGACGTGGAGGGCGTGCTCACCAGCGATCCCCGGGTGGTGCCCGACGCCCAGCCCATCCCCGAGCTGAGCTTCGCCGAGGCCGGGGAGCTGGCCGCCTTCGGCGCCAAGGTGCTCCACCCCGCCACCATCCAGCCCGCGGTGGACAAGGGCATCCCCGTCACCGTGCGCCACACCCGCCGGCCCCAGGGCCGCTTCACCACCATCACGGCCGAGGTGCGCACGGGCCGGCCCGTGACGGCCCTGGCCCACCGGGGCCCGGTGACGGTCCTCACGGTGGCCTCGGCCCGCATGCTGAACCAGAGCGGGTTCCTGGCGCGGCTCTTCGACGTCTTCGCCCGGCACAAGGTGAGCGTGGACCTCATCGCCACCGCCGAGGTGAGCGTCAGCCTCACGGTGGAGGCCGACGCGCCCCTGGAGGAGCTGATCGCGGACCTGTCGGCCTTCGCCACGGTGGGCGTGGCCACGGGCCGTGCCATCGTGGCCATCGTGGGCGAGCGGCTCAAGCACACGCCGGGCATCACGGGCCAGGCCTTCGGCGCCATGAGCGACATCAACGTGGAGATGATCAGCATGGGGGCCAACGAGATCAACCTGAGCATGGTCGTGACGGCCGCCGAGGCGAAGGACGCCGTGCGCCGGCTCCACGCCGCCCTCATCGGGGGAGGCGCGGCATGAGGATCGGGATCTTCGGGAAGGGCCGGCTGGGTTCGGCCATCGCGCTCGAGGCCCGGGCGGCCCCCGATGTGGAGCTGGCCTGGACGCTGGATTCGGAAGGGGTGCCCACCCCCGTGGACCTGGCCATCGACGCCAGCGTGGCGGGCGCCGTGGACGGCCACCTGGCCTGGGCCCTGGAGACCGGCGCGGACCTGGTGATCGGCGCCACGGGGTGGGCGCTGCCCGGCCTCGAGGCGCGCATCGGCGGGCGCATCGGCGTGCTCGCCGCGCCCAACTTCAGCCTGGCTGTCTCGCTCATGGCGCGGCTCTCCACGGTGCTGGGACGCTTCGCGGCCCTGGACGGGGACCTGGACCCCTACCTCCTCGAGCACCACCACCGCCTCAAGGCCGACGCCCCCAGCGGCACCGCCCGCAGGCTGGCGGAGGCCGTCCTGGCCGGGTTCCCCGGCAAGACCGGCTGGACCCTGGGCGCGCCCGCGTCCGATCAGCTCGGCATCTCCGTCATCCGCGCCGGGTCCGAGTTCGGCACCCACACCCTGGGCCTGGACGGGCCCGCCGAGACCCTGCGCCTGTCCCACCAGGCCCGCTCCCGGGCCGTGTTCGCCCGGGGCGCCCTGCGGGCGGCGCGCTGGCTGCGGGGACGCAAGGGCCTGTGCACCTTCGACGACTACGCCCGCGAGATCCTCGACCCCCTTTTCGGAGACCTGCCATGACGCTCACCGGACTCTTCGTGGCCCTGGCCACGCCCTTCACGCCGGCCGGCGACGTCGACCGGGCCGCCTACCGCCGCCTCGTCCGCCATGTGGCCGGCGGCGGCGCCCACCTGGTGGTCCTGGGGACCACCGGCGAGGCCCCCACCATCCTGGACGACGAGCGGGACGCCCTGGTGGACATCACCCTGGAGGAGGCCGGCTCCGCCACGGTGATCGTGGGCACCGGCTCCAACGCCACGCGGCAGGCCGCGGCGTGGACCCGCAGGGCCCAGGCCCAGGGCGCCCACGGCGCGCTGGTGGTCACCCCCTACTACAACAAGCCCACCCCGGAAGGGATCAGGGCCCACTTCGAGGCCGTGGCCGAAGCGGCCCCCGGCCTGCCCCTGGTCGTCTACAACGTGCCGGGCCGCACGGGGCTCAACCTGACGCCCCAGGCCCTGGCCCGGCTCTGGGAGAACCCCCAGGTGGCCGCCGTGAAGGAGTCCAGCGGCAACCTCGCGCAGATCGCCGAGATCGCCCGCACCCTGCCCGAGGGCAAGGCGCTTCTCGCGGGCGACGACAACCTGGCCGTGGCCAGCATCGCGGTGGGCGCCTCGGGCCTCGTGAGCGTGCTGGGCAACGTCCTGCCCCGGGAGACGGCGCGCCTGGTGAAGCTGGCCCTGGACGGCCGAAGGGCCGAGGCCATCGCCCTCCACCAGCAGCTCCTGCCCCTCATGGACGCCCTCTTCCTGGAGAGCAACCCCATCCCCCTGAAGGCGGCCCTGGAGCTCCTGGGCCTGTGCGGCCCCACCCTGCGCCTGCCCCTGGTGCCGGCGGCCCCAGCCACCCGGGCCCGCCTTGCCGAGCTCCTGCCCCGCCGCGGCGAGGTGGCCTGATGGACCTTCAGGCCTTCTACTCCCGCCCCATGGACGCGATCCTCGCCGACCCGGCCCTGCCGCAGGTCTTCGAGGTCTTCCTGGAGGCCCTGGAGCGCGGCGCCGCCCGCGCGGCCTCCCCCGACGCCCAGGGGAACTGGCACGCCAACGCCTGGGTGAAGACCGCCATCCTGGCCGGCTTCCGCTCCACCGCCACCGAGGAAGTGCCGGGCTGGCCCGGACCCTGCTTCGACCGCGCCGCCTACCCTCCCAGGGCCTTCTCCCTGGCCGACGGGGTGCGCCTCGTGCCCGGCGGCAGCGCCGTGCGCCGCGGGGCCTTCGTCGCCCCGGGCGTGGTCATCGTGCCCCCGGCCTACATCAACGTCGGGTCCTTCGTGGACGAAGGGGCCATGGTGGACAGCCACGCCCTGGTGGGCAGCTGCGCCCAGATCGGCAAGCGCGTCCACCTCTCGGCCGCGGCCCAGGTGGGCGGCGTGCTCGAGCCCGCCGGCGCCCTGCCCGTGGTGGTGGAGGACGAGGCCTTCGTGGGAGGCCTGTGCGGCCTGTTCGAGGGGGTCGTGGTCAAGCGCCGCGCGGTGCTGGCCCCCGGCGTCATCCTCACGGCCTCGACGCGGATCTTCGACCTGGTCAACGAGCGCGAGATCACCCGCGTGGTGCCCGAAGGCGCCGTGGTGGTGCCCGGCACGCGGCCGGCCTCGGGCATGTTCGCCATGCAGAAGCGCCTCTCGGTGAGCGCCCCGTGCATCGTCAAGTACCGCGACGGCAAGACCGACGCCGGCACCGCCCTGGAGGAGGCCCTCCGTTGATCCCCGCCGCGCGCCTCGCCCACCTGCGTCCCAGCCCCATCCGGGCACTGTCCGAAGGCGCGCCTCCCGACGCCGTGGCCATGGGCCTGGGCGAGCCCGGCTGGGACCTGCCCCTGCCCGCGGTGGAGGCCCTGGCGCGCTTTTCCGGTCCCTGCGCCTATGGGCCCAACGCGGGCCTGCCCGAACTTCAGGATGCGGTGGGCGCCTTCCACGGCACGCCGGCCCGGGACGTCCTCCTCACCGCCGGCAGCCAGGGCGCGCTGTTCGCCCTGACGCAGGCCTACTCGGAGCCCGGGGACGCCGTGCTGGTGCCCGACCCGGGCTTCCTGGCCTACCCCGCCCTGGCCCGCATCGCCGGGGCCGAGCCCGTGCCCTACCCCCTGGGCCCCGGCTTCGGGCTGGACGCGGACCTGTTCAGGGCGGCCCTGGACGCCGCCCCCCGGGCCCGCCTGGCCCTGGTGAACCATCCCGGGAATCCCACCGGGGCCGGGTGCTCCCGGGCCGCCCTGGCGGAGGTGGCCGAGGCCTGCGCCAGGCGCGGCGTCCTGCTCGTCTCCGACGAGGTCTACCGCGACCTGCGCCTGGGGGACCCGGCGCCCTCCCTGCGCGACGTGACCCAGGGCGGCATCGTCCTGGGCTCCGTGAGCAAGGCCTGGGGCGCCCCCGGGCTGCGGGTGGGCTGGGCCCTGGGGGAGGCCCCGCTGCTGGCCCCGGCCCGCCTGGTGCACGCCTACATGGTCACCGCCCCGGCCCGCACCTCGCAGCTTGCGGCCCTGGCCCTGGTGCGGGAATCGGGCGCCGTGCTCGCCCAGGCGCGGGAGCACCTGCGGGCGCGGTGGGAGGCCTTCTCGGAGGCCTTCGCGCGCCACTTCGGGCAGGTCCCGCAACACGGAGCGGGGGGCTTCTACCACTGGCTGGCCCTGCCGCCCGGGGCCGACCCCATGCCCTTCTGCCTTCGCCTGCGCGACGAGGGCCGCGTGGTGGTGGTGCCGGGCCAGGCCTTCGGGGAGCGGGGCCGCGGCTTCGTGCGCCTCAGCTACGCGGGGGATCCCGCCCTCATCCGGGAGGGCGTCCGGCGCCTGGCCCCGTTCTGGAGCACACCATGAACCTCTTTGCCTTCGATGACGCCGCCTGCGACCGGCTCGCCCGGGAGGGCACGCCCCTGTTCGCCTACAGCCTCGCGGCCGCCGAGGCCCAGTTCCGCACCCTCCGGGCCGCCCTGCCCCCCCGGGTCCGGGTCGCCTACGCCGTGAAGGCCAATCCCCATCCCCGGCTCCTCCAGCTCTTCGGGGAACTGGGGGCCTCCTTCGACTGCGCCTCGGCCGGGGAGCTGGCGCGGGTGGCCGAGCTCGCCCCGGGCCGGATCCTCTATGCCGGCCCCGGCAAGCGCACCGCGGAACTGGACCTGGCCC
Source organism: Mesoterricola sp. JemC181 (assembly GCF_055384585.1). Taxonomy (NCBI): domain Bacteria; kingdom Pseudomonadati; phylum Acidobacteriota; class Holophagae; order Holophagales; family Holophagaceae; genus Mesoterricola; species Mesoterricola sp. JemC181. The sequence goes on from NZ_AP045076.1 coordinate 4,348,685, forward strand.
TGAGCCTGGGGGTGCGCGTCCAGGCCGAGGGCTGGGAGGACCTGGAGCGCCTTGAGCGCCTGGCCCCGGGCCCCGTGGCCGTGAACCTGCGGGTGCACCCCGCCGGCGGAATCCAGGAGGGCTCGCCCATCATCGGGGGCACGGGCCCCTCCGCCTTCGGGGTGGACGAGGAGGACCTGCCGGTCCTGCTCAAGCGGGCCGAAGGCCTGCGCAAGGTGGCCATACGCGGCCTGCACGTGTTCGCCGCCAGCAACGAGCGGGACGCCTCCAGGCTCCTGGCCACCCACCGGCACGTCCTGGGCATGGCGCGCCTCCTCCAGGAGGCCCTGGGCACGGAGCTCGAGCAGGTGGACCTGGGCGGAGGGCTGGGCATCCCCTACGCCCCCGGCGAGATGCCCCTGGACGTGGAGGCCCTGGGCAGGGGCCTGGGCGAGCTGCTCGCGGCCTGCCCCTGGTTCAAGGGCGAACTCGTCCTGGAGCCGGGCCGGTTCCTGGCCGGCCCCTGCGGAATCTACCTCACCCGCGTCACCCGCGTGAAGGAGAGCCGGGGGGTGCGGTTCGTGATCCTGGAGGGGGGCGTCAACCACCTGCTGCGGCCCCTGCTCACGGGCCAGGCCTTCCCCACCCGGGCCGTGGCCTCCGCGGGCGCGCGGCGCCCCGCGACCCTGGCCGGGCCCCTGTGCACCAGCCTGGACCGCCTGGGCGAGGTGGAACTGCCCGAGGTGGGACCCGGGACCCTGCTGGCGATGGGCATGGCGGGAGCCTACGGCTTCACCGAGGCCATGACGCCCTTCCTCTCCCACCCCGCCCCGCGGGAACGGTGGGAGGCCTGAATGGTTGAAATCGTTGGCCCGCCATGGGACGGTTCTTGGGTGGGAGCATCCATGCTGCAGCCGCGCCGGCTACTTGAGGACCTCTGCGCCCTGGATTCCACCACGGGCCGGGAAGCCGCGCTGCTCCCCGCCCTCCTGCCGGCCCTGGAGGCCCTGGGAGCGCGGGTGGAGATTCGGGAGTTCCGGCCGGGCCGCTGCAACGTGCTGGCCACCTGGGGCGAGCCCCGGGTGCTCTTCTCCACCCACCTGGACACCGTGCCGCCCTTCCTGCCCCCGCGTTGGGAGGGGGAGGCCCTGTTCGCCCGCGGCGCCTGCGACGCCAAGGGCCAGATCGTGGCCCAGCTCCTGGCAGCGGAGCAGCTGCGCGGCGAAGGCGTGGCCTGGCTCGGCGTCGCCGGGGAGGAGACCGACAGCCTGGGCGCGCAGGAGGCCCTGGCCTGGAAGGACCGCTTCACCACCTGCCGGGCCCTGGTCAACGGGGAACCCACGGAGCTCAAGGTGGCCACGGGCCAGCGCGGCGTGAAGAACCTGCGCCTGGCCTGCTGCGGGAAGGCCGCCCACGGCGGCAGCCCCGAGCTGGGCCACAGCGCCATCCTGGACCTCCTGGACTGGCTGGAGGGCGTCCGCCGCATTCCGCCGGGCCAGGATCCCGACCTGGGCCCCGAGGTGTGGAACCTGGGCACCATCCAGGGCGGGGAGGCCGTGAACATCGTCCCCGACCGCGCCCAGGCCCTGCTCAACGTGCGCACCGTCCCCGGGTCCTCCTTCCAGGCCCGGGTGGAGGCGCTCCGCCCCCCCCTCGGCACGGTCGAGCTGCAGGTGGACGAGCCCCCCTGCCTCTACCCCGCGCTGCCGGGTTTCGAAAGGGCCTTCATGCCCTTCGGCTCCGACGCCCCCTGCCTGCGCCATCTCATCCCGGACCTCACCGCGGTCCTCGCCGGCCCCGGCAGCATCCGGGTGGCCCACACCGCGGGCGAACACCTCACCATGCAGGACCTCGCGGCCGGCGCCCAGCTCAACCTGCGCCTCGCCCGGCATTTTCTCCAGGAGCACCCATGAACCGCATCCCCGTCACCGTCCTTGGCGCCACCGGCGTCGTCGGCCAGCGCTTCGTGCGCCGCCTCCTGAACCACCCCATGTTCGAAGTGGTGTGCATCGCCGCCAGCGACCGCAGCGCCGGCAAGCGGTACCGGGACGCCTGCGAATGGCGCCTGGACGGCGAGCCCTACGGCGGCCTCGGGGACCAGGTGCTGGTGCCCTCCGACCCCGCCGAGGCCCTCTCCCCCATCGTCTTCAGCGCGCTCGACAACGCTCCCGCCAGGGAGATCGAGCCCGCCTTCGCCCGCGCCGGGGGCCACGTCTTCAGCAACGCGGCGTCCTTCCGCATGGACCCGGACGTGCCCCTGCTGGTGCCGGAAGTCAACCCCGGCCACCTGGCCCTGCTTGATTCCCAGCGCTCGCGGAGGGACTGGAAGGGCAGCATCCTCACCAACCCCAACTGCACCACCACCGTCCTGGTGATGGCCCTGGCCCCGCTGCACGAGGCCTTCGGCGTGGAGACGGTGATCATGACCTCCATGCAGGCCGTGAGCGGCGCCGGCTACCCCGGCGTGCCCAGCCTGGACATCCTGGGCAACATCATCCCCTACATCGGCGGCGAGGAGGGCAAGGTCGAGATCGAGACCGGGCGGCTCCTGGGAAAGGTGGAAGGCGGCCTCGCCGTATCCGATCCCATGACGGTCTCGGCCCTGTGCTACCGCGCCCCGGTCATCGACGGGCACACCGAGAGCGTGAGCGTGCGCCTCCGGGGGAACCCCACCCCCGACCAGGTGCGCGAGGCCCTGGCGGCCTGGAAGCCCCTGCCCCAGCGCCTGGGCCTGCCCAGCGCCCCCGAGGTCCCCATCCGCCTCCACGCGGCCGAGAACCGGCCCCAGGTGCGCAGGGACGTGGAGATGGACGGCGGCATGAGCGTCCACGTGGGCCGCATCCGCCCCTGCAACGTCCTGGGCATCAAGTTCTCGCTCCTGGGCCACAACACGGAGCGCGGCGCCGCCGGGGGCTCGGTGCTCAACGCGGAGCTGGCCGTGGCGCAGGACTTCGTGTCCTAGCCCCTCCGGCCATGATCGCAGCGGAGGGGCTCGGCAAGCGGTTCGGCGACACCTGGGCCCTCCGGGACCTGAGCCTCCGGGTCCCGGAGGGCGCCTTCCTGGCGGTGCTGGGCCGCAACGGCGCGGGCAAGACGACCCTGGTGCGGCTGCTCACGGGCCAGCTGCGCGCCACGGAGGGCTCGGTGCGGGTGGCGGGGCTCGATCCCGCCGGAGCGCCCCTGGAGCTGCGGCGAATGGTCGGCGTCATGCCCGAGGAGGGCGCCCTCCTGGAGGACCTCGGGGGCGCCCAGTACCTGCAGTTCGTGGGCCGCCTCCACGGCCTGGGCCGGGAGGTCCTGGCGGAGCGCGTCGCGGAGCTGGAGGCCTGCCTGGAAGTGGGCTTCGGGCCCCGGCCCATCCGGGACTACAGCTACGGCATGAAGAAGAAGCTGGCGTTCTCGGCGGCCCTCCTCCACGGGCCGCGCCTGGTCTTCCTGGACGAACCCTTCGAGGGGCTGGACCCGTCCGTCGTGCGCAGCCTCCTGGCGGCCCTGGGGCAGCTGCGGGACCGGGGGGTCACGGTGGTCATGACCAGCCATCAGCTGAGCCTCGCGGAGCGTCTGGCCACACGGATCCTGCTGGTGGAGGAGGGGCGCCTCCTGGTGGACGGCGCCGCCGGAGACGTGCTGGGCCCCGACGAGGACCTGGAGGGCCTCTTCCTGCGCCTGGTGGGGCGCGGCCGGGCCGGGCGGCTCTCGTGGATCTGAGGGCCCTGGGCGCCCTGTGGTCGGCCCGGAGCGGGACCCCGCGCCCGCCTCTGCGCCCGGCCCTGGCCGCCCTCCTGGCACCGGTGGCCGTCTGGCTCGGGGGCGCCGCCTTCTGGGCCGGGACCCGCGCGGGGAGCGGCCTCGCCGGCCTGGACCCCGCGGCCGCGGGGACCCTCCTGTGGAGGCTCCCGCTGGTCCTGGGCTTCGCCGGAGCCCTTTGGGACGGCGGCTGCGTGGTGGACCCCCGTCCCTGCCGCCCCCACTTCATCGCCCCCCGCACCCTGGTGCTGGCGGAAGCGATGCTGGGCCTCACCACGCCGGTGAAGCTGGCGCTTGCGGCCCTGGGGCTGTCCTTCACCGCGGGGCTGGGCTGGGGCGGGCCCGGACGGGTCCCCCTGGGCCTGTCGTATTCCCTGCTCCTGGTCCTCTGGACCGCGTGCCTGGAGCGGGTCATCCATGTCCTCGCCCCGGCGGGCATCCTGCGCCAGCGGGCCTTCCTGGGCGTGATCCTGGGCCTCGGCGCGGGCCTGGCGGCCCTGTCCACCCTGGGCGGCGCCGCGGTCCCGGCCTGGGTCACGGCGGCGGAGCGCCTCTGGGCCCTGCCCGGGATCCGCCTGGTGAGGTTCTGGCAGACCGGGGCCTGGCCGCTGCTGGCCGTCCCGCTGGGGGCGACCCTTGGCCTCCTGGCGCTGACGGGCGCCTGCGTCCGCCGGGAACTGGCCGTCGACCGCCGGCCGGGAGCGGCCCTGGACGGGGGCCGGATCTGGGCCTTCCGCCGGCCCTGGGCCGGCCTCGCGCGGCTCCAGTTCCACCAGCTCCTGGCCAGCCGGGCCGGGCAGATGCGGCTCCTGATGCTCCTGCTCTCCGTCCTCCTGGCGAAGGAGCCCGAGCTCCTCACCGTGGGCACCGTGCAGATGCCCCGGGCCTGGCCGGCGCTGGCGGCGGGCCTCACCTTCGGCGCCGTGCTCGTGGTGCCCCTGTGCAACCTCCTGGGGTTCGACCGCGGCGGGGTGCAGACCTGGTGGACGGCGCCCCTGGCCGCCCGGGACCTCCTGCTGGGCAAGGTGCTGGGCTGCGCCGCCTACGCCGCCCTGGCCGCGCCGGTGCTGCTGGCCCTCCTCGCCAAGGCCCAGGCGTGGAGCCTGCAGCGGCCCGGCGGGGACGGCCTCCGGGTGCTCCCCTCGGCGCGGCCCATGGCCCCTGGCGAAGCCCTGGCCCTGGCCCTCCTTCTGGCCGCCCTTTTCCTCTGGTGGGCCGGGTCGGGCCTGGCCCGGTCGCTGCGGGCGCCCTGGCCCATGCCCTTGGGCAGTTACGGAGTGAAGACCGAATTCGACGAGGAGAAGGTGGCCCGGGTGGCGATCCTGCTGGCGCCGCTGGCGTGGATGGTGCCGGCCTACGGCGCGGCCCTGCTCCTGGACTGGAAGGCGGCCGCTGCGGCCATGGCCCTCCTGGCCCTGGTGGCCGCGGCCCGGTTCAGGGGGCGCCTGGAGGCGGCCGCGGCGGAACTCGCGCTCAGGCGCGAAGACCTCACACTGGGCCTCATGTCACAGACTTGACAGGACTTTCGGGTCCACGGGAACGTTGGGCATCCCCAACGACAGCCTTGCCCGCCCTCAAGAACCCAAGAGGCTCCGCCATGAATTGGAATCCCGCCCTCCCCGCGCTCGCCGCGGCCCTGCCGCTGCTCCTGGCTTGCGGCGGCGGCATCGGAGGCTCACCGGTGGCGCCCCCCACGGCCGTCAAGGTCACGCAGACGTCCTACCTGGTGCTGGAAGTCGCCTGGCAGCCCTCGGAGGGCAAGATCGACTTCTACGAACTCCAGGGCAGGTTCGCGCCCGAGCCCTGGGGACTGACCTTCGCGCCCGACAGGAACGACGGCACGGCGGAGCCGGTGGGCCCCTCCGGGACGTACCGGTGCTACCTAGAAAAGCCCTGACCGGAGGATCCATGCGACGCTTCCCGGCCGCCGCCCTTCTCTGCCTCGCCCTTCTCCCTGCCCTCGCCGGCGCGGAACCGGCGCCGGAATACTGGCGACCCCTCCCCGCGGACGTCTGGGCCATGACCGAGGCCAGCCTGCCCGGGGGCCTCGGGGCCGTCAACCTCGCGCGGCGCCTGCGCGTCACGGACACCGCGGTCCTGAACGAGTTCCGCATCCGCATCTGCAGCCAGCGCGGCCGGAGAGCCGCGGAATTCACGCCCTTCGCCAAGGACGGGACCGTCGTCGGCAGGGTGGTCTACCCCGACGGCCGGGAACTGGCCTTCGATTCCCAGAAGGACTTCCACCTCCAGACGAGCCTCTCCACCCGCGACCGGGAGATCCAGGAGAAGGTCCTCGTGCCGCCGGGGCTCACCGACGACTGCGTCGTGGACCTGCGGTGGGAGGAGCCCAGGTACTGGGCCTACTGGGCCAAGCTCGGCCGGGGCAGCGAGTCCTGGCACCTGGCCTCCAGCTTCCCCACCCGGATCCTCACCATCGAAGTGAGCCGTGCCAACTGGTTCGATTTCTTCTTCAATTCCGGGGGACTGGCGTGCGTCCCGTACGACGCCCCCGGATTCAAGGTTCTGACCATCAAGGACGTGCCGGCTTCGATCGACGTCCCCTTCTCCCTCAGGTCGGTCCGCAACAGTCCCCTGCTGAAGCTCTACGTCCAGGGCAACCTCATCCGGGCCGCTTCGCCAGGGCAAGGAGGCCTTCTGGAAGAAGGTCGTGGAGCTCTACAAGGACTTCTTCACCAAGGACCTGGTCATGGGCACCCGCTACCGGGCCTTCTCGGATGTCATCCGCACGGGTCTTCCGGCCGGGCACCAGGCGCTCGCCCAGGAACTGGCCCTGCGCATCCAGGACAAGGTCCTGAACCTGAGCAGGCTGAGCCTGGATGAAAGGTCCCGCAGGACCCGCAAGGAGTCCGAGGAGCGCATCGAGGCCAAGGACCTGGAGGCGCTGGCCAGACGCGGAACCGCGAACGGCGATGGGATCTTCACCCTGTTCCTGCAGCTGCTCAAGGAGGCCGGGGTCACGCCCAAGCTGCTTCTGGTGGTGGACCGGGAAAAGGGGATCTTCCACGCCGAGGAGAAGAACATCAACCAGATCGACGACTACCTGGTGAGCGTCGAGGAGCCCGGGAAGCCCCCCATCTGGCTGGATCCCGCCCTGCGGTTCGCCCCGCCCACCCTGGTCCTCCCCAACTACCAGGGCACGCCCTGCATCGAGATCGAGACCGCAGGCTGGACCAGCAGGTTCGTCGACCTGCCTTCCCAGGCCTCCTCCACCAACCAGCGGCGGGACACCTACCGCCTGGAACTCCTGCCCGACCAGGACCGGTTCACCCTGGAGGCGGACTTCCTGGGCAACGACGACTACAACGGGAAGTGGGCCTTCATGAACCTGGAGCCCCGGGAGCAGGACCGCAAGCTGCGGGAACAGCTGGAAGGCCGCCTGGACACCCTCATCGACAAGGCCCAGGTGCTCAACGCCACCGATCCCCGCAAGCCCATCCAGTGGAAGGCCGAGGGCCGCATCGACCGGGCCGTGGGCAGGCATCGCCGGGTGGACCCCTTCCCCATGACGCCCTATGCCCTGTCCGTTCCCGACGCCCTCCCCGAGACGAGGTCGGAGTGGATCGTGCTTCCCTACCAGCTGGAACGCCTTGCCGTGAGCCGTTTCCTCCTGCCCCCGGGCTACGCGTGGAAGGGCGCCCCGCCCTACCAGCGGTCCAACGAGTTCGGCTCGGTGAGCCTCACCGCCGAGCTCGTCGAGGGCCCCGGGGGCCCGGAGGGGGTCGCCACGCTCCAGGTCAAGGTCGTCAAGGCGATGGCCAACCCGGGCCGGTGGAGCGCGTTCAAGGATTTCCTGGGCTGGATCCGGGAAGCCGGCTCGACCCAGCTCATCCTCGAGAGGAAGCCATGAGCTTACGCAGCCTCGCCCTCCTCGCGCTCCTCGCCCCGGCCCTCGCGGCCCAGGCCATCCGGGGCCTGCCCGACTGGGCCATGCCGCACGCCATCCAGGGAGCCTCGGAAACCCCCGCCGGGGACCCCGACGCCTGGGTGATCCTGGACCGCACTGAATTCGCCTATCGGGGCGACGGAGAAATCCGCAAGCGAAACTTCCGCCTTGTGCACATCCGCACGGAGCGGGGACTGGACCAGGGCGGCTACTTCATCCACGGCCTGGGCGGCGCCTCGAGCCGGATCAGGAAGCTCAAGGGCTGGAACCTCCGCCCCGACGGCGAGGTCGTGAGGCTCGACCGGGACTTCATCGAGACCGTGGGCGGGGGGAGCGCCGCGGACTATTCCACCGGCACCACCACGGTCGCCGTCCTGGACCGGGTCGTCAAGGGCAGCTACGTGGCCTTCGAATCCGAGGAGACCATCACCCATCCCCTGGGCCCGCTGGATGGCTCCACCATCCTCGAGGCCCGGCCCATCCGGCGCTGGGAGCTGGCGATGGCCAAGTCGGTGGGATGGTTCACCGCCACCTCCACGGAGGGCGTCAGCCTGCGGCTGGAGACCCGCCACTTCCCGCCCCTCTTCCCCCAGCCCGACCCCAAGGCCACCTCCCTGGCCCTAAGCGACCTGCCCGCCCTGCCCCGGAACGAAGCCGCCGCCCCCGGCGCCAGGAACTTCCTGCCCTGGGTGGCCCTGGCCTTTGCCGACGCCTCCCTGAAGAACGTCCCCGACCTCGCCAGCTGGGACACCTACGCGAAATGGGTCCACGGCGTCTACGAGGCCCGCACCCTTCCGTGCAGGCCCGTTGACCTCGCCGGCGCCACCGGGCTGGACGCGCTCCGGACCATCCGGCGCTGGATGCAGCGGGAGATGACCTACAAGCAGGTCTACCTGACACCGGACCGGGGCTGGGTTCCCGAATCCCCCAGGGAGGTCCTCCGCGCGCGGTTCGGCGACTGCAAGGATCTGGCGGGGCTGTTCATGGCGGCCGCCAGGGACGCGGGTCTCGAGGCGGTCCCCGTGAAGGCCCGCATCGTGGAGGGCTCCATCGAGCCAGGGGAACCCGTGGGCCCCTTCGCCTTCAACCACGTCATCGCCGGCATCCGGCTGGAAAAGACCTCGGGAATGCCCGCGGAGGTCGTCACGCCCCTGGGCCGGTTCCTGCTGGTCGACCTCACGGAGCAGTTCACGCCCCTGGGCCGCCTGGGAGAGGCCCACCGGGGCGGGCGCGTGCTCATCTGCACCGCCCAGGGCGCGGCCTGGGCGGAGATCCCCGCGGCGGCCATCGTTCCGTCCAGGGTGGAGGTGCGCCTGGAAGGCACCGAGACCGACAGCGGCGGCCTCAAGGGCACCCTCTCCGTCACCGAGACGGGCAGCGGCGCGGGACTCCGGCACCTGGCCCTCTCCGGAGGGTCCAAGGCCGTGCGGGAGCGCTGCGCCACGCTGCTGGACCTTCCCGCGGGGTCCAGGTGGGACCTGGCGCGCCTGGCGGACCCCAAGGACGGCCAGGAGACCTTCCAGGCGCAGGTGGCCTTCGAGGTGCCCGAAGCCCTGGAGCCCACGGGTTCGGAATGGCTCCTCCCCCATTTCGGCCTCCCGCCCAGCCCCGCGTCCATCCAGCGGCTGGGCCAGCCCCGGCGCCTGCCGGTCGCCGTGCAGGACGGGCCCGGATGGGACTGGCACGCCACCCTCCACCTGCGCGCCCCCAAGGCCCCCGCCACGCCCGAAGCGGACCTGGAGACGCCCTTCCGCACCCTCCACTGGACCGCGAAGCGCGATGGGCTGACCCTGGACCTTCATCTGCGCCAGACCCGCAGGCAGGTGCTCTATCCCTACGAGCGCCGCGAGGAGGGCGTGCAGGACCAGCGCGACGACTGGAAGCGGTTCCGGACCTTCGTGGACGCGGCCCTCACCGTGGTCCCGCCGCCGCCCCCCGCTCCCGAGCCCCCCGCGCCGGAGCCCCCCAAGGCGAAGAAGCGGCCTACTTCCCCCGGATGAAAAGGTCCCGCGCCAGCGCCCTGGCATCAGTGTAGTCCGGCATCCCGCCCATCATGCGCCAGCGCACCCGCAGCTCGTGCACCACGGGCCGCACCGCCAGGATGAACAGGAAGGCAGCGAGGAAGACCGTGACCTTGTAGCCCACGTGGCGGAAGCCCACGGCCCCCACGAAACCGCCGCCCGCGAAGGACAGCAGGATCAGGCCATGCAGCTTGAGGCGGTCGCGGTTGGCCCGGATGGGGTCGCTGCCGCGGCGGTGGAAGACGTTGGGGTACACCAGGCGGCTGAGCTCGATGCCGAAGTCGGTGAGGTTTCCGGTCATGTGGGTGGTGCGGACCTCGGCGTTGGAGATGCTGGTGACCACGGAGTTGTGCATCCCCATCATGAAGGAGAGGAGGATGATGGTCATGGGCAGGAAGAACTCCCGCTGGTGGCTGAGGGTGGCGCCCATGAGCCCGAAGAGCAGGAGGAGGCCGGCCTCGATCATCAGGCTCAGGGCGTAGTGGGCCCGGAACTTCAGGCGCCGGCCCAGGTTGATCAGGGTGCCCGCGGTGAACGCGCCCAGGGTGAAGCACACCAGGATCTCCAGCGCGGCGTAGGCCAGGCGCATGCGGCCCCGGGCCAGCTCGTCGGCGAAACGGGAGAAGGTGCCCGACACATGGGAGGTGTAGGTCTTCACGGCCAGGAACCCGCCGGCGTTGACGGCACCGGCGATGAAGGCCATGGACCAGGCCAGCTGCCGGTTCAGGATCTTGCTTCGGTCCGCGCCCTGCTTGGTGAGGAGGTTGGCGTCCAGGGGAAGCAGGTCCAGGGTCGTCCCGATGGCCTTGCCGATGCCGTGGGGCACGGTCTCGAGGTTCAGGTGGCCCTGGAGGGCCCTCACGGTCCGCTTCCGGGCCACGCGCAGGTATCGATGGTGCCGCCGCGAATGGACGGGGGGGCGATGCGGGCTCATGGTCTCCATTATTCCGGCCGCGGCAGCGGATGGGGATTAAATGATAGACTCTTCGGAGCCACGCCCCGATACGACGCACCCCAGGAAGAACTCCGAGCATCGAACCGGGACCGTGCTGCTCCGGCGGAACGATGGTGCTTCAGAGTCTCTATTTCAGCGCACTGCTCCTGGCCACCCTTTCCGGGGTGCCCGGCCTGGCGTGGCCCGCCCGCGGGGGGCGCGCGGTGTCCTGGATGCTTGCCGGTTCCGCCCTGTGCGCCCTCGGACTCGCCGGGAGCGTCCTCTACGGGGGGCTGGCCTGGCAGGCCGAACTGCGGTGGGCCCTTCCCGGGGCCCATTTCCTTTTCAGGGGGGACCCCATCGGGACCTTCATCCTGGTGCCGGCGACCCTGGTGCCCGCCATCCTCTCCTTCTACGCCGAGGGCTACTGGAGCGACGGCACCCACGCCGACACCGCCCCGACCCTGCGGCTCTTCTTCGGGATCTCGGTGGGCTGCATGGTCCTGCTCACCGCCGCGGCCAACGCCGTGCTCTTCCTCTTCGGCTGGGAGATCATGGCGATCCTGGCCTTCCTGATGGTCACCACCAGCGACCAGGACGCCGCGGTGCGCGATGCCGGGTGGATCTACCTGGTGGCCTCCCACACCGGCGCCCTCATGCTCTTCGCGGGCTTCGCCCTGCTGGCCCTGGGCACGGGCACCGGCTTCGACCTGGGGCCCGTGCGCGCGGGCTTCGCCTCCACGCCCGCGGGCACCGCGGCCTTCCTCCTGCTCCTCGGGGGCTTCCTCCTCAAGGCCGGTGTGGGGCCCCTCCACGTGTGGCTCCCCGGGGCCCATGCGGCCGCCCCCAGCCACGTGAGCGCCCTGCTGTCGGGGCTCATGCTCAAGATGGGGATCCTCGGGATCCTGCGGATCATCGCCTGGACCCCGGACCCGCCGCTCTGGTGGGCGGGACTCCTCACGGGCCTGGGCGCTGCCTCGGGGATCATGTCCATGGCCTTCGCCCTGGGCCAGAAGGACCTCAAGCGGCTCCTGGCCTACAGCTCCATCGAGAACGTCAGCGTCATCGCCCTGGGCCTGGGGCTGGCCCTGGCGGGCAAGACCCTGGGCCTGCCCGCCCTGGTGCTGCTGGGCGGCGCCGGCGCCCTCTTCCACCTGCTCAACCACGCCCTCCTCAAGCCCCTGCTCTTCATGGGCGCCGGGTCGGTGATGCACGCCACGGGCACCCGCGACCTGGAGCGGCTGGGAGGCCTGGCCCGCGCCATGCCCCGCACGGCCTTCCTCTTCCTGGCGGGTTCCTTCGGCATCTGCGCCCTGCCCCCCCTCAACGGCTTCGCGGGCGAGTGGCTCATCTACCTGGGGGCCTTCCGCGGCATCCAGCCCCAGGGCTGGGTGTGGTCCGTGGTGACCCTGGCCTCGCTGGCCGTCATCGGGGCCCTGACCGTGGCCTGCTTCACCCGGGCCTACGGCATCGTCTTCCTGGGCGAGCCCCGGAAGGACCTGGGCGCCCCCGCCCACGAGTCCCCCCGCAGCATGACCGGGACCATGGCCGTGCTGGCCGGGATCTGCCTGTTCATCGGCCTGTTCCCGGCCGCCCTGGCCCCCGCCCTGCAGGCGGCGGCGCGCGACCTGGGCCCGGGCCTGCCCTCCCTGGGGAGCCTGGCCAGCCTCGGGTCGCTCTCCCTGGTGGCGGTCATCGGCATCCCCATGGGCCTGGCGGTGTGGCAGGCCATCCGCAGGGGCCCCTCCACCCGGGCCGTCACCTGGGACTGCGGCTACGCCGCCCCCACGGCCCGCATCCAGTACACGGCCTCCAGCTTCTCCCGCATGCTCACGGACGCCTTCCGGTGGCTGCTCCTGCCCATCGAGCGCATCCCCCGCATCCAGGGGCTCTTCCCCCGCGAGGCCCGCTTCCAGTCCCAGGCCCCCGACACCCTCCTGGACCGCGGCCTGAACCCCGCGGCCTCCTTCGTGGCCTCGGTGCTGAGCTGGCTGCGCTTCCTCCAGGCCGGGCACCTGCCCATCTACCTCCTCTACGTGGTGCTCACCCTCGTGGCCCTCTTCGCGTGGACCCTGAAATGATCCGGAACCTGGCACAGCCCGCCCTCGTGCTCCTGGCCCAGATGGCCCTGACGCTGGCCCTGGCCCCGCTGCTCCCGGGGATCGTGAACAAGGTCAAGGCCCTGTTTGCGGGGCGGCTGGGGCCGCCCGTGCTCCAGCTCTACTACGACCTCGCCAAGCTCATGCGCAAGGGCGCCGTGTTCAGCCGGACCACCACCGGCGTCTTCCTCGCGGGGCCCGCGGTGTCGGTGGCGGTGCCCTTCACCGCGGCGCTGCTCATCCCCATGGGCTCGGCCACGGCCCCCGTGTCCTTCGCCGGAGACGCGGTGGTGCTGGCCTACCTCTTCGGCGTGGCGCGCTTTTTCGTGGTGCTGGCGGCCCTGGACACCGGATCGGCCTTCGAGGGCATGGGCGCCGCGCGCGAAGTGACCTTCGCGGTCCTGGCCGAGCCCGCCCTCTTCATGGGCCTGGCCACCCTGGCCCGCCTCTCGGGCGAGCCCTCCATGGCCCCCATGCTCACCGCCGCGGGCCAGGGCTGGCGCGCCGCCAGCGGGCCCCTGGCGCTGGTGCTCACGGCCTGGGTCATCGTCTTCCTCGTCGAGAACTGCCGCATCCCCTTCGACGATCCCAACACGCACCTGGAGCTCACCATGATCCACGAGGTGATGGTGCTGGACCACTCGGGGCCGCCCCTGGCCGCGGTGCTCTACGGCGCCAGCCTCAAGCTCTGGGTGCTGGGCGCCCTGGTGGTCAAGCTCTGCCTGCCGCTGCGCGGCGCGTGGTGGATCGACTGGCCCGCGTTCCTCGGTGGCATGGCCCTGCTTGCCTGCGCCGTGGGGGTGCTCGAGTCCATCATGGCCCGCCTGCGCATGCGCCGGGTCTCCCAGGCCCTCATCGCCGCCGTGGTTTCGGGCACCTTCGGCTTCCTCCTCCTCCTTCTGGCCTGAACCATGACTCCGAACCTCCTGCTCGCCGCGATCATGCTCATCAACTTCATGCTGGTGGCCAGCAGCCGCGTCAGCAAGTGCATCCAGCTCGCCGCCATCCAGGGCGGGCTCCTGGCCCTGCTGCTCCTGGTCATGCACGACCACTGGCCCTTCCACGTGCTCCTCATGGCCTTCAGCACCGTGGCCATCAAGGGCGTGGTGATCCCCGCCATGCTCAACCGCGCCCAGGACCGCATGAAGCCCCAGCGCGAGCCCGATCCCTACGTGGGCTACACCCTGACCCTGGTGATGGCCGCGGCCGGCACCGGCCTGGCCTTCATCCTGGCCCGGCGCCTGCCCCTCCAGGCGGGCAACCTGGGCACGCTCTTCGTGCCGGCCTCCATCATGGCCCTGTTCACGGGCTTCCTGCTCCTGACCACCCGCAAGCGCGCCCTCCTGCAGGTGGTGGGCTACCTGGTCCTGGAGAACGGGGTGTACCTCTTCAGCCTCCTGCTGGTCAAGCAGATGCCGCTCCTCGTGGAGACGGGGGTGCTGCTGGACCTGGTGGTGGGGATCTTCGTCATGGGCATCGTCATCAACCACATCCAGACCGCCTTCGACTCCCAGGACACCCATCGCCTGGCGCACCTGAAGGACTGACCCCGTGATCCTCGCCCTCATCTACATGCCCCTGATCGCCGCGGCCATCGTGTGGTTCATGAAGCCGGGCCTGCACCGGGCCCGGGTCCTGCCTGTGGCGGGCGTGCTCCACCTGGCCCTGGTGCTGGTGGCCCTCACCCGCTCCTCCCACCTCCAGCCCGACGCCTGGTTCCGCCTGGACGCCCTGGGCGGATGGATGCTCCTGGTGGTCTCCACGATCTTCACCCTGTGCTCCCTCTACGCCCCGGCCTACCTCGCCCTGCGCATGGAACGCAACTTCGGCGTGTTCGGCGTGGCCATGCTGGGCTTCCTCGGCATGGCCTCGCTGGTGGCCACCTCGCGCCACCCCGGCGTCCTGTGGGTGGGCATGGAGGCCACGGCCCTGTCCACCACCCCGCTGCTCTACTACAACAAGAACAAGCGCAGCCTCGAGGCCACCTGGAAGTACCTCCTGATCTGCTCGGTGGGCATGGCCCTGGCGCTCCTGGGAACCTTCTTCGTGGCCTACGCCGCGCAGCAGGGCGGCCTGGGCGAACCCATCTACATCGACCGGCTCGTGGCCAACGCCGGCGCCATGCCCACCCCCTGGCTCAAGGCCGGGTTCGTGCTCCTGCTGGTGGGCTACGGCACCAAGATGGGCCTGGCCCCCATGCACACCTGGAAGCCCGACGCCTACGGCGAGACCCCGGGCATCGTGGGCACCATCCTGGCCGGGGGCGTCACCACCATGGCCTTCCTCTCGCTGCTGCGCTTCTTCTCGATCATGGCCGCCGCGGGCCTGGGGCTCTTCTGCCGGGAGCTGCTGGTGGGCATGGGGCTCCTGTCCATGGCCTGGGCCTTCGTGTTCATGATCCGCCAGGGGGACCTGCGCAGGCTCCTGGCCTATTCCAGCGTCGAGCACATGGGCATCCTGGCCTTCGGGGTGGGCATCGGCGGCAAGGCCACCCTGTTCGCCCTCTTCCACGTGGCGGCCAACGCCCTGGTGAAGAGCGTGCTCTTCCTGGGCTCGGGCAACATCGTGCGGAGCTTCTCCAGCAAGAGCCTGGCCGACGTGAGCGGGGCCATGCGGCGCCTGCCGGTGTCGGGCTGGTGCTTCCTGCTGGGCTTCCTGGCCATCGTGGGTTCGCCCCCCTTCGCGCCCTTCACCAGCATCTTCGGCATCGCGTCCACCGCCCTGGGCGGTGGGCACCTCATGGCGGGCTCGCTCTTCCTGGCGCTGCTGGCCGCCATCTTCACCGCCATGGGCTCGGTGATCCTGCCCGTGCTTCAGGGCAACCCCAACCCCGCCAGCGTGCGCACCCACTACGAGGACACCTTCGGACTCACCGCGCCCCTGGTCCTGGCGCTGGCCCTGGCGCTGATCCTGGGCACCTGGCTTCCGGGCCCCCTCCAGTCCCTGCTGGCCCGGGCGGCGCTCCTGGTGGAGGGCCAGCCGTGACCAGCGCGCCCATCATCAACGGCACCGCCATCCCCCTTTCCGAGGTGCCCCTCCTTTCCTTCCCGGACTTCCAGGAATTCATCGTGGAGTCCTGCGGCGACAGCCACCGGCTCGTGGCCCTCTCGGTGGGCCCGGACCTGGCGGGCTGCGCGGTGCTGGCCTCCGGGGCCGGCCCGGTGCTCCGGGCGGTGCGCACCACCTTCCCGGCCGCGGGATTCCCGTCCATCACGCCCCGCTGCCCCGAGGCCCACCTCTTCGAGCGGGAGATCGCCGAACAGCGCGGCCTGAAGATCTTCGGCCACCCCTGGTTCAAGCCCGTGCGCTACCAGCGCGCCCTGGGCACCCCGAGGGACGCCTGGGACCGCACCGGGCCCATCCGGCCCGGCGTGGCCGACTTCTACCGGGTGGAGGGCCGCCAGGTGCACGAGGTGGGCGTCGGCCCCGTCCATGCGGGGGTCATCGAGCCCGGCCACTTCCGCTTCCAGTGCAACGGCGAGACCGTCTTCAACCTCGAGATCGCCCTGGGCTACCAGCACCGCGGCATCGAGCGCACCCTGGCCGGAGGGCCCCACCGCTCCACCCTCAAGCACATGGAGACCGCTGCGGGCGACACCACCATCGGCCACCTGTGGGCCCATTGCCTGGCCGTCGAGGGCCTGCTTGACCTGGAGGTGCCCCTGCGGGCCAACCTCATCCGCGCGGTGGCCCTGGAGCTGGAACGCCTGGCCAACCACACCGGGGACCTGGGCGCCATCGCCGGCGACGTGGGCTTCCTCCCCACCCTCTCCTACTGCGGGCGGTTGCGGGGCGACTGGCTGAACATGACCGCGGTGCTCTGCGGCAGCCGCCTGGGCCGGGACCTGCTGAGGCCCGGGGGCGTGCGCTTCGACGTGGACACGGCCCGCATCGACGACCTGCGTGGGCGCCTGGAGGCCGCCGCGGGCGACACCGCCAACGCGGTGGACCTGCTCTGGCACACCCCGTCGGTCCTGGCGAGGCTGGAGGGCACCGGGCGGATCGTCCGCGCCCAGGCCAAGAACATCGGCATGGTAGGGCCCGCGGCGAGGGCCTGCGGCCTGGACCGGGACGTGCGCCGCGACCACCCCTTCGGCCCCTACCTGGAGGCGGCCATTCCGGCCGTGAACGAGGACATGGGCGACGTGGCGGCCCGCGCCCGGGTGCGCACCCAGGAGATCCAGGCCAGCGTCGAGTTCCTGCGCTGGGCCCTGGACGTGCTCCGGGCCCTGCCGCCGGGACCGGTCCACGTCGACGCCCCCCGGGCCCTGCCCCCGAACCACCTGGCCCTGGGCATGACCGAGGGCTGGCGCGGGGAGATCGCCCACCTGGCCCTCACGGACGACGACGGCCGGTTCTCCCGCTACAAGATCGTGGACCCCTCCTTCCACAACTGGACCGGACTGGCCCTGGCCCTGCGGGGCGAGGAGATCTCCGACTTTCCCCTGTGCAACAAGAGCTTCAACCTCTCATACTGCGGGTTCGACCTCTGATGCTGAAGATCCTGGCTTCCCGACTGCGGCAAGGGCACCGCACCAACCACTACCCGGACGTCGTCCCGGCCATGCCGGACCGCTTCCGCGGCCTTCCCGAGGTGCCCGAGGGCCCCTGCCCCCCGGACTGCAGGGCCTGCATGGACGCGTGCCCCACCGAGGCCATCAGCGCCGTGCCCGGCCTGGCCATCGACCTGGGCCGGTGCCTGTTCTGCACCGCCTGCACCGACGCCTGCCCCGACAGGAGCCTGCGGTTCACGGACGAGTTCCGCCTGGCCACGCGCACCCGGGAGGACCTGCTGGTGCGCTCCGGCGCCGGCTACCGGGTGGCCGAGGCCCTGGAGGCCAAGGCCCTGGCCCTCTTCGGCCGCTCCCTCAAGCTTCGCGTGGTGAGCGCGGGCGGCTGCAACGGCTGCGAGGTGGACGTGAACGTCCTGGGCACCATCGGCTGGGACCTGGGCCGCTTCGGCATCCAGGTCGTCGCCAGCCCCCGCCACGCCGACGCCGTGCTCATCTGCGGCCCCGTCACCCGCAACATGGAACTGGCCCTGGCCAAGACCCTCGAGGCCACCCCCGACCCCAAGCTCGTCATCGCCGTGGGCGCCTGCGCCATCAGCGGCGGCCCCTACCTGGAGCAGGAGGAGCAGCTGTGCGGCGCCGTGGGGGCCGGAATCCACGTGGACCTGTTCATCCCGGGGTGCCCGCCGCATCCGCTTACGATTCTGGATGGGTTGTTGAGGTTGTTGGACCGGGTCTGAACCGGCCCTGGTTTGGATTCACCCCATTCCTTCCTTCGTCCCGGCCCGGACTGCGCTCCCTGGCGTCCCAGCGGCGCGCGGCCGCGATCGCATAGGCCTCCGAGGGCACCCAGGGGTCGCCGAAGGCCTGGGCGGCCCCATCCGTTCTCGCCCGCGCGACCCGCACGGTGCCGCCGTCCACGGCCACGGCGCAGCCTTCGCCGTCCGAAAAGGGCCTCGGTTCAGGGCGCAAGTTCGGAACACGGGCGATCCAGGATTACCAGCAGGGTCATCAGGAGTGCCCAAAGAAGGTATTAATTTATAGAATTTTTCATCCTGCCGGGGCGCCCCGGCGCCAAGCCCCGGAGGGATGTTCATGACTAAACGCCTTTAATACAGGCAGATATATAGTCATCCAAAGAAATGAAAGGGAATCGGTTCCCTGGCTGAAACCCGGGACTGATTTGAATCACTTATTGCACGAGAGGTCCATCCATGAAATTTTTATTTAGGTTTTTCATACCCTTCGGGGCCCTTCTGGCCATCGGTTGTGGCGGCGGGGGCCAAGGTGGCCCCCGTCCCGCCCAGGCGCCCACCGCGGGGAGCTTCACGGCCACGGGAGACCTCGCCACCCCGCGAGCCCACCACACCGCCACCCTCCTCCCGTCCGGCAAGGTGCTGGTGGCGGGGGGTCTCACCTACGCCGCCGGTCTCGTGCCAACGGCGTCCATGGAAACCTACGATCCCGCCGCCGGCGCCTTCGCCCCCGCCGCGGCCATGGGGACGCCCCGCTACGCCCACACCGCCACCCTGCTGCAGGACGGGAGCGTTCTTCTGGCGGGAGGCATGGGCGGGAGCGCCCTGGCCAGCGCCGAGCGGTACGACCCGGCCTCGGGAACCGTGTCCCCCTTGGGTTCCATGGCCACGCCCCGGAGCAACCACGCCGCCGCCCTCCTCACCGTCGGGCCCGATGCCGGCAAGGTGCTGATCATCGGGGGCGAGGATGCCGCCGGCGCGCCCCTGGCCTCCATGGAGGTGTTCGATCCCGCCGCGGGGACCTTCGCCCCGTGTCCGGCGGCCCTGGCCGGGGGGCGGACACGGCACACGGCCACCGTGCTGGAGGACGGCCGGGTAATCATTGCGGGCGGCCAGGCTTCCGCCGAGGTGGAAGTCTATGATCCGGCCACGCGGACCTTGGCGGTGGCGGGATCCATGCTCCAGGCGCGATCGGCCCATACGGCGACCCTTTTGCCGGGCAGCCGGTTGCTCCTTGCCGGGGGGCATGCGAGCGGCGCCCTGGCCGGGAACGAGGTGTGCGACCTCTCCCAGGCCGCCCCCACCTTCACCGCCGCCCAGGCCATGGGGGTGCCCCGCCGCGACCACACCGCGACCCTCCTTCCCGGTGGCCCGGTCCTGATCACGGGGGGAAGCCCCGCGGCCGGAGGGTCCACCGTCACGGGGCAGGCGGAGCTGTTCGATCCCGCCCGGATGGCGTTCGTTCCCGCGGCCAAACAGGAGGATGGCGTCAGGAACGGCACCGCGACGCTGCTTCCCGGCGGAAAGGTCCTGGTCGCAGGGGGCCTGGATTCACTCCTTGAACCCACAAACGCCGCAGCCCTTTATAAATAACGATTCGACTATTGGCACACTCCCGTCAAGGCGTCCGGGAAACCGACCTGCTATCCTGGGTTCCCCTTTTCAGAGGTCCGCCTTGTCCCCCAAGCACTTCCGAGTTGGATTGGTCCAGATGGCCTGCGGGCCCGAGCCGGAGGAGAACCTCCGCCGGGCCGCGGCCTTCGTGGTGGAGGCGGCCTCCCGGGGCGCCCAGGTGGTGTGCCTGCCCGAGCTCTTCCAGACCCAGTACTTCTGCCAGCGGGAGGACATCGCGCTGTTCGACCTGGCCGAGAGCATCCCGGGGCCGGCCACGGACCTGCTGGGCGAAGTGGCCCGCACGTGCGGCGTGGTGATCCTCGCCTCGCTCTTCGAACGCAGGGCCGCGGGGCTCTACCACAACACCCTGGCGGTGCTGGAGACCGACGGCGCCATCAAGGGCCTCTACCGCAAGATGCACATCCCCGACGACCCGCTCTACTACGAGAAGTTCTATTTCACCCCGGGGGATCTCGGCTTCAAGGCCCACAACACCACCTTCGGCAGGCTGGGGACCCTGGTGTGCTGGGACCAGTGGTATCCCGAGGGGGCCCGGCTTACGGCCATGATGGGGGCGTCCGTCCTCTTCTACCCCACGGCCATCGGCTGGCACCCCGCGGAAAAGGCGGAATACGGCGAATCGCAGTACGACGCCTGGCGCACCATCCAGCGGGGCCACGCCATCGCCAACGGCGTGTTCGTGGCCGGCGTGAACCGGGTGGGCTTCGAGACCGGCAACATCCGCGGGGACGAGGCCCCGGGCCAGGGGCTGGAGTTCTGGGGCGGCTCCTTCCTGGCCGACCCCTTCGGGCGCATCCTCGCCCAGGCCAGCCACGACAAGGAGGAGATCCTCATCGGCGACATCGACCTGGAGCTGCTGGAGACCACCCGTCGCAACTGGCCCTTCCTGCGGGACCGCCGCATCGACGCCTACGGGGACCTGCCCCGAAGGTATCTGGACTGAGGGACTCATGATCCGAATGCCCGCAGAATGGGAGCCCCATGCCGCGACCTGGCTGGCCTGGCCCCACAACCGCATGGACTGGCCCGGCAAGTTCGCCGCCATCCCCCTCGTGTTCGCCGAGATCATCCGCCACCTGGGAAGGCGCGAGCGGGTGGAGATCCTGGTGCGGGACGCGGCGATGGAGGCCCGGGCCCGGGGCGTCCTGGACCGGGCCGGGGCCCTCTCGGACAACGTGCGCTTCCATGCCCTGCCCACCGACCGCATCTGGCTGCGGGACTCCGGGTGCTGCTTCGTCAAGGACGGGGAAGCGCTGGGCGCCGTGAAGTGGCGCTTCAACGCCTGGGCCAAGTACGACAACTTCGAGCTGGACGACAAGGTGGGGACCTTCATGGCCCGCGCCGCGGGCGTGAAGGCCCGGCGCGCCGCGATGGTCCTGGAGGGCGGCAGCATCGACGTGAACGGCCGGGGCACGCTGCTCACCACCGAGGAGTGCCTGCTCAGCAACGTGCAGGAGCGCAACCCGGGGCTGGGCCGCGAAGGCTACGAGAAGGCCTTCGCAGAGCACCTGGGCATCCGCAAGGTGATCTGGCTGGGCGACGGCATCAAGGGCGACGACACCCACGGCCACGTGGACGACCTCTCCCGGTTCGTGGGGGAGCGCACCGTCGTCACGGTGGTGGAGCCCCGCAAGGACGACCCCAACCACGCCCCGCTCCAGGAGAACCTGCGCCGCCTCAGGGCCGCCACGGACCAGGACGGGCGGCCCCTGGAGGTGGTGGAGCTGCCCCTGCCCGGGCCCCTCTCCTACCGCGGCATTCGGCTCCCGGCGAGCTACGGGAACTTCTACGTCGCCAACGGCCTCGTGCTGGTGCCGGTCTTCAACGACCCCAACGACCGGGTCGCGCTGGACCTCATCGCCTCCCTCTTCCCGGACCGGGAGGTGGTGGGCATCTACAGCGGCGACTTCATCTGGGGCTTCGGCGCCATGCACTGCATGACCCAGCAGCAGCCGGCCTGATTGGGCGCCCCGGCCCTTGCCGGGGGGAGTAACATCAAGCAGAACCAGGCACGGATCCATGCACCTGACCAGCATCACGCACCGCAAAGAACTCTTCGAGCTGGCCACGCGCTGGTTCGCGGACTGCCCCCTCCGGGGGGACGGCCGTTTCCTCACGCAGGTGACCACGTACGAGAACCTGATCTCGGCCCCCGTGGTCCGGGACCTGCTCACGGGCATCAAGCAGGCCGTGCACCCCGGGCCCGTGACGCTCACGCGGCTGCGGTCCAAGGACGAGCTGCGGGACGCCATCGTCGCCTCCTGCAGGAACCCGGGCCCCCGCGAGCAGGAGCTCTTCAGCCTCTACCGGAACCATCCCGAGGACTTCTTCCCCGGCACGCCCTCGGACGTGATGCTGGGGCTGCGGGAGGACGGCACCATCCTGGGCATGGCCCGCATCAAGCGGCTGCGGCGCATCGCCGAGAAGTGCTCGCGGCGCGTGGCGGACCGGCTCGCGGGGGCCATCAACGAGCGGGCCCGGCTCCTGGCCCAGCAGCGCGCGGAGACCTACGGCATCCCCCTGAAGGAGCTCCTCTCCTCCAAGCAGGAGATGGCCCAGGACTACGACCAGGCCGAGCGCATCGTGAGCCGCACCTTCCGGGACGGCGTCCTGGTCTTCAAGCCCGAGGACCTGCGCATCGACGACGGCATCGGCCTCAAGTTCGTGGGCACCCCCGGGGAGATGGAGTCCATGGAGGAGGCCATCCGCCGCCACCCCGCCGTGGTGGGCGTCGTGAAGGAGGAGCACCGGGGCCGCTACAACGACATCAACCTCCTGGTGGACCTGAGGGTGCCCGAACCCGGCGTCCTCGTGGATCTGGCCAGGGACTGGGACTGGGCCCGCCACGCCGGCAAGGGGCTCACGCCCGCCGAGCTCGCCGAGGGCTTCCCGGCCTTCGTGGAAGGGGGGGAGCGCAGCTTCCGCGCCGAGGTGATCCTCACCACCCATGCCGACCTGGTGGAGAGCGAGTTCGGCTCCTGCATCCACGAGGCCCGCATCCTGGAGCAGCGCGCGGGCGTCACCTACTCGGGCCGCATCGCGTCCAACGCGTCCTTCCTCATCGAGTACATGCTCATGCTGGCCCTGTCGCCCACGATCGAGGTGGGGGAGCTGCCGGTGAAGATGTGGGGCCGGTACCTGCCCGACGTTTACTCCCTGGCCGTTTGGCGACTCTTCGGCATCACCCTGGGCCGGGATCAGATTGATCACCTTGTGCCTTGGGGACTTGCGGACGCGGGCCTGGCCCTGGAGCACCCCCTTTGATTCGACTTTGCCTCCAGTTGTGCTATTGTCTTCAATTCAACCACCTTTCGGGGGGTTCCCATGGGGATCTTTGAGGGCCAGCTACGTGTGGAAAAGGGCGACCGGTTCGCTCTCGTTGCCGCACGTTTTAATGAATTCATCGTGGACCGGTTGATAGGCGGCGCCACGGACTGCATCCTCCGGCACGGGGGAAGCGAGGCCCAGATCGACCTCATCCGGGTTCCGGGGGCCTTCGAGCTGCCCCAGGTGGCCAGGAAGGTTGCCCAGACAGGCAACTACGCCGGCATCGTGGTCCTGGGCGCGGTCATCCGCGGCGGGACGCCCCATTTCGACATGATCGCCAACGAGGTCACCAAGGGCACCGCCCAGGTGGGCCTGGAGGCGGGCATCCCGGTCATCTTCGGCGTGCTCACCACCGATTCGGTGGAGCAGGCCATCGACCGCGCCGGCACCAAGATGGGCAACAAGGGCTGGGAAGCAGCCATGACGCTCCTGGAATCCGTGGATCTCTTCCGCGCCCTTCCGGGACCCAGGAAGGGGACGAAGTAATGGGTGTTCGCAGGCGGGGGCGCGAATACGCCCTCCAGATGCTCTATGCCATGGATCTCACGGACTACCTCCCCGACGAGGTGTTCGCGGGCTTCAACGCCATCCAGGACCTGAACCGGGACGCGTTCTACTACGCCCGGCGCCTGGTTGACGGGGTGCACGGGCACCTGGAGGAGATCGACGCCGTCCTCACCCGCTTCGCCGAGCACTGGAAGATCCACCGCATGGCCGTGGTGGACCGCAACCTCCTGCGCCTCGGGGTCTACGAGCTCATGTTCCTGAAGGAGATACCCTTCCCCATCGTCATCAACGAGGCGCTGGAGATCGTGAAGGAATTCAGCGACCAGGAGGGAACCCAGTTCGTGAACGGGATCCTGGACGCCGCCAGCAAGGAATTCCGGCCCGACGAGACCGGCCTGAAGGGACGCTCCCGCAAGGCCGCCGTCCTCGCGGAAACCCCGGACGAACCCCCGAGCGTCGATTGATGCTCCCCGTGGAGTGCCCATGAGTCCTGCCAAGAAACCCGCTCCCCCCCGCGCCCTCCCCGCCAAGGCTCCCTCCGGAGCCCTCGCCCTGGGCCTGGAGGACATCAAGGCCCTCATCGGCCTGGTGGCCCGGGAACACATCGACGAATTCGAGATGGAGACGGGTGGCGTGAAGTTCCGCATCCGCAAGGGCGGCGCCCCCGCCCCCGTCCCGCCCCCGCCTTCCACGGTTCCCGTCATGCCCCTGGCGGCCATGCCCACCCACACCCTGGTGGCCCCGGCCCAGCCCGCGGCGGAGGAGAAGCCCGAGGATCCCGGCATCCACTTCATCACCAGCCCCATCGTGGGCACCTACTACCGCAGCCCCACGCCCAACGGCCCCAGCTACGTGCAGCCCGGGGACTACGTGAAGCCCGGCCAGACCCTCTGCATCGTCGAGGCCATGAAGCTCATGAACGAGATCGAGTGCGACGTGGCCGGCGAGGTGGTGGCGGTCCTGGTGGAGAACGGCCAGCCTGTGGAGTACGGCGAGCGGCTCTTCGCCGTTCGGGTGCGCTAGCGCCATGAGCCCCGTCAAGCGCGCGACCCCCAACCGCAAGCCCGCCGTCAAGAACGGCGAGCCGCCCTTCCGCAAGATCCTCATCGCCAACCGCGGGGAGATCGCCCTCCGGGTGATCTTCGCCTGCAAGGAACTCGGCATCCAGACGGTGGCCGTGTACTCCGAGGCCGACCGCAACGCCCTGCACGTGCGGTTCGCCGACGAGGACATCTGCATCGGCCCGCCCCCGAGCGGGAAGTCCTACCTGAACATCCCCCAGGTCATCGCGGCCGCCGAAGTCACCGGCGCCGAGGCCATCCACCCGGGCTACGGCTTCCTCAGCGAGAACCCGCACTTCGTGGACGTGTGCCAGGCCTGCGGCATCGTGTTCATCGGCCCCAACGCCGAGATCATCCGCACCATGGGCAACAAGGCCCAGGCCAAGGCCACCATGCTGGCCGCGGGCGTGCCCCTCATGCCCGGCAGCGACGGCATCGTGGAGACGGTGGAGGACGCCCTGGCCTGGGGCGAGAAGATCGGCTACCCCGTCATCGTCAAGGCCAGCGCCGGCGGCGGCGGCCGGGGCATGCGCATCGTCAACTCCCCCGACGAGATGTCGGACATGTACAACACCGCCCGCACCGAGGCCAAGGCCGCCTTCACGGACGACTCGGTGTACATGGAGAAGTACCTCCTGGAGCCCCGCCACATCGAGGTCCAGATTCTCGGCGACCTCTTCGGCAACATCATCCACCTGGGCGAGCGGGAGTGCTCCATCCAGCGCCGGCACCAGAAGCTGATCGAGGAGAGCCCCAGCCCTGCGCTCACGCCCGAGCTGCGCAAGCGCATCCACGACACCGCGGTGCGCGCCGCCAGGGCCGTGGGGTACTTCAACGCCGGCACCATCGAGTTCCTGCTGGACGCGCGGGGCGACTTCTTCTTCATGGAGATGAACACCCGCGTCCAGGTGGAGCACCCCATCACCGAGCTGGTCTCGGGCGTGGACATCGTCAAGGAGCAGATCCGCATCGCCGCGGGCCGCAAGCTCTCCTACGCCCAGGAGGACATCGTCCTGCGGGGCGCGGCCATCGAGTGCCGCATCAACGCCGAGGACCCCTGGAAGTTCACCCCCTGCCCCGGCCGCATCACCGCGCTCCATTTCCCCGGCGGTCCCGGCATCCGCATGGACACCGCCATGCACCAGGACGCGGTCATCCCGCCCTACTACGACTCCATGGTCGCCAAGCTCATCGCCTACGGCAACGACCGCACCGAGGCCCTGGCCCGCATGCGCCGCGCCCTGGACACCATCGTCGTGGAGGGCATCAAGACCACCAGCCCCCTCCACCGCCGCATCATGGACCACCCGGACTTCATCAAGGGCGAGTTCTCCACCAAGTGGCTGGAAGTGTTCCTGGCCCAGCTGGAGAAGGAACGGGCCGAGGAAGCCTGATTTTTAATTTATACAGAACCTTGGAGGTTCTCCTTGCATTCATGGATTGGCGCGCCATAACGT
Source organism: Mesoterricola sp. JemC181 (assembly GCF_055384585.1). Lineage (NCBI taxonomy): Bacteria > Pseudomonadati > Acidobacteriota > Holophagae > Holophagales > Holophagaceae > Mesoterricola > Mesoterricola sp. JemC181. Next base: position 4,374,622 of record NZ_AP045076.1, read on the forward strand.
CCATTTTTTATCCATAAAGGAGTACCTCCATGCATCGCATCCTCCTCGGGGCTGCCCTGGCCGCAGGCTTGGCCACCGCCCACGCCACCACCCCCCTCACCCATTGCCTCGTCCACGGCATCTTCAAGCCCGCCCCCGACGCCGTCGGGGAGGGGGCGATCCACCCGCTGCAGCCCCTCCAGCGCCTCGCGTCCCTGGACAAGGGCGCCTTCCGCATCGTGGCCCAGGACTCGGCCGAAGCCTTTGCATTCCCCATGCTGGCCGCCCCCGGCGCCTCCGGCCCCGCGGACCTGGCCGACCTGGGGGAGGACACCTTCATCGCCCCCCTGGACCTGACGGGTACCGGGGTGTCCGACCTCGTCTACGCCCGCAAGGGCGCCCCGGGGTGGAAGGTCCTCACCAACGGGGCCCGCCTCAAGCAGCCCTCCCAGGGCTTCGTGGCCGGCCACTTCGAGAAGGGGGCCGACACCCCGAAATCCGACCTGATACCGGCCGACACCAGCGATCTCTCGGTGGACCAGGATCTCCTGGCCGCCACGGGCGACTTCCTGGGCAACGGCACCGAGCAGCTGGCCTACACCCGCCCCGGCCAGCACCAGATCTGGATCGTCGGCGCCCACGGGGTGACCACCATGAAGGCCGATCTCAAGGGCATCGAACCGGGCGGCCCGGGCGAGAGGAACCACTGGCTGTTCCCCTACAAGGCCACCCGGAAGGCGCAGCGCACCCGCCTGGCCTACTACCGCGCGGGAAACGACCACCTCGTCCGGCTGGTGCCCAAGGGCATGGAGTTCGTCCAGGAGAGGGTCCCCCTCAAAGGGCATTGGGACCGCCTGAACCAGGCCGTGGTCGATTGGCCCCATGCCGCCACCGCTCCATCCTCGTCCTCGTCCTCCACGTCTTCCGAAGGGAAGGAACCCACGGCCAAGTAAGGGAATTGGAATTATTATAACGTAAGAAATGCAAGGGGCCGCCGTCCGCCAGGACAGCGGCCCCATCCGTTTTATATGTGTATAAACTCTTTTATAATATATATTTAATTCGATTTTTCCACTCAAGTAAATTCGGTCTTGGTCCGATTTGTAGCAATGGAATTCGAGACGTTAAGTCTGGGCAAAAACACTGTCCCCTCGACCCGCCCCGCGGACGCCGTCCCCGGGCCCTCACCCCATCCGGATCCCCCGGGATCCCAGTGCGGCCTGCGCCGCGCGGAGCGCACCATGATCACGACCCTCATCGGCATCGCCACCCTCTTCTCCGCGGGCTCCAGCCTGCCCGCCACCGCCGCGCCCACCCTCTCCGCCCGGGAGATCGCCCCGGCGGGCCAGACCGCCCCGGCGCCGGAACTGGAACAGCGCCGGTGCGGCGGCAGGCGCTGCGCCAGCGTGCCCCGCTGCGGCGGGCGGCGATGTGCCGGCGTGCCCCGCTGCGGCCGGAGATGCGCGAGCGTGCCCCGCTGCGGACATCGCTGCGCCAGCGTGCCCCGCTGCGGCGGGAGGGGCTAGCATGGCCTTCTCCGGCGTCGGCCTGGGCCTCCGCCTCCCCCACCTGGAGGCGGTGGCCCGGGAGGCCCCTGACGTCCCCTTCTGGGAAATCGCCCCGGAGAACGTCATCGGGGACGGCGGCAGGGTGGCCGCCCTGACCCGGACGATCCTGGCCAGGGCCCCTGTGATCTCCCACGGCCTCAGCCTCTCGGTGGGCGGCTTCGATCCCTTCGACGACGCCTACCTGGCCGACCTGGCGGGCTTCCTCATCGCCTCGGGGAGCCCCTGGCACTCCGAACACCTGTGCTTCACCTCGGTGGACGGCGCCACCACCCACGAGCTCCTGCCCATGCCCTTCACCCGGGCCTCGGCGCGCCACGCCGCGGCCCGGGCGCGGGAGCTCAAGCCGCGGCTCCCGGTGCCCTTCCTGCTGGAGAACATCACCTACTACGCCGAGCTGGGGCAGGCGGGGATGGACGAGGCGGCCTTCATCGCCGAGGTCCTCGAGGGCGCCGACGCAGGCTGGCTCCTGGACATCAACAACGTCTACGTGAACTCCCTGAACTTCGGCTTCGATCCCTACCGCTGGTTCGAGGGGATGCCCCTGCACCGGGTCGCCCAGATCCACATCGCCGGCCACGACCGCTACGGCGACCTGGTGGTGGACACCCACGGGGCCCCGGTGGCCGATCCGGTCGTGGACCTCATGCGCTTCGTGCTGCCCCGCATCGGCCGGCCCGTGCCCGTGCTGCTGGAGCGGGACAACGACATCCCGCCCCTGGCCGAGCTGCTCGCCGAGCGCGCCGCGCTTCAGGAGGCCTACGACCAGGCCCTGGCCGCCCATGCCTGACGCCGTCCTGGCCCTGCAGCGCAGCCTCGCGGCCCTGGCCCTGGATCCCGACGCCGCCGCCTTCGAGGCCGACCCGGGCGCCTTCGCCGCGGCCCGGGGCCTGCCGGGGGGGGACCAGGCCGCCTTCCGGCGCTACCGCGACCGGCTCCTGTACTACCGGGACGCCGTGCGGGAGGACATCTGCGAACCCGTCGACCAGGACTTCCCCCTCACCCGGACCCTGCTCGAGGGGGCCGGGGCGTGGGAAGCGTGCCGCGCCGGCTTCCTTTCCAGCCGGACCTTCCGGAGCCCCTTCTACCGGGACATCTCCGCCACGTTCCTGGGCTGGCTGGCCACCTCGGCCTGGGGCCTGGACCGGTGGCCCTTCCTCCTGGAGCTGGCCCACTTCGAGCTGGTCAGGCAGCTGGTGGAGCACCTCCCCGACGAGGCCCCCCCCGCGGGCCTGCGCGCCGTGCCCCGCCCCGGAGACCTCCTGGTGCTGGCGCCCTCCACCCAGGTTCTGGCCTACGCGTACCGCGTCCACGAGGCCACCTGGGAGGCGCCCGCGCCCGAGCCCGGGGCCTGCCGCCTCCTGGCCAGCCGGGACGCGCAAGGCTTCATCCAGTGGCGGGAACTGACGGAGGCCGCGGCCTGCCTCCTGGCGCGGGCCCGGGGCGCCTCCCTGGCGGCCGTGGCGGAGGAGCTCGGGCTGGCGGACCTGCCCGGGCTCCTGTCCTTCCTGGCCGGCCTGCGGGAGGCGGGGGCCGTGCTGGGCTTCAGGGAAGCCTGACCGGGTTCAGAGCTCCTCGTCCTCGGCGCCCTTCGCCATGGGGCGCATCAGCGGGAAGAGCAGGACGTCCCGGATGCTGGAGCTGTCGGTCATCAGCATGACCAGGCGGTCCATGCCCACGCCCAGGCCGCCGCAGGGGGGGAACCCGTGCTCCAGGGCCTCGATGAAGTCCTCGTCCAGGAGCATGGCCTCGTCGTTGCCGGCCTCGCGCTCGGCGAGCTGGGCCTCGAAGCGCTCCAGCTGCACGACGGGATCGTTGAGCTCGGAGTAGGCGTTGGCCAGCTCCATGCCGCCGATGAAGAGCTCGAAGCGGTCCACGAACCGGTCGTCCCCGGGGAGGTTCTTGGTCAGCGGGCTCAGCTCCACGGGGTAGTCCGTGATGAAGGTGGGCTGGATGAGCTCCTTCTCGGCGTGGTGCTCGAAGAGCGCGCCCAGCAGGGCGCCGGGGGTCTGCTTCTCCGCGTCCTCCACGTGGGCCTCCCGGGCCAGCCGCAGGATCTGGGCGTCGTCCTCCAGGAGGGCCCGGTCGAAGCCGCCGTAGTGGGCGGTGGCGTCCTTGAGGGTCATGCGGCGGAAGGGGGTGCGGTAGCTGATGAGGCGGGGATTGCCTTCGGCGTCCACGCCGTAGGGGCGCTCCACGGCGCCCAGGTGGCCGGCCACGGTCTCGAAGAGGTTCTCGGTGAGCACCATCACGTCCCGCAGGTCCTCGCCGGCCGCGTAGCTCTCCATCATGGTGAACTCGGGGTTGTGGCGCATGGAGACGCCCTCGTTGCGGAAGCTCCGGTTGATCTCGAACACCCGCTCGAAGCCGCCGACGATCAGGCGCTTGAGGTAGAGCTCGGGGGCGATGCGCAGGTAGAGGGGGATGTCGAGCGCGTTGTGGTGCGTGACGAAGGGCCGGGCCGTGGCGCCGCCCGGGATGGGCTGCATCATGGGGGTCTCCACCTCCAGGAAGCGCTGGCCCTCCATGTAGCTGCGCACCTTGGCGATGATTCGGCTGCGGGTCTGGAACGTGAGAAGGACGTCGGGGTTGGCCACCAGGTCCAGGTAGCGCCGGCGGTAGCGCACCTCCTTGTCCTGCAGCCCGTGCCACTTCTCGGGCAGGGGCTTGTGGGCCTTGGTGAGGAACTGGATCCGCCGGGCCCGGACCGACAATTCGCCCATCCTGGTGCGCATGACCGGGCCGGTGACCGAGATGAAGTCGCCCAGGTCCAGCAGCTTGACCACCTCCCAGCCGGGCTCGGCCAGGTCGTTCATGCGGAAGTACACCTGGAGCTTCACCCCCATCTCGGTGATGGTCGCGAACACGCTCTTGCCCATCTCCCGGATGGCGATCACCCGGCCCATGACGCTGACGACCTTGCCCAGGGCCTCCAGCTCCTCATTGGTGGTCTTGGCCCCCTCCCGGTCGTGGGCCTCCAGGAGGTCCCCGATGCCGTGGGTGCGCTCGGCCTTGCGGGGCCACACGTCCAGACCCAGGGCCTTGAGCTTCTCCAGCTTCTCGATGCGGACTTGGCGGTACTGGCTGAGCTGCATGCGGTCTCCATTCCTTCGGGGCAAAAAACCAGTTTATCGCGGGAAGGCCTCTTTTCAGCCCTCTCTTGGCACCAGGAGCACCACCCCCAGGCTGGCCCCGCCCAGGCAGATGGCCGTGAAGGCCCGCCCCCGGAGGGTCAGGGGTCCGGGGCCCGCGGGCACGTGGTCGGGCCCGGGGGCGGGAATCCCCCGCCACGCCGCCTCCAGGGCGGGGTCCTCCAGGAAGATCACGTCCCCGGGCCCGGGCAGGCCCTTGCCGGCCCAGCCCGGGGTGGCCTCCATCACCAGCCCCGAGACCCGGTCGACGAAGGCCGCGGGCGCCGTCAGACCCCGGAAGGCCTCGCGGTAGCGCTCGAAGGCGCGCCGGGCGTCCAGGTCCCGGGCCTCCAGCTCGTCCTCCAGGCGGATCTTGGCCCGCCAGTAGCGGTGGGCCAGCACCGAGGCCAGGAAGAGCGCGGCCACCAGGAGGAGGACGCCGCCGTCCACCTTGTGGGGCCAGGGGGGCAGCTGGAGCAGGAACGCCATGGAGGACCTCGGAGTCAGGCCTCCAGTATAGTCAGTCCCCCTTCACCGCCCGGCCGCAGTACCCCATGCCCAGGAACGGGGTGAAGAGGAACTCGAACCCGTCCCCGACCCTGCCGGTGGCCAGCAGCCCCAGGAAGGCCCGCGAGAGGATCCGGGGGCGCACGCCCCGCAGCGTGTCGACGGCCAGCCCGTGGCGGCCGCAGATGCCGCGCAGCTCCGAGGGCTTGAGGAACAGGTGGTACACGTGCATGTGCTCCGGCGTGTTCCGCACGAAGAGCCGCACCCCCTGGATGGCCACGAGGCCGGCCAGCGGGGTCCGGTTGAAGGTGTGGAAATAGAACCACCCGCCCGGCTTCAGGACCCGGGCCGCCTCCCGGATCACCGCGTCCCGTTCCTCGAGGTGCTCGAGGAAATCCATCATGCACACCACGTCGAAGCGCCCGTCGGGGAAGGCCAGGCTCCGGGCGTCCATGGGGAGGTAGGCCACGGTCCCGGTGGGGTCGTGCCCGCGGGCCACGGCCAGGCTCTCCCCGGACAGATCGATGCCCGTGACCCGGTGGCCCGCCGCCGCCAGGGGGTTGGCCAGGAACCCCGCCCCGCAGGCCACGTCCAGGACGTGCGAGGCCGCGGGCAGCTCCCCGAGGATCCAGGCGGTGCGCAGGCGTGACTCCGCCCGCAGGAGGGCCACGGGATCGTCGTCGGCCTCGTACCAGCGCTCCCCCAGGCTGTCGTAGACGCGATTGTCGATCTCCGGCCGGCGCCGCCGGCCCGCCCCCGCCAGGGCCTGCACCACGAGGAAGGCGCCCACGAGCGCGACCTGGAGGCCCAGCGCCCCCCGGGGGCCGCCGGCCACCCACACCCAGGCGGTGGCCAGCAGGACCAGGGGGTGCAGGATGAACAGCACGGCGTGCACCCAGTGCTCCCAGGCCGTGCACAGGCGCTGGTGGACGAACTCGTCCTTGGTGATCAGCAGGCAGGAGAAGGCCGCCAGCGCCCCGTAGGCGCGAAGGTGACCCCCGGTCGGCGCCAGGACCAGCGGCAGCGTCAGGCACGCCAGGAACACGGCGGTATCCAGCAGGTGGCCCGCCCATTCCCACCGGGGCACGTCCCGCCACCGGTGGAAACCGAACTCGTCCACGCCCATGGTCAGCCCCTGCAGGGCGAAGGGGAGCAGGGCCAGGGCCGGCGCGCTCACCCCGCCTTCCGGAGGAGGGCGCCCGCGATGGTGAGCCCGGGCCCGAAGGCCAGGGAGACGACGAGGGTCCCGGGCGCCACGGCGGCGTCGGCCAGGATGGCCTGCCACACGTGGGGCAGGGTCGCCGAGGACATGTTCCCGTGGTCGCGAAGGATGGCATTGCTGGCCTCCACTTGCGCGGGGCGCAGGCCCAGGTGCTCGGCGAGTTCGTCGATGATCCGGGGGCCCCCGGGGTGGATGGCGAAGACCGCGTCCCGGAAAAGAGCTCCGGCCGTGAGGCCCGCGCCCGCCGCCAGATCGTCCAGGAAGGGGCCGAGGGCCGCGCGGATGTAGTCCGGCACCTTGCGGCTCAGGGTCATCTGCATGCCGGAATCGGAGACCATCCAGGTCATGGCGTCCGTGGTCTCCGGCGCGATCTCCTCGCGGGCGGCAAGCAGCTCGAGGCCGGGCCCCTCCGCCCGGGAGACGGAGTAGCGGATCGCGCCGTCGGCGAACAGGGTCTGCACCACCAGCTGCTCGGGCTGGTGCTGGGCGGGGTCCATGTGCAGCGTGCACAGCTCGGTGTGGACCACATCGACCCGGGCCTTCCCCCGCTCCAGGAGCCCAGCGGCCAGCCGGATGGCGGGCATCGCGGCGTAGCAGCCCATGTGGTAGGCGTGGATCACCTCCGTGGAGCGTCCCCACCCGCGGTGCGCCACCAGGCGCTGGGCGCCGCTGGGGGAGATGTACCCCGTGCAGGTCACGTGCATGATCACCGGCGGCGGCTCCAGCTCGTCGGTGTAGAAGGATTCGAAGACGCGCCCGCACACCTCCCCGTAGAACCGGCTCCGCTCCCCGCAGGGCCTGCCCGAGGGGAATTCGTTCAGCCGGAAGATCCGCATGCGGTCCCAGTCGGTGTGGGTGAAATCGTCCAGGAAGGCGCCCCGGGCGCTGATGCGGTCGGTGCTGCACCCGAAGCGAAGCACCAGCTTTTTCAGCTTCCGGGTCAGCGCCTCCCGCGCCTCCTCCGAGTCCGGGCGCTGGAGCGTGAGTTCCGCCCGGGCGTGGGCCGCGGCGATCCACTCCAGGATGTCCCCCTGGGCGGCCTGGTGCGTGGGAGACTGATTCTGGAAACCCTGGAGAAGGATCGGGAGCTGGGTCATGGAAGCCTGCCTCATGGAATTCAAGCGCCTGCCGGTCGGGGAAAGGAAATGCCCAGGATGGGCATGCACGCCCAGGTCAATAATGGGCCTGTCCTGAAAAATTGCTCTTTTTTTAACAATCAAAGCGGGGCCCGGAAGCCGCCCGCCCCGGGGATGTCCGTCAGGCCCCACATCCCCAGCGCTTGCGTCCACTCGTAAGATTCCGCGAGACCCCTCAACCGGTCTCAGCTCCCGGGCCGGGCCGCCCAGGCGCCTGCGCGAATATGCCGCTATCTCCCGGCCCGGGGCCTGCCGATAGTCCAACCAGGAGTCGAGGCCAGCTCGCGTGGGACCCGGACTCTTCGCTGACTTGCCGATGGAGATGCCATGCAGATGCGGGTGCGGTCCCTGTTCCTTCCCTGCCTGCCTTTCTGCCTCCTGGTGGCCGGTCCCGTGACGCCGTCCTCCCGGCAGAACGGGGCCGGCCCCATTCCCCTCACGCGGGTGACGGGGGGCGCGCCCGCTCCCTCCCTTGCGTTCCTCGCCTGCCTGGGCGCCGCGGAGCGCGGGGACACCGAGGCCCAGGCCCGGGTCGCCTCCATGTTCTACCTGGGCGAAGGTGTTCCGGCCGATGTGCGGGAGGCCGTGGCCTGGTATCTCCGGGCCGCGGCGGGGGGAGATGCGAAATCCATGATGATCCTCGGCATGATGCACGAGGATGGCGACGGCGTGTCCCGCGACCCCGACCAGGCCCTCCGGTATTTCGTCATGGCCGCCCAGCGCGGGGACCTGGACGCCCAGGTCAAGCTCGGCGTGAAGTACTACCTGGGCGAGGGCGTGCCCAGGGACCTGCAGGAGGCCCGCACCTGGCTCCAACGGGCCGCCGTCCAGGGCGATGCCTACGCCCAGGGCTGCCTGGGGCTCATGTACGCCGTGGGGGAGGGGGTTCCCCGGGACCCCACGGAAGCCTACGCCTGGCTCACGCGCGCCGAGGCCGGCGGGAACCGCCAGGTCGCCCAGCCCCTGGAGACCCTCAAGCGGGATCTCACGCCGGACCAGCTCGAGCAGGGCCGGCGGCGGGCGGAGGCACTCGGGGCGGGCCGCCCCGCGGAGACGGTGGCAAGATAGATCCTGTCGGAGGCGGCCTTGCTGGACACCCTCTATTTCATCCTCGTCGTCATCGTCTTCTTCGGGCTCGTGCTGCACGCCATCCACCAGGAGGAACGGCGGAAGACCGACCGCCGCCAGGAGGATCGCCCCGTCGCCGTCGAGCGCAGGATCGGGGACCGGCGCGGCAATTCGGCCCTCGCCTACCTTGCGTGGGGCCTGCGCACCCGGTGGCGCAGGCTCACCCGGTAAGGGCGCGGAGCAGCACCACGCCCGCGGCGCCCACCAGGACGGCCCCCATGCCCTTGATGAACCATTCCACCGAGGCGGGGCTCCACCGCCCCTTGAACCTCCTCACCAGCCAGAGGAGCGTGGAGAACCAGCAGACGATCCCCAGGAACACCGCCAGGGCGAAGGGCACGGCCCGTTCGGGGGACAGCGTGACGAGGCCCGTGGCGTGGAGGGCCGCCAGGGCCGCGGTCCAGGTGACCAGCAGCGTGGGGTTCAGGGCCGTGAGGAGGAAGCCGCCCAGGAGGCTGCGCTTGGTGCCCTTCCGGCGTTCCGGCTGGCCCGGCGGAGGGCCGGGCTTGGGCTTGTGCAGCAGGAGGATGATGCCCAGGACCAGGCAGAGGACGGCGCCCACGACCCTGCTGGCGGGCAGGACCCGGGGGTGCCGGTCCAGGACCGTGCTGAGGCCCCAGAAGGCCGCCAGGGAATAGATCCCTTCCGCCACCGCCCCGCCGATGGCCACGAAGCGGGCATGGCGGGCGTCCTGGTTGAGCCCCAGCCGGAGCACCAGCAGGGCGATGGGCCCCGCCACCGGCATGGACCCGATGAAACCGAAGGCGAATCCGACGAGGATGGCGACGACCATGGGGAAATATACCGCGGACTACCGGAAGTCCACGTCGTCCGGCAGCTCGTTCCGGTCGGCCTCGCCGCCCCAGGGGAAATGCTCCGCCAGCCGGACCCCCACCAGGTGGATCCCCTCCACCAGCCCTTCGGTGAAGGCGCCCCGGGCAAACTGGGCGGTCAGACATGCGGCCACATCGTTCCAGAAGGCCTGCCCCACCTTGGCGTGGATGCCCGCGTCCCCCAGCACCACGAAACGCCGGCGGCTGGGCACCACGAAGATGAGGACGCCGTTGCGGTCGGCGGTGGCCTCCATGTGGAGCCGGCTGAAGGCCCTGGCGGCCGCCTTCTCCACATCGCCCCAGAAGAACCGGGACACCGACACCCGGATCTCCCCGGAGGAGGCGCGCTCCGCCTCCCGGATGGCCTCGACCACCTTCCCGGCGTCCACGCACTGCCTCAGGCGCCTGCGGCTCATGCCCCACATGACGGTCCTCCGCGCTTCACCATGATCCCGATGCCCCCCCGCCGCCGGAGCTGCCCCCGCCGCCGGAGAACCCGCCTCCGCCGCCGCCCCCGCCCCCCCCGCCACCCCGGCCCGAGGTGAGGATGTCGAGCAGGAGGTAGATGGCCATGGACGGGTGGGTGGCCAGCAGCCCCAGGAAGGCCAGCGCCAGCAGCCCGATGATGATCTTCGTCCCGAGGCCCAGCGAGGCGAAATCGAAGGAGCCTCCCTGCGGGCGCCGGGCCTTCGCCGCGGCGGCGTCGCCCCCCGCCACCTTGAGGATGCGGTCCACCCCCTCCGTGATCGCCCTGTCCGGGTCGCCGGCCTTCAGTCCGGGGATGATGCTCTCCTGGATGATGCGGTAGGCCACCACGTCGGGCACCTGCCCCTCCAGGCCGTAGCCCACCTCCATGCGCACCTTGTGGTCCGCGGCCAGGACGAACAGCACCAGCCCGTCGTCCAGGCCCTTGCGGCCCACCTTCCAGGCCGCGAAGGCCTTGACGGTCCAGTCCTCCAGCGGGTCCCCGCCGGTGGTTTCGCCGATCCACACCAGCACCTGGTGGCCCGTGCCCTGCTGGTAGGCTTCCAGGCGCCGGTCCAGGCCGGTGCGCACCGCGGGCGACAGGAGGCCGGGGCCGTCCGTCACCCACCGGGTGGGGGACGGCGGGGGCGCGGCCCCGAGGATCCCCGCCAGCAGGCAGAGCAGGACCAGGAGGCGCCGCATGGCGGCTAGAAGGCGACCTTGGGCGCGGTCTCGGAGCCGGCCTGGGCCTTGAAGTAGGCCTTCTCACGGAACCGGTCGCCGAAGAACCCGGCGATGAGCAGGGTGGGGAAGCTGTTGCGCTTCGTGTTGAAGGCCTGGGCGGCCTGGTTGAAGCGCATGCGCTCGACCGCGATGCGGTTCTCCGTGCCCTCCAGTTGGGCCTGCAGCTCACGGAAGTTCTGGGTGGCCTTGAGGTCGGGGTACTTCTCCACCACGACCATGAGCCGGGAGAGGGCCGAGCCCAGGCCCTCCTGGGCCTTCTGGAAGGAGGCCAGGGCCTCGGGGGTGGCCGGGGCCTTGCCGCCCAGGTTGATCTGGCCCACCTTGGCGCGGGCCTCGGTGACGGCCGTGAAGGTGTCCTTCTCGAAGGCCGCGGCGCCCTTCACCGTGGCCACGAGGTTGGGCACCAGGTCGGCCCGGCGCTGGTAGACGTTCTCCACCTGCCCCCACTGGGCGTCCACGCCCTGGCCGAGGCTGTTGAGGGAATTGTAGGAGCCCACGGCGCTCAGCCCCAGGATCACGAGGAACAGCACCAGGATGCCGCCGCACCCCAAAGCGATCTTTCCGCCCAGTCCCATGTTGCCTCCGATGAGTGCCCTGCCAGCATACCCCCATTGCCCTTTCGCAGCGGGACCCGCCTATGATGCAGGTGGGGGGCCCGCACGCATGGATCTGGTTCTGGTGGCCATACATCTGGAAGCCTCGGCCCGGGCCGTGCCCCTGGGACCGGCCATGCTGGCCTCCGTGCTGCGGCGTTCCTTCGGCGCCGAAGTCGCCGTGCGGGTGCTGGACCTCTACCTGGACCAGACCCCCGAGGCCTGCGCCGACCGGATCCTGGAGGACGCCCCCCGGTGGGTGGGGTTCTCCATGTACCTCTGGAACCGCGACCTGACGATGGCCGTGGCCCGGGTCCTGCGGGCGCGCCGGCCGGACCTGGTGATCTTCGCGGGCGGCTCGGAGGCCACCGCGGACCCCGAGGGCGTCCTGGGCGACCCCTCCATGGACCTGGTGCTGCCCGGGGAGGGCGAGGACCTCATCGTGGAGGCCGTCAAGCACCTGCTCCGGGGCCAGGACCCCCGCGCCCTCCAGGCCACCCTCCGCCCGGCCCCCGTGGCGGACCTGGCCGCGCTCCCCAGCCCCTACCTGGACGGGACCCTGGACCCTTCGGCCTACCCGGGCCAGCTCTGGGAGCTGAGCCGGGGCTGCCCCTTCAAGTGCGACTTCTGCTTCGAGTCCCGGGGAGGCACGGGCACCCGCCGCGTCCCCATGGAGCGGGTGGAGGCCGAACTGCGCCTGTTCGAGGCCAAGGGCGTCAGCCAGATCTTCGTGCTGGACCCCACGTTCAACTTCGACCGCGCCCGGGCCAAGGAGGTCCTGCGCCTCATCGCCGCCGAGGCGCCGGCCATCCACTTCTTCTTCGAGATCCGCACCGAGTTCATCGACCGCGAGCTGGCCAGGCTGTTCGCGTCCATCCGCTGCACCCTCCAGATCGGCCTCCAGAGCGCCCACGACGCCGTGTTGAGAAACATCAACCGCCGCATCGACCCGGATGAATTCGAGAGCCGGGTCCTCCTGCTCCACCGCGCCGGCGCCACCTACGGCTTCGACCTCATCTACGGCCTTCCCGGGGACGACCTGGAGGGCTTCAAGGCCAGCCTCGACTACGCCCTGGGCCTGGCGCCCAACCACCTGGACATCTTCTGCCTGGCGGTGCTGCCGGGCACCCGGCTCTTCGAGACGGCGGCCTCCTTCGGCCTGGAGCACCAGGCGGCGAACCCCTACCTGGTCACCGCCTCCCCGGGGTTCCCGCCGGGGGACCTGGCCCAGGCCGCGCGCATCGCCCGGGCCTGCGACACCTTCTACAACGACGGCAAGGCGGTGCCCTGGTTCGCCATCGTCCAGGGCGCCCTGGGCCTGGAGCCCTCCGAACTCTTCCGCCGTTTCGCGGACCACCCCGGGTCCGGGGACGTCATCGGCCTGCAGCGCGACTTCATCACGGCCCAGTTCGAAGCCCTCGGGCTGGAGGCCCAGGGTTCCGTGGCCGCGGACCTCATCACCTGGTTCGGCCTCTCGGCGCGCCTCGCCGACGCCGAGGCGCGGCGGGAGCCGCTGGCGGGCCCGTGCAGCGGGTTCTTCGCCCACGACCCCGCCCTCCTCCTGGACCAGCTCGCCGCGGGCATCACCGAGCTGGAGGACCTGTCCTTCGTCCTGCCCGCGGACCCCGGGGAGCGGATCCTCCATTTCAGGGACGGCGAAGCCTGCCTAGCTGAGCCTCGCTGAGGCCGCCACCGTCTGGTCCACATGCACCACCAGCGCGCCGCCAGGGGCGGCCTCGGTCACGGCGAAGTGCACCAGGGGGTTCACCGCGGGTCCCAGGAGGTTGCCGCCGGAGAGGTCGTACTGGCTGCCGTGGCAGGGGCAGGTGATCTTCGTGCCCGCCGGGAGGTCCACGGTGCAGCCCTGGTGGGTGCAGATGGCGGTCATGGCGTAGATGCCCGAGGCGTCCTTGATGAGGAAGAAGTTCGCCAGGTTCCGGTAGTCGCGGACCGTGCCGTCCGGGGCGGCCAGGAGGGCTGCCTTGGTGTCCTGGGTCGTCACGCCCCCGGCGGGAGGCGGCGGAGGGGGGGCGGCGGTGGAGCCTCCTCCGCCTCCCCCGCAGCCGCAGGCCAGGGCCATGCCGCACACGGCGGCGCCCAGGCAGAAGGTCCGGCGGTCGAGTTGGAGGGTGGTTTCGGGCGCAGCCATGGCTTCTCCCAGGGGGGGTGGTCGGGTTCGGCCCGCCCCCGCCGCGGGGGAGGGATGGCCCAGCATCCATCCGGGAAGGGGGTCCCTCCAGATCCGCTTCGGGAATAGCGCCCCATCCGGTCCCTACCAGCGCTCCGGAGCTCCGGGGGCGACGGGGGCCAGGGCCAGGTCGTGGAAGTCGTAGCTGAAGTCCGTGGACGGCGAAACGGCCTTCATGGCCACCCGGGCCACCTTCCCGGCGGCGTCGAGGGAGAAGGTGACGTAGGCGTCCGCGTCGAGGGTGCGGTCCTTCCAACGCACCACGAAGGTGTCGTACTGCCAGTGCTCCAGCGTTCCCGAAAGGCCCGGGGTGTGGGTGAACCGCATGGCCAGCTTCCCGCCGGAGGCCTCCACGAGGACGTCCCCGTACCAGGGGTCCCGGTAGCGCCCCGCATAGCCCTCCAGGGGCAGGGCGGGCTTCGAGGCGGCGTTGCGGGTCCCGGCGGCCTTGGCGACCTCCTCCTTCGCCCGGGCCTTCTGGGCCGCCCTCACCTCCTGGAAGGCCGCCACCCAGTCCTTGGGCGGCGCGCCCAGGTAGTGGTCGAGCACCGTGTTCGTGACGGCCTTGAAGGCGGCGCCCTCCTCCTGGTTCGTGAGCACGATGACGCCCAGGTTGCGCCCCGGCACCATGCTCACCTCCGTGACCATGCCCTTCAGGCCGCCGGTGTGCGAGACCAGCAGGTGGCCGCGGTAGGTCCGCACGTCCTCGCCCATGGCGTAGGCCAGGAAATCGGACCGCGCCTCGGCCAGCGCCGCGGGGGGTTCGCCGTGGGGGATCAGGGTCAGGGGCGTCCACAGCTCCCGGGCCCGCTTCTCGCTGAACAGGCGCCTGCCGCCGCCCAGGTCCCCCTTGGCCAGCAGCGCCCGCACCCAGCGCGTCAGGTCCTCGGCGGAGGCGACGATGGCCCCGGCCGGGGCGCTGTTGTCCATGACATCGTGTTCCACCGGCGCAAGCTTGTCGCCGTCCATGGCGTGGGCCGCGGCCACGTCGTCCCCGGTCCGCACGTCCCGGATGCTGGTGCGGCTGGAGGCCATGCCCAGCGGCCCGAAGAAGCGCTCCCGGATGAACTCCGCCCAGGGCCGGCCCGAGACGGCCCGGATCACCTCGCCCGCCACCGTGTAGAGGATGTTGTCGTACGCGTAGGCGCTCCGGAAGCTCGTGGCCAGCGGCACGAACCGCAGGCGGTGGACGATCTCCTCCCCGGTGAGGTCCGTCGGCGGGAAGAACATCAGGTCCCCGGCCCCGAGCCCCAGGCCGCTGCGGTGGCACAGCAGATCCCGGATCCGCATCTCCCGGGTGACGTAGGGATCGCTCATCTGGAAGCCCGGGAGGCGGTCCACGACCCGGTCGTCCCAGGCCAGCTTCCCTTCGTCCACGAGCATGGCCAGGGCCGAGGCCGTGAAGATCTTCGTGTTGGAGGCGATGGCGAAGAGCGTTCGCGGGGTCACGGGGGCCGGCTCGCCCAGCTTTCGCACGCCGTAGCCCTTGGCCAGGACGACCTTGCCGTCCTGCACCACCGCCACGGCGATGCCGGGCACGTTGAAGGCCGCGCGGGTGCGCTCCACGGCGCGGTCGAGGTCCGCCTGGGCGGCGAGGGGGAGGGCGAGGATCAGCGCCGGCGGGAACCAGCGGGTTGGAAAGGTCATGGCGGACTCCGGGGATGCCCGCCCATGGTACTCCCCGCGCCGCCCCGCGGGTCAACGCGGGGCGGCGGGAAAGCTACTTCTTCTTCTTGGCCGGCACGGCGGCAGCCTTCTTCACGGGCTCGGCGAGCTTGCTGGCGAGGTCGCTGCCGCGGCTGGTGGCACCGTGGATCACGGCCGGCTTGGCCTTCTTCGGCTTCTTGTCGTTGGACATGCTTTCTCCTTGAGGGTCCCCTCCGACAGCGGCGCGGACCTTCCCACCCAGCATGGCCCCAAAGGCGCGCAGGGGTCGGCTTTTTCCAGACTAATCTTTGACGGCCCAGCGCAGCTTGGCCGACGAGGAACGCGGATTGTCATGGCGCTCCTGGAACGAGGGGCGGATGGGCTCCGGGGCGACGTCCCGGTAGACGCCCGCCCGGTGGCCTTCCAGGAAGGCCTTCTTGACCCGACGGTCCTCGCCCGAGTGGAAGGTGAGGATGGCCACGCGCCCCCCCGGCTTCAGCGCCATGGGCAGCAGGGACAGGAACTGGTCCAGCACCTTGAGCTCGTCGTTAACGGCGATGCGCAGGGCCTGGAAGGTGCGCTGCAGGCTCGCGCGCGCCTCGTCCTCGGGGAGGACGCCCCGCACCAGCCGCGCCAGCTGCGTCGTGGTGGCCACGTCCTGCCCGTCCAGGGCGGCGGCGATGGCCGCGGCGTGGGGTTCGTCGGAGTTCTCCACCAGGAGCGCCGCCAGGTCCTCCCGGGCCAGGGCCTTCAGCAGGGCCGCGGCGGACCGCCCCCGGTTGGGGTTGAGCCGCAGGTCCAGGGGGCCGTCGCTCTTGTAGGTGAAGCCCCGGGCGGGGTTGTCGATCTGCATGCTGGAGACCCCCAGGTCCGCCAGGACGAAGTCCAGGCCCCCGCCGGTCTCCGGCAGGAGCGCGGGGAGCCCCGCGAAGTTCATGCGCTTGACCACCAGGACATCCTCGCCGAACCCCAGGGCCCGCAGGCGGGCCTCGGTGCGCGGCAGCTCCAGCGGATCCACGTCCACGCCGAAGAGCCTGCCCCCGGGCTGGATCCGGGCCAGCAGCTCCTGGGCGTGGCCGCCGTAGCCCAGGGTGGCGTCCAGCCCCACCTCGCCGGGCCGCGGATCCAGGCACGCCAGGATCTCCGCCACGCAGATGGGCCGGTGGGTCCCCGCCGGCGTCTGCCCGCGGTCCATGACCTTCTGCAGTTCCGCGGCATGCAGGTCGGGGTTCAGCTCCTTGTACTTCTCCTCGAACCGCCGGGGGTGGGTGCCCTTGTAGCGGATCCGGCGTTTTCTCGGGGGCGGGGCATCGGTCATCCCTCGATTCTGGACCAGACCGGCCCCTCCCGGGGAACAGCTATGATGAAGCCATGACCCTCCCCGACCCTTGGCCCCTCTTCCAGGACCTCCGCTTCGCGGGCCAGCGGAACCACCCCCGCGGGGCCTGCTTCGTGGCCGAGGGCCGGATCCTCGTGGAGGATCTCCTGGCCTGGGGCCGCGCCGGCAAGGTGGAGGTCGTGGCCGTGCTGGCCGAGACCGCCTCGGCGGACGCCGTGCGCCCCCTGCTGCCGGAGGGCGCCGAGCTGATCGTCGCCACGCCCGCGGAGGTGGAGGCCCTCGCGGGCTTCCCCTTCCACCGGGGCCTCATGGCCGCGGCCCGGGTGCCCGATCCGCCCGGCGAGGATCGCCTGCGGGCCTGCCGGCGCCTGCTGGCGCTGCCCAGCGTCTCCGACGCCGAGAACCTGGGCCAGCTCCTGCGCACCGCGGCCGCCCTGGGCCTGGACGGGGTCCTCCAGGGACCCGGGCCCGACCCCTTCAGCCGCCGGGTGATCCGCGTGTCCATGGGCACCGCCTGGAAGCTCCCCGTCTGGCGCCGCGACGACGTGTGGGAGGCCCTCGAAGGCTGGAAGGCGGAGGGCGGCGAGGTGGTCGCCGCCGCCCTGGGCGGCGAGGACGTCCGCGCCTGGCGCCCCGCGGCCCGCACCGCCCTGGTGCTGGGTCCCGAGGGCCCGGGCCTCTCGGAGGCGGACCTGGCCCGCTGCGGCCGCACCGTGGGCATCGTCATGGCCCCGGGCGTGGACAGTCTCAACGTCGCCGCCGCCGGCGCCATCCTCATGCACCGCATGGTGGGCCCGTGACCCTCAACGCCGGCTTCTGCTACCGGGAGCGGGTGCAGCGGGGCGGCCTCACCGTCCTGGAGCACTTCGCGCGCCACCACCCCCACTCCACCCCTGAGCGGTGGCGGGAGCGCATCGAGGGGGGCGAGGTGGAACTGGACGGCCGCGCCCCCGATCCCGCAGCGGTCCTCGCCCCGGGCCAGGAGCTGGCCTGGCACCGCCCCCCCTGGGAGGAGCCGGAGGTGGACCTGGACATCCAGGTGGTCCACGAGGACGCCTTCCTCCTGGCCGTGGTGAAGCCCTCGGGCCTGCCCACCCTGCCCGGGGGCGGCTTCCTGGAGCACACGCTCATGGCCCTGGTGCGGGCCCGCTACCCCGGGTGCAGCCCCATGCACCGCCTCGGGCGGGGCACCTCGGGCCTCGTGCTCTTCGGCCGCACTCCCGAAGCCGGGGCGGCGCTGCAGGCCGCCTGGCGCGAGCACCGCGTGGAAAAGCGCTACCGCGCCCTGGCGGCCGGCGACCCCGCCTGGGACGAGCTGGACATCCGGACCCCCATCGGCCCCGTGCCCCACCCCTGGCTGGGCACGGTCTTCGCCGCCAGCCCCGGGGGCAAGGCCTCCCGCAGCGTCGCCCGCGTCCTGGAGCGGCGCGGGGACGCCGCCCTGATGGAGGTGGACCTCCACACCGGCCGCCCCCACCAGATCCGCATCCACCTGGCCTCCGTGGGCCATCCCCTGGCAGGCGACCCCCTCTACGCCCCCGGAGGCCTGCCCCGGGAGGACCTCGTAGCGCTGCCGGGGGACCTGGGCTACCTTCTGCACGCCGAGCGCCTCGCCTTCCGGCATCCGGTCACGGGGCTGCCCATGGACCTGCGGGCGGAACCGCCCGAGCGGCTCCGGTCGCGAAGCGGGCCCACGCCATGAACCCCCCCTTCCTTCCCGGCCAGCGCTGGATCAGCCAGACCGAGCCCGACCTGGGCCTAGGCACGGTGCGCCTGGCCACGGCCCGCACCGTCACCGTGCACTTCGGCGCCACCGGCGAGACCCGGGAGTACGCCAGCGACCAGGCCCCCCTGCGCCGCGTCGAGTTCCTGGCCGGGGACACCGTGCGGGACCGCCTGGACCAGGACCTGGTGGTGGAGGCGGTCGCGCTGCGCTCGGGACTCCTGGTTTACCTGGGCGGGGGCCGCGAACTGCCCGAGGCCGACCTCGGCGACCGCCTCTCCTTCAGCGACCCCCTGCAGCGCCTGGTGGCCGGGGGCCAGGAAGGTCCCGAGGCCTTCGCCCTGCGCGTGGCGGGACTGGAGCACCAGCACCGGCGGCGCCGGTCCCCAGTGCGCGGATTCGCGGGGGGCCGCATCGAGCTGATCCCCCACCAACTCCACATCGCCTCCGAAGTGACGGGGCGCCTGGCGCCGCGGGTGCTGCTCGCCGACGAGGTGGGCCTGGGCAAGACCATCGAGGCCTGCCTGATCCTGCACCGCCTGCTGCTCACGGGCCGCGCCGCGCGGGTCCTGGTCCTCCTGCCGGACTCGCTGGTGCACCAGTGGTTCCTGGAGCTGTACCGGCGCTTCAACCTCTGGTTCCACATCTTCGACGAGGAGCGCTGCGTGGCCCTGGAGGCCGGGGGCGCCAACCCCTTCCTGGACGATCAGCTGGTGCTGTGCGGCCTGGGCCTGCTCACCGGAAGCCCGGACCGGGCCCGGCAGGCCCTGGAGGCGGGCTGGGACCTGCTGGTGGTGGACGAGGCGCACCACCTGGAGGGCGCGGCCTACGGCGTGGTGGAAGCCCTGGGCGCCGCCGTGCCCGGGCTCCTCCTCCTCACGGCCACCCCGGAGCAGCTGGGCGTCCCCGGCCACTTCGCGCGGCTGCGGCTCCTGGATCCGGACCGCTTCCACGACCTGGACGCCTACCTGCGCCAGGCCGCGGACTACCGCGCCATCGCCGACCTGGCCGCGGGCCTCCTGGCCCCCGGCCCCCTGTCCCCGGCCCTGGCGGCGGACCTGGCCGCCCTGCTGGGCGAGGACCTGGGCTCGCGCCTGGAGGAGGCCCGCGCCGAGGCCCTGGACGCCCTCCTGGACCGCCACGGCACCGGCCGCGTGATGTTCCGCAACACCCGCGCCGCCGTCGCGGGCTTCCCGGGCCGCGTGGTGCACATGGCGCCCCTGGCCCCCGCCCCCCGCGATCCGCGCCTGGACTGGCTGGCGGACCTCCTTCGCTCCACGCCGGACAAGGTCCTGCTCATCTGCGCCACCCGGGCCCAGGCCGAGGCCGTCCACCAGGCCCTGAAGCTCCGGGTGCAGGTGAAGATGGCCGTCTTCCACGAGGGCCTCACCCTGGTGCAGCGGGACCGCAACGCGGCATGGTTCGCCGAGCCCCAGGGGGCGCGGCTCCTCCTCTGCTCCGAGATCGGCAGCGAGGGCCGCAACTTCCAGTTCGCCCACCACCTCGTCCTCTACGACCTCCCCCTGGATCCCGACCTCCTGGAACAGCGCATCGGGCGCCTGGACCGCATCGGGCAGACCCGGGAGGTTGAGCTCCACGTCCCCTACCCCACCGGCGGCGCCCACGAGGTGCTGGCGCGCTGGTATCACGAGGGCCTGGACGCCTTCCGCTCGAACCTCCACGGCGGACGCGAGCTCCTGGAGCGCTTCCGGGACCGCCTCGCCCGGACCGGCGACACCGCCGCGCTGGTGGAGGCCACCCGCGCCGCCCGGGAGGAGCTCCGGGACCGCCTGGAGCGGGGCCGGGACCGCCTGCTGGAGCTGAACTCCTTCCGCCCCGCGGCCTGCGCGGACCTGGTGGCCGAGCTCCGGCGCCAGGACGGGGACCGCGCCCTGGAGGGCTTCCTGCTCACGGTGTTCGAGCACCTCCTCGTGGACGTGGAGGAACTGGGGCCCCGCACCTACCAGCTGGGCTCCATGGGCGTCCTGACCGAGGCCCTGCCCGGCCTTTCCGCGGAGGGCCTCACCGTCACCTTCGACCGGGAGCGGGCCCTGGCCCGGGAGGACCTCCAGTTCCTCACCTGGGACCACCCCCTGGTGAGCGGGACCCTGGACCTCCTGCTGGGCGGCGCCAGGGGGACCTCCTGCTTCAGCCGGTGGCCGGATCCCAAGGGCTCGGGCCTCTACCTGGAGGCCGTCTACGTCCTGGCCTGCGCCGCCCCGCCCCACCTCCACGTGGACCGCTTCCTGCCCCCCACGCCCCTGCGCGTGGTGGTGGACGCCCAGGGCCGCGACCTCACCCGGACCCTTCCCAGGGCCCTCCTGGCCCGCAGCGCCAAGCCCGCCCCCGGGCATGGCCTCCTGTCCCGGCCCGAGGTGCGCCAGGACCTGCTCCCACGCATGCTGGCGCAGGCTGGCCGGTTGGTCGAAAGCCGGGCGCCCGGCCTCCTGGCCAAGGCCCGGCAGGACCTGGCAGCCCAGCTGGACCGCGAATACGGGCGGCTGGAGGCCCTGCGCCGGGTGAACGGCGGCGTCGGCCCCGGGGACCTCGCCCGTCTGCTCGAGCAGAAGACGGCCCTGGACAAGCACCTGCGGGAAGCCCGGCTCCGGCTGGACGCGATCCACGTGATCCACCGGGGCTGAAGGCCAGGCCAGAAAGTTTCAATATATAGTTCATTCAACATCGGATTCTGCGTTTGACATTGGTTGGGTGTGCATTAATTTTTTATATTGCTCTGTACGAGGAGCGCCATCACGAGGATCCCCATGCGCGGCCATTTCCATGTTCCCCTTCCCGGCATCCTCGTCCTGTCCGCCTGTCAAGGCGGCGGCCCGGGCCCCACCCTCCTGGGACGCCGGTTCCACGCAGCGGGAAGGTTCCCGGACCACCTGGGATAAACTTGCCCCGCTCCTCCCTGCGATGCCCGCCACCCAACCCCAGAAAGGGAAACCCCCATGCACCTCCGCCCCGTCGCCATCGTCCTCGCAGCGGGCGCTCTCGCCCTCCCCGCCCATGCCCAGTTCTGGGACGCCCTCATCAACCCGGACGTCCAGGTCACCCTCACCCACCCCCCGGGCCTGGGCATCAAGGTCCAGCGCGTGGCCTTCGCCCCGGTGAACAACTCGGCTGCCGAGGACCTGCTCTCGGCCTGCATCGCCGACCTCACGTCCTCGGGCCAGCTGGAGGTCCTGGACCGGGGCAACATCGAGAAGGTCCTGGGCGAGCAGAAATTGTCCAACTCGGGCCTCGTGGACGAGAAGACCGCGGTGGAGCTGGGCAGGCTCCTGGGATCCCCCGTGCTGCTGTTCGTGAAGGTCCAGCGGTCCGACGTCAAGCACATCCCCCTGCAGAAGACCGACGCCGCCTGGACGGACAAGAAGGGCGAGTACCACCCCGCCGTCACCACGTACACCTCCAAGACCCAGGTGGAGTTCAACGGGTCGATCCAGGCCGTGGACCTCGCCACGGGCCGCATCTACAGCCAGCAGCGCATCGCCGTGTCCCCCAGCCGCGAGACGTCCTCCACCCAGGGCCGGCCCGAGTACCCCTCGGACACCGAGGTGCGGGAGATGGCCGTGAACATGGCCAGGGACCAGGTGCACAAAATGCTCCTGTCCTGGACCGAGCAGCGCAAGCTGATCTTCTACGACGACAAGGACTACGGCATGAAGGACGCCTACAAGCGCCTGCAGCTGCAGGACGGCCGCGGCGCCCTGGCCAGGTCCCTGGAGGCCCTGGAGGCCGCCAGGACCGACCCCAAGTGCAAGCCGAAGTACCTCGGCCGCACCAGCTACAACGTCGGCATGTGCCAGTTCATCCTCGGCGACTACGCCGCGGCCCTCCCCTTCCTCAAGGCCGCCCGCGAGACCGACCCCACCCACAAGATCTTCTCCAATGCCGAGGCCGAGTGCCTTCGCGCCGTCAGCCTGATGGAGGAGATGACCAAGGTGGACGCCCGCAGCGCCAAGGTGGAGCTGGAGGCGCCCAGGGCCGAGCCCGCGCGGGCCCCGGAGCCCGCGGCCGCCAAGGGCGGCGCCTCCGCGGAGGACCGCCTCACCAGGCTGGAGTCGCTGCGGAAGAAGGGCCTGATCTCGCCCGAGGACTACAAGGCCAAGAAGGCCGAGATCATGAAGGACCTTTAGGGGGTTCTACACCCCCTCCGCCTCCAGGTGGCGCGCCTGCTCCTGCATGAGCAGCGCGCCCACCTCCTTCTTGATGGCGTTGAACTCCGGCGAGGCGGGGTCCCGCATCCGCGGCAGGTCCACGGCCAGGTCCAGCTTCACCGTGCCCGGGCGGTAGGTCATGAGCACCGTCCGGTCCGCGAGGTAGATGGACTCCTCGAGGCTGTGGGTGACGAACACCACGGTCTTCCTCAGCTCCGACCACACCCGCAGCAGCTCGTCCTGGAGCGTGCGGCGCGTGAGCGCGTCCAGGGCCCCGAAGGGCTCGTCCATGAGCAGGATCGGGGAATCCAGGGCCAGCACCCGCGCGATGGCCACCCGCTGGCGCATGCCCCCGGACAGGTCCCTGGGGAACCGGGACCGGAACTCCTCCAGGCGCAGCATGGCCAGGAGCCGGCCCACGGTGTCCCGGATCTCCGCCGCGGGGCGCCCCTTGATCTCGAGGCCGAAGGCGATGTTGGCTTCCACGGTCATCCAGGGGAAGAGGGCGTACTCCTGGAACACCATGCCCCGGTCGGGCCCGGGCGCGGCCACCGGGGCGCCGTCGACCGTCACGGTCCCTCCCGTAGGCCCGATGAAGCCGGCGATGACATTGAGCAGGGTGGACTTCCCGCAGCCGGAAGGCCCCAGTAGGCACACGAACTCGCCCCTGCCGATGTCCAGGCTGATGTCCTGAAGGGCCGTCACCGTCTGGCCCGCCCCCTCGAAGCGCTTGCCCACGCCCTGGATCCGGATGTGCGCGTCCATCACTGCTCCAGGCCGCGGTGCCAGCGCAGCAGCCACCGGCTGAGGCGGTTCATGAGGGTGTCGATGCCCAGGCCCAGGAGGCCGATGGTGAACATGCCCGCGATGATCTTGTCCGACCACATGTACTCCCGGGCCTCCAGGATCCGGTAGCCCAGGCCGTTGTTCACCGCGATCATCTCCGCGACGATCACCACGATGAACGCCGTGCCCATGCCGATGCGCGCCCCGGCCATGATGTAGGGCGCCGCGGCTGGCAGGATGACGCGGCGGAAGGTGGTGGCCCGCCCCGCGCCCAGGTTCCGGGCCACCCGCAGGTAGATGCCGTCCACGTGCTGCACCCCGGCGATGGTGTTCACCAGCACCGGGAAGAAGGCCCCCAGGCTGATGAGGAAGAAGGCCGGCGGATTGCCCAGGCCGAACCAGAGGATGGCCAGGGGGATGTAGGCGATGGGCGGGATGGGCCGCAGTACCTGCACCAGGGGGTCGAAGAGGGTATTGGCCAGCCGGCTGTAGCCCATGGCCAGCCCGAGGGGCAGCGCGAGGCCCGTGCCCAGGGCGAAGCCCACCAGCACGCGGTAGAGGCTGCCGCAGGCGTCCCGGGGCAGCTCCCCCGACACCAGCCACGCGATCCGGGACATGGCGGCGGGATCGAAGGCCTCCAGCGGCCGCAGGTAGGCCAGCCAGCGCGTGGCCACCGCCAGGGGCGAGGGCAGGATGATGGCGTTGAAGACCCCGAGGGAGGCCAGCGCCTGCCAGGTCAGCAGGATCCCCAGGGGCACCAGGACGCCGCGAAGGAAGCGCCGCATGGGCCTACTTCACCTTCAGGTCGGCCTTGGCCTGCGCGAGCAGGTCCAGACGGGTCCAGTCCGCCGCCCTGGGCGGGTTCGCCATGCGGCCGACCTTGTACTTGGCCATGAGGTCCGTGGTCACCTGGATGTGCTCGACCGTGATGTCGTAGGTGAAGGGCGAGTTGCCGATGGCGTCCTGGTACTCCTCCTTCGAGAGCTGGTTGCTGAACATCTTCTCCCGCACGAAGCGCTCGGCGAGGGCCTGGTCCTGGAGGAAGGCCCGGGTGGCGTCCACGAAGCACCGCATGAACCGCAGCGCCACGTCCCGGCGCTGGTAGAGCTTCTCGGTCATCACCAGCGCGCGGACGGGCTCGCCCATGGGGGTGTCGTAGGGCTTCATGACCTCGGTTCCGAAGCCCCGCCGGATGGCCTGGGAGGAGTACGGCTCGGACTGGCACATGGCGTCGATGTTGCCCGACATGAGGGCCTGGTTCAGGTCCGGGAAGGCCAGGTACACGACCTGCACGTCCTTCCCGGGCTGGTCGGCCCACGTGAGGTTGTGCTTGGCCAGCTCCGCCAGGAGCAGCAGCTCCTGCGCCCCGCCGCGGGCCACGCCCACCTTCCTCCCCTTCAGCCCCTCGACGGTGCGGATCCCCAACTGGGTGCGGGCCACGATGCGCGCCCCGCCCTTGGCGAAGCCCGCCACCACCACGAGCGGCACGCCCGCCGCCCGCCCCGCGATGGCCGCGTCCGCCGCGCTGGCGCTCACGTCGATCTCGCCCGCGAGCATGGCCGGGTTGATGTCGATGCCCTTGGCGAACATCCGCTCCTCGATGCGGAGCCCATATTTCGGCGCCAGTTCCTTCATGTAGGAGACCGCGCCGTAGTGGGCGAACTTGAGGTTGCCCAGGCGCACCAGGTCCTGGGCCATGAGTGCGTTGGCGGCCACAAGGGCCAGGATTGCGACCAGGACGGAACGCTTCATGGGTTACTCCGGAGGACAAGGTGGACTCATATTATTTGGAATTCACCCACACGCCACCTTTATCCCCGTTCCACGCTTTTTTCCGAATCGACCCTACGATTCCCAAATAAACGTCATCGAATCCGGATCCGCGTGCTACCTTCAAGGGCTAGGCACAGGAGCAAGTCATGGAAAAACAAAATTTAGCGCCCGCCACCCCCGTCGTGAAGATCCCCAAGGCCGAGGCCATTGAGACCATCGCCAAGAACCTCGCAGCCATCCGCGCGCGCCTCGTCCAGGCCCAGGCCCTCAAGGCCGCCGCCGTGAAGCCCGAGCGCTACGCCCTCCACTTCCAGGTCAACGAGCTGAAGAGCCAGGCCAACTACTGGAAGGCCCAGATCTCCCGCCTGAAGAAGGAAGCCAAGACCGAGGTCGACTGGGTCCGCGAGTTCGGCAACTAGACCCGACAGAGCCGGATCCCCATCCCGGGCGGGATTCCGCATGGCGGATATCCAGCCCGGGGTGCGCCGTACGCCCAGGTGACAGGGGATGCTTTTGGGGTTAAGGTCAGGCCAGTCCAAAGCGATCACCCGGCATACCGAACCCATGGAGGGCGACCCATGCGCTGGCTTCCCAGGATCCTTGTTTGCTTGATGGCCACCCTGGCCGTGGCCCAGGTCCCCGCGACGGACGTCGCGGCCCGGCTCAAGCCGCTGGACGCCTACATGGCCAAAGTCATGAAGGACTTCAACAGCCCCGGCATCGGCATCGCGGTCGTCTCCGGGGACCAGCTGGTGTTCGCCAAGGGCTACGGCTACCGCGACTACGGCCAGAAGCTGCCCTTCACCCGGAACACCCTCTTCCAGATCGCCTCCAACTCCAAGCTCTTCACGGCCGTGGCGGCGGGCATGCTGGTGGAGGAAGGCAAGCTCGCCTGGGATCAGCCCATCAAGGAGGCGGTGCCATCCATCCAGTTCCAGGACCGGGACCTGGATGCCCGCGTGACCCTCAGGGACATGCTCGCCCACCGCACGGGCATCACCCGCCACGATTCCATCTGGTACAAGTCCGCCGACTCCCGGGCCACCCTTTTCGGGAAGCTCCGGTTCATGGAGCCCAAGGTGCCCATGCGGCAGCTCTTCCTCTACAACAACATGATGTACGCCGCCGTGGGCCAGATCATCGAACTGAAGTCGGGCAGCACCTGGGAGGACTTCGTCCGCCAGCGCATCTTCAAACCCCTCGAGATGGACCGGACCCTCTACACCATTCCCGACATGCTCAAGCAGCCCGATTTCGGCGTGGGCTACAACGAGAAGCGCGACGGCAACGAGCTCTACAAGGCCCCCTACTACGAGGATACGGCCGGCATGGCCCCCTGCGGGGCCATCGTCTCCAGCATGGAGGACATGTCCCACTGGGTGATCGCCCTGCTGAACGAAGGAACGTACAAGGGCAAGCAGGTCCTGCCGCCCTCGGTCCTCAAGGCGACCCTCGAGCCCGCCATCGGCCTCGCCAATGCCAACCCCGAGACCCGCGGGTGGTGGGAAGTGCTCAATCCCACCTACGGCATGGGGCGGCAGACGGCCTCCTACCGCGGCCACCTGATCGCCCTGCACGGCGGCGACCTGCCCGGCTTCCATTCCCAGGTGTCCCTCATGCCCAAGGAGCGCCTGGGCGTCATTGTCTTCGTGCTCGGCGACCATGCGGGGATGCTGTATAACCCCATAAGCTATAATATTTATGAATACCTGCTCGGGATGGAGCAGACCCCCTGGCCGGCCCGGATGCTGGACATCCGCCTGAAGGGGAAGAAGGAAGGCACCGCGGCCCGGGCCAAGGCCGGCGCGGACCAGGTGAAGAACACCCGCCCCTCCCACCCGCTGGAGGATTTCACCGGGGATTACGAGCACCCCGCCTACGGCTTCCTGCGCATCGGCAGGACCGGGGACCAGCTCCAGTACGACTTCCACGGCATGAAATTCCCCCTCACCCACTTCCACTACGACCGGTTCGACACCCCGGATGATGAACTGGAAGGCAAGTCCTCCGTGAACTTCCTGACCAACCCCCAGGGCGACGTCGACAAGGCCGTCATGAGCCTGGACGAGGGGGAGGCCGTCTTCGTGCGCAAGGCCGCGTCCCTCGACCCGGACACGCTGAACAAGGTGGCCGGCACGTACGAAACCGCCACGGGATCCCGGATCCAGGTGAAGGCGAAGGACGGCCAGGGCCTTGTCATCGCCATCCCCGGCCGGCCCGACATGAAGCTGCTGCCCTACAAGGGCCTGAAGTTCAAGTGCAACGAGTACTCGGACCTCATGTTCGAATTCGTGATGGAGAAGGGCGAGGTCAAGGCCCTCAAGGAGATCGACCCGGGCGGGGAACACGTCCTGAACCGCAAGTAGCGATCCATGCACTTGAAAGCAAAGGGGGAAGCCGAAGCCTCCCCCCTTCACCGGAATATCCCTGCGCCTATCTGCCCAGCACGGCCTTGGCGGTCTTTACGACGTTCTCGACCGTGAACCCGAACTTCTCGAACAGCACTTCCGCGGGCGCCGAGGCGCCGAAGCGGTCCAGGCCCACCGAGGCGCCTTCGAAGCCGACCCACTTCTCCCAGCCGAAGGTCACGCCGGCCTCGATGGAGACGCGGGCGGTGATCGCCCTGGGCAGGACCTCCTCGCGGTAGGCGGCGGACTGCCTCGCGAACATCTCCCAACTGGGCATGGATACCACGCGGGTGGGGACGCCCTGGGCCTCGAGCTCCCTGCGGGCCGCGAGGGCGAGGTGCACCTCGCTGCCGGTGGCCATGAGGATGAGCTTCGGGGCCGAGCTGCCCTCCTCCAGGACGTAGGCGCCCTTGGCGGCGCCCTTGGCCTTGGCGGGGTCGAGCACCGGGAGCTTCTGGCGGGTGAGGGCCAGGCCCACGGGGCCGGTGGTGTGGCGGATGGCCTCCCGCCAGGCTTCCACGGTCTCGTTGGCGTCGGCGGGGCGGATGAGGGTCATGTTCGGGATCATGCGCAGGGTCATGACCTGTTCCACGGGCTGGTGGGTGGGGCCGTCCTCGCCCACGCCGATGGAGTCGTGCGTCCACACGTAGTCCACGGGCAGGCCCATGAGCGCGGCGAGGCGCACGCTGGGGCGCATGTAGTCGGAAAAGATCAGGAAGGTGGCCCCGAAGACCCGCAGCCCGCCGTGGAGCGCCATGCCGTTGAGGATGGCGCCCATGCCGTGCTCGCGGATGCCCCAGTGGAAGTTCCGGCCGCTGGTGGTGGCCTCGAAGTCGCCGCCGTCCTTGAGGTGGGTGTTGTTGGAGGGGGCCAGGTCGGCGGATCCGCCGATGAGGTTGGGGAGCTTCTGCGCCAGGGCGTTGAGCACCTTGCCGCCGGCTTCGCGCGTGGCCTGGTCCTGGCCGGGCTGGAAGACCGGGAGGGCCTCCTGCCAGTCGGAAGCCATCTCGCCCTTCATGAAGGCCTCGAACTCCGCGGCCGCCTCCGGGAAGGCCTTGGCGTAGCCCGCGAAGAGCTCCTTCCAGGCGGCCTCCTGGGCGGCGCCCCGGGTGCCGCACTCGCTCCAGTGGGCCTGGGCCTCGGCGGGCACGACGAAGTGGCCGTCGGGGTCCCAGCCCAGGATCTCCTTGGTGGCCCGGATCTCGGGCTCGCCCAGGGGGGCGCCGTGGGCGCCGTGGGTGTCCTTCTTGGTGGGGGCGGGGAAGCCGATGACGGTCTTGCAGTCGATGAGCGTGGGCTTGCCGCAAGGGGTGCGGGCCTCGTCGTAGGCCCGGGCCAGGGCCTCGATGTTCTCGCCGTCGGCCACGTGGAGCACGCGCCAGCCGTAGGCCTCGAACCGCTTGCCCACGTCCTCGGTGAAGGCCAGGTCGGTGCGGCCCTCGATGGTGATGCTGTTGTTGTCGTAGAGAAGCACCAGCTTCTCCAGGGCCAGGTGCCCGGCGATGCTGGCGGCCTCCTGGGCGATGCCCTCCATGACGTCGCCGTCCCCGGCGAAGACGTAGGTGTGGTGGTCCACCACCTTGAAGCCGGGCCGGTTGAACCGGTCCGCGAGCCAGCGCTCCGCGATGGCCATGCCCACGGCGTTGCCGATGCCCTGGCCCAGGGGGCCGGTGGTGGTCTCGACGCCGGCGGTGTGGCCGAACTCGGGGTGGCCCGGCGTCTTCGAGCCCCACTGCCGGAAGGCCTTGAGCTCGTCCAGGGGCAGTCCGTAGCCCGCCAGGTGCAGGAGGGAGTACATGAGCATGGACACGTGGCCGCAGGAGAGCACGAAGCGGTCCCGGTCCGCCCACAGGGGGTTGGCCGGGTGGTGCTTCAGGAACTTCGTCCAGAGCACGTAGGCCGCGGGGGCCTGGGCCATGGGGGTCCCGGGATGGCCGCTGTTGGCCTTCTGGACGCCGTCCATGGCCAGGCAGCGGATGGTGTCGATGCAGAGTTTGTCGATGTTCGTGGCCGCGAAGGTCAAGAGTTACCTCATGGAATGGTCAGATTGTCTCACGCCTGTCAGGGGCGGTTGGAATTGCTCGCCTTCACGAAGGCCGTGAAGAGGGGGTGCGGAGTGAGGGGCTTGGACTTGAACTCCGGGTGGAACTGGCAGCCCAGGAAGTACGGATGGTCCACGATCTCCACGATCTCCACGAAGGTCCCGTCCGGGCTCACGCCGGTGAAGGCCAGCCCGTTGGACTCGAGGGGCCCGCGGAACTCGGCCTGGTTGAACTCGTAGCGGTGGCGGTGGCGCTCGCTGATCCGGGTCGCGCCGTAGGCCCTGGCGGCCTGGCTTCCCTCCACCAGCACGCAGGGGTAGGCGCCCAGGCGCATGGTGCCGCCCAGCTCCTCCACGTCCACCAGCTCGCGCAGCTTGAAGATGACCCGGTGCTTGGGGTTGTCCTCGAACTCCGTGGAATCGGCCCCGTCCAGGCCCGCCACGTTGCGCGCGTACTCCACGGAGGCCATCTGCATGCCCAGGCAGATGCCGAAGAAGGGCACCTTGCGCTCGCGGGCGTACTGGATGGCCTTGATCATGCCGGTGGTGCCGCGCACGCCGAAGCCGCCGGGGACCAGGATCCCGTGGCAGTCGCCCAGGAACTCGTCCACGTTGCCGTGCTCGAGCTCCTCGCCCTCGATCCACTTCAGGTCCACCTGGGTCTCCAGGCCGTAGCCGGCGTGGTGGAGGGCCTCGATCAGGGACTTGTAGCTCTCCTTGAACTCCACGTACTTGCCCACGATGCCGATGCGCACGCTGCCCTTGGGGTTGCGGATGCGCTGCAGCAGGTCGTGCCAGGGGGTGAGGTCGGGCCGGCGGTCCGGAAGGCCCAGGAGGGTGGCCACCTTGGCGTCCATGCCCTCCAGGTGCAGGTTGAGGGGCACCTCGTAGATGGTGGTGGCGTCCTTGCAGCTGAAGACCGCGTCGGGGGCCACGGAGCAGAACATGGCGATCTTGTCCTTGAGGGACCGGGGGATCTCCACGTCGGCCCGGCACACCAGCACCTCGGGCTGGATGCCGAGGGCCCGCAGCTCCTTGACGCTGTGCTGGGTGGGCTTGGACTTCAATTCGCCGGCGGCCTTGATGTAGGGCACGTAGGTGAGGTGCATGTTGATGGCGTTGCCGTAGCCGGCCTCCAGCTTGAACTGGCGGATGGCCTCCAGGAATGGCTGGCTCTCGATGTCGCCCACCGTGCCGCCGATCTCCACCAGCACCACGTCCACGTCCTTGGCCACCTTTCGCATGGTGGCCTTGATCTCGTCGGTGATGTGGGGGATCACCTGCACGGTCTTGCCCAGGTAGTCGCCGCGCCGCTCCTTCTGGATGACGGTGTTGTAGATGCGGCCGGTGGTGATGGTGTGGTTGCGGGTGGTGGGCACCGAGGTGAAGCGCTCGTAGTGGCCCAGGTCCAGGTCCGTCTCGGCGCCGTCGTCGGTGACGAAGACCTCCCCGTGCTGGAAGGGGCTCATGGTGCCGGGATCCACGTTGAGGTACGGGTCCATCTTCATCAGGGTCACCTTCAGGCCCCGGGCCTCCAGGAGCGCCCCCAGGGACGCCGCGGCGATCCCCTTCCCGAGGCTCGAAAGAACCCCGCCTGTCACGAACACCCATTTCGTCATCGTTGCACCCCCCCCGGTGGCAAAGTTCCAGTCGTCACTACATCTCCTCCGGGGCCTGGATGCCCATGAGGAAGAGCCCCTGCCGCAGCGCCCGGGCCGTGGCCACGCAGAGCGCGAGCCGCGCGTCCCGGACTTCCGCCGAGTTCTCCGCCCAGAGGATCGGGCAGTTGGTGTAGAAGCCCGAGAAGGCCTTGGCCACCGAAAGCAGCTGGCGCGCCAGGGCCGTGGCCATGTTCTCCCGCGCCATGGTGCGCAGGGCGTCGGGAAGTCCCGCCAGTTCGAAGAGCAGCGCCTGGGCCGGGGCGTCCGAAAGGCCCGCGAGGTCCGCCGGCAGCGGCGCGTCGCAGTACGGCACCACCGCCGAGTCCGGCGTCAGGGGCCCCAGGGGCCGGGCCAGGTCCGCCCAGTTCCCGCCGGCCTTGCGCAGCACGGAGCAGATGCGGGCGTGGGCGTACTGCACGTACGGCCCCGTGTCCCCGTCCAGGGCGATGACCCGGTCCCAGGTGAAGGTGATGGACTTGACCCGGTCGTTGAGGGCGTTGAAGAAGACCACGGCCCCCAGGCCCAGCATCTCGGCCACTTCCGCCTTGGCCGGCAGGTCCGGGTTCTTCTCGTCGATGATGGCCGTGACGCGGGAGACCGCCTCGTCCAGCACGTCCTCCAGGAAGATGACGTTGCCCTTGCGGGTGGACATCTTGCCCTCGGGCAGGTTGATCATGCCGAAGGGCGTGTGGAGCATGCGGCCCCGGTACCACGGGTCCAGCTTGGCCATGACCGCAAATATCTGCTGGAAGTGGAGGATCTGGTCCGCTCCCACCACGTAGATGCAGCGGTCGAAGTTGAAGGTGGCCTTGCGGTACATGGCCGCCGCGATGTCCCGGGTGGCGTAGATGCTGGCGCCGTCCCCCTTCTGCACCAGGCAGGGGGTGGTGATGCCCACGTCCTCCAGGTCCACGATGCGCGCGCCGTTCTGGCCCTCCACCAGCAGGCCCGCGTCCTCCAGGCGCCGCATGGCCGGGACCAGCTGGTCCTGGTAGAAGGCCTCGCCCATCTCCAGGTGGTCGAAGGCCACCCCCAGGCGCAGGTAGATGCGGTTGAAGGTCTTGAGGCTGATCTCGCGGAACCAGGACCACAGGCGCCGGGCCTCGGGGTCCCCCTCCTCCAGGCGCCGGAACCAGTCCCGGGCCTCCTCGCGAAGCGCCGGATCCTCCTCCTCGGCCCCGTGGAAGCGCACGTAGAGCTGGAAGAGCCGGTACAGCGGGCTCCGCAGCTTCTCCGGGATCTCCTCGGCCCAGGGGAAGTCCTGCTCCAGCTCGGGGTTCTCCGCCTCCGCCCAGTGCTTGTAGGCGGCCAGCAGGGTCCCGAACTGGGTGCCCCAGTCGCCCAGGTGGTTGAGGCGGATCACGTCGCAGCCGAGGTACTTGTTCACCTGCGCCTGGGCGTGGCCGATCATGGTCGAACGCAAGTGCCCGATCGTGAACAGTTTGGCAATGTTCGGCGAACTGTACTCCACGATCACCGTCTCCCCGTGGGGCTCGGCGGAACCGTAGGGCCGGGTGCCCAGGAGGGCCTCGAGGAGGATCCGGGCCCGGGTGGCGGGCTCCAGGCGGAGGTTCAGGTAGGGTCCCGCGGCCAGGACCTCGGCCCCTTCCAGGCGGATGGCCTCCGCCAGGTCCTTGGCCACCTGGGCCGGGTTCTTCCCCAGCACCTTGGCCGCCTTGAAGCAGGGATAGGCGAGATCGCCCATCTCCCCCGAGCGCGGCCGCTCCAGGACGATCTCCTGCCCGGGCAACGCCGCCGCCAGGGCCTCACTGAATGCCTTCTTCACCTGCTCCATGCCCGCTCCATGACAATCCACCAACCGGAAGCCAGGGGCCTCCAACCAGGATGAAGGAACCGGGGCCCGCCGGGAAGCCCCAACTTTGGCCTTTGTTCAGGTCTTTCCCCTTGAATTCAGGGCTGGCGGAGGTATGATGATTCTTCGCCTTCATGGGCGACATTCAGTCTGTCCGTACGCCTTGCGGGTCGAATTATCAGGTATCCAGGAGTCAGGATTCATGGCCAATCACAAGTCCGCCGCCAAGAAAGCCGCCCACGACGTGGAAGCTCGTCTGCGCAATCGCGCCAACCGTTCCACCATGAAGTCCGCCATCAAGCGGTTCCTCACGGCGGTCGCGACCGGCAACAAGGCCGAAGCCACCACGCTTCTGCCCAAGACCCTCGGCGTGGTCGACAAGGCCTGCCGCAAGGGCGTGCTGCACAAGAACGCCGCCAACCGCTACAAGAGCCGCCTGACCCTCAAGGTCAACGGCCTGGCCTAGGCCTTCCGGCCCAGCCCTGGAACAGCCCGGCCTCGGCCGGGCTGTTCCGCGTACCTACATCCATGACGCGGGTACCGCCACGGGGCCCGGGGGGACCTTGGCCCAGCTGAATCCGGGGAGCAGTTCCTCCAGGCCGGCCCGCTCCGGGCGCTCCAGGCACCCCAGGCTCCACCCCAGCCACCCCAGCACCCGCGCCGCGTCCACGCCCCGGTGGGCCAGCAGCGCCAGGCCCAGGGCCCCGTCCCGCTTGCCGAGCCTCGATCCGTCGGGGGCGGTCACCAGGCCCAGGTGTCCGTAGGCCGGGCGCGGGAGCCCCAGGGCCTCCTGGAGCCTTGCCTGGGTGGCGGTGACTCCGCGAAGGTCCTGGCCGCGGACGATCTCGGTCACGCCCTGGCCGCCGTCGTCCACCACCACGGCCAGATGGTAGGCGTAGCACCCGTCCCGGCGGTGCAGGAGGGGATCCCCGGTGAGGGCGGCGGGGTCGTCCTGCTGCGGCCCCAGCAGGAGGTCCTCCCAGGCGACGGACCCCTCCGGCACCCGGAAGCGCAGGGCGTCGGGCCGCAGGAAGGGCAGCGGCCGGTGGCGGCAGGTGCCCGGGTAGGGACGCAGGCCGTCCTCGCCGTGGGGCGCCGAGGCCATGCCCGCCAGGTCCTTGCGGGTGCAGATGCAGGGGTAGAGCAGGCCCGCCCCGAAGAGCCGCTGCAGCGCGGCCTGGTAGGCGCCCTTGCGCCGGGACTGCCAGAGGACGGGCCCGTCGCTCTCCAGGCCCAGGGCCGCCAGGTCCCGCAGCTGCGCCTCCCCCAGGGTGGACCGGCACCGCGCGGTGTCCACGTCCTCCATGCGGATGAGCCAGCGCCCGCCAGCGGCCCGGACGGAGAGCCACGAGGCCAGGGCCGTGCGGAGGTTGCCCAGGTGGAGCTCCCCGGTGGGGGAAGGAGCGAAGCGGCCGATGCATGCCATGGCTCCAGGATACCTGTGTGGCCATGAATGGATTGGGAAATTCCCATTTCAAATTTATCGATTTTCCCACTTGGCAGCTCCCCGGATTCCCGGTTCAATCGAGGCACTCCCACCCCCGGGAGGCATTCAAACCCTTATTTATAGGAGCATCCATGGCCTGCGGCCCGCGCACCCCCCTGCCCGTCCTGACCCCCGAAGACCTCGCCCACGTGCGGGGCTCCGGCGGCACCCTCGACCTCTCCTTCACCGCGCCCCCCTTCCAGGGGCAGGTGGGCCTGACCCAGTCCGGACCCCACGGCTCGGTGTCGGGAACCCTCGCCACCGACGGCCACACCTGGGCCGCCGGCCTCCAGACCTCGGTGAGCCCCTCGCCGAAGGTGAACCTCGGCGGCTTCGCCAGGACGGACGGCCGGAACTGGGAGGCGGGCGTCTCGGCCCGGATACGCTTTCTGACGGCCTGAGCCATAATCCAGGGATGCGTTCCTGGTCCCCGATCCTCAGGGCCGTCCTTGCCCTGGCGGCCGCCTATGCCCTGCTCCTGGCGGTGGCCCGTTCGGGCCTCCTGCCCGCCGCCCTCCAGGGGCAGCCGGCGGTCCTGCTCATGGGCATCCTGACCGCGGGTTTCGCGTTGGGGATGGGACTGGGGCCCCGGTGGGTGCCGGGGCTCCTGTTCCTGCCCTGGCTCCTGGACCTGCTGCTGCGCCACATGCCCCCCACCTGGATGTGGCCGGCGGCCCTGGCGGGACTGCTCCTGGTATACGGCGGTGGGATCCTCACCCGGGTGCCCCTCTACAACTCCAACCGGGCCGCCTGGGAGGCCCTCCTTGGCCTGTGCCCCCCGGGGCTGGTGCGCCTGGCCGATCTCGGGGCAGGACTCGGCGGTCCCCTGGCCTTCCTGGCCCGGGCGCGGCCCGACGGGTTCTTCCTGGGCGTGGAGGCTTCGCCCCTCACGTTCGCCGCGGCCTGGCTCCGCACGCTGCCGGTGCGGGGCAACTGCAAGATGCACTGGGGCAGCCTCTGGAACCAGGATCTCTCGGGCTTCGAGGTGGTCTACGCCTTCCTCAGCCCCGCCCCGATACCCGCCTTGTGGGAGAAGGCCCTTCGCGAGATGCGGCCGGGGACCCTGTTCGTGAGCAACACCTTCGAGGTGCCCGGCCGGGCGCCCACCCTGCGGATCCCCCTGCCGGGGCGCAAGGACGCGTGCCTGCTCGCGTACCGCATGGAGGGGATCCCATCCGGGCCCGAACCCGGTAGGATCGAATGATCGAATTGGAGCTGCCCATGACCTTCTCCCGCAACCTGGCCGCGCTTTGCGCGTTCACCGCCTGCGCCGTCGCGGCGCCGCCCCCCGCCCCCAGGGCCGACTACCTCGCCGGCGTCATGGACACCACCGTCGACCCCGGCGTGGACTTCTTCACCTACGCGGTGGGCGGCTGGCTCAAGCGCAACCCCATCCCCCCGTCGGAATCCGCCTGGGGCATCGGCAAGGTCCTGCGGGAGCAGACCTACGCCAACCTCCGCAAGATCAACGAGCAGGCCGCGGCCCATCCCGCAGACGCCGACGGGCGCAAGGTCGGGGACTTCTGGGCGGCCGCCATGGACGAGGCCCGCATCGAGCGCCTCGGCCTCCAGCCCCTCCAGGCCGAATTGGCCAAGGTGGACGCCATCCGCACCGCCCGGGACGCCGTGAACCTGGCCTTCGCCTGGAGCCCCCTGCGCACCCGCGCCTTCTTCGCCCTTTCGGTGGAACAGGACGAGAAGAACAGCGAGGAGATGGCCCTTCACCTCTACCAGGGGGGCCTGGGCCTGCCCGAGCGGGACTTCTACTTCAACCCCGAGAAGGGCGTCGCGAAGATCCGGGAAGCCTACCTCGCCCACCTGGACCGGACCCTCCACCTCCTGGGCCGCCAGCAGTCCGGGGCGGCCGCCATCCGGGTCATGGCCTTCGAGACCGCGCTGGCGAAGGCGGCCCGCAGGCTCGAGGACCTCCGGGACCCCGAGAAGAACTACAACAAGATGACCCCGGCGGAGCTGACCGCCTCGCGCACCCCCTCCATCGTCTGGGCGGACCGCTTCCGGGAATGGGACCTCCGCCCGGCCACCGTCATCGTCGGCCAGCCCGAGTTCTTCGGGGCGCTGGAGACCCTGCTGGCCGCCACCCCCGTGGAGGTGCTCCAGGACTACCTGCGCCTGCGCCTGGCGGACACCTACGCCGACTACCTGGGCAAGGCCTTCCAGGACGAGGACTTCAAGTTCCACGGCCAGGCCCTCTCCGGCCAGCGCCAGCCCCGAGACCGCTGGAAGCGCGTCCTGGACGCCCAGGAACAGGCCATGGGCATGCTGCTGGGCAAGCTCTTCGTGAAGGAATACTTCACGCCGGCCGCCAAGCTCCGCTACGAGGCCATGGTCGAGGGGATCCGCGGCGCCTACAAGGAGCGCATCGAGCGCCTGGACTGGATGAGCCCGGCCACCAAGGCCAAGGCCCAGGCCAAGCTCGCCGGCATCACCCCGAAGGTGGGCTATCCGGACCGGTGGAAGGACTTCTCGGCCCTGGTGGTCGCCCGGGACTCCTACTGCGCGAACATGATGAACGCCTCCCGCTGGCGCTTCGCCGACATGCTCGCCAAGTACGGCAAGCCCGTGGACCGCACCGAGTGGCACATGACCCCCCAGACCTACAACGCCTACTACAACCCCTCCAACAACGAGATCGTGCTCCCCGCCGCCCAGATGATGGTCCCGGGCGTGGCCGACGCGGACCTGGACGACGCCCTGGTGTACGGCTACACCGGCGGCTCCACCATCGGCCACGAGATCACCCACGGGTTCGACGACGAGGGCCGCCAGTTCGACGCCAAGGGCAACCTCACCGACTGGTGGACGAAGGAGGACGGCGAGAAGTTCAACGCGCGGGCCGAGGGCATGATCCGCCAGTTCGACGCCTACGAGCCCCTGCCGGGCCTCCACATCAACGGCAAGGCCAGCCTGGGCGAGAACATCGCCGACTTCGGCGGGATCCTGCTGGGCATCGACGCCTTCAAGAAGACCGAACAGTACCGCAAGGGCGAGAAGATCGGCGGCCTGACCCCCATGCAGCGCTACTTCCTGGGCTACGCCCTGGGCTGGATGACCCAGCAGAACGACGAGGTGCTGCGCACCCGCCTGCTCAGCGACGTGCACGCCCCCGCCAAGTGGCGCGTCCTCGGCCCCCTCTCCAACATCCCCGAGTTCCACCAGGCCTTCGGCGTCAAGGAAGGCCAGCCCATGTGGCGCTCCAAGGCCGACTGCCTCCGCATCTGGTAGTCACAGCTCCCGGAAGGCCCGCTCCAGCTGCTCCCGCGTGATGAGGGAGCCGGTGCTGGCCTTCTGGGCGCAGGTCCACCGCGCCGCGATCTGGCCCCGGAGCACCGACTCCTCCAGCGGCCGCCCCTCGAGCACATGGCTCGCCAGGAACCCCACCGCCAGCCCGTCCCCGGCGCCGTTGGTGTCCACGACGGGCAGGTCCGAGGCCACGGGCGGGAAGTACCGCACCTTGCCCGCCGCGCCCAGGGCGCAGCCCTTGGCCCCCATTCCCGAGATGACGATCTGCCGCGGGTTCCGGGCCAGCAGGGCGCGGATGAGGGGCCCGGGGCTTCGATGGTTGGCCGCGGAGAGGAAGAGGATGTCGGACCCGTTGATGAAGTCCTGGCGGTAGGGGTCGTCCAGGCCCACCACGTCCTGCAGGTCGCAGGCCACCACCAGGCCCTCCTGCCGGGCCGCGGGCAGGAGCCCGCGGGCCCAGTTGGGCAGGTGGAAGTGGGCGAGGCGCGCCCCCTTGAGGATCCGCCGGCAGAGCTCCAGGTCCGGCCGCAGGTCCATGTGGCCCTTGCCGTCGTAGAAGTTCTTGCGCCGGCCGTCGAGGCTCATGAGGTTGACGCTGCGGCTGGTGCCCTCGGGGTCCAGGAAGAGCCCGCGCAGGTCGATGCCGTCCCCGGCGAGTTCCTCGCGGATGAAGCGCCCGCTGAAGTCGTCCCCCACGCACCCGATGAAGGCCGTGGCCAGGCCCAGCCGCGCGTAGCCGCGGGAGGTGTAGCCCCCCGCCTGCCCCACGTAGTCCAGGTCCAGGGTGAAGTTGGCCTCGACCTTGAAGTCGATGTCCCTGCCGGGAAGATAGACGTTCGTGTCGATGCCGACGTTGCCAACGACGACCACATCCGCTGCCATGGCCTGCCTCCAGGCCCCCAGTCTATTCCTGCAGGCGCGTCAGACCATAGTCCTGGGTGATCTCGCCGATGAGGTCCCGCACGTGGACCAGCTCGTTGAGCTTCCAGCCGTTGCTCCCGGTGAAGAAGAGCCCGGACTCCGTGTCCCCGCCCCAGGCGTCCCCGAGGCTGTCGGCGATGCAGTAGCCCACGCGCTCGGCGCCCTTGCCGTGCTCGCACGGGGAGACGCAGTTGCTGATGCACTTGATGCGGGGGGCGACGCCCTCGGCGATGCGGCGGTGGAGGGCGGTCTTGACGCCCCGGGCCGGCATGCCCACGGGGGACCCGTGCAGCGCGATGGTGTCCTTGTCGGCCTTGAGGATCACGCCCTTGAAGTTGAGGTGGGCGTCGCACTCGAAGGTGCCGATGAACCGCGTGGCCATCTGGACCCCGCCGGCGCCCTTCGCCATGAGGCGGTCGATGTCCTCCCGGTCCCACACGCCGCCGGCGGCGATGACGGGGAAGTCGCCCCACTGGTCCCGCTCCTCGATGACCGAGGCCAGGAGCGCGTCGAGGCTGAAGGCCGGGTCCGCGCACTGCTCCAGGGAGAATCCCTGGTGGCCGCCGGATTCGGGACCTTCCAGCACCACGGCGTCCGGGAGGCGGTTGAACTTGCGCTGCCAGGTCTTGCAGATGAGCTTCAGGGCCCGGGCCGACGAGACGATGGGCACCAGGGCCACGTCCGCGTCGCCCACGTACTCGGGAAGGGACAGGGGCAGGCCGGCCCCGGAGATGATGAGCTGGGCCCCGGCTTCCACCGAGTCCCGTACCACGCGTTCATATTCGTTGATGGCGCACAGGATGTTCACGCCAACCGCGCCGTGGCCGCCGGCGATTTCCAGGGCGCTGCGCAGGATCCGCTTGAGGGCCGGGGTGCTGTTGAGGTTCTCGGCCTGGAGGGGCCGGCCCTGCACGGAGTTGGAGACCTCCGGGTACCGGTACCCGGTGCCGATGGCCGAGACGATGCCGATGCAGCCGCAGCGGGCCACGTTGCCCGCCAGGCGGTCCCAGCTCACGCCGATGCCCATGCCGCCCTGGATGACCGGGTAGGGGATGTCCAGGTTCCGGATGCGAAGGCGCGGAAGTTCGGGGGCGGGGTGGTCCACCAGGTTCTCGAGGGCGGGCTCGCCCATGACCTCGGCCAGGCGCTTGCGGAAGGAGGCCAGGAAATCGGCCGCCCCTTCCCGCAGGAGCGCGGGGGTCCTCAGCTGGAGGCCGGCGGCGCCCTCGGAGAGCAGGACCCGGCCCTCCCCCTCGGCGCCCACGGGCGCGAAGCAGGGAAGGTTCGTGGAGCGGATCATGCGGCGGAGCCGGTCGGAAAGCCCTTCGCCTTCGGCCGCGAGGAGGGCGGACGCACCCTGGGCCTCGGCCAGCACGGCCTCGTCCTCGTCCCGCACCTCCACCACCCTCGGCAGGCCCCAGGCCCGAAGGGCCTCCAGGCGCTCGGGGAGGATTTCCGATCCGTGCATGACGAAGGCGGCCAGGTTCTGGGCGGCGGTTTCCATCCGGGTGGAGAAGTCCCCCAGGACGCCCCGGAAGTCCAGGCCCAGTTCCCCGCCCTGGCGCAATTCGGCCAGGCGCTTGAGCAGGGCCTCGGTGTCCGGGAAGGCGGGCATGCGGATCACCCCCACCCCTCCGGCGCCCGCGAAGGCGGCCGCCAGGGCATCGGTGGAGAAGGGATGCCACCCCTGGAAGAACACTGGAGTATCCGCCCCGAAGGACTGGAAAGTTCTGCGTCTGGTCATGTTGGGATGCTCCGTCGGGCCTTGGGAGTTCCGCAGGGCCAGATATTATGTATTTCATCTTGGCAGAGAGGGGAACTTTCTAAGCTAGATTTAAGAAGACGGCTGGAGTTTCCGAAACACGAAGTGGGAGCTTTGTACATGTTTTTCATAATCGGTCTGGTTGTGGTTATCGGGGCCGTCATGGCCGGTTATCTCATGGAGGGAGGTAAGATCCACGTCCTCCTCGAGCCGCTGCCCGCCGAAGGCACCATCCTGTTCGGGGCGGCCATCGGCGCCTTCCTGGCCGGCAACACCATGAACACTATCAAGTCCGTGGTCGCCAACATCGCCAAACCTCTCAAAGGCAGCAAATACACCAAGGCCGTGTACATGGAGTCCCTGATGCTCCAGTACGAGGTCTACGTGAACATCAAGAAGGGCGGCCTGCTCGCCCTGGAGCAGGACGTCAACGACCCCCACAGCTCCAACATCTTCAAGAAGTACCCGGCCGTGATGCACGACCACCACGCCATGGATTTCTTCTGCGACTCCATGAAGCTCCTTATTAATGGTTCAGCCAAGATCGACGAGATCGATCAGGTCATGGATATGGATCTTGACGTGCATCACGCCGAATCCGCCGCCCCGGGCGCAGCGGTCGGGGTCATGGCCGACGGGTTTCCCGCCTTCGGCATCTGCGCCTGCGTCATGGGCGTGGTGATCACCATGGGCTTCCTGGACCAGCCCCCCAACGTCATCGGCGGCAAGGTCGGCTCGGCCCTGGTGGGCACCTTCCTGGGCATCTTCCTGGCCTACGGCGTCTTCCAGCCCCTGTCCAAGAACATCGACCAGGTGCTGGCCGCCGAGGGCGCCTTCTTCAACGCCCTGCGCGCGGGCCTGGTGGCCTTCGGCAACGGCGCGGCCCCGGTCACCGCCGTGGAGTTCGCCCGCCGCAACATCCCCTCCCCCGAGCGCCCCGGCTCCCAGGAACTGGAAGAAGTGGTCCGCCAGATCAAGCCCCGGTAACCCCAGATGGCCGAGCAGCAGCCCGAAGTAAAAATCAAGTTCGTCAAGAAGAAGGGCGGCCACGCCGCTGCCCACGGCGGCGCCTGGAAGGTGGCCTACGCCGACCTGGTCACCGCCCTCATGGCCTTCTTCCTCCTCATGTGGCTGCTGGCCAGCGCCTCCTCCAACACCAAGGCCGGCATCGCCGGCAGCTTCCAGGATCCCAACTTCTTCAACACGGAGAAGGGCAAGGCCATCATGGAAGCGTACAAGATGGAGAAATCCGGCATCCTCCCCGGAGGCCGCGGCATGAAGGAGGGCACGGGGGACGGGGGCAGCGGCCCCGAGGCCGTGATCATCGAGGAGGACTCCGGCGAGAAGGAACGCAAGACCATGGAGGAGACGGCCCAGACCATCGACAAGGCCTTCCGGGAGGACAAGCTCCTCCAGGCCTTCTCCAACCAGATCTCGTTCGAGTTCACCGCGGAGGGCCTGCGCATCCAGGTGCAGGACCGCGCCGCCCAGGTGCTCTTCGACTCAGGCTCGGCCACCCTCAAGCCGTACACCCTGGCCATCCTCAAGGAGATCGCCCAGGAGCTGGGCAAGCTCCCCAACCACATCCTCATCGGGGGCCACACGGACGCCGTGCAGTACCCCAACCAGGCCTACACGAACTGGGAGCTGAGCGCCGACCGCGCCAACTCCGCCCGGCGTGTCCTGGAGTCCTCGGGCCTGCGCGCGGGCCAGGTGCAGCGCGTCACCGGCTACGCCGCCACCCAGCCCCTGGAGGACAAGGATCCCAAGGACCCCCAGAACCGGCGCATCTCCATCGTCGTGCTGTCGAGCGCCACCGAGAAGGCCGAGACCGAACGGCAGAAGGTCGTTCCGCCCAGGAAGAAGTAGGGCCGGGCCGGCCATGCGAATCCTCCCCATCCTCCTGGCCGCACTTCCCCTCCTGGCCGCCCCCGACCGGAGGGCCCTGGACGTGATCCTGCGCGTCGACGCCCCGCGGGCCGTGGCGGCGGGGTTCGCGCCCCCCTTCCGGGTGGAGCTGGCCTTCGTCGTGGAGAACCCCGGGCTGCGCGTGGTGACCTTCTCCGGCCAGTGCCCCTGGGAGGACCCGTCCCGGCCCCTGGTCCACCTGTGGAAGAGCGCCCTCATCCTGGACCCCCTGAACCGGGCCCGCGCCCTCAAGGCCATCCGGTACCTCGTCAAGGACCGCGCAGGCAGGACCGTGGCCGCCTTCAACGGCCGGGACGCCCGCATCCGGGCGGAGACCCTCAAGGGCGTCGTCCTCCACCTCAGGGTCGGCACGCTGGGCGAACCCGGCGCCGCCGTGGAGGACATTGTGGAGCTGGAGTTCTGAAACCTGCGTCACCCCTTAACTTAAATTAACTTCGGCCCGCCCTTCCGAAGCGAGACCATGATCCCGCTGGGTGGGCGGGCTCGTCTTCGTCCGCATCCACCTGCGGAAAATCACGGGAACCCCTTGGTTCCCGGATTCCCGCCTGACGCCACGCGGAGTGCCCTGGAGGATCCATGCGACTGCTGCCCCCCCGTTCCCGTTTCACGGCCCTGGGGTTTCTCCTGGCCGCAGGCACCGCCGCCCTGGCCGCCCCGGTCACCGCGACCCAGGCCGGCATCGCCGCCGGCGCCTGGCTCCAGCGCACCCCCAGACCCCTTGAGACCCCGCTGCAGGCCGGACTCGCCGGCATCGAGAGCCACGTGGACACCGACGGCCGGATCCTCTTCCACCAGGTGAAACTGGACGGCGGTGGATTTCTCGTCCTGGCCCCCGACGACACGCTGGAGCCCGTCATCGCCTTCGCCGCCCGGGGCAGCCTGGAACCGGACCCCGAGAACCACCTGTTCCTGATGCTCCAGCGGGACCTCCGCACCCGTCTCGACGTGATGGTCAAGGCCCGCGACGCCAAGGGCCCCGGCCTCGTGGAAGCCGCAGCCAGCAAGGCCCAGTCCCGGTGGAAGACCCTCCTGGGAACCTCCGGCATGCTCGCCTCTTCCGTGGGCAGCGTCCCGGACGTGCGGGTGGCGCCCCTGGTGGGCAGCACCTGGAACCAGGGCAAGGCCGGCGGGAAGGTCACGTTCAACTATTTCACCCCGTCCTACAGCGTCTGCGGCTGCGTGGCCACCTCCATGGCCCAGCTCATGCGCTTCCACCAGTGGCCCACCGCCGGCATCGGGGTGAAGAGCTTCAAGGTCACCGTGGATTCCGCGACGCAGTTCCTGAACACCCGCGGCGGGGACGGACAGGGCGGCCCCTACGCCTGGGCCTCCATGCCCCTGAAACCCTCCACGTCGACGACCGACGCCGAGCGCCAGATGATCGGCTCCCTGTGCTACGACGCGGGCCTTTCCGTGAACATGTCCTACACCAGCACCAGCTCCAGCGCCAACGCGCTGCTGATCGACAACGCCCTCCGGGACACCTTCAAGTTCGCCAACGCCATCAACGGCTACCGGTGGGACGGCACGGACCTCATGGAAATGACCGGCAACGGCCTCACCCGGATGGTCCAGCCCAACCTGGACGCCGGCTACCCCGTGCTGCTCGGCATCGAAGGCGACGGCGGGCACAGCATCGTCTGCGATGGTTACGGGTACAACGGCGCCACCATCTACCACCACCTCAACCTGGGCTGGGGCGGCAGCGAGGATGCCTGGTACAACCTCCCGGCCATCGGCACCGACTACAATTTCAACCTGATCGACCTCATCACCTACAACGTCTTTCCGCAAGGGGCCGGGGAGATCCTCAGCGGGCGGGTCACTGACGGTTCCGGGAACCCCGTCGCCGGCGTGACCGTCACCGACGGCATCCTCAGCAGCACCACCGGCGCCACGGGCATCTATGCCCTGAAGGGGATCGCCCCGGGCGCCACCACCGTCACCGCGGCCAAGACAGGGCTCGCCTTTCCCCAGGCCGTCCTCGTGCATGAAGACGTGTCCCAGGATGGAGCCACCACCGGCAACATCTGGGGCGTCGACCTGGTCCAGGGCGCAGGCGCCACTCCCGTGGTGTCGCCGCAGCCTGTGGCGCAGAGCGCGAAGCTGGGCGGCTCCGCGACCTTCACCGCCGGTGCCGTCGGCCTGGGCCCCCTGCACTTCCAGTGGACCAAGAACGGCACCGCCGTGGGCACCGACAGCCCGGTG
The DNA here is from genome assembly GCF_055384585.1 of Mesoterricola sp. JemC181. Lineage (NCBI taxonomy): Bacteria > Pseudomonadati > Acidobacteriota > Holophagae > Holophagales > Holophagaceae > Mesoterricola > Mesoterricola sp. JemC181. The sequence goes on from NZ_AP045076.1 coordinate 4,419,034, forward strand.
TACACCCTGGCCGCCGCCGCGGCCACCGACGACCAGGCCGCCATCGGCCTGAAGGTCACCGGCTCCCAGGGCACCGCCGACAGCGTCCCCGTGCCCCTGAGCGTGGTGCGGCTCTTCAACGGCGACTTCGAAAGCGGCAACAAGGGCTGGAACCTCTGGGACGACAGCGTCGTCCTGGCCGACGGCGCCTACGCCGAAGTGACGCCCCACGGCGGCGCCAAGTGGCTCTGCATCGGCGACTGGTCCGCGCCCTGCACCGACTTCGCCATGCAGGACATCGAACTCCCCGCCTCGGGCACCATGGACCTCGCCTTCTGGGCGGGCATCGCGAACAAGGCCTCCACCCCTGCCGCCGCCACCAACCTCTTCAAGGTGATGGTCCTGGACACGGGCGGGAACACCCTTGCCACCCTCAGGACCCTGGACAACACCTCGGCCGCCGTGGACGGCACCGGCAAGGTGGTGTGGGTTCCCTACGGCCCCTACAGCCTCGCGGCGTGGAAGGGGCAGACCGTGCGCCTGCGCATCGAGTCCGTACAGCCCGGGGCCGCCAACACGGGCACCGTCTTCGCCATCGACGACGTGACCCTGACCCTGGGCGCCTCGGGCCCCGCCGCCGCCCTGGCCCAGGGCCCCCGCACCATCGCCACGGGAGGCCAGGCCTCCTTCTCCGCCACGGTCACCGGCTTCACCGCCGACAACCGGGTGGACTGGACCGTGAGCCCGGCCTACGGCGCCTTCAGCGCGGCGCGCACCGCCGGGGACGGCACCGCCACCCTCTTCACGGCGGGCGCGGCAGCGGGAACCTGCACCGTCACGGCCACCCCCGTGGAGACCGGGGCCGCGGCCAGCACGACCCTGGCCCTGGTGGACCCGGCCGCCGTCACCGTGGGCCTGGCGCCCCTGGCTCCCACGGCGATCCTCGGGCAGGCCGTCGCCTTCGCCTCGACCGTCACCCCCCTCACCGACGCGTCGGTGACCTGGACCGCCACCGGCGGGACCTTCAGCGCCACCGGCGGCACCACGGCGACGTGGTCCTCGGCCTCGCCGGGCACCTACACCGTCACCGCAACCAGCAACGGCGCGCCCTCCCGGTCCGCCTCCGCCACCGTGCAGGTCGTGGACCTGGGCGCCCTCGCCCTGGCCGTGACGCCTCCGGCCGCCACCCTGCGCCCGGGCGGGACCGCCACCTTCACCGCCTCCGGCGACCTGGGCTTCGGCGTGGACTGGACCCTCACGGCTCCCGCCACCCACGCCGACGCGGGCCTCGCCTCCACGGTCACCGCCCCCGCCGCCGTGCCCCTGGCCACCACCACCTATACCCTCACCGCCACCCACAAGCTCGCCCCCGCGGTCAAGGCCACCGCGGTGGTCACGGTCAAGGGGCTGGACCTGGACGGCGACGGCGCCCTGGGCCTTTCCGACCTGCTGGCCTTCGCCGGGCAGTGGGGGAGGAACCCCGCCAGCCCCGCCAACTTCAAGGGCAGCGGCACGGTGGACGACACCGACCTGGCCACCCTCCTGACCCAGCTGCAGTGATTGCCGAGGCACCCATGAACAAGCGCATCCTCCTCCCGGTCCTTCTCGGCGCCCTCCTCGCCTGCGGCGGGGGTGGCGGCGGCGGCAAAACCACCCCCGCCACGGCCACGTCCCTGGCCTACGCCGATCCCACCGCCGGCACCTACCTCCTGAAGAAGAACGCCACCCTCAGCACCCCGTCCCACCTCGTGCTGGAGCTGTGGGGCCCCGCGGGCGCCACGGGCTGCGGCGTTACGGCGGCCTTCACCCTGGGCGGCACCGCCGCCTCCTGGCGCAACGTGAACGCCGCGGACGCCGCCGGCACGTATGTGGCCAACGGCACCGCCTTCGACCTGGGAACGGGCACGCCCATCCTCAAGGGCAAGGTCACCGGCGCCGTCCTCGCCGCCACCGTGGCCGAGAAGGGCACGACCGCCCCCAAGGCCCTGGACAAGGCGCTCCTGCGCCTGGCCCTGGACCTCCAGGCCGGCCTCGCCCCGGGCGCCGCGGCCACCCTCGTCCCCGATGCCGCACGATGCAAGGTCCTCCTCGCGGACGGCACCCTGGCGCCCATCACCATCGCGGTCTCGGGCATCGCCGCCCAGTAGCCTCCCCCGCCGGGGCGAGCCGGGGTATGGTTGAAGGACATCCCGGAGAATCCCCATGACCCAGGTCGTCCTCGCAGCCCTGTTCACCGCGCGCCCCGGCTGCGGAGCCGCCCTGGAGGCGGAGGCCGCGCGGATCGTGGGCCCCACCCGTGCCGAGCCGGGCTGCCTGCGCTACGAGCTCCACCGCGACCCCGGGAACCCCGGCGTCATCGCCTACCTTGAGACCTGGGCGGACGCAGGGGCCCTGGAGGCCCACCGCAGGAGCCCCCACGTTCAGGCCTGGCGCGCCGCCGCGGCCGACCTCATCGCCTCTCGCGACGTGCGCACCCTGGAGCCGCTGGGCATGCCCGGCCCCATGGCCGCGGGGCCCCTGGCGGTCCTCGCCTTCGTCACCGCCCGCCCCGGCTGCGAAGCCGCCCTGGCCGCCGAGCTCGGCAGCATGGTGCCCCCCACCCGCCTGGAGCCGGGCTGCCTTCGGTACGACCTCCACCGCGACCCGGCCAACCCCGCCAGCCTGGCCTTCCTGGAATCCTGGGAGAGCCGCGGCGCCCTGGCGGCCCACATGGCCACGCCCGCCTTCCGCGCCTCCCGGGACCGCCAGAAGGACCTGGTGGAGGCCGTGGAGATCCATGTGCTGGAACCCGTGTAGCGGGTCTCCCGCCCAGACGCTCCAGGACATCCCCGGATGTTCCGACCTCCCAGGGAAAAGGGGAAGCCTCTCGTGCCGGTGGCGCAATTTCGCTTCAGGTATCAATCCGGTGTCTTTTCCTGGGGCCGGGAATGGGCAATCATGACTGGAAGGTGGCATCTGCATGCCGCCAGTGGGGGTGGAATGGTGCTGGGCGCCTGGAGCGATGGCCGTGGGTAGGATTTCCCGCTTCCTGGACGACCTCCTCCGCCTGCGGAAGGAGCAGGGGGTCATGGCGGCGCTGCACCACCTCCGCCAGCGGATTTCCTACGTGTCCGAGACCCTTCTGTTCGAACGGTACGCAACCGGCGCCGCCCATGTGCTCCCGGAGGGCATGCGCGCGATCACGGTGCATTCCGAGGAGGATCCGGGCCTGGATCTCCTGCGCCGGTCCGGTGGGGAGCTGAACCCCGGCTACTTCCGGCGCTCCGCGGTGGCCGGCGTGCTCTGCGTCGGAGACGAGGCGGTGGGGCACCGGTGGGAATTCCCCTACAGCCCCCTGGCCCGGCACCTGGGTCCCAACGCCACCTACTTCGGCAAGGCCTTCGTTCGCCCGGAATTCCGAGGGAAGGGGTACAACCGTGAGCTGCTTCGCTTCATGGAGGGACGCCTCCCCAAGGGCACCCGGATCCTCATGGAGGTCGACCCGGCCAACGTCTCAAGCCAGCGGAGCCTGCTCAGGGCCGGCAGCACCCTGGTGGGCACGCTTCAGGTGATCACCATCTTCACAATCCTGGTACGGGTCCGGATCCGGCCCGCCGCCTAGGAGGCCGGCCCGGCCCTCGGGGGGTGGAGCCTGGCGCCACGGCAGGTCTGGATCTGCCGCGGCGATGTATGAGATAACAGACATCGACCCTGGAGTCCGCTTGGAAGGCCCCGCCCCGCAGTCCGCCATCCCCGGAAGACCCTGACATGGACTGGGAGGCCATCCGTCTGAGCCTGCGGCTCGCAGGCTGCTCCGTGGCCCTGCTGCTGCCCATCGGCATCCTGCTGGCCTGGCCTCTGTCCCTGGGACGGTTCCGGGGCAAGGTGCTCCTGGAAGCCCTCACGTCCCTGCCCCTCATCCTCCCCCCGACGGTGCTGGGCTTCTACATCATCGTCGCCCTGGGACCCCGCAGCCCCATCGGGGCGGCCTGGGAGCACCTCACGGGCGCGCGGCTCGTCTTCAGCTTCCAGGGCCTGCTCCTGGCGCAGGTCGCCACCAACCTGCCGTTCTTCCTCCAGCCCCTGGTGGCCTCCCTGGGGGGCGTGGACCGGCGCCTCCTGGAGGTGGCCGCGACCCTGGGCTCGAGCCCCCTGGGCGTCTACCTCCGGGTGGCCCTGCCCCTGGCCTGGCGCGGCCTGCTCTCGGCCATGATCCTCAGCTTCGCCCACGCCATCGGGGAATTCGGGGTCGTGCTGATGGTGGGCGGGAATCTGCCCGGGACCACCCGCACCGCCTCCATCGCCCTCTTCGACCAGGTGCAGGCCTTCGACATGGCCGGCGCCAACCGCACCGCCCTCCTGCTCCTGGCCTTCGCCCTGGCGGTGCTCTCGGGCACCGCCTGGCTCCGTTCCCGGGAGCGCCCATGGGCCTGAGGGCGTCGTTCACCAGGACCTTCCCCCAGGGCCCCACCATCCGCGGCGAACTGGAACTGGAGCTGGGCAGGTTCAGCCTCACCGTGCTCTTCGGCCCCTCGGGCTGCGGCAAGACCACCCTCCTGCGGTGCCTGGCCGGGCTGGAGACCCCCGACCACGGCTCCATCCGGGCCGCGGACGCGACCTGGTTCGGGCCGGGCCCCTTCGTCTCCCCTTCCCGGCGGGGCATCGGGTACGTCTTCCAGGACTCGGCGCTCTTCCCCCACCTCACGGTGGCGGGAAACATCGCCTACGGACTCCTGGGCCGCCCCCGGGAGGAACGGCAGCGGCGCGTGGAGGAGCTGGTGGAGCTCATGGGCCTCCGGGGCCTGGAAGGCCGGCGCTCCCGGGAGCTCTCCGGCGGCCAGAAGCAGCGCGTGGCCCTGGCGCGGGCCCTGGCGCCCCGGCCCCGCCTGGTCCTGCTGGACGAGCCCTTCGCCTCCCTGGACCGCTCCGCCGCGGACCTCCTCCGCCACAACCTCCGGCAGATCCTTCGCGCCCTGGACGTCCCGGCCGTCCTGGTGACCCACGACCCGGTGGAGGCCCTGGCCCTGGGCGACCGCATGCTGCTCATGGACCAGGGCCGCATCGTGCGGGACGGCGCCCCCGCCGCCGTCCTCGCCGGCGCCGGCGGCGTCCCCGGCGACCAGGTGGGGGCCGTGGTGCGGACCCGGGTGACCGGCACCCAGGAGGGCCTCCTGCGCCTGGCGGCGGGGTCCGCGGAACTGTTCGCCCCGGACCCCGGCGGCGCCGGCCGGGAGGCCTACGCCTGCATCCGGGGCGAGGGCGTGTCCCTGGAGCGCGGCCCCCACGGCCTGATGACCCAGCGCAACCGCCTTCCCGCCACCATCACCGGCCTGGAGCCCCTGGGCGCCCTCACGCGGGTGGTCCTGGACGCGGGCTTCCCCCTCCACGCCCTCATCACCACCTGGGCCGCCCAGGATCTCGAACTGGCCGCCGGCCAGGAGGTGCATGCCCTCATCAAGGCCAGCGCCATCCAGGTGGTGCCCATCGAGGAGCCTCCGGGTGCATAATCAGCCCCTCGGGGCGGCCGCCCCGCGGAGGTGGACATGAAACTCAGCGCCCGCAACGTCCTGAAAGGCCGCATCACGAAGGTGAACCACGGCGCCGTGGAATCCGAGATCGTCATCGAGCTCAGCCCGGGCGTGGAGATCGTCTCCACCATCACCAAGGCCTCCGCGGAGGGCATGGGCCTCAAGCCCGGCATCACCGCCCACGCCATCATCAAGGCCTCGAACGTGATCGTCGGCGTCGACTGAGGGGCGGCGGAACCGGTCACACCGCCTTGCGGTGGTAGTGCCGCCTGGCCTTGGCCCGGTTTCCGCAGCTGCTCATGGAGCACCAGCGCCGGGTGCCCGCCCGGCTTCGGTCCAGGAACAGCCAGGTGCACTGGGGCCCCGCGCATTCCCGGATCCGGCCCCGGTCCTCCGAGGCCAGCAGGTCCGCCGCCGAGCGCAGGATGGGCCACAGCGGAGCGTCCAGGGAGGACCCTTCCCAGCCCCACCGGAATCCGCCCTCCCCCGGTTCGAGACGGAGGTGGCCCAGGGCGTCCGCCAGGGCCCGGTTGAAGATCCGGAGGTCGCCCGGCCGCGCCGGCCGTCCCGCCGCGCTGTCCGAACAGAGCCCGAAGATGGCTTCCCGCGCCTCCCGCGCCCGGACCAGCGCCGCCCGGGCGGCCGCGGGCTCCTCCCGGACCCGCCGGGCCAGGACCTCCTCCAACGCTTCGTCCACCAGGCCGGCCTGCCGCGCGAAGGCGGCCACGTGGACCACCGACTGGAGCTGATCACTCTCCTCCCGCTCCCGGTCCGGCCAGGTGTTGGCGAAATCCAGGCAGAGGCTGCCGCCGGACCGATCAAAGGAGGGCGTTGCGAGGAGGGCGTCCATGCCCTCAATATAACCCATAAACGACCCTTGACAGGTTATTGGCCGGGAATTATCTTAACCGCCACGAATGCGTGAGGAGGTTATCCATGACGCCCACCGAGACCCTGCTGCTGGACCGTCTCACCGCCGGCCGGGACCACCTGGCCCACCTGGCCTCCGCGGCCCACGAGGAGCGCCTGGCGGACCTCCTGCGCCGGGTGGACGGCGCCATCGGCGCCCTGGAGACCGGCCGCTGGGGCACCTGCTGCGTGTGCCGGGAAGCCGTCCCCCCCGACCAGCTGGCCCGGGATCCCCTCCTGCAGGTGTGCCTGGACTGCCTCACCCCCGAAGCCCGCCGCGCCCTGGAGCGGGACCTGGAGACGGCCGGACGGGTCCAGCGCGCCCTCCTCCCCGCCCCTTTCACCACCTGCGACGGCTGGGAGGTGGCCCACCTCTGGGAGCCCAGGGGCGCCGTCTCCGGCGACCACGTGGACCTCATCCGCCCCCTGCGGCCGGGGGACCCGCTGCACCTCCTCCTGGGCGACGTGGCCGGCAAGGGCGTCGCCGCGTCCCTCCTGCAGGCCCACCTCAACGCCCTGTTCCGGGCCCTGGCGCCCGCGGGCCAGCCGCTGACGGACCTGCTGGCCCAGGCCAACGGGCTCTTCGCCCAGGCCACCCTGACCACCAGCTACGCGACCCTGGCCGCCCTCCGCCTCGCTTCCGGCGGCGAGGCGGAACTGGCCAACGCGGGCCACACCCAGCCCCTGTTGGCGGATGACCAGGGCGTGCGCCCCGTGGCGGGCGGCGGCCTCCCCCTCGGCCTCTTTCCCGATTCCGTCTTTCCGCGCCAGGACCTCGTCTTCCGTCCCGGGCAGACCCTCCTCCTCTACACCGACGGCTGGACCGAGGGGACGAAGGACGAGGAGGAGTTCGGAATCGGCCGGGCCGCCGCTGCGCTGGGCCAGGCCTTCCGGCTGCCCCTGCCGGAGCTGCTTGCGGCCTGCCGGGCGGCCCTGGACCGGTTCCTGGAGGGCGCGCCCCGGCAGGACGACCTCACCCTGGTGGCGGTGCGGTGGGCCGGCTAGAACTTGCGCGGATTCACCGGATACGCCGAGAGCACGACCTGCGCCGAGGTCCCGTCCTCCAGGGGCACCCGCAGGGTGACCACGTCGAAGCAGGGGGTCTCCTTCCAGGCGCCCTGGGCCTGGTAGCGGCCGACGGGGGCGTCCATCCAGCAGGGCGTGTGGAGGATGCCGCTGGGGTCGTAGCGCTTGACCACCTTGCCCGCCTCCCCGGCCCGCGCCAGGCCCTTGGACAGGAGCGCCAGGAGCCCCTCCCGGGTGCTGGCCGCGGCGTTGAACTGTCCCCGGCCGTTGGGCAGGCCGTGGCTGTGCCGCTTCAGGATGTGCGCGATGCGGTCGTCGCTCAGGTGCAGGTCAAGGGATTCCAGGACGTCGAAGGCGTTGCCGGGCAGGGAGGCCGGCGCTTCCTTGGCTTCAGGGACCGGGAGGGAGGCCTTCTTCTCCTCCAGGCCGTGCGTGACCGTGGCCACGGGGCCCGCGTCCACCTCCTCCACCGTGGGCAGCTCCCGGTTCAGCGCCCGTTCCCGCCGGAGCTTTCCGGATAGGCGCACAGGTTCGGCGCGGGTCTGGGGGGCATGGCCAGGACCGGGAGGACCCCCAGGAGCGCCCATGCTGCCCGCCTGGACGATATTGATCTGTAGAAATCAAACAACATGCCACACTCCTCACGGTCCCAAGCGGAGTGGCCCGGAGAAGCCGGAAGTTCCCCCGGCGGTCCAGTGGCGTCATCGCTTCCGCAGGGCCTTCTGGGCCTTGCTGATCTGGCGCCACCTGTCCTCGCGCTCCCGCCGAAGGCGCTCGTCGGTGCGGGCGGCCTCGAACGCCACCTCCCGGCGGAGCTGGAGGAAGTGTCCGAAGCGCTTGGCGTCCAGGAGGCCGTCGGCGATGGCCTTCCGCACGGCGCACCCCGGCTCGGATTCGTGGGCGCAGTCCCGGAACCGGCAGCGGCCGGCGAACGCCGCGACCTCGGAGAAGGCGCCGTCCAGATCGGCGCCATCCGCGAGGAGGCCCACTTCCCGGATGCCCGGCGTGTCGATGAGGCAGCCGCCCCCCGGGAGCAGGAACAGCTCCCGCGCGGTGGTGGTGTGCCGGCCCCGTCCGTCCGAATCCCGCACCGCCCGGGTGGCCTGGGCCGCCTCGCCGAGGAGGGCGTTGAGGAGGGTGGACTTCCCGGCGCCGGAAGAGCCCGCCAGGACGCCCGTGAGCCCCCCTTGCAGGCAGGCGCGCACCTCCGCCACTCCCAGGCCGGTGGGCGCGCACACGGTCAGGACCTGGACGCCGGGCGCCACCCCTCCCATCCGGGCGGCGAAGGCTTCCACCCGGTCGTTGAGGTCCGCCTTGGTGAGCACGACCACGGGCCGCGCCCCGCTGCCCCAGGCCAGGGCGAGCAGCCGTTCCAGGCGGGCCGCATTGCAGTCCCGGTCCAGGCCCATGACCAGCAGGACCACGTCCAGGTTGGCGGCCAGGCACTGGGGCCGGCCGTCCGGGCCCTGCCGCGTGAGCGAGGGCCCCCGGGGCAGCAGGTCGACCATCAGGGCCCGGGCGTCCCCCGGTTCCCGCCGCAGGACGAGCCAGTCCCCTGCGCAGAGGGTCAGGCCTTCGGCCCGGAGCCGCTCCCGGAGCCTGCCCGAAGGCGTGCACAGGCACTCGCCCGAGGCCGTCCGGACCAGGGCCAGGCCCCGGGCCGCCGCCACCACCCGTCCCGGTTCGCAAAGGGGCGGGATGGGCGCCCGGAATTCAGGATCCCTCGGCCAGCCGAAGCTGGACAGGGGTTCGCAAGGGTTCAAGGCGGGGCCGGTGCCCGCCGGAGCGTTCATTGGGTGTGTCATGGCTGGAGGTTCCTGGATGAAGCTTCGCTCAAGCCCCGGACCGGGGCGTCCTTGAGAGGCCCAGGGGCCGCGGGTCTAGGCCACGGCCCCGGAGACCGCAACCGTCTCCAGGCTCATCCTCGTTGTCGCATGCAGCAGGCGCATCCACACTCCGCCCCCAAGGCTACAGCGCAGCCTGCCGGAAGGCAATCCCTCCCCTGGAAGGCGGTGCCTCAGCGGCCCTGGGACAACTGGTAGCCCTGGACCTTCAGGGCGGGATCCCGGTTGGGATCGTAGGACGTGTCGTCGGTATAGATCAGGTTCCCGCTCGCATTGACCCAGCGGCGCTTCCAGGCCGCCGTGTCCCGCTCGATCCTGCCGGTGAACGGGTTCCGGTAGTCGTTCTGGGTGGTGAGCGTCAGGTACATGTCCCGCTGGATGCTCTCCTGCGTCCTCCGCCTCCCTTCGGCGATCTCCCGGTCCAGGCGCTGAAGGTCCTGCTGGGTGCGGTCCAGGATCCGCTGGCGCTGCCCCTGGCCCCGGAGCTCCCCCTCGATCCACCGCGGGTTCCAGTCCCCGGAGCCCTGGATGACGGCGAGGACGGGTTCCCACGCGGCGAAGGCCTCCTCGGGAGCGCGGATGAACAGCGTCATGCGGTTCTTCCACAACCCCCCGCCGGCGCGGCCATAGTCCTCGATGACCGTCAGGAGCCGCTCCAGGTAGCGCCGTCCGTCCTCCTCGTACGCGACCGTCACGAGGGCCGCCTGGTAGCCCATGTCGGTCACCGCCATGAGCTCCCGGGGCACGGCCTGCCGATAGGCGGCGGCCAGGGCCGGGAGGTTCCTGCGGTCCCGGACCACGAGGTTGCGGGCCCGGGGATGGGCGTAGGGCACGGCCACCTCCACCAGGAACCGTCCCGCGTCCCGTTTGTTGCGCACCAGGGCGTTGTTGAAGACCGCCCCCTCCCGGTTGCCGAAGGCCCGGGACCCGTCCACGCACAGCATCTCGGGCAGGCAACGGATCATCACCGTCCCGGCGGGGTCGCTCTTGGCGGCCAGGTCGAACTTGCATTCCGTCATGTTGAGCGCGCCCCCGTGGCGCTCGTCCAGGATGCGGAAGGCGCCCCCCTCCAGGGACCACCCCCGGGGCACCAGGAGGGTGAGCGCCTTCTCCCGCGGCTCGGCCCGCCGCTCGAAGACCAGGGCCCGGGGAGGCCTCTGGGCGGACAGCATGCATGCGGCGAGGAGCACGAAGGCTCGGATCATGGGTCACCGCCCGGTCTGGATTTGAACCCATTCTACCACCCCAGGGTGGAAGGGCCCCTCGGGCGGCATCGAAGGGAGGTGGAAACCCACCCTGGAGCCTCCGATCATGAACCGCATCCCCTCCCTGCTTGCATGCCTTCTCTCCGCCCTGCCCGCGGCCCCGGCCCGGCCCCAGGAGGCGGCCCCCCTCAGGAACGTGCACGCCTACGTGTGCGGACTGCATTTCTACAACGGGCGCCAGGACCGGCAGGTGATCGCCCATCACTATTGCGCCCACACGGCCGACGGCCTGATGCAGTGCGTCATCTACGATTCCAACCGGCGGAACGCCCGGCTCATCGGCATCGAGTACGTCGCCACCGCCCAGGTGTTCGCGGGGCTCCCCGCCGGGGAGAAGCGGCTCTGGCACAGCCATGCCTACGAGGTCGCCTCGGGACTGCTCCTGGCCCCCGGCCTCCCCGGCGCCGCGGAGAAGGCGATGATGAAGGACTTCGCCACCACCTACGGCAAGACCTGGCACACCTGACAGGTGGACCGGGGCGATCGCCTGCCCCTGGGCATCCCCCAGCTGATGATGGGCTTCACGGCGGACGGACAGGTGGATCCGAAACGGGTGGCGGAACGGGACCGGGACCTGGGCACGTCCACCGCGGAAAAGCGGCGCCAGCGGGCGGACCTGCCGGTGCCCCCGGTGGCGCCCGAGGCGGATGCCTGGCGGAACGGAGTTCCCGAGCAGCTGGAGCTCAGGCCCCAGGGTCCGCCGCCCGTGACGCGCATTCCCATGCACTGACCCGGATCAGCCGGGACGGTGATGATCGCCGCGAAGGTGCCCATGGGAGATTCCGCTGAAAAACAGGCAAATATCCTGAACGGCCCTGACGGCGAAGTGGTAGGGTGGGGCACATTCGTGGTGATCCATGGCCAGGTACGCGTTGGAAGCGTTGGTCGACCTGGAGCAGATCCGGCAGCTCATGGAATCGCACCACCTGTCCTCCGGCATGGCCTGCGCCCTGTTGGACCCGAATGAGGAAAAGCTCATCTCGGTGGGCTGGCAGGACATCTGCACCCGCTTCCACCGGGAGAACCCGGTCACGGCGGCGCGGTGCCGGGAGAGCGATGCCTGCATCAAGGCCCACCTGGCGGACCCCGGGGGCCGGATGCTGGAGTACCGCTGCGGAAACGGGATGATCGACGTCGCGATGCCCATCCTGGTCGACGGCGAACTCCTGGGCACCATGTTCGCGGGCCAGTTCTTCCGCGAGGAGGATCCGCCGGACCGCGCGTTCTTCGTGGCCCAGGCCCGGGCCCTGGGTTTCGACGAGGCGGCCTACCTCCAGGCCCTGGACCGGGTCCCCACCTTCAGCAGCGCCTACATCCACCGCGAGGTGCTCTTCCTTCAGCGGATCGTGAGGCTGCTGGCGGAGATCGGACTGAAGAACCTCCAGCTGCGCCGGGAGATGGAGGAGCGCCGGCAGGCGGAGGAACAACAGCAACGCCTGAACCGGGAACTGCGCGCCATCAGCGACTGCAACCAGGTCCTCATGCGGGCCGAGGACGAGCATCTCCTGCTGGACGCCATCTGCAGGATCATCTGCGAGGAGGCCGGCTACCACCTGGCCTGGGTGGGCTATGTGGAGCACGACCCGGACAAGACCATCCGCGTGGTCGCCCGGGCGGGCTGCGGGGAAGGCTACCTCCTGGCGGAACGCCTCACCTGGGCGGACACGGATCAGGGCAAGGGACCCGCCGGATGCGCGGTCCGCACCGGCCGTCCCGTTTGTTTCCAGGACCTGGATGCCAACGCGGGCCCGGGCCCATGGCGGTCGAACGCGCGGGAACGGGGCGACCGGTCCACCCTGGCCCTGCCCCTGGGCGCCGAGGGCGCCGAGCCCTTCGGGGTCCTCGGCATCTACTCGACGGAATCCGGCGCGTTCACCCAGGAGGAGATGCGGCTCCTGGAGGAACTGGCCGGGGACCTGGCCTTCGGCGTGACGGTCCTGCGGGCGCGGGAGGTGCGCAAGCGGGGCGAGGCCGTCATGCGGGCGCGCCTGCGCCTGCTGGAATTCGCCAGCTCCCATTCCCTCGACGAGCTGCTCACCGCGTCCCTGGACGAGATCGAGGCGCTCACGGGCAGCACCATCGGCTTCTACCATTTCGTCGAGCCCGACCAGCGCACCCTCCACCTGCAGACCTGGTCCACGAACACCTTGAAGAACATGTGCTCGGCCGAGGGCAAGGGGAGCCATTACCCCATCGACCAGGCCGGAGTCTGGGTGGACTGCGTCCACCTGGGCGGCCCGGTCATCCACAACGACTATCCGAACCTGCCCCACCGGAAGGGGCTTCCGGAGGGGCACGCCCCCGTCCTCCGGGAGGCCGTGGCGCCGATCCTCCGGGGCGGCCTGATCAAGGCGATCATCGGCATCGGCAACAAGCCCACGGACTACCAGGAAACCGATCTGGAGATCCTCTCCCAGCTGGGCGACCTTTCCTGGGACATCGCCGAACGCATGCGGGTCGAGGCGGCGGTGGAGGTCCGTGAGGAGGAATACCGCTGCCTGGCGGAGCATTCCCCCGACAATATCGTCCGGTACGACCGCGCGTGCCGGACCCTCTATGCCAACACCCGGTTCAAGACCACCATGTCGGTGTCGGAGGCCGCGATCCAGGGCAGGACGCCCCTGGAGCTGGCCGCCCAGGAAGGGCATGGCCGCCCCGGCGAGATCGAGCGCTACCAGGCCGTCCTGAGCCGGGTCATCGCCAGCGGGGAAGCGGCGGATGTGGAACTGAGCGTCCCCGACGGCACCGGCGAGCTCCGGACCCACAGCGTGCGGTTCGCGCCCGAGCGCGACGCCGACGGGCGGATCGTGGGGGCGCTGGCCTTCGGGCGGGACATCACCGAGCAGCAGAAACTCGCAGAGCAGCTCCGGCAATCCCAAAAGATGGAAGCCATCGGCAAGCTGGCCGGCGGCGTGGCCCACGATTTCAACAACCTCCTCACGGCCATCATCGGGTTCAGCAACCTGGCGAAACGGAACCTGGGCGCCGGGACCCCTTCGGATGGCTACCTCGACCAGATCCTGGCCGCGGCGGACCGGGCCGCCAACCTGACCCGCGCCCTGCTGGCCTTCAGCCGGAAACAGCTCCTCCTGCCCCGGCCGGTGGACCTCAACGGCATCGTCCGGAACGTCGAGAGCCTGCTCCGCCGCCTCATCGGCGAGGACATCGACCTGGTCATCCACCTGGCGGATTTCCCCCTGACCGCCATGGCCGACCCGGGCCAGATCGAGCAGGTCCTCATGAACCTCGCCACCAATGCCCGGGACGCCATGCCCGACGGCGGCCGGCTGGCCATCACCACCGAACGGAAGGACCTCGGCAAGGACGTCATCGGCGCCCAGGGGTTCGGGGCGGCGGGCCGGTACGGGCTGATCACGGTGTCCGACAGCGGGACCGGCATGGACGAAGCGACCCGGGCGAAGATCTTCGAGCCCTTCTTCACCACCAAGGAGAAGGGGAAGGGCACCGGCCTGGGCCTGGCCATCGCCTACGGCATCGTCAAGCAGCACGAAGGCGCCATCAACGTCTACAGCGAGCCGGGCCAGGGCACCTCGTTCCGGATCTACCTGCCCCTCGTCGGCGAGCTCGTGGAGGACGCGGATCCGGAGCGGGAGGCGGCGGAGCCGCAGGGCGGCAGCGAGACCCTGCTGCTGGTGGAGGACGACCCGGACGTGCGGGCCCTGGCCGGCACCGTCCTGCGGGAAGCCGGCTACCGCGTCCTGGAGGCCGTGGACGGACAGGAAGCGCTGGAGCGGTTCCAGGCCCAGGCGAAGGAGATCGACCTGCTGATCATGGACGTCATCATGCCGCGGATGGGCGGGCGGGAGGCCCACGATCGCATCCGGGGCCTGGACCCCGGCGTCAAGGTCCTCTTCATCAGCGGCTACACCGCGGACGCCCTGGATTCCGAAGGCTTCTTCGGCAACGACACCCGCTTCCTGGCCAAGCCCATGAGCCCGGTGGAACTGCTGCAGAAGGTCCGGGCGATCCTGGACGGCACCGGCTGACGGGTTCAGGCGCCCTTCGCCGTAGGGATCCCACCCAGCCCTTCGGCCCACATGCGGACCAGCTCGAAGCGCACCTTGAGTTCGCGGAGGTTCCAGAGGATCCGTTCCAGCTCCGCGGGGCTGAAGCGTTCCAGGCGGCGCTTCGCGTCCGTGGCCGTGGAGACCCCGCCCAGGGCGGAGATGGGCGTGTAGTCCACGGGCTGGTCCAGGTAGGCCTGGAGGCGGCCCAGCTGCTGGTAGAAGTTGGCCAGCTCCTCGGCCTGGGCCTTGGGGAAGCGCTGCACGGACTGGTCCGCCAGCGCCATGCCCCAGGCCGAGCTCTTGAGGTTGCCGGCGGTGTGCTGGATCGAGAGGTTCCCCAGCTCCTTCGGGAGGGTCCAGGGGCGCTGGCTGCTCCGGGCCTCCTGGAGGCTCTCCAGGGCGGCGATGGTCAGGGCCAGGTTCCGGGGCAGGTCCTGGTTCGCGACGGCCAGGTTGTGGAGAGCCTTCCGGTTGCCTTCGGTCTCCCGGAGCACGGACGCCAGGGCCGCCTGGGCCACCCGCCGCTGCACCCGGGCGTGGTTCCAGCTGTCCAGCCCCAGGGCCATGAGCAGGCCCAGGAAGGTCGCCAAAAGGGATTTGGCGAAATGCTTGATAGGCTCGTGAAGGTTCTGCACGGCGGAACTCCGGGTTGGGGGATGTCTCAATCATAGCGGGAGGTCGGGCGCGGTGACTCCCGCGGGCCGCAGAGGATTAGCCTGGCTGTCGGAGATGGACGGCGAGCCCGTTCGCGATCAGGGATGAGTTCGCGCGGCCGGCGGGTCTGGTTTTGGGACGGTCCATCCCGGATCCGGGACGCGGAGCCTGCCCCTGGACGGACGGCTGAATCGTAGTTGTTAATATCATTGTCATTCCCAAATTGGCATGCGATTGGCGATGCCCCGGGTTCACCTTCAAACCGTTTTTCGATCCGGGAGCGCGTGATGGCGGGATTCTTCCGACAGCTTGGGCAGGTTTTCCGGTCCCTCCGGCGCGCGCCGGGGTATGCCGCGGCGGCGGTGCTCACCTTGGCCATCGGACTGGCCGGGGCGCTCGCGGCCCTGGCCCCGGCCTGGGACCTGCTGGGGCATCCCTTCCATTTCCGGGAGCCGGGGCGGGTCGTCTGCCTTTCCGGGGAAGGGCCGGAGGGCGCAGCCTTCCTGCGCCCGGTCAGCGCGCCGGATTTCGAGGACCTGCGCAGGGAGGTCCGGACCCTGGAGGGCCTCGCCGCCTGCAGGGACAGCACCCTCGACCTGGAAACCCCCGAAGGGAGCCGGCAGGTGCGCACCGCCCTGGTCAGCGCGGGATTCTTCGGCGTGCTCGGCCTGCCGCTGGGCCATGGCCGGGACTTCACCTCCGAGGAATCCGCCCCCGGAGGGCCCCCCGTCCTCATCCTGACCGACCGGTTCTGGCGGCGGGCCTTCGGCGGCGACCCGGGGGCCGTGGGCCGGAGCCTCATCCTGGACGGCGCCCCGCACCAGATCGTCGGGGTCCTGGCGCCCCAGCGCCGCCTTCCCTTCTTCATGGGCGATGCCGTCGCGTTCCAGCCCCTGGTCTTCCGGCCGGGGGAACGCGGGCGGGCCGGGCCGAGCTGCTGGGTCTTCGGGCGGCTGGCGAAGGGGGCCTCCCTGGCCGCGCTCCAGCTGGAGCTGGACCGCCTGGCGCCCTCCCTGGGGCCGCCCCGGCCCGCGGGTGACCGTTCCTGGGGGATCAAGGCCCGCGGCCTGCTCGCGTATTGGCGGGCCCGCCAGGCGCCGGGGCTGGCGATGACGGTCCTTTCGGGACTGCTGGTCCTGCTGCTGGCCTGCGCCAACGCCGCCCACCTCATGCTGGCCCGGAACCTCGACCGCACCCGGGAATGGGGCCTGCGCTCGGCCTTCGGGGCCGGGACCTTCGGCATGGGCCGGCCCATCCTGGCGGAGGCGGCGGTGCTGTGCGGTTTCGGCGGCCTTCTGGCCGTAGGCCTCCTGGCCAGCCTTCAGAGGCTGGACCTCCTGCCCGGAGAGGCCCTTGGCGGGCCGGTCCTGGGGCTCATGGCCGGGGCCCTGGGGGCCTCGGTGCTCCTCACGGCCTTCCTCCCGATCCGCTGGGCTTCCCGCCTGGATCTCAACGAAGCCCTGCGCGAGGGGGGGACGGCCTCGGCGTCCAGGGGCAGCACCTTCCTGCGCGGATGGCTCGCGGTGATCCAGTTCGCGCTGGCCTTCGCCCTGCTGGTGGGTGCCGGCATGAGCCTCCGGGCCCTGGAGCGGCTCCAGCGCATCGATCCCGGCTACCGCCTCACGGATCTGAGCGTGGCGGTCGTGAGCTTGGGGGGCGGCGGCGATGGCCTGGACCGGGGTCTGGCCTTCCAGCGCCAGGTGCTCCAGTCCTTGAAGGAGACGCCGGGCATCCAATCGGCCGCCATGTCCAACACGCGGCCCCTGGTCGACCAGGGCCACAGCGGCAACGTCTGGCCGGAGGGAGGCCAGGGCTACCTGGAGGCCGGCCAGCATGCCGTCAGCCCGGAGTATTTCCAGACCCTGGGAATTCCCCTTCTGGCGGGGCGGAATCCGGAAGAGCGGGAGGCGGGAGCCTGCCTGGTCAGCCTCCAATTCGCCCGGCGCTGCTGGGGGGAGGCGGCGGCCCTGGGCCGGACCCTCCACCTGGGCGCTGCGAACGGGCCGGCCCTCGAGGTCGTGGGCGTCGTCGGGGAAGCCCGCATGAGCAGGCTCGTCCGGGAACCCATCCCGGCGGTCTACACGCCCCTGGCGCTCCGGGATTCCGGGTACCTGACGATCTACGTGCGCAGTTCCGCCCCGGCCGCCGCACTCCAGGACGTCGTGAAACAGGTGGTTCGCCAGGTGGACGGGAACGCCCGATTCCGGGAATTCCAGAACCTCGCGGCCCGGGCGGCCCAGGAAGGCGAGGAGCCCAGGCAGATTCGCGGGCAGACGCTGGCCGCGGGACTGCTGGCGGCCCTCCTGGCCGGTGTCGGGCTGGCCGGCACCCTCTCCCAGGCCGCGGCCCGGCAGAAACGGGAATGGGGGATCCGCCTGGCGCTCGGCGCCACGCCGGTCCAGCTCTTCGGACGGGTGTTCCGCCGGGTCGCGTGGCTCCTGGGTTCGGGCCTGGTCCTGGGCGGCGCCCTGACCTGGGGGTTGTCGCGCGTCCTGCGGCACCAGTTCCTGGGCGTCGAGGCCGCCGACCCGGCCATCCTCGCCCCCGCAGTCCTGGCCCTGGGACTCACGGGCCTCGTGGCGGGGCTCACCCCCGCCCTGCGGGCCGCGCGGACCCAGCCCGCCGCGGCGCTTCGTTCCGAGTGAGGAACCGGCCCTCCGCCCTCCGGAGGGCCGGCACGACCCCCCTGGAGGGCGGCGGGCGCATCACAGGCCCGCGGTTCCGGGTTCGGACAGGGTGATGCGGGACAGGGTCCCGGCGGTGCCGGCGGCCAGGACATCCCCGGATTCCGTGAAGGTGGCGTTCACCTGCGTGTCCCCCGACAAAGGCGCCTCTCCGGGCCCGAAGTGGCAGACCGGACTCGCCGTGGCCGTGGCCTTGTCGACCCGCCAGACGGTGAGGTCCGGGATGCCGGAGACCAGCAGGAGGTTCCGGGCCGGGTGGTACTCCAGGTGACCGACGGCCAGGCAGTAGGGATCCTGGAACCGGTGCAGGATGCGGTCCGTGACCCGGTTGTCGATGTGCTGGATCTCACCGTCGCCGAACCCCACGAACAGGTTGGTGTCGCTGTACCGGGCGTGGGCGAAGAGGTCCTTCTTGCCGAAGGTGGCCTTGAAGGCGGGCGGGATCGCGCCGCCGACCCGGGTGTCGTAGATGAGCAGGGTGCCGTCATCCAGGGTCAGGCTGGGGCAGACGCCCTGGTTCCATCCGGGCCAGGCCACCGAACCGATGACGCCGGTCTGCTCGAGCTTCCGGAACGCCTCCGGCCGCTCCAGGTCCACCAGGGTGAGGCCGCGGTCATATCCGCCCGCCGCGAACTGGGCCCTGTTTCCCTGGTTGATGGCCAATTCCCGCAGCGTGGCCTTGTGGATCTCGGGCAGCTTCCCATGGATGGCAAGCTGGTTCGATGGGCTGAGGGAGACCAGATGCAGGGCCCCTTCGCCCGTCGAAACGATGGCGAGTTCCGGATGGATCCATTCCACCAGGCGCACCTCGCCATCCTGTTCGGAAAATCCCAGCCTGCCCAGCAGGGCGTCCTTGCCGGCCAGGTTCGAGGCATCCATGCACGCCAGCCAGTGCGACTTGGCGCCGGGCGTGTCGGTGCCCAGCAGGCACCGGGTGTCCTCGGCGGCGGGCCGGGTCAGGGAAAGACCCTGGTGCGCGGGAAGGGCCTTGTCCTCCAGCAGGGCGGTCATTCCCCGTTCGACCTTGGAGGTGAATCCCGGCAATCCGGCCGTCCGCGGGTTGAATCCCGAGATGGTAAGGAAGTTGGACTTGGCGGCCGGCCTTGTGCTGGACGTGGAACTGGAGCTGGAGCTGGAGCTGCTGCCCCTGCCTGGAGCGGCGGAGGGATTCAGGCTGGGGCAGGTGGAGGAGCTGGAGCTGGAGGAGCCGGCCTGCACGACGGCCGGGGTTTCGCGGGTTCCGTTCCTGCCGGAAGGGCTTCCGGCCCGCGGAACCATGGCCGAGGTGGCCACACCGATCCCCAGGAGCAGCGCAAGGCGCGTTTGATGAGGTAGCGTTGGAATTCTCACGTGGTTCTCCTTGGACGTGTCAGCAGATGGGTCTGACTCATCCTGTATGAACCGTATATCGGATGGGTTCCTTCGGCCGAAGACAGGGACGGCCGTGCCCGTGTCCCGCCGGAGGGCTTCGTTCCGGGTGACAGACCGGCCGGCTCGGGTTTACAGTCCCTCAGGAAATTCACGCCGGGTTTCCGGAGGTTGCACCTTCCCCTGGAGGATGGAATGACGGTTTCCGTCTTTGTCGGTGTCAGCGTCGACGGGTTTCTCGCACGCCCGAACGATGATCTCGATTGGCTTCCCGAAGGGGAGGACGAGTCTCACGGCTACGTCGAATTCCTGGCGGGCGTGGATGCGCTCGTCATGGGCCGGAGGACCTTCGAGAAGGTGCTGACGCTCGGAGAATGGCCCTATGGTTCCAAACGGGTCGTGGTCCTGAGCGGCCATCCCCTGGACCTGGCCCGGGCCGGGGGCGGCCCCGTGGAGCGGATGGCGGGGTCGCCCGACCGGATCATCGACCAGCTCGCCGCAAGGGGCATCACCCACCTCTACGTCGATGGCGGAGTCACCATCCAGGGGTTCCTCCGGGCGGGAAGGGTCGATCGCCTCATCATCACGCGCGTGCCGGTGCTCATCGGCGAGGGCATTCCCCTGTTCGGAACCCTGCCTCACGATGTCCACCTGCGCCATGTCGCCACCCGCGACTTCCCCAGCGGCCTGGTCCAGACGGAATATGCCGTCACCGGGCATCGGGCGCCATGGGTGGAGACGGCCCGACCTTGAAATCATCCGCCTGACCGCAGCCCGGGGCCTGGAAGCGAAGGCGTGACCCGGAACGGTTTCGGGAACCAATGCGAAGTTGGGTCCACCCATTCGAAGGGCGGATTTCCCCGCCCGCACAACCCGCGCCATCCACCCCAACGTCATGAAAGGTCCGCCCCTACGTAGGAATTGGGCAAGGCCCTCCTTCGTGAGGTCCTTCACCATCCCGGGATCCAGAGGGCAACGCCAGGTGCGGGTTCGAAGGGGTGACGGCACCCGCCGGCGCTGAAGGATCCCGACCACCTGGAGAAGAAGAGATGTACAACCCGCTCCCGAAACCGCTCAATGCGCCCGCCCATGCGCTACGCTCGCCGCTCGTCGCGGCCGCCCTGGTGCTGGCCTCCGGCGCCTCGCTTCAGGCCGGTTCCGCCTTCGTTGCCATCGAGAACCAGATGGAGTACGACTGGTCCGTGCTGGATATGAAGGCCCATCTGGAGAAGGGTGGGGTGGCGCTCAAGGTGCTGCCCTTTGAGCCGAAGGATCCGGGCCCGGTGGCGGCCACCGGCCTGGAGCCGGGCGCGCACCTGCTGCCGGCCCGGTCCAAGGTGCTCCTGCAGTTCGAGTTCCCGGCGGAGCCTCCCACCCTGGAACTCTACCTCATGCGCAAGGAGGATGATTTCGGCAGGGTCCAGGGCAATGCCCTGCGGCTTGCCTTCGCCACGCCGGCCGAGACCAAGGCCCAGCCCGGATCGCGGCTGGGCACCCGGGAAACCCCCTATTGCACCTTCACCATCACGCCCAGCGGGTCCCTGGAACACACCCCCGGGGCGGCCCTGGCCGCCCTGGACGGGACCACCGGCAGCACCCAGGAACCGCCCTCGCCGTCCGTGCATTCCCGGGGCCTGGCCTTCGCTTCCGACCTGGAGGAACCCGTCAACGGCCGCATCCTGGCGACGCCCACCTACCGGGTCGACCCCTCGCCCCGCACCTCCCTGCCCGCCACGCCGGTCGGGAACGCCCGCCCGGGCGCGGAAAGCAGGAGCTTCCCGGTCGATTCGCCCGGCCCTCGCGCCCCGTGGCAGCTTCCGGCAGCCATGCACAGGAACCTGGCCGGAAAGGGCTGGTTCGCCGTGCACAACCGCTCCAGGAGCCCGTGGAGCCTCCGGCCGGCACCGGGCAACGGCCAGAACTACAGCGTGGCGAAGGACGGCGAACTCCGGGCCGTGCCCATGGGCAACCGCATCCAGATCCCGGCGGGCGGAAGCGCCGTGCTGGCGTTTGATTCGGACGCCGGCACGTTCGCCCTGGTGGACGCCCAGAGGGGCTGCCGGGCCAACCTCGTGGTCACGGGCGCGGGCGCGGAGTTCGAATGGTTCAAGATGGACGGCAAGGGAAGCGGGGCGCTTGCCCAGGCCGTCGCCAGCGCCGAGGTGGTGCGCACCCAGACCCCACGCCTTCTGTGCATCCTGAAGGACGCCTGGCCAGCGGCGCCGGTCTCGCCCAGCGTGCCCCGGTCCTGAGCCGACGCCCTCGCCACCCTGGCGCCGGTTCCAGCGGAGGCGGTTTCGCTGGCGGGTTCAGGGCCAGGGGGGAGACGGTCAGGCCCCGCCCACCCAATCCCCCGGGCCCGCCACTTCCTTGAGATTGGTCTTGAAGGCCTTTTCCCGGGGGATGCAGAGAAGGTTCAGGGAGACCAGCGTGCCGAAGACATTCTCCGGATTGCCCGCGAAATTGTCGGCGTGGAACAAGGGCGGGGTGTGCCACCAGAGACGGTAGTCCATGGCCTGCAGCAGTTCAATGAGCTCCTGGGACTTCTCCCGGCGGTCGTTTTCCACGTAGAGGGCCGGGCGCAGCCGGTGGAGGGTCTCGGCGGCGCCTTCCAGCACCTGGGCCTCCATGCCCTCCACGTCGATCTTGATGAAGGCACAGGCCCGCAGCCGGTAGGCATCCAGGATCGCCACGGGCACCTTCTCCCCTTCGGTCTCCTGCTCCAGGCTCAGGCCGCCGAAATTCGCGTCGGCGCCGTAGTCCAGGGACGGAATGTGCGCGAACCCCGTCCTTCGCCCCAGCCCCTTCTGCTCGGCCACCACGGTGGTGATGTTGTTCATGGCCAGGTTGGCGCACAGCACCTGGAAGAGGATGGGCTGGGGTTCGAAGGCCAGCACCGCCCCCTGGGGGCCCGCCAGGCGCGCCAGGAGCACCGTGTGGGCCCCCAGATTGGCGCCCACCTCCACCACCATGTCCCCCGGTCGCACCAGGTGCCGGAAAACCTCCGCCTCCCCTTCGCTGAATTCGCCGTACAGGGCCAGAGAGCGGCCCACGTACTGGTCCCTGGCCGGATAGAGCATCCTTCCGTACCGGCATTCCCGGGCTTCGAAGATCGATGGGAACGCGAAGAGGGGATCCATGGATACAGATCCTAACCGCCGCCGCCCCGGCTGTCCCGTCCCGGCAGCCCGAATCCGCGCCCCCCCACCCCCGTCCGGGGGCCGGGAGCGCGGCTGTCGCCCGTCGTTCGATCACCCTCGCCCATCGGGGATCACGAGGGCCCATCCAGGATCATTTCCGGACCTCTCCAGGGCCAAGGCCCAGGCGCCTGTTCGCCCTCAGGAGGCCGATGGCTTCAACCATACGCCTGTGGCGCGTTTCGTCCCGCTTCGCGGCCGATACCCAACCCACATACCGGCGCTGGTGGGAGGGGGGCAGGCCCTGGAAGTTCTTCGATGCGGCCGGGTCGGCCTGGATTGCGGCCATGAACCAGGAAGGCGGGAAGGGTTCGGCCGATTCTCCGGGAGGCTGTTTGGCCAGATCCAGCGAAGCCAGGCCGGGGGGCGCAAGGAGGCCTGCGGCCTGCAGCTCCCTGGCCAGGGCGAGGTTGACCGGGGACCACCTGGAATGCCGGGTCCGGGGCGAAAAGCGCTGGGCGAACTTCTCGTCGTCCAATCGCTGGCGCACGCCGTCAATCCAGCCGAAGCAGAGGGCCTCCAGGAGGGCCTCCCGGTAACCGAAGGCCGCGCCACCCGCAGCCCGCTTGGTGAAGATGAGCCAGATTTCCTTCGCGGTGTCGTGATTGCGCTCAAGCCAGTCACGCCAGGCTTTGCGGTTTCCGGGTTCAAGCGTCGTGGTGATCAGCATGGTGGATCCGAGGGAGCAGGCGCCCAGCTGGGCTCCAGGGTACACCCGGGCCGGCCAGGGGAGGAGAGGGCATCCTTGCATTTAGTTCTATATCGAACTATACTTGATCGAACCATTCTCGGGAGGCCTCATGGTCAAGCGGTCGCTCCTTCTGGGCCAACTCAAGGCGAGGTTCCGGCAAGCGCCGGACCTTCCCTCCACCCTCCTCTCCCTGGAGCGGGCCGCGCTGGACCGTTCCGACCGCCTGGACGCGGATGGGTTCCTGGACCTCTCGGATCCGGAGGTTGTCTACATCGATCCCTTCCTGGAGCAGCCCATCGCCGGCCTCGAGAACCTGCGAAGCTTCTACAGGCGGGTGATGACGCCCTCCGGCGAGGCCACCCCCGGGGAGATGTCCCATGCCAGGGTGCAGGCGCTGGGCGACACCGCCGTGATGACCTACACCTACCGGCGCAGAGATGGGGCCGGGCCGGCCTGGAACGCCACCGAGGTCTACCACAAGGGGAGGGAGGGCTGGCGCATCGTGCACACCCACTGGTCCTTTGGAAAGACGCAGGTGGCCTCGTGATCGACAAGGGCTCCCTGCTGGACATCCTGGACCAGGCCGACACCGTTCTTCTCGCCACGGTGAGCGGTTCGGCCCCGCGCATGCGCGCCATGGTCAACCTTCGGCGGAAGGACCTCTTCCCGGGCCCGTCGACGTGCGCGCGGGATGCGGGGTTCGACGTGTATTTCTGCACGTCGGCCGCGTCAGGCAAGATCCGGGAACTGCGGGCGAATCCCGCGGCCGCGGCCTATTTCGCCCTTCCGCACCTCGGTCGCGGCGTGATGCTCTCCGGCGTGGCGGAGATCCTCGAATCCCCGGACCTCAAGCGGGCGCTGTGGGACGACAGCTGGAGGAGGTACTGGCCCGGCGGCCCTTCCGATTCCGACTGCGTCGTCGTCAGGCTTGCCGCCGAGACGGCCACCGGCTGGTCCGGTACGGAAACCTTCCACCTGGACCTTCGATCCCTATGACCGGGCATCGGCGAGGCGGCTTTCTCATCGCGAAGATCCATCGGATCGGCGGGCGCATCTTCGCCCGGATGCTGCGCGAGCGCGGAATCGAGCTGGATCCCGCGCACGGGCGCGTGCTGTTCGTGCTGTGGGAGGAGGGCCCGATGACGATTTTCGAGCTGGCCAAACGCGTCTCCCTCGGGAAATCGACCCTGACCCATACGGTCGACCGGCTGGAAGCGGCCGGCCAGATCGTCCGGGTGCGCAGTGCCGAGGACCGCCGGAAGGTGATGGTGGAATTGACCCCGGGGAACCAGGAGCTCCAGGCGCTCTACGGCGCGGTTTCGCAGGAGATGACCGACCTCTTCTACGGCGGGTTCTCCGAGGAGGAGGCCGACCGGTTCGACGCCCACCTGGGCCGCGTGCTCGCCAATCTGGAGCGGGCTTGATTCCTGCCCGCGCCTGGGCCATCCTCCCTAGATGCAGCTGACAGGTCTGGAGATCGTGAACTTCCGCGGCATCGCGCGCCTGCGGCTGGAGGTGGAGCCCGACGCCACGGTGCTCTTCGGGGAGAACGCCTGGGGCAAGACCAGCCTGGTGGAGGCCCTGCAGAGCACGCTCGGGGAGCGGCCCCTGACGGAGGAGGACTTCCACCGCCTGGCCAACGACCGCACCACCATCGCCAGGCGCATGAGCATCACCCTGACCTTCAGGGGAGACCCGCACCCGGAGCTGGAACCGGCCGCATGGCGCGACGGGGCGGGCGCGGCGCGCCTGGTGCTCCAGTGGAGCGGGCGGCGGCTGGACCGGGGGCGGGCCAAGGTCCGCCGGCTCTTCCTGGATGCCCAGGGCCGGGAGATCCCGCTTCCGGAGGGGGAGGCGGCGCGGCTGGCGGACCGGGTCCGCCGGGACCACCCCCTTTTCGTCTTCCGGGAGCTGCGCCTGGCGGACGGGATCCTGGCCCCGGCCCTGGCCACCGGCCAGGCCATGCACGAGGATCCCGAAAAGGCCGTGGGGCGGGTGTTCGAGCGGCTGCTCTCCGTGCCCCATCAGGTGCACCCCAGCGAGCTGGCCCGGGGCCTGGAGGCCCTGAGGCGGGTGGCGGAACACCGTCCGGAGCTCTTCCAGGGCCTCCAGCCGGCCGGAGAGGCCCCGTTCCGCCGGGCCCTGGACATCGCGGAGGCACCCCTGGGCTTCCAGGGCGGGGACGCCCTGGCGGACCTGGCCCGGCACGCCGGGGCGGGCATGCGGCAGGTGGTCCTCCTGACCCTGGTGGGGGCCCTGCTCCAGGCGGAGGCCGGGGCCTCCCTGGGCAGGGGCGCCCGGCCCATCCTGGTGCTGGAGGATCCCGAGACCCACCTGCACCCCATCCAGTTGGCCACCGCCTTGAACGTGGTGTCCCAGCTCCCGGTGCAGAAGCTGATCACCAGCGCCAGCGGAGCGCTCATGGCCGGCTTCCCCATGCGGGCCCTGCGCCGCCTGGTGCGCCGCAACAACGACACCGCGGTCTTCCCGGACCCCGACGGACCCGCCCTGGGCCCCACGGAGATGCGCCGGGTGGCCTTCCATGTGCGGACCCACAATGCCGACAGTCTCTTCGCCCGGGTCTGGCTCCTGGTGGAGGGGGAGACCGAGGCCTGGCTCCTGCCGGAACTGGCCCGGGTCTGGGGCCTCAACTTCCCGCTGGAGGGGATCCACTGCGTGCCCTTCGCCCAGGCGGGGCTGGCCCCCCTCCTGGCCTTCGCCGACCGCTTCGGCCTGCCGTGGCACCTCATCGCGGACGGGGACGAGGCCGGCCGCCACTACGTGGCCCGGGCCCGGAAGCTCCTCAAGGGCCGGCCCGAGGCCCGGTTCATCACCGCCCTGGCGGATCCCGACCTGGAGCACTTCCTCTGGCGCGAAGGCTACGAGGGCGTGTTCCGGGGCGCCGCGGGCCCGGTGGAGCCGGAGGCCCCGGCCTCGGTGGTGATCCGCCAGGCGCTGCGCGCCTTCTCGAAGCCCGGCATGGCCCTGGAAGTGGCGGAGGAAGCCGGCAAGCGCGGCCCCTCCGGCATTCCGGCCCCCCTGGCGAAACTCTTCCGCAACCTGCGGGACAGGGCCATGCCCGCCGGGGGCGCGGCGGGGTGACCGAACGAAAGACCGCCCTTGCGGCGGTCTGACAAAGCCTTAAATTACTTGCGTTCTTCTTGCATTCCGTTTCCAGGCCCACACGGTCTCCGCTCCCCCCGCCGTCCCGGGGGCCGGTGATCCGTGTGCGCTCACCCTGGCGATTCATTCCCCCCGCGGTCCTGAAGGGAGGCCTTGAAGCCATGCCTAACGTCAAGCTGATCATCCCCAATCCGCCAGGCACTCCGCTGGCGCATCTCAGGTACCTGGCCGGCACGGCGGTGTCGGACCAGCGCTCCCTGGGAACGCATTTCACCCTGGCGGACCTGGGGATTCCACTCGGAGGGCCGGGCGATGCCTGGGACGTGGCGCATGAAGCGGCCCTCCAGATGCAGAGACGGTTCCTCGAACCGGACGTGTCCGCGGGGTTTCCGGAACCCGCCGGGACCCGTGAGGCGCTGGCCGAGGAGGACGGCAGGGCCCACGATCAGGTGGAGGGCCCGCTCAAGGGTCCCGGTTTCGGCTGGCACCGGTTGCCGGACTACGCCCAGCTGGAGGCGGCCCGCCTGGACGCCAATGCCAGCCATCCCTCCGAGACCCGCGTCGCCATCTGCGATGTGGGCTTCGACCTGGAGCACGAGGCCTTCCCCAGGGACCGGGTCCAGTACGCCCGGAACTTCCTGCCCGACGCCGCCCCCGCCAATGTCCGGGACCGGGACGTCCACGGGCTCCTGAAGAACCCCGGCCACGGGACGGGGACGATAGGGATCCTGGCCGCGGGGAAGCTCGGGCCGGACATCGTCTCGGCCGAGCCCGCAGGGCTGGAATTCTTCCTGGGCGCCGCGCCGGATGCCTTCGTGGTTCCGCTGCGCATCGCCACTTCGGTGGTGCTCTTCAGCGTCTCCAGCTTCGTGGAGGCGATGGAGTACCTGCTGGATCTCGACGCGCGGGGGATCCACACCGATGTCGTCTCCATGAGCATGGGGGGCGTCGGCAGCTCGGCCTGGGCCGACGTGGTGAACCGCGCCTACGCCCGGGGGATCCTCGTCGTCACGGCGGCGGGCAACAACGTCCCCCTGGGCCTCGGCCTTCACAGCCCCACGAGCACGGTGTTTCCCGCGCGGTTCAACCGGGTGGTCTCCGCCACCGGCGTCACGGCCGGGTTCGCCCCCTACGCCACCATCACCGATCTGAAGATGCGCGGGAACTACGGTCCGCCCAGCAAGATGCGCACGGCCATCGCGGCCTACACGCCGAATTCCCCCTGGGCCTTCTACCGGAACGACCGCAGGATCGATCTGGACGGGCAGGGCACCTCCTCCGCGACGCCCCAGGTGGCGGGGGCCGCGGCGCTGTACCTCCGCAAGCACAAGGGGGCCATGGCCGGCTGGGAACCCTGGCAGGTGGCCGAGGCCACGCGCCGGGCGCTCTTCCGGAGCGCGCGCCGCACCCATCCCGTGACCGGGGCGCCCCTGCTGGATTGCGATACGTACTTCGGCGCCGGCCTCCTCGCGGCCCTGGACGCGCTGCAGTGCGCTCCCGAGCAGCCCGGGGCCCCCGAACCCGAGGATTCGGTCTTCCTGCCCGCCCTGGACGTCCTCTTCGGGAACGCAGGGCAGCCGCTGGCGGGCCGGGAGGGCGAGGACGCGTTCCGGAAGATGCTCTGGCTGGAGACGGTCCAGCTGATCCACCGGGATCCCCAGGTCGAAGCCGCCGTGGCCGACCCCGACAGCGGTTCCATGAGCGGGGAGGAGCAGGCGAACCTCCGGAAGGCGATCCTCGACAGTCCGGAGGCCTCGGCCACCCTGAAGCGGTTCATCGACGCCGGCTACCGGTCCCCCCTGCGAACCCTCCCGCGCAGGCCCATCGACCCGCCTCCCCCGGTCCGGGAGGAGGATCCGCCGCCCCCCCAGGCCAGGCGGCTCCAGGCCTACGCCTTCGACCCGAGCCTTTCCGGGAGGTTCGAGAGCTTCGGCTTCAACAAGGTCTCCCTCGACGTTCCCTGGGAGAAGCTGGACCCGGGCCCCTGCGGGGAGTACCTCGCCGTCATCGACCACGATCCCGCCACCGGCTGCTTCTACCCGCCGGTGAACCTGGACCACCCGCACCTGCTCGCCTCCGAGGGCCTTCCGCAGTCTCCCGGCAATCCCCAGTTCCACCAGCAGATGGTCTACGCGGTGGCCATGCGCACCATCCGGAATTTCGAGATGGCCCTGGGGCGCCGCGTCCAGTGGTCTCCCCGGATGCAGCCGGGAAGCCCCGACGACAGCGCCTTCGTCCAGCGCCTCCATGTGCATCCCCACGCGCTGCGGGAGCAGAACGCCTACTACCATCCCGGCAAGAAGGCCCTGCTCTTCGGCTACTTCCCGGCCGAGCCCGCGGATCCCCAGGAGCTCTACGCGGGCGGCATAACCTTTTCGTGCCTGTCCCAGGACATCATCGCCCACGAAACCACCCACGCCATCCTCGACGGCATCTACCGCCGGTTCAACAACCCCACCAACCCGGACCAGCTGGCCTTCCACGAGGGCTTCGCCGACCTGGTCGCGCTGCTCCAGCACTTCACCATCGCGAGCGTGGTCGAGTCGCAGGTCCGCAGGGTCCGCGGCGATCTGAAGGTGGGCAACGCGCTGATGGAGATGGCCCGGGAGTTCGGGGAGGCGACCGGGATGCACGGCGCCCTCCGCACCGCCATCGGCGGCGGCGCCGATCCGGCCACGGGAAGGCCGGACTACCTCGCCCTCGGCAATACGACGGAGATCCACGACCGGGGCGCGATCCTCGTGGCGGCCGTGTTTGACGCCTTCCTGAAGATCTACGACGCCAAGACCGCCGACCTCCGCCGCATCGCCACGGTCGGGACCGGCCTCCTGCCCGGCGGCGAGATCTCGGCGGATCTCGTGCGGCGCTTCGCAGGGGAGGCCACGGCCCTCGCCTCCCAGTTCCTGCACATGTGCATCCGCGCCCTGGACTACTGCCCCCCGGTCGACCTCACGTTCGCCGACTACCTCCGGGCCCTGATCACCGCGGACCACGACCTGCTGCCTTCGGATCCCTGGGGCTACCGGATCGCCATCGCCGAAAGCTTCCGCCAGCGGGCCATCTTCCCGGCCAACGTGATCACCTTCGGCGAGGAGACCCTCCTCTGGCACCGCCCGAAGGGGAACTGCGTCAGCCGGATGTTCCAGTCGGCCGGGCAGCAGCTGGAACTGCTCGCCACCCACCTCCTCCACCTGGATCCCGGGCCCGCCCAGGAGGGCGTTCCCCGCCCCGGGGCCCGGCGGCGGATGTTCAAGCTCGCCCGCGGCGCCCGGGCGACCCTGCACAACCGGATGCGGGACCATATCCTGGCGCTTCCCGCCGCGGAGCGGGAGGAGATCTCCCGCGAGCTCGGCCTCGACCTGGGCGGCGAGGCTCCGGTTTTCGAGGTGCACACCGCCACCATCGCCGAACGGCAGGGGCCGGACGGTCGCATGCTCCGGCAGTTCGTCCTGACCTTCCTGCAGGGGAGGACGTCCGTCGAGGACGGGGTCGAGATCGAGCTCTGGAGCGGCGCGACCGTGCTCCTGGACCGCCACGACCGCTCCGTGCGCTACATCATCACCAAGAGCGCCCACAGCCCGGAGCGCGCAGCCCGGAACCGGGCCTTCGCCCTCGCGGAAGCCGCCCGGAACAACCCCTACTTCGCCACCTCGGCCGATCAGCGCTTCGCCCTGATCCACGCCGCGGGGAGGATCCGCCATGACTGACCCCGAAGTCACCGTCCGCATGTACTGCACGGGCCTGGGCGACTGCCACCTCCTGACGTTCAGGACGGCCCGCCGGACCAGCCATGTCCTCATCGACTGCGGCTACTTCCCCGGTTCGCCCTTCCCCGGCGTCGGGATCGACGAGATCGTCCAGGATATCGCAGCCGTCACGGAGAACCGCCTGGACGCCATCGTGGTCAC
This sequence comes from Mesoterricola sp. JemC181, assembly GCF_055384585.1. NCBI lineage: Bacteria > Pseudomonadati > Acidobacteriota > Holophagae > Holophagales > Holophagaceae > Mesoterricola > Mesoterricola sp. JemC181. Next base: position 4,449,217 of record NZ_AP045076.1, read on the forward strand.
CCACGAGCACCAGGACCACCTGCAGGGCTTCGCCGACGAGGCCGGCCGGTTCGAGGCCATGGAGAAGTCCGAGCTGTGGATGGCCTGGACCGAGAAGCCGGGCCAGAAGATCGTGCCCTCCTCCCGTACCCTGGCGGCCCTGGAGGCCGCGGCCCGGGGCCTGGCCGCCAGCGCCGACCCCGAGGCGAGCCGCACCGGGGGGGCCGTCCAGGAGATGCTCGGTTTCTCCCAGGGGACTGCGAGGACCTTCGACACGGTTAAGGGCTGGTTCCCCGCGGCCTCGAGGAAGTACTGGAAACCGGGTGATGTCCTCGAACCCGACTGGCTTCCGGGGGTCCGGGTCCACGTCCTCGGCCCCCCCGCCGACCTGGCGATGCTGCACAAGAAGACCGGTACGAAGGGCACCCAGATGTATGAGCTGGCGGCCGATCCCTTCGGCTTCGCGGCGGCGGCGCTCGACGTATCCGAGCCGGGCACGCTGTCGCCCTTCGATGCCAAGTATGCCCGTGCGAAGCTGCCGGATCCGGTCGCCGGCCTCTACGAGGAGGCCTGGCGCCGCATCGACTCGGACTGGCTCCTGAGCGCCTCGCGTCTGGCGCTCCAGCTGGACACCTACACCAACAACACGAGCCTGGTACTGGCCTTCGAGCTGAAGGCCTCCGGCCGGGTGCTGCTCTTCGTGGGGGACGCCCAGATCGGCAACTGGCTGTCCTGGCCGTCGGTGAGGTTCACGGATCCCAAGGGCCGCGAGCTGGACGTCACCTCCGCGGACCTGCTCTCCCGCACCGTCTTCTACAAGGTGGGCCACCACGGGAGCCACAACGCGACCCTGGTCGAAGGCGGCCTCTCCGGGATGACCAGCGGGGACCTCCACGCCGCGATCCCCACGAACGCGGCCTGGGCCCAGAGCGCCAAGAACTGGGTGATGCCCAACGCGAACCTGCTCAAGGCCCTGAACCGCAAATGCGCCAAACCCGTGATGCGAGCCGACAAGCCGGTCAATAAACAGGATCCCTGCATCCAGTTCACGCTCTAGAAGCTGTCCCCGCCTTCGGGCCGGTCCGCTTCACGGTCGTTCAAGGAGCAGTTCCAGGTGCCTCCTGGCCGTCAGGGGATGCCTCACCTGTCGCGGCGAGAAGCCGACCCGCGCCCGCATGGCATCCGTGAAATGGGCATGGGAAGAGAAACCCGCCTGGCACGCGATGGCCCCGATCGACAGCCTGGGACCTGCGCGCATCAGGTCGAGGGCCTTCGCCAGTTTCAGGCGCAGCGAATACTCGCGGAAGGGCATTCCCAGATAGCCCGAGATGGCGCGGCTGAGCGAGCATGGCGTCAGCCCAACGGATTCAGCGAGAGCAGCCAGCGAGCGTGGTTCCGAAGCCTGGACAAGCTGCTCCAGCGCATCTTCCATCCTCCTTCTCAAGCGGCCGGGAAAAACCGGGGCAGGCGCATCCATGGAGCCGATGGACGCGATCAGGTCGAAGGCGACCAGCTCGCCCGAAAGGTCATCCATCGGCTGTGTCTCCAGGCTCTGCCAGCAATGGTGCGCGATGAGGGATGCCGCGGAGAGGGGCCTGATTCCGGGCCTGAGGGCTGGAGCAACCCTGGCGTCGGCAAGCGAGAAAAGGGTCGCCTCGATGGGAGCGCCTTCCACGCTCGCCATGGAAAGGCATTCTCCAGGTTCGGCAACCAGGGCCATGCCTGGGAGCAGGAGTGCGCGCTTTCCCGATCGGCGGATTGCAAACCGTTTTCTTGGAAGAATCAAAATCCATTGGGATTCAGGCTGCGGCTCGCTGGACGGTTTGCCGGAGCAGCGCCATGCACCGGCAGTGAGCGAAAGGGTCTGGAGCGTGGGATGGAACGGCATGAGGATTTCAGCAAGAACGTGGAAGCGGGAAGCGCCGCCATGTTGCACTCTACTCCCGTAAGGATCCCTCCCCCGGGGGTTTCTGCCACGGCTGGCCCGCCGCCCATCTTGCCCCAGCCGCCGATTCAGGGAAAGCTACATGACGAAGCCCTGCAATCGAAACCGACGTTGATCCTGCGAGGCCCCTTCCCTCTCGCGTTGAAACCGTTGATCACCATGGAGATTCCGCCGATGCGATTCTGCCCGCGCGCGATCGTTCTCGCCTTTCTTTCAATTCAGCTCGCATTTTCGCAAACGAATGCGTCGAAAAAGCCACCCCAGGCGGAATTCATTCTCCTGGGTTCGGTGCATGACATGCACATGAAGCCGGAAATGAAATTTTCCCTTCCCGACCTTCGACACCAGATTGAATCCATAAAACCGGACCTGATCTGTCTGGAGATCGAGCCGGAGGCTTTCAACTCGTTGATGGAAGGGTACTTCCCGCCCGAAGCAGCCTATATCGCCGCCATCGCGAACGAGTTGCAGGTACGCGTGGTCCCGACCGACTGGCGCATCGCCAAGGAATGGCAGGATCGTGCGAGCCGGCAGGTTCCGAAGGATGTCGAGGATCGCATCTCATGCACGCAGGGAGAAATGCTTAAGGCCATCCAACGCGCATCATCCCAGCCGTCGATATTCGATTTTTTCCACGGTGAATTCCAGCAGCTTGCAGACAGGCAATTCATGCAGAATATGGACGAGAATAGCGCCGCCGACATTTCGAGCGGCGCCTGGCATGAACGCAACAGGCGCATTGTCGAAAATGCCCTGGATGCGGCAGGCGGCGCTAGAAAAATCCTGTTCGTGTACGGCGCCGCCCACCTGCCTCAGATCGCGCGAGAACTGGCGGATCGTGGCTTCGCTTCCCATCTGGCGCCGAGGATGTTCACCCCGTGCGGAATCCAGCCCCTGTCGCCGGTCGTCCTCTCGCGCTGGCGCCGCAACCTTGAAAACCTCAAGGCCATTCGCGACGGCCTGGTGAAGGTGACCCGGGACAGCTACCTGAAGGTGACGGGCTGCAATCGCATCGCCAACCTGGAAGAGGCTCTCGCGGTCTACGGCGGGGCGGGAAAGCCGTGATTCCCGGGGAAGAGGCCTCCCGGCCACGGGATCCGGACCGGATCGCCACGTGATCGTCCGCGGCCTGCGTATTCTTCAATTTGCCCGATGTGGCGACCGAAAGGGGACCCCATGCGCTGCCTATTCAACCTGCTGCTCGCATCCGCCTTCGTGGCCCAGGCCCAGATTCCCGCCCTGAAGACCGGCCGGGAGGTGGTGGAGGCCATGCACGCCCACTGGCAGGGAAGGTGGTACCGCACGCTGGCCTTCTCGCAGCACACGCGCTCCCTGGCTCCCGACGGAACCGAGACGTTGGGCGTCTGGCACGAGGCCTTGGAACATCCAGGCAGGCTGCGCATCGATTTCGCGCCCCTCGCCGGGAAGTCCGGCCTCGTCTGCACGCCAGACCGCATCCACCACTTCAAGGGAGGCTCGCAGGTTTCCGTGCAGGAGACCTGGAACCACCTCCTGGTGCTCATCGGAGACATCTATTGCCAGCCCGTGTCCAGGTCCCTGATGCAGCTCGCGAAGCTGGGCTTCGACCCCGCCAGGACCCACCGGGCGCAGTGGAGGGGGCGCACCTGTTTCGTCGTGGGCGCGGAAGCGGGGGACGAACGGTCCAACCAGTTCTGGATCGATGCCGAGACCTTCCTGCTCTGGCGGGTGATCCGGAAGGACCCGGACGCGCCCAAGGCGATGCGGCGGGAGGTCCGGATCGAGGAGTATCGCCACGTGCAGGGCTACCCCATCGCGGCGAAAATCCACTTCCTGGACGAGGGACGCCTGTTCTTCAGCGAAGACTACTTCGACATCCGCGTGAATCCACGCCTGGATCCCGCCCTCTTCGATCCCTCCTGCTTCGCATCCGTGCCCATGCCCCTGGGCTCCTCCCCTGACGGGAAACCCTGAGGAGGGAAAGGGCGTTAACCTCGTTCCCGAAATCGGAGGTCCCGTGAGCCCCTGCTACCGCCCCCGGCCCCGCCGGGCCACCCGCTTCGCCGTTGCCCGGTTCCTTTCCGTCCTGCTGGCCTTCCACCCTGGCGCGTTCTTCCTCACCGCTCAGCCGAGGTGCGTCCACCGGTTGGAGATCCCGGATCTCTACCCGGAGGGCATCGCCGTGGATCCAGGCACGGGCCGGACCTTCCTCAGCAGCCTCCTGCATGGCGGCATCCTGGCCGTGGCTCAGAACGGGCGCGCCCGCTGGTTCATCCCGCCGGGCCCGGAAGGCCCCTGGCGAACGCTCGGCCTCCAGGTCGATCATCGGCGGGGGCTCCTCTGGATGGCCTCCAACGGTGGAACGGAGCAGGAACCCGGTGACAGCGCCGTCTTCGCGGCGGACCTGAGGAGCGGGCGGATCCTGCGGCGCATCCCGGCCCCACGGGAGGGCGCCCACCTCTTGAACGATCTGGCCCTGATGGCGGATGGAACGGTCTACGTGACCGACTCCCGCGCAGGCACCGTCCACCGCATCGCCCAGGGCTCCTCCCGCATGGAGCCCCTGCTCCCCGCGGGAACCCTGCGCTACCCCAATGGGATCGTGGCCACCCGGGACCAGAAGGCGCTTCTCGTCGCCGCCGGCGGAGCCGGTCTCTACCGCATCGAACGGCAAGGCGGGGCCGCGCGCCCCGTCGCGATTCCTCCGTCTCTGGAGCCGGAGGCCTTCCAGGGCATCGATGGCCTTGCCAGGCGCGGGGACAGGCTGGTCGCCGTGCAGAACGGGCGGGAACCCCCGCGCATCGTGGCCTTCCGGCTCGACCCCTCCGAAACGGAATTGAAAGAGCTGGACGTTCTTCTCTCGAACCACCCGGCCCTGGCGGGCATCCCCACCACCGGCGCCTGGACGGGGCGAAACTTCCGGTTCATCGCCAATAGCCAGATCCTTGGGCTGAAGACCGAACCCCGGAAGCCATCGGAGCCCTTCCTGGTCATGGAGATTCAGGCAGCCCCGTAGGCCGCGTTCGGGCTACTCGGCCTCGGGTGGCTTCCCCAGGAGGCAAAGGGTCGAAGCAGTTCTCTCCTTTGAGGGACGTGGGAGCTTCCTCCGGGGGGGCCCTTTTCAGGAGTCGCCCTGGTCGCATGCATCTCTTCTCGCCATTTCCAGGTCTTTCCATGCACCTTCGGATCCGATTTTCACCCTTCGCAAGATGGTCGTGCTAATATGCCAGGTCCACCCTATCTTGCATTCAGTCTTTTGCAAGAATCTTCCATTCCGGTGAATCGCATGGCTACGCCCGAAGTCCTCTCCAACCGATCGCTGGGCTACCGCGTGAAGAATGCCCGGGAAGCCTGCGAAATGCGCCAGGAGGAACTGGCGCAGGCTATGGGCTTCAATGATCGGCAGACGCTCTCCGACATCGAGAATGGCAAGCGGTCCCTCAAGGCAGAAGAACTGGTGAGCCTGGCCGAGCATCTGGGCAGGGACGTCGAGTTCTTCCTGGATCCTTTTGTCGTGGCCGGCGAGGCCAGGTTCTCCTGGCGGGTGGCCCCGGAAATCTCGGAAGAGGTTCTTGATGGCTTTGAGGCCCGGGCCGGGAGGCTGATTGGACTGCTGCGCTGGCTGAGGGAGCAACAGGTGGGTCCAGCGTCCTCCTTGAAGACCAATCTACGGTTGTCCATCAAAGCCACCTATGAGGAGGCCCAGAACCGGGCCGAGAGCCTGGTCAAGCAGTTCAACCTTGGCCCGGTTCCCGCCGATCGTCTGGCCCAATTCGCGGAGGAGGGCCTCTCCCTCCAGGTGCTTCATATCGACATCCCCGAGGGCACCTCCATCTCAGGGGCCTTCTGCCATCTCAATGACTTCGGCGCCATCCTGATCAACCGGAACGAGTCGGAGGGGCGAAGGAATTATGATCTGGCCCACGAACTCTTCCATGCCCTCACCTGGGACCTCATGCAGCCAGAACACCGGGAGACCAATTCCCAGGAGGACCGGAACAAGGGGAAGCGCATCGAGCAACTGGCCGATAACTTCGCTGCGGCCCTGCTGATGCCCATGGAATCCCTCAACACGCTCATTGATCCTGACCGCCGCGAGGAGACAGCCCACATCGCGGACGTCGCCGCCCGATTGCGGGTGACCACCCTGGCCCTCGGCTGGCGGCTGTTCAATCTGAAGTGGATCAGTGAGAGCACCCGCGCGGCCCTGTCCAACGAACGCCCAACACGCCTTCCCGCCACCCTACCCAACCGCTATTCCCTGGGGTTTGTCGTCATGCTCCACAAGGCCATCGATGGCGGGCGGCTTTCGGCTCGAAAGGCCGCCAAGGCCTTGGAAATGAACCTAACCCAGCTGGCGGAGCTGTTCCCGGAGCACGGCCTGGCCGTTCCCTTCGAATTCTGATCAGCAGGAGCCATGGCCAGGCAGAGGGTTTTCGTCGATACGAACGTGATCATCGAGGCTTTCCGCGCCAAGTGCTGGAAAGCCATCTGTGGCAGGTACTCAGTGGAAACCGTCTCCTCGGTGGTTTCGGAAGCCCTCGCCGGGGATCCTGAGGAGCCCGGCTACGTGGTTGTGGATGAAGGCGAGCTGCGGTCCGGCCTGTCCGTGGTACACGATGTGACCCCACTCATGCGAGCGGCCTTAGGGATCCAGCATCAGGAATCGGAAGGCCTGGACCTTGGGGAACGAGACCTTCTCGCCTGGCTGTTCGCGGCAGGCCGGGTTCCTGATGGGCTGCTACTTCTTTCCACCGCGGACAAGGCGGCGATCGTGGTCACGGGCAAATTGCAGTGGCTTGACCACCTGACATGCCTCGCCAGCCTGGCCCTTGAGTCCGGGATCAGCCGGCACCAGGCCGAACAGTTCCGAGATCACTTCAAAGCGAAGTGGCTCGATGCGATCCGGATGAAGGTCCGGCTCGGCGTGATCCCTTAACGGTGGTTATCCCAGGGACGACCCAGTGGCGGCCGAGGTGGCGCCGCCGTTCTGAATTTATTGGCGTTCACGTTTATCGAACACTACGAAATTCTGAACAAGAACACGATGGCGTTGCGGACTTCAGCCGGCTTGAAAGACGGTCCGGAGGCGCCAGGCGAGGAATTCACGGTCCGGCAGGAACCGCCCAGCAAGCCGAATCGCAGCCCCTTCCAGGCCGAGGAGCCGGTTCTGGACATCGCGTGACTGGCCAGGAGAAGCAAGGGTTCCCCGAGGTCCGAAAGGCAGCATCTGCCCCCGTAACTTGCCAACACTGCGCGGCGGAAGAATTTCCGTCCACGCCGAACCCGGCCGACGGCTTCCACAGTCGTCTTGCCAACCGGGGCGTCAGAACGGTTGGTGCGCCCCTACCGCCCCCGGAACCCAGAGACGATGGAAGACCTTGCCGCTCTCCTCCTCCAGCCTGCCCTGGTCCGAATAGAATTCCTCCCAGATACGCCGGTCTTCCTCCGAGGCGTTGCCCAACCCTTTCCTCCCCGTACCTGTGATTGCCGGATCAAGGCTGGCCAGATTGACCCATTTCTTGGCTGCCAAAAAGATGACAAACGGGGGGGTGAAACGCAATGGATCAGGGTGGTCAGGAAGGCTACCGACCGAAACTAAGGCTAATGTTTTCAATGGGCACGTGAGTGGATGTCACTCAAATCCGTACAGTGAAACGCCCCGAGGCGGGGGCGTTTCACTTTCCTTTATTGTTTTTATTTTGAACTACTTAAAATTTGGAAAAACCGCATTCGGGCAATTTTCGGGTAAACGTTAAAAAGCCAAGGGAGACTCAAAATCTGTTCTCAGCGATGGGGTGTCGGTTCGAGTCCGACCGCCGGCACCAAGGGTTTCAGCCCCGTCCAGTGACCGGGCAGAACTTTTGATAGGCCACCCCTGGGGCCCCCTTGGGTTTGGGACCAAAAGGACAGCTCATCACTTTCGCCGGTACATGAAGCAACGTTCCCTCATGCCAGGCCCAAAATGGGCCCAAAAGGCATTGCACGGACGGACGTGAATCGTGCAGATGAGCACGGACAATCCCGGGACGTTCGAAGCGAGGGGATCGGTGGCCTGCCAAGCGGAGGCAGCGGTGGAGCGTGGTGAGTGGTGGTTCCTCACGGAGAACCACCCGGGACCCTCTGTTCAGGAAGAACAAAGCTTCGACCACGGAAGACGAATCCATCAAGAGACTAGGCGATAATTACCCGGCAAAAACAGTACCGTCATTGGGCGCCTGCCGGCAATGGATTGCGACTAAGTCCTTAAGAAATTGCCCGACTTAACATTTAAATGGCGAAGTCCACGATCAGAGTATCGTGCTACCATTTTGCATCTACCGTTTATGAGATACACCTGGCGCAAAAGACGCAGTCTTTAGGAGGCTAAGTGGTTAGCGACACCACTCGAGAGCTATTCAAGCCTGAGGTAGAAGAAATCTTGTCAAAGATCATCAATCCGAACCTAATTATCGGCGTCATTGCTCCTACGGGCATTAACAAAAAACTTGCTATTGATGAGATAACAAAAACACTGAAAACTTGCGGCTATAATGCAGTTGTCGTTAAGCCAATGGAAATTCTGGCCAAGATATATAGGTACAGATCCATAGGCAAGGGAAATCTTGAACTCACACATCCCCACGAAGAGGACCGGATCATCGAACTAATGAATGCAGGAGACCATTTCCGAGAACACGTATCAACCAATGCATTAGCACTTCTAACTATAGACGAAATCGCAAAATTACGAAAAACAGCAAAACGCACAGTTTTCATAATTGATTCAATAAAACACCCAGACGAATTAAGCGCCTTTAGGAATGTTTACGACCGATATTTGATTTCCATATCCGTCGACATCAAACGACCCGAAAAAGTTAAACAATTAGCAAAAAAGATTGCCACAAAAAGAAATGATACAGAAGATGTTACTAAATATAATTCAATCGCAGAAACGATAATCAATCGAGATGAAAATGATGCCGAAAAACCATATGGACAAAAATTTAGAGATACATACCCCCTTGCCGATATTTTCATCGATCTATCAGATGACGTTCCTCGGCAATGCAAACGAATAATTGAACTTTGGTTTACCAACCCGGATATAACGCCAACCATTGAAGAATACGGAATGTATCTTGCCCATGCGGCTGCATTAAAGTCCGCAGATTTATCCAGACAGGTTGGAGCAGTAATTTTGTCCAGTAAAGGGTCCATTCTTGCCAGCGGGTTTAACGAGGTGCCAAAGCCTAAGGGGGGCGCATTCTGGAATGACGAGGAAATCGATCCCCCAGATTGCCGAGACATGATTAAAATGGAAGACCCAAACCAAACCATTAAAGACGAAGCAATCAGAGAATTAATTGAAGAATTAAAAGAACTCGATATTTTAAAAAGCAAGATACCAATCTCAAATATTATTTCACAACTTTCTTCAAGAGATGAAGTCAAATCCATACGGCTTTTCAGCCTCATAGAGTTTGGCAGAATTGTTCATGCCGAAATGAACGCAATTACTGATGCTGCCCGCCGAGGAGTAAGCACTGATGATGCCATTCTTATATGTACAACATTCCCCTGCCACTTATGCGCGAAGCATATTATTTCTGCTGGCATCTCAAAGGTAGTTTTTATCGAACCATACCCCAAAAGCTTATCCAATCAGCTATATGACGATCTGATTTCATTCGAAAAATCAAATGGGAAAGTTTGGTTTAAGCCATTTCATGGTGTTAGCCCACTCAGATTTTTCGATTTTTTCAAGCGTCACAAGCGCAAAGACAAGAGTGGAAAAAAATTAGAATGGAAATCTGAAATATCTCAACCTATATTTAAATCGGCCGCGGAGGATCCAATCCTTATCGGCGAAACAAGAGCCCAAAATATTTTGAGGATGGTCTCCATAGAATCTATAGGCAATGACCCGAAAAACGACTCACACCCGTATTCACCGACTAAGCCCAGGGGGAAAAAATGAAATCACAGATAACAAACAGAAGAATCAAGACACCTTCAATGCCAATCCATCTGTTAGTTAAAATCAAAAAGCAAGAATCGGCCAAACGAAAAATCAAAAGAGATTATATCGAAGCATTATTTAATTACAAATATAATGACACGACTTATACAGTATAGGCTACCAGAGTGCCGAAAACCTTCAACAATGGACCATTTCAAGATGTCGCCTAAAAATTGATACGGTCTATCCAGACGATGGCCGCCGCAGCCCCGCGAACGCAGTGGCGCCGTCATTTGTGAGCGGCTTGACCAAAGTCTGCGTTGAGGACTCCCCAGTTACCACACACCACCGTGGGACGCGAAGGGTGCCAGTTGCCCATGTAGTATCCCTGCTCATCCTTCCCCTCGCAGTACTGCAGGTCAGGCCGAATACAACTGGAACCTAAGCCCACCTCATATCCAAGAGAATGAAGGTACAGATAAAACCGATTCGTCACATCGAGTGCTTGGTGCAGAAGTTCTTTCGAGACGAAGATATCTGCCATGGCCCGCTTGCTCGGTCTGGTATAGCCGTAATGCGTCTCATCGCCATGGCGGAAATAGTTAGTAAATCGGGTTCGCGGAACCAGAGCGCCGGCGTGGGTCGGCGCGATCGTGCGCAACCCGATTTACGGACTTGAACTTGCCCGGAGCGGCAGGGGCCGGCGCGACCGGGCTGCTATGGGCAAATCGGGTGGAATCGGACGCTGGAGGTCGTTCTGGATGGCTGGGGTTGCAACCCCAGGGCACCTGATCTTCTGCTCACCATGGGCGGGAGCCGTTTCTTCCCGGCTCGGGCACAGACCTCTCCCGACCCGGCTTGGTGGCGGGAGCGGGCGAGGAACTGCATGGGCGTTGTGGGGAAGGTCAGCATGGGGGCTCGGCGTCAGGTGGCGCCCGGGAGGTGGTCGGTTTCAGGAGGGTCCGGTGGAGCATGCCCCCGCAGACTGGGCAGACCTTCATCTCCTGCTCCAGCCACGAAACCGGTGAGGCCGTTGGCGTGACCTTGGCATCGCCCAGGGCCTGCCGTGCCTGCTCCAGTAGGCCTCCCGGCTGGGCGGAGGCATAGAGGCCTGCGTGGCGGATCTTGCGGAAGCCTGGCGGAAGCACGTGCTGGACGAGGCGGGCGAGGAAATCCACCGGCTCCAGGGTCAGCGTGCGCCCGAACTTGGTGCGGAAGGTCACCTGGTCATCGGTGACCTCAACCAGGCGGGAGTTGGCGATGCCCACCCGGTGGGTGTAGCGCCCGAGATACTGGAGCACGTGGCTGGACTTGCGGAACGGCTTCTTGACGTGGGCGACCCAGTCCTTGTCCCCCACCGACGCCACCAGCCGGGCATAAGCGGCCCCCTCCCATTCCGGGAAGCCGCCGCCATCCCGGTGGGACCCCAACGCGGCCAACAACTTGCCGCGGAACACGTCACCCAGCATGGCCCCCGGAAACAGGTAGCGATGCTTGAGCTGGATGAACCCGCCGCCGTCCAGGGCGAGACCGCCGGCGCTGACCAGGACGTGGACGTGGGGGTGGAAGGTCAACTCCCGGGTCCAGGTGTGCAGGATCAGGGTCAGGCCGAAGGTGAGGCCCTTGCGGGTCCGGCCCAGATCCAGGAGGGTGTCGGCCACGGCGCGCAGCATGGCCTGGTAGACCACGGCCGGGTGGATCCGGGCCAGGGCCCGCAATTCCGCCGGCAGGGTGAACACCACGTGGAAGTGGCCGATGGCGAGGATCCGCTTGCTGCGCGCGGCGATCCACTTCTCCTGGGCCAGGGCCTGACACTTGGGGCAGTGCCGATCCCGGCAGGAGTTGTAGGCGATCCGCTCGTAGTCGCCGTGTTCGCAGACCAGCTTGTGGCCGCCGAGGGCGGCGGTGCGGCAGCGGCCGATTGCGGTCAGCACCTTCTTCTGCCCCGAAGTGAGGCGATGCCTCGCTTCCAGGGCGGGGCGGTGCTTGCGGACGATCTCGCCGATATCGAAGCGGGGCCGGGGGCCCACCGATCAATCCGGCAGGTCCTCCAGGGGGCTGCGGATGGCGGCGATCTGGCTGGGGGAGACCTGGGTATAGATCTGGGTGGACCGGATGCTGCCGTGGCCGAGGACCACCTGGATCGTTCTCAGGTCGGTGCCGCCCTCCAGCAGGTGGGTGGCGAAGGCATGGCGGAGCATGTGCGGGCCCACGATCTTGCCGATGCCGGAGGCGGCCGCCGCGCACAGCAGGGCCCGGCGCGCCGTCTCCGGACAGATGGGGTTTCCCGACTTGGAGGCGAACAGCCAAGGCCTCGGCGGCTGCTCATGCTTGTAGTAGGCCCGCAGCAGCCCGTAGAGCTTGCCGTCCATGGGCACCATCCGCTCCTTGCCACCCTTGCCATGGCGGACGTGGATCACCCTCTGCATGGCATCGATGTCCCGGGTCTCCAGGAGCCTGGCCTCATTGATCCGCAGGCCGGTGGCATAGATCAGGGTGAAGAACATACGGTATTTGGCGGTCGTGAACCCGTCCAGGAGCCGCTGGATCTCCGGTCGGCCCAGGATCGACGGCAGGTGCGCCTTGGGCTTCGGGCTGGAGATCCAGGCCACCTTGTCGGCCTGGCCCAGCGTCCGGGCATAGAGGAACTTCAGGGCCGCGTAGTGCTGCCCAAGCCGGGAAGCTCCGACCGCCTGGCTCCGGAGGTGATCCACCCAGCGGCGGACAGTCTCCTGGCTGGCATCAGCCAATTCGTGGCCGAGGAAGTCCTCGAAGCGCCGGACGGACCCGACGTAGTTCTCGACGGTTCTTTCCGCCCGACCCGCCATTCGGAGATCGCCGGAAAATCGGGACAGAGATAGACTATCTGCACGCATGCAGTTCCTCCTTGGTTATGGGGACGGTGCTGTCACACCGCCATAACCAAGGAGCCTGCTTTCAGCAGGTTCCGCAAGTGCTTCTGGCCGACCGGGCTGGACGGGCGCTGGTCACCCCTGCCGCGGAGCGGCTAGGTTCAATGCTCTTTATCGGGCGACATCCGAAACTGACCCCCTAGCGACACGAATTCTGACCCCCCGCATTGCCTCGTCAAACATCTTACCGAGGCGAGCCCGTTGACTCAGGGATAGGATTACCCGCGATGAAACCTCAGAGCGCGGTTGCCTCATCCGGCTTCTTACCGGGGGAGAAGGTGCATGCACTCATCGCTGAGCAACGGCGCTCGAAGGGAACTGATCGACGTCCTTCGAGAGCGTTATTGGAAGGTAACCAGGTTAGAAAAGTCATTGATTCTAAACGAATTGGTGGCGCTGACCGGATATCACCGCAAGCATGCCATCCAAATGATGGCTCGAAGCACTGCGGATAGCATTCCCGGGCCTAGGACCAGGGCCCTGGTGTACGACGGAGCGGTTCGTGCGAGCCTGCTCGTCCTATGGGAAGCCTCCGATCGCGTTTGCAGCAAAAGGCTCAAAGCGATGGTTCCCCTGTTGCTAGACGCCCTAGAGCGCCACGGACATCTGGCGCTGGATCCGTTAGTTCGGGCAAGGTTGATCGCCGCGAGCCCGGCAACCATCGATCGCTTGCTAAAACCGGCCCGGGAAGCCATCAAGAAGAAGAGAGGAACGCGGCCGAACGCAACCTCCCAGGTCAGGGCGCAGGTCCCGGTGCGGACCTTCGCGGACTGGAACGATCCCAAGCCTGGCTTCATGGAAGTCGATCTGGTGACCCATGGGGGCGAAAAGGTCGATGGCGACTTCGTCCACACCATCGTGTTCACCGATATCGCCACGGGTTGGACTGAATGCATGGCGTTGTCCTTTCGCTCTGGCCTGCTGGTTATCCAAGCCATCGACCGACTGACGGGGTTGTTACCATTTCCCTTATTGGGGATCGATGTCGACAATGGCAGCGAGTTCCTGAACCAGCCTGTGCTCGACTACTGCCGGGGCAGAGGTCTGGAGTTCACCCGGGCGAGGCCCAGGCACAAGAATGACCAGGCCTGGGTAGAACAGAAAAACGGTGCCCTCGTTCGCCGGTTACTCGGTTACGAACGCCTCCAGGGGCCAGTGGCCACAGCGGTTGCCAACCAGCTTTACGATGCCCTCCGGCAGTACGTGAACTATTTCCAACCGTCCTTCAAGCTAGCCACCAAGCATCGGGATGGCGGGAAAGTAGTCAAGCGGTATCACCCACCGAAAACACCGTGCGAACGGCTGCTGGCCATTGAAAACTTCTCGTCGGAGTCAAAGGCAAATCTGCAAGACAAGCTTCTGAAACTGGATCCACTCAAGCTACTGCACGAGATCCGGTCCATGCAGAAGCACTTGGGACAATTGGTTGACAAGGGGTCGAGTGAAGCCTGCGGGCCGGGCTTTCCTGACATCCAAGCATTCCTAAACGGCCTGAGCGACCTCTGGAAAGCAGATGGACTCAATCCGGTTAAGAGAGTCCGGAAACGACGAAAGCCCCGCGACGAATGGGGGCCGGTGGGTGGACGTCCATCGGAGGTCGTTGAGATGGTTTGGCCCCAGGTGGAAGCATGGCTCGATCTCGATCCGGCATGCACCGCAGCTGCCATCCTCAGACGGCTTGAAGAGGAACATCCAGCGGCCTTTTCCAAGAGACAGCTCCGGACCCTCCAGCGGCGAGTCAAGGAATGGCGCAGCACTTATGCCAAGCGCCTGGTCTTTGGCAATGCCAGTTCTGCTGGTGAAGGTTGTAGTTGAACCCAAGGCTGAGACCCCACCCTGAAGGGGCTCTGCCCCTCGGCCTGCGGCCTCACCCCGGGATTTATCGCATGCGCGCCCCCGGTGAGCAATGGGAGCCGGCAAATGCCGGCTCCTGCCGTTCGGCGCACCTGGAGCCGCTCAGGTCGCATCCCTGCGTTGCCCTATCCATTCCAGGCAAACAAGGGTGAGTCGGGGCCGTTCCATGGTTTCACGGAACCAAGGGCGAGGTTCTGCCGCCCACCAAACGACTGAAATAACAGCCAATGGCCCGGTAAGGCCCCGTGATGAGTCAATACGGGGGGTGAAATCTGGTGTCGCTTGTCAACCGACTTAAGTATTGAGCAGCCAGGCGTCATAAGTTCTGAGCACCCCCCCTTTGAGTGTTAATGCCCGGCAAGTGCCGGAATGGAAGCGGCCAGCGCAGCGCCCGCCGTCCCAAATTCAATGAACCAATTAAGCTACTGATGCTCGTCCTGCGCAGGGGCGGGTGTGGGAAACGCCAGAGCGTTTTCCAGGCGCAGCCCGGTGGGGTGGATAGGTTGTTGACCCGGAGGGCGCCCCGCAGGGGCGTTGCCTGTTGACCCGGAGGGCGGGCCAGAGGCCCGTTTCGCGCAGCGAAATCCATCAGGCAATCCATCAGCCTTTCCATGCCGCCGCACCCGCCCCGGGGGGTGGGTCGCGGCCTTGGGGCCATCGATGCAGGCGCACCTGGTTTCCTTTCTGGGTCGGCGGCGGGATTCAGGAACCCAGCCCCTCCCCCTTGCGGAGCAAGCCGGACAGGCGCTTTTCACGCAGCCGATAGCTCTCGCCCTTGATGGAAATGACGTGGCTGTGGTGGAGCAACCGGTCCAGGATGGCCGTTGCCAGGACGTTGTCACCGAACACCTGACCCCAGTTCCCCACCGGCTGGTTGCTGGTGAGGATGATGCTGCCCTTCTCGTAGCGGCGGTTCACCAACTGGAACAGCAGATTCGCCGCCTGACGCTCAAAGGGCAGGAACCCGACCTCATCGATGACGAGTACGGCAGGCTTCGCCAGGTGGGCCAGGCGCTCCTCCAAGCGGCCTTCCATCTCGGCCCGCGTCAGCTGCGCGACGAGGCCCATGGCGGGCACGAACAGGCAGGTGGCGCCCTGCTCGATCACCTTCCGCCCCAGACCAATGGCCAGATGTGTTTTGCCGACGCCTGGGGGGCCGAGCAGGAGTACGTTCTCGCCGTTGGCGATGAACCGGCCGGTCTCCAGCTCCCGCAGGAGCTTCCGGTCGATGGAAGGCTGCTGGGTGAAGTCGAAGTCATCCAGGGTGCGCTTCAGCGGGAAGTGGGCAATCATCGTCGCCATGCGGTTCCGCTTTTCATCCTTGGAGGCCACCTCATCAGTCAGGACGGTGTCCAGGAAATCCATCAAAGTGCCGTCGGCTTTGGCAGCGCGCTCGAGAATCGAGGCCAGTCTTTCCCGGGTCGACGTGAGCTTGAGCCGGGTCAGGTGCCGGTTCACCCGTTCCATCTGGGGGTCCATCATGGTCATTCCCCCACCGCCAGGGTGTAGTCCTGGAGTGACCGCTCCAGCTCGTTCGGCCCCGGCATGTTGTGGGTTTTGCGCACCAGGCCCTCGAGGTGACTGGGCACTTGGATGGTCCCGAACCGGCCCGGCAGAATGTCATGCTCCGCGACCAGCTTGCCCCGCCAGAGAACAGTCATTTCGCCGCAGACCACTTCCAGGTTCACGGACTGCCCGACCAGCTCGTAGGGGATGCTGTAGCGGTTCGTGTCCAGCTCCACCCGGCAATCGCTGGTGACCTTTCGGATCAGGCGCCGGACCTTCAGGTAGCTGGCATGGTTCCCCAGCGGGAGTAGCTCCGCGGCCTCTCGCTCGAAACGGTCGATGGGTCGCTCCTGCGTAGTGCCGTGGATCCGCACATCGGCAATCTCGGCCATCCACCAGTCCAGGTGGGCGTGTACGGCATCCCAGCTCGTGTAGGCGAGGCGCCCCAGGGCATTGCCTTTGACATATTTGACGCCGCTCTCCACCTTGCCTTTGGTTCGAGGCCGGTAGGGCCGGCAGGCCCGGGGCCGCATGCCCCAGTGGGCGCAGAACGCCTTGAACTCGGGGTGGTAGTGCGGCTCGTCGTCCTTCCAGTGGATGACCAGGGCCTTGGCATTGTCGACGAGACACTCCTTCGTGGCCCCGCCGAAGTGCTGCATGGCAGCCTCCAAGCCCTCCAGCCAGTGCTGCTGGCGCATCGCCGGGTAAATCCGGGCGAAGGTCCGGCGGGAATAACCGAGGGTCGCCACGAACACGAACGCCTTCACCCGCGCCTCACCCACCACGATCCACTTCTCCCCGAAGTCGATCTGGAGCTGCTCGCCGGGATCCGTCTCGAATCGGAGGGTGGCGGCTTCGGCCGCGCGATGCTCCTGCCGCCAGGTCTCGACGGCCCTCTCCACCGTGCGCAGCCCGACCTCCACGCCTTTTGCGGCCAGTTGCTGCCGCAGGACATCGGCGTTGCGGACCCCGCAGGTGAATTCGCTGCGGAGGTAGTTCTCCTCCTGGGCCAGCTTCCGGGGCCGCCCCATCACAGGCCGGTTTGTAGGAAGGCCGCGGTCGAGCCAGCCCCGGATCGTGTTTCGGGACCAGCCCCACTCCTTGGAAATCGCTTTCACGCTCCAGCCTCGTTTATGCAAGCTGAAGAGGAGCGCTACTTGCGATTCATCCAACATCCGAACTCCTGGGCAGACCTCTCCCAGGTTGTTATAGATTTGCTCCATGACCTCTCCTTGGCGTTCAGGGGGGTCAGAACTTATGACGCCAAGTGCTCAGTTTCCGATGTCGCCCGACATCGCTTGACACTCTTCGATCCCAGCTAGATGCTGGTGCTGCCCTTCAGGTGAAATGACAGGTGGTTGGCCCGAAGTTCGGCGTTTCACTCGAACCGCTGGCGGCGGAGGTGGAAGCTTGATTCCACCTCCGCCCTGTTCCCAACTGATCTCATCGCCCGCCTGGGCTTCAGGAAGTTTCGGTTTCTTCGGTTTCATCCCTGCGCGGATTTTGGCCCAGTATCCCCTTGGAGGGCAAGGCACGCGCATGGGCCGGCAGACCTGCGGCTCGGCCCAAACCTCCTCGTAGAGTTGCTCCCGGGTTATGGACATGCGAGAAAGCCCCTTGGCAACATCCTTGCTTTGACTTTACGTTTAGGATTCTATATCACCCTGGCAAGAACACCTCATATCGTAATACACGCATATTTATCAAATCTGCAGGGAATAGACCCTTGCCCCCCCTTCTCGCTAGGTGGGATGATCAACCATCTGTTCACAGCGAATATGGGATGGCCAAAATGACACTGGTAGAAGAGATTATCAGTTGGTCGGATGGTTTGCATGATTGGCAGAGGGATGCCCTTCGCCGGCTGTTCCTCCAGGAAACACTTACGGCAAATGATATTGACGATTTAATTGCCATGGTAAAGGAGGCTTACGGGGGTGGACCTTCCGCGCCGGTGAGACCTGACCTTTTGACTCAAGCACATGTGCCCGGCGCTGGAAGCGGAGCAACTGTGCAACTTGCTGAGATTGCAAATTTCAAGCACGTGAATGGATTCCCCACCAGTCGGCAACCGGTCAAATTTGAGTCTTCCGGATTGACAGTTCTATTTGGGGAAAACGGGGCTGGGAAGTCCGGCTATGCCAGGATCTTAAAGAATGCTTGCCGGGCGCGAAGCAGGGAAGACGTGAAACCTGATGCATTTGGACCAACCACCAGCGGTCCGCGGGTACCTTCCGCTGAGATATCGGTACTTGTGGATGGCAACTCCCAGCGAGTGCAGTGGACCCAGGGAGGGCCATCCAACCCCAACCTAAGCATGATCTCGGTCTACGATGCCGCCTGCGCGAGGCACTACGTTGAAAAGGAAGGATCCCCAGCCTTTTTACCGTATGGCTTAGGGCAGCTCAATCGCTTGGCCGCCGCCCAGAAAGAAATGCAACGCCGGATTGCTGCTGAGCGCGATGCGATTGTGTTGAATGCGAGGGTCTTCGAGCCTCTCAAGGGCGCGACCGCAGTAGGGGCAATGATCAGCACTCTTGGACCAGACACTGTCCTAAGCGCATTGCGCGCTCTGGGGACCCTAACTGCTGAGGACACGGCCCGAATCAAGGAGTTGGACCAACTACTCCAGGAGTTGAATCCTGAACCAAAGGCAAAATCTCTCGACAGACTTGCTGAACGCCTGACTTTGGCCACTGATCGCTCACAGAAGGCCCAGCGATTTGTCAGTGACGCAGCGCTTGCCAAGGGAAAGGCATTGTACGAAGCAGAGCAGGCAGCCAAGGTTGCCTATGAAATCGCTCAGCAGCAATTGCATGGCGCAGATCAGCCGGAGCAGCCCGATACGCTTCTGCCCGGCACTGGCAATGCCATCTGGAAAGCCCTCTATGATGCTGCTGAAAAATTCTCGGGCACCCATGCATACGCCGATCATCCGTTTCCCAATACCGAGGAGGGTGCGAAGTGCGTGTTATGCCAGATGGAATTGGCGCCGGACGCGCGGCGGCGGATGCAACGGTTTGCTGAATTTGTTGCAGGTCAGGCAGCCAACAATGCAACCGTCGCCGAAGAAGCCTTGCGGAAGGCCCTTTCAACAATTGCAGAAGCGGACTTTGCGCCATTAGATTTGCCGACCATGACGGAGTTGCAGTCCTTTGACCCAGAGATGTACTCAGACATAGCCGCCGCCACGACCGCTTGGATCGCACGCCGGCAATGGCTGCAAGATGCAATCAAGAACAAGGTTTGGACTTCACCCATCCCCCTCTTGCCGCACGGTGATGCCTTGGATGCTAGGCTGCAAGCCAAGGTGCAAAAATTACGGCTGAGCGCAACGGCTCTTCGTCAATCCATAACTCCGGCCACCCGCGCTCCATTGGAAGCCGAATTGCGGGAGATGAAGGCCCGCCAATCATTGGCCGGACTATTGCCACAAGCCTCCCAGTTCGTGGCCGATAGTGTCCGCAAACGAGAGCTCGATCGGTGCTATGCATCCTTAAACCCCCAGGGCGTTTCCACCAAGATGACAGCCTTGGCCAAGGCGCACGTGACGTCTGCGCTGGCTGCAGCCATGAACAAAGAGCTTACAGATCTAGAGTATCGTCGCCGTGTTCATCCAGAACTGACAGGCCGTACCGATCAAGGCAATACCTTCGTCGCCCTACGAATCAAAGATTCCGCGCTGGATGCCCACCTGGTTCTTTCTGAGGGCGAGCAACGTGCCCTAGCCCTGGCGTTATTCCTCGCCGAGGTGCGCTCTCTTCCTCACCAATCGGCCGTAATTTTTGATGACCCCTCGACATCCCTTGATCACCGTTACCGACGAAACATGGCGAAGAGCCTCGTAGCCCTGGCAGCAGAGCGACAGGTATTGGTCTTCACCCACGACGCGGTGTTCCTCACCGAAATTGATCATGCCTTGCGTAAGGCCAATCAGAAAGCTCACTACAAGTCTGTCGGATGGGATGCAGCACCGGGAAAGGTCCTTGACGGCCTCACCTGGGAAACAATGAATTGCAAGATGCGCCTGGAAGAGATCGAAAAACTGGCCAAGGCCATCAAGGAAAGTTCCGGTGACTATATGGGCGAGGAGAATGCCAAGCGGGTTGCCGAGGTATACGGCAAGTTGCGCGGCACAATTGAACGCGCCGTCCGGGAAGAATTCATGAACAACACAGTTCAACCGTTCAGCAATGTTGTGTCAGTGGATTCCTTCGGGGCTGTAATTGGCCATCCACAAGAGGAGTGGGATGCGGTCATGGACGTATACGATCGCGCCTGTGAAGCCACTGAAGCGCACGATACACCCGCCGAACACCAGCTACCAATACCGGAACCGGAGCACTTGCTCAGGGATATCAAGACCGTTTGCGAACAGGTCGCGAAAGCCAAAACGCGAAGGAGCGCCTTCGAGAGCGAGCGCAGTATGCGCAATGCTCAAAGAAAGAAACCATTTCTTGTGGGATGAAGTGGACTCCCTGTGATCCGCCCAGAATCGACGCCGGGGCCGTGACTCGATCTCTACCTGGCATCCCGCGTAGCAAGAACATCCAGAGGTGCAACATTCCCGGGCGAAAAAATCCCTTGGTCTGGGGTTA
Organism: Mesoterricola sp. JemC181; assembly: GCF_055384585.1. NCBI lineage: Bacteria > Pseudomonadati > Acidobacteriota > Holophagae > Holophagales > Holophagaceae > Mesoterricola > Mesoterricola sp. JemC181. The sequence continues at coordinate 4,469,935 of NZ_AP045076.1, forward strand.
GCCGCCGCACCGCCTCCGCCTTGGCCGTCTTGCACAGGTGACCGTAATGCTTCTCCACCTGCCGGGTGTTGGCATGGCCAAGTTGCTGCGCGACGAAAACCAGGGGCACGCCCGCGTTGACCAGCATCGAGGCGTAGGTGTGGCGAAGTTCGTGGAAAACCATGCGCGAGATCTTGGCCGCATCACAGACCGTCCGCATCGTCCGGGTCATCTCAGGACGGGTCCACTCCCCAGTGTTTCGCTTGTCCTTCCGGTCGTATTCTGAGCGCCGGAACAACGGTGCACTCGGCTCCAGCCCGGCAGTCACCTCCCGGAAAAAAGGGTTCTTCACGGATTTGAGGGGTGGCGCCGACCCACACTCACTTTAGCTTGGTGCTGACGAGGAGGCCAGGTCCGGTCGATAGGGGCCGTTCTGAGCCCGTCATCCAGGTAAGTTGAAACGAAAAGCTTATCGCCGAGGCGCCGAGGGGCCGAGGTTCGCCGAGAAAAGATCTTCTTTTTATTCCTCGGCGATCCTCGGCTCCTCGGCGCCTCGGCGATAGGCCCTTCGATCGAGATTGCCGGATTCATCGGGTAACAGGTCGGCAGCAGTGGACTTCAGGCATCTTGGAGTTGTCGAGAAACCAGGATGAGAGGAGGCCACTGCTGCCTACCAAGGAGCTTATTGCCCGTTTGGGCGGATGGAAAGGGCATCGCGTCGGAACCGTGGAAAGGTTCGAACCGGGGGAGAAGGGTACCCGCGCCCAGGTCTGGATCGAGTTGCTCGGCTTCGGTGTCCACCCTCGGACCTGCAGCGGCTGCCAGCGCAAGGTTTCAGCGGTGCACGACTGGTCCCAGCGAGAGATCCGGGACCTGCCCGTGTTCGACGCGGATACCGTGTTGGTGGTCTGGCGTGCCCGGGTGGCCTGCCCTGCCTGCGGACCCAAGCTGGAGGCCCTGGACTGGCTGGAACCCTATGCACGGGTCACCAACCGCATGGCCGAGAGTGTGGCCCACATGTGCAAGGTCATGCCCATCAAGCGGGTTGCCGAGCATTATGGCCTCCACTGGGGCACAGTGAAGGACATCGACAAGGCCTATCTGGAGCGCACGCTGGAGCCAGCCAGACCAGGCAAGGTCCGGCTGCTCATGATGGACGAGTTCGCCCTCCATAAGGGGCAGAGCTACGCCACGGTGTCCGTCGATACCGAAACCCGCCAAGTGCTTTGGGTGGGCAAAGGCCGGGGCAAGGCGGATATCAGGCCCTTCTTCGAATGGCTCGGCAAGCGGCGGTGCCGCAAGATCGCGGCGGTGGCCATGGACATGTCCCCCACTTTCGAAGCGGAAGTCCGCCAACACTGCCCCAATGCCGAGATCGTCCTGGACCAGTTCCATGTCCTGGCCAATTTCGGAAAGCAGGTGCTCGACCGAATCCGGGTCAACGAGGCCAATCGGTGCCGGGACGACAAGGCCGCCCGGGAACTCATCAAGGGGGCCAAGTGGCTCCTGCTGGACAACTGGGAGAACCTGCCCAACCGGGAGAGCAAGACCAGGCTCAACGCGCTCCTGGAGGCGAACCAAGCCCTCATGACGGCCTACGTCATGAAGGACGCCCTTAAGGCCCTGTGGGGCTTTAAGCGAGAGGGTTGGGCCCGGAAGGCCTGGGAGAACTGGCTGGCCATGGCCACCTCAAGCGGCCTGCCGCCTTTGGTACGTTTTGCGAAAAACCTGGCCAAGCGGATCGAGGACATCCTCTCGCACTGCCGGTGGCACCTGAACACCAGCATCCTGGAGGGGATCAACAACAAGATCAAGGTCCTGAAGCGGATCGCCTATGGGTACCGGGATGAGGCCTACTTCTTCCTCAAGATCCGTGCGGCCTTCCCCGGAAATCCGTGAAGAACCGAAAAAAGCTTGGCCTTCCGTTGTCAGGGTCACATGCCGGGATTTCCGATTCTTCGAGAACTCGATGAAGACTGATCCGTTCTCCGGGTCAAAGTCCTGGGCCACTAGGCGGGTCAGCTCCGCCTCCCTGGCCCCGGTGAACAGGCCGGCCTGGACAAGTCGGCGGAAGTCCGCAGGGCAGACGTTGACCAGGCGCACCTGCTCCGCCACGTTCAGGAAGTGGATCCGGGCCACCTGGGTGCCCCTGAAGGCCCGGACGCTGGCCCAGCCAGCATCCGTTGGCACATGCTGCTCCTGGTAGGCCAGGTTCAAGGCGGCCCGCAGGTTGTTCCACATACGGTTGGCGGTGCTCTTCCTGGACCGCTTCTGCTCGGGTGTGACAGGCACGCCCCTCGGTTTGCCCCGTCGGCGCAAGCCAGATTCCGCCACCAGCTTCATCCAGTCCTCGATTCGTTTGCGAGTCAGATGTTCCACTGAATCCTGGCCAAGGTAGGGCAGAACGTGGGCCTCGAAGTCCTTGCGCACCCGGTCCACGGTTTTCATGCCGTGGCGGTCCCGGTCGTCCAGGTAGTCCTCCACCGCATGGGCAACCGTGTAGACACCGGTGCGGACCCGTTCCCCGGTCGCCTGGAAGAATGCCGTCTTGAACCATTCCCGGGCCGCGTCCTGGGCCTGCTTCCAGTCCAGGACCATCTTCCCGTCGGCGTCAGAGACATCATCCGCAGCGCCGAGCGCCCTCTTGGCCCGGGCCGGGTTGGCGGCAGGGTTGTAGTAGCGGGCGATCCAGGTTCCTCCATTGGCGCCCTTGGCGTAGCCGAGGGCCCTGCCCTTCTCCAGGACAAGCCAGTAGGGCTCCTTTCGCGGCGCAAGTTTCGCCCTGTCCGTCCTCGTCCCCAGGTCTCCACTGCTCTTGGACCGCGTCATGCCCACCCCCGGACATCATCGGGCAAATTTCGGGCAAATGCATGGATGAAAACCCTGGATCAAGATGGTCAAAGATGCCGTCAAAAATCTACAAGTCCAATGTTTTCAAAGTGCCCATGAGTGCATGTTACTCAAATCCGTACAGTGAAACGCCCCGAGGCGGGGGCGTTTCGTGTGGGATAGTTTGGCGGGGTTGATTAGGTGGGAAGTGTTTTGCGGGAGTCCCCGATCGTGGGGGGCTGGTCAGATTGAAGGGACAAATGGTGGCGGGAAGCTCCTTGGTTCCTGGAGCGGCAAGCCGGTCCGGGAGGAACACCTCACGGACAGCTTACGCCTTTCCGGGCGGGGACGCAATCCTGACCGCCTTTGTCGATTAAATTCAGTTCCGGCCGTAGACGTCTTCCAGGCGCTCGATGTCGTCCTCGTCGAAGGTGCCGAGGCTGATCTCCAGGACCCGCACGGGGCTGGTGCGGGCGGCTTCGCAGCTGAGGCGGTGGATGCTGCCGGCGGGGAGCCAGATCTGGGTGCCCTTGTCGGGGGTGAGGACCTTGCCGTCCAGTTCCACGACGACGCCGGCGTCCAGGGCGACCCACAGCTCGTTGCGCAGGCGGTGGCGCTGGAGGCTGAGCTTGGCGCCGGGGCTGCAGGTGAGGATCTTGACGGTGCAGGGGGTGTTCAGGACGAACTGGTCGAAGCTGCCCCAGGGTTTGTCGACGTGGAGGGTGGCGGGTTTCTGGGTCATGGGGGGTCCTCTAGAGGAGATCGGTGCGGCCCAGGGAGGCCAGGCGCTCGACGATGGTCTTCACATCCTGGGCGCGGTCCTTGCGGCAGAGGAGGAGGGCGTCGGGTTCGTCCACGACGATCAGGTTCTCCAGGCCGGAGCCCGCGATGAGGCGCTTGCCTCCGAAGATGGCGCAGTTGTTGGATTCAAGGAGGATGACATCACCCTGGACGACGTTGCCGGAGGCGTCGGCCTCGTGGAACTCCACGACGGCGGGCCAGGAGCCCACGTCGGACCAGCGGAAGCGGGCGGGGACGACGGCCACGCGATCGGACTTCTCCATGAGGGCGTAGTCGATGGAGAGCTTGGGGAGGCGGCCGTAGGCCGCGGCGAGCCTGGCGGCGTCGGCGCCGGCGGCCATCCACTCGTCGAGGGGGGCGAGGATCTCGGGGCAGTGGCGGGTCAGTTCGGCGCGCAGGTCCTGGAGGGTCCACACGAACATGCCGGCGTTCCAGAAGTGGTGGCCGGATTCCAGGTACTCCACCGCCTTCTCGTAGGAGGGCTTCTCGCGGAAGGCCGAGGCGCCCAGGACCTTGCCCTTGCCCTCGGTCTCGATGTAGCCGTAGCCGGTCTCGGGATAGGTGGGGCGGATGCCGAAGACCACCAGGTCCCGCTTGCGGGAGGCGTGGTCCACGGCGGTGTCGATGTCCTCCAGGAACTTGTCCTGGTCCCCGATCCAGGAGTCGGCGGAGAGGACCACCATGACGCCGTCGGGGGTGCGGCTCTCGATGATGGCCAGGGCCAGGGCCAGACAGGGCGCGGTGTTGCGGCCCTCGGGCTCCACAAGGACGTTGCCGGGCGGGAGCTGGGGCAGCATGCGGCGGGTCTCGGCGGCCAGTTCCTCGGTGGTGACGATGTAGATGTCCTCGGGGAGGAAGGAGGGGGTCATGCGGCTGACGGTGGCGTTGAGGAGGGTCTCCTCCCCCACCATGGCCAGGAACTGCTTGGGGCGGGCGCCCCGGGACCGGGGCCAGAAGCGCGTGCCGCGGCCGCCGGCCATGATGACCGCGACCTTGCGCGGGCCGTTCTTGGGCTTTGTCATGGATGGTTCCTCTGGATGGGCGCTACCGGGCCAGGATGCCTGCCAGCGCGGCCAATTCCTTGGGGGGATTGGGTTTGGGATCTCGGATGCGGGAGAAGGGGTTGATGACCAGTTCCCCGTGCTGCGAACCAAGATAGAAGGAAGTCTCGCCCGCGGCGAGCCGTTTCACGGCCTCGGCGCCCCACATGCTGCCCCAGATGCGGTCCAGGGCCGTCGGGCTGCCGCCCCGCTGGATGTGGCCCAGCACCACGACCCGCAGGTCGAGGTTGTACTCGGCCTGGAGGCGCTCGCTGATCTTGTAGGCGCCGCCGGTGAAGTCGCCCTCGGCGACCACCACGATGCTGGAGCGCTTCCCGCGCTGCCAGCCGGCCTTGAGCTGGGAAACCAGGGCATCGTAGCCCTGGTTGTCCGATTCCGGGTAGAGGACGGCCTCGGCGCCGCAGGCGATGGCGGTGTTGACCGCGATCATTCCCGAGCTGCGGCCCATGACCTCCACCAGGAAGATGCGCTCGTGGGCGCTGGCGGTGTCGCGGATCCGGTCGATGGCCTGGACCGCCGTGTTGAGGGCGGTGTCGAAGCCCAGGGTCCGGTCGGTGCCGGGCAGGTCGTTGTCGATGGTGCCGGGAATCCCGGCGCAGGGGATGTTGTGCTCCCGGTTGAGGAGCTCGGCGCCGGTGAAGCTGCCGTCGCCGCCGATGACCACGAGGCCGTCCACGCCGGCGTCCCGGAGGTCCTGGGCGGCCTTGGCGCGCACGGCGGGCAGGTGCCAGGCCTCGCACCGGGCGGTGTTGAGGATGGTGCCGCCGCGCTGGAGGATATTGGCGCAGTTGCGGGAGGTCAAAGGCCGCCAGTCCTGCTCCACGAGCCCCTGGAAGCCCCGCCAGATTCCGTAGACGTTGATGTTCAGGGAATCAGCCGTTCGAACGACCGCACGGATGGCGGCATTCATGCCGGGAGCGTCCCCACCAGAAGTAAGTACAGCTATTCTCAACCCTTCACCTTCCTGCTCGATTTGCGGCCACCTTTGGCCGGGAGTTTTTTCGTCTTGGAGGATTTGGAGGATTTTGAGGACTTGGCGGACCGGGAGGCGCGGCGGGTCTTGCCGGCCTTGGCGCCCCGGGTGTCCTTGAGATGGGTCTCGGGCGGGGGGAGGGGGGGGGGTTCCACGATGCCGCGAGGGACCGGCGGCAGGTCGCCCTCACCGACGCCCTGGGCCTGGGCCCGCTCCGCGCGGGCCTTCAGGACGGGATCCGGAGGGGGGGGCTGGGCACCCAGGATGAAGCAGCCGAGGAAGAGAACAATCAATTTTCGGGATCGAACCATTCGCCTGACTCCGGGGCCGTCCCCTCCACGATAACCCAGGAGGGTCCCACGGCGAAATCACCCCTGCTTGCCTGCCCGCAGCTTCGAGAAGAATTCGGCGATGATGGCGTCGGCCTCGGGCTTGACGATGTCGGCCTCCTGGGCCTTGCGGTCCAGGATGTCCCGCCCGGCCGACGCGGAGAAGATCGTCTCCTGGGCCATGGGCTGGAGGTTCTTCAGGATGTACTCAGAGACGTCGATGAGGCGGTGGCCCACCTTCTCCAGCTTCTGGCGGACGATGTCCTGGTACTGGAACAGGTCGTAGACGCCCTGGATGTTGTACGTTCCGTTGTCGGCGTGGAGGGCGATGCTCTCCATCTTCTCGATGAGGTTGGTCAGGTCGTCCGAGGGGGGCACCAGGCGGGTGAGGATCTCCTGGCAGTCCTTGGCCAGCACCTGGATCTCCTCGAAGCTGTTCTGGACGACTTCCATCTGGGAGATCACGCGTTCAGCCCCGCCCTCCTGCTCGTGGGCGATCTGGATGAGCTGGTCGGGGATGGCCGGGGTCCGGGGTTGGCTGGACGCGTTCGGATCTGTCATGTATGCCCCATGCGATGAACTATATTGACCCATCTAGATATCGTCCACCACTGTTACCACCGTTAGAATCCCTATCGCGGAATTTCCGTCCCGGCGCGATACACTCCCCTAGGGCAACCTGAGCCGCCCCGATGCCGGAGTCAACATGTCAACTATTCCCGATTCCCAGCCCACTGGAGGTTCCGTCCTCGCAAGCTGCCTCGTGCCCTTCCCGGCTTCGGAAAAAATCTATGTGCCCGGCTCCCGGCCCGACCTGCGGGTGCCCCTGCGCCGCATCAGCCTCCACCCCACCCGGGACTTCGACGGCACCCTGACGCCCAACGCCCCCCTGGACCTCTACGACACCACGGGCCCCTACACCGACCCCCAGGGCGGGGTTGACCTGGCCCGCGGGCTCAAGCCCCTTCGCCTGGCCTGGATCCAGGAGCGCGGGGACGTGGAGGAGCTGCCCGGCGCCACCAGCCTCTACCGCAAGCTGCGGGAACGGGATCCGGAGCTGGACCGCATCCGCTTCCACGCCGAGCGCCAGCCCATGCGGGCCCGGGCCGGCCGGAACGTCTCCCAGATGCACTACGCCCGCCAGGGCATCATCACCCCCGAGATGGAGTTCATCGCCATCCGGGAGAACATGGGCCGCGAGGCCGCCGGCATCAAGAGCCACATCACGCCCGAGTTCGTGCGCAGCGAAGTGGCCCGGGGACGCGCCGTGATCCCCTGCAACATCAACCACCCCGAGACCGAGCCCATGATCATCGGGCGCAGCTTCCTGGTGAAGATCAACGCCAACATCGGCAACTCCGCCGTGGCCTCCACCATCGAGGAGGAGGTGGAGAAGATGGCCTGGTCCATCCGCTGGGGCGCCGACACCGTCATGGACCTGTCCACGGGCGACAACATCCACGAGACCCGGGAGTGGATCCTCCGCAACTCCCCCGTGCCCATCGGCACGGTGCCCATCTACCAGGCCCTGGAGAAGGTCAACGGCAAGGCCGAGGACCTCACCTGGGAGATCTTCCGGGACACCCTCATCGAGCAGGCCGAGCAGGGCGTGGACTACTTCACCATCCACGCCGGCGTGCGCCTGCGCTACGTGCCCATGACCGCCAAGCGCATGACGGGCATCGTCAGCCGGGGCGGCTCGATCCTGGCCAAGTGGTGCCTGGCGCACCACCAGGAGAACTTCCTCTACACGCACTTCGAGGACATCTGCGAGATCATGGCGGCCTACGACGTGGCCTTCTCCCTTGGGGACGGGCTGCGCCCGGGCTCCACGGCCGACGCCAACGACGAGGCCCAGTTCGCCGAGCTGGACACCCTCGGGGAGCTCACGAAGATCGCCTGGAAGCATGACGTCCAGGTCATCATCGAGGGCCCCGGCCACGTGCCCATGCACCTCATCAAGGAGAACATGGACCGCCAGCTGGAGGTCTGCGGCGAGGCGCCCTTCTATACCCTGGGCCCGCTCACCACCGACGTGGCCCCCGGCTACGACCACATCACCTCGGCCATCGGCGCGGCCATGATCGGGTGGTACGGCACGGCCATGCTCTGCTACGTGACCCCCAAGGAGCACCTGGGCCTGCCCAACAAGAAGGACGTGAAGGACGGGGTCATCGCCTACAAGATCGCCGCCCACGCCGCCGACCTGGCCAAGGGGCACCCCGGCGCCCGCCTCTGGGACGACGCCATGAGCAAGGCGCGGTTCGAGTTCCGCTGGGAGGACCAGTTCAACCTGGCCATGGACCCGGACACCGCCCGGGAGTTCCACGACGAGACCCTGCCGGCCGAGGGGGCCAAGGTGGCCCACTTCTGCTCCATGTGCGGCCCCCACTTCTGTTCCATGAAGATCACCCAGGACGTGCGGGAGTACGCCAAGACCCACGGCCTCGCCGAGGAGGAGGCCCTGGCCGCCGGCATGGAGGAGAAGAGCAAGGAATTCGAGGCCACGGGTGCGGAGATCTACCACCAGGCGTAGTAATCTTTTCCGGTGGAACCCAACCGACCCGACCCCGACGCCCTGCTCAAGACCGTCCAAGAAGAGGAAGCCCGGAAATCGCGGGCCCGGCTGAAGATCTTCTTCGGCATGGCCCCCGGCGTGGGCAAGACCTTCGCCATGCTGCAGGATGCCCAGCTCCGGATGATGGAGGGCGTGGAGGTGGTGGCGGGCGTGGTGGAGACCCACGGCCGGGCCGAGACCATGGCCCTCACCGCCGGCCTGGAGTTCCTGCCCAAGCGCCAGCTGCCCTACCGCGGCGTCCAGATGGAGGAATTCGACGTGGAGGCGGCCCTCAGGCGCCGCCCCGCGCTGATCCTCATGGACGAGCTGGCCCACACCAACGTGCAGGGCTCCCTTCACGTCAAGCGCTGGCAGGACGTGTTCGACCTCCTGGAGGCGGGCATCGACGTGTACTCCACCGTCAACGTCCAGCACCTGGAGAGCCTCAAGGACACCGTGGCCCAGATCACCGGGGTCATCGTGAGGGAGAGCATCCCCGACACGATCCTCAACCGCGCCGACCAGATCGAGCTGGTGGACATCCCCCCGGAGGAGCTCCTGGAGCGCCTGAAGGAGGGCAAGGTCTACGTGCCCGACCAGGCCCAGTACGCCTCCGAGCGGTTCTTCCGCAAGGGGAACCTCCTGGCCCTGCGCGAGCTGGCCCTGCGCCGCACCGCCCAGCACGTGGACGCGGACATGCGCCGCTACATGGAGGCCCAGGGCCTCAAGGGCAGGACCTGGGCCGCCGGCGAGCGCATCCTCGTGTGCATCAACTCGAAGCCGCGCTCCGCGAGCCTGATCCGCGCCGGGAGGCGCCTGGCCGAGTCCATGGGCGCCCCGTGGATCGCGCTGTACGTGGAGACCGGCAAGCACATCCGCTACTCCGACGAGGAGCGGGCCCACCTCGAGGACCACCTGCGCCTCGCCGAGCGCCTCGGGGCCGAGACCTCCGTGATCCAGGGGGACCTTTCCACGGGCGAGGACATCCTGGCCTTCGCCCTGGCCCACAACGTCACCCGCATCATCCTGGGCAAGCCCACCCGCTCGCGCCTGCCGGCCTTCATCGCGGGCTCCCTGGTGGACGACCTGGTGCGGCTCACCAGCACCATCGAGATCCACGTCATCCCCGGGGAGATCCCCGACACCGCCAGGCGCCGGCGCAAGGCGCTTCCCGCAGGCGCGGGGCCGGCCCCGGCCCACTTCATCTGGGGCGCGGTCATGGTGGCCGTCATCACCGGCGCGTGTCTCCTCGTGGGCCGCCGCTTCGAACTGGCCGACCACGTCATGCTCTACATGCTGGGCATCCTGCTGGTGGCCACGCGCTTCGGGCGGCTGCCGTCGCTCGTGGCCGCGGGCCTCAGCGTCCTTTCCCTGGATTTCTTCTTCGTGCCGCCCATCCGGTCCTTCGCGGTGGGCGACCTCAAGCACATCGCCACGTTCGCCGTGATGCTGCTGGTGGGAGCCGTCATCGGCAACCTCACGGAGCGCATCCGCGCGCAGATGCGCCTGGCGCGCACCCGCGAGCAGCGCCTGCGCGCCCTGTTCCGCCTGAGCCGCGAGCTGACCCGCACCTTCGGCTCGCAGGCCATGATGGACGTCTCCATCCGGATCCTGGCCGACCACTTCCAGAGCAGCATCTCCATCTCGCTGCCGGGCCCCGGGGGGCGGCTCGTGGCCCACCGGGACGCCAAGGCCCCGCCCATGGGCGAGGACGAGCTGGGCGTGGCCCAGTGGGTCTACGACCACCACGAGGCCGCGGGCCTGGGCACCGACACCCTGCCCGGCGCCCATGCGCTGTACCTGCCCCTCAAGGGCTCCCACGGCCTCATCGGCGTCCTGGGCATCCAGCCCTTGGCCGCGGCCGGCGCCGAGAGCATGGAACCCGATCAGCGCCACCTCATGGAGGCCTTCGCGAACCACACCGCCCTGGCCCTGGAGCGCACCATCCTTTCCGAGAAGAACCTGGACACCCAGCGCCGCATGGACCGGGAGCAGGTGCGCAGCGCCCTCCTGTCCTCGGTGTCCCACGACCTGAGCATGCCCCTGGCCGGCATCACCTCCGCCGCCCGCGCCCTCCTGGAGAGCGACGCGGATCTCACCCCCGAGGCCCGCCACCAGCTGGCCGCCGTCATCCACGACGAGGGCCACCAGCTGAGCCGCCTGGTCACCAACCTCCTGGACGCCACCCGCCTGGAATCGGGCGTCGAGCTCAAGAAGGAATGGATGGCCGTCCCGGAGCTGGTGGAGACCGCCCTCGCCCGCCTCAAGCCCCTCATGCCCGACCGCACGGTGAACCTGGAACTGCCCGCCAACCTTCCCCGGTTCCAGGCCGACCCCGTGCTCATGGAGCAGGTGCTGATCAACCTCCTGGAGAACGCCCACCGCTACTCCCCCCCCGGCCAGCCCGTCGAGATCAAGTCCTGGGCCACCGACCGGGCCCTGACGATCTGCGTTTCCGACCATGGCCCCGGCATCCCCGAGGAGCAGGAGGAACGGATCTTCGAGAAGCTGGTGCGCTTCCAGCAGGGCGAATCGAGGCTGGGCGCCGGCCTGGGCCTGGCCATCTGCAAGGGCGTCATGGACGCCCATGGCGGGAAGATCCAGGCCAGCAACCGGCCTCAGGGCGGGGCGAGCTTCAGGATCAGCCTGCCGCTGGAAGGGAAGGCACCGGCCCGGGCCTCCGAGGAGTGAGCAGGGAGCCGGTCAGCGCAACCGGATGCCCCCGGTTACGAAGCCGGACGCCTCGGCTTCCGGACGACGAGGTTGCAGCCCTTGACCCGGAGGTCCTCTTCCGTCAGCCCCCGGAATTCGCGGCAGCGGTGCCGGGCGGCCTCGGGACAGGTCTCGAACAGTTCGACGCGGTCCTTGATGATCTCGAACCCGGCGGCCCTGAACCCGCCGACCAGTTCGGAATGGCGGAGGCGGTTGGTGTAGAACCCTGAACGGGCGAACCAGTTCCGCTCCCAGAGTCCGGAACCGATGCGCAGGTTGTTCAGGGTGCCCCCCAGCATGTCCCGGAAGTCCACCCGGTGGGAGCCCACGCCGCCCGGGCGGGTGATGCGGAACAGCTCCCTAAGGTAGGCCGGCACCTCGGCGCGCCGGACATGCTGAAGCACGGTGTGGGAAATCACCAGGTCGAACGTGTCCCCGGCCTGGCCGCAAAGGCAGGGCAGGCCTTCGGTCTGGTACCGGACCCTGGATCGGGCCACCTCGGGAGGCAGGGTCACTCCGCACAGGGCCAGGGCTTCGGGCGTGAGGTAGGCCGCGGGCTCGAACAGCCGCTGGACGTCCACCAGGCAGATCGTCTCGAACCCCGCAGCCAGCGCATTGCCGATGGTGAAGCCGCCTTCCCCCGGTCCCAGTTCCAGGAACGCCTTTGTGGGCGCCCCCTGGCAGTGGACGAGGGCGCCGGCGTGGCTGTCCCAGACCCGGCGGGCATAGGCCGGGTCTTCCATCCGCCCATGTTCGAACAACCCGAGGGCCTTCCAGTGGCGATGCGCAATGGGCACACGGCCCAGAGCCACCTTGATGGCGATCCTCAGCCACCAGGGCAAGCCGATCTGGGCGGCGAGCGTTCGAATCTTCATGGACATAATGTCCGTTTGTGCCACCGGCAGCCCTCATCATGGCGATCAACCCACCGGGCCACAAGCCCTCTTTCGTGCGCCTTCCCCGCCCCTGCCGGGCCAAGGCGACCTTGATATGCACGCTCGTCCTCTTGTCCCCCAGCTACTTCAGTGGCCGCTGCGGGGAGGGCCTCTGCCCCCCTCGGGTTCCTGAAGGCCCCGGCGTCCTGGTTTTTCCGGGGAGGAACCGTGGGAAGGCCCCGCCTCCCGGCCCTGCTCTGCGCAAATTTCTCCTACGCAGGCTTGGGTTGCCTTCGGTCCCTACCTCGCCAGCGTGATCTTGATATCCCCTCCCGGCCCCTGGTCCCCCGGCTTGTTCTGGGGGCGGTTCGGGTCGAGCCGCGGGGCCTGGGGGGCCAGGGGCGCGCCGCCGGCCTCCCGGCCCAGGCCGGAGCTGATGGACATGCCCTTGTCCATGTTGGACCGGGACATCTCGGCGGTGGAGGCGATGCCCTCCAGGCGGAGCTTGAACTCGCCCACGTTGGTGGCGCGCTTCAGGGCCTCCTCGACGGTGATGAGGCCTTCCTGGAGGAGGAAGTAGAGGCTTTGGTCGAAGGTCTGCATGCCGTACTGGGACGTGCCCTGGGCGATGACGTCCTTGAGGCCCTTGGTCTTGTCCTTGTCCTCGATGCAGGCCTTGACGGTCTCGGTGGCGATGAGGACCTCCACGGCGGGCACCCGGCCCTGGCCGTCGGCCCGGGGGACGAGGCGCTGGGAGATGACCGCCTTGAGGACCTGGCTCAGCTGGATGCGGATCTGCTTCTGGTGGTGGGGGGGGAACACGGAGATGACGCGGTTGATGGTCTCGGAGGCGTCCAGGGTGTGGAGGGTGGAGAACACCAGGTGGCCGGTCTCGGCGGCGTGGATGGCGGTCTCGATGGTCTCGTAGTCGCGCATCTCGCCCACGAGGATGACGTCGGGGTCCTGGCGGAGGGCGGCCCGCAGGGCGGTGGCGAAGCTCTTGCAGTCGGCCTCCACCTCGCGCTGGTTGATGATGGAGAGGTTGTCCCGGTGGAGATACTCGATGGGGTCCTCGATGGTGAGGATGTGCTCGCTCCGGGTGGCGTTGATCAGGTCGATCATGGCGGCCAGGGTGGTGGACTTGCCCGAGCCGGTGGTGCCGGTGACCAGGACCAGCCCGCGCTGCTCCTCGCAGATCTTGTTCAGGGCCCGGGGCAGCATCAGGTCCTCGATGGAGAAGATGCGCCGGGGGATGACGCGCAGGACCATGCCCACGGTGCCCCGCTGGTTGAAGATGTTGCACCGGAACCGGCCCAGGGCGGGGACCGAGTACGCGAGATCGATATCCATGTTTTCTTTGAACTTAGCCTTCTGGCGGTCCGTGGCCATGATGGAGTAGGCCATGGCGATGGTGTCCTCCTGGACCAGCTTCTTGAACTGGGTCAGGGGGGTCAGGCGGCCCTTCACCCGGGCGATGGGGTAGTTGCCGACCTTCAGATGCAGGTCGGACCCTCCCAGGTCGACGATTGTGGTGAGCAATTCATTGATATGCATGACCCGCTCCGCGACTTTTTCCTTGAATCCATGGAAGGTTTCCGCACCATCTTAAGCCTTCCGGGCAATTCCGGGATGGGTGAAATGCCTTTTGTCTGTTAAAATCGAAGGTTCTGCCGGGACCGCACCCGGCTGCCAGATCTTTCCAAGGACCCGAATGACCGCCATCGAGAAGATCCGCAACATCGCCATCATCGCCCACGTCGATCATGGCAAGACCACCCTGGTGGACGCCATGTTCAAGGGCGCCCACATGTTCCGGGACAACCAGAGGGTCCAGGAACGGGCCATGGACAGCAACGACCAGGAACGGGAACGCGGCATCACCATCCTCGCGAAGACCACGGCCATGCACTGGGGCGGCTACCGCTTCAACATCGTCGACACCCCCGGCCACGCCGACTTCGGCGGCGAGGTGGAGCGCGTGCTGAGCATGGTGGACTCGGTCCTCCTGGTGGTGGACGCCTTCGACGGCCCCATGCCCCAGACCAAGTTCGTCACCCGCAAGGCGCTGGCCCTGGGCCTGCGGCCCATCGTGGTCATCAACAAGGTGGACCGCCCCGGCGCGCGCCCCCTGTGGAGCCAGGACGCGGTGTTCGAGCTCCTCATCGAGCTGGGCGCCACCGAGGAGCAGCTGGACTTCTGCTGCGTGTTCGCCAGCGCCAAGCAGGGCTACGCGATGATGGACATCAACGATCCCGCCGACAGCCTCGATCCGCTGTTCGACGCCATCGTCAAGCACTGCCCGGCCCCCAAGGGCGACCCCGAGGCGCCCCTGCAGATGCTGGTCACCCTCATGGACTACAACGACTTCGTCGGACAGATCGGCATCGGCCGCATCGTCAACGGCCGGATCAAGGTGGGCGAGCAGGTCGCGCTCATCAAGCGTGACGGCACCATCCAGAGCCAGAAGGTCTCCATGCTCTACGGCTTCGAGGGCCTGACCCGCGTGAACCTCACCGAGGCCTCCTCGGGCGAGATCATCGCCCTGGCCGGCATCCCCGACATCCGGGTGGGCGAGACCATCGCCAGCCTGGAGAGCCCCCAGGCCCTGGAGTACGTGGACATCGACGAGCCCACCATCTCCATGATGTTCGTCGTGAACAACGGCCCCTTCGCGGGCCAGGACGGCAAGCACACCCAGAGCCGCCGCATCCGCGAGCGCCTGACCAAGGAGCTCCAGCACAACGTCGCCCTGCGGGTGGAGGACTCCGAGAGCCCCGACAGCTTCAAGGTCTCCGGCCGCGGCGAGCTGCACCTGGCCGTGCTCATCGAGACCATGCGCCGCGAGGGCTTCGAGCTCTGCGTGAGCCGCCCCGAAGTGATCCTGCACACCGACCCCGTCACCGGCGAGAAGCTGGAGCCCTACGAGGACATCACCATCGACGTGCCCGAGGAGTTCATGGGCGTGGTCATGGAGAAGCTGGGCTCCCGCAAGGCCGAGATGCAGGACATGGCCAACGAGATGGGCCGCATCCGCCTGCACTTCAAGATCCCCAGCCGCGGCCTCATCGGCTACCGCTCTGAGTTCATGACCGACACCCGCGGGGAAGGCATCATCCACAGCCTCTTCAGCCACTACGGTCCCTACAAGGGCGAACTGCCCCGGCGCAAGAACGGCGTGCTCATCTCCATGGACCAGACCGAGGCCGTGGGCTTCGCGCTCATGAGCCTGGAGGACCGCGGCGTCATGTTCGTGCACCCCGGCTTCAAGTGCTACGAGGGCATGATCGTCGGCGAGCACGCCCGCGAGAACGACCTGGTGGTCAATATCGGCAAGGTCAAGAAGCTCAGCAACATGCGTTCCTCCGGCGCCGACGAGGCCACCCGCATCACCCCGCCCCGGGACCACACCCTGGAGCAGGCCCTGGAGTACATCGAGAACGACGAGCTGGTGGAGGTCACCCCCAACTTCGTCCGCATGCGCAAGCGCATCCTCTCGGAGAACGACCGCAAGAAGGCCGACCGCAAGTCCAACAACTAGAATTGACCGAGGCGGGCCGGGTCCTGGGACCCGGCCCGCCCGCGTACGCCGATACCGGAAAACGATCAATGGCATAGCCAAAAGGTATTGGACAGGGTCCCCCACACCCGCCAATGCTATAGGCTCCGCCTGAATCCGACCGTGGCGCAGGATGCCTCCAGGAGGATTCCCTCCGTTTCCCGCCTCGCGCCCCGCGGGGCAGCCCCCTTCCCGAGGACTGCGCCATGCTCGATTTCCGGAACCTCCCCGTCAAACGAAAGATCCAGCTCGTGGTCGCCACCTTCAGCTTCGTGCTCCTTGCGACCCTGGGGCTGGCCATCAAGGACGTGTGGGCCGCCCAGACCCGGTGCGAGCAGATCTACCACGACCAGCTCCTGCCCGTGGGCGACCTCACCACCGTGCGCACCGCCACCCTGCGGGCCCTGGTCCTGGCCAACAACCACCTGCGGGCCTCCACCCCCGCCGAGAAGGCGGCCATCGAAGCCGACATGGACAAGATGGACGAGAACCTCTCGGCGGCCTGGGAACGCTACAAGGCCTCCCTGACGACCGAGGTCGCCATGAAGGTGGGACCCCAGTACCACGCCCTCCTCCTCGAGCAGATGCGGGTCCGGCGGGACCTGGTCCTGCCCGCCTCGCGCAAGGGGGATGCGGAAGGGGGGCGGCGGATCCTCCGGGACCTGATCGACCCCCTCGACCGCCAGATGGGACCGCTGGGGGCCGCCCTGGTGAAGGACAACGCCCGCCGGGCCTCGGAGGCCCTGGAGAACGGCCGGGCCCAGTTCCGCCGCGGGACGACCCTGGGCATCAGCTTCGCCTCGCTGGGCATCCTCGCGGGGGCCCTCCTGGGCTGGGTCCTGGTCAAGCAGGTGAATGATCCCCTCGTCGCCTTCGGCAAGCTCCTGGGCACGGTGGCCGAAGGCGACCTCACCGCCCGCGCGAAACTGGACCGGAAGGACGAGTTCGGCGAAATGGGCGCGCGCCTGAACGCGATGGTGGACCGCCTCCATGCGGTTCTCACCGACGTTCGCGGCGGCGTGGAGGGCGTGGCCAGCGGCGCCATCCAGCTCTCGGCCTCCGCGGACCAGATGGCCACGACGTCCCAGGACATCGCCAAGGCCTCGGAGAACCTGCGCCAGGGCAGCGAGTCCATGTCGGCCTCCGTGAACGAATTGTCCTACTCCATCGACGCGATGAACGCCGGGGCCCAGTCCTCCCTGAAGCTGCTGGACGAGGCCCTGCGGGCCACGGACCGGGGCCAGGCGGCGGGCTCCAGCACCCATGCGGCCATGGGCGAGATCGCCGGCACGGCCGGCCAGATCTCGACGGCGGTCGGCGTCATCCAGGAGATCGCCAACCAGACCAACCTGCTGTCCCTCAACGCCGCCATCGAGGCCGCCAAGGCCGGCACCCACGGCAAGGGGTTCTCCGTGGTGGCCGAGGAGGTGCGCAAGCTTGCCGAGCGCAGCGGCTCCTCCGCCAAGGAAGTGAGCGCCCTCATCTCCGCGGCCCGGGAGGCCGTGACCAAGGGCGAGGCCACGGTGGGCACCACGGTGGAGACCCTGGAGGCCATCCGCCGGACCCTGAGCGATTTCGCCGACCAGACCCGCTCCGTGGCGGCGGCCACCGTGGAACAGGCCACCGCCGGCGCCGACGTGTCCCGGCAGGTGGACGCCAGCTCCCAGCAGGCCATCGCGGTGGCTTCCGCGGTGACCCAGATGTCGGCCTCCAATGCGGAGGTGGCCCGCACGGCCCAGGAACTGACGAGGCTGTCGGAGGACCTTCAGTCGAAGGTCCGCCATTTCACCCTTTAAGAGCCTGTCCTCGGGACAGGCTAGGGAACGATCCGGGTGCCCGTCTCGCCGCGCAGGGCCTGGGCGAGGTGGGCGGGGTCGGTGATGAGGGCCTCCTTGCCGCCCCCCTCGATGAAGGCCACCACGGCCTGGATCTTGGGCAGCATGCTGCCGGGCTTGAAGTGGCCCTCGGTGATGTACTGCCGGGCCTCGGCCAGGGTCATCTTCGCCAGGGCCCGCTGGGTGGGCTTGCCGAAGTCCAGGCACACCTGCTCCACGGCGGTGGAGATGATGAGCAGTTCGGCGCCCAGCTGCTGGGCCATGAGGCTGGAGGCCAGGTCCTTGTCGATGACGGCGGCGGCGCCGGTGAGGCGGCCTTCGGCGTCCTCCACCACGGGGATGCCCCCGCCGCCCCCGGCCACGACCACGAAGCCGGCGTCCAGGAGGCTCTTGATGGCCTCCAGCTCAAGGATGACCTTGGGCTTGGGCGAGGCCACCACGCGGCGGAAGCCCCGGCCGGCATCCTCCACCAGGTCCCAGCCGTCCTTGGCCCGGTGCTCGTCGGCCTGGGCGGCGCTCATGAAGGAGCCGATGGGCTTGTTGGGCTTGGCGAAGGCGGGGTCGGCGCGGTCCACCAGCACCTGGGTGACCACCGTGGCGGGGGTGCGGGTCACGCCCCGGCGCTTGAACTCGTTGCGCATGGCCCGCTGCAGGTGGTAGCCCAGGGCGCCCTGGGTGTCGGCCACGCAGGAATCCAGGGGCACCATGTGCAGTTCCTGGGCGGCCAGTTCGGAGCGGCGCAGGATGAATCCCACCTGGGGGCCGTTGCCGTGGGTCACCACCAGGCGGAGGTCCTCCGCCTTGAGCATGGACGCGATATGGACGCAGGTCTCGGCGGCGGCCTCGTACTGGTCGGCCACGGACTGGTGGGAATCGTCCGCGATGAGGGAATTGCCCCCGATGGCGATGACTACGGTCCTGGTCATGGTGTTCCTCCGGTTGGATGAAAAATTTTACCTTTCATGGTAAATTTTTTTCAATCGATTTTTTTGACCTCCTGGTCAATTATCGATCAAAGGATCATCGAGTGATGTCGGGCACATTGGGGGCCCCGATTTCCCCGTGAGCTTGGCCGTTGGTGCATATTTAACGAATCCCGGAGATAGCCATGTCCCTTTCCACCTCTTCCATGGTCCACGACGAAACTTCCATGGGTGAATGGCACCTGCTGCACCTGTCGGCCATGACGAAGATGTCCGAGCTGGCCGCGGCCCTGCTGGCCCAGGACTGGGCCCAGGTGGACCGCGCCTGCCGGTGGGTCTACGAGGTGCTGCGCCCCCACAACGAGGCCGAGGAGCGCGAGCTGCTGCCGCTCCTGGACGAGCTGGGCGCCGAGGCGCTCATGGACCAGCTCATCGGGGACCACCGGGAGATGTGGGACCTCACCCTCCTCCTGCTGGCGGCCAACGCCGGGGGGGTGGTGAAGGAGCCGGGCATCTACCAGGAGCAGGCACGTAGGCTCATGGACCTGATCCGCCAGCACATCGACACCGAGGAGCACGTCATGCTGCCGCTGCTCAAGGGGAAGTCGCTGTACATGGGCGACGAGGTGAACGCCGACGGCTACCTGATCCTGGAGAAGCGCCTCCTGGCCCCCGAGACCTGGAGTTTCATCGTCCAGGCCCCCATGGTGGCCCGGGGCCGCAAGCCCGGCCAGTTCCTCATGGTGGCCCCCTTCGAGAAGAGCGAGCGCATCCCCCTGACCCTGGCCGACGGCGACGCCCGCAAGGGCTGGATCCGCTTCGTCATGGTCGAGGTGGGCGCCACCACCAAGGCCATGGGCAAGCTCAGCCAGGGCGACAAGCTCTTCGCGGTGGCCGGTCCCATGGGCAAGCCCACGGAGCTGGTGGAGGAGGGCACCGTGGTGCTGGTGGCCGGCGGCTACGGCAGCGCGGCCATCCTCCCCGCGGCCCAGGCCCTCAAGGCCCGGGGCCAGCGGGTGATCACCGTGCTGGGAGGCCGCTCCCGTGAGCGCGTGCTCCTGGCGGAGGAGCTGGGCGCCGCGTCCGACGAGCTCATCATCACCACCGACGACGGCACCCTGGGCCGCCAGGGCATCGTCACGCAGCCCCTGGCCGAGATCCTGGAGCGCGAACCCGTGGCCGAGGTGGTGGCCGTGGGCCCCATGCCCATGATGCAGGCGGTCTCCGAGGCCACCCGGGAGCGCGGCATCTTCACGCTGGTGAGCCTCAACGCCCTCATGGTCGACGGCACGGGCATGTGCGGCGGCTGCCGGGTGTCGGTGGGCGGCGAGATGAAGTTCGCGTGCTTCGACGGCCCCGACTTCGACGGCCACAAGGTCGACTTCAACATGCTCCGCATGCGCCAGAACTGGTACAAGGAGGACGAGACCGCGGCCCAGGACCACGTGTGCAACCTGGGCATGTCCAGCCACCCGGTGACGGACGCGGACATGCCCTTCATCGCGCCGGTGGCCGACCTGGACTGGCAGAACCTGGACCTGCCCTCCCTCAAGCCCGCCCAGCGCATGAAGATCCCCCGCCAGGTGGCGGCCTGCCAGGATCCGGCCATCCGCGTGGGCAACTTCTCGGAAGTGACCCTGGCGCTGAACGCCGAGCAGGCCCGGCTGGAGGCCGCGCGCTGCCTGGACTGCAAGGTGCCCAAGTGCATCGAGGGGTGCCCGGTCAACATCGACATCCCGGCCTTCGTCAAGCGCATCGAGGCCGGCGATCCCCTGGGCGCCGCCCGCATCCTCAAGCAGTCCTCGAGCCTGCCCGCCGTGTGCGGCCGGGTGTGCCCGCAGGAGAAGCAGTGCGAGGCCAAGTGCGTGGTGGGCATCAAGGGCGAGGCCGTGGGCATCGGGCGCCTGGAGCGCTTCGCCGCCGACGCGCTGCTGGCCGCCGAGCCCGAGACGCCGCCCATGGCGCCGGCCACGGGCCGCAAGGTGGCCGTGGTGGGCGCGGGCCCCGCGGGCCTCACCGTCGCCGGCGAGCTGGCCGGGAAGGGCCACGACGTCACGGTCTACGACGCCCTGCACCGCCCCGGAGGCGTGCTGCTCTACGGCATTCCCGAGTTCCGCCTGCCCAACGCCATCGTGGAGAAGGAAGTGGACACGCTGCGCCGCATGGGCGTGAAGTTCGTCCTGAACACCCTGGTGGGCCGCTCCATGACCCTGGCCGAGCTCCGGTCCGAAAACGACGCCGTGTTCATGGGCACCGGCGCGGGCCTGCCCGGCATGCTGGGGATCCCGGGCGAGGACTTCAAGGGCATCTACACCGCCAACGAGTTCCTCACCCGCATCAACCTAATGCGCGCCGACCTCTTCCCCGAATCCGGCACGCCGGTGACGGTCGGCAGGCACGTGGTCATCGTGGGCTGCGGCAACACCGCCATGGACGCCTCCCGCGCCGCGCGGCGCCTGGGCCCCGAATCGGTCTCGATCGTCTACCGCCGCACCATCAAGGAATCCACCGCCCGCAAGGAGGAGCTGGAGCACACCGAGGAGGAGGGCGTCCACTTCCACTTCCTCACCAACCCCCTGCGCTGCATCGGCAACGACAAGGGCTGGATCACCCACATCGAGTGCGCCGTCATGGAGCTCACCGAACCCGGCCCCGACGGCCGCCGCGGCGTGCGCGCCACCGCCGAGACCGTGACCCTGCCCTGCGACACCCTGGTGGTGGCCCTGGGCTTCTCCGTGAATCCGCTGATCGCCCAGACCGAGGACCGCCTCAAGACCCTCAAGGGCGGCGTGGTGCGGGTGGACGAGGCCACCGGGGAGACCACGGTGCCGGGCGTCTTCGCCGGCGGCGACGTCATCACGGGCGGGGCGACGGTGATCCTGGCCATGGGACAGGGAAGGCGGGCCGCGGAAGCGATGCACAAGCAGCTGATGGGAATCTAGAGGCCGTGGACGCGATCCCCAGCCGGGGCCGCCGACGATAGCCTTCCTGCCGACGCGTGCCAGGGCTCCTGAAACCCCTTGTATATTATCTTTTTTCATCCCCGGCAAATTAAACGCTGAATTTGCCAGGGATGAACGGGGATGGGAAAGGATAAAAAAGATCCTTGTCTGCTCAGCCCCGGGCGTACCGCTGCAGTTTCTGGATGTCCAGGATCCTCACGACCGGGAACGTGCTCTGGATGAGCCCCAGGTCGGCCAGCAGCCGCAGCGCCCTGCTGAAGGCCTCCCGGCTCGCGCCGATGCACTGGGCCAGGTCCTCCTGGGTCTCCTTGAATTCCACGAGGGCCCGGCCGGGGTTGCGGCCCTGGTATTCCAGGATCAGCTGGCCCACCCGCTCGGGGACGCTGTGGAGGCTGAGGGTCTCCACCAGGCTGATGAGGTGGCGGACCTTGCCGGCGAAGTGCTGGATCATGCACATGGCCACGGCGTTGTTCTTGGTGGCCATGATGCGCAGGGCGCCGGCGGGCACCAGCCAGCACTCGGTGTCCCCGTGGGCCTCGGCGCCGCTGGCGGCCACGCCGCCGTCGAACACCTGGACCTCGCCCACGCAGGTGCCGGGCTGGAGGATGTCGATGACCTGGATCTTGCCGCGGCCGTCGGTGCGGAACACCTTCAGGGCGCCCTGCACCACCACGAAGACGCCGGGCATGGCCTCACCCTGGGTGAAGACGGGGCTGCCGTTGGGATACCGCCGCAGCTCGCTGACGGTGGCCAACTCCTCGGCTTCCGCCGCAGGCAGTCCTGCCAGGTAGTCGATGCGTCTCAGATTCACGATGGCCTGCCCCATGAGCACCCCAATTGCACAGTGATTTGTATCACACAACGAGGGCGACCGTGAATCTCTGTGCGGGTCTATAGCAGACCACCCGGTAGGAAATTGGACTTTTCCGCACGCGCAATCTTCCCAACCTTTGGGAACGGGGAAGGCCGGCGGGAATCAAACCCTTGCACGGAAATGCAAAAACCTTCGAAGGACAGGGGATGTACACATCTCGCGGGTTCAGGGAGTGGGAGATCGGGGACATCGACGTCATCCGGCGGGGGAAGCTCTTCCACCTCTTCCACCTGGTGCTGCCCAACCACGACTACATCGCCCACGCGGTGAGCCCGGACGGCATGAACTGGTCGCGCACCCGCAACGCCATCTTCACGGGGGAGCCGGGAACCTGGGACGACGACATGCTCTGGACCATGCACGTGAGCCACAACCCGGAACGCAAGCTCTACGAGATGTTCTACACGGGCCTGCACCGGGCGGAGAACGGCTACTTCCAGCGCATCGGGCGGGCCGTTTCCCGGGACCTGGTGGCCTGGCGCAAGGAGAACGAGAAGAACCTTCCGCTCCTTCCCACGGGCAGCCACTACGAGGGGCCGGGCTACTCGGAACGGGGCTGGGTGTCCTTCCGGGACCCCTACCTCTGGCGGAGCGCCGGGCAGGAGTGGCTCCTCCTGTGCGCCCGGGTGATCGGTGGACCGGTCAGCCGGCGGGGCTGCGTGGGTCTGGTTCGGCGGGCGGAGGAGGGCTACCTCATCGAGCCGCCCCTCTTCTTCCCCCGGATGTACGACGACATCGAGTGCCCCTGCCTGGTGGAGCTGGAGGGGACGTACTACCTCATCGGTTCCATCCGGGAGGATGTGGAGGTGCACTACTGGTGGTGCGACACCTTCCAGGGGGAGTACCGGGCCTTCAACAACAACGTCCTGCTCCCCAAGGGCAACTATGCGGCCCGGGCCATGCGGGACGGCGACCGCACCCTCATCTACTCGTTCTACATCGACGGGATCAACGTGGAGAGCGGGGCCCGGAGCCTGCCCCCGCCCAAGGAGCTGCGCCGGCGCGGGGACGGCAGGCTGGAGCTCGTGAGCTATCACCGCTGGGCGGACAAGGTCCGGGGGATGGCCCCCTTCCTGCGGGACGCCTTCAAGCCCTGCCTGGAGAACCCCACCGCCAGCTGCGATGTGGACGGCGAGCGCATCCGCTTCGCCTGCCGCAGCGGGTTCGAGCTCTTCACCGTGCCGGCCGCGGAGGGGTCCTGGATCTGGGAGCTGGAGTGGCAGACCCTTCGCCAGGGCGACTGCGGCCTGGTCTTCGGGCTGGACGACCTGCTCAACGGCTACTTCATCTCCCTGGACACGGAGCGGGGCAAGGCCCAGATCCGCGCCTGGGGCAACCGGCTGGAGCGGGTGTTCCAGAACTACATCTACGAGAGCCTGCAGGTGGGGGAGTTCACGCCCATCGCCGACCGGCGCTACTCCCTCCGGCTCATCCGGTGGGCGGGCTACATCGAGCTCTCAGTCAACGGGGTGGTGCGCCTGTCCCTGGTGGACACCCGGTTCTCGGGGCGCAGCCTGGGCATCTACCTGGAGAGCGCCGAGGTCAGCCTATCCATGCCAGCCCTTCGGATTCTCGAACCTCCAGGGCGGGACCTGAACTGAAGACGAAGGGGAGGGGGAACCGGAGGCTGTAGTGGCGGATCCCCTCGAGGATCCCCGCGGCGCAGGGCTGGTTGGCGAAGTACACCCGGGCCCGCCCGCGCAGCTCGCCCAGTTCGGGACTGTGGTTGCCCACCACGATGCCCAGCATGTCGCCCAGGAGCATGTCCCGGTCGTTGCCGGAATCCCCGGCCACCAGGAAGCGGTCCGGGGGGATGCCCCACTTGAAGGCGAGGTAGCGCACCGCGTGGCCCTTGGAGGCGCAGCGGGGCAGCACGTCCAGGTTCCGGGACTCGGAGTACACGAGGTTGGCCTGGAGGCCGGCGCGGTGGAGGTTGGCCACCAGGGTCTCCAGGGGCGGCATGCGGCTGGGCTTGACGTTGTAGCTGAGCTTGTAGGGCCCCTGCTTGCGGTGGTTCTGGAGCCGGAGCCCCGGCACGTCCTTGAGCGCGGACGCCAGGTCCTCCCGCCTCCAGCCCTGGCGGATGTGGTTCTCCCAGGCCTGGTCGTGGGCGCGGTTGAAGCCGTAGCGGATCTCGGTGCCGATGCCGCTGATGATCACGTCGGGCTCGGGCACGCCCCAGGTCTTGAGGGCCCACAGGGCGTTGTCCAGCTTGCGGCCCGTGGCCACCCCGAAGGCCAGGGCGCCGCGCTGCTCCCGGATCCAGGCCAGGAGCTGGTCCAGGGACTCCCGGTCGCCCAGCAGGGTGCCGTCCAGGTCGCAGATGAGCGCGGCCCGGGCGTGGAGGAAGGGGGAGGTGCCCGGGGCCGGGTCCAGGTCGGCCCGCTCCCTACGGGCCTGCTTCCGGCCGCGCTTGAGGAGCCGCTGGAGCACCTTCAGGTACTTCCCGACGTGGGCGTCCCAGCTGTAGGTGTCGCGCACCCGCCGCAGGCCGTTGCGGGCCCATGCCGCCCACCGCGACGGATCCTCCAGGGCGTCCCGGATGGCCGCGGAAAGCGCCGCGGGCTCGCGGGATTCCACCACGGTGCCGTTGCGGCAGTTGGCCACGATGTCCCGGGGGCCGCCGCAGTCGGTGGTCACCACGGGAAGCCCCGTGGCGGCGGCCTCGATGAGGGTGAGCCCGAAGCTCTCCTGGACCGAGGGGTTCACGTAGACGCCCCGGCGCTGCACCGCCAGCCGGTAGAAGCCGGGGACGTCCTCCGCGCGGTGGGTGCGGGGGAAGGCCACGGACCCGAAGAGGTCGAAGCGGTCCAGGGCGAGCAGCAGCTCCTCCCAGGTGCGGCGGCCCTCCTCGTCCATGTCCCGGATGTCCTCGTGGTGGCCGGCCACCAGGAGCAGGTTGGCCTGGGCCCGCAGGCGCGCGTCGAGACCGTAGGCCTCCACCAGGCCCAGGATGTTCTTGGAGGGCAC
Source organism: Mesoterricola sp. JemC181 (assembly GCF_055384585.1). Taxonomy (NCBI): domain Bacteria; kingdom Pseudomonadati; phylum Acidobacteriota; class Holophagae; order Holophagales; family Holophagaceae; genus Mesoterricola; species Mesoterricola sp. JemC181. Next base: position 4,495,172 of record NZ_AP045076.1, read on the forward strand.
GGGCCGGCCGATGCACAGCACCAGGGGCTTGCGGGGGCGCGCCAGGAAGCGGTCCACGAGGGCCGCCATGGCGGGTTCGGGGTGCCGGGAGGCCGGCGGCGTGAAGCGCCCCAGGTCCGTGCCCGGCGGGATCACCACGGCCCTGCGCGGGTCGAAGTGGGGGTAGAGGCCGTACTGCTCGGCCACCTCCTGCCGGGTGCTGGCCACCACCCGCGCGGCGTGGCGCAGCACCTCGTCCTCGGCCCGGATGCGGCGCTCGAAATGGAACGTCCGCTCGAGAGCGGCCTCCTTGCCTCCGGCCTGCAGGAGGCGGTCCCGCTTGCACCGGCCCAGCGAATGCCCGGTGTGCAGGAAGGGGATGCCCAGAAGCGCGGAAAGGCGCTGGGCCACCAGGCCCGCGTCCCCGTAGTGGCTGTGGAGCACGTCCGGCAGGCGGGGGAGCTCACGGGCGTACACGAGGAAGCGGTCGACCAGCTGGTCGAGGTGGTCCCAGAGCAGCTCCTTGCGCACGTAGCGCCGCGGGCCGAAGGGCAGCCGGATGATCCGGGCGTGGGGCCCCAGGGCCTCCTCCGGCTGGGCATAGTCCGTGGGCAGCGCGGGGTCCTGCACCAGGCGCGTGAGCAGGTCCACCTGGGCCACGTCCGGCTGGCGGCCCAGGGCCTTGGCCAACTCCAGCACGTAGAGCACCTGCCCGCCCGTATCCGGGTCCCGGCCCAGTTCCGGCGCGGTGCCCCGGATCAGTCCGTGGACGCTGATCATCAGGATGTAGATGCCGCTTTCCCTCACTTGGTTCTCCGGAACAGGACGTTCCGTTGAGATGCCGGCCGGGGGCCGCAGGTTCCAGGTACGCGAAAAGGCCCCGGAATCCGGGGCCTTTTCGCGTATGAGGCGCTGCTACTTGACGCGTTCCATGAAGGAGCGGTCCACGGTGTTCACGCGGATCTTCTCGCCCGCTTCCATGTAGGGGGGGACGTTCACGATGACGCCGTTCTCCATTTTCGCGGGCTTGTAGGAGCCGGTGGCGTTGGCGTTCTTCATGACGGGCTCGGTCTCGACGATCTCGAGCACGACGCTGGGGGGAAGGGTGATGCTCAGCGCCTTCTCTTCGTAGAACTCCACTTCCACGACCATGTTGGGCTGGAGGAAGACGGCGTCGTCGCCCATGAACTCCTTGGGGATCTCCAGCTGCTCGTAGGTCTCGCCGTTCATGAGCACGATGTTGTCGCCGTCCTCGTAGAGGAACTCCATCATGTGCTGCTCGAGGCTCGCCTTGTCCACCTTCTCGGCGGAACCGAAGCGGTTCTCGCGGTTGAGGCCGTCCTTGAGACGCTTCATCTTGGTGGCGATGCGGGCCGGGAGGTTGCCGGGGGTCTGGTGCTCGACGAAGGTCACCCGGCAGAGTTCGTTCTCGAAATTGACGATCATCCCGACGCGGAGCTGGACGGCGTTGATGAAGGGCATGGAATCACCTCGTGGAGTCCCGGTTGCTGATTTTGTGACTTCCAATCAGATGGCCCCCGGTTTCACCCAGGGGCCATTTGTCGGTGGTGGGCATATCAGGATTCGAACCTGAGACTTCTACCGTGTGAAGGTAGCACTCTACCGCTGAGTTATACGCCCGCGGTCCATCAGAGTAGCACCTCGGAGGGATTTGTCCAGATCAGAATCGCCTTCGCACCTCCACCCGGATGGCCTGGGGGTCGGCGGCCTTCAGATGCCGGTCCGCCACCGCCTCCCCGTCCGGGAAGCGGGAGGCGTAGTGGTACTGGTAGTTGTATTTCTTCCAATTGAAGGCATTGATTACCTCCACCCCGAAGGACCAGCGGTCCAGATCGACCTGGGCCTTCAGCTCCAGGGCGTCCTGGCGCCCGGCGGTGACCGCCCCGTCCCCGGTGAGGGGCCGGACCTCCGTGCGCCGGACCTTGGCCTCCAGGCCCAGGCCCCGGTCCGACCAGCCCACGCCCAGGTACCCGGTGAGCGGGACCGAGCCCGGCACGTGGTCCAGGCCGTGGGCGGGCTCCTTGAAGGCGGCCCGGTTCCAGCCCCAGGCCAGCTCCGCGCGCCAGGGGCCGGTGCGGACCTCGTTGTAGAGCTCGACGCCCTCGTGGCGGGCCGGGCCCCGGGCCGTGAAGGCGTTTTTCCCGGGATCGAAGAGGACCTCCGCCTCCAGGTCCAGGCGCCAGACCGTCAGGCTCGCCACCCAGGGGGCCAGGGGCCGGGTCTGGGCGCTCACCTCGGCGCTGGTGGTGCGGACCATGGGACGGGTGTCGCGGAAGGCGTCGCCGATGCGAAACCCCCGGCCGGCGCTGGCCGAGAAGACCGTGCCCTCCGCGGGCGAAAACGAGAGGCCGGCCCGCGGGCTCCCCAGGACCTGGCCGCGGTCCTGGGGCGACCAGGGTCCGGCCAGGGCGCTGACGCGGTTCCTGTGGGCGTCCAGGCGCATGCCCAGGAAGGCCTCCCACCCGCGGCCCAGGCGCAGGGCGCTCTGGCCGTGAAGGGTGCCGTGGTAGAGCCACCCCCGCGCGGCCAGCCTGGGCGCGGGCGACGCCCCCAGGCGCTCCCGGTCCGCGGTGGGGGTCACTTCCGCGGTCACGCGGTCCGCGCGGGCCTGGAGGCCCAGGGTGTGCGTCCAGGCGCCCTGGTCCCAGGTCCGCTCGGAATCCATCCCCACGAAGGACCTGCGGTCGACCTGCTCGGTCTGGTCCCCGTTCACGGGGTCCCGGAGGAAGAAGGTCCAGTTGTTCCAGATCCGCTGGTGATGGGCGCCGGCGTAGACGCGGACCCGTCCCGTCCGGCCCGGGCCCTCCCGGGCGGCAAGGCGCCAGCCCAGGAGCACGCGCTGGTTCCGGGTGCCGTCCCCCGCCCTGGCGTCGTCGGGAGTGCCTTCCCCGGTCCAGGGGCGCACGGGACTGGCGCCGCCGGCGTCGGTCCTGTCGTCCGAGCCCAGGAGGGTGAGGCTCCACCGGCCCCGGGGTCCTTCGCCGTCCTTGCGGAAGGCGGCGTTGAGGCGCGCCGACCCCGTGAGGTCGTCCCAGGGCCGCTCGTTGCGGGTGAGGTCCAGGGCGTACGTGACGCTGGACGGGAGGGTCTCGGTCCACAGGAAGCGCGCGAAGCGGTCCGTGCGGGCCCCGCCGTGCGTGAACGAGAGGAAGGGCTCGCGCAGCGCGGGGACCAGCTCCATCGAGGCCCGCCCCGCCACGGCGGTCTGGGCCGAGCGGTAGGGGCCCTTGGCGTACTGGAAGCCCTCCACCACCTCGGGGATCACCAGGGCCTGGTCCAGGAAGCCGGGGCCGTGCACGTGGGAGGGCGTGTTGAGGGGGATGCCCCCCAGCTCCACCTCGAAATCGGTGCCGAATTCCAGCTCGAAGCCCCGGGCGAAGAACTGCGAGGACTCGGCGCCCGCCTGGGGAGGGCGGCGTCCCTCCGCCCCCTGGAGGCCGTGGCCCACAAATGTCACATACAATATGCCTTCCAACAGCCGGTGCCTGGCCATTCCTCCCTCCGTTCGAAAAGCCGGCAGTTGGGCAACTAATCAAGCCCAACGAAGGTGCCGGGTTTCCCCTGTGTGCGAGGAAAGGGGTCCTGGTTCAATGATTAATATATGCAAGCCTCGGCCGGAGCCGGAGGCTTGCGGTTCCGGGTATCGTGGGTTTCGAGGTGCACCGTGATTCTTCCTTTCCAAGGCATGGCTCCGCGCATCGGCGAACGGGTCCTGGTGGCCCCCAGCGCCACGGTCCTGGGGGACGTCGCCCTGGGCGACGACACGTCGGTGTGGTTCAACTGCGTCCTGCGGGGGGACGTAAACGCCATCGCCATCGGCCGCCGCGTGAACATCCAGGACTTCTGCTGCCTCCACGTCACCAACGGCAGGTGGTCGCTCACCCTGGAGGACGAGGTGAGCGTCGCCCACAACGTCATGCTCCACGGCTGCACCGTGCGCCGGGGCGCCCTGGTGGGCATGAGCACGACGATCATGGACGGCGCGGAGGTGGGCGAGGGCTGCCTGGTGGCGGCCGGATCGCTCCTCAAGGAGGGCTTCAAGGCGCCGCCGGGAACCCTGGTGGCGGGGTGGCCCGCCACGGTCAAGGGGCCCCTCTCGCCCGCGCAGCGCGAGCTGGTGGCCGGGATCTGGCCGCGCTACGTGCGCTACAAGGAGGCCTACTTCAAGGACGGCTGGCCCGTGGCGGTCTCCCCCGCAGCGGCCTTTCCGGAACCCGGGTTCCGGGAGGGGCATCTTTTCCCCTAGGGGGAGAAGGCCGATTTACGGCTAGACTTTCTTCCATTGAAACCCCAGAGCCCCATGAGCCCCCTCCTCGTCCTCCGCGTCCACACCGATCTCCGCCTTGGCTTCGGGCACCTCGCCCGGGCCCTGGTGCTCCAGGAACACTGGCGCAGCCTGGGCGGCGCCGCCTGCATCGCCGTCTCCGGCGACGCCCGGGCCCGCATGGCGGGCCAGGGCCAGCACCCCTTCGACGGCCGGCCCCTGCCCTGCCGCGTCGTGGACCTGGGGGAGGACCTCCACGCGGGCCTGCCCGAGGCCCTCAAGGCCGAGGCGGACGTGGTGCTGGTGGACCTGTGGGACGCCACCCAGGCCGACGTGGCCGGCGCGCGGCCCCTGAAGGTCGCGCTCCTGGAGGACGAGGGCGACGCCCACGAGGCGGCGGACCTGCTCTTCCAGCCCTACCTGGAGGGCGTGAGCTGGCCGGCGTCCCCCTTGAAGGTCGTCAACGGCCGCAAGGTGCGCCCCCTGGAAACGACCCGCGGCGCCTGCCGCATCCTCCGGGGTTCCCACTACATCGTGGTGGATCCCCAGGCGCTGGCGCTGCGGCCCCGGCGCGAACCGCTCCAGCCCCTGGCGGTGCACAAGCTCCTCGTGACCTTCGGCGGAACCGACGGCCCCGGGCTCGCGGCCCGCGCCCTCGAAGTGCTGCGGAGCCTGGCGGCCTCGGGGCGCTGGACCGGCGCCTGCACCCTGCTGGCCCCCCAGGGCCTGGAAGCCCCGCCCTTCCCGGGCTGCCGCATCCTCAAGAGCCTGCCCTCCCTCACCCGGCACCTCCAGGAGTTCGACGCCCTGTGGTGCGCCGGCGGCCTCACCCTCGCCGAGGCCCTGTGCATGGGCGTGCCCGCGGCCACCTGGGGCCAGAACGACCGGCAGCAGGTCATGCTCTCGGACATCGCGCGGGTCGGCGGCTGCCTCGACCTGGGCCTGGGCACCGACGCCGACCCCGAGGCCACCCGGGACGCCCTGGAGCAGTGGCTGGGTCCCGAGGGCCAGGAGACGCGCCAGGAGCAGGTGCGCGACGGCATGGCCCTGATCGACGGCATGGGCGCCAGCCGCCTGGCCCAGGAGCTCTGGAGCCTCGCTTCATCTTCAAAAGAGTCCTTGACCCCTTAGGGGATCAACGATAAAGTTGTTGTTCTGCGCATCACTAGATGGGCAGCTTGACGATGGATTTCACATCGAATTCGTAGGTTTTCGGAGTTCGGCCATGAGCACCTATTTCCCCAAGGGTCAAGACCTAGTCAATCGCAAGTGGTTCGTCGTCGACGCCACCGGGCTGCCCGTGGGCCGCCTGAGCACCGTCGTCGCGGACGTCCTCTCCGGCAAGAGCAAGCCGACCTGGACCCCCTTCATCGACACGGGCGACCATGTGGTGGTGATCAATGCCGCCAAGGCCGTCTTCACCGGCAAGAAGGCCACCCAGAAGTTCTACCGCCGCACGAGCACCCAGCCCGGCAGCATGGTCGAGGTCCGGGCCGACGTCATGAAGATCACCTTCCCCGGCCGCATCATCGAGAGCGCCGTGAAGGGCATGCTTCCCAAGGGCCCCCTGGGCCGCGCGATGTATCGCAAGCTCAAGGTCTACGACGGCGCCGAGCACCAGCAGCAGTCGCAGCAGCCCGAAACCCTGGCTATCAAGCTCTAATCTACCGAGGCACACATGGCGATTTCCCAGAACTACGGAACCGGCCGGCGCAAGTCCTGCACCGCTCGCGTCTTCATGCGCCCCGGCACCGGCAAGGTCACCGTGAACGGCCGCACCGAGGAGAACTACTTCCCCAACGCCGTGCTCCGCATGGTGGTGCACCAGCCGCTCGTGCTGGCCGAGATGGACGGCAAGTTCGACCTGATCGTCTCCGTCTCCGGCGGCGGCCCCGCCGGCCAGGCTTCGGCCATCCGCATGGGCCTCTCCCGCGCCCTGCTCGGCTACAACGACCAGCTCAAGGGCATGCTCCGGCAGGCCGGCCTGCTGACCCGCGATCCTCGCATGAAGGAGCGCAAGAAGCCCGGTCAGATGGGCGCCCGCCGCCGCTTCCAGTTCTCGAAGCGCTAGTCTTTGGCAATGCGTATCAAGGACGGGGAGATTCGATCTCCCCGTTCGTGTGTCTGACGGATTCCTCTCCGGAGGAATCGATTCGGGCGGAGATTTCCCCTTCGCCCTTCATCCCCCGCGGCATCCGCCGCTCTCCCAGGGAGGCCTTCCATGGCTGCCATCCAAATGAAGGAACTGCTTGAAGCCGGTGTGCACTTCGGCCACCAGACCAAGCGCTGGAACCCCAAGATGAAGAAGTACATCTTCGGCGCCCGGAACAGCATCTACATCATCGACCTGCAGAAGACGCTCCGCCTCTGGAACACGGCCGCCAACTTCCTCACCAAGGCCGCCAGCGAAGGCAAGAACTTCCTCTTCGTCGCCACCAAGCCCCAGGCCCAGGAGCTCATCGCCGAGCAGGCCCAGCGCTGCGGCGCCTACTACGTGAACAACCGCTGGCTGGGCGGCATGCTCACCAACTTCGCGACCATCAAGAAGTCGCTGGACAAGCTCAAGGAGATCGAGGCCACCCTCAACGATCCCGCGCGCACGGCCATGCTGACCAAGAAGGAGATCCTGACCCTGACCCGCTCCAAGGAGAAGCTCGAAGCCTCCTTCGCCGGCATCCGGGACATGCGTTCGGTTCCCGACGTCATCTTCGTCATCGATCCGCACCGCGAGGACATCGCCATCACCGAGGCCGCCAAGCTGGGCCTGAAGATCGTCGGCCTGGTCGACACCAACTGCGACCCCGACAAGATCAACTACGTCATCCCCGCCAACGACGACGCGATCCGCTCCATCCTGCTCTTCTCCGAGCGCGTGGCCGACTCCATCCTCGAAGGCCGCCAGTCCTTCCAGGACAAGGGCGACAACGACAACATGAAGGCCATGATGGCCGAGAAGATGAACGAAGGCGGCGAGGCCTAGGCTCGGCTTTGAAGCGGTCGGTTGCCGGCTTCGAGCCCGGCGGCTGACCGCTCAGTTCTTACCACCGAATTTTCACAGGAGTTCGCAATGGCATACACGGCCCTAGATGTGAAGGCCCTCCGGGACAAGACCGGCCTGGGCATGATGGACTGCAAGAAGGCCCTGGAAGAGAACGGCGGGGACATGGAAAAGGCCATGGACTACCTCCGCAAGAAGGGCCTGGCCTCCTCCGCCGCCAAGGCCGGCCGCATCGCCGCCGAGGGCATCGTCGAGTCCTACATCCACCCCGGCGGCCGCGTCGGCGTGCTCATCGAGCTGAACTGCGAGACCGATTTCGTGGCCCGCACCGAGAACTTCACCCGCCTCGTGCGCGAAGTGGCCATGCACATCGCCGCCCACGATCCCGCGCCCCAGTTCGTGACGAAGGAAGAGGTCACCCAGTCCTTCCTGGACAAGGAGAAGGAGATCGCCACCTCCCAGGCCCTGGCCACCGGCAAGCCCGCCGCCGTCGTCGAGAAGATCGTCGAAGGCAAGATGAACAAGATCTACGAGGAAGTCTGCCTCCTGGAGCAGAAGTTCATCATGAACGGCGATCTCACCGTCGCCCAGCACCTTTCCGCCAAGACCGCCGAGATCGGCGAGAAGCTCAGCATCCGCCGCTTCACGAAGTACGTGATGGGCGAAGGCCTCGAGAAGCGCAACGACGACTTCGCGGCGGAAGTCGCCGCCCAGGCCGCCGCCGCCAAGTAGGATTCCACCCTGTCCCATTGAGCGAGAAGGCGGCCCCTGTGCCGCCTTCTCCATTTACGGAGGTACTTATGAGCAAGACCGCGTGGCTGTTCCCGGGCCAGGGTTCCCAGGCCGTGGGCATGGGCGTTGCGCTGGCCGAGGCGGAACCCGCCGCCAGGGCCGTCCTCCAGGAGGCCGACAGCGCCCTCGGCTTCGACCTCTCCTCCCTCATGGCCCAGGGCCCCGAGGAGCAGCTCAAGCTCACCGAGCACACCCAGCCCGCCATCCTCACCCACAGCACCATGGTGGTCCGCGCCTACGGCGCGCGCCTGCCCAAGCCCGACTACGTGGCCGGGCACTCCCTGGGCGAGTACAGCGCCCTGGTGGCCAACGGCTCGCTGCGCTTCGGCGACGCCGTGCGCACCGTGCGCGAGCGCGGCCGCGCCATGCAGGTGGCCGTGCCCGTGGGCGTGGGCGCCATGGCCGCCATCCTCGGCTCCACGGTGGCCGATGTGGAGGCCGCCTGCGCCGAGGCCCAGACCCAGACCGGCCTGGTGGCCGTCCCCGCCAACTTCAACGGCCCGGGCCAGATCGTCATCGCCGGCCACGTCGAGGGCGTGGAGGCCGCCATGGAGATCCTGAAGGCCAAGGGCGTGCGCAAGATGATGAAGCTCCCCGTGAGCGCGCCCTTCCACAGCCCCCTCATGGAGCCCGCCAAGGTGCACATGCAGCAGCTCCTGGGCGCCACGGTCTTCGCCATGCCCAGCTGCCCCCTGGCCAACAACGTGGACGCCGCCCTGGTGACCGATCCCGCGGCCCTGCGGGACGGCCTGGTGCGCCAGATCCCGGGCGCCGTGCGCTGGGAGGCCCTCACCGCCCTGCTGCTCCAGGAGGGGGTCACCTCCTTCTTCGAGCTGGGCCCCGGCAAGGTGCTCAGCGGCCTCGTGAAGCGCCAGGCCAAGGAGGCCGGCATCGAGGTGACCGCCATCTCCATCGGCGCCCCCGAGGACCTGCAGGCCCTTGCCTAGCCTGGTCTACCTCCACGGCTTCGCCTCCGGTCCCCGCGGATCCAAGGGCGAGCACTGCCGGCTCTGGGCGGCGGCGCGGAACATCCCCTTCCTCGCCCCCGACCTGAACCTGCCGACCTTCGAGGCCCTCACCGTCTCCGCCCAGGTGGAGGCGGTGGAGGCCCTCCTGCGCACCCTGCCGGAACCCCCGGTGGTGGTGGGCAGCAGCCTGGGGGGCCTGGTCGCCGCCGCCGTGGCCCACCGCGGCGCGGCCCTGGCCGGGCTCATCCTCCTGGCCCCCGCCTTCGGCTTCGCCTCCCGCCGCCTGGAGGGGCCGCGGTGGGCCGGCTACCGGCGCCGCGGGAGCATCCCCATCTTCCACCACGCCCGCAACGCCTGGACCCGCCTGGGGCCCGAACTCCTGGCGGACCTGCCGGCGTGGGCGGACGACGGGAGGTGGCGGGTCGGGGCGCCCCTGGCGATCCTCCACGGGACCCGGGACGAATCGGTGCCGGTCCAGGTGAGCCGGGCGTTCGCGGGCCGGCACGGCGGGGCCGATCTGCGGGAACTGGACGACGACCACGGCCTGCTGGGAACGGCCAGCCTGGAGGTGCTGGGTGACCTCCTGGCCCGGATGTGCCAGCCCGCCCGCAGCGGGTCCGCATCGACAGGTCCCTGACGACACGGGCCGCGGCGCACGGTTCATCGGCCAGGTGAACCCTCCGGTTCAGGACCTCCCGGCCGGGAGGGCCTTCAGAACGGGCTCTCCGGCACCGCCTCCGAAAGCGTCGGCGCCAGCCGCGCCTGCCTCGCCAGCCGGGACCAGGCCGCCAGGACCAGGGCCGGGAGGCCGATCCAGAACAGTTCCGTCCACAGGCTGTGCAGGAAGTGCCACGTGTGCTCCCGCCCCAGGGGCAGGGGCGCGACCCTTCCGGGCTGCCACACGCAGGCCCAGCGGGTCTCGGAGAAGGGCATGAAGAGGGCCACGCCCACGCCGCCCGAGGTCAGGGCGTCCAGGAGGCCGTGGGACAGCGCGGCGATGGTCAGGCAGAGCCAGACGGCGCCGCGGCGCTGGTCCCTTCGGTAGGCCAGGAGGAAGACGGCGGCGGCGATGAGCACGGCCGCGAAGAGGGAGTGGGCCGCCCCCCGGTGGTTGAGCACGTGGCCGCGGTGCATGTCCAGGAGGCTCACGAACCAGTCCAGGTCGGGCGCCATGGCGCAGCACGCGGCCAGGGCCCAGGTCCGCCGCGGGAGCTTGTCCCCGTGGAAGGCGGTGGTGATGGCGAGGCCGGCGGCGGCGTGGCCGAGAAGGGAGGGCATGGTGAACCTCGGGCGGGGTCCGGCAGCGCTCCGCCGGATCCACCATGCTAGGGAATCCCGGCGCCCGCCCTGCCACGGCGGTGTGACTTACTCGCCCTTCACGGCCTTCTTGACGCCATGGCCCACGTCCTTGGCCCCGTCCCGGAAGCCGTGGCCCACCTTTTTCGCGCCCTCGCCGACGGCCTTGCCGGCGGTCTTCGCGCCCCTGCCCACGGCCTTGCCGCCCTCCCGCGCTGCGTGGCCCACGGCCTTGGCGCCCTTCTTCACGGCGTGGCCGACCTCCTTGCCCGCCTCCTTCACGCCTTCCACGACCCCGGGCTTCTCCTCCTGGGCCCGCACTGCGCCGCCAGTCAGGATCAGGGCCGTCACGGTCAATCGCTTCAGCATGGCCGCCTCCGGCCTCCATTCTACCCCGGGCGCCCAGGGGCGCCGGATTGTAAGAAGCGCCCGGAATGGCATACTTACAGGTCCCCATGACGGCCACCCGATCCCTCCTGCCCCCGCGCCTCCGCCAAGCCGGCAAGGTCCTCACCAGCGGAATCCTCTTCACCCTCCTGGGCGTGGGAGGCTGCGTGTGCACCCTGCTCATCCGGCCCGTCCTGGCCGTGCTGCCGGGGGGCCGGGAAGCGCGCCGGCGGCGGGCGGCGCGCATCATCCGGCGCTTCTTCAGGCTCTTCGTCTTCGGGCTGGAGGCTTCGGGGATCCTGCAGGTGGAGACGGACGGGATGCCCCAGGGGCTCAAGGGCGCCCTCATCCTGGCGAACCACCCCTCGTACCTGGACATCGTGATCCTCATCGCCCTGCTGCCGGACACGGTGTGCGTGGTGAAGGAGGCGGTCTGGAACAACCTCTTCTTCGGTCCGCTGGTGCGGGCCGCGGGCTTCATCAACAACCAGGGGCCGGATGAGGTGCTGGAGCACTGCGGCCTCGCCCTCGCCTCGGGACAGAACCTCGTGATCTTCCCGGAAGGGGGCCGCACCCGCCCGGGCCCGCCCCTGAGGTTCAAGCGGGGAGCGGCCCACCTGGCCCTGAGGACAGGCGCCCCCATCCTGCCGGTGCGCGTCACCGTGGACCCGCCCCTCCTGGCCAAGGGGGACCGCTGGTACATGGTCCCGGCGCCCACCTGCAGGTTCCGCTTCGCCTTCGGCGACTGGGTCCACGCCCCGGCGGCGGCGGAGGCGGACCACCCCCGGGAGGCCCGGATCCTCACGCGGATCCTGGAGAGCCGCTTCAATGAGGAGAGCCATGGCTCCCACGCCCTTTGAGCTGAAGGTCTTCATCATCGAGGCCCTGGACCTGGAGGACCTCCGGCCCGGGGACATCGGCGACGACCAGCCCCTGTTCAAGGGGGGCCTGGGGCTGGATTCCGTGGACGCCCTGGAGCTGGCCATGGCCCTGAAGCGCCGTTTCGGCGCCACGGTCGAGGAGGCCGGATCCCTCCAGGGACGCCTGGGCACCGTGCGGGCCCTGGCCGCATGGCTCGCCGAGGGGGGCGGAAAAACCGGGTGAAACCGGGCGGACGAGAGGTCTAAACTTGTTTTATCCAAACCTGCCCCCGGGAGTGAACCATGAAGCCTGCGGTCGTACTCGCCACCATCGCCATCCTGCTGGGAGCGCCCGCGCTCGAGGCCGGCACCAAGCTCTCCCGGGCCGTGGTGGACGGCAATCTCCAGCTGGCCAAGAACCTCGTGGAGACCGGGGAGAAGGTCAACGACGTGGACAAGTGGGGCTGGACGCCCCTGGCCTGGGCGGCCTACTACGGGCACCCGGTCATCGTGAAGTGGCTCCTGGAACAGGGAGCGGATCCCAACATCCTGACCTTCAAGGAATACGGACGCTACAAGCCGGGCGTGTCGCCGCTGCTCCTGGCCGCCTACTACGGGTACGAGGAGATCGTGGCCGACCTGCTCAAGGCCAAGGCCGACCCCGACATCGCGGACATCTCCGGCAGGAAGCCCGTGGACTACGCCCGGGATTTCGGGTTCACCAGGTGCGTGGAGCTGCTTTCCCGGTAGACCTGAACCGCCTGATCAGCACGTAGACCGGCAGCGCGAGGAGCAGCCCCAGCAGGGGCCCCACCACCAGGGACCCCAGCAGCCACTCCCAGAGCCTCTGGGGGAATTCGGCGACCAGGCCCTGGCGGTTCCAGGCGGTCCACCAGCGCCCGTGGAGGAGCAGGTGCCCCGCCTGCACGCAGAGGAAGGGCACGAAGGGGGCCACGCAGACGTTGGAGGCGCCCATGCCGGCCAGCTTGTTGAGGTGCAGGCGGTGGTGCACGAAGGCGATGACCACAAGGCCGAAGGGGATGATGGGCAGGCTGCCCAGGAAGACGCCCAGCCCCGCCGCGGTGGCCAGCGCCGCGGGGCTGTCGTGCTCGGTGGCCAGGGTCCGCAGGAAGGCCCGGGGCGACGCCAGGGCCCGCCGGGCCTCTCCGGCCAGGGGCGGCCCCTGGCGATGGAACAGGGCGCGCACGACCAGGAAGGTGTGGAGCGCGGTGAGCCGCAGGTTGTCCCGGAAGGCCAGGAAGTGGGAGACGCGCTCGCGGCCGGGCTGGTAGAGGACCCGGATGGGGGCCTCCACGATGGCCAGGCCCGCCCAGGCCCCGCGCACCAGGACCTCCACCTCGAAGGCGTAGCGCCGGGAGCGGAACCGGCATCCGGTGAGGAACGCCACGGGGTAGACCCGGAAGCCGCTCTGGGTATCGCGCAGGTCGCGCCCGCACTCCAGGCGGACCCAGAAGTTGGAGAAGGCGCGGCCGAAGCGGCTGGACCCGGGCACCTCCGGGCCGTCCATGGCGCGCACGCCGATGGCGATGGCGGGCCAGTGCGCCGCGGCGGCGGCGATGAGCGCCGGGGCGTCGGCGGGGTAGTGCTGTCCGTCGGCGTCGATGGAGAGCAGGGCCCCGAAGCCCTCGGCCGCGGCCGCCCGGGCCCCGGCCAGGAGCGCGGCGCCCTTGCCCTGGTTGGGCTCCAGGCGCAGGGTGCGCACGGGGAGGTCCGCCACCCGCTCCAGGGCGCCGTCGCGGCTGCCGTCGTCCACCACCAGCACGGGCAGCCCCTGGCCGAGCAGCCCCTCCACGACCCCGCGCAGGGTGGCGGCGTGGTCGTACACCGGCACCACCGCCAGGACGTGGGGCGCCTCAGTCATGGGAAGGGCCCGGCCAGCGCCCCTCCACTTCCAGGATCATGCCGCCCCGGCCGAAGAGCTTGAGGAGGTGCCCCTCCGCGCGCACGGTCTCGATGCCCGCCGCGCCCAGGAGCCGGACCACTTCCCGCCGGGAGCGGGACTTGAGCCAGATGCCCTGGCGCAGCGCGTTGCCCACCTGGGTCCAGAACCGCAGGAAGGACGTGCGCGCGGTGATGAAGTACACGGGGGCGCCGGGCTCGAGGTGGGGCGCCAGGCGCCGGAAGAAGGCCGGCAGGTCCTGGAAGTACTCGAAGACGAGGAAGGAGAAGACGGCGGCGTAGGGGCCCTCGAAGGCAAAGGACTCCGCGTCCCCCTCCAGGGCGCGGATGTTCGTGACGCCCGCGGCCGCGGCCTTGCGCTCCAGGTGGCGCAGCATGTTCCCGGAGAGGTCCACGGCGTGCACCTCCGCGCAGCGCCGGGCCAGCTCCAGGGTGAAGATGCCCGTGCCCGCGCCCAGTTCCAGCACGGTGCCCCGCCCCCGGAGGAGGTCGGGAAGGCGCCTGCGGAAGAGCTCGAGTTCCAGGTTCCGGCTCAGGGCCACGGCGGTGCCGAACTGCTCCTGGTCGTAGGTGCCGGCGAGGTCGTCGTAGAAGCTTTCGGCGGCGCCCTGGGTCTCCAGGCTGCGCTGCATCAGGGCGCGGCCCAGGAGCGCGGACGGGGGCACCACCTCCAGGCCCCGCTCGCCCAGTCCGCGCACCACGGCCTCCAGCTCCCCCAGCAGCTCGTCCACGGTGGCCCGGGTGGGCCTCACGTCGTGCAGGAGGATCAGGTCCCCGGGCCGGACCTTGTCCAGGATGCGCCGGGCCAGGCCCGGCACCCGGCGGTTGCCCTGGTCCAGGGCCCGGCAGCTGAAGTTCACGCAGAACATGCCGTGGTCCAGGAGCACCGGCCACAGCCGGGAGCTGGTGATCCCCACCGGCGGCCGGAAGGCCCGGGGCAGGATGCCGAAACCCCTGAAGATCTCCTGGGCCCGGGCCACCTCCTCGCGGAGGATCTTCTGGCCCCGGAGCATGAGCATCGGGAAGTGGTGCCAGCTGTGGCTGCCGACCTCATGGCCCCGGGCGAGGATGTCGCGCACGAGGTCCGGGTTCGCCTCGGCCTTGGCAGCCACCAGGAAGAAGGCCGCCTTCAGGCCGTGGCGGTCCAGGAGGTCCAGGACCGCGGGGGTCGCCGCGGGATCCGGCCCGTCGTCGAAGCTCAGCGCCACGCGGGGCGACCTGCGGCTGCCCCGGGACAGGATGGGCAGGAAGAAGCCGAAGCGCGGCAGGAAGGGGGCCACCCCGCAGAGGAGGACGAAGAGGGCCAAGGGCAAAGCGGCCAATCGAACGTCCACGAAAAGCAGGAGGAAAGCCAGCTGGAACGCGGTGAGGGCCGCCAGGTGGGCCACGGTCAGGGGGAAGCGCATGTGTGCTATATTACAGAATTACGAACAGGTACGGGCTTTCGGGCATGCCCTCTGATCCTGGGGCCCCATGAGTCGAATCCTCCTAGTCTCCGCCAATCTGACCCTGGAGCCCTACCCGGTCTACCCCCTGGGGATGGCGGTGGTGGCGGGGTCGCTGGCCGCGCGGGGCCACCTGGTGGAGCAGTTCGACTTCCTGGCCGCGGGCGCCTCGGAGGCCGCCTTCACGGCGCGCGTGCGCGATTTCGGCCCGGACTTCCTGGGCATCTCCATGCGCAACCTGGACACCTGCGATTCCCTGGTGGATTCGGACTACCCGGCCGTGGCGCGGCGCCTGGTGGAGCTGGCCCGGACCTGCACGGACGCCCCCGTCATCCTGGGGGGCCCGGCCTTCACGATCCTGCCTGAGGCGATCCTCGCCTACACGGGCGCCGACCACGGCGTCGCCGGCGAAGGGGAGGGCGCGGCGGCGGACCTGGTGGAGGCCCTGGCCGCGGGCCGGACGATGCCCCGCATCCACCGCAATGCCGGCCTGGCCCCGGAGATGGCGGCCCCGCGCTACGACGAGGCCATCGTGGGCTTCTACCAGGAGGCCTCGGGTCTCCTGAACATCCAGACCAAGCGGGGCTGCTCCCACCAGTGCGTCTACTGCAACTACCCGGCCCTGGAAGGGTCGGCCTACCGCGCGCGGGACCCGCGCGCCGTCGTCGACGACCTGGAGGAGGCCCACGCCCGCTTCGGCCAGGCCGACTTCTTCATCGCCGACGCGGTGTTCAACGACCACGGCGGCCAGCACATGGAGGTGGTCGAGGAGCTGCTGCGCCGCGCGCTGCCCATAAGGTGGTCCTGCTACATGCGCCCCAGCCTGCTGCGCGAAACGGACCTGCGCCTCATGGCCAAGGCCGGCCTGCGCGCCGCCGAACTGGGCACGGACGCCACCACCGACGCGACCCTGCGGGCCCTGGGCAAGGGCTTCACCTTCGACGAGGCGGTGGAGGCCAACGAGCTCTTCGTGGCCTGCCGCGTCCCCTGCGCGCACTTCGTGATGTTCGGCGGGCCCGGGGAGACCGAGGCCACGGTCGCCGAGGGCCTGGCCAACCTGCAGCGGCTGCGCAGCACCGCGGTCTTCGCCTTCTCGGGCATCCGCATCTTCCCCGCCACCGCCCTGCACCGCCTGGCCCTGCTGGAGGGCAAGGTGGGGCCGGACACCGACCTGCGCGAGCCCGTCTACTACCACGCCGCCGGCGTGGACATCAGGGCCATGGAGGCCCGCATCGAGGCGGCCTTCCGGGGCCACAGGGACCGGTTCTTCCCGCCCGAGCGGGGCCGGGAGCGCATGACGGCCCTGCAGGCCATGGGCTTCCGGGGGCTCATCTGGGATTCCCTCATCCGCTACCCGAAGGATGCGCAGCCGTGCTGAACTACCGGAAGATCCTCCTCATCCATCCGCTCGGGTACCGCGCCGGCGCAGCCGGGCAGGACATCTCCCGGGTCGCCAACCTCATGCCGCCCCTGGGGCTGGCGAGCCTGGCGGCGTACCTGGACGCCCGGGGCATGGAAACCGCGATCATCGACTGCTTCGCCAACCCGGATTCCGACGGCCTCATCGAGGCGCACCTTCGCGCCGAGCGCCCGGGCTTCGTGGGCTTCAGCTGCACCACCTCGAGCTTCCTGGACGGCGTGCGCATCGCGGAGCTGGCCAAGCGGGCCTGCCCCGGGGTCCTGAGCGTCTTCGGGGGGCCCCACATCTCGGCCCTGAAGGAGCGCCTGCTGCGGGAGTACCCCGCCATGGACTTCGCCGTGGCCGGCGAGGGCGAGGAGACCCTGCGCGAGCTGATGGACGGCGGCTTCGAGACGCCGGCCCAGGTGCGGGGCCTCATCTGGCGGGACGGCCCGGACGGGGACATCCGCTTCAACGGCTACCGGACCGGGCTGGAGCTGGACAGCCTCCCCTTCCCCGCCTACGGCAAGCTCGCGGGTTTCCCGGGCGCCTACAAGCTGCCCATCTTCAACTACCCCACCGTCCCCAACACCAGCTGCATCTCCAGCCGGGGCTGCCCCTACGCGTGCTCCTACTGCGACCGGAGCGTGTTCCAGCGCAGCTTCCGGTCCAACTCGGCGGAGTACCTCTACGACCACATGCGCATGCTGCGCGGGCGCTTCGGCATCCGCCACATCAACTTCTACGACGACCAGTTCACCCTGGACCGCCGGCGGGTGGAGCGGCTCACGGACCGGCTCCTGGCCGAACCCCTGGGGATGACCTTCAACTGCGCCGTGCGGGCCGAGCACATCGACCCGGACCTGGTGGGCCGCATGAAGCGGGCCGGGTGCTGGATGATGAGCCTGGGTATCGAGACCGGCGACGCCGAGCTCCTGGCCCGGCACCGCCAGAACCCCGACCTCGAACACCTGGCCGGAAAGATCCGCACCATCAGCGCCGCGGGCATCCGCACCAAGGGCCTGCTCATGATCGGGCTCCCCGGGGAGACCGAGGCCAGCATCCGCCGCAGCATGGACTACGTCTTCTCGCTGCCCGTGGACGACTTCAACCTCGCCAAGTTCACGCCCTTCCCCGGTTCGCCCATCTACGACGGCATCCGCGAGCTGGGGGACTTCGACGAGGACTGGGAGAAGATGGACTGCATGAACTTCCAGTTCGTGACTCGCGGCATGACCCGGGAGCGGCTGGAGGAGCTGTTCCGGGAGTTCTACGAGCGGCACTTCAAGCGGCCCAAGGTGCTGTGGGGCTACGTCACCATGCTCTGGCGTTCCCCCGACAGCTGGCTTCGCTTCCTGGCCGGACTGGGGAGCTTCCTGCGCTTCACCCGCTCCACCCGGCGCATGATGGCACGGGAGGACTAGTGGAGCCCGGCCGGATCGAGTGGCGGATTCGAGGCATCGGAACCCGGTGGCAGCTGGGCTTCTTCCACGGGCTGATCCGGCTGGCGGGGCGGTCCGTGGCCTACGCCCTGGCGGACCTGGTGAGCCTCTACTACACCCTCACCCGGCCTTCCATCCGCCATCGGTGCCGGCCGTACCTCGCCCACCGGTTCCCCGGGCGCACCGGGCTCCGGCGCCTGGTGGACACCTTCCGCCTGAGCCGCACGTTCGCGCGGCTCATGGTGGACCAGGCCGCCCAGCGGATCCTGGGCCGGGGGGAGTTCATCACCCACCTGCGGGGCCGCGCGGACCTGGCGGCCCTCCTCGCCGAAGGCCGGGGCCTGGTCATCGTCACCGCCCACGTGGGGGCCTGGCAGCTGGGCATGGCCAACCTCGCCCACCTGGACCGCCCCATCTCCGTGCTGGCGCGGTTCGACGCGGGGGACGCCAGCTCCCCCTTCCAGGCCTTCGCCGGCCGCGACTTCCGGATCATCGACCCGGAGGCCTTCCTGGGCGGCGTCCCGGACATGCTGGGCGCGCTGCAGCGCGGCGAGGTCCTGTGCCTCATGGGGGACCGGGCCTGGGGCGCCAGCGGCGGCACCGTGGCGGTGGACTTCCTGGGCGGCCCGGTGCCGCTGCCTTTCACCGCCTACAAGCTGGCCTCGGCCACCGGGGCGCCCGTGGCGGTGCTCTTCCCCTTCAAGCCCGGTCCGGACCAGTACGAGATGCAGCTGGCCGCCGTGGTCCGCGTCCCGCCCGGCCTGGGACGGGCCCCGGAGGCCTACCGCCCCTACGCCGCCGCCTACGCCCAGGCCCTGGCGGGCTTCCTGGACGCCTATCCCTACCACTTCTTCAACTTCTTCGACCTGTGGGCCGGAGAGACCGGCCCCCGTTGAACGCGACGCCATGCGCTTCCTGATCCTGCCGGGCAGCAACGCCCTGTCCCACCTCGCCAAGGGCCTGGCCCTGCGGGAGGCCCTCCTGGCCAGGGGCCACGAAGTGGCCTTCGCCACCACCCCGGCCCGCTCCCCCTTCCTGGCGGAACTGGGCGTGCCCCACCACCTGCTGCCCGACCTGCAGGAGGCCGACCAGGGGTCGGCCCCGGCCTACGCCTGGTTCCGCCAACCCGAGCGGTTCCTCCGGGTGGTCCAGGCGGAGCGGGCGCTCATGGCCGAGGTGCGGGCCCAGCGGGTCGTGGGCGTCTTCCGGTTCACGGCCACCACCTCCGCGGCCCTGGCGGGTCTGCCCTGCGACACCCTGGCCTGCGGCTGCATGATCCCGGCCTTCCGGGGCGTCCTGGGGTTCGGGGAGGGCGAGCCGGGGGAGGCCGAACAGGGGGTGTTCCTGGAGGCCTTCTTCCGCGGGGCGGCCCGCCGGGTGTCCATGGCCCTGGGGGCCCTGGGCCGACCGGCCGTGCAGGATGCGCGCGCCCTCCTGCTGGGCGGCCGCACCTTCCTGTGGGACACCCCCGGCTTCCAGCCCCTGGCCGCCTCGGAAGGCCTGGAACACGTGGGCCCCCTGGCCTGGAATCGCTGGCCCCGGGCGGGCGGGGCGGTTCCCGGCGCGCCCCTGGCCGTCCTCTCCATGGGCACGGCCCTGCCCCCGGGCGCGGGACCCGCCCGACTCCTTGATAGGCTGCTGGCCCTGGGCTACCGGGTCGCCCTGGCCGGCGGGGGCCATCCGGCTCCGGACCGGAATGACCCGCGCATCACCGCCTACACCTACGCGCCCATGAACGGCCTGCTGGAGCGGGCCGCCCTCCTCGTCTGCCACGGAGGCCAGCAGACCGTCTTCGAGGCCCTGGCCCACGGCGTGCCCGTGGGCGTCTTTCCCTTCCACCCGGAACAGGCCCAGAACGGGCTCTGCCTGGAGCGGCTGGGGGCTGGCGCCCGGCTGGTCCCCCCCACGGTCTTCTGGGGGTCCAGCGACGTCTATGCCCGGGCCCTGGAGGCCATGGACGATGCGGAGCTGGACGCCCGCATCCTCGCCCTGCGGGGCCTGACCGCCCGCACCCCGGACCCGGGCCTGGACCGGGGAGCCGAACGTCTGGCGGAACGGCTGGAGACCTGATGCGCATCCTCCTGGTGCACGGCTACACAGGATCCCCCGCGGATCTCGCGCCCCTGGCCGAGGCGCTGGACGCGGTCCTCGGGCCCGGGCACACCCGGCTGGCGGCCCTCCATCCCCGGTGGCGGGGCGGCCCGCCGCCGCCCTTCGACCGGGAGGCCTTCCTGGCGCTCCTGAGAGCCGAAGCCGAAGGCGGCCGTCCCCTGGTGGTGATCGGCCACTCCACCGGCGGCACCCTGGCCCTCCTGGCCCGCCTCGAACCCGACCTCCTGGTCCTCCTGGGCACCCCGCCCCGGGTGGGCCTGGACCACCTGGCGCGCCTCCAGGCCGCCACCCGCCCCGGAAACGAGGCGCCCGGGCTGCTGGATCTCGCCCGGCTGGTAAAGGCCGTCAACGAGGCCGGCGCCGCGGGTCTTCCGCCCGGGACCCTGGTGGTGCACGGGGAGGCCGATCCCCTGGTGCCCCCCGCGGACCTGGCGCACTGGGGCCCGGCGGCGCGGCCGGTAGGGGTGCCGGGGGCCGGGCACCACCTGCCGGCGGCCCCGGTCCTGGCCGCGATCCTCGAAGCCCTGCCCCCCGCCCTCACCGGCCCCGACCAGGAACGGCTCCGGCTCCTGGAACCCCAGGTGGCCCGCTTTGCCGATCGGGTGCCCGGGGGCTGGCAGGTCCTGGGCCGGAGTCCTTCGGCCCGGCGGGCCCTGAGGCCCGGGACGGGCCTGCCGCCGGACCTGGGACCGCTGGCCCCGCCCCCGGTGCTGGCCAACCTCGAGGTCACCACCCGGTGCCCCCACGCCTGCCCCTCCTGCGCCCGGGCCACGGGCGCCCCCCACCGGGGCGACCTGAACCGGTTCCAGGAGGTCCTGGACCGCCTGCCCCACGCCTCCCGCCTGACCCTGGTGGGCCTGGGGGAGCCCACGCTCCATCCGCGCCTGGCGGAACTGGTGGCCCTGGCCGCCGGGGAGGGCCGCGGCGTGGGCCTGGTGACCAGCGGCGCGGCCCTGACCCCGGACCTGGCCCGGAGCCTGGTCCAGGCCGGACTCGGGGGGGCCACCTTCAGCCTGGACGCGGGCGAGGCCGACCTGGCCGGGCGGCTGCGCCCCGGCGTGCCCTTCGCGCGGACCCTCGCCAACCTGACGGAGGCCGCCCGGATCTTCGGCGACCGGGTGCCCCGGGCGGTGTTCACCGCCGTGGGCACGGCCAACGCCCGCCACCTCGCCCCCGTGGCGGACCTGGCCCTCGCCCTGGGCGCCCGGGCCTGGATGCTGTCGGACCTGAACTTCGACGCCAACCGGGACCGTTCCCTGGCCGGGGCCGCCACCGGGGAAGACCGGACGGCCATCCGGGAGGCCGTGGACGGGGCCATGGCCGCTGGTCTGCCCGTTCTGCACGTGCGCGGACTGGAGGAACTGGGCAAGCCCTTCCGTCTGCGGGAGCTGCTCCTGCGCCCGGTGGACGCGCTTTGGAGCCGAAGCCCCGGCCACGCCAACTGCCTGTCCCCCTGGCAGACCCTCGCCCTGGGCGCCGACGGCACGGTCACGGCCTGCGATTGCCAACCCGGTGAGGAGGTGGGCAACCTCTTCGAAACGCCGTTCCAGGCCCTGTGGAACGGCCCGGGCATGGTCCGCCTGCGGCAGGAGCTGCTCGCCGGGACGCCGCGGGCGGCGTGCCGCCACTGCCCCCGGCTCTGATGTATACTGGGCATTCCCCTGCCCGGGGCCTTAACGTCTGCCGGAGCGCGCGTTAGCTACCACAACCGCCGGGCGTCCCCCCAGAGCCGGAGCCCGCCATGCCCCCCAAGACCCAGGAAGAGATTCTCCAGTGGGTCCGCTCCGCCCTGAAGACGAACTTCCATCTGGACCCGCGCTCCGTGCGCATGGACTCGAACCTCTTCACCGACCTGGGCCTGGACAGCATCGACGAGGTCGAGCTGGCCCAGCACATGCAGGAGTACACCGGGCGCCGCCTGGCGCCGGAGGAGTTCCGGGTGCTGTGCACCGTGGAGGACGTGGTGGTCTCCGTGCAGAAGATGCTGGAAGCCTGAGCGCCATGGGGCGCCTTGCGGGCCTTTTCGCGGAGGACCGGCCGCAGGCCTCGGTGGTGGCCCTCACAGGCCAGGGACCCCGCACCTTCGGGGAGCTGGCCCGGGGCGCCGCGACGGCGGCCGGGAAGGCCGCGGCGGGGGGCCGCTGGCTGCTGGCCTGCGAGGACCCCTTCGCCTTCGCGGCGGGCTTCCTGGGCCTGGTCCAGGCCGGGTGCGTGCCCGTTCTTCCCCCCAACCTGCTGCCGGGAACCCTGGAGGCCCTGAAGGCCGACGGCCTCCTCCGGGACGCGGACCTGGCCGCGCCCGCGGACGCCCTGCCGCCACCCCGCGTCCTGGCGGACGTGCCGGTGGAGTTCTGGACGTCCGGGAGCACCGGCGCCCCCAAGCAGGTCCTGCGGCGCTTCCAGGATCTGGACCGGGAGGTGGAGATCCTGGAAGGGCTCTTCGGCCCGCTCCCGGGAACGGTGGCCGGCACGGTGCCCCACCTGCACATCTACGGCTGCCTGTTCCGGGTCTTCTGGCCCCTGGCCACGGGGCGGCCGTTCCTGTCGGAGCCCTGCGGGGATCCGGCCCGGTTCCTGGCCGTGATGGCCTCCCGGCCGGTGCTCGTGAGCAGCCCCGCGCACCTCGCCCGGCTGCCCAGGCTGCTGGATCTGGGCGGCCTGGACCTGCCGGCGGTGTTCTCCTCCGGGGGCGCCCTGGGCCGGGAGGACGCCCTGGCCTGGCGGGCCGCGGCCCCCGGCGGGGTGGTGGAGGTGTACGGCAGCACCGAGAGCGGCGGCATCGCCTGGCGGAACCCCGGGCCCGATCCCGCCTCCTCGCGGTGGACCCCCTTCCCCGACATGGCCCTGGCCGCCGCGGAGGACGGCGCCCTGCTCCTTCGCTCGCCACGGGTGGAAGCCGGTGGCCTGCGCATGGAGGACGCCGTTTCCCTGGAGGCCGACGGCCGGTTCACCCTGCTGGGGCGCCTGGACCGCGTGGTCAAGATCGAGGAGAAGCGGGTCTCGCTGCCCCAGGTGGAGGAGGCCCTCAAGGCCCATCCGCTGGTGCGGGACGCGGCGGTGGTGGTGCTGGAGGGCCGGCGCCGGATGCTCGGGGCGGCCGTGGTTCTGGCCGGAGAGGCGGACCTGGAGGACCCGGCGGCGCGCCGGGCGCTGTCCGATCGCCTTGGCGCCCATCTGGCGGACACGCTCGAGGGGCCTGCCCTTCCCCGGCGGTGGCGCTTCGTGGCGGAACTGCCCAGGGACGCGCGGGGCAAACTGCGGGCCGAGGACCTGGCCGGCCTTTTCACCCCCTCGGGTAATGCCTGAAATATGATGACGCCTGCATTAAGATGGGTTTCCAGCCCTGAAGCCAACCGGAGATTCCACCCATGACCACCGTCAATCCCACCCGGGACGAGATCCTCACGCAGCTGAGGACCATCCTCGCCAGTTCCTTCGACCTGGCCCCGGAGCGCATCACCCTGGAGGCGCATCTCTTCACCGACCTCGATCTGGACAGCATCGACGCCGTGGAGCTCGCCATCCAGCTGCAGGAGATCACCGGGCGGCGGGTGAAGGCGGAGGAGTTCAAGCACGTGCGCACGGTCGCGGACGTGGTGGAAGCGGTCCACCAGATGCTCCAGGTCAAATGAGGTTCCCCGGAAGCGCCCGGGCCATGCCAGCCGGGCCCGACGGCAGCATCACCTTCGCCCTGGACCTGGACCCCGGTCTGCTGGGCTTCCAGGGGCACTTCCCGGGGAACCCGATCCTCCCCGGCGTCGTGCAGGTGGACTGGGCCGTGCATTTCGGGATGGAGGCCTTCGGCCCCCTGGGCGCGTTCCGGGGCGTCGAGCACCTGAAGTTCATGAACGTCATCCGGCCCGGCGAGGACCTCACGCTCACCCTCGCCCTGGACCCCGCGCGGGAAAACCTCAAGTTCACCTTCCAGGACGGTGCCGGCCGGAAGGCCGCCGGCATCCTCCGCTTCCAGGGAAACGCCTAGATGGGCGCCGTCACCGTGGGCCTCGCGCCGCTGCGCATCGAGGACGTGGTGGACGTCGCCACGGGGTCCCGGTCCCTGGCCCTGGCCCCGGATCCGGCCTTTCGCGCGCGCATCCAGGCCGGGGCGGCCATCCTGGCCGGCCTGCTGGAAGGCGGCACCGAGGTCTACGGCGTCACCACCGGCTACGGGGACTCCTGCACCACCGCCGTGCCGGCTTCGCTGGTCCCGGAGCTGCCCACCCACCTCACCCGGTACCACGGCTGCGGCCTGGGCCGGATCCTCGACGAGGACGAGACCCTGGCCGTCCTCGTGGCGCGCCTCAATTCCCTGGCCCAGGGCTTTTCCGGCGTCCGGTGGGAGCTGCTGGAGGCCCTGGAGGGCCTCGTGGCGCACCGGGTGCTGCCCCGGATCCCCGCCGAGGGCTCCGTGGGCGCCAGCGGCGACCTGACCCCCCTCTCCTACGTGGCGGCCACCCTCATCGGCGAACGGGAGGCCACCTTCCGCGGGGAGGCGCGGCCCGCCCGGGAGGCCCTGGCCGAAGCGGGCCTGGCCCCCCTGCGCCTGGCCCCCAAGGAGGGCCTGGCCCTCATGAACGGCACCGCGGTCATGACCGGGCTGGCCTGCCTCGCCTTCCACCGGGCCTCGTACCTGGAGCGCTTCTGCTGCCGGCTCACGTCCCTGGCCGTGGCGGCCCTGCGGGGCAACCGGGACCACTTCCACCCCCGGCTCTTCGCGCTCAAGCCCCACGCGGGGCCCCAGGCCGCCGCAGCCCGGATCCACGCCGACCTGGGCGGACCCGCCGAGGACCAGGCGGTGCGCCTCCAGGACCGCTACTCCATCCGCTGCGCGCCCCACGTCATCGGCGTCCTGGGCGACGCCCTCGCCTGGATCCGCCGGGACGTGGAGAACGAGCTCAACAGCGCCAACGACAACCCCCTGCTGGATCCCGGCGACGGGCTCCTGCTTCACGGCGGGCACTTCTACGGCGGGCACATCGCGTTCGCCATGGACGGCCTCAAGACCGCCGTGGCCAACCTGTCGGACCTCATGGACCGCCAGCTGGCGCTGCTGGTGGACGCCCGCTACAACAACGGCCTCCCCCAGAACCTCTCGGGGTCCCTGGGCCCCCGGGCCGCCATCAACCACGGCCTCAAGGCGGTGCAGATCGGCGCCAGCGCCTGGACCGCCGAGGCCCTCAAGCTCACGATGCCCGCCTCGGTCTTCTCCCGTTCCACGGAGTGCCACAACCAGGACAAGGTGAGCATGGGCACCATCTCCGCCAGGGACGCCCTGCGGGTGCTCGAACTGACGGAGCAGGTGGCCGCGGCCCTCGCGCTGGCCGTGGTGCAGGGCCTGCGCCTGCGGGAGCGCCAGGGCGACGCGGCGGTGGAACGGCTCGGGCCGGGCGCGAAATCCTTCCTGGAGTCCTTCGCCTGGCTCCCCTTCCTGGACGAGGACATCGCCCTGGACACCACCCTGCGGTCCCTCATCGCCGCCATCCGGAACCAAGCCTGGAGCCTCTACCCATGAAACCCATCCTCACCGGCGAGACCGTCCTCGAGGTGCCCTTCCACGACGTGGACGCCATGGGCGTCGCGTGGCACGGCCACTACGTCAAGTACCTGGAGATCGCCCGCACCGCCATGATGCGCCAGGTGGGCCTGGACTGGCAGCAGATGAAGGACTGGGGCGTCATCTGGCCCGTGGTCACCTGCAACCTGAAGTACATCCGCCCCCTGAAGTACGGCCAGAGCGTGCGCGTCCAGTGCAGCCTCCTGGAGTACCAGCAGCGGATCCGCATCACCTACCTGCTCTCCGACGCCCTCACCGGCGAACGCGTCAACAAGGCCGAGACCATCCAGCTGGCGGTGGATTCCGCCACCGGCGAGCTGCTGTTCGAATGCCCCAGGGTGCTCACCGAGGCCCTGGAAGGGGCCCAGGCATGAGGCGCGCCGCCTGGCTGCTCCTGGCCCCCGCCCTGTGCGCCCAGACGGTGCCCGAGGCGCTCACGGCCCACCTGAAGGCCACCTCGATCCTGCACGCGGACTTCACCCAGACCCGCAGGCTCGCCGCGCTCTCGCGCCCCCTGAAATCCTCCGGCAGCCTCGTGGTCTCGCGGGAGCTTGGCGTGCTGTGGCGCATGGCCAAGCCCCTGCCGCTGACCGTGGCCGCCGGTCCCAAGGGCGTCCTGGAAGTGGACGGCGCGGGCCGGAGGACGCTCCGGACCGCCAAGGACACCCCCATGGTGGCCCGCATGGGCGAAATCTTGAAGTCGCTCCTCGAGGGCCGGTGGAGCGCCCTGGACGGGCTCTTCACCGTCAAGGGCGAGTCCGGCAAGGACGGCGCCTGGACCATCCTGCTGACCCCCGCGCCCCAGACCGCGGCCTTCATCAAGGCCGTGCGCATCCGCGGCGCCGCCTTCATCGAGACCATCCACGTGGATGAGCCCTCGGGCGATTCCATGGACCTGACCTTCCTCAATTTCCGCCCCGAGGTCCCGCTCACGGCCGAGGAACGGCGCCTCCTGGCGTTCGAGTAGCCGGTGCGCGCCCGCGGCTGGATCTGGATGGCGCTGCTGGCGGGCCTGGCGGTCTTCGCCGGCCTGCGCCTGGCCTCGGGCCGGGCCATGGAGACCGACCTCCTGGCCATGCTCCCGGAGACCGAGAAGAACCCCGTGGCCGAACAGGCCATCCAGACCCTGACCCGCACCACCCAGGAGCGCATCGTCCTCCTGGTGCGCGGCGCGGACCCCGCCGACAGCAGGGCCGCCGCCCTGGCCCTGGCCCGGGACCTGGAGGCCGCCCGGGTCTTCCAGGACGTCTCCTGCGAGCTGCCCCCCATCGACCCCGGCGAGCTGGTGCGCTTCTACGCCCCCTACCGGTACCGCCTGGCGGCCCCGGAACTCCCCTCCGGGGACCTCGCCCCCGCCATCCAGGCCCGCCTGGTCTCCCCCATCTTCTCCGGCATGCCGCCGCACCTGGATCCCCTGGGGGCCTTCGGGGGCTTCCTCTCGAGCCTGCCCTTCCAGTCCACGGGCCTCGAGCTCCGGGACGGGCTCCTGGCCGTGACGGCCCCCGACGGCCTCCACGTGATGGTCACCGCCGGCCTGCGGGGCTCGGCCTTCGACCCCGCGGTCCAGGCCCGCAGCCTGCGCGCCGTGGACGCGGCCGCCGCGCGCATGGCCCGCCCGGACCGCCAGCTCCTGCGCACCGGCGTCATGTTCTACGCGGCCGACGCGCGCCTCAGCGCCGAGCGGGAGATGAACCTCATCAGCCTCCTGTCCACCCTGGGCATCGTCGGCCTCTTCGCCCTGACCTTCCGCTCCGTGCGCCACCTGGCCCTGGGCCTGCTCTGCGTGGCCGCGGGGCTCGTGTCGGCGGTCGCCGTCTGCCTCCTGATCTTCGGCAAGCTCTTCCTCCTGACCCTGGTGGTCGGCTGCACCGTCATGGGCGTGGCGGTGGACTACGCGTTCCTGTACTTCGCCCACCACCTGGGCGCGGGGGAGGCCTGGGAGCCCGGGCCGGCCCTGCGGCGCATCCTCCCCGCCCTGCTCCTGGGGCTGGTCACAAGCCTCCTGGGCTACGCGGCGCTCCTGGCCGCGCCCTTCCCGGGGCTGCGCCAGATCGCGGTGTTCTCCATGGTGGCGCTGGCGGGTTCCTTCCTCACGGTCCTGCTCGTCCTGCCCTCCCGGCTCGCGGCGCCCATGCCCCCCCGGCCCGCCCTGGGGGCCGCCCTGGCCCGCGTCCTGGCGCGGATCCAGGCCTGGTCCGGGCACCGCCGCACGTCCCTGGCCGTGGCCGCGGCCGTCCTGGTGCTGGGCGCCGGCGCGTCCCTGTCCCGGGTGGACGACGACGTGCGGGGCCTCATCCTGCCGTCCCAGGCCCTTCGCCGGGACGAGGCCCGCATCCAGGAGCTGCTGAAGATCTCCACCGCCGGGGCGTTCTTCCTGGTGGAAGGCGCCGACGAAGGCCAGGTGCTGGCCCGGGAGGAGGCCCTTCGCGCGCGCCTGCCCATCCCCGGGGTGGCGGGCCTCATGGCCGTCTCGGCCTTCGTGCCCTCCCCGGCGAGCCAGGAAGCCGCCCTCGCCCGCAACCTGGAGGTCCGGCCCGCCCTGGCCAGGGGCATGCTGGACGCGGGCTTCCGGCCCGAGGCGGTCGCGTCGGCCCAGGAGGCCCTGGGAACGGGCCCCCTGACCGTGGAGGCCTACCTGGCCACGCCCTTCTCCATCCCCCTGCGGCAGTTCTGGCTGGGCCGCACCCGACACGGGTACGCCTCGGTGGTCCTGCCCACCGGCGCCCCCGAGTCCGCCGCCCTGTCCCGGGCCTGCGTGGGCCTGCCGGGCGTGACGCTGGTGGACAAGGCGTCAAGCGTCACCGGCCTGCTGGCCCACTACCGCCGGGTAGCCGCCTGGGCCCTGGCCGGCGCGGTCCTCCTGGTGGGCCTGCTCCTGGGCGCCTGGTACGGCGCCGCGACGAGCCTGCGGCTCCTGGCGCCGGCCCTCCTGGGGATGCTGGCCGCCCTGGCCGCGGGGGCGGCCCTGGGCTTCCCCTTGAACCTCTTCACGATCATGGCGCTCATCCTGAGCCTGGGCCTGGGGGTGGACTACACCGTCTTCCTGCGGGAGCGCGACGCCGCGGGGACCTCCGCCCTGCTGGGCGTGGCCCTGGCCAGCGGCAGCACCCTGATATCGTTCGGCCTCCTCGCCCTCAGCCACACCCCCAGCCTGCGCGCCTTCGGCGTCACCCTGGCCATGGCGGTGCTGGTGGCCACGCTCACGTCCTTCCTGGCCCTGGGGGAGCGCGCATGAGACTCGCCCTGCTGCTGGCCCTCGTCCTGACGGGCTGCGCCTTCAAGCCCTCCCTGCCCTACACGCTCCAGCCCGCGGCCACGGGGCCCGCCTACTTCGCGAACCAGGAGGTGGTGTTCCGCCGGCCCGGCGCCAGCCCCGAGCGGCTCCTCACCGCGGTGGAGAACGACGGCCGCCGCCTCTCCGTCGTCGCCTCCTCCCCCGTGGGCCAGACCCTCTTCGTCCTCACGGTGGAAGGCGGCCCCGCGGTCCTGGACGCCCGCGTGCCCCTGCCGGCCTCGTTCGACCCCAACCTCCTCCCCGCCCTCATCCAGCTCAGCGACTGGCCCCTGGAGGAAGCCCGCAAGGGCCTGGCTCCGGGCATGGAGCTGCGGGAGGCCGGCCCCCTGCGCACCCTCCTGCGCAGGGGCAGGCCCCTGCTCACCCTGGACCGGCAGGGCCCCGCGCCCCCGTACCGCACCATCGAGCTGCGGGTGCCCCCCATGGACCTGGAAGCCACCATCACCACCCTGGACGACTGATGATGCGACCCGCCGAGGACCTCCTGGTCCACCGCCCCCCCATGCTCCTCCTGGACGCCGTCCTGGACCACGGGCACGACTGGATCCTGGCCCGGGCCCGGGTGGACCCCGGCGCCTGGTACGCCGACGGGGAGGGCGCCATGCCGGCCTGGTTCGGACTGGAGCTCATGGCCCAGGCCATCGGGGCCTACGGCGGCCTGGAGAAGCGGGCGCTGGGAGGGGAGCCCCGCCTGGGCTACCTCCTGGGGACCCGGGCCTACGCGTGCACCCGTCCCTCGTTCCCCGCGGGCTGCGAGCTGAGGATCCATGCGAAACTGAAGTACCTTGACGATGCGGGCCTGTCGGCCTTCCAGTGCGGCATCACGCTGGAAGGCGAGGACGTCGCGACGGCCATCCTGAAGACCTTCGAGGGGGAGCGACCGTGATCCAGACCCCACCCCAGCGCGTGCTCGTCACCGGCGCCAGCGGCAGCATCGGCCGGGCCATCGCCCTGCGCCTGGCGCGGGACGGCTTCCACGTCACCGCCCACGCCCGCAGCCGGGGCGCGGAGGCCGAGGCCCTGGCCGCCGAGATCATCCGGGCCGGAGGCTCGGCCGACGTGACGGTCTTCGACGTAACGGACCGCGAAGGCGCGCGCAGCGCCCTGGAGGCCAAGGTGGAGGCCTTCGGCCCCTACTACGGCATCGTCTGCAACGCGGGGATCACCCGGGACAACGCCTTCCCGGCCCTGTCGGAGGAGGACTGGGACCTGGTGCTGCGCACCAGCCTGGACGGGTTCTTCAACGTGGTGCACCCGCTGACCATGCCCATGATCCGTCTGCGCGCGGGGGGCCGCATCGTCTGCATCGCCTCGGTGTCGGGCGTCATCGGGAACCGCGGGCAGGTGAACTACAGCGCCGCCAAGGCCGGCCTCATCGGCGCCGCCAAGGCCCTGGCCGTGGAGCTGGCCGGCAGGGCCATCACCGTGAACTGCATCGCCCCGGGCCTCATCGCCTCCGAGATGCTCGCCGAGGTGGACATGAGCTACGCCATGGCGGCGGTGCCCATGAAGCGCGTGGGCCAGCCCGAGGACGTGGCGGACCTGGCGGGGTTCCTGTTCTCGCCCTCGGCGGGCTACATCACCCGGCAGGTCATCGGCGTCAACGGCGGGATGATCTGAGCCTGGCCGCCGCGGCGGCCAGGGCGAAGGCGGGGGCGCCGGGCTGGGCGCCCCAGGGCCAGGGGCCGGCCGCGGCCCCGGCCTCCTCCAGGGTGCAGCAGCCCGGGCCGTCCTCCTCCCGGGCCGAGAGCAGGAGGAAGGCCGCGCCCTCCCCGGCCACGGGGCCCGGCCCGCTCCGCGCCCAGAGGTAGGCCATGAGCTCGGAGAACTCGTCCACCGCGCCCACCAGCACGCGCTCCGCCCGTCCCTCCTGGAGGAGGAGCCGCGCCGCCATGAGCGCCGAGGGCACCATGCCGTCGAAGCCGCTGAGGGTGAGGCAGGGGCCGGTGATCCCCATGAAGATGCCGATGTGGGCCGCGGGCGTGTTGTGCAGGGAGGCCGCGAAGTGGATGGGGGAGGTGCACGGGTCCCCGTCCTGGATCATGGAGTCGATGAGGCTGAAGGTGGTGGCGGTGGGGCCGTACCCGCTGGCCACCACCAGGGCCAGGCCCTCCGGGGTGCGGCCCGCGTCCTCCAGGGCCAGGTAGGCGCCCAGGAGCGCCATGCGGGAGAAGTGGTCCACCCGGCGCAGGGCGCGCCGAGGCACGAAGCGCTCCAGGGGATCGGTGGCGGCCAGGAAGGCCGGGATCTCGCGTGTTCCCTCCCCCCAGGGGATGGCCAGCGCGCCCGGCGCGCCGGGGGCCAGGGCCAGGTTCTCCGCGCCGCAGCCGAAGCCGCCCACCGCGCCGATGCCCTGAACCGTGACGTTCACCTCGGGCCTCCGAAGGCCAGCACCGCGTTGTTCCCGCCGAAGGCCAGGGACGAGGACAGGGCCACCCCGCCCGTGAAGGACGTGGCCTCCCGCACGGGCTCGGCGCCGCCCAGGGCGGGGTCGGGGGTGCGAAAGCCCGCGCTGGCCGGGATCCGGCCCGCCTCCAGGCAGGCCACGGTGAAGGCCGCCTCGATGGCGCCCGCGGCGCCCAGGGTGTGGCCGGTGCAGCCCTTGGTGGAGAGGAAGGGGACGCCGGGCAGGACGTCCCGCAGCACCAGGGCCTCCACGCGGTCGTTGTCGGGGGTGGCCGTGCCGTGCGCGTTGACGAAGGCCACTTCGGCGGGGGCGATCCCCCCCATGGCCCCGGCCAGGGCCCTGCGCAGGCCGGCGCCGTCGGGGCTGGGGGCGGTGGGGTGGTAGGCGTCGCAGGAGGAGCCGTAGCCCAGCACGAAGGAGCGGGCCCGGCGGCGCGTGCCCGGGGCCTCCAGCACCAGGAGGGCGGCGCCCTCGCCCAGGTTCAGCCCCTGGCGGTCCCGGTCGAAGGGGCGGCAGGCCTCCTCCGAGGTGATCTTCAGGGAGATGAAGCCGTTGAAGGTGATCCGGCTCAGCTCGTCCGCGCCCCCGGCCAGCACCACGTCGCAGAGGCCCGCGCGGATCCAGGAGGCGCCCAGCCCGATGGCGTCCGTGCCCGAGGAGCACGCGTTCACCACGGTCTGGCAGGGGCCCGCAAGGCCCAGCTCCAGGGCGAGCGCCTCGGCGGGATTGCTGCGGAAGATGCGCTCCATGGGCTCCAGCCCGGGGTGGCCCCCGGCGCGGTAGGCCCGGCAGAAGGCCTCGTCGTTCAGGGCGCAGCCCACGGTGGTGCCGATGATCACGCCCGTGCGCGCCCGGGGCAGGTCCTCCGGCGCCAGCCCCGCGTCAAGGAGGGCCTCCCGCGCGGCGTGGAGCAGCAGGCCGCTGGTGCGCAGGCGGCGGGGGTCGCTTTCGAAGTCCAGGACCTCGAAGACGGGATAGCTGGCGGGATGGCCGCTGGCGAACCGCGTGGCCGGGGCCGGGCCCGGACCGCCCGCGAACAGGGCCCCGAGGCACGCGGGAAGACTCTTGCCGGCCGCGCAGATGCATCCCAGGCCGGTGACCGGGATCATGCGTGGAGGCGCCCGTCGATGAAGGCGGCCAGGGCGTTGATGGACTGGAAGGCGGGCTTGCTCTCCTCCATGCTCTTGAGCTCGATGCCGAAGTGCTTCTTGAGCAGCATGACGATCTCGACGGCATCCAGGGAATCCAGGCCCAGGCCCTCCCGGAAGAGGGGGGCGTCGTCCTGGATGTCCTCGGGGCTCATCCCCTCCAGGTTCAACTCTTCGATCATGACCTTCTTGAGCTGGTCCTTGATTTCCATTCGGCGTTCCTATCGGTCAGGGGGTTTCCCAGGGTCCTGCATCCCAGGCTATCATCGAACTCCCGATCAGCCATGCCCTGGAACCCGGCTGGCTCATGGAGGCAAGGTTTGGAACGACGCGTGGTAGTCACAGGAATGGGAGCCGTCACCGCCCTGGGCAACGACTGGGGCACGGTGGAGGCGCGCCTGCGCGAAGGCCGGAGCGCGGTGGTCGCCATGCCGGAGTGGGACGTCTACCCGGCCCTGCAGACCCGCCTGGGCGCCCCCATCGCCGACTTCGCCACCCCCGCCCACTACCCCCGCAAGCTCAGCCGGTCCATGGGCCGGGTGGCCATGCTGGGGGTGCGGGCCACGGAGCTGGCCATGGAGGACGCGGGCCTGAAGGGGGACCCCATCGTCACCGGCGGCCGCATGGGCGTGGCCTACGGCTCCTCCTCGGGCAGCCTCGAGCCGATCCTCTCGCTGGGCTCGGCCCTGACGGCCGCAGGATCCTCCAACATCAGCGCCACCGGCTACATCCAGTTCATGAGCCACACCGCCGCGGTGAACATCGGGCTCTTCTTCGGCTTCACGGGCCGCGTGATCCCCACGAGCAGCGCCTGCACCTCGGGAAGCCAGGGGCTGGGCTACGCCTACGAGTCCATCAAGTACGGCATGCAGGACGCCATGGTCGCCGGCGGCTCCGACGAGCTCACCTTCTGCAGCGCGGCGGTCTTCGACACGCTGTTCGCCACCAGCCTGCGCAACGGGGAGCCCCACCTCACCCCCCGGCCCTTCGACCGGGACCGGGACGGGCTGGTGCTGGGCGAGGGCGCCTGCACCTTCGTGCTGGAGGAGCGCGAGCGGGCCCTGGCCCGGGGCGCCCGCATCCACGCCGAGATCCTGGGCTTCGGCACCAACTCCGACGGCGCCCACATCACCCAGCCCCAGATGCCCACCATGGCCGCCACCATGGCCACGGCCCTGCGGGACGCCGGGCTCGACCCGGAGGCGGTGGACTGGGTCAACGCCCACGGCACCGCCACCGAGCACGGCGACATCGCCGAGAGCCGGGCCACCTGGGAGACCTTCCGCCGGGCGGTGCCCATCGCCTCCTTCAAGAGCTACCTGGGCCACACCCTGGGCGCCTGCGGCGCCATCGAGGCCTGGCTGGGCATCCACATGACCCGCACCGGCTGGGTGGCGCCCACCCTCAACCTGGTGGACGTGGACGAGCGCTGCGGCCCCCTGGACTACCTCCAGGGCGCGGGCCGCGCCCCCCGCGGCCCCATCTTCATGAACAACAATTTCGCCTTTGGCGGAATCAACACCAGCCTCATCATCCGCTGCGAACCCTAGACAAAACCCCCACCCCAGGGAAAGTACATTAATATTTTACTACCCACCTCTGGGGATCGTCCGTCTACGGGGAGGCCATGCCCGCTCCAAAGTCGCTAACCCGTCTCATCGAGCTCCTCCACCAGGCCCTCCGGGCCCAGCTCCACCATGCCCCGGACCACCCCCTGGCCCTGAAGAGCCAGGCGGACCTGGAGGACTACCTGCCCGCGCTCCTGGCCGAGTTCGGGACCATCCGCCTGGTGACCAGCGGCGTGGGCTTCTCCTGCCAGGACGAGCCCGTCACCGGGGCGCCCAACGCGGCCATGGCCCTGGCCCGGGAGATGGACGCCCGGGAGATCGGCGGAATCGAGCTGGTGCCGGGCCTGGACCCCGAGGAGATCCGGACCCTGCTCTTCATCCTGCAGATGCGCCCCCAGCGCGTGTCGGAGATGGGCGGCGCCGCCACCCTCCTGCCCGACGACGGCCTGCTGCGGGTGCTGCCCAAGGTGGAGCTGCCGCCCCCCCGCGTCGCCACCCCGCTGCGGGCCTCGGACGTGGAGCTGGACTGGGAGAAGATGTTCGCCGCCCCGGAGCGGAGCGTGCCCCAGACCATCCCGGATTCCTTCGACCCCATCCCCTGGGTATCGGGCAGCCCCGCCGGGGATTCCGGCCCGCTGCCGCCCACGGTCCCCCTCGCCTTCCCGGAACCCGCCCCCCTGACTCCGGAGGAGCTCGCCCGGGTCCAGGTGCCCCATGAGGTGGAGGAGCTGGTCGAGCTTCCCGAGGAGGCCGCCCCGGCTCCCCTCCCCGCGGGCAGGCCGGAGCCCGCCGCCCCCCTTCCGCCCTCCCCGGCGGCCCTGCGGGACGAGCTGTCCAGCCTCTTCCGGTCCGCGCTGTCGGCCACCACGCCCGTGGACAAGGCCGGGCCCCGGTCCCCCTGGGGCGTCGACCACCGGGACTCCCTCAAGCGCTTCGGGTTCACCATGCCCAGCTACGCCTGCATGGCGGGAGCCGGCGCCCGGCTCATGCTGGAGGCCATGGACCCCGGAACGATCCGGGACGCCCTGCGCAAGGCCTTCTCCGAATTCGAGCCCGCGGACCAGGGGAACATCCTCCTGGGCGTCCCCGGCTTCCCTCCCGGGGAGCACGCGCTGCGGCGCGCCCTGGACTTCCTGGCCCCGGAGCTCCTGGCCCAGGCCGTGGCCCACACCCACGTGGCGCACCGGCCCTCCATGTTCGACCTGGCGCTGCTCACCGTGGCCCTCATGCAGTGCGTGCCGGACCGCGAGCTCTCCCTGGACGCCATCCGCGGCCGGCTCCAGTTCGAGGGCTGGGGCATGCAGGAGGTGGAGGACTTCAAGGAAGCCATCCAATGGGAATGCCAGGGCACCGACACCAAGCTCCACATGAGCCTGGAGCGCCACGCCATCCACAAGCTCGATCCCCACCTCGTCATGACCCTGGGACGCCAGCTCATCCGGGGCAAGCGCGTGGACGACATCCGTTCCATGCTCGCGCAGCTGGAGGAGGAGTTCAGCAGCCCCCAGGAGTCCGTGCGCCGCCACGGCACCGAGATCCTGGCGAACCTGGCCGAGGGCCTCCCGGAGACCGGGCTGCCCCTGGACCTGGAGAACCGCATGCTGGCCTCGGCGCGCTACCGCCTGTCGGCGGAAAACGACCAGCTGGTGGCCCAGTGGTGCGCCCAGACCGTGGAGGCCATCCTCAACCGGTGGATCCCCGCGGGGAACTTCACGGCCCTGCACAACGAGATGCGCAACCTGGGCGACCTGGCCTACCCCAGCGTGGGCGCGGCGTCCTGGAAGCCCCAGCTGATGCGGGACCTCCTGGCGCGCCTGGGCTCGTCGGCCAACATCGCGCTCCTCGTGCCCCTGCTCTTCCAGAAGGGCGCGGGGCTCCCGATCCCCCAGGTCCATTCCATCCTCGCCCTCATCGGCACCCCCGCCGCGGCCCACCTCGCCGTGAGCCTGGAGATCGAGGAGGACCCCAGCCACCGCACCCACCTGGTGGAGGCCCTGCGGGCCATCGGCAGGCGCGCCGTGCCCGTGCTCCAGGAACAGCTTGCCTCCTCGCACTGGCACATGGTGGACGCGGCCCTGATGCTCCTGGCCCAGGCCGGCGACAAGGCCGTCCTGCCCGACATGCTGCTTGCCGTCAGCCACCAGGACATGCGCGTGCGCCGCACCGCCGTCACCGCCGTGGCCGCCCTGGCCGGAAAGCCCGCCGCCGCCATGGCCCTGGCGGAGACCCTGGCGGACTCCGACGTGGCCGCGCAGCTGGAGACCCTCAACCTCATCGGCGACCTGGGCGAGCCCGCCGCCCTCCCCGCCGTCCTGCGGATGCTCAACCCGGACAAGGCGTCCGGCGACGACGCCCAGCGGCTGCGCCTGCGCGCCGTGGAGGTGCTGGGCCGCATCCCCGGCAACGACTCCGTCAGGCCCCTGCAGGAGCTCTTCCAGAAGAAGGGCCTGTTCAAGGGCCGGGAGCCCGTGGGCATCCGCATCGCCGCCGCCAAGGCCCTGGCCGCCATGAACAGCCAGGAGGCCCGCGAGGCCATGGCCATGGCCATGGAGAACGAGCCCACCGAGGAGGTGAAGGCGGTGTTGAGGCAGTACCTCATCCGCTAGTAAGCTGTCGGGTGCCGCCCAGGAGGCCTGCCATGACGCGCACCCCCGACCCCGATCTCGACCTTGTCCTCGAACGGATCGTGCCCGTGAACCGGGCCCTCATCTGGCGGGCCTGGACCACCCCCGCCCTCGCCCTGAAGTGGTTCACCCCGGCCCCCTGGAAGACGGTGGCCTGCGAGATCGACCTCCAGCCCGGCGGCATCCTCCACGTCGTGATGCAGTCGCCCGAGGGGGAGGACTTCCCCATGACCGGCACCTGGCTTGAAGTGGTCCCCCACGAGCGGCTCGTCTGGACCAACGCCCTGGCGCCCGGCTTCCGCCCCGCGGACCCCGGCCCCCACGGCCCCACCATGACCGCCGTCGTCACCCTGGAGGCCCACGGCGCGGGCACCCTGTACCGCGCCGTCGCCATGCACCGCAACGCCGCCGACCGGGAGGCCCACGCCGCCATGGGCTTCCATGAAGGCTGGGGCAAGGCCCTGGACCAGCTGATGGAGGCGGTGAAGGGCCTCTAGCCTATTTCTTCCGGAGCAGGGCCGCGCAGGCGTCGAAGCGGAACTGGACGGCGTAGTCCAGGGCGCTCTTGCCGTCGGCGTCGGCGAGGCGCGGATCGGCCCGGTGCTTCATCAGCGCGGCAAGGGAGCCCTCGTACCCGAAGTAGGCCGCCACCACCAGGGGCGTGCATCCGGCCTTGCAGTTCCGGTAGGACTTGGCGGCCTTCAGGTTGGGGTCCGCGCCCCGGTCCAGGAGGAGGGCCAGGGTCTCGGCCTTGCCGTAGTACACGGCCCAGTGCAGGGGGGACCAGCCCCACTTGTCCAGCGCCGAAGGGTTGGCACCCGCGTCCAGGAGGGTCCGCACCTTGGCGGCGTCCCCCTTCATGGCGGCCTCGGACAGGGCGGTGCCGTCGGGAGCCGCCCCGCTCTTGGAACCCGATCCGATCCAGGTGGCGGGATTGAGCTTCGACCAGATCGTCCGGGGCGCCTCGGCGGGCGCCTGGCCGCCGCGGGAGAGCACGAGCTTGGCCTGGGTCCACTGACCCTCCCGGATCTCCAGCACCTGGGTGCGGGGCGGGTAGCCGTCGGCCTCCGCCTTCACCGAGACGTTTCCGATGGGCAGGTCGCGCAGGTTCAAGGCCTCGGTGGGCGAGGCGGTGCCCTTCAGCACGCCGTCCACATAGATCTTGGCGCCCGGGATGTTGGCCGACACCTGCAGGCCGCCCAGCAGGGAGGCCGCCGCGGGCGGCGCCCCCAGGGTGGAGGCCGCCGGGGGCGGAGCCGGGGCTGGCGCCTCCGAGGCGGGCCGCCCGCTGGCGGGGAAGAAGTAGAACTCGCCCAGCGCCTGATCGTAGAGCGCGGGCACCTGCTCCTGCCCGGCGGCCTGGGACAGCTTGACGACCTCGTCCCGCACGTTGCGGAGCACCTTGTCCACGGGGATCCCCGGCTTGTCCATCTCCTTGAGCAGCACGCGGGTGAACAGGCCGTTGGGGCTCTTGTCCCTGGGGCCCAGGGAATCCAGGGCCTGCTGCCCCGCCCCGGCGGAGAAGAGGACCATCTGGCCCGTGGCGGCGGACGTGACCGCCAGCCCCCGGCCGCCCAGGGCCCGGCCCCGGTGCTGGAAGGGGTTGTTCCGGCAGGCGTCGATGATGGCCAGGGAGAACCGGGCCTTCTGCTCCTGCAGGTCGTCCAGCACCCGCTGCAGGGGCACGGCCTCGTCCTTGACCTGGTCCTCGGAATCGCTGCGGATGTCCACGGGAAGGAGGTAGTTGGCGCCCCCCAGCTGCACCCCGTGGCCGGAGAAGTAGAAGACGGCCACGTCGCCTCCCGCCACCTGGCCCTTGAAGGTCCGGATGGCCTCCTTCATGCCCTTCTCGTTCACGTCCAGCCGGAGGTTCACCGTGAACCCCGCCCGCTCCAGCTCCCGGGCGATGGCCCGGGCGTCCATCCTGGCGTTCTTCAGGGAAGGAACGTTCTGGTAGGAATCATTGCCGACGACCAGCGCCACCCGGTTCTGGGCGGCGGCGGACAGCGGCGCGGGGCCCGCGCAGAAAAGGAGCATGCAGGCGAGAAGCCATCGGGCTGGTGGGCGCATGGGGGACTCCCGGGTTTGGGAAATCCCAGGATATACCTGGAACGGTCAGATGGCCGTCTGGAGCACCGTGAGGATCACCGTGTTGACGATGTCCTCGGCCGTGCAGCCGCGGCTCAGGTCGTTGCCCGGCTTCAGGAGGCCCTGCAGGAAGGGGCCGTTGGCGGAGGCCCCGCCGAAGCGCTCGGCGATCTTGTAGCCGATGTTGCCCGCGTTCAGGTCGGGGAAGACCAGGACGTTGGCCTTGCCGGCCACGGCCGAGCCCGGGAACTTCTTCTGGCCGATGGCGGGGATCATGGCGGCGTCGAACTGGATCTCGCCGTCCACCTGGAGCCCGGGGCGGCGCTCCCGCACGTTGGCGAGGGCGGCGCGGACCTTGTCCACCAGGGGGTGCTCGGCGCTGCCGGCGGTGCTGAAGGAGAGCATGGCCACCTTGGGCTCCACGCCCAGCATGGCCTTGGCGCTGTCGGCGGACGCGATGGCGACCTCGGCCAGCTGCTCGGCGTCGGGATCGGGCAGCACGGCGCAGTCGCCGAACATCATGGCCCCGCGCTCGCCGAAGGCGGGATCGGGGTGGATCATGAGGAAGGCGGAGGACACGGTCTTGATGCCCTTGGCGCAGCCGATGGTGAGCAGGCAGGCCCGCACGGTCTCGCCGGTGGTGTTCAGGGCGCCGGCCACGAAGCCGTCGGCCTTGCCCAGCTTGACCATCATGCCGCCGAAGTAGAGGGGCATCCGGATGGTGTCCAGGGCCTTGGCCTCGGTCATGCCCTTGTGCTTGCGGGCCTCGAAGAAGGCCCCGGCCAGTTCGGGGGTCTCGGGGTCGGTGGCGGGGTCGCGCAGGTCCGCGCCCTGGAGGGAGAGGCCCAGTTCGGCGGCCCGGGCCGTCATGCGCGCGGGGTCGCCCAGCACGGTGACGCGGCAGATGCCGTCCTGGAGCAGGCTGTGGGCGGCCTTGAGGGTGCGGTCGTCGACGCCCTCGGGGAGGACGATGTGCCGGTACAGGCCCTTGGCGCGCTTCCGGAACTCGGTGAACCAGGTCTCGTGATTGGCGTTCATTGCTACCCTCTCGTCTGCGCTTCCGCGCGGCTCAGGAATTCCGCCAGCCGGAAATCCTCCTCCCGGATGTGTCTCTGCAGCCAGTCATCCAGATACTCCAGGGTAACCGGACTGAGCTCGTTCTCGCCCCTGCGGAAACCGTCCACGATCCCCTCCAGGTCCCGGGCCAGCTCCGAGTGGAGGCGCCGGTGCTCGGCCTCGAAGGGGTAGCCGTGGCGCGCCATGAGTTCCTGTTCCAGTTCCAGGTGCACCAGGGTGAAGTCCCTGAGGAAGATCAGGCACCCCTCCAACTCGTCCCGGTTCCGCTCCGAGCGGCCCGCCAGGGCGCACAGGCGGTTGAAGGTGTCGATGAGGGTCCGGTGCTGCTCGTCCAGCCCGGCGCACCCCGTCTCCAGTCGTTGGTCCCAGATGATCGCGGCCATTGAGCCCTCCTGGAAAAAGCCGGGGCCGGAGACGGATCTCCTGCCGGGGGATGTGGGTGTTTAGGCAGAAAGCTTAGCCGGGTTCAGCGCGGGAGGGGATGGGAATCCAGCCAAATTCTGGCCCCGGGCGCCAGCACGTCCCGGTGCATGCGGTCCGGGTCCCCGAAGAAGGCCCGGCCCAGGTCCCCGTCCACCAGGTGGGTGGCCAGGAGCTTCAGGGCCTCCCGCGGGTCCCACTTCTCCTCGGCGAACACCAGCCGCCCCCCTTCCCGGGCCTCCCCCAGGAGCCGGGTGAAGAACTGCCAGCCCACCTCCCCCTCCCGGGCCATGTGGGAGCCGATCACCACCACCCGCACGCGGTCCCAGTCCGCCGCCAGCAGATCCCGGCGCCAGGCCCGCACCTCCCGTTCCAGGGCCTCCAGCTCCAGGGCCGCCGCCTCCCGGGCCAGGGCCTCCAGGGGCCCCCGCATGGCCGCGCAGTATGCATCCAGGCCGGAGACCTCCCCGCGCGCAAGCGCCCCGTCCAGGAAGGCCAGGGAGGGCGCCCGCACCCCGTCCGTCCCCGGCTCCAGGGCCGCGAGGTTCTCCCGGAGGGAGGCGAGCCGCCCCCGGTCCCCCGCCGCGAGCCGGATCGCCAGCGGAACGTGGCTGAGGCCCTTGAGCCGGTGGTAGCGCGGCGGCCGGATGACGGCCTCGGCCGCCAGGGTCCCGCCCCGGTACAGCTGCAGCGAATCCCCCGACACCACCAGCACCGGCCCCTGCCGCGCCAGGGCCCCCGCCCTCGCCTCCGCGTAGGCCCGATGGAAGGCCGCGTCGATCTCCAGCAGCGGGTCCGCGGCCGCGGC
Source organism: Mesoterricola sp. JemC181 (assembly GCF_055384585.1). NCBI lineage: Bacteria > Pseudomonadati > Acidobacteriota > Holophagae > Holophagales > Holophagaceae > Mesoterricola > Mesoterricola sp. JemC181. The sequence goes on from NZ_AP045076.1 coordinate 4,536,044, forward strand.
GAGGCAGCACGTCGTGATCAGGAGGTATCTCAGGAGCATGGCGGCCTCCGGGCTGGAGGCGAGTCTGACCGGGCTCCGTTCCGGACGGAAGGGGCCCAGGCTATACTGGCTGCCCAGCCGCCTTAGCTCAGGGGTAGAGCACTCGCCTTGTAAGCGAAAGGTCGTCGGTTCAAATCCGACAGGCGGCTCCAGGATCCGGGGCATGCGTACCCCAGGGGAGGCGACCATGACCCAAGGCATGACCACGGACGAACTGGTGGCGCTGGTGCGCCGGGTGTTCGCGCCCGGCCCCGGGGACCGGGGGCTGGCGGTGCTGGTGGACCTGCCGGACGGCCAGGTGCCGGACCAGCCGGAATGGCGGGAGCGGCGGGCCCTGGCGGCGGCCTGGGTCGAGGCCCTGGCCGCGCGCAGCGGGGACCTGGGCTTCCCCGTGCACCTCGTGGCCTACCCCAACGTGCACACCAACAACGGCGACCTGCCCGGCAGCGCCTGGATCCACCGCGGCGGGGCCCCGCCCCAGCATGCCGGGGACCTGGACCCGGCCGCGGCGGTGCCCTTTCCGCAGATCTACGCGGACCATTCCATCCTCATCGCCCTCACCACCTTCTCGGCCACCGCGCCCCTCAAGGTGGCGGCGCGCCAGCACCCCATCCGGGCCGCCACCATGCCCGGCTTCACCGCCGCCATGCTCCCCAGCCTGCGCCTGGACTACCAGGAGGTGAACCGCCGGGTGGAGCTCCTGAAGGGCCTGCTGGACCGGGCCACGGGGGCCGACCTGCGCTTCCGGCATCCCGGCGGCGAGGCCCGGCTCCACCTGGACCTGCGCCACCGCGCCGCCCACGCCAGCGGCGGCCTCCTGCCCCGGCCCGGCACCGCCGGCAACCTGCCCTCCGGCGAAGCCTACATCGTGCCGTACGAAGGGGAGCGGGACGGCGTTCCCAGCCTCAGCGAAGGCACCCTGCCCGTGCAGTTCGGCCCCGAGGTGGTGTGCTACCGCATCCAGGGCAACGTGGCGGTCGGCGTGGCCCCGGGAGGCCCCGAGGCCGCCCGGGAAGCGGCGCTGCTCAAGGCGGAGCCGGCCTACGGCAACCTGGCCGAACTGGGCCTGGGCGTGCTGGCCGCCTTCGGGGTCAAGCCCGTGGGCACGGTGCTGCTGGACGAGAAGCTCGGCCTGCACATCGCCTTCGGCCGCAGCGAGCACTTCGGAGGCCAGGTGGGGCCCGCCGCCTTCAGCCGGCCCGAGGCCGTGGTGCACATCGACCGCGTCTACGTTCCCGAAACCCAGCCGGACGTGGCGGTGGCCGAAGTGACCCTGGCGCTGGAGGGCGGGGAGGCCTTCCCCCTCATGCGCGAAGGGGATTACGTGCCCGGACTCTTCGCCGGGGGCGGCCTGTAGAAACCGCCATGGGACCTGGCCTGCCTCACCCGGTGGACCGTGCGGCGCCTGGGAGCGTGCCCGGCCTCACGGGCGCCGGTGCCCCAGGAGGGTGCCGTAGGCCACCCCCCCGACCGTGAGCAGCACGCCCGCCAGCCCGAAGCCCGTGACCGGCTCCCCCAGCACCGGCAGCGCGATGAGGTAGGTGGCGATGGGGGTCAGTTGCAGCCACACGGCAGCCTCGGAGATGGACAGGGAACCGTAGGCTTCGGCCATGAGCAGCTGCGCCAGGAAGGCCATGAAGCTCATGAGGAGGCCCAGCAGCCAGGGTAGCGGCTCCCGGGGCCAGGGGGCCAGGGCGAAGGGGGCCACCACGGGCAGGCCCACCAGGCTGAAGAAGAAGAAGATGGTGGTGGCGTTGTTGGTGGGGCGGGCGGCACGGATGGCGATGGCGCTGGTGGCGGCGAAGAAGGCCGCGGCCAGGGCCGCGAGCTGCCCCCGGCCGAAGCCCAGGGCCAGCGTGCCCTGCCCGAGCACCAGCACCACCCCCGCCGAGGCCGCGGCAACGGCCAGGAGCAGGTGCACCGTGGGGCGCTCCCGGAAGAAATGGAGCGACAGGGCCGTGGCGATGACGGGGAAGAGGTTGTAGATGATCCCCGCCTGCCCGGCCGGGATGTGCGCCAGGGCGTAGAAGTAGAGCACCACCACGAGACCCCCGGTGATGCCCCGGGAGACGAGGACGCCGTAGCCGTGGGGGGCGTACAGCTTCGGGCGGATCCGGAAGGCGGCCAGGCAGAGGAGGATGCCCACGACGAACCGGAGCACCGACAGGTGCCCCGGCGTGAACCCCATTCCGGGCTGGGTCAGCTTGCGGGCCAGGACCGCCATGAGCCCGAAGCAGGCCGCGGACCCCGCCAGGGCGGCGCGGGCCAGGGTGGCCCGGGGCGGGGGTCCGCCGGCCACGCCTACTCCACGTCCAGCGCGACGATCCGCATCTCCCGGCCCCGGAGGATCTCCATGGGAAAGCCTCCGCAGGCCGGGCAGGGGTCGTAGAAGGCCTCGAGGGGCGACTCGGCCCGGCATTCCGGACACCGGGCCAGGCACGGGGTCTCCAGGAGGTCCAGCTCCGCGCCTTCGGCCACGGAGCCGCGGGTGCCCACGTCGAAGGCGAAGCGCATGGCCTCGGGCTCGACCCCCGAGAGCCGGCCGATCTCCAGGACCACCCGGACCACCCGGGTGAAGCCGTCGAGCTCCGCCCGCTCCTCGATGATTCCCAGCATGCCCGCCATGAGGCTCATCTCGTGCACGCGGTCACCCCAGCGCCTTCACGACCTGGGTTCCCCCCAGCATCCGCATCTGGTTGAGGATCCATTCCTGGCGGCCCCTCACGTAGGCGCTGGGCGCGTCGGCGCGGTACTTGAGCGGGGAGGGCAGGACCGCAGCCAGCAGCGCGGCCTCGGAGGGGGTCAGCGACCTGGCGTGCTTGCCGAAGTACTTCGAGGCGGCCGCCTCGACCCCGTAGATCCCGTCGCCGAACTCCACGATGTTGAGGTAGACCTCCAGGATCCGGCGCTTGGACCAGCCGGCCTCGAGCAGGAGCGTGAAGTACACTTCGAAGCCCTTGCGCACCCAGGAGCGGCTCTCCCACAGGAAGAGGTTCTTGGCGGTCTGCTGGGAGACGGTGGACGCGCCGCGCTTTTTCCGGCTTCGCTCGTTGTGGGCCACGGCCTTCTCGATGGCCTTCCAGTCGAAGCCGAAGTGGTCGGGGAAGTTCTGGTCCTCGGCGGCGATGACGGCCACGCCCATGGCCGGGGCGATGTCCTCCAGGGGGACCCAGACGTGGCGCGGGCGGTACGGCTTGTCCCGGCCGAGGGACAGGATCCGGCGCTCGGCCATGAGCGCGGAGCCGGGCACGGGCACGAAGCGGAAGAGCAGCACGGCGACAATGCTGGCGGCCACGCAGGCCAGGAGGCCGAAGCCCAGCCAGCGCAGGAGGCGCTTCCACACGGGTCGATTCTTCATTGGGCAATTATGCCCTAAGACGGCGGGCCTTGGCCTTGCGCTTGGCTTCATACATCCGCCGGTCGGCCTCGTCCACCAGGCTGCCGGGCACGTCGTCCGGGGTGGGGCAGACGGCGGCCACGCCCAGGCTCGCGGTCACGTGCGGGGCCACGTCCGAACCTGCATGGGGAAGGCCCAGGTCCGCCAGGGCCGCGGTGATCTGCTCGGCAACCGCCTGTGCGCCTGCCTCGTCGGTGTCGGGAAGGAGGCACACGAACTCCTCGCCTCCAAAGCGGGCGGCCATGTCCCCGGGCCGGCGCAGGGCCGCGGCGAAGACCGCCGCCACGGCCTTCAGGCAGGCGTCGCCCTCCACGTGGCCGTAGGTGTCGTTGAAGTTCTTGAAGCAGTCCACATCGCCCAGGATCAGGGCCAGGGGGCTGCCCTCGCGGCGGCAGCGCTGCCACTCCCGGGCCAGGACCTGGTCGAAGTGGCGCCGGTTGGACAGCGACGTGAGCCCGTCCTGCACCGCGAGCGCCAGGAGCCTGTCCTTGGAACGCTTGAGCTCGATGTGGTTGCGCACCCGGGCCAGCACCGTGGCGGCGTTGATGGGCTTCTGGATGAAGTCGATGGCCCCGGCCTCCAGGGCCCGGATCTCGTCCACCTCCCCGTTCAGGGCCGTGAGGAAGAGCACCGGGATCTCCCCGGTGCGGGCGTCGGCCTTGAGGCGCTCGCAGGCCGTGAAGCCGTCCATGCCGGGCATGAGCGCGTCCAGGAGGATCAGGTCGGGCCGCGCCTCCAGGGCGAGGGCCAGGGCCGCATCGCCGTCCTCGGCCGCCAGCACCCGGAATTCCCTGCCGAGGACCGCGGCCAGCAGCCTGCGGACCATCGTGGAATCATCCACCACCAGCACTTTGGGGGCCGACCCGAGGTGCGTGCGCACCGCGGCCTCCGCCTCGCACCGGGGCGCTTCCCCCTGCTCCAGCGCGCGGGCTCCCGGGACCTCCCTGCGCCGGTCCAGGGCCAGGCGCGGGACCACCACTTCCCGGTAGATTCCCAGGGCCGTCTCCCAAAGGTCCGGGCCCTCCCCGCCCCACCGGGGGGCGAGGGTCCCCAGGAGCTCGTGGAGGAAGATCATCTCCAGCTCCCCGCGCCGTTCCTGGCCGCGCGCATCCTCGAAGACCCACAGGTGCGGTCCGCCTCCCAGGGGCAGGGGCGCGCCGCAGAGGCGGTAGCCCCGGGAGGCCGCGCGGGTGCGGGCCAGGAGGGGCACGATGTCCGGACCCCCGGGCCCCGCGCCCAGCCCCAGGGCCGCGGGGGCGCCCGGGTCGAAGGCCAGCAGACGCAGGTCCAGGTCCAGGATGAAGGCGTGGCAGCCCATGGCTTCCAGCAGGGCCGTCACCACGGGGCCGTCGAGGAGGCCCGCGGAAACCGGAAGCGGCGCGAAGGGGTTGGCGTCTAGGTTTTTCATGATAAATTCATTCAGCCAAGCCATCCCATCAAGCTCTGGAACCCAAATTACGATCAGCGTCCTTCATTGCAATGAATTTTTTATTGCTTGAATTCGGCACGTCCAACGCGGCGGTCCGACATTTTGCTAAAGTGATCCGTCCACCCCTTCCAATCCAAGGAGTCCTCCATCACCCCGCCCCAAGCCAAGACCGGGAAACCGGGCGCCTCCCTGCTCCGGTCCGCCGGAGTCGTGGGTTCGCTCACGCTCCTTTCGCGCATCACCGGCATGCTCCAGAGCCGGGTGGTGGCGTACTACCTGGGGGCGGGCCCCGCGGCCGACGCGTTCCTGGTGGCCTTCCGCATCCCCAACCTCCTGCGCCGGTTCACGGCGGAGGGGACGATGACCTCGGCCTTCCTCCCCACCGTGGGCGAGGTGGAGGCGGCCCGGGGCGAGGAGGCCGCAAGGGACCTGGTGGCGCGGTTCCTGGGGACCCTGGCCCTGCTCCTGACCTGCCTGTGCGCCCTGGGCATCCCCGCCATGGGGCTGCTGGCGGGCCTCCAGGTGATGGGGAGGCTGGCGCCCGGCGCGGGCTGGGGGCACCAGGCCGGGCTGCTGTGGGACATCGTCCTGGGCCTGCAGCCGGGGCCGCCGGAGTATCTCCTCACCACCACCCTGGCCCGCATCATGTTCCCCTACCTGGCGCTGGTGAGCGTCACCGCGGGGCTGTCGGCGGTCCTGAACCTGAAGGGGCGCTTCGGCCTGCCCGCCTCGGTGTCCACGTTCTGGAACGCCGCCTTCATCGGCATCACCCTGGCCTGCCTCGCCTGGGGGCCCAGGGCCTGGCGGGCCCCGGAACGGGCCGCGGTGGTCATGGCGGTGGCGGTGCTGGCCGGGGGCCTGGTCCAGCTCTTCATCCTCTGGCCGGCCTTCCGGGGCCTGGGCTACGGGATCCGCTGGGGCCTCCACCTCGAGGACCCCGGGGTGCGCACGGCCCTCCGGCGCATGGCGCCGGGGATCCTGGGCACGGGCATCCACCCCATCAACGTCCTGATCTCGACCACCCTGGCTTCGCAGCTGGCCGTGGGCGCCCAGGCGGTGCTCTTCAACGCGAACATGATGGGCGAGATGGTCCTGGGGGTCTTCGCGGCCAGCGTGGCCACGGTGAGCCTGCCGGCCATGAGCCGCCTGGTGGACGCCGGGGACGCTCCGGGCCTGCGCGCGAGCCTGGCCTCGGCCCTGCGGGGCACCGCGGTGCTGGCCATCCCGGGGGCGGTGGGCATGGCGGTCCTGGCCCGGCCCATCATCGCCCTCATCTTCCAGACGGGGCGCTACTCGGCCCGCGACGTGGAGTGGACCGCCACCACCCTGGCCTTCCAGGCCGTGGGCATCCTGTTCGTGGCCACGGGCCGCATCACCGCCCAGTGCCTCTACGCCCTGAAGGACTACCGCCGTCCCGCCTACGCCGCCCTCCTCGGGATGGGGGTGAACGTCGTGCTCTCCTACATCCTCATGAAGCCCCTGGGCACCGGAGGCATCGCCCTGGCCAACGGGCTCGCCAGCATCGCGGGCCTGGGCTTCATGGTGGCCGGACTGCGCCGGCGCATGCCGGACCTCCCCGTGCGGGAGGTGGTGGGCGGGTGGCTCTCCATGGGGCTGGCGGCGGGCCTCATGGGACTCCTGGCGTGGCTGGGGGCCAGGCTCCTGGGACTTTCGTCCTTCCAGGGGCTGGGGGGCACCGGCGCCCGGCTCTTCCCCCTCATCGGTCTGTGCGGGCTCTCCTACGGGGCCCTCCTGTTGCTGTTCCGGGTGCCCGAGGGGGCCTCCCTGGCCGCTCTGCTGGCCCGCAAACTGGGCCGGAAAACGTGACGCGGACCCCAATTGGGTGCGGGCGGCCGCCGGCACTGGCATAATCTAGGAATTCACAGGAGTTTCCATGTCCGTGCCCATGCTCGAACTCGCGCCCCAGAACGCTTCGGTCAAGGAGAAGATCCTCCAGGGGCTGTCCAGCATCATCGACCGCTCCAGCTTCGTCCTGGGCGAGAACGTCAAGGGCCTGGAGGCCGAGCTGGCCGAGTATTCGGGCGCCAAATACGCGGTGGGCATGTCCAGCGGCACCGACGCGCTGCTGGTGGCGCTCATGGCGCTGGACATCAAGCACGGGGACGAGGTGATCCTCCCCTCCTTCACCTTCTTCGCCACCGCGGGCGTCGTGTCCCGCCTGGGGGCCACGCCGGTCTTCATCGACCTGGACCCCGAAACCTTCAACGTCACCGGCGCCCTGGTGGAGGCGGCCATCACGCCCCGCACCAAGGCCATCATCCCCGTGCACCTCTTCGGCCAGCTGGCCGAGATGCCCGCCATAATGGCGGTTGCGGACAAGCACGGCATCCCCGTGCTGGAAGACGCCTGCCAGTCCCTGGGCGCCAAGGGCTGGGGCCTCTCCGCGGGCCAGTTCGGCCAGATGACGGGGTGCAGCTTCTACCCCACCAAGAACCTGGGCGCCTTCGGGGACGCCGGAATGACCCTGATCCGGGACGACGAGGCCCTGGCCGCCAAGGTCCGCCGCCTGCGCGTCCACGGCATGGAGCCCGTCTACGTCCACCACGAGATCGGCATGAACGGCCGTATCGACGAGTTCCAGGGCCTGGTGCTCCGCGCCAAGCTGCCCATGCTGGAGGGCTGGCACGAAGGTCGGCGCCGGCACGCGGCGTGGTACATCGAGCGCCTGGCCGCCATCACCCCCGACCAGATGGTCCTGCCCCTGGAAAAGGTCCCCGATGGCCGGCACATTTATAACCAGTTCACGATCCGCGTGAAGGGCGGGCGCCGGGACGCCCTCATGGCCCACCTGCGCGGCCTGGGCATCGGCTGCGCCGTCTACTACCCGATCTGCCTGCACGAACAGCCCTGTTTCGAATACCTGGGCTACAAGAAGGGCCGACTGGCCGAATCCGAGCTGGCCAGCCAGGAAGTGCTCAGCCTGCCCGTCTACCCCGAAATGACCCCGGCGATGCTCGAAGAAGTGGCCCAGGGGCTGCTGAGCTTCTTCGGCGCCAGGTAGGCCGGAAATTTAAGACTTCATCGCCAGCTTCCGATTAGTCCATAGAACCCAGGGAGAATCCGCCCCTTTGGTTTCGTGGGGCCCCCGTGAAGATCCGCCGTCCAGCCTGGCTCGATAGCCTGACCGTCACGGTCGTGATCACCATGCTCCTGGCCCTGGGGTTCCAGACCTGGATGCTCGTGCAGGGACGCAGGCGGGACCTCGAGATCATCTCCACCCGGGCCGCGAACCGGGCCCAGGCCACCGCCCACCGGGTCCAGGAGATCTTCAAGGAAGTGGACCTCCTCCTCCTGGACATCCGGGAGCACCTGGACCCGGAGGACCTCCTCCGGGGCCCCAGGGCCCTCTCCCCGGCGCGGGACGCGGCCATGCGCGCCTACCTCCGCCGCCAGGCCGCGAAGGTTCCGCAAGTCCTGCTGCTTCACGTGGTAGGCCCGGATGGCCGCTACGTCTTCTCCTCCACCGAGTTGCTGCCGGACGTTAACATCGCGGACCGCAACTACTTCCAGGAACAGCGGGATGCCATCGCCGACGAGATGCGGGTTTCCGACCCGTTCCTGGGCAGGGTCTCCGGGCGCTGGGGCATCTTCCCATCCCGGCGCGTCACGGACGCCGGTGGGCGATTCGCCGGGCTCGTCATAGCGACGCTGGACACCGAGGCCCTCGGCACGGTCATGGTGGCCGTGGACCAGGCCCAGTGGGTCCTGTCCCTGCACGCCATGGACCATCAGCTCATCGCGCGGTCGCCCGCGGGCCCCATCGGCACACGGCTGGTGGAGCCCCGGATGGATTCCATCTGGAAGGGCCCCATCGCCTTCGAGGGGGCGTCCATGGGCGAACAGGAGCCGCACATCTGGGCCGGATGGCAGGTTCCCGGGACCACCCTCTACACCGTGGCGGGCTACCGGAAGGCCCGCGCCCTGGCCCAGTGGCACCGGGACCTGAAGATCAACGCCGCGGTGGCCTGCCTCCTGGTGGCCGGCTGCGCCGGCATCCTGGTCCTCCAGCGGCGGGGCCGGAAGTCGGCCGAATCGGCCCTCCTGCTCCAGGAGCGCCTCGCCATCGCCGCCCAGGGCGCGGGCATCGGCATCTTCGACTGGGACCTGGACCGCCGGCGCCTCCACTGGGACGACGGCATGTACCGGCTCCTGGGCCTCCGGAGGGAGGATCTGCCTTCGCCGGGGGAGGCCTGGCTGAACCGGGTGGATGACCGGGACAGGGACCGGGTCCGCGCGGACTTCCGGGCCGCCCTGGCCGCCGAGGGCCTCCACCTGGCCCAGTTCCGGGCCCGGAAGCCCGACGCTTCCGTCGTGCACCTGAGGGTCGCCGCACGGAACCTCAAGAGCGCCTCCGGCAGGCCTGCCCGCATGGTGGGCATCGTCTACGACGTCACCCAGGCCGAGGAGGCCCAGGAGGCCCTGAAGGGCAGCGAGGCCTACTTCCGGACCCTGTTCGAGGCCGTCCCCGCCGCCGTGGCCGTCCTCCGCCGCGGCGAGGTCGTCGACGCCAACCCCCGGTACCTGCAGATCTTCCAGGCCGCCGAACCCCCCTGGGTCCTGGCGCCGGTGCGCCAGCCCGACGGCAGCCACTCCCGCGACCACGGGGAACGCCTGGCCGCCGCCGCCCTGGGCGGATCCGTGCAGCGGCTCCCGTGGCAGTGCCGGCGCGCGGACGGGACGCTCTTCGACAGCGACATCACCGTGACCCGGTTCCGGCACCAGGACGACGACCTGCTGATGGTGATCGTCCGGGACCTCACGGCCATCCGCGAGATGGAGACCAAGCTCCACCATGCCCAGAAGATGGACGCCCTCGGGCAGCTGGCCGGGGGGGTCGCCCACGACTTCAACAACATGCTCTCGGCCATCCGGTCCGCGGCCGAGCTCCTCCACGAGGAGGTGCAGGGGGAGCGGCCGGCGCGCCTGGCCGGAACCATCGTGGCCGCCGCGGACCGGGCCGGACAGCTCACCCGCCAGCTCCTGGCCTTCGCCCGCAAGGGGAAGGTCCTCTCCACCCCCACCGACGTCCATCTCATCATCCAGGAGGCGGTGACGCTCCTGGAGCGCACCATCGACCGCAGGATCAGGATCGACTTGCGCCTCCTGGCCGCCGACGCCACGGTGGTGGGGGATCCCTCCCAGATCCAAAGCGCCCTCCTCAACCTCGGGGTCAACGCCCGGGACGCCATGCCCGACGGCGGCGTGCTCACCTTCGCCACCGAGACCCTGGCCATCGAGGAGGCCGACTGTTCCCAGGGCGGCTTCCGGCTGGAGCCCGGGGCCCACCTCCACGTCTCGGTGGCCGACCAGGGCTGCGGCATCCCCGAGGCCAACCTGGGCCACATCTTCGATCCCTTCTTCACCACCAAGGAGGTCAGCAAGGGCACCGGCCTGGGCCTGGCGGCGGTCTTCGGGACGATGGTCTCGCACAAGGGCGCGGTGACGGTGGAGTCCAGCGTCGGGGAGGGGACCGTCTTCCACCTCTACCTGCCCCTGGCCCAGCCCGGCCTGAGGCAGGCCTCCCCCGGCGCCCAGGGCCCCCTGCCCACCGGCACGGGCCGCCTGCTGGTGGTGGAGGACGAGGACCTGGTGCGCACCGCCACGACCATGGCCATCGAGTCCCTGGGCTACGCGGTCCACGCCGTGGCGGACGCCCAGGGCGCCCTCGCCCACTTCACCGCCCACCACGGGGCCCTCAAGGCCGTGATCCTGGACATGGTCCTGCCCGGATCCTCGGGTGAAGCGCTCGCCGTCACCCTGCGGGGCATCGACCCGGAGGTGCCCATCATCCTGGTCAGCGGCTTCCCGCGGACCGCAGGCCCCGGGCAGCTCCGGGAGCAGGGCTTCGCCGGATTCCTCCAGAAGCCCCTGGACAGGCGGGAGCTGGGGGACCTGCTGGCGGCGATCTAGCTGTCGAGTTCTTCCTTGCGCCCCGTCTGCCCCATCTCGAGCAGCCGGTCGTTGGCGCGCCCCGCCCACTCGCTGCCGGGGTAGCTCTCCACCAGCTTCTGGTAGAAGCCCTTGGCCTCTTCCTTGTACTTGTCCAGCTCTTCCTTGACCAGGACGTTGAACGCCTTGGAGAACTCCGCCATCTCCTCCTTGGTGAGCTTGGGGAATTCGTCCTTCTTGACCTTGGCCAGCCAGTCCTTGTTGAACTGCTTGATGACCTCGGTGTTGACGGGACGCTGCCGCATGGCTTCGCCCAGGTAGTAGTACGCCCGCTCCCGGTCCACGTATTCGGGGTAGGTCTCCATCAGCGTCTTGAGGCGCATCTCGGCGGGGGCGAACTGGTAGTTCTTCACCATGAAGATCCCCACCATGAGCTCGGATTCCGCCAGGCGGCGCCAGCACTGGGTGATCTTGGCCTTGGCGTCCACGGCGTAGGCGGAGCCCGGGGCCTCCTTCAGGAGGGTCTGGAAGGCGTCCAGGGCCTTGCGGGTCTCGGACTGGTCCCTCTCGGCGTTCTCGATCACCGCGTAGTGGCAGAGCGCGATGCGGTACAGGGCGTAGTCCCTGCGCTCGTGCCGGGGGAAGTAGTTCAGGAAGCTCTGGTACTCCACCAGGGCCTCGGGGTAGGTGGTGGTGGACCCGAAGAAGAAGCTGTCGGCGACCATGAGCTTGGACAGGGGGAATTCCTTGGACGAGGGCAGGCGCTCCTCGATCACCCGCAGCACCTTGCGGCCTTCCTCCCACTTGCCGTTCTGCAGGTAGATCTCGCCTTCGGCCAGGATCTGGGCCGCGGTCTGGCCCAGGGCCTCCTCGGCCTTGGCCTTGGGCTTTTTGCAGGCCGTCGCCCCGACCATCAGCAGGAGGCCGCAGGCGAGAATGGGAAGCGTTCGGGTGAGGTTCATGGATTTCCTTTGGTTTCTCAATTCAACATGGCGGCAGGAAGGGCATTGGTTCCTGCCTTGGCAGGAAAAACCTTGGCCAGCCATTCCTCGGTGATGCGTTCCGCGTCGATCCGGCGCAGGTCATGGAAGACTTCGTGGAGGAAGCCCGGGAGCCGGTGCCGCTCCAGCCGGCCCTGGGGGACGGCCTTCCACAGCTCCTCGGCCCCGTCGGGATCGGCGATGGTGTCCTGGCCGGCCTCCAGGAGGAGGATGGGGCGCTCCAGCTCGGCGCCCATGGGCAGGAGCTCCCGGCGCCCCTCCTCCATGGCGTCCAGGAAGGCCGCGGTGATGAGGTGGTGGCAGAGGGGGTCGTCCCAGTAGCGCTGGACAAGCACGGGGTCCGAGCACACCTGGGTCTTGTCCCCCTTGATGTCCAGGGGCCGGTGGGGGGCGGCGTACAGCAGGACCTTCTGCAGGAGCCGCAGGGGCAGCGGGATCTCCCGCAGGGCCACCGCGGGGCTGGAGGCGATGAGCGCGTCCAGGGTGTCCGGGTGCCAGAGCAGGACCAGGAGCCCCACCAGGCCCCCGAAGCTGTGCCCGAGCAGCACCTGGGGCCACACGGGCCGGAGGGAGCCCCGGCTCAGGGTGTCGTTGAGGCGCTCCTGGCGCAGCACCAGGGCCAGGTCCTCCACCGGGGCCTTGATGCCCCGGGCGTCGCCCCGGACCCCGCCGCTGCGGCCGAAACCCTGGTGGTCCATGGCCGTGACGGACCATCCGGTGCGGTGCAGCCACTTGGCGGTGTGCCGGTAGCGTTCCCCGTGCTCCCCGTAGCCCGGGGAGATCACCACCCGGCCCCGGGGGCTGGGGTGGTCCCACCGGGCCCAGGCCAGCGGGGTGCCCCCATGCCCGGTCAGGAACCCCCTCGCGGTGGGCTCCATGTCCTCGGGAAGGATGGAAAGGGTTTCCGGCATCCCCTGAGGATACCTTGGGATTCGCGGAACTTCCCCCCCCAGGTTTCGGAAGGGGCCCCGGAACGGCTACGATGGGGGATGGACTTTGATAGCCTCGTCAGAGCAAAAAACGAACTGGAACCCCGGGTCGGCCAGCTGCGCCGGCACCTGGACCCCGACCGCAAGCTCCTGGAACTCGAGCAGTTGGAAGAGCAGACGGCGGCTCCCGGCTTCTGGGACAACCCGGACGCCGCCAAGCCCATCCTGAAGAAGCGCGGGGTCATCCAGGACGAGCTGGCCCTGGCCAGGCGCCTGGGGGGCGGCCTGGACGACCTGGAGACGGCCCTGGAGCTGGCCCGGGACGACGCCGAGATGCTCCTGGAGGCCGAGTCCCTGGAAGGGGACCTGCGCCGCCAGATCGAGGACGCCGAGCTGCGCATGATGCTCTCCGGCGAGCTGGACGTCAGCAACGCCATCGTGGCCATCGCCCCCGGGGCCGGCGGCACCGAGAGCTGCGACTGGGCCGCCATGCTCCTGCGGATGTACCTCCGGTACTGCGAGACCAAGGGCTGGAAGACCGAGATGCTGGACTACCAGGACGGGGACGAGGCCGGCATCAAGGGCGCCACCTTCCTGGTGTCGGCCCCCTACGCCTACGGCTACCTGCGGGCCGAGGCCGGCGTCCATCGCCTGGTGCGCATCTCCCCCTTCGACGCCGCCAAGCGCCGGCACACCAGCTTCGCCGCGGTCTACGTCAGCCCCGAGCTGGACGACACCATCGAGATCGACATCCCCGAGAAGGACCTGCGCATCGACGTGTTCCGGGCCAGCGGCGCCGGCGGCCAGCACGTGAACCGCACCGAGAGCGCCGTGCGCTTCACCCACCTGCCCACGGGCCTGGTGGTGAGCTGCCAGAACGAGCGCAGCCAGATCCAGAACCGCGCCTCGGCCCTCAAGGTCCTCAAGGGGCGCCTCTACGAGCTGGAGCGGCGCAAGTTCGAGGAGAAGGTGGCCCAGGCCTCGGGCGAGAAGTCCGACGTGGCCTGGGGCTCCCAGATCCGCAGCTACGTCCTGGCCCCCTACCAGATGGTCAAGGACCACCGCACCCTCGAGGAGACCAGCCAGACCCAGAAGGTCCTGGACGGCGACCTCGACGCCTTCATCCGCACGCAACTCCTCGCAAAGAGCCTGAAGACCGAGGGTTAGTGAAAGCCCACTGCGATCTCTGCCTCTCCCCCATCGCCGAGACCAGGACGGTGCGGCACCTGGAGGGCGGCACGCTGGAATTCTGCTGCCCCGGCTGCGCCACGGTCTTCGAGATCCTCGGCCCGGAGGAGGCCCGGCGTATGGGGCCCCGCTTCAAGGGCGAGGCGGGGGCGGACGCCGCCCTGCCCCCGGGCCCCTACCTGGAGCTCTGGCTCAAGATCGACGGCATCGCCTGCGCGGCCTGCGCCCCCCTGGTGGAGGGCATCCTCCAGGCCCGGCCCGGCGTCGTGAAGGCCACGGTGGAGACGGTCTCCGAAGTGGCCCAGGTGCTCTACGCGCCCGGCCGGGTATCCAAGGAAGCCATAGCCGCCCACTGCGCGCGCCACGGCTTCCCCGCCCACGAGCAGAGCCCCCTGGATCCCGAAGACGAGCGCGACGCCGGCGTCCACGGGCCGCTTCGGCTCGTCCTGGCCATCGTCCTGGGCGCCAACGCCATGATGAACGCCATGGTGATGTACGCCGCCTTCGCCCACGACACCGGGGCGCGCTGGCTGGCGGACCTGGTGTTCATGGAGCGCATCTACGACCCGGATCCCCTGCCGATGACGGTGCGGGACGCCTTCACCCTCACCACCGGCCTGGCCGCGCTGCCCGTCCTGCTCTACTGCGGCTGGCCCATCATGGTCACCGGATGGCGCCGGATCCGCCTGGGTTCCCCGAACACCGACAGCCTCGTGGGCTTCGGGGCCCTGCTGGCCTTCGCGGTGAGCCTCTACTCGGCCCTCGCGCTCCACACCCACCATGTGTATTTCGACACGGCCTCCATGCTGGTGTCGCTCCTGGTGGTGGGCCGCGCCATCGAGGGCGGCGCGCGGCGCAAGGCCCGCAGGGCCGTGGCCGGCCTCCTGCAGCTCTCCGCCCCCAGCGCCGAGGTGCTCGTGGAGGGCGCCTGGCGGGAGACGGCCCTGGACGCCGTGGCCCAAGGCGACCGGGTGCGGGTCCGGCAGGGGAGCCGGATCCCCGTGGACGGCCGGGTGGTGGAAGGCGGGGGCTGGGCCGACACGTCCTCCCTCACCGGCGAGCAGATGCCCGTGGCCCTCGCGCCGGGCTCCCAGGCCTTCGCGGGGACCCTCCTGTCCTCGGGCACCGTGGAAATGGAGGCGATGGCCGTGGGCGCCGGCACCCGTCTGGCCCAGATCGTCCAGCGCGTGCGGCGCACCCTGGCGGCCCGCGCCCCCATCCAGCTCCTGGCGGACCGCATCGCAGCCGTGTTCATGCCCGTGGTCATCGCCCTGTCGCTCCTGGCCGGGTTCGTGGCCTACGCCCGGGCCGCCACCGCCGCCCAGGCCCTCATGGCCGGCGTCGCCGTGCTGGTGGTGGCCTGTCCCTGCGCCCTGGGCCTGGCGACGCCCATGGTGCTGGTGGCCGCCGTGGCCGAGTGCGCGAGGCGCGGCATCCTTCTCAAGGGAGGCGACGTGCTCGAGAAGGCGCCCGGCATCAAGGCCCTGGTCCTGGACAAGACCGGGACCCTCACCACCGGCCGGCTCGACTTCACCGGAGTCCGCCTCGCCGCGCCTGAAGGCGAGGCGCTGGCCCTGGCCGCAGCGCTGGAGGAGATCGCCGTGCACCCCCTGGCCGAGCGCATCTTCCGGGAGGGGGCCACCCGCGCCCTGGCCGGGGGCCCCGCCCTGCCCCGGGTGGAGAACCGCGTCAACCACCCCGGCCTGGGCGTCTCCGGCACCCTCGACGGCGAACCGGTCCTGGTGGGCCGCCCCTCCTGGCTTCGGGCCCAGGGCGTCGCCGCCCCCGAGGCCTGGTGGGCCGGGGACGGCCTCGAAGGCTCCCTCGTGATGGTGGCCCGGGACGGGGCGTGCCTGGCCCTGTGGGGCCTGGGGGACAGCCTGCGGCCCGAGGCCCCCGCCGCCGTCGCCGCCCTCCGGCGCATGGGGATCGACTGCTGGCTGGTGAGCGGCGACCGCCTCGAGACCTGCATCAAAGTGGCCGCCCGCGTGGGCATTCCGGAGGACCGGGTCGTGGCTGGCGCCCTACCGATCGAAAAGGGCGAGAAACTGGCGTGGATCCAGCAGAACATCGGACCCGCGGCCATGGCCGGCGACGGCGTGAACGATGCCGTGGCCCTTTCCCAGGCGGACCTGGGCATCGCCATGGGAAGCGGCGCCGGGGTGGCCCTGGAGACCGCGGGCCTGGTGCTGGTCCACCGGGACCTGCGCAGGATCCCGGAGTTCCTCGGACTCGCCCGCCTTGCCATGCGCCGGGTACGGCAGAACCTCGGCTGGGCGATGGTCTACAACGCCATGCTCGTCCCTCTGGCTCTCACGGGCCACATCCACCCGATCCTCGCCGCGACGGCCATGATGGCTTCAAGCATCAGTGTGGTATTGAACAGTGCGAGGAAGCTCTCTTTGGATTCCAGGCCAAGGGATCTCGAGACGGTGGCCTGACACTTAATTAATGTTTATTTTGTTTTAAAATCAATAATCGAAATGAACACTTGCAGAGCCCGTCGAGCCGACTAAGACATCCCCCGGCAGAGCCGGGGGGTTTAAAACGTGAGCCGCTCAAAGCGGCTGGTCGGGGTCGCTAACGCGGCCCCGAATCATAGGATGGGCACCTTGGAGGTGCCTGGTCAGCGAAACAGGGACAGTTGCTCAAATCGCTCGTCCTCCTTTTCCTGTTTTCGGATGTATTCGCGCACGACCGTCTCATCTCGGCCCACTGTCGATACGAAGTAGCCGCGCGCCCAGAAGTTCTGGCCTACAAAGTTGCGCTTCCTCTCCCCATACACGCGGGCGAGGTGAATCGCGCTCTTACCCTTGATGAACCCGATCACCTGCGCCACGGCATACTTTGGCGGAATCGAAATCAGAATATGGACGTGATCGGCCATGAGGTGCCCCTCCTCGATCCGGCATTCCTTCTGCGCGGCCAGTTGCCGGAACACCTCACCCAGATGTGGTCGTAACTTCTCGTAGAGCGTCTTTCTTCGACATTTTGGGATAAACACCACGTGGTACTTACACTCCCACCGGGAGTGGCTTAGACTTTCCGACGAGTCCATCTTGGACCTCCTTTCGTGTGCTTGGCGGCTCACAATCGGAGATTCCAGGATGGACTCCCTGAAATGTCAAACTTCTACTGCCACCCCGGCAGAGCCGGGGGGTCTCCTGGTTTTGCTAGAATTGTCATTGCCGATCAACTACACAGCTGCGCAGACGTCAATCGCCACGACCCCCCGGCTTGTTTCATCCACCCTTTTTTATACATAATTTTTCAATCATTTATTGCCTTAACCCATGGGTAAGGGTTCCATGTCGCTTGAACTCAAGCGGCATGGAACCCACATTTCATCCACTCCAATAGGAGACGTCATGTTCATATTAAAATCAGCCATGATCCTTCTCTGCGCCGCCGGCGCCCTCGCCGCCCAGGGCCTCGTCGACCTGAACGGCCTGGCGTCCGCCGCCAAGCGGTACGCATCCCATGGACTTCAGGGGACCCATTCCCCCGCGACCCTGGACCTGCGCCTGATGCGTGGCGACAACGGGGCCGACCCCGCCTGGCTCATGTCCAAGGCCAGCGACGTCCAGCGCTGGACCCTGTTCTACGAGGCCCAGTACCAGGTGCCCGAGGAGGCGGGTTCCGTCCTTCCCCGGCCCCGCTCCGCGAGCGTGAAATGCACCCGAGGCCTCTTCTCGGATTTCTTCCTGTCCCCGCCCTCCATTCCCGGATGCAAATCCATGGAGTTCACGTGGGTGGCGGTCAACCTTGACTCGGCCATCGCCAACCTCAACCTCCACGGCTACGTGCGCGGGTTCTCCCAGGTGGAGACGAAGCGGCCCGACAGCCCCGGCTATCCCGACGAGCTCGTCTACGTGTTCACCTGCCCCTGGGAGCGCGCGAAGGTGGCCATCTCCGCCAACACCGGAGCCCTCGCCTGGTACCAGATGTACTGAACCGAAGGTAGTCTGAAGGGCGACAAGGATGCCGCCCATGGACCCTTCCCGCCGCCCCTCCCTCCTTCCCTCCGCGCTGGCGGTCCTGGCCGCGCTTCCCTCGACGGCGGCCGGGATCCAGGCCCCGAATGCGGCGTGGCGCACCCTCACCACCGCCCACTACCGGATCCACTACCCGCCGTTGCTGTCGGACTGGGCCCAGGACGTGGCCTCCCGCGTCGAAGGCATCCACGCGCAGGTGGCCACCCTCGTGGGCTATGAAAGCCCGCGGCCCGTCCAGGTGGTCCTGGTGGACCCCATGGCCGATCCCAACGGCATGGCCGTGCCCCTCCTGTCCAACCCCTACGTGATCCTCTGGGCCACGGAACCCCGCAGCGACGATCTCCTCGGCAACGCCCTCGGCAGTTGGACGGAGGAACTCGTCAGCCACGAAATGACCCACATCCACCACCTCATGCGCCCCAGGCGCGCGCAGACCGTCCTGGACACCCTCTTCGGCCTGCCCATCGGACCCCTGGTCCTGAAGTGCCCCCGCTGGGTCACCGAGGGCTATGCGACCCTGGCGGAAGGCCGCATCACCGGGTCCGGCCGGCCCCACAGCGCCCTCCGGGCGGCCCTGATCCGCCAGTGGGCCCGGGCCGGGAAACTCCCGTCCTATGGAGCCCTGAACGGCACCCAGGGCTTCCTGGGGGGCAGCATGGCCTACGAGGTGGGCTCCACCTACCTGGAGTGGCTGGAGCGTCAGCGGCCCGCCCAGCCCGAGGTGCTCCGGAACCTATGGAAGCAGCTGGCCTCCAAGCGGAACCGGTCCTTCGATGAAGCCTTCCTCGCGACCTTCGGCTTCTCGGCGGTGGACGGATACCAGCGCTTCCAGGCCGAAGCCGCCCACGACGCCCTGGAGTGGGAGCTCCGCCTGAAGGCCCAGGGCCTCCGGGAAGGCGAGCTGTTCCTGCGCAGCGGCGGCGGGCTGCGGGACCTGGCCGTGAGCCCGGACGGCACGCGGCTCCTGGCGTCGCTGGAAGCCCGGGGGCAGTCCGGCCTCCGGATCTGGAAGCTGCAGGACCCGGACCCCCCGAAAAAGCCCGCCAAGGCCGATCCCCTGAACCTCGTGACGGACGTGGCCCCGGAAAGCCCCGCCCGCACGCCCGCGGCCTCCCTTCCCGCCCTGGACCACCGCACGCCCCACCAGGCGGAATGGGTCGACGACGCCACCGTACGGTTCCAGCTCAAGCATGCGGACGCGGAAGGGACCCTCCACCGCCGTCCCGCCCTGTGGCACCTCGGCTCGGGGGTGGACCGTGCCCCTGGATCCCTGCCCCCTGCCCGCTGGCGGACCCTCGAGCCCGTCCACCGCGGCGCGGTCTGGGTTCTGGAGCTGGAGGGCCGGCGGGTGGCCCTGCCGGGCCAGGCGGTGGGCAAGGCCTTCGTGGACGAGGCCAGGGGGCTCCTTTGGGCCGGGTGCGAGGTGGACGGCGGCGTGGAGGTGGTGAAGGTGCCCTTCACGCGCGACGGGGGCGCCCCGGCCTTCCAGGCCCCCCAGGTCATGACGCGCACGGTGGCCGGAGCCTGGAACCCGGCCCCCAGCCCCGACGGGAGGAGCCTCTTCTTCACCACCCTGGACGCCCGGGGCATGGAGATCCGCCGGCTGGACCTGACCCTGCCTCCGCTCGGGGCCGCGCCGGCGCCGGAACCCCGGTTCCTCACCGCGAAGGCCGTCCTGGCCCCCCCGGCCGAACCCGTGGCCCTGCCCCGGGTTCCGGGCCCCCTCCCCTCCGTCCCCTACCGCGCCGCGGCCAACCCGTGGATCCAGCTCGGCTCCGGCGCGAGCCTGGCGCCATCGGGATCCAGCTGGCAGGTGGGCCTGGCGGGGGCGGACCTCCTGGGGCGCCTTTCCTGGCAGGCCCTGGCGGGCTTCGGCGACGGCGCCGGGCCCCGGGGCGCGGTTGCGGGCGTCTCCAGCGCCGCCTGGGCCTGGCGGCCCGCGTTCACCGCCTTCAGCGCCACGGCGCGCCCCTCCCGCCAGCGGTTCGCGCCGGTGGCCGCGGACACCCGGCGCCAGGGCCTGGAGCTTTCCCTCACCTGGGACGACCGGGGGGAGGTCCCCTTCTGGTTCAGCCCCGTGGCGGCCACGGAGCGGGTGGAGCCCCTGGATGGCGGCGCCGCCCGCACCCGGAGCATCCTGGGGCTCCGGGCCGGGATGCAGGCCCTGTGGGCCCGGGGCGCCTGGGGCATCGCGCTGGTTCCGAACGTCCAGTGGTTCCCCGGCGCCACCGCCGGGAACCGCTGGAACCTCCTGCGGGCCGAGGTGGCCCTGCGCCTGGAGAATCCCGGCGTTCCCGTCACCCTGCGGACCTCCGGGGGCCGGATCACCCAGGGCGGCGCCGGTGGCGAGGCCTTCCACCTGGGGGGCACCGCCACGAGCCTCCTGCCCGCGAGCCTGGAATGCAACCAGGTGGAGCAGCCCGCCCTGCCCGCGCATCTGGCCGCGGGGGACCGCTTCCTGCGGTGGCGGGGGGAGGCCGGCGGCGCCCTCCGCGCCTACCTCGAGGGCACCGCCCTGTGGGACCCGGGACCGGGACGCCCGCCCTTCACCCGGGTGGCGGGCCTGGAATACACGTTCGACAATCCCCTGGGCGCAGCCAGCGAGCAGGTCCTCCGGCGCATGCGGATCCAGGCCGGCCTCCACCGGCCCCTGGACGGCGTCATGAAAAACCGCGCGGTGGGCACCCTCACCCTCCTGGTCCGCCCCTGAGGCCACCCCATGGCGCTGGCGTCCCTGGTCCTGATGTCGGCCCTGCTCCACGCCCTTTGGAACGCCCTCCTGAAGAAGGCCTCCGACATCGAGGCCGCCTCCGGGGGCATCCTGGCCATCTCGTTCCTGGCCACGGCGGCCATCTGCCCCTTCCTTCCGGGGCGGGCCTTCCCTTCCGGCACGTCCCTGGCCTGGGGCCTGGGGGCGGGGGCCTTCGAGGGGCTGTATTTCCTCGCCCTGGCCAGGGCCCTCAGGACCTCCCCCCTGGGCTGGAGCTACACCTGGATGCGCGGAGGCTCCCTCCTGCTGGTGTGGCCCGTCTCGGTCCTCCTCTTGGGCGAGTCCCTCCGGCTCTCCTCCGCCCTGGCGGTGGGGACGGTGGGCGCGGGCCTGGCTTTCATGGGCCTCGCCCCCGGCCGGGGCGCCGGCCGCGGCAGCCTGGCCTGGGCCGCCTCTGTGGGCGCGGCCATCGCCGGCTACACCCTCTGCTACAAGTTCAGCCTCGCCCGGGGGGCGCAGGCCATCCCGCTCTACGCGACCTCCATGGCCGTGAGCCTTCCCATCCAGATCCTGGCGCGGGGCCTCCCGCGCCCGGACCTCGTCTCCTCCCAGCGGGCCCTGGTGCTGGGGGCCGGCCTGCTGTGCACCGCCAGCTTCCTGCTCTACCTCGAGGCCCTGGCCCTGGGCGGCGCGGGCCTCGTGGCCACCCTGCGCAACACCTCGGTGGTCTTCGCGGTGGTCTTCTCCAGGGCCCTGGGGGAGCGCCCCACCTTCCGGCAGTGGGCCGGTGCCTGCCTCGTGGCCGCGGGGGCCGCGGGCCTGGCCTGGCCCTGATCACCTGGCCCCGGGTGGCGCCGGCGGTTGGCGCGGGGGCCCCTGGGCCCCGCACCCGAAGGCTGCCGCGAATCCGGGCAGTCCGGCCAGGGACGCGTTCACGCCGTCCCGCACCGCCCCCTCCCGCGCATGGATTCGCCGGCTCTGGGCATAGGCCAGGAAGAAGCGCTGCTCGGGGGTGAACCCGTCGACGGACGGCCGCGGCCGGCCTTCCAGGCCCTTCTGCAGCGCCGCGAAGGCGGCCTCCAGGCCGCCCGGGCCCGGGAGGTTCCCGTCCCGGGTGAGCTCGTGGCCGATGAGGACGCCGAGGGCCCCGAGATTCGACGCGTCGTCGGCCCTGGGATCGAAGAAGGGCGGCTGGAGGAGCCCCGCGGGCAGGTAGAGCTCGTTGAGCCGCGCGTCGTAACGGGCCTTCACCGCGGCGGAGGACCCGGGCCACCGGGATCCGTCCACGGGCCGGCCCACCAGGGCCACCTGGCTGCGGAACGCGAAGGCCGCCGCCCGCTGTACGTTGCCAAGGTAGCCGGATCGGTCCACCTTCAGGGCCGGTTCGTCCCGCCATTCGTCGGGGTAGCCCACCTTCACGGCGAGGGCGTCCAGCCTGTCCAGGGCCGCCGCGCGGACGGGCGGAGTCAGCCCGGGCAGGTCCCGGATCCGCTCCCTGAGCGCGACGCACACCTGGGCCGCCAGGTCCTGGGCGCGAACCCGGGACCTGGGAGAGAAGGTCCGGGCCACGTACATCCGTCCCAGGGCCCCTCCCAGGGCCGCGTCCGTGGCGCGCGCCACCCGCTGCCACCGCGGCGGGGGCCGGCGCGTCCCGTGGAAGGCGAAGGAGGCGTCCTCGAAGGCCCCGCCCAGGAAGGGGGCGCTGGCGTCCAGCAGGCGCGCCTTGAGGTACGCCCGCCACTGGGGCGCGGGCGTATCGGCCGCCATGGCCGAGAGCCCGGCCAGGAACGCCGGCTGGCGCACCAGGAGCTCCTCGCGGGCGCCGATTCCCGCGGCCTCGAAATAGGCCCGCCAGGGAAAGCGGGGCGCGAGGGCGGAGAGGTCCTCCTGGGACAGCCGGCGGCAGGCGGCCATGGGATCCCGCCGCTCCGCCTGGGTCATGGAAACGCCGGCCAGGCGCCGTTCCATGTCGAACGCGATGCCGGCGTGGGCCCTCGCCAGGGCGGGCTTCTCGCCCGCAAGGGTGAACAGGCGCGCCAGGTAGTCGAGGTAGGCGGCCCGGGCCTCGCGGCTCCCCTCGGCCAGGTAGTCGTCCCGGTCCGGCATCCCCAGCCCGCCCTGGGCCAGCTGCGCGACGTTGACCGTCCTGCGCCTTTCATCAGGACCCACCGTGAATTCGAAGGCGGCCCGGGCGCCCGTGAGGTGGAGCCGCGCGAGCTCCCTTCCCAGGCCCGCCAGGTCCCCCATGCCGTCGATGCGGGCCAGTCCTTCCCGCAGGGGCGCCAGGCCCCCCCGGACGACGGAGTCCGTGTCCATCCCCGACGTGAAGAAGTCCCCCACCTGCCGGGGAACGCTGCCCTCGGGGGCCCCGGAGGCTGCGGCGTCCTCGAGCGCCTCGCGCAGCACCGCTCCGACGCGCGCCTCCATCTCGTCGAGGGCGCCCCAGGAAGGGCGGTCCGGGGGAACGGGGTTCGCCCTCATCCAGCCGCCATTGGCGTACCGGAAGAAATCCATGCACGGCGGGGTCGCCGGGTCGAGATCCGCGGTGCGGATCCCGTGGACCTGCGCGCCCAGGACGCCGGCCACGAGGCAGGGAAGAAGGAACCGTGCCGCGCGAATCAAGGAACACCTCACGTATCATGATGCTGGGGGCCTTCCGGGCCTGTCAATGCGGGGAGCGGCCATGAAGATCCACCTGTCCCGGTTCGTATGCATGGACGTGGAATCCAACCTCGTCCGCATGGAGGAGGAGGCGGCCCGTGCAGCCGCGGGCGGGGCGGACCTGGTGGTCTTTCCCGAGGGCTTCCTCCACGGCTACCGGCGCACCCTGGACCCGGCCCTGGCCCGCGCCCGGTTCCGGCGCGTCTCCGGGGACCACCCCCGCACCGGCTTCGTCTTCGGGTCGATCACGGAGGAGCGGCGCAACCGCCTCACGTTCTGGGAGGGCGGGGCCGAGAGGGCCAGCTACGACAAGGTCCACCTCTTCCGGCCCAACGGGGAGTTCGACCTCTGGGAGCCCGGCGACCGGTACGTGGCCGTGCGGTTCCGCGACTGGACCCTCGGCCTGCTCAACTGCAACGACCTGCGCTTCCCCGAACAGGCCCGGGCGCTGCGCCTCCAGACCCGCTGCGACGCCCTGGTGGCCCCGGCCTGGTGGCCCTGGCGGCGCGACCACGTGTGGCGCGCCCTCCTCCAGGCGCGTGCCATCGAGAACGGCGTGTTCGCGGTGGGCTGCTGCGTGAGCGCCTCGGAGCACCCGCTGGAAACCTTCGCGGGCGCGGGCAACCATGTGTTCGACCCCCTGGGCGACCCGGTGCGCACCCTGGACGACCACACCTACCTGCTGGACGCATCGGTGCGGGACGGGCTCCTGGTGGATCCCCTGGAGATGTTCGTGGACATCGGGAAGGTGGAACGCTTCTAGGCGTGCACCGACGCCGCGGCCGGAAAGAGCAGCCGGAACCGGGTGCCCGCGCCCATGGACGAGCTCACCTCCACCCGCCCCTGGACCCGCTCCAGCAGGACCTTCACCGAGGCCAGCCCCAGGCCCGTGGCGGTGCCGGGATCCTTGGTGGTGAAGAAGGGTTCGAACATCCTGGCGCGGGTCTCCTCGGGGATGCCGGTGCCGGTGTCCTCGACGTCCAGGTACGTCTCGCCGGTGAGGGTCTCCTTGCCCACCGCCACCCGGATCGTGCCGCCTCCGGGCATGGCGTCCCGGGCGTTGGCCACCAGGTTCAGCAGGATCTGCTTGAGGTCCTCGGTGTGGATGCGCACGGGCGCCGGTTCCTGCCCGGGCTGCATGACCAGGTGGACGCCGCAGGGCACCAGGAGCTTGAGGAGCCCCTCCAGCGCGCCCAGCTCACGGCGCAGGTCCCTCACTTCCCCCTCCTCCTGCAGCCGCCGGGAGAAGTCCATCACCCGCGAGGACAGGACCGCCGAGCGCTCCACGGCCTGGATGATGGCCTCCACGGCGAACCCGGAGACCTTCATTCGGCGCTCCAGTTCCATCTGCAGCACCTCGGCGGCCGACAGGATGGAGCCCAGGCCCTTGTTCAGGTCGTGCACGAGCCCCGCACCCAGCACCACCACCGCGTTCAGGCGCTCGTTGAGCAGGACCACGTCCTGCATGCGCTCCAGTTCCACCGTGCGGCTTCGCACCCGCTCCTCCATCTCCCGGTGGGAGGCCATCAGCTGCTCCTGCAGGAGGAACTGGCGCAGCACCAGCGAGGCCGTCATCAGCAGGAAGACCAGAAGCACCCCGGGTCCCGGAGGCCTGCCTTCGATGATGGCCACGACGATGAGGGTGGAGGTGGCCAGGAAGGGGACGTGCAGCAGGAGGCCGGGAAGGTGGTTCCCCAGCCGGGCCTCCTCGGTGGGGACTTCCGCGGCGTGGCGCGTGTAGGCGGCCAGGAAGAGGGCGCCTGTGATGAGGGGCGTCAGGGCGAACCAGGGGGACCTGGCGGCCACGTCCATGCGCGCCATGGAATGGGACAGGAAGGCGCCCTGCACGAACAGGAGGCTGCAGTTGAGCAGCAGCCACCCCAGAGGCCCGCGCAGGCGGCGGGGGTCCCCGGCCACCAGGAAGGACGCCAGGCCTCCCGCCAGGACCAGCCTCGAACAGAGCGTGATCACGAAGATCCGGAGCGGAGGAGCGCCCTCCATGACCGGACTCCAGACGCCCCTGATCCAGGGAAGGAGAAGGAACGAAAGACAGAACACGAGGCTGCCCAGGAGGTTGAGCCCCCGGTGGCTGTCGCGTCCCCGCCAGGGCCAGCTCCACACCGCCAGGGCCAGGATGGCCGCCGACAATGGCGTCGCAGCGTAGGCCACGGCCCTCATCGGCGCGGCGGCGCCGGGAGCGATGGGGAGGACCAGCCAAAGGGCGTTGCCGAGCATGGAAACGGCCACCCCCAGAGCGAAGATCCGCCATCCCGTCCGCTCCTCGGGGAGATCCCGGGCCTTGGCCAGGGCCAGGGCGATGGTGGCGATATTGAAGAACAGCACCAGCGCGGAATGCACATAGTAGGGGCTCTTCCCCGGCAGGACCGGGAGGAGCGCCAGGAAGGCGAAGCTTAGGCATCCCAGGAGCGCGTAAAGCGCACCCGGCGACAGTATGTATGAAACATTACCCATAGCGCTCTGACCGCCCCAGCCCCTCCTTTATCGTCCATGGGCCCCTAAAACTCAACATCTTTCTGATGGTTAACATTCAAAATGAATGCCTTTAGCGGATTATCATACTCATTTAATATGTTATTTAATTAATGACATTAATTTGAACGGGACCGGACGCCCACGGATGCACAAAACCGAACACCTGGTCGTCAAACACTGGAAACCTTTCAATTAAATTCCCGTTCCCGCCGCTTCCGGGAAGTCCGGCCCACGGCCTTCACGCCCAGGCTCGCCCGGACAGAGCCGGGCTTTCATAAAAACGTTATCCCTAGTCCACGTTCAATCGGTAGCCGATGCTGGGCTCCGTGAGGAGGTACCGCGGCCGGGTCGGATCGGGTTCGATCTTCCGGCGGAGCGTCCCCATGTAGATCCGCAGGTAGTGCGTCTGGCCCTCCCCGGTGGGGCCCCACACGTCGTTGAGGAGCTGGGCGTGGGTGACCACCTTCCCGGCCCGGCGGGCGAGGGCCTCCAGGAGCCGGTACTCCAGCGGCGTCAGCTTGACCGGCACGGCGTCCATGGCCACCTCCCGCTTCTCCAGGTCCAGGCACAGGGACCCGACCCGAAGGAGCGGCGTCTCCCGCCCGGACCCGGCGGCGTGCCGAAGGGCGACGCGGATGCGCGCCAGCAGCTCGGCGGCGCCGAACGGCTTGGTGAGGTAGTCGTCCGCCCCCAGGTCCAGGGCGCGGACCTTGTCCGTCTCCTGGTTGCGCGCCGAGATGATCAGGATGGGCTTGCGGCTCCAGTCGCGCAGTTCCCTCAGCACCTCCAGCCCGTCCCGGTCGGGCAGGCCCAGATCCAGCAGGATGATGTCCGGGTTGTAGCTGCGCGCCAGGAGGATGCCCTCGGCCCCGGTGGAGGCCACATCCACCTGGTAGCCCTGGGTGGAGAGGGTGGGCACCAGGAAGCGCCGCAGGGGCGCCTCGTCCTCGATGATCAGGATCAGGGGCTGCGTCACGGGGCGGGCTCCGGCGGCACGGGTTCAGGGTCAGGCAGCAGGGGGGGAGGGCCGTCCTGGGGCAGGCTGACGCGGAACCGGGCCCCGCCGCCCTCCTGGTCCTCGACCCAGATCCGGCCTCCGTGGGCCTTCACGATGGCGTCGCAGATGGCCAGCCCCAGGCCCGCGCCGCCGTCCCGGAGCTGGCCGGGCATGCGGAAGAACTTGTCGAAGATCCGCGCCTGGTATTCGGCCGGGACGCCGGGGCCCCGGTCCGACACCGCCAGTTCCATGGAATCCGGCGCCGCCCAGGCCTCCAGCAGCACCTCGCCGTCCCCGGCGTGGAGCCGGGCGTTGACGAGGAGGTTCTGGAGCACCTGCTCCATCAGCCCCCCGTCCAGGGGCACCGGGGGCAGGTCCGCGGGCAGGAGGACGCGCACCGGCACCGGCCCCTGGCGCTCCAGGCGCCCGATGGTCGAACCCACCACCTCGTCCAGGGGCTGCCATTCCTTGCGCACCCGGATGATCCCGCTCTCGAGCCGGGTGAGGTCCAGGAGGTTGCCCAGGAGGCGCGACAGGCGCTCGCTCTCCTCCCGGATCATCATCAGCAGGTCGCGCCGGGAGGCCTCGGTCAGGGCCTCCTCGGGCAGGAGCAGGCTCGTGGCCGCGCCCTGGATGGCCGCCAGCGGCGTCCTCAGGTCGTGGGAGACCGCCCCCAGCAGGGTGCTGCGCATGCGCTCGGTCTCGTTCTCCATGCGGACGCTGTGGGCGGTCTCCACGGCCCGGATCCGCTCCAGGGCCAGCGAGCCCTGCACGGCGAAGGCCTGGAGGAGGCCCCAGCGCTCCTGGGGCACGCGGCCCCCGGAGGCCAGGCGTATCTGGAGGAGGCCCTCGGTGCCGCCGGTGCCCGCGAGGGGCACGAAGGAGCAGGGCGGTTCGAAGAAGGGCTCCAGGGGATCCTCGCGGGCGACGGCGGCGCTGAATTCCGGCAGGAGCCCGGAGGGCGGCGCGCAGGGCGGTGCGTCGCCGCCCCCGGGCAGGCGGGTCCAGAGGTCCCCCTCCGCCGGCAGGAGCACCCAGGCCTCGGCCTGGAAGAGGCTCCGCAGGCGCCGGACCAGGACCCCGGCCACCTCCTGGACCGTGGAGCAGCGGGCCAGTCCCCGCCCCAGGAGCATGAGCAGAACGGTCTCCGCCTCCCGGCGCCGGCCCAGGCGGGTCTCCTGGCGCAGCTGGCCCACCAGGTCCACCAGGGCCTGGGCGCCCAGGACGGTGGCCGCGAAGGCCATGAAGCGGGGCCAGCCGTCCACCGGCACCATACCGGAGGCCCGGTTGAAGAAGAGACCGTAGACGAGGAAGGAGGCCAGGGTGGCCGCCGCTCCCACGACCCGGCCCCAGCGGTGGAGAATGAAGGCCAGGGCCAGGGCGAAGACCGCCGGCACCGCGGGGAAGCCGAGCACCACCGCGAGCGCCGCGGCGAAGAGGCCGGCCATCGTGAGGATCACCGCCAGGGCCCCGGCGATGCCCACCAGGTCTCCGAGGTTCCTCCAGGCGAAGTCCACCGGCGGGGCGGAGTCCAGCGGCAGCGGCAGGATGCGCACGTCCAGGTTGCGCCCGAGCATCTCCTTGGCCCGGGAGCTCTCCAGGCGGTCCCAGGGACCCCGGGCCCGGGTCACGCCCATGATGATGAGCGAAGGCGCGCGCTTGCGGGCCAGCATGAGGAGGCCGGCCACCACGGTGGGCCCCTTCAGCCAGATGACCTCGGCGCCCAGCTCGTGGGCCTCCTCCAGCCAGACCCGGGCCTGGTCGGCCTCCTCGGGGGTCTCCCACCCCGGCACCTCCACGTGGGCCACCACCCAGGGCCGGCCCTGCTCCCGCGCCATGCGGAACCCGGCATGCACCAGCCGCAGGCTCCGCGCGTCCGAGCCCAGGGCCACCACGATGGGGCCGGAGGCGGGGCTGGGATCGGAGGTCACGGGAGGGTTCTCCTGGGCGGCGGGTCTGCCCATGATGTCACAAAGCTCCAGAGGACCCGGGGCCTGCCGTCGGGCGTCCCGGGGGGAACGTAACCCGGGCCGCCGCCGGGTGTCCGAGGTACGAATCCAGGCGCATCCTGCCTCGGGGAGATTCCGGCAGGAGGTGTGGACATGGATTTAAATTGGATCTTAATAAATGCAATCGGCCACCAAGCACCCGTGGCGATGCATGCTGAAGGTCGAATCTAAAAATTGATAATATTTTGTTTATCATTTTGAGATCACCCGCTGGATACTATTCGAAAACAGCCGTAATGCGTACCATCCCAGCGCCTCTGCGAATCCCCAGCGCCTCTGCGTTTGATTCCTTCCGAGGTGGTTGCCGTCCGCCCATTCGGGGCGCCGCTTGCCCCTGGTAAACCCTTAAACGCAGAGGCGCAGAGGATTCGCTGAGGCGCTGAAAAAGAATGCCACCGAAAGGAACCGGCACATCGATGACCGTCCTTACCCACCCTGCCGCCCCCATATGCACCCCCGGTTTCCCACAATGCGGCCAGGCCACAGAACCTTGCTGAATAATGATTTTCATTGGCCATGAAATTTTTAACTCATCCTCCACCCTTTGCACCGCCGATCCGGAATTAAGATTTGAAATTCAGTAAAACTCCGCGCGCAGATAAAATTCCATTTACGGAATCCGGCCCTCCGGGCGCCGGAGGAATTGAGCAGGAACAATGTGATTTCCCTCACAGCAATCAGGGCTGTGGTGGCCTAGGGGACACTTTTTTACGCAATCTTTATACCCGAGAAGCCGGTCTTCATATCAACGTCTTTATGTCCTCATCCACTCCGCAGGGAAGGCCCTGCACTTGGGGAGCGCGCCTGCCGCGCCTCCTGGCCGGGCCCTGCCCTGGACCCTCCCCTTACGCGCCATTCCAACCCCTTTTCCCCATCCCTTTCCCAAGGAGGTCACGTGTTACCTCAGATCAACACTGGCAACACAGGATTCATGATCCTTTGCGCCAGCCTCGTCATGCTCATGACCCCGGGCCTGGCGTTCTTCTACGGCGGGCTCTGCGCCCGCAAGAACGTGCTCGGCATCATGATCCAGAGCTTCGTGTCCATGGGCTGGACCACCGTGCTGTGGTTCACCTTCGGCTACTCCATGTGCTTCGGCCCCTCCGTGCACGGGATCATCGGCAACCCCTTCACCCACGCCTTCCTCAAGGGCATCACCCTCCACAGCCTCTACCAGGGCAACGTCGCGCTGGGCATCCCCACCTTCGTCCACGTGGCCTACCAGATGATGTTCGCCATCATCACCCCGGCGCTCATCACCGGCGCCTTCGCGAACCGCGTGACCTTCAAGGCCTACATGTGGTTCCTCACGGCCTGGCTGATCTTCGTGTACTTCCCCTTCTGCCACATGGTCTGGCATCCCGACGGCATCCTGGCCCAGTGGGGCGTCCTGGACTACGCCGGCGGCATCGTCGTGCACAACACCGCGGGCATCGCGGCCCTGGCCTCGGTCCTCTACGTGGGCAAGCGCAAGGTCGTCGACAGCATCCCCCACAGCATCCCCCTCGTGGCGCTGGGCACCGGCCTCCTGTGGTTCGGCTGGTACGGCTTCAACGCCGGCAGCGAGTTCCAGGTGGACTCCGTCACCACCTCGGCCTTCATCAACACCGACGTGGCCGCCTCCTTCGCCGCCGTCACCTGGCTCGTGGTCGAATGGATGAACGCCAAGCAGCCCAAGTTCCTCGGCCTCCTCACGGGCGCCGTCGCGGGCCTGGCCACCATCACCCCCGCCGCGGGCTACGTGTCGCCGGCCACCGCCGCGCTCATCGGCATCCTCTCCGGCGTGATCTGCTACTACGCCGTCGCCCTCAAGAACCGCCTGGGCTGGGACGACGCGCTCGACGTGTGGGGCGTGCACGGCGTGGGCGGCTTCATCGGCATCATCTTCCTGGGGATGTTCGCGGACAAGTCCTGGAACCCCGCCATCGTCACCAACGGCCTGCTCACCGGCGGCGGCACGAGCTTCTTCTTCAAGCAGCTGGCGGCCGTGGCCATCTCCAGCGCCTGGGCCTTCGTGTTCACCTATGGCATGCTCTGGATCATCGACCGCATCACCAAGGTGAAGGTCGAGGACGGCGTCGAGGAGTCCGGCCTGGACATGGGTCTCCACGGCGAAGTGGCCTACACGGACGCGCTCTAGGCTTTGACGAAACGTTGACTCCGGGGCCCCCAGGGGCCCTGGCTGGAATCCAGGGCGGGAGGGCGCGGCGCCGACGCACCCCCGCCCTTCCTTCTCCCCCACCTGGAGCCGTCATGCGCACGCGCATCACCTTTGCCCTCATCGCCTCCCTGGCCCTTGCCGCCCAGACCCCTCCCGCCTCCGCGGGCCCCGTTGTCAAATGGCGGGGCGCCGTGTGGGCCTCCGGCGCGGCCTCGGACCGCCAGACCCCGGACGGCGCCCTCTTCCTGCGCACCGTGGACGCGGGCGGGGGCCAGCTGTCCCTGGACGGCCTGCAGGTGGGCGCGGACGTGACCCTCCCCGACGGCTTCGGCCTGAAGTTCACGATCCTGGGAGGCCAGACCGGGAAGTTCCTGAACGCCATCACCGCCGTCTCGGGCACCACGCCCGCGGAGACCGGGTCCCTGGCCTGGCCCGAGGCCATGGTCACCTGGAGCGGCGGGAACGAGACGCTCAAGTTCGGGCGGATGTACACGGCCATCGGCATGGAGGTCCTGGACGCCACCCTGAACGTGCCCGCCACCCGGGGCATTCTCTTCACGTACGCCATCCCCTGCGCCCAGGTCGGCCTGAACTGGCACCACGCCTTCAGCGGCTCCTGGAGTTCGGACGTGTGGGTCTTCAACGGCGAGGACCGGGTGCAGGACAACAACCGCGGCAAGACCGCGGGTGTGGGCCTCACCTACAATCACGGCGGCGCCGCGGACAGGTTCGCCACCCTCATGGCCTTCTCCGGGGCCGAACAGGACGGCCTGGGCGCCGCGGCCGTCAGGGGCGCCGAAGGCCGCAAGCGCACGCGGGTCTCCTTCGCGGGCCAGTGGGTCTGGGGCGCCACCACCCTCCAGTGGGAGGCCGAGAACGGGCGCGAGGACCTGCCTTCCGGCGACAAGGCCAGCTGGACGGGCTTCGGGGCCATCTGCAAGTACCCGTTCAACGACCGCTGGAGCGCCTACGGCCGCCTGGAGACCCTCCGGGACGACACGGGCATCCGCCTGGGCGCGGACGCCACGGTGGCCAGGGCCATCGCCCTGGACCCCTCGGCCAACCTCACCGCCCACTCCGGCTCCCTGGGCGTGGAACGCCGGTGGCATGCCACCTTCACGCGCCTCGAGGTCCGGCGGGACAGCCTAAACAGGGACGTCAAGGACCGGGACGGGAAGATCTTCCGGGACGCCACCAGCCTCACCTGGAGTCTGGGCACCAGCTTCTGATTGACGATCCGGCAACTTTTCCCCCGCGGACCCCGGCGCTCTCCGACGGTTTCGCGGGGGAAGCCGCGTACGGATTGCCGGAACGGAAAACCGCCGCCTCCGCACCCCAAACCCTTCCCATGGATAAGGTTAGACATTCCCTTGACTCTCGCTAGAATCGGGCAGCCCAATCCAGAACCTACAGCGTGCCAATGCATCCCGAGGCCCCCCGCCTGCGGGAGCAACCAGGGAGTGTGAGCGATGAGCGAGCAGGCCTTCATCCGGGATCTCAGGGAGATCGTAGGCGGATCCAACGTGCTGGCGTCCAGCGTGGACCTCCAGCTCTACCAGTACGACGGCTACCTCGAGGAACATCGCCCCGAGGCGGTGGTCTTCGTGCAGTCCACCGAGGAGGTGGCCAAGGTGGTCCAGTGCTGCAACCGCCACGGCAGGCCCTTCGTGCCCCGGGGCGGGGGCACCAACCTCACCGGCGGCACCATCCCCTTCGGGGGCGGCGCGGTCATCGAGATGATCCGCATGAACCGCCTCCTGGAGATCGACATCCCGAACCTGCGGGCCCGGGTCCAGCCGGGAATGTTCAACCTGGAGCTGGGCAACGCCCTGGCGCCCCTGGGCTACCAGTTCATCCCCGACCCCGCGAGCCAGAAGGCCGCCACCCTGGGCGGCAACGTGGCCGAGAACGCAGGCGGGCCCCACTGCTTCAAGTACGGCGTCACCTCCAACCACGTGCTGGGCCTCACGGTGGTCCTCCCCGACGGCCGCGTGGAGAAGCTGGGCGGCAAGGCCGCGGACATCCCGGGCTTCGACCTCACGGGCCTGTTCGTGGGCAGCGAGGGGACCCTGGGCATCTGCACCGAGGTGCTCGTGAAAGTCGTGCGCCAGACCGAGTCCGTCAAGACGCTCCTGGCCATCTACGACAGCATCGAGGAGGGCAGCGAGACGGTGTCGGCCATCGTGGCCGCGGGCATGGTCCCCGCCACCCTGGAGATGATGGACCAGCTCGTCATCCACGCCGTGGAGGCGTCCCTGCACTGCGGCCTGCCCATGGACTGCGCGACCCTCCTGCTCATCGAGGTGGACGGGCTCCGGGACGACCTCGAGTCGCAGGCCGCGGCCATCAGCGACCTGTGCAGGGCCCACGGCGCCCGTGAAGTGCGGGTGGCCAAGGACGACGCGGAGCGGGCCCTGCTCTGGGCCGGGCGCCGGGGGGCCTTCGGCGCCGTGGCGCGCCTCGCGCCCAGCTTCCTGGTGTGCGACGGCACGGTGCCCCGCACCGCACTGCCCCAGGTGCTGAAGAAGGTCTCGCAGGTGGCCGCCAAGTACGACCTGCGCATCCCCAACGTCTTCCACGCCGGCGACGGCAACCTGCACCCCCTCATCCTCTTCGATTGGCGGGACGCGGACATGAAGGCCCGGGTCCTCAAGGCCGGGATGGAGATCCTGTCCCTCTGCGCGGAGCTGGGCGGAACCATCAGCGGCGAGCACGGCGTGGGCCTCGAGAAGCTGGACGCCATGCGCCTGGTGATGAGCGAGGCCGACATCCAGGCCCAGCGGCGGGTCAAGACGACCTTCGACCCCGCCAACCTGGCCAACCCCGGGAAGATCTTCCCGGCCAAGGAGGTGGCTTGTGAACGCTGAACTGCGCTCCCGGCTCGAATCCATCGTCGGCCCGGGCCTCGTGTACGGCCCCGGCGAACCCGTGGACGGCGTCAGGCCCACCCTCGCCGTGCGCCCCGGCACCCAGGACGAAGTGTCGGCCGTGGTCCGCGCCTGCGCCGGGGCCGGCGCCGCCATGATCCCCCTGGGGGGCGGCACCTCCCTGGGGCTGGGCAACCCGCCGGCCCGGGCCGACGTCCTGGTGCACCTGGACCGCCTGGACCGGGTGGTGGAATGGGATCCCGCCAACCTCTGCATCAGCGCCGAGGCCGGCATGCGCCTTGAGGCCCTCCAGGCCCTGGTCGCCAAGGACCGCACGGTCCTGCCCCTGGACCCGCCGGGCCTGCGCCGCGTCACGCTGGGGGGCCTGGTCGCGGCCAACCCGAGCGGCCCCTGCCGGCTCCAGTACGGCACCGTGCGGGACTGGGTATTGGGCATGCGCGTGGTGCTCCCCGACGGCGAGCGCATCCACTGCGGCGGCCGCGTCATCAAGAACGTCTCGGGCTACGACATGAACAAGCTCTTCATCCGCAGCCTGGGCTGCCTGGGGATCATCACCGAGGTGACCTTCAAGCTCCTGCCCATGCCCGCGCGCCGCGCGGCCGTCATCGGCCGCTTCCCCGACGCCGCCACCGCCTGGGCGGTGGTGGGCCGGACCCTGGCCTCCTTCCTCCTGCCCGAGGCCCTGGAATTCCTGAATGTCGAGGCCGCCCAGCTCCTCGGGGGTCCCCCGGGCACCTGCGTCCTGGCGGTCTCCCTGTCGGGCAGCTCCGAGACGGTGGACCGGCAGGTGCGGGACTTCACCGGCTTCTTCCAGGATGGCGGCGGCACCGCCGACGTCCTGCAGGAGGCCGCGGCCTCGCGGGCCTGGGAAGGCATCCGGGACCTGCTCGAGGGCGCCTACGACCCCATCCTCTGCCGCATCGCCGTGCCCCTTTCCGCCACCCCGGCCCTGGTGGCCGCGGCGGAGGGGATGGCCCGGGAGGCCGGGCTGAAAGCGGTGGTCACGGCCCATGCGGCCACCGGTGTCCTCCGCGTCCTGCTGGCCCCCGGCGCCGACCCGCATCCGGGCGAGGCCCTGATGGTCCTGGAGGGCCTGCGCAGGGAGGCGGAGGCTGCGGAAGGCAGCCTGGTCCTGGAGGCGGCCCCCCGGTCCCTGAAGGCCCGGTTCGACGCCTGGGGAACCCCCCCGGGGGGAGTGGACATGATGAAGAGGCTCAAGACTGAATTCGACCCCCTGGGGATCTGCAACCCCGGGCGCTTCGTGGCCGGGATCTGACATGGCGACCCCCGAACTCCTCCCCCTCTACGACACCATCGCGCAGTGCAACCGGTGCGGCTTCTGCCAGGCCGGCTGCCCCGTGTTCCGCACCACCGGTTCCGAGCACTCCCTGGGCCGCGGCCGCCAGGCGATCGGCAGGGCCCTGATCCTGGGGAACATGGAACTGACCCCCGACGTGGCGGCGGCCCTCGAGGACTGCCTCCTGTGCCGCGGCTGCACGGCCCACTGCTTCCCGGCCATCAGGACCGACGAGACCGTGCTGGCCATCCGCCACGCCTACATCAAGCGCCACGGCCAGCCCGCGTGGCAGCGCTTCCTGTTCCGCGAGATCCTGGCCGACAACAAGCGCCTGGAGAGCGCCGGGCGCCTGGCGCTGTGGGCCAAGCGGCACGGCCTGGTGAAAGTGGTCGAAAGGTCCGGGGCCCTGCGTCTCGTGGACCGCCGCTTCCAGGTGACCGAGGCCATGCTGCCCCCCATGGACGCCAGGGCCTTCCTGCGGGGCGACCAGGAGCGGGTGCCCAGGCCCGCCGAGGTCAGGCACCGCATCGGCTACTTCGCCTCCTGCGGCCTCTCCTTCGAGTTCCCGGAGGTCGTCGGCGCCACCCTGCGGGTCCTGGCCCGCAACGGCTGCGCCACCACCATCATGGACAACACCTGCTGCGGCCGCCCCGCCCACGCCTACGGGGACCTGGACGCCGCGCGCGACATCGCCCGCAAGAACGTCGACCACATGGCGGAGGAGGCCGAGGGCCTGGAGGCCATCGTCTCCGACTGCGGCAGCTGCAGCACCCACCTCAAGGAGTACGGCCACCTGCTCAAGGACGACCCCGTCTACAGCGCCAGGGCCGCGGCCCTCTCGGCCAAGGTGCGGAGCTTCAGCGAGTATCTGGCCTCCATCGGCCTGGAGGGGGAGCTGGGCGCCGTGACCGGAACCGTCACGTACCACGATCCCTGCCACCTCTCCAACCGCTTCGCCAGGATCACCGCCCAGCCCCGCAAGCTCCTCAAGTCCGTCCCGGGCGTGACCTTCAAGGAGCTGCCCGAGGCCGACTGGTGCTGCGGCGCCGCCGGAAGCTACACCTTCCTCCACCACGAGGAGGCCACCGGCGTCCTGGACCGGAAGATGGGCAACGTCGCGAAGACGGGCGCCCAGACGCTGGCCACCGAGTGCCCCGCCTGCATGATGCACCTGGGCTACGGCGCCCGGCGCAAGGGCCTGGAGGTGCGGGTGCGCCACGTCAGCCAGATCCTCGACGAGGCCTACGCCGCGGCCGATTGACCTGGACAGACCGGCAGACCGGCCACACGCATGAATCCGCCCGGTTGCGGTCCGGGTGGTCTGTGCACATCTATGGTTTGGCCGGAACCTGTATGGTTGACCAATTTGGTTGTGATAGATTCACTTCGCCCGCCGGGCTTCGGCGAGAGGAGCGCCTGTGGCGAAAACCGAGACGGTCCCCGATCTTCAAAGCCTTTCCCGGGAGCAGAGAATCGGTCTCTTCCGCACCATCTACGCCTCCAGGCGCATCGATGACCGGGAGATCACGGGAAAGCGCCAGAACAAGGTCTACTTCCAGATCAACGGGGCGGGCCACGAGGCCCTGCAGGCCGCCGCCGCCCTCTGCCTGAAGCCCGGCAGGGACTGGTTCTTCCTCTACTACCGGGACCGGGCCCTGTCCTACGGCCTGGGCGTGTCGGCCCGGGACATGTTCCTGGGCTCCGTGGGCTCCAGGCTGGATCCCGCCACCGGGGGCCGCATGATGCCCGGCCACTGGTCCGACCATAAGCTTAACATTTTCACTACTTCAAGCCCGACGGGCACCCAGTTCCTCCAGGCCGTGGGCGCCGCCGAGGCCATCCTCCGGGCCGGGCGCGAGGACCTCCAGGACCGCCTGGGCATGACCGAAGGCGAGGTGGTGCTCGTCACCAGCGGCGACGGCACCGTGGCCGAGGGCGAGTTCTGGGAGTCCGTCAACAGCGCCGTGAACCTCAAGGTCCCCCTGGTCTACCTCATCGAGGACAACGGCTACGCCATCTCCGTCCCCACCGAGGTGCAGTACCCCGGCGCCAACGTGGCCGCGCTCCTCAAGGGCTGGGAGGCCCAGGGACTTATGGTCGTCGACAACGTCGACGGCTGCGACCCCGTGGCCAGCTACGAGGCGGTGCGCACGGCCGTGGCCCACGCCCGGGCCCGCAAGGGCCCCGCCCTGGTGCGCGCGCGGGTGGTGCGGCCCTACTCCCACTCCCTCTCGGACGACGAACAGCTCTACAAGACCCCCGCCCAGCGCGCCGACGAGGCCCGGCGGGACCCGGTGACCACCTACCCGGAGCGCCTCCTGCGGGAGGGCCTCCTCACCCCGGGGGAGCTGGCGAGCCTCAAGGCCGAGGTGCAGGACGAGGTGGACCGGGCCTGGGCCGAGGCCGCGGACGCGCCGCCGCCCGAAAGCGGCTCCTACGCCCGCCACCTCTACAGCGAGGAGGTCGACCCCACGTCGGCGGCCTTCGACCGGGAGGCCCAGGCCGGGGACCAGGGCACCGGCGCCAAGACCATGATCGACCTCATCAACATCACCCTGAAGCAGGAGATGGCCGCCAACCCCCTGATTCTCGCCTTCGGGGAGGACGTGGCGGACGCCAGCCGCCCCGAGATCCTGGACGAGCTCAAGGGCAAGGGCGGCGTCTTCAAGGCCACCCATGGCCTGCAGCGCATCTTCGGGGAGAACCGGGTCTTCAACTCCCCCCTGGCCGAGGCCACCATCGTGGGCCGCGCCATCGGCCTGGCCGCCCGCGGCTTCAAGCCCGTGGTGGAGATCCAGTTCATGGACTACATCTGGCCCGCCATGCAGCAGATCCGGGACGAGCTGGCCACCATCCGCTGGCGCAGCGACAACCACTTCAAGGCCCCCGTGGTCATCCGGGTGCCCATCGGCGGCTACCTCATGGGCGGCTCCGTCTACCACAGCCAGTGCGCGGAGAGCTCCTTCACCCACATTCCGGGCCTGCGCGTGGTGTACCCCAGCCGGGCGCTGGACGCAGCGGGCCTGCTGCGAACCGCCATGCGCTGCGACGACCCGGTCCTCTTCCTGGAACCCAAGCACCTCTACCGGCAGACCCACAACAAGGGCAACGACCCCGGCCCCGACTTCATGATCCCGTTCGGCAAGGCCCGCACCGTGCGCGAGGGCACCGACCTCTCGGTCATCACCTACGGCAGCACCGTGTACCGGGCCGTACAGGCCGCCCGCCAGGCAGAGGCCGAAGGCCTTTCCGTCGAGATCATCGACCTGCGCACCCTGAACCCCTACGACTGGGACGCCATCGCCGCCACCGTGAAGAAGACCCGCCGGGTCCTGGTGGCCCACGAGGACACGCTCCAATGGGGCTATGGCGCCGAACTGGCCGCCCGCATCGCGGACGAGCTCTTCTTCGAACTGGACGCGCCGGTGCGCAGACTGGCCGCCAAGGACACCTGGGTGGCCTACCACCCCAGCCTGGAGGACGAGATCCTGCCCCAGGCCAGCCATTTCCTCGAAGCGTACCGGAGTCTGGCTAAGATCTAGGGATGCATTCATCCCAAGCCGCTTCGAGGCGCCCATGAACATCCTGGCGCTGGTTCTCCTCAGCCTGGCGGGCGTGGCCTGCCGGGCGGACGGGCCGGTCCTCTTCCGGGCCGGCGTGCGCTCCATCGCCTTGGCGCCCGACGGAGCGACGGTCTACTTCCCCGAGGCGCATTCCTTCCTGCGCATCTCCCGGCTGGAGGACGGCGCCTGGAGCGCCCCGGAGACCCTCCCCTTCTCGCGGGACTTCGAGCAGGGCGATCCCTTCTTCTCGCCCGACGGGACCCAGCTGTTCTTCTGGTCAAACCGGCCCCGGACCGGAGAGGCCGCGGGGCCCAACGACCTCTGGGTGTCCAGGCGCGGCCTCGGGGGCTGGGGGGAACCCCGGTGCCTGGACATCACGATCCAGGGGAAGCACGGAGGGTTCGCCTTCCCGTCGGTGACGGCGGCCGGCGACCTCTACTTCACCGCCCGCAGGGGCTCCCTGGGGGGGCGGGACATCTTCCGCGCCCGGCGGGATGGGGACGGCTTCGCGACCCCCGAGAACCTCGGCCCTCCGGTCAACACGGCCGCGGACGAATTCGACGCGGCCGTCTCCGCGGACGGCAACCGGCTCGTCTTCGCCCGGGGCCTGGACGGGCCCGGGTGCGCGCTCTACCTCACCCAGTTCGCCGGCGGGGCCTGGGGCGCGCCCCGGAAACTGGGACCCGGCGTGAATGCGGGCCTGGGGGCGTACTGCCCCGCCTGGTCTCCGGATGGCCGGTGGTTCTACTTCACCAGCAACGGCGGGAAGGACCGGGAGCCCGGCATCTACCGCATCGCCACGGAGGCCCTGGACGCGCCCGGGGGCAAGGCGATCCCCTTCGCCCCGGGCGGAATCGCCCGTCCCAACGCGTTCGGGGTCACGTTCAGCCCGGACGGGAAGACCGCGTGCTTCGCCGAGGCCCACCGCCTCATCATGGAATCCCGGCTGGTGGCCGGGGCCTGGACCCGCCCGGAACCCGCGTCCTTCGCCAGGGAAGGCTACCACATGGCCGTGACCCTTGCCCCGGACGGCTCGACCCTCTACTACGTGTCCATCCAGGCGGCCCCGGGCAGGGCCCTGCGCAGCGTGTCCGACGCAGCCCTGCTGGCGGTGCGCAAAGGCCCGGAGGGGTGGGGCAGGCCGGAATGGCTCGGCAACCTCCTGGACGACAGCCTCGAATCCTTCATCGATTCCCCGTCCGTCACGGCCGACGGGACCCTTTATTTCACGGGCAGCAAGGGCAACCTCGCGCCGAATTCCCTGGTGTACGCCGCGAAGCCCTCCGGGAAGGGGTTCGCCCCGGGCATCCCGCTGGCCACCTTGAACCTGCCGGACCAGGACCAGGCGGAACTGGCCGTCAGCCCCGACGGCAACACCCTGGTCTTCTCCAGCAACCGCCCGGGAGGAGAGGGAGGGAGCGATCTCTACCTCAGCCGCCATTCCGCGGACGGATCCTGGTCAAACCCAAGGAATCTCGGCCCCGGCATCAACACCAAGGGCACCGAAGCCAGCCCGGTGCTAGGGCCGGACGGGCGCACCCTCTACTTCTTCAGCACCCGCGACGGGAAGCCGGGGATCTACCGGACCCTGCTGCCCTAGCGGCGGGTCTTCTCCAGCGTGTTGTTGTGCTTGAAGGACCCGATCAGGAGGTTGGCGTCCTCCTCCACCTGCCCCGTGTCCAGCGCCTCGCTGCCGTTCCAGAACTTCTTGTTCAGGTAGTTGACCTGGTACCCGGCCAGCTCCGGGAAGCTCCGCAGCACCGCGAAGACCAGGTGCACCAGGGGGTCGCTGGTGGCGTTCTGGATGGCCGTGGCCTTGTTCAGCAGCAGGTTGTTCTCGTACCGGTTCAGCATCCGGGAGTAGAAGAGGACCTTGCCGTTGACGGTGATGTGCGAGCCGTCCGTGGCGATGGTGATGACCTTGCCGGCGGAGGTGACGTCGAACTTGAACTCGGCGCCCCGCTTGAAGGCGGTCATGAGGCTCTGGAACTTGGGGTGCTTGATGTAGGAGATCCCGTAGTCGATCTTCTTGGGGGCCAGCTTCAGCTCGCCTTCGGTGGGGCCGTACATCATGTGGTTGTAGCGCATGGCCTCCAGGCGCTCCTCGGGCGTCTGGCGCTTTTCCTTTTCCTTCTTGGGAGCCTTGGGTGCTGCGGTCATCGTGTTCCTTTGCTCAGTGGTGGGCGGGGGCCGGGGCGCCGGGGGCGGGGGCGTAGTCGACCTTGCGCCCGAAGACCAGCCAGAGCCCGAACAGGACCTCGATGGCCACGCCGAAGCCCCTCAGGAGCCCCAGGGAGCCCTGGAACCATTCGTAGGGGTGGCTGAGGATCCCGGCGAGGATCATGGCGGCGCCGTAGGTGACCAGGAAGCCGCCCCAGCGGGCTGCCCAGGAGGGACCCGGACGCACTTCGGAGGGGAGGGCCTCCCGGGGCTCCGACAGCTCGCCCAGGAGCTGGGTGCCCTGGAAGAGCAGGATGGCCGCCAAAACGTACAGGGAGATGTAGAACAGCATCACGTGCTCCTCATTCCTTACAGAAATAGCATGGAACGGGCCCTCCCGGAGAAAGTCCTTGACCCAATCAATCGATTGATTAAGATGAAGAGAGCTTGATCATCCGTTTGATTAAGCCTTTCCGAGGTCCCGATGACCCACCCCGAAACCGAACAGTCCTCCCGGATCCGCCTTCTGGAAGCCGCCATCCTGTGCTTCGCGGAGAAGGGCTTCGACGCAACGGGCATCCGGGAGATCGCCCGCCGCGCCCAGGCCAACTCGGCCCTGGTCCAGTACCATTTCGGCGGCAAGACCGGCCTCTACGCCGAGGCCCTGCGCCACATCTTCAATTCCCGTCCCGTGATGCCGCCCCTGCCCCCGGCCGACACCGAAGGGCCCGAGGCCAGGCGCCTGGCCATCCTGGCGGTGGGGGAGATGATCGAGTCGCTCATGAACGAGCTCATGGCCTGCTCCGGCGGCACGGAACTGGACCAGGCCAGCCTCCTGCTGGTGACCCGGGAGCTGCAGTCGCCCCGCCAGGACGTGGCCGACCTGATCCTGGAGCACCTGCGGCCCACCACGGAGCACCTCATGGCCTGCATCCGGATCCTCCGCCCGGACCTGGAGCGGCTCCGGGCCCTGGAGTACCTGAACAGCATCTTCGGCCAGGTGGTCCACCTCCACAACAACCTCAAGCTGATCCGCCTGGTCCGGGGGGAGCCCGACTACCCCCGGGACCTCAAGGCCGTCGCCCGCCACATCACCGAATTCAGCCTCCGGGGCCTCGCCATCCCCGAAGCGTTCCCAGGAGCATGACCATGGTGTTCTTCCCCCCCGCGGCCGAAGTGGCCCAGCTTCCCCCCACCCCGCCCCAGGCGCCCCCCCTGGCCTTCGACCTGGGCGGGGCCCTGGCCCGCGCCCGCACCGAGAACCCCATGCTGCAGGCCTCCAAGGCCCGCGTGGAGGAGCGGCGCGGCCTCATCACCAGCACCCGCGCCGACGCCCTGCCCCAGGTTTCGCTCAACGGCGACTTCACCCGGGTGCGCGACGTGTCCCTGCTCAACAGCAACCTGGGCAGCGTGGTCGGGGCCTTCGGAATGGAGCCCTCCAGCCTCGTGTCGCCCACCACGCTCTACACCACCTCGGCCACCGTCTCCCAGCCCCTCTTCTACTGGGGCAAGCTGGGCACGGCGGTGAAGATCGCGAAGATGGGCGAGAAGGAGGCCGCCTTCGCCTACACCACCGCCGAGCTGGACACCCTCCACGGGGTGGCCAAGGCCTACATCGGGGTGCTGGCGGCCCAGGCCGAGCTGGAGGTGGTGCAGACCCGCCTTCGGACCGCCGAGCAGTTCCTCAGCGACGTGAAGGCCAAGCTGGACGCCCAGAGCGCCACGGAGCTGGACCGCCTCCGGGCCGAGAGCGAGTACCTGGGCGTGGTGCCCGAGAACCTCCAGGCCGAGGCCGCCTACAAGCGCGCCATGGAGCTCCTCAACGGCCAGCTGGGGCTGGATCCCCGGACCCCCCTGAAGCTGACCGACCCGGGGGTGCCCGACACGAGCCTGTCGATCACCGCCGCCGAGCGCAGCGAGATCTCCCAGTTCAAGACCCAGGAGGCGATGTACCGCGCCAACGACCAGATCATCAAGTCCGACCTTCGGCCCAAGTTCGACTTCAACGCCTCGTACGGCTACCAGGCCAACCGGACCCCCAACCTCTTCAAGGAGCCCTACGACACCTGGCGCGTGAACGTCACCATGAAGTTCCCGGTCTTCGACGGCCTGCGCTCCTCCGGCAAGCGCGCCCAGAACCGCGCCCAGCTCGAGCAGGTCTCCCAGGCCCGCATCGACAAGGAGCGCGCCATCGCGGTGGAGCGCAGCAGCGCCGAGCGCGAGATGCAGAAGGCCCTGGCCTTCCACGACGCGGCCCGGTCGGCCTACAAGGCCGCCCTGGAGGCCCTGCGCAACAGCCGGGAATCCTACGACCAGGGCCTGATCACGTCCCTGGACCTCCTCCAGGCCGAGCGCGCCGAACGCCAGCAGGAGAGCCAGCGCCGCCGCGCCCAGCTGGGCGTGTGGACCGCGCTCTTCGACTACCGCCGCTCCTGCGGCCTCCCTCCCCTTTGATCGTCCCGGACCCCACGAGGTAACCCATGAGCTTCCCCAAAACCATCGTCTACGCGGCCCTTCCCGCCGTCCTCATCGCCGGGACCATCAGCGTCCACCAGTACCGCAAGCACGCGGAGATCGTCCGCCAGCGCGGAACGAAGCTGGAGGGCTTCGTACCCGTCACCCTCGCCCCCGTGGAGAACCACGCCTTCCGCGGCGCCATCGCCTTCACCGGCACCCTCCTGGCCGTGAACCGCGCCGAGCTCAAGGCCGAGGTCTCCGGCCGGGTGACCCGCGTCATCGTCCAGGAGGGCGACCGCGTCGCCGCCGGCGCCGTGCTCTCCGCCCAGGACGAGGACGACCTCCTCCTGTCGGTGCAGGCCGCCGAGGCCCAGCTGGCCCAGGCCCAGGCCCAGGCCCAGCAGGCCAGGCGCGACAACGAGCGCGCCCAGAGCCTCCTGGAGAAGCGCAGCGTCACCCGCCAGTCCGCGC
The DNA here is from genome assembly GCF_055384585.1 of Mesoterricola sp. JemC181. Classification (NCBI taxonomy): domain Bacteria; kingdom Pseudomonadati; phylum Acidobacteriota; class Holophagae; order Holophagales; family Holophagaceae; genus Mesoterricola; species Mesoterricola sp. JemC181. The sequence continues at coordinate 4,579,799 of NZ_AP045076.1, forward strand.
AGCAGGCCGAGACCAACTTCAACGCGGCCATGGCCATGGTCCGCGCCGCCGAAAGCAACCTGGGCCTGGCCAAGAGCCGCCTGCGGAAGTCCCGCATCACCTCACCCTTCGCCGGGGAAGTGGCCCAGCGCCTCATCCAGCCCGGCGAGATGCTCACCCCCGGCCAGACGGCCTTCACCGTGGTGGACAACCGCAAGCTCGAGATCCAGGCGGACCTTCCCGCCGAGGCCGTGGCCGCGGTCAAGCAGGGCATGAAGGCCTCCTTCCGCATCGCCGGCTTCGACCAGCCCTTCGAGGCCACCCTCACCCAGGTGAGCGGCTCGGTCATGCAGGACGGCCGGACCCTGCGGGTGCGCATGGAGGTGCCCAACACCGACGGCCGCCTCAAGAGCGGCCTCTTCGCCGAGGGCGTGATCCTGGGCGAAGGCGAGACCCTGCGCCCGGCCCTGCCCAGCGCCATCCTGACCGCCGTGGGCCGCGATGCCGACGTCTTCGTGAACGAGAACGGCGTCGCCCGGCGCAAGCGGGTGCTCGTCGGCCCCGACCAGGGCGGCTGGCGCTCCGTGGACGGCCTCCCCGTGGGCAGCAAGGTGGTGGCCCAGGGCCGCGACCTGGTGGCCGACGGCACCCGCCTGCAGTTCGAAACCGAAAAGGGGAAGTGAGCCATGTTCCTTTCCGATCTGTCCATCAAGAGGCCCGTACTGACCACCTGCGTGATGCTCGCGCTGGTGGTCCTGGGCCTGTTCTCCATCAAGGGCCTGGGCCTCGACAGCTTTCCCAAGGTCGACATGCCGGTGGTCACCATCAGCGTCATCTACCCCGGCGCCAGCCCCGATGCCGTCGAGCAGGACGTCATCAAGAAGATCGAGGAGGCCGTCAACCCCATCGAGAAGGTGCGCGAGATCAGCTCCACCAGCCAGGACGGCCTGGGCACGGTCACCATCGAGTTCGAGATCGAGCGCGACGTGGACAAGGCCCTGGACGACGTGCGCAGCAAGGTGGGCCAGATCCGGCGCAACCTGCCCGACACCATCAAGGAACCCATCATCCAGAAGTTCGACCCCGCCCAGCTCCCCGTGCTCAGCCTCATCGTCAAGCCCGACGACAAGCACAAGGGCATGAACAACCGCGAGGTCACCCGCATCGCCGACGAGTTCCTCAAGCGCCGCCTGGAGAACATCCCCGGCGTGGGCAAGGCCGAGGTGGTCGGCGGCTCCACCCGCAACATCCTGGTGCAGGTGGACCCCCAGAAGCTCGAGTCCCTGGGCCTCACCCTGCCCCAGGTGATGAGCGCCCTGGGCCAGGACACCATGGCCATCCCCAGCGGCAACCTGCTCACCGAGACCCGCGAGATCAGCGTGCGGGTCGACGCCAAGGCCCGGCGCGTGGAGGACTTCAACAACGTCATCGTCGGCAACCAGAAGGGCCGGCCCATCGAGCTCCGCGAAGTGGCGACCCTGGTGGACGGCATCAAGGAGAAGCGCAGCCTGGCGCGCATGGACGGCACGGACGCCGTGGCCCTGGAGATCCAGAAGCAGATCGGGGGCAACACCGTCTCGATGGTCCGCAGCGTCGACGCCGCGGTCAAGCGCCTGCAGCCCGACCTGGCCAAGATGGGCGTCACGACCGTCAAGGCCAAGGACAACTCCAAGTTCATCAACGACTCCGTCGACGACGTGGTGCTCTCCATCGTCCTGGGCGGCATCCTCACCGTCATCATCGTCTTCTACTTCCTCAAGAGCTGGCGCTCCACCATCATCACCAGCCTCACCCTGCCCGTGTCGGTCATCAGCACCTTCACCATCATGAAGGCCCTGGACTTCACCCTGAACACCATGACCCTCATGGCCATCTCGCTGGCCATCGGCATCCTCATCGACGACGCCATCGTGGTGCGGGAGAACATCACCCGCCACGCCGAGATGGGCAAGGACCACATCACCGCCGCCCGCGAAGGCACCGCGGAGATCGGCCCGGCCGTCATCGCCACCACCCTCTCGATCCTGGCCGTGTTCATCCCCGTGGCCTTCATGGGCGGCATCGTCGGGCGCTTCTTCTTCTCCTTCGGCATCACGGTGGCCTTCGCCGTGGCCGTCTCGCTCTTCGTGAGCTTCACCCTGGACCCCATGCTCAGCGCCGTGTGGCCCGATCCCGAGCACGAGAAGGGCTACCAGGAGTCCCACCACGGCCACCGCCGCTTCATCATGAAGACCGTCGACTGGTTCAACGACAAGCTGGACGGCTGGGAGGCGTGGTACCGCAGCGCCATCACCTGGGCCATGGACCACCGCTGGACGGTGCTCGGGATCGGCTTCGGGAGCCTGGTGCTGGCCTTCCTGCTCATGCCCCTCCTGGGCGGGGACTTCATGCCGGACTACGACCGCGGCGACTTCCAGGTGGGCTTCAAGGTGGAGTCCGGGGCGAGCCTCGAGGCCGCCAAGCGCAAGGCCGCCCAGCTCGAGCACCTCATCGCCACGAAGCCCGACGGCACCGAGAACAGGGAGATCGAGCACGTCTACACCACCATCGGCACCGGGCTCAACGGGAGCATCACGGAGGGCTCCATCTACGTGAAGCTCTCCGAGGGCCACCGCCGGGACATGATGTACATCCGCCGGGAGCTCCGGGACCGCTTCCGGGCCGTGCCCGGGGTGGAGACCGACATCTCCGCCGTATCCGACTTCGGCGACAGCAAGCCCATCGCCCTGGCCGTCATGTCCCCGGACCGCAGGTCCATGGAGCAGGCCGAACCCATCGTGCGGGAGCTGCTCAAGGGCGTGGATGGCGTCGTGGACGTCTCCAGCAGCAAGGACAGGGGCAAGCCCGAGCTGCGCCTGGCCGTGGACCGCAGGCGGGCCTCGGACCTGGGGGTCTCCCCCATGGCCGTGGCGAACCTCGTGCGGCCCCTGGTGGACGGCGTGGACGTGGCCAAGTTCGAGGATCCCGGCACCGGCGAGCAGTACGACGTCACCGTGCGCCTCTCCGACATCAACCGGTCCCGCGGCGACCTGCTGGAGGCCATGAGCGTGGGCTCCACCAAGAAGGACAAGGCCGGCAACAACCTGCAGGTCAAGCTCAGCAACGTGGCCCGCTTCGAGGAGACCACGGCCCCCGCCAGGCTCCAGCGCCGCGCCCTGCAGTCCCAGATCCTCATCTCCACCAACAAGGAGGGCCGTTCCCTCAACGAAGTGGTGGCCGACGCCAACCTCAAGCTGTCCTACCTGAAGCTGGCGCGCAAGCTCCCCGAGGGCGTGGAGGTGGCCTTCACCGGCTCCGCCCGCAACAACAAGGAGACCGCCGGCTACATGGGGACCGCCATGCTCATGGCCGTGGCCTTCATCTACTTCGTCCTGGCCAGCCAGTTCGAGAGCTTCAAGCTCCCCATCACCATCATGCTGAGCCTCCCGCTGTCCATGGTGGGCCTGGTCATGATGCTGCTCATCACGGGCGACGCCCAGAGCATGATGACGAGCATCGGCCTCATCCTCCTCATGGGCCTGGTCACCAAGAACGCCATCCTCCTGGTGGACCGCGCCCTGCAGAACATGCGGGAGGGCGGGATGAGCCGGCGGGACGCCCTCATCGAGGCGGGCACCACCCGGTTGCGACCCATCCTCATGACCACCTTCGCCATGGTGGGAGGCATGCTGCCGCTCTTCCTGGCCATCGGCGCCGGCGCCCAGATGCGCGCCCCCATGGCCCGCGCCGTGGTCGGCGGCATCATCACCTCCACGATGCTCACCCTCATCGTGATCCCGGTGTTCTTCGACCTGCTGGACGCGTTCACGTGGAAGAAGGCCTGGGGCAAACTCAGGGACCGCCTCCCGCGGTAGGACGGAGAAAGGGCCCGGTTCGCCGGGCCCTTCCTCTTCAGGGACTGGATCAGGCTTCGATGCGCGTCCCCAGCACCTTCAGGAACTTCGCGATCCAGTCCGGATGGGCGGGCCAGGCGGGGGCGGTGACGAGGTTGCCGTCCACGTGGGCCTTGTCCACGGGGATGTCCACGAAGACCCCGCGGGCTTCGGTCACTTCGGGGCCCACGGCGGGGTACGCCGAGCAGGGCCGGCCTTCCAGGACGCCGGCCGCGGCCAGTATCTGGGGCCCGTGGCAGATGGCGGCGATGGGCTTGCCGGCCTTGGCCATGGCCCGCACCAGGTCCAGGACCTTGGGATTCAGGCGCAGATACTCGGGGGCGCGGCCGCCGGGGATGACCAGGGCGTCGTAGTCCTCGGCCCGGGTCTCGGCGAAGGCGGCGTTCAGGGTGAAGCGGTGGCCGGGCTTCTCGGAGTAGGTCTGGTCCCCCTCGAAGTCGTGGATGGCGGTGCGCACGAAGTCGCCGGCCTTCTTGTCCGGGCACACGGCGTGGACGGTGTGGCCGACCATGAGGAGCATCTGGAAAGGGACCATCACTTCGTAGTCCTCGACGAAATCGCCGACGAGCATCAGGATCTTCTTCGCTGCCATGGGAGCCTCCGGGGTGGGGTGGGGGATAGCTGCCGAATTCTAGCTCCGCTTGGGTAAAATCCGCCATGAAAAAGGCCGGCTCCAGGGAGCCGGCCTCTGGGGTGCCAGGCCGCGCTAGGGCAGCACGGTGAAGGTGTCGGTGCTCGCGGCCGCGGTTCCGAAGGCCGTGAAGGTCACGACGCCCGTGGTGGCCCCGGCGGGAACGGTGGCCGTGATGGTGTTGGGGCCGACCACGATGAAGCTGGCGTTCGGACCGCTGCCGAAGACCAGGGTGGAATTGCCCGAGGAGGTGGGGTCGGAGAAGCCGGTCCCGGTGATGGTGATGGTGGCGCCGACCTTGCCGCTGAGGGCGGACAGGGAGGTGATGGAGGGATTCACGGTGAACAGGGAGGGGGAGGAGTCCGATCCCAGCGCATTGGTGACGGAGATGAAGCCCGCGGCGGCGGCGGCGGGCACCTTCACGGTGAGGGTGGTGTCGCTGGCCACGGTGAAGTCCGGCGCGTCCGCGCCGCCCACGGTCACCTTGGTGACCCCGGTGAACCCGGTGCCGGTGAGGGTCACCGTCTCGCCGACGGCGGCCTTCTGGGGGGCGATGCCCGTCACGGCGGGCTTGTTGACGGCGTCGGGCACGAAGGTGAAGTTCGAGGAGCTCGAGCAGGTCAGGCCGTTGGTGGCCACGGTGATGACCCCGGTGGCCGAGCCCGCCTTCACGTTGGCCTTGATCGTGTTCGAGTCGATGACGATGAAGCTGGAGGCCACGGCGTTGCCGAAGGTGACCTGGGTGGCGCCCGAGAACCCGGTCCCGGTGAGGGTGACCAGGGTGCCGGAGGGCCCGGTGGCGGGGGTGAAGGCGGAGAGGGTCGGGGTCACCAGGAAGCGCGCCGCCGAGGTGGCCGTCCCCAGGACGCCGGTGAGCTGGATGAAGCCCGAGGCCGCGGCCGAAGGCACCTGGACGCTCATCACCGTGTCGCTGTTGACGGAGAAGTAGGAGCTGATCCCGCCGATGGTGGCGCCGGAGACGCCCGTGAAGCCCGATCCCGCGAGGACCACGTAGTCCCCGGTCCCGGCCTGGCTGGGCGCGAAGGAGGTGAGCACGGGAGCCTCGACGCCGCCCCCGGAATAGGTGAAGGTGGGCGAGGTGGCGGTGAGCTGGACGCCGGCGGTGTTCGTGGTGACGGTGATGGGGCCGGTGCTGGAACCCAGGGGCACCACCGCCTGGAGCTGGGTGGAGCTGTTGACGTAGAAGTTGGCTGCGGGCCCCGTGCCGAATTTGACGATCTGGGCCCCGGTGAAGCCGGTGCCCGTGAGGGTCACGGTGGTTCCCGGGGAGCCGCTGGTGGGGCTGATGGCGGTGACGGTGGGGATGACGTTGAAGTTGGAGGTGCTCCCGCCGCTGCCCAGGGAGTTCACCACGGCGATGACGCCCGACATGGCCTGGTCGGGCACCGTCACGGTCATGGAGGTGTTGCTGTGCCGCTTCCAGTCCGCCGTGGCGCCGCCGACGCTCACGGTCGTGGTCCCGTCGAAGCCCGAGCCGGTCAGCTCGATGGCGGAGCCGGTGAGGCCCTGCGAGGGCGTGAAGGAGGTGATGACGGGGATCGACGAGGCTGCGGGGTTACTACTCTTGTGGCACCCCACCGCCCCCACGAGGCAAGCGACCGTCACCATCGACCAGCAGTTTCGTCCGACCATTTCCGTGTTCCTTGCGCAAAGGAGACCACTCCAGGGCGGGGAGAAGCCTGGAATGTGCTGAAAAAATTGACAACCCCAAGGAAGGTTAGCTGTTCGACCCGAGGGGGGTCAAGGGTCCATGGGCTCGGCCAGGAGCCGGAGGAAATCCTCCCCGTACGTCTCCAGCTTTTTGGGCCCAACTCCACTGATAGCCATCATTTCCTGCGGGGTGAGCGGCTTGAAACGGGCCATCTGGTGGAGGGTCGCGTCGCTGAAAACGATATACGCGGGGAGGTTCCTGCGGTCCGCGATCTGCTTGCGCAAAGCCTTGAGTTTCAAGAATAAAACCGCATCTCCCCCCCCTTCTTCCGGGGCGGAGGCCGCGGGCGGAGGAAACTGAAAATTTCCCTTGGGAACCTTTGCCTTCTTGCCCGCACGGGAGCCGCCGAACGCCGCCGCCAGCGGGATTTCGCCCAGCACGTCCCGCCCCGTGCAGGCGTCGCAGGAGCACCCGCATGCCTCGATGCGCTCGCCGAAGTGCCCGACCAGCGCGCGGTGGCGGCACGACCGGATCTCCGCGAAATCGTACATGGCGCGGATCTGCTTGCGCTGCACCTGCGCCACCGCGGGGTCGAGACCGTCCAGGAAGCGCTCCAGGCTCATGACGTCCGCCCAGGAGTAGAACAGCACGCAGTCGGCGTCCGCGCCGTCGCGTCCGGCGCGGCCGATCTCCTGGTAGTAGCCTTCCAGGCTCTTGGGCAGGTCCCGGTGGATGATGTAGCGGATGTTGCTCTTGTCGATGCCCATGCCGAAGGCGATGGTCGCGGTGACCACGTCCACGTCGTCGCGCCGGAAGGCCTCCTGGGCGGCCTCCCGCGCCTGCGGGTCGAGGCCCGCGTGGTAGGCCAGGGCCCGCACGCCGCGGCTGCGCAGGTACTCGGCGGTGGACTCGGTGGACTTGCGCGACAGGCAGTAGATGATCCCGCTCTGCCCCGGCCGGGCCCGCACCAGGTCGAAGATGGCCTCCCGCACCTCGGGGGCGTCCCCGCCCTTCTTCACGGCATGGAGCCGCAGGTTGGGCCGGAAGAAGGAGCCCAGGTAGTCCAGGGGCGCGTTCATGCCCAGCTGGGCGATGATGTCCCGGCGCACCTCCGTGGTGGCCGTGGCCGTGAGGGCCAGCACCGGCAGGTGCCCGAAGCGCGCCTTGAGCCCCGCCAGGTTCCGGTAGGCGGGGCGGAAGTCGTGGCCCCAGTGGCTGATGCAGTGGGCCTCATCCACCGCGATGAGGCGCAGGTCCAAGCGGTCTAGCAAGGGGCCGACGCTCTGCTCGATGCCCTCCGGCGCCGCGTACACCAGCTCGTACTCGCCGCGGTGCAGTTGCCGGATGCGCTCCAGGCGCTCGCCGGATTCCAGGGAGGAATTGAGGAACGTGGCCCGGAGCCCCGCGTCCACGAGGGCGTCCACCTGGTCCTTCATGAGCGCGATCAGCGGCGAGATGACCAGGGTCGTGCCGCCCAGGAGCCTCGCCGGCAGCTGGTAGGTGAGGGACTTCCCCGCCCCCGTGGGCATCACCGCCAGGCAGTCCCGCCCGGCCATGACCGCGCGGATGACCTCCTCCTGCCCCGGACGGAAGGTGTCGAAGCCGAAGACCGACTTGAGCCGGGCCTTGAGATCCGGTTCCCCCTTGAGCGCCTCGGCGATCTCCTTGAGGGTGCCGATGGAGCGCGGGTCGAAGGCCCCCGGCTCGGCCCGGTAGCGGTCCCTCAGGGCCCCCAGGGACTGCCGGCACGCGTCCCGTTCCCCGGATTCGAACAGGAGGCGAAGCGTCTGGATATCTTTTTCAAGGGGCATGGACCACCGGGCAGGACTCCATTGTCAGGCCTGGAGCCCCGGATGCCAAATGCCGGTCCCATCCTGCATTCATATTCACTGCTTCTTCCTTGGGGCACACTGATTACATGAGCAGTCAAGACCGCGCCGCCCTGAACGACCTCCTCCGCCTGCTGGACCCCGGCGGCCTGGAGGAGGCGGGCGCCCGCCTGCGCTGGACCTCCCCCACCGCCCTGGCCCTCATCCTGGCGCGCTGGACCAGCGGGGACGGGCGCCAGAAGACCCTTTGGGTGGACGCCCCCACCGAGCTGGAGGCCCAGGTCCTCGCCCACGACCTGGCCGTGGCGCTCCCCGATGCCCGGGTGGCCCACTTCCCGGGCTTCGCCCCCTTCGCGGGCGGCGAGTCCAGCCCCCCCTTCGTCGTCACCCGCGACCGCCTCGCCACCCTCATCGGCCTCCTGGAGCACCGGGTGCAGGTGCTGGTCACCGGGCCCCTGGCCGCCCTGGAGCGCCTGCCCCACCCCACCTGGTTCCAGCGCCAGAAGCTGGAGCTGGCCCAGGGCACCGAGGTGCCCCGCGAGCTCCTGCTGGAGACCCTGGTGGCCCTGGGCTACCGCCGCACCGAGCTGGCCGGGAGCCCCGGCGAGTTCAGCGCCCGGGGCCTGGTGGTGGACCTGTGGCCCGACCACCTGGACACGCCGCTGCGCCTGGAGTTCTTCGGGGACGAACTGGAGAAGCTGAGCCCCTTCGATCCGGACACCCAGCGCCGCAGCGGCGAGCTGCTCAAGGCCATCACGCTCTACCCCCGCTTCGAGGGCGAGCGCGGCGAAGGCGGCCCGCTGCTCGCGGCGGTGGCGAGCCGCGCGGGGCTCACGCCCGAGCCCGAGGACGACCTGGAATTCCGGCGCTCGCGCCTGGCGACCCACGGCCACTTCCCCGGCGAGGAGCTGTTCTACCCCATGCTCGCCCAGCCCAAGGGCCAGCTGGCGCACTGGGTTCCGCCCTGCCTGCGGGTGCGCCTGGAGCCCCAGTGGGAGGAGGCCGTGGCCGACCGGGAGCGGGCCCGCATCGGGGAGAGCCTCGCGGTGCTGCGCCGGGGCGGCGTGGTGTGCCCCGAGTTCGAGGACCGCTTCCTGGCGACGGATCCCAGCCGCACCACCCTCCTGCTCACCGAGTGGCAGAGCGAGGCCACCGTGCCCCTCCAGGCCACGCCCCCCCGGGACTACCACGGCCGTCTCGGGGATCTGGCCGAGCATCTCCAGGAGCTGGCCCTCTCCGGCCACCGGGTCTTTCTCGCCGGCTCCACCCCGGGCATGCGCGACCGGTTCGGTGAGATCCTCCAGGAGTACGAGCTGCCCGTCTCCTTCGGCACCCAGCCGGGGTGCCGCACCGTCCACCTGCCCCTGTCGGCGGGAAGCTTCCTGAAGGAGCCCCGGCTCCTGGTGCTCACGGAGCGCGAGGTCTTCGGCCGCAAGGCCCTGGCCGCGCCCCCCAAGCGGAGCCGCTCCGCGCCCTTCCTCTCGGACCTGCGGGACCTCAAGCCCGGGGACCGGGTTGTCCACCTGGACCACGGCATCGGCGAGTTCCTGGGCTTCGGCGCCCTGAACATCGGCGGGGAGGAGCAGGAGGTGGTCCAGCTCCGCTACGCCGACGGCGGCAAGCTCAACGTCAGCCTGGAACGGGCCGACCTCATCCAGCGCTTCGTCTCCCCCGACGGGGGCCTCGCTCCCCTGGACAAGCTGGGCGGCGCCTCCTGGGCCAAGGTCAAGCGCCGGGCCAAGAAGGCCATCCGCGACATGGCCGAGGAGCTGCTCAAGCTCTACGCCCAGCGCAAGCTCGAGGCGGGCCACGCCTACCCCCCGGACGGCCCCGAGATGGCGGAGTTCGAGGCCACCTTCCCCTTCGAGCCCACGCCCGACCAGATCGAGGCCACCGAGGCCATCAAGGCCGACCTGGAGCGGCCGGTGCCCATGGACCGCCTCCTGTGCGGCGACGTGGGCTTCGGCAAGACCGAGGTGGCCATGCGCGCGGCGGCCAAGGTGGCCCTGGACGGCCGGCAGGTGGCGGTGCTCTGCCCCACCACCATCCTGTGCTTCCAGCACTTCCGAACCTTCAAGGAGCGCTTCTCGGCCTTCCCCATCCGCATCGAGATGCTCAACCGCTTCGTGGACGCCGCCGAGGCCAAGGCCATCCTCCAGGACGTGGAGGCCGGCAAGGTGGAGATCGTCATCGGCACCCACCAGCTGCTGGGCGCCCGGGTGAAGTTCAGCGACCTGGGCCTGGTGGTCATCGACGAGGAGCAGCGCTTCGGCGTGAGCCACAAGGAGCGGCTCAAGAAGATGCGCGCCAACGTGGACGTCCTCGCCATGAGCGCCACCCCCATCCCCCGCACCCTCCACATGAGCCTCACGGGCCTGCGGGAGATGAGTCTCATCGAGACCCCGCCCAAGAACCGCCTGGCCATCGAGACCGTGGTGGCCCCCTGGTCGGACGAGCTCATCGCCACCGCCATCCAGTTCGAGCTGCGCCGGGGCGGCCAGGTGTACGTGGTGCACAACCGCGTGGAGTCCATCGTCACCGTGGCCGCGCGCATCCGGGAGCTGGTGCCCGACGCGCGGGTGGGCGTGGGCCACGCCCAGATGACCGACGACGCCCTGGAGGCCGCCATGCTGGGCTTCATGGAGGGCCGCATCGACGTGCTGGTGGCCACAACCATCGTGGAGAACGGCCTGGACGTGCCCAACGCCAACACGCTCATCGTGCACCGCGCCGACACCTTCGGCCTCTCCCAGCTCTACCAGCTGCGCGGCCGCGTGGGCCGCAGCGACGTGCCCGCCTACGCCTACCTCCTCATCCCCGGCAAGGGCGAGATCAGCGAGGACGCCCGCAAGCGCCTGCAGGCCCTGGAGGACTTCTCGGAACTGGGCTCGGGCTTCCGCGTGGCGGCCCAGGACCTGGAACTGCGCGGGGCCGGCAACATCCTGGGCGGGGAGCAGTCCGGCCACATCCACGACATCGGCTTCGAGCTCTACATCAAGCTGCTGGAGGAGACCCTCCAGGAGCTGCAGGGCCAGCCCAGCGGGACCTTCGAGGTGAAGATCGAACTGGGCGCCGCCCAGCTCTCCCGCCTGTGGGTGGACCAGGCCTCGGAGCGCCTCGTGGCCTACAAGCGGGCCTCCCGCCTTCGCACGGAACGCGACCTGGAGCTCTACCGCCTGGAGCTGGAGGACCGCTTCGGCCGGGTCCCCGAGAAGGACGAGGAGAGCGCGCGCTTCTTCGAGCTGCTGCGGGTGAAGATCCTCGCCCAGGCCCTGGCCGTGGGCGAGGTGTCGGCGGAGAAGGGCCGGCTCAAGCTGCGCCTGAGTCCCCAGACGCCGGTGGACCCCGGCAAGCTCATGGCCTGGGTGCGCCAGCAGAAGGGGGGCCAGTTCAACCCGGACGGGACGGTGTTCGTGGCCGCCCCGGCGCCCGGGGACGCCGCCGTCCGGCAGGCCCAGGAGATCCTGGCGGCCTGGGCGAAATTCTAAAGGTGGTAGGCGCCGCCCCGCTCTGACAAAATAAACCCTTTAGGAATAACCCATGCAAGAGATGGACAAGGCCTTCGATTTCAAGACCGCCCAACACCGCTGGTACGAGCAGTGGGAGACCTCCCGCATCTTCGAGGCCCAGCCCGACAGCGGCAAGAAGCCGTGGTCCATCGTCATCCCGCCCCCCAACATCACGGGCAACCTCCACATGGGCCACGCCCTGGTGTTCACCCTCCACGACATCCTCACCCGCTTCAAGCGGGCCCAGGGCTACGACGCCCTGTGGGTGCCCGGCGTCGACCACGCCGGCATCGCCACCCAGGTGGTGGTGGAGCGCCAGCTCAAGGAGTCCGAGGGCAAGAGCCGCCACGACGTGGGCCGGGAGGCCTTCCTGGAGCGCCTGTGGTCCTGGAAGGACGAGAACCAGGGCGCCATCGAGAACCAGCTGCGCCGGCTGGGGGCCTCGGTGGACTGGACCCGCAAGCGGTTCACCATGGACCCCGACCTCAACAAGGCCGTGCGCAAGGTCTTCGCCGCATCCTACAAGGCGGGCCGCATCTACAAGGGCCCCCGCATGATCCAGTGGGACCCCGCGAGCCAGACGGCGCTGTCCGACCTGGAGGTGAAGTACGTCGAGCGCCACGGCAAGCTCTGGCACCTCCGCTACCCCCTGGCCGACGGCAGCGGCTTCGTGGTCGTCGCCACCACCCGCCCGGAGACCATGCTGGGCGACACCGGCGTGGCCGTGCACCCCGAGGACGAGCGCTACGGGCACCTGGTCGGGAAGATGGTCAGGCTCCCCCTCACGGACCGGGAGATCCCCGTGGTGGCCGACACCTTCGTGGACCCCAAGTTCGGCACGGGCTGCGTGAAGCTCACCCCCGCCCACGACCCCAACGACAACGCCGCCGGCAAGCGCCTGGGCCTGGCCAGCATCACCGTCATCGGCTTCGACGCGAAGATGACCGCCGAGGCGGGCCCCGCCTACGCGGGCCTGGACCGCTTCGACTGCCGCAAGAAGGTCATCCACGACCTCGAGAAGCTCGGCCTCATGGACAAGATCGAGCCCTACACCCACCAGGTCTCCGTGAGCGACCGCAGCGGCGCCGTGCTGGAGCCCCTGGTGTCCGAGCAGTGGTTCATGAAAGTCGACGAGGCCGCCGCCAAGGCCCTTGCCTCCGTGCGCGACGGCCGCATCCGCTTCACCCCCGAGCGCTGGGCCGGGGTCTGGGAGCACTGGCTGGTGAACATCCAGGACTGGTGCATCTCCCGCCAGCTGTGGTGGGGCCACCGCATACCGGCCTGGACCTGCGACGCCTGCGGCCACCTCAACGTGGAGGAGGAGGCTCCCAAGGCCTGCGAGAAGTGCGGCTCCACGGCCCTCACCCAGGACCCCGACACCCTCGACACCTGGTTCTCCTCGGCGCTCTGGCCCTTCAGCGTCTTCGGCTGGCCCGACGAGACCGGGGACCTCAAGCGCTACTACCCCACCAGCGTGCTCATCACCGGCTACGACATCCTCTTCTTCTGGGTGGCGCGCATGGTCATGGCGGGCCTGACCTGGACGGACGAGGTGCCCTTCCGGGACGTCTACTTCAACGCCCTGGTGCGCGACGAGCACGGCGCCAAGATGTCCAAGTCCAAGGGCAACGTCATCGACCCCCTGCAGACCATGGACGACTACGGCACGGACGCCCTGCGCTATTCGCTGGCCGCCATGGCCGCGCCCGGCACCGACATCTCGCTTTCCGTCTCGCGCCTCGAGGCCAGCCGGAACTTCTGCAACAAGCTCTGGAACGCCGCGCGGTTCGTGCAGATGAACCTCACTCCGGACGTCACCCTCGACGTGAAGCCCGAACTGGGAGAGGCCGAGTACTGGATGATCCGGCGCCTGCGGGAAAGCCTGGAGCAGACCACGCGCGCCATCGAGGAGTTCCGCTTCCACGAGGCCGCCGAGACCCTCTACCACCTCGTCTGGGACGATTTCTGCGCCACCTACATCGAGCTGGCCAAGGTCACCCTCCAGAACGGCACCACGGCCCAGAAGGCCGCCATCCTGCACTTCCTGGACATCCTCCTGCGCGCCCTCCATCCCGTGGTGCCCTTCCTCACCGAGGAGATCCACGCGGCCGTCATGGACGGGCGCCTGCCCCAGGGCGAACCCGCGCTCCTGGCGGCCCGAAGCTGGCCCCTGGGCGACCCCCTCCTCCAGGCGGAGGGCGGCGATCCCGACCTGGTTCCCAGGTTCCAGGAGGTCCTCACCGCCTTCCTGCGGCTCAAGGCCGACAACGGCGTGGACCCGGCCAAGCGCGTGCCGGCCTTCTGCACCCTCAAGTCCCTGGAGCCCTTCACCGAGGGCCTCAAGAGCATCGCGCGCCTGGAGTCCGTGGCCTTCCCCGACGGCGACATCCACGCCCCCACCCGCGCCGTGGGCGTGGTCACGGGGGGCACCGTCGCCCTGGAGCTGGCCGGCCTCAAGGACCCCGCCGCCGAGAAGGCCAAGCTGGAGAAGGAGCGCGACAAGCTGGAGAAGGAGCTGGAGTCCTCCCTGGCCCGGCTCGCCGACGAATCCTTCGTCACCAAGGCTCCCGAGGCCGCCGTGGCGAAGATGCGCGCCGGCGCCGCGGAGAAGCAGGCCCGGCTGGCCAAGATCAGGGAACTGCTGGCGGTCTGATACCTGGATCAAGGACTTCTTTCATCCTTCTTCATCCCCGGCGAATTAAACGCTGAATTTGCCGGGGATGGATGGGGACGGACAGGGATGAAGAAGGATTAAGAAAAGCCCTGTCCGCCATCCACCGGGCCTTGGCTGGCGTTCGCCGATGGAGGACCGGTATTGGCGGAATTGCATGCCCAGGCCTTCCCCGCCGGCCTACTCTGGAAGGCCAAGGTGATCCCATGAGAATCCAAGTCCTCCCCCTCCTCCTTTGCGCGGCGCTTTCGGCGGCGCCGCCCTCCCGGACGGAAACCCGCACGGAGGCCCTGGCCATGGGCGCCAACCTGCGCATCACCCAGGGCGACGGCAAGGTGGAGATCAAGGGCTGGGACAAGCCCGAGGTGCAGCTGGTGGCGGAGTTCGTGCAGGGCAGCCACAGCGGCGAGGCGAAGCTGGAGGTGCGCCGCGTGGCCGACGGGCTCGAGATCGAGGTGGACCGGCACCGGAGGCGGCGGATCCGCATCCTGTTCTTCGGGCGCTTCCACGATCCCGTGGTCAACCTCACCCTCTTGGTGCCCCGGAAGCTCAACGTGGAGGTGCGCACGGTGGACGGGGCCATCGGCATCCAGGACCTGGAGGGCTACGCGGGGTGCCACAGCGTGGACGGCCCCATCCGGCTCCAGGACATCTCCGGCGAGGTGCACGCCAAGGCCGTGGACGGGGCCATCACGGCCCGGAACCTGAAGGCCCGCCTCAAGGGCGGCACCGTGGACGGCGACATCACCCTGAGCCAGGTGGAGGGCGGCGTGAACGTCCACACCGTGGACGGCTCCATCACCGCCGAGGGCCTGGACGGGTGGGGCGAGGGCCTCGCCTTCCGCACGGTGGACGGCGCCATCAAGGTCAAGCTGGGCAAGGCCACGGGCAACCTGGAGGCCAAGGCCGTGGACGGCCGGGTGCGCTCCGCCCTCCCCGGCGCCGTCTACGCCGGGAACAAGCGGAACCGCTTCACCTGCTCCATTCCCGGGCGCGACCAGAAGATCACCTTCCGCACGGTTGACGGGAACATCGACATCGAGTGATTGCCGACTACTGGACGGCTTCCACCTTGATGGCCAGTTCGCCGCCCTCCACGTCCAGGGTCGCCGCGTCGCCGGGCCGGATCCGGCCCTCCAGCAGCATCCGGGCCAGGTGGTTGACCACCACCTGCTGGATGAGGCGCTTCAGGGGCCGCGCGCCCATCTGGGGATCGTAGCCTTCCTTCGCCAGCCAGGCCAGCGCCTCTTCGGGCACTTCGAGGCGGATTCGCTTGTCCTGGAGCATGGCGACGACCCGGTTCATCTGGATGCGGGCCACGGCCTTCATGTCGTCCAGGCCCAGGGACCGGAAGGTCACCACCTCGTCCAGGCGGTTGAGGAACTCGGGCCGGAAGTGCAGCTTGAGCGCGGCCTGGATCTCCGTCCGCGCCTTGTCCACCTCGCCCCCGGCCTCGAAGATGGCCTGGCTCCCCACGTTCGTGGTCATGAGCACGACGGCGTTCCGGAAGTTCACGGTGCGGCCCTTGCCGTCGGTGAGGCGGCCGTCCTCCAGCACCTGCAGGAAGAGGTCGAAGGTTCGCGGGTGGGCCTTCTCCATCTCGTCCAGGAGGATGACGGCGTAGGGCTTCCGGCGCACGGCCTCGGTGAGGCGGCCGCCCTCCTCGTAGCCCACGTAGCCCGGGGCCGCGCCGATGAGGCGCGTGGCGTCGGCCTCGTGGGTGAACTCGCTCATGTCGATGCGCACCATGGCGTTCTCGTCGTCGAAGAGGAACTCCGCCAGGGCCCGGGCCACCTCGGTCTTGCCCACGCCCGTGGGGCCCAGGAAGAGGAAGGAGCCGATGGGGCGCTTGGGGTCCCCCAGCCCGGCGCGGTTTCGCCGCAGGGCCTCGCTGATGGCCTCCAGGGCCGGATCCTGGCCCACGACGCGCTCGCGCAGGCGCTCCTCCATGTGGAGGAGCTTCTGGATCTCGCCCTCCAGCAGGCGCGTGACGGGGACGCCGGTCCACTTGCTGACCACGGCGGCCACATCCTCCTCCCGCACCTCCTGGCGGAGCATGGCCCCCTCCACGTCCTCGGTGGCGGCCAGCTGCTTCTCCAGGGTGGGGATCTCGCCGTATTCGAGGCGCGAGGCCACTTCGTAGTCGCCCCGGGCCTTGGCGCGGTCCAGCTCGATGCGGAGGTCGTCCAGGCGCTTCTGGCGCCCGCGGTTCTCCTCGATGCGGCTCTTCTCCTGGTCCCACCGGGTGCGAAGGGAGCGCAGCTCCTCCGTGAGATCCGCCAGCTCCTTGTCCAGCTCCCCGAGCCGGGCGCGGCTGGCGCTGTCCTTCTCCTTGGCCAGGGCGTGGCGCTCCAGCTGGAGCTGCATCTCCCGCCGCTCGCGCATGTCGATCTCGATGGGGCGGGTGTCGATCTGCATGCGCACCAGGGAGGCCGCCTCGTCCACCAGGTCCACCGCCTTGTCGGGCAGGAAGCGGTCGGCGATGTAGCGCTGGCTGAGATGCGCCGCGGCCACCAGGGCGGCGTCGCGGATGCGCACACCGTGGTGCAGTTCGTAGCGCTCCTTGAGGCCGCGCAGGATGGAGATGGTGTCCTCCAGCGCCGGCTCGTCGACCATCACGGTCTGGAAGCGGCGCTCCAGGGCGGCGTCCTTCTCGATGCGCTTGCGGTACTCGTCCAGGGTGGTGGCGCCGATGCAGCGCAGCTCGCCCCGGGCCAGGGCCGGCTTTAGCAGGTTGGCGGCGTCCATGCCGCCTTCCGCTGAGCCCGCCCCCACGAGCAGGTGCATCTCGTCGATGAAAAGGATGATCTCGCCCGCGCTGTTCTGGATCTCCTGCACGACCCCCTTCAGCCGCTCCTCGAACTGGCCCCGGTACTGGGTTCCCGCCACCAGGGCGCCCATGTCCAGGGACATGAGCCGCATGCCCTTGAGGCTCTCCGGCACGTCGTTCTTGGCGATGCGCTGGGCCAGGCCCTCGACGATGGCGGTCTTGCCCACGCCGGGCTCCCCGATGAGCACGGGGTTGTTCTTGGTGCGCCGGCTCAGCACCTGCATGACCCGGCGGATCTCCTCGTCCCGGCCGATGACCGGATCCAGCTTGCCGGCCTGGGCCAGGGCCGTGAGGTCCTTGGCGTACTTCTCCAGGGCCGCGAACTTCTCCTCGGCGTGCTCGTCCTCCACCCGGGCGCCCTTGCGGGACTCCCTTATGGCGGCCTCGATCCTCTGCCGGTCCAGTCCGAAGGACGCGAGGATCTTCTTGGCCTCGGTGCCCGCGTTGGTGAAGGCCAGGAGCATGGCGTCCGTGGCCAGGAACCGGTCCCCCAGGCCCCTGCCGGTGTCGCTGCTCACCTCCAGGAGGTGGCGCAGGGAGGGACCCGCCTGGGGCTCGGAGCCCCCGATGGCCTTGGGCAGCCCGCCGAGGGCCTCGTTGGCGGCGTCCACCAGTCCGTTCATGGCCTCGGGGCTGACCCCGGCCTTTTCCAGGATGGGCCGCAGGCCCCGCTCCGGCACCAGGATGGACGCGAACAGATGCTGCGGCAGGATCTCCGGATGCTGCCCGGCCACCGCGAGATCCCTCGCGGCGACCAGGGCTTCGTTGGCTTTCTGGGTGAACGGCAGCATGGCCATGGATTGCCTCCAGGGTCCAAGGTAGGGCAATATTGACTGAAGTCAACTAAGATTTTATGCGTCAAGATTGTAATGGTGGATAATTTATTAAAAATTTATTTCGAATGCAGGAACCGGGGCCCCGAACCGTGCACTCATGGTCAGCATTTCATGGAGACATGCCCATGCCCAGGCTTTCAGACTCTTCCTTTGCGATGATCCTTCCATTCTCAAGCCTCCTCCTGATGCTGCCTGGCTGCGGAGGGGGCGGTTCCGCCAGACCGGCCTCCGCCCCGGAGATCACCGCCATCACCCCCGCCTCGGGCGTCCCCGGGGCCGAGGTGGTCCTGGAGGGACGCGCCCTCGCCGGGCCCACCCGCCTCACGTTCGCGGGGCGGGACCTCCCCGCGGGGCGTTTCGACGCGGACGGGGACTCCCGGATCCGGGTGCGCATTCCCGACGACGCCCAGGACGGGGGCGTCATCGCCGTCTCCACGGCGGCGGGCACGGCCCAGGCGCCGGCCTTCACCCTTTTGCCCTCCCGCCGCGCGGCCTTTCCCAAGGCCCTGGAAAAGATCACCGGCACGTACGACTCGGGAACCTGGGTGAACTTCCCCGCGGGGGGGCGTTCGGCCATCTACAACCTTCTGGAGCCCACGGCGCCTGTCTTCCACGCCTACCACCCCGGCGGGGAGGACGGCACCGGCAGCGGCAACCGCCCGGGCCACCTCTTCACCCGGTATTCCCTGAACCTGAAGCTGCCGGCCCCCTTCCAGGAAGCGCTGCCCGCCTCCGTGAAGGCGGGAATCGCCGACGCCGGGCTCAATCCCGCCGACGTTGACATCCTGTGCGCCAGCCAGGACTACCAGTACGACGGCGTGACCCCGGACCTGGGGATCTACCTCTTCCGCCCCCACTACTGGACGGACCCCGGCGCGCCGGCCACGGGCAAGTATGTCCAGCCCCACACCCTCACCGCCGGGATCTTCGAAGCGGACGCCGGCGTCACCATCGACGGCCACGCCCCGGGCGTGATGTTCCCCTTCGGCATCCTGACCCACGGGGACCAGGACCCGCTCACGAAGGAACCTCTCGACAGCCAGATCCTGGTTTCCGGCAACACCCAGCCCATGGCGGGGTTCGACACCGGCGCGAGCACCGGCCTGTGGAGCCTGACCCGGGAGGGGACCCGGGCCGCCGCCACGCTGCACCTCCTGTTCAACGACGGCGACCAGGCCGCTCTGGACGGCATCACCGCCGCCTCGGGGACCCTCCAGGACCTGGTCACGGCCATGGACAAGGCCGTGGGCGCCTCGCGCGGCACCCGGATGCTCAAGGCGCTGTTCCGGCCCATGGCCTCGGCGGCCACCCGGTCCGGCGCCACCGTGACCCTTGCCGGCACCTGCCTCGGAGGCGCCACGGCCGTCCTCCTGGACGGCAAGCCCGTCGCCGGCCTCAAGGCCCTCAGCGACGCCGTCGTGAGGGTGGACCTGCCCGCGGGGACCACCGGGAAGCTCCAGGTCGTGACCCCCCTGGGGACCAGCGACCCGGTCCAGCTCGACTGAAGGCCGCCCGTACGCGACGATCGCCGGCCCCGGGCCGGCGATCGTGTTCAAGGGCCTTCTTCTACCGTTCGGGAGCCAGCCCCAGGCTCTCCGGGGACCGCCACAGGGAGCTCAGCAGCAGCTGGCGCATGTGGAAGAACTCCTTGGGAAGCTTGTCGTAGAGCTTCTCGAAGAGCTCCTCGTGCAGCAGGATCTCGTGGCGCCACTCGTCGCGGCGGATGGCCATGGCGGCGCGGAAGCCCTCCTCGCCGAAGTTCTCGAGACCCTCCAGGTGCAGGTCCTCGTACCGGGGCACCCAGCCCAGGGGGCTCTCGGCGGCGTAGGCCCGGCCGTGGACGCGCTCGACGATCCAGCTCAGGATGCGCATGTTCTCCGAGTAGCCGGGCCACACGAACTTGCCGTCGGCGTCCTTGCGGAACCAGTTCACGCAGAAGATGCGGGGCGGGTTCTTGATGTCGCGGCCCATCTGGAGCCAGTGGTTGAAGTAGTCGCCCATGTGGTAGCCGCAGAAGGGCAGCATGGCGAACGGGTCGCGGCGCACCTCGCCGATGTTGCCCGCGGCGGCGGCGGTCATCTCGCTGCCGATGGTGGCGGCGGTGTAGACGCCGAAGTTCCAGTTCACCGACTGCACCACGAGGGGCACGGTGGTGGCGCGGCGGCCCCCGAAGATGAAGGCGCTGATGGGCACGCCGTTGGGGTTCTCCCATTCGGGGTCGATGCTCGGGCACTGGCTGGCGGGGGCGGTGAAGCGGCTGTTGGGGTGCGCCGCCTTGCGGCCGCAGCCGGGGGTCCAGGGCTGGCCCTGCCAGTCGGTGAGCTTCTCGGGGACCTCGTCGGTCATCCCTTCCCACCACACGTCGCCGTCGGGGGTCAGGGCCACGTTGGTGAAGATGGTGTTCTCGGTCATGGAGAGCATGGCGTTGAGGTTGGACTTCATGCCGGTGCCGGGGGCCACGCCGAAGAATCCCGCTTCCGGGTTGATGGCGTAGAGCCTGCCGTCGGGCCCGGGCTTGATCCAGGCGATGTCGTCGCCCACGGTGGTGACCTTGTGGCCCGCGAACTGGTCGGGCACCTGGAGCATGGCGAAGTTGGTCTTGCCGCAGGCGCTGGGGAAGGCGGCGGCAACGTAGGTCTTCTCGCCGCCGGGCTTCTCGACGCCCAGGATGAGCATGTGCTCGGCGAGCCAGCCCTCGTCCCGCGCCATGCAGCTGGCGATGCGCAGGGCGAAGCACTTCTTCCCCAGCAGGGCGTTGCCGCCGTAGCCGGAGCCGAAGGACCAGATGGCGCGCTCCTCGGGGAAGTGCACGATGTACTTGTTGTCCTTGTTGCAGGGCCAGGAAACGTCCTTCTGGCCCGGCTCGAGGGGGGCGCCCACGGAGTGCAGGCAGGGCACGAACTCGCCCTTGCCCATGACGTCCCAGACCTTGGCGCCCATGCGGGTCATGATCCGCATGTTCACGGCCACGTAGGCCGAGTCGGTGAGCTCGATGCCGATGTGGGCGATGCGCGACCCCAGGGGGCCCATGCTGAAGGGAATCACGTAGAGGGTCCGGCCCTTCATGCAGCCGCTGAACAGGCCCTTGAGCTTTTCCTTCATGACCTTGGGGGCGACCCAGTTGTTGTTGGGGCCGGCATCCTGCTTGCGCACGGAGCAGATGAAGGTGCGGTCCTCCACCCGCGCCACGTCGCTGGGGTCCGAGAGGGCCAGGTAGCTGTTGGGGCGCTTGGCGGGGTTCAGCTTCTGGAAGGTCCCGCCTTCCACGAGCCGTCCGCACAGGGCGTCGTACTCCTCCTGGGAACCGTCGCACCAGTGGATCCGGTCGGGCTGGCAAAGGTCGGCGACCTCCTGGATCCAGGCGATGGCCTTCTTGTTGTGCACATAGTCAGGGACGTTCAGCACGGCGCTCATATGCCAGTCTCCAATAGCATGTCCCAGGAATGCCGGAAAGGCCCGCTATTCCCTCAAACAGCTGATTGAAATCAGTCTAGACATCGGGTTTTCCCCCCGCAATGCGGAAGAAGGCTCCAATATGCCGCATCCGCCGCTTCTTGGTATGCTGGAATCGTACCAACCCCTTGTCCCATGGGCTTCTTGGCCCCGATCCAGGCCTGTGTGACTTAAATCATTCTCCATCGGGGACCGGCGGGCGGATCATAACCCTCTGTCATCCGGAAGAAACCAACCAGGAGAGGCCCGTGTCCATCCATCCCGAAGCCCAGGATCGCAACGATCGCCTCAAGGCCATCAATCCGGCCATCGCCGGGGCCCTTTCCCCCCTGGGGCAGCGCTCCTTCTTCCCCAAGGGGATCCCCTACCAGGCCGGCCAGAGCAAGGGCTGCGCCATCAACGCGACCATCGGCCAGATCACCGACGGCGCCGGCAACCCGCTCCCCCTGGCCCCCATGGCCGAGAAGCTCGCGGGCCTGAACCCCAAGGACGCCTTCCTGTACTCCCCCATCCAGGGCCGCGAGCCCGCCCGCAAGGCCTGGCACGACAAGCTGGTGAAGGAGGACGCGCGCATGGAGGCCGTGGGCCTGCCGGTGGTGAGCGCCGGCATCTGCCACGCGCTGACCATGGGCGCCGAGCTCTTCTTCGGCAAGGGCGACACCCTGGTGCTGGCCGACCTCTACTGGGACAACTACGAGCAGATCTTCAACATCCGCCTGGAAGGCGACTTCAGGCGGTTCCCCTTCTACAACGCGGCCATGGGCTTCAACGTCGAAGGCCTGCGCGACTGCATCGCCGGGATCCAGGGCAAGGTCCAGGTGCTCCTCAACTTCCCCAGCAATCCCAGCGGCTACAGCCCCACGCCCCTGGAGATGAAGGCCATCGCGGACGTCCTGGTGGACGCCGCGAAGGACCGCACGGTGGTGGTGTACTGCGACGACGCCTACCACGGCCTGGTGTTCGACGAGAAGGCCACCAGCAAGAGCCTCTTCTTCGAACTCATCGGCCGCAGCCCCAACCTCATCCCCCTGAAGTGCGACGGCGTCACCAAGGAGCTCAGCTTCTTCGGCGGTCGCGTGGGCTTCCTGTCCTTCGGCGTGGACAAGGCGTCCGCCGCCATCCTCGTGGACAAGTGCATGGGCCTGATCCGCTCGGGCATCGGCAGCCCCGTGGCCATCAGCCAGTACCTCATGGAGCTGGAGCTGGCCGACGCGCGCCACGAGGGCGAGTTCGAGAAGATGCGCCAGGTGCTGGGCCGGCGCTACGAGGTCCTGCGCAAGGCCCTGGACAAGCCCGTGCCGCACTGGACCGTCTACCCCTTCAACGCCGGGTGCTTCTGCCTCCTGGAGCTGCGCCCGGGCCTGGACGCCGACGCCATCCGCCAGAAGCTCATCGCCGAGGAGAGCGTGGGCGTGGTGAGCCACAGCGACAAGTACATCCGCCTGGCCTTCTGCTCCATGAAGGAGGAGGCCATCCAGCCCCTCATCGACGCCCTCGAGCGGGTCTGCGCCAGAAACTAGACATTACCCCCACCCAGGGGCGACCCTGAAGCGATGAATCCCTGGCGCGGCCTCCAAGGCCTTCCCCGCGGCATGTGGGTGCTGGCCCTCAGCACCCTCGTGAACCGCATGGGCACCATGGTGGTGTTCTTCCTGGCCCTGTACCTGGTGCGGGGCCGGGGCTGGACGGAGGCCCAGGCCGCCACGGCCCTGGCCCTCTACGGCCTGGGGGCCCTGGCGGCGAGCCCCTTCAGCGGGTGGTTCTCGGACCGCTTCGGCCACCGGTTCACCCTGGCCCTCAGCCTGGGCCTGTCCGCGGCCCTCCTGCTGCTGCTCCCCTACGTCCCCGCCCGGGGGCTGATGCTGGCCGCCATCGCCCTGTGGTCCGCGGCGACCCAGGCCTACTACCCGGCCTCCATGGCCCTCATCACGGACCTGGTGCCGCCCTCCAGCCGCAAGCAGGCCTTCGTGCTCCACCGGCTGGCCTCCAACCTGGGCATCTCCGTGGGGCCGGCCCTGGGCGGCTTCATCGCCCATTCCTCCTTCACGGCCCTCTTCTGGATCGACGGCCTCACGACGGCCCTGGGGCTGGCCGTGGTCCTGGCCTTCGTGCCCTCCCCGCCCCCCGAGCCCGCCCCCGCCCTGCCCAGCCTCTCGGCCTGGCGGGACCGGCGCCTGCTCTGGCTCCTCGCGGCCCTGCTGCCCGCCACGGCCGTCTTCACGCAGATCCACGGCGCCCTGCCCCTGTGGGTGGTCCAGGGCCTCGGCCACGGCACCCAGGTGTTCGGCCTGCTCTTCACCCTGAATACCGTGCTCATCCTCCTGCTGGAGGTGGCCGTCAACCATCGGCTGGCCCACTGGACCCACGGAAGGCAGCTGGCCCTGGGGGCCGGCCTCATCACCCTGGGCTTCGGCTCCCTGGCGCTGATGCGCCCCCTGCCCCTCCTGGTCCTGGCCACGGTGGCCTGGAGCCTGGGGGAGATGGTCTTCCTCCCGGCCTCCACCGACGCGGTGGCGGCCATGGCGCCGCCGGACCGCAGGGGGCAGTACCTGGGCCTCTACAGCCTCGTGTGGACCGTGGCCCTGACCGTGGGGCCCTGGCTGGGCCTGGTGGCCTACGGCTGGGGCGGCCCCTGGGCCGTGTGGGGCGGCTGCGGCCTCGTGGGGCTGGTCTCGGTGGCCATGGCCTTCCGGACGTCCTGAAGGCCCATCCCCGCTATCCTGGATGTTTCGAGGTCCTCCGGATGTCCACCCCCATGCTCACGCAGGTCGCGGCCCTCAAGCGCGAGGCCGGCGACGCGATCCTCTTCACCCGCATGGGCGACTTCTACGAGCTGCACGGGGAGGACGCCGTCAAGGCGGCGCCGGTCATGGAGATCGCCCTGACCCTCAGGGGCCGGGGGACGGAATTCGAGACGCCCATGTGCGGCGTGCCCCACTTCGCCCTGGAGAGCTACCTGCCCAAGCTCCTGGCCGCGGGCTACTCCGCTGCCATCGCCGACCCCACCGCCAGGCCCGAGGACGTCAAGGGCCTCCTGCCCCGGGCCATCACCCGCATCATCACCCCCGGCACCTGGCTGGACGACGACGGCCGGTGGCTGGCGGCGGCGCACCGGGTGGGGGAGAGCTGGGGCATCGCCCTGCTGCAGCTGGCCTCGGGCCAGCTGCGGGTCATCCCCGGCGAGGGCCTGCCGTTCCTGGCCTCCACCCTGGAGCGCCTGGGCCCCCAGGAGCTCATCCTCGCGGAGAACACCCCCGACCCCTTCGAGCTGGAGGCCGCCCGGGTGCGGCTTCCCGTGTGGCGCTTCGAGGCCTCCCGCGCCCGCACGCAGATACTGGCCTTCTTCGGCTGGACCCACCTGGAGGGCGTCGGCCTCGACCCCTACCCGGCGGCCATCGGCGCCCTGGGGGCGCTCCTGGACCAGGTGGAGGCCACCCAGAAGGGCCGCCCCGCCCACATCCAGGGGGTGAGCCTGGAGCTTGGCGCCGCCGGGCCCCTCCTGGACGCCACGTCCTCCCGCCACCTGGAGGTCCTGGCCAACACCCTCGACGGGTCCCGGGCCGGCAGCCTCCTGGAGCTCATGGACCAGTGCCGTTCCCGCCTCGGGTCGCGCCTCCTGCGGGCCTGGCTGGACCAGCCCCTGCGGGACCGGGCCGGCCTGGAGCTGCGCTGGCGCCAGGTGGCGTGGTTCACCGAGGACCGGCACCGGGAGCCCATCCAGAAGGTGCTGGGCTCGGTGCCGGACCTGGACCGCATCCTGGGCCGCGTGGCCCTGGGGCTGGCCACCCCGCCCGAACTGGCCCAGCTCCGGGACGGCCTCGCCCGGGCGGGCAAGCTCCCCGAGCTCATCCGGGAAGGGGGCTGGTTCCAGGAATCCCAGGAGCTGGACGTGTGGCCCGGGGACACCCCCACCTGCGATGCCCTCGTGGCCGAACTCCGCCGCTGCCTCGCCGAGGCCCCGCCCCTGGAGCTGGAGAAGGGCGGCACCATCCTGGACGGGGTCGACCCGGAGCTGGACGCCGTGCGCCGCCTGGCCCGGGACGCCAAGCAGGTGATGCTCGAGCTGGAGGAGGAGGAGCGCGCGGCTTCCGGCATCAACAGCCTCAAGATCAAGTACAACCGGGTCTTCGGCTACTACTTCGAGATCACGAAGTCCAACCTCGCCGCCGCCCCCGCCCACTTCATCCGCAAGCAGACCCTGGCCAACGCCGAGCGCTTCACCACCGAAAAGCTCATGGCCTTCGAGCAGCGGCTGCTCTCGGCCGAGTCGGACCTCCTGCGCCTGGAGGAGACGCAGTTCAGGCGGCTCCTGGCACGGGTCCTGGAGGACCGCGCCGGCCTCACGCAGCTCGCCCGGGCCGTGGCCAAGGTGGACGTGCTCTGCGCCTTCGCCGAGCGCGCGCGGCTTTCGGGCTGGACCCGTCCCGAGGTGAGCGAGGAGCGCGAGCTGATCCTGGCCGGCGCCCGCCACCCCATGCTGGAGGCCCGCCTGGGCCGCGAGTGCATCCCCAACGACCTGCGCCTTCCCGCCAGCCGCTCCATGGCGGTGGTCACCGGCCCCAACATGGGCGGCAAGTCCACCTTCCTGCGCACCGCGGCCCTGCTGGCGGTGCTGGCCCAGGTGGGTTCCTTCGTGCCCGCCGAGCTCATGCGCTTCTCCCTGGTGGACCGCATCTTCACCCGCATCGGGGCATCCGACTTCCTGGCCAAGGGCCAGTCCACCTTCATGGTGGAGATGACGGAAACCGCCCGGATCCTCAACCAGGTCACCCCCGCCAGCCTCGTCATCCTGGACGAGATCGGGCGGGGCACCAGCACCCGGGACGGCCTGGCCCTGGCCGAGGCCATCGCCCTGCACCTGCGCGACCTCAAGGGCGGCGAGCCCCGGACGCTCTTCGCCACCCACTACTTCGAGCTCACCAAGCTCGCCGACGACACCCGCATCCAGAACCTCCACGTGGAGGTCCAGGAGTGGGAGGAGCACCTGCTCTTCCTCCACCGCATCGCCGAGGGTCCCGCGGACCGCAGCTACGGCATCCAGGTGGCGCGCCTGGCGGGCCTGCCCCGTTCCGTCATCTCCGCCGCCCAGCGGATCCTGGCGGAAACGCCCGAGAAGCCCCTGGAGGAGAAGCGCCCCAGGACCCACCGGCAGGGCCCGGTGCAGCCGCTGCTGCCGCTCTTCGAGGCCGAGCCGGACCCGCTGCGGGAGGAACTGGACGCCCTGGACCTGAACCGCATGACGCCCCTGGAGGTCATGGCCTGGGTGGCGGCGCGGCAGAAATCCTAGAGGCTAGGCGAATACCTCCCCCGTCGCCGGCGGCCGCTTCAGCCCCTCCGGCTTGTTCGTGACCACCTCGATGGCCCCCTCCCGGTCCAGCTCCATCAGCTCCCAGGGCAGGCGCGGGCCGTGGGCGGCGCGATCCAGGCCTTCGCGGGCCTCGGCGCCGGCCCAGGCGTCGCGGCCGGCGCGCTTGGCCAGGTAGAGGCAGGCGTCGGCGATCTCGACCACCTTCTCCCAGCCCAGCCACGTGGTGTCCTGCAGGCAGAAGGGGTAGGCCGCGTAGCCCACCGAGCAGGTCCACCGGACCTCCTCGCCGGTCTCCAGAACCAGCTTCTGCTCGGCCATGAGGCTGCGGATGCGCTCGGCCAGGATGGGGGCCTCGGCCCGGGTGGAGTTGCGGGCCAGCACCAGGAACTCCTCGCCGCCCCACCGGATGACGCCGTCGGTTTCGCGGGCGGCCCTGCGCAGCACCTGGGCCACCATCGCCAGCACCTGGTCCCCCACGTGGTGCCCGAAGGTGTCGTTGACCACCTTGAAGTGGTCCAGGTCGACCATGAGGAAGAGGAGGTCGTTGTTGGGCAGGGCCTGGCCCGGCGTCCAGTCCCGGTAGGAGCGCTGCACCTTGGCCGTGTCGTCGTCCACCACCACGGAGAGGAAGCGCCGGTTGTGGAGCCCGGTGAGGGGGTCGGAGAGGCTCTGGGCCTTCAGGGCGAGGTTGGCCTTCTCCAGGGCGTGGTTGGCCTTGAGGAGGTCGCCCGTGGCCTTGTCCACCATGGCCCCCAGGCGCTCCTTCTGGCGCGCCAGGGTGCGGAAGCGCCAGTTCATCACGACGCTCACGATCCCCATGGCCGCCAGGATCTCCAGGGAGAGGAACCACCAGGTGCGCCACCAGGGCGGCAGCACCTCGAAGGCGTAGCTGGCGGAAGGGCCGAAGGCCATGCCCGGATAGGCGGCCCGGACCTCGAAGGTGTAGGTTCCGCCCGGGAGTGCCGCGTACCGGGCCTGGGGCACATCCGTGGACCGCCAGTCGTCCTCCAGGCCGGCCAGGCGCACCTGGTAGAGCACGGCCTTCTCGTTCACGAAGGTCGGGGAGGCGAAGCGGAACTCCAGCGTCGCGTCCGCGTGGCCCACGGGCCCCAGGTCCGCGTAGGGGGGCCGGAGTTCCTCCCGGCCGCGGGTGATCTGGGTGATGGCCGTGACCAGGGGCGCCAGGTCCCGGGGCCTGTTCCCGGCGATGACGTGGGAGAGGCCGGTGGTGGTGCCGACCCACACGTCCTGGTTGCCGTCCACCAGGATGGCGTTCTGGCTGCAGTCGTCGCCGGCGAGGCCGCCGCCGCGGCCGAGGTGGGCGGAAGCCGCCCCCAGCACCGATTCCAGGCCCCGGTCGGTACCCAGCCAGAGCCGGCCCTGGGCGTCCACGGCCCCGGCGTAGGCCACGTTGGATCCCAGCCGGTTTGTGGTGTCCAGGCTCTCGAGCACGCGGATGGAACCGTTCGCGTAGGCCACCCGGGACACCCCGCGGGGCTCCCGGTAGAGGACCCACGCGGTGCCGTCGCTGGCCAGCGCGATGCCGTTGAGCGGGTCGACCTTGAGGCCGTGGGCGCGGCCGAAGCGGTGCCAGCCCGAGTCGTCGTGGATGACCAGGCCGGCGCTGGTGGCGCCCCAGATGCGGCCCTCCCCGTCCTCCACGAGGTGCCAGGGGGTGAAGTCCGGCACCCCGGCCTGGGCCGGACCGTAGTCCAGCCGGAAGGTCCGCTGGCGGGAATCGATGCGGAAGACGCCCCGGCTGGGGTCGGCCACCCAGATGACCCCGTCCCGGCCGCAGGCCACCGACTGCGAGCGCTCCGGGTGGGCGAGCCCCTCGGCCCGCAGGCCCCGCAGGAACGTCTCGGTGGCGGCGCCGCCGCGGGTCTCCAGGGTGCGCAGGGGGGCGTTGGTGGACCCGATGAGGAGCGCTCCCGAGTCGCCCTGGACGAGGCTCGTGACGCTGAGCCCTTCCGTGCCCGGCACGCGGGACCAGCCCCGCTCGCCGAGCAGCGCCAGGCCTTCGCTGGTGCCCGCGAAGAGCCGGCCCGAACGGTCCCGGAACACGTTCCACACCAGATCCGAGGGCAGCCCGTCCTCGACCGTGAAGGTGCGGACGTAGCCCCTTCCCAGCTGCCGGTACAGGGTGGGTCCCACGACCCACAGGTTGCCTTCCCGGTCCCGCAGGGAGGAGACCGTCCACTTGCAGGGAAGCCCCGCGGCCTGGTCGATGACCTCGTGGTCGTCGCCCTTCAGGCGCAGCAGACCGGAATTGGTGGGGATGCCCACGCTCCCGTCCGTCTCCCGGTTGATGGTGCAGGATGCGAAGGGCGGGGCGGGGAGCCAGGAGGAGGCATCCCGGAAGGCGGCCTCGCCAGGGTCCTGGTAGCGCAGGAGGCGGCGCCCCACCACCCACAGCCGGCCCTCGCCGTCCACCGCCAGGGTCTCGATGCCGTCGGCGGGCAGACCGTCCTCGGTGGTGTAGTGAACCCAGGTGGTGTCCTTGCGACGTTCCCACACCTGCCCGCCCACAACCGCGAAAACCGACCGGGTCGCAGCCCGGCAGGCCAGGCCCCGGCCCTGGCCGGAGGGCACGTCGGCCACCCGTTCCATGCCATCCCCACCCGTCCGGTACAACCCGTCCATCCCCAGGGCCCACAGGGCGCCGTCGCCGTCCAGGTCCACGGCCGAGCCCCGGATGGGACGGAAGGGCCGCCCCTGGAAAAGCACCGGCGTGAACACGCCCCTGTGGTACTTCACCAGCCCGCCCTCGGTGATCACCCAGATTCCCCCGCCCCGCCGCCGCAGGACCCGGCTCACGGTGGTGGCCGCAAGCCCGTCGGCGGCGGTCCACTTGCGGAAATGCACGCCGTCGTAGCGCACCAGGCCCGAATCCCCCCCGATCCAGATGAAGCCCTCGGAATCCTGGGTGATGCAGGTGAGCCCGGGCTCCACGAAGCCCTGCTCGGGGCCGTAGGTCCTGAACAGGTAACGTCCCGCCGGTTCGGCCTGGGCGAACCACAGGGCGAGGAAAAGGACGGCTAGGGCTCGGATCGATGGCATTCGGGATTCCGTCTTCCGGACGCGCAGGTGCGGCATCCCCAAGGTGGAGCGGCGGGGGGGGCCGGGGGGTTGAGGAGAAGGGACTCGTGCGGTCCCTTAAAAATACACTGTCCGGGCGCAGGCCGGCTTGGGAATTACCAACAACTTATGAATCGAGCTCCACCCGGTCCAGGTACGCCTGGGATCCCTTCATCACGGCCGCGGGCCCCTGGGAGGCCTTCCAGCCCTTTCCGGCGCCCCACTCCCGGGCCAGTTCCACGGCCTCGGGATTCCCCGGCGCCAGGGCCAGCACCTCGGCCAGATCCGCCCGGGCCCGGGCAGCGCGCCCGGTGCGGTGGAGGAGCAGGGCCCGCTTCAGGAAGCCCCAGGAATTCCCGGGCTCCTTCGTCACCACCTCGTCGTACTCGGCTTCGGCCTCCAGGAACCGCCCCTCCTCCTCCGCGGCCTCGCCGCACAGCAGGTTCGTCACGGCGCAGAAACCCAGCCAGGCCTTCTGCTCCCGGAACTGCGCCGGGGTGTAGATGGCCCTGGGCTTCGTGGCCTCGGCCACCTGGGCCAGCCGGCGCAGGGCCTTCTCGGTGTGGGCGTCCACCCGCGCGAAGACCTCGGCATCCCCGGAGCCCCGGAAGAAGTCCGGGCTGATGCGCCCTTCGGCGCGGTACGTGTCGAAGAGCCGCGTACCGGGGTACAGGGCAAGGGGCGAGACCTGCACGTCGTGCGGCAGGGCGCTGCGGATGAGGTCGCAGGTGATCTCCACGTCCGCCCACTCCTCGCCGGGGATGCCGGTGATGAGGTAGATGCCCAGGTTCATCCCCACCTTGCGCACCAGGGTGAGGGCCTTCAGGGCCTGGCGCATGTTGGTGCCCTTGTCCAGGAGCTGGAGCACGCGCTCGCTGCCGTGCTCCACGCCGAACTGCATGAACTCGCACCCGGCGCGCTTCATGGCCACCAGGCGGTCCTCGTCCACGAGGTTCACGCGGCTCTGGCAGTTCCACAGGGGGTGCATGCCCGAGCCCTGGATGAGGTCCATGAGCTTGAGGATCCGCCCCCGGTTGGCGGTGAAGGTGTCGTCCCGGAAGCTGAAGTAGGTGAGGCCGTGGCGCGCGCGCAGGAGGGTCATCTCCCGCAGCACCGCCTCCGGGCTGCGGAAGCGCACGGAGCTGCCCCAGAACTCGGGCGTGTTGCAGAAGTTGCACGTGGCCGGGCAGCCGCGGCTGGTGCTGAGGTAGGAGAGCTGGCCGGGATCGTCCAGGAAGTCCGCCTGGAAGTGCTCCACGGGGGCCCCCATGATGTCCAGGTCCTCCATGGGCGGCGCGCTGGGGGTCTCCCCGTCCCGCAGGATGAGCCCGGGGGCTTCGCGCCACGCGGCGCCGCGCGCCATGACCTCCAGCAGGGGGATCTCCCCCTCGCCCTTGACGATGGCATCCAGGCTCGGGCAGTCCTCGAAGACCTCCCGCGCCAGGTGGGTGGGGTGGGGCCCTCCGGCCAGCAGCACCGCGCCGGGGCACGCCTCGCGCGCCAGGGCCAGCAGGTCGCAGCTGCGCTTGCGGTTGAAGGTGAACATGGAGACACCGATGACGGCCGGATCGTGGCGGCGCAGGTAGGCCAGGATCTCCTTGCGCCCCTTGCCGCTGAGGTTGGCCAGGCGGCAGGCGTGGCCCCGGGACTTGAGCATCGCCTGCAGGAAGCCCAGGCCGATGGGCAGGAAGGTCATCCATTCGTCCCCGTAGCCGCTCTTCGGGGCGCTGTAGAGCAGGAGGGCGCCGCCCCCGCCCATCCCGTTTCCGCCCTTGAGCACCATGATCCCCCCGGTACCATTTCAACACAGGTGACGCGCCCGCACGAATCGACAACAATGGCACGATAGGAACAATGCGGAGCGGCCCGTGGCGGAATCGATCAAGAAGTCCGGAGAGATCCAGGATGTACTGGCCCAGGCCTGCGCCCGCCGGGAGCTCCTGATCCTGGCCACGCCCTACCTGCGCTTCGAGTCCTCCTTCCTGGCGGTCCAGAACGGCGAGCTGCATATCCTGGCGACCATGAGCCGCGAGGACGCCACCTTCGGCCTGCGGGCCCCGGACCTGACCATCCGGTTCCCGGACGGTCTGGGCTTTTTCGAGGCCCACGTGGAGGTGCTGGGACTGGGAATGCTGGAAGGGCGCCGCACGATCCGCCTGTCCCTGCCCAAGTCGCTCACGGAGAACGACCAGCGCGACTCCTACCGGGTCGAGCGCGTGGGGCGGGTGCTCGTCACCTACAGCACCCTCAAGGGGGACCTGCTGCAGGGGACCCTGGTGGACATCAGCGCCACCGGGGCCAAGATCCACGCCCAGCGGGACGTGGACCCCGCGGTCATGGGCCCGGGCACGCCCCTGCTGCTGTCCGTGCCCCTCTCCCCCGAGATCCAGATCGAGACCCGGGCCGAAGTGCGCCACCTGGGCGCCCGGACGCTTGGCCTGGCCTTCCGGCCGGCATTGCCCGAGCGCACGGAGCAGCCCCTGGCCCGGTGGATCTTCCTGCGCCGCGAAGAGGAACGCGAGCGGCTGGCCCAGCGCCTGGAACTGAACGACCGGACCACCAAGCCCCGTCCCGCGGGCCCCACCGGCATCCTCCTGGTCAGCTCGGACCCGGACCTGGAAGTGGCCCTCAGGGAATTCCTGGCCCCCATCCAGCCCCTCATCCGCCTCCCCTACTCCGCCCAGGCCATCAAGGACGCCCTGGCCGCGGGCCCGCCCCTGGCCATCTTCCATGTGAAGGGCACCTCCCTGGACGAGCGGCGCCTCCTGAAGGCGCTGGTGGAGCTCTCCCTCCCCAAGGTGCCGGTCCTCCTCCTGGGCACCCAGGTGGACGGCACCACCCTCTTCGAGCTTTCCGCCGAATGGAGGACCTCCAGCGCCATCGTGTGGAACCCCTCCCGGGGACTCTTCCTCCAGCGCCTGGCCCAGGGCATCATCCGGCGCAACACCCACGGGGGGGACAGCCCCATGGCCCCCGCCGAG
This sequence comes from Mesoterricola sp. JemC181, assembly GCF_055384585.1. Classification (NCBI taxonomy): domain Bacteria; kingdom Pseudomonadati; phylum Acidobacteriota; class Holophagae; order Holophagales; family Holophagaceae; genus Mesoterricola; species Mesoterricola sp. JemC181. Next base: position 4,612,469 of record NZ_AP045076.1, read on the forward strand.
CCTTGAGAGGACGAGGGGACATCCAGGTGTAGACTGCTCCGAAAGCGGAGCCTCCCATGACCCGATTCACCCTCGACCGCCGTCGCTTCCTGGGCCTCGCCCTGGCCGCTGGCACCGCCCTGGCCGCCCGCGCCAGAACGCCCGGGGCCGGAGGCGTCTCCCTCGACGAAGCCACCCTGGACCAGATGGCCGAAGGCATGAGGAGCGGCCGCTGGACCGCCGAGGGACTCGCGAAGCACTACCTGGCCCGCATCCGCACCCTGGACCGCGCCTCCCTCCATGCCGTCCTGGAGATCAACCCCGAAGCCCTGGACATCGCCCGCGCCCTGGACCGGGAGCGCGGGGCGAAGGGCCCCCGCGGCCCGCTCCACGGCGTCCCCGTGCTGCTCAAGGACAACATCGACACCGGCGACCGCATGCAGACCACCGCGGGCTCCCTGGCGCTCGTGGGCGCCAGGCCCCCCGTGGACGCCCCCATCGTGGCGCGCCTGCGCGCCGCGGGGGCCGTGATCCTGGGCAAGACGAACCTCAGCGAGTGGGCCAACCTGCGCTCCTCCCACTCCATCAGCGGCTGGAGCGGCCGGGGCGGCCTCACCCGCAACCCCTACGTCCTGGACCGCAACTGCTCCGGCTCCAGCTCGGGTTCCGGCGCCGCCGTGGCGGCCAACCTCTGCGCGGCGGCCGTGGGCACCGAGACCGACGGCTCCATCGTCAGCCCCGCCACCTCCTGCGGCATCGTGGGCCTCAAGCCCACGGTGGGGCTCATGAGCCGCGCCGGCATCATCCCCCTCTCCCACACCCAGGACACCGCCGGCCCCATGACCCGCAAGGTGCGCGACGCCGCCATCCTCCTGGGCGCCATGGCCGGCCCCGACCCCCGGGACCCCGCCACCGCCGGCTGCAAGGCCCACCCCGACTACACCGTCTTCCTGGACCCGGACGGCCTCAAGGGCGCGCGCCTGGGCGTGGCCCGCGCCTTCTTCTCCGGGAACCGGGGCGTCATCGCGCTCATGGAGGCCACCCTGAATGCCCTGTCCGCCCAGGGCGCCGTGCTGGTGGACCCCGTGGACGTCCCCACCGCCGACTATGAGAAGGCCGAACTGGAGGCCATGCTCTACGAGTTCAAGGCCGGCCTCAACGCCTACCTGGCCGGGCGCGGCGTCACCACCCCCATCCATGACATGGCCTCCCTCATCGAATTCAACGAACGAATGAAGGACAAGGAGATGCCGCTCTTCGGCCAGGAGTACCTGTACGACGCCCAGGCCAAGGGCCCCCTCACCGACCCCGCCTACCTCAAGGCCCTGGAAACCTGCCGCACCCTCTCCCGCCAGGGCATCGACGCCGTCATGGACAAGCACCGCCTCGACGCCATCATCGCCCCCACCGGCACCCCCGCCTGGGTGACCGACCTGGTCAACGGCGACAACTACGGCACCAGCTGCGCCACCCCCGCCGCCGTGGCCGGCTACCCCCACCTCACGGTCCCCGCGGGCTTCGTGATGGGGCTGCCGGTCGGCCTGTCCTTCTTCGGAAGGGCCTGGAGCGAGCCGGTGCTGCTCAAGCTGGGGTATGCGTTCGAGCAGGCGACGAAGGCGCGGAGGGCGCCGAAGTACCTGGCGACCCTGGGCTGAGGGGGGTCTCCCCTTCTTTCGGGGTCTTTACGGACCCAAGGGAACAGCGCGACGCATACAGGCTCTGCCGAAGTTTGGGCGGCCAGGGCTGACCACGCGTACCGGGCCGTCTCCAAGCCATCACCCCTGGTGAATGGAGAGAAAGAATGGACGCGGAGGTCGCAGGGATTCCACGGAAGGACGTGGGACCTCTCAGGGAAATCCGTGAGGAATATTTATTTTTTCAGAATCTGCACAAGAAAGGTGAATACAAATCCGATTCCATAAAAAATAATCCCATTAACCACGACGCCAGCAAGCCAAACGAACCATGCAATACCACCCGTGCTCCCAACAAAAAACAATTGAATAAATTGTCCCGGACAGATCATAAAAATAAACTTATTTAACAGAAAATACATGTGCGGAGCAGTGTAGTTTTGAAATTGAGTAGAATCCGATAATAAAGGCAGATTAAAAGGATTGGCCATCCGAATATAATAGAACATACCAACAGAAATTAGACCAAGACAAATACCGATAAATGCCATTTTTTTTGGAAGATTTATGTTCATACCTATCCACCTCATTTCCCTGGGTATTTCCGATTCAACAGTTTAACCATTTCTTCCGGCGTCACGACCAGCGGAGCTTGAATACCAGCAATATTCAGCACCTCCTTGACCCATTCCACACAGTTCCGGACTATTGGATGGTATACTTGCGGAACAAGAACCGCTTTTTCCATGAACTTTACCATCACCAAAGCCTCCTCGTGGGTGATGCGCATCGTTGCTGTAGATATCAAATTTTCCTTCGGATTCATAGGCACGACACGACCTCCGGCAAGCGAAGAGGAAGGCAGCCCCGTTAGGGCTACTCCAAGACCTTCCTTCGCGAGTGCAACGGCCGAATCAAGGGTCGAATCTGGTATAAGGCCGAGCGCCTGCCCCTCGCCGACCTTGATCACAAGATGACCCCAGGCCGTATTACCCGTAATGTGATGGATTTGGACATTGACCCGCCCCGATGGCAGCCCTTCTCCAGCTCGCTCGGCATTCACGAGCCTGGTGATTTCTTCGGTCCTGGATTCCGGGGTCCCCTGGATACCCTTCTGGGCGTCGGCAAGAGCCAGTGTCCGTGTTATCCGCATCGTTCGCATGATCTCGGAACCTTGTTTTCTCAGGGCCTCCTGCAGTTCCCGATCGGCGGCTTTGACAAGGGACTGGGGGTTCCCCTGCGTCTCGAGGGCCTGTTGCAATCTCAACTTGAAAACCGTTTCCTCAAAGGCCTTCTGGTCTGCCTTCCTCTTCGCTTCCTCCGCCTTGGCCTTCTCCCACGCCACGGCCTCGGGAAGAGGCGGCGGCAATCGCAATGACCCTTTTCTCTGGTAAACCGCCGAATAGATATTGTTCGGATCATGACTCCACCGCTCGAATTCCGCGCAGGTCATTCCGTCGGGCCGGGGGCCCCCGCCACCTCCCACCGCGGCGGGCTGGCCCGCGTCCGGCAGTCCTTCTCCTGTGGGAAAAGGTGGACCCGATGGAACATTGGGAACGAACATGGGACCGGGGATCCCCATGAACGGGATCGGACGGTCGCACGGAATCGGCCCGACATGGTAGGGGATGGGTTCCAGGTTGCCCCACACCGTGACCGTGGCGGACCCGGCGAATGGCGGTTTGCCGCCGGCCATCCCGGTGGGGTCCGTGACTTGGAAGGGCCTCCCGGCGGCATATGCGAACGAGTTCCAGGACCGGGGATCGACGCCACGATCGGGGGTCAGGAACCTGTGCCAGGCGGGGCTGTAGAACCTCGCCCTCATGCAGATCAGGCCGCTGGCTTCCGTGCGGAGGTGCCCGGTGTATCCCGTCAGCGGCGTGTAGCCGGGCGAGGCTTCCAGGGTTTCACCCCATGGGCCGAAGTCCTGACGGCCTTCGATTGTCCCGGTGGAACCGGAGGTGACGATCCTTGGCGTGCCAAGGTGGTCAGAATGCAGTTCATGGACGCCCCCACGATCCACCTCGGCGAGGGCCTCCTCACCCAGGTAGAGGATGTCCCGACCCCAGCGCCCGTCTCCGAAGTATTCGGACAGGAGCCTGCCGTCGTTCAAATAAACGAATTGCCGATCCGCCCCATGGTCCGCCGAGTCCGAGAATCCCGCCATCAGGCCTTGGGGTGAATAACGGTACCTCTGGACGCCGCCGGATTGGGATCCAGCAACTTCCGCCAGACGTCCGAATCCATCCCATGCAAGGTTCAGGCATCTGCGGCTTCCCGTGCCCGTACCCATCTGGGAAGGCTCTCCGCTGGGCTCGACGACCCATCCGGTCAGGGCACCATTGGGCTGAATCCCGGGCATCCGGTTTGCGGGCAGCGGCGCAAAGGCGAAACCATTAAACGCGGCGGGCGGGACTCCTGATACCTGATGGGAGATGGCATTGCCGAAACCATCGCTCTCATGGAAGGTGTGCAAACCCAAGCCCACGGCTTCCTGGAGCCGGCCCGCCGAATCGTTGCGCAGCATCCATTCGCCCGCGGAAGCCAGTTCCATGCCGTCCCACGCGTAACTCCGGGACTCCACTCCACCCAGGTGGGACACCTCCCAGCCCAGCCAGCGGCGGCCCTCCCCTTCCCATTTCCAGGAACTGGCCGCGCCGCTGGCAAAGCCGAGGCGGGTGCGATTCCCCCATCCATCGTAGGCGACCGAGGCCAGCAGAGCGCCATCGTGGATCACCTTCTCGACCCGATCCAGGCCGTCGTAGCCGTATTCGACGACACGGCCTCCGGGATAGGTCATCCGGCCAATTCCCCCATTGGAATCGTAGGCGAAGCGCGTGGTCCGCTCGACGCCGCCCAGGACAATGGTTTCCGAATCCATGCGAGCCCCCGGTGCCGAATAGGTGAACCTCTGGCTCACGCCATCCGGACTTTCCCGCCCCATCAGGAACGGGCCGCGGTAGGTGGCCGCAAGCCTCTGGCCGCCCGACTGGGCTTCGGCGACCCGGCCCAGGGCGTCGAACACCCTCCGGATGCTGCGGCCCGCGGCATTCGTCTCCAGGCCGGATTGCCCCCTCGCATTGAAGTCCGCGAAGACCGTAGTGCCCGTCTCGGGCTCCGCAATGGCGGTGAGGTTGCCGATGCCGTCGAAGGTGAATTGACGGGTCTGGATCAGGCCTCCAGGTTCCTGCCGGATCAACCGGGTCGTCTGACCGAACTCGTTGTAGGTGGCCCGGGTCGTGCCTTCCACATCGGTCCGGGAAACGATCCGGCCCCAGGGATCGAAGGCCAGGGTCAAACCTGAGCCGATCTCCACCACCTGCGACGTGCCTTCCGCCCGGTAATTCAGGATCGGGTCCGTGCCATGCGGGGATCGGTCCAGGCGGATCCGGTCGAGCGCGTCGTAGGCGACACTCCGGACCAGCCGGGTGGTCTTCCCGACGCTTTCCTGCACCGACACGACTCGGCCCATCGTGTCGAAGGAAAACGTCTCCTTTACGCCGTCGCCGCGAAGTCTGGACTGGAGGCGCCCGAATCCGTCCACGGCCTCCAGGCCGTTGAGGCGCCCCTGGGTCCAGGTGCGGGTCTGCTCGTCCGGATAGGCGTACGTGAGCTCCGGCATTCCTGGCGCCTTCACGTTGAGGAGGCGGCCCCACATGTCGTACGTATAGGACGTGGCATTTCCTCGCGCATCCGTGTATTCGGCAACCTGCCCCCGATCCGTGTAGGACCATGCTTCCCGGAGAGGCTCGGCGAGGCGTTCCCCAGAAGTGATCAGCCCGATCGGCCCGAGCGGGCCCTGCTCCCACGTTCGGATCATTCCTGGATCCGGGGTCCAGGACGCCACCATCTGTGAACGGGTCCGCCGCCCCTCTGGATCGGTGGTGAACGATCCGCCCCGCTCCTGGCCTCCGGCGAGGAGGGAATGCCGGGTCAAGGCGCCCTGGGGCGACCGGATCCACCGTTCCACGACCGGCGGAAGCCCGGCCCTGGCCGTGACAACCGAGCAGGGGGGTTCACCCGGGAGGGCGCTGGCAGGTTCCATCGTCCGGATCTGCACCTGCTCGCCACCGACCACCAGGGTCTCTGTCAGCAGCCGCCGGGTGGACGGGTCGATGGCACGGAGCACGTCCATTGTTGGCCTCCCACTGGCCGTCACATGGATCCCGGCCGGAAGACAGCGGCCATCATCGCCCGGAAGCAGCGGATCTAGAATGGTCATCCTTTCCGTTCCCGACGATCCCGCAATCCGCTCGGAACGCAGGAAAGGGTTGGCCACGGTCGCGGAGAAGGTGTACTCCGTCCTGCGGTCCTCCGTGGCCTCCCCATCGGAATAGGCAGCCGTGTGGCTGACAGTCCATGTCTCGCCCCCCGGAGGGTCGCGGCGCCAGGTCTGCTCGAATACGGTCCCCGTACCGACGTCCAGGTCAACGGACCTCGTGACGCCCAGGAGGCTGGTTCCATCCGGATACCTGCCTTCCCCCCACGTGAACGTCGTGGCCAGTCCCTGCGGGCTCCGGAGGGTGCGTAGGACAGGAACGCCATTGTCCTCATAGCCGAACGTCCATTCCCTGAGGGCTGCGGCCTCCCCCAGCGAGACCCGGACAGGGCGCCCCGAGGCGAAGGGATCGGTGGATGGAGTCGCCGGATGGCCCCGAACCAGGAGCGGTGGTCCCTGCATGCCGATGAATTCCGCCCGGAGCAGGTCCACCTCGGAATCCGGAGGCCCCCCCATGGCCCAGACGGCCTGGATACCCCTGCTCTGGGGGTTGGTTGCCAGCAGGATGAGGAACGATTCCGGCCCGCGCCGCTCCTCCAGCCAGCGGAAACGGATGGCATGCCCGAACCGGTCGATCCACAGTACCGGAACAAATACCTTCAGCGCATCCTGGTAGGCGTAGATCCGGGCCCGCTGGTGATCAAGGATCACCTTCAGGACGGAGGCAGGCGTGAGTGTGCCTACCTCTGCGCCCCAATGGCCCAAGTCCCGCGGGTCCGCATCACAGGACCCCAGGGTCCGGGCCGGGTCCATGGCGAGCGAGCCCGGAGGAATCGTGAATCCGTATGCCTGGGCCAGCGCGCTTCCGGCGGGCGGAGATGGCTGCCAGTCCGTATCCACAAAGGACCTTCCATCCTCGAGCACCTGGCGTCCGGGTCTCCCGCCCAGCGCAGGGGCGATGAATCCGAAATGCAGGGTGCCCTGGTTTCCCTGGTGGCGGTAGACAACCTCCAGAGGCAGGTCTCCGGGGACCCTGCCGGCCGTCAGGACCCAGGAAAGGGCACCTGTCGAGGCCTCCACCCGATATTTCGCGCCGGTGGAGGGCGACCAGGGCCACAGAGCGGCAGGGGACAGGAACATGACGAAAGCAGACAGGGCTCCGCCCACACGGTGGTTTCTCACGGTTTCCACTCCATCTGGCAAACGGGTGAACTTCACGATCCCGTGGGGCCCTGCCGGGCAGGGTTCCCCCGCCGCCCGAAATGCTCGCCGAGCAGCCTGATGGGACCCCCACGCGCCCGCGCCACGGCCTTGGGCCGGACCACGCACCGCATGGGAATGGAAATCTAGATCACGGGCTCCCCCGCGCAAGCCTGCGGCGAAGCCCAGTCAGGGCTTGCCCCTGCCTCCATTCACGTTGGAGCCTGAAAAAAACAGGGTGAAACCGCGACCCTCTAGGTCTTCTTGAACTGCCGGTCGTAGGCTTCCTGCGCGTATTTGCTGGGCGGCACGCCGAACCGGCGCTTGAAGGCGCGGGTGAAGGCGGAGGCGTCGTAGAAGCCCAGGGACTCGGCCACGTCCAGCGGGCGTTCGCCGTCGGACAGGAGCTGCACGGCGCGCTGGAGCCGGCGTTCGATGAGGTACTGGTGGGGTGTGGTGCTGGTGGCTTCCCGGAACAGGCGGATGAAGTGGTCCGGCGTGCAGCGGGCCAGCTTGGCCATCTCGGGGACGCTGTTGGGAGCGCCCAGGTGGGCTTCCATGTGGTCCAGGACCAGCTGCAGGGTGGAACGGCTCAGGCGGTAGGGGAACCGCGCGCGGTCCTCCTTCTCGCACAGGCGGTTCAGCTCGGCGCCCAGCAGGATGAGGAAGAGCTCCCGGGTCATGAGCTGGAGGCCGTCGGGATTGGAGATCTCCTGGCTGAAGATCCCGAAGAGCTGCTTGAGGCTCTGGCTGCGGAGCACCGCGAAGCTCTGCTCCTGCCACTTGCGGGGCGGGTGCTGGAGGATGGAGACCAGGGGCTCCGGGAAGGGGCCGTCCATCTGGAGGGCCGTGAAGCCGAACGGCGAGTCCGGGTGATGGCGCTTGAAGGTGTGCCCGAAGCCCGGCATCAGGAGCGCGAGGCTGCCCCGGGGGATGACCCCCTCCTCGATGTCCTCGCCCGTGCAGACCCGGATGGGGCTGGTGGGCAGCATGAGGGTCCAGGATTCGTTGGAGGGCATGGCTTTGGCCGGAATGGGATCCCGCTTGAGGATCACCAGACGCAACGGGCCGCTGGTGTGGGTTTGGACGTTCTTGGTGTCAGGACCGGTCATGGGCTTTTTCTTCAACACATGAAGAGGAAGGGTGGATGGACGGACCCGTTGGGAGCGCTGCGCCCCTTCGGGCCAACCCCCGGGTTGTAGGCTTCGGATTTCAATCTTTTGAAAGCATATCCGCGATGCTTTTTAACAACCACAACATGCTTTTGTCCAATTGCAAAAAAATCGGGTTTTTCCCGGAAGCGGACGTCCGGGGACCCGAAAAGGCCCGGGCACCCCCCGGTTGGGGGGTGCCCGAGCCCTTCAGCCGTTCGGTGGGGACTAGTAGCCGACCTGGACGGACAGGACGAGGCTGTCGCCGCCCTGGGCGCCGGACTGGCCGGCGATGGAGCGGAGGAAGTTCTTGCTGCGCATGATGTAGTCGAGCTTCAGCTTGCCGTAGGTGTTCTTGGTGGGAACGAACACGTAGTTGTAGCCGATGGTGGTCTCGGTGTACTTGGGCGAGAAGTCGCCGCCGGCGTTGAGGCCGGTGGTGGGCTTGTAGGGATTGACCGTGCCGTAGAAGTCGTCGCCGGAGTTGTAGTTGAACATGTCGTAGCGCGCGCCGATCTGGTGGGCGCCCATCTTGTAGACGCCGGTGATCGCGTAGGCCTGGAACTTCTGGTCCAGGTGCTCGCGGCTCGGGGCGGCGGCGGCGGCGAAGAGGGTGGGGAAGCGGCGGCCGAGGTCGCCGGTCGCGAACTCACCCAGGATGTGGATCTTCTCGGTGTTGAAGGAGTAGAACAGGCCGGTCGCGGTGGTTTTGTCGCGGTTGTCCAGCAGGGCGGCCTGGGTGACGCCGGCAGCGGTCCAGTTGGCGGGCAGGGTGGCGGCCACGGTGGTGGAGGTCTTCAGGTTGGTCTCGCCGGTGCGGTACCACAGGCCGAACTTGTGGGCGGGGGTGAAGCTGCCGTCGAAGCGGAAGGTGTAGTCCTTCTGCGCGTTCTGGTCCACGGCGGTCTTGCCCGCGGTGCCGTCGTCGGTGGTGCCGTTGGAGATGGCGGCGGTCACGTTGCCCTTGAAGGCGTCGGCCTTGCCGTAGCTGTAGGTGGCGATGACGCCGCGGTCGCGGCGCTCGCCGAGGATGCGGCTGATCTGGGCGCGGTCGAAGAAGTAGATGTCGCGGGCGGACATCAGGGTGGACTCGTAGGTGGTCGGCATCTTCATCTGGCCGGCCTTTACGGTGACGCCCGTGCCCTTGGGGGTCCAGGTGATGACCCAGTCCTGCAGGGCCACGCCGGAGTTGGTGGTGGCGGCGTTGGCGGCGGAGGAGGTGTTGGTCAGGCTGGGGTCGAACATGATGTAGCCGGCCCACTCGTCGTTGATCTTGTAGTTGCAGTAGATTTCGGCGCGCTTGATGTTGAAGGTGTTCTCGGTGAAGCGGGAGTCGAGGCCGTAGTAGTTGGCCACCACGTTCTGCGCGCCGTTGTTGCGCAGGTTGGTGTCCATCATCTGGGTGTACCAGAATTCGGTCAGGATGTTGACCTTGACGTCCTGGGCCTGGGCGGCGAACCCGGCGGCGGTGAGAACGGCGGCGACGCCGAAGATGCGGGAAATCCTCATGGCTTGGCTCCTGTGAGGGGGTTGGGGTGGGTGGAACCTGAAACGTGCGGACGGATCCGGACCCAAGGCTCAGGGCCTGGGGCGAGAACCGGACTTGCGGAAGGAGGGGTTGAGCATCTAGGAAGAAATGGAACCACAAATCTTGACCAAAAGATCAATAATCCAGAATTTTCACATGAATTTTACGGAATGGTTGACCGCTTAAGTCGTGTTTATCGTTCAATTGCCATGCGATATACATCGCTCGCTGGGCGGCCGAGATGCCGAGCGAGGGGCTTGACCGCCTCCCTCAGCGTCATGCCCCCTTCCCGGGCGGCATCCACGAACCGGACGGCCCATTCCGGCAGGGCCGCCTGGTCCTCCTCGATTTCCAAGTCCTCTGAAACCGTGCGTTTCGCGTCGGCACCTGCCATCACGAGGACCATTTCCCCCCGGCCTTCCGAGCCCAGGGCCGCCTGCACCTGGGCCGGTGTCCCCCGGTACCAGGTCTCGTGGAGCTTGGTCAGTTCCCGGCCCAGGGCGATCTCCCGTTCCGGCACGATCTCCTCCAACTCCAATAAAGTTTCATGAATCCGATGGGGCGTCTCGAAGACCACCACCGTCTCCTCCTTGGCGGCCAGCCGGCGGAGAGCGGCCTTCCGGGGCTCGCTGCGGGAGGGCAGGTAGCCCCAGAAGCTGAAGGTGTGGCTGGGCAGGCCCGAAGCCACCACCGCCAGGGTCACCGCCGAAGGCCCCGGCAGCACCGTGACCCTGGCCCCGGCTTCCCGGGCCAGCCGCGCCAGCTCGAAACCCGGATCGTTGACGCCCGGCATGCCCGCGTCGGAGCAGTAGGCCACGGTGCGCCCCCCGGCCAGGGCCAGCGCCACGCGCTCCCGGGCCTCCAGCGGGGCGTGGTCGTCGAAGCGCGCCAGGGGCTTCTCGAGGCCCAGGTGGGCCAGGAGGCCCCCGGTGCGCCGCGTGTCCTCGCAGGCCACCAGGTCGCATCCGGCGAGGGCGTCGCGCCCCCTTTCCGTCATGTCCCCCAGGTTGCCGAGGGGGGTGGGCACGAGGATGAGATGTCCAGCCAAGGGGGCCTCCACGGTTATTCTGGCAGACTTCAAGTTCCCCAACCGCCTGGACGAGCCCATGCCCCGGAAACCCGAACCCGTCACCCAAGCCCAGGCCCGGCGCCTGCTCCTGGCGGCCCAGGCCCTGATGGGCCCGCCCCCTGCGGGCCTGGACGCCCTGATCCGGCAGCTGGGCTACGTGCAGATGGATTCCATCAACGTGGTGGAGCGCGCCCACCACCTCATCCTCGGCAGCCGCCTGGAAGGCTACGCTCCCGCCGATTTCGACGCCCTTTTCCAGGGCGACCGCAGGCTCTTCGAGCACTGGACCCACGACGCCTCGGCCATCCCCATGGCCTTCTACCCCCACTGGAAGGTGCGGTTCCCCCGCAGCCGCGCCCGGATCCTCCAGAACGCCTGGTGGCGGGAGCGCGTCGGGGACAAGGTGGAGGAACTCCTGAACCTGGTCCTGGAGCGGATCCGCGTCGAGGGCCCCCTGCGCAGCGCCGACTTCGAGCACAAGCGGGACAGTCGAGCCAACGCGTGGTGGGGCTGGAAGCCGCAGAAGGCCGCCCTGGAGTTCCTCTGGCACGCCGGAGAGCTGGCCGTGGCGAAGCGCGTGAACTTCCACAAGGTGTACGACCTTCCCCAGCGGGTCTTCCCGCAGGCCCACGCCCTCCCGGCCTCATCCCCCGGAGAGCACCGGGAGTGGGCCTGCGCCACCGCCCTGGACCGCCTGGGCGTGGCCACGCCCCGGGAGCTCGCCGCCTACTTCAACGCCCTGGACCCGACCGAGGCCGCGCAGTGGTGCGCCGCCGCCGTCAAGGCCGGCCGCGCCCGCCCCGTGGAGACCGAGGACGGCCGCAAGGCCTTCGCGGTCGAGGACTGGAAGGCGCGCGTCGCGGACCCGCCGGAGCGCACGGTCCTGCTCTGCCCCTTCGACCCCATCCTCCGGGACCGGGCCCGCGCGCTGCGCCTTTTCGATTTCGACTTCCGGTTCGAGGCGTTCGTGCCGGAGGAGAAGAGGCAGTACGGGTACTACGTGCTGCCGATCCTGGAAGGCGAGTCGCTGGTGGGCCGGCTCGACCCCAAGTTCCACCGGGAGCGGGGCGTCCTGGAGATCAAGGGGCTCTGGTTCGAGAAGGGCGTCCGCGCCACCAGGGCGCGCAAGGCCGCCGTGGCCCGCGCCGCCGAGGCCCTGGCCGCGCGCATCGGAGCGAAGGACGTGGACTGGACCTGATCGGGTCCTTTCTTCCTCGACGAACCTCGGCCCCTCGGCCACCTCGGCGATGCAATTCTGTTTCACGACCCTGCGGCGCGTTGAATCGATGCGCCGAAGGGTTCAAGAAAAGAAGGGCATCGCCGAGGTGGCCGAGGAGCCGAGGTTCGCCGAGCAAGGATAAGGGCTAGTAGCCTTCCCCGTCCGCGGCGGCCTGGACCTTGCCGCGGTGGATGCGGAACAGCATGGCGAAGTAGGCGATGACGATGGGGAACGCCAGCAGCCACCAGATCAGCCCCGACCGCATCCCGTAGGCCCCGACGTTGGCGTTGTGGGCGTCCAGGCTGAAGGCGGGATCGAGCGTCGACCGGAGCATCACCGGCCACACGCAGCCCGCGGTCGCGGCCAGGAGGCCCACGATGAAGGCGCCGGAACCCAGGAAAGCCAGGAGGGGGCGTTCCTTCCACAGGCCCGCGGCCACCGTCCCCAGGCCCGCCAGGAAGAGCGCCATGCCGGCCCAGGCCAGCGGGGCATGGGGAAGCCTCGCGTAGACCTCCGGATTCACCCAGGCGGTGGCGAAGGTGGCGCCGAGGGCCAGGGCGGCCACGGACGCCCACAGGGGGCGGGCCGCGGCGAGGCACCGCCGATGGACCGGGCCGGAGGTCTTCCAGGCCAGGAAGAGGGCGCCGTGGGCCGTGAGCGTGGCCAGCACCAGGAGGCCCATGAGCAGGGTGTACCAGTCCAGGATCCCCACGGGGTTCCCCACGCCCCAGTGGGTGAAGAGCGGGATGTTGAAGAAGCCCGAGCCGTCCAGGGGCACGCCCCGCACCACGTTGCCCAGGGCCGCGCCCAGGAGCACGGGCATGAGGGTGCTGGACACGGCGAAGGCCCCGTCCCAGAAGGCGCGCCAGAGGCGGTCCGCCACGTGGGACCGGAACTCGATGGAGATGCCCCGGAGGATCAGCGTCCAGATCACCATGAACATGGCCAGGTAGAACCCCGAGAAGCCCGCCGCCAGGACCTTGGGGAACCCCAGGAAGAGCAGGCCCCCGCCGGCCAGGAGCCACACCTCGTTGCCGTCCCACAGGGGGCCGATGGCCGCCAGCACCTCCCGGCGCTCCTTGTCGCTGCGCGCCACGAACAGGTGCAGCGCCCCCGCCCCGAAGTCGAAGCCGTCCATCACGGCGTATAGCGCCACCACCACCGACACCATCCAGAACCAGAGCATCTCCATGGCCGTCTCCTCAATGGCCTTCGGGGCCGTGGGCCACTTCCCGGGCCACCAGGAAGAGGTAGAGCAGGCCCAGCACCAGGTAGAGCCCGGCGAAGCCCAGGGTCGTGAACACCGTCTGGCCCGGGTGCACCAGGGCCGAGGTGCCCGCCGCCGTCCTCAGGAGCCCGAACACCGTCCAGGGCTGGCGCCCCAGTTCGGCCACCATCCATCCCGCGGAATTGGCGATGAAGGGGAAGGGGAAGGCCAGCATGATGCACCACAGGAGGGGCCGCGCGCGTTCCAGCCTCCCCCGGTACAGCAGGAGCGCGGCCAGCCCCATGAGCCCGATGAAGAGCGTGCCCAGGCCCACCATGATATGGAAGCCGTAGTAGAGCAGCTCCAGCTCCGTGGGCCAGGCGTCCCGGGGGAAATCATCCAGGCCCTTCACGTCGCTGGAGAAGGAGCCGTAGGCGATGAAGCTGAGGACCCCCGGGAGGCGCACCGGGTTGTCCAGGCGCTGCCGGGCCACGTCCGGCTGGCCGATGAGGTTCACCTCGGCGTAGCGCCCGCTCTTCCACCGCCCCTCCATGGCCGCCAGGGCCACGGGCTGGTGGCGCGCCACCTGCTTGCCGTTGAGGTCCCCCGTGGGGAAGGCCGCCGCGCAGGCCCCGATGAAGCCCGCCAGGACCCCCGCCTTCAGGTAGAGCCGGGCCTGGGCCGCGTGGATGCCCTGCAGGGTCCAGAAGGCGCCCACCGCCGCCACCACGAAGGCCCCGGTCACCACCGCCCCGGTCATGGTGTGCGCGTACTGCACCAGCCCCCAGGGGTTCGTCAGGAAGGCCCAGAAGTCCACCAGCTGCAGGCTCCCGTCCGCCAGCACCCGGTGGCCCACCGGATGCTGCATGAAGGCGTTGGTGGCCACGATGAAAAAGCCCGAGAGCCAGCTGCCCAGGAACAGGGCCAGGGCCGCGGCCGCGTGGAGCTTCGGGCCCAGCCGCTTCTCCCCCCAAACCAGCAGGCCCAGGAAGGTGCTCTCCAGGAAGAAGGCGAACATGCCCTCCATGGCCAGGGTCTGGCCGATGACCCCGCCGGCGTCCCGGGAGAAGCGCGCCCAGTTGGTGCCGAACTGGAACTCCAGCGGGATGCCCGTCACCACCCCCACCCCGAAGGTGAGGCCGAAGATGCGGATCCAGAACCGGGCCGCGGCGTCGAACCGCTCCTCCCCCCGGGCCAGGGCCAGCCCCTTGAAGACCACGATCAGGAGCGCGAGGCCCATGGTCAGCTGGGGGAACAGGTAGTGGAACGTCGCCGTGAACCCGAACTGGAACCGGTGCCAGAAAAGAAGACCATCCATGCCGACACTCCGATTCATTCGCTGCGACCTGGAAATAGTAGACCGGAATTGTTGGTTTAGACAAGGCGGGGGGAGACCTCGTAACATGATGCCAGGCGCCGGAGCGCCGGTTCCGGAGTCCGCATGGCCTACGCTGGCGAATTGGCAGCCCTCGCAACGTCCCTCTGCTGGGCCTTCAATTCGGTGTGCTTCACCGTGGCGGGCCGCCGGGTGGGTTCCCAGACGGTGAACGCGGCGCGGCTCTACATGGCCCTGGCCATGCTCGTTGGGGTGCACCTGGCGGCCTTTGGCACCGCCTTCCCCTTCCACGCGGGGGCCCAGCGGCTGGTGCCCCTGGCGGTGTCGGGCCTCATCGGCTTCGCCCTGGGGGACGCCCTGCTCTTCGAGGCCTTCCTGCTCCTGGGGGCCCGGGTGGCCATGCTCCTCATGACGCTCTCGCCCGTCTTCAGCGTGATCCTGGCCCGCGTCTTCCTGGGCCAGTCCCTGGGGCTCCCGAAGGTCGTGGCCATCCTCGCCACCCTCGCCGGGATCGCGTGGGTGGTGGCCGAAGGCCATGGCGAAAGCCAGCGGCCGAAGCACGCCACCCTGGGCGTCCTCCTGGGCATCGGCGGCGCCCTGGGCCAGTCCGTGGGCCTCATCCTGTCCGACGTGGGCATGCGGGGCGGCTTCCATCCGGTCTCGGCCAACCTGGTGCGGGTGGTGGCGGGCACCTTGGCTATAAGCGTCTGGTTCCTCCTCCGCGGGCAGTTCCTGGACTGCACCCGGCGCATGAAGGACATGAAGGCCTCGATCTACATCTTCGCGGGAGCCATCACGGGGCCGGTCATCGGGGTCGTGTTGTCCCTGTTCGCGATAACCCACACATCAATGGGCGTGGCGGCGACCCTCATGTCGCTTTCGCCGGTGCTGCTGCTGCCCATCTCCATGGCGGTATTCAAGGAGCGCGTCTCAAGCAGGGCGTGGGCTGGCACCATCCTGTCGATCGTGGGAGCGGCCGCCCTGTTCTGGATTTAGGATTTTTTACTCCTGTTTTCCTGAGAATTTCCGATACCTTTATCTGGAATCCCTTTCTCAGGAGAATAAGTTGAAGTTACTGCAAAAGCTAAGGCATAGCCTCTACCTCCAGGTCATCCTCGCAGTGCTCATCGGAGCGGCACTGGGATATTTCCGTCCCCAGTTCGCGGCCAGCATGCGCCCCCTGGGCGAGGGCTTCATCAAGCTCGTGAAGATGCTCATCGCCCCCATCATCTTCCTCACGGTCGTCATGGGCATCGCCAAGATGGGCGACATGAAGAAGGTGGGCCGCGTGGGCGGAAAGGGCATCCTCTACTTCGAGGTCCTCACCACCATCGCCCTGGCCATCGGCCTGGTCATCGCGAACGTGTTCAGGCCCGGGGCGGGCATGAACATCAACCCCGCCTCCCTGGACACCAAGTCCATCGCCGCCTACACCCACCCCGGGGCCCACCTCAGCACCATCGACTTCATCATGAACATCATCCCCAAGGACGTGGCCGACGCCTTCGCCAAGGGGGACATCCTCCAGATCCTCCTCTTCGCCATGCTCTTCGGCAGCGCCCTGGCCTTCATCAAGGATGACGGCATCCCGGTCATGAAGTTCCTGGACGGCCTGAACAAGGTCTTCTTCCGCCTGGTGGCCATGGTCATGCGCCTGGCCCCCATCGGCGCCTTCGGCGCCATGGCCTTCACCGTGGGCAAGTACGGGCTCCACTCCCTGGTGAGCCTGGGCAAGCTCATCGCCTGCTTCTACGCCACCAGCCTGCTGTTCGTCATCCTCATCCTGGGCGCGGTGATGAAGTACGCGGGCCTGAACATCTTCAAGTTCCTGCGGTACATCCGGGAGGAGATCCTGATCGTGCTGGGCACCTCCTCCTCGGAATCCGCCCTGCCCCTCATGATGGAGAAGATGGAGCGCCTGGGCTGCTCCAAGTCCGTGGTGGGCATGGTCATCCCCATGGGCTACTCCTTCAACCTGGACGGCACCTCCATCTACCTCACCCTGGCCTGCCTCTTCATCGCCCAGGCCACCAACACCCACGTCACCCTGACCCAGCAGCTCTACATCCTGGGCATCCTCCTCCTGACGTCCAAGGGCGCCGCGGCCGTCACCGGCGGCGGCTTCATCACCCTGGCGGCGACCCTTTCGGTGGTGGGCAACATCCCCGTCGCCGGGCTGGCCCTGCTGCTGGGCATCGACCGCTTCATGAGCGAGGCCCGGGCCATCACCAACCTCATCGGCAACGGCGTGGCCTCGGTGGCCGTTTCCAAGTGGGAGGGCGAACTGGATCTGGAGCGGGCCACCTACTTCCTGGACAACCCCAAGGTCGTCGAGGAGGAGGAGTACCAGCTGTCCCGGATCCCCGCCAATCCCGGCGTGGCCTACGAGGGGTAGAACATCTTGATCGTCTGGTCCAGGGCCTGGATGACCGCGAGGATCCGGAAGGGATCCACCGGCAGGAAGTCCACGGCCCCCAGGCCCAGGGCCCGGTTCCGCTTGAGGACGGCATCCTCCTCGGGCCCGGCCACCAGGACCGGCACGGGGCATCGCTCGTCCTTGACGAGCTTGCCGGCCAGTTCCATGCCGCTCATGGAACGCAGGCGCTGGTGCACCACCACGAGCTTGACGCGGCCCCAGTCGGAGCCCTCCACCCCGAGGGACTTGACCAGGGGCCGCACCTCGCCCCGGGCGAAGTCCAGCCCGGCCACCCCGAACCTCCGGCCCACGGCCTCGGCCATGCGGATCGAGAAGGGGGGTTCGCTGATGACCAGCACCAGCGGGTCCCGATCGGACAGCACCTGGAGGGTGGGCCCGGCCTTGACGACCTCGCCCTTGCTGCGGTCCGCGCGGACCCCCCGGGTCTGGAAGAGCTCCCGGTCCTTGCGGTCCTGGGCGATCATCGCGTCGTTGAGCCAGATCCGGTAGGCCTTCAGGACGGGCGCGTCGTGCTTTTCCGTGAACCGGATGCCCACGACGCCCTCCTCCATGGTGTCGCACACGGCCTTGAGGACGAACTTGTTGTCCAGGTCCATGTTCAGTTCCATGGTCGTGGGGGTGTCCAGCTTGAGCTGTCCGTCCTTGACCGCGCCGCTGCCGTAGAGGGGCAGCAGGAGGCCGTCCTGGCCCAGGGCCCGGATGCGGGCGTCGCAGAAGTCCATGCTGGGGCTCGTGAACACCGCTCCCAGGGGCTTCTCGGGCAGGAAGTCCGAGAGCCCGCGGTAGTCCCGGCCCTTGAGCATGCGGGGCTGCTCCAGGTGGACGCAGTCCGATCCCTCGAGCTGGCCGAAGTCGGCCACCTCCACCGTGCCCTGGAACTTCCGGCCCCGGTCGAACACCGTCATGCGGTAGTGGTCGCCGACGTTCATGTTCCACTTGGTCCGCTCGGCCCCGGTGATGCCCACCAGGATCCGGCCCTCCACCTCCTCGAAAATGGGGAAGGTCCAGTCCCGGCCCTCCACCTTCATGGTGATGTCGCCGCCGGAGCGGCAGAGCCGCTGGAAGACCATCCGGATGGAGGCCGTGTCGTCGAGCTGGAAGAATTCCGCTGGCATGTCGAGATTATGTTCAGCGTCAGGGAAAACTCAACAACCAAGTACCTGATCTACCGCCGCATAGGGGTCCAGGACCCGGTCGGCGACGGCCTTAATGAGAAGTTCAACCTTTTCGGAGCCGGCTCGGGCGCGGGCCCGGCGGGCCGCCTCCTCCGCCAGGAGGCTGCCGAAGCGGAGCCGGGCCCGCTCCCGGGCCTTGACCTGAAAACCGCCGTGGGCCTTCAACCAGGTCCCGTGTTCCCGGATCTTTTCCAGCAGCTCCGGGATCCCCTCCCCCTGGGCGGCAACGGTGCGAACCGCGGGGGGATCCCAGGCCTGGGCGGAGCCGAGGGACTTCATGGCCTGGATCTCCATCTCCACCTTCTCCACCCCGTCCCTGTCGGCCTTGTTGACGATGAAGATGTCCGCCACCTCCATGATGCCGGCCTTGATGGCCTGGATCTCGTCGCCCATGCCCGGCACCAGGACCACGCAGCAGGTCTGCACGCAGCTCACGACATCCACCTCGTCCTGGCCCACGCCCACCGTCTCCACGATCACCACGTCCCACCCCGCGGCGTCCAGGAGGTCGATGGCGTCCTGCGTGGCCCTGGCCAGGCCCCCCAGGGCCCCCCGGGTGGCCATGGAGCGGATGAAGATGCCGGGGTCGGCCGCGATGCGCCCCATGCGGATGCGGTCGCCCAGGATGGCGCCCCCGCTGAAGGGGGAGGTGGGGTCCACCGCGAGGATCCCCACGCGCCTGCCCTCGGCCCGGAGGGCGCGGGCCAGCTGGTCCGTGAGGGTCGATTTCCCGCTGCCCGGGGACCCCGTGAGGCCGATGACCACGGCGCGGCCCAGGTGGGGCCAGACGCTGGCCATGAGGGCCCTCGCCTCGGGGTGGCCGTTCTCCATCCACGTGATGGCCCGGGCCAGGGCCCTGGGGCTGCCGTCCAGGAGGGGTCGCAGGAGCCGGGAAGCGTTTTCCATGCCTCCAGGATGCCATTCCCGGGCCCGCCCCGGGGAGGCCCCCGCAGAGATGCTATGATTTCAGCGGTAGACAGCCACCCGAAGAGCGCAAATGACCCCACGACTCCCAGCCCAACCCAAGCCGCCCCCCGCCGAGCCCGCCTCCCCCGGCGTGGTGAAGATCCAGAAGCGCGAGGCCAAGCCCACCGTGACCACCCGGGAGAAGGTCTGCGCCACCTGCGGGCGCACCTTCCGGCTGTCCCCGGAGGAGAAGTTTTTCAACTGCCCGCACTGCTACAAGAAGACCCAGCCCGTGCGCAAGGCGGTACGCAAGAACGAAGCCCAGATCCTCACCCAGATCATCTGCGTGGAATGCGGAACCAAGGAATACGTGGACTTCGTCCCCACCGATCCCGCCGCGGCCTTCTGCGCATCCTGCTTTTCCCGGCGGAAGCGGGAACTTCAGGCCCAGAAGCCTCACAAAGAACGGCGATAGCCCTTATCCGGAGATCTGCATGAAACTCGGTATTCCTGCCCTGACGGCCACCCTCCTCGTGCTCGGCGGCGCCGCCTCGGCCCACGGCCAGGCCAAGGCCAAGGCCCCCGCCGCCAAGGGCCCCGCCAAGGAAAGCATCGAGGCCACCTTCGCGCGCCAGAACCTGGACCAGGTCCTGGACGCCGTCAATTCCGGCTGGTTCGGAAAGCCCTACCAGGACGTCCGCGCCGTGGACCTGGAAGGAACCCTCTCCATCAACTTCACCGCGGCCGCGGCCAACGCCAAGGTCGACCAGCTCGGCCAGGGCGCCGTCAAGGGCGGCCTCACCAAGGGCGGCACCGTCAACCTGAACCTCAAGGGCACCTACTTCGCCAACGCCGACTTCCGCACAGAGCTCAAGGGCGACTTCGGGACCCTGCTCTACTACCGCTCGGGCCTGAAGGGGTTCCTCTACAGCAAGGAGATGAACGCCTACACCACCAAGGTGGATCCGCCCCCGTCCGACGCCCCCGTGTCCTTCCTGGGGTGGTTCAGCCAGTGCGTCAACGAGGTGCGGGACGTGTACGTGAAGGGCTCCCTCTTCAAGGCCGCCATGGGCCGCGAGGACAGCGCCGGCGGCCAGATCCTGTCCTTCCAGTCGCCGACCTCCGCCTACGACCCCAAGAAGCGCGAGCAGAGCATGGCCGAGAGCCTGGGCTTCTGGAAGCGCGGCAAGCTCGACGTGGTCTTCGACAAGTCCACGAAGCTGCCCACGAAGATGAACTACAGCAACGACGCCCAGGGCATCACCACCCGCATGACCTTCCACTACACCGGCACCCGGCCCACCAGCGTGACCATCGAGAACCAGAGCCGGGGCATGGAAGGCCCGGCGTCCCTCACGATCTCCTACAACGGCGAGGGCCGCATCGACCACCTCGCCGGACAGATGGGCTTCCCCGTGGGCACCATGAAGTTCGACGTGCACATGACCTGGACCCGGGACCGCAAGCTCCCCGGCACCATCCCCCCCGTCGGCGCCACCAAGAAGGGCGGCGACGAACTCGAGACCATGCTCCTGGTGAACCTCGCCGGGAAGGTGCTGGACCTCCAGCGCGGCGGCTTCAACATGCGGAGCGTGACGCTCACCAGCAAGTGAGGGACCATGCCCGACCCCGAGGCGCTGGCCAGCTGCTCCCTCGGGGACGAGGCGTTCGCCAGGGGTGACTACCCGGAAGCGGTCAGGGCCTACCGGAGGGCCCTGGCCGCTTCCCCCGTTCCGGAGGCCTCCAACAACCTGGGCAACGCCCTGATGCTCCTGGGCGACCTCCCCGGGGCGCTGGCGGCCTACCTGGAGGCGGACTGCCCCGACGCCTGGATCAACGCCAGCGTCGCCGCGCGGGCCCTGGGGGACCTGGACCAGGCTTCCGGGCTCCTCCAGCGGGCCCTCCAGGCGCAGCCCGGCAACGCCCTGGCCTTGGGGAGCCTGGGCAACCTGTTCAAGGACCTGGGCCGCATGGACGTGGCGCTGGCCTGCCACCGCGAGGCCCTGGCCCTGGACCCGGGCGACCCCGTCGCCATGGGCAACCTGGCCTACCTGCGCGCCTTCGATCCGGAGGCCTCGGCCGACGACGTCCTCCAGGAGGCACGGGCGTTCGACCGAATCCACGCCCAGGGCCTGCGCGGCGCGGCGCCGAGGGGCGGGCCCGGCCCCAGGCTGCGGATCGGGTACGTCTCTCCGGATTTCCGCTACCACTGCCAGGCCTTCTTCACCGTACCCCTCTTCACCCACCACGACCGCCGGGCCTTCGAGATCCACGCCTACTCCAGCGTGCGGCATCCGGACGCCGTCACGGAGCAGCTCCGGGCCTGCTGCGACGTCTGGCGGGACTGCGCGGGCCTGACCGACGAGGCGCTGGCTGCCCTCGTGCGCGCCGACGGCATCGACATCCTGGTGGATCTCACCATGCACATGGCCGGCGGCCGCCCCCTGCTCTTCGCCCGCGGACCCGCCCCCGCCCAGGTGGCCTGGCTCGCGTATCCCGGCACCACGGGCCTGTCGGCCATGGACTACCGCCTCACGGACCCCTACCTGGACCCCCCCGGCATCACGGACGCCGGGTATGCCGAGCGCTCCATCCGGCTGCCCCACACCTTCTGGTGCTACCACCCCCTGGCCGAGGGACCCGGCCCCGGCCCCCTCCCGGCCCTGGCCGCGGGCCACGTCACCTTCGGGTGCCTGAACAATCCCTGCAAGGTGAACCGGGCCGTCCTGGCCCTGTGGGACCGCGTCCTGCAGGCCGTACCCGGCTCACGCCTGCGCCTCCTGGCCCACGCCGGCCGCCACCGCCAGCTGATCCTGGACGCCTTCACGGACCCCGCCCGCATCGACTTCACCCCCTTCCTGCCCCGCCGGGACTACCTGGAGCTGTACCGGACCATCGACATCTGCCTGGACACCTTCCCCTACAACGGCCACACCACCAGCCTCGACGCCTTCTGGATGGGCGTGCCCGTGGTGACCCGGGTGGGCGCCACCGTGGTGGGCCGCGCGGGCTGGAGCCAGCTCCGGAACCTGGGTCTCCCGGAGCTGGCCGCCTGGGACGACGACAGCTTCGTGGGGATCGCCGCGGAACTCGCCGGGGACCTGCCGCGCCTGGCGGAGCTGCGGGCCGGCCTGAGGCCGCGCATGGAAGCCTCCCCGCTCATGGACGCCGGGCGCTTCGCCCGGGACATCGAGGCGGCCTACCGCAGGATGGCGACCTAGCGCACGAGGTAGGAGAACACGCCGCCCACCTGTTTCGCCAGCTGGGCAAGCCCTTGGCCCTCGATGGAGAAGCCCATGAGCGCCTCCCAGTCGTTGGCCAGCTGGAGGAGGACCGAAGCCCCCAGCCCCGCCCCTCCCAGGAGGAAGAACGGCACCTTGCCGCGGATGGGTTCCAGCAGCGTCCCGGCCCGGGCCCGGTGCTCGTGGTCGGCCCCGTCCAGGTAGACGAGGGCCATGACGCCCTTGGCTTCCGTCAGGGCCCGCATGGTCTGGACGGTGGCGGGGTAGCGGTGGAGGGGGGGCAGCCCGGCCAGGAGGGTTCGAAGGCGCTCCTCCAGATCGGGGGGCCCGCCCACCAGGGCGATGCAGGGGCCTTCCGCCAGGAAGGCGGGTTTCGCGGCGTGGTCCCCGGCCTTCTCCTGTTCGCGGCTGGCGAACTGGTGGTAGGCCTCCTCCTTCTTCTGGAAGGTCCACCGGGAGAGGTCGTCGAGGAGGTTGCCCGAGAGGGTCGGCCGGAACTCCAGGCCCACGCTCCGGTCGCCCACGTGGCGGACCTTGGCCTGGCCGTTGATCAGGATCCCGGGGGTCAGGGGGATGCTCACATGGATGACGTCGTCCAGGAGGATCTCCCCGTCCTCGAACTCCCTGCTGGAGAAGATCCGTGCCCCGCCCGTGCTGATGTTGACGAGGCTGCCGGTGAGGAGGTCGTACTTCCGGGAGCTGAAGGTCACCTGGATCCGCCCCACCTTCTCCACCCGGAAGGCCCGCCTGAACTCGTCGCTCTCGAGGACGGCGGGCCGCGACAGCCGTAGGGACTTGCGCCCCCGGGCCATCCCGATGCCCAGGAGCGAGGTGGACGCGCGGAAGATCCGGGGCCCGTGGGGGAAGCGGAGGGTGAGGCTGGGCGATTTCAGGCCGTAGAGGGCGTCCTCCCGGCTCATGGTCGCGGTGACGTGGATGACCTCCTGGTCCAGCAGGAGGAAGTTCAGCTCGAACTTGGCGTACGGCGTCGAGAGGAAGGCCAGTTCGTTGCGGTCGCACACGTTCCGCAGGATCTCCTGGATCGTGTCGAAGTTGCGAATGATGGCGCTTTCATCGCTCACGCTTGTTTCCGTCTATTTTTAAACAGATTCTGGGGGAGTTGAATTTAATCCGGATTCAACCCTAGCGGATCGTGATGATATTCTCATTATATTCCCCGCGCGCCCGCGCGCCAGCGGCGAATTCCGGGGGTTGGACCCCTACCGCGGCCGCGGGGCCTCCGGGGCGGCTGCCAGGAGATCCGCAAGCAGGGCGGGCCGGGCCGGGATCAGGGTGATGGCCCCCTTCCCCGCAAGCATCTTCTGGGTCTCCAGCACGTCGAACATGGCCCGGGCCACGGCGGGATCCCGCGAGATCTCGTCCAGCGCCGACCCCACGATCTCGGGCCGCACGGCCCCGGCCTTGGCGAACTCCACCGCCGCCTGGCGCTCGGCGGTGCTGGTGATGATGTTCACCTGGTTGGTGCCGTCCTGCTTGATGCTGGAGGTCACCTGCCGCAGACGGTTCACGACCTTGCTCTCGATCTGCCGGATCATGTCCGCGTCCCGGAAGTGGACCTTGCGGATGTAGATGGAGCCCAGCTTGTAGCCCCAGTCGTGGGAGAGCGGCGAGACCTCGTTGCGCACGGTCTGGCTCATGGCGTGGCGGTTGGCCATCATGTCCGCCAGGGGCATGTTGCTCAGGCACCGCACGGTGGAATTGCTGACGTTGGCGGCCAGGGAACCGCGGGGGTCGGTGTTCTTGAAGAGGTAGGCCACGGGGTCGCTGATGAACATCTCGTACCATATGCCGATGCCCATGGGCGCGCCTTCCTCCGAGTTCACGGGGGCGCTGCGCAGGTATTCCTGGTCCAGCCGGTAGTCGATCTCGTAGCAGCGCCCCAGGAACTTCACGAAGGGAGCGCGCCAGCCCAGGCGCAGCCAGAGGAAGTGGAGGCCGGGCTCGTCCAATACGCCCACGACCTTGCCGAAGAGCACGTACACCAGGCACCGGCGCTCCTGCACGATGGCGTAGAAGCCGACGGCCCGCAGCAGCCCCAGCAGGAGGGGCACGACGAGGAAGCAGGCGATGAAGGTGATGGCGGCGACGATGAGGGTTTCCATCACTTCACCTCCAGCACGATGCGGCCGGCTTCCGAATAGAGCCCCAGGCGCACGTTGCGCACATAGGCGTCCAGCGCCCCCTCGCCGCCCTTGTCCTTGAGCAGGCCGATCTGCGAGGCCAGGAGCCGCAGGGGCTCGACTTCCGCCTGGGCCTTGAGCGTCTCGATCTCCACCGCGCGCCGGGACTGGACGATCTTCTGGTCCGCCGACGCCTGGGCCAGGCTGATGTCCGAGGAAACCTGGTTGTGGGCCGTGTTGATGGCCGCCAGGGCCGATTCCACGTCGGGCGGCGGATCGATGGCCGTGATGAGCGAGGCCTCCAGGAGCATCCCGTAGCGCGCCTGGGCCGACGCGCACTCCTTGTCCATGTGCTCGTTGAGGTCCCGCAGGTTCTTGCGCAGGTCGTTGATGGAGATCCCCGTCTGCACCGCCGGGACGCCGTCCGCGTCGGCCGGCGCCTCGAAATTGGCGATGCGCTCCCGGAGCACCGACACGAAGTAGCCCATGACGTGCGCGATGGGATTCTTGACGCCGAAGAGGAAGGCATAGAGGTTGCGGTCGCTGATGCGGAACCGGATCTGCCCCGTGAGCCCCGTGTTGAGCTGGTCCTTGGTCACCGCCTCCAGCACCGTCCCCCCGCTGTTGGCCGAGGGCATCGCCGGATCCCACGCCATGCTGACCGTCTCCGTGGCCACCGACACCTTGTACACCCGCTCCCAGGGCCACTTGAAGTACGGCCCCCCCGGCGGAATGACCCGCACCTGCGGCACCGCATAGCGCTCCCGCTCCTCCGGCGTGAGCATCGCCGAGATGGGATCCTCCGCCGTCGTGGCCGTCCCCACCCGCTCCGCCCGCCCGAAGGAGGTCTTCACCGCCCGCTGGTTCTGGTCCACCGTGTAGATCCCCGCCGCCAGATACCGCACCAGGAACCACGCGATGAACCCCAGGGCGCAGCCCAGGGGGATGCCGGCGGAAAGATCGATCATGACTGCGCTCCTCGGAGGTATGCGCAAGTATGACGGGTCCCATGCGAAGGAGTGTGAAATTCAAGAGATCCCCGGGCGCCTTGGGGCCGGGGCGCCGCCTTGCTATACTTGCCCTTCAGTCGGGGCGTGGCGCAGCCTGGTAGCGCATCTGCTTTGGGAGCAGAGGGTCGTAGGTTCGAATCCTATCGCCCCGACCAATATCACTAACGGGCACAGTCTTTTGCGTGGTGAACGCGAGTTGTCCGAAGAACCGCACTTCGCAGTTAAGTGCTGATTCCATGATACCGCCGATGGGTCGGGTTATCACCCGGTTATCAGTAATCGGAGGTGCGTAGATCCTTGCCCTATCTGGCATCCAGCCCAGTCAGCGGCTACCAGGGGAGGGTATTTCCCTGGGACGGCTCAACGACCCTGGAATGGCACGGGGTGGTCAATCTTCATACGGACCCTCAGGGGAGGTGGACCGGGGTGGGGTTTTCCTGGGGCGCCTGCCTTCCCAGCCAGAAGGCTACGGGTGCGGGACCTACGAACCTGAACGGTCAGAGGGCAGGACCTCCTTGTCTGGGCGGTTCATTGGCTTGCATGTTTGATTTGTCAGACGGATGACACTTAAGTAAGGAGGATGACGCTCAACATATGCCCTGGTCGGGGCACCCGATAGGTCCAACATCTGAATAACCTGCTCGCCTCTTCTTGCCTGAACCATCAGACCACCGAGTCCATACCAGCCAGACTGCTGAAGATTCCCATTCATCGCCCTGCGAGCCGAGGTCGTCAGAATGTCAGCCAGTTGAACCCCGGTGTCCGCCCTGGAGTCAATAAACATCCGGTCTTCGGCGAATATTGCCCTCAGGTCGAGGTACCTGTATGGTCCACTCTTGATAACTTCTCTCAGGCGGTCCGGAGGTGAAGGTTCCTCTCGTTCAAACCTGGCGAAGAATGAGTAGTCGGCTCCTTCAAGCCGCCCTAGAGGTTCATTGATTGAGATGGACTCTAGGATGGGCAATGAGATGGTCGTCCAGAGTTTCTCAAAGGGCGTAAGGGTGTTGTCCTTCGAGTCAAAACGCCACCTAAAGGCTCCCAGTTCTGCTGGTGACCGTTGGACGAAGTAGAGGGATGCTCTCCTAAGGACCGAGGAGATCAGGTGCCAAGTGCAAACCCCTTGGAGGTACAGCTGGTTGGAGGTCCCAATGAGACTCGTACGGATACGGTTTAGGTCAGCAATGAGGCTCGACGTATACCGATCGTCAATCCCCGTGATGAAAACATCGGCTTGGGCTTGGCGCGCAGCCGTGATTTTGCCCCCATCTTGAAGCGCCATATCGATCGCGGTCAACTCGAACATCACATCAAACCCACTAAGGAGGTCAATAACCGCTTTAACCTGCCGCTCATCCAGATCGCTCCCCTTTATTTCAGCCCCACCAACCCCCCAATCGTCCTTCAGCCGTGAAAACCTCTCTCTGACCATTGGGACATCAGAATCCTTCAAAACCAAAGCGCCAACGCAGGACGCGGACCAAGGTCTTTGGGTCGGCGTCATAAATTGTCCAGCTTCGTCAATGAAGATATGCAAGATTGCCTCAACCTACCTAGTCAAACCATTCACAAGGGACGTGAGCAGGTCCCTATGGCTGAATGAAATATATGGTTAGTTCCTTAGACGGAATGAAGTCCTTGACCTGGGCGCGGAAGGTGTTTGCCCCAATTTTCTCGACCGAACCGTCCCAACAGAAGGTGATGAGTTCGCCAGGGTCTCGTTCGACAACCAGTTCAAAGTCCGTGATGGGTGTCCTCCAAGTATTGGCGGTCGTCAGGATATAGCTAACCCAGTTGCCAGGGATACCCTCAAAATCACGAGATTTCTTCCATTTTGGCTGAACCTTTGAAAACGATTTGCGGAATGTTTCATCAGGGCACCCAGGGGCTGGAACCATCGAATTCGGGCTGGGTTTCAGGAGATCCTCCAGGCGAATATTGTTGTAATCACCGACGGCAGGGCTGTATTCGTGGCAAATCCGAACGACCTGCCCTGGTGGGAAAGTCTGTGTCCAGTGGTAAGTCTTTTTCACGGTCCAAAGGGGGAGGTACCCGAAGGGGTCACCAGCATGCGGCTTGTCAATTGCGCCCAAGGCAATCAGTTGCTCAATCTTCTCATTCGATAGGCTTCGAAGTTGTGATCTGGAGGGGGTCGCGGTCTTTTCTTTATAATTAATTCGACCCTCCTCCCAGTCTGCAAAAGTGCTGATCTTGATTCCCATTTGTTGAAGGGTTGAGGTGATCTCAACTCCCTTCACATAAGCTTTCGCCTCTGTGTTAAATGAGTATCCCGCGTCATTTACCCAGACTTTGAAGTCATCGAACGGCGTCCAACCCAATCCGGGGTTACACCAGTAGTCTGGGATCGGGAACGCGATCTCGGTCATTACCTCCTTGTCGGAATCGTTCCGAAACTCGTATTCAACCCGCACCTTCTTCTTGCTGATGAACAGTCGCTCCTTGACCATGGCGACCCGGCGTTCCTGCTTGAGGCGTATCCCACCCAGGGCGACCTCAGCGGCGCCATCATTCCCATGCAATGTCGTTGGCAACATGACTAGTAGACCAAGAACAAGGACGAATGATTTGATCGGCACTTGGACTCCAGGAGAGGCAGGTTTGGGCTTTACCAGAGGTGGGGTGTTAAAGGGTGTGGGCGTTATTGCTCGGGCATTGGCAGTTGACCATCGGGGAAGAATCCCTCAGGCAGATCCAGCGTCATGGGCAGAGTCTTCTTGTCCAATAGATTGGTCACCACGCCCTTCTTCCAGTCAATCCGCCGCTCGTGATAGAAGTCCTTGGCATTGGCATTTTGTTGGGCAGCAGCTGGGATTAACTCCTTGGTGATGAACTCACCTACCTTCTTGCAGGTCGCCCGGTCGTACACAATGCAGCGTTCCTGATAGCAGGGCACTCCGCACGGTCCATCCACGATGAATGCAACGAAGGCATGGCGCCTAAATTTGATTACCCTCGTCGCCTTGATGCGGCGGCACTCAATAACCCTTGTATCGCCGATCCATGCGTCCCAATGATGTGTGAACTCGGGATCGTATCCAATATCACCAAGATCAACGGTTCTAACGGTGTGCAGTCTAGCGGACGGCACCCTCTGGGATGCAAGAGCAGGGCAACTGCCAATGCTCAGAGCAAGAACTACACCCGTAAAGGTTCTGCTGGATTGCGTGGGATGCATGAGAGCAGTCTAACCGCTCCCATCAACATGCCCGTGGAACACCATTCCTACGGGAATAGTTCCACGCCACCTTCCGGGTCCTTTTGGACCCAAGTGTCAATATTGATACAGGATCTCAGCGACTCACAGAGGTGACCATCCAGTCGAGGGGGGGGGCAAATTGCCTGTTTGAACACCCATGACAACTCAAATGTAGTAATGGCTTAAGTCGAATTAGGGCAGCGATTGCCATGTGAATTGCCATTGGAGGGAGGTGCAATCCTGGGTGCAAGGAGGGATTCGTTCCTGTGTTGGTAATCAATAGCGTCAGAGGGTGCGCCCTCCTGACACAGCCAACCAACCCATCCGTCAGGAGACACCATGACCAATGCCCCCTACCGCTGCAATCCCCTCTTCTGCCTTCTTCAAGGTGTGGGTGTATGACCCCCCCCGTTGAAACGAACACCCTGATTCCTATGCACGTGGACCCTATCAGGACAAAGCGACTCCACGACCCTAGGAGTAGCCGACTGCCATGGGTCAAGGCGACCGGCACTCCGGCAACCCTCTCCAGGAAGGCTGCGCAATACCTTCGCGTCTTCGACTACAAGAAGGCTGCACAGTACGACCTGGATACCGAAATCCTCGCAAATGTTGTCTGCAATCTGAGGAACTACTATGACCAGGACGCCGAACAGACCGTCAGATTGGTCCTGGACCTGTTCAATCCGAAGTCATCGGAGTTGTGGTCACCGGAGGGGATTCGTCTCGCCTGGGACCTGGTAGAGCGGTTTACGCCCACCCTGGCACTAGCTGACGAGAAGACGATCGCGAAGCGTAAGGTCGCGATCCTTGAAAACGAAGTGGTCGACCTGATCGCCTGGACAATACCTGGCGGACGAGTATCTGCCTTGGACCTGCTGAATACTTTCCGAGAGTGGAATCCTTGGCTTCAGATCACTGCCAACGCCTTTACCCGAGCCGTGCAAGCAGTCACAGGGATGACCAAGCTGCGCTCCAATGGTAAGGATTTCTGGGTAGGCTTCCACCTTCCCGCCAAAGTTGATTCAGAGCAGTCAGCAGCAAAAGCGGCATAGGTCAAATTGGAGACAGTGCACTTCTAGGGTTGCTTTTATTAGAACTCCACGGTCATCGAGGAATTCCCTGGTTATGCTTCTGGGAGTCCATATCGATCCCAACCTGCCTCAACGCTGCTTCGTGTGGCGCCCCACCCAATTGGAAGATCTGCAATCTCACTGAGGGACGGGTCAATCGCAAGGGCTTCCTCCATGGCGATCAACCTAGCATCTGCAGTATCCACGGTGCTGCCACAGGTGAAAGCCCAATCCGCTTCATCCGAGTAGTGAACGACTCTAAGGATAGGCATACCCTCCTCCAGCACCTGTCGGGTTGTCATCGCTGCTACTCGTGGACCTTGGTCGAATAACCATTTGGAAGTCATGGGGGCGCCTGACAGGTGAGTGGGCTTTACGAGAAGGATGGAGGCGGCTAAACGCTCCAGGCGTCGAAGTAGTACAAAGAGTAACGGAGCGGGGAGGAGCATTGCCCAGAGCAGGGCAAGAAGCCAAGCGAATAGGCTCGAAAATGCCCAAGGGATATACATCAAGAGCCATTCTCCAAGCATCAAGGGAGGTTGCCCGATAAACTCACCCAACCTTGCGTGCAAATGGAAGTGCCACCACTTGGGATGACCAATCAGGGGGAAATATAGTGCTTCCAGCATGCACAAAAACAGGAAACAGGTGAGACCGCCATGGAACAGGATGAGCCTTGCCCTTGCAGATCCTTTCCTCAAGGTTGCTTCTCCTGATGCTCGAGACTGCCGTGATGGGCAGACCCCAGTCCTGCCAGATATGACTTCACATACTTGTTGTCCCAAGTTCGATGAGGAGACCTGCCACCAAACAGGTTCGTCAGGATTCTCCTAACATCGGCAGCAAGTGGAGTCATGTCCTTCAGGGGAATCACATCCACTGCAGGTTCTCCACCTCGTTTCGCGAGTCCCCTTGACACTAGACACTCCCTGATTGGGTTGAGGGTTTCATCCACACGGTCAGGTGAGATACCAAAGTAGATCCGAGTAAGTTCGCTGCATAGTCGGCGAAGATCATCGTCCCATCCAGGATTGGTGCTGAAGGAGTGGAGCCGCCCTCGCCGCTCGGTCATCCCCAGGATTGCTGGCAATAGCAGGTCACAAGCCTCCTCGACCCGCAGGGTATCAAGACGGGTCCACCAAACCCCGAGCCACACTTGCCGTTCCGAGTCTGAAAAAAGAGTGGGAACGTCCTTCCAGGAATGATGGGAGCCTTCACAGGTGACCACGGTCTGGACTGTTCCGTTTGGAAGGATCTTTCTGACTGCGTGAGTCCAAGTGTCGAGGACATAGAGAGAACCATCAGGGGCAGCAGCCAGGGCAGAAGGGAGGCAGAATCGTGCCTTCCCTGGTTCTCCGTCTTCGATTCCACCAGACCCGACTTTCCCTGCGAACAGGCTAACCGTCCCTGACGGGTCGACCTTTCTAATGGCGTGGTTCCAAGTGTCTGCAATGAACACGGTCCCATCTGGCAAGGCAGTCAGCCCCTCTGGGTATCTAAACGACGCCTCAAGTCGGTTACCATTTGTCTCCCCCGCCTTGCCAAATTGACCGGCAAATCTCTGGACCTCACCGCCGATGCTGATCGCCCAGATGCAGTTCTCGCTGTAAGGCAAGGCAAGGAAGACCTCATTCTCAAAGGGACATAATCCCATCGGCATCGCCCCAAGCGGATCGCGAAGCTTCATGGGAGAGGAACCAGTGTTGACCTTCAATGGGTGGATGAAGCAGTCAATGGATTCGCTTGTGAGCGCCCATAAGGTCTGTGCCTTGTCGTAACCAAGTCCTTTCAGGAACGGGTAAGTATGCTTCCCACTCGATGGGAACCACTTTGCCATCCGTTCAACGCGTTGCCCCTCTCCAATTAAATATACGGAATCGCCGTCATTTACAGCTACTTCCCCATTCACGGATAGGGCTAGGACCCGATGCCTTCGCGAACCATCGAAAACGGGGTGAGTGGTTTCGATCGACTTCCTCTTCTTGGGTATCTTTGCGAATACAGACGCCCTTCCATCCGTCGAAACCTGATGGATGATCCCCTGCGACAGGTCGGCAACCAAAAGTGTTCCGTCTCGAAGCACGGCAATTGAATCCGGTCGAATGAGTGAGATTCGGCAGGGTTGGGAACCGTATAGCAAACCAGACATGACCAATGCCAGTGCTCCTGGAGCGGCACTATTCACAAGTCCTCTAATAACGGTTCGGTTCATTGCATCGCCTATCGAATGAAAGGAACAGAGCAGCAGGAAGCGAACGATGGGCAAGATTATTTAGCAGGTTAAGTCTCGCACGGAGGGTCGATTGGTGCACTCAAACGGAACAGGTGGGGAAGCGTGCCCGACGTCAACGCCAATTCCCCATCGACGACAATTACAATTCCCCATCGAGGGGCCGCTGCGTAGCAGCCGGCTTACCAAGTTTTTAGGAGCGTGGACTTGGGATTTCGGTCGGGTCCTTACGTGAGGCAACGGTGTGCCCGCGGTCGGATACCGGATGAGGGAAAAACCGACCCGACGACAATTACAATTCCCCATCGCCAGGGCGCGGCGGAGCCGCTGGCTTACCTGTTCTTCCCTGACATCGCCATAGACACGGGTGGTAAAAGCAGACCCGACGACAATTACAAATGGACACCCGCTGCTGCTGCGCCCTTGGCGCTGGCCCCTGTGGGAACCGCGCTAGCGGTTTCCAGCCGCAGGCCGAGGGAGGCGGGTTTCCCGTGGAATGGGGGGCGGGGCCCGTGGGAAACCGCGCCCTTTGCGGTTTTCCATGGGAGGGGACCCGCCTTCCATGGGAAATCCGCGCCCGAGCAGGGACCGGCGCCGGGGGGGGTCTGGGGGGGTCAGGCTGTTGCGGATTCCTCAGGCTGGGGCATCCGCGCCTTGGCCGCGTCGGCCCGGTAGCTGGTGCCGTTCAGTTCCAGGATCACGCAGTGGTGGATGATTCGGTCGATGGCCGCGGCCGTCGTCATGGGGTCCTTGAATATCCGGTCCCACTGGGAAAACACCAGGTTCGAGGTGATGATCACGGTCCGCCGCTCATAGCGCTCAGCCAGGAGGGTGAACAGAACCTCGGTCTCGTCTCGGGTCTGCTGGATATAGCCGATGTCGTCAATGATGATCGCGTCGAATGCGTCCAACCGGCGCATCTCGCGCTCCAGGCCCAGGCCCTGCTTGGCGATCAGCAGGCGCTGGACCAGGGCGTAGGCTGGCGTGAAATACACCTTGTAGCCCCGCTGGATCAATTCCGCGCCCAGGGCGCAGACGAGGTGCGTCTTGCCCCGGCCCGGGAGGCCAAAGGCCAGCAGGTTCTCGCCCCGGTCGACGAACCCGCCTTCGATCAGGGTCGCCATCTGTCGGCGGACCTTCGCGGGCAGGAGGTCCTGCTTGAGGGTTGCCAGGGTCTTTCCGACCGGGAGCTTGGCGGCCTTGAGCACCCGTTCCAGACGCTTCTGGCGCCGCTGCTCCAGTTCCAGTTCCATCAGGTGGTGCAGGAACCGGTCGAAAGCCCAGCCCTCCTTCTCAGCCCGTTTCCCGGCTTCTCCGTAGGTTGCCGCCACCCCGGTCAGGTTGAGTTCCCGCAGCATGTCCCCCAGTTGCCGACGCGCTTCCTTGCTCATACCGCTTCCTCCAGCCGCTCCGTCAACAACGCGTCAAACCCGCCCAGGTCCACCACCAGGGGCGGCAGGTCCGGAATCTCGGTGGGTCTGCCCAGCCCCATCAGGTCCTGCACGCGCGCCGGTTCCGGGATGATGCCCTCTGCCATCAGCAGCACCAGGGCCGCCTCGACATCGCATTCCATTTCCTCGGCGGCCAGATTGAGGTTGCGCAGGTAGGCGACCTCACCCCGGCGCTCACCCAGGCCCTTCTGCAGGGCCTCCAGGACCTGATGCCAAACCGGGCCTGGGAACAGGTCCGCCCGATGCCGGTAATGGGCAAAGGCGCCCGGCTTCTTGAGCATCGCCTTGACCACGTGGCGGTAGTCGATGCGAGTCCGATACTCCCCCAGCAGCCTGGGGATCACCAGCAACCGCCGGTCCGCGAACCAGACTTCCAGGGTCATCTCGTAGAGCCGCACCCGCACCCACTTGCCCAGCAGCTTCGGGGGCACCGAGTAGGTGTTCCGCTTCACCAGCAGCGTGCTTTCCTCGCTTACCTTGATCCGCCATTCGTCGAACTCGGCGAACGCCTCCACACGCAGGGGCCGCATGGCGGCCAGTTCTTCGGGAACCCGCTTGCGGCGGGCGTTCGCCATTACGCAGACCCCCTGGGCCCAGGCTTCCCACGCCTCCACCGAGGGGAAATCCCGGTGGCCGCGCAGCAGCAGGTGCTGGTGCAGGCGCCGCTTGAGGGCATTGTTCGAGGCTTCCACGTCGCCGTTCTGCTCAGACTTGCCCACGCTGATGGTCCGCACCTGGACATCGTAGTGCCCGGTCATCATGTCCCAGTAGTCGTCGTTATAGGCCCGGGGTTTCCGGCTGCGGGTCCTGTGAATCGTGGACTTCTCCTCTCCCGACCCCGTGATCTCCACCTCGACCGCAGCGCTGGCGGCGATCTTATGGGTCGCGGAAGTGGAGTTGTCGGTCTGGCTGAACAGTGGGATCCGGCCCAGCTGGGCCAGGGCCGCCGGGATCCCCCGCCGCAGGGCCAGCATGGACTCCGACTGGCACACGGTGATCCAGCCCCAGTTGGAGTAGGGCAGCACTACATGGCAGAGCATGTGGGGGAACGGCTCGCCATGGATCGTCACGTTCAGCTCCGTTGCCCAGGTGAAATCCGTCTGCATGGCTTCGCCCGGCACGTGGTCCTGGGGAAAGAACACCTCCTTGTCGGGGCCGAACTGGGCCTGCCAGACCTGGATCCGCCGCTGGAAGGTCCGGAGTTGGCCCTCCTGGTAGACCCCTGGCCGCTGGCGCATCAGGTGCTCGAACAGGCCCTTGGCCTCCAATTCCGGGGCCTCGGCTAGGCGGCCCGCAACCTCCGGCCAGTCCGCCGCGAACGGATCCGCCCGGGTCTGCCAGGCCCGTTCCGTCGGCATCTCCGAAGGAAACTGCTTGGCCCGTATGTAACTCCGCGCCGTCTTACGGTCCATATTGGCCATCATCGCCGCCCTGCCGACCTGGCCATGCTTCGCCATTTCCTCGTTCAAACGCCTCACCTGCTGATCCGTGACCCGACCCATGGCACCGCCTTCCCCAAGGCCAGGTGGCTATGGGGTACCGTGCCGACATCTGAGTCCCCATGGCTATCCCGGAATGGGCAAGCCGATGGGGAAGTGTAATTGTCCGCAGTGGGGACTACTCAGTGTCGTCGGGCAGAAGCGCCCAGAAGGACCCCAGAGGCGCCCCGGAGACCCAGGCAGGGCGAACTCCCACCTGGGTCCGAGGAGGCATGGGAGATACTTAGACAGCTGCGGCAGAGCCGCTGGGAGGGTCCACAAGGAGTCCCAGCTTCCTCCCCATCGAGTCCTGTGCCCGGCGCTTGTTCTCCAAGGACTGCTCCACGTAGATCATGGTCGTGGTGATGCTGAGGTGCCCGAGCATGCCTTGAATCTCAGTGATGGGCGTACCGAACTCAGCATGGAGGGAGGCAAAGGTCGCCCGCAGTCGATGGGCACTGACGCGACCCAACCCCAGCTTGCCAGCTGCCCGCGCCAGGGGTTTGCGGAGGAAGGCGGGGCGATGCGGGGCACCATCATCTGCGGGGAACACCCAGGGACTCAGGGTCCTCAGCATCTGGTTGATGGACTCCCACAACCACTGAGGGACCGGGAGAGTGCGGGAGGTCTTGGTCTTGGACTTCCCCACGCAGTAAGTCCGCTGGACCGGGTCGAACCACTCCCAGCGCATGCCCAGTACTTCGGATTCCCGAAGACCCAGACCGATGATGACCCGGATCATGACCGGGACATGGGGATTCCGGCTTCGATCAATCTCCGCGAGGTAGTCAGGCAGGGCGGAGGCAGGGACCGTAGGGCGTGGTTTCCGGTGGACCTTAATCTGACTGAACTGGAAGGGGCGTGCCTCCATGTATCCCAGCTTAATGGCGAACCCCCACAGGAGGCGCACGGTGCGGACCATGAGGTTGGCGGTTACCGGAGACCTCCCAGCGTCCAGAATCTCCTGGCGGGCATCCAGCATGTCCTGAGTGTTGACCATGTCGATGCGCCGATCCCCCAGCGAGGGCAACACCCAGAGGCGCATGCAGCCTTCCACGCTGACGAGGTGCTTGCTGCTGAAGACCGTGCGGTGGACCTCCAACCACTGCGCTAGTGTAGGCCGCCAGAAATACCTGTAACGCCAATACAGCTCGTCGCATCCAAGCGGCAGGTGAGAACTTTGGCGCAAGTGGGGCGAGTTGATCTAACTGTGGAGCAATTCAGACGCCTTGAGGAAATGGCGCGGAGCCGGACCTTGCCTGCGCGCAGCGTCCTGCGGGCCAAGATTGTTCTTCATCGAGCTTCTGGCGAGTCCTTTCGTGACATCGGCCAGGCTTTGGGCTGTGATCATCGGACTGCTTGGCAATGCCTCAAGCGATGGGAGGAAGCGGGCTTCGATGGCCTCGAGAGGGAACGCCCAGGTCGAGGCCGGAAGTCTTGGGTGATTGCTTTGAAGGGGCAAGAGGTGCTCCATAAGACGACGCAGGAACAGCCCGTCAATGCCACGCACTGGAGCCGGGCCTCCATGGCGCAGGCCACCGGGGTGAGCGAGAGCACGGTGGGACGCATTTGGCGTCAGAATGGCCTCAAGCCGCACCGCACCGTTGGTTTCAAGTTAAGCAACGATCCTCATTTCGAAGAGAAGTTGGTGGACATCGTGGCCCTGTATCTGGACCCTCCGGAGCATGCCATCGTGCTGAGCGTAGATGAGAAGAGCCAGATTCAGGCCCTGGACCGGACTCAGCCTGGCCTACCGATGAAGAAGGGTCGCTGCGGCACCATGACGCACGACTACAAGCGCAATGGAACGACCACCCTCTTTGCGGCCATGAACACGCTGGATGGTACGGTGATCTCGGCCACGATGCCACGTCATCGCCATGAGGAGTGGCTGAAGTTCCTCAAGCGGCTTGAGCGGGGTAAGTCGAAGCGACTCGCTCTGCACATCATTTGCGACAACTACGCCACCCACAAACATCCGGCGGTCAAAAGCTGGTTGAAAGGCCATTCGAGGGTCCACGTTCACTTCACCCCCACCAGTTCATCGTGGTTGAACATGGTGGAGCGATTTTTCCGGGACATCACGGAGAACCGCATCCGAAGGGGTATTTTCAGATCCGTCCCGGAACTCGAAGCAGCGATCCACACCTATATCGCGAGACACAATGCCGCTCCGAAACCATTTGTTTGGACCGCGTCCGCGAACGATATCCTCGCCAAGGTGACACGAGCACGGCAGGCCCTCGCGGCCATTCGGACGGCCTCTGCCAAGGGTTGACGGCGAACCTGCCTTTTTCTTTTCCTCGGTATCCTCGGCCTCCTCGGCGCCTCGGCGATGGTTTTCTCAAGTATCAGTCGGCGCAAAGATTACATGCGCCGAAGCACCCGTCGAAAAGCCCATCGCCGAGGCGCCGAGGAGGCCGAGGATACCGAGGAAAGAATTCTGGCCTGAACGTCCCGGCGTGATTGAGCGCACTCCTGACCCGAAGGAGGAAGTCATGGGTCGGCATTGGGGCGAAGATTGGGGCGACAACTATCCCCATCGAGATATCACCGAAGCCATCATCCTCGCTGCCATCAGGGTGCAGATAGTTCTGGGGCCTGGACTCCTGGAAAATGCCTACAAGGCTTGCCTCGCCCATGAACTCAGGTTGGCCGGACACGAGGCCCTACGCGAGGTTCACCTCGACATCACCTACAAGGAATTGTGCGTCGAGAATGCCTACATCATGGATATCGTGGTGGACCACAAGGTGGTCGTCGAGGCGAAGGCCATTGCGAAGTTTTCGGATGCCGACTTCGCCCAACTGAATAGTTGCCTCCACTTTGCAAATTTCGAAGTGGGCCTGCTGATCAATTTTCATAACTGGCCCCTCAAGGACGGGGGCACCAAGCGACTCGTCAACACCAAGCCCTGAACTGGACCCGAGGCGAAGGGGGGGGACAAGGTGTTACCTGTTCTTCTGGCGGCCTACACTAGGAGTTCACGCACCGTGGGCATGCGGTGGAACAGCCCCCGCATAGAGAGGGCAACCTCCCGCCGCTTGTCCGCGAGGATCTTCTCGGCAGTCGCATGGTCCGTGACGTGGGTGCTGCCCCGCACGACCTTCCCGTTGACCTTGAAGCAGTAGTGCCAGAACCGACCGACTCGCCCGAGTCCGTTCCTGAATTTCGCCATGACCTTCTCCCTGGTTAGGGCGAAGGGCAGTTCCAAGGGGTTTATGCGTCCCACCCAGGGGTCCCAGGAACCGGTCCGGTTATCACCGGGTTATCAGTCGAGGGGCAGATAGACCGCAAAGCACCGTCGGGGCGTGGCGCAGCCTGGTAGCGCATCTGCTTTGGGAGCAGAGGGTCGTAGGTTCGAATCCTATCGCCCCGACCAAATGGAATCAGATAGATAGAGCCACCGATTGGTGGCTCTTTTGCTTTGATCGTCGCCAATGCAACCTTTGTGCAACCTGACGGCTTTGCAACCCCAGACGGTGACATCAGAGATCGCCATGGTCAGGATGTCACTCTTGGGATCGGGTTCGGTGGCCCCACAGGGATTCGAACGATAGAGTCCCAGGGAGTGGTGTAAGAGCCGGGTAGGCAGACAGGTGGCCACCGTTCCCCGTATGTTTGTTTTTGCCGAACGAACATAGGAGCGGAAAACGATGGCCAGAGACAGTGTGGAGGGCCTCGTGGCCCTGGGCAAGGTTTTGGAGGAAGGCAGCGGGGATTTCCTGCGCCAGCTGGTGATGACGACCTTGGAGCGGATCATGGACAGCGACGTCACGGCGCTTTGCCAGGCCGAGGCCGGCCTGCGGAAAGAATTACCTTGAAGTACGAATGCCCTGAATCCCGAATCAGGCGCGTGCTTTTCGAAGCCGTCTTCATGCGGGATCAGACGCGCAAGACCGTCTACCAAGTCGGATTGGATACGACTGAAGGACGAGCAAAGGACGATCTCAAGGTCTTTGAGGCTCTGCTCTCGTCCTGGAAGATGGTCCCGGTGGACTGAGGAAGGGAACAAAGTGCAATGCACCGTTGCACCCATTCACTTGCGCTAGCTCATCGCGCATCTGGAGCGGACGAACTCTCCCCATTCGATTTATCGAATTCCATTTCTCGCACCAATGGTGCAAGTAACGGCTGGGTACCAGGTTCCGCGCTCAAGACGGAAGAAGCTCAATCCTCCGATTCATAGGGATTGGCCCTCAGGTCGATGGCGGTCTCAGAAACCAGGAAGATATCCCGCTCAACCTGGTGGAAGTTGTCGACGATCCTGGGGTAGTCATCCGCAAAGGCTTGTCCCCTGCAGTGGTCGATTGGCCGACAGGAAGCGGTCCCGGAAAAGGGCGTAGTCAAGCTTCTGAAGCCTCACCATGGCCCCAAGGTCGGCCTGATCGTTTGCGTTGAACCGCTTGAGCTTGGTGACGCAAGCATCCGTGATGTCCATGACCTCGACTTCGAAGCAGCGGAGCGCGGAGGAGATCTCCGGCAATGGGTGATAGGCCACGGCATTGGGCATGAAAAGGATCCCGCTGGGAACAATATCCAGATAGAGGCCGTGCCGATTGGCCAGACCGGTCCCCTTTCCGCCGAGATTGAGCAACTCCGCTTTGACGGTTCGATGGATCAGGGCGCTTTCGAGCACATCCCCGTCCTTGGTGCCGCGGATGTAATGGGCCTGGATCATGAGGGCCACCGAACCCAGGATCCGAAGCCCGACCTTCGGGGCCTCGGCCGGCCTTTGGCTGGCGTAGAGGCGGTCAAGGTCTTGAAGGAATGTCTCAAACGGTGTCATTGGGATTCCGGATTTCGTTGAGGTCCAAGCCGGCCTTCAGGGCGTCGTGGAAGTCCTGGAGCTGGAGGTTGGAGACGACGCCCCAGCGCCGGCTGACGGGGTCGGCGGCAGCCCACAGGTTGCTGACGGTCTTCCAGGACTGAGCCTTCCCTCCCAGCACATCCAGGTGGGAGAGAGCCTCCTCCCAACCCGGACCGGATGCGTGGCCCGGCCCGACGGCCTCGAGGGCGCTGGACCACCCTTCGGTCAGGGGTACCCGGACGGCCAGGAAGTTCCTGAGGGCGGTTTCCGCTTGGCGAAGCGGCCTTGCATCGTAGCTGGTGAGATTGCTTGCACATGCGCCAAGGGCCTCGGCCACGTTCTCCAGGGCCCACCCAAGCCGGTTCTGGAGGCCATAGTCAACGAACCTGGCCCAGAGCCGCTTCAGGTCGACCTTGTCGTGGTTCCGGGCGAGGACCGGGGCGATGGCCGTGATCTGGCGCGGATTCCGGCCATCCAGGAGGACTTCCCGCAGGGTGGTTTCGACGTCCTGGTTGAGGGTGCTGGGCAGAACCCGGGGATCCTGGGAAAGGTGGTCGGCCCCCTGCTGGGCGAGGGCACGCTGGAATTCGGCTTCCGGATCCCGCTTGGCCAGATCGAAGGCCTGGGGCACCTCGTTGAAGATCTTGAGGACTTCCAGGAGCTGTTCAGCGGTAAGGGAGCCTTCCCCTTTCTCCACATAGGAAAGCCAAGCCTGGGAAACACCGAGCTGCCGGGCGAGGAAGGCCTGGGACATGCTGCGATGCTTTCGCAATTCACGAAGCTTTTGGCCGATATGCCTTCTAAGTTCATGTTTCCAGGTCGCTTCGATCACTTTAATGATTACTCCATCAAGATACTTATAATTTTATTCCTTCTTCCTTTTTTGTCAATGCTTGTGTCGGCTTAAACGGGTCGAACAGCGCCATTCCTTCCTGACTGGATGGGCAGGGGGCCCACCGTTTCAAGCGGAGGCCTCGCTACCCTCTCCGTGGGGATCTGCCGATGGACCGTTCACCTTCTCCCCGAGCCTGGGTTTGCGCCCATCCAGGGCCGCGGCGATCCAATCCGAGGTCGCCTGGCTTGCCTCCGCCAGGATTCCCCCGGCTGCGCTCAGCCGCGTGTAGACCCCTGCGACCCCCGCGACCTTGTGCCCCAGCAGGGCATCGAAGACCTGGGGCGGGTATCCGAGTTCCGCGCAGACCGTGTTGAACGTCCTTCGCAGGTCGTGAATGACGGCGTCGGGGACGAAGACTTTCCTTCGCCCTACCTTCTCCACCTTCCCCAGGCTCGCGTCCTCGGTGACGTTTTCCCAGACTCGCTTGATGGAATTCAAGGGCCCGTCGGTCGGAACGTGCTTCACCTTGCGCGTCCCATCCTCCTGAAGTTCCGTGACCCGCTTGAAATACCCGGGAAAGACGTAGTGCGAGATTCGCACTTCCGCCCGGGCCTTCAGGATGGCCAGGAGATGGGAGTTGATGGGCAGGACCTTGGCTCCGGCCTTCCGGCTGGTTTTGTGGACCCGGAAGGTCATGGTGTTCCGGTTGAAATCGATATCCAGCCAGCGCAGACCCAGCGCTTCATTCATCCGAAGTCCTGACAGGGCCAGGAAGCGGATGGGATCGGGATCCAGGCGTGTTCCCTCCAGGGCATGCAGGGCCGCACCCAGGGACTCC
Source organism: Mesoterricola sp. JemC181 (assembly GCF_055384585.1). Taxonomy (NCBI): domain Bacteria; kingdom Pseudomonadati; phylum Acidobacteriota; class Holophagae; order Holophagales; family Holophagaceae; genus Mesoterricola; species Mesoterricola sp. JemC181. Next base: position 4,653,851 of record NZ_AP045076.1, read on the forward strand.
AGTTCCTTTCCGGAAAGGACGCGGTCCCGGGATTCCTCGGAGTGGCGTTCGAGGTGGGTCACCGGGTTGGTGCCCATGGCACGCCATCCCTTCCGCTCGGCGATGTTGAGCAGGCGTCGAAGGAGGGTCACGCAGCGGTTCGCGGTGACTTCGTACCCTTCCTTCATGATCTTTCGGTAGAAGGACTCCACGTCCGCCAGGGTGAGGTCCCTCACCAGGCGCCGACCCAGTTCCGGGAGGATCCGGTTCAGCAGGGATTCGTATCTGGCCTGGGAGTGCGGGCGGAGCTTCGATTTGTAGTCCTCGCGCCAGCAGCCCACGAGTTCCTCCAGGTCCCGGGCCTCGTCAGTGGTCCAGCATGAGGCGCTGCCGATGGTGGCCTGGATCTTCCGCTTGTCGCGGGTGAACTGGAAGACGTAGCTCTTGGCTCCGTTGGGCGTGACCCGGAGGCCGAAACCCTTCACTTCGATGTCCCACACGCGGATGACGGTGGGGCCCGGCTTTAGCCGCTCTACAAAGGAATCTGAAAGTCGTTTCCGCATCGGTGCTCCTGGGTGTCATGGATGAAAACCGGAACACCTTCGTGACACCCCGGCGGGCGATGCGGGGGAGTCATCGTGCGGATGGGATCACTCGGAAAACCAGTCCCTGCGCGGTATTGCGAGGGATCACGACCAGAGGGCCATCCTGAAAAATAGTCGGAGGCCAAATTTGGGAGCAGAGGGTCGTAGGTTAGAATCCTATCGCCCCGACCAAAAAGAAGGCCTTGGAACCAAACGATTCCAAGGCCTTCTTCTTTGCACTCATAGCAACCAGTCCTTACCGCCTGCCAGGATCGTCATCACACCATCATCACAATTTCAAACGGTTCACACCTGTAATGGATGTAATGAAACGCCAGGCTTGGCCCACTAGAGCAATCACTTCGTGCGGTCGCCACCATGAAGACGAGCATTGGCACGCCAAAGTAGTTACTTCATTACAACGTACCATCAAAAAAACCGACCGCGGCACGACCTGTGCCAGTAGGACTGGGGTTTGGGCGATGTACTTGTAAAATGAAGACTTCACGATTGCAAGATCGTCCATAGAGCTTGGCCCCCATCGGCACCATCCGGTCCTTGCCGCCCTTGCCGTCCCGGACGTGGATCACCTGTTGCGAGGCACCTTTCGCAAGGGAGAAGGATCCTGGAATAAGGGTCGGGGTTCCCAGGTTCCCACAGCCGGCGCTGGCTTCCTTGGACGTCACCAGCGATGGACTTGTGGACCGTCTTCACGTCCTGATTCCACCTCCGGCGTTTGCCGAGTTCCCAGCATCGGCAGGAGCCGCTCGGCCAGGGATCGAAGCGGGCCCCGCAGAGGGTGCAAAATGGCTTTTTCATGGTGCCTTGCAATCGCACCGTCCCATACCGCATGAGGACATGAATCGCATTGCGGGTGATCCTGGCGCGTGAAATAAACGACTAGTGTGTCATCAAATAATCATTATTTTGCAATGCCAACGGAACTGCCTATATTCAACCTGCCGCACGCCTGCTGTAGGTGGGCGATCCTTTCAGTCCGTGAACCCATGCAGAGGAGAATGTGATGACCCAAAGCCCACGATTTTCGTTCCTTTCTGGCCTCAATCGCACATCCGTGCGCGTCGGGCTGGCCATGGCCTTGGCGGCCGGCCTTGGGGTTTATACCTCGGCATCGGACCATGACGGCGGGGAAAGGGAGGAGAGTCTTGTCAGGCGCGGCTTCGCCATGGTTCCGAAGGGCGTGACGCTCGATATGCGGGGCCGCAACCATGCCCTGGTCGGCCTGGGCAGCTACATCGTGAACACCGGTGGCTGCATCGACTGCCATACGCATCCCACGTATATGCCCGGCGGCAACCCCTTCGCCGGCCAGCCAGAGGTCGTGAACAGCGCGCAGTACCTGTCGGGAGGTCAGCAGTTCGGGCCATTCACCTCGGCCAACCTGACGCCGGACAACACGGGGCGCCCGGCCGGCTTGAGCCTCAGCGAATTCGTGAACCTGATGCGAACCGGCGTCGATCCGGATTGGACCCCGGCGTCGAATCGGCCGAAGCTTCTTCAAGTCATGCCGTGGCCGGCCTTCGGCAAGAAGTCCGATCGCGATCTGGCTGCGATCTACGAGTACTTGAGCGCGATTCCGTCGCTGCCCAACAACCCGAACCCGGGTCCCTGAGCGCGCGAGGGACCTGGATGCCCGCGTCGCGGTAGGCCTGTTCAAACCGTTGGCCCCTACGGCGGGACCATGGCGTTTGAAGGCGCGAGGCGCGTCCCGCCCAGATCATTGGGCCTGGGCAGCCTGGCGGCGCCCAGGACCTCCCGCAGATCCCGCGCCGGATGAGCGTAGGGGAGAGTGACTGCACCCATGCAGGGGCCCTTGACGGAAGGGCCGGACCCAGGCCGGAATCCTCCCCGGCGCCCTGCCCCATCACCCCCGGTCGGCCTCGCTCCGGAGGGCGTCCCTCAGGCGGTCCAGGAGGCCCAGGAGCGCGGCGCGCTCCCCGGCGTCGAAGACCCGGGCCACCTCCCGCACGGCCTGGGCCTCCACGGCCCCCACCCGTTCGGTGAGGGCCCGGCCTTCGTCCGTGATGGAGACCCGCACCCCGCGCCGGTCCCCGGGGTCCTCCCGGCGCCGGACCAGGCCCTGGGCCTCCAGGCGGATCGCCAGGCGCGACACGTCCGCGAACCGGTAGAGCATCCGGCGCCGGATGTCCTGCACAAGGTAGCCGCCCTCGGGTCCGCCCCGGAGGATCCGCAGGAGGTTGTACTGGGGGTCCGAAAGCTGGAACTCCGCGAAGACCCGGTTCTCCAGGAACCGGCCCAGGAACTCCCGGGTGAGGAGCACGGCGAGGATCACGTCCTCCCCCTCGGCCGGGGGACGGGACATCCGCAACTCCTCCCGCAGGTCCATGGGCGCCTCCGGGGAGCAGTGTAGCAAAAAATTCCAAAATACGGGTTGCAACTCATGAGTTTCAACTCATATTGTATTGCGCGTTGAAACGCGTAAAAAGGAGACGCCCATGACCAACCTCAGCCATCCCACCCTGAGCTCCGTGCTCGGCACCGCTTTGTTGCTCGCCTCCCCGGACCCGGCGTTTGCCAGGGACCTCTACCGGATCGACCCCACCCACTCCCAGGTGGGCTTCCGCGTGCGCCACCTGGTGACCCGGGTGCCGGGGGAGTTCCGGGTCTTCGAGGGGACCCTGGAGGTGGACGGCCAGGACCTCTCCCGGTCCTCGGTGGCCGTCACGATCCAGGCCGCCAGCGTGGACACCCGGCTGGAGGCCCGGGACAACCACTTGCGCAGCGCGGATTTCTTCGATGCCGAGCGCCACCCCCTCATCACCTTCCGCAGCACCCGGGTGGTGGACCGCGGCCAGGGGCGCCTGGAGGTCACCGGGGACCTCACGATCAAGGGCATCACCCGGCCCGTCACCCTCGCGGCGATGAGCCTGGGGGCGGTGCGTACGCCCTTCAAGGACACCCGGGCGGGGTTCGAGGGCACCGTGAAAGTGAACCGCAAGGACTTCGGCATGAACTGGAACCTCCCCCTCGACCTGGGCGGAACGGTGCTGGGCGAGGAGGTGGAGATCTCCCTGGCGGTGGAAGCGATCAAGCAGGAGGCGCCGTGAGCGCCGGACCTGCACCGGACGGGGGGCTCGCGCGCTAAAGTTAGGCCTTCCCCCCCGCTCCGGAGGCACGCCCATGGACCCCACGTTCTATTGGCACGACTACGAGACCTTCGGAGTCGATCCCCGGGCGGATCGGCCGGCGCAATTCGCCGGACTGCGCACCGACCTGGACCTCAGGGAGGTGGGGGAACCGCTGGAGATCTGGTGCCGCCTCTCGCCGGACTACCTGCCCCAGCCCGAGGCCTGCCTGCTCACGGGGATCGGACCCGGGGCCGTGGGGCGCCTGGGGCTGCGGGAGGCGGACTTCATCACCGCCATCCACACGGAGATGGCCCGGCCCGGGACCTGCACGGTCGGCTACAACAGCCTGCGCTTCGACGACGAGGTCACCCGCTCCACCCTGTTCAGGAACCTGCTGGATCCCTACGCCCGGGAGTGGAAGAACGGCAACAGCCGCTGGGATCTCCTGGACGTCCTCCGCCTGGCCCGGGCCTTCCGCCCCGAAGGGATCGTCTGGCCGGACCAGGAGGACGGCACGCCGTCCTTCCGGCTGGGGGACCTCACCCGTGCCAACGGGATTCCCCACGGGGAGGCCCACACCGCCCTGGCCGATGTGCGGGCCACGCTCGCCCTGGCCCGCAGGCTGAAGGCGGCCCAGCCCAGGCTCTGGGACTTCGCCCTCAAGGCGCGCGGCAAGCAGTGGGTGCGCGCCCAGGCCGATCCCGCCCATCCCCAGGCCCTCATCCACGTCTCGGGCATGTTCAAGGCGGCCCAGGGGTCCTTCTCCCTCGTCTGGCCCGTGGGGGACCAGCCGGACCGTCCCAACGAGATCGTGCTCTGGGACCTGCGGGTCCCCTTCGAGCCGTTCCTGGACCTGGACGTGCCGGCCCTCCGGGAGCGGATGTTCGCGAAGGCGGAGGACCTGGCCTCGCGCGGCTGGGAGCGCCCGGGCGTGAAGACCCTGCACACCAACAAGTGCCCGGTCATCGTGCGGGACCTGCGCCTGCTGACGCCGGCGGTGGCCGAACGCCATGGCCTCGACCTGCCCGGCCTGGAGGCCCGGGGCGCCGCCCTGCAGGCGCAGACGGCCTTCCGGGCCCGGCTGGTCGAGGCCAGCGGCTCAGCGTTCGCGGGCCCCGGCTCCGCCGACCCGGATTTCTCCATCTACGGAGGCTTCTTTTCCGATGCCGACCGCGCGTGGATGGACCGGATCCATCTGTCGGCCCCCGCGGAGCTGGGCAGGCTCAGGCCCGTGTTCAAGGATCCCCGGCTCCCGGAGCTCTTCTTCCGCTACCGGGCCCGCAACTGGCCCGAGCTGCTCACCCCGGCGGAGGCGGAACGCTGGGCGGCCCATTGCCGGAACCGGCTGGAGCATCCGCCCCTGGAGAGCCTGCTGGGCCTGGACCGCTTCCGGGAAGTCCTTGCGGGGTTCCGGAAGAGCCATCCGGAACGGACGGCCCTCTGGCAGGAACTCGAGGACTGCCTCCCGGCCGAGGTTCCCTCCGAACGGTGACGAAGGCGCCTCGCGGGTGTGGTGGAATGGTCCCATGCCCGAAGCGCCCCGCCCCTCCCTTCCGCCCTGCCCCCGGGGGCGCGCCATCCGCACCTTCGGCGTCCTCGCCCACGTGGATGCGGGCAAGACCACCCTCACCGAGCAGATGCTCTTCCACAGCGGCAGCATCCGGGCCCTGGGGAGCGTGGACCGGGGCACCGCCCACACCGACTGGATGGACGTGGAGCGGGAGCGGGGCATCTCGGTGCGGTCCGCGGTCACCACCTTTACCTGGCGGGACGTGGAGGTCAACCTCATCGACACGCCCGGGCACGTGGACTTCGGGGCGGAGGTGGAGCGGTCGCTGCAGGTCCTGGACGGGGCGGTGCTGGTCCTTTCGGCGGTGGAAGGGGTCCAGGCGCAGACGGCGGTCCTCTGGAAGGCCCTGCGCCGCATGGGCATCCCCACGGTCGTCTTCATCAACAAGACCGACCGCATGGGGGCGGACCCCGCGGGGGTCCTGGCCCAGGTCCAGCGGCGGCTCTCGCCCATGGCCCTGCCCCTGCACCCCGGGGAGGACTGGCCGCAGACCGTGGAACGGGTGGCGGAGCTGGACGAGGCCATCCTCGACCCCTGGGCCGAGGGGCGCCCGGTTTCCCCCGCCCTGCTGAGGGCGCGCATGGCGGCCCTGGCCCGGGCGGGGAGCCTCTACCCGGTGCTGTTCGGCTCGGCCCTGAAGGGGCTGGGCGTGGAAGAGCTCCTGGACGCGGCCGTGGACTGCCTGCCGCCCCCCGCCGGGGACGTGGACGGGCCGGTGTCGGGGCTGGTGTTCAAGCTGGAGCACGACAGGACCATGGGCCGGATCGCCTACGTGCGCCTCTTCAGCGGGGAGCTGCGGAACCGGGACGCCGTGGCCAACGCCACCCAGGGGACCCAGGAGAAGATCACGCAGATCCGCCGCGTCCGGGCCCAGCGCCACGAGGATGCGGGCCTGCTCCAGGCGGGGGACATCGGCTCGGTCTGCGGCCTCCAGGCCCGCATCGGGGATGTCCTGGGCGACCCGGCCGGGGTGCCGGAGGGCTGCGCCATGGCCGTGCCGCTCCTGGCCGTGCAGGCCTTCGCCGGCCAGGAGGCGGACTTCCCCCGGCTGGTGGCGGCCCTGAGGGAACTCGCCGACGAGGACCCGATGCTGGAGCTGCAGTGGCTCCGGGATGAACGGGAGCTGCACCTGCGCATCATGGGCGTCATCCAGATGGAGGTGCTCACGAGCCTCCTGGCGTCCCGGTTCGGGCTGGAGGCCCGGTTCGGCGCGCCTTCGGTCATCTACCGCGAAACCCCCGCCAGGGCGGGGGAGGGTTACGTCGAATACACCATGCCCAAGCCCTGCTGGGCGGTTCTGCGCTTCGCCATCGAGCCCGGGGAGCGGGGCTCCGGGGTGGCGTACGCCTCGACGGTGCGGGACGACGCCATGCTCCACCGCTACCAGAACCAGGTGGAGAGGACCCTGCCCGAGGCCCTGAAGCAGGGCCTCCACGGCTGGGAGGTCACGGATCTGAGGATCACCCTCGTGGAGGGCCAGCACCACCTGGTCCACACCCACCCCCTGGATTTCGCCGTGGCCACCCCCATGGGCATCATGAACGGCCTGGAGGCCACCGGCACCACTCTCCTCGAGCCCATGCTGGCGTGCGCCATCACCGTGCCCGCGGCCCTGGGCAACCGCGTGATCGGGGATATCCTCCAGATGCGCGGCACCTTCGAGGCGCCTGCGATCGGCGGGGGCGAATTCACCGTGGAGGCGCGGCTCCCCGTGGCCACCTCCCTGGACTACCCCACGCGCCTGGGGTCCCTCAGCGGAGGCCGCGGGGTGCTCTCCACGCGCTTCGACGGGTACCAGGAATGCCCCCTGGAACTGGGCGCCGCCAGCCCCCGCCGGGGCATCGACCCCCGGGACCAGGCGAAATACATCCTGGCGGCGCGCAAGGCGCTCTGACCGCGGCGAAGCGGGCCCGGATCAGGCGCCGGTGACGAGGACGCCGGTCCCCGTGGTCGCCCGGGACTCCAGGTCCCGGTGGGCCTGGGCGGCGTCCTTCAGGTCGTACCGCGCGCCGATGCCGATCCTCACCTTGCCGGAGAGCACCACGTCGAAGAGTTCCCCGGAGGTGGCGAGGAGGTCGGGCCGTCCTGCGATGTAGGTGCCCAGGCTCGGGCGGGTCAGGAACAGGGAGCCGTGGCTCGTCAGTTCGGTGATGGCCAGGGGCGGCACGGGGCCCGAGGCGCTGCCGAAGGAGACCATGAGGCCCAGGGGCCGCAGGCACTTCAGCGAACCGGGGAAGGTGTCCCGGCCCACGGAGTCGTAGACCACCGGGACGCCCTGGCCGCCGGTGAGCTCCTTCACGCGGGCCACGAAGTCCTCGGCGCGGTAGTTGATGCAGTGGTCGGCCCCGTGCTGCCGGGCCAGCTCGCACTTCTCCTCGGAGCCGGCCGTGCCGATGATGGTGGCCCCGAGGGCCTTCAGCCACTGGCAGGCGATCAGGCCCACCCCGCCGGCGGCGGCGTGGAACAGCACCGTCTCGCCCGGTTCCACCCGGTGCGTGCGGCGGATCAGGTACTGCACGGTCATGCCTTTGAGCATCATGGCGGCGCCCTGCTCGAAGCTGATCCCGCCGGGCAGCAGGCAGAGGCGTTCGGCGTTCAGGTTGCGCAGCTCGCAGTAGCTGCCGGCCGCCATGGCGTAGGCCACCCGGTCGCCCGGTTTCACGGCCGTGACGCCGGGGCCCACCGCCTCCACCACCCCGGCGCCCTCGTTGCCGGCCACCGCCGGCAGGGGCATCGGGTAGAGGCCGCTGCGCTGGTAGCAGTCCACGAAATTGACGCCGCAGGCCACATGGCGCACCTGGGCCTCGCCGGGCCCCGGCGCGCCGACGGCGAGTTCATCAACCTGGAGAACGTCGGGACCGCCGGTCCGGTGGAAGCGTACCGCCTTGGGCATGGGAACCTCCGGTGTGAGGGTACTTCAAACCCTCCACCCGGAACAACGGGTCCCGTCCGAAGCCGGGATTCAGGACAATTTCATTCGCCCCGGACGGCGACACGGGGGGGAGGGTTGGAGGGTCAACGGTTCCCTTTGAAAAAGCCGGGAACCGGCCCCGCCCGTTCGCCGGAGCTTCGAGAAATAGTCGTGGCGCGGGTTCGCGGTCAGCCATATCCGCGAGGACTGCGGAAAACCCATCCGGCGGGCTCTCCGATTCCTCCCTTCCCAAGGCGATCCTCGGAGTGCCCTCAAAAAGTGGCAGGCGGGTCGGCCCGCAGGGCGTCCGAACGAAAAACCCGGGGCGGCGCCCCGGGTTCTCATGCGCAGGCAGGAGGGGACGGCTACTCCTCGGCCAGGGCGGCCTCGGGCATGGGTTCGTCCTCGTGGCGGTTGAGCACTTCGTGGAAGCGCTTCCAATCCAGTTCCTTCTCCCAGATGGCCATGAGCACGGCCGCCAGGCAGTTGCCGATGTGGTTGGTGATGGCGCGGGCCTCCGACATGAACTTGTCGATGCCGAGGATGAGGGCCATGCCGGCCACGGGGATGCCCGGCACCACGGCGAGGGTGGCCGCAAGGGTGATGAAGCCGGAGCCGGTGACGCCCGCGGCGCCCTTGCTGGTGATCATGGTGACCACCAGGATGCCCATCTGCTGGCCGAGGGTGAGCTCGATGCCCATGGCCTGGGCGATGAAGATCGAGGCCAGGGTCATGTAGATGTTGGTTCCGTCAAGATTGAAGGAGTACCCGGTGGGGATGACCAGGCCGACGATGGACTTGGAAAGGCCGAGGTGCTCCATCTTGGTCATCAGGGGGATGAGGGCCGATTCCGAGGAGCTGGTGGCCAGCACCAGGAGGAGCTCGCCCTTGATGTAGCGCAGCACCTTGAAGATGCTGAAGCCGGCCAGCTTCGCGATGCTGCCAAGCACCACGAAGACGAACAGGGCGCAGGTGGCGTAGAAAAGGCCGATGAGCTGGGCCATGGGCACCAGGGACCGCAGGCCGAACTTGCCGATGGTGAAGGCGATGGCCGCGCCGGCGCCGATGGGGGCCAGGTAGAGGATCTGCTTCATGACCCCGAAGAACATCTTGCTGACGTTCTCGAGCATGGCCAGGAGCGGGGCCTTGTACTTCTCGGGCAGGGCGGCCGCGGAGAAGCCCAGGAGCACGGAGATCAGCAGCACCTGCAGGATGTCGCCGTCGGTGAAGGCGCTGAACATGGTCTTGGGGATCATCTTCAGGAGGTGTTCCGAGACGGTCATGTGATGGGCCTGGGCCACGTACGTCGCGACAAGCTTGGGATCGAGCTTGGCGGGATCGGCGTGGAAGCTCCGGCCGGGGCCGAAGACGTTGGCCATGACCAGGCCGATGACGAGGGCGAAGGTGCTCACCACCTCGAAGTAGAGGATGGCTTTCGCGCCCACGCGCCCGGCCTTCTTGATGCTGCCGGCCCCCGCGATGCCCAGCACCACGCTGCACAGGATCACCGGCGGGATGAGCATCTTGATCAGGTTGATGAACCCGTCGGCGAAGGGCTGCATCTTGACGGCCGTGGCCGGGTAGAAGTGCCCCAGGAGGGCGCCAAGGACGATCATGACCGCGACCCAGTTGTACAGCTTGGAGGCGAACCTCTTGATCATGCGTGCTCCTTCCTGCGATTAAAGAAACGGATGGCCCCAGGGGGGGCCACCGGAAGCGGATATGGGCGCCCTGGAACAGGTCCGACGGGCCCGTCGGACAACCTCGGTTCAGGACTTTTCAATCGGAAATGATGAAGGAGTAGACCATTCCACCGTTGGTATGTCTATCGTGAAAAAACTATTGTTTTCACGGCGATTTCCATGGGGATGGAAGGTTCCCTTTCCCAATATTTTGATAAATCAAGGATGCCGGGCGTTACAAGCGACCGAGCGGATCCGCGCAGGAAAATGCCCCGGAGCCCGGGCCATGGAGGGGCAGGTCCGCCCGGGTGCCGAAGGCGGCGCCCGCCGGGGCACCCTCGGCTAAGCTGGAACAACCCCAGGGAGTCCCATGAGCCGATTCTGGAGCCAGGTCGTCCACACCCTCACCCCCTATGTCCCGGGTGAGCAGCCCAGGCTGGAGAACCTGGTGAAGCTCAATACCAACGAGAATCCCTACGGACCTTCCCCCCGGGCCCTGGAGGCCATCCGGGAAGCGGCCACGGACAGCCTCCGGCTCTACCCCGACCCCACCTCCGCCCGCCTCCGGCAGGTCATCGCCGCCCGCCACGGCCTCGATGCCCGGCAGGTGTTCGTGGGCAACGGCTCCGACGAGGTCCTGGCCCTGGCCTTCCTGGCCCTGCTCAAGCACGACCGCCCCCTGCTGTTCCCTGACATCACCTACAGCTTCTATCCCGTCTACTGCGCCCTCTACGGCATCGATCACGAGCAGGTTCCCCTGGACGGTGAATACCGCATCCGGGTGGACGACTACCGGCGCCCCAACGGCGGCATCATCTTCCCCAACCCCAACGCGCCCACCGGCCGCTGGCTGGACCTGGACGAGCTGCGCACCCTCCTGGCCGCCAACCCCGAATCCCCCGTGGTGGTGGACGAGGCCTACGTGGACTTCGGCTGCGACTCCGCCGTGACCCTCATCCAGGAGCACCCCAACCTGCTGGTGATCCACACCCTCTCCAAGGGCCGCTCCCTGGCCGGCCTTCGCCTGGGCTTCGCCATGGGACACCCCGGCCTCATCGAGGCCCTGGTGCGGGTCAAGGACAGCTTCAACTCCTACCCCGTGGACCGCCTGGCCATGGCCGGCGCCATCGCCGCCCTGGAGGACGTCCCCTGGTTCGAACGGACCCGCCAGGCCGTCATGCGCAGCCGGGAGGCCCTCACGGCCAGCCTGGGAGCCCTGGGCTTCGAGGTGCTCCCCTCGGCCGCCAATTTCATCTTCGCCAGGCACCCCCGGTGGGCCGGCGCCGACCTGACCGCGAAACTCCGGGAACGGGCCATCATCGTCCGGCACTTCAACCTGCCCCGCATCGATGCCTTCCTGAGGATCTCGATCGGGACGGACGAGCAGTGCGGGGTGCTGGTGGACGCGTTGCGGGAAATCGTGGGAAAGGGACAAACCACCTAGAAGATGATCAGATGCAGCACGCCCCGCAGCAGGATCCCCACCACGGCCCCGGCGACGGCCGGGCGAACCACGGAGGCGCAGCGGACCCCGGCTGAAATGAGGACGGCCACCCCCACCAGGTCGCAGGGATTGGTCAGGAAGCCGGCCATGCGGTTCAGTTCCAGGGGGGTGATGGCGCCCTCCTTCATGAGGTTCAGGGTGACGCCCATCATGGCGGTGCCGCCGGCCAGGTACTTGGTGGCCAGGGGGAGGACGGCGGAGGCGGGGAAGCCGATGCGGCCGAGGACGGGGGAGAGGACCCGCTCCAGCAGGGCGATGCTGCCGGTGGCCTTGAGGCCGTTCACCAGGAAGATGGCCAGGATCAGCATGGGGATGGCCCCGAGGATGACCTGCACGGCCTCCTGGCCCCCCTGGATCATGAGGGTGAGGAGGGGCCCCTTGGGCTGGGCGTAAGGGGTGGTGAGGGTGGCCTGGCCGTCCGGCTCGACCTCGACGACCGTGCGGGTGAATAGATAGTAGGTGAGGGCGGCAGCCGCCAGCCCCCCGGCCAGGGAGGTCAGCAGGATGATTCCCACGTTCAGGCCCACGGCCGCCATGGGATAGATGACGTTGGCCTGGGACATGGTGAGCACCATCGCCAGGGTGGCGGCGATCGCCCGGCGGGGGGTGCCGTCCTTCTCCATGACGGCGAGGGTGGCCAGAGGGGCGGCGAAACTGACGAACAGCAGCTGGACAATGGCGAACGCCCCGGCCCCCGGGACGCCGAAGCGCTTCAGGAGCGGTTCCACCCACCGGGCGACCATGGCCAGGATCCCCCGGGATTCCACGGCCTTCATGACGGCCATGAGGATGACGAGCACCGGCAGCAGCGTGTACAGCGCCACGTCGATGCCGGCCTTGCCGGACTGCAACATGATCCTGATCAGGGTTTCCATGGCTGATTATAGGACCGGACTCCTATAATGGACGGCACCTACCCCAAAGGCCCCCCCTTGACCCTCCCCCCCCACACCCTGCAGGATCCGGTCCGGCTTCAGCAGCAGGCCATGCAGTCGATGTTCGACTGCTTCGAGGGGCTGTGCGAGGGGACGGTGATCGTGGACCGGAACGCCCGGGTGGTCTGGATCAACGACCGCTATGCGGCCCGCCTGAGCGTGGATCCCGCCTGGGCCATCGGGCAGGAGATCGAAGCCGTCATCCCCAACAGCCTCATGCGCCAGGTGGTCCAGTCCAAGCAGCCCATCCTGCTGGACCTGCTGGAGACCAACGGCCAGACCTTCGTGGTCATGCGCATCCCCCTGCGGGACAAGGAGGGGGAGGTGGTGGGCGCGGTGGGGTTCGCCCTGTTCAGCCACTACGAGTCCCTGAAGCCCCTGTTCGAACGGTTTTCCAGCCTCCAGAAGGAGCTGGCCCGGGCCCAGAAGAAACTGGCCGAGGCCCGGCGCACCAAATACACCTTCTCCTCCTTCCTGGGCAACAGCCCCCCGACCATGGAGGTGCGGCGCCTGGCCCGGCGCGCGGCCATGCTGGAGGCGCCGGTGCTCCTGCGGGGCGAGACCGGCACGGGCAAGGAGCTGCTGGCCCATGCCATCCACTCCGGAGGGCCCCGGGAGGCGCAGCCCTTCGTGATCGTGAACGTGCCGGCCATCCCGGACACCCTGCTGGAGGCGGAGTTCTTCGGGGTGGCGCCGGGGGCCTTCACCGGGGCCGGGCGCCAGCCGAGGCCCGGGAAGTTCGAACTGGCCAACGGCGGGACGCTCTTCCTGGACGAGATCGGCGACATGCCCCTGGCCCTCCAGTCCAAGCTGCTGCGGGTGCTCCAGGAGCAGGAGTTCGAGCCCCTGGGGTCCAACCGGGTGATCCGGGTGAACGTGCGCATCGTGGCCGCCACCAGCCAGGACCTGGACGCCATGGTGGCCGAGGGCCGCTTCCGCAAGGACCTCTTCTACCGCCTGAACGTGCTGAACATCGCCCTGCCCCCCTTGCGCGAACGCCAGGGCGACATCGAGCTTTTGTGCGAGCACATCCTGGAGAAGGTGGGCGTCCAGAACGCCACCCTCTGCCGGGAGCTGAGCCCGGACGCCATCGCCCTGCTGCTGAACCATTCCTGGCCCGGCAATGTGCGGGAGCTGCGCAACGTCCTGGAGCAGGCCGTCATGAACACCGACGAACACCTCCTGGAGGCCTCGGACTTCCACGGCCTGCTCAAGCACGGCCCCCACCCGCCCCCCCGCCAGGCCCCGGCCCCCGCCGCCACCTATGCCGAGGCCATGGCCCAGGCGGAATGGCTGGTGCTGGACTCGGCCCTGAAGGCCTGCCAGGGGAAGGTGGTGGACGCCGCCCGGCGCCTGGGCATCGGCCGGGCCACCTTCTACAAGCGGCGGACCGCCCTGAAGGAGCTGTCTCCAAACAGAGACATGTCTCCATCGAGAGACGGAAACTGATAACTCCAGTGTCCAAAGCTTGCCGGCGGGAAAAAATGAGGCCTGATTCAGATGTTGCGAACCCGGCGATCTCAAATCAGAGACAGGAGTCCGATGAAGGTTTTTCCTAAACTCTGATTTTATTGGCGATTGTTAAGCCCTTGGATCTGGCACGACCTCTGCAAAAGAGCCTGGATATCCCTTTTCCAGGAGCTTCCCATGTCGAGTCAGACGCTCGCCCCGGCCGGACCCCGCGTCCGGCGCAGCAAAGTCACCACGGCCGCGGAGGCCGTCAAGTGCATCAGGAACGGCGACACGGTGGCCACCTGCGGCTTCGTGGGGATCGGCTTCGCCGAGAACGTGGCCATCGCCCTGGAGAAGCGCTTCCTGGAGACCGAGACGCCCCGGGACCTCACCCTCATCTATGCCGCGGGCCAGGGCGACGGCAAGGAGAAGGGCCTCAACCACCTGGGCCATGAAGGCCTGATCAGGCGGGTCATCGGCGGGCACTGGGGCCTGGCGCCCAAGCTGCAGGCCCTGGCCCTGGCCGAGAAGATCGACGCCTACAACCTGCCCCAGGGCGTCATCTCCCACCTCTTCCGGGACATCGCCGCCGGCAAGCCCGGGACCATCTCCAGGATCGGCCTGGGCACCTTCGTGGATCCGGAATTCGGCGGCGGCAAGATCAACAAGCGCACCACCGAGGATCTCGTCGAACACATCTCGATCCACGGCAAGGACTACCTCTTCTACAACGCCATGCCGCTGAACATCGGCATCATCCGCGGCACCACCGCGGACCCCGACGGCAACGTCACCATGGAACGGGAGGCCCTGACCCTGGAGGGCCAGGCCATCGCCATGGCCGTGCACAACAGCGGCGGCAAGGTGATCGTCCAGGTGGAGCGCCTGGCCGACCGCGGCACGCTCAACCCCCGCGACGTGAAGTTCCCCGGCGTCCTGGTGGACTACGTGGTGGTGGCCGAGAAGCCCGAACTGCACATGCAGACCTTCGGCGAGCAGTACAACGCCGCCTACAGTGGGGAGATCCGCATCCCCATGTCCTCCATCGCCATGCTGGAGATGAGCGAGCGCAAGATCATCGCCCGCCGCGCGGCCATGGAACTCAAGCCCAACGTGAACGTGAACCTGGGCATCGGCATGCCCGAGGGCGTCTCCATCGTGGCGGTGGAGGAGGGCGCCTCCGACTTCATGACGCTGTCCACCGAGCCGGGCGGCATCGGCGGCGTGCCCGCCGGCGGCCTCAGCTTCGGCGCCGGGTCCAATGCGGTGGCCATCATCGACCAGCCCTCCCAGTTCGACTTCTATGACGGCGGCGGCCTGGACATCTGCTTCCTGGGGCTGGCCCAGGCCGACCGCCACGGCAACCTGAACGTGAGCAAGTTCGGGCCCCGCCTCGCCGGCGCGGGCGGCTTCATCAACATCTCCCAGTCCACCAAGGTGGTCATCTTCGTGGGAACCTTCACGGCCGGCGGGCTGGAGATCGCCGTGGAGCAGGGCTCCCTCAGGATCGTCAAGGAAGGGGCCAGCAGGAAGTTCCTGAAGGAGGTGGAGCACCGCACCTTCAGCGGTTCCCAGGCCTTCAAGAACGGCCAGAGGGTCCTCTACATCACCGAGCGCTGCGTCTTCCGCCTCGTGGAGAAGGGCCTGGAGCTCATCGAGATCGCCCCCGGCGTGGACCTGGACCGGGACATCCTCGGGCAGATGGACTTCGCCCCGATCCTCGCCCCGGATCTCAAGCTGATGGACTACCGCATCTTCCGGGACGAGCCCATGGGCCTCCTGGACATGCTGCCCAAGGAATGAACGGAAGGCACCCCGGGCGCCGCCAGGCGTCCCGGGGCGCAGCTGTTGGCAACAAACAACCCAACCACCCGGTTTCTTAACCTCAACCCTTTTCCAAGGAGCTCTCGTGACGACCACTCTAAGTCCCGCAGTACCAAAGGGCACCGGTCCGGCCCCAGTCGAAGTCGGGCACAAGCAGATCGTGAAGGTCGCACTGGCCAGCCTGATCGGCACCTCCATCGAATGGTACGACTACTTCCTCTACGGCACGGCCGCGGCGCTGGTGTTCAACAAGATCTTCTTCCCCAGCTACGACCCGATCGTCGGGACCCTGCTGGCCTTCGCCACCTTCTCCCTGGGCTTCCTGGCCCGCCCCCTGGGCGGCATCGTCTTCGGCCACTTCGGCGACAAGATCGGCCGCAAGAAGATGCTCTACCTCACCCTGATGATCATGGGCCTGGCCACGGCCTGCATCGGCATGCTTCCCACCTACAGCGTGATCGGCATCTGGGCCCCCGTGCTCCTGATCACCATGCGCCTGCTCCAGGGCTTCGGCCTGGGCGGCGAGTGGGGCGGCGCGGTGCTGATGGCCGTGGAACACGCCCCCGCCAACCGGCGCGGCTTCTACGGTTCCTGGCCCCAGCTCGGCGCCTTCATCGGCCTCCTGCTGTCCACCATGGTCTTCCGTGCGGCCAACTCCATGTGGTTCCTCCGGGCCGACACGAAGGCCGCCGCCGATGCCGCCTTCATCTCCTGGGGCTGGCGGGTTCCCTTCCTGCTCAGCTTCGCCCTCGTCGCCGTCGGCATCTGGATCCGGATGACCATCGCCGAGTCCCCCGTCTTCGAGAAACTGAAGGACCAGAAGCAGGAAGCCAAGATGCCCCTCATCGAGGCCATCACCAAGCACCCCAAGAACATCCTCATCGCCATGGGCGTGCGCTTCGCCGAGAACGGCCTCTTCTACGTCTTCACCGCCTTCTCCCTGGTCTACATCTCCACCTACCTGAAGATGGACCGCGCCGTCGGCCTCAACGGCCTGCTCTGGGCCGCCTTCTTCGCCATCTTCACCTGCGCCGGCTGGGGCGCCCTGTCCGACAAGCTCGGCCGCCGTCCCGTCTACATGTGGGGCGCCGTCTTCTGCGGCCTCATGGCCTTCCCCTTCTTCTGGATGCTGGGCACCAGGTCCCCCGCGATGATCGCCCTGGCCATCGTCATCCCCGTGACCATGGGCCACGCCGCGATGTATGGCCCCCAGGCCAGCTTCCTCTCTGAAATGTTCTCGGCCCGCGTCCGCTACAGCGGCGCCTCCCTGGGCTACCAGCTGGCCTCCATCTTCGCGGGCGGCCTTTCGCCGCTGGTGGCCACCTACCTCCTCAAGAAGGGCATCGAGAACAACCTGGCCTTCACCTACATCGCCTACTACATGATCGCCCTGGTGCTCATCACCGTCGTGGCCGTCTACTTCGCCAAGGAAACCCACAAGGACGGCATCGGAGCCTAGGTTCCGCGCCCTCCCTCTCATAAGGACACTCTCTATGAGCAAAGCCAGCATCATCGGTGCCTACAACACGGAGTTCGGCGCCTTCGTCAAGAAGGACAAGAAGACCGGCCTGATGACCGACACCAAGACCTACTACGATCTGCTGATCGAAGCCGGCCGCGGCGCCATCAAGGACGCCGGCCTGGAAGCCAAGGACATCGACGCCGTCTTCG
The DNA here is from genome assembly GCF_055384585.1 of Mesoterricola sp. JemC181. Lineage (NCBI taxonomy): Bacteria > Pseudomonadati > Acidobacteriota > Holophagae > Holophagales > Holophagaceae > Mesoterricola > Mesoterricola sp. JemC181. The sequence goes on from NZ_AP045076.1 coordinate 4,671,073, forward strand.
TCGGTTCCTGCTCCCCGGGTTCCTTCATCAACCAGGAGCACGTGGCCCCCATCGCCGCCGAGATCGACCCCGCCCTGCGCTTCAAGCCCATGACCCGCTGCGAGTGCGCCTGCGCCTCCAGCTCCGTGGCTCTCTACGACGCCATCTACGCCATCGAGGCGGCGCGCTACAAGCACGTGCTGGTCATCGGCGTGGAGAAGATGAACCTCCTGCCCACCCCCCAGATGACCCACGTCCTGGCCTGCTCCTCCCATTGGCCGACCGAGGGTTCCCGGGGCATGTCCTTCCCCATGCTCTTCGCCGAATACGCCAAGGGCTACCAGGCCAAGTACAAGATCTCCAACGAGGACCTGGAGAAGATGCTCTGGACCGCCGGCGCCCTCTGCTACAAGAACGGCGCGGAGAACCCCCTGGCCCACGTGAAGAACGGCCCGGCCTCGGTGGAAGAGATCATGAAGCTCAACGAGCTGGACCCCAAGGGCCGCTGCAAGAACATGATGATCGCCGCTCCCCTGCGCCTGCATGACTGCTCCCTGGTCACCGACGGCGCCGCGGCCCTGGTCATCACCCAGACCGCCAACGTGGCCGACAAGCACCGGGCCGTCTCCATCGCCGGCATCGGCCACTCCTGCGAGCGCCTCTCCGAGAGCGTGCGCCCGAACATGTACGACCTGATGGCCGGCAAGGACGCCGCCGCCAAGGCCTACAAGGAGGCCGGCATCGTGCCTTCCGACATCGACCTGGCCGAGGTGCACGACTGCTTCACCATCAACCAGATCATCTCCACCGAGGCCCTGGGATTTTCCGACGACGGCCGCGCCGGCTACGACTACCTCGATGGGCGCTTCACCCGCGACGACAGGATCGCCATCAACCTTTCGGGCGGCCTGAAGTCCAAGGGGCACCCCGTGGGCGCCACCGGCGCCTCCATGCACGCGCTGATCTACAAGCAGCTGATCGGCGAAGCCATCGGCGTGAAGGCCAGGAAGGCCGACATCGGCGTGGCCTTCAACGTGGGCGGTTCCGCGGTCACCAACTGCGTCACGGTCCTTCGGAAACTCTAGGGAGGGCTCTCATGAACCCCATCAACTACAACGACATGCAGTTCACCGTCGAGAAGCGGGGCGAGGGCTGGGACATCCTCTGCGCCAAGGGCGGCGGCGCTCCCGCCGTCGCCGGCGCGGGCCTGTTCCCCGGCGCGACCGAAGAGGAAGCGGAAAAGCGGGCGCTGAAGGTCATCAGGACCGTCTTCCCCGTGGGCATCAAGTCGGTGGGCCCGGACGTGGCCCATCCCAACCGCATCGGCGACCTCAAGATCGTCGGACCCGACGTGCTCCATCCCAATTTCATCTACTGGGACAAGGACAGCGTCACGCCCAAGCACTGATCTCAATCATCCAACCAAGAGGGAATCCATTATGGAAATCAAAGGTAGCGTCGTTCTCGTAACGGGCGGAGGCAATGGCATCGGCGAGGCCGTGGTCAAGTACTTCGCCAAGCGGGGCGCCAAGGTCGCCATCGTCGACATGGTGCAGAAGAACATCGACCGCGTCGTCAAGGACGTGAAGGAGATGGGCGCCGAGTGCATCGGCATCCAGGCCAACGTGACCAGCGAGGCCGATACGGCCCGCTTCATCCAGGGCACCCTGGAGGCCTTCGGCCAGCTCAACATCTGCGTGTCCAGCGCCGGCATCATCCGGGACGGGACGATGCTGAGCCTGGACAAGGAGACCGGCCAGGTCTCCAAGAAGCTGGGCCTGGACAAGTGGGCCGCCGTCATCGACACCAACCTCACCGGCACGTTCCTCACCATGCGCGACGCCGCCGAGGCCATGGTCAACGGCGGATGGCCCGGGCTGCTCGTGCCCATCTCCTCCGTGAACAAGTGCGGCCAGGTCGGCCAGATCAACTACTCCTCGGCCAAGGTCGCCGACGCCCTGATGCCCAAGATCATCATCGGGGAGTTCCTCATGCGCGGCATCCGCAACGTCCGCTGCGTCGCCATCGCGCCGGGCTACACCGCCACGCCCATGCTCACCGGCATGAACCAGGAGGCCCTCAAGAGCATCCTGGAGGACGTGCACCTGGGCCGCCTCGTCTCCCCCGACGAGATCGCGTCCATCATCGGCACCGCCGCCGAGAACGAGGCCCTGAACGCCACGACCATCGAGATCACCGGTGGTCTGTGCTATCCCAAGGGCATCGCCAAGTAGGCTGGAGCACCGCACGATGAAACGGGCCGTCCCGGACTCCTGTCCGGGCGGCCCGTTTCCGTTTCAGGCCCGGTCCGGCTCCACCGGAGGCGGGCGCCAGGCCTCCGGGGGGACCGTCTTGGCTCCGGCCGGGGGCTGCTGGGGAGGAGGGAACCCGCGTCCCCCGCGGCCCCGGGGTCGTCTGGAAGCAGCATCGCCGCCGGGAGCCGGATGAGGATGGGCATGGAGAGCCTCCTGGGGATTCCCATTGCGCACGATAAGTGACTGGATTTGGAGGAATTGTAGCAAGGAAGTCCTCCGGGCGCGGCCAGGGTTGGGGCCGGGCACGAATGGCTCCAGGACCAAAAGTAACTTATACTTAAAAAAGTCTGGACTAAAAGACGAATTATATAAAAATGGTCCCATGAGCGACCGCCCTCGTTTGTACGCCACCGTGCTGGAGGACCACTTCCGGAGGAACCGGCAGATGGCCCTGGTCAGCGGGGCGCGTCAGGTGGGCAAAACCACCGCCTGCCGGGCCGTGGGGACAGCCTATTTCAATTGGGACAACCAGGATGACCGACGCATGCTCCTCCTGGGGCCCGGGGCCCTGGCGGAGCGTCTGGGGCTGGACCGCCTGCGGACGGAACCGGTGAGGGTCGTCCTGGACGAGCTCCACAAGTACTCCAAGTGGAAACAGCTTCTGAAGGGTTTTTTCGACACCTACCATGACCGGGCCCAGGTCCTGGTGACGGGCAGTTCCCGCCTGGACGTGTTCAGGCGCGGGGGCGACAGCCTCATGGGGCGCTACCTGCTCTATCGCATGCATCCCTGGTCCGTGGCCGAGTGCGTCCGGGTGGAGGTACCGGACCAGGAGATCCGTCCCCCGGTTCCCATCCCGCCGGAGGACTGGGAGGCGCTCTGGACCCATGGCGGGTTTCCGGAACCGTTCGTGCGCCGTGATGTCCGCTTCACCCGCCGCTGGCGTTCCCTGCGCATGGACCAGCTCGCGCGGGAGGACCTGCGGGAGGTCACCCGGGTCCAGGAACTGGGAAGCATGGAGACGTTGATGCGGATCCTGGCCGAGCGCAGCGGCCAGCAGCTCGTCCATGCCAATCTGGCGGCGGAACTGGGCGTGGCTCCTGAGACGGTTCGTCGCTGGGTGGACCTCCTGGCCCGGCTGCACTTCGGGTTCCTGGTCCGGCCCTGGTTCACGAATGTCGCCAAGTCCCTGCGCAAGGAGCCCAAGTGGTTCCTGCGGGACTGGAGCGGCATCACCGACGACGGGGCCCGGGCCGAGACGCTGGTGGCCTGCCATCTGCTGAAGGCGGTGGAAGGCTGGACCGACCTGGGCCTGGGCGAATTCGAACTTCGCTACCTCCGGGACAAGCAGAAACGGGAGGTGGACCTGCTGGTCATCCGGGACCAGAAGCCCTGGTTCCTGGTGGAGGTCAAGAAGAGCGAGACCCGCCTGTCGCCGGCCCTGGCCCATTTCCAGGAGCAGACCGCGGCACCGCATGCCTTCCAGGCCGTCCTCGGCCTGCCCTACGTGGATGCGGACTGCTTCGCGGCCCGCGGGCCCCTTGTGGTGCCTGCCCTCACCCTGCTGAGCCAGCTCCTGTGAGCCCCCTGATTCAGTAGTAGGAGACCCGCGTCTTCTTCAGGTGCCGGGTCTCCAGGAGCGCGGCGACGCGCCTGATGACGTTGCGGCGGATGTCGAGCTCCACGGGCAGGGCCGGGTCCTGGTGGGCCTCGTTCACGGCGGTGCCCACCTGGAAGTGGATGACGTCCGATTCCAGGAGGAGCTCCACCAGGCGCGAGGCGGCGTTGCGCCGCGGGCAGGCGCCGGCCTCCAGGTATTCGGAGACCTTGGCGAGGGTCAGGCAGCCTTCGGTGACCAGTTCCACGCCGGCCATGGCGGAGGGGGCGGGCACCTCCCGGTCGTGGAGGGAGAGGTCCATCTCCACCTCCCGGTTCAGCTCCCGGGCCAGGATGTTGGAGGTGGTGCCGCCGCACACCACCTTGCGCGAACCGGGGGCGTCCACCAGGGCCGCGAAGTCCCGGTCCCGGGCCCGGTCGAAGGGCGGGCCCGTAAGTACCTGGAGCACCCGGGGGCGGCGCAGGTGGATGATGCCGCAGGTGATGTCGTCCCCGGCCGCGCCGCCGTCGTTCCACAGGGCCCGGTCCACCAGGAGTTCCGCCAGGCGCCGGCTGGAGAGGTCCGGGGTGCGGGCCAGCCTGCCCAGGGCGAAGGCGGCGGCCTCCGGCTCCCCCCAGCCCAGGGGGTGGGCCGGGGTGCCCATGCCGGACTGGGTCACCCCGTCCGAGCAGAGCACGATGCGGTCGCCCACGCTGCTCTGGAACTCGCTCACGCGCAGGCGCCGGTTCCCCCACCGGGGCTGGGCCAGGACGGTGCGCTCCAGGGGCACCAGGGCCCCGTCGCGGATGAGCATGATGGGCGGGTTGCCGTGCTCGAAGACCCGGGTGCGCCCGTCCCGGCGCGCGTCCACGATGGTGAAGGTGGAGTAGCTGATGCGGCGCACGGGGTCCACCGGCAGGGAGTCCATGAGGATGGCGGCGGCCTGGGCGGTGTCGATGTTCCACTCCACGTACTCCAGGGCCATGGAGGCCGTCACCGAGGCCAGCACCGCGGCCTCCACGCCGCTGCTGAGGCCGTCGGCCAGCACCGACACCACCCGGTGGCCGTCCTCCAGGCTGCGGGAGTGGAACAGGTCGCCCGACAGGTGCTCGCCGCCGCAGGGGAGCCCGAAGTGGTCCACCTCGATGAAGCGGGCCTCAGGCTCCATGGGGCCCCCGGAACTCGGCGATGATCGAGTTGAGGATCCCCTCGCTGCGCGCCGCGTTGCGCCCCAGGCTGAAGGCGATCTCCTGGGCGTTGGCCAGCATGTTGTGGATGACCTCCTCGGCCTTGCCCACCATCTCCTTCTGCCGGGCCTCGGTCTCCGTGACGTCCAGGAGGAGGGCCCCCACCACCCGTCCCGGCTCCACCGTGAAGATGGTGGCGCTCAGCGTCCCGCCGGCGCTGGCGAGGTTCTGGCGGATCAGTTCGTCGCCGCCCTCCAGGACCTCCCGGAAGCGGGCGCCGAAGTCCACGAGCTTGTCGATCCTGGCGCCGCACAGGCCCGGCTGGGTCTCGGCCACCAGCTCCGCCTCCGCGCCCAGGAGGCGCACGAACTGGTCATTGCTCTCGATGATGCGCAGCTCCTCGTCCACGATCACCACCCCGAAGGGGAGGGTGCGCAGCAGGGCGTTGGCCTTCTTCTCGGCCAGGCGGCGCAGGTTGGAAACGCACATGCGGGTTTCCGCCCGGCCTCCCAGGATGGCGCCGGCCAGGTCCCGGCAGGTGTCGTACCCGCAGGCCCCGCAGTTCAGCTCGTCCCCGGGGCCCGCCTTGCCCAGGCGGCGCAGGGCGGCCTCCAGCTGGCCCTCGGGGACCGGGTCTCCGGGGGGGACGCGGGGGGCGAAGGCCCGGGCCAGGGGGACGCCGGGTTCCCGCGGGTAGGCGCCGGCGGCTTCGGCGGCCCCGTCCAGCACCGCCATGCGGGCCGCCACGGGGGAGCGCCGCGCGGCCGGACCGTTCACGCAGCCGCCGGCGCAGGCCAGCAGCTCCAGGAAGAGGTTGCCCCGGGGCGGGGGCAGGTCCGCCAGCGCCTCCCGGATGGGGCCCAGGCCGCTGAGGGTGACGAAGCGGGTGCCGCGGGTGGCCATGCTGAGGGCCGTGGCCCGGGCCATGCCCCCCTCGATGGGGTAGAGGGCCCCCTCGGCGGCCGAGCCCAGGAGGAAGGCGCCTCCGGGTTCCAGGTCCAGGGGGTCGATGCCCTCCCGGGCCAGCCAGGCCCGCAGGTCCTCGAAGGTGAGGGCGGCGGCCAGGGTGGGAGCGTCCTCCACCTCCAGCTTCTTGGCGATGCAGGGGCCGATGAAGACCACCGGCATGTCCCCCAGCTCCGCCCGCAGGAGCCGCACGTGGGCCAGCAGCGGCGAGTCCAGGGGCGTCAGGTCGGCGATGCGCTCCGGCAGGTACGTGCGCACATAGTCCACGGCCACGGGGCACGCGGTCGATATCCAGATCCTGCCGGTGTGGGCGTCCAGGTCCCGCGCCAGGCGCGCCGACACCTCCTGGGCCCCCAGCGCGGTCTCGCTCACCCCCGCGAAGCCCAGGCGCTTGAGGGCCGCGATGATCCGCCCGGGACCGCCCGGGAATTCGCCGACGTAGGAGGGCGCCAGGGACACCACCACGGGCCGGTCCCCCCGCAGCAGCGCCTCCACCAGGGGCAGGTCGTCCCGCACCCGCTTGGCCCCGCTGGGGCAGGCCGAGACGCAGGCCCCGCAGGCCAGGCACCGCTCGGGCATGACCGTGGCGTGGGCGGCGCTGACCCGGATGGCCTTCACGGGACAGGCCCGCACGCACTTGTAGCAGTCCTGGCACTGGGCCTGCTCGGAGTAGACCGGGCCGGGCCTCACAGCGCCTTCCCCAGGTCCTCCAGGCAGGTGGACGGATCCAGGAAGGTGTCCCCCAGGCGCAGGTTCGGACCGTGCTGGCACCGGCCCTCGCACCGGGCGCCCTTGAGGGCCACGCGGTCCTCCAGGCCCTTGCGCTTCAGGAAGGCCTGGAGGCGGGGCAGCGTCTCGTCGTTGCCCCGGGTGAAGCAGGAGCTGCCGAGGCAGATGGTGAGGGTGGGCAGGCCTTCGGCATCAGGCATGGGATGCCCTTTCGTGAGGCGGACCTAGGTCCGGGAGGAGAGTTTGGCGGAGAGCACGGCGAGGCCGATGGCGATGTCCTGGTCCTGGACGATGACGCCCGGGGGCAGGTCCAGGGGACAGCCGGTGAAGTTCCAGATGCCCTCGACGCCGGCCCGGGCCAGGCGCAGGGCCACCTCCTGGGCGGCGTCGGGGGAGACGGTGAGGATGGCCATGCGCGCGCCGAGCCGGCGCAGCTCGGGCTCCAGCCGGTCCATGTGCCACACGGGGGTGCTGTTCACCACCAGCCCCGCCAGGGCGGGGTCGATGTCGAAGGCGGCGCAGATGTCCAGCCCGTGGGCCCGGAAGCCCTCGTAGCCCAGGAGCGCCATGCCCAGGTGGCCCACGCCCACCAGCACCGCGTCCCGCACCTGGTTCCAGTTCAGGCAGTGCTCGATGGCCAGCACCAGCTCCTCCACCTGGTAGCCCATCTTGGGCAGCCCGGAGATGCCGATGAAGCCGAAGTCCTTGCGCACCTGCACGGCCTCCAGGCCGAGCAGCTCGCCCAGGCGCGCGCTGGACACCACTTCGCGACCCAGGCGGCGCATCTCGCGCACCACGCGCAGGTAGCTGGGGAGGCGCTGGACGGTTGTGAGGGGGAGGCTCCCGATCTTGTATCCGTAGGCCATGCCGCCTCCATATCAATTGCTACCATGGTATCGATACCATGGTAGCAATTGTGGACCGGCCGGCCGGGATGTCAAGCCGTTGATAATATTTATTGTTTTAATTGAGCTTGAAATTGACGCCGAAGGAGACCCGCACGGCCCGGTTCTCCTTCCCGATGGTGGGCGGGAAGAACACCCACCGCCAGGCGAAGGCCTCCGCGGCCGCCCGGAATTCCGGGGCGCCGCCCTCGCTCTCCACGTGGAGGGGGATGCCGTCCCTGCCCACCGCCACCCGCAGCCTCACGGCGGCCTCGGCCTTGGCGGCCAGCGCCTCCGGCGGATAGGTGGGTTTCTCGGGGCGGTAGGCCACCTGGAGATCGGCCATGGGCACCTCGGGGAGCGCCTCCAGGCCGCCCTTCGGGAAGGGCGCGGCCTTGGCGCGGGGATCCTGGGCGGCGGGATCCCAGGTGCGGGTCACCTGGAGCGTGAAGGGGCCCGCCTCGATGGCGTCCTGGGACAGGCCGGGTCCGTCGTTGGCCTTCCGGCTGGGCAGGACCTCCACGTCGACGATGACGGCGTGGCCGGACGTATTGTTGAAGGCGCGCTCGTTGAAGCCGCGCGGTCCGTCCTGGCGCACCACCTCCAGGCGGTACTTGGACCGGGGGATCTCGCCGGCGGCCTTCACGTCCAGGCCGAGGCGGGCGTTGGCCGGGATCTCGAAGGAGAAGAACCGGTTCCGGCTGGCGTTGCCCTGGATGGTGGCCATGGCCGCGTGGGCCGGAATGAACACGCCATTGAACCGGAAGGGGGAGTGCGGTGCCGGGGAGTCCAGGGTGGAGGGGCCGGCCTGGCCCAGGCGGAAGTCCACATCCAGCTCCACCCGCACGGCCTTGTACTTCATCCGGGCCGGCGGCGAGGAAAAGCAGAAGCGCCAGCCATAGTCCTCGGCGGCGGCACGGAGCCCGGCCGGCCCATCCTTGGCCGTCACCTGGACTGGCCAGCCCTCCCGGTCCACCACCAGTTCCAGCCGGACCAGGCCCTCGATCCGGGCGGCCTGGGCCGTGGGGGGGTAGTCAAGGCTGCGCGGGTGGAACCGCACCTGCATGGAACCGAGCTTGACCAGGGGCAGCGCCTTGATGGCCGCCTGGGTGAAGGGCACCGCCTTCGCCCTGGGATCCTGGGCGGCCGGATCCCAACTCCGCTCCACCTCCAGGATGAAGGGCCCCCCGGGCATGGCGATGAAAGCGCCATGGCGCCTCTCGATCAGGGGCGGACATACGCCCACGCCCACGTATTGGGTCTGGTCGGAAGTGTTCTCGAGCCAGCGTAGGTCGTTCTCCTCCGGGTGGCCCTTCCGTCCCACCAGAAGCTTGTAGCCCCTGTAGGGTTCGTCGCCATCCGGCCGGATCGTGAGCGTGAGCCGGGAGTGGGGCGGGATCTCGAAATACGCCTCCCCCCCGTAGATGGAGGCGACGCCCCTGAAGAACCTGGCGGAATCGAAGGCCGGGATCATCCCCGTGAAGCGCCAGATTCTCGGGGCCTGGCCAAGGGCGGCCCCTGGGCGGGGAGCGGGGGCCGGGACGGGACCATCGGGCACCGGGAGGGGGGCGGGGAGGGGGGCCGCGGAGGACCGCGCCGCGGCGTCGGGCGGGTCCTCCAGCGGCAGCTGGTAGAGGGCGGCACGGGTGGGCTCGGCCTGGGCGGGGGCCGCGGGCGCGGCCTGGAGCGAAACCACGGCGGGCTTCAGGGGCGGTTCCGGAGGCGCGGCCACGAGGGGCGTCCAGTGGACGCCGTTGGCGAGGACGGTGACGGCGGCCAGGGCGAGGAGCCCGGGGCGGGTGAGGGTCTGGGTGGGAAGCATCGGAATGAGCAGGCGTTTGATGCGGTGCATGAGGGAGCCTCCGTGGCCCGAGGGGGCCAGCTGGGTGGGTGGGCCGTGGCGCAGGGCCTCCAGGTCCGCCAGGGCCTGGGCGAAGCGCAGGCCCCCGCCGCAGTGGGCCGCGGCGGCGTCGTCGCAGCAGTGCTCCCGCTCCGCGCGGATCTCGCGGGAGAGCCACCACACGGCGGGGTGGTAGAAGAAGACGACCTCCGCGACGTTCTGGAGGAAGTTCACGAGGAAATCCCGGCGCGTGATGTGGGCGAGTTCGTGGGCGAGGACGGCCTCCAGGGAGGCCTCCGGCAGGGCCAGGAGGGCGGCGGCGGGCACGAGGATGACGGCCCGCCAGAAGCCCACCACCAGGGGCGAGTCCACGAGGTCGGAGACCACCAGCCGCACGGGGCGGGCGTGACGGAAGGCCTCGCGGAGGCGCTCCAGGCTGGCCTCGAGGGCGGCGGGCGCGGGGCGGGCTCCTTGCAGGCAGGGCCCGTAGAGCCAAAGGAGACCCGCCCCCAGCCTCAGGGCCAGGGCACCGCTGCCGGCGGACCAGGCCAGGAGGATCCACGGCAGCCGCGCATGGAGCTGCTCCCGGAGATCCGGTGGCAGCACGGTGACGACCCCGGAGAACGTCGCCGCCGGCTCGATGGCCAGGGCCTCCGGCCGCGCCGCGGCGACGGTGGCCAGGAAGGCCAGGACCATGGCCAGGAGGCCCAGGCAGCCCACCAGGTACCGGGTCTGGGGACGGTGCGCGAAGCGCAGCGCCAGGAAGGCGGCGCACCCGATGAGGGCGCCCTCCCAGAGGAAGTGCACCAGCCCCCAGGCGAAGGCCTGGAGCCACGGGGCGAGGGCGGCGGTGCTCATGGCGCCTCCGCCTTCCGGCGGGCCTTGTCCAGCATCCGCTGGATCTCCTCCCACTCCTCCGGAGACGCCGCCTGGGACTCCAGGGCCCGGACCATGAGGTCCTTGGCGCTGCCTCCGAAGGCCCGGCGGACCAGGTCCTGCACCAGGAAGGCCTGGGTGGGCTCCTGGTCCCGGGCCGCGCGGTAGACGTGGGTCATGGCCGAGGCGTCCCTCGTGACCAGGCCCTTGTCCGCCATGATCTGCATGAGCTTCAGGACGGTGGTGTAGCCCAGGTCGCGTTCCCGGGCCAGTTCCGTGTGCACGTCCCGCACGGTGGAGGGGCCCCGGCGCCAGAGGACGCTCAGGATGGCGAGCTCGCCGTCCGAGGGACGGATGGGATCGGGGCTCATGGAGACTCCGGGGTGATGAAGCAAAGATACGAACCTATTCGTAGGTGTCAAGGGCCCGGAATATTAATTTCCTCGGAAACTCATGGGCAGGGCATCCGTGCCGAAAATTCCTCTGCCCGCCTCACGGCGCGGCAGCGGAGGCAGCCATGTCCATCGACGTTCGGGGCACGATCCGGGGGCGGCTCGCCGCCATGGTGGCGATCCCGGTGGCCTTCCTCGCCATCTACTGCGTGGCCGACGCCCTGGGGAGCCTGAAGGCCTACCGGGAGTCCCGGGCGGCCATGGCCCTCGCGGAGGTGTGCGTCCGGGTGGGCGACGTGGTCCACGAGCTCCAGAAGGAACGCGGCGCCACGGCCGGATATCTGAGCAGCGGCGGGAAGCGGTTCGTGGACGAGAAGGCGGCGGCGCGAAAGCAGGCGGACCTGCGCATCTCGGACCTCCGGGGGACCCTTTCGGGCCTGGACCTGGGGGCCCAGGCGCCGGGCGTCCTTGCCAAGGTGCGCAGGGCGGACGGGAGCCTGAACAAGCTGACAGGCTGGCGGCAGTCGGCGGACGCCTTGGCGGTGGCCCCGCCCCAACACGTGGCCAATTATTCAGGACTCATCGGCGGCCTTCTGGAGGTGGTGGAGGAGATCCCCCGGAACACGCGGGATCTCGGGCTCTTCTCGACCTCCCAGGCCTACCTCCAGGTGATGCGCGTGAAGGAGCAGTCGGGCATCGAGCGGGCCACACTCAACACGGCCTTCACCGCCGACCGCTTCCAGGAGGGCCTGTTCCGGCGCTTCTGCTCCCTGGTGGGCCAGCAGGAGGCCGGCGTCCAGACCTTCCGGAGCCTGGCGGCCCCCGCCCAGGCGGCCTTCCTCGACAGGGAGCTGAAGGGGCCCTTCGCCGCGGGCGTGGACGGGTTCCGGGCGGTGGCCTTCGACCGGGGCGGGCAGGGCGGCTTCGGGGCGGATTCGGCCCAGTGGTTCCGGCTCGCCACGGCCCGCATCGACGCCCTGAAGGCGGTGGAGGCCCGCATGGGCGCCGATCTGCGGGCCATGGTGCAGGCCAGCCTGGACCATGCCCGGCGCGGCATGGCGCGTGCGGCCCTGGTGATGGCGCTGGCGCTGGGCCTGTCCGTGTTCCTGGCGGTGACCCTGGCCAGGGGGATCATCCGGCCCCTCCAGGTGTGCTCGGCCTCCCTGGGGCGCATCTCCGCCGGGGACATCCCCGGCCGCATCACGGAAACCTACTATGGCGAGTTCAACGAGATCCGGGACAACCTCAACCGCTGCACCGGGGCCGTCAACGCGCTGGTGGCCGACGCGGGCATGCTGAGCCGGGCCGGGGTGGAGGGCAAGCTGGCCACCCGCGCCGACGCGTCCAAGCACCAGGGGGACTTCCGCAGGATCGTCCAGGGCGTCAACGACACCCTCGACGCCGTCATCGGGCCGCTCAACGCCGCCGCCGACCACGTGGACCGCATCTCCAAGGGCGATCTTCCCCCGCGCATCACCGCCGACTACCCCGGCGACTTCAACGGGCTGAAGAACAACCTCAACCGGTGCATCGACGCCGTGGGGGCCCTGGTGGCCGACGCGGGCATGCTGAGCCGCGCGGCGGTGGAGGGCCAGCTGGCCACCCGCGCCGACGCGTCCCGGCACCAGGGCGATTTCCGGCGCATCGTCCAGGGCGTCAACGACACCCTCGACGCCGTCATCGGGCCGCTCAGCGAGGCCGCAGGGCACGTGGACCGCATCTCCAAGGGCGACCTCCCCCCGCGCATCACCGCCGACTACCGGGGCGACTTCAACGAGCTGAAGAACAACCTCAACCAGTGCATCGACGCCGTGGGCGCCCTGGTGGCCGACGCGGGGATGCTGAGCCGGGCGGCGGTGGAGGGCCAGCTGGCCACCCGCGCCGACGCCTCCAGGCACCAGGGCGATTTCCGGCGCATCGTCCAGGGCGTCAACGACACCCTCGACGCGGTCATCGGCCCGCTCCGGATGGCCGCGGACCACGTGGACCGGATCTCCAGGGGCGACCTCCCACCGAGGATCGAAGCCGAGTACCGGGGGGACTTCAACGAGATCAAGGCCAGCCTCAACCGGTGCATCGGCGCCGTGGGCGCCCTGGTGGCCGACGCGGCCATGCTGAGCGGCGCAGCGGTGGAGGGCCGGCTGGCCACCCGCGCCGACGCCTCCCGTCATCAGGGGGACTTCCGCCGCATCGTGCAGGGCGTCAACGACACCCTGGACGCCGTCATCGGCCCCCTCCGCGTGGCCGCGGACCACGTGGACCGCATCTCCAAGGGGGACGTCCCGGGCCGGATCACCGGGACCTACTACGGCGACTTCAACGAGATCAAGAACAGCCTCAACCGGTGCATCGACGCCGTGGGGGCCCTGGTGGCCGACGCGGCCATGCTGAGCCGCGCGGCGGTGGAGGGCCAATTGGCCACCCGCGCCGACGCCTCCCGGCACCAGGGGGACTTCCGGCGCATCGTGCAGGGCGTCAACGACACCCTGGACGCCGTCATCGGCCCCCTCAACGTGGCCGCGGGCTACGTGGACCGCCTCTCCAAGGGCGACCTCCCCCCGCGCATCACCGCCGACTACCGCGGCGACTTCAACGAGATCAAGAACAACCTCAACCAGTGCATCGGGGCCGTGGAGGCCCTGGTGGCCGATGCGGCCATGCTGAGCCGGGCGGCGGTGGAGGGCCAGCTGGCCACCCGCGCCGACGCCTCCAGGCACCAGGGCGACTACCGCAGGGTCGTCCAGGGCGTCAACGACACGCTCGACGCCGTCATCGGGCCGCTCACCGTGGCCGCGGACTGCGTGGACCGCATCTCCCGGGGCGACATCCCTCCGCGCATCACCGCCGACTACCGCGGCGACTTCAACACCATCAAGACGAACCTCAACCGGTGCATCGACGCCCTGGACGGCATGCTGCGCCAGACCCGGGCCGTCATCGGCTCGGCCCGCGAGGGGGACCTGGGCGCCCGGGCCGGCACGGACGGCGCCATGGGCGCCTACGGCGAGCTGCTGGCGGGGTTCAACGCCACCCTCGACGCCGTGGTCACCCCCATCCGGGAGGTGATCCGGGTGGTGGGGGCCCTGGAGCGGGGCGACCTCACCCAACGCATCGCGGGGGACTACCGGGGCGACTTCAAGGAGCTGGGCGACGCCATGAACAACTCCGTGGCGGGCCTGGGGCTGACCCTGGCGGGGATCCGCTCGGCCTCCAACACCCTGGCCGCGGCGTCGGAGGAGCTCTCCTCCAGCGTCGCGGTCATCGCCGGCACCGCGGAGCGCCTCCTGAAGCAGGCCGAGCAGGCTTCGACCGGCACCCAGGGCGCCAACGCCAAGGTGCGGGACCTGGCCGCGGGCGTGGGCGAGACCAACGCCCAGTGCGCCACCGTGGCGGCGGAGTCCGAGCAGGTCAACGGGCGCCTCCAGACCGCGGGGGCCGCGGTGGAGGAGATGAGCGTGAGCCTGGACATGGTGGGCGGATCCATGGAGCAGATGTCGTCCAGCATGGCCGTGATCTCCGATTCCACCGGGGCCATGACGGGGGCCGTGGACTCGGTGGCCGCGGCCATCCGGGAGATGGACGCCAGCCTGCGGGAGGTGTCCCGAAGCGCCGGCAAGGCCGCCACGGTGGCCGTCGGGGCCTCCCGCACCGCCGGGGACACGGCGCGGATCATGGACCACCTGGGCCGCAGCGCCCAGGAGGTGGGCAAGGTGGTGGACCTCATCAAGGGCATCGCCGCCCAGACCAACCTCCTGGCCCTCAACGCCACCATCGAGGCCGCCAGCGCGGGCGATGCCGGCAAGGGCTTCGCCGTGGTGGCCGGCGAGGTGAAGGAGCTCGCCAAGCAGACCGCGTCGGCCACCGAGGAGATCCGCTCCCGCGTGGCCGAGATCCAGGAGAGCACGGGCCAGGCCGTTGCGGCCATCGGGGGGATCGTGTCGGTGATCGACGAGATCAACGCCATCTCCGCCGGCATCGCCGTCGAGGTTGAGGAGCAGACCCGCACCACGGGCGGGATCTCCACCAAAGTCGCCGAGGCCGCGCAGAACGCCGGGGAGGTCTCCCGAAACGTCAAGGTCGCCGCCGCCGGGACCCACACCGTCAGCCGCAACCTGCGGGAGATCGCCACCGGGGGCCAGGAGGTGAGCCGCAACGTCCAGGACGCCGTCCTGGGGGTGCGGACCATCTCCCGGAACATGGCGGACCTGGCGGACCGCACCACGGGCATGGCCGCCACCAGCGGGCGCGCCGCGGACGACGTGGACGGGGTGGCGCGGAGCATCGCCATCGTCACCACCGCCACCATGGAGACCGCCCGGGGCGTGGGGGAGATCCGCAAGGCCTCCACGGACCTGGCCCGGCTGGCCGAAACCCTCCGGGCCTCGGTGGAGGCCTTCCGGCTCTGAAGTCCGCCCTTGCGCGCCAACGGATTACGCCGAGGTGAAGGGGCCGGCCCGGACCGACATCCAGAAGAATTACGGGAGCTGCGGTTATCCTGGAGGTACGTCATCCCGGGATCACCATGCACCGCTTCGCCCTTCTCTGCCTCCTCCTCGCCCTGCCGGTCCCGGCGGCCCCGACCCTGGAAGGCACGGTGCAGCCCTACCGCAAGGTGGAGGTGAGCGCCCACGTCTCCAGCCACGTCGTGGACCTGAAGGCGGCCGAGGGGGACACCGTCAAGGCGGGGCAGCCCCTGGCCCAGCTGTATGCGCGGCTGGAGGAGCTGGAGATGAAGCGGTCCAAGGCCCTGCTGGACCGCCGCGAATACGAGGCCAAGGGGGCCCGGAGCCTGTTCGACAACCGGGTGATCCCGGAGGCCAGGGCCATGGAGTCCCGCATCGACCTGGAGCTGGCGCGGCTCAATTTCGAGACCGCCGCCGAGCAGGTCCGCCTGCGCACCATCCTCGCCCCCATCGACGGCCTCGTGGTCGAGCGCACCCGCGAGCTGGGCGAGGCCGTGGGCGCCTCCCAGGTGGTGTTCCGCATCCTGGACCTGAGCAAGGCCACCATCCTCTGCACCGCCAGGCCCGACAAGGTCGCCCGCCTGGTTCCCGGCCAGAAACTCACCGTCCACGTGTCCATCCCGGAGGGCATGACCGCCCTGCAGGCCGAGGTGGTCCTGGTCTCCCCCTGCCCGGACGCCTCGGGCCTCATGCGGCTCAAGCTCCTGGTGCGCGATCCCGCGCCGGGCCTGCGCGCCGGCCTGAAGGCCCTGGTCGACCTGCCCGAAGCCCCCTGAAAGGAAGCCCATGGTCCAGCTCGTCACGCAGCCTTTCGTCCTCCGCCCCGAGGGCAACAAACCCAAGCTCATCGAGGAGTTCGTGGGCAACGTGGCCTCGGGCACCCCGGAGGTGAGCATCGCCCGCATGAAGGCCTCCGAAGGCTGGATGGAGCCGGGGCAGACGCCGGAGTTCGACGAGTACACCCTGGTGCTGGCCGGGACCCTGCGGGTGGAGACCCGGGAGGGCGTGACCGAGGTGCAGGCCAATCAGGCCGTGATCACCCGGGCGGGGCAGTGGGTGCGCTACAGCGCGCCGGGGGCGGGGGGGGCGGAGTACGTGGCGGTTTGCCTGCCCGGGTTCCATCCCGACACGGTGCACAGGGATTAGGTTTTTTGGTATGGCATTCGTCGTGATCGGGTCCAGGGTCTGACCAGCCTTCCCCCATCCCCCTCTATCCAGTCCATCGGCGTTCCTCCCCGTTCCCTTCTTGGGGGCAGGGAGCCGCGGCGCTCCACGCCAATGGACCCTCGCGCCGAAAGCCCCGGCTCCAAGGAAGGGAACGTGGAGGAACGCCGATGAAGAAGGATGAACATGATGTCTAGCTGGGCGGCAGATCCTTGGACTGGAGCTGAATGGTCAACTCCCCCGGCTGGCCGCTGACCATCCACAGGGCATCCTCGCTGAACGTCAGCCCCCGCGCCTGCAGCATCGTATTCATCGACACCAGGACGGCCCTGGGCTCCGTGGGGTGGCGCTGCACGCCGGGGCGGGCGCAGAGGCTGTCGATCAGCTTGTCCAGGAAGGGGCCGACGATCTTCTCCACGGGCATGGCGGAACGGATCTCGGCCACCTTGATCCGCACCTGCCCCGCGCCCTCCCCGGCCACCTCCAGGCGGAGCGTGGGGCTCAGGCTCATGAACCCCTCCCCGGCCTTGAAGGTCAGCTCTGCGCCGTCGGGAAGGAAGCGGGAGGCTACGTAGGAGATGCCCACCGGCGACTTGCCGGCCGCGGCGGCAAGGCCCAGGCGGCACATCTTCTCGAGCCAGGGGTCGCCCAGGGTCGCGGTGAGGCGCTGGACCTTGAGGGCCAGGGCCGGCGTGCCGCCGGTGGGGACGGTGTCGAAGGCCAGTTCCTGGATGAGCACGTCCGTGGTCAGCGGCATGGCGGGACTCCTCGGCGGGTGCACCACGATATCAGGATCGACGGCCGCGGCTACTCCGCCAGGTGGATTCCCGCGTCGTCCATGGTGATCTTCCGGCCCTTGTACAGGGCGCCCAGGGTCTGCTTGAAGACCTTCTTGCTGATGCCGAACAGGGCGTAGATCTCCTCGGGAGGGGTCCTGTCGCCCACCTTCAGGTGGCCGCCCTTGCGGGCCAGCACGGCCAGGACCTTCTCGGCGGCGGACTCCACCTTGGCGTAGCCGGGGGCGGCAAGGGCGATGTCGAGCTTGCCGTCGGGGCGCAGGGCCTTGACCCAGCCGTCCTGCCGGTGCCCCCGGGGCAGGCTTCCGAAGAGGTCGGACGTGTGCACGAGGCCGTAGTAGCGGTGGTCCACGATGACCCGCAGGCCCAGGTCGGTGGGCTCGTCCACCAGGACGGTGACCTTGTCGCCGGCGCGGTAGCCCTCGGCCTCGTCCCGGAGGAAGTCGTCCAGGCGCGCCGAGGCCGCCACCCGGCCGTCGTCGGCCTCGAACACGCAGACCATGATCCTGCGCCCCTCGGCGATGCGGCGCTTCTGCTCGAACTTCACCTCGCTCCAGGGCAGGAGGAGGTCCCTGGGCTGGCCCCAGGCCAGGAAGGCCCCGGCGTCCTTGACGGAAACGATGCGCAGGTAGGCGACGTCGCCGATCTTCACGGGCTCGTGGGTCATCAGGCGTCCTTCAGGAGGGCCAGCAGCGCGGCGGCGTCGAGCTGGGCGGCGACGGCGGTGCCGCTGAGGAGGTCCTCGGCGAGCTGCCGCTTCTGTTCGTGGAGCCTGAGGATCTTCTCCTCCACGGTGCCCTTGAGGACGAGGCGGTACACCGTCACGGGCCGGGTCTGGCCGATGCGGTGGGCGCGGTCCGAGGCCTGGTCCTCCACGGCGGGGTTCCACCAGGGGTCCATGTGGATGACGTAGTCGGCGCCCGTGAGGTTGAGCCCGGTGCCGCCGGCCTTGAGGCTGATGAGGAAGAGCTCCCCCTCCCCGGCCTGGAAGGCCTTGACGGCGGCGCTGCGCTTCTTGGCGGGGGTGGAGCCGTCCAGGTACTGGTAGCTGACGCCGCGGGCGTCCAGGGCCGCGCGCAGCAGGCCCAGGTGGTCCACGAACTGACTGAAGACCAGGGCCCGGTGGCCGTTCTCGCGCAGCTCGTCCACCAGGTCCAGGAAGGCCTCCAGCTTGGAGGAGGGGATGTCGGCGTTGTCCTGCACCAGGGACACGTTGCAGCAGGCGCGGCGCAGGCGCATGAGGGAGGCCAGCACCTGCATGGTCTGGCCGGGGGTTCCGTCCAGGGCCTCCAGGCTCTGGCGGCGCAGGGCCTCCAGGAAGGCCATCTCGGCCTCCGACGGCTCCAGGGCCAGCACGATCTCGGTGCGGGCCGGCAGCTCCGTGAGCACCTGGGCCTTGGTGCGGCGCAGGAGGAAGGGGCTGACGATGCGCCGCAGGCGCGAGACCGCCTCGGCGTCCTGGTCCCGCTCGATGGGCTCCTGGAACCGCTTGCGGAACTGGTCCAGGGACCCCAGCAGGCCGGGGTTGAGGAAGTTGAAGAGGTTCCACAGCTCGGCCAGGTGGTTCTCCACGGGCGTGCCCGACAGGAGCACCCGGAAGCCGGCCTGGAGGTCCATGACGGCCTGGCTGCGCTTGGTGAAGGCGTTCTTGATGTTCTGGCCCTCGTCCAGCACGGCGGTGGCCCAGGGGATGCGCTGGAGCCGCTCGGCCTCGAGCGAGAGCAGGCCGTAGGTGCAGATGAAGAGGTCGTAGGGGCCGGCGCCCTTGAGGGAGGCCTCCCGGTCCCCTTCCCCGAAGCGCTTCACGTTGAGCTGGGGCGCGAACTTCTGCGCCTCGGCCTCCCAGTTGGAGCAGACGCTGGTGGGGGCGACGACCAGGCCGGGGCCGGCCCCGGCCCGGGCGAGGAGCATGGCCAGGGTCTGGACGGTCTTGCCCAGGCCCATGTCGTCGGCGAGGCAGGCCCCCAGGCCCGCCTCGGCCAGGCGCAGCATCCAGTGACAGCCTTCGGTCTGGTAGGGGCGGAGCTCGGCCTGGAGGCCCCCGGGGACCGCGGGCTCCAGGCCCATGGCCCCGTGGAGCCGCTCCAGGAGCCCCGTCCAGGCCTTGTCGGCCTTGAACTCGCCCAACTCGCCGGCCAGGCCCTCCAGGGCCAGGGCGCCCAGGCCGGGCAGCCGCAGGGCGCCGCCCTGCACCTCGCCCAGGGCGCGCAGGTCGTCCAGGCGCCGGCGGAAGGTCTCGGCCAGGGCGTAGACGCGGCCGTCGCCCAGCTTCACGAAGCGGGCCCCGGGCTTCTCCGAGGCCTGCAGGAGCTCCTGGAGGCTGGCCACGCGGCCCTCGTCCAGCTTGAGCTCCCCCTCGGCGTCGAACCAGGTGCCGTGGCGCTTCAGGCGCAGGCTCATGGCGTCCATGCCGATGGTGCGGGGCGGGCTGAGGCGCCCGCCCTCGGGCCACTGCACCGCGGCCAGGCCCTTGGCGTTCTCCAGCTCCAGCAGGAGGGTCATGCAGCTTTCGGGATCGTCGATCATCCACTCCGAGCGCCCCTCCTCCAGGGGCAGGGTGGGCAGGGCCTCCAGCAGGGCCTCGGCCGCCGCGGTCTCGGCCTGGAGGTCGCGCGCCACCAGGCGGGTGGCGCCCTGGTGCTCGACCATGAGGTTGGAGCCGCCCTGGCCCGGGGGGTAGTAGCCGCCCCCCTTCAGGGGCTCCACGCGCAGCTGGGCCTTGAGGCCCTGGTGGAAGGGCATGAGCAGGAGCTGGATGCCGGGGTCGCCGTCCACCTTGGCCATGCCGGCCTTGCGGGCGGCCTCGTCCTTGACGGCCACGTCGGAGTGGATGGTCACCATGGGGGCCACGGCGCGCAGGGCCTTGAGCACCTGGGCCTCGGCGGCCAGGGGCACCTGGAGGCCGTGGCCCACGATGCCCTCGAGCTTGCGGTGGGCGGACGTCACGGTGATGACCCGCACCCGGAAGAGCCCGTCGTTCACCACCATCACATCGCCCTCCTCGAGGGGCGGCTCCAGGCGCAGCTCCAGCACCTGCCCCTTGCGGGTCACGCGCAGCTCGGGCTGGCCGGCCACCACTTCCACCCGGGAGGCCTGGTCCACTTCGCCTTCGGTCCAGAACACCAGGGGGTGGCCCACCAGGGCCTGCAGGGCCCCGTCCAGGTTGAGCTCGAAGCCCTTCCAGCCCTCGCGCACGCAGGCGATGACGGCCTGGTCCTGGGGCAGGAGGAAGTCGTAGGCGCGGCTCTCCTCCTTGAGCCGCTTCATGGAGATGGCCTTGCCGCGGGTCCACTGGCCGCGCGCGTCCAGGCGCTGCTCCCGGGGCTCGATGATAAAGGGGGCCTTGCCTTCGGCGTTGCGCCACACCCACCAGGCCAGGCGCCCGGGGCGCTGGCTGGCCATGGGCTTGACCAGGCCGTGCAGGTCCTCCAGGGCCTTCTCCCAGCTCTCGCTGTGCTGTACCAGGTCCAGGAAGGGGAAGCGTCCCGTGGAGAGCGCGCCGCGGCTGCGGCGGCCCATCTCCTCCAGCTCGCGGGCGAACAGGCCCAGGGGCAGGCCGGCCAGCTCCTGCTGGGCGCCTTCGAGCGCGGCCGGGGCGATCCGGGCCTCGCACAGGTAGCCGCAGAGCACGTCCACGAACCGCATGACCCCCGCGGGGCGGACCCGGGGCGGGAGTTCCTCGCGCAGGGGCAGGCCCGTGCGGTGGAGGAGGAGCCGCTGCAGGGGCTCGGCCACGGTGCTGAGGGGATCCCCGGGCTGGCGCCGGCCCAGGAGCTCCAGCCGCTCGGCGGCCATGCGCAGGCCGGTGTCGTCCCCCCGTCCCACGAAGGCCAGGAAGCAGAAGATGTCCATGAGCCCGGGCAGGTGGACCGCCTTGCGCCGGCTGCCCTGGCCGAGCGCGGCCAG
The DNA here is from genome assembly GCF_055384585.1 of Mesoterricola sp. JemC181. NCBI lineage: Bacteria > Pseudomonadati > Acidobacteriota > Holophagae > Holophagales > Holophagaceae > Mesoterricola > Mesoterricola sp. JemC181. The sequence goes on from NZ_AP045076.1 coordinate 4,692,108, forward strand.
GACGGTCTCGAAGCCGCCGGCGGCGGCCGCGGTCTGGCCCTGGACGAGGTTCATGGCGGCCTCCAGCAGGGCGATGGGGACCAGGGCGCGCTGCTTGGGCTGGAGCTTGTCCAGCAGGGTCCGGGCCTCCTCCACCCGCCCTTCCATGACCAGGTACTCCAGCATGGGTCCCAGGGGGCTGGGCCGGGTGCGGCTCCGGGCCTCCAGCCAGGCACGGAAGGGCTCGTTGGCGTGGTGGTGCACGGTCTGGTCGTGCAGGAGGGCCCAGGCGCCGTGGCTCTGCTGGGCCGGAGGCAGGGCCTCGAACCAGGCCGCGTCGAAGGGGCGGGAGCAGATGAGGGCCAGGGGGTCCCGGAAGGCCAGCGCGGCCCGGTGGGCGGCGCGGACCTTCTCCTGGGCCGTCAGCCAGTCCTCGGTGCGCCCCTCCAGGAAGGCCAGGCGGAACGCCGCCAGGTCCCGGCCCAGGGTGTCCAGGAGGACCTTGCCGGCGTCGTACGAGCACTGCCCGGCCACGGAGAGGGGCTTGAGCAGGCCCTTGCGGTGGGCCCGGCGGCACACCGCCTCCCGGGCGGCCTCGGCCACGGACCAGAAGCCCTTGTGCTCCTCCTGGGCGAGGCCCGCCTCCCGCAGGAGGCTGAGCATGGGCGTCATGGCCGCGGGGTTGGCGATCCACGGCTCGGCCTGGGGAGCCACGCGGCTGCGCACGAGGGTCTGGGCCAGATGGGCCCGGGCTGAGGCCTGGCCGATGGCGCCCATGGCCATCAGGAGCGCCTCAGGAAGGGACTGGAGCTTGTCCAGGTCGAAATCGGAAACCCAAAGAACTGGCATCTGGTCAGGTTAACCCCTTCCTGCAGTTTTGGCGCCGGAAGTTTTCGGCCGGGGGGCCTCCGCCGCCGTCCCGGGGAGCTCCGCCAGCGCGTCCAGGCCCGGCTTCAGGAACCCGGCCAGGCCCTGGGCGGCCTCCCGCGGCAACCCGTCGCACGTGGCGCGGGTCCCCTCGAACGGCCCGGCCCACCGCACCTTCCGGGCCCGCCGGGATGGCCGAGGTCACAGTGATCGCGGCCGTCCGGCCTCAGCGAAGCAGGACCACCCGTGGCGGCCCGGCCGCGGGGGGGCGGAGGCCGCGCACGCCGGCCAGCCTCAGGCCCACGCCCCTTCCCTTCCGCCTGGCTTCGTAGGTGGCCAGGCGGAAGTCGCCGGTGCGGTACGAGAATCCGTCGCCCGCGTCGGCGTAGATCCGGCCCGTGGCGCGACCCCGGGCGTCGAGCGCCACCAGCAGCGTCGTGGCCCCCTCGGGGGCGTCGCGGGTGGTCAGGATCTCCGGCCCCAGGGGCAGGATGGCGCCGGCGCGCAGGAAGAGCCGGGCCTGGAGCGGGTCCCCTGCCTCGCCCTCCACCAGGGCCAGCGGGATCCACGCGCCCCTGGGCTTCGGGGCGTCCTGGGCCCAGGCGGGCACCACCAGCAGGTCCGGCCCGATCATGAAGGCGCGTTCCTCGCTGCGCAGGGCGGGGTTGCCGGGGTCGGCCAGGAAGAGCGGGCGCATGACCGGGGCCCCCGTGCGCGAGGCCTCCTCGAAGCAGGTGTAGAGGTAGGGCAGCAGCCGGTAGCGGCGCAGCAGCGCGATGCGCGCGGTGCGCTCCGCGGCCTCGCCGAAGGCCCAGGGCTCCTTGTCCTGGGGGCCCTTGGCGGCGTGGCCCCGGCAGAAGGGGAAGAAGGCCCCCACGGCGCTCCACCGGGCCCACAGGTCGGCGGTCGCCCTGCCGGCGTAGCCGCCCAGGTCCGGGCCGTTGAAGGGCTGGCCCGACAGGCCCAGGTTCAAGGTCATGGGGATGGACTGCAGGAGGTCCCGCTCCGTGGAGGTGTTGTCCCCCGTCCAGGTGGCGGCGTGGCGCTGGCCCCCCAGGAACTGGGCCCGGCTCAGCACGAAGGGGCGCAGCCCGGGGCGCGCGGCCAGAAGGCCCTCCCGGGTGGCCTGGGCCATGAGGTTGCCGTAGAGGTTGTGGTACTGGCGGTGGGGGCCGGCGGGAAGGCCGTCTCCGCCGGCATGGCGGTTGTCCTCGGGCATGGTGCCGTCCGGCGTCCCGAAGACCGCGGGCTCGTTCATGTCGTTCCACACGCCATCCACCCCCTGGGCCAGGAAGGGGCCGTAGAGGCCCGCCCACCACGCCCGCACGGAGGGGCGGGTGAAGTCGGGGAAGACGCAGGCCCCCGGCCACACGTCGCCCTGGAAATCCTCGCCTGAAGCCGTCTTCACCCAGCCGCCGGCGCCGGACCGGAAGACGGCGTAGCCGGAGTCCGCCTTCACCCCCGGGTCGATCATCCACACGGTGCGGAAGCCCTGGCCGTGGAGGTCCGCGTTGAGCCTGGCCGGGTCCGGGAACTTCGCCGGGTCGAAGGTGAAGACGCGGTATCCGTCCATGTAGTCGATGTCCAGCCAGAGGACGTCGCAGGGGATGCCCCGCGACCGGAACTCCCGGGCCACTTCGCGCACCCGCGCCTCGGGCTCGTAGGAATAGCGGCACTGCTGGTAGCCCAGGGCCCACAGGGGCGGCAGTTCCATGCGGCCGGTGAGGTCCCCGAGGGCCGCCAGCACCGCCAGCGGGCCGGGGCGTTCGATGACCAGGACGGGGAAGGCGGGGCCCTGGCAGGAGAAGGTGACGCCCTCCTCGCAGCTGAGCTCGGCCTTCCAGCTGGAATCGAAGAGGACGCCGAAGGAAGTGCCGTCGCGCCGCACGCCCAGCACCCAGGGGTGGCTCTGGTAGAGGCGCCGGCCTCCGTCCTTGCCGTAGCCGTAGTTGTCGGTGTTCCAGAGCCGGATCCGGGAGCCGTTGCGCCGCAGGGGGCCGGTGACCTCGCCCGTGCCGTAGAGGTCCACGCCGGGTCCGCAGTCGAGGTGGGCGGTGGAACGACCGCCGCCGGCGCCGAAGGCGGGCCGGAGCTTCCAGGCCCGGGGCAGCGGCGCCCCGATGCGCGGCGCCCGGAGGAGACTGGGGGAGGGCCCGGGCTCCAGCCCCTCGGGCAGGAACAGCGCGATCCCCGGCCCGGCCAGCCCCGCGGCGCGGGTGCGAACCGGACCCGCCCAGAGGACCTGGACCAGCAGGAGGGCCAGCAGGAAGGTCCGGACCGCGCGCGCCTCCACGTCAGATGCCCGCGAACCGCGTGACGAGCTCGATCACTTCCTCCATCTTGAAGGGCTTGGCCAGGAAGGCGTCCATGCCCGACTCCAGGCAGCGCTGGCGGTCGGAGTCCAGGGCGTTGGCGGTGAGGGCCACCACGGGCACGTGGGCGGCGCCCCGGGCGCGCTCCATGGCGCGGATCCGCCGGGTGGCCTCCAGGCCGTCCATGCGGGGCATCTGCATGTCCATGAGGACCAGGCTGAAGGTCCCCGTCTCCATCATCTCCAGGGCCTCCACGCCGTCCTTGGCCAGGGAGACCTGGTAGCCGGCCTTACGGAGGATGCTCCGCCCCAGGGCCTGGTTCACGGGGGTGTCCTCCACCAGGAGCACCCGGGTCCCATCCCGGCCGGGTTCGGGTCCGGAGACGGCCGCCTCGGACGGGGACTTCGCCTCGGGCGCCCCGTCGAAGGGGAGGGTGAACTCGAAGCGGCTCCCGCGCCCCACGGCGCTCTCGAGTCCGAGGCGCCCGCCCATGAGGGCCACCAGCTTGTGGGCGATGGCCAGCCCGAGGCCCGTGCCCCCGAAGCGCCGGGTGGTGGAGGAATCCGCCTGGGAGAAGGGCGAGAAGATCTCCACCTGCTTGTCCTCGGGGATCCCGATGCCGGTGTCGGTGACGGAGAAGCGCACCCGGCCCTCCTCCACGGCGTCGGCCTCCAGCACGATCCGGCCTTCCATCGTGAACTTGAGGGCGTTGGACAGGATGTTGTTCAGCACCTGGCGCAGCCGGTGGGAGTCGCCCAGCACCCGCCCGGGAAGGCCGGGACCGAGCCGGGTCTCCAGGGCCAGCCCCTTCCGCCGGGCCACCTCCGCCATGGGGCCCGCCACCTCCTTCAGGAGGGCCGGCAGGTGGAAGGGCCGGATCTCCAGGCCCATGTAGCCTTCGTCGATCTTCGAGAAGTCCAGGATGTCGTTGAGGATGGTGCGCAGGCTCTCGGCGGAGGACATCACCCAGCCCAGCTGCTCCCGCTGCTCCGGGGCCAGGTCCGAGCCCAGGGCCAGGTCCGTCATGCCCAGGATTCCGTTCATGGGGGTCCGGATCTCATGGCTCATGGAGGCCAGGAAGGCCGCCTTGGACCGGGCGCCGGCTTCCGCCGCCTCCTTGGCCGCCACGAGTTCGTCCCGCCCCCTTTCCAGCGCGTCCCGTGCGGCGGTGAGGTCCTCCACCCGCTCCAGCACCGCCCGGGACATGGCGTTGAAGGCGGTGCCCAGGCGCCCCACGTCGTCGGGCCCCTCGGCCACCGGCGGGAAGGTGAGCCGGCCCGCGGCCACCCACTCGCTGGCCTGGGTGAGGTGGGCCAGCTGCCGGGTGAGCCACAGCCCGAGCAGGGTGATGAGCCCGGTCGTGAGCACCAGCTCGCCCAGGGCGATGAGCAGCCCCTGGGTCAGCAGCTGGCGATGGGCCGCGATGATCTGGCGGAGGTCCAGCCCGAACCGGAGGGTGCCCAGCTTCTGCCCGGCCAGTTCCACCGGGGAGGCCACGTTGTAGGTGGGCCTGCTGCCCGGACCGAAGAGGTGGAAGGCGTGGTCGGGCTCCGGCAGGGGCTTGTCCCGGGGCCAGCCGCTCTGGGCGGCGATCCTGCCGGTGGCGTCCAGCACGGAGAGGTATTCGATCCCCTGGCGGGCCCGGCTCTCCTCCAGGATGGCCTGGAGGGTCGCGAAGTCCCGCTGGGCCAGGGGCGCCACCAGGGCCGCGTTGAGCACGGGGGTCATCTGCGCGGCGTGGTTCGCTGCCTGCTCGGTCATGTGCCCCGACAGGAGCCGCAGGCTGTTGGCCACCAGCAGCGTGAGCATCGCCGCCTCCACCGCCACCGCGGCGATGAGGAGGCGGCCCCGGACGGACCTCCAGGGAGGTTGGATGCTCATGGGGCCTTGAGGGTCGCCCGGACCTCGGCGGCGTACGGATCCATGGCCTTGAGCTCGCCTGGCTTCAGCTTGCGGTAGCCCTCGAGCTTGTTGGCCTCGAAGTAGGCCCCGCCCTCCCTTGAGGCCGCGAAGGCCCACAGGGCCGCGTCGATCCGCGCCTTCTGGGGGGCGTTGCGGGCGTTGAGCACGTAGACCCGGCCCGCCATGGGCTGGCTCTCCGCAAGGATCCGCAGGCCGGCCTGGACCTCGGGGGGCAGCTTCTGGAAGTTGGCCAGGGACACGAACCCCGCGCTGCCCTCGCCCGCCAGGAGCAGCTGGGCGACGCTGTCGGCGGCGCTCACGTAGCGCACGGGCACCTCGGCGAGGTGCTGGGCCTTCAGCCAGTGCTGGCCCCACAGGGTGACCAGGGAGGTGGGGCTGAGGCCGATGGCGGTGGTGCCCTTGAGGTCCCGGACCGCCTTCACCTTCCCCTTGGTCGCGACCATGGCCACGGCCTTGAAGTCGGCCTTGTAGGTGAGGAGGGGCAGGTAGCCGGCGTCGGCCTGGAAGAGCCGCGCCTGATGGCCGGTGGTGATGGCCAGGTCGTACTCCTGGGCCAGGCCGCGGCGGGCGAATTCGGTGAAGTCGGGGGCCGTGAGGATCTCCACGGGCCGGGCCAGGGCCTTTTCCAGGTGGGTCCGCAGGGGCTGGTAGAGCTCCAGGATCACCCGGGCGCTGGTGTGGGGCGCCACGCCGATGCGCAGGGGGGCGGGTTCGGCGGCCGCAAGGGAAAGCCCCAGGGCGAGCCGGATGAAACCCTTCCACGCCAAGTGTCCGATGCCCATGGCCCGCCCCCTGTTGCCGATCGTTGGATGAGTATAGGCCCGAACGTCACGGGGACGAATCGGCGCTGGCGCCCGCATGAAACACCGTTATACGATGTATCCCTGCTTCCCCGCAATCCCGATCCGACCGGAGGTCCCATGGCCGTCTCCAAGGTCCTTGTCAGCGCGCTGGCCGCGGTCCTAGCCAGCTCCCTCCCCGCCCAGCAGCTGCCCATCGTGGAGCGGACCCTCGCCAACGGCATGCGACTGGTGATGGTCGAGCGCCACGATCAGCCCACCATCGCCTTCGGCTGGATGGCCCGCGTGGGCTCCGCCAACGAGCGCCCCGGCATCACGGGCCTGGCCCACCTGTTCGAGCACATGATGTTCAAGGGGTCGAAGACGCTGGGCACCCGCGACGCCAGGCGGGACGCGGAGCTCAACGACCTCCAGGACCGGGTGCAGGCGCGGATGCGCGCCGAGATGAGCCTGCTGCGCGAGCAGCAGCGGCGCGGCGCCATCCCCGACATGATGGATCCGCGGGCCCGCACGCCCCGGCTGGCCAAGCTGATCGAGGAGTACGAGGCGCTGGTCCGGGAGCAGCGCGCCCTGGTGGTCAAGGACGAGATGGACCAGATCTACACCCAGGCCGGCGCCACCGGCATCAACGCCAGCACCAGCCAGGACCGCACCTTCTACATCGTGGGGCTCCCCTCCAACAAGCTGGAGTTGTGGATGTGGATCGAGTCCGACCGCATCGCCAACCCCGTGTTCCGGGAGTTCTACAGCGAGCGGGACGTGATCCTCGAGGAGCGCCGCCAGACCCTGGAGAGCCGCCCCGGCGGCCTCGTCGGCGAGGCCTTCAACGCCATGACCTGGATGGCCCACCCCTACACCTGGGAGGTCATCGGCTGGCCCAGCGACATCGCCCAGGTGACCCGGGAGCAGGCCAACGAGTTCTTCGCCACCTACTACGCCCCCGGCAACCTCACCGCCGTGCTGGTGGGGGACTTCGACGCGGAGAAGGCCGCGGCCATGGCCGAGCGGTACCTGGGCCGCATTCCCGCGGGCCGGAACCCGGTCCCCGAGGTCACCACCCTCGAGCCGCCCCAGCCCGCCGAGCAGCGCATGATCGCCGACGTGGAGACGACCCCCTCCATCCAGGTGGAGTACAAGACCGTCTCCGCCGTGCACCGGGACGCCGCGGCCTTCGCCGCACTGGGCGGGATCCTGGGCGGCGCGCAGGTGTACGGCGGACGCCCCGGCCCGGGCTCCGCCCGGGTCCCCACCGGCCGCCTCCACAAGGCCCTGGTGCTGGAACGCAAGGTCGCCACCGGCGCCAGCGCAGCCTTCCACGGGGAGAAGTACGGCGGCACCTTCGCCCTGCGGGCCACCCCCGGCCCCGGCCACACACCTGAGGAACTGGAGCCCCTGCTCCACGCCGAGGTCGAGCGCATCGCCCGGGACGGCGTCACGCCCGGCGAGCTGCAGCGCTTCAAGAATGCGACCCAGGTAGGCTTCTACACGCGCCTGGAGACCAACTCCGGCATCCGGGAGACCCTGGCCCAGGCGCTCGCCGTGGGCACGGTGGAGGACTTCCAGGAGGCCCCCGGCCGCATCCAGGCCGTCACCGTCGAGGACGTGCAGCGTGTGGCCAGGCAGTACCTCACCCCCAACGCCCGCAACGTGCTGATCACCCACCGCAAGGCGGGCGACGCCAGGCCCCGGACCCAGAACGCGGAGGTGAAGTGATGAACGCCCGGATCGCCCTGGCCCTCGTGACGGCGACCGCCCTGTCGGCGCAGGCCATCCCCTCCCGCCCCGAGAAGCTGGAGTTCGCCCCCATCGTCTTCCGCACGCCCCTGGCCAGGGAACTCAAGGCCAGGCTGAGGAACGGCATCCCCGTCTACCTGGCCCCCGCCGGCAGGGAGGGCACGCCCCTGGTGCGGGTCTCCGTGGCCTGGCGGGGCGGCGCGTACCTGGATCCCCGGGGCCGGGAGGGCCTGGCCCAGCTCTTCGGATCCCAGCTCGTGCAGGGCGGGAGCGCCGCGCTGGAGCCCGCGCAGCTCGAGGACCGCCTGGAGGCCATGGCCGCCACCCTCACCTCCGCCTGCGGAGAGACCACCGGCAGCCTCTCCCTCCAGGTGCTCGACAAGGACCTGGACGCCGGCCTGGAGCTCCTCCTGCAGTCCCTCACCGCCCCCGCCTTCGCCCAGGACCGCCTGGACCTGGCCAAGCGCCAGGCCCGCCAGGCCGTGAGCCGGCGCAACGACGCCGTCACCTCCATCGCCTCCTACCAGTTCAACTTCCTCCTGCACGGGGAGGACCACTTCGCCTCCCGGGAGCCCACCTCCGCGAGCCTGGACGCCCTCACCCGGGAGGACCTCAAGGCCTTCCACGCCCGTGTCCTGGACCCCGCGAACCTGGTGGTGACCGTGTCGGGAGCCTTCGAGCGCAAGGCGATGCTGGCCAGGCTGGACCGCGCCCTGGGCGCCCTGAAGCCGGGTCCCGGGGCGGCCGCCAAGGTCCCGCCCTCCACCTTCGCCCGCAAGCCCGGCATCTATTTCACCGCCAAGGACGCGCCCCAGGCCATGGTCACCTGGGCCATGCCCGGCCTGCGCCGCAGCGACCCGGACTGGCACGCCGCCTACGTCATGAACCAGCTCCTGGGAGGCCCCGGCTTCACCAGCCGCCTCATGAAGACCATCCGCTCCAACGAGGGCCTGACCTACGGCGTCTATTCGAGCCTGGGCCCGGGCCCCTACTGGCGCGGAGACATCGTGGGCCGCATGCAGACCAAGAACCGCTCGGTGGCCTACGCCCTGCGCCTGGCCCTGGCGGAGATGCATAAGCTCAAGGAGACGGCGGCCCCCGTTGACGAACTCAAGGTCATCCAGCAGGGCATCATCGAGTCCTTCCCCAGCCAGTGGCCCGGACGGCAGGCCATCGTCACCCGGTTCGCGGAGGAGGCCCTGCAGGGCTGGCCCGAGGACTGGTGGGCCGACTTCCGGGAGAAGATCCAGGCCGTGACCCCCGCCGACGTGCAGCGCTGCGCCCGGAAGTACCTCGACCTGGACCGGCTCGTGGTCCTGGTGGTGGGCAAGGCCGGCGAGGTCCTGCCCGGGGACCCCGACCATCCCGGCGCCCTGCGCGACGTGGCGCCGCTCCCCTTCACCGAGCTCCCGCTGCGGGACCCCCAGACCCTTCAGCCCAGGTAGCGCCTGATCTCGGAAGGCCGGAAGCAGCGGGCCAGCGCCGTCTCCTCCGAGATGCGCCCGGCCTTGGCCATCTCGGCCAGGCTCTGCTCCATCGTGGTCATGCCGTCGGCGCGCCCCGTGGAGATCAGGGTGTAGAGCTGGTGGTCGTCGCCCTTGCGGATGGTGTTGCGCACGGCGTGGGTGGCGTGGAGGATCTCCAGGGCGGGCATCATGGCCCCGGTGCGCGAGGGCACCAGCTGCTGGGCCACGATGGCCGAGAGGGCGAGGGAGAGCTGCTGGCGGATCTGGGGCTGGTTGCTCATGGGGAAGGAGTCCAGGATGCGGCTCACCGCCTGGGAGGCGTCGTTGGTGTGGAGGGTGGAGAACACCAGGTGCCCGGTCTCGGCCGCGGTGAGGACGGTCTGGATGGTTTCCGGGTCCCGCATCTCGCCCACCAGGATCACGTCCGGGCTCTGGCGCACGATGCTGCGGATGGACGAGGCGAAGTCCGGCGCGTCCGGGCCGACCTCGATGTGCTCGACGATGGACTTCCGGCTGGGGTGCACGTATTCCACCGGGTCCTCGATGGTCACGATGTGGTCCTGGCGCTCGGCGTTGACGATGTCCAGGAGCGCGGCGAGGGTCGAGCTCTTGCCCGAGCCCGTGGCGCCGGTGACCAGCACCAGTCCCTGGCGGCCCTCGGCCAGCCTCCGCAGCCCCGGCGGGAGGTTAAGGGCCTGGAGCGTCGGGACCTTCAGGGGCAGCAGCCGCAGGCTCCCCGCCACCGTCCCCCGCTGGTAGTGCACGTTCACCCGGAACCTCCCGGTGCCCTTCCAGGTGAAGCAGAAGTCCACGGACCGGTTCCGTTCCAGCTCCTTCTGCTGCAAGGAGGTGAGCAGCGGCACCAGGAGGCGCCGGATCTGGTCCCCCTCCAGCGCCGCGCCCGGATCCCGCTCCATCCGCCCGTCCACGCGGAACGCCACCGGCGCCCCCGCGACCAGCAGCAGGTCCGAAGCCCCGCGGGAGCGGGCCTGCCGCAGCATGGCGTCGAGCTCCGGCGAGGGCCCGGCCTCCTCGCGCTTCAGCTCCAGGTCCGGGGACTCCAGGCCCTGGTTGAGCTCGGCCACGAGCTTGTTGAGATCCTGACCGGGCTGGGACATGGGGGAGGCCTCCGAAGCCCCATTGGTACAGCCGGGAGGCGGCGCGGGCAAGGGACCTCGCCGAATCGCCTTCCGGAGCGCCCGATGGCCATCCGGGCTCCTTAGGCTCAAGAATTTTCGAATATACAGAGCCGTATTTTTCATGTATGCACATATGAAAAACTTAGCGTTTTAGCGGCCTTCGCTCCATGGCATCGTGCCCGAATGAAGAACCCGCCGACTCCCCGATCCACCGCCGATTCCGGCATCGCCACCGCCCAGCACTTCAGCCCCATCCTCGACCTCATCCGGCAGTCGCGCAGGCGCGCCCTCCAGGCGGTCAACGCGGCCCTGGTGGACCTCCATTGGGGGATTGGGCGGTACCTCAGCGGGAAGATCCGCGCCGATGGGTGGGGGAAAACCACCGTGGCCGCCCTCGCGGATTGGCTCCTCCACCGGGAACCCGGGCTCCGCGGGTTTTCGGCCTCGAATCTGTGGAGGATGCGGCAATTCTACGAGACCTATGCGGAGGATGAGAAACTCGCGGCACTGCTGCGAGAATTGTCGTGGACACACAATCTGATTGTTTTCAGCAAGTGCAAATCCATTGAAGAAAAGGGGTTCTACCTCAATATGGCAGTGAGGGAGCACTGGGGCACCCGTGAACTGGAACGCCAAATCCAGGGCGCCCTGTTCGAGAGGGTCCTTGCAACCGGTCCCAATCTCTCACCTCCGCTGCGAGAACTTCGCCCCGAAGCGGCCGCCATCTTCAAGGACAGCTATCTGGTGGATTTCCTGGACCTCCCGGAAAACCACTCCGAGAAGGACCTGCAGCGGGGCCTCGTTCAGCATCTCAAGGACTTCCTCCTGGAACTGGGCCGGGACTTCTGTTTCGTGGGCAGCGACTACCTCCTCCAGGTGGGTGGCGTCGACTTCCGCCTCGACCTCCTGTGCTTCCACCGGGGTCTTCAGGCCCTGGTGGCCTTCGAACTGAAGATCGGCGGGTTCGAGCCGGGCCACCTCGGGCAGCTCTCCTTCTACCTGGAGGCCCTCGACCGGGACCACCGCAAGCCCCACGAGGCTCCCAGCATCGGCGTGCTCCTTTGCAAGGACCGGAATGCCGACGTGGTGGAATATTCCCTCAGCCGCACCCTCAGCCCGGCCCTCATAGCGGACTACCAGACCCAGCTTCCGGACAAGGGCCTCCTCCGCGCCAAGCTGGAGGAGTTCTATGAATTGGCCGCCCGGGAGGCCTTGGATCAGCTTCACGATTCCAGGTCTTGAGATGCCGTCTCGCCACCGGCTCCCTTCCGGGTTAAGCTGGGCCACCTTGGTTCGGCCGGAGGGATCCCATGCAGCCCGAGCGCGTGTACTTCTACGGCACCTGTCTGGTGGACCTGTTCTATCCGGAAGCGGGCATGGCCGGGATCCGGCTGCTGCGCCGCGCGGGCGTGGAGGTGCTGTTCCCGGAGGGGCAGACCTGCTGCGGGCAGCCGGCCTTCAACTGCGGCTACCGGGAGGAGGCGCGGGCGGTGGCCCGGGGCCAGGTGGCCCTCTTCCCCCTGGACATCCCCGTCGTGCTCCCTTCCGGAAGCTGCGCGGGCATGATGCGGAACCACTACCCGGAGCTCTTCCACGGCGAGCCCGACGAGGCCCGGGTCCGGGCCTTCAGCGGGCGCGTCTTCGAGCTCACGCAGTTCCTGGTGGATGTTCTGGACGTCCGGCTCGAGGACCTCGGGGAGCCGGTGAAGGTCACCTGGCACAGCTCCTGCCACGCCCTGCGGGACCTGGGCCTCGAGGGCCAGCCCCAGTCCCTTCTCGGCCAGCTGGCCAACGTGGAGCTGGCGCCCCTGGGGCGGGAGCGGGAGTGCTGCGGCTTCGGGGGCACCTTCGCCGTGCGGCATCCGGAGATCTCGGGGTCCATGGCCTGCGACAAGGCCGCCGACGCGGTGGCCACGGGGGCCAGCCGGGTGCTCAGCACGGACGGCGGATGCCTCCTCAACGTCCAGGGCGCCCTGGAGGCCAAGGGCGAGGCCCTCCGGGTCCAGCACATCGCCGAATTCCTCTGGGAGCGCACCCATGCACGCTGAGACGGGCTTCCGGGAATCCGCCGCCCAGGCCCTGGGCGACCCCCAGATCCGGGCCAACTTCCGCCGGGCCATGGACGGCCTCATGGCCAAGCGGGCCGCCCAGTTCCCCGACCCCGAGGACTTCCAGGCCATGCGCCACCTGGGCACGGCCATCCGCGCCCGGAGCCTGCTGAAGCTGCCCGCACTGCTGGAGCAGCTGGAGGCCAGCTGCCTGCGCAACGGGATCCAGGTGCACTGGGCCCGCACCTGCGAAGAGGGCAACGAGCTGATCCTGGGGCTGCTGCAGGCCCGGGGGGCCACCCGGCTGGTCAAGGGCAAATCCATGGTGTCGGAGGAGATGGGGCTCAACCACTTCCTGGAGGCCCATGGCGTGGAGGCCCTGGAATCGGACCTGGGGGAGTACATCATCCAGCTGGACCAGGAGACGCCGAGCCACATCATCATGCCGGCCATCCACAAGAACAAGACGCAGATCGCCCGGCAGTTCAGCCAGAAGATCAAGGACGCGAAGTACACCGAGGACGTGGACGAGCTCACCGCCCTGGCGCGCAAGGTGCTGCGCCGGAAGTTCTTCGAGGCCGACGCAGGGCTCTCCGGCGTGAATTTCGCCGTGGCGGACACCGGGACCCTCTGCCTCGTGGAGAACGAGGGCAACGGGCGCATGAGCACCCACGTGCCGCCCCTGCACATCGCCGTCATGGGCCTTGAGAAGGTGGTGGAGACCCTGGAGGACGTGGCGCCCCTCTACGCCCTCCTCACGCGCTCGGCGACGGGCCAGGCCGTGAGCACCTACCTCAACCTCATCCGCGGTCCCCGGGGCCCCGGGGAGCTGGACGGCCCCCGGGAGGTGCACCTGGTGATCCTGGACAACGGCCGCTCCCGCATCTACGCCGATCCCCAGCTTCGCGCGACCCTGCGCTGCATCCGCTGCGGGGCGTGCATGAACCACTGCCCGGTGTACACGCGGGTGGGGGGCCACGCCTTCCAGGCGGTGTACCCCGGTCCCATCGGCACCATCCTCACCCCCCAGATGGAGGGGGTGGGCGTCCGCCATGAACTGCTGCACGGCTCGAGCCTCTGCGGCGCGTGCGCCGAGGTGTGCCCGGTGGAGATCCCCATCCCCGAGATCATCGTCCGCCTCCGGCGGGAGGCCACCCACCGGGACGCCGCCTCCGCCGTGGAGGGCCGGGGAACGGGGCGGACCGCGACCGAGGACCTGGCCTGGCGCCTGTGGGCCGCCGTGCTCTCCCGGCCCCGGGTCTACCGGCTCGCGGCCTGGTGCGCCACCCGGTTCCGCCGCCTGATCCCCGGCGGCCTGCCCCTGCTCAAGGCCTGGACCCTGTCCCGGGCCAAGCCGGTGCCCGCCCGGCGCTCCCTGCAGGAACGCGTCCGAGAGGAGGGACTCCCCCATGGCTGACGCCCGCGCCGAGATCCTGGAACGCCTCCGCGCCGGTGGGGGCGGAGAGGCCGTCCCCCTGCCCGACACCGCCGTCCTGGCCCGACGCACCTGGGCGCCCGCGGAACGGATGGCCCGGCTTCGCCGGGGCATGGAGGCCGTGCACACGGAGTTCCTGGAGGCCGCTCCGGGCCAGTGGCCCGGCGTGGTGCTGGGCTTCTGCCGGGACGAGGGCTTCGCCAACCTGCTCTATGGACCCCGATGCGCCGCCGGGCAGGCCCTGGCTGCCGCATGGACGCCCCGGGACCCGGAGCTGATCCCCTACCAGGACCCCGTGGAGTCCTTCAAGGCGACCCTCTTCGACGGGGTGGCGGCCGGCTTCACCACGGCCCTGGCGGGGGTGGCGGAGACCGGCGGCCTGCTGCTGGAACCCGGCCCCGAGGAGCCGCGCCTCCTCTCCCTGGTCCCTCCGGTGCACATCGCCCTGCTCCTGGCCTCGGCCATCGAGGACACCCTCTGGTCCGCCATGCGGACCCGCGGCTGGGGCAAGGGCACCGCCCGCAATTCCCTGCTCATCTCCGGCCCCAGCAAGACCGCGGACATCGAGCAGACCCTGGCCTACGGGGTGCACGGACCCAAGCGCCTCGTCGTCGTGCTGGTGAACAACCTATAGGCGCTTGCGGATCTCGCGCTCGGCGAAGGTCACGTGCTCCAGCATGGCCCTGGAGGCCGTCTCGGCATCGTGGGCCTTGATCGCCTCGAAGACCCGGGTGTGCTGGTCGATGATCTTCTGGGCGTTGTTGGGGGTGTCCAGGAGCAGCTGCTGGCTTCCGGCCGACACCGCCTTGCTCCATTCCTCATGGACGGTGCGAAGTAGTTTGATCAAAAGATTGTTATGGGTCGCCTCCGCCACCGCATAGTGGTAGGCTCCATCATATTCCTCTCCTTTTTCAGAGTCTCCCTGCCGGATGCGATCCTTCATCTTTTCAAGGAGCATTCCTATCTGCTCGATCTCCTCGTCCGTGGCGCGTTCCGCGGCCAGCGCAGAAGTGGCGGTCTCGAAGATGCGCCGCACCTCGAACATGTCGAGGAGCGAACCGCGTTCCACCGCCAGGAACATGGCCAGGGGGCGGATCACCTCGTTGGCCGACGCATCCCGGATGAAGGTGCCCTCGCCGTGGCGGATCTCGATGAACCCCAGCATCTCCAGGGACCGGATGGCCTCGCGCACGGATACGCGGCTCACCTGGAGCTTGTCGGCCAGTTCCCGTTCGGACATCAGCTTGTCTCCGGGCTTCAGCGCCCCGCCGGATATGAGCTGCTGGATCTGGTCGGCGATCTCTTCATATATGCGCTTGGTCTTTACGGGAGTGAATTCGATGGCCACGGGGAACCTCGCCACGATCCTAGCAGGCCCAGGGGGCGGGAAACCGGCCCAAAGCATGAATACAAAATCTTCGGTGCAAATGGAAGTGCTGCATTAAATCAAGTTAGAAAACGGACGAAGTTGTCTAAAAATTTGGTGGTAGGACCACCAGACCTTTGGTAGTCTTTCTCGCTCCCCTGATCTTTCTTCCAACCCACCCACTCCTCACCTAAAGGAGGTCCAATGAATTGGACTCAGGTGTACTCGCCCGTAATGGGCAACATCTTCTTGTCGGCCCTCGTGGCCGCCCTGCCCGTGTTCGTGCTCCTGGGCCTGCTGGCCTTCTGGCACGTGAAGGCACATATTTCGGCCCTTCTGGGCCTCGCCACCGCGCTCCTGGTGTCGATCTTCGTCTACCACATGCCCGCCAAGCTCGCGGGCATGGCCGCGGTGAACGGCGCCCTGTACGGGCTGCTGCCCATCGGCTGGATCGTGCTGAACGCCATCTTCATCTATGACATCACCGTGAAATCCGGTGATTTCGAGGTGGTGAAGCACTCCATCGCCGGGATCGCGGCCGACCGCCGCATCCAGGCCCTGCTCATCGCCTTCAGCTTCGGTGCCTTCATCGAAGGCGCCGCGGGCTTCGGCACCCCGGTGGCCATCTCGGCGGCCATGCTCATCGGCCTCGGGTTCCGGCCCCTCCAGGCCGCCGGCCTCGCCCTCATCGGCAACACGGCCCCCGTCGCCTACGGCGCCCTGGGTTCCCCCCTCATCGCCCTCGCCGGCGTGACGGGCCTGCCCCTGGAGCTGCTCAGCGCCGCCGCGGGCCGCATCCTGCCCATCTTCTCCCTGGTCGTGCCCTTCTGGATCATCTGGACCATGGCCGGCCGCAAAGCCATGATGGAAGTCTGGCCCGCCTGCCTCACCGCCGGTGCCTCCTTCGCCGTCTGCCAGTTCCTCGTCAGCAACTACCACGGCCCCTGGCTGGTGGACATCGCCGGCGCCATCATCTCCATGGTCTGCACGGTCATCCTCCTCAAGTTCTGGCAGCCCAAGACCCTCTGGCGCTACGAGCATGAGCGCGAGGAAGCCCACGCCGAGATCCCCGACCAGTCCACCGGCAAGGTCGTCAAGGCCTGGATGCCCTGGGTCTTCCTGTCCCTGTTCGTGTTCGCCTGGGGCACCCCCCAGGTCAAGACCTTCCTGAACGGCGGCACCAAGGCCGCTCCCAACTTCCTCTACGGCATCTCCAAGCTCGACTACCCGATGCCCCTGCTCCACATGGCCGTCACCAAGACCCCGCCGGTCGTCGCCAAGCCCTCCAAGGAAGCCGCCGTCTACACCCTGAACTGGCTCTCCGCCACCGGCACCAGCCTCATGCTGGCCGGCATCGCGGGCGGCCTCCTCCTGGGCTTCGGTCCCTGGCAGCTCCTGAAGATCTGGGGCAACACCGTCAAGCGCGTCCGCATCTCCCTGCTCACCATCGCCGCCATGCTGGCGCTGGGCTTCTGCACCAAGTCCGCGGGCCTGGACGCCACCATGGGCCTGGCCTTTGCCGCCACCGGCGCCGTCTTCCCCTTCTTCAGCGCCATGCTGGGCTGGCTGGGCGTGGCCCTCACCGGTTCCGACACCTCCTCCAACGTGCTCTTCGGCGGCCTGCAGAAGATCACCGCGCAGCAGCTGGGCCTCAACCCGATGCTCACGGCCGCGGCCAACACCTGCGGCGGCGTCATGGGCAAGATGATCGACGCCCAGAGCCTCGTCGTGGCTTCCGTCGCCACCCACCAGGAAGGCCAGGAAGGCACGATCCTCCGCTACGTCTTCTGGCACAGCATCGTGCTGGCGGCCCTCGTGGGCATCGTGATCATGCTCTACGCCAAGGTGCTCCCCTCCAGCTGGATGCCCACCGCCCCGGCGCCGGCTCCCGTCGTCACCGTCGCCGCCCCGGCTCCCGCCGTGGCAGCTCCCGTCGCGACGCCCGTCAAGTAGGACGAGTTCGTTTCCGCACGACCGGGTCCTGCCAGCCTCCCGCTGGCGGGACCCTTTTCAGGGCCGCCAGGGCCCGAGGACAGTACAATGACCAACGCCGCCACCCTCCGGGATTCCCTCGCAGCCATCGTGGGCCAGGACCGTGTCCTGGACCGCCCCGTGGACCTCATCGCCTTCGCCTCCGACGCGAGCTTCTACCGGCTGATCCCCAAGGCCGTCGTATTCGCCGGCAACGTCGAGGAGGTCAAGGGCCTCTTCCGGGCCAGCCACGCGCTCCGCATGCCCATGACCTTCCGGGCGGCGGGCACGAGCCTTTCCGGCCAGTCGGTCTCCGACGGCATTCTCGTCGAGGTCGCGCGCAACTGGCGCGGCATCGAGGTGCTCGAGGGCGGCGCCAAGGTCAAGGTCCAGCCCGGCGTCATCGGCGCCCACGTGAACCTGGCCCTGGGCCGGTTCAAGTCCAAGATGGGCCCCGATCCCGCCTCCATCAACACCTGCACGGTGGGCGGCATCCTCTCCAACAACTCAAGCGGCATGTGCTGCGGCGTCGCCCAGAACGCCTACCACACCCTGGACTCCCTCACCTTCGTCCTGCCCTCGGGCACGGTGATCGACACCGCCCGCCCCGATGCGGACGAGGCCTTCAAGGCCGCGGAACCCGCCCTGTGGGAGGGCCTGCTGGCCCTCAAGGCCGAGCTGGAGGCCAACGCGCCCCTGGCCACGCGCATCCGCGCCAAGTACAAGATCAAGAACACCACCGGCTACTCCCTCAACGCCTTCCTGGACTTCCAGCGCCCCGTGGACATCTTCCGCAACCTGCTGGTGGGTTCCGAGGGGACCCTCGCCTTCATCGCCGAGGCGATCCTGAGGACGGTGCCGGACCTGCCGGTGAAGGTCACCGGCTTCCTCATCTTCCCCGACGTCTACGCCGCATGCGCGGCCATCGTGCCCCTGAGGGACGCGGGCGCCGCGGCCCTCGAACTGCTGGACCGCGCCAGCCTTCGCTCCGTGGAGAACCAGGCCGGCATCCCCCCCTCCATCAAGGGCCTGCCCGAGGGCGCCGCGGCCCTGCTGGTGGAGTTCCAGGGCCAGGAGGAGGCGGCCCGGTACGACCTGGAGGCCAGGGCCATCGGGGCCACCGCCGGCCTGACCCTCCTGGAGCCCGCCAAGTTCACCCACAACCCCGTGGAGCAGGCCCTCTTCTGGAAGATCCGCTCGGGCACCTTCCCCTCCGTGGGGGCGGTGCGCAAGCGCGGCACCACCGTCATCATCGAGGACGTGGCCTTCCCCATCGAGAAGCTCGCCGACGCCACCGTGGATCTCACCAGGCTCTTCGCCAAGCACGGCTATGACGAGGCGATCATCTTCGGCCACGCCAAGGACGGCAACCTGCACTTCGTCATCACGCAGTCCTTCAACGACCAGGCCGCGGTGGACCGGTACGCCCGCTTCATCGACGACGTGGTGGAGCTTGTGGTGAAGAAGTACGACGGCGCCCTCAAGGCCGAGCACGGCACCGGGCGCAACATGGCCCCCTTCGTGGAGACCGAGTGGGGCGCCGAGGCCAAGGCCGTCATGGAAAAGCTCAAGGCCCTGGTGGACCCCGAGCGGCTCCTCAACCCCGGCGTCATCCTCACCGCCGACCCCAAGGGCCACCTGGCCGACCTCAAGCCCATGCCAGGGGTGGAGGAGGAGGTCGACAAGTGCATCGAGTGCGGCTACTGCGAACCCAAGTGCCCCAGCCGCGAGCTCACCCTCACCCCCCGCCAGCGCATCGTGGTGCGCCGCGAAATGGCCCGCCTGGAGGGCACCCGGGAAAACCCCGGCCTCCTGGGCTCGCTCACCGAGGCCTTCCCCTACATGGCCCTGCAGACCTGCGCCGTGGACGGCCTTTGCGCCACCGCCTGCCCCGTGGGCATCGACACGGGCCAGCTCACCAAGCGCTTCCGCCGCGCCAGCCACTCCCCCCGCGCCCAGAAGCTCGCGCTCACCGTGGCCCGCAACTTCGCCACCCTCGAGCCCGGAGTCCGCCTGGGCCTGCGCTCCGGCCATGTCGTGCAGAGCATCTTCGGCAACGCCGCCATGCCCATGCTCACCCGGATCCTGAAGGCCTTCGGCTGGGCCCACCAGTGGAGCCCGGAGATGCCCAAGGCGGCCAAGGGCAAGCTTCCGGTCACGCAACGCGCCGGCGCCCAGGCCATCTACTTCCCGGCCTGCATCTCCCGCACCATGGGCCACCTGCCCGGGGAGGACACCAGCATCAGCCTCGTCGAGGCCCTCGTCGCCGTTTCCGCCCGCGCCGGGGTGCCCGTGCACATCCCCACCGACGTCGCCGGCACCTGCTGCGGGGTCCCCTTCTCCTCCAAGGGCTTCGACCTGGCCCACACGTTCACCGTGAACCAGGCCATCGAGCGTTTCTGGACCTGGAGCCACGAAGGCGAACTGCCCGTGGTGGTGGACACGTCCCCCTGCACCTACGGCCTGACTACCTGCCGCGCCTACCTCACCCCCGAGAACCAGGCGAAGTTCGACAAGCTCACCATCCTGGACGCCGTGGCCTTCGCCCATGACGTCCTGCTCCCCAAGCTGCAGGTCAAGCGCAAGATCGGCTCGGCCGTGCTGCACCCGGTGTGCTCCCTGACGAAGATGGCCCTCGCCCCCAAGCTCGAGGGCGTCGCCAAGGCCTGCGCCGAGAAGGTGCTGGTGCCCAAGGATGCCGGCTGCTGCGGCTTCGCCGGCGACCGCGGCTTCATGGTGCCCGAGCTCACCGCCTCGGCCACCAAGCACGAGTCCGCCGAGGTCCGCAAGGGCGCCTTCGACGCCCACCTCTCCAGCAGCCGCACCTGCGAGATCGGCATGACCCGCTCCACCGGCTCCATCTACCGCAGCTTCGTCTACCTCCTGGAGGCCTCCACGCGTCCCTGAGGTAGAGTTGGGGGATGGTCTTTCTTCTCGCCGTCTCCCTCCTCTGGGCCCTCTCCTTCGGACTGATCCCCCGGGTCAGTCCGCTGGGGGCGCCCTTCGTGGCCGCCGCCCGGTCCCTGCTGGCCCTGGCCCTCTTCCTGCCCTTCGTGCGGATCAGGGGCCTGGCCCGGCGGGACGGGTTCGCGCTGGCCCTGGTGGGCGCGCTTCAGTTCGGCCTGATGTACGTCTTCTACACCGCCAGCTTCCGGTGGCTGCTGCCCAGCGAGGTGGCCCTCTTCACCATCTTCACGCCCATCCTCGTGGCCCTGGCCGACGATGCCCTCTCCCTGCGCATGTCCTGGTCCGTGCTGGGCGTGGCGGCGCTGGCCGTGGCAGGCACCGCGATCTGCCTGGGCGCGCGGGTGCGCCAGGAAGGCGTGCTCCTGGGCTTCCTCCTGGTCATGGCCTCCAACGCCTGCTTCGCCCTGGGCCAGGTGGGGTACCGGCGCCTGGCGCGCCGCCTTGGAAGGCCCGACCGCCAGCTCATGGGGCTCCTCTTCGCCGGCGCCGCCCTGGTGACCCTGGCCATGGCCGTGCCCGGGATCGACCTTCCCCGGATCCGGCAGGCCTCCGCCTCCCAGGTCCTGGTGCTCGCCTACCTGGGCCTGGTGGCCTCCGGACTGGGCTTCTTCCTCTTCAACGCCGGCGCCCGCAAGGTGGACGTGGGCACCTTGGCGGTCTTCAACAACGCCAAGGTGCCCCTGGCCATCCTGGCTTCGGGCCTGGTGTTCGGAGAGCGGGTGGAATGGATACGACTCGCGATGGGGGGTGGGGTGATCGCCTTCGCACTGGCTTTGAACACCACTATTCGTGGAAGATGAATAATTCTGTTGCAAAGTGGCGAGGCCATCACTAATTTCTGTAAATGCCCACGGCCCGCCTCATCACCAACCGGCTTGGCCCAGAGGATCCGGGCATTTCTCCTTGAATGGGATTTCAATACCATTTTACAGCACCAAAAAAATTGGCTCTCCATTATCCAGCGCAAGCGTTTGATATCGTTAAAAATCTATTACGACAGGTGAAATTTATGATTCGTTTTTATCCTATATTACTTTAGGCTTCACCTTTCCCTTCACGGGCGGCCTAACCGCAGGAGCGCCCCCCCAGGGTGCCATGCCCGCGGAAGTCGGCCCCGGAACCTGCGATTGGGGGATTTCGCTTCTGAATGGGGATCCGTTTTTTGGAATGCCTGCCTCCACGATTCCGGGGGAAGTGACCATTCCGGTTTATTTCTGGTTCGATGCGGCTTACATGACCGGCCCCTTGGGGCATTCGGAACCGGGTCCGGGACGCCCCGGCACTCAGGTGGTCCAATGCCGGAAGGGTTGTCCGATTTCAGCAGGAATGCATTTCGGCTACCTGACCGAAAACCTGGACGGCGGAATGACAGCACTAGCCTTCCCTGGGGCCCCTTCCAGTCCTGGATTTACCGTTCTTGAGGACGGAAAACAGATCCCCGGGTCACAGTGGATGGACTTGGCCTCGAACTCAATCCTTGGCAGGGGAAACAGCTGCGACGATTGGCGCATTGTTCGGATTCGGAGTGGGGGCCGCTCCCGTTGGAGGAGCCGGTGCCGTAACGGTGGGAATCATTGCAGGGCTTGGGGGACTGGTTTCCTCTGCCGTTCCGGGCGGTATCGAGCTTAGGGAGAAATTCCATAGGAACGAAGAAAACTGGAAGGCTAATTTCCGTGCCATCCAGAACTATTCGGACACCAATTGCGCGGGCAATAAACCCGATATAAGATATTAAACCAACAACTACTCACTGCATAATAAGGATCCACCAATGGTATTAAATCAAACAAGGTTGATTGCATCGAGCATGGTTTTCATTGTTGCCGTCACCACACCAATTTTTATAAAAGCTATTGATATTGAAAGTTGTCTTAACAAACTTCCATTCGTCATTCAATTCCTATTATTGAATATTATGGCATTTGGATTGTTATCGATATTCATAGCATTAATAAAGGCTGTCGTGCGCATGGTGAAATCAAAAGCCGTCAGGCCTGGGGGAGATTTTCCCAAATAAGCCTCGATGGCACTCGCCTTATTCACCAACCGCCAACGAGAGCGGCATGAACAACCTCCGGCCCACGGGCGTCCAAGATCCACAGTATCCCCTCAGCCGGGTATCCAACGCTGTTGATAATTGGGTTAATGCAATTTTTGCTTTTCCTCGGCGATCCTCGGATTCCTCGGCGCCTCGGCGTTAAATTATTCCTAGGTTATGCCGATGCAAAGATTACTCGCGCCGAGCCAACCGGCAAAAAGCCTAACGCCGAGGCGCCGAGGGGACCGAGGATCGCCGAGGAAAAGCCCAAAAGCCTTTTGCAGACAGCACTTTCGGATGGACGGGGGTGGCTGAGGGGATACGGATGACCCCCATTCACCGGAAGTAGTCGACGCCCGCCCTGAAGATCTCCATGTCCTTGTCCCCCGGCACGTTGAACCACACGTGGGGCGTGTAGCGCTCGGGGTGCGCCATCTTCCCGAAGACCCGGCCGTCGGGGCTCGTGAGGCCTTCGATGGCCAGGGAGCTGCCGTTGGGGTTGAACTCCAGGTCCAGGGTGGGCTCGCCCCTTTCGTCCACGTACTGGGTGGCCACCTGGCCCCGGGCAAGGAGGTCCTCCAGCACGTCGGCGGGGCCCACGATCCGGCCCTCGCCGTGGGCGATGGCCACGGTGTGGACGGCGCCGGGCTGGAGCCGGGAGAGCCAGGGGCTGCCGTTGGCCACCACGCGGGTGCGGGCGAAGCGGCTGGCGTACCGCAGGCTGTTGAAGGTGAGGGTGGGGCTGCGGGGGTCGAGGTCGCGGATCTCGCCGAAGGGCACGAGGCCCAGCTTGATCAGGGCCTGGAAGCCGTTGCAGATGCCCAGCACGAGACCGTCGCGCTTGCTGAGCAGCTCGTGCACGGCGTCCTTCACCCGGGGGTTGCGGTAGGCGGCGGCGATGAACTTGCCGCTGCCCTCGGGCTCGTCGCCGGCGGAAAAGCCGCCGGGGATCATGAGGATCTGGGCCCGGGCGATGGCTTCGGCCATGGCGTCCAGGGATTCCTCCACGGCCCGGGCGTCCAGGTTGCGGAAGACCACGGTCTCGGCCACGGCCCCGGCCCTTTCGAAGACCTGCGCGGTGTCGTACTCGCAGTTGGTGCCGGGGAAGACGGTGAGGACCACCCGGGGACGGGCGAGGCCCAGGGCGGGCCCCCGGGGCGCATGGAGCACGCGGGGCTGGAAGGGCGGCAGCGCCGGGGCTGCGCCCTCCAGGCGGGTGGGGAAGATGGGCTCCAGCGGCGCCTCCCAGGCGGCCATGGCCCGGTCCAGCGGCAGGACCATGCCCTTCGTGCGGATCACGGGCTCGGCCCGGGTCGTGCCGAGGCGGGTCCAGGCGAGGCCGTCCAGCAGCTCCTCCAGGTCGCCGTCGAGCTCCAGCACGAGGGCGCCGGGGCGGGGGGCGAACCAGTGGGAGGGTTCGCGGCACTCCAGTTCGAGCCCCACGCCGTTGCCGAAGGCCATGATCGACAGGGCGGGGGCGAGGCCGTCCATGCCCACGGTGCGTGCGGCCAGCACCCTGCCCTCCCGCACGAGCCGGGCGGCGTGGGCGTAGGTCTTGTCGAGCACCTCCCAGTCGGGGAGGGCCTCCTCGGTCCGCAGGAGATCGATCAGCACCACGGCGTGGCCGGGGCCCTTGAACTCGGGGCTGGTGACCTGGTCGGCCCGCACCACGTCCACGGCGAAGGCCACCAGGGTCGGGGGCACGTCCAGGTCCTTGAAGGTGCCGCTCATGGAGTCCTTGCCGCCGATGGCGGGGGCGCCCAGGGCCAGCTCGGCGTGCAGGGCCCCCAGGAGGGCCGCGAAGGGCCGGCCCCAGCGCACGGGGTCGCCTGCGGGCTTGCCGAAGTATTCCTGCAGCGTGAAGCGCAGCTTGCGCGGGTCCGCGCCCACCACCGCCAGGCGCGCCGCGGCCTGCACGTGGGCCCACACCGCGCCGTGGAAGGGGCTCCAGCGGCTGAGGGCGGGGAAGTAGCCGTGGCTCATGGCGCTGGCCGACAGGGTCTCGCCGTCCTGCACGGGGAACTTGGCCACCATGGCCTCGCCCGGCGTGCGCCGGAGGCGCCCTCCGAAGGGGGCCAGCACGGTGCCTGCGCCGATGGTGCAGTCGAACTTCTCGCCCAGGCCGCGCTGGCTGCAGGTGTTCAGGTCCCCGAGGCCCTCCAGCCAGCGGCGCTCCAGGTCCTCCGGGGCCACGGGGGGCGCGGCGAAGGGCGTGGCCGCGGCGGGGGACTCGATGCGCACCGAGGTGAACTGGGCGGCGCCGTTGGTGTCCAGGAACTCGCGGGAGAGGTCGGCGATGGTGCGGCCGCGCCAGGTCATGCGCAGGCGCGGCTCCTCCGTCACCCGGGCCACCAGGGTGGCCTCCAGGTTCTCCAGGGAGGCCAGGCGGAGCACCTCCGGGGCGTCCTCCGCGGCCACGGCCACGGCCATGCGCTCCTGGCTCTCGGCGATGGCCAGTTCGGTGCCGTTGAGGCCTTCGTACTTCCGCGGGATCACGTCCAGGTCGATGACCAGGCCCGGGGCCAGCTCCCCGATGGCCACCCCCACGCCGCCGGCGCCGAAGTCGTTGCACTTCTTCACCAGCCGGCAGAAGGCGGGGGAGCGGAACAGGCGCTGGAGCTTGCGCTCCATGGGGGGATCCCCCTTCTGCACCTCGGCGCCGCAGGTATCGATGGAGTCCTCGGTGTGGCTCTTGGAGCTGCCGGTGGCGCCGCCGATGCCGTCGCGGCCGGTGCGGCCCCCCACCAGGATGATCACGTCGCCGGGCGCGGGCTCCTCGCGGCGCACCTGGGCCTGGGGCACGGCGCCCACCACCGCGCCGATCTCCATGCGCTTGGCGACGAAGCCCGGATCGTAGTACTCCGTCACCTGGCCCGTGCACAGGCCGATCTGGTTGCCGTAGGAGGCGAAGCCCTGGGCGGCCTCCTGGGTGATCTTGCGCTGGGGCAGCTTGCCGGGGAGGGTGGCGTCCATGGGGACCCGGGGGTCGCCCGAGCCCGTCACCCGCATGGACTGGTACACGTAGGAGCGCCCGCTGAGCGGGTCGCGGATGGCCCCGCCCAGGCACGTGGCGGCTCCGCCGAAGGGCTCGATCTCGGTAGGGTGGTTGTGGGTCTCGTTCTTGAACATGAGCAGCCAGGGCTCATGGCCGCCGGGAGCCGCCGTGTTGTCCACGTCCACCACCACCGAGCACGCGTTGATCTCGCTGGTGAGCTCCTGGTCGTCGAGCTTGCCGGCCCTGCGCAGGGCCCGGGCGGGGAGCAGCGCGATGTCCATGAGGCACTCGGGGCGGTCCGCCAGCTCCTCCCCGAAGACCTCGGCCCGCAGGTCGCGGTAGGCCCCGTAGGCGCGCCGGATGGGCCGGGCCATGGGGCCGTCCTCCACGGCCACGTCCGTGACCCGGGTGAGGAAGGTGGTGTGCCGGCAGTGGTCGGACCAGTAGGTGTCCAGCAGGCGCAGCTCGGTCTCGGTGGGGTTGCGGCCCTCGCCCCGGAAGTAGGTGCGGGTGTGCTCCAGGTCCGCCAGGGTCATCGCCAGGCCCATGCGGGCATGCAGTTCCTCGAGGAAGGCCCGGCCGCCCTCGTTGAAGCCGTCCAGCACGGCCACGGCGGCGGGCTCGGGCAGGACCGGGGTGAGCGTCGCGGGCTTGTGCCAGGAGGCCTCCCGGCTGTCCACGGGGTTGATGAGGAAACCCCGGATGCGGTCCAGGTCCCCGGGCGCCAGCGCGCCCCGGAAGACGAAGACGTGGGCCCCGGCCACCGCGGGCCGCGCGCCGTGGGACAGGAGCTGGAGGCACTGGGCGGCGCTGTCGGCCCTCTGGTCGTACTGCCCGGGCAGGTACTCCACGGCCAGGGCCGTCTCCTCCGGGCCCACGGGCAGTTCCTCGTCGAACACCGCGTCCACCGGGGGTTCGGCGAAGACGGTCCAGCGCGCCGCCTCGAGGTGGGCCGCGGAGAGGCCCTCCACGTCGTAGCGCGCCGCGAGGCGCACGCCCTCCAGGCCCGTGATGCCCAGCTGCTCGCGCAGGTCGTGGCGAAGCTTCTCCGCCTCCACGGCGAACTCGGGCTTCTTCTCCACGAACAGGCGGCGGATGTCGGGCATGGGGGCTTCCCTGTCAAAACAGAACGGCCGCCCGAATGCGGCCCCGTGTCCCCTAGAATATAGCAAGAACGCGGTATTAATGGTTCAATGCAAAGCCCGTGGCCGAGGCCCCGCACGCCATGATGTCCGCGGGCGTGCCGGCCGCCACGAGGTCCCCGCCCTGGGGCCCGCCCCCGGGGCCCAGGTCCACGACCCAGTCCGCGGCGCGCACCAGGTCCAGGTCGTGCTCCACGGCCACCACCAGGTTGCCGCCTCCGGCCAGCCGGCGCAGCGCCGCCACCAGGCGCTCCACGTCGCCGGCCCCCAGGCCCCGCGCGGGCTCGTCCAGGAGCACGGCGGCGCCTTCCGGAGGCGCGGCGAGGATGGAGGCCAGGCGCAGGCGCTGCCATTCCCCGCCGGAGAGTCCCGGGCCGGGCTGCCCCAGGCGCAGGTAGCCCAGGCCGACCCGGGCCAGGGCGTCCAGGGGCCCCGCCAGGACCGGGTCGGACCCGAAAAGGGCCAGGGCCTCCTCCACGGTCGAGGCGAAGACCCCGGCGATGGACCGGCCCTCCAGGAGACACTCCAGGACCTCAGGCCGGAAGCCCGCGCCCCCGCAGGTCTCGCACCCCACGGTCACGTCCGGCAGGAGGTCCATGGCAACGGTGAGCACCCCCCTGCCCTCGCAGGCTTCGCAGCGCCCTCCCGCCGAGGCCGTGGAGAAGTGCCTGGCCGCGAGCTTCAGGGCCCGTGCCCGGGGGGTGGCGGCGAAGCGCCGGCGCAGGGGCTCCGCCAGGCCCGCAGCGGTGGCCACGGTGGTGGACCAGCCCGGGCCGGAGCCCCCCTGGTCCAGGACCTCCACGCGCCGGAGGGGGATGTGGACCCGCAGCTCCCCGCAGCCCACCGGGCCCCGCCCGGCCAGGAGGGAGCGCAGCGAGGCCGCCAGGACGCCCCGCACCAGGCTGGACTTGCCGCTGCCCGAGACGCCCGTGACGGCCACCAGGGCCCCCGCCGGCAGGTCCACGTCGAGGCCGCGCAGGTTGTGGAGGTTGGCGCCGCGGATGGACACGCCGGGGGAAAGCGAGCGCGCCGGGGCGAACGCGGCCGGGGTCCGCCGCGCCAGGATCCGGCCGGTGTGCGAGGAGGCAGGGAAGGAGCCCGGGGCGCCGTGGCCCGTCACCCGGCCGCCTTCGGGTCCCGCCCCGGGGCCCAGCTCCAGGATGTGGTCGGCCCGGGCCACCAGGGCCGGGTCGTGCTCGACCACCACGACGGCGTTGCCGGCGTCGGCCAGGCCGCGCAGGACCCCCGCCAGGCGCGCGGTGTCCCGGGGGTGGAGGCCGAGGGTCGGCTCGTCCAGCACGTAGGTGACGCCCGAGAGGCCCGAGCCCAGGGACGCGGCCAGCCTCACCCGCTGGGCCTCGCCGCCGGAGAGGCTCGCCATCTCCCGCCCGGGCGCGAGGTGCCCCAGGCCCGCCTCCTCCAGGGCCGCCAGGCGGGGCAGGATGTCCTCCCGCAGGGCCGCGGCGGGACCGGACAGGTCCAGGGACCGGAACCAGGCCCGGGCCGCGGCCGCGGGCATGCCCGCGAGTTCGGGCAGGCGCAGCCCCGCGAAGGCGGCCCCCCGGGACCGCGGGTTCAGGCGCTCCCCGCGGCAGTCCGGGCAGGGGGTCTCGGCCAGGAGCTCCGCCAGGCCCTCGCCCTTCTCCAGGTGCACCCGCTCGTACTCGGTGTCCACCAGGGCGGCGAAGCCCTCCCAGGGGGTGGCGAGCCGGTGCACCCCCTCGCGCCGACCCCGGCGGTAGGCCCACTCCACGTCCAGGATCCCCTCGCAGCCGCGCATGGCCACGGTCCGGGCGCGGGCGTCCAGCCCGCGCCAGGGGAGGGTGAAGTCCAGCCCCAGCTTCCGGCCCGCGGCCAGGAGGGTGGCGACGTACCTGCCGTCGGGCTCTCCCAGGTAGGCGCCGAAGCGGGTGCCGTCCATGGCGCCGGCGCCGAGGGGCAGGTCCGGGGCGGTCACGAGCCGCTCCGGGTCGCAGGCCTGGAGGAAGCCCAGGCCCTTGCACCGGGGGCAGGCCCCGGCTTCGGCGTTGGGCGAGAAGGCCGAGGCGGGAAGCGGCTCCGACCCGGCCCTGGACCAGAGCATGCGGTAGAGTTCGTCCAGCTCCGTGACGGTGCCCACCCGGGAGCGGGGGTTGCGCCGGCCCGAAGCCTGGGGCACGGCCACGGCGGCCTGGAGGTTGCGGGCCGAGACGAACTCGGCCCCGCCCTTGCGGGGCAGGAGCCGGCGCGCCCAGGGCGCCACCAGGTCGTTGAACCGGTTGAGGCTCTCGGCCAGCAGGGTGTCGAAGGCCAGGGAGCTCTTGCCCGAACCCGAGGGTCCGGTGACCACCGTGAGACCTCTCGCCGGGAAGGCGGCATCCACCTCCCGCAGGTTGTGGGTGGTGACGCCCCGGAGCTCCATGGGCGGGGCGGCGGCCGGGGCGGGCGGGGACGCCGCGGGGAGGGGGAAGCCCCGCAGCCCCGCCCCCGTGAGGGAGCCAGCGCAGGCGGCCACCGCGGCGGGGGGTCCGGCCACGACGATGCGGCCGCCTCCGGGACCGCTGCCGGGCCCCAGGTCGATGACGTGGTCGGCGCGCAGGATCACGTCGGGATCGTTGTCCACCACCAGGAGGGTGTGGCCGGCTTGGGCGAGGCGGTCCCAGGCCCGCAGCAGCACCTTTGTGTCGGCGGCGTGGAGCCCCGTGGTGGGCTCGTCCAGGGCGATGAAGGCGGTCCCCTTCCCCGCCCGGGCCAGCTCCGTGGCCAGCTTGACCCGCTGGGCCTCGCCGCCCGAGAGGGTAGTGGCGGGCTGGCCCAGGGGCAGGTACCCCAGGCCGCAGTCCAGGAGGGCCGTGAGGATGCGGGCCAGTTTCGGCTGGTCCCCGAACACCTCGGCGGCTTCCCGGACGCTGCACTCAAGCACGTCGGCGATGCTCCGGCCCCGGAAGGGAACGGCCAGGACCTCCGGGTGGAACCGCCGCCCGGCGCAGGCGCCGCAGGGCACGGACACCGTTCCCAGGTGCTTCATGCCCACCTCCAGCACCCCGGCCCCTTCGCAGGTCTCGCAGCGCCCTCCGGGCGTGTTGAAGGTGAAGTGGCCCTTGCCCAGGCCCGCGGCCCGGGCCTCCGGGGTGGCGGCGAAGAGGGCCCGGATCAGGTCGAAGGCGCCGGTGTAGGTGGCGGCGTTGGATCTCGGGGTCCGGCCGATGGGGGACGCGTCCACCAGGAGCGCCGGGCGGCGTCCGGCGACGTCCTCCAGGAGGGAGGTCTTGCCGGCCCCGGAGACGCCGGTGACCACGTTGAGGCCGCCCTCCACCAGCTCGATGGCGAGGTCCTGCAGGTTGTTGCGGCACAGGCCCTCGATGCGCGTTCGGGGCCCCTCCCGGGGGGTCCGGGGCGGAGGGCGGAAGCCGCCCCGCAGCCAGATGCGGGTGGGGGCGTCGCCCGGTTCCAGAAGGCCCGCCGGGGGGCCGCTGTAGAGCAGGCCTCCGCCCTCCCGGCCCGGACCGGGGCCCAGGTCGACGATCCAGTCGGCACCCAGGGCGATGACGGGATCGTGCTCGACCACCACCACGGTCTGGCCCTGGTCCCGCAGCCGGCGCAGCACGCCCAGCAGGCGCGCCGCGTCGCCCGGGTGGAGGCCGGCGGAAGGCTCGTCCAGCACCAGCAGGAGGCCCCGCAGTTCCCCCAGGGCCAGGGTGAGCAGGCGCAGGCGCTGGGCCTCCCCCAGGGAGAGGGTGGGCGCGGGGCGGTCGAAGGCCAGGTACCCGAGGCCCAGTTCGGTCATCAGGGCGGTGCGGGCCAGGAGGTCCTCCCGGATGGGCGCAAGGACGCCGGCCCCGGGACCGGAGGGCTCCAGTCCCGCCAGGAATCCGTGGAGTTCCGAGGCCGTCCTGCGGGCCAGGTCGGTGATGGCCAGGCCCCGCCACCGGACCGCCAGGGCCTCCGGACGCAGCCGCGCCCCCAGGCACGATGAGCAGGGGGTGGTGCGCACGTAGCGCAGGATGGAGTCGTTGCGCTTGCCCCGGAGGATCTCCTCCATGACCGGCGCGAGGCCCCGGTAGAAGCCGTCCTGGCGGGGGCGGGCGGTGATGCCGGTCCACTTGAGGCGGGATTCCAGGGGGTGCTTGCCGTAGGGGACCCGCAGGCGCTCCGAGCCGAACAGGACCACGTGCCGGGCCTCGTCCCCCAGGTCCCGCCAGGGGACGTCGACGGAGCCTCCGTGGGCCCGCAGCACCTGGTCCAGCACGTCCAGGGTCACCTGGGAGTACATGAGGTAGCCGTTGGGCGTGCTCACGTGGAGGGCCCCCTGGCGCAGGCTGCGGGCGGGGTCGGCCACCAGGAGGTCCAGGTCCAGCCGGTCCTCCACCCCCAGGCCGGCGCAGGCGGGGCAGGCGCCCTCCGGGCCGTTGAACGAGAAGAGCCCCCGCGTGGGAGGGACCGGCCCCTTCCCGAGCCGCGCGAAGAGGAGGCGCAGCAGGTCCCACACCTCGGTGAGGGTGCCCACGGTGGAGCGGGGATTGGCCAGGGCCGCGCGCTGGCCCACGGCCACGGCAGGCCCCAGCCCGGTGATGGAGGCCACCGCCGGCCGCGCCAGGCCCCCGGTGAACTGCCGGGAGAAGGAGGGGAGGGTCTCCAGGAACCGCCGCTGGCCCTCCCGGAAGAGGGTGTCGAAGGCGAGGGACGACTTCCCGGAACCCGAAACCCCGGTCACGACGGTGATGCGGCCCCTGGGGATCGCCACGTCCACGCCGCGCAGGTTGTGCTCCCGCGCGTCCCTGACGACGATCCAGCCATGGTCCTCCATTGGAGGATTCTAGCGCGGCCTGCCGTCGGGGAGGTCCAGGGGCTTGCCGTCGATGCGCTTGAGGCGGGACATGAGGACGGTCCCGGTGCGGGTGTTGAAGATGACCTTGCGCCCCACGTCCCCGCCCACGTCCGAGGCCACGATGGGGATGCCGGCTTCCTGGAGCAGCTCCCTGGCGACGGCGATGTTCCGCTCGCCCACGGTGACCGCGCCCTGGCTGTTGCCGATGACGTTGCCCCCGCCGAAGACCTTGGCCACCAGCCGCTCCCGGGTGCAGCCCCGGTCGAGCATGGCCCGGATCAGCTTGTCGATGGCGATGTTGCCGTACTTGGGCGTGGGCAGGCCGTCCCCGTTCCACAGGGCCAGCATGTAGTGGTTGATCCCCCCCATCTGCATCGTCGCGTCCCAGAGGCACACCGCCACGCAGGACCCCAGCACCGTCGACACCTCGAACTCCTGCCGGTGCGCGAACACCATGCAGGGGTAGAGGTAGTGGCTGGGGACCTTCTCCAAGACCTGGTCCATGGTCAGAACGCTTGCGGCTCGTCGAAGATCAGGATGTTGTCGTCCTGGGCACGGGCTTCCGGGTCCGCCAGGGACAGGGCCCTGGGCAGGACGACGCGGAAGAGGCTGCCCCGGCCGGGTTCGCTGTCGACGTGGAACCGTCCGTCCAGGATGTCCACCAGGGCCCGCACCACGACCAGGCCCAGGCCCTGGCCCCGGGCCACCTTGAAGGATCCCCCCTTGTTCCGGAAGGGCTCGAAGATCGCCTTCAGGCCCTCCCCGGACATGCCCGGACCGCCGTCCTGGACTTCCAGGACCAGGCCGGCCTCCGTCACCTCGGCGCGCACCTCGAGGGCGCCCCCCCCGTGCTGCACGGCGTTGGAGACGAGGTTGGCGAGGATGTGGTGGAGCATGTCCGCGTCGGTGTGCCAGTCCGCCTCCAGGCCCTGGAGGCTGATGGCCACGCCGAGCCCCCTTTCCCGGGCCTTGGGCTCGAAGGAGGCCGCCACGTCCCGCACCACGGAGCCCACGTCCACCCTCGAGATGAAGGGGCTGGCCTCGCCGGCCTCCACTTCCGCGGCGGCGAAGACGTTGCGGATCTGGCAGTCCAGGTGGAACGCCTCGTCCTTGACCAGGAGCGCCAGCTCCCGGGCCTTGCCGGGGGGCAGGGCCGGGTCGGCGATGCTGTCGGAAAGGGCCATGATGCTGCCGAGGGGGTTGTTGATCTCGTTGCGCATGAGGGCCAGGAAGCGGGTCTTGACCTCCTCGGAGTGCTGGAGCTTCTCGTTGAGGGCCAGGAGGTTCCGGTTCATGGCGCTGGCGTCGTGGAGGGCCTTGCCCAGGCTGTCGCGGCTCTCCTTGAGCTCCTGCGTCCTCCGGCGGATGGCGAGATGGGTCTTCACCCGGACTTCCAGCTCCTCGTACTGGACGGGCTTGGCCAGGCAGTCCACGGCTCCGGCGTGGAACGCCCGCACCCGCTGGGTGGTGCCCAGGAGGCCGCTCATGACGATCACGGTGGGAGGCCCGTCCCCGGACTGGGCCAGGAGTTCCCGGCAGACGTCGAAGCCGTTCATGCCGGGCATGGACAGGTCCAGGAGGACCAGGCCGGGTCTTTCCCGGAGGGCCACCTCCAGGCCCAGGGCGCCGTCGGGGGCGTCCAGCACCCGAAGGCCGATGCCTCCCAGGAAGGCCCGCAGGGCGACCCGCAGGCCCGCGTCGTCGTCGATGACCAGGATGGTATCCGTGGGCTCCATGGCTTGCTCCGGGCTTCAGCGGGCGATCAGTTCGGGAATCATGGACAGGGGGACGACCTTGTCGGCGGCGCCCAGCTTGATGGCCTCCTTGGGCATGCCGAAGACCACGCAGCTCTCCTCGTCCTGGGCCAGGGTGTGGGCCCCGGCCTGCTTCATCTCCAGGAGGCCCCGGGCGCCGTCGTCGCCCATGCCGGTCATGATGACCCCCAGGGCGTTCCTCCCCGCGTACTTGGCAACGGACCGGAAGAGCACGTCCACGGAGGGGCAGTGCCGGTTCACGGGGGGCGCGCTGACCACCTCGGCCACGTACTGGGCGCCGCTCCGGCGCACCACGAGGTGCTTGCCGCCGGGGGCGATGAGGGCCCGCCCGGCCAGGACGCGGTCGCCGGTCTTCGCCTCCCGCACCTCGATCTCGCAGATGCTGTTGAGCCGGGCCGCGAAGGCGGCCGTGAACTTCTCGGGCATGTGCTGGACCACCACGATGCCCGGGCAGGTGCGGGGCAGGGAGGCCAGGACGAACTCCAGCGCCTGGGTCCCCCCGGTGGAGGTCCCGATGGCGGTGAACCGGTCGGTGGTGACCACCATGGCCTCGCCTCCCGGCGGAAGCACGATGTCCGCGTTGGCCTTGGGCGGGACGGGCTTGAGCACCCGGCTGACCCGGGCGCCGGCGGCGGCCCGCACCGCCATGACCAGATCGCCGGAGCTGTCCTCCAGGAAGTTCTTAACGCCGAGCGTGGGCTTGGTGAAGATCGTGAAGGCGCCGGCGGCCAGGGCCTGCATGGTGGTCTCGGCGCCCTTGGCCGTCAGGGACGAGCAGATGATGACGGGCGTGGGGCGCTCGGCCATGATCTTGCGCAGGAAGGTGATGCCGTCCATGCGCGGCATCTCCACGTCCAGCAGGATGACGTCCGGCCACTCCTTCTTCATCTTCTCCATGGCGAACAGCGGGTCCATGGCCTGGCCGATGACCTTGATCCCGCGGTCCTTCCCGAGGATCTCCGAGAGGGCCTGCCGCACCACCGCGGAATCGTCGATGATCAGGACTTTGATGGGTTCAGGGGACACGATACACCGTCGGGCGAAGGGGGGTGAGGTTGTGATCGAGCCCGGTCAGGCTCTCGGAGTGGCCGACGATGAGCAGGCCCCCCGGCTTGACCTGCGCGGCCACGGCGTCCACCACGAGCTTCTTCTGGGGCGGCTCGAAGTAGATGAGGACGTTGCGCAGGAAGGCGACGTCGAAGGGGCCCAGCCTTGGCAGGGGCTGGATGAGGTTGGCCTGGGTGAAGGTCACCCGCTGTCTTAGATTCCGGTTGACGAGAAACATTCCCTCCTGTTTTCCGGTGCCCTTGAGGCAGCTGGCGTGGAGCAGGTCCTTGGGGATGCCGGCGCTGCGCTCGATGGGGTAGAGGCCGGTGCGGGCCCGCTCCAGGACGCGCGTGCTGATGTCGGTGCCCAGCACCTGCCAGTCGGCGGTGCCCAGGAGGTCGGACAGCACCATGGCGATGGTGTAGGCCTCCTCCCCGCTCGAGCTCGCCGCGCTCCAGACCTTGAACGGGAAGGGCACGGGGCGCAGGGCGCGGATGTGGTCGGCCAGGATGCGGAAGTGCTCGGGCTCGCGGAAGAAGCTGGTCTCGTTGGTGGTCATCAGGTCGATGGCCGTCTGGAGCTCGGCCTTCTCGGAGGGGTCCTGGAGGATCTTGAAGTAGTCCCCGAAGGAGGCCAGGCCGCGGTGCCGGAGGCGGCTGCCGAGGCGGCCCACCACGAGGGCCTTCTTCTGGTCCGAAAGGTTGATGCCGGTAAGCTGCTTGACCAGGGTCCGGATGCGGCCGAACTCCTGGTCCG
Organism: Mesoterricola sp. JemC181; assembly: GCF_055384585.1. Classification (NCBI taxonomy): domain Bacteria; kingdom Pseudomonadati; phylum Acidobacteriota; class Holophagae; order Holophagales; family Holophagaceae; genus Mesoterricola; species Mesoterricola sp. JemC181. The sequence goes on from NZ_AP045076.1 coordinate 4,726,675, forward strand.
AGATCGCTGGAGAACCCGCAGCCAGCGGAAGCCCGGAAGGAGGAGGGCGCAGGGTCACGAGGCTTCCGTCCTGGAACCGCCCGAGGCCAGGGCCGCCATCTCGTCGATGGAGAGGACGTGGTTGACGTCCAGCAGGATGACGAACTTCCCGCCCACCTTGCCCACCCCGGCCAGGAAGTCGCTTCTCAGGGTGCTGCCGAAGGACGGGGCCGGCTCGATGTCGGAGGCGCCGATCTCCAGGACCTCGCTCACGTGGTCCACGATGACCCCCAGCTCCACGATGTCCCCCTCCTGCTCCACCTCGAGGATCACCACGCAGGTGCGCCGCGCCACTTCCGTGGCGGGCCGGCCGAACCGGACCGAGAGGTCGATCACCGGCACCACCGCCCCGCGCAGGTTGATCACGCCCCGGATGAAGTCCGGCATGAGGGGCACCTCGGTGAGGGCCCCGTACTGGATCACCTCCTTGATGGACCGGATGTCCATGGCGAAGTTCTCGCCGCCCAGCACGAAGGCCAGGAACTGGTCCTTCTTCTCCACCTGGGCCCGCTCGACGCCGCCCCGGGTGCGTTTGTTGACCTGCATCGCTTCGGCCATGGCCGTCTCCTTCAAGTCAGAACCTCGAGAATTCCTGTTCGTCCACGGCCGGGGCCAGGGCCCGGGGTTTCCGGCCCTGGACGGGGGGCCGCCCCGGAGCCTTGGCCCGGGCCTGGGGGCGGGCCCCCGCCAGACGGAAGAAGCCCATGGTGCTCTGCATCTCCTGCGCCTGGGCGTTCACCTCCTCGGAGGTGGAGGCCAGTTCCTCGGAGGCCGCGGCGTTCTGGGCCACGGACTGGCTGATCTGTCCGATGGCATCGTTGATCTGGCCCACGCCGGAGTTCTGCTCCGCGGAGGCCGCGGCGATCTCCATGACCAGGTCCGACGTCTTCTGGATGGAGGGCACGATGGTGTCCAGGAGCTTGCCGGCGCGTTCCGCCAGCTCCACGCTGCCCGAGGCGAGGCCGCTGATCTCCTCGGCCGCGATCTGGCTCCGCTCGGCCAGCTTCCGGACCTCCGCCGCCACCACCGCGAAGCCCTTCCCGTGCTCCCCGGCCCGGCCCGCCTCGATGGCCGCGTTCAGGGCCAGGAGGTTCGTCTGGTAGGCGATGTCGTCGATGATGGCGATCTTCTGGGCGATCTGCTTCATGGCGCCCACGGTCTCCTTCACCGCCTGGCCCCCCTCCCGGGTGTCCTGGGCCGTGTGGGTCGCCAGGTCCCCGGTCACCTTGGCATTCTCGTTGTTCTGGGCGATGGACGCGCTCATCTCCTCCATGGAGGCGCTGGTCTCCTCCACGCTCGCTGCCTGTTCGCTGGCGCCCTGGCTCAGGGACTGGGCCGTGGCGCTGAGCTGCTCCGAGGCGCCCACCAGCATGTCCGAGGACTCCTGCACCTGGCCGACGACGTCCGACAGCTTTTCCACCATGACCTTGATGGAGGCCATCATGCTCTCCGTATCGCCCCGTTCCGTCACGACCTCCAGGGCCAGGTTGCCCTCGGCCACCTGGCGCACGATGGACGCGGCGTAGGCGGGTTCGCCCCCGACCTGGCGCTTGATCAGCCGCGTCACGAGGAGACCCAGGCCCACGGCCAGGAGCATGCCCACGCCCATGGCCACCGTCATCTGGACCGAGGCGGAATGGGCGGTCTGGGCGTTGGCGGCGGCGATGCCCTCGGCCTCCTCGACGTTCTCCTTGATCATCTTCTCGATGACGCCGTTGAGCTCGCTGGTGATCTTGCCGACGTTGGGGCTGTAGGAGACGGCCACCGAATCGGCGATCTTGTTCTCGTTCCGGAACCGGATCATGGGCTGGGCCACTTCCCGGTCGTAGGTGACGGTCAGTTCCCTGAGCCGGGCCAGGTTGGCCTTCTCGTCCGCCGAACTGGCCTGCTTGGCGTAGGCGGTCATGGCCTCCTGCATGAGCTTCCAGTTCTTCTCGTAGGCGGCCAGGACCTGCGCCAGCTTCTCCTTGTCGGGGGCCGCGATGGTCTTGCTCAGGGAGTTGCGCACCAGCTGGAAGTTCCCGTTGATGGCGTCCAGGTTCTTCATGGGCGCGGTGGCGTTCTCGAACATGAACCGGTCGCTGTCGGCCAGCTTGCCCAGGTTGCTGATGCCGATCGCTCCCACGCCGCCGGCGATGAGGGCGACCAGAACGAAAGAAAAGATGAGTTGCGTCGCGAGGCGGAGTTGCTTGAACCAGTTCATGGGGCTCCTGATGGTGGAAAGGATTAGATGGAAATCACAGGCTGGGAGGAGGATCGGCCGCGGCGGGTCGCGAGCTGCACGAGCTGGGGGACGTCGAGGATCAGGGCCACTTCGCCGGTGCCGAGGATGGTGGACCCCCCGACGCCCTTGAGGTTGCGGAAGAGCTCCCCGAGCGGCTTGATGACCGTCTGGAATTCCCCGAGGAGCCTGTCCACCACGATGCCGGCGCGCGTCTCCCCGTACTGGATGACCACCACCCGCTCCTTGGCGGGCCGGGGCCCCGGCACGCTGAAGACCTCCCGCAGGCGCAGGAAGGGCAGCACTTCGCCCCGCAGGTTGATGAGGTGGTTCTCCTCGGACTCCAGGAAGGGGCCCAGGTCCAGGCACTCGATGACGGTGTCCAGCGGGATGACGTAGCAGGTGGATTCCACCTCCACCCGGAAGCCGTCGATGATGGCGAGCGTCAGGGGGAGCCGGATGCGCATGGTGGTGCCCGAGCCCTCGTAGCTCTCGATCTCCACCGTCCCCCGCAGCTCGTCGATGTTCCGGCGCACCACGTCCATGCCGACGCCCCGGCCCGAGAGGTTGCTCACGGCGGCGGCGGTGGAGAACCCCGGCTCGAAGATGAGGGCGTGGACCTCGGCGTCGGACAGGTCCGCCCCGGCGGGCACCAGGCCCCGCTCCACCGCCTTGGCCAGGATCCGCGCGCGGTCCAGGCCGCCGCCATCGTCGGCCACCTCGATGACGATGCTGCCGGATTCATGGAAGGCGTTGAGCGAAAGGGAGCCCGTGGCCGGCTTGCCCCGGGCCAGGCGCACGTCGGCGGACTCGATGCCGTGGTCGATGGAGTTGCGCACGATGTGCATGAGCGGGTCGGCGATCTTCTCCACGATGGTCTTGTCCAGCTCGGTGTCGGCGCCCTGGATCTCCAGCTCGATCTCCTTGCCCAGCTCCCGGCTCACGTCCCGCACGATGCGCCGGAACCGGCTGAAGGTCTCCCCGATCTGCACCATGCGAAGGCTGAGCGCGTTGTCCCGGATCTCCTCCACCAGCTTGTTGAACGTGGCGGTGGCCTCCAGCAGGCGGGCCTCCTTGGAGTGGCTGGCCAGGGCCTGGGCGCTGGCCCCGGCGATGACCAGCTCGCCCACCAGGTTCACCAGCTTGTCCAGCTTGTCGGCGGCGACCTTCACCACCTTCATCTCGTTGGCCAGCTTGTCGTGGAAGCGCTTCTGCTTCTCCAGGGCCGCGACGACCACGGGAGGAGGCACGGACTGGTCCTCCACGAGGATCGTCCCGATCATCCGCTGGGAGTCCTCGGCCTTCTGGGTGGCGAGGGCCGACTCCAGGTCGTGGGGCGTGATGCAGCCCCCGGCCACCAGGATCTCGCCGAGGTAGTGCTCCTCCTCGGGCAGGGCCTGGATGAGGGACAGGTACTCCTCCACCTTGGAGTGGGGCGGGATCATCCGGATCCGGCTGTCGTCCTGGATGAACTCGAACACGCCCTCCAGCGTCTGCCGGTCCGCGTCCGTCTCCAGGTCCATCTCCAGGCCCAGGTAGCAGAGCTCCGGGTCGAAGGCCTCCCCTGCGGGGAGCCTCTCCAGGAGGGAGTGCAGGCTGACCATGCGGCCCAGGGTGCGCAGGTAGCGCACGAAGGACAGGGGGTCCATGCCGTTCTGGAGCACGGTGGGCGAGAAGCGCACGGAGATGTGCCAGTGGTCCCCTCCGCCCTCGCGGCGGGGGGCCACCTCCGGGCGCACCGCCTCGGCCACCGTCGCCACGCCGTTCTCGAGCCAGGGCACCAGGGCCGCCATCAGGCGCTCGCCCTCCGCGGCCACTTCCGGGGGTTCGGTCGCGTTCTCCCGCACCGTGGTGGCCAGGAGGCGCACCAGGTGGTCGTGGCACTCCAGGAACAGCCCCACCAGTTCAGGGGTCAGCGGGGTCCGCCCGCCGCGCACCCGGTCCATGACGCTTTCCACCGTGTGGGCGAAGCGCACGATGGGGTCCAGGCCGAACAGGCCCGCCGAACCCTTGATGGTGTGCACGGCGCGGAAGATGGCGTTGATGGACTCGGAGGCGTCGTCCTGGTCCTCCACGGTGAGGAGCGCCTCCTCCATGGAGGCCAGCAGCTCACGGCATTCGATGATGAAGGTCTGTTTGACCTGTTCCATGTCCATGGGTGCCTCAGGCGGTGGGGGCGATGAGCAGGGTGTCCCCGAAGGCGGCGGCCAGGTTGAGCTGGTCGAGGACCTCCAGGACGGCGGGGCTGTGGCGGATGAAGGGCAGGACCCCGCCCCTGGCGCGGGCCTCGCGCTTGAGCCAGAGCAGCACCTGGGCGCCGGCGGTGTCCAGCTCCTCGATGCCCGAGAGGTCCACTTCGAGGGCCGGGTCCATGGTCAGCTCCTCCCCGAGGCGCTGGCGCGCCTCGGCGGCGTGGTAGATGGTGAGCTCGCCCGCGACGAGGAGGGTGTGCTGGGTGCGTTCGAAGGAGATCATGGCCGGCCTCAGGGAAGAATCAGCTTGGAGACGGCCACGAGCAGCTGCTCGGGCTTGAAGGGCTTGACAACCCAGGCCCGGGCGCCCGCGGCCTGGCCCTCGCGCTTCTTGTCCTCCCCGGCCTCGGTGGTGAGCATGATCACCGGGGTGAACTTGTAGGCCGGATGGACCCGGATGGACTTGAGGAAGGTGATGCCGTCCATGTTGGGCATGTTCACGTCGCAGATCATCAGGTGGACCTTCTGCCCGGTGAGCTTGGCCAGCGCGTCCTGCCCGTCGCAGGCCTCGATGACGTCGTAGCCGGCGCTGGCCAGGGCGATGGCCACCACCTGCCGGAGGCTCACGGAATCGTCGATGATCATGATGGTTTTTGCCATGGGGTCCACTCAGAAGAAGGTGATGTCGGAATCCGTGTCATGGGAGGTCTGCTCCCCACGGTGGATGGCGAGCTGCTCGGCGGTCGTGTAGGTCGTCTCCAGCTCGGCGAGCCACTGGTCCACCTCCAGGCCGGAGGGGTGGTGCTCGAGGCGGTGGCTGAACTTCTCCATGTCCGCCACGACGCTCTGGAGGATCTGCCCGACCCGGTCCTGGAACTGCAGGTGGACCAGGGTGCTGGAGATCTCCTGGCCCAGGTGGATCCCCACGCCCTCGAAGCGCTGGGCGGAGTCGGAAAGGAGGGTGACGCCCTGCTGGATGTCCTCCACCACCTTCTTGATGGTGGCGTCGGCCTTCCGGACCATCTCGGCGTCGGTTGCCGCGAAGGACTGGGTGGCGGCGAGGGTGTCCAGGAGCGACTTGTTCACCCAGGCCACCTTGGAGGTGATGGCGTTGCCCGTGGTGCCCGAGCGCATGCTCAGCTTGCGCACCTCGTCGGCCACCACGGCGAAGCCCCGCCCCAGCTCCCGGGCGTGGGCGGCCTCGATGGCCGCGTTCAGGGCCAGGAGGTTGGTCTGGTTGGCGATGGCGGCCACCTCTTCCGACATGGTCCGCAGCTCTTCGGTGATGGCGGCCAGGTCCTGGATCTTCTCCAGCACCTCGTTCCGGACCCTGGCGCCCTTCTCCAGGTCCTGCACCACCCCGTGCAGGGCGGCGGAGCCGCCCTCGATGGCGGCCTGCAGGTTCCGGTTCGACTCCAGTCCCGCGGAATGGACCGCCTCCTTGAGGTTGCGCTGCATGGCCGAAAAGCGTCCGGTGAGCGCCGTGACGGCCTCCTCCATCTCCGACCGGGCCTGGGAGGTCTGGCCGGCCCAGAGGGGGACCACGGCGCCCGCGACCTGCTCGATCCCGGGACGGGCCTGGGGGGTGGCCTGTTCGGGCGCCGACTCGGGCACGGGGGGGGCGGGGGCGGGGCGCCGCCCCAGGAGGACGCACCCCAGGGCCGCGACGCCCAGGAGCGCGCCCATCCGGGAGAATCCGGAGGCCAGAAGGGGCGCCAGGAAGACCGCGGCAGGGACGCCGTAGGCGGCCAGATGCCGCGTGAGCGGAGGTTTTGTTCCAGTCTCTGGGGATTCCAAGGGGTCCGGTCTCCTGAACGGGGCGCAGGGTCGCGCGGGGAAGGTCGAATCATACAGGCGAAGGAAAGGATTCCATCACCCCGGCGGGTCAGCCATCAAAATCGTGTGAACTCACCCGCTTCTTCCTCCCGCTGGGGGGCGGCCCGCCGGGGCGTGACCGGGGAACGACCGGACGTGCGATTCCGGACGGGCGCGGCGGCCTTGGCGAGCCGGAAGAAGTCCATGGTCCCCTGGAGTTCGAGCGCCTGGGCGTTGACCTCCTCCGAGGTGGAGGCCAGTTCCTCCGAGGCGGCCGCGCTGTGGGCGACGGCCTGGCTGATCTGCCCGATGGCGGCGTTGATCTGGCCCACCCCTGAATTCTGCTCCGCGGAGGCCGCGGCAATCTCCATGACCAGGTCCGACGTCTTCTGGATGGAGGGGACGATGGTGTCGAGGAGCTTGCCGGCCCGTTCCGCCAGGTCAACGCTGCCCGAGGCGAGCCCGCTGATCTCCTCGGCGGCCACCTGGCTCCGCTCGGCCAGCTTGCGCACTTCGGCCGCCACCACCGCGAAGCCCTTGCCGTGTTCCCCGGCCCGGCCCGCCTCGATGGCCGCGTTCAGGGCCAGGAGGTTGGTCTGGTAGGCGATGTCGTCGATGATGGCGATCTTCTGGGCGATCTGCTTCATGGCGCCCACGGTCTCCTTCACCGCCTGGCCCCCTTCCACCGTCTCCCTGGCCGTCCTGGTGGCGATGTCCCCGGTGACCTTGGCGTTCTCGTTGTTCTGGGCGATGGAGGCGCTCATCTGCTCCACGGAGGCGCTGGTCTCCTCGACGCTGGCTGCCTGTTCGCTTGCACCCTGGCTCAGGGACTGGGCCGTGGAACTGAGCTGCTCCGAGGCCCCCACCAGCGACCGGGAGGCTTCCTGCACCTGCCCGACCACGCTGGCGAGCTTTTCAACCATGTTCTTGATGGAGGCCATCATGCTCGTCGTGTCGCCCGGCATGAGGTCCACCTGGACCGCCAGGTCCCCGGCCGCCACCTTCTGGGCGATGAGGGCGGCTTCCGTGGGCTCGCCGCCCACCTGGCGCTTGATCACCCGGGTCACCAGGAGTCCCAGCCCCATGGCCAGGGCGAACCCCGCGGCCATCGCGATGATGAGATTGCGACGCAGCGCCTCGTAGGTGGCCGCTCCGGCCTTGTCGGCCTCCTGCGCCACATGGCTGTTGTCGTCGAGGATCTTCACGAGGAGGCCCCGGAGCTCGAGGTACTTGGGCCGGGCCGTCTGGACCGTCAGTTTCTTCGCCTCCTCCGATTTCTTGGCGTCCAGGAGGGTGGAGACGCTGTTGATGGTTTCCACATAACTGGCCCATTTGGTGTCGATTTCCGCCCAGAGCGCCTTTTCGGTGTCGCTCATGTTGGTGGACCGCTCCTTCTTGGACCAATCCAGGAATTCCTTCTTGGCGCTTTCGATGTTGGCGAGTTCCACCGCCCGCCCCTTCTCGTCCGGGGCGATGACCATGTAGATCACCCGCAGCTGGAGGGCGGCCACCCGCACGATGCAGTTGGCCATGTAGTTCTGGCCCTGCACGTTGTCCGTGTAGACCTGGTGCATGAGCCCGGCGACGGTCGAGGTCCCCCTCAACCCGAACAGGCCGACCCCGATCGAAAGGATGGAAACGATCAGGAAGGCGAGCAACAGCCGTGCTGAAAGACGGAGGTTGTTCAGGCTTGACATGCGGAACTCCTTTCGGTGCCGTGGATTGGGACAAGACGAACAAGGCTTCGATGAGTTATCGGTATTCCCGGTGGAGAGCTTAGATTCGGCAGGTATTTCAACCCTTTCCGGCGCCCTGGACGTCAGGAACGAGAAAAAACGGGCCTGAAATTCTGCACGTGGGCCTAGAACCTGACGAACGCCTCCCGGCCAGGGGCGGCCAGGGCGGTGGGCGCCCGACCCTTCCCGGGATCCGCCAGGGGGTCCGGGGCCCGCTTCCGGGACGGCGCGGCCTTCCCCGCCAGCCGGAAGAAGGCCATGGTCGACTGCAGCTCCAGGGCCTGGGCATTGACCTCTTCGGACGTGGATGCCAGTTCCTCGGAGGCCGCCGCGCTCCGGGCCACGGCCTGGCTGATCTGGCCGATGGCGCCGTTGATCTGGCTGACGCCCGAGTTCTGCTCCGCGGAGGCCGCCGCGATCTCCAGCACCAGGTCGCTCGTCTTCTGGATGGAAGGGACGATGGTGTCCAGGAGGTGCCCGGCCCGCTCTGCGAGGCCCACGCTGCCCGAGGCCAGTCCGCTGATTTCCTCGGCCGCCACTTGGCTGCGCTCGGCCAGCTTGCGTACTTCCGCCGCCACCACCGCGAAGCCCCGGCCCTGGTCCCCGGCCCGGCCCGCCTCGATGGCCGCGTTCAGGGCCAGCAGGTTGGTCTGGTAGGCGATTTCGTCGATGATGGCGATCTTCCTGGCGATCTCCTTCATGGCCCCCACCGTGTCCTTCACGGCCTGGCCCCCTTCCCGGGTGTCCTGGGCCGTGCGGGAGGCCAGGTCCCCGGTCACCTTGGCGTTCTCGTCGTTCTGGGCGATGGAGGCGCTCATCTCCTCCATGGAGGCGCTGGTCTCCTCCACGCTCGCGGCCTGTTCGCTGGCGCCCTGGCTCAGGGACTGGGCCGTGGAACTCAGCTTTTCCGAAGCTCCCGCCAGGGACTGGGAGGCTTCCTGCACCTGGCCGATGATCCCGGCCAGCCGGCCCACCATTTCCCGCATGGCCAGCAGGAGGCTGCCCTTGGCCCGGGGATCCACGTCCACGGGGGTCGCCAGGTCCCCATCCGCCACGCGCCGGACCACCTCGGCGGCGTACGAAGGCTCGCCGCCCAGGCTCCGGGTGATGCTCCGCGTCACCAGGAGGGCAGCGGCGGTCCCGACGATCAGGCCCAGGGCGAGCAGGGCCAGCTGCAGGCGCTGGGCCTGGGCCACGGCCTTCTCGATGGCGGCGGCCTTGACGGCGTTCTGCTGCGTGAGCTGGGCGCCCAGGTCGTCCAGGGCCTGCATCCAGCCGCCATAGATGGGACGCAGCGTGCCCAGGATGAAGTCCCCGGCCTCCTGCTTTCCGGGTTTGCCCATGAGGTCCATGAGGCGGTCGATGGCCGGGAAGGCCTGCTCCCGGCTGGAGCGGATCCGGTCCAGGATGTCCTGCTCGGCGGCCGGAATCCGGCCCCGGCGGCCCTCGTTGACCCGGGCCAGCCGGCCCTCGGCCTCGCCGTAGCCCTCGCGGGCCTTCCGGTACAGACCCTTGGACCGCTCGAAGGCGGCGGGCTCCCGGGCGATGACCATGTCCCGGTAGGCCACCCGCATGCGGTCGGCGGAGATGATCATGGCCTGGGAGGCGTCGGCGGCGGCCTGGTTCACCCGGAACATTTCCACGGTCTGCGTTTCCATCGCTGCCATCTTCCGGTTGTCCACCAGGATCGTGGCCAGCATCAGGGCGATCAGCAGGCCGAATCCCAGACCCAGTTTCACGCCAACGCGCAGATTGGAAAAAACATTCATAACGAGCCCCCTGGGGAGGGATTCGAAGCACACTTCCCCCAACCCCGTTTGGAGGAAATGGTCCTGGCAAAATCCGTTATTTATACATCGGAGCCAGTCTCATGAATCTAAAGTCCTGAAAATCCCCAACCTTTACCAACTCAATAATTAAATAACTGCACTTCAAACATTTGGGGCATGTAAAAAACTTTTTACATGAGCCGCACCCATCGAGCGCCACACCGCCCCGGAAATGGAACCAGAATGACCCCGGAGGTTCCGCCATGCCCATGCCCCCCATCCTTCCGGCCCTGGACTGGAAATCCATCTTCGAGTCCGGACTGCCCTACGCCGAGTGGATCGCCACCGGAACCGCCCCCGCCAACCGCGAGCGCATGCAGGAGCTCCTCAAGGCCACGGCGCTGGAACCCCACGTCGCGGGTTTCCTGGCCGCCCTGGCCCGCCCGGTGCGGGTCGTGGCCATCGCCGAGGACTGGTGCGGGGACGTCGTCAAGCACGTGCCGGTGCTCGAGCGCATGGCCCGGGCTGCCGCCGGCCTGCAGGTTCGCTTCGTGTCACGGGAGCAGCACCCCCAGGTCTTCGCGAGGTTCCTCACCAACGGCGGGGAGGCCATCCCCAAGTTCATCTTCCTGTCGGAAGCCTGGGTGGAAGTCGGCAACTGGGGCCCCATGCCCTCGTCCCTGCGCGAGCTCATCGCCCGCGGCAAGGCCTGCGGCGACGTGGCCGCCGCCCGCAAGAAGGTGTCGGCCCGCTACGAGGCCGACCCCGCGGGCCGGGAGACCCAGCGGGAACTGCTGGCCCTGATCGAGATCGCCGCCTGCACCGAACCCTAGGCCCGCTTCGGTCCCCCCGGTGCCTCCTCCTGGCGCGCCTGGAAGGCGGTCGGCAGGGCGGCGGACGTCAGGGAGTGGACGGCCCGGGCCCTGGCGTCCCTGACCGGGATTCTTGGTAGGGTGGGGAGCCGATGAAGGCTCCAGTCTGCACCTGGTCCGGCCCGGCTCCAGGAGCACCCGTGACCCAGGTCCCCACCCCCGAGGAACGCTTCGCAGCCCAGCGGGAGGCGCGGTGGCGGGTGGGTTCGGCTTGCGCCTCCGCACGCAGGCGCAAGCTCCGGGCCCTCATGGGGGCCCTCCTGGCCCGGCTCCCGGAGGCCCGGGCCGCGCTGGCCGCGGACTTCCGCAAGTGCCCCGAGGAGGTGGACCTCACGGAGATCTACCCCGTCCTTTCCGAGATCCGCACCGCCCTGCGCCACCTGGGTTCCTGGATGCGGCCCCGGAAGGTGCGGACCCCCCTGGCCTTCCTCGGCAGCGCCGCCAGCGTCCGGGCCGAGCCCAAGGGCGTGGTGCTGATCATCAGCCCCTGGAACTACCCCCTCTTCCTGACCCTGGGGCCCCTCGTCTCCGCCATCGCGGCCGGCAACTGCTGCATCGTCAAACCTTCTGAATTCACGCCCCATGCCACCGCCTTCCTGAGGTCCCTCCTGGAGGGCCTGTTTGCGCCGGAGGAGGTGGCCGTGGTGGAGGGCGCGGCCCCGGAGGCCCGGGCCCTGCTGGACCTGCCCTTCGACCACGTGTTCTTCACCGGCAGCCCCGCCGTGGGGAAGCGGGTCATGGCCGCCGCCGCGCGGCGCCTGGGCTCCCTGACCCTGGAACTCGGGGGCAAGTCCCCCGTCCTGGTGGACGCCGGGGCGGACCTGGAGGAGGCCGCGGGGAGGATCGTCTGGGGAAAGTTCATCAACGCGGGCCAGACCTGCGTGGCCCCGGACTACGTGCTGGTCGCCGAAGGCGCCCACGACCGTCTCCTGGAAGCCCTGGTCCGCGCGGTGAAGCGCCACTACGGCGAGACGCCGGAGGCCCGCAAGGCCAGCCCCGACCTCGCCCGCGTCATCAACGCCGCCCACCTGGCCCGGCTCACGGGCCTCCTGGCGGTTTCGGGAGGCCGCGTGGTGCTGGGCGGCGAGGCCGATGCGACGGAAAACTACCTGGCCCCCACCCTCCTGGCGGACGTACCGCCCCGCTCGGCCCTCATGCAGGAGGAGATCTTCGGCCCCATCCTCCCGGTGCTGAAGGTGGCCTCCATGGACGAGGCCGTGGCCTTCGTCAACGCCCGCCCCACGCCCCTGGCGCTCTACGTCTTCGCGGAGCGGGCCCGGGCGGAGCGCATCCTCGCCCGCACCGCCTCGGGCGGGGCCTGCATCGGCGACACGGTCCTCCACTTCGCCCATCCCCACCTCCCCGCGGGCGGCACCGGCGCCTCGGGCTTCGGGAGGGCCCACGGCCACCACGGCTTCCTGGCCTTCTCCAACGAGCGGGCCGTGCTCCACCAGCGGACGCGGTTCTCCCCGGCCCGGCTCATGCACCCGCCCTACACCCGGTTCGTCCGGAAGCTGGTGGCCCTGACCCTCCGGTACCTCTAGCGGAACATCCAGCTCACCTTCACCTGGACCGCATCGTCCGAAGGCAGGCGGGAAAGCACGGCCACGTCCGCACGCGGGCTGAGGCTGCCCCGGTCGTTGACCAGCGCATCCGTGGCCACCCCGTGGGTGTAGACGAAAAACAGCGTGGACCCCGGGTTGAATTCCCATCGGACGATAAGGTTCTCATTCCATACCCGGTCCGAGAAGCACGTGGCGGCGCTGGCGGCGTTGGGGGCCAGGGTCCCGTCGTCCACGTAGCTCTGGAGGTTCCGGAACTCCCAGTTGGCCATGAGCCACTGTCCGAGGACCTGCAGGCTGAGCTTCGGGGTCACGGCGTAGGCCAGGCGCAGGGTCTCGTTGAACTGGGTCATGCGCCGGAGGCCGACCACGGGGGTCGTGCCCTGGGTCTCCAGGTACCTGAGCTCCCCCTCGTTGCGGGTGACGGAGGTGTCGGACTGGATCTCGATGGCCGGACCGAGCTTGATGGACTGGTACCACCCCGCGTCGGAGGTGGGGCCGTCCGGCCAGAACGACCGGTTGGCCGTGATGCGCACGTACCAGGGCCGGTTCCCCGGCGTGTCGAACCCCAGGCCCAGGCCCGGGATGGAGCCCCGGTGGAGGTACTTCTTGACGGGATCCGTGTAGGCGCGAAGCTCCCGGTCGTCGTCCACGGGCAGGGAGACCCGGGCGCTGCCCCACACGGCCCAGAAATTGGTGAAGTCCGTGCTGGCCCAGGTGCTTGCGGTCCGCTGGAAGACCTTGCCGGCCTGGTCCCGGGCGAACGAGAAATCCACACCCCACTCCCAGTTCCGCATGGAGAGGATCCGCTCGTCCCAGTGGCGGACCACCCCGGCGTAGACGCGCTGCTCGTCGGCCCGCGCCTGGTAGCCCTGGTCGTTGGGGTTGAAGTTCCGGCTGGCGTTGTCGCCGTTGACCTCCATGCGCCAGCCCGAGCTCCAGCGCCGGAAGTACCGGGCGTACTGCCACGCCCCGGTGGCCTCGGCCCCCCTGGCCCCCGCCTCGCTCCATGCGGCGCTCAGCTCCAGGACGGAAGCCCGGTCGGCGCTCTTCAGGACGCTGTCCACGGCCCCCACCTTGGCTATCCGCCCAGTGCGGTCCGCCTCCCGCACCACGGACGCGAAGCCGCCCACGGTGCTCCCCCGGCCGTCCACGGTCTGCAGGGCCCGGACGACCCCGTAGGTGGCGTAGGGGGAGATGGGGCGGCCCAGGCGCCCGCCGTCCGCCGTGTCCACGATGCCCCGGGCGTTCTCCACCCCCGCGGCCAGGGCGCCCAGGGCCAGACCCCTGTCCAGCTTGGCCGTGTACTTCGCGGCCGCCGCGATCTCCGCGGTCGGGGGCCCGTCCAGGAGGGTCTGGCCGTCGTCCAGGGTGGGGCTGGCGAGGCTCCGGCCGATCCTGCGGCTGTAGAAGAGGCGGACCCCGGGGAACTGGAAGATCTCCATGCCCTCCAGGAAGAAGGGCCGCTTCTCGGGAAAGACCGTCTCGACCGTGGAGAGGTTCAGCACCGCCTGGTCCACCTCCACCTGGGCGAAGTCCGGCCGCAGGGTCAGGTCCAGCTGGGAGGCGGAGGTCAGGCCCAGGTGGGCATCCAGCCCGGCGTTCCCTTTCCGGTGCCGGTCATCGTAGGTCTTGGCCGTACGGAACTTGTCCGTGAAGGTGAAGAAGGGGATCCACTCCCGCCGGAGCTGGGGGGCCACCCCCTTGATGCCGGTCAGGTCCGGGAACCGGCTGGCGAAGGCGTTCTCGCCCCGGGGCGGAAGGTCCCAGTAGCTGGACTCGCGGATGGCGCCCGAATCCGTGCGGCTGAAGTTGATGCCCCAGACCTCGTTCCCTCCGCTGCGCAGGCGCAGGACGGAGAGGGGGATCTTCAGGATGGCCGTCCAGCCTCCCGGACCGGCCTTGACCTGACTTTCCCAGACGGCGTCCCAGCTCGAGTCGCCCGAGATGGCGTCCCCGGCGTAGAGGGCGTCCCGCTGGACCCCGGCGGCGTTGACCAGGAAGCCGAAGGCGGTGCGCCGGTCCCGGTTGCTGTCGATGTAGACGCCGAACCAGTCGCTGGTGCTCTCCTGGTCCCGGCGGTGCAGGCGGCGCACGGGGCGCACCCCCCGGGGCAGCCCCATGTGCGCGCCCACGTAGAGATACTGGTCGTCGTAGAGGACCTTCACCTCGGTGGGGGTGGCCGCCTCCCGGCCGAAGTCGGGCCAGGAGGTGCGGAACCCCGTGGCCGCGGGGGCCCGGTCCCAGTCGGGCTCGTGCATGCCGCCGTCCAACCGAATGGGTCCCCGGGCGCGCACCGCTTCCAGCCCGGCCGCCCCCAGGGGAATGCCCCAGGCCACCAGCGCGAGCGCCGCCCACCGCGCGAGGCGCAGACCGATCACGGGCGAGCAAGGAACCATGGACGCTCTCTCATAAGGTGGGACCGAACGAACAGAAGACCCGCTGATCCCGTTTGTTATCCTAGCAAAGAACGTAAGCTCCACGACTAAGATGGTTTCCAACTTCCCGGGAGTACGCCCATGGTATCCCTCACTCAGCTGTGGCTGCCCATCCTGCTGGCGGCGGTGTTCGTCTTTCTGGGCAGCAGCCTGGTTCACATGGCCCTCAAGTGGCACAACTCCGACTACCTGCCCCACCCGGACGAGGAGGGCCTCCGCGCGGCCATCCGCAAGGGCTCGCCCGGCCCCGGGCAGTACACCCTCCCCCACTGCGGCGACCACAAGGAAATGGGTTCCGAGGCGATGAAGAAGAAATTCGAGGAGGGCCCCATCGGCTTCCTCATCCTGACCGCCCCCGGGGTCCCGAACATGGGCAGGTACCTTGGCCAATGGTTCGTCTACACCCTGGCCATCTCCTTCTGCGTGGCCTACCTGGCCTCCCGCACCCTGGCCCCGGGAACCCCGTACCTCCAGGTCTTCCGGGTGGCCGGCACCGTGGCGTTCCTGGCCTACGCCGCCGCCACCGTGCAGGGCTCCATCTGGTTCGGGAAGCCCTGGAAGGTGACCCTCAAGGACCTGGCCGACGGGCTCATCTACGCCCTCCTGACGGCCGGCGCCTTCGGGTGGCTCTGGCCGCGCTAGGGGGATTGCGGAACCTTCTCGAACGGCCTGGGGGCGGACCGGGACGGCTCCCCCCGCCCATCACCGTCCCTTGAACTCGTCCATGGACCGGTTCACCCCGAAGAACCCCGTGATGGCGTCAAAGAGCGACGCGGGCAGGAACTTGATCATCAGCACCGACACCACGAACCTCGGCATGATGAGCCGGGCGCGGTCCTTCTCGATGGCGTCCAGGATGCGGACGGTGACGTAGACGGGGTCCAGGATGGGCAGGAGCCAGGAGAAGCGGGTCTTGACGCCGCGGAACATGCCGGTGTCGATGTAGTAGGGGCAGACCACGGTGGTGCGGACGGGGTGGCCCAGGCGCTTGAGCTCCAGGCGCAGGGACTCGTCGAAGCCCACGGCGGCGAATTTCGAGGCGCAGTAGTCGGTGAGCCGGGAGGTGCCCGAGAGGCCCGCGGCGCTGGCGACGGTGACGAGGTGGCCCCGGCCCTGGGCGATCATGGCCGGCAGGAAGGCCCGGGTCATCCAGAAGAGGGCCAGGGTGTTCACCTGGAAGGTGCGCTCGATGGCCTCGTCCGAACATTCCAGGATGGGCTTGCCCGTGACGATGCCGGCGTTGTTGACCAGCACGTCCACCGCGCCCCGGGTCCTGAGGACCTTGGCGGCCGTGGCCTGGATCTGGGCGCGGTCGGAGAGGTCCACCGTGAACACCGCGGTGTCGCCCCCCAGTTCCGCCATGACGGAACGGAGCCCGGCCTCGTCCCGGTCAAGGAGCGTCAGGCGCGCCCCCCGCACCCGGGCGTCCTGGGCCATGAGGCGCCCGATGCCGCTGGCGGCGCCGGTGATGAGCACATGGGAACCGCGCAGGCGGGTCATGGAACCTCCACGGGAAAAGGGCCGGGGGGCGCCTGGCGGCACCCCCCGGCGTTGCGGTTGATCAAAGGCCTCCGAGGGTCGTCATCATCGCGCCGATGGATCCGATCGGATAGGACTGGTTCCGCACCGTGACGGCCGGGCCCCAGCGCCCCGCGACGGCGAAATCGGAGAAGACGGCGGTGGACAGGTAGTAGGGCGGGATGGTGCCGCCCAGCGCCCCGATGTACTCGACCAGGGCCATCCACTCCTTGAGCTCGACCACCGGGGCGACGGGCCCGCTGGCGTTGATGCGGTAGGCCATGGCCGCGGCCAGGTTGGCGGCGGACACCGTGGTGGCGTCCCCCGCGGTCCCCTTGGCGTAGGCCGTGATGTCCACCCCGAACTTGGACTTCGCCGCGCCCATCATCAGCACGGCATAGAGGTCGCCGGCCACGCGGTAGCGGGTGGCGGGGGCGAGGTCGAGGGCGGGGGCGCCCATGCAGGTGGCGTCGGCCGCGGCGAAGGCCGAGATCTGGCCGATGGCGCCGATGGCCATGTTGAAGATCTTGGTGTTGAGGGTGATGCTGCCCGTGGCGGCGTCGGTGGCGCCCTTGGTGGCGACGTCCCCCAGAACCTGCAGGTTCGTGCCGATCTGGGTCTGGGTGAGGGTGGCGGCCGGGTCGTTCAGGGCGACCATGGCCGTGGCGTAGGCGTTGCCGCCGGCCATGGCGGTGAGGAGCGCCGTGGGATCGCCGGTGGCGCCCAGGGCGGCCAGGGCCTGGTAGGCCGCGCCGGCGGCGGCGACGGTGGCGGCCTTGGACTGGACCACGGAGAGCACGGCGGCGGCGGTGGCGTACTTGAAGTACAGGTAGGACCCGGGGCCGTCCAGCGCGTAGGTGAGGCCGGAGAGGTTCAGGTAGTAGTCCGAGGGGGTGAGGTTGCACTGGCTCAGGAGCTGGAGGGCGCAGACCTTCTGGAGGTCCTCGGTGGTGAGGTAGATGGACATCAGGGGGTAGCCCACCGGGATGGCCTGGGTGGTGTCCGGGGAGATGCCCAGGGGCAGCACGTTGTAGGCGTTGGCGAAGGAGATGGGGCCGGCGCCCAGGTAGTCGCGGATGACGCCTGTGGCCACGACGCCCGCCGTGTAGGGGGTGGTGTCGTAGCCTCCGGCCTGGAGGGCCGCGACGGCCTGGGCCTGGGTCAGGGAGTACTTCGTCATGGTCCCCGCGACGGCGGCGGAGATGATGCCGTTGGGAACGTTGCGCACGGAGTCCGCTGCGAAGTCGCCCAGCCCGTTGGGGCAGCGCACGGGGTTCTGGTCGTTGGAGCGCATGTCCTGGGGGGTGGTGCCCACCACCTTGTAGATCCCCGTGGTCAGGTCGGTGGCGTTGTAGGTGTATCCCGCCTGCGAGCCGAAGAGGGTCGTGAACAGGGAGCCCAGCCCGTAGTTGAGCTGGGAGTCCGCCTGGGCCACGAACACGGACTGGGCGGGGTCGCGCACGGGGTTGACCGCCAGGGCCGTGAGGCTCGCGTCGGTCATGGCCTTGTTGGAGGAGGCGACCAGGGTGGTCGTCCTGGAGGCGAAGTTGTAGGTGAGGTCGATGCGGGCGACGTTGGTGGTGTAGGCGCCGGCGCAGATGATCTGGGTGGTCCAGGTCTTGCCCGCGACGGCGGTGGCCTGGGCGAAGTTCGCCTTGGTGTCCGGGAAGGCGTTGTGGGTGTGGCCGGAGGCGATGACGTCGATGCCGGTGGTGTTCTTGGCCAGGTTCACGTCCTCGCCGGTGACGGCGTTGATGTTGGAGGAGTCCGTCCCCGCGTGGGAGAGGGCGATGACCACGTGGCAGCCCTGGGCGTTGCGGAGGTTGTCCACCAGGTTCTGCACCAGGGCGTAGTTCTTGCTGTAGTCGGTGAAGGTCACCGGGGCCGAGGCCGGGGCCGCCGCGGCGGCCTCCGTGCCCATGAGGCCGATGAAGCCGATCTTCAGGCCCGAGGCGTAGGTCTTGGTGTAGGTGGGGGTGATGGCCGTGCCCATGAAGGGGGCCAGGTCCGCGTTCCCGTTGAGCACCGTGTTGGAGGCGACGATGGGGGTGTGGTAGCCGAACTTGGCCTGGGACTGGGCGAGGGCCGACGCGAGGCCCAGGGGGGTGTAGTCGAACTCGTGGTTGCCCAGGGTCACGCAGTCGTAGCGCAGCGTGTCGATGAAGAAGGTGGCCAGGGGCTGGGACCCGATGGTGAGGTCGTACAGCGTGCCCATGGTCCAGTCGCCCGAATCCACCAGCACCACGGAGGTCCCGGCGGGCGCCCCGGCCCGCACGGAGTTCACGTAGCTCGCGACCCGCGCGTAGGAGCCCACGGGGCCCGGGCTGGTGGCCGACATGGGCCCGAAACCGTTGGCGTGGTCATGGACGTCCGTGGTCTGGAGGAGGATGACCTTGGCGTCGCCGGCGAGGGCGCCCTGGCCGGCGAGTTTTTCGGGGGAGGAAAGCGAGCAGCCTACGAGCAGTACGGTGAGGATGCTCCCGGCGGCCAGCGAAACGACATTCCTTGGCATGGATGGCTCCTGTCCGTTAGAAATGGAAATCGACGCCGATGGCGAGGATGTAGTATTCCTTGTTGTATTCCTTGGTCGGCGCGATGGTGACGCCCTGCGTGGCGTAGGATGCCGCCAGCTGCCGGTCCCCGGCGTCCGCGTTCTTGTACTTGTTCTGGAAGGCCGTGTGGGCGAGGCCCACGTTGATCTTCATGCGCTTCGAGGCCGAGTACTGGAAGCCGACGCCCTCGGACATGTAGTTGGCGTGGGCGCCCGGAACGCTGATGTCCATGGTGGATTCCTGGCGCTGCCCGATCTGGTTCAGGTTGACCCCGAAGCTCACAAGCCATTTGGGATTGATCTGGTACTCGAAGGCCGCCGACTCCTCGTAGGTGTTCCGGTAGGCCCGGGAGGCCTTGATTCCGAACTGCACGTTGTCGAGCGCGCTGAAGTCGACGTCCTTTTCCAGGTAGGCGTTGGCCCCCATGGATAGCCGCAGGGCGGGCGTCAGCTGGTAGCCGAAGCCCAGGCGCACCACCTGGGGCAGGTCGAGGTGGGCCTTGGCGCCGTCCTTGAAGAGGCCGCCGCCGTCCTTGCCGTCGTGCACGGTGGTCTTGAAGTTGAGCGAGGTGCCCATCTCATAGGTCAGATTCAGCACGGCCTTGTCGTTCGGGTAGTAGTTGAAGCCGAATTCGGCCGAGAACCCCGTGGCCTTGTCGACCTTGTCGATGACCAGGCGGTTGTGGGTCCTCAGGTCATGGTTGAACTGGTTGTAGGTGCAATAGCCGTCCACACTGCCCACCGTGGCCTGCTGGGACGTCACGAACCGCCCCGCCGCGGCCACCGAGAACTTCGGGTTGACCTGGATGGCGCCGCCGATCCGCACGGCGATGTAGGCGGAGGAGCCCTTCAGGTAGGAGTTGGAGGGGAAGTAGGCGGTGCCCAGGCCCGCCGCAAGACCCGCGGCCTGGGCCTGGGTGGGGGTGGCGCCGCCGGCCAGAGCCGCGGCGATGGCGTCGGCGCCGATGACCTGGGAGTACTCTGTCTGGCCATAGCCCGCCAGCTGCTTGCCCATGAGGTCGAGGGTGGGCAGCCCGCCCTTCCATTCCCGGATGGCCGTGGCCCCGAGGGTCTCCACGCCCAGGAAGGCCGCCCAGGTGTCCTTCTTGTACGCCAGGTAGAAGTTGGGGACGATCAGGACCGGGTTGTCGGAGGTGTAGGTCCTGTCCCCCACCGCCGGGTTCCCGATGGTGCGCACCGTGGCCTTCTGGAAGATCATCTGGTCGCTGAAGTTGAAGGTCCAGCCGTCCTTGAGCCGGGTGGTGCCGGCCATGTTGTAGTAGACGATGTCCGCGTTGTCGATCGCGCTGTTCCGGTCGAACATTCGGATGTATTCCGCGCTCTGGTTGCTGTTGTAGAAGATCCCGCCGGCCGCCGCCGGGGGCATCAGGCCGAGGATCAGCGAGGAATAGAGCAGACCTCTCTTCATTAACGTACCTCCTGTGTGGGATCCGGACTAAGGGGGATTGATGCTGTTTCAGGTCAAGGGCAGCCCAGGGCCTGCCGTTGGAGGGACATGGAAAAACGAGTGGTTGGGTGGATGCTAGACCTGCCCGTACCGCCCGTCAAACCTTTGTTTGGGATGCCATTCCTAAGCTTAGGCATTTCAGCTTGACGGCGTCCGTCCGCAGCTTCCAGAATCCGGTGAGTCCAAAGCTTGCGAGGCACCATGGCGATGCGCGATCCCGAATCGGCCTGGCAACCCTATTCCGCCTACCCCGGAACGGACGCCGGCGTCCTGGTGTCCCACGGGTTCACCGGCAGCCCCGCCAGCGTGATCCACCTGGCCCGGCGCCTGGCCGAGGCCGGCTTCAACGTGGAGTGCCCCCGCCTCACGGGACACGGCCTCCACTGGCAGGACCTGGCCACCGCCACCCGGGAGGACTGGCTGCGGGACCTGCGCGACGCGATGGAGCGCCTCAAGGCCCGGAGCCGCATGGTCTTCGTGACGGGCCTTTCCATGGGGGGGACCCTGGCCCTGCGCCTGGCCCAGACGGACCCCGCCATCCGGGGCGTGGCGGTGGTCAACCACGCGCTGGTCTTCGGCAATCCCCTGGTCCCCGTGGCCTTCCTCCTCAAGCACCTCGTGCGCTCCACCCCCGCCATCGCCTCGGACATCCTGGATTCGGGCATCAGCGAGCCCGGCTGCGACCGCACCCCCACCGCAGGCGTGGAGCAGGTGTACCGCCTGGCCCGGGAGGTGCGGGCGGACCTGCCCGCGCTCCGCCAGCCCCTGCTGGTCTTCAAGTCCCGGGAGGACCACGTCCTGCCGGCCCGGAACGCCCCCATCACCCTCCTGGAGGCCGGTTCCGCCGACAAGGAACTGGTGTGGCTGGAGCATTCCTACCACGTGGCCACCATGGACCACGACAAGGAACTCATCGCAGACAAGTGCATCGCCTTCTTCACCCGCCTTTCCCGGGAGGAACCATGATCCGCAAGGCCGCCATCGCCCTCCTCGCACTCGGTCCCGCCCTGGCTGGGATCACCGTCGGCCAGAAGCTCCCCGAAGCCGAAGTGGCCGACAAGGGCGTCATGGTCCTGGACGGCAGGTCCATCGCCTATCGCCCCTGGAAGGCCTCGGAAACCAACGGCCGGATCCGCACCCTCTACCACCTCGCCGCCCGCATGGGCATCGACGACATCAACAAGCCGTACATCGACGCCCTCATCGCCGCCAGGCTCCCCGAGACGCTTCCGGACAGCCCCTACAAGACCATCACGGTCCTGAACCTCTCCGAGGCCAACTGGGTCACCCACGGCGTCGGGGTCGGCCGCCTCGAGAAGAACCAGAGGGACACGCCCTACGCCATCTTCGTGGCCGACGAGAAGGGCGCCGCCAGGGCCGCCTGGGGCCTGCTGCCGGGGCAGTCGGCGGTCATCGTGCTGGACCGGGACGGGACGGTGCTCTTCTTCAAGGAAGGGAAGCTTTCGCCCGAGGAGATCCGGAAGGCCGTGGGACTCATCCAGGACAGGCTGAAATAGGGCTCACCATACGGAGAGGTGGATCTCCGCCACCCCCCGCATGCGGTCCAGCCGCACCGAGCGCCCGCCGGGGTCCCGCAGCCACCCGGTGTACTCCCCGAAGAACTGCCGGAAATTCACCTTCAGGAAGGGCACCCGGGTCCGCTCCCCCCGCTCCCCCAGCGGCCGGAACCGCAGGTCCACCTGGCCGTCCTCGGTGAAGACGCGCCAGTCCTCCCCCCGCGGGTCCGCGGGGTCGTAGTCGAAGACCACCTGGGCCAGGCGGATCCGCTTGGCGCCCACCCAGAAGGCGTTCTCGGGGTAGAAGGACTCGTTCACCAGGGCGGCGAAATTGGCGCCCACCGGGGTGCCGTCCGGCAGGATCCCGGCCAGGGCCGACCAGAGCCAGTTGCTGTGGCGGTTGAAGAAGCCGGCTGACCAGTCGTACACGGCGGCCGCCTGGGCGAGGGGGCCCGCCCGCTCGACGCCGTCGAAGGTCACCGACAGGGCCTCCGGCAGGAGGGGGGCGCACTTCTCGGTGAAGGTGAAGCGGTTGGGGTCCCCGCAGCTGGGGTTCACCACCCGAAGGGGCTTGTTCGCGAAGCCGTAGGGGAACCGGCCGCTCACGGCCAGGCGCTTCCCGAAGCGGGCCTCCACCTCCAGCCGCTCCCGGCTGTGGGACTTGGCCAGATCGAGGCTGCAGCTGCGGCTCCGGTAGCGGATGGCGCCCTCGTCGGGGTCCAGGGGGAAGTCCAGGCGGCCCGGGAGGTCCTTCACGGTGTGCTCCCAGAAGTCCCCGGTGCGGAAATCGAAGAAGAAGCCGAAGACGTTGGCCACGTAGCCCAGGCGCACGGCTGCCAGGCCCGCCAGGCAGCCGTCCCCCAGGATGCCCAGGTAGCTGAAGGCCCCCAGGGCCATGCGCCTTCGCAGCCGGCCCGCCCTGCGCCCGAAGAAGGTCCGCAGGGGGAAGGCCTCGTGGTTGAAGTCGACCGGCCCGTCCAGGCAGCCGTAGCCGACCTTCCCGTTCTCCCCGATGAGCGTGTGCATGACGGACCCTTTTCCCCCAGTCTACGCCGCGCCCGTGGAATTCCATTGACTGTTTCAGGGAAGGGATTAACTTGTCTATACAAGTGTTGTCCGTACAAGTTGCAGGGAGCCGCCGCCATGATCAGGAAGACCCTCGCCGCCAGCATCCGGGACGCCCTCCGGGCCCGGATCGCCGACGGCGTCTGGGAGGACCGCCTCCCCTCCGAGCCCGAGCTGGTCAAGCTCTTCGAGGCCAGCCGGGAGACCGTGCGCAAGGCCCTGGGGATGCTGGAGGCCGAGGGCCTCATCTACCGCATGCACGGCAAGGGCACCTTCGTGGAGGCGCCCATGAGCTTCAACCCGCTCTCGGGCACCCTCTCCATCACGGAGGAGCTGGCCCGCACCCGCCACCCGGTGCGCAACACCGTCCTGGAGTCGGGCTGGATCGCCCCGGACCGCATCTCCTCCCCCTTTCTCCGGAGCTTCTTCGAGGGGGCCCCGCGGGTCTTCCAGGTCAAGCGCCTCCGCCTGGTGCGCAGCGACGTGCTGGCCGTGGAGACTTCGTACTTCCGGGAGGGGGACTTCCCCGGCATCGAGACGGCGGATTTCTCCGGTTCCCTCCACGGGCTCATGAGCGGACGCTTCGGCCTGGCCCCTGACAGGGTGCGCAACCGGTTCCATGCCCTGGACTTCCGCATCAAGGAGGAGCGGGAGGCCGCCCGGGCCCTGGGCAGCCGCCAGGCCATCCGGGTGGAACGGGCCCTGGTGCTGAAACGGGAGGTCTACTACGCGGTGAGCTTCACCCTGCGCACGGACCTCCATCCGCTGGAGTTCATCCAGCTGCCCGGCAGGACCGGGGAGGGGGTGCTGTGAGCCGCGGCGACGATTTCCACACCGCGGGCACGGGCCTGGCCTGGTCCGCCCTCGAGCGCCCCGGCGCCCTGGACCGGGCCGCCAGCCTGGACTTCGACCTGGTCATCATCGGCGGCGGCATCACCGGGGCCGGCATCGCCCGGGAGGCCGCGCTCCGGGGGATCACCTTCCTCCTGGTGGACAAGGAGGACTTCGCCTTCGGCACCTCCTCGCGCTCCTCCAAGCTGGTGCACGGGGGCATGCGCTACCTGGCCCAGAAGGAGTGGAAGCTGGTGCGCGAGTCCACGACGGAGCGGAACTGGCTCCTGGCGGCCCTGCCCAACCTGGTGCGGCCCCTGGGCTTCCACTACTGCGCCTACCTCGGCAGCAAGGACAGCCCGGGCCGCGTGAAGGCCGCGCTCCGCCTCTACGACCTCCTCTCCAACGCCTTCTCCCGCTACCGCATCCCCCGCCACCGGATCCTCACGCCGGCCCAGCTGAACGAGCGCGAGCCCGGCGTGCGTTCCGAGGGCATGGTCCTCGCCGGCCTCTACTACGACGCCAACGTGGACGACGCCCGGCTCGTGGTGGAAGTGCTCAAGGAAGCCCGGGACTTCAGCGGGGGGCGCTCGGTGGCCCTGAACTACGCCGAGGCCGCGGGCATCCTCGTGGAGGACGGGAGGGTCCGGGGCGTCGAGATCCGTGACCGCCTCTCGGACCGCGCCTTCACCGTGAAGGCCGGCTGCGTGGTGAACGCCACCGGGGTCTGGACGGGAGAGCTCGCGGGCCCCGAGATCCGGCCCACCAAGGGCGTGCACCTGGCCATCCCCAACGCGCGCCTGGGCAACCGGGAGGCCTTCATCCTCCGTTCCCTGGACGACGGGCGGAACTTCTTCGTGCTGCGCCGGGGCGACATCAGCCTCATCGGCACCACCGACACCGACTACCAGGGACCCCTGGACGCGCCCTTCTGCACGAAGGAGGACGCGGACTACCTCCTGCGCACCGTCAACATCCGCTTCCCCGGGGCGAACATCACGTACGACGACATCCTCTCCACCTACGCCGGCATCCGGCCCCTGGTGAAGGACGGGGGCGCCACCGCCTCCGCCGTGAGCCGCCGGCACGTCATACGGGATCCCGGCACGGGCCTGGTGGCCATCGCCGGGGGCAAGCTCACCACCTTCCGGGTCATGGGCTGGGACGTGCTGAGCCACTGCTCCCGCCAGGGCTACCTCCGCCCCCTCAAGGGCCGGGAGAGGCACCGGAACTTCTCGCGCCGCCCCCTGAAGGCGGGCGTCACCTGGGAGGCCTTCGGGAAGGTCCTGGCCGGCCTGGGGCTGGAGGGCCTCCTGCCCGAGGCCACCCTGCGCCACCTCCACCAGCAGTACGGCCACGGCGCCGTGGCTATCCTCGCCGAGGTCAAGGCGGACCCGCCCTCCGGGCTGCCCCTGCTGGAGGGCCACCCCTTCTGCGAAGCCGAGCTGCGCCACATCCTGGCCTTCGAGAACGCCCCCACCCTCATGGACCTGATGCTGCGCCGCACCGAGATGCAGCTCACCGTCTCCCACCGCCTCCAGGAGGCCCTCGCCTCCAGGGTTGCGGCGGTGGCGGGAAGCTTCTACGGTTGGGACGAACCCCGCACGCAACGAGAGATCGCGACCTACCTGGACTACATCCGGAAAACCATCTTCTTCCAGCAGGCAGCCCATGGATGAAACGCTTCTGGCCCTGGATTGCGGAACGCAGAGCCTCAGGGCCATGCTCTTCGCCAAGGACGGCACCCTCCTGCACAAGGTGAAGATCGAGTACGAGCCCTACACGAGCCCCCGCCCCGGCTGGGCCGAGCAGGACGCCGAGCTCTACTGGAAGAGCCTCTGCGAGGCCGTGGGCACCCTGAAGCTGGAGGCCCGGGAGGCCTTCGACGCCGTGCGCGGCGTGGGGGTCACCACCCAGCGGGACACCATGGTCTTCCTGGACCGGCAGGGCCTCCCCCTGCGCCCGGCCATCACCTGGCTGGACACCCGCAAGGCCCGCTCGGTCTACCGGCCCATCTGGTTCAAGCGCCTGGCCTTCTGGGCCGTGGGCATGCTGGAGGCGGTCCAGAAGACCCAGAAGGAGTGCCGGGCAAGCTGGGTGCGCCAGGAGCAGCCGGACATCTGGGCCCGAACCACCAAGGTCCTCCAGGTCTCGGGTTTCCTGAACCACCGGCTCACCGGCGCCTACCGGGACTCCGTGGCCAACCAGATCGGCCATATCCCTTTCAACTACAAGAAGATGCGCTGGGCCCGCAAGGGCGAGCTGCCCTACCTCCTCTTCCCCATCGAGCGCGCCCTGCTCCCGGAGCTCCTGCCCGCGGGTTCCCTGCTGGGCACGGTGACGGCCGGCGCCGCCCGGGCCACGGGCCTTCCCGAGGGCCTCCCCGTCGTCGCCTGCGCCTCCGACAAGGGCGCCGAGACCGTCGGCATCGGCTGCGTCGGGGAAACCATGGCCAGCCTCTCGCTGGGCACGACCGCCACGGTCCAGACCAGCAGCCCGCGCTACTTCGAGCCGGTGGCCTTCATGCCCCCCTACCCCGCCGCCATGGCCGGGCACTACAACCCCGAGGTGGAGATCTTCCGGGGCTACTGGATGATCTCCTGGTTCAAGCGGGAGCTGGCGCCGGTGGAAGTGAGCGAGGCCGCCGAGGCCGGGGTCCCCCCGGAAGTGATCCTCGACCGGTTCCTGCGGGAGGTGCCCGCGGGGTCCATGGGCCTGATCACGCTGCCCCACTGGGGCCCCAGCCTCAAGCTGCCCTGGACCAAGGGCGCCATGGTGGGCTTCGGGGACGTCCACACCCGCGGCTACATCTACCGGTCCTTCCTGGAGGGCCTGGCCTTCGGCCTGCGGGAGGGCCTGGAGCGGATCGAGAGGGCCGGGGGCAGGCGGATCACCCGCATCGGCATCTCCGGCGGCGCCACCCAGTCCGGGGAGATCTGCCAGCTCACCGCCGACATCCTCGGCCGGGAGCTCACCTCGGGCGAGACCTTCGAGACCGCGGGCCTGGGCGCCGCGGCCATCACCGCCGTGGGCGTGGGCCTCTACCCGACCCTGCCCGACGCGGTGGCCGCCATGGTCCGCCACGGCCACGTCTACCGCCCCCGGCCCGCCGAGGCCGCGCTCTACGACAGGCTGTACCGGAGGGTCTACCGGAAGCTCTACGCCCGGCTCAAGCCCCTGTACCAGGAGATCCGGTCCATCGTGAACTATCCGGCGAGGGCCTCCGATGAAGACTGATCCCCAGCCCCCCTGGATCCACGAGGCGCCCCCCCCGGGCTCCTGGCGCTCCCTGCTCAAGTGGGGCGCCCCGGGGGAATTCAAGCACCCCAACCCCCGGCTCTTCGGCCTCATGAAGACGACCTTCGGCATGTGCGACGCGGACTTCCGGGCCCCGGGCCGCACCGGGGAGGGCCGGGTGGACCTGGACCCCCCCTGCGGGCTCGCCGCCGGCGACCTCGAGGCCTTCCGGGCCCTCCTGGGGGCAGGCGGCGTCGCCACGGACGGCCTCGCCCGGCTCCGGGCCGCCTACGGCAAGACCATGCTCGACCTCCTGCGCCTTCGGGAGGGCATCGCCGAGAACCTCCCGGACGCCGTGCTCTTCCCCCGCAACCGCCACGACGTGGCCCGCATCGTGGAGCTCTGCGCGGGCCGCGGCATCGCCGTGACGGCCCGGGGCGGCGGGTCCTCGGTGACCCGGGGGCTGGAGTGCCCCCGCGGCGGGGTCTCCCTGGACCTCACCCGGCACATGCACAAGGTCGTCGCCTTCAGCGAGACCGACCAGACCGTCACCGTCGAGGCCGGCATGTACGGCCCCGAGCTGGAGAAGCTCCTCAACGGCGCGCCCGGGCTCTTCGGCGCCACCCGGCGTTACACCTGCGGCCACTTCCCCCAGTCCTTCGAGTTCTCCACCGTGGGCGGCTGGGCCGTGACCCGGGGCGCCGGGCAGAACTCCACCTACTACGGCAAGATCGAGGATCTGGTGCTGGCCCAGGAGTGCGTCACTCCCGCCGGCGTCCTGCGCACCGCCTGCCACCCCGCCGCGGCCACCGGCCCCGACCTGGACCAGCTGCTCCTGGGCAGCGAGGGCGCCTTCGGGATCGTCACGGAGGTCACCCTGCGCGTCTTCCGGCTCCTGCCGGAGAACCGCCTCCGCTTCGGCTACATGTTCCCGGACTGGCCCGGCGCCTGCCGGGCCGTGCGGGAGATCCTCCAGTGCGAGGCCGGGTTCCCCTCCGTCTTCCGCCTGTCGGACCCGGAGGAGACCGACGTCGCCCTCAAGCTCTACGGGGTGGAGAGCCCGGCGGCCAACGCCCTGCTGGGCCTGTGGGGCCTGCGCCCCGGGAAGCGCTGCCTCCTGCTGGGCTCCACCGACGGGGAGCGGGGCTACGCTCGCAACGTCCGCAGGGCCGTGGGGCGCATCGCCAGGCGCTTCGGCGCCCTGCCCACCACCGGCCTGGTGACCCGGGCCTGGGAGCACGGGCGGTTCCGGGACCCCTACCTGCGGGAGGACCTCCAGGACTTCGGCATCATGACCGACACCCTGGAGTGCTCGGTCACCTGGGACAGCCTGGAGCGGGTGCACCGGGAGGTGCGCGCCTTCTGCAAGGCG
This sequence comes from Mesoterricola sp. JemC181, assembly GCF_055384585.1. Classification (NCBI taxonomy): domain Bacteria; kingdom Pseudomonadati; phylum Acidobacteriota; class Holophagae; order Holophagales; family Holophagaceae; genus Mesoterricola; species Mesoterricola sp. JemC181. The sequence goes on from NZ_AP045076.1 coordinate 4,754,878, forward strand.
CGGCCCGGCACCCTCTGCATGACCCACATGTCCCACTGCTATCCCCAGGGGGCGAACCTCTACTTCATCTTCATCACCCGCATGGACGCCATCCCCGACTACCTGGCCTACCAGGCCGGGATCCTGGACGCCATCCGCGCCCAGGGCGCGGCCCTCAGCCACCACCACGGCATCGGGCGCATGACGGCGCCCTGGCTGGAGGGCCAGCTGGGACCCGCGCACATGGACCTCCTGCGCGCCATCAAGCGCCACTGCGACCCCGGGGGCATCCTGAACCCCGGAGGCACCCTGGGCCTGGACCTCCCGGAGGACCAGCGGCGGTAGACTGCTTCCCATGTGGAACCCCGCCGGCTACCTCCGCTTCGAGCAGGAACGCACCCGCCCCTCCCGGGACCTCTGCGCGCGCATTCCCGCCGCGGCCCCCGCTTCCGTCCTGGACACGGGCTGCGGCCCCGGGAACAGCACCCAGGTCCTGCGGGAGCGCTGGCCCGGCGCCCGGGTCACGGGCATGGACAACTCCCCCGAGATGATCGCCGCCGCCCGGAGGAACGATCCGGAAGGCGACTGGGTCCTCGCGGACCTGGCGGACTTCGGGGGAGGACCCTACGACGTGGTCTTCTCCAACGCCGTCCTGCAGTGGCTTCCGGACCACCACCTGCTCCTGCCCCGCCTCATGGACCTGGTGGCCAGGGGCGGCCACCTGGCGGTGCAGATGCCCACCGGCAAGGATTCCCCCGCGCGCCTGGCCATGGAGAAGGCCGCCGCGCACCCGCGGTTCGCGGGGCGCCTGCCCGGGGCCGAGCCGACGCTCACCTTCAAGGACCCCGGCTTCTACTACGACCTCCTGGCCCCCCTGGCCACGCAGGTGGACCTCTGGGAGACCACCTACCACCACGTCCTGCCCGGCCACGAGGCCGTGGTGAAGTGGTTCGAGACCACCGGCATGCGCCCCTACCTGGAGCGCCTGGAGCCCGGGGACCAGGCCTTCTTCAAGGAGCTGGTCCTCGAGGGCGTCCGGGAGGCCTTCCCCCTGAGCCGGGACGGGAACCTGCTCATGCCCTTTTTGCGGCTGTTCTTCGTGGTCCAGAAATAAGACCTATTCATCGTCAAAATAGAATATGAAATGAGGGATGTTAGTTTTTTTCAAAATTGATGTTTGCACATGCAATAACCTGCGGGTAGCTTGAAGAACCAAGATCTTCAAGATTTTGCTAATCGATGGATCCCGGAATCCCGATCAGCACTTCATAGCACCCTTCCAGGAGTACCCCGGGCCATGGTCAAACGTGTGCGTTTCAGGTTAATGATTAGATCATTAATTCAGAAGCTCCCCGCCGGGCTCGTCCTGCTGCCCCTCCTGCCGATCCTCCTGGCCGTGGGCTGCGGAAGCGGCTCCGCCGCCGCCAAGGGGAACTACCACCCCAAGGGCTGGCTGGGCGTCCATCAGGGGCAGGCCCTGGCCGACCTCGCCCGCTGCAGGACCTGCCACGAGATGACCGTCCTCAAGGTGGGCAGCAGCATCCCCAACTGCATGACGGCGGACTGCCACCACGGCACCGTTCCCGGCTTCAGCCTGGCCGCCTCCCACGGCCTGCGGGCCAAGTCCGCCCAGGACGCCACGGGCGGGGGCCTCGCGTCCTGCCAGACCTGCCACGGGGCGGACTTCGCCGGCGGCGGTTCCGCGGTGTCCTGCAAGAGCTGCCACGGCGTCCCCGCGCCGCACCCCGCCAGGCCCTGGAATGATGCGGCCGGCCTCACCCACAGCACCACCGATCCCGCCAACGCCGCGGTGTGCGCCCAGTGCCACCTGGCGGGTTCGGCCAGCAATCCCGCCGGGCATCCCGCCCAGTCCGCGGCCGCCGGCGCCGTGCCCTCCTGCTTCAACAACACCCTGTGCCACGGCGCGGCCGCCGCGCCCCACCCGCTGGGAGCCGCGTGGCGCGACGCCGCCAGCAGCGCCTTCCACGGCTTCCAGGCCAAGCAGAACCTGGTGTACTGCCAGTCCTGCCACGGCATTCCCGGCACCACGTCCTTCGGCGGCGGCTCCGTCTCCACGGCCTGCTCGGCCTGCCACACCGCGGCGGGGGCCCACTCCACCGTCTGGAGCGCGGCGCCCGTGGACACCTTCCCGGGCTACGTGCCCTCCCACCGCAACGCCCAGAACCGGGACCTGGCCTGCCCCCTCTGCCACGACTACACCCGGGGCCGCACCGCGCCGCTGCCGGCCGCTCCCAGCTGCTTCGCCGCTTCCTCCAACGCCGTGGCCTGCCACGCCAACGGCCCCGGCCAGGCCAACCACCCGGTGCCCTTCCAGGGTTCGCTCCACACCGCGGCCACCCAGACCTCCTTCAGCGCCGACTGCGCCACCTGCCACGCCGTGACGGGCGCTTCCCCGCTGACGGGCGCGCCCAGCTGCGCCACCTGCCACGTGGCCGGTTCGCCCCTGGCCCGGACCTCCTGCACCTCCTGCCACGGCAGGCCCCCCACGGGGACCTCCTTCCCCGACGTGGCGGGCTCCCACGCCATTCACGAGGCCCTGGCGGGGGTGACGGGCCTGTGCTCCACCTGCCACAACACCTACGACTCCGGCTCCCTGGAGCACTACAACCGCGCCAACGCCAGGCCGGGCCTGGGCACCGCCACCCAGCCCGCACCCGTGTCCCTGCTGGCGAGCTTCAACGCCAAGGCCGGCACCGCCGCCCTCAATCCCACGGCGCTCACCTGCTCCAGCGTGAGCTGCCACGGCGGCATCCCCACCCCGGCCTGGGGCAGGGCCACCATCGACGTCAACTCCGATCCCGGCTGCCGCCAGTGCCACCAGGTGGGCACGGCCCAGGCCACGCCCGAGAACAACGCCGCCTGGTCCGGCCTCCACAGCTTCCACCTGGCCTCCGGCGTGGGCGCCCTGTGCACCGACTGCCACGGCATGGCCAACGGCACGCCCGGGGCCGCCAACCACTTCGCCCACCTGGACACGCCCCAGATGGAGGGCCCCGCCAGCGACACCATCCTCCTGCTGGGGAGCACGGCCAACACCTACGACCCGGTCAACCAGAACTGCACCGTGACCTGCCACAGCCACGTGCACGCCGCCTCCTCCTGGAAGGGCGGCCCCAGCCACCCGGTGCCCTACCTGGGCACGGGCCACACCGGCGCCGGCAGCCAGACCGCCTTCAACGCCAACTGCTCCAGCTGCCACGCGGTGACGGGCACGTCCCCGGTGTCCACGGCGCCCCTGTGCAGCGTCTGCCACCAGGCGGGCTCCCCGCTCACGGTGGCCAACTGCGCCTCCTGCCACGGCAGGCCCCCGGCGGCCGCCGCCTTCCCCGACGTCGCCGGGGCCCACGCCAGGCACAATGCCCTCGCGGGCGTCGCCGCCCAGTGCGGGGTCTGCCACACGAACTACGACGCCGGGACCCCGAACCACTACACCTACGCCAACGCCCGCCCCGGCGCCGACACGCTCCGGGTGCCGCCCGCGCCCACGGGCTTCTCGCCCACCTACAACGCGAAGGCCGGCGCCGCAGCCTTCGCTCCCGCCACCCTCACCTGTTCCAACGTGAGCTGCCACGGGGCCCTGTCGGCACCCAACTGGCGAACCGGGACCCTGGACTCCGCCGGGGCCACGGGCGACGCCGGCTGCCGCGCCTGCCACTCCCGGGGCACGTCCCTGGGCGTGCCGGAGAACAACAGCTACTATTCCGGCCACCACGGCACGCACCTGGGTTCGGAGGTGGCCGCCAAGTGCACCGACTGCCACGCCATGGCCAACGGCACGCCCGGGGCCCTGGCCCACTTCACCCGCCTGAACACCGCCGCCATGGAAGGCCCGGCCGGCGACACGATCCAGTACCTGGGCAGCCGCTCGGTCTACAACGCGTCCAACCGCACCTGCACCCTCACCTGCCACGGCGAGAACCACGCCAACCGGTCCTGGTAGGCCGCATTCCAAGGAGATTCCATGCCCTTCCCACGCCTCGCTCTCCTCGTCCTCCTCTGCGGAGCGTCCCTGGCCGCCCAGAGCAGGAAGGAGGCCCCGCCCTTCGGCGGCGACTACCCCAAGTACTGGCTGGACGTGTGCGCCCGCTGCCACGGCGTGAACGGCAACGGCCGCGACAACGCCGGCCAGCAGCTGCCCGACAACGGCTTCGATTTCACCGACAGCCGCAAGGCCGGGCGGAAGAAGGATTCCGACTGGGTCCGCATCACCCTGGAAGGCAAGGAGAAGATGCCGGCCTTCAAGGGCAAGATGACCCCCGAGCAGGCCCAGAAGATGATCACCGACATCATCCGTCCCTTCGGCGCCAAGCACTAGGAGGCTGTCCATGACCCCATGCCTGCGAACCGCCGCCCTGTGCCTGGCCTCGAGCCTCCTCTTCGGCGAGTCATCCGAATACCCCCTGGGGGTCAACCTGCCCACGGGCGACATGATGCAGTTCTGGGACCTGGGGATCGCCTTCACCCACCGCTTCTCCACGCCCGCCTCCGGCCACGGCAAGGACGCCTACGGCCTGGACGGCTACGCCTATCCGGGCTTCGGCGTGGACTTCGGGTTCAAGCCCGTCAAGGGCCTCAACGTGATCCTCTACCGCACGGCGGACAACAAGACCTTCACGTTCGCCCTCCAGCAGCGGCTCCTCAACGCCGACGTCGTGCGCATGGCCCTCCGGGCCGAGCGGTTCGACGAGGTGGTCAGGCGCACCGAGACCCCCCTCGGCACCGTGGGCCTCACCGGCGCCGCCTGCCAGCTGCCCACGGAATTCTTCCTCGGGGACTTCGGGATCCTGACGGTGGTTCCCACCTGGCTGAGCCGCACCACCACCCAGAAGAAGGCCGTCTTCACGGCGGGAGCGGGACTGCGCATCGATTTCACCGACAAGCTGGGCTTCGTGGCCGAGTACTACCCGCGCCCCCCGAAGATCGACAAGGCCTTCAAGCCGGGCTACGCCGCGGGCTTCACCTACAAGACCTTCAAGCACCGGTTCACCCTGGTGGGCACCAACACCTCGGGCACCACGGCCAACCAGGTCCTGTCCGGGGACTACGGCGGGGGCGCGCGCTCCACGGGCCAGTGGGCCCTGGGGTTCAACGTCGCCCGGACCTTCTGAGTGATGGGAAGCGCGCTCTTCGAGATCTTCTCCCGCGAACACCCCGCCCTGGTGCACGTGCCCCTGGGCATGGTCGTGGTGCTGCCGGTCATGATGGTGGCCGCCCACCGCTCCCGCTACCCGCAGACCTGGCGGCGCATGGCCTTCCGGGTCGCCCTGCTGGCCCTGGGGGGGAGCCTGCTCACCCTGCTGAGCGGCTTCTACTGGGCCCGGCTCCTCAACCTCATCCCCACGGGCGCCTTCCTCCCGGTCGTGGCCTCCCAGGGCCAGGCGCTCCAGCGCATCCTGCGCACGCACGAGCTCACGGCCCTGGCCGGCTTCGGCGTGGGGCTCCTGAACCTCCTGCTGCTGCGCAAGTCCTACCACGAGCCCGACCGCATGCGGTGGACCACCGCGTGCCTGGCCGGGACCATCCTGTGGGCGGGCACCTGGGGCTACGTGGGCCGGCTGGGCGGGGTCATGGTCTTCGGCAGCGCCGAGACCAACAAGGCCGCGGCCGACGCCATCAACGCCAAGAAGAACGACGCCGAGGCGGAGCTCCCCGTCCGGGCCCTGGACTATGCCAGCCTGGAGCCGCTGCAGGCCGCCCCCTTCCGCAGCAGGGCCCACGGGGACCGCCTGGCCCGCACCTGGGTCACCGCCTCGGGAAGCGACGCCCTTGCGGCCGGCAAGGCCCTGCCCGTGGGCGCCTATGCGGTCATGAGCACCGAGGCCAAAGGCGGCCCGGGGCCCCTTTTCATGCGGGAGGCCAAGGCCGACGGAACCCAGGCCTTCGCCCTCTACTGGCCCCGGATCCCGGAGGCGGACCGCAAGGACTACGGCGGGGAGGACTTCGTCTACTGGCGCAGCCCGGCCCGGGGGCTGGAGACCTGTGCCGGGTGCCACGCTAGGTAATCGCCGGGGCATCTGGGATCATGGTCCCATCCCCCCGCGAAGGAACCCCCCATGGATCTGATGGCCTACATCCGCGCCCTGCCCAAGGCGGAGCTCCACCTGCACATCGAAGGAACCCTGGAGCCGGAGATGATGTTCGAGCTGGCCCGGCGCAACGGCGTCGCCCTGCCCTACGCCAGCGTCGAGGCAACCCGGGCGGCCTACGCCTTCCACGACCTGCAGTCCTTCCTGGACGTCTACTACGCCGGGGCCGCGGCCCTGGTGCGCGAGGAGGACTTCTTCGACCTGGGCACGGCCTACTTCCGCCGGGCCGCGGCGGACGGGGTGGTGCACGCCGAGTTCTTCTTCGACCCCCAGACCCACACCGCCCGGGGCATCCCCTTCGCCACGGTGCTGGACGGCCTGGAACGGGCCGCGGCCCTGGCCCGGCGTGAGCTGGGCGTCAGCTCCCGGCTCATCCTCTGCTTCCTGCGCCACCTGCCCGAGGAGGAGGCCTTCGCGACCCTGGAGGAGGCCCGTCCGCACCTCCACCGCATCCACGGGGTGGGTCTGGACTCCTCGGAAGCGGGCCACCCCCCGTCGAAGTTCGCCCGGGTCTTCGCGCGCGGCCGGGAGCTGGGACTTCGCGCCGTGGCCCATGCGGGGGAGGAGGGCCCCGCCGCCTACATCACCGAGGCCCTGGACCTGCTGGGCGCCGAGCGCGTGGACCACGGGGTGCGCTGCCTGGAGGACCCGGCCCTGGTGGAGCGCCTGGCCCTCGCCAACACCCCCCTGACGGTGTGCCCCCTGTCCAACCTGAAGCTGAAGGTGTTCCCCGGAATGCCGTCGCACAGCCTCAAGCGCATGCTCGACGCGGGCCTCCGCGTCACCATCAACTCCGACGACCCCGCCTACTTCGGCGGCTACGTGGCGCAGAACTACCTGGAGACGGCCGAAGGCCTGGGCCTCACCCGCGCCGACCTGGCCGCCGTGGCGCGCAACAGCCTTCTGGCCAGCTTCGTGACGGACGCGGAACGGGCGCCCTGGCTCGCGGCGCTGGAGGCGCTCTAGACTTTCAGGTGGCCCCTGCCCAGCAGGCCCTGCGCCTGCAGCACGGCGCGGATCTGCCCCTCCGAGAACGGCTTTTCCAGGAAGCCCCCGACCCCCAGGGAGCGGAAGGTCTCCAGGGCCTCGTCCTCCATGCGGCCGCTGGAGACGATGATGGGGATGGCCGGCAGGAGCCGCCTCAGGGCGCGGACGAAATCCAGGCCGTCGAGGGCCGGCATGTGCAGGTCGGTGATCACGCCGTGGAGGACCTTCCGGTGGTCCTCGGCGCGCATCAGGCCGTCCACGCCGTCCACGGCGGTCACCACCTCGAAACCCAGGCGCCTGAGGACGATGGCCGCCATGGTGAGCACCCCGGCCTCGTCGTCCACCACCAGGAGGGTCCTCCCCTCCCCGGACTGCGCTGCCCCGGGCGCCTGGACCTGCCATTCGTGGTAGCCGGGGCGGGCCAGGGGGAAGTGCACCCGGAAGGTCGTGCCGTGGCCGGGTTCGGTCAGCACCTGGAGGAAGCCCTCGTGGCCCTTCAGAATGGCCACCACCGTGGCGAGCCCCAGGCCCGTGCCCTTGTCGATGGGCTTGGTGGAGAAGAAGGGGTCGAAGATCTTGGAGAGGATCTCCGGAGGAATGCCCGTTCCGGTATCCCGCACGTCCAGGACGAGGTAGGGTCCCGGCCTGGAGGCAGGGAGGGCGTCGGGGACGGGGCCCGCCACCTCCTGGACCCGGGCCTCGAGGGTCAGCCTCCCGCCGTCGGGCATGGCGTCCCGCGCGTTGACGCAGAGGTTCAGGAGGACCTGGTTGACCTGGGTGGCGTCCCCCCACAGCGGCGGCAGGTCGTCCCGGCCGATCAGCTCGACCTGGATGTTCTTGGGGAAGGTGCTTTTCAGGAGGCCGGCCAGTTCGGCGAGGATGAGACCGCTCTGGATGGGTTCCTTGACACCCTCGGTGCCCCTGGCGAAGGCCAGCAGCTGTCTCACCAGGGCGGCCCCGCGCTTGGCGCTGGCCTCCAGCAGGTCCAGGACGGCCGAAGGGGCATCCGGGAACTGCTCCCTCAGCGCCTCCACGCCCATCAGGATGGGCGTGAGCGCGTTGTTCAGGTCGTGGGCCACGCCGCCGGCCAGGGTCCCCAGCGCCTCGATGCGCTGGGACCGGTGCACGGCGAGGTCCTGGAGCCGGCGCTCCGTGATGTCCCGGGCGAGGTAGATGAACCGGGGCGACTCCCGGGCGGGGGTCACGTACTGGATCTTGATCTCCACCGGGATCTCGTGTCCGTCCTTGTGCCGGTGCGTGGTCGTCAGCTGCAGGGAGGGCGATTCCCCCGCCGCCAGCTGGGCCAGGTACGCGTTGAAACCCTCGGCCTCCTCCCCGGGCAGGAGCTCGGGCGCGGTCCTGGCGAGCAGTTCGGCCCTCGTGTAGCCCGTCTGGCGCACGGCGCCTTCGTTGACGTAGGTGAACCGGAGGGTGCCGGGCTCGAAGACGAAGGCGCCGTCCTCCGTGGCGTCGAGGGTCGCCAGCGCCTGGCGGACCTCGGCGGTGCGCGCCTCGACCCGGCGCTCCAGGTCGGAATTGAGGGAGCGCAGGAGGTGCTCGCTCTCCACCAGGGCCCCCTGGGAAAGCCGCAGGGCCGTTTCGGCGTCCTTGAGCAGGGTGACGTCCCGGGCCGTGGCGTACATGGAGCCGTCGGCCACGGGCACCGAGCGCCAGGAGAGCCACCGCCACGAGCCGTCCTTGTGAAGGTACCGGTTCTCGAACTGGAGCACCTTCTCGCCCAGGCGCACCTGCCGCTCCACCTCCCGCAGCGTCGCCTCCCGGTCATCGGGGTGCACGAGGTCCAGGAACGGCCGGGTGAGGAGTTCCTCCATGCTCCAGCCCAGGGTCTCGGTGAACGCCGGGCTCAGCCGCTTGAAGTAGCCGTCGGCATTGGAGATGCAGAGCATGTCCAGGGACAGGGTGAAGAAGCGCTCCCGCTCAGCTTCCGCCCGCCGCTGGCGGACCCGGCTGCGCCCCGAGGTCTCCGACAGCCAGGCCAGGATGGTCGTGATGGCGATGAAGAGCCCCATGCCCAGGAGGCCCATGCCGTCCCGCACCGGCTCGAGTCCGGCGAACCAGGGCAGGCCCCAGAGGACCACGGCGCAGGACAGGGCGGTGGCGGCCAGGCCCGCGCGCATCCCCCCGTAGAGCGCCGCGAGGATGACCGCAGGGTAGAAGGTCAGCCAGATGAGGTGCCCGCCCAGGGCGTGCAGGGGCCAGACCCGGGCCAGTCCGGCGAGGAGGACCAGGCCGGCGCCGAGGCCGTAGGGCATCCATTTCGAGCGTGGCGACAGCAGGGAGACCATCGTATTTTTCCTATCCCGCCCCCAACGGCGCATGGAAAGGAAGGGACTTCCAGGGCAGGGATTCTACCCTGATTCGAGGATGCGTCCCAATCTCGTTTTATGCTTGTCCGTGCTGTCGCTCGCCCTAGGCCTTGGGCATGACCCCGTCCACGCCCTCGACGTAGTAGTTCATCTTGTCCAGGTCCTCGTCGGAGATGTTCTTCCCGGCGGGCACGCGCACCGTCCCGGCCTGGTCCACCACGGGCCCGGCGAAGGGATGGAAGGTGCCGGCGCTGATCCGGTCGCGCAGCTTGAGGATGGAGGCGCCCAGTTCCTTGGGGACCTTGGGGCCGAAGGGGGCCAGGGCGATCATGCCCTTGTTGAAGCCGCCCCAGACGTTCTCGGACTTCCAGGTGCCGGCCAGCGCGGCCTTGACGGTCTTCGTGTAGTAGTCGCCCCAGAGGTGCACGAGGCTGGTGAGGGTGGCCTTGGGGCCGAACTGGGCCTCGTCGGAGTTGTAGCCGAACACGCCGATGCCCTTCTCCTCCGCGGCCTGGATGACGGCGGTGGAGTCGGTGTCGTGGGTCATCATGTCCGCGCCCTGGGTGATGAGGGTGAGGGCGGCCTCGCGCTCCTTGCCGGGATCGAACCAGGAGTTGGTCCAGATGACCTTGACCTTGGCCTTGGGGTCGACGCTGCGCATGCCGCGGGTGAAGGCGTTGATGCCCATCACCACCTCGGGGATGGGGAAGGCGGCGACGATGCCCGCGGTGTGGGTCTTCGTGAGCCTGCCGGCCATGACGCCGCAGAGGTACCGGGCCTCGTAGAACCGGGCGTTGTAGACGCCGACGTTGGGGGCCGTCTTGTAGCCGGTGGCGTGCATGAACACGGTGCCGGGGTAGGCCTTGGCCACGGCGAGCGTGGGGTTCATGTAGCCGAAGGAGGTGCAGAACACCACCTTGCAGCCGGACCTGGCCATCTCGCGGATGACGCGCTCGGAGTCGGCGCCCTCGGGCACGTTCTCCACGAAGGACGTGGTGACCTTCCCGCCCAGGTCCTTCTCCATCTGCCGGCGGGCCACGTCGTGCTGGAAGGTCCAGCCCGCGTTGCCGACGGGGCCGACGTACACGAAGCCGATCTTGGCGGGGGCCGCTGCGGGCGGGGCTCCCAGGAGACTGGCGGAGGCGACCAGGGCCGCCGCGCCGAGGGCCTTCTTGACAAGCGGATGTCGATTCATGGGAGCACCTCCTGGATGGGGCGGGCAGGGATGGGGATGGGTATCCCACTACCTTGCCCCTGGACGGGCCCCCTGTCGATCCTGTACGTTTAGCTATCTTGTCACGAGGTATGCCCATGCGATGGACCCTGCCCCTCCTCTGCCTCTGCCTCGCGGGCGCCGTCTCCGCCGCCGACCGGGTCACCGGGCGCGCCTTCGCCACCCGGTCCGAGGTGGCGGCCCAGCACGGCATGGCGTGCACCAGCCAGCCCCTCGTGACCCAGATCGCCCTGGACATCCTCAAGGCGGGGGGCTCCGCGGTGGACGCGGCCATCGCCGCCGACGCGGCCCTGGGGCTCATGGAGCCCACCGGCGCCGGCATGGGCGGGGACCTCTACGCCCTGGTGTGGGACGCCAAGGCGAAAAAGCTCCATGGGCTCAACGCCAGCGGCCGGTCGCCCCGCTCGCTCACCCTGGAGCACTTCCAGAAGCTGGGCCTCAAGCACATCCCCCCCACCGGCCCCCTGCCGGTGTCGGTGCCCGGCGCGGTGGACGGCTGGTTCATGCTCCACGGCCGCTTCGGCAAGCTGCCCATGAAGGCCCTGCTGGCCCCCACGATCCGCTACGCGGAGGAGGGCTTCCCGGTGTCCGAACTCATCGCGTACTACATGGGGCGCAGCATGAATTCGCTGGGCCGGTATCCCGGCTTCCGGGAGACCTTCTCCGTGGACGGCCAGCGGGCCCCCGCCTCCGGCGAGGTCTTCCGCAATCCCCGGCTGGCCAGGACCCTGGCCCTGGTGGCCGAGGGCGGCCGGGACGCCTTCTACAAGGGCGGCATCGCCCGGAAGATCGACGCCTACATGAAGGCCCAGGGCGGCTTCCTTGGCTACGAAGACCTGGCCTCCCACCACGGCGACTGGCTGGACCCCGTGAGCGTGAACTACCGCGGCTACGACGTGTGGGAGCTCCCCGGCAACGGCCAGGGCATCGCCGCGCTCCAGATGCTGAACATCCTGGAAGGCTATGACTTCTCCAGGATCCCCTTCGGCAGCCCCCGCCACCTGCACCTGGCCGCCGAGGCCAAGAAGCTGGTCTTCGAGGACCGGGCGAAGTTCTACGCGGACCCCGACTTCGTGAAGGTGCCGGTGCAGGGCCTGCTCTCCAAGGCCTACGCCGCCCAGCGCCGGGCCCTCATCCGGGAGGACCGGGCCGCCAGGCGCCTGGAGGCCGGCAACCCCGCCCTGAAGGAAGGCGACACCGTCTACCTCACCGTGGCAGACGCCGAAGGCAACATGGTGAGCCTCATCCAGAGCAACTACCGGGGAATGGGCAGCGGCATGACCCCCGGGGACCTGGGCTTCTGCCTCCAGGACCGCGGGGAGCTCTTCAGCCTCGAACCCGGCCAGGCCAACACCTACGCCCCCGGCAAGCGCCCCTTCCACACCATCATCCCGGCCTTCATCACCAAGGGCGGCGAGCCGTTCCTGAGCTTCGGCGTCATGGGCGGCGAGTTCCAGCCCCAGGGCCACGTGCAGATCGTCATGAACATCGTGGATTTCGGCATGGGGGTCCAGGAGGCGGGCGACGCCCCGCGCTGGGCCCACGAGGGCTCGCCCGAACCCACCGGCGAAAAGGGCCACCTGCCCGGCACCGTGCAGCTGGAGAGCGGATTCCCCCTGGAAACCGTGCGCCAGCTCATGGACATGGGCCACGGCGTGGCCTGGATGCTGGGCGGCTACGGCGGCTACCAGGGGATCCGCCGGGAGCCGCGGAGCAAGGTGTACTTCGGGGCCAGCGAAAGCCGGAAGGATGGCCAGGCGGCGGGTTACTAGCCCGGATCCCAGGCCGGCAGAGCCCGATTGGGCTGGTGTTTTATGTGGATTTTCGGCGTAGGATACAAGGAACCTCCACCAGCCCCATGTAAGGATCCGTATGCGCCTGTTCCTCGCCCTGGCCTTCGTCCTGTCTCTGGGCGGGACCGTCCCCCGCCTCGATCTCGCCCTGACCCTGGAAGGAGCCCCCCGCCAGGTGCAGGATCTGCGCTGGTCCGTGGGCCACGGGCAGCTCCAGGTGCCCAGCGGCACCGCGGACCGAGTGCTCGCCGGCGGCAAGCCCGTGGGCGTGTTCTTCACCGGCCAGGGCACCTTCCGTTACGCCTCCGCCTACGCCCCGGAGTTCCCCGTGTTCCGCCACAACATGGAGAGCAATTCGCTCCCCGTGCGCCCCTACGGCGCCAGGTGGGAGGAGGGGCCCGGCACCCTGGGCTTCACCATGAAGATCGAGGAGGGCCTCGTGCTGGGGATGCCCTCGGAGATCCTGGCGGCCCTGCCCGCGGCGCCCGGCCCTCTCAAATCCGCCTTCGACGCGCACCAGAGGAAGTTCTCCCTGGAGGCCCAGCCCGGCATGGCCGCCACCTACTACCACGGGAAGGAGCACCTCCTGGCCTACGCCGCGGCCAACGCGCCCGGCAAGCGCCTGGCCCTGGCCGAGGTCATGGGCGGCGACTACGCCGTCATCCACCGTTTCGACGACGCCTGGAGCCAGGTGGAGGCCCTGGATGCGGTGGCATCGACCTTCACCGACCAGCGCGAGTACCGCTGGTTCCTGCCCCTGTCCTTCCAGCCCCTGGGCTGGGTCATGGCCGACCAGCCCCTGCCCACCTACATCCTCCAGGACGTGGTGCTCAAGCTGGACGCGCGCCCAGAGCAGATGTCGGACCTGGCCGTGGACGAGACGCTGATGCCCTTCCAGCCCATGCGCATCCTCCCGCTGCAGATGCTCAACTTCGTACGCCGGGGCGGCAGCAAGACGTCGGTCCGGGTCGCCTCGGTGAAGGACGCGGCCGGCAAGGAACTGGCTTTCAGCCACATGGGCGACGAACTGCTGGTGGACCTGGGACGCACCGTGCCCGCGGACCAGCCCGTCAAGCTCTCCTTCGCCATCGAGGGCATGCTGATGTTCAACGTGGACAACTTCGACTGCTGGAAGCTGGGCGTCGAGCCCTGGTTCCCGCAGCCGGACATCGGAGGCCAGTTCTACACCATCCGGGCCCTGATCCGGGTGCCCAGGCCCTACGTCCCCCTCGCCGGCGGCACCACGATCCGCCGCGAGGCCGAGGGGAACCTGAACTGCCTGGAGGTGGCCTTCACCAAGCCCGTGGAGGCCTTCACGGTCTTCGCCGGATCCTACCAGGTCCAGGAGGAGACCCAGGGCGGCCAGCTGGTGCGGGTGGCCGCGTACCACACCCAGGGCTCCGGCATGCAGAAGCTCAGCAACCTCGCCTTCGGACTCATCGAGGTCTACTCCGCCCTCCTGGGCCCCTTCCCCTTCCGGGAATTCAACATCATCCAGGACCGCTCCTTCGGCTACGGCCAGGCGCCGCCGGGGATCATGATCATCACCGACGAGGCCTTCAGCGGCCAGATGGATGACCTCGCCAAGCTGTTCACCACCAACGTCAACCAGCGCTTCGCCCACGAGATCGCCCACCAGTACTGGGGCCACGCCCTCAAGGCCACCAGCTGGGAGGAGGAGTGGCTCCAGGAGGCCTTCGCGGAGTACTGCGCCGGCGAGGCCCTCCGCTCCATCCGGAGCAAGGGCGAGTCTGCCTTCGAGGGCGCCGTGGCGCGGTGGAAGACCAACGCCGAGTCCGCGGCCTCCGTTGCCCCCATCGCCCTGGCCAACCGCATCTGCATCATCAAGGACCCCTCGAACCTGGAGTCCAGGCGCCGCTACGGCCTGCTCTACGGCAAGGGCCCCCTGCTGCTCCAGCGCATCCGCGAGCGCGTGGGCGACGCGGACTTCTACCGGTTCCTGCGCCTCCTCCAGGGCCAGTTCCAGGGGAAGTTCCTCACCACGGCCGATGTCCAGAAGCTGCTGGAGGCGGTCACCCGGCAGGATTTCAAGGCCTTCTTCGACCAGTACTACTGGGGCCTGGCCCTGCCGCCCAAGGGCGGGCGCTAGCGTACCGCGCCGATCCGGAGCATCATGATTCATTCGCGCGAAGCGCCTTGGATGGGGGTCCATGCCCATGAGACCGTGGTTTCTGGCAGGTCTGGCCCTGGGGCCGGCGGTGCTCCACGCCCAGACGCCGGGAACCTCCGCAGCCCCCTTCTTCCTGCTCACCCAGCAGGCACGCACGGCCTTCACGGTGGAAGGCGCCGGTGCCAGGGCCATGGGCATGGGGGGCGCCTTCACGGCCATTGCCGATGACGCCACCGCCGTGTCCTACAACCCCGCGGGCCTGGCCCAGCTGGTCCGGCCCGAGGTTTCCGCCGTGGCGCAGGGCTTCACGCGCAACCTGGATTTCAAGGGGTTCGCGGGCAGCGTGGCCGGAGTGAGGACGGCCTTCGAGGACACCCACAACAAGGACCGGGACCTGGCTCTCAGCTTCGCGTCGGCGGCGGTGCCGTGGAAGTGGGGGGGCCGGAACCTGGTCCTGCTCCTCAGCTACCAGAAGGTCTTCGACTTCACCTACCGCAGCGACGTGTCCTACCTTGCCTCCACCAACGGGGGGACCACGTCGCAGGCCATCGGCCAGAGCGTGGCCCAGAACGGGGGCGTGGCCCAGTACTCCCTGGCCCTGGGCGCGGAGGTGTCCAGCCGCATCCTCCTGGGCGTGGCCGTCAACCGCTGGACGGGGCGTTCCGGGTTCACGTCGTTCTCCCAGCGGACCACCACGGGCGTCGACCACATCTTCGATTCCAATCTGTCCCAGGAGAGCACCTTCCAGGGACTCAACGCCACCCTGGGCCTGATCTGGCGCTCGGAATGGCTGAACCTGGGCTTCACCTACCGGACGCCCTTCCGGGCCACCTACGTCTTCACGAACACCTACACCTACCTGGACAACGCCATCGGCATCCCCGCCACCGAAACCAGCGGCGCCACCACCACGGCCATCAACTGGCCCGAGACGCTCACCTGGGGCCTGGGGGTCCACCTGGGGTCGCGGGTCCTGATAACGGCGGACTGGAGCCTCACGCCCTGGTCCAGGGCCCGGTTCAAGGGGGGCTCCCTGGACGGCCTCAACTGGTTCGACCTCCAGTCCCTGTCCCTGACGCCCAAGGCCACCGACACGAAGGTGGGGGTGGAATGGCTGGCCCTCGTCCGGCCCGGACTGGTCGTACCCCTCCGGGCCGGCGCCTTCCGGCAACCCCAGCCCCTGGTGGACCCCCTCACCGGCGCCCAGCGGGTACTGGAGGGCTGGACCGTGGGCGTGGGCGTCAAGATGAGGAACCTCACCGTCGACATGGCCCTGAAGGCCTCCCACGACCACCGCTTCATCTCCAGGTTCAACACGGACGCCCCCATCGGCGGGGTGGCCTCCACGGCCTACGGCATGGAGCGCCTGGCGGAGTACCGCCTCTACCTTTCCTGCATCTACCAGTTCCAGACCGAGCCCGTGCACCGGGCCATCGCCTGGGTCTTCGGATGACCTGGAGCCTGCCCCACGCGGCGCTGGCGGCCCTGCTCTCGGTCTCGGCCCCGGCCTGGTTCAACTTCCACACCGCCTACCAGGACGGCCTCGATGCCCAGAAGCGGGGCGACCACGCCCTGGCCGCCCAGGCCTTCGCCAGGGCCATCGACCTGGAGCCCAGGCCGGGCCGCCAGGTGAAGACCTATGGCCTGAACTTCCTCCCCGCCTACTTCCCGTACCTCCGCCAGGCGGAATCCCTCCTCGCCCTGGGCGACCTGGCCGGGGCGGAGCGGGCCCTGGCCCTTTCCGAGCGCCTGGGCGTCGAGCCCGCCGCCGAAAGGGAGGCCCTGAGGAAACGGCTACGCCCGGCCCCCCAGCAGTCGGCCTCCCCCGCTCCGGCGGCGGTCCAGAGCCAGGTTGCCGCCACCCCCCCGGTGCCCGGACCGGTGCGGATCCCAGAGACGCCGGTCCAGGAACCGCCCGCAGCCCCGAAGGCGCGCGCTCAGGAAACCCTGCCGCCCCGCCCCGCCCCAAGGCCCGGGCCCGCGGCCACCCCTGCCGAGGCGCCCCCCCGGGCGGCGCTGCCGGTTCCATCCCCGCCGGCAAGGCCGCGCTGGCCCTGGGGCCTGGGCGGCCTGGGCCTGGGCGCGATGGGCCTGGGCCTCCTCTTCCGGAGGCGATCGCGCCCCTCCGGGGACCCGCCCACCCTCGCGACCGATCCCAACCTGATGCGCACCTTCGGGCCCTACCGTCCCCTGCGCCTCCTGGGCGACGGGGGCTGCGCCTCCGCCTACCTGGGGGTCCACCGCGGGACGGGGGATCCCGTGGCCCTCAAGGTTCCCCACCGGCACCTGGCGCAGGATCCCCAGTTCCGCGCCCGGTTCCGCCGGGAGGCCGCCCTGGGAGCCCGGCTCCACCATCCGCGCATCGTCCCCATCCTCACCCCCGATCCCGCGGAGGAGGACCTCTGGATCGCCATGACCTTCATCGAAGGCACCACGCTGGAGGCGTTCCTCCGGGCCCGGGGCGCCCTCCCCGTGCCCTGGGCCACCGCCATCGCCACCCACGTCGCTGAGGCCATCGCCCATGCCCACGACAGGAACGTCGTGCACCGGGATCTCAAGCCCGCCAACATCATGCTCAACGAGGCCGGGGCCTGGGTCATGGACTTCGGCGTGGCCCGCGTCCTCGACGGCACCGCCACCTCCTCCACCATGTTCATCGGGACCCCTTCGTACGCGGCCCCGGAATGCCTGGCGAATCCCCAGGTGGGGCCGGAGGCCGACGGTTATGCCCTGGGCCTCATCCTCTTCGAGATGCTCACGGGGCAGCAGGCCTTCGGCGGCACCTCGGCCTTCCAGATCCTGGAGGCCCACCGCACCCGGCCGCTGCCCGAGATGCGCAGCCTGCGGCCCGAGGCTCCGGAGGCCCTGTGCGCCCTGGTGGCCGCCCTCTGCCGGAAGGCGCCCGGAGAGAGGCCCGGGGATGCCGCGATCCTGGCCGTCCTGCGGGACCAGGCGCCTATCGCATCATGGCCACCGCCCGCTGGAGTTCTTCAGGGGTGAAGGCCGTGAAGCCCAGGCGCGTGGCGGCGAGGTCCTTTCCCGCGAAGTCGTAGTACCGGCCCTGCCGGAGCTTGAGCCCCTGAGACTGGCAGCCCTTGACCCAGGCGCTGAACGCGGCCGGCTCTTCCAGCGGGCCCCGGCCCTCCAGCCACAGGGCCATGGCGCCGCGAACCCACCGGAGCCGGTCCCCGAGGGCATGGCCCAGGGCGTCCTGGGCGGCTTCGGCGCGCTCGACTCCCGCCCTGCGCACCCGGAGGATCTGGCGCTCCATCTCGCCGTCCAGGAAGAGCTCGGACAGCGCCCATTCCGTGGCCGGATCCCCCTGCCAGTCGATGCGCTGCCGGGCCCGGGCCAGGAGGGCCGCCATGGAGTCCGGCACCACCAGATAGCCCACGCCCAGGCCCGGTGCGAAAATCCGGGAGAGGCTGCCGAAGTGGAGAACCTGTCCGGGGTCCAGGGCCGCCAGCGGTTCCCGGGCGTCGAGGTGGTCGCCCTCGGGATCCAGTTCGAGGATGGGAAAGCGCCCCCGCCGGGACAGCTCGAGGATCGCGACGCGGCGGGCGTCCTCCAGCCGCGCCCCGGTGGGGAAATGGCATCCGGGGGTCAGCACCAGGAGCTTCAGGGGACCTTCCCGGAGGAGGTCCTCCAGGGCCTCCACCCGCAGGCCGCTTGCATCCACCGGAAGGCCCCGCAGCTGGGCCGTGCAGGCCTGGCGCAGGCTCTCCCAAACGGCCGGATCCCCCGGGTCCTCGACCGCGACGGTGCCGCCCCGGCCTCCCACCAGGGCCTGGGCCGCGAGCGTCACGGCCATGGATGAGCTTCGCAGGATCAGGATCCGCCCCGGGTCCGCCTGGAGCGACCTCCGGCTGCCCAGGTGGGTGGCGAGGGCCTCCCGGAGACGCAGGAGGCCCATGGGGTCCCTCGACCCCATCAGCTGCGGCCCCTTGAGGCGCAGTCCCCGCTGGTAGGCGCGCCCCAGTTCCCGGAAGGGGGCGAGGCGGGCGTCGGCGCAGGCCTCCGAGAGGTCCATGACCACGCCCGCGGCACTGGTGACAGGGTCCAGGTTGTCCGGCAGATCGAACCCGGGCGGGACCCTGGCGCCCGGGGCGCCCGCGCGGCCATCCACGGGAAGCGAGGCGGCCACGAAGAAACCCGCCCGCTCCTGGGAGGTGAGCCAGCCCTGGGCCTGGAGTTCCCGCAGACCGGCCAGGATGGTGTTGACGGTCACCCCGAGCCGGGCGGAAAGCTCCCTCACCCCCGGCAGGGACATGCCGGGCCGCAGCCGCTCCCGGGCGATGGCCTGCACCACGGCGCCCGCGACCTGGAGGTAGAGCGGGCCGCGCGACTGCGGGTCCAGCCTGAGTTCAAGCTCGGTTCCCTTCGCCACGCCCCCCCCTGTCCTTCCCCGGTTCCATTCAGAAGGAATGATAGACGCACTGGAACACCGCACGGGCCTTGAGGTGCCCATCGGCCGCGGGAATCCCGAAGACCTTCACCGCCGCGCCCTTCAGGAGGGCCGTGGCGGGGCTCACCTCGGTCAGCACCGGATAGGGGTTTCCCCCGTACCAGTCCGTCGCGGGCAGGTCGGCCCGGTAGCAGACCGTCGAGGCGTCCATGTCCACGGTGACGGTGTTGGCACCTCCGGGAAGCATCAGCCCGAAGCCCGAGGACGCATACGCTTCGGCCACGGTGCCGGCCGGAAGGGGCAGGGTCTCCAGGACCGCCCACTGGGCGCTCCATCCCGCGGGATTGGCGGCGTTCCCCCACACGGCGTGGACCGTGGCCAGGGCCCGCATGGCCCCCACGGTTCCACCGAAGTCCACCACCGCGGCCGCGGCCCCGGCGAAGGACGCCGCCCCGGCCTGGATCCTGTCCGGGGCGCCGGCCTCCCACCAGGAGAAGCCCTGCTGGATGGTGCCAGCCCCACCGCTCCCTCCCGCGGGCCCGGCGAAGGGCAGGACCGGGACCAGGGCCGCGGCGTCCGTGCCCGTGGGACAGGACAGGGTCACCTGGTTCCCGTCCACGGCCGTGACCGTGCCCTTGAAGTCCGGGGAGACGATGTCCACGGACAGGAGCGTGACCGCGCCGTGGAGGGGGAAGCGGAATACCGGGATCGCGGTGAAGCCCAGCGCGAGGTTGCCTGCGGACAGGAAGCCCGGTCCCGCCTCGGGGGCCGGGGCCATGAAGAGGGTCTCCTCGGTGACGACGCCGCCGGATCCGGCAGTCCAGCCGTTGAGGGCGTCCCCGTCGAAGGCCGCCAGGGCCCGGCCGGGATCGACGCGGACCACGCGCCCCTGGATCTGGGTGCCGAGGAAGGTGCCCGTGCCGGCCCAGATGCGGGTGGCCAGGAGCGTCCCGTCCTGCTGCAGCGTCCCGCGCACCGAAACCGGCCTTCCGGGCAGCGCGTCCCCGACCGCGGAGAGGTCCTTGATCACCTTGCGGGTCCCGTCATCCACGTCGAAGAAGTAGGCCCCGCCCGCCGCATCCACGGTGACCCCCACGAGCTGGGGCAGGAAGCCGGCATTGAACACGCCCGCCCTGAAGGTGGGCGACATCTGGAAGGACTTCCTGGAGGCGTCGACCTTGTAGACCGAGCCCCGCAGGGGAAGGAGGTCCAGCCCGGCCGGGTCCGCGACCACGCGCTGGCGCAGGCTGTTCTCGAAATTCACCGTCCAGTAGACGGAGGCCAGCCTCGGCACCGCCGCGCCGGTCAGGAAACCCGGCCGGGCGGTGTCCCACTCCAGGTCCAGCACGACATTCCGGTCGGTGGTGACCACGAGGGGAGCCGCAAAAGGAACCGCCAGGGCGAGGGTCTTCGCGCCGTTCGCGCCGGCGATCCAGAGCTGCGGGACAGCGGTCTGGGCGGCCTGCGGGAACTGCGGGGAGGGCGTGGAGGACACGTTCAGGACGACATCGCCGCTGGCCGAGGCCAGGGTGACGGTGGCGCCCGTGTAGGTGCCCACCGGCGCCGCCAGGCTCCCGATCAGCTGGGTGGCCCGGCCCAGCAGCGCGAGATTGACCGGAAGCGGCCCGGTCTGGGGCGCGAGCAGGGCCACGGGGGTGCCGCCCCCCTGGGGGGTCAGGGTCACGCTGACGATCTTCACGTCGATCTCCACCCAGTCCTGCGTGCCGGTGCTGGTCATGCAGACCGAGACCAGGCCCGTGGAGGGAGGAAGCGTGTGGGTTCCCCGGGAGGACGATGCGCAGCCCAGGACGAGGGGAAGGAGGGCGATCAGGAGACGGGAAGGGAAGGTCATGGCAGCTCCTGTTCAGCGATGGACGAGGCAGATCGAGGAGGCCCAGGCATGGCTCCTGCCGTCCGAAAGCAGCGTCTCGGCGCCGTTCTTCCAGAGCACCGCGTTGCCGCTGTCGGAGCCGGAGACGTAGACGTCCCTGCCGTAGGGGGCGATCCCGGTGGCCTCGGAATCCCGCCCCGAGGTTGCGCGCAGGGTGGTCTGCACGCCGTTCTTCCAGGTGGCAGCCACGCGGGTCGTGCCCACCACCACGTAGCCCGCGGCGTAGACATCCCCGCCGGCCACGGCCAGGGCCAGGGCGGAGGCCGGGAGGACGCCGTCGGAAAGCGCGACCGGTTCGCCGTTCCGCCACAGGGTGGCCACCTGGACACCGGCCAGGTTCAGAACGTAGCCCGCCGTCAGGACCTCTCCCGCGTCCGTGACGGCAACCGCCGCGACATCCCCGGTCCCCGTGGCCGATCCGAGTCCGAAGGCCACCGTGTTCTTCCAATACTTCGCGCCCCCGTCCCACCCGGCGACGAAGGTGTCCGCGCCCTTGAGAGCGATCCCGCTGGCCCAGGAAAGGACCGCGCCGCCGCCCAGGACGGTGCCCTCTCCGTTCTTCCACCTTACGGCGAGACTGTAGGGGGAGTTGCCGTTCACCGTCCCGGCGATGTGGACGTCCGCCCCCGACACCGCGATGCCCGTGAGGCCGACGCTGCTCGGGAGATCCGCCAAGGGCGCGCGGACCTCCGTCAGCGCCCCGTTCTTCCACATGGCCCCTGATCCCGGGAAGCCGGAGTGCCCGCCCACCGCGTAGACATCCGTTCCCGACACGGCCAGGGCCGAGACTCCGGCATGCACCCCGGCCTCGTTTTCCAGGGAGACCGGCGTCCCGTCCCGCCAGTAGAGGGCTTCCGTCCGGTCGTCCCGCGTGACGCTGCCTCCGACCAGGACGGAAACCGGCGCCTGGGGGAGGACCGTGTTCTCCTGGCTTCCGCCTCCGCCGGCACAGCCCAGGGCCAGGAGGGCAAGAAAGGGCAGCAGCGTCCGGACGGCTTGAGCGCGTTTCATGGGGAGCTCCGTGGGTATGGACCAGTCTGATCCCCGCTCCCCTGCCCGGACAGGTACAACTCCAGGATCCCGGAGGGTACAGCCCTACCTTTGCACGGGCGCCGGGGGCAGCGTCTCCTTGGTGAAGAAGGGCAGCCGCTCCGGGCGCTGCGCCAGGTGGATGGCCACGGAGGCCAGCACGGCGGCGGTGCGCTTGACGTCCTCGGGGGGCACCCGGTCGAGGGTGTCGATGGCGGTGTGCCAGGTGTACTCGAAGTACTCCAGCCCGTCCTGCACCACGCCGATGGCGGGCAGGCCCGAGGCGGTGAACGAGCTCATGTCGGTGGAGGGGCCCGTGAGGGACTTGGGGGGACGGTTCCGGGTGGCCGAGGCGCCCCGCACGCCCAGGTCCTGGAAGGGCGCCAGAAGCTCGCGCAGCACCTGGGACCCCTGGGCGGGGCCGAACATCGTGAGCCCCCGGACCTGCCCCGCGCCGCCGTCCATGTTGACGTAGGCCACGAGCTGGCCGAACTCCGGCTTGGGGGCCTCGGCGCTGCCGTAGTGGGCCGCCACGTAGGCCATGGAACCCAGGAGGCCGTGCTCCTCCCCGTCCCACAGGGCAAAGCGGAGGGTGCGGGCGGGACGGACTCCCAGGGCCTTGACGATGCGGGCCACCTCCATCATCACGGCGGCGCTGGCGCCGTTGTCCGTGGCGCCGGTGGCGGTGTGCCAGGCGTCCAGGTGCGCCCCCAGCAGGATCACCTCGCCGGGCCTGGAGGATCCGGGAAGGTCGGCGATGACGTTGTAGCCCAGGCCGCCCTTGTACGCCCGGTTCGCGATGTCCAGGGCCAGCTCCACCCGGGGCCCGTCCGCCAGCACCCGGCACATGCGTCCGTAGTCCTCGTGGCGCATGACGAGGGTCGGCACGGCCTTGGCGGTGTCGTAGGCCCGGTTCTGGAAGGCGCGCACCTGTCCGTTGCGCAGGCCCGCGTCGTTCACGCGCGCCAGGGCGCCGGACGCCACCAGGAAGGCGTCCAGCTGGGCCTCGGCCTCCCGGGGCGGCAGCGCGCCGGCGCGCCGGGGCGCCGGGGTCCGCGGTCCCTGCTCCGGAGCCGCGGGATCGAAACGCCGGGCCAGGGCATCGTCGGCCAGGCGCGGGGGGCGCGGGGACGGATTCAGGGCCGGCAGCTCCTTCGGCGCCCCCGCCAGCACCACGCGTCCGCGCACCGCCTTGCGGCTCGCGTCGAAGAGGGCCGTGAGCTCGGCCTGGGTGGGCTCCTCGGGAACCCTGAGCAGGTAGGCGTCGCCCCTCACGGCGCCGCGGGTGGAGGGGGTCCAGCTCACCACCTCCACGCCCAGGTGGGCCTTGTAGGGCGCTTCCACGTGGGCCGAGCAGCGCTCGTTGGCCCAGCCCGGGTGGCCGAACTGCCAGGATTCGAGCTTGGCGTCCAGGCCCCATTCCTGGAACCGGCCCACGGCCCAGTCCGCGGCGGCCTTGTAGGTGGGGGACCCGGTGAGGCGCGGGCTGAACACGTCGGTGATGGGATGGAGCGTGGCCATGACCTGGGACCGGTCCAGCGCCTCCGCGCGAATGCGGGCGTTCAGGCTGGCGTCGATAGGCTCCTGGGCCAGGCCCGGCGTCAGCAGGGCGATGAGGGGAAGTAGGCCCAGACCATTCATCAAGCTCTCCATCGTTATACGATGGTAGGCCCGGGAGAGGCTCCAGGGCGACGGAAATCTGCGGAGCGCGCCGGAACCCGCGGGGCTCCTGGGAGCACGGGTCAGAATCCGGAAGCCGAAGGCTTCCTCCAACCCCCGTATCCGGTGCTCCCATGGCCTACCGTCCGCTCCTGCTCGCCGCCGCCCTGCTGCCCCTGGACGCCCAGGTCCTCGTCGAACCCCGCCACGGCGTCCTGCAGGCGGGCAGCACCCAGGCCTTCACGGCCCGTTCCCCCGAGGGGTTCCCCGTGGCCTGCGCGTGGACGGTCACGGGTCCCGGAGGCGCCATCGGGGCCGACGGGGTCTTCCGGGGCGGGCCGGGCCTGCACCGGGTGCGCGCCGCCAGCCTCAAGGACCCTTCGCTCTTCGACGAGACCGGGGTCCTGGTGCTGGAGGACATCCCGGGCCTGCGCACCGTGGGCCAGGTATGCCCCGGGGCCTTCGCCCCCGGGTGGTCGGAGGCCCTGCCCTTCGTGGACATCACCACCGGCAGGCGCCTGGGGGATCCCGGGGACCGGGTTCTGCAGCTGCAGGGAGCCGCCTTCCCCCAGCGCGACATCATCGGCTACGGCCTGCCCGTGACCGTGGCCTGGCCCGCGCCGGGCCTGGTCCCGGACGCCCAGCTCCTAAGCTGGAGCGAGGGCGGCGAAACCTTCCGCAGGGACGTGACGGGGTGCCACGGCGCCGTCCTGCAGGCCCGCGGCCCCATCACCGGGGCCCAGGTGGAGTTCCTCAACCGGGGCACGGCCCGGGACTGGACGAGCCTCGTCCAGCCCCTGGCCATCACCGTGCGCGGCGCCCTTCCCTTCGCCGGCAATCCCCTGGGCCCGGGGGACGCGGACGGGACCGGCCTGTCGGCGCGGTTCCGGCGTCCGGAGGGCCTGGCCAGGATGGCCGACGGCACCCTCGTGGCGGCCGATTCCGAGGCCCGGGCCCTCCGCCTGGTGAGCCCCGGAGGCGCCGTCTCGACGCTGCGGGGGGCCCCCTTCGTCTCCCCCGCGTTCGTGGCGGTCCGGGGCCGGGACATCCTGGTCGCGGACGCGGGCGGCCACGCCATCCTGCACGTGGACGGCGGCGGGACCGTCACGACCCTCGCGGGCGTCCCGGGCCTGCGCGGCCACCGGGATTCCCCGGAGCCGGGCGAAGCCCTCTTCGACAGCCCCCAGGGCCTGGCCCTGGACCGCGACGGCAACCTCTTCGTGGCCGACCGCGGCAACCACGTCATCCGGAAGGTCACGCCCCAGGGGGCCGTGACCACCGTGGCCGGCATCCCCGGCGCCCCGGGCCGCCAGGACGGCCCCCAGGGCACCTTCAGCGCCCTGGGGGGCCTGGCCTGGAGCGCCCCCGCGACCCTCTACGCCGTGGACGGCCACAGCGTGCGGAGCGTCGTGGACGGCGCCGTGACGACCCTCTACGGGGACCCGGCCCGGCCCGGCCCCTCCCGGCAGACCCGCGCCGGGGTGCCCGTCGACGGCCGGACGCCCTGCCTGGATCATCCCCACAGCATCGCCCTCCTGGGGCGGGACCTCGTGGTGACCGACACGGGCAACCGCACCGTCCAGGCCATCCACCCCTGCCCCGGCGGCCGGGTCGACCTGAGCCTCCTGGCCGGGGACCGGTCCCTGGCGGGCACCCGCTTCGGCCTGCTCCGCATGGGCATCAAGGGCCCCCTGGGGGAGGCGTTCGCCGCCCTGGCCGAGCCCCGGGGGCTCGTGGCCGGCGGCGCCGGCGATCTCTTCCTGGCCGACGGCACCTGCCTCGTCCAGCTCTCCGCCCCCGCCGCCACCCGCCATCGCACGGCCCCGGCGCTCATGCTCCTGTCCGGGGGGACCGTCCGGAGGGACCTCCCCCTGACCGTGGATTTCGCCGGCCCGGGCCTGAACCCGGAAGGCCAGGCGCCCTGCTTCTGGACCCTGGACGCCCTGGATCCCGAGGGCCGGCCCGTGCTGCCCCGGATCCGGGGCGCGCTGTCCGGCGGGAGGGCCGGCCGCGCCGAGCTGACCTTCCGGAAGCCGGGGCGGGTGGAACTGCGGCTCACCTGCATCACCGAGGACGGCGTTCCGGCCCAGGACGCCGCCGTGGTCACGGTGGAGTGAATCCGGCCCGGCGCTCGCGCAAGCTGCGATCTCCCCGGGGAACCCCGCTACCCTGGAGGTCATCCCCGCCCATTTCCGAGGTAACCCCATGCGCCCCCTCCGCCTGCTCCTCCTGACCACCGCCGCGGCCGCCCTGGCCCAGGCCCCGCCCCTCTGGCTGCGCTACCCGGCCATCTCCCCCGACGGCGCGTCGGTGGCCTTCTCCTACCAGGGGGACCTCTACCGCGTGCCCTCCACCGGCGGCGCGGCCACCCCGCTCACCGTGGGCGGCTCGTACAGCTCCCGCCCGGTGTGGAGCCACGACGGCAGGTGGATCGCCTTCGCCTCGGACCGCAGCGGCAACCTGGACGTGTACGTCATGCCCAGCCAGGGCGGCGAGGCCCGGCGCCTCACGCACCATTCCGCGCCGGACCTGCCCTTCGCCTTCACCCCGGACGACCGGGAGATCCTCTTCACCAGCCAGCGGGGCCACTCCGCCCAGAGCCGGCAGTTCCCGGGCCGGTCCTTCCCGGAGACCTGGCTGGTGTCCCGGGAGGACGGCCGCACCCGTCGCCTCACCGACACCACCCTCGAGCACGCCGCCTACGATCCCGCAGGCGCCCGCATCCTGTTCCAGGACGTGAAGGGCTACGAGGACCCCTTCCGCAAGCACCACACCTCCGCCGTCACCCGGGACATCTGGAGCTTCCAGCCCGCCTCCGGCGCGTTCACCCGCCTCACGTCCTTCAAGGGCGAGGACCGCAACCCGGTCTTCGGCTCCGATGGGGACACCTTCTACTACCTCAGCGAGCGCAGCGGTTCCTTCAACGTCTTCCGCGGCTCCGTGGCCCACCCGGACCGGGCCGAGGCCGTGACCCGCTTCAGGACGCACCCGGTGCGCTTCCTCACCGCGGCCCGGGACAACACGCTCTGCTTCGCCTACGACGGGGAGGTCTGGCTCCAGGGCCCGGGGGGGACGCCCCGCAAGCTGGCGGTGACGGTCCAGGTGGACGGCAGGGGCTCCCTGGAGAAGGTGCTGCCCGTGAACGGGGCCATCACCGAGATGAAGGTCTCGCCCACCGGCAAGGAGATCGCCTTCGTGGTGCGCGGGGAGATCTTCGTCACCAGCGCCAACGGCAAGGTCACGCGCCGGATCACCAGCCTTCCCGGCCAGGAGCGCAGCGTCAGCTTCAGTCCCGACGGGCGCTCCCTGGTCTACGCCGCCGAGCGCGGCGGGAGCTGGGACGTCTTCACCAAGCGCATCGTCCGCAAGGAGGAGCCCACCTTCTTCGCCTCCACCCAGCTGGAGGAGAAGGCCGTGGCCGCCACCAAGGCCGACGAGTTCCAGCCCCTGTTCTCGCCGGACGGCAAGGAGGTGGCCTACCTGGAGGAGCGCACCTCCATCAAGGTCACGGAACTGGCCGGCGGCAGGACCCGCACCCTCCTGCCCGAGGGCCGCAACTACTCCTACGCCGACGGGGACCAGGACTTCCAGTGGTCGCCCGACGGCAAGTGGATCGTCTATGCCTGCGACCGGGGCATGGGCTGGCTGCGCGACATCGCCCTGGTGCCCGCCGACGGCTCCGGGCCCGCCCGCAACCTCTCCCACAGCGGCTTCGGCAGCGGCGACCCGCGCTTCGCCCCCGGGGGCGCGATGATCTACTGGACCTCCTCCCGGGAAGGCAGCCTGAACGCCGCCCAGCAGGGCGTCACCCGGGACGTCTTCGGGCTCTTCCTCACCCGCAAGGCCTGGGACCGGTTCAACCTCTCCAAGGAGGACTTCGCCCTGGTGAAGGAGAAGGAGGACGCCGAAGAGAAGGCCAAGGCCAAGGATGCGGCCAAGGACGCGAAGCCCGAACCCGTGGCCATCGAGTGGGACGGCCTGGACGACCGGAAGGCCCGGCTCTCCAGCCACAGCGCGGCCATGGCCGACGCCGAGGTCTCGCGGGCCCTGGACAGGATGTACTACCTGGCGCGGTTCGAGAAGGGCTACGACCTCTGGTCCGTCGACCTCCGCACCCATGAGAGCCGGCTCGTCCTCAAGGTGGGAGCTGAGCGCGCGGCCCTGGAGGCCACGGCCGACGGCAAGGCGCTGTACCTCCTGGCCGACGGGAAGCTGGTGAAGATCGACCCTGAGACCGCCAAGCGCGAGGACCTGCCCGTGGCCTCCGAGCTCATGCAGGACCCCGCCGCCGAGCGCGCCTACATCTTCAACCACGTGTGGCGCCAGGTGGAGAAGAAGTTCTACGTCACCGACCTCCACGGCGTGGACTGGGCGATGTACCGCGAGGCCTACCGCCGCTTCCTGCCTTCCGTTCGCAACAACTACGACTTCCAGGAACTGCTCAGCGAGATGCTGGGCGAACTCAACGCCTCCCACACCGGGGCCCGCTACAACCCGCCCCAGGTGAACACCCCCGTCACGGCCTCCCTGGGCCTGTTCCTGGAGCCCGCCGGCAAGGGGCTGAAGGTGGCCGAGGTCCTGAAGGGCGGCCCCCTGGACCTGGACGCCAGCAGGGTGCGGCCCGGCCACGTGCTCAAGGCCATCGACGGCACCCCCGTGGACAGCCCGGAGGACGTCGCGCGCCTCCTGAACCGCCGCGCGGGCCTGCCGACCCTGCTCGGCTTCGACGACGCGGGCGTTGCCTTCGACGAACCCGTGAAGCCCCTGGCCCCCGCCCGCGAGAACGAACTGCTCTACCTCCGCTGGGTGGAGCGGAACCGCGCCGAGACCGAACGCCTCTCCAGGGGCCGCCTGGGCTACGTGCACGTGCGGAGCATGGACGACTCCAGCATGCGCACCGTGGTGGACGAAGCCCTGGGGCGCCACGGCGCCAAGGAGGCCCTGGTGGTGGACACCCGCTTCAACGGCGGCGGCAACATCCACGAGCAGCTCTCGGACTTCCTGAGCGGAAAGAAGTACTTCGACATCATCCCCCGCGGCCTCCCCTACGGCCACGAGCCCCTGCTCAAGTGGGTCAAGCCCTCCATCGTCCTCATGAGCGAAGGCAACTACTCCGACGCCCACCTCTTCCCCGTGGCCTACAAGCTCAAGGGCCTGGGCAGCACCGTCGGCAAGCCCGTGCCCGGCACCGGCACCTTCGTGTGGTGGGAGCCCCAGATCGACCCCACCCTGGTCTTCGGCATCCCCCAGGGCGGCTGGCGCACCCCCGACGGCAGGTTCTGCGAGAACAACCAGCTGGAACCCGACATCGAGGTGGCCAACGAGCCTGCCGCCATGAACGGCGGCCGGGACCAGCAGCTGGAGGCCGCCGTGGGCGCCCTGCTGGGCCAGCTGGACGCGAAGCGGAAGTAGCGCTTCCGGCTGAATGAAGATATTTAGCCAAACATCTAAATAACCCTATACTGATCCCAGAGGCCGACGATGGAACCCGGTTCCCTGGTATTCAAGGCGCTTGCCGACCCCACCCGGAGGCGGATCCTCGATCTGCTCCGGGAGGGCGACCTCAGCGCCGGGGACCTCGCGGCCGGTTTCGACATCACCAAGGCGAGCATCTCCCACCACCTGAACCTGCTCAAGCAGGCGGGTCTGGTGCGCGTGCGGCGCCAGGGGCAGCACCAGATCTACACCCTGCATACGACGGTCTTCCAGGAGGCGATGCAATGGATGATGAACTTCTTCCCGTGAGCGAGGAGGGGCTCCAGCTGAGGAGGGAATGGCCCAGCTGGGTCCTGCTGGCTGCGGTGTGGGGCTTCAGCCTCTGGGCCGCGCCGCGGCTGCCGGCCCAGGTGGCTGTCCACTGGGGCCTCGATGGCCGGCCCAACGGGTGGGCCTCCCCGCTGCAGGCCGCGCTGCTGCTGCCCGGCCTCCTCACCGTGGTCTACGGCCTGAGCCTGCTCTTCCTGAACGGGCCCTTCGATTTCCGGGCGGCCCGGTCCATGGACCCGGCCCTGGCGCGGCGCGTCCGCCTGCTGCTGGTCCTGTTCCTGGGCGGCCTCCAGGCGCTGACCCTGGGCGGCGCCCTGCGGGGCGGCGCTCCCGGGGCCACGGGGATCCTCGCCCTCCTGGCCCTGTTCTTCATCCTGCTGGGCAACCTCATGCCCCGCCTGGAGCCCAACGCCCTGGTGGGCATCCGCATCCCGCCGACCCTGGAGGACCGCGCGGTGTGGAAGCGCACCCACCGCCTGGGCGGGCGGGTGTTCATGGCCGGCGGGCTGCTGCAGCTGGCGGCGTGCCTGCTGCCTGGCCCAGTGGCGGGTCCGGTGGTCATGGCGCTCATCGGAGCCATGGTCGTGGTGCCCGTGGTGTATGCCTACCGCATCCGCCCGGCCCAGCCGCCCGAAGCCAGGTAGGCGGAGACCCCTCCGCCGGGGTCACCCCCGCCCCAGCCTCAGCGAGTTGCCGATCACCGACAGGCTCGACAGGACCATGGCCCCCGCCGCCAGGATGGGGTTCAGGATCCCCGTGATGGCCAGCGTGATGCCCGCGGCGTTGTAGACGAAGGCCCAGAAGAGGTTCTGCCGGATGATGGCCACCGTCCGCTCGGCCAGGCGGAAGGTTTCGTTGATGCGCAGGAGGCCGCCCCCCAACAGGACGATGGGGGCGGCGTGCATCGCCAGGTCGGCGCCCGAACCCAGGGCGATGCCCAGGTCGGCGGCGGCCAGGGCCGGGGCGTCGTTGACGCCGTCGCCCACCATGGCCACGACGGCGCCCTTGGCCTGCAGGCGCCGCACGGCCTCGGCCTTGTCGGCGGGGGGCACCTCGCCCAGGCACTCGTCCACGCCCAGGCGCTGGCCCATGTGCAGGGTGGTGCTCCGGGCGTCGCCCGATAGGAGGATGGTGCGCACGCCCCGGGCCTTGAGGGCCGCCACGAGGGCGGCGGCCTCCCGGCGCGGGGCGTCGCCGAAGGCCAGGGCCCCGGTGGGCAGGCCGTCCACGGCGCCGAAGACCACGGTGTAGCCCTCGGCCTGCCACACCGAGGCCTGGGCGGTCATCTCCGGCGTGGGTTCGGTCCCCTCCAGCTCCATGAGCCTGCGGTTGCCCACCACCACACGGTGGGGGCCCACCCGGCCCGCCAGGCCGAGGCCGGGCCGGATCTCCAGGCCGGCGGCGTCCTGGGGCGCGAGGCCCTGCTCGCGGGCGTAGGCCACCAGGGCGTGCCCCAGGGGGTGCTCGGAGTAGGATTCCAGGGCAGCGGCCAGGTCCAGGCGCTCCATGGCCGCGCCCCTCACCTTGAAGACGCCTTCGGTCATGGTGCCGGTCTTGTCCAGCACCACGGCGTCCACCTTGCGGAAGGTCTCCAGGACGCCCACGTCCCGGATGAGGATGCCCTTGCGCGAGGCCGCCCCCACGGCGGCGGTGGTGGCCAGCGGAGTGGCGATGCCCAGCGCGCAGGGGCAGGCGATCACCAGCACGGCGATGGCCCGCAGCATGGCCACGGTGGGCCCCAGGTGCAGGGCGAGGCAGCCCGCCAGGGTGCCCAGGGAGATGAGCAGCACCACGGGGATGAAGAGCCGGGAGACCCGGTCCACGGCGCGCTCCAGGGGGCTGCGGTTGGCCAGGGCCCCTTCCACCGACTCGACGATCCGGGCCAGGGAGGAATCCGCGGAGGCGTGGGTGACGCGCACCTCCAGGACGCCCGAGGCGTTGAGGCTGCCGCACACCACCGGGTCCCCGCTTCCGCGGGCCCGCAGCTCGGACTCCCCGGTGATCACCGACTCGTCCACCGAGGAGGCCCCCGCCACCACCACCCCGTCCGCGGGGATGCGCTCCCCGGCCTTCACCAGGAAGACCATGCCGGGCTCGAGGGCCTCGATGGCCACGAAGCGCTCCTCGCCCTCCACCCGGATGCGGGCCTTGCGGGGCAGGAGGCGGTGCAGCATGGCGATGGCCCTGGCGCTGCGTTCCTTGGCGGAGCGCTCCAGGGCCTTGCCCGTGAGCATGAGGGTGACGATGGCGCAGGCGGTGTCGAAGTAGTAGTGGCGCCCCCCCAGGAATGCCTGGGCCGCGCTGTAGGCGAAGGCGGCCAGGACGCCCGTGGAGATGAGCGCCTCCAGCCGCAGGCGCCCCTGCCGGAGCCCGTAGAAGGCCAGACGGTGGATGGGCCAGGCCGAATAGGTCACCGCCGGCAGGGCCAGGCCCATGAGGATGAAGGGCACGGCCCTCCGGGCCCCCTCGGCGATGCCTTCGAAGAACGAGGCGTACACAACCAGGCTGAACAGCATCACGTTCATCCACATGCCGAAGGCGATGCCCAGGCGCAGGAGCATGTCCTGCCATCCCTTCCGGTCCCCCTCGGCCCCGAAGGGCAGGGCCCGGTAGCCCAGGGAAGCCACCCGGTCCGGGATGACCCCCGGCGGAAGGTACTGGGGGCAGTAGCGGATCTTCAGGAGATCGGAGGTGAACAGGACGTCGGCGCTCACCACGCCGTACTCCCGGGCCAGGGCGTGCTCCACCAGCCACCCGCAGGAGGTGCACCACATGCCGTTGATCTGGTACAGCTCCTCCCGGATCTCGGCGTCCTCCGGGATGGGAGGACGGCCCTCGTCGGGGGCGGCGATCAGGCCCAGCTTGAGGCTCTGGAGGTAGACCTCGGTGGTGCGCAGGTCCTGCCCCGCGGCCACGGCCCCGCTCTCCACCAGGATGGCGTACACGTTCATGCACCCGCTGCAGCAGAAGGTCCGGGGGACCTCCAGGAAGGTCCTCGAGCAGGACCCCGTGCCCGCGGGGGTGCCGCAGAGGTCGCAGACCGCCATGGTCAGCGGACGGGAACGGTCTTGCCGTGCTCGTCCAGCATCTCGATGCGCACGTGGGAAACCCGGTTGTAGACGTAGCCCAGGAGGCCGATGAACAGCACGCACACCAGCCCGAAGAACGTCAGGTAGAACCGCCCGGTCCGCTTCTTGTCATCCATGGTCAGTTCCTCTTGGTGGGCATGATGAAGTTCATTTCGGCAGCGTCCGGGGCGCCCCGGTCCGAGGACTGGATCACCACGCGGATGGGGTTGAGCTCCTGGCCGCCGGCGGGGGCGGCGATGTCGAAGGTCCGCTCCAGGGCGGCGCCGGGGGCCAGGGTGAGGGGATTGCGGTCCAGCATCACCCGGGCGCCCGGCAATCCCTCGACCCAGACCCGGATCTCCACCGGCCTGGGGGAGCGGTTGGCGAGGTTCATGCGGACCCGGTTGGCCACGCTGCCGTCGGGCAGCAGGGTGAAGAGGGTCGCGCGGTCCGGGGTGACCCGCATGAGCACCGGCTTGCGCAGGTACAGCGTCAGCCCCAGCGCCGTCAGGTAGGCCGCCATCACGAAGAGGATCACGAAGCGCTTGGGGTCCCTGAAGCCCCAGCGGCGGAACCAGGGCTCCTTCCGGGCGGAGGCCGCGGAGCCGCCCCAGGAGTAGTGGATGAGGCCGGGGTGGCCCACCTTGGCCAGCACCTCGTCGCAGGCGTCGATGCAGTCGCCGCAGTGCACGCACTCGATCTGGTAGGGGCCCTTGCGGATGTCGATGCCCATCTCGCAGACCCGGACGCACTTCTTGCAGTCGATGCAGGCGGAGGTGGGGTCCTGGTAGGCCACCAGGAGGGAGTGGCGGTCCTGGAGCATGCCCTGCATGTAGCCGTAGGGGCACACGGTGGTGCAGAAGGTCTGCTTGACCAGGGTGAAGTCCAGGAAGGTCACGAGGGTGACCGAGGCGCCCATGATGCCGCCCACCGAGGCCAGGTCGAAGCGGAGCAGGCGGTGCAGCAGGTCCCGTGGTTCGATGAAGTAGGCCATGAAGACGAAGGCCAGGAACACCGAGGCCACCGCCAGGACGGCCAGGAAGAGGCCCTTGCCCAGCATCTTCCGGCCCAGGGGTTTCGCCGTCCACCTCTGGGCCAGCTTCATGGCCCAGGCCTCCACGGCGGTGCTCGCCTCGCTGAAGATCATCTGGGGGCAGGCGTAGCCGCAGTACACGCGCCCGTACATGATGGCCACCACCGCGATGACGAACATCAGGAACATCAGGGCGAAGAACAGGATGCTGAACTCGCTGATGAGCACCTCGAAGCCGGCGAAGTAGAACCGCTGCCGGGGGATGTCGAAGCGCATCAGGTTGGAGAAGGGCAGGACCAGGAAGACCAGGAAGCAGATCAGGTGGAACAGCTTCCGGAGGGGACGGTGGCCCCGCCCCGGTGGGGGCAGGGGCTTGCGTTTCTCAGCCAGGAGCCAGTGCCGCGCGGGAGGGACGGCCTCGCTCATCGGCTATAAAGAATTCGTGGATTCGGGGTGGGCACGGCGACGCATTCCTTGTAATGCACAAAACGTTTCATGAGAATGGCCTGGGTGGGGCACCGGGAGGCGCACATGGCGCAGCGGATGCAGGTGCTCTCGTCCTTCAGCATGATCCCGCCCAGTTCGTCCTTCTCCTCCATGGACATGGCCCGGTAGGCCTCGAACGGGATATCGGCACCGGCCTGTTCGAGCTTGAGCCAGGCGTCCTCGTCCTTGAGGCGGCTGAGGCCCACCAGCTTGATGAGGTCCTCGGGGCACACGTCCACGCAGCCGTTGCAGGCGATGCAGGTGGAGGTGTCGAACACGGTGTTGATGTTGCAGCGCAGGCAGCGGGCCCCCTGGCGCCGGGCCATCTCCTCGGGGTAGCTCAGCTCCACGATCTCGGTGGAGGCGGCGCGGATCCCGCTCTCCAGCACCGGGGCGTTGCAGCGCTCCTCGCGGTGCCAGCCTTCGGCCATGGTGTAGACGGCGGGTTCCCAGTGCTTGCGCACCACCACGTCGGTGCGGGTGCCGCGCAGGAAGTCGTGCATGCTGCGCGCGGCGGTGTGGGCCGAGGCGATGGCGTCGATGAAGAGCCGGGCGCCGTGGGCGATGTCGCCGCAGGCGAAGATGTCGGGGGCGGTGGTCTGGTAGGTCTCCTTGTTGACCTTGATGAGGCCGCGCTCGGTCTCGACCCCGTCGGCCTCGGAGAGGAACGTCAGGTCCGAGGTCTGGCCGATGGCGAAGATCACCGTGTCCACCGGGATGTCCTCCAGGGCCGTCTCGTCGAAGGTCGGCGCGAACCGCCGCTCCTCGTTGAAGACCGAGAGGCACTTCACCGTGCGCATGGCCTTGACCTTGCCGTTCTCGACGACGATCTCCTTGGGGCCGCGGCGGTTGTGGAGGCGGATGCCCTCCTCCTCGCCCTCATGGATCTCCACCTTGTCGGCGGGCATCTCCTCGAGGGACTCCAGGCACATGAGGTGGATCTCCTTGTCCCCGGACAGGCGCAGCGCGGACCGCGCCACGTCGTAGGCCACCTTCTCGTCGTGGCCCATGGATTCGCGGACCAGCTCCTCCTCGGTGGCCTCCATGGGCCGCAGGGCGCTGCGCGCCACGTCGTAGGCCACGTTGCCGCCGCCCACCACCATCACGCGCCGGCCCAGTTCCAGCGTCCTGCCGTCGTTGAAGGCGCGCAGGAACTCCATGCCGTCGTAGACGCCCTGGGCGTCGCCTCCGGGCAGGCTGAGCTTGCGCCCGTTGGGGAGCCCCACGCCCAGGAAGATCGCCTTGTAGCCCTGGTCGCGCAGCTGCTGGATGGTGAAGTCGCGGCCCAGCTTCATGTTGCACTTGAGGTCCACGCCCATGGAGACGATGGCCTCGATCTCGTGGTTGACCAGCTCCCGGGGGAGCCGGAAGACCGGGACGCCCGTCATGAGCATGCCGCCGGGCTTGGAATCGGCCTCGAACACGGTGACCTTGTAGCCCACCTGGACCAGGTCGTGGGCCACGGTGAGCCCGGACACGCCGGCCCCGATGACCGCGACCCGCTCGTAGTCGCCCCGGTTGGGGGGCAGCATGCGCTGGTCGCAGCCTTCCCTGTAGCGGGCGTAGTCGCCCGTCTCGGGCCCGAACTTGTCCGTGACGAACCGCTTGAGGGCGCGGATCGCCACGGGCTCGTCCAGGGACCCCCTGCGGCAGTTGGCTTCGCAGGGGGCCCCGCAGACGCGGCCGCAGATGGACGCGAAGGGATTGGTGGCCCGCGCGGCCCGGTAGGCGTCCTCGTACCGGCCTTCGGCGATGGCGGTCACGTAGGCGCATGCGTCGGTGTTGACCGGGCACGCGTATTGGCACTTGACCATCTCCAGCCAGTACTGGGAGTCGTCCGGAACCCTGAGCTGCCAATTCCCCATATCCACGGCTCTAATGCTCCTTGACGGACCGGAAGGTGAACACGGCCATGATGACCACGTAGATCAGGGCCAGGATCGCCACGGCGTACTGCAGGGCCGGGCTGGTCTGGGTGACCTTGTTGAACTGCTGCACGAAGGCGCCGCGGGTGGCGTGGTCCACGTCGCCCATCATCTGGAGGACGATGTAGGCCACGCAGCCCAGGCCGATGATGGGGAAGACCAGCTTGAGGAAGAAGGGGAAGTCGGTGCCCTTCCTCTCCATGATCCAGCCGCCCGCATAGTCCTTCAGTTCTTCCTTCTGCTCACTCATGGGTTCTCCTCTGATCGTCGTCTTCCAGCATGCGGAACTTGATGTCCTCCCCGTCCTTGCCCCAGTAGCCGTCCTTGGCGGTCTTGACGAAGAAGAACACCGCCAGGGCGAACATCAGGAAGAAGAACAGATAGGCGAAATAGACGCTGGGCCAGGTGTAGTCCATGGCTACTTCTCGTAGTCGTTGGCCGGGCGCCAGTCCTTGGCGCGCCCGAGGGTCTGCATGTAGGCCACCAGGGCGGTGAATTCCTTGGGATCGTTGACGATCCATGGGAAGGCCGGCATGATCGAGCCCTTGACGAGGTCGCGGGGATTGCGGAAGTGGGTGCGGTGCCACTGGGTGTCGTAGCGCCCGCCGATGCGCGCGAGGTCGGGACCGGTGCGCTTGGTGCCGAACATGTGCGGGGTGTCGTAGACGAACTCGTCGGGCGTGGAGATGGGGGCGTCGACGCCCTTCCAGCCGTAGCGCTTGGTGTCGGCCAGCAGGGTGCGGATCTGCTGCGTGTGGCAGTACCAGCAGCCTTCCCGCACGTAGATGGCGCGGCCCTGCAGCTGCTGCTCGTTGAGCTTCGCCAGGTGCCCCGTGGGACCCTTGGCGGGATCGGAGTTGGCGAAGGGCTTGCCCCAGCTCTTGTCGACCATGGGCGGCACCACGGTGGTGAGCAGGCCTCCGATGAAGAAGAGGACGAGGGACGCGACGATGGCCCAGACTGCGGAAGTGTCGGCTTTTCTCAGCATGTTCGCTCCTTTCTGGCCGCTACGCGGCCGCCTCGGTTTCGGGTCCGAGGACGGTGGCCATGATGTTGTAGGCGAACATCACGATGCCGACGAAGATCATCACGCCGGAGATGAACCGGACGGTCCAGATGGGCTTGAGGGCCACGACCGTGTCGATGAAGGGGATGGAGACGTTGTTCCACTGCCAGCCCTGCCAGAAGCCGCCGAGCCAGAGGGTGGTGAAGAAGCCCAGGCCGCCGATCATGATCATCCAGTAGCTCCAGTTGGCCAGGGGCACCGAGTGCAGGAGCTTGCCGAACACCCGGGGCGCCGCGTAGTAGGTGCCCGCGATGGCGAAGAAGCTGAAGGCGCCGAGCACCGCCATGTGGGCGTGGCCGGGGATCCAGTCGGTCTTGGAGACGATGGCGTTCACGGTGCGCAGGCTGTGCATGGGGCCCTGGAAGCACGTGAGCAGGTAGAAGACGACGCCGGACATGAGGAACTTCAGCTCGACCTTGTCGCGCAGCTGGTGCCACTGGCCCTTCATCGTGATGATGAGGTTGTAGACCACGGCCCACACGGGGACCAGGAGCATGAGGCTGAAGGCGATGGCGATGGTCTGCAGCCACTGGGAGATGGGTCCGTGGAGCATGTGGTGGGCGCCGGTCCAGACGTAGACGAAGGCCAGGGACCAGAAGCCGACCATGGAGAGCTTGTGGCTGAACAGCGGGGTGTTGGAGGAGCGGGGGATGAAGTAGTAGGCGATGCCCAGGCCCACCGGGGTGAAGATGAGGCCCACGGCGTTGTGCACGTACATCCAGTTCAGGTTGGCCTGGTTCACGCCCGTGGCGAGCAGCGTGGCGAAGTTCCCCGTGAGGTAGACGAAGGCCGTCCAGAGCAGGCAGCCCATGAAGTACCAGATGGACACGTACATGGCCTGGTACTTCCGCTGGAAGATGGTCATGAGGATGTTGGCCGTGAACATGAGCCAGGCCACCACCACCAGGACGCTGATGAACATCTCCAGCTCGCCGTATTCGAAGCCCTTGTTGCGGCCCAGGAGCAGGCTGACCACGGCGCTGAGGATGATGATGTTCCAGAGGATGCCCGTGGCCACGCCCAGCTTCTCGCTCCAGATCTTCACGGCGCAGAGGCGGGGCACGATGTAGAAGGTCAGGCCCATGTCGGCGGCCAGGAGCCAGCCGAAGAGCATGCCGTTGACGTGCAGGGGACGGAGGCGCCCGTAGGTGAGCCAGGACGTGGTGCCCATGAGGTCGGGCCACACGAACTTGGCCGCGATGACGAGGGCGATGATCCCCACGATGAAGAAGTAGCTGATGGAACTCACTACGAACCACTTGACCGTGGTGTCCTCGTGGATGATGGCCCCCGGAGCTGCGCCTCCGGATTCCGCACGGCTAAATTGTTCCTGCATTCTGGCCCCCCTTGGGTTTGGGATTGAGATTCCTGAGGAAGTTCACGAGATCGCCCACATCGTTGTTGCTCATGCCGTAGTCGATCCAGGACGGCATCGCCGTGCCCTGGACGCCGTAGAGGATGGAGTCGAAGAGCCGGGTGTCGTTCACGCTGGCCATGAAGAGGCCGTTGCGCAGGTTCCTCGGCTTGGGGAGGATGTCCAGGGAGTTGGGCCCCTTGCCGTCGCCCTTGCGGCCGTGGCAGCCCGCGCACCGGTTGACGAAGGTGGCTTCGCCTCGGGCGATGGACTCGGGGCCGGAGGCCACCGGGTTGGCGGCGGGCAGGTTCCGGGCCTTGGGCTCCTGGCGGGGCTCCTTGACGAAGGCCGTCTGGATGTAGCCCAGGAGGGCCGTGGCCTGCTTCTCGTCCAGCAGCTTTCCCCAGGCGGGCATGGACGTCCCGTCAACGCCCTTGCTGATGGAGGCCACCAGGCGGCCCATGGGCTTGGAGTTCATGAAGGCGGCCTTGGTGAAGTCCCGGGGGGACGGGTCCAGGTGCTCGGCGATGAGCCCGCGGCCGTCACCCTTTTCCCCGTGGCAGCGCAGGCAGAGCGCCTTGTAGGTGGCTTCGGGGGTGGGCATGGCCGGCACCGCCTTCAGGCCGGACAGGTAGGAGGTCATGGCCTTGAACTCGTCGTCGGTGAACCGGAAGGCCGGCATGATGGAGTCCGGCATGGTGATGCGCGGATTCCTGAAGTGGGAATCCAGCCACGCGGGATCCTTCACGAGTCCCTCGAAGCTGAGGTCGGGAGCGATGGCCCCGTCCTTGGCGCCGAGCTTGTGGCAGGCGGTGCAGGCGCGGTCGAGGACCAGCTGCTCGCCCTGCTTCGCCATCTGGGCGGGGTTGATCTGGACGGGCTTGATGTGGGCCTGGACCAGTTCCGCGCCGCCGGTGGCGCGCAGGCGGTAGCGGTCCATCTCCGTCTCGGAGAAGTTCTTGCCCTTGCGGCTCTTGAGGAAGATGACCAGGGCCTTGATGTCCTGGTCGGAGAGCATGTTGAACTTGGGCATGATGGAAGTGGCCAGCACGGACTTGGGATCCTTGATGCGGGTGTACAGGTAGTCGATCTTGAACTTGCGGCCCACCTCCGTGAGATCGGGGCCGATGGTGCCGTCCGAGAGCCCTTCGATGCGGTGGCAGCCGTAGCAGTTGCTGGCGTAGAAGAGGTCCATGCCCTTGCGCACGGTGGGCGTGCCGGTGAAATGGGCGCCGGTGTGGCACTGGGCGCAGTTGGCCTCCAGGTACTCCTTGCCCCGGAGCATGGGCACGAACTCCTTGCGCCAGTTCTCCTGGACCGCGGCTCCGAGGATGGGGTCGGGCCAGTACTCGTCCTCCCCGTGGGCGTCCTTGGGGCTGAGGCCCCGGCCCTGGCCGTCGTGGCACACGGTGCAGCCGAACTCGCTGAACTTGTGCCGGCGCTCCCACCTGCCGTTCTTCTGGACGTCGCCCATGGCCAGCGAATAGGGGTGGGTCTTGAGGGGCTGCTGGTAGGTCGAGAACCGGGGGTCGTCGGAGGCGATGTGGCAGGTGATGCAGCGGTCCACCCGGGTCTCCCCGAAGTCGGCCACCACGGTCTGCTCGATGCGCGGACCCCGCGCCTCGAGGGAGGCCCTCTCCGCCTCGCCCTTCGCCATGGCCTTGGCCTGGTTGAAATAGGCGATCTGGTGCGCCTCCCACTTGTGGGAGAACTGGTTGTAGAGGATGACCCCGTGGATCACGAGGATCAGGAAGGTTCCGACGGCGAGTGCGAATCTCATGGGTTGGACCTCACCAAGGGGTAACGAAGGCCCAGTTGGGACCGCGGAAGAACGTTCCGATGATGACGAAGATGACGTTCGCCAGGAGGAAGGTCAGGAAGATGGTGTTGGCCAGGAGGCGGTCCTTGGAGAACCACACGCCCACGCCCTTGGGGGAGCGGTCCAGGTAGGGCGTGAGCAGCAGCAGCCCCACGAAGATGCCCGGAACCCCGATGCCGCCCCAGAACGCCGAGTAGGACACCATCTCCTGGAGGCCCAGGAAGTACCAGGGCGCCTTGGCGGGGTTGGGCGGATGCATGACGTTGACAGGCTCCTCCAGCGGCGCGTTGAAGAGCAGCGCGAGCACCAGGATCACCGCGAGGGTCATGACGAACACGAAAAGCTCGGACATGAAGAGGTTCGGCCAGGAGAAGACCGTGTTGTCCGGGATGTTGTTCACCTTGGTCAGGGGCCCGCGCACCAGGCCCTGGAGGCCGTAGGTCTTCTTGCCCTCCAGGAGGGAGGGCTTGGGGTCCGTCATGGCGGCCATCATCTCCATGGGCGGGGTGGGGTCGGCGTCGGCGGGCCGGGAGAGGCCGCCATCCTTGCGGATGCGCCAGAAGTGGATCGCGATGGCCATGGTCAGCACGGCGGGGAGCACGGCCACGTGGAGGACATAGAAGCGCAGCAGCGCCTCCTGGCCCACGGTGGATCCCCCCATGAGCAGGAACTGGATGTCCTTGCCGATGACGGGAGCGTAGCCGGCGATGGCGGTGCCCACGGTGATGGCCCAGAAGGCCAGCTGGTCCCAGGGGAGCAGGTACCCCGTGAAGCTCATGAGCAGGGTCAGCAGCAGCAGGACGACGCCCAGCACCCAGTTGAACTCCCGGGGCTTCTTGTAGGAGCCCGTGAGGAACACCCGGCACAGGTGCATGACCACCACCGCGACCATGCCGTGGGCGGACCAGCGGTGCATGTTGCGAAGGATGGTCCCGAAGGCGACGGATCCGCGCAGGTCAAGCATCCGGTCGTAGGCCTGGGTCGTGCTGGGGACGTAGTAGAACATCAGGAGGATCCCGGTGATGACCAGGATCACGAAGAGGAAGAACGAGACCAGGCCGAGGCCCAGGGTATAGAGGGGCCGAAGGGTGTTCTTGTGCACCTTCACCGGGTGGATGTGCAGGAAGAAGTTGGTGAAGCTGGTGCTGGAACGTTCCAGGTCGTTGGTGGGCAGGGGATTGCGGAAGATCGACTTCCACACGTTCCCCGGCAGTTCCTTCACCGCGGTCAGGAGGGAGGGGCTTGCCGTCTCTTTGCTCATAGGGTCAGGTAGCTCCCGGGGGTGATCTCGGTGTCCTTGTCCACTTCGATCTCGCCGTTGGGGGCCAGCGTGATCTTGTACCAGGGAAGCGCGCGCGGGGCGGGGCCGCCGGTGACCGTGCCGTCGGAATCGAACCGCGATCCGTGGCAGGGGCAGGCGAAGCCCGTGTCGGCCAGGCCCACGATGCAGCCCAGGTGGGTGCAGGTGGTGCTCAGGGCCGCGAGCTTGTTGCCTTCGCGCACGACGCAGATGCGACGGGCCTCCAGGGCGATGCGGGTGCCCGCCGGAAAGTCGTCGGGCTTGCCGATGCTGAACCGCTGCGGCTGGCCGTAGGTGGCCCTGGGCTTGATGAACACGAAGTTGGAGACGGCGCTCAGGACGCCCGAGCCGACCAGGCCCGTGCCGGTGATCCAGGCCAGCATCCTCCGGCGCGAAACCGCCACCTGGGTGCCTCCCCCGCTACTTCTTTTCAGATTGACTGCCATCAACAGCCTCCCTAGTTGAATCCGTGGAATCTTTCCTGTCCGACCAGAAGACCTGGTATTTCGCGTCCTCGATGTCCTTGAACCAGCCGCGCTTGACCGCGAAGACGAAGAGGAAGGCCGCGGCGAGTCCCATCGCGAGGCTCGCGGCGATGGAGATCCACGTCATTTCCATGGCGTGCCTCCCCGCGGGAAAGGTGACCCCGCGGTGAAGGTTGCGGCGTATCCGGTCAGGGACCAGCACTCCATCAGTAACCTCACGATTGCGATGTCCTATCCTGCGTGAAACGTCTGCTAGTTCACAAGACCCTTTTGTCATATTTGTGATGTTTTTGGTAACGTTTTATATAAGTCGTGTTATTAGAATAAATAAAAATTCAAAATCTACCTCAGAATCGTCCGATTTTGAGGCTGTTTTTATCTTTGAGACTCATTTTCAGTTCCGTTTCCGGGCGATCCGATATCCGACCAGATTGCCTGATTACTTGACTTGGATTCCATGCCTGGGATGCGCGCGCGCAGGCCTCCGGCGGGCCGGGTCCTTCGCCGCGGCAGACCTGGTTCGGGCCGGCCGGATTGGCGGAATCGCATCGGCCAAGCCGGCCGGCTTGCGGTGCGATTCGAAGGGATTCGACGAGGCCTGCGCTAGACGAGGCCGACCGCCGCGGAGGCGCTGTGCATGCGCTGGTGGGCCACCACGTGCCCCTGCGGCCCGAGGGCCAGCGAGTCGAAGTGGACCTGGTCCAGGTGGCGTTCGAGGACGCTGGTGGCGCCCACCCACACGGACTGCACCGGGCAGCTGTGGGAGAGGGGGCAGCCCTTGTCGGCGTCGGCGCAGTGGTTGAGGGCCATGCCGCCCTCCATGGCCTGCACCACGTCCAGCAGCGAGATCTCGCCGGCGGGCCTGGCCAGGCGGATGCCGCCCGAGGAGCCCCGGGCCGAAACGAGGATGCCCCGGGTCACCAGGGGCTTGATGAGGCGCCGCACGAAGGGCATGGGCAGGGCCCTGGATTCCGAGATCTCCGCGATGGACACCTGCGCCCCCTTCTCGAGGCAAGCCAGGTGCAGCACCACCCGCACGGCGTAATCGGTCTGTCGCGAAATCCCGAGCATGGGCCACCAGGAGGAAGATAGTGCGGGAAAACCAGACATCCGCCCCCGGCCGGGGGCGGAAAGAACACGGCATCAGTATCCAACGGAACCCTGCCGGGAACCTTGATCTTCGTCACTTGCTCCCCCAGAATCCGGGTAGGGCCCGTCTGGAGACGCGGACCAACCCAGGAGATCCCGTGAACATCCCCGGCCACTACCAGCGGTTCTACCGCACCCAGCTGCGCTTCGCCCTGATCATGATCGTGGTGGCCCTCCTGGCCGGGATCTCCTTCCAGGAGTCCGGCCGGAAGGTCCTCATCTCCCCAGAAGTTCCCGCCGGGGCCCACCTGGAGTTCCTCCTCACCCTGGCGCTGGTCCATGGGCATGCCTTCCTGGTGGGGGTCCTCCTGCCCCTCGCCTTCGCCTGGATGCTTCACCTGTCGCTCGCTTTGGGGGCGGGAACGGTCTCCAAGCGCTCCCTCGATTGGACGTCCGCCCTGTACCTCCCCGGCGCCGTGCTCACCGTCGGGCTCATGCTGGTCAAGGGCTACCACTTCGTGCTGGGCGTCCGGCACGGAGCACATGATTTCGCCTTGCTGAATGATCGATTCATGTCTTCAAGCCACGCCCTGCGGGCCGGCGCCTACGGCCTCGCCCATGGCCTGATGGGCCTGGCCCTGGGGATCCTCCTGGTGGCGCTGTGGAGGAACCTGGGAAAAACCCAAGCTTAGAGCCTGTGAAAAAGCAGGCAGAACAAAAAGATTGTTCCCATTTCTCCGATTAATTAAAATAGTTCTGACCAACCCTAGCTCTCGAGGAGGGAAGGTTCCCGCGACCGGGGTCAGGGCAAGTCTGCCGAACTGGCGTGAAGGGTCCGTACCGCGCGTCCCCACGAAAGGAATCCATGAGCTACTCCAAGACGTTCCTCCTCGCCGCCGCATCCGTGGCCACCCTCGCGGTGCGCGCGGACCTGACGCCTGAAGTGGAAGCCAAGTTCCTGAAAGCCATCATCGCCTCCAGCGGCACCAACAAGATCGCCTGCGAGGACGCCGCCCTGAAGACCGCCCTGGAGGCCCAGGGGATCGTG
The DNA here is from genome assembly GCF_055384585.1 of Mesoterricola sp. JemC181. NCBI lineage: Bacteria > Pseudomonadati > Acidobacteriota > Holophagae > Holophagales > Holophagaceae > Mesoterricola > Mesoterricola sp. JemC181. Next base: position 4,798,859 of record NZ_AP045076.1, read on the forward strand.
GTGGATTCCTCGGCTCAAATCTGCTGGGTGACCAATCCCAACATCGCCAAGACCATGAAGCAGTTCGGACGCCTGGTCATCACGAACCGGCGGGACCTGGCCACCAGCGCCTCCGTCCTCATCGTGGAGGACGGCGGCCGGCCCAAGCTCATCCTGAACACCGCCAATCTGAAGGCGGCCAAGGTCCAGCTGAGCGATGCCGTCCTGAAGATCGCCGAGAAGATCTGAGTCACAATCCAGAGCATATGCGTCGGATATAGGACCGGTCCGGTTATGCTTGGACCCGAGGTCGTTTCCTTGGAGATGTCACCATGCCAACCCCTTCCCTGAGGCTGCCATCCGGCGCCTGCGCTGCGCTGGCTGCCTGCGCGATCCTTCTCACCGGCTGCGACCGGGACCAGGTGAGCCGCTCGGCCCCGGTTCCCGCCGCGCCCGCTTCGCCAATGCCCGCCGCGACACCGAGCGGCATGCCCCCGGGGATGTCCGGGGACGTGGCCCCACCGCCGGCGCCCGCCAGCCCCCTCCACTGGACCCTTCCCAAGGGCTGGACCGAGACCCCGGGCAGCGGCATGCGCTTCGCGACCCTCAACCCGCCCGGCCCGGGCAAGATCGAGCTGTCCGTCGTGTGCCTTCCGGGCCAGGCGGGGGGTGAACTGGCCAACGTGAACCGCTGGCGCGGGCAGATCGGCCTGGAACCCCTGGACGAGAAGGCCCTGGCGGCCTCCCGCCAGACCGTCAAGAGCAAGGCCGGCGCGGTGGCGGTCTTCGACTTCGCCAGCCAGGGGCAGGCCCAGACCCGTATGATCACGGGCTCCCTCACCACCAAGGACGGCAGCACCTGGTTCCTCAAGCTCGTGGGCGACGCGGCACCCGTGGCCAAGGCCAAGCCCGACTTCATGCGCTACCTGGAGACCCTCCACCTTGATTAAGACATACGCCCTCCGCTTCTGGAACGGCCTGGCGTCCATGCAGGTCACCATCGTCTCCCTGGTGCTCCTGATGGCCCTGGTCGTGCTCTGCACCCTGGCCCAGACCGACCTGGGAACCTTCGGCGCCGTCAAGGTGTACATGCGTTCCTTCCTGGTCTGGCGCTACTTCCCGGGACTGCCCTTCCCCCTGCCCATCTTCCCGGGCGGAGCCCTGGTGGGCCTGGTGCTCCTGTTCAACCTCTCCGTGGCGGGCTTCAAGCGCCTGGAGCCCAACTGGTCGAAGTGCGGGCTCTGGCTGGCCCACGGCGGCCTGATCCTCCTGGTGGCCGGGGAGTTCTCCACCGGCGCCTTCCAGGTGGAGACGAACATGTCCATCGAGACCGGTCAGACCGTGAACTGGCTGGAGAGCCCCCGGGACTTCGAGCTGACCGTCACCGACGTCACCGATCCCGGGCAGCCCCAGGCCTACGGGGTGCCGGAGAGCCTCCTGGCCAAGGGCCGGGACGTGGCCCTGCCCGGCACGCCCCTGACCATCCGGGTGAAGAAGTTCTTCCCCAACGCGAACCTGACCCGCCTGGGCCCGGGCGATCCCCCGCCCCTGGCCACCCAGGGCGTCGGCACGGGCGTCAAGGTCACCGAGGCGCCCCTGGCCGCCACGGAGACCGAGGTCAACATGGTCACCGCCGTCGTCGAGCCCATGGCCGGTGGGCACAGCTACGGCACCTGGCTGGCCTCCAACGGCATCGGCGCGCCCCAGAGCTTCATCCACGAAGGGCGCACCTACACCCTGGGCATCCACAACCGGCGCTACTACCTGCCCTACTCCATCACGCTCAAGAAGTTCAGCCACGACCTCTACCCCGGAACCCAGATCCCGAAGAACTTCTCCAGCCTGGTCCACATTTCCGATCCCGCCCGGGGCGAGGAGCGGGACGTGCTCATCTCCATGAACCAGCCCCTGCGCTACGACGGCCGGGCCTTCTACCAGGCCAGCTTCGGCAAGGGGGACCAGCTGAGCATCCTCCAGGTCGTCAGGAACCCCGGGTGGCTGCTCCCCTACATCTCCTGCACGCTCATCACCCTGGGCCTGCTCATCCACTTCGGGATCACCCTCCGGCGCTCCACGAAAAAGCGCAATGAAACCCAGGAGGTGACGGCATGAACCTCAACCGCCTCGCCAAGTGGCTGCCCGCGGTCCTCACCCTCGCGGCCGCCCTTTTCGTCATGATGCCGCCGCGCCCCGTGCGCGGCATGGAGATCGAGAAGTTCTGCCGCATGCCGGTGCTCGAGGGCGGTCGCGTCAAGCCCCTGGACTCGGTGGCGCGCAACGCCATCCTGGTCATCCAGGAGCGGCAGACCATCCGCTTCGAGAACCGCACGCTCAGCCCCGACGAGTGGATCCTGGACGTCATGTTCCGCCCCGCCGTGGCCGACCAGCAGCCCATCTTCAGCATCGACGATCCCGACGTGCTGGGTCTCATGGGCATGGCCCAGAGCAACCAGCGGCGCTTCAGCTTCGCCACCCTCGGCCCCCACCTCGACGAGATCGTCAAGCAGGCCCAGACCGCCATGGGCATCGAGGCCATCAAGCGCTCCCGCTTCCAGGCCGCGGTGGTCAAGCTCTACGGCCGGCTCGAGAAGTACCACGGCCTGCGCAACTCCATGCAGCTCATGGACACCCCGGGGCTCTTCATGGAGCTCCAGACGCTCCAGACCCCCGACGCCCCGGCGCGCCACAGGGCCCTTGCGGAGCTGGCGCAGTTCAAGCCCCTGGCCCCCCTGGCCGGGCAGGATCCCGACGCGTGGATTTCCGTGGGCACGGCCCTGGACAACGCCGCCGCCGGCTCCATGCACCCCGCCCTGGTGCCCCTGGCCCGGGCCGGCGCCGCCTACACGGTGGGCGACGCGGCCTCGTTCAACGCCGCCACCGACGACCTCAAGCGCCAGGTGAGCGCCGCCCGCCCCGAGGCCCTCAGCCGCGCGGGCTCCGAGCTGCTCTTCAACCGGGTGGAGCCCTTCTACATCGGCATGGTCTTCTACCTCCTGGCGCTGGGCGGGATCTTCTTCTCCTGGCTGGGCCGGCGGGAGTTCTTCCAGGAGGGGGCCTTCTCCTTCCTGTGGGGCGCCGCCATCATCCACACCCTGGGCCTGGCCTCCCGCATCATCCTGCAGGGCCGTCCCCCGGTCACCAACCTCTACTCCTCGGCCGTGTTCGTGGGCTGGGGCGCGGTGATCCTGGCCATCGTCCTGGAGCGGATGTACCGCCGGGGCTTCGCCACCGCGGTGGGCGCGGCCTCCGGCTTCGTCTCGCTGATCATCGCCCACCACCTCGCCATGGAAGGCGACACCATGGAGATGATGCGCGCCGTGCTGGACTCCAACTTCTGGCTGGCCACGCACGTGGTGACCATCACCATCGGCTACAGCGCCACCTTCCTGGCCGGCGCCATCGCCATCGCCTTCACCCTGCGCAAGCTCTTCGGCAGGAACCGCGACGAGGCCACCACCAAGGTCCTGGTGGACATGACCTACGGCATCATCTGCTTCGCCCTGCTCTTCAGCTTCGTGGGCACGGTGCTGGGCGGGATCTGGGCCGACCAGTCCTGGGGCCGGTTCTGGGGCTGGGATCCCAAGGAGAACGGCGCGCTTCTGATCGTGCTGTGGAACGCCGTCATCCTCCACGCGCGCTGGGCCGGCTACATCAAGGAGAAGGGCCTCATGGCCTGCGCCATCTTCGGCAACATCATCACCAGCCTCTCCTGGTTCGGGGTGAACATGCTGGGCGTGGGGCTCCACTCCTACGGGTTCACCGACGCGGCCTTCCTGTGGCTGTTCCTGTTCATCGGAAGCCAGCTGGTGCTGATCGGGATGTGCCTGCTGCCGGATACCTTCCACGTGGGCGCCAAGGCCTGACCCCATCCTTTCGCTTGTGCCGGAACGGGACTTTCAGGAAGCTTGAACCTAGAGCCTTCCTGGGAGTCCCGTGAACATCCTCCGCCGCGTCCTGCCCCTCCTCCTCTGCCCCGCGCTGGCCGCCGCGCCCCGGGCCTTCTCCATCGAGGATCTCTACCGCCTCAAGGACGTGGCCCACCTCTCCCTTTCGCCTGACGGCTCCCGGCTCCTCTTCGAGGTCGCCTCGCAGGACCTGCGCAAGTCCACCCGGGCCACCCACGTATGGATGGCCGACCTGCGCAGCGGCGCCGTTCGGCAGCTGACCTTCGCGGGCACGTCGGACACCTGGCCCCGCTGGTCGGCGGATGGCCGGTCCTTCACCTTCCTCTCCAACCGGGAGGAGGGCTCCCAGCTGTGGCGCCTGGACATGGCCGGCGGGGAGGCGAAGCAGGTCACCGCGTTCGGTCCGGGCATCGCGGACCCCCAGGTGGTGGGGAAGACCGTCTTCTTCCAGTCCACCGTCTTCCCGGAGGCCCTGGCGGACGAGGCCCGGAACAAGGCCATGGCCGAAAAGCTGGAGAAGGGGCCCGTGCAGGCCCACCTGGCCGACGGACTGCTCTACCGCCACTGGACCTCGTACCGGGACTTCCAGTACACCCACCTGTTCAAGGCCCCCGCCGACGGCGGGGCCGTGACGGCGCTCACCTCAGGCCCGCGGGATTTCCCGGGCTACGACCAGAGCTACGACGTCGCTCCCGACGGCCGGGAGGTCTGCGTGGCCACCCCCAACGGCCCGGAACCGGCCCGGTCCACCAACGTCGACCTCTTCCTCATCCGCCTGGACGGTGACCGCACGCCCCTCTGCATCACTGGCGCCAACCCCGCGGCCGACGGCGCCCCGCGCTATTCGCCGGACGGGCGCTGGATCGCCTACAAGTTCCAGAAGGTCCCCGGGTTCGAATCCGACCGCTTCCGACTCGGCGTCTACGACCGCTCCGCCAAGGCCTTCCGGAACCTCACCGAGGCCCTGGACAACCCCATCGAGGCCTTCCAGTGGTCGGCGGACGGCAGGTCCCTGTGGTTCACCGTCCAGGAGAAGGGCCGCTACCCCCTCTACCGCGTGGACCTTCCCTCCGGCCAGCCCGTGCGGGTGCTTGACGGCCAGAGCATCCGGGAGTTCGTGGTGGCCCCGGACCAGGCCTCGGTCCTGTTCGTGCGCAACCGCGTGGGCGAGGCCTCGGAGATCTGGCGCTGCCGCTTCCCCGGCAAGGAGCTGGCGAAGCTCACCTCCTTCAACGACGCCGTGGCGGCGGAAGTGGATCTGCGCCCGGCCGAGGAGCTGTGGGTGAAGGGCGCCGGCGGCGCGGACGTGCAGGTGTTCATCGTCAAGCCCCACGGCTTCGATCCCGCGAAGAAGTATCCCCTCATCCTCAACGTGCACGGCGGCCCCCAGATGATGTGGTCCGACACGTTCCGGGGCGACTGGCAGGTCTACCCCGGCGCCGGCTACGTGGTGGCCTTCCCCAACCCCCACGGCTCCACCGGGTACGGCCAGGCCTTCACGGACGCCATCTCCAAGGACTGGGACGGCAAGGTGATGACGGACATCGCCAAGGTCACCGACGCGCTGGCCGCCCTGCCCTACGTGGACGCCTCGCGCATGGGCGCCATGGGCTGGTCCTGGGGCGGCTACGCCATGATGTGGCTGGAGGGGCACACCACGCGCTTCAAGGCCCTGGCGGCCATGATGGGCGTCTACGACCTCCCGGCGATGCACGGCGCGACCGAGGAACTGTGGTTCCCGCAGTGGGAACTGGGTGGCACCCCCACCAGCCACAAGGCCGCCTACGAGCGCATGAACCCCGCCAGCCACGCCAAGGCCTTCAAGACCCCCTGCCTGGTCATCACCGGCGAGCGGGACTACCGGGTCCCCTACACCCAGAGCCTGGAGTTCTTCACGGACCTCCAGCTGGCGGGCGTGCCCTCCCGTCTGCTCGTCTTCAAGAACGACGGCCACTGGCCGGACCGGCTCAAGTCCATGCCCGTCTATTACAACGCCCACCTGGAGTGGTTCGCGAAGTACCTGGGCGGCGCCCCGGCCCCCTGGTCCACCGAGGCCCTCGTCCGCAATCAGGTCTTCGGCGACTGAGACTCGCTCGCCCGGATTATCGAAGGACCGATCCGAAATTACCCGGCCCGGAACGTCCCGGCATAGGCATAATGGGGAAATTTCCCAGGAGGGCTCGTGGTTCCCAAGGAGAATCAGGTCGATGTCGCCATCGTGGGGGGCGGGATCGTCAGCGCCACCTTGGCCACCATGCTGGCCGAGCTCCGGGGCGACATGCGGATCCTCGTGCTGGAACGCCTCGGCGACGTGGCCGAGGAGAGCAGCAAGGCCATGAACAACGCGGGCACGGGCCACGCCGCCAACTGCGAACTGAACTACACCCCCGAGAAGCCCGACGGTTCCGTGGACATCGCCAAGGCCCTGAACATCAACGCCTCCTTCGAGGTGTCCCTGCAGTTCTGGTCCCACCTGGTCGAGCGCGGCATCATCCCCTCCCCCTCCACCTTCCTCAATCCCTGCCCCCACCTGAGCTTCGTGTGGGGCGAGGCCAACACCCGGTTCCTGCGCACCCGCCAGGCCCGCCTCAGCGCCCACCCCATGTTCGCGGACATGCGCATCACCGAAGACCCGGCTGAGCTGAAGGAATGGATGCCCCTGGTCATGGAGGGCCGCGAGCCCGGCACGCCCCTGGCCGCCACCCGGGTGGACCGGGGCACCGACCTGGACTTCGGCAGCCTGGCCCACACCATGTTCGCCGCCCTGCAGAAGCGGCCGGGCTTCCGCCTGGAAGTGAACCACGACGTGAAGGACCTCACCCGGGAACCCTACGGCCTCTGGCGCCTCAAGGCGGCCGACCGGAAGGAGGGCGGCTTCAAGGAATTCACCGCCAAGTTCGTGTTCCTGGGGGCCGGCGGCGGTGCCCTGCCCCTCCTCCTGAAGTCCGGCATCCCCGAAGCGGACGGCTACGGCGGCTTCCCCGTGAGCGGCCAGTGGCTGGTCTGCAAGAACCCGTCCATCGTGGCCCGTCACGCCTCCAAGGTGTACGGCAAGGCCACCCTCGGTGCCCCGCCCATGTCCGTGCCCCACCTGGACACGCGCATCATCGGCGAGTCCCGGGCCCTGCTCTTCGGTCCCTACGCCGGGTTCACGACGAAGTACCTCAAGGAGGGCTCCTTCCTGGACCTCCCCTGCTCGGTCAAATCCAGCAACCTCAAGCCCATGCTCTTCGCAGGCCTGCACAACCTCGACCTGACCCGCTACCTCATCGGGCAGGTGCTCCAGTCCCAGGAGGACCGGGTGAAGACCCTGCGGGACTTCATCCCGAACGCCCGCCTGGAGGACTGGGACCTGGAGATCGCCGGCCAGCGGGTCCAGATCATCAAGAAGGACCCGTTGCAGGGCGGCAAGCTGGAATTCGGCACCGAGATGGTGGCCGCGGGGGACGGCACGCTCGCCGCGCTCCTGGGCGCCTCCCCCGGCGCCTCCACCTGCGCGGCCACCATGGTGGACCTCATCCTGAAGTGCTTCAGCGAATCCCGCACGGCTGAGGGACAGGCCATCATCAAGAAGATGGTGCCTTCGCATGGCCATGACCTCACCAAGGAGGCCGATGTCCTCAAGTCCGTCCGGGACCGCACGAACGCAGTGCTGGGACTCCGCTAGTGTTCGCCGCCAGATAGCTGCATCAATAATGTGCCCCATTGCTTCTGAATCCGTGGGGGCAACCTTGCAAGTGCTGGGCGCGTTGATCTGACGGAAGAACAGGCCGAGCACCTGGAGGAAAAGGCGCGGAAGCCTCTGAATGCCGCTGGTGGTGACGACCCTCGGCTCCTCGGCGGAGAAAGCACGTGGTGCCGTCCTGCCCCAGGCCCTGCATGAAGGGTGGATGGCTATTTAATAGATGACCGATTGGTCTTGACATATGTGACCCAATAGGTAACATTGGTCATCAAGCAACCGAAAGACCCCATGATCGGCATTTCCCGCCAGACGGACTACGCGGCGCGGCTCGTTCTACACCTGGCCTGCCTCGAGCCCGGAACCCGGGTCTCCATTCCGGAGATCGCCAGGACCCGCCTGCTGCCCGCCCCCTTCACCCGGAGGCTCATCGCCCTCCTCATCCAGGCGGGCATCCTTCAGACCACCCGGGGCACCCTCGGCGGCGTCAGCCTCGCCCGCCCCGCCTCGGAGATCTCCCTCCTGGACCTCCTGGAGGCCCTGGAGGGGGGCGTCGCGCTCAACGACTGCCTGAACGGGGGCGAACCCTGCGTCTTCGGTCCGGGGTGCACCGTTCAGCGCGCCTGGGGCCACGCCACCACCGTGCTGCGGGACCACCTGGCGTCGGTGACCTTCGATCAGCTGGCGTCCGGGTCCCTGGACCACCGCGCCGTCCATTCCAACCTTGCCGGCGAGGCCAGGGCCCGCCGGTCCGCCCGCACCTGATTCCGGAATCCAGCCGCCACCCCGGTCCCCGGCCCTCGGCCGGCCTACTCGCCGTGCTTTCTCCCCCACCCCCGGGCGATCCCGGGGGCATTCAAGGATGTCAATCATGAAACGGCTCGCCTCTCTCACCCTCCTCGCCGCCGCCCTCGCCGCCCCCGCCCTCCAGGCCGAAACGCCCTGGCTCGTGCGCGTGCGCGCCGTCGGCATCCAGCCCTCCAACAAATCCGACGCGATCCCCGCCCTGGGCGTCCCCGCCGACGCCATCCACGTCAGCAACAAGACCATCCCCGAAGTGGACTTCAGCTACTTCTTCACGAAGCACTTCTCGGCCGAGCTGATCCTCACCATCCCCCAGGAACACGACGTCACCCTCTCCGGCACGAAGATCGGCACCTTCAAGCATCTCCCCCCGACCCTCACCGCCCAGTACCACTTCCTCCCGGACGGCATGATCAACCCCTACCTGGGAGCCGGGCTCAACTTCACCCTCATCTCCGACGTGGACATCAAGGTCCCCGGCGTGGGCGCGCTGGACCTGGAAAAGAGCAGCCTCGGCATCGCCGTCCAGGCCGGCGTGGACATCAAGGTCGCCGACCGCTGGTTCCTGAACCTCGACGTCAAGTACGCCAAGCTCGGCTCGGACGTGAAGCTCGCCGCGAACGGCGCCAAGGTCTCGGCCGTGCAGCTCGATCCCATGCTCATCGGCGTGGGCGTGGGCTACCGGTTCTAGGGGCTGCCGGCTAGCCAGGGGCTTCCTCGATACAGGATGAAGGGGGCAGTCCAAAACAGAAAGATCCCCTTCCATCCCCTGGATCCGGTTCATCCCTGTTTCAGCAGGGCGAGTGCAGGATTGGGTCGGCAATAGCAGGTAGCTTGCGCGCCTTCTCATCCCTGGCTGGCCCTGCTGGAACAGGGATGAATCGGATTGAAGGGAAAGGGCAGGATAAGGCCTGGCGGGTTTGCCTGCAGGGCCCAGCCTACTCGGCGGGCCTGTCCTGCATGCGGATCAGTTCCTGGTAGTCCTCGGCCGTGAGGACGTTCCGCCAGTGGCCCGTGAGCATGGCCAGGCCCGTCACGGCCAGGAAGAGCCCCGCCACCAGCGCCGCGAACACCGCCCTGGGCACGGCCTTGCCGCCCGGGGCGCGCATCTCCAGCGTGTCCTTCACGGGGCAGGCCTCCACGCACCGGTAGCAGCCGGTGCACTCGTCGCTCCCCACCCGGGTGGCCTCGTGCACCTGGATCCGCGAGGGGCAGGCCTTCGTGCAGAGCTTGCAGTCGATGCAGGTGGCTTTGGACCGGGTGATGCGCAGCGGGCTCGCCAGGCTCAGCAGGCCCAGCAGGGCTCCGTAGGGGCAGAGGTAGCGGCACCAGACGTTCTTCACCGCCAGGGATAGGGCGGCCAGGACGAGCACGACCGCCAGGGCCGTGCCGGAGATGCGGGCGAAGAAGAGGTACATGCGCAGGTCCGCCGCCGCGTTGAAGGGGCTGTAGAGGAAGCCCTGCAGGGCGGGCCCGTCCATCTTCCAGGCGGCCCAGAGGAAAAAGAGCAGGACCAGGTACTTCAGGGAGCGCAGGGGGTAGTCCAGCCACCGGGGCGGCTCGAAGTTCCGCCCGAAGAGCCTTGCCCCCAGGCGCCACAGGACCTCGCTGAGGGTCCCCACGGGGCACAGCCAGCTGCAGAAGGCCTTCTTCAGGAACAGGCCCAGGGCCAGGATGGCCAGGAAGATGAACAGGCCCGCCGGATGGAGCTCGCAGATGCGGCCGGTGGCGGCCCAGAACTTGAGGCTCAGCAGCGCGCTGATGGGCAGGAACCCCTCCGCCCCGGGCGGATGGGCCCCGCGGCCGTGCATGAAGAGCGCGAACTCGACCCCGATCCAGGCGCACAGGGCCAGGAACGCGGCCTGCACCGCGGCGCGCAGGGGGAAGGGACGCTTCTTCATGCTTCGAGGCTAGCATCGCCCCGGGCCGATTTCGGACTAGTTGATCCGATTTGTGATCTTCGCCACGCCGCTTCTCCCCGGAGCCGCTCCATGCCAAGCTTTCCGATGCAGACATGGAGAGACCGATGACCAACGACAGCCCCCGGGGCGGCGCGCAGCCTGGATTCCCGAGCAGCTTCTGGACCGCCAACGGCACCGAGCTCTGCGAGCGCGCCGCCTACTACGCCATGGCCAGCTTCGTGGTCCTCTATCTGGGCCAGCTGGGCTTCGGGGCCTACTGGCCCAGCTTCCTGAACAGCTCCGTGCTGTGGTTCCTGGTGTACTTCCTGCCCATCCTCTCGGGCTCCCTGGCGGACCAGTACGGCTTCAGGAGGTCCCTGCTGGTGGCCTTCGTGCTGCTGGCCATCGCCTACTTCCTCATGGGCTATCCGGTGTGGTTCGGGGGGGCGAAGCTGGCTCCCGTGTTCTCCTCCGAGGTGACCGTGGGCTGGCGCACCGCCGTGCCCATCGTCGGCGGCGTGGTCATGATCGGCCTGGGCGGAAGCATCGTGAAGCCCTGCATCGCCGGCACGGTCCAGAAGACCGCCGGCGCCCGCAAGACCCTGGGCTTCGCCATCTTCTACATGATCATCAACGTGGGCAGCCTGGTGGGCCGGGGCGTGGCGTTCTTCTTCCGCCGCCGCTTCGACCTGAGCGCGATCTTCGCGGTGTCCATGGCCGCGGCCGCTGTGGCCTTCTTCGTGGTGCTCCTGGTGTACAAGGACCCCGACGTGGAGATGGGCAACACGGAAAGGAAGCCCGCCCGGTCCATGGCCGAGATCCTCCTGGGCATGGTCAAGGTGCTGGGCAGCGGCCGCTTCGCCATGTTCCTGCTGGTATCGAGCGGCTTCTACTTCATCTACAACCAGGTGTACAACCTCCTGCCGCTCTACGTGAAGCGCACCGTCGAACTGACCCCGGCCATGGACATCTACACCATGGCCAACCCCTTCGTCATCGTCACCTGCCAGCTGCTGATCACCATGGCCTTCGGCAAGCTGCCCCCCATCAAGTCCATCATCGTGGGCACGGTGATCATCGGGTTCTCCATGCTCATCAACATCGCGCCGCTCTACATGGCCGGCGGCGTGGGACTGCGGATGATGGACCTGCTCCCGCTGGGCTCCCTCTTCATCGTCCTGACGGTGGCGCTGATCGCCTTCGGCGAGCTGTTCGCGTCCTCCCGCCTCTACGAGTACATCGGCTCCCTCGCCCCCAAGGGCCAGGAGGGGCTCTTCCTGGGCTACGCCAACATCCCCATGGCGGTGGGCGCCCTCGTCGGCGGGCCCGCGGGGGCCTGGCTCTTCAATGCGGTCATGTGCAAGGGTGCCACGAAGCTCCCCAGCGGCCTGCTCAAGCTGGACCCCAGGGCCGCGGCCACCGGGTGGGTGATCCTCACGGGCATCGGCCTGTGCAGCGCGGCGAGCATGTACGCCTACAACGCCTGGCTCAAGCGCCAAGGATAGCCTTCTCCAGCTCCCCCACCACGGCATCCAGCTGGTCCAGGAGCGGCGTCCGGCCCTTCTCCCCCAGGATCTCCACCACGCTCCGGTAGTACCACGCCGTCTCCCCGGGGCCCGCGTTGAAGCGGTCCCAGAGCGCGGACCCGGCCGCGCGCAGGTCCCGCACCAGGGACGAGGCGTTGTGCAGCTTGTCCCCCAGGACGATGAGCCGGGCCCCGGCGCTGGCCACCGCCAGGTGCGCCAGGTAGGCCTCCTTGCGCGCCCGCCAGGGGGGCTTGGGGGTGACCGTGGCGTCGGTGCACTCCAGCACCAGGTCGGCCACCCGGGGGCCGAACCGGGTCCGGATCTCCTCCAGTACCGGCAGCCCCCCGCCGTCCTCCACCGCATCGTGGAGAAGGCACGCGATGGCCACCTCCTCGTCCGCGCCGTGCTCCAGGACCGTCGCGGTCGCCGCCAGCACGTGGGAGACGTAGGGGATCGCGGTCCCCTTCCGGTACTGGCCGGTGTGCACCTGGGCGGCGAAGGCCAGGGCCTCCTGGAACCGCGGGCCAAGGGGGAACGCCATGGGGACTCCGGGGATGCTTCCAGTATGCTGGGGGGTTCGCTTGAAGAAGTGTACAAAATTTTTATATTGATTTGATCCCTTGATGACCCAGATTTCAGGACAGCACCGTACCCACCCAGGCCGTGCATGCTTAATAATAATGCATTTACCAGCATGTCGAACCCTGAAACCAGGGATCCCGGCGGGTCAGCACCATCGGAGATTTATGTTTAATACATTTGAGGCGCGTTTCCTGACGGCGCTGCTCCTGGGACTCCTGATCCACTGCGGCGGGGGCCGCACGGACGTGCCGCTCACGCCCCTGGAACCCCTGGTCACCTCCCAGCCCCAGGACCAGGCCGTCAAGGCCCCCGCCTCCGCCACCTTCGCCGCCACGGTTTCGGGCAACCCCGCCCCGACCTACCAGTGGACCCTGGACGGAGTCCCCATCCCGGGGGCCACCTCGAACACCTACACGACGCCCGGCACCGACTCGAGCATGACCGGCAGGGCCTATGCCCTGGTCGCCACCAACAGCCTCGGGTCGGTCACCAGCGCTCCGGCCGTCCTCACGGTGACCGGCCCCCCGGTCATCACCGCCCAGCCCGCGGCCATCACCGTGCGGGTGGGCGAAAGGGCCACCTTCACCGTCGCGGCGGCGGGAGCCGGCGGGCTCACCTACAGGTGGTCCAGGGACGGCTCGGCCCTCGACGATGCCACGGCAGCCACGTACACCACGTCCGCCGCGACCCGGGAGATGACCGATGCCAGATACACCGTGGAGGTGACCAGCCCCTCCGGTTCGGTCACCAGCTCTCCGGCTGTCCTCACCGTGGCCTACGGCCCCACCATCAAGGTCCAGCCCGCGACCGAGAACGTCCTCTCCCCCGCCCCGGCCACCTTCCGGGTGGAGGCGGAGGGCAATCCGCTCGCCTACCAGTGGAACCGCAACGGCACGCCCATCGTCGGCGCCACCTCGGCCTCCTGGACCATCCCCGCCAGCACCATCGCCATGAACGGGGACCTCTTCACCGTCACCGTCTCCTGCGCGGGAACGTCCGTCACCAGCGCCCCGGCCGCCCTGAACGTCACGAGCGTCCCGGTGATCACCACCCAGCCCCTGGGCCGGAGCCTTCCGGCGGGGACGGCGTTCACCCTCTCGGTCGAGGCCGTGGGGCTGCCCAACCTCCTCGCCTACCAGTGGAACAGGAATGGCGAGGCTCTGCCCGGGGCCACCGCCGCCAGCTACACCGTCGACAGGGCCACCGCGGAGGACAGCGGCAGCTACACGGTGACCGTGACCAACGGAGCGGGGTCCACCGAAAGCCAGAAGGCCATCGTCCAGGTCGCCGCGGGCTACACGGTGTCCGGCACCGTGACGGCCGGGGGCGCCGGGGTCACGGGGGCCGTCCTCACCCTCGACACGAACCCGGCCAGGACCGCCACCACGGACTCCAACGGAGCCTACACCCTCTCCCACGTGCCCCCCGGCTCCTACACCCTCACGCCCTCCATCCCCGCCTTCTCCTCGGTCTTCGCGCCCACCTCCCGGCCCGTCACGGTCGTCGCCGGCGATGTGGAGGCCAGCTTCACGGCCACCCTGGGCTACACCGTCTCCGGCGTCATCACGAATTCCGACCCCGATTCCGGCACCATCTACCTGACCCTCCGGCCCGCCGGGGAGGGCTTCGCCCTGGGCGAGGCCCACCTGGACCTGGCCGGTGGGCACGCCTTCGCCTTCAGGGGGGTGCCGCCGGGCACCTACACCCTTTCGGGCCGCGCCGACCTCTTCGACAAGGGCACGGTGAACGCCCACGACCCGTCCGGAACCCTGGCCGCACCCGTCACCGTGGCCGCGGCGAACGTGACAGGCCTCACCCTGCCCCTGGCGCCCGCCGTCCCGGACCTGTCCGCCCTGGCCGCCCCCGCCTTCTCGGTGAGCGCCATGGATTCCGGAGCCGTCATCGACTACCGGCCCGTCACCTCCGGGGGCGTCGAACAGCCCAGGTCCTACCAGCTGGACTGGAGCACCGACCCCGCCTTCGCCTCCCTTTCGGGGACGCGGCGGGTGACGCCCTCCCCCGCGCACCTCGTGGTGCTCTCGGGCGACTCGCTCGTCAACGGCACGACCTATCACGTCCGCATGAGGGGCCTGGGAGTCGCCTCCGCCACGGCCTGGTCCGCTTCCAGGGCCGTGACGGTGGGGGCCGGCACGGGCGCCTTCTCCGCCTCGGGCACGGTGAGCTTCGCCACGCCCCCCGAAGGCCCGCTCCTGGTGGGCATGCGGGACCCCGCGACGGGCCGGGCCTGGATGACCCGGATCCAGGCCCCCGCGAGCCCCCAGGCCTTCGCGGTCAGCGGCGTCCCCGCCTCCACCCCGGGCGCCTTCGAGCTGGTGGCCTTCCTGGACCAGGACCTGAACGGCCTCCTCTCCCTCGGGGATCCCGCCCGGACCCTCCCCGCCGTCGTCGCCTCGGACCTGCGGGACCAGGCCCTGGTCCTGCCCTCGACCTCCTGCACCGCGGCGGTCACCACGCGCCACGCCAGGTACGGGGACACGGAGACCTGCACTCTCCTCTTCACCGTGCGCGACGGCGCCAACCATGTGGCTTCAGCCCAGCTCTCCTCGGGCCCCAATCTGCCCATGCCCGCGAGCCTCGGCGCCGGCAACGGCGGCTCCGTGCTGACCTTCGAGGCCACCCCCACGGCCCGGCCCACGGCAGGGGACGCCTACACGATCGTCGTGAATTTCTACGATGGCACCACCGAGACCCTCACGGTCCAGGTCACCGGCGTCCTCGATGCCTTCCCGGAGCTGCAGGCGCCCGATCTCCAGGGCGCCGGCTCCCCCGGCGACCTGGAACCGGCCTTCGCCTGGGCGGCGCCGCTGGCGCCCCCCCCGTCCTACCACTACGACTTCACCCTGAAAGGCAGTGGGGTTTCCTGGACCGTCACCGGACTCCCTTCCACCACCACCACCCTCGACTGGTCCGTGGATCCCGGCGACTCCGCCAACACCGTCACCGGAGGCCTGACGGCGCGGGTCCCGTGCACCTGGACCCTGGCCCTGGTGGACGCGTCCGGAAACTCGGCGCAGGTGGCCCGGACCTACACCCCTTGACCTCCGTCCAGGTTATGGACCCATAAATATTCCGGAAGGCCGTGTCGGGTTTTGAGCGAGAATGAGAACCCATCTCGCTCAAAACCCGCCCTTCCGGAGAGTACATGAGTGGATCCAGCCAGCCCTTGAGGATCGTCACCGCCGCCGCCCTGTTCGATGGCCACGACGCCGCCATCAACCTCGTGCGGCGCCTCCTGGTGGCCCAGGGCGCCCAGGTCGTCCACCTGGGGCACAACCGGAGCGTGGCGGAGATCGCCAAGGCCGCGGTGGAGGAGGACGCCGACGCCGTGTGCGTGTCCTCCTACCAGGGCGGCCACATGGAGTTCTTCACCTACCTGGCAGCGAGCCTGCGGGCCATGGGCGCCGGCCACATCAAGGTCTTCGGCGGGGGCGGCGGCGTGATCATGCCCGAAGAGGCCCAGACCCTGGAGGCCTCCGGCGTGGAGAAGATCTACACCCCCGACGACGGGATGCTGCTGGGGGTGGAGGGCATGATCGCCGATCTCCTGGCGCGCGCCCGGAAGGGCCGCGGCCCGTCGGCCGCCCCCGGGGAGCGGCTCGCGCTCTCATGGCGCCTCACCGCGGCCCTGGCCGGTGCCGCCCCGGAGGGCGAAGCGCCCCGGGTCCCGGTGGTGGGCCTGACCGGCACCGGCGGGGCCGGCAAGAGTTCCCTCGCCGACGAGCTGGTGCGCCGGCTCCTCCTGGACTTCCCCGCCCTGAAGGTGGCGGTGCTGGCCATCGACCCCACCCGCAAGGCCTCGGGCGGCGCCCTGCTGGGAGACCGCCTGCGCATGGGGTCCACCGCCAGCGACCGGGTCTTCTTCCGCAGCGTGGCGGCCTCCGGGGACAGCTCGGCCATGGTGCGCGCCGGGGCCGGCCTCCTGAAGGGCTGGGCGGACCTGATCCTGGTGGAGACCAGCGGCATCGGCCAGGGCGACACCGAGATCCTGGAGATGGCCGACGTGCCGGTCTACGTCATGACCAGCGAGTTCGGCGCGGGCACGCAGCTCGAGAAGATCAACATGCTGGACTACGCCCGGCTGGTGGTGATCAACAAGTACGAGGACAAGCGGGCCGAGGACGCCCTGCAGGCGGTGCGCCGGCAGGTGCGGCGCAACCGGAACATCCCCGCCTCGGTTCCCGACGACCGGCTCCCGGTGTACGGCACCGCCGCCGGCCACTTCAACGACGCCGGGGTGGACCGGTTCTACCTGGACCTTCTGGCCCACCTGCGGGAGGCCTTCGGGCTCGACCTGCAATCGGCCTTGCCGGACCCGGGGCCCGCGGCGTTCTCCTGCGAAAGGGCGGCGCCCATCGTGCCCTTCGAAAGGGGCAAGTACCTCCAGGAGATTGTGAAGGCGGTGAGGGACTACCGGCACCACACCGAGGGCCTCGCAGCCCGCGCGGACCGTCTCCAGGCGCTCGAAGGCGCCTGCGCGGCCATGGCCGAGGCCCCCGAGGCCCTGAAGGCCGAGGCGGCCAGGGCCAGGAAGGACCTGGGGGAGGGCGTCGCGCTGCTGGAGCGGTGGAGCCGCCTCAAGGCGGCCTACGCCGGGGAGACCTTCACCTACCGGGTGCGGGACCGGGACGTCCACGTGCCCCTGACCGTCACGTCCCTGTCGGGCACCCAGGTGCGCAAGGTGGAGCTGCCGCGCACGGACCGGGCCGGGGACATCATCCGGTTCCTCCGGCAGGAGAACGTGCCCGGGAGCTTCCCCTACACGGCCGGAGCCTTCCCCTTCCGCCGCACCGACGAGGATCCCAAGCGCCAGTTCGCGGGCGAGGGGGGCCCGGAGCGCACCAACCGGAGGTTCCATTTCCTCTGCCAGGGGGATGCCTCCAGGCGCCTGTCCACCGCCTTCGACTCCGTGACGCTCTATGGCGAGGACCCCCACGAGCGCCCCGACATCTACGGGAAGGTGGGGGAATCCGGCGTCAGCATCGCCACCCTCGACGACATGAAGACCCTCTTCCGGGGCTTCGACCTGTGCGACCCGAACACCTCGGTCTCCATGACCATCAACGGTCCGGCGCCGGTCATCCTGGCCATGTTCTTCAACGCGGCCATCGACCAGCAGCTCGAGAAGGGCATCGACCGGGAGACCACCCTGCGCAACCTGAGGGGCACCGTCCAGGCCGACATCCTCAAGGAGGACCAGGCCCAGAACACCTGCATCTTCTCCATCGAGTTCGCCCTTCGCATGATGGGCGACATGCAGGCCTTCCTCATCGCGCACGGCATGCGGAACTACTACTCGGTGAGCGTCTCGGGCTACCACATCGCCGAGGCCGGGGCCAATCCCGTCGCCCAGCTGGCCTTCACCCTGGCCAACGGCTTCACCCTGGTGGAGTACTACCTGAGCCGCGGCATGGCCATCGACGACATCGCGCCGAGCCTCTCCTTCTTCTTCAGCTCGGGGCTGGACCCGGAATACTCCGTCCTGGGCCGGGTGGCCCGGCGCATCTGGGCCATCGCCCTGCGGGACGTCTACGGCGCAAGCGACAAGAACCAGAAGCTCAAGTACCACATCCAGACCTCCGGGCGCTCCCTGCACCTGAAGGAGATGAAGTTCAACGACATCCGCACCACCCTCCAGGCCCTCACGGCCCTGCTGGACAACTGCAACTCTCTACATACCAATGCTTACGACGAAGCCCTCACGACCCCCACCGAGGAGTCGGTGCGCCTTGCCATGGCCATCCAGCTCATCCTGACCAAGGAGTGGGGCGTCTACTGGAACGAGAACGCCCTGCAGGGCTCCTACTTCTTCAGCCACCTTACGGACGAGGTGGAGGAGGCCGTGCTGGAGGAGTTCAGCCGCCTCAACGGCCGGGGCGGGGTCCTGCGGGCCATGGAGACCCAGTACCAGCGCTTCCGCATCCAGGAGCAGTCCCTCCTGTACGAGACCCGCAAGCACTCCGGGGAGCTCCCGGTGGTGGGGGTCAACACCTTCGTGCGCGAGGAGGAGCCCGGGGCCGAGCCCCGCCCCGTGAGCCGGGCCACGCCGGAGGAGAAGGACGACCGCCTCCGGGCGCTGCGCGCCTTCCAGGAGCTCCACGCCGCCGAGGCGGGCCCGGCCCTGGAGCGCCTCCGGGACCAGGTGCGCCGGGGGGGCAACCTCTTCGACGTCCTCATGGACACGGTCCGGGTGGCGAGCCTGGGCCAGATCACTTCCGTGCTCTACGAGATGGGAGGAAAATACCGGCGCTCCATGTGACCTTCCAATTCATCATTACCCCCACCGTCCCGAATCATGTTCAACTTCATCACCATCCCCATACCCGATACCCACCGGAGCTAAGAATGAGCATGCCCCTGACCCAGCTTGGCGAGGAGGAACTCGCCTTCCAGGAACTGGTAGCCGACTTCGCGAAGAACGAGATCGAACCCCTGCGCGACGCCATGGACGAGCAGCAGGAGATGCGCCCGGACCTGGTGAAGAAGTTCTTCGGCCTGGACATCATGGGCATCGAGGTGCCCGAGGAATACGGCGGCGCCGGTTCCACCTTCTTCAACGCCATCCTCGTCATCGAGGAGCTCAGCAAGGTCGACGCCTCCGTGGGCGTGCTGGTGGACGTGCAGAACACCCTCGTGGACAACTGCTTCATGCGCTGGGGCAGCGAGGCCCAGAAGAAGAAGTACCTGCCCCGGCTCTGCAAGGACACCGTGGGCGCCTACGCCCTGTCCGAGGCGGGCTCGGGCTCGGACGCCTTCGCCCTGGCCACCCGGGCCACGCCCAACGCCGGCGGGTTCCTGCTCAACGGCAGCAAGCTCTTCATCACCAGCGCCCAGGAGGCGGGGATCTTCGTGGTCTTCGCCACGGTGGACCCCGCGGCGGGCTACAAGGGCATCACCGCCTTCATCGTGGAGCGTGGCATGCCGGGCTTCTCGGTCTCCAAAAAGGAGAACAAGCTCGGCATCCGCGCCAGCTCCACCTGCGAGCTGAGCCTGGCCGACGTCCAGGTGGGGCCGGACCAGGTGCTGGGCGAAGTCGGCAAGGGCTACAAGGTGGCCATCGAGACCCTCAACGAGGGCCGCATCGGCATCGCCGCCCAGATGCTGGGCCTGGCCGAAGGCGCCCTGGCCCACGCCCTGGCCTACACGAAGGAACGCCGGCAGTTCGGCAAGCCCATCTTCAGCTTCCAGGCCGTGCAGATGCGCCTGGCCGAGTGCGCCAGCCGCGTGGAGGCCGCGCGCCTCATGACCTACAACGCCGCCCGCATGAAGGACGCGGGCCTCCCCTTCATCCGGGAGGCCGCCATGGCCAAGTACTTCACGAGCCAGGTGGCGGAATGGGTGTCCAGCGAGTGCCTGGAACTGTTCGGCGGCTACGGCTTCACCAAGGACTACCCTGCCGAGAAGTATTTCCGGGACAGCAAGATCGGAAAGATCTACGAAGGCACGACGTTCATGCAGCTGCAGACGATTGCCAAATTGCTGTAAAACATGGGGATCTATTTGGATGAAGGCTTCTTTTCTCGGCGATCCTCGGCAACCCCGGCGCCTCGGCGATAGGCTTTTCGCCGGTTGCTTCGGCGCAGCGACCCGTTGCCCCGCAGCATCATATGAAAAGCCTATCGCCGAGGCGCCGGGGTTGCCGAGGATCGCCGAGAAGGGAAAAGAAATGAAATCATCACGGGAGGGCCAATGACCACCGGACAGGACGCGAAGCTGAGACTGCTGAAGTCCAAGCACGAGGAGGCCGAAAAGGGCGGCGGCGCGGACAAGATCGCCAGGCACCACGCCTCCGGCCGGCTCACGGCCCGGGAGCGCATCGCCATCCTCCTCGACGAAGGCTCCTTCACCGAGATCGACAAGTTCGTCCTGCACCGCTGCGACAACTTCGGCATGGAGAAGATGAAGATCCCCGGCGACGGCGTGGTCACGGGCTTCGGGCAGATCGACGGGCGCCTGGTGTACGTCTTCGCCCAGGACTTCACGGTCTTCGGCGGCTCGCTCTCCAAGGCCTACGCGGAGAAGATCTGCAAGATCATGGACATGGCCACCCGCAACGGGGCCCCGGTCATCGGGCTCAACGACTCGGGGGGCGCGCGCATCCAGGAGGGGGTCCAGTCCCTGGCGGGCTATTCGGACATCTTCACCCGCAACGTGCTGAGCTCCGGGGTGGTGCCCCAGATCTCGGCCATCATGGGACCCTGCGCCGGCGGCGCGGTCTACTCCCCGGCCATCACGGACTTCGTCTTCATGGTCAAGGACACGTCCTACATGTTCATCACGGGGCCCGACGTCATCAAGGCGGTCACCCACGAGGAGGTCACCAAGGAGGCCCTGGGCGGGGCCATGACCCACAACGCCCGCTCCGGCTGCGCCCACTTCGCGTGCGCGGACGACGAGGAATGCCTGCTCATGATCCGCGAGCTCATGAGCTTCGTGCCCCTCAACAACCAGGACGACCCGCCCGCGCGGGCCTGCACCGACGATCCCAACCGCACCGAGGTCACCCTGCGCACCCTGGTGCCCGACTCCGCCAACCTGCCCTACGACATGAAGGACATCTTCCATGCGGTGGTGGACGACGGCTACTTCTTCGAGGTGCAGGAGCACTTCGCGAAGAACCTGGTCATCGGCTTCGCCCGGCTCAACGGCAGGCCCGTGGGCATCGTGGCAAACCAGCCCAATCACCTGGCCGGGGCCCTGGACGTGGACTCCTCCCTCAAGGGGGCGCGCTTCGTGCGGTTCTGCGACTGCTTCAACATCCCGCTGATCTTCTTCGAGGACGTGCCGGGCTTCCTGCCCGGGGTGGACCAGGAGCTGGGCGGCATCATCAAGCACGGCGCCAAGCTCCTCTACGCCATCACCGAGGCCACGGTGCCCCGGCTCACCGTGATCACCCGCAAGGCCTACGGCGGCGCCTACTGCGTGATGAACGCCAAGAACATCCGCTGCGACTACGCCATCGCCTGGCCCACCGCCGAGATCGCCGTCATGGGCCCCGAGGGCGCCGTCAACATCATCCACCGCAAGGAGCTGGACACGTCCCGGGACCCCGAGCGCACCCGCACGGCCCTGCTGGACGACTACCGCGACAAGTTCGCCAACCCCTACAACGCGGCCGAGATGGGCTACGTGGACGAGGTCATCGATCCCATGAACACCCGGCCCGTCCTCATCCGCGCCCTGGAGATGTGCAGGAACAAGCGCGTCAGCAACCCGCCCCGGAAGCACGGCAACCTGCCGCTTTGAGGACTCCGACCATGTTCAAGAAGATTCTCATCGCCAACCGGGGCGAGATCACCATCCGGGTCATCCGCGCCTGCAAGGAGCTGGGGGTGCCCACCGTGGCCGTCTACTCCGAGGCGGACCGGGCCGCCCTGCACGTGAGGGCGGCGGACGAGGCCTACTGCATCGGGCCCGCCCCCAGCCGGGATTCCTACCTGCGCTACGACCGGATTCTCGAGGTGGCCGCGAAGTGCGGCGCCGACGCCATCCACCCGGGCTACGGGTTCCTGTCGGAGAACGTGGCCTTCGCGGAGGCCTGCGCCGCCCAGGGCGTCACCTTCATCGGGCCCAATCCCAGGGCCATCCGCGTCATGGGCAACAAGACCACCTCCCGGGTGGCGGTCTTCGAGATGGGGGTGCCCCTGGTGCCCGGCATGCGGGAGAACCTCCAGTCCGAGGACCAGGCCCTGGAATGGGCCGACCGGATCGGGTTTCCCATCATGATGAAGGCCGCCGCCGGCGGCGGCGGCAAGGGCCTGCGCCAGATCCTGCGCCGCGAGGACGTGGTGGCCGCCTACCGCGCCGCCAAGTCCGAGAGCCTGGCGTCCTTCGGCGACGACGCGGTCTACATGGAGCGGTACATCGAGAACCCCCGGCACATCGAGATCCAGGTGCTGGGCGACAAGCACGGCAACCTCATCTACTGCCCGGAGCGCGAGTGCTCCATCCAGCGCCGGCACCAGAAGGTCATCGAGGAGGCCCCTTCGACCATCGTGGACCCCGTGATGCGAAAGGCCATGGGCGAGGCCGCCATCAAGGCGGCCCGGGCCGTGGACTACGACTCGGCGGGCACGGTGGAATTCATCGTCTCGGGCAAGTCCAGGGAGTTCTTCTTCCTCGAGATGAACACGCGCCTCCAGGTGGAGCACCCCATCACCGAGATGATCACGGGCATCGACCTGTGCAAGGAGATGATCCGCAGCGCCGCGGGCTACGTCCTGCCCTTCCGGCAGGAGGACATCCCGTGCCACGGCCACGCGCTCGAATGCCGCATCTACGCCGAGGACCCCGACAACCGTTTCCTGCCCACGCCGGGCAGGATCATCGGGCTGCGGGTCCCGGGCGGCCCCTGGGTGCGGGACGAGTCCGGCATGTACGAGGGCCTGGACGTGCCCATCCACTACGACCCCATGCTCAGCAAGCTGGTGGTCTGGGGCAGCACCCGGGAGCGCATGATCACCCGCATGCAGCGGGCCCTGTCGGAATACGCCGTGAAGGGCATCAAGACCACCATCCCCTTCCACGCCCGCATGCTGAAGAACGAACGCTTCCTCTCCGGGGACATCGACACCAACTTCATCGACAACGAGTTCCAGCCCCTCGACGAGGCCCGGGAAAAGCCCAACGAGGACATCGCGCTGGTGGCCGCGGCCATCGGGGCCTACCGCAGGGACAAGGAGAAGGCGCTGGGCCGGGTCGGCGGCGAGGGCGGCCCGGCGGGGGACGTCTCGGCCTGGAAGGCCAGCGGCAGGGTCAAGCGGGATCCGGGATTCTGAGGAGATAGCCATGGTCTACATCGGCACCCACCAAGGCCGCACCACCAAGGCGAAAGTCGTGGAACCCCGCCCGGGCATCTTCACGGTGACCCTGGGCGAGGCGGAGTACCACGTCGACTTCCTGGAGCCCCAGCCCAACATCTACTCCCTGATCATCGACGGCCGCTCCTTCGAGGTGGACGTGGACGCCAGGCCCGACGGCGACGTGTTCGACGTCTTCATCAAGGGCGACCACTACGAGGTCGAGATGGTGGAGGAGAAGAAGAAGAAGCTGGCCATGAAGATGAGCAAGGGCGCCACGGGCCGGCAGGACATGAAGTCCCCCATGGCCGGCAATGTGAGGGCCGTCCTGGTCCAGCCCGGGGACCGCGTCGTCGCGGGCCAGGTGGTGCTGATCCTCGAGGCCATGAAGATGCAGAACGAGCTCAAGTCCGCCATCGACGGGATCGTGGCCTCCGTCACCGCCCGCGAGGGCGTGGCCGTGGCCGCCGGCGACCCCCTGCTGGTGGTGGAGCCCTGGGAACCGCAGTTCCCCACCGGTTGAAGGCACGGAGACGACATGAGCGACCATGTGAGACTTGTCATCGAGAACGGCATCGGCATCGTGACGATCGATCGCCAGGAGGTACTCAACGCCCTGGACGACGGGATCCTCGCGGGTCTCGAGGAGGCCTTCCTCGCGCTGGGGCGCGACCCCTCGATCCGCGCCGTGATCCTCACCGGAGCGGGCAAGGCCTTCGTGGCCGGGGCCGACATCAAGGCCATGGCGGCGTTCACGCCGGTGGAGGCCCGGAGCTTCGCCCAGCGCGGCCAGCGGATCTTCACGCTCATCGAGGACTACCCGCACCCCGTCATCGCCGCGATCAACGGCTACGCCCTGGGCGGCGGCTGCGAGCTGGCCATGACCTGCGACATCCGCATCGCCAGCGAGAAGGCCAAGGCCGGCCAGCCCGAGGCGAACCTGGGCGTCCTTCCCGGCTTCGGGGGCACCCAGCGGCTGGCCCGCATCCTGGGGCGGTCCGCCGCGAAGTACCTCCTCTTCACGGGCGAGGTGATCAGCGCCGCCCGGGGCCTGGAACTGGGCCTCTTCAACGAGGTGGTGGCGCCGGAGAACCTCATGCCCCGCTGCATGGAGATCGCCGCCGCCATCGCCGCCAAGGCCCCGGTGGCGGTCTCCAGCGTCAAGCGGGCCGTGAACGAGGGCACCGACGGCCCCCTGGCCCACGGCCTCGCCCTGGAGGCCGAGCTCTTCTCCCGGACCTTTTCCACGCTCGACCAGAAGGAAGGCATGCAGGCCTTCATCGACAAACGACCCGCCCGGTTCCTGGGCAAGTAGAGGTAATTCCAAATGGACCTGAACACCCGAATGCAGAACGTCGCCGTGGTCGGCGCCGCGGGCAAGATGGGCAGCGGCATCGCCCTGCTGCTCGCCCTGGAACTGGCCTACCGCGCCCTGGAGGACCGGCAGGCCACCTTCGTGCTCAGCCTCATCGACATGAACGACGCCGGCCTCCAGGGCCTGCTGCGCTACGTGCACGACCAGGCCCGCAAGGACGGGGAGCGGCAGATGAACCGCCTGCGCGCCCTGTACAAGGACCGGCGCGACCTGGTGGAGAACGCCGAGATGGTCGACGAGTTCGTGGCCGAGGTCTTGCTCCACGTGCGCACGGGCAAGACCCTGGCCCTGGCCAAGGACGCCCTCCTGGTCTTCGAGGCCGCCTTCGAGAAGGAGGAGATCAAGTTCCAGATCTACAACGAGCTGGCCGTGCTGTGTCCGCCTTCGGCCTGGTTCCTCACCAACACCTCCAGCATCCCCCTCCATGTGCTCACCGACCACTGCGGCATCCAGGGCCGCATGATCGGCTTCCACTTCTACAACCCGCCCGCGGTCCAGAAGCTGGTCGAGCTGATCCCCCCCGAGGGCTGCGACCCCGACCTGGTGGCCGCTTCGGAGGAACTGGCCCTGGTGCTGCGCAAGAAGACCGTGCCGGCCCGGGACATCGCCGGCTTCATCGGCAACGGCCACTTCATGCGGGACGGCCTCCACTGCATCCGCGAGATGGAGCACCTCGCCGAGGACTACGGCTTCGTCCAGGCCGTGTACATGGTCGAGAAGGTGAGCCGGGACTGGCTCCTGCGGCCCATGGGCATGTTCCAGCTCATCGACTACGTGGGCATCGACGTGTTCCAGCTGATCCTGCGGGTCATGGACAAGTACCTTAAGGAGGGCCTCCATTCCGACCTGGTGGACGCGTTCCTGGAGATGGGCGTCAAGGGCGGCCAGACCTCCTCCGGGGCCCAGAAGGACGGCTTCCTGCGCTACGAGAAGGGCCGCCCCGTGGGCATCTTCGATCCGGCCATCCGGGACTACGTGCCCATGGACGCCGCCTTCACGGCGGACCTGGACGGGCGCCTGGGGCCCCACCCCGACCCGTCCCTCACCTGGAAGGGCCTCTCCCGGGATGCCGGCAGGGAGGAGAAGCTGCGCGCCTACTTCAAGGCCCTCAAGGGCCTGGATTCCCTGGGCGCCGGCATGGCCCGGAACCACGTGGAGGACAGCCGGGAGGTCGCCCTGGACCTGGTGCGCCAGGGCGTGGCGGCCCGGGCCGAGGACGTGAACGCCGTCCTGACCCTGGGCTTCTTCCACCTGTACGGCCCCGTCAACGACTACCTGGACTGAGAGAAGAGCCATGAAGACCATGCACAAGCCCGTCTACCTCGCCGCAGGCGCCTACACCATGAGCCTGGGCACCGGCCGCCCCGAGTTCAATCCCCGGACCCCGAGGCCGGGCCTGGACCACTACATCCGCCAGGCCGGCGCGGCCACCCTGGCCCAGGTCGGGGACCCCGAAGCCATCGACGAGAGCGTCATCGGCAACTTCATGGCCGCGCGGTTCAACCGCCAGGGCCACCTGGGTTCGCTCATGACCATCGTCCACCCCGCCCTGGAGTACAAGCCCAGCCTGCGGGTGGAGGGGGCCTGCGCCTCCGGCGGCCTCGCCCTGGCCTCGGCGGTCAAGAGCGTCCTCAGCGGCATGGCCGACGCCGTGCTGGTCATGGGCGTGGAGGTGCAGAACACCGTCAAGGCCATCTACTGCGCCGACTTCCTCGCCGGGGCCGGGTGGTACGACGGGGAGCGCAAGGACGGCCACACCTATTTCTTCCCCGGGAAGTTCTCCGACCGCGCCGGGGCGTATGCCGCCAAGGTGGGCCCGGAGAAGGCCCGGCAGGCCTTCGCCCACTGGTACCGCAACGCCGTGGAGTCCGCCCGGCTCAACCCCGACGCCCAGGAGCACTTCAACAGGACGGCGGACCTCGTGGCCCAGGGCCTCACCCCGCCCAATCCCAAGGGCTTCACCGACCACCTGAACCTCTTCGACTGCTCCAAGGTCTCCGACGGCGCGGCCTCGATCATCGTGGCCTCCGAGGAGGGCTGGCGCCGCCTCGGGCTGGCCCGGCAGGACGTGGTGGAGCTGGCCGGGTACGGCCAGATGGCCGCCAACCTCACGGCGCCCCCGCCCGACCTCACGGAGATGACCACCTGCCGCAGGGCCGCCGAGCAGGCCATGGCCATGGCCGGCACCGGCATCGCCGACATGGGCGTAGCCGAGGTCCACGACTGCTTCACCGTATCGGGCGTGCTGCTCACCGAGGCCCTGGGCATGGCCGGGCCCGGGGGCGGCGCCGACGCCGTGCTGGAGGGCCTCACCCGCCGCGACGGGCGCTGGCCCACCAACACGGGCGGCGGCCTCGTGGGCTACGGCCACCCCACCGGCGCCACCGGCGTGCGCATGGCCGTGGATCTGTGGCGCCAGCTCACGGGCCGGGCGGCCGGTTACCAGGTGGACGTGAAGAAGGACCACGGCATCCTGGTGTCCATGGGCGGCAACGACAAGACCGTGGTGTCGATGATCCTCAAACGCTAGCAGGGCAGGAAGACCTGGAACAGCGCGCCCTCCCCCTCCCGGCTGGAGCAGCGCACCTGGCCCCCGTGGGCCTTGACGATGCGGTCCACCACCGCCAGACCGAGGCCTGTGCCCTTGCCTGCCCCCTTGGTGGTGAAGAAGGGCTCGAACATGCGCCCCAGCACCTCCGCCGGGATCCCCGTGCCCGTGTCCTGGACCTCCAGGAGGACCACGGGGCGCGGCAGGCCGGGGGCCTCCCCCGGACCTGCCAGGCGGGTGCGGAAGGTGAGGTCCCCGCCCCCGGGCATGGCGTCCCGTGCGTTGGTGCCCAGATTCATGATCACCTGGTGGATCTCGGTGGGCTCCACCAGGGGGGCCGGCAAGTCCGGATCCAGCTGGCACCGGAAGCTCACCGAGGAACCGGCCGATTCCTTGAGAAGCGCGGCGACCTCCAGCACCAGTTCGTTCAGGTCCGTGCACTGGCGCTCGGTCGGGGCCTTGCGCACGTAGCGCAGGAGGCGGGCCGCCAGGGCATGGCCCCGGCTTGCGCCTCTCCTCATGACCTCCAGCCGGCGCTTCTGCTCGGGACTCAGGTGGGGATCCCGGAGCAGGAGCTCGTTGCAGCCCAGGATGCTCGTGAGGATGGTGTTGACGTCGTGGGTGACGCTGCTCAGGAACTCCCCCGCGGTCTCCAGCTTCTGGCTGTGCAGGAGCTGCTGCTCGAGGTTCCGGGCCTCGGTGGCGTCGAGGAGGATCACCAGCACGGCTTCCACGCGGTTGCCTGCCCCGCGGAGGGGGGTCATGTGGAGGGTCAGGGGGAAGGCGGGGCCGGCGCCGGGCCTTCCCTGGCCCTGGATGCCGCCGATGGGCTCCCCGAGGAAGGCCCGCCCCAGGAGGTGGCCGAGCTCCTGCCCCAGGCCGGGCAGGGCCACGGGCATGGGCCGGCCCATCACCTCAGCGGCGGCGAGCCGGAAGCGGCTTTCGGCCGCCGGGTTCCAATACCGCTGGATCCGGCCCTCCCGGTCCAGGGCGAAGATGGGCAGGGGCGAGCCCTGGAAGGCCTTCACCAGGGCCCGGTCGTCCCGTTTCGCGCGGTGGGCATGGCGCACTTCGAAGGCCAAAACGGGCATGAAGGCGGCCGTCATCAGGGCCGCCGCCAGGAGCAGCGTGCGCTCGATTCCCTCGTTCAGCCGGTTTGCAGCCACCAGCCCGAAGGCTGCGATGAGGGCACAGGCAGCCAGGAGTCCCCAGCCCAGTCCCGGGCCTGATCGGGAGAACACGGATTGCAACCACGGTATGCGCATTGGGTGACGACGCTCGGATGGGGCCGGAGATCGGCGCACCCTTCAGTATTATTAATTAATAACATGCCGCAACCCATACCGCCCCCCTGGATCTCATTTTTTAGATACCTTGAAATAAAACTGCAGATCCGAATCCAGCCTGTTCGGCTGCCCCCACTGGGTCCAGCCCTTCCATCCCTCCCCGTCATTGAACTCAGCATGACCATCCCCGAATACGGTGGCTGTGGTGAACCCCTTGTCCGACCCTTTCCGCATGGGGAAGGCCTCAAAGCGCCCATCCCCCCGGGCCGCCAGCACCAGCCGGTAGGTGTGGCCCACCTGGAGACTGGGCGGCGGCCGCGGGAAGACGGCCTCCACCCAGCCGCACCCGCCCAGGGCGCAGGAGGCGCTGGCCGCCGGGAGGGCTTCCGGGCAGGAGGCCTCCGCCAGGGGTTGGCCCTCGCGGGATTCCAGCCGCGCCGCCAAGGGCCCCTTTCCGGCCAGCCGCCGGACCCGCAGGTGAACGGCCTCCACCTTCCGGGTGGTTCCCGTGGCCGTGAAGACCTCGCCCACCGTGGCGGTCCCTCCGATGGGCCGGGGCGCCCCCATCCAGAACTCCAGGTACCCCACCCCCTGGGACCCGCCGCCCTCGTAGTAGACCTCGAGGATCGGCGTGAACGCTTCGGACGTGCCCGGGGTGCGCCGGGGCTCCCAGCGGGGGTGCGCCGAATTCCGGAAGAGCATGGCCCAGTCCTCGTCCGGCAGGGCGGGCTGGGCGGGGGTCTCCCGGGTGCGGGAGAAGATGGCGTTGACCGAGACGAAGTTCACGGCCCCGCGGGGGTCCACGTTGGAGAAAACGGCATGGTAGAGGCTTCCGGCCTTCAGCACCGGCTCCCGGTCGAAGGCGATGAGGGGGTAGAACCGGTCGCTGGCGGGAACCAGGTTGAGCGTCTGCCGGCTGGTGGCCAGCACCCGGCCCGAGGGGGCATGGGAGGCGCTGCCGTCGTCCGGCTGGATCTCGATGCGAAGGGTCCCGCCCGTGCCGCCGTGGTAGCCGGCCTTGCGGAAACTCCAGATGAGGAACGGCCGGACGCCCAGGAGGGGGCCGCCCGGCCCGGCGCGGAAACGATAGCTTACCTGGTTGCCCGAGGGGCCGATGGGGGTGTTCGCCAGGGAATCCCCCTGGATACATGGCCCGTAGAACCCGGCCTGGGCCTGGAGAAGCAGGGGAAGCAGCAGGAGGGCCGGCACACGCATGGCATCACGATCGTCGGAGCTTGGATGCCGCCCGGGATGCTCAGGGTACGAAGGCGAACTGCAGATCGCTGAAGGTGAGGTTCGGCGTGCCCCACATGTCCCAGCCCTGCCAGCCGGTGGCGCCGGTGGTGGTGAACTGGGCGTAGCCGTCGGGGAAGAAGGTCGTGTTGGCGAACCCCTTGTCCCGGCCCTTGCGCATGGGGAAGGCGGAGAAGGACGTGTCCGCGGCACAGGCCAGGACCAGGTTGTAGGCGACGCCCGTATTGAGCACGTGGCTGAGGGGGAAGGTGGCGGTGACCCAGGTGGGGACGCCCTGGGGGAACAGGGCGGCGGGGAGGGCGGCCTGGTCCACGAGGGTGCCGTCCGCCTCCTCCACCCGCACCGTCAAGGGGCCGGAGCCGCTGGTTCGGCTGAGGCGCACGTTGACCTTGCTGAAGTCCCGGCTGGGCCCGGTGACCTTGAAGGTCTCCCGCACGGAGGCTGCCCCGGAAATGGACTTGGGGTTGGTGGACCACACTTCCATGTAGCCGTTGCCCTGGCTGCCGGTGGCGTAGTCCAGCTCCAGCGTGGGGGTGTAGCCCTGCCGGACCCTCCAGGCGCCCCCGGCGGGCTTGAAGAGCACCGCGAAGGTGGCGTCGCTGGTGACGGGCTGCATGGGCGCGGTCTGGGCGTTGGTGTAGAGGGTGTCCAGGGAGATGTAGTTGGCGACGGGATCCTGGTCGATGTTCGTGAACACCAGATGGTAGAGGCCCCCGCCGGTGAGGGCCACCGGGTTGGGGAAGGTGAGCTTCGGGTAGAAGTTGTTCTGGGGGATGATATTTCCGTACGAGGTGGAGGCCAGCGCAGGCCCGGTGGGCAGGTGGGCGCCGGTCCCGTCGTCGGCCAGGAGGTCCACCCGCACCGTGCCGCCCAGCCCCGCGTTGTAGCCGGATTTCGTGGACGACCAGATGAAGAAGATGCGGAAGCCCTCCAGGGGCGTGGTGTGCTTGGCCTGGAAGCGGTAGCTCACCACGTTGGCGCTGGGCCCGCCCACGACCGTGTTGGCCAGGGAATCGGCGCTGAAGCCCGAACCGTAGAAGAACGGCGTGACGGGCATGACGGGCACCACCGGCACGATCTGGGTGGTGGTGGTCGCCACCCCCGCCAGGGTGACGGTGCAGGCGAGGGCGACCACGCCGGAGGCCGGGGCGTTGTAGTAGACCGCGGCGTTCGTCGCCACGCCGGGGAGGGTCCCGTTTCCCACCGACCACAGGTAGGTGGCGCCGGGCTGGGTCGGGACGAAGGCCTGGATCTGGGTCATGCCCGCGGATACCAGGGCCGGGGTGCGGATGGTGCCGGTGTCGGCCACCGTCGGGCCTAGGGTCACCGGGGCGGGCGCGGTCACCTGGGGGTTGGCGGCCTTGGGGGTGCTTGTGCCCTGGGCGGACTGCCCCGAACAGCCAAGGGCCACAAGGCTCGTGGTGAACAGAACGGTGTTGAGCGTTTTCATGGGCGCACCTCCTCCAGGGCCCCGCCGGAACGGCGGCGGGCCGAATCGCAAACCAGTCCGTGGTTCCCTCGGTCGCCGCACCCGCCAGGGTTGGGCTATCGGGAAGGAGCAAGGGCGGTGCCAGCCTGGCAGAGAAGAGTTTGTCCTTTAATTGCAGTGTTTAAATATTCGTCTCCCATCGACGATTCCCGATCCTGGATCCGGAATCCAGAATCGGGACAGGCGAACGCCATCCGGATGGGCGGAGTGAAGGGGAAATCAGCAGGATGCTTGCCGGGCGGGCGAAATCGCTCCGGCTCCGGGAATCCTGGACCCGGGAGACCCTCGCGGCACGGGCAGGCCTGACCAGCGCCTCCTTGAAGCGGTTCGAAACCACCGGATCCGCCTCCCTGGACCTGGTCCTGAAGGTGGCGTTCGCCCTGGGCCGCCTCGAGGATTTCGCCGGGGCGCCGCGCCCTTCCGACCCTGCAAAGCCTTGCCGACCTGGAGGCCCGCCAGGACCTTCAGCAGGGGCCCGGGGAACTGGCGGCGGAAATCACCCGGACCCTGGGCTGATCAGCCCTTCCGCAGGCTCCTCCCAAGCACCGCCAGCACGTGGTCCACGTCGGCCTCCCCGAGGCGGTTGTGAAACGGAAGGGCCAGGGTGCGTCGCGCCAGGCGCTCGGTGACCGGGAGGGTCCCCGCCAGGTTCCCCAGGCGCTCGCGGATGTAGGGCTGGGTGTGGAT
Organism: Mesoterricola sp. JemC181; assembly: GCF_055384585.1. Classification (NCBI taxonomy): domain Bacteria; kingdom Pseudomonadati; phylum Acidobacteriota; class Holophagae; order Holophagales; family Holophagaceae; genus Mesoterricola; species Mesoterricola sp. JemC181. Next base: position 4,830,694 of record NZ_AP045076.1, read on the forward strand.
GGGGGCGAAGTAGCCCCGGGCGGGGACGCCCTCGGCCGCCATGGCCTCGATGGTGCGGTCCCGGTCGAGGCCCTCGTCCAGGGTCACCACGTACACGAACCGGCTCACGCGGACGTGGGGCAGGATCCTGGGGGGCTGGACGCCGGGCACGCGGTGCAGGCGCTCGCCGTACATCGTCGCCACCCGCTCGCGGCGGGCCAGGATGTTCTCCAGGCGCGCCATCTGGCTCAGGCCCAGGCTGGCGCTCATCTCGTCCATGCGGTAGTTGTGGCCAAGGAGGCCGTGGTGGAGCCAGCCGGCGCCCTCCTCCCGCCCCTGGTTGGCCAGGCTGCGGCAGAGGGAGGCCAGGCGCGGGTCGGAGGTGACGACCATTCCCCCCTCCCCGGTGGTGATCTGCTTGTTGGGGTAGAACGCGAAGGCGCCGGCGGCGCCGAAGGAGCCCAGCCTGCGGCCCCGGTACTCGGCGCCCAGGGCCTCGCAGCAGTCGTCCACCAGGATCAGCCCGTGCCGGCGCGCCACCCGGGCCAGGCCGTCCCACTCGGCGGGGTGGCCGAAGACGTCCACGGCCAGGATGGCCCGGGTGCGGGGGGTGACCCGGCGCTCCAGGTCGTCCACGTCCAGGTTGAAGGTGACGGGCTCCGCCTCGGCGAACACGGGCGTGGCGCCTTCGTAGAGGATGGCGTTGACCGAGGCGGCGAAGGTGAAGCTGGGCACCAGCACCTCGTCCCCAGGGCCCAGCCCCAGGGCCTTGATGACGAGGTGCAGGGCGGCGGTGCCCGAGCTCACCGCGACGGCGTGCGCCACCCCGGCGTAGGCGGCCACGGCCGCCTCGAAGCCGGAGGCCACGGGGCCCAGGGCGAGGCGCCCGCCGCGCAGGACCTCCACGACGGAGCGGATGTCGCTCTCGTCCAGGTCGGCGCTGGACATGGAGATTTCGGAAGTTCGGAGCATGGGATCCCTCCCCGTCAGGCGACGGTGCGAATGGTGACGAAGGCCTCGGCCGCCGCCAGGCCCACGGTTGCGCCCCTCAGGACGGCCAGGGCGCGAAGCGTTCCGAGGGAGCGCTCGTGGGGCGGCGGCCGGACCTGGGACCGGAACAGGGCGAAGGCGTCCAGCTTGTCCTCCAGGGTGCCGCTGATGTCCACGAAGTGGTTGGGGATGAAACCCGGAGTCAGCTGCGGCGCGTTCCAGTTGGTTTCGGAAAGCGTCTCGTAGGCGTAGAGCCTGCGCGGGAAGCCGGGGCTGCCGGGGCGCGCGGCCACCAGCGCCGAATGGAACACCAGCTGGTGGTCCCGGTGCAGGTCGCCCGGGAAGGGCAGGTACAGCTCCTCGGGAGAAAGGCTCCGCACCGCCTCCAGGAGGTGGTGGTTCAGCTCCCGGTGCATGAGCGTGTCCAGCTCCGCGGCCGGCAGGTCGAGGAACCGGGCCGAGGCCACCCCCAGCCGGGCATGGGCCCGCAGGGCCTCCGCGCGGCAGGCGTTCTCCTCCTCGGGGGACCAAACGGGGGGGTAGCCCCGGGTGGCCACCACCACGTGCACGGCGTGGCCCTCCCGGGCCCACCGCGCGATGGAGCCCCCCAGCACCAGGACCTCGTCGTCCGCATGGGGGGCCAGCACGAGCTTGATGACGGGCCTCATGGCCGCTCCCGGGGGGCCCCGTCGGGGATTCCGCTGCGCTGGGACCCGTCCGGGGCGTAGGCGGTGTCGGCGCGCAGCACCACGCCCACGGTGCGCAGCAGGATCCACAGGTCCAGCAGGAAGCTCCGGTGGTCCACGTACCAGACGTCCAGCTCCACCCGCTCCCGCCAGCCGTGGCGGGAGGCGCCGTTGACCTGCTGCCACCCGGTCATCCCCGGAGGCACCTCCAGGCGGCGGAGGTCCAGGGCGGAGTAGTAGGGCAGGAAGCGCTCCAGGAGGGGCCGCGGCCCCACGAGGCTCATCTCCCCCCGCAGCACGTTCACCAGCTGGGGCAGCTCGTCGATGCGCCAGGCCCGCAGCACCGCCCCCGCCCGGGTGATGCGAGGATCGTCGCGGCGGGTCTCAGCCTCCGGGTCCCCGGCGGCCATGGTCCGGAACTTGAGGATGGTGAAGGGGCGGCCCCGCAGGCCCAGGCGCCGCTGCCTGAAGAGGACGGGCCCCGGTCCGTCCCGTGCCACGGCCAGGGCCGCCCCGGCCAGGACGGGCCCCAGGACCGCCAGCAGCGCGAGGCTCCCGGCCACGTCGAAAACGCGCTTGAGCCCGCTCACAGGAGGCCCCCGAGGTCCCGGAGGTCGGTCACGAGCCGCTCGGGGGACTGCCCCGGCGGCACCGGCCGCCCCGCGAAGGGTCCCGTCGGCACGCCGATGGTGAGCATCCCCAGGCGCATGGGCCCCTCGAAGTCGCACAGGGGGTTGTCCCCCACGTAGGCGCACTGCCGGGGCCTCACGCCCAGCCTCCGGCAGGCCAGGAGGAACGGGAACGGGCTGGGTTTCTGGAGGATCCGGGGAAAGTCCCCCGTGAAGACCAGCTCGTCGAACCAGGGCCGCAGGCCCAGGGCCTCGACCTTGTACCGCTGGGTGTCGCTCATGCCGTCGGTGACCAGGAAGGTCCGGTAGCCCCGGTCCCGGAGCCGGCTCAGCGCGTCGAGCGCACCGGGGTAGGGCCTCAGCGGGGGCCGGTGCCGGTGGTAGCGGTCCACCAGCTCCGCCACCAGGCCCGGGTCCTCGATGCCCATGCGCCGCAGGGCCTCGTCGAAGACCCGCGGGTGGCCCAGGGTGAGCCTGGCCAGGGTGTCCGACAGCACGCGCTCGACGCGGCGCCCGCTGCAGCCCAGGCGCCCCCCCAGCTCCCAGGCGATGGAGCCGAAGAAGGACTCCGCGAAGTCGCCGTGGTCCCAGAGGGTGTAGTCCAGGTCGAAGCCCACCGCCAGCAGGGTGCCGCTCATGCCCCGCCCCCGGGCGCCAGGAAGAACTCCTCCCAGTACCGGTACATGACCAGCGGCACGGCCGGCTTGAGCCAGGGTTCCGGGGCCCGCCCCTCGCAGAGGTCCAGGATTCCCTGGAAGTAGGGCACCCCCGCGGCCTGGGTGAGGATGGCGGTGCCGGCGATCCGGGCGTTGATCTCGGTGAAGCGCGCACCGCCGTCGACGAAGCACTGCACGTTCACAGGTCCCACCAGACCCAGGGCCTTGACCATGCGCCGCACCGGCGGCAGGAGATCGTCCCTCCAGCAGGTCGCGCCCTTGGAGGAGATGCCCGAGTCCACGGCCAGGCGCCTCCGCGGGGAGAGGATCACCACCTCGCTGTCCAGGTCCGCCAGCACGTCCAGGGTCAGCTCCTCGCCCGGGCAGTGCTCCTGCACCACCGCCCCGGCCACGTAGGACGCGAAAAAGGCCGCCTCCGCATGGGTGCGCGCCAGGTGCACCCCGGCGCCGCCCCGGCCGGCCCGGGGCTTGACCACCACGGGATAGGACGGGAAGGCGCCCTCCCGGTAATCGGCCGCGGGCAGGGTGCGGGGCGTGGGGATTCCCAGCTCCCTGAACAGCTCGAAGGTCCGCAGCTTGTCGGTGCACACCGCCAGCGCCTCGGGCCCGGACACCAGGACCCGGGTGCCGATGGAGGCGAACCGCGCGCGGTGCATGGAGCACAGCGCCAGCTCCTCGTCCAGCGCGGGCAGGAAGAGGTCGACCGCCTCGAGCCGGCAGATCTCCACCATGCGGTCGAGGTAGCCGGGATCGCCCACGCGCGGGACGACATGGGAAGCGTCCGCGAAGGGGAAGCCCACGCTCCGCCCGTCGCAGTCGGCGGCCACGATGCGGCAGCCCAGGTCGTGGAAGGCGCGGTACTGGGTCACCGTGGGCGGGGAGCCCGCGGCGGTGCGCAGCAGGGTCAGGGGGCGACGGTTCAGGGGATCCATGGGCTCCTCAGGGGTGGCGGTAGGCTGGAAAGAAGTCGTCGTCGGGGCCCCCGGCAAGCTCCCGGTAGACCCCGGGGAGGAGGACCATGCGGTAGGTGGAGAAGCGGGCCCGGAGGCGCGAGAAGCCCTGCTTGAAGAAGGCCAGGGAGTCCTCGGCGCAGCCCACCCCGCCGCCGAGGTGGAGCCGCCGGGCGCCCCAGTCCCGGGCCTGGTCCCGCATGTGCAGGAGCATGAGCTTGGCCGGGCCGGCCCTGCGGTAGGCCGAGGCGGTGCCGGCCAGGTGGAACTGCATCAGGCCGTCCACGTTGGTGAACAGCCCTCCCGACGCGGGCTCCCCCCCCGGGCCTAGCACCATGCACAGGTGGAGGCGGTCCCCCAGGCACCTGCGCAGGTCGCGGAAGTAGTCGGCGTCGAAGCGGTAGGCGTCGCCCGAGCCCCGGTAGGCCATGGTCGCCTCGTAGATGGCCACGAAGCCCTCCAGCCGGTCCCAGCCGTCCACCTCGACCCGGAACCCCCCGGCTAGGAGCTTGCGGGCATCGGCGCGGTGGTTCACGCGGGTCTGGCGCTCCAGCTCCTCGGCGGGGAGTTCCAGGTCCAGGAAGACGGTCTGGCCGTGGTCCACGAGGGCGCCGAACCGCTCGAAGGGACCTGCCGGGCCCGGCAACAGCGGATGCAACCGGAAGAAGGCGCTCACCAGGCCCTCGCCGGCGCCGGTTTCGGCGAAGGCCCCGAGGAAGGCCCCGACCGTGTCCGGAGAGGGCCCGCCGCCAAACAGCGGACAGGGGTAGCCGTACGGTGCGCACGCGTCGCGCCACCCCGTGCCCGGCACGGGGCGCAGCACCAGCGGCATGAGCATGGCGCAGCCGCCCTCCTCGGCCAGGAAGGCCGCGGCTTCGCCGCCGTCCCGCCGGGCGCAGAGTTCAACGTAGCCGGGGAGGTGGTAGAAGTCGTGGGGCGCCGACTCCAGGAACGAGGTCCAGGCATGATCGCCGGGACCGATGAACTCACGACGCATGGGTGCCTCCGCAACCCGCCCCCAGGGCCTCCAGAAGGGCCGACTCGAAGGCCTCCGCCAGCCTGCGCACGTCGAAGTGGGCCTCCACGAAGCTCCTCGCCTTCGCACCCATCGCCAGGCGGCGCGCGTGACCCTCCGCCAGGAGCCGCTCCACCCCTTCGGCCATGGCCGGGGCGCTGCCGGGGAGCACCGTGAGGCCGCCTCCGGAGAGGAGGATCGGGTTGGTGGAGCAGCGCACGCCGATGAGGGTGGGGCGCCCCATGGCCATGTAGTCGTAGAGCTTGTTGAAGCTGATGCCGTGCTCCCAGAGCTCGGAGTCCGCCGAACTGACCCAGAACGCGTCGGCCTGCCCCAGGGTTGCGTAGATCTCCCGCTTGGGCACCGGGGGCCGGAAGGCGAGGTTGGCCAGGCCCAGGCTCCGGGCCCGAGCCTCCAGGCGGGGCTTCTCGGGGCCGGTGCCCACCAGCACCAGGGCCAGGCGCCGGGGCAGGAGCCGCGCGCGCCCCTGGAGGATGGCGGCGGCGTCCACCAGCACGTCCAGGGCGTTGGTGACCCCGTGGGCCCCCGCGTACATCACCGTGAAGGGGTCCCCGTCCCGGGGCTCGGCCAGGGGCGGAACCATGGCCAGGTCGATGCCGTTGGGCACCCAGGTGATGGTTCCGGGATCCCCGCCCCGCTCGGCCACGCGCCGCGCCACCTTGGGGAGGAGGGTGACGATGTGGTCCGCCCCCCGGTACAGCTCCCGCTCGATGCGCTCCAGGACCCAGACGATGGGGTGCAGGGGGGACACGCCCATCACCGCGGTGAGGGACTGGGGCCACACGTCCCGGATCTCCAGGACGAAGGGCACCCCCAGCCCCCGGGCCAGGCGCAGCGCGGCCCGGGCGCCGAAGGGGTGGGGGCTGCTGCCCACCACCACGTCCGGCCAGGTGCCCAGGAAGCGCGGGAGGACCGTCCCCACGCTCCGCGCGAAGGCCAGCATGTTCCAGAGCCGCCCGGCCCGGTTGTCCCGGTAGGGGGGGGTGCGCAGGCGGATGAAGGTCACGCCTTCCCGCGTCTCGCGCCGAGCCGGTTCCCCGGCGGGCACGGACGCGGTGCGGGTGAGGTGGTCGAAACCGGAGGCGGCGATCACCACGGAGTGCCCCAGGCCCATGAGGGCCCGGGCCAGGGAGAAGTGGCGGGTGCCCCCGGGCTGGTCCGGGGCGAGCGCGTACGGATTGACGATGAGGATGTTCATGAGGTTTCCTCCGAGGGGATCCGTTCCAGGGCGCCGGCCCGCTCCAGGTGCCACCGGAGGTTGGGGGCTTCGGCCTCCCACCGGTACCGCTCCAGGTAGGCGGCCCGCCCCCGCCGGGCGAAGGCCTGGAGGGCTTCGGGATCCCGGGCCATCTCCACCAGCGCCCGGGCCAGGGGGCCGGGCTCCGGCCGCACCACGCGCCCGGCGCCGCTTTCCTCCACCAGCCGGCGCCACAGCGGGAAGTCCGAGGCCAGCACCGGGACGCCCAGGGCCATGTACTCGAAGAGCTTGGTGGGGAGGGACTCCAGGTAGTTGGGCAGGGGGAGCAGGGTCACCAGGCCGATGCCGGCCCCCGCGGCGTGCTCGGCCAGGGCCCCGGCCTCCAGGGTGGGCAGGTGGCGGCACCAGCCTTCCCGGACCGCCCCGGCCACGAGGCGTCCCACCTCCGGTTCCAGGATCCAGCCCGCCAGTTCCAGGCGCAGGCCCGGAAGACGCACGCGGGCCAGGCGCATGGCCTCCAGGGCCAGGGGGATGCCCCTGCCCCGGGAGAGCCCGCCCATGTATAGCACCCGCATCGGATCCGGCGCCCGGGGCGCGACGCAGAACACCGCCCGGGGGTAGTTGTGCACCACCCGGGTGGACGCCCGGGGCCACTGGCGGGCGATGGCCTCGGTGGCCGGGGCGAAGCCGTCGAAGACCCTCCCCGCCAGGCCCATGGCCCAGGCCCCCAGGTGCGCCATGGGCTCCCGCGCCCAGGCGGGCAGGTACGCCTTGGACCGGAACTGCAGCGGCAGGTCCTCGTGGATGTCGTAGAGGAGGAAGGTCCGCGGCGCCAGGAGACCCAGGAGCGCCATGGCCGGCAGCAGCTCGGGGTCGTGGAAGTGCACCACCTCGAACGGGCCCTCCCGGACCACGGCGCGCCAGACGCCCAGGGCCGAACAGATCCGCCCCAGGCGGCTGGCGCGCAACGGCAGGGGATGGAGCCGGAACCCCGGCTCCGGGCGCCAGCCCTCCCGGGCCGGCGGCACCGCGAAGAGGTGCACCTCCAGGCCCCACTCCAGGCACGCGGCCAGCTCGCGTCCGAAGACCCGGGGATCCCCCCAGGGATGGGCGGTGGTCACCACGGCCATGCGGCTCATGGGGCCCCCAGGCAAAGGGCGGCGGAGACGAACGCGAAGAGGGGCCGGTTGTCGTTCACGTCCCCGCTCACCAGGGCGTTGATGATCCAGAAGACCAGCCCCGCGAAAAGGATCCGGCCCTCCGGCCGGTCCGTGCGCGCCCGGGCGGCGCCCAGGGCCGCCCCCAGCACCAGCGCGGTGCAGGCGCCGCAGGCCCACCCGGACTCGAGGGTGACCTCCAGGAGGAGGTTGTGGGGGTATTGGCGGACGGTGCCCCCGTCCAGATCCACCAGGGCGGCGAATCCGCCCCAGCCTGTGCCCCAGGGTTCCGACCCCAGGCGCTCCCAGGAGGCCCGGGCCGCCAGGGCGCGGTACTGCTCGGAGGACCCGAACTCGCCCCGCAGGAAGCTGGCGGTGCGGCGGAGGGAGCCCGGGGGCGCCAGGGCCAGGGAGAGGCCCACCGCCAGGGCCAGGGCCCCCCCGCACAGCAGGAGCTTGCGTACCGCCATCCCCGCCCCGCGCCTGCCCAGCGCGAAGGTCAGCGCCAGGGCCACGACGGCCCCCGCCATGGGCCCCCGGGAGCCGGAGAAGACCGCCGCGACGGCCGCGGCGCCGGTGAGGCCCAGGATGGGCAGGGACACCGGCCCGGGCCGCGCGAGGAGGAGCGCGCCGAAGAGGAAGAGGAACCCCGCCGACCGCCCCAGGGCGATGGTCCCGCCTCCGGCTGTCTCCAGGCGCTGCGCGCCTTGGCCCGCGCCCAGGAGGCCGTCCACCGTGAGCACCAGGCAGAAGAAGGCCACCGCGTCCAGGAAGGGGCGCAGGTCCTCCCGCTCCCGCAGGAGGACGAAGGGGGCCAGGGAGGCCAGGAGGCTGAAGCTGAAGAGCGTGGCCACCTTCTGGAAGGCGTACGACGTGGGCGCGGCCAGCGCGGCCCCCGGCAGGAAGGTGGCGTACCAGAGGCCGGTGAGCCCGAGGCCCCGGCAGGAGGCGGCGCGGGCCCCCCCGATCCAGGCCCGGAGGAGGACCCATGCGAGCCCGCCCCCGGCCAGGAGGGTCAGGTCCACCGGCAGGCGCGACAGCGTGGGCCCGGCCTTCAGGACCCCGGCGAACAGGAAGGCCCCCAGCACCAGGAAGCGCGCCGGGACGCGCCGGGACGCGGCCCAGGCCGTCATGGCAGCGCCCGGGTCAGGTCGTGGCGCCGGATGGCGTACCAGGTGATCCACCCGTAGAGGGCGTAGGAAAGCGTCCCCGTCAGGCCGAACAGGCCCACCGCGCGCGGGGCGTCCCACTTCAGGAGCCAGGCCGCCCCGATGCCGCCGAAAAAGAGCAGGGAGCGGATCACCTCCCGCAGGAGGGCGAGGTCCTGGCGCTCCAGGACCACCAGGGCGCTGGAGACGCAGGCCCCGGTGAACTGGGCCAGGGCCATGGGTGCGATGGCCACGAGAAACACCCCCGCGCTCTTCCAGGCCGCCCCGAAGATGGCCGGGAAGAGGAACCACCCCGCCGCCGAGGACAGGGCCATGAGCGGCAGGCCCAGGAGGAACATGCGCCTGACGGTGCCCCGGAACAGCGGCATGAGGCTCGCCCCCTTCAGCTGCGCCGATTCCCCGAAGAACACCTGGGCCACCGACTCCCCGATGATGGAGCTGGGCAGCGCGAAGACCCGCTGGGCCAGGGCGAAGCAGCCCGCGGTCGCGGGCCCGTAGCAGATGGCCAGGAGGAGCCCGGGCATGCGCAGGTTGATGGTGTTCAGCAGGGCCGTGCCGCTGGAATAGAGGGGGAAGTGCCGGTAGCGCCGCGCCGCGCCCAGCAGGTCCGCGGGCCCCGCCCGGCGCACCTGGGCCCAGTCCCGGCGCCAGTCCAGGAGGGCCAGGGTCCGGGTGCCGTTGGTGCGGCCCAGGGCGTCCCCCGCCAGGAGCCCGGCGGGCCCCTGCCCCAGCAGCCCCGCGGCCACCTGCACCGTCAGCTGGGTCAGGCCCTGCGTGATGCGGGTTCTGGCGATGCGGTCGTAGCGTTCCTTCCGGATGGCCCAGCAGGTGAACACCTGGTAGAGCCCGGCGCCCAGCGTGCTCACGGGCACCAGCCAGAGGAAGGGCCCCAGGCCAGGCGCCTCCATCCAGCCCAGGATCCGGTCCCGGAACAGGTGGATGGCCAGGGCGCCCGCGATCGTGGTGAGGGCCACGAGGCCCACGCAGAGCAGGAGCAGCCCCGCCGCCTCGGCCTCGCCCACCGGCAGGGGCAGGGCCAGCTCGAAACGCAGGGAGGCCACGGTCACCAGCAGGGAGACCAGGGACACGTAGACCACCAGAACGCCGAAGTCGGCAGGCGTGTAGAGCCGCGTCAGGAGGGGCGAGGCCGCCACCAGGAGGCCCTGGGCCACGGCGGTGCCCCCCGCGACCTGCAGGACCTTCAGGCGGAACCCCGTGAAGGAGGTCGGCACGGTTCACCCTTCCCGCAGGATGCGGTGGAGGGTCGAGGCAACCTGGGCCTGGACCTCCGCATCCATGCCCGGCCACAGGGGCAGGCTCAGCACTTCGGAGGCGGCCAGCTCGGCCTCGGGGCAGATGACCTCGGCGTGGCTCTGCCCGTAGACCTTCAGGCGGTGGCAGGGCACGGGATAGTACACCATCGTGTCGATGCCCTCATCTCCCAGCCTTGCGCGCACCCGGTCCCGGTCCAGGGAGCGGCTGCGCATGCGGACCGTGTACTGGTTGAACACATGGCCGTCGCTGATCTCCGGCGGCACCAGGAGCCCATCCCCTCCCAGGAGGCCCTGGTAGTTCTGCGCCGCCCGCACCCGCGCCTCGTTCCAAGCCGCCACCCGGGGCAGCTTCACCCGCAGCAGCGCGGCCTGCAGCTCGTCCAGGCGGGAGTTGCAGCCCACGGCCTCGTTGTGGTACTTCCGCCGGCTCCCGTGCACCCTCAGCATCCGGGCCGTCTGGGCCAGGCCCTCGTCGTCGGTGGCCAGGAGGCCGCCGTCACCGAACCCCGACAGGTTCTTGGTCGGGAAGAAGCTGAAGCACCCCGCATGCCCGAGGGTGCCCACGGGCTTGCCGTGGTAGCGGGCCCCGAAGGCCTGGGCACAGTCCTCCACCACCCTGAGCCCGTGGCGGGCCGCGGCGCCCAGCACGCCGGCCATGTCGCAGGGCCGCCCGAAGAGGTGCACGGGGATGATGGCCCGGGTGCGGGAGGTGACCGCGGCGTCCACGAGGCGGGGATCCAGGTTGAAGGTGTCGGGGTCGATGTCCACGAAGACCGGCCGCGCCCCGACGTTGCTGACCGCCTCGGGGGTGGCGAAGAAGGTGAAGGGGGTGGTGATCACCTCGTCCCCGGGGCCGACGCCCACGGCGCGCAGGGCCAGCACCAGGGCGTCCGTGCCGGAGTTGCAGGACACCGCGTGCCGCGTGCCCAGGAACCGGGCCACTTCCTCCTCGAAGGCGGCCACCTCGGGGCCCAGGATGTAGTGGGCGGAGCGGAGAACCTTCTCCACCGCCCCCAAGAGTTCCGGCCAGAGGGCCTCCACCGGTCCGGAGAGGTCCAGGCTGGGAATGCGGGCCTGCGTGCTCATGGCGCCTCCTTGCGGACGATGCCGTCGGCCATGCGGCGGTAGGCCTGCCCGTAGCTGGTGCGCGCGAATCCCTCGGCGTCGAAGCGCAGGCGCTCCCCCCGTTCGCACATGTGGCCCACCACGCGGGCCGGGACCCCGGCCACCATGGCGTAGGGCGGCACGTCGCGGGTGACCACGGACCCGGCGGCCACGAAGGCGCACTCGTGGAGGGTCACGCCGCAGACGATGGTGGCGTTGGCCCCGATGCTGGCCCCGCGCTTGACGCGGGTGGGCGCGTAGTCCTCCGGGGTGTTGCGGGGGTACAGGCACCGCGGGGTGCGCACGTTGGTGAAGACCATGCTGGGCCCGCAGAAGACATAGTCCTCCAGCACGACGCCCCCGTACAGGGAGACGTTGTTCTGGATCTTGCAGTGGTCGCCGATGGTCACGCCCGAGGCCACCATGACGTTCTGGCCCAGGACGCAGTGGGCGCCGATGACGGCGCCTCCGTACACGTGGCTGAAGTGCCAGACGCGGGTGCCGTCGCCCAGGGCGGCGCCCTCGTCGACCACGGCCAGGGGATGCACCAGGCAGGGCGGGGTTTCGGTAAGGCTGTTCATTCAAACCTCCTTCAGGGTGGGTGGAAGGGCCCCGAGGAGCTGGGCATCGGCCCGCTCCAGGACCCGGATCACGTCGAGGCCGCTGCGGCCGTCGCTCATGGGCCTGCTGCCGCTGGCCAGGCAGTGGAGGAAATGCTCGTCCTCCAGCCGCAGGGGCTCTCCCGGCCCCTCGAAGACGCGCACGGTCCCGTCGTCCACGGCATCCAGCCGCCGGAGGGTGTCCCCGCCCAGCAGCCGCTTCCGGTGCAGGGTGAGGCTCTGGTCGGCCTCGTCGTAGACGAGCATGCCGCGCTCGCCCAGGACCCGGAGCGCGCGGCGCCGCCCCGGCCAGTACCAGGAGACGTGCACGTGGGCGCTGCGCCCCCCGGAGAAGGCCAGCTCCAGGTGGACGTCGTCGTGGAGGCCGGGCTGCAGGAAGGCCGCGCCCGAAGCCGCGACCCGGAGGGGGGCCTCGCCCATCAGGTGGATGAGCACGGCCACGTCGTGCGGAGCGAGGCTCCAAAGCGCGCTCTCCGTGGACCGCACGCGCCCCAGGTTGGCGCGCTCCTGGTGGATCCGGTACACCGGCCCCAGGAGCCCGGAGTTGAGGAGCCGCTTGAGTTCCCTTACGGCGGGCTGGTAGAGGAGGAGGTGTCCGACCATCAGCACCCGGCCGGCGGCCTCGGCCTGGTCCACGAGCCCCTGGGCCTCCCGGGCCTCCAGCGTCATGGGCTTCTCCACCAGGACCCCCCTGCCTTCCCGGAGGACCTGGGCGGCCAGGCCCGCGTGGGTGGGCGCGGGGGTGGCGATGACCACCCCGTCCACGGGCCCGCCGTGCCGGAAGGCCTCCCCGAGGGATCCCCACACGGGCAGCCCCGGGTAGTCCCGGCGCACCTGGTCCCGGGACGCCTCGCACACCTCGACCGCCCCGGCCAGGGCCCCCAGGCCGTGGAGGACGCGCAGGTGGTTGCGCCCCCAGGCGCCCGCCCCTGCCACGGCCACCCTCGCCGGGGCGCTCACAGGAGCACCAGCCGGTCCCGGTCCGCCTGGAGCCCGCGGGTGGCGTTCCGGGTGTCCAGGACGAGGCGGGCGTGGCGGAGCACGAAGGCGTAGTCCACGTCCGAGTGGTCCGTGAGGATCACCACGAGGTCGGCCAGGTCCAGGGCGTCGGCGGTCAGGGCCACGCTGCGCAGGTCGACGCGATGGTCGATGTACCGCGGCACGTGGGGGTCGTGGTACTCCACCCGCGCGCCCCGGGCCGCGAGCAGCTCCAGCACCTCGGCGCCGGGGCTTTCCCGGGCGTCGTCCACGTCCTTCTTGTAGGCCAGGCCCAGCACCAGCACCCGCGCCGACCGCAGGCCCAGGCCGTGGTCGCTGAGGATGCGCATGGCCTTGCCCACCACGAATTCCGGCATGCGCCTGTTGATCTCGCCGGCCAGGGCGATGAAGCGGGTGTTGAAGTTGAACTCCCGGGCCTTCCATTCCAGGTAGTGGGGATCCAGGGGGATGCAGTGGCCCCCCACCCCGGGGCCGGGGTAGAACGGCATGATCCCGAAGGGCTTGGTGCCCGCGGCGTCCAGCACCTCCCACACGTCCAGTTCCATGCGGTCGCAGAGCATGGCCAGCTCGTTCACCAGGGCGATGTTCACCGCCCGGAAGGTGTTCTCGAAGACCTTGACCATCTCCGCCACCCGCGAGGAGCTGACGGGGACCACCTCCTGGATGGTCTGCCGGTAGAAGGCCAGGGCCACCTCCAGGCTGGAGGGGCTGGCCGCGCCCACCACCTTGCTCGTGTTGCGCGTGGTGAAGCGCTTGTTGCCCGGGTCCACCCGCTCCGGGCTGAAGGCCAGGTGGAAGTCCTCGCCCTCGCGCAGGCCCGTGGATTCCAGGATGGGCTTGATGACCTCCTCCGTCGTGCCGGGGTAGGTGGTGCTCTCCAGGCTCACGAACTGCCCCGGCCGCAGGCGCCTGGCCACCTCGCGGGTGACGGCCTCCACGAACTGGAGGTCGGGGGTCAGGTTGCGGGTCAGCGGGGTGGGCACGCAGATCACGATCGCGTCCATCTCCCCCAGCCGGCTCCATTCCGTGGCGGCCTCCAGGCGCTTGTGGTCCAGCACCAGGTCCCGCAGCTCCGCGTCCAGCACGTCCTCGATGTAGTTGACGCCGAGGTTCACGCTGGCCACCCGGGAGGCGTTCCGGTCGAAGCCGACCACCTGGAAGCCCACCTTGGCCTTCTCGACCGCGAGGGGCAGGCCCACGTACCCCAGGCCCACCACCCCGACCAGGGCGGTGCGGTTTCCGAACTTGCGGATCAGGTCCCCGGCGTGCGCCGGGGCGGTGCGAGTGCTCATGGCTTCTCCTTGGCGATGAAAAGGTCGTGGACCTTGGTGCGGTTGAGGGCGGCCCAGGTGGCCGTGCCGGTGACGACCATGGCGCCGAACACGATGAAGGACCGGTGGGGCCGGCTCTTGGCCCGGGGCAGGTCGCCGGCGTCCAGGACCAGCAGGGTCTGGGCGTCGTTGCGCGCCTCCAGGAGGGCCTGCTCCTGGTTGAGGGTGAGGTTCTCCTGGACCCGCCTCCACAGGACCAGCTGCTCGCGCAGGCGAAGCCCCTGGTAGCGCAGGTTGGGCGAGGCGCTGGTCTCCCAGTTGCGGTTGGCGTCCTGGAACCGCTGGAAGGCCTCGTCCCTCGCCGAGCAGATGGCGCCCACCTCCTCCAGCCGCGCCTGGGTGGCCCGGGCCCGGTTCCTGCCCTCGGCCTGGGCCAGGTCCACCAGGGCGCGGCGCAGCTCCTCCGTGGCCAGGCGCACCACCTGGAGGCTCAGCTCGGGCGAGCGGGTCTCGGCCGTGACGGTGAGCAGGCCGGACTTGGGGTTGCGCTCCACCCGCAGGAGGCGCCGGAAGTCCCCCAGGGCCCGGTCCACGTCCGCGGCGCCCAGGTACTGGAGCAGGGTCCCCCGGCGGCTGCGGAGCCGGCCGAAGCGCCAGGACCGGGCCCCGTATTCGTACACCGCCGACAGGACGCCGTCGGCCACCCTCCGGCTCCGGAGGATGTCGTCGTAGATCACGGTGGGTCCGTCCTCCCGCGTCCCCGGGACCACCGGCGGGGCCGTCGGGGCCCAAATGCCCGTGTGGCCCGGGGAGCCCGCGTGCCCGGCGTCCGGCAGGATGCGGGCCTCCGCCCGGAACTGGTCGGGCAGGAGCAGCGAGAGGCACCCCGCGAGAAGGCCCGCCAGGGCGGCGTGGGCGAGGGGCCTGCGGAGGCCGGGGGGGAGGGGCGGAAGGCGCATGGCTAGGTGTGGACCGTTTCGGAGGCCGGGATCGCTCGGGGGGCGGCCAGCCACCGTCCCAGGCCCTCCGGGGACGGGACGTAGGCCGGCACGAGCCGGCGGAACCAGAGGATGATCCGCCGCTGGCGCTCCCCGTCCGGCAGCGCCGAGGCCTCCTCCAGGGCCTGCAGGCCCCGCTCCAGCAGGTCCGGATCCTGCCGGTCCTGTCCGGCCTCGAACACCTTGGGGTGGATGTCGGCCTTGCGCGACTCCCGATCGGAGAAGAGCTCCTCGAAGAGCTTCTCCCCGGGACGGGTCCCGGTGATCTTGATGTCGATGTCCACCCCGGCGCTGAACCCCGAGAGCCGCGCCATGTCCTCGGCCAGGTCCATGATCCGCACCGGGGCCCCCATGTCCAGGGCGAAGACCTTGGCGGTCTCCCCCAGGATCCCCGCCTGGAGGACCAGCTGCACCGCCTCGGGGATCGTCATGAAATAGCGCACCATGTCCGGGTGGGTGACGGTGATGGGCCCGCCCCGGGCGATCTGCTCGCGGAAGAGGGGGATGACGCTTCCGCGGCTCCCCAGGACATTGCCGAAGCGCACGCTCACGTACCGCGCCCCGGCCGGAGCGTGGGCGGCGGCGAGCGTCACGAGGTGCTCCCCGATGCGCTTGCTCACCCCCAGGGCGTTCACGGGGTTGACGGCCTTGTCCGTGGACACGTTCACGAACACCTCCGTGCCCGCGGCCAGCGCCGCGTCCAGCACGTTGCGGGTTCCGAGGATGTTGTTCACGACCGCCTCCTCCGGATGCTTCTCCAGGTAGGGGACATGCTTGTGGGCCGCGGCGTGGAAGACGGCCCTGGGCCGCCAGGCCTCGAACACCTGCCGGAGCCGGGCCGGATCCCGAACGTCGCAGAGGGCCACCTCCGTGGCCAGGCCGGGGAACCTGCGCGCCAGATCCCCCTCGATCTCCCAGAGGCTGTTCTCGCCCCGGCCCAGCAGGACGATGCGGCTGGGCCCGAAGGCGGCCACCCTGCGGGCCAGCTCGCTCCCGATGGAGCCCCCCGCCCCGGTGATGAGGGCCACGGAGCCCTCCAGGGCCTTCCGGATCGCCGTGGTGTCGAGGACCACGGGCTCCCGCCGCAGGAGGTCCTCAATGGCCACGTCCCGCCACTGCGGCTTCCAGGGCAGGTCCCCGACCAGGTCCAGGATCCCCGGCACGATCTTCACCTTCACGCCCAGGGCCTGCACCTCCCGGCACATCTCCCGCACCCGCGCGCCCGGGGCGCTGGCCAGGCCCAGGATCACGAGGGAGATCTCCCGGTCCCGCACGAGCTCCCTGAGCTGGCACGTCGCGCCCAGTACGGGCACGCCCTCGATGCGGACGCCCAGCTTTTCCGGCGCGTCGTCCACGAATCCCACCACCTGGAACCGGACCTTCGGGTGCTCGAGCACCTCCTGGCAGAGGCGGAGACCCGCTCGTCCCGCGCCCACGATGAGGGCGCGCTCCGAGAACCCGTTTCCGCCCGGCTGGTTCCCGAGGAGCGCGCCCATGAGGATCCGGGCCATGAACCACAGGACCCCGCACAGGAGGCTGGCCTCCATGAATACGTCCTTCCCGGCCACCGGACCGTCGCCGCGCAGTGCGCAGAAGGCCATGGACGCCGCAATCAGCGCCAGATCGGCGTACAGGATGGCCTTGGCCTCCCGCAGGTCCAACAGCCGGTAGTGCTGGGCCGTCAGCTGCATGGCCAGGTTGACGGCCAGCGCCAGGCTGACGAAGAAAAGCCGGCTCCCCGGAAAGGGTTCCGCCTTCCCGCCCCCGCCCTCGGCCAGCTCCCAAGCCAGGCAGGCCAGCCCCGCGTCCAGCAGCACTTTTCCGCACCGCCGGGCCCAGGGCGCCTTGTGGAGCCGCCCCCAGCCCAGCCCGAAGACCTGTTTGGGTTTCTGGATGCACGCGAGACCCGACATGGCGTTTTCCGTCCTTTCAAGGAAGGGGCAGCCTCCCGCCGCTACCCGGAACGGAAGCGCGGCGGCAGTTGGGGAATTAAGCCCGCCCGCAGAAGAGCCAGGGCCTGGCCTTTGGGCAGGACGAAACAGAATTTTTGTTATGGTGGATACACTTAAATTTCTTGGATAAAATTGATTGTTATGACTTGCAACTTATTAAGGTATCGGCGGATGGTTCACGACGGATACGAATCCAATTAAACTCCAAAAGGTAGGAATGTCAATCAAATCCTGGATTATAATATTATTGATTCTGCATAATAAAATAAGTAGGACACCTGATGAATATGGCGTTATGTCCCAAGTACTGCTGGCACATGCACCATCGTGAAGAGTATAAATAGTATTAGAATTTTAAGAGATTAATAATTATTACAAAAGTTATATACATGACATTTTATTAAATAGTTGAAGAATTTATTCCATTTGTGGTCATATAGGACGTATCTACACTTCAGAATTTGGTGCTTTCCCAGTGGCATATCTTCGGCTTACCCGATGGCGCTGGTAAGCCATGGAAGGGATCAAACCCAGAGGCTACGAGGGCTCAAAGATGTCATATATTGCTTAATTCAATTGAGTTATCGAACTAAATGGACCGTCACAAAGGTCAGAATTAATGCAGCGGGATCATGATAATTATCAATATGAAATTTACAGTAAATTTCACAACTTTGATTTGTTGTTTATTTTTACACTACAATACTACCGCTTCAATTTTTTTTAACCAAGTCTAAACCTTAATATCAGATCCATTTCAGAAAACAGCACATCCTATTTTTAATCAATTCCCCACCCGAGCCGTTGACAGAGCGCCGACCGGGGCGATACCTTTAATCATGATTTTTGTATCGACTCAAAAATCTTGAATCATCCTGGAGGCCACCTTGACCGGCCCATCGGTTCCGATCCCCACCCTGAGAAGGCTGCCGCGGTACTACCAGTACCTGGCGCGCCTCAAGGGTTCCGGCCAGGAACAGGTCTCGGCGGCCCACATGGCGGAGGTGCTCGGCGTGCACCACACGCAGGTCCGCAAGGACCTGGCCATCACGGGGTGCCAGGGGCGGCCCAAGACGGGGCACAAGGTGTCCGAGCTCATGTCCGCCATCGAGGGGTTCCTGCACTGGGACAGCCACTCCGACGCGTTCCTCGTGGGCGTCGGGAGCCTGGGCACGGCACTCATCAAATATCCCGGTTTCGACAGGGCCGGCGCGCGCATCGTCGCGGCCTTCGACGCGGACCCCGCCAAGGCGGGCCAGCGCGTGGGTGAAACCCCCGTCCTGCCCATGGAGAAGTTCTCCAGCCTGGCCGAACGCATGCACATCTCCGTGGGCATCCTCACCGTGCCGCCCGAAGCCGCCCAGGCCACGGCCGACCTCATGGTGGGCAGCGGCATCCGGGCCATCTGGAACTTCGCGCCCGTGAACCTGGACCTCCCGGATGACGTCATCGTCGAGAACCTCGAGCTCTTCACCAGCCTCGCCTACCTTCTCCGCAGGCTCTCGGACAGCCGCTCCCCGGCGCCCCTGAGCTAGCGTTCCGGCCCACGGGGCCGGGCAAAGAACATGACCCGCGTCCGGCGAACCGCCGGCAGGGGAGCTCTGTCCCGAACGAAAGGAGTCCCAGCATGGAAGCAACGGCACCCATGGCCCAGGAAGCAGGCCGCAGATTCGAGAAGGTGATCCAGATCCTGGACGGCCACCACCGCGACCGCACGCGGCTGGTGCCCATCCTCCAGGCGGTGCAGGAGGAGTACCGGTTCCTCCCCGAGGAGGTCATGACCCTGGTGGCCACCTCCCTGGGCATCTCCCCCGCCAAGGTCTACGGCGTGGCGACCTTCTACAGCCACTTCGCCCTGCAGCCCAAGGGCAAGTACGTCATCCGGGTGTGCGACGGCACCGCCTGCCACGTGAAGGGCAGCCAGGACCTGGTGGATGCGCTCCAGGCGAAGCTGGGCCTGGGCGGCGCGCGCAAGACGACGCCGGACATGATGTTCACGCTCGAGACCGTCTCGTGCCTGGGGGCCTGCGGGCTGGCCCCGGCGATGGTGGTCAACGAGGACGTGCACGGGCAGGTCGGGCCTGACCAGGCCTGCGAAATCCTCGAGGGCATCCGGCAGCAGGAGGGCATGTGAGCACAGCGGTGATGGAACTCCAGGCCATGGGCGAGGCCTACAGCGAAGCATCCAAGCACTTCAAGCGCCGGGTCGTCATCTGCGCCGGCACGGGCTGCATGGCCAACGGGGCGATGAAGGTCCTCGAGGCCCTCCGCAAGGAGGCCGGTGACCACGGCCTCTCCCTGGACATCGAGCTGGACTTCGAGGAGACGCGGAACCGGGACGGCCTGCTCACCAAGAGCGGCTGCCAGGGCTTCTGCCAGATGGGGCCCCTCCTCAGCATCGAGCCCGACGGCATCCTCTACTGCAAGGTGCGCCCCTCCGACGTGGCCGAGATCGTGGGCCAGACGCTCCTGGACGGCAAGCCCGTGGAGCGCCTCCTCTATCCGCACCCGGTCACGGGCAAGCCCTGCCGCGGCCGCAACGAGATCCCCTTCTACGCCCTCCAGCAGCGCACCGTGCTCAAGAGCTGCGGCAGCCTGGACCCCGAGGACATCCGCGAATACCTCTCCCAGGGCGGCTACGAATCGGCCGCCAAGGCCTACCTCCGGATGCAGCCCGAAGGCGTGTGCGGCGAGATCCTGGCTTCGGGCCTCCGCGGCCGGGGCGGCGGGGGCTTCCCCACGGGACGGAAGTGGGAGATGGCCCGGGTGCAGCCCGGCCCCAAGAAGTACATCGTTTGCAACGGCGACGAAGGCGATCCGGGAGCCTTCATGGACCGCTCGGTCATGGAGGGCAATCCCCACGCCGTCCTCGAGGGGATGATGATCGCGGCCCGCGCCATCGGCGCCGACGAAGGCTACGTCTACGTGCGGGCCGAGTACCCCCTGGCCGTGGCCCGGGTGCGCCGGGCCGTGGCCGACGCCGAAAGGCTGGGGCTCCTGGGCGACGACCTGTTCGGCACGGGCCTGGGCTTCCGGGTCCACGTCATGGAAGGCGCCGGCGCGTTCGTGTGCGGCGAGGAGACCGCGCTGCTGGCCTCCATCGAGGGCCAGCGGGGCATGCCCATGCCCAAGCCGCCCTTCCCCGCCCAGTGCGGCCTCTTCGGCAAGCCAACCATCATCAACAACGTCGAGACCCTCGCCTCGGTGCCGCTCATCCTGGCCCAGGGCGCGGCGGCCTTCAAGGCCACCGGCACCCCGGCCAGCCCGGGCACCAAGACCTTCGCCCTCACCGGCCACGTGGCCAACACCGGCCTGATCGAGGTGCCCTTCGGCACCAGCCTGCGCCACATCGTCTACGCGGTGGGCGGGGGCGTCACGGGCAAGGACGGCCGGGTCTCCGAGGAGGGCTTCAAGGCGGTGCAGATCGGCGGGCCTTCCGGGGGCTGCCTCACCCGGGACCACCTGGACCTCCCCATGGACTTCGACAACCTCACGGGCATCGGCGCCATGGTGGGCTCGGGCGGCCTGGTGGTGATGAACCAGGACACCTGCATGGTGCAGGTGGCGAAGTTCTTCATGCAGTTCACGCAGAACGAGAGCTGCGGCAAGTGCGTCCCCTGCCGGGAGGGCACGCGCCAGATGCTGGCCCTGCTCGACGACATCACCGAGGGCCGGGCCACCGAAGAGACCCTCCCGCTCCTGGAGATGCTGGCCCGCAACGTCAAGGTCGGGGCCCTCTGCGGTCTGGGCAAGACCGCGCCCAACCCGGTGCTGAGCACCCTGAAGCACTTCCGCCACGAGTACGAGGCCCACGTGCACCGCAAGGTCTGCCCCAGCCGGGTGTGCAAGGCCCTCATGACCCCGGCCATCGAGGCCGCGCTCTGCAAGGGCTGCACGCTGTGCGCCCGCAAGTGCCCGGTGGGCGCCATCATCGGCGAGCGCAAGACGGCCCACACCATCGACACCGGCAAGTGCATCCGCTGCGGAGCCTGCGTGGACGCCTGCAAATTCAACGCGATCACTGGAGCCTGACATGAGCGCTTCCGAAACCCTCACCATCGACGGCTTCAAGGTCCCCATCCAGGGCGAGCGCAACCTGCTGGAGGTGATCCGCAAGGCCCACATCGAGCTGCCCACCTTCTGCTACCACAGCGAGCTGAGCATCTACGGCGCCTGCCGCCTGTGCGTGGTGGAGGTGGAGGGCCGCGGGATGATCGCGGCCTGCTCCACCCTGCCCGAGCCCGGCATGCGGGTGCGCACCCAGACCGGCCCCGTCCGGGAACTGCGCAAGGTCAACCTCGAGCTCCTCCTGGCCAGCGGCGACCACGACTGCCCCACCTGCGGCAAGAGCGGCTCCTGCAAGCTCCAGTCCCTGGCCCAGCGCCTGGGCGTGGACAAGGTGCGCTTCAACGCCCCCCGGGAGACGAAGCCCCTGGACACCTCCAGCCACGGCCTGGTGCGCGACCCCAACAAGTGCGTCCTCTGCGGCGACTGCGTGCGGGTGTGCCAGGAGATCCAGGGCCTGGGGGTGCTCGACTTCACCCGCCGCGGCTCCCAGGTGACCGTGGCTCCGGCCTTCGACAAGGCCATGGCCGACGTGGAATGCGTGCAGTGCGGCCAGTGCGCCGCCGTCTGCCCCACGGGCGCCATCACCGTCAAGCAGGACGTGGACGCGGTCCACGCGGCCCTCAACGACGCCTCGAAGACCGTGGTGGTGCAGGTGGCCCCGGCGGTGCGGGTGGCCCTGGGCGAGCTCTTCGGCCTGGGCGACGACAGCCACGTCATGGGCCGCACCGTCGCCGCCCTGCGGCGCCTGGGCTTCCACAAGGTCTTCGACACCGCCTTCGCCGCCGACCTCACCATCATGGAGGAGGGCGCGGAGTTCCTCGCCCGGCGTGCCAAGGGGGAGAAGCTGCCCCTGTTCACCTCCTGCTGCCCGGCCTGGGTGCAGTTCATGGAGCAGGAGTACGCGGGCGAGCTGCCCCACCTCTCCAGCTGCCGCAGCCCCCAGCAGATGTTCGGTTCCCTGGCCAAGGACACCCTGCCCGGGGAGCTGGGCATCGGCCGCAAGGACCTCGTGGTGGTGGCCATCATGCCCTGCACCGCCAAGAAGTCCGAAGCCAGGCGCCCCGAGTTCGGCGTGGAGGGCAACCCCGACGTGGACTTCGTCCTCACCACCCAGGAGCTGGGCCGCATGATCCAGGACGCCGGGCTGGCCCTGGGCGAGCTGGAGCCCGAGGGCATGGACATGCCCTTCGGCTTCAAGACCGGCGGCGGCATCATTTTCGGCAACTCGGGCGGCGTGACCGAAGCGGTCCTCCGCAACGTGGTGGGCGTCCTGGGCGAAGGCCCCATCCTCGAGCAGGTGCGCTCCACCAAGGGCCGGCGCACGGCCGTCCTGGACCTCCCCGGGGGCGAGGTGCGCATCGCGGTGGTCCACGGCCTGGCCAACGCCCGGGAGCTCATGGAGGACGTGCGTGCCGGACGCGAGCACTACGACTTCGTGGAAGTCATGGCCTGCCCCGGAGGGTGCTCGGGGGGCGCGGGCCAGCCCGTGGCCACGGATTCCCGCATCCGGGCGCGCCGGGCGGATTCCCTGCGCCGCCTGGACGCGTCCATGGACCTGCGCGTCTCCAGGGACAACTCCCTGGTCACCCAGGCCTACAAGGACCACCTGGGCGAGCCCAACTCGCCCGAGGCCCACCGCCTCCTGCACACCCACTACCGGATCCGCCGCCGCATCCAGGGCGAGGGCATCGCCCTCACCGAGGAGGGCGGGGCCCGGATCCCCGTGAGCGTCTGCGTGGGCACCTCCTGCCACATCCGGGGCTCCCAGAAGCTGCTGCAGGCCCTGCTCCACCACGTGGAGGACCAGGACCTGGGCGAGGCGGTGGAGATCCGCGCCACCTTCTGCATGGAGGCCTGCGACCGGGGCCCCTCGGTGCGCGTGGCCGGGCACGTCCTGCACCGGGCCGGCCTGGAGGACGTCAAGGCGCTGATCGGCAAGGCCCTCAAGGGCGAACTGGAACCCGTCGAGGCGGGCCATGGCTGCCATTGAGCTGGTAGTCTGCATGGGCAGCGCCTGCTTCTCCCGGGGCAACATCAAGGCCCTGGATCTCATCCAGGGCTACCTGAGGGAGCACGGCCTGGAGCAGGACGTCCAGGTCACCGGCACCCTTTGCCAGGACCGCTGCCGCCAGGGACCCAACGTCACGGTCCAGGGCGAGTGCTTCTGCGGGATGGAGCCCAAGGCCATCCTCCAGGTCCTGGAAGAACGCCTGGGGCAGGCCGCCGGAGGCAGCAGGTGAACACCGAGATGCCCATCTTCACGGAAAAGACGCAGTGCCAGGACTGCTACAAGTGCGTCCGGCAGTGCCCGGTCAAGGCCATCAAGGTCCAGAACGGCAGCGCCCAGGTCATTCCCGAGAGATGCGTCTACTGCGGCACCTGCGTCAACGTCTGCCCCGTGGGCGCCAAGAAGGTGCGGGACGACCTGTACCGGGCCCGGCTCCTGCTCAAGCGCAGGCCGAAGGTGGTGGCCTCCCTGGCGCCGTCCTTCGTCTCCGAGTTCCCCGGCGTCGCCCCGGGCTCCATGGTCGCGGCCCTCAAGGCCCTGGGCTTCTGGGGCGTCTCCGAGACGGCCCTGGGGGCCCAGCAGGTGTCGGGCGCCTGCGCCGCGGCCCTGGCGAGGGATCCCTCCGGGCTCTCCATCTCCTCGGCCTGCCCCACGGCGGTCGAGCTCATCCGGAAGTACCACCCGGAGCACCTGGGCGCCGTCACCCGCTACCTCTCCCCGCTCCTGGCCCACTGCAGGCTGCTCAAGCACGAATACGGGGAGGAGGTGGGCATCGTCTTCCTGGGCCCCTGCATCTCCAAGAAGCTGGAGGCCGACGCCAACCCCCTGCTCCTGGACGTGGCGCTGACCTTCGCCGACCTGCGGCGCTGGTTCGAGGACCGGGGCATCGACCCGGCCGCCCAGGCCCCCGGGGAGGAATTCATCCCGGGTCCGGCCCGGGAGGGCGCCCTCTACCCCATGGACGGCGGCATGATCCGGGGCATCCGGGGCGCCGGCGGCTCCGGCGCGAACTTCATGGCCTTCTCAGGCATCCCCAGCCTCCAGGAGGCCCTCAAGGGTCTGGACGCGGACGCGCGGGGCCTCTTCCTGGAGCTCCTGGCCTGCGAGGGGGGCTGCGTCAACGGGCCCCAGGCCTCGCGCGCCTGCGGCACCGCCCTCAAGTGGCTGCGCGTCATGGACCACTTCCCCGGGGAGGTGGGGCCGCCCCCGGCCCCCACCGTGGACCTGGCGGCCCCCGTGCACGAGGCCCCCATCCTCCCCCCCGCCCACAGTTCCGCCGACATCAAGCGGGCCCTGCGCCTGGTGGGCAAGACCCTGCCCGAGGACCAGCTCAACTGCGGCGGCTGCGGCTACGACGACTGCAGATCCCTCGCCCTGGCCCTCCTGGAGGGCCGGGCCGAGCCCGGCATGTGCGTCTCGCACATGCGCAAGCTGGCCATGAACAAGGCCAACGCGCTCATCCGCGCCATGCCCAGCGGCGTGGTCATCGCCGACGAGAACCTGACCATCGTGGAGTGCAACCGCCTCTTCGCGGAGATGATGGGCCCCGACTGCCTCATGATCTACGAGGCCCGCCCGGGCATGGAGGGCGCGTCCCTGGCCAAGGTGGCCCCCTTCAGCCGCCTCTTCCTCGAGGCCCTGGACTCCCACGGGGAGCCCATCCGCAAGGACCTGCGCGTGGGCGACCGGGTCATCCGGCTCATGGTCTTCCCCATCGAGTCCGGGCACATGGTGGGCGGCATCCTCCAGGACATCACCGAACCCGCCGTGGTCCGGGAGCAGATCATCCAGAAGACCCAGGACGTCATCCGCAAGAACGTCACCACCGTGCAGCAGATCGCCTTCCTGCTGGGCGAGAACGCGGCCGAGACCGAGCTGATCCTGGGCTCGATCATCGAGTCCTTCCAGCTGCCCCCCGTGAAGAGGCCGGAAAAATGACCCGCCACTTCATGGAGGTGGACCACTACCAGGAGCGCAAGCAGGGCCAGGCCGCCTGCGGGGACGTGTTCCTCTCCGAGAAGATCGCCGAGGACCACCGGGTGATCTCGGTCCTCGCCGACGGCCTGGGCTCGGGCATCAAGGCCAACGTGCTGGCCAACCTCACCTCCACCATGGCCATCCGGTACATGGAGTCGGACATGGACGTGCGCAAGGCCGCGCGCACCATCATGGCCACCCTCCCGGTGTGCCGGGAGCGCCAGATCGCCTACTCCACCTTCACCATCGTGGAGATGGACCCCTGGGGCGCCACCCGCGTGCTGGAGTACGACAACCCCCCGAGCATCCTCATGCGCGGCGCGGACCCCGTGGCCATCACCCCCGAGATCCTGCCCCTGCCCGACACCGAGGGGCGCCAGGCCGAACTGCGCCACGCCCGGTTCGAGGTGCGCCCCGGGGACCGCATCATCTTCTTCTCCGACGGCGTCACCCAGGCCGGGGTGGGAAGCGAAGGCACCCCCCTGGGCTGGGGCCAGACGGCGGTGACGGCCTACCTCGGAAAGGTGATCCGGGAACGCCCCCGCATTTCCGCTCGTCAGCTTGCACGCACCCTCGTCCTCCGGGCCAAGGCCATCGACGGCGGCAAAGCCAAGGACGACATCAGTTGCGCCGTCATGTACTACCGCGAGCCCCGGGAGGTCCTCATCCTCACCGGCGCCCCGGTCTCCCGGGACCGGGATCCGGAGATGGCCGAGATCGCCCAGGCCTTCACCGGCCGCAAGGTCATCTGCGGCGGCACCACCTCGGCCATCCTGGGCCGGGAGCTGGGCCGGACCCTCAGCATGGACCTGCGCAACCTCGACCCCGACGTGCCGCCCATCTCGCGCATGGACGGCTTCGACCTGGTCACCGAGGGCGCCATCACCCTGGCCCGCATGGTGCGCCTCCTGGAGGACGAGGAGTCCCCCGACCTCCTCAAACCCAACGCCGCGACCCAGTTGGCCGGCATCCTCCTGGACAGCGACATCATCCACATCGTCGCCGGCACCAAGATCAACGAGGCCCTCCAGGATCCCAGCCTTCCCGAGGACCTGGACATCCGCAGGAACATCCTCCGGGGGCTGAAGAAGGTGCTGACCGAGAAGTTCCTCAAGGAAGTGCGGATCCGGTTCATCTGAATTTATCCTTGTCAGAAGGAGAATCTTGGCCTAAATTCCCCTTCTGAAAAGGAGAATTTCGGTCATGGTTGATGCCCGCCTCAAGGACGTCCTGCTCGAGAAGCTGGCCGATTCCCTGGCTTCCCCGATCCCGGAGGGAACGCCCCGCGAGGTCCACGGCCTGAAGGCGTTTGCCGGAAAAGCTACGGTGGTGGTGGGCATGCGCCGGTCCGGCAAGACCACCCTCATCCACCAGATGAGGCTGGAACGACTGGCGAGGGGGGTTGGACGCGACCGCCTTCCCTACGTGAACTTCGAGGATGAGCGCCTGGCTGGGCTGGAGGGTGCCCAGCTGGGCTTCCTCGTGGAGGAATATGGCCGCCGGGTTCCCGGGGCCCGGCCCGGGGAACCGGTCACCTGGAGCTTCGACGAGATCCAGGTGGTCCCCGGCTGGGAACGGTTCGTGCGCCGCCTCCTGGATGGCGGGGAGGCAGAGGTCCTCCTCACGGGGTCCTCGGCGGCCCTGCTGTCGCACGAGATCGCTACGGCCCTCAGGGGGCGGGCCTGGGAGGTCCCGCTCTACCCGTTCAGCTTCCCGGAGGCGCTCCGTCACCAGGGCCGGGCCGTTCCGGAAAGGCCAGGCTTCGCCACCGCCGCTGGGCGCGTGGAAATGGAGAAGGCCTTCCTTGCCTGGCTCACGGTGGGCGGCTTCCCTGAAGTCCAGGGGCTGGACCCCGCCGCACGGGGCCAGCTGCTGAAGGACTACGTGGACGTGGCCATGCTGAGGGATGTCATGGAGCGCCACGGGGTCACCAACCTGACCGGCCTGAGGTGGCTGGTGCGCCATCTCCTGGGAAATGCGGGAGGCCTTTTCAGCGTCGAGAAGTTCCATGGAGCCCTGAAGAGCCAGGGCGTGGCCATCGCGCGTGACACCGTCCACGACCTGCTGGCCCACCTCGAGGACTGTTTCCTGGTGCGCACGGTCTGGATGGAATCGAACTCGGAGCGCCAGCGCATGGTGAATCCGCGCAAGGCCTACCCGGCGGACCCCGGCCTGATCCCGATCTACGACCGCAGCGGCCGGAGCAACCTTGGACATGCCCTGGAAGCGGCTGTGCTCATCGAACTGCAGCGGCGGCGGGCCGAGGTGACCTACGTGCGCACGCCGGAGGACCACGAGGTCGACTTCCTTGCCCGCACCCCGGAGGGCGGGATGGAACTGGTCCAGGTCTGCGCCG
Source organism: Mesoterricola sp. JemC181 (assembly GCF_055384585.1). Taxonomy (NCBI): domain Bacteria; kingdom Pseudomonadati; phylum Acidobacteriota; class Holophagae; order Holophagales; family Holophagaceae; genus Mesoterricola; species Mesoterricola sp. JemC181. The sequence continues at coordinate 4,857,792 of NZ_AP045076.1, forward strand.
ACGCATCCGACCCGGCCGTGGCGGACCGGGAACTCAGGGCCCTGGCCGAAGCGGCAAGACGCTTCCCCGGCGCAGGGCAGCGCCTTCTGACACTGACCCGGGACGGCGCCCCCTCCGCGGTGCCCCCGGGAATCGCCGTTCAGCCGGCCTATGAGTGGATGCTCTCCCGAAATGCCCCTTGACCCAGGAGCCGGATCCTTAGGATTCTGGATCCGGCCGGCCTCCCGCCGGCAGCCTGTGCCCATAGCTCAGCCGGATAGAGCAACGGCCTTCTAAGCCGTAGGTCGCGCGTTCGAGTCGCGCTGGGCGCACCAGATACGAACCCCCGTCACCGCCCGGTTTCGGGGGTTTCCTCGATCCGCCCGGAGCGCCGCCGATCCCGCTACGCGTGCGAGAAGACCATCTCCTTCACCTCGATGCCCGGGATCGCCCCGAGCCTGGCGACCATGCCCGTGCGGACTTCGTCGCCGCCCAGGACCTCCAGCAGGACCACGCCCTCCGAGGCGCAGAGGCTGTCGGCGACCTCGTGCAGGCCCAGGCGGGTCTTGATGTTGCCGCCGTAGTCCGTGAAGACCTTCTGGACCTCGCCGGCGTTGCGCAGGCGATCGGTGATATGGATGCCGAGAATGACGTGATCCGTCTTCATGGGCGCCTCCGGGGTGGGTTGGAACATTGTAGATCCAATGCCCTGGATGGGGTCAGGTGCGCCTTGGCGAGAACGGGATGATGTTGTCCTCCACCTCCGGCCGTTCCCCGTCCGCCTCCAGATCCTCCACCCGGTAGCTGTTCTCCACGCCGTTGTCCCACCGGACATAGTAGGGCCGGGGCGCGGCGCCCGGCTTGTGGGGGCGGTCCCCGGCGAAGAGGATCGTGCCGGGCCGGCCTCCGCCCTGGCCCTGGGGGCAGAAGTTCGGCCACGCGCCGCCGTACAGGGCGTAGGCGGCCCTGGCGAGGCGGACGCGGTCACCGGCTTTGAAGAGAAGGTCCATGCGGGCTCCGGGGGACGGGCCCATTATGACCCAGGGCGCGGGTCCGGCCGCTATGCTGGAGGTCCATGAGCGATCAAGGCGCAGCACCCTTCCCGCCCCTGGCGTACCAGGGCCCCAGCTCGATCCCCGAGGTGGCCCTCGTCCTGGAGCTGGGGCGGACCCTGCAGGAGTGCGGCGTCAGCGCCCCCACCCTGGAGAACGCCCTGGGCCGCCTCGCCCAGCATCTGGACCTGGAGGGGGCCATCTACGCCACGCCCACGGGCTTCCTGGCCTCCCTGCGCAAGGAGGGGCACCACGGGAAGACCTACCTCATCCGGGTGGACGCGGGGCAGTCCTCCCTGGAGAAGCTCGCGGACGCCGAGGGGCTGGTGGACCAGGTGCTCCAGGACCGCCTGGACGTGGCCACGGCCCGCGACCACCTGGCGAGGCTGGCGGCGCGGCCCATGCGCTTCCCCCCCTGGCTGCAGGTGCTGGCCTACGGCATGGCCTCCATGGGCATGGCGGTCATCTTCGGAGGGGGCTGGCGCGAAGTCCTGCTGGGCACCCTCATCGGGCTCCTGGTGGGCGCCGCGGCGCAGCTCGCCGGAAGGCGGGCGGGGCTGGCCCGCCTCACGCCGCTGCTGGGCGGCGTCATCAGCTCCCTGGGCGGCGCGCTCCTGGGGCGCTTCCTGCCCTCGGCCTCCCACCCCATCCTCGTCCTCAGCGGCATCATCGTGCTGGTGCCTGGGCTGGGGCTCCTGGTGTCCATGCAGGAGCTGGGCACCGGCAACCTGGTGGCCGGCACCGCGCGGCTGGCGGGGACCTTCCTGGTGTTCCTGCTCCTGGCCTTCGGGGTGGGCCTGGGCCAGCACCTGGGCGGCGCGTGGCTGGTGGGCGTGCCCTCCACCGCGGTCCCGCTGCCCTTCTGGACCGTGGCCCCGGCCCTGGCCCTGGTGGCCCTGGGCTTCCTGGTGGTCTTCCAGGGGCGCCTGGAGGACTTCGCCTGGACCCTGGGCGCCTGCGTGCTGGCGTGGGGCGCCGCGCGCCTGGGCACGGAGTTCCTGGGCTCCGAGGCGGGCGCGGGCATCGCGGCCCTGGCCCTGGGCGCCGCGTGCAACCAGTACGCGAGGCGCACCCGGCGCCCCGGCGCGGTTCTCCTGCTGCCCTCGATCATGCTGATTCTCCCCGGCAGCGTCGGGGTGCGCGGCATCACCATGATGATGCACGGCCAGACCCTGGAGGGGCTGGAGGCGGGCATCCACGCCCTGTCGGTCACCGTGGCGCTGATGCTCGGGCTGTTCCTCGCAAACGCCCTGGTGTCGAGAAGGACGTTCTAGCCCTATCATGATGCCGTAACCCCCTCCTGGACCCAGCCGATGCCCCCCTTCCTCCGGCTCGCCGCAGCGTTCCTCCTGGCCACGGCCCTCTGGCCGCAGGGACCGGGCCGTCCGCCCACGCGGCACTACGGCAAGGAGGACGGCCTGCTCAGCGAGGTCGTCACGGCCATGGCGATCACGGCCGACGGCCAGATCTGGGCGGGCACGGAGGCCGGGCTCACGTCCTTCGAGGGGCGCCAGTTCGCGCCCTACGTCGGCCAGCTGCCCTCGCCCGTGCTCACGGACCTCTTCGCCGACCCGGACGGGTCCCTGTGGGTGGCCACGGACGGCGGCGTGGCCCGCATCCGGAACCGGCGCTCCGTGCTCCTGGGGGACGCCGAGGGCCTGCCCCGCGGGTTCTACCGCAAGCTGGGCCGGGACGTGCTGGGGCACCTGTGGGTGCTCTCCACCGACGCGCTATACGTGGAGAACGGCGCCATGCGGTTCGTGCGGGCCCCGGCCCTGCCCGTCCCGGAACGGCCTGTGCACCTGTTCACGGACCCCGCCGACCCGGGGCCCCTGGTCATCACCGCCCGGCACATCCTGGAGTGGCGGGGCGGCGCCTGGGTCCTCGTCCCGGGCCCTCCCATCGGCCCCAATGAGGAGTTCCTCAACCACTCCCGGGACGGCCTGGGCTGCATCTGGGTGCGGTCCAGCCGGGCCATGTGGCAGCGGCGGGAGGACGGCGCCTGGCACAAGGTCCGGGCCAACATGACCGGGGGCTTCAGCTTCAGCTCGCGCCCCGACCGGGACTCCCGGGGCTGGGTGTGGTTCGACGACGCCGACGGCCTCTGGCGCATGAAGGGCGATGCCCGGGAGCGGTACGGCCGCGCCGGGGACGACGCCAAGGGCGGCCTGGTGGACCGCGAGAGCGGCATCTGGATCCGCACGGACCACGGCGTGCAGCGCAACCTGGGCCGCAGCCGCTGGGCGGGCTACGACACCCACGAGGGCCTGGCCGCCAACCTCGCCTGGCAGCCCCTGCGGGACCGGTCGGGCCGGCTGTGGGTGGGGACGGACAAGGGTCTCTGCGTGGCCACGGACACGGGGTTCCGGACGGTCCTCCCCGGGCGCTTCCTGTCCCTGGCCGCGGCGCCCGACGGCCACCTCTGGGCCACCGGCAGCCCCGGAGGGACGGTGCACGAGCTGGATCCGGCCACCCTCGCGTCGCGGACCCACACCGTGGACGTGCTGCCCCGGGGGCGGATCACCGCGGGCCTGGCCATCGACGAGGACGGCACGCCCTGGGTGGCGGACCGGTTCAAGGGCCTGGCCAGGGGGAACCGGAGCGGGGCGGGCTGGACCTGGACCAAGGTGCCCATCGGGGGCCGCGACCCCAGCGAGGTCCTGGGCCTGGCCGCGGTGCCCGGCGGGGGGATCGTTGTCCTCCACGACGGCGCCGCGTCCATGCTGCGCGGCGGCGTCTGGCGCCCGGTGCCCGGGCTCCTGCCGGACACGCCCGGCGCCGTGGCCTTCGGGCCCGGCGGCGCGTTCGTGGTGTCCTACCGCAACCCCTACCAGAACCGCTCCGTGGTCACCCTCCACCGCCTCCAGGGCGGCACGTCGGAGCGAAGGCGCATCGTGCCCGTCCAGGGCATGGCCAGCGACCCCCTCATGTCCATCTTCTCGGTGGGCATGGATCCCGAGGGACGCGTGTGGGTGGGCACCAACAAGGGCCTGGGCGAGCTCGCCTCCGAGGACGCCCCCGCCTTCCGGATGATCGGCATGGAGGACCGGCTGGTGAGCCCGGAGTGCAACGAATGGGCGATGCTGGCCGAACGGGGGAGGGTCTGGGCGGGGACCACCTCGGGCCTGGCATCGTACGACTCCAGCCAGCTGGAGGTGCGCCCGGTGCTCAAGGAGCCCATGGTGCTCCAGGCCTGGTCCGGCGCCACGGAGCTGGACCTGCCCTGGTCGGCCCCGAGGCTGGCCCGGGACTCCAACCTGCTGGAGCTCAAGTTCATGGTCCCCACCTACCAGGCCCCCGGAAAGATCTGGCACGAGGCCCGGCTCCTGGGCGTGGACCCAGGCTGGATCCGCCAGGAGGAGGGCCACCTCCGCTACGCGGGCCTGGCCGCGGGAAGGCACACCCTGGAACTGCGGGGCGTCCTCCCCGACAACGGCATCGAAGGACCCGTCCTCGCGCTCCATTTCACCGTCGTCCCGGCCTGGTGGGAGACCCCCTGGGCCCGGATCCTCGGGGCGCTCCTCGCGGCCGGGGGCATCTGGCTCCTCTTCTGGCTGCGCAGCGTTTCGCTGCGGGCCCGGAACCGCCAGCTCCAGGAGGAGGTGGCCCGCCAGACCCGGGCCCTGCAGGAGGCCTCCAAGGCCAAGAGCGCCTTCCTGGCCAACATGAGCCATGAGCTGCGCACGCCGCTGAACGCCATCCTCCTCTACTCGGAACTGCTCCAGGAGGAGGCCAAGGAACGCGGGCTGGACTCCACCATCCGGGACGCCGGGCGCATCAGCCAGGCCGGGAGCTCCCTGCTCAACCTCATCGACGACATCCTGGACATCTCCAAGATCGAGGCCGGGCACATGCAGATCGACATCCGGGACCTGGCGGTCGCGCCCTTCCTGGCGGCCCTGGATTCCGCCCTGCGGCCCGTGGTGGAGCGCAACGGGAACATGTTCCACGTGGCCGACGAGGGCGCCCCGGCCGTCCTGGCCACCGACTCCACGAGGCTCCAGCAGATACTCGCCAACCTCCTCGGCAACGCGGCCAAGTTCACCGAGAACGGCCAGGTGGTGCTGCGGGCCTCCTCCGAGCCGGGCTGGGCGCTGTTTGCGGTGGAGGACACGGGCATCGGCATGACCCCCGACGAGCAGAAGCGGGTGTTCTCGGAGTTCGTCCAGGCCGACTCCAGCACCACCCGCAAGTACGGCGGCACCGGACTGGGCCTCACCCTGGTGCAGCGCCTGACGGAGATGCTGGGGGGACGCGTGGACCTGGACTCCGCCCCCGGGGCGGGGACCCGGGTCAGGGTCCGCATCCCGATCCCGCCCCCTGTGCGATAATGGGGTTTTAAGGCGAGATTCATGATTCTTCGCAAGGAATACGGCTTCGAGGCCGCCCACTTCATCCACAACCACCCCGGCAAGTGCCGCAACCTCCACGGGCACAGCTACAAGCTCTTCGTGTCCCTGGAAGGCTCCGTGAATCCGGAGACGGGCATGATCATCGACTTCGACGACCTGTCCAAGGTGGTGGTCGACAAGGTCATCCAGCGCCTGGACCACCGCTTCCTCAACGACCTCATCCCCCTGTCCACCGCCGAGAACATCTCGGTGTGGATCTGGGAGGAGCTCAAGCCGTCCCTGCCCCTGCTCTGCCAGATCGAGGTCTTCGAGACGCTGGACAACAGCGTGATCTACCGGGGGGCCTGATGCGCCCGGCCCGGCTGGCGCTCCCCATCCTGGTCCTGGCCACAGCCTGCGCGCCCGTGAGGGACTACCGGGAGGCCGCCCGCGGCCTCCGCTTCCGCCTGGACCGGGTGGAGCCCAGCGTCCACCTGGCCCTGCCCCTGGAGCGGTCCCGCATGGCCTTCCGGGTCGTGGTGGGCGTGGACAACCCCTCCGGCGTCCCCTTCCACGTGACGGCCTTCACCGGTGACCTCAAGCTGGAGACCCGCGGCGCCGTCCACGCCATCGGCCGCATGGAGCTGGCAAGGCCCATCGACCTGCCGCCCCAGGGCGCCGGCAGCATGGAGGTGGAGGTGTCCTTCTCCTACGGGGACCTCCGGGACAACTGGGTGGCCATCCAGGCCGCGGCCCAGGGCGGTTCCGGCGTCTGGCTCCTGGAAGGCGCCCTGAGGGCCGAGACCCACGGCTTCCCCATCCAGCTTCCCGTGAGGTCCAGGCGCGCCTTCGGGGGAGCCCCATGATCCGGGCCGTCGTCTTCGATCTCTGGAACACCCTGGTGCACAGTCAGCACGGCGACCCCTTCCGCCACCTCCAGCGGCTCCTGGACGACGACCAGAGGGCCCTGTACCCCGAGCTCCGGCGCGAGGCCATGGACCGTCCCCACCCCGACGCCCGCACCTTCATCGCGGGATGGATGGACCGGCTCTCCCTTTCCGGCACCCAGATCCTCGCCATGGCCGAGGTCTTCCAGACCGCCGCCGACGACGCCGCGTGCTTCCCCGAGGCCCTCGAGGCCGTGGAAGGCACCCGCAAGCTGGCCCGGGTCGGCCTCCTCTCCAACACCCAGAGCTTCGACATGGAGTTCCTGGACCGCCTGGGCCTGGAGCGGATCCTGCCCACCCGCTGCCTCAGCGCCCTCACTGGGCACCTCAAGCCCGAGCCCGACGCCTTCCGCACCATGGAGAGGCGCCTGGGTCTCTTCCCCGGCGAGATCGCCATGGTGGGCGACAGCTGGCGGGACGACGTGACCGGTGCCCTGGAGGCAGGGTGGACCGCCATCTGGGTGAACCGCCCCGGCAATCCCAGGCCGGCCTGCGACCCCGGGGCGGACCTGGTCGAGATCCCCGACCTGTCCCACGTCCCCCGGATCATCGGCAATCTCCAGAAAGGTGCCCGCTGCAGCACCTGTCTGGGCTGATCCGCTGGCAATTCCCCGGGATTCCCGCTAGAAAATGAAGTGCGCCTTTGATGGAGTATCCGATGACCGCGACCGTTGACACGATTCTGGCCGAAACCAGGAAGCGCATGAAGTCCTCCCTGGAGACCCTCAAGAAGGAGATGGCCACCGTCCGCACGGGCCGCGCCAACGCGGGCATCCTGGACACCCTGCACGTGGAGTACTACGGCGCCTCCATGCCGCTGAACCAGATCGCGGGCGTGAGCGTCCCCGAGGCCTCCATGCTCGTCATCACCCCCTTCGACAAGACCGCCATCAAGGCCATCGAGCACGCCATCCTCAAGTCCGAGCTGGGCCTCAACCCCGCCAACGACGGCGTCGTGATCCGCCTGCCCATCCCGCCCCTGAACGAGGAGCGGCGCCGGGACCTGGTCAAGGTCGTCAGCCGCATGGGCGAGGAGATCAAGACCGCCATCCGCAACGTCCGCCGCGACGCCAACGAGGACGTCAAGAAGCTGGAGAAGGACAAGACCGCGCCCCTGGGCGAGGACGCCGCCAAGAAGGCCCTGGCCGACATCCAGAAGATCACCGACGAGTCGATCAAGGACGTCGAGGACATCGTCAAGCACAAGGACGCCGAGATCATGCACATCTGATGGTGCATCCGGCAACCCTGGCGCTGCTGGTGCTGGCGGCGCTCCTGGCAGGCTTCGTCGACGCCATCGTGGGCGGCGGCGGGCTCATCACCATACCCGCGCTGATGCTGGGGCTTCCCGCCGGCACGCCCATCACCACCGTCCTGGGCACCAACAAGGTGGTGGCCTCCGCCGGCGCCACCTTCGCCACCGCCCAGTTCCTGCGGGCGAAGATCCTCACGTTCCGCGAAATGCTCGGGCCGGTGGCCTGCGCCATGACCGGGGCGGCCCTGGGGGTGCGCATGGCCTACGTCCTCCAGGGCAGGGGCGACGCCTGGTTCCGGCCCGTGATGGTCGGGCTGATGGTGGTGATGCTGGCCTTCACGGTGTTCCGGCCGGACCTGGGCAAGGTCCACGCGCCGAAGTACGGCGTGAACCACCAGCGCGGCCTGGCCGCGCTCATCTCCTTCGCCCTGGGCGCCTACGACGGGTTCTTCGGCCCGGGCACGGGCTCCATCCTCATCTTCCTGTTCGTGGCGGTGCTGGGCTTCGACTTCCTGCGGTCCTCGGGACTGGCCAAGAGCGTGAACTGGGCCTCCAACATCGCCAGCCTCGCGCTGTTCGTGAGCCAGGGCAGCTGGATGCCGGTGGTGGGCCTGACCATGGCGGTGGGCAACGGCGTTGGCGGGTACCTGGGAGCCCGCACCGCGCTCACCCGGGGGAGCGGCCTGGTGCGCGCCGTCTTCATCGCGGTCGTGTCCGTCCTGATCCTGCGCCTGGGCTGGCAGATGTTAGGAAAATAGACTTCCCTGACCGGACGGGTCGGATATAGTGGTGCCTGCTCCAAGGAGGCACCATGGAACGAAGAGAACTGCTGGGCACCCTCGCCGCCGGGACCCTGGCCCTGGGTCTGGCCCCCCGTCTCGACGCGGCCCAGGCCGCTCCCACCGACCCCCGGGCCGACTACAAGCCCCGCCCCTTCGCCCTGGAGACGGGCCTGCCCGGCCTCTCCAAGGACATGCTGGGCGAGCACCTGGCCCTCTACAAGGGCTACGTGAACCGCACCAACGCCCTGCTCAAGGACCTTCACGCCGCCGAGGCCGAGGGCCGCGCCGCCACCGCCGTGCAGGAATCCCGCCGCCGCCTGGGCTTCGAGTTCAGCGGCATGCGCCTCCACGAACTCTATTTCGAGGCCCTGCGCGACAAGGCCGCCGCCCCCGGCCCCGGCCACCCCCTGCAGAAGGCCATCCAGGCCGGCTGGGGCAGCTTCGACGCGTGGTGGGGGGCCTTCAAGGCCACCTGCACCATGACCGGCATCGGCTGGGGCGCACTGGTGAAGGATCCGCTCACGGGCCGGCTCATGAACGCGTGGTTCCAGGACCACGAGAACGCCATCCCCGTGGGGACGGTGCCGATCCTCGTCGTGGACGTGTGGGAGCACGCCTACGTGAAGGACTACGGCGCCACGGCCAGGGCCAAGTACGTGGACGCCATCAAGCCCCTCATCGACTGGGGCGTGGTGGAAAAGCGCTACTGAGCCGCGCCCGGGCCCCGGTTCCCGGCAGGCGGGATCATTCCTCCGGCGTCCCATAGGGATCGGCGGAGGGTTCGCTGACCCGCTCCAGGAACGCGGAGCCCCCGGCGGGATACGGCTCCCGTACCGCGAGGGCCGACCTGACCGCCTCGGCGATGATGTCATCCGCCACCCCCTGGCGCCGGAGGCTTTCGGACACCCGGGTCAGCGGGTCCTTCTCCAGCCGGGCCAGGTCCTTCCGAAGCCCCTGGCCGATGTAGGCACGGATGAGCGGCTGGTAGCCTGAAAACCCCAGGGCCGGGGCGACCGCTTTCAGGTCCTCGAGGACATCCTCCGGGAACCGGATGGAGATGCTGACCATGGGGCGGTCCTTCTGGAGGCGCTTCAGGATTTTCTCATTCATATTCGTAGGCCCTCCTTTCCGAAGGGGGTGGCTGGGCGGGCGGAGATGACCCGGATGGTTTCCTCGTGGCGGACCCGATGCACCACGAACAGCAATGCACCCTCTACCGAATAGCCCAGGGCCGCATCCCTGGATTCCCCCCGGTCGCTGGCATCGACCAGGCGGATAAAGGGGTCGAAGAAGACTTCACTGGCCCGCTCGAAGGAAACTCCATGCTTCTTGAGGTTCAGGAGGGCCTTGCCAGCATCCCATTCAAAGGCTTGGCCATTTCGGATGAAAATTACGTCCACAGGTCAAGTGTATATACGTTGTGACACCCGTCAAGCCCCCCTCAAACCTCCACTCCCAGCGCCCTGGCCGGCTCCACCACGAAGGGCCGCGCCTTGGCCCGGGGATGCGGCAGCTCCAGCACCAGTTCCCCTCCCAGGCCCTCCAGGCCGGGCGGCGCGGGCCAGGTCCAGCGGCCCTCGGCGCCTTCGGCCTGGATGAGGTCCAGGTCCAGGGTGCGCGGCGCGTTGCGGCCCGCGGAGCGGTTCCGGCCCGCGCGCAGCTCGGCCCGGAGCAGGGCCTCCAGGAGCGCCTGGGGGTCCAGGGCGGTGTCCACCAGGGCCACGGTGTTGAGGTAGTCGGGGCCCCTGCCGGACTCGTCGGGGGTCTCGGTCCAGAGCGGCGAGGGGGTGACCTCGCCCAGTTCGGCCAGCAGGGCCAGGCCGGCCCCGAGGTTGGCCCGGCGGTCGCCGAGGTTGGAGCCCAGGGCCACCAGCGCGCGCATGGCTAACCCTCGATGAGGTGGGGCACGAAGGAGCTGCCGTTGTCGGTGATGGGGCCCCTGGCCTCCCGGATGCCCATGCCGGCGGGCTCGCCGTCCACGATCCAGGCGCCCAGCACGGGCTGGAAGCCGTCGAAGGCGGGAATGGGGGCCAGGGCCTGGTAGACGCTCCCCTCGGCGCCGTAGCAGTCCATGGTCTTGCCGGCGAACACCTGGCCGCCGGAATGGATCTCGACGTTGGCGCCTTCGCGGGCGAGGATGGGCTTGCGCACGTAGTTCGCCATGTCCCGGGGACCGTCCAGATACGCGGGCAGCAGGTAGGGACTGCCGGGGAAGAGCTCCCACAGGATGGCCAGGAGGGCCTTGTTGGACAGGAGCATCTTCCAGGCGGGCTCCAGGAACGTGCAGGGCCTGGGCTGGCGCGCCAGCTGGGCCCCGAAGGCGTCCTTGACCATGAACTCCCAGGGGTAGAGCTTGAAGGCGCTGCGCACGGGGCGCTCGTCCAGGTCGCAGAAGCCGCCCCTGGCCTCGTCCCAGCCGAGATCCTCCACGAGCATCTGGACGGTGGAGAGCCCGGCCTGGTCCGCGGTGTCCCGCAGGTAGGCCACGGTCTGCTGGTCCTCCAGGGTGTCCTGGTGGAGGAAGTAGAGGGTGCCCGCGGGCAGGAAGTCCTGGGCGCGCTTCCAGGCCGCGATCAGGCGCTCGTGGAGGGAATTGAACTGGTCCTTGCCGGGGAACCGCTCCTCCAGCCAGTACCACTGGGCCACGGCGGCCTCCACCAGGGAGGTGGGGGTGTCGGCGTTGTACTCCAGGAGCCTGGGGAAGCCCTGCCCGTCGCAGGCGAGGTCGAAGCGCCCGTAGAGGCCCACCTCGTCCCGGTCCCAGCTCTCCCGGATGACGGGCTCCATCCACGCGGGGATGCCGTACTCCCGGAACCGGCCCTTGTCGAGGACATGCTCGACGGCCTTCAGGCACATGGCCTGCAGCTCGGCCGCGGCCCGCTCGATGCGTTCGATCTCGGCGGCGCCGAAGGCGTAGTACGCGTCCTCGCGCCAGTAGGGGCTGCCGTCGTCGTGCGTGTGGAAGGTGACGCCGGCGGCCTCCAGCTTCGATTCCCAGTCCGGGCGCGCCTTGATCGAATGCCTCTGCATGTCAGCCTCCCGATCCGGACGCGTGGCCCGCGGCGCCGAAGCCGCCCCGGCCCACCGAGCCCGTGGCGGCCTTGCCGGAGATGGAGCCGCGGGGTCCGGCCACGAAGGCCTGCCCGGGCAGGGAACCCGCGCCGCTCACCAGGGGGGGGCGCCAGGCCGAGCCGCCCAGGAAGACCATGGACCGGCCTCCGGTGGGGGCGGCGGCGGGCGCGAACCGGGAGGCGTCCTGCGGTGCGATGGGGTGGCCCGGATCGTGGAACCGGTAGCCCGGGGGCATCGGCGCGAACATGCCGCCCCGGTACCCGTAGGCCGAGGGCCGATGGAAGAGGAAATGCCAGAGGAGGTAGTCGTCCAGCCAGGAGCGGTGGCCCCAGGAGGTGCGGTACCGGTAGTCCCGGTCCTGGTCGCGGATGCGGTCCACCTCCTCGCCGAAACCGTGGCGCTGAGCCAGCACGCGCATCCTGTCGGCGTCGGCGTAGTCCACCACCCACAGGAGCCGGCCGTTCTCGCGGGGCTGGTCGGACTCGCCCCAGTCCACGTCCCGCAGCCGCTCGGCGGTGAGCTGGGCCACGTAGGAATTGCCCTTCAGGGGATCGTGGACGTTCACGCCCACGAGGAAGAGGTTCGGGGTGAGCGGCGTGTAGGTGGAGCCCTCCACCTGCAGCTCGGGGTGGTGCTCGTCCATGAAGGCCTTCACGGCCGTGTCCACCTGGGCCTGCACCTCGGGGGTGGGCGCGGCGGTCTCGGCTTCGCGGCGCTGGCCGGCCTCCCACTCCTGGTTCTTCCGGGCCGCCTGGGCCCGGGCCTCCTTCCTGGCCTGGGTGTCGCAGGCCAGGGTCCCGGCCGTGGCGGCCAGGATCAGGACGAGGGGAGGGACCGCGCCGCGGTATCTCATGGCCGCTTCCCGTGTTCGGCCTTCACCAGGGTTCGGATGCCGCCGCGGATGAGGAAGTCCCCCTCCACCTGGAGCCACTGGGGCTCCAGCGCCGCCACCAGGTCGTCCAGGATCTGGTTGGTGACCGCCTCGTGGAAGGCCCCGCGGTCGCGGTAGCTCCAGAGGTAGAGCTTGAGGGACTTGGACTCCACGCACAGCTGGTCGGGAACGTAGGTGATGCGCAGGCGGGCGAAATCGGGCTGGCCCGTCATGGGGCACAGGCAGGTGAACTCGTCGGTCTCGAAGCGCACCTCGAAGGCCCGGCCCGGACGCGGGCTCCGGAACGTGTCGAGGGTGGTGGAGGGCTCGGTGACGCGGCGCTTGGGGAGGGTCTTGAGGGTGGGCTTGGGCAACGGATGTCCTCAGGGTCGCAGGTGGTCGGGGATGAAGGCGTAGGGGATGGGGTCGGCGACGCCGGCCTCCTTGAAGCCCCGCAGCCGGAGAAGGCAGGAATCGCAGGTGCCGCATGCGGCGCCGTCGGCCTGGTAGCAGCTCCACGTGAGGTGCAGGGGGGCGCCCAGCTTCACCCCGAGCTCCACGATCTGCGCCTTGCGCAGGTGGATGAGCGGGGCGTGGAAGGCGATGCGGGTGCCGGGTTTCGTGCCCAGGTCCGCCGCTTGCTCGAAGGCCCGAAGGAAGGCCTCGCGGCAGTCGGGGTAGCCGCTGGAGTCCTCCTCCACGAAGCCCACGTGGACGGCCCCGGCGCCGAGAACCTCGGCCCAGCTCACCGCGGTGGCCAGGAGGTGGGCGTTGCGGAAGGGGACGTAGCTCACGGGCACGCCCTCCCGGTCCAGGTCGCCCTCGGGGAGCGGAATGGACGGGTCGGTGAGGGCGCTGCCGCCGATGGCCCGCAGCCCGGCGAAGGGCACCACGAGGCGGCGGGGCGCCGCGTAGAAGTCGGCGATGGCCTCGAAGGCCCGGCGCTCTCGCGCCTCCGTGAGCTGGCCGTAGTCGGCGTGGAGCAGGGCCAGCTGGAAGCCCGCGGCCCGGGCGGCGGCGGCGGCGACGCAGGAGTCCAGTCCCCCGGACAGGGACACGACGGAAATGGGGGCAGGGGTCATCGAGGTTCCTTGAACCTACTAAGATAACCCGGCCAGCTCCTTCCGGGTCCTCCGGATCAGGTCCTCCTTCACCGGCACCAGCCACCGGAAGACGGGGTGGTGCTGGGCGGCGTGGAGGAAGCGCTCCGCCCGGGCCAGCTCGGGCCCGGGGTCCCCCCCCCGGGCCTTGAGGATCCGCGCCCGGCCGAGGATGACGTGCACCTTGCCGCTGATGGCCCGCGGATTGCCGGGGCGGATGGTCAGCACCGTGTCCAGCAGCGCCTCGGTCTCCTTCAAGACCCGGAGGGCCTCCCCGGAGGGCAGGCCGGGCTGCTCCAGCCAGCGCAGCCGCCAGTCCGCGGAGGCCAGCCAACCGGTGATATCGCTGGGGGCGATGCCCTGCGCGGCGCGGGCGGCGGCATCCGCCTGGCGGTACAGGTCCAGGGCGCCCCCGGTGTCCCCGGCCCGCTGGCGCTCCCGGCCCAGGGCGGCCAGGGCCCGGGACTCCTCCACCTTCGCCTCGTGGAACCAGCGGTTCTTCGCGAACAGCGCCCGCGCCAGCTCCAGGGCCTCGGCCCCCCGGTGCTCGAAGGTGCGCATCCGGGCGGCGCAGAGGTCCGGCGGCTCCCAGGCCGCCCCCGCCGCCTGCGCAAGGAAGGCCTGGGCGGCCTGGAGGTGGCGCGCGGCGGCCTCGGGCGCCGGGGGGAGGTCCCCCAGCTGCTCGTGCTCGGTGACCCGCAGGAAGAATTCGCTGTGGGTGCGGCACAGGGCGTAGGCCACGTCGGGGGTGCGGTACCCGTCGTTCCACGCCTCCTCCAGGACCGCCAGGGCGGGCTCCAGGTGGCGCATGCCCAGGTAGACCCGCCCCAGGGCAAGGTTGCCGGGGCCCCGGGCCTCGGGGCCCAGGTCGGCGATGTCCTTTTGGATCCGCTCCAGGTCCTCGGCCATCCGCGCCAGGAGGGGCCGCAGGTCGTGGGGAGGATAAAGGCGCGCCATGCCGAGCCGGGTTTCCAGTTCCTTGGCGTCGTGGGCGAAATGCAGGGCCAGGACCGTCCGGCGTTCCGAGGCCGCGGCCAGGCGCGAGCTCCACACCCCGAAACCCGACCCCAGCAGGAGACTGATGCCCAGGGAGGCCGCCCAGGCGGGGTGCCTGCGAAGGAGGCGCCGGCCGCGGCGCAGCCAGTCGGGCTGATGGGCCACGAGGGGTTCGCCGTCCAGATAGCGCCTGAAGTCCTCCGCCAGGGCCCCCGCGGTGGGGTAGCGGTCCTGGGGCCGCTCCTCGAGACACCGCACGAGGATGGCCCGCAGCTTGCGGGGCAGGCCGGGCCAGGACGGCTGGGAGGGGGGCTCCTGGGCCCCGGAGGCCCAGGTCCGGCCGCTCCTTCCCGAGCCCGCGCGGGCCAGGCCCAGCACCGCGCAGAGCGTGGCCCCCAGGGCGTAGACGTCCGTGGGCGGGCCGATGAGCGCGCCCTCCCCGGCCCTCTGCTCCGGGGCCATGAAGCTGGGGGTGCCCAGCACCCCGTGGGCCAGCGTCAGGCCATCCTCGGCCAGGTCCTTGGCCAGCCCGAAGTCCGCCACGTAGGGCACCCAGCCGCCCGCGGGGGACCGCTCCAGCAGGATGTTGGAGGGCTTGAGGTCCCGGTGGATGAGGTTCGCGCGGTGGGCGGAGTGCATGGCCAGGGCCACCGCGGCGAGGACCTCCACCGCCTCCCGCAGGGTCAGGCCCGGGCCCGCCTGGAAGAGGCTGGGGCCGGGCACCAGCTGCATTGCGATGAAGGGGACGTTGTCGGAGACGTCCACATCGAAGATCCGGCACACGTTGGGATGGCTCACCCGGGCCTGGAGCTGGGCCTCCTTCATGAAGCGCAGGATGGCCGCGGGGTCGGGAGCCACCAGGGTCTTGACGGCCACCTGGCGGTTCAGGAGGGTGTCCCAGGCCTCGAACACCTCGCCCATCCCGCCCCGCCCCAGGCTCGGGCCCAGGCGGTACCGGCCCAGGCGCCTGCCCTCCAGGGCCCAGGGGGGCCGGGCGAAGGGTCCAGCCTCCGGCGGACACCGGGAGATCAACTCGCCATTCATATTTTTATTATAAATTAATTCTTAAAATTCGGGGAAATATCCTTGCGTTCCGGCTGAAAAAATAATTATTCAATAACTGCCGCGAAACTGCTCCGCCCAGCTCTCCATTCCGTCGAGTTCCCTCTCCAGGGCGGTCCGGAAGTCCTCCTCGTCCCCCGAGGGGGGCACCTGGAAGGGCACGCCGTAGCGGACCCGCACCTGCGAAAAGGGTTTGGGCACCAGCATCTCGTCCCAGGTGCGCAACGTCCAGGCGGCCTGGTAGGCCACGCACACGGGCACGATCCAGGCACCGGTCTTGCGGGAAACGGCCAGGACGCCCCCCTTGACCTCCTGGCGGGGACCCCGGGGGCCGTCCACGGTGATGCCCAGGTCCCAGCCCTCCTTCACGGCCCGGATCATCCGCACGAGGGCCTGGGCCCCACGGTCCCCGGCGGTGCCTCGCACCGCATGGATGCCGAACCACTGCCAGGTGGCCGCGCTGCGCTCCCCGTCCTTGCTGTCGCTCGAGAGGATGGCCACGCCGCGGGCCTCGCCGCCGGGGGCGCTGCGGCGGAAGGGGTAGGCCTGGGGCATCATCACCAGGCGCCGGTGGTAGAAGGACAGGATCACCCGCCGGTCCCCGGCCACCAGGTCCTCGACGGGCTCGAAACCCTCCCGGGCGACGCGCAGGGTGTAGGAGAGGGTCTTCACCAGGGCAGCGGCCACGAAGGGCACGAACCGGAAGTTGACCCACACGCTGAGGGGCCCGCCCACGGGCCGGCCCCGTTCGACGATCTGGACCCCGCTCACGGCCCCTCCCCTTCCGGCCCCAGGTCCCCCGGGGCGATGGTGTAGTCCTTGCCGCAGTAGTCGCAGCGCACCTGGACGGGCTGGCCATCCTTGAACATCTCGTGGCGCTTGGCCCGGCCGAACCCGGCCAGCGCCTCCAGGAGGCTCTCCCGGGAGCAGCGGCAGCGGTAGCGCATGGCGGTGGTGTTGAGCACCTCGGTCCCCGGGCCCTGGTTGATCCAGGTGCTGAGGAACTCGGGGGTGCGCTCCCAGAAAGGCACCACGTCGAGGCCCTCCAGGGCCTGGACGAGAGCCCGGAGGCGCTCGGGCGGGCACTCCGGCAGGAGCTCCACCAGCAGGCCGCCGCTCTCCCCCGTGCCGGGGTCGCACCACAGGTGGACGCTGGCCTGGACCTGCTCGGACTGGAGAAGGTAGGCCTCGAGCTGGGCCTGGAGGGGACCCTCCACCATCTCGAGGGTTCCCACGTAGGGCGTATCGGAGCCCGTGGAGCGCGTCACCTGGAGGAGACCGGGGGCCTGGAGCCAGGCGCCCGTCGCGGGGCCCTCGTCCAGCACGCCGCGGATGTCGCCGTCCGGCCAGGAATCGGCCACCACGGCCCGGGCGCGGCCGGCGGTGCGCAGGTGGATCTGCAGCCGTTCGGAGAAGAAGTTCCGGGCCTGGAGCAGAAGCGCGCTGGCGAGCACTTCCACCAGCACGGCGCAGGCCTCGGCCTCCAGGTGCGGGTGGCCCCTGCGCACCCCGTCCCACAGCGGGCTCGCGTCCAGGGCGGAAAAGCGGATATGGCGATCGGACGTGAGGGCCCGGACAACCAGGGCGGGGTTTTCGGCTTCGCTCATCCTCCAAGTGTAGCGGCTCCCCATGGCCCCCCGGAATGTGAGAGGCTTGAGGCATGGCAACACAGAGTCGCATCGCGGTGGCACGGACCCTCCAGATCGTCTTCGGCGAGGGGGACAGGGTCCCCGACGCCTGGGACGCCGCCCTCTCCTCCGAGGACGCGGGACTGGCCAACGCCCTCCTGGGGCACTGCCTGCGGCGCTGGGGCACCCTCCAGGCCCACTGCCGGCCCCAGCTCAAGAACCCCGCCCGGGGCGTCCCCCTGGGCACCCAGGTGGCCCTGGCCATCGGCCTGGCCCAGCTGGCGTGGCTGGAGGGCGTCACGGACCACGCCGCGGTGAACGAGGCCGTGGACCTGGCCGGGGACCGGGACCTGGGCTTCCCGCCCCACCGGGGCCTCGTGAACGCCATCCTCCGCAGGGCGGGCCGGGACCGGGAGGCCCTCCGGGCCGGCCTGGACGCCATGGACCCCGCCCTCGACCGCACCCCCTTCGCCGAGCTCACCCTCAAGGCGGCGCTCTACCCCAGGGGCCAGGGCGCGGCCAGGGAGGAGCTGTGGAAGCGCCTCCAGGCCCCGCCCCGTCCCTTCTTCAGGGCCCTGGGTCCGGCCCCCGGGACCCTCCTGCCCGTCGAGGGCGTCCCCGGCGCGCTGCAGCTGGCCCCCGGCGCCTCCTTCCCCCGGGAGTGGCTCGCCTCGGGCCAGGGCATGGTGCAGGACCTCAGCTCCCAGGCCCTCCTGGCCTTCGCGTGGGACGGCGCCCCGCGCACCATCCTGGACGCCTGCGCCGCCCCCGGCGGCAAGACCACGGCCCTGGCCCGGCGCTACCCCGGGGCCGCCCTCACCGCCCTGGAGAAGAACCCGGCGCGCGCCGCGCGGCTCATGGAGAACCTCCTGGCCCGCGGGGTCAAGGCGGAGGTCGTGGTGGACGAGGCCGGCCCCTGGATGCGCCGGCCGGGATCCGCCTTCGACCTCATCCTGCTGGACGCCCCCTGCACCGGGAGCGGCACCCTCCAGAAGCACCCGGAGCTCACCTGGATCGGCCCCGCCATCGACCGCCCCCGCATGCGCGCCGTCCAGCGCGATCTCCTGGAGGCCGCGGTCTCCCGCCTCGCCCCGGGCGGCCTACTCATCTACGCCGTGTGCTCCTGGCTCTCCGAGGAGGGCCAGGACCACCGGGACTGGCTTCTCGCCCAGCCCGGCCTGGCGCCCGTGGCCGCGTGGCCCGCGGGCCTGGGCGCGGAGGAGGGCCCCACGGCCTTCTTCCGCCCCGACCCCCTGACCTGGCCCGGCGAGGGCTTCCAGGCCTTCGCCTTCACCCGAACCCTGGAGTCCTGAATGCCAGCCTGCCCCTCCTGCGGCGGAACCCGCGTCGTGGCCGTCGCCGAGCACTACGCCGCCCAGGTGCGGATCCCCGAGGCCGACCCCGAGGTCCTGGCCCCGCTGGCGCCGCCCCTGCGGCGCTCGATCTTCCACGGCACCGCCTGCATCACCTTCTTCTTCCTGGCCGCCCTCAGCCCCGGCTTCGTCAAGCCCGACCGGGCCCTCCCCGTCCTGTCGACCTTCCTGGCCCTGGGAGCCGTCACCTTCCTGACCTGGACCCGCTCCCGCAGGACCGACCGCGCCGCCATGGCCGCCTACCAGAAGCGCCGCATCTGCGAGGACTGCCGCTGGACCGGATGAAGGGCATCCGGTCCCCTGCGGTCGGCGCCTTCCGGCGCTCCCGCCCCCCTTCTGCCTCCGACCCACCGGTGCGTGCCGGCGGTCGGAGCAGCCAAGGCTGGAAGCGCTGCCTCAGTCCTTGCCCATGACGTTGGCCAGGTTGAAGATGGGCAGATACATGGCGATGACGATGAAGCCGATGATGCCGCCCAGGACGGCGATGATCAGGGGTTCCATCATGGCCGTCATGGCCGCCACGGCATTGTCCACCTCGTCCTCGTAGAAGTCGGCGACCTTGCTCAGCATGGCGTCCAGGGCGCCGGTGGCCTCGCCCACGCCCACCATCTGCACGACCATCGGCGGGAAGACCTTGGTCTCGGCCAGGGGTCCGGCGATGTTGCGGCCCTGTTCCACGGCCTCCCGGGACTTCATGATCGCGTTCTGGATCACCAGGTTTCCGGCGGTGCGGGCGGTGATGTCCATGCCCTCCAGGATGGGCACGCCCGAGCTGGTGAGGGTGCCCAGGGTGCGGCAGAAGCGGGCCACGGCGACCTTCCGGAGCAGCTCGCCGATGACGGGGATCTTCAGGATGAAGCTGTCGATCTGCAGGTGGCCCGTGGGCGTCTTGTAGTACTGCCGCAGGCCGATCCAGACCAGGGCGATGAAGATCAGCACCACGTAGAAGTAGTTGATCAGCACGTTGGAGATGGCGATGCAGATGAGGGTCGGGAAGGGCAGGCTGCTGCCCATGCCCTCATACATCTGGGAGAACACCGGGATGACCTTCACCATGATGATGGCCACCACCACGATGGCGATGATGATGACGGTGATGGGGTAGGTCATGGCCCCCTTCACCTTGGCGGTGAGCTTCACGGCCTTCTCGATGTAGCCGGAAAGGCGCTGCAGGATGATGTCCAGGATGCCGCCGGCCTCGCCCGCGCCCACCATGTTCACGTACAGGTCGTTGAAGGCCTTGGGGTGCTTGCTGAGGGCGGTCTGCAGGGTGGCGCCCTGTTCCACGTCCCTGCGCACGGCGGCGATGATCTTCTGGAAGCCCTTGTCGGCCTGCTGGGCCCCGAGGATCTCGAGGCACTGCACCAGGGGCAGGCCGGCGTCGATCATCACGCTGAACTGCCGGGTGAAGATGGCCAGTTCCTTCGCCTTGACGCCGCCCAGGGACTTGCCGCCCGCGGCGCCCTGGGGCTTGATGGAAATGACCTGGATGCCGTTGCGCTTGAGCGTGGCGGCGCCCCCGTCCCGGGTTTCGGCGACGATGACCCCTTCCTGAATCTCCCCGAGCCGATTCTTGCCTTTCCATGCATATGCGGGCATCAGAACCTCTTCAAGATTTGGGACGTGTCAGTGGGACCAGGATAAGGCCAATGTTTAGCCATGGGAAGCCATGATGTCCTTATTCTAGGTGTATTTAATATTGGGATTCCGGCCTCCCAGCACGCTGTTCGGCTGGCTCGTTGGCTTGCCCTGGTTCATGGGCACCATGTTCTGGGTGCCGACGCCCCGGTTGATGAGCTCGCGCAGCTCGTCCTGGTTGGAGGAGTAGGACATGGCCATGTCCTGGGTGATGTCGCCCTTCAGCACCAGCTCGGAGAGGCTCTGGTTGAAGGTCTGCATGCCGAACTTCAGCTGGCCGGTCTGCATGGAACTGTAGATCTGGTGGATCTTGTCCTCGCGGATCAGGTTGCGGATGGCGGGATTGGGGATCATCACCTCCAGGGCCAGGCACCGGCCCTTGCCCGACGACTTGGGGATGAGGGACTGGCAGATGACCCCTTCCAGCACCAGGGAGAGCTGGGCGCGGATCTGGGGCTGCTGGTGGGCGGGGAACACGTCGATGATGCGGTTCATGGTCTGCACGCACGAACTGGTGTGCAGGGTGCCGAACGTGAGGTGGCCGGTCTCGGCGATGGTCAGGGCCGCCTCGATGGTCTCCAGGTCGCGCAGTTCGCCCACCAGAACCACGTCGGGATCCTGGCGCAGCGCCGAGCGAAGGGCCTTCTTGAAGCTGTGCGTATCGGCGTGGATCTCGCGCTGGTTCACCAGGCAGCGCTTGTGGTGGTGCACGTATTCCACGGGATCCTCGATGGTGAGGATGTGGAGGGGCTCCACCTCGTTGATCCGGTCGATCATGGCGGCCAGGGTGGTGGACTTGCCCGAGCCGGTGACGCCGGTGACCAGGATCAGGCCGCGGGGCTTGTCGCAGAGCGTCTGGGCGATGGGGGGCAGGCCCAGCTGCTCGAAGCTGCGGATGGTCTCGGGAATGGCCCGGAACACGCCGGCGGTGGCGCCCTTCTGGTTGAAGACGTTGGCCCGGAAGCGCGACACCCCCTGCAGGCCGAAGGAGAAGTCCACCTCCAGGTCCTCCTCCAGGCGGTGCTTCTGCTGGTCGGTCATGACGCCGTAGCAGAGCCACCGGGTCTGGGAGGCCTCCAGGGGCGGCAGCTTCAGGGGGACCATGCGCCCGTCGATGCGCACCTGCGGGGCGGTGTCGGTGGTGACGTGGAGGTCGGTCCCCCCATATTCGACCATCGTCTTCAGGAGCTGCTGGAGGGGCACTACGTACTGGGCACTGGGTTCGACCATGATTGCTACCCCTTTATGGGACTAGAGGACCGTCTCGCGGACGATTTCCTCGATGGTGGTGACGCCGTCCAGGACCTTGCGGCAACCCGAACGCCTCAGGGTGATCATCCCTTCCTTCTGGGCCTGCTCCCTCAGCTCGATGGCGCTCGCCCCGGTGAGGATCATGTCCTTGAGGGTCTCGGACATCTCCAGTACTTCGTAAAGCCCCACGCGGCCCTTGTAGCCGCGGCCCCCGCATATCTCGCAGCCGGCGCCCTTCTTCAGGATGACGCCGCGCTTGACCTCCTCCTCCGTGAAGCCCACCTTGAGCAGGGCCTCCGGGGGCGGCTGGTGCGGATCGGGCTGCTTGCAGTTGGCGCAGATGCGCCGGACCAGGCGCTGGGCGCAGATGATGTTGACGGAGGTGGCCACCAGGAACGGCTCCACGCCCATGTTCATGAGGCGGTTGATGGTGGAGGGGGCGTCGTTGGTGTGGAGGGTGGAGAGCACCAGGTGGCCCGTGAGGGAGGCCTTGATGGCGATCTCGGCCGTCTCGAAGTCCCGGATCTCGCCCACCAGGATGATGTTGGGATCCTGGCGCAGGAAGCTGCGCAGGGCCGCCGCGAAGTTCAGGCCGATCTGCTCCTTCATCTGCACCTGGTTGATGCCGGCGAAGTTGAATTCGACGGGATCCTCGGCGGTCATGATGTTCACGTCCGCGGTGTTGAGCTTGGAGATGGAGGAATAGAGGGTGTTGGTCTTGCCCGATCCGGTGGGCCCGGTCACCAGCACCATGCCGTAGGGCTTGCTGATCTGGCGGTCCCACTGCTGGAGGCTCTCGGGCTCGAAGCCCAGCTTGGTGAGGTCCAGCATGAGCTTGTCCGAGTCCAGGAGCCGCAGCACGATCTTCTCGCCGAACAGGGTCGGAAGGATGCTCACCCGGTAGTCGATGACCTTCTGCTTGCCGCCCAGCTGCACCCGCAGCTTGATGCGGCCGTCCTGGGGCAGGCGCTTTTCCGCGATGTTGAGCTTGGCCAGGATCTTGACGCGGGAGGTGACGGGGTCCTTGAGCTTGATGCTGGGCCGCATCACCTCCTGGAGCAGGCCGTCGATGCGGAACCGGATGCGGTAGTGCTTCTCGTAGGGCTCGATGTGGATGTCGGAGGCGCCCTTGCGGATGGCGTCGATGAGCACGATGTTCACGAGCCGCACCACCGGGGCGTCCTCGGACGCCTTGCCCAGGGCCGTGGCGTTGACCTCGTCCTCCTCGTCCAGCGTCTCGTACTGGGTGGACTCGGCCATCTCCTCCTCGAGGCCCTTCAGGTCGAGGCTGGCGTCCTCGTGGTCCCCGAAGTCGTCGGAGGGCCCGCCGGCGGAGGCGCCGGCGTCCGAACCCGGCGCCCCGGCGTTGTAGACGCCGCGCCCGTCGTCCTGGCGGTCCCGCAGGCGGACGGCACTGGTGCCGCCGTAGTAGCGTTCGATCGCCCGTACCAGCCCCCGTTCCGAGGACACCACCGGGTCGATGTTGTAGCCCGTGTGGAACCGCACGTCGTCCATGGCGAAGATGTCCGTGGGATCGGACATGGCCATGGTGAGCACGTTCCCGGACCGCTGCAGGGGGAGGACCTTGTGCTTGTTGGCCAGCTCGGAGGGCACCAGGGCGATGACGGAGGGTTCGATGGGGGGCCACTGGTCCAGGTCGGCCGCCGGCACGCCGTACTGCATCCCCAGGAAGCTCACGATGTCCTGGTCCGAGCAGAATCCCAGGCGGACCACGATGCTGCCGAGCTTCCCGCCTTCGCGGCGCTGCAGCTTGATGGCGTCGTCCAGCTGAATTTCCGTTATCAGCTGAGCCTTCACAAGCATTTCACCTAGCTTGCTAGCCAATGGATCCTCCCAAGGGGGTTGATGGGCAGTGTACACCTACAATCAGGTGCTTGGGATATAGCGAGATTCAACCAACAGGCTATCCTGGGGGCATGCCCAGCGCCCAGTCCTCCGGTCAGCGCCTCGATTTGGTCCGGGAACTCATCCGGGAGAAGGGACTTTCGCGCCAGGATCTCCAGTTATTGGATGAGATACTTCGCGTCGGAGGCGGCGACGTCTTCCCGCTTTTGGAGACCGGACCCGGGGAGGCCTTCCTGGTGGGGGAGTCCCTGCACCTCGCGAAACTCCGCCGGGCCTTCGGACTTTTCCTCGCCTTCCTGAACCAGTTCTCCGAAAGGCGGCTGGGCGAGGTGCGTCCGGCCATGGGCCTGGTGCTCCAGCACAGCCTGGACACCCTGGGCGAACTGGCCTCCGCGGCGCACCGGGAGGTGCTGGACCAGAACCTGGAGCCGGACTGGGTCATCCACCTCCTGGACCTCATCGCCAGCCTTCGCACCATGGCCACCTCCCTGGGCTCGGGCGAGGGCTCCCAGCTCAAGGACCACTGGACCGCCTATCTCCAGGAGGAGCGGGACCACATCCGGAGCATCTTCGCCGTCCTGGCCGGCATGGAGGACGGCCCGGCCCTGGTGGCCAGGCTCAACCAGCAGATGAAGACCCTCAACCGGGCCCTGCAGTCCGGCTCGGGCAACCCCCTGGAGGCCATCCGGAAGATGGAGGCCCTCCTGGGCGGCGCCCTGCCCGAGTCCACCCGCCTGCGGGCCGAACCGCTCCTGCTCGTGCAGCACGTCATCAGCAGCCTGCGCATCATCCTCTTCCGCCCCCTGGACCGCGGCGTCCACTGGCCCGCGGTGGAGCACATCCGGGGCAGCCTGCAGTGGCTGTGGAACCACCTGGGCTGGAGCCTGCCCCGGGTGGAGGACCGCCTCCTGGAGAAGAGCCTCCCCGGCGACGTGCGCGCGCTGCTCAAGCAGCTGCGCGAGAGCCACCCGCCCTCCTTCCGCATCGTGGCCCGGGCCCTGGTGAGCCACCTGGCCCTCCTGAGCCTGGTGGAGGGCATGGAGCCCGCGGTGAACGCCTCCATCCCCAGGCGCTTCGCCTCGGTGCCCCACTTCTACGTCATCGAGAGCGAACTGGGCCGGCTGGCCGAGCGGGTCTTCCACCCCCGGGCGGCGGAGAACCTGCCCAAGGGCAGCGAGGAGTCCCTGCTCCTGGGCGCCTTCCTGCGCCAGGCGGTGCTGAGCCTCCTGCAGGACCAGGCCACCATCCGGGGCCTCCTGCTCCAGACCCTGACCAACGACGACGTGGACCAGCTGGCCACGACGCTCGACAACCTCAAGGCCCTCCTCCTGTCCCACCAGCGCCAGCTCATGGGCGACCTGGTGGGCCTGTTCAGCCCCGAGCTGCGCCACAAGCTCTTCCCGGACTCCCCGTCCCTCACGGAGGAGGGGGACCGGCTCCGCCAGCGCCTGCACCGCCTCTGGCAGTACATGGATCCCGCGCTCGGCCAGATCCGGCTCCACCTGGAGCTCAGGAGCTGGCCCCGCCTGGCGCTGGCCCTCTCCCAGGCCCAGGGCCAGGTGGCGAGCTTCCGCCGGAGCCCGGAGTTCCTCCTCATTCGCAGCGTGGACCGCCAGGAGTTCGAGCGGCTCACCCTGCAGTTCACCCGGACCCTGGAGGATCCGGCCGTCATCGAGACGTCGCTCGAGGAGGCCTCGGAGACCGTGGGCGAAATCCTGCGCTTCCTGGACCAGTTCCTGCTCCGCATCAACGCCCGCGTGCCCCTGATCCGCCTGGACCTCACGACCTCCCGGGAGGCGCTGCGCCTGGGGCAGGCGCTTTGCGAGACCCGCGGCGACGCCCCGGACCGCTCGAGGCTGACCCACCGCCTGATCCAGACCACCAAGCCCCTGGGCGTGCGGGATCCCCAGGCCCTCAACCTCCTCAAGCGGTGGGTGCGCGCCGAGCGCAGCGGCCGCGAGGTCAAGACGCAGCTGGACACCCTCCTCTCCCACCTGGAGCACCTTTCCTCCCGCCTCAACGCGGCCCTGAGCTGACATGACCATCGGCCTCCTCGCGATCCACCCTGCCCAGGGGCTCCCGGCCCTGGAGGAGGCCCTGGCCTCGTGGGGGCACGGCCTCTCGCCCGAGCCCGGGGACGGGACCGTGGTCATCGTCGCCGACCGCCCCGACCCCAGGTGGATCCCCCCTTCCGGTTCCGAGATCCTCTGGTGGGTGAAGGAGGCCGACCCCGAGGAGGTGAGCCTTGTGCTGAGCCTGCGCTTCGGCTGGGTGGCGCGCCAGGACCAGCCCCTGGACCGGGTGCGGGAGGCCCTCCACCGCATCCGCAGCCGGGACCTGGGCAGCGACGGCTGGCTCCGGCAGATGATCCACCTGGCCACCCTGGACGAGCTGCTCAGGCCCATCCTCGCCCGGGCCATGGGCCTTTCCGCCGCCCGGGGCGGGGCCATCTGGATCCGCCAGGAGGAGAGCTTCTTCCAGCGCTGCGGGGCGGGCTTCCCCGAGGCCCCGGTGGGGTTCAGCGAGGCCGAGGCCCTGGTGGAGGCCGGGGAGGCCTTCTTCCTGTGCCCCCGCGAGAAGCTGGGCCTCCTGCGCCTGGTGGAGCCCCGGGCGCCCCAGGACACGTTCCTGGGCTGGATCACGGAGGTGGACGACCTCCTGGTGAAGGCCTGGAACCTGGAGCAGAGCCGGAACCTCTCGTACCGGGACGACCTGACCGTGGCCTACAACCGGCGCTGCCTGGAGGTGGAGCTGCCCCAGGCCATCCGGAGCGCCTCCGTGCGGGGCGAGTCCGTGGCCCTCCTCTTCCTGGATGTGGACAACCTCAAGGAGCTCAACAGCCAGTTCGGCCATCCCACCGGGAGCCGTGTGATCTCCACCGTGGCCCTGGAGGCCAAGCAGATCATCCGCAACCTGGACCGCCTCTACCGCTACGGCGGGGACGAATTCTGCATCATCATCCCCGGCTCCACCGCCCCCGTCGCCGCCAAGATCGGCGAGCGGCTCCTCAACGCCCTGGTGAGAAGCCCGCTCCAGGTGGGCAAGGTCAAGGTCGCCGTATCCATCAGCGTGGGCGTGGCCTCCTTCCCCGCCGACGCCGACGGCGCCGACCACCTGCTGGAGAAGGCCGACCGCGCCCTCCTCAAGGCCAAGGCCAGCGGCAAGGGCTGCGTCATGCTGGCCGACGAGACCCGCAACCTGGACAAGTAGCTCCCGGTCAGCCGCAGGCCATCGCCACTTCGCGCAGGAGCGATTCGGCCGAGGGGTTGCGGGCCAGGTTCCGCATCGCCTCGAAGGCCCGGGCCTGGACGGGCTCCAGGGCCATGGGGGACTCGGCCAGCTTCGTCAGGCCGGCGGCCCAGGGGCCCAGGCGCAGCCCGCGGCCCTCCCGGATCCGCCCGACGTCGCCCAGCACCAGGAGCAGGAGCTCCAGGCACTGGCTGACCTGCTCGTTCTGGCTGGCGTCCGAACTCTTGTCCGGGGCCAGCGCGGCGCCGGCGCCGCTGAAGGCGGCGCCCCCGGCCACGTTGATCCAGGCGTCCACCTGGTCCGAGGCGCGCTGGAAGGCGGCCTCGTCCAGGTAGCGCAGGGTCCCGCCGGACAGGGCCGTCCAGCGCGCCCGGTGCGCCTCCTCCCAGCCCGCCCTGCGGGCCACGGCCCAGGCGTCCTCCGCCGACAGGGGCAGGAAGGGGATGCGCTCGCACCGGCTGCGGATGGTCTGGAGCATGGCCTCGGGGCGGTGGGTGACGAGCAGGAAGCAGGTGCCGGGAGGGGGTTCCTCCAGGGTCTTGAGGAGCATGTTCGCCGAGGCCCCGTTCAGGCGGTGGGCGTCCTCCACGAGGATCCAGCGGTGGCACCCCGGGGCCGGCGCGCGGTGGGCCCAGCTGATGACGCCCCCCTCGACCAGGTCGTCCTCGCGGATCGAGCCGATCTTGATGAGGCCGGCCTTCCCTTCGGGGGCGATGCGCAGCAGGTTGGGCAGCTCCACGGGCACCTCCCCCTGGAACATCCGGCACCCCTCGCACGCTCCGCAGGCGGTGCGGCGGAAGCACAGCTCGCGCTGGGCCAGCTCCATGGCCACGCGGCGCTTGCCGACCCCGTCGGGGCCGGCGAAGAGCAGCGAGCCGCCCACCTTCTCCTCCTGCACGCGGGTGAGCAGGCGTTCCCGGATGGCCCGGTGGCCCAGGATCAGGGGGTCGAACACTATTCCACCTTCAGCCCGGCGGTGCGCAGGAGGGGCGCCAGGCTTTTCCAGATGGCCTCCTCCACCGCCTCCGGTGCGTCCTGGGCGGGCACGACC
Organism: Mesoterricola sp. JemC181; assembly: GCF_055384585.1. NCBI lineage: Bacteria > Pseudomonadati > Acidobacteriota > Holophagae > Holophagales > Holophagaceae > Mesoterricola > Mesoterricola sp. JemC181. The sequence goes on from NZ_AP045076.1 coordinate 4,885,295, forward strand.
ACCACCCGCTGGGGCTCCTTCTGGGCGATGGCCAGGAAGCGGGAGCGCACCCGCCGGTGGAACTCCAGGTGCTCCTGGTCGAACCGGGTCTCCCGGAAGCCGCTGGCGGCCGCGTTGCGCGCCTCCACCCGGGCCAGGGAGACGACGGGATCCATGTCCAGGAGGATGGTGAGGTTGGGCTTCAGGCGCCCCAGCACCACCTCCCCGATGCGCTCGACCACGGAGTCGCTGATGCCCTGGGCCCCCTGGTAGGCGCGGGTGGAATCGTCGAAGCGGTCCAGCAGGACCAGGTGCCCCTTCTCCAGGGCGGGCAGGACATACTCGGCCAGGTGCTGGGCGCGGTCGGCATAGAACAGCAGGAGCTCGGCCTTGGAGCACCAGGCCTCCCCCGAGGCGTGGGGCTCCAGGAGGAGCTGGCGCAGCTCGCGGCACAGGGGCGTGCCCCCGGGCTCCTTGGACACGTCCACAGGGATCCCGCAGTCCGAGAGCCGCGAGGCCAGCTTGCGCAGCTGGGTGGACTTGCCCGACCCCTCGATCCCTTCCATCGTGATGAACAGCCCCGCCACGCAACCTCCCAGCGCCCCTCGGCACCCCTAGAGAATACCCGCTCGGGGGCCCGGAGGACGAATCGCCGCCCCGGCAGGCGCCACTGAAGCTGCACAATCTCCAAAAATGGGCATATCCTTTAAAAAATTGTTTCCCCCCGGAGATGACCGTGACAGAAACCATTCGGTGTCCAGGCTGCTCCACCCGCTTCACGCTCGCCCCCGAACGCGTCCACGCCGGCCTGCGCCGCGCGAAGTGCTTCCGGTGCGAGACGATTTTCGACATCGCCGAGGTGGTCGGAAGGCTCCTTCCGGCCGCCGCGCCCGTGGAGGAGCCCTCCATCCCCGCCGCGCCTGTGGAGGAGCCCTCCATCTTCGCCGCGTTCGACGCGCCGCCGCCCCCCTCCCTGACCCTCGGGGACCTGGATGGCGCCGACGAGGAGATCATGGAGAAGACCCTCGTGATCAACCCGCCCCCCGGCGTGCCTGAGGTCGCCGAAGGCGATCCCACCGCCTCCGGGGGTTTCTCCTCCGCCCGGGACGCCATCTCGAAGCTCATGGGCGAGGACGCCCCCGCCGTCCATGCCTCCACCAGCGAGCGCCGCTTCCTGGGCTCCCGCAGCCCCATGGACGTGGAGGCCACCCTCAGCGCCCTGGACGTCACCCTGGGGGGGAACGCCCCGGCCGCCGCCGCCGAAGCCACCGCCTCCACCATGAAGCTCACGGCCCAGGAGATCCAGGCGGCCATGGCCTCGGTGGGCGCCCGGCCCCCCACGCCCCCGCCCATGCCGCCGCCGCCCCCCAGGGCCGAGCTGCCGCCGCCGCCCCGGCCCATGGAGGCTCCCGTCGCCCCGGGCGCCGACCTCCTGAAGATCCAGATGGAGCAGGAGACCCTGAACAACGTCACCATCGACCAGGTCACCGCCTGGATCGAGCAGGGCCGCGTCCACGAGTACCACATGGTCGCCCGCCAGTTCAGCGACCACTGGATCGAGGCGGTCAAGGTCCCCGCCCTGCGTCCCGTCTTCGATCGCAAGCGGCGGGACGGCGCCCCCTCCTCCGCCGAGGCGCCCCTGCCGGCTCCCGAGCTGGCCCCTGCCAAGAAGAGCCTCTTCGGCGGCCTCTTCGGCAGAAACTGACAAAGGAAGCCCCATGCTCTCCCTGCTCCTGCCCGTCCTGCTCGCCCTCGCCCCCCAGGAACCCGCCCCCGCCACGCCCCCCCCGGCCCAGCCCCTGAGCTTCGCCAGCTTCCGGCTCCCCTTCACCTGGAACGCCCTGATCCCCATCAAGGGCGTGGAGATCGACGGCCTGAAGGTCACCTCCATCTACTTCAACAAGCGCGAAGCCAACGTGTGGCCCCTCAAGGGGGCCGATTTCGGCACCCGCGCCAAGGTCGAGGTGACCAACACCGCCGCCAAGGACCGGACGCCCGGGTTCTCCGTCGCGGTCTTCGACGCCGAGGATCGCCTCCTGGGCGTCGCCTCCGGCGGCACCAAGATCGGCAGCGTCGGCGCCGGGACGACCGAGACCTTCGACCTGAACTTCCGGCAGGTCCTGGAGCGGCTCCCCAAGGGGGACCACTTCTACCTCAGCATCGAACTGAGGGACTAGTGTAGGCCGCCAGAAATACCTGTAACGCCAATACAGCTCGTCGCATCCAAGCGGCAGGTGAGAACTTTGGCGCAAGTGGGGCGAGTTGATCTAACTGTGGAGCAATTCAGACGCCTTGAGGAAATGGCGCGGAGCCGGACCTTGCCTGCGCGCAGCGTCCTGCGGGCCAAGATTGTTCTTCATCGAGCTTCTGGCGAGTCCTTTCGTGACATCGGCCAGGCTTTGGGCTGTGATCATCGGACTGCTTGGCAATGCCTCAAGCGATGGGAGGAAGCGGGCTTCGATGGCCTCGAGAGGGAACGCCCAGGTCGAGGCCGGAAGTCTTGGGTGATTGCTTTGAAGGGGCAAGAGGTGCTCCATAAGACGACGCAGGAACAGCCCGTCAATGCCACGCACTGGAGCCGGGCCTCCATGGCGCAGGCCACCGGGGTGAGCGAGAGCACGGTGGGACGCATTTGGCGTCAGAATGGCCTCAAGCCGCACCGCACCGTTGGTTTCAAGTTAAGCAACGATCCTCATTTCGAAGAGAAGTTGGTGGACATCGTGGCCCTGTATCTGGACCCTCCGGAGCATGCCATCGTGCTGAGCGTAGATGAGAAGAGCCAGATTCAGGCCCTGGACCGGACTCAGCCTGGCCTACCGATGAAGAAGGGTCGCTGCGGCACCATGACGCACGACTACAAGCGCAATGGAACGACCACCCTCTTTGCGGCCATGAACACGCTGGATGGTACGGTGATCTCGGCCACGATGCCACGTCATCGCCATGAGGAGTGGCTGAAGTTCCTCAAGCGGCTTGAGCGGGGTACGTCGAAGCGACTCGCTCTGCACATCATTTGCGACAACTACGCCACCCACAAACATCCGGCGGTCAAAAGCTGGTTGAAAGGCCATTCGAGGGTCCACGTTCACTTCACCCCCACCAGTTCATCGTGGTTGAACATGGTGGAGCGATTTTTCCGAGACATCACGGAGAACCGCATCCGAAGGGGTATTTTCAGATCCGTCCCGGAACTCGAAGCAGCGATCCACACCTATATCGCGAGACACAATGCCGCTCCGAAACCATTTGTTTGGACCGCGTCCGCGAACGATATCCTCGCCAAGGTGACACGAGCACGGCAGGCCCTCGCGGCCATTCGGACGGCCTCTGCCAAGGGTTGACGGCGAACCTGCCTTTTTCTTTTCCTCGGTATCCTCGGCCTCCTCGGCGCCTCGGCGATGGCTTTCTCAAGTATCAGTCGGCGCAAAGATTACATGCGCCGAAGCACCCGTCGAAAAGCCCATCGCCGAGGCGCCGAGGAGGCCGAGGATACCGAGGAAAGAATTCTGGCCTGAACGTCCCGGCGTGATTGAGCGCACTCCTGACCCGAAGGAGGAAGTCATGGGTCGGCATTGGGGCGAAGATTGGGGCGACAACTATCCCCATCGAGATATCACCGAAGCCATCATCCTCGCTGCCATCAGGGTGCAGATAGTTCTGGGGCCTGGACTCCTGGAAAATGCCTACAAGGCTTGCCTCGCCCATGAACTCAGGTTGGCCGGACACGAGGCCCTACGCGAGGTTCACCTCGACATCACCTACAAGGAATTGTGCGTCGAGAATGCCTACATCATGGATATCGTGGTGGACCACAAGGTGGTCGTCGAGGCGAAGGCCATTGCGAAGTTTTCGGATGCCGACTTCGCCCAACTGAATAGCTGCCTCCACTTTGCAAATTTCGAAGTGGGCCTGCTGATCAATTTTCATAACTGGCCCCTCGAGGACGGGGGCATCAAGCGACTCGTCAATACCAAGCCCTGAACTGGACCCGAGGCGAAGGGGGGGGGACAAGGTGTTACCTGTTCTTCTGGCGGCCTACACTAGGAGCCCGGCCAAGTAGGCATACGTGTCCCAGACTCCCGCCGCGGTTCGTTGGCGCAGGCAAGCTGCGCCAACGAACCGGGCCGCAAGTCTGGGACACGCACGATTGCTTGGCCACCCTCCTAGATCGCCTCCTGGTCCTGGTAGTGCCTGAGGATCTCCTCGGGCGTCGCCGTGGCCGTGCCCATCTTGCCCACCACGACTCCGGCCGCGGCGTTGGCCAGCATCGCGGCCCGCTTCCAGTCCGCCCCCGAGGCGACGGCGGCGGCGAATACCGCGATGACCGTGTCGCCGGCGCCGCTGACGTCGAACACCTCCCGGGCCTCGGTGGGGATGAGCCAGGGCTCCCGGTGCAGGGCCTCGGGCGTGAAGAGGGCCATGCCCTTCTCGCTGCGGGTGACCAGGAGGCCCTTGAGCTCCAGGGACTCCACCATGGCCAGGCCCGCCGCGGCCACGTCGGCGTCGGCCTTGGCCGGCATGTGGCTGAGCTCGGTCAGCTCCTTGGTGTTGGGGGTCATGAGCGTGGCGCCCCGGTAGAGGGGGGCGTGGGCGGGCTTGGGGTCGACGATCCAGGGGATGTCCAGCCTTGCGCAGAGGAGCCGGACCCGGTCCATGACCGGAGGGTTCACGGCGCCCTTGGCGTAGTCGGAGATGATGAGCGCGCCCACGCCTTCCAGGGCGGCCTCGAGGCTGCGGCACAGGCCCTCGACGGCCGCCGGGGAGAAGGGGTCCGTCTCCTCCCGGTCGATGCGCAGCATCTGCTGCTGCTGCCCGATGACCCGGGTCTTGATGATGGTGGGGCGGGAGGGGTCCTCCACCAGCCGGTCCTGCGCGATGTCCAGGCCTGCCAGCAGTCCCCGCAGGCGCCGGCCCGCGGCGTCGTCCTGGAAGGAGCCCACCAGGACCGGATCGGCGCCCACGGCCTTGAGGTTCGCGGCGACGTTGGCGGCCCCGCCCAGCACCGCCCGCTCCCGGGACACCCGGACGATGGGCACGGGGGCCTCGGGGGAGATGCGGCTCACCTCGCCGAAGAGGTACTCGTCCAGCATCACGTCGCCCAGCACGGCCACCTTCCGGCCCCGGATCAGCCCCAGGAGGGCGCCGGCCTGTTCCCGGTCGAGTCTCATCGGGCCTCCTTCGCGGCCTTGTCCTGGAGCATGACGGGAATGCCGTCCTCCACGGGGTAGACCCGCCCGCACCGGGCGCAGGCGAGCCCCGCGGGGGTCTCGGCCAGGTCGCCGTGGCAGGCCGTATCGCCGTCCAAGGCGGGGCAGCAGAGGATCTCGAGAAGGCGCGGATCAAGCATGGGGACTCTCAGCAGAGGGTGTACTTGGGACCGCCGCCGCCTTCGGGGGGCGTCCAGATGACGTTCCCCTCCGGGCACTTGATGTCGCAAGTCTTGCAATGGACACAATTGGAGAAGGCGATATCCACCCTGGACACGCGCCCGGCGGCGTCGGGATGCATCTCGTACACCTGCGCGGGGCAGAACACCGTGCAGGGGCTCCCCTTGGACGCGTAGCAGGAGACGCACACCTGGTCGCCCTTGACGATCTTGAGGTGGCCGGGCTGGTGCTCGTCGTGCATCGTGCCCGAGGCGTAGACGTCGTCCAGCTTGGAGAACGTGAGCGCGCCGTCCGCCTTCACGCCCCAGTCCAGCTGGTCGCGCTTGAGACCCTCCTTGCCGTAGTAGGCCTCCGTGGTCGCGGTGGCGTCGGCGTCGGCCTCCAGGCGCAGGGGATCCCCAGGTACCCAGCCGCCCGTGACCTGGCTCAGGGCCAGGTTGAACAGCGCCCCGGGCGTGGGCCCGTGGGCGATGATCGCGTGGAAGTTCCGGGCCCGGTAGAGCTCGGTGCCCGCCCAGGAGGCCAGGTAGGACCGGCTGTAGCGCATGAGGGAGGCCTCGCCGAAATCCCCCTCGGCCAGGGCGTCCGCGATGGTCCCGGCCGCGCACATCCCGCCCTTCATGGCCAGGTGGATGCCCTTGAGGCGCCCCGCGTTGACCATCTGGGCCGCGTCCCCGGCCAGCATCCCGCCGGCAAAGGCCAGGCGGGGCATGGAGTTCCAGCCGCCGATGGCCAGGGCCTTGCCGCCGTACTGCACCAGCCTGCCGCCGGCCAGCATCGCCTTGATGCGGGGGTGGGTCTTGAATTTCTGGAGCATCAGGTGGGCGTCGGCGAAGGGGTCCCGGGTGTCCAGGGACACCACGTACCCCACGGCCAGCCGGTCCCCGCCCATCTTGTACACGAAGGAGCCGCCGGATTCGCCCTCGGCCTGGGGCCAGCCCGCGGAGTGCAGGACGAAGCCGTCCGGGACGCGGCCCGCGGGCAGTTCCCAGATCTCCTTGGCCCCGGTCTCGTACACCTGGGGATTGACGGCCTGGGCCTGGAGGCCCAGCGCCTCGTCGAGTTCGCGCATGAGGTGGCCCCGGGGGCCCTCGCCGAAGACCGTCACCTTGGCCCGCAGGTTGTTGCCGGGCTCGAAGGTGGGCCGGGGGGACCCGTCGGCGTTGACGCCCCGGTCCGCGGTCTGGACCCCGGCGACCCGGCCGTCCTCCCACAGCACCTTGACCCCCGCGAAGCCGGGCAGGAGCATGACGTCCACGCCGGGCACCTCGCGCTTCTCGATCTCGGCCGCCATCCAGCGCACCATCCGGCTCAGCGAGACGATGGGGAAGCCGTGGTTGGCCAGGAAGGGCGGCGGGAAGGGCGCCTTGAGGCCCCCGCGCTCGGTGAAGTACCAAACCTCCTCGGACGTCACCCGCCCCTCGGCGGGGAAGCCCCGCTCCGCCCAGTCCGGGCAGAGCTCGTCCAGGGCCGCGGGATCCAGGACCGCCCCGGAGAAGGCGTGGTCCCCGATCTCGTCCCCCTTCTCGATGAGGCCGATGGTGAGCCCCGTGAGCTTGCGGGCCTCCACCAGGTCCAGCAGGCGCCATAGCCCGGCCAGGTTGGCGGGGCCGGCCCCCACGAACAGGACGTCGAATTCCAGGTCCTCCCGCACCACGCCGGGCCGGGCAAGCTGGGTCGAGAAATCGGGCATGGGCGCTCCAAGAGATCCGGCCCAGTTTACCGCGGGCGGTGGCAGAATCTTAGGAATGGATGCGCCCCGCCCCGCCCCGCCCAGATCCCTGCATTTCGAGGCCGCCGTGGAACGCCCCCTGTCGGTGGTGTACCGCGGGGAGGACGGGACCTGGGAGGGCCACGACTACCGGGTGGAGGTGATCGCCGCCCGCGAGGGCCTGGACGGCTTCGACGTGGTGGTGGACTTCCGGGACCTGGAGGCCGCCCTGGACGCCCTCCTGGAGCCCCTGCGGGGACGCCTCCTGGGCGAACTGGGGCTCCAGGGCCCCATGGACCTGGTCCGCCTGCTGGCCGCGGAACTGGCCTTGAAGGTTCCCCCTCCCGCCCGCCTGACCGAGGTTGCCCTCACCGACGGCCAGGGACGGCGGCTGGCCTACCGGCCTTGATCTCCCCGCGGCTCCTGGCGGCTGCCCTGGCCCTGGGCCTGGCCCCCCTGGCCGTGGTGCACCCCGTGCGCATCTCCGGCAGGAGCATGGAACCGGCGCTGCGGGACGGCCAGGTGCGGGTCGCCCTGCGCGCCTGGTGCGCCGGAAGGCCCGCGGTGGGGGAGGTGTGGCTCGCCAGGGGCCCCTCCGGCACCGTCGTCAAGCGCCTGGTGGCGGGTCCAGGCATGCGGGTGGAGCTCCGCGACGGGGAGCTGTGGGTGGACGGGAAGTACGTCCCGGAACCCTACGTCGCGGTCACGGAAAGGGCCTCCGGAGGCCCCTGGGAGACGGGCCCCGGCTGGTTCCTCCTGGGCGACAACCGCCAGGAGAGCCAGGACAGCCGCGCATGGGGGGTCCTGCCGCCCGGGAGCCTCGAGGCCCGCCTGGTGCGCTGAGGCCGTGCTCCTCGCCCGCCGTCAGGTCATCAAAGGCACGGCTTCCTGCAGCTCCTCCGGGGTGAAGGCCATGAACCCCAGCCGCGTGGCCGCCGCGGGGCTGCCCGTCAGGTCGAAGTAGCTGCCCAGCCGCAGTTTGATTCCCTTCAGGCCGCAGGACTTCACCCACAGGTCGAAGCGGGCCGGGTCGGCCAGCTTCCCCTCCCCCCGCAGCCACAGGCCCATGCCCTCCTGCGCGGGATCGAAGGCCACCCGCCCGGGCAGGGCGAAGCGCAGCGCGTCGAAGAGGGCCTCCCGGCGGTCCTGGCAGGCCTTGCGCACGCGGCGCAGGTGGCGGGCCATCTCCCCGTCCAGGAACAGCTCGGACACGGCCCACTCCAGCACCGGATCCCCCTGCCAGTCCATGCGCTGGCGGGCCCTCGCGAAACTGTCGGCCAGGAGCCGGGGCACCACGATGAAGCCCAGGCGCACCCCGGGGGCGATGAGCCGGGAGAGGCTGCCGCAGTAGAGCACCTGCCCCGTGGTGTCCTGGGCCGCCAGGGGGCGGATGGGGGCCTCCAGGTAGTCGTATTCCGGGTCCAGTTCCAGGATCGCGAAGCGGTGCTCCCGGGACAGGGCCAGGATGCGTTCCCGGCGGTCCTGGGCGAGCGCGGCCCCGGTGGGGAAGTGGCACTGGGGCGTGAGCACCAGGAGGCCCAGGCGGGTGACGGCAAGGAGGGCCTCCAGGGCCTCCACCCGGAGCCCGCCGCCGTCCACGGGCAGGCCGTGGAGCCTCGCCCCCGAGGCCTGGCGAAGGGTGTCCCACACCAGGGGGTTCCCCGGATTCTCCACCGCCACGTCCCCGTCCCCGTGCCCGATGAGCGCCTGGGCCACCAGGTTGACCGCCATGGAGGTGCTGCGGATGAGCAGGAACTGCGCGGGGTCCCGCACCAGGGCGCGCTGCTCGGCGAGGTGGTCCGCGAGCACCTTGCGCAGCCGCGCGTGCCCCATGAACTCCGTGGCCTGGAGCAGGGCGGGCCCCTTGAGGCGCAGGGCCCTGGGGTAGGCCTTGGCCAGGGCCTCCATGGGCGCCAGGCGCGCGTCGGCCACCCCGTCGGAGAAGTCCAGGGTCACGTTGAGGGTGCTGGTGATGGGCCGCAGCGTTCCGGGCACGTCGAAGCCCGGGACGGCGCTGGAGGCCGCGGAAGGCTCCTGGGCAGGGCGCTCGGGGAGCGGGTCCACCACGAAGAAGCCGCTGCGGGGACGGGCCTCCACCCATCCCTGCTCCTCCAGCTCCCGCAGGGCCGCCAGCACCGTGTTCCGGTGCACGCCGACGCGGTCCGCCAGTTCCCGGACGCCGGGGAGCGCGTGCCCCGGCCGGATCTGCCCGGCCCGCACCGCCACCAGGATGGCCTCGGCCACGCGCACGTAGATGGGGCCGGCCAGCGCGGGGTCGAGGGTCAGGTTCAGTTCGTGGGCTCGCAAGGCCATCCGTCCGTGGAGGTGTGCCTTGAGTGGACACCAGGCCGGAATCTGGCACAACCGGGAAATCGGGATGTGTACCTTACCGCTCCCCCCGGGGGACCCGATGCTGGACCTTGCCAGCCTTCCCAGGAGCCGCCCATGAACCGAACCCGCCTCTACCTTCTCGGCACCGGCCTCACCGCCCTGGGCCTCGCCCTCGCCTGCGGTGGCGGCGGCGCCGCCACCGGCACCGCGACGCCCCCCGCCCAGGGCACCGTCGGCTTCATCACCACCGACGCCGCCACCGAGGCCTGGTCCAACGTCGGCATCATCATCCGCAGGGCCTCCCTCGTGCTCGCCGGCGACACCGCCGCCGCCAGCCCCGTGGTCATCTACGACGGCTCGGGGGACACCACCCCGGTCAACCTCCTCCAGCAGGACCAGGTCGACGAACTGCTCTCCCACGCCACGGGCGTCCCCGCCGGGACCTACGACCGCCTCGTCGTGGAGGTGGACGGCAGCACCGACAAGATCACCCTGGTGCCCGCGGCCGATCCCGTCACCGGCACCGTTCCCGCCGCCGTCGATCCCTCCCTCATCAAGGTCCGGGGCACCGCCGACGCCGCCCATCCCACCTGGATGGTCCTGCCCACCATCACCCTCGCCGCCCCGGTGGTCGTCGCCGCCAACACCACCACCGCGGTGGCCGTGGACTTCGACCTCGCCCATCCCGCCTTCATCGTCGAGCACGACGTCACCACCGCCGCCGGCAGCCAGACCCTCTATGTGGTCAACTTCGGCACCCGGGGCATCTTCCGCCACCGCCCCGCGGCAGCCATGAGCGCCTACTACCTGCGCCGCCACCTGGGCACCGTGGCCTCGGTGGCCGCCGACGGGTCCAGCATCACGATGCTCACCGAGCACGGCCAGACCCTGAAGATCCTCGCCGACAAGGGGACCAGCCCCACCCTCTTCTACAACCTGGACGTGAAACCCGTGACAGCCGTGCCCAGCGCCGCCGTTCCGGCCACCCTCGCCGCCGGCCTCAACGTGGAGTGCACCGCCCGCTACCAGGCCGACGGCAGCCTCACGGCCGTGCGCGTGTGGTACTCCGCCACCGCCAACCTCCCGGCCTGGAGGCCCGAGGGCCACATCACCTACGTGGACCGCGCCAACAACCTCATCCGGGTGCTCGACTCCAACGGCAATCCGAAGACCTTCCTCATCAACGCCGCCACCAAGTGGTACTTCAGGGGCGACGCCACCACCGACCTCTCGGGCGGCAACGGCACCGCCTTCCTTTCCCAGGTGGAGCGGTTCTTCAAGGTGCACCTCACCGTGGCCGATCCCACCGCCACGCCCATGACCGCGACCTCGGTGGACATCCAGCGGGGCGTGTTCGAGGGCTCCATCAACCCCGCCACCGCCTCGGGCTTCACGTACACCAAGACCTTCGGGGACCTCTCCACCGCCACCCACGCCCTGGGCTACGCCCCCTCCTTCTCGAGCTGGGACTTCACCTTCCCCGGCGCCGCAACCACGGGAACCGCCGGCTTCCTGGCCGAGGCCAATTCGGGCGTCGTCCTGGACTCGACCGGCGCCACCTTCAAGCCCTACGCGATCAGCACCCTCAACTGGTCCTCGGGCTGGAACGCGGCCAACGCCGTCTTCATGCCCATCGCCATCTCCCCCCTGGCCCAGACGGTGACCACCGCCTACGCCTCGGGCTCCATGCAGATCACCGCCAGGGGGGCCACGGCCGTGCCGGTCACCGTCACCCTAAATTCGGCCGCCCAGGAGCAGCCGCTGGTCACCACCTTCACCCGGCAGGCCGGGGCCGTGGTCACCGTGGCCGGCGTGGACCCGGCCCAGTGGGCCTCCGTGCTGACCGCGGGCGCGAAGGTGCGCGTCTACGGGGTGCCCGACGGCACCGGGAAGCTCAAGGCGTACTACGTGAACATCTATCAGTAAGGGCCAGCAGCTCCGGGTCGCCGGGGAACGCCGCCAGTCCGAGGTCCAGGATCCCGGCGGCGCTCTCCGGCTCCTCCGCGTCCAGGAGGGCGTGGATGACGATCTGGTGCCACAGGGTCCTGCCGCCGTCGGGCACGGCCCGGAGCGCGTCCAGGGCGTCCGAGGCGACCCGGGGGTCCCGGTACCGCGCCGACAGGCCCACCAGGGCCTCCCACAGGAGGGTGTCCCTGGGGTTCTGGTCCAGCCCGGCCTCCAGCACGCTCCGGGCGGACTCCAGGTCCTGGGCCTCCTCCAGCAGGGAGGCCAGCTTCAGGAAGGGCAGGGTGTAGGCGGGGTCGGCCTCCAGGGCCCTCAGGTAGTCGTCCTTGGCTTCGTTGAGGCGCCCCAGCTTCCACAGCGACTCGGCCCGGGCGCCCAGGGCCGCGGCGTGGCCGGGCTGCTGGCGCAGGATGTTGCCGAACCAGAGCAGGGAGTCCTCGTACCGCTCCAGGCCCTGCAGGGCGAGCCCGCCCCCCAGCCACACCAGCATGGGCGCCCGCGGGGCCGAGGCCCGGAAGCGCTCCGCGGCCCGTCGCACGTCCTCCCAGGCCTCCACCAGCAGGCCCTCCTGCACCACGTTGTACTGGAGCTGCAGGTCCTGGGGCCGGGCCTCGGCCTCCGCCCGGGCGAGGCGGAAGTACTCGCCCTGCTTGGCCCGGTCCCGCGCCATGTCCAGCTTGCCGAAGTGGTGGATGGGCACCTCCAGTTCCGGCGCGGGCAGGCCCTTCTCCTCGAAGTAGAGCTCGGCGATCTCGTGCACCCGGCCCCGGTAGACGTCGTCCCGGCGCCTGCGGAAGAGGCGGATGGCCTTCTGGAGGTAGTAGTGGCTGCACTGGGCCCCCTCCCCCGACTCCCGCTCGTTGCGCCGGGCCGGGCCGTCCATGCCCACGAAGGCCCCGCTGCGAAGGTAGTTCCGGATGGGCAGGGTGTAGGCCTGGACCGCGGCGTCCTCCAGGGCGGCCCGCAGGGCGGCGTGGTCCGCGGGGTCGATGGCCTCGTCCGCGTCCAGCACCAGGATCCAGTCCCCCGTGCAGCTCCGGATGCAGGCGTTGCGGGCGGCGGCGAAGTCGTCCACCCAGGTGAAGTCCTCCACCCGGGCCCCGAAGGACCGGGCCAGCTCCCGGGTGCCGTCCGTGGATCCGGTGTCCAGGACCACCAGCTCGTCCCAGAGTCCCTGGACGGATTCCAGGCAGTGGCCCAGGGAACCGGCTTCGTTCTTGACGATCATGGCGGCGGAAAGGCGCAAAGTTCGCTCCCGGGGACGCCTCAGTTTATGCTGGAACCCGAGATTGGAGTGTCGATGGACAGGCTTGTGATTCAAGGTGGCGTCCCCCTCACGGGGCGCGTGGCCGTCTCCGGGGCGAAGAACGCCGCCCTCCCCTGCATCGCCGCGGCCCTCCTGGGCGGGGAGCAGGTCACCCTGCGCCACCTGCCGGCCGTCTCGGACATCCGCACCATGCTCCGCGTGCTCCAGGCCCTGGGCTGCACGGCCGAGGTCACCAAGGACGAGGAGGGCTTCGAGCTCACCGCCGTGGTGGACGCCGCCGGCGTGGCCGGGGGCGGCCTCCAGGCCCCCTACGACCTGGTCAAGACCATGCGGGCCTCCATCCTGGTCCTGGGCCCCCTGCTCGCGCGGTACGGCAAGGCCTCGGTGTCCCTGCCCGGGGGCTGCGCCATCGGCGCGCGGCCCGTGAACCTCCACCTGGAGGCCCTGGAGCGCATGGGCGCCGTCATCGAGATCGACCGGGGCTACGTCGAGGCCCACGTGCCCGCCGGCCGCCTCAAGGGCATCGACCACACCTTCGAGAAGGTGAGCGTGGGCGCCACGGAGAACATCCTCATGGCGGCGTGCCTGGCCACCGGCACCACCGTGCTGCGCAACGCGGCCATGGAGCCCGAGATCGGCGACCTGGCCGGCATGCTCGTGGCCATGGGCGCGCCCATCGAAGGCATCGGCACCTCCACCCTCACCATCCGGGGGGTGGACGCGCTGGGCGGCTGCGACCACGGCATCATCCCCGACCGCATCGAGGCCGGCACCTTCCTGTGCGCGGTGGCCGCCGCCGGGGGCGACGTCCTGCTGGAGCGGGTGGAGCCGGACCACCTCCGGTCCATCATCGACCTGCTGGAGCGCTGCGGCTGCGTGTTCACCGAACGCGAGGGCCAGGAGGGGCTGAACCTGCGCATCCAGCGCGAGGCCGGCCAGAAGCTCCACGCCAAGGACGTCACCACCACCCCCTACCCCGGCTTCCCCACGGACCTCCAGGCCCAGGTCATGGCCGTCATGACCCAGGCCACCGGCATCTCCGTGATCCGGGAGACCATCTTCGAGAACCGCTTCCAGCACGCCATGGAGCTCGAGCGCCTGGGCGCCAACCTGCGCATCGACGGCGGCACCGCCATCGTGGCCGGCCCCAGCGCCCTGACCGGCTGCACGGTCATGGCCACGGACCTGAGGGCCTCCGCCACCCTGGTCATCGCGGGGCTGGTGGCCAGGGGGGAGACCACCGTCGACCGCATCTACCACCTGGACCGGGGCTATTCGGGCCTGGAACAGAAGCTGAAGGGCCTGGGGGCGCGCATCGAGCGGGTCGGAGGCGGGAAGGTCTAGAATTTTGATTTCCATTCGCCTGTCGAGGCGGGGCCTGGGTTGGTAAACTGGCCCCTGGGGGAATCATGTTCGGTGAGATGAAGGTATTTTCGGGTTCGAGCCATCCGACCCTGGCCGCCGGCATCGCCGGCCATATCGGGATGCAGCTGGGAAAATCCCGCATCACCCGCTTCTCCAACGAGAACATCAAGGTGAAGATCGACGAGAACGTCCGGGAGTCCGACGTCTTCGTCATCCAGACCAGCGCCCCGCCGGTGAGCGACAACCTTGTTGAAATGCTCATAATGATCGACGCCCTCAAGTTCGCGTCGGCGGCACGCATCACGGCGGTCCTGCCCTACTACCCGTACGCCCGCAGCGACAAGAAGGATGAAGCACGCATTTCCATCACCGCCCGTCTGGTGGCAGACCTTCTCCAGACCGCCGGGGCGGACCGGGTGCTGGCCATGACCCTGCACGCCCCCCAGATCCTCGGCTTCTTCCGCATCCCCGCCGACCAGCTCCTGGCCACGCCGGTCCTGGTGAACCACTTCCGCAGCTCGGACCTCTCCAATTCCGTGGTGGTGGCCACGGACGCCGGCGCCGGCAAGATCGCCGGCCACTTCGCCAAGCGCCTGGGCCTGCCCATGGCCATCATCGACAAGCGCCGCGTGGACGACAGCGAATCGGCCCGCTCCACCGCCCTCATCGGCGAGGTGGCGGACAAGGACTGCATCATCTTCGACGACGAGATCGCCACCGGCGGCTCCATCCGCGAGGCCGCGCGGATCCTGCGGGGCTTCGGCGTGCGCCGGGTGCGCGTGGGCGCCACCCACGCCGTCTTCTCCGGGACCGCCCTCACGCGCCTCAAGGAGGCCGAGCTGGACGAGCTGGTCGTCACCGACACCATCCCCATCCCGCCCGCCATCTCCGCGGAGATCCCCAACCTCAGGGTCCTCTCCACCGCCTCCATGTTCGGCGACGCCATCCTGCGCATCCACGGCGGCAGGAGCATCAGCGAGATGATGGAAGCCTAGTTGGACACCCTCAGGGCCCTCCTGATCCAGCGCGCCGCGCGGCTCCAGGAATGGCCCGCGGTGACCGCCCCGGAGTGGGGCACGCTCCTGTACCCGGCCTTCCGCAACCGGGTGGAGGGTGTGGCCTTGGGCCTCATGGCCGCCCCGCCCCGGCCCGTGTTCAGCAGGGGCGGCGGGCCGTGGGACTGGGCCTGCGAAGTGGCCTGCGCCGCGTGCGGCCTCCCCTGGGATCCCGCGGGCACGGTGGACCCCGAGATCCTCGGGGGCACCCGCTTCAACGGCGAGGAGGGCCGCCAGGCCTACCACGACTGCGACCCGGACCCGGACGCCCTCTTCCAGGGGACCCTCACCCAGGCCGGGCTGCTCCTGCGCCTCCGGCGCCTCAACGGGCGGCTGGGCTGGGACCATTCCACCCGCGTCGCCCTGCCCCTTGCGGAGCTGGGATCCCCTGCGGTGCGGGGCGCCCTTTGGAGCGCACTCTACGCCGGAGCCCACGCCGTGCTCCAGCCCGGTCCCGTCCGGGAATTCGAACCCGGGGCCTTCGTAGCCCTGCTGGCGGACTGACGGGGGGTTCCCGCAACCTCCGCGGGACGGCCTTGCCCTCCCCCGATATATGATTATTTTATAGCGCAGACCCAGCCGCCGACCTTTCCCCGGAGACCCTGGACATGCGCTACCTCTATTGCCAGGTGAACGAACTGGCCCTGGCCCTCTTCATGATTTCCGCCTTCACCCTGGCTGCCGTCGGGACCCTGAAGGCCTCCTACCGGTTCCTGCCCGGGCTGCGCTTCGAACCGGGCTCCTCGGATTTCGGCCAGATCTACGGTGGCGCGGTGGGCTCCATCTTCGCCCTGGTCTTCGCCCTGGTGATCGTCGCCGTGTGGCAGAACTACGACAAGGTGTCCTCGATCGTGGACCAGGAGGCCAACGCCCTGCACAACCTCTACCAGAACCTCGAAGGCTACCCTCCGGAGTTCCGGGATCCGATTCGGGCGGAACTGAAGGCCTACGTCCGGCAGGTCATCGACAAGGAGTGGACGAGGATCACCGACGGGGACCAGGACCCGGAGACCAACCGGATGATCGCCCATCTCGGCCTGGCCTTCACCACCTACAAGCCGGCCGCCCTGGGCGACCTGCCCCTGCATCAGCAGCAGCTCCAGCAGCTGGCCCTTTGCCGGAGCCTGCGCCATGACCGCATCGAAGGCGGGGAAACCTACCTGGACGCGTCCATGTGGATCTCCCTCGGCATGGGAAGCCTCATCCTGCTGGCCTTCTCCTGCCTCCTGAACATGGGCAGCCTGCGCCAGCACCACCTGATGCATGCCACCCTCGGCGCCAGCCTGGGCCTGGTCTTCTTCCTCCTGCTGGTCTACAACTACCCGTTCCTGGGCCCGGGGGCCATTTCCCCGGCCCCGTTGAGGATGCTTTTGGAGCGGTTCTGGGTCTAGAGCGCTTCCCACAGCTTCTGCAGCTGCCCGCCGACGCGTTCCAGGGCCGGTTTGAGGCGCGTCTTCAGCCCGGCCCTTGCGGCCGCCGGCAGCAGGCCCGCGGCCTCCAGGGCCTGCAGGCGCAGCGGCGCGTTCAGCGCCCCCCAGTCCCGGGCCAGGGCCGCGGCCCAGGCCCCGTCACCCAGGCGCGCCCTCGGCACCCAGCGCCAGGAGGAGCCCAGGCCCGGTTCGCGCAGGTGCGGCAGGACCAGGTCCGGGAGTCCGGCCCGCTGCGCGATGAGGCTGGCGGCCTCGGCCCCCTCCCGCTGGGCGAAGGGGTCCCCCAGGAGGGCCAGCAGGGCCGGTATGGCAGCGGGAGTGCCCACGGCGCCCAGTGCGTTGCACAGGGCGAACCGCATGGCCTCGGGGGCCTGGGCCAGCTCGGCCAGGAGGAAGCCCTCGTCACCGGCGGCCACGGCGTTCTGGAGGCCTTCGGCCGCGGCGCGGCGGCTGCCCACGCCGCCGGTGCGCAGGCCGTCCAGGTAGGGTCCCAGCCGCGACCCGGGCTCCTCCTCGGCGTGGCGCCGGACCCGGCTCACGGTCTCCTGCTCCACGTCCTCGACCCGGAACCCGGGCAGGGGCTGGTCGCCCCACCCGGCGCTCTCGGCACTCTCCAGCCAATCCGCCCACTCCGCGGCCAGGGCCTCCATGGAGGGGATGCGCCTGGCGGGATCGGGGGCCAGGGACTGCATGAGGATGCGCGCCATGCGGGGCGGGAAGCCCGTGCGCACCAGGGCGGGCGGGAGCTGCACCTGGCTGTAGGGACGGCCCGTGGTGAACTCGTAGAGGATGGCACCCAGGGCGTACACGTCGCACCGGCCGTCCACGCTCCTGGGATCGCCGTGCTGCTCCGGCGCCATGTAGCCCAGGGTCCCCACCACCATCTGGCTGCGGGTGACGCGGGTGCCCTCCCCGCCCTCCCACAGGCACACGCCGAAGTCGGTCACCTTGAGGTTGCCCAGGGCGTCGAAGAGCAGGTTGGAGGGCTTCAGGTCGCGGTGGATGATACCCGCCTCGTGGGCCGTGCGCAGGGCGCCGGCCACGGGCAGGAGGCGGCGCAGGAACCGCGCCGGCGCCTCTCCGTAGCAGCGCTTGACGTCGCCGCCGGGGAGCAGCTCCATGAGGATGAAGGGCGTGCTCCCCGCCCGGCCGAAGTCGAAGACTTCCACCAGGTTGGGATGGCTGAGGCGCTTGAGGACCTCCCCTTCCCGCAGGAAGCGCACCACCAGCTCCGAGTCGCCGGACGCCTCGGCCTTGAGGAACTTCACCGCCAGGGCCCGCCCCGGCCGGAAGGGATCCTCGGCCCGGTGCACCACGGCCATGCCGCCCTCCCCCAGGCGCTCCAGGACCCGGGCTCCGCCGGCGCGCTTGGGCAGGACCAGGCTCATGTCCGTCCGTCGAATTCCACCCGGTTCCGGCCCTGGGACTTGGCACGGTAGAGGGCCACGTCGGCCCGGGCCAGGAGGGAGCCGGCGTCGGCGTCCTCCGGCCGGAACTGGGCGATGCCGAAGCAGCAGGTGACGTGGAAGGTCTGGCCCGGCGCGTGGGACGCCATGGCCTCCTCGGCCAGGGCCTTGCGCAGCTCCTCGGCCACGGCGAGGGCCTCACGGCCCTCGGTCTCGGGCAGGACGATGAGGAACTCCTCCCCGCCGATGCGGCCCACGTGGTCCGAGGCCCGGAGCCGGCCCATGACCACCTGGCCGAAGCGCTTGAGGACCAGGTCCCCCACGGCGTGGCCGTGCTGGTCGTTCACGTCCTTGAAGTGGTCCAGGTCGCAGATGATGAGGGTCAGGGGGCGCCCGTGGCGCCTGGCCAGGTCGGTCTGCTTCTCCAGGAAGCCCAGCACCGAGGCCCGGTTCGTCAGGCCCGTGAGGGAATCCACCGTGGTCTGGGCCAGGACCGCCTCGTGGTAGTGCTTTTCCATCTCGTCCAGGTGCTTGAGCTTGAAGGCATGGGTCCCCACCCGGATCACGTCGCCGTGCTGGAGGCTCACCGGCCCGTTGCGCGTGAGGATCTTCCGGCCGTTCACGTAGGTGCCGTTGGTCGACCCCAGGTCGGAGATGAGGACGATGGGCGCCAGGTCCTCCTGCCCCACCAGCTCGATGCGGGCATGGTGGCGGCTCACCTCCACCTCGGGGAGCACCAGGTTGTTCTCCGGGGACCGGCCCACGGTGAGGTTCACCGTGCGCAGGGGCAGGACCTCCCCGATGGGGACGCCCACATAGCGGATGAGCGCCCACTCCCCTCTGGCCGGCGGCAGCGTCTCGCCCAGCGGGGAGGCGAAGAGCGTCGGCGGATCGGATTCGGCGAAGTCCTCGTAGAGAGGTGGCTGAATGGGCATCGTGTGGGCTGGCACAGGCGGGAAGTCCTATGTCATTTAAGCCTTTGTTGCGGAATTCCGCTAGCCCATGATTCGTGTTCCGCCACAAGCCTTGTCAACGAGGAGGCTGGTCGCAGACCACCTTGTTCCGCCCGCCGCGCTTGGCGAGATAGAGCGCCCCGTCGGCCCGGCCCATGAGGGCGCCTCCGTCCCGGTCCTCCTCCCGGCGCTCGGCCACGCCCAGGCTGCAGGTCACCGGCAGGGGCCCCGAGGGCAGGTCGAAGGGCACCTCGCCCGTGGCCGCCAGGAGGCGTTCGGCGAGCAGCTGAGCGCCTTCCATGTCGGTTTCGGGCAGCACCAGGAGGAACTCCTCGCCACCGATGCGCCCGGCCACGTCGGTGGTGCGCAGGCCGCGCACCACCCGCTCCCCGAAGTCCCGGAGCACCTGGTCCCCGGCCAGGTGGCCCAGCGTGTCGTTGATGCGCTTGAAGAAGTCAAGATCGCACATGATGATCGAAAGGGGCCGGTGGTGGCGCTTGGAGAGGTCGAAGCGCCGCTGCAGCTCCTCCAGCGCGGTGCGCCGGTTGCCCAGGCCCGTGAGGGGATCCTTGGAGCTCTGGTCCAGGAGCACCGCGTGGAAGGCCCGCTCCATGGCGTCCATGGCCACGAGCTTGAGCACGTGGCTGCCCATGGCGATGCGGTCCCCGGGGGAGAGCTCCATGGTGCGGGTCACGGCCCGGCCGTTGAGGAAGGTCCCGTTCGTGCTGGCGTTGTCCTCCAGCTGCACCCGGTCCCCGGCGGGACCCTGCCAGAGGGTGATGGTGGCGTGGGTGCGGCTCACCTCCTCGTCCAGGAGGGCGATGTCCACGCTGGGACTGCGGCCGATGATGTTGGCCCCGGGCACCAGGGGGAAGACCCGTCCCAGGTGGGCGCCGGCGTAGACCACCACCACGTACTCGCACGGCACGGGCCCGGTCTCGCCGGGGAAGCGCTTGCGCAGGGCCGTCTCGAAATCCGGCCAGCCCGAGATGGGCACCGTCGGGTCCGGCGCGTCCACCTCCTCGGTCCAGTCCTTGTCAGGTTCCTTGCCGGGCTTGGACATCAGACATCCTCCACGAAGCAGCACACGATCGATTCGTCATCCTTCTTCCGGGCCAGGACGAAGGGGGCCCTCGGGGCGCCCACGCTCTCCGGGCCGAGGGTGACCAGGAGGCGCCCGGTGGAGGCCTGATGGTTGATCTGCCGGGTGCCCCGCGCGGGGATCCGGTAGAGGCCCAGCACATCCAGATTACGGATGTTCTCGCCGGTCTCCCGCACCAATTTCAGGGTATACCGCATCCAGATCGCCTTGGGGAGCTTCTGGACATCCTCCCCCACGAAGGCCACCGGCAGGGCCAGGGCGTGCTCCAGGGCGCGGAAGGACCGGGGGGCGTCCAGGGCGCAGGGCGCGGCCAGGACCCGGGCCCCGGCCAGGGGCTCCAGCCCGGGCCGGCTCCGGGCGCGGAACGCCTCCGGGGCCACCTCGCGCACCCGGGGCCTCCGGGGAAGGGGCGGCACCTCGAGGCGGGCGGCCTCCCCGGCCTCGAAGAGCGGCAGGACGCAAACCTGGGCACCCGCGGCCCAGCTGCCCCACCCATCCTCCCCGCGAACCTCGGCCGTCCAGCGGAAGGCCACCGCCGTGGGCGGGACCGACGCCAGCACCGGGACCTGCGCGGTGGCCGCCATGAGCCGGAAGTCCGGGGCCTGGGCCCGGGTCCCGAGGGGCTCCGCCCCCCGGGCCCCGGGGACCGGCAGGCCGAGGTCCACGCCCCGCGTGGGCGGGTCCCTGAAGACCCGCCGGATGGTTTCGGCCATGTCGGACATCGCGTCCCGGAACCGGCCGCCCACCATGCCTACACCGGCTTGACCAGGGTCTGGAGGGCCGCGGCGACCCGCTCCAGGGGCTCCACGGGATCCATCTGGTAGGCGGCTTCCAGCAGCCTGCCCAGGGCCTGCTCCTGGGCCGGCAGGTCCACGGACTGGGCGAAGATCACCCGCAGCGGGGCCGCCCCTTCCGCCACCTGGAGCAGCACCTCCCGGGGCGAGGCCCGGAAGCTCTCGCCCACCCGCGCCAGGGGGGACTCCTGCGTCTTCTGAACCGCCAGGGCCGGGCACTTCGCCTCCCCGTTCCAGCCCCCCGCGAGCTCCGCCGGGGGCAGGATGAAGAGGTCCGGCGGGGACTTGAGCTCCTTGAGAAGCGTCTTCTGGATCACCTCCTCCTTGAGGTGCGGCTCGAGGGCCTTGCCGTAGAGCACCGCCTGGAGCTTCGTGGGGGTGATGGGCTCGGTGTAGCGGAAATCCAGCGGGATCCCGGAGGCGTCGGTGAGGAGCAGCCCCCCCAGGTAGCTGGCGCCCTCCTTCATCGCCACGAAATAGGCCAGTTTCAGGGTATCTGCCATGGGTGCGTCCGCCTGTGGAGTTGGCTAAGAGGATACCGCGGGTTGGGCCCCCCGCATTTCACCCAAAGGTCTTGTTTTCCTCTTGAAATTGGATATTCTATTAGTGCCGTTTGGGGAGTGGTCTAACGGTAGGACAACAGATTCTGATTCTGTCAGGTGAGGGTTCAAATCCTTCCTCCCCAACCAACCTGAAGGGCCTCCGCAAGGAGGCCCTTCCGCCGTTCACCCGGGTGGAGGGTCCCCGAGAACCTCAACGGGGCTTCGGGGACGGGAGGGTTTGCCGGCCGCCACACCGATCTGAAGGGGGTCTGCGGGGCCGGAACGCCAGGGAAAGGGCTTCTGGTATCCTGGCCCATCCTTCCGGGCAGGTCCTCCGTGCTGCGTACCGCCGTTCTATCCCTCTGCCTCCTGGTGGGCTGTGCCTACACGAAGGTCATCTTCCAGAAGGTGCCGGACACCTCGTATCCCGCCTCCGAGGCACGGGCCGCCGTGCTGGAGCCCCTCGACGGAACCGGCGTGGAGCGTTGGCGGGAGGCCGGCCGCCGCATCATGCGGGCCCTCCAGGCCGACCACCCGGACCCGTGGTCCCGCTTCAGCCGCGAGGCCTTTCTGGCCCGTGTGGCCGACCTGGATCAAGACCTTCCATGGCTGAGCGAGTATCAGGCAGCGCTGCGCTGGAAGCGGATCCTGGCCCGATTGGGGGATGCCCATACGGCACTCCGGGAAACCGCCACATCGGTCAGGAGTTGGCCGCTTCGGACCAGCCATGCCCAGGATGGCCTGAGAATCATCCTCGTTGCCCACGGGCAGGAAGCCCTTCTGGGGGCGCGAGTCGTAGCCGTGGGCGGCGAACCCGTGGACGACTACCTTCATCGCCTCGAACCCTTCATCGCTGACCCCGTCCCTTCCAAGCGGAGGCAGCTTCTGGCGGGTCTTTTCCCAGTGGGGTGGGCCTGGCTGGAGGCCCTGGGGGAGCTTCCTGGGGGCGCCCAGCCTCTCCTTGAACTTGAAGACCGGGAGGGGAAGCGGTTTGAGGCGAGGATGGAGGTGGGCCCGGAGGAGGGGAGGCGATGGGCCACGCTGCCCGGAGCCTGGAAGCGCCCGCGGGATCTTGAGCCCGATCGCTATTATGCCTTCCGGCTGCTGCAGGAGGACCGGACCCTCTATCTGCGCTACGCCAGGTGCCGGAATCGGACGGATGACCCCATGAAGGATTTCCTTGGGCGGATGGCCGAGGCTTGCCGGAACCGCCCCGTGGCCCGGATCGTGGTGGACCTCCGAGGCAATGCCGGGGGCGACGAGCGCGTGTTCGCACCCGTGCTGCGCTGGATCAGGAACAACCCGGCCTTCTCTCGGCCCGGCGGCACATGGGTGCTCACGGATGCGGGAACCTACAGCTCCGGCCACGGCGCGGCGCGGCGGCTCAAAGGGGACGGGGCGCTCCTCGCCGGCGGAGAGACGGGTCAACCTGACAACGCCTTTGGCCAGGTCCACTTCACGGTGCTCCCCGGACTCAGGCCGGTGTTCGGCTGTTCCGTGCGGCGCTTCCTCTGGGACAAGGGAAACCCGGAAGGCTGGCAGCGGGGCTTGATTCCGGACGTGCTCCTGGAGCCGACCGTGGAGGATGTTCTGGGCCTGTCGGATACCGTGCTGGATCGCGTGCTGGCCAGACCATTCCCTCTGCAGGCGCCAGGGATGAGCACCTCCACCCCATCCACCTCGATCAACCCTGACCCGGGATTCACCAAGCCCGGGCCCTCGGGGGCGCCTTTGAAAACCTCCGCAGGCTGAAGGATGGGCCCGGCCCGATCCCAAAAGGAAAATCATGGCGACTTGACGTTGCATTCTCACCGCCGCAGGCGTTCAATGTGCCTGTCCCACCAGACCCCATCCCTTGGGAGGATTCCGCCGGCGGATTCCTGGCGGAAGGCCCCCCGCCCCAGGAGGCGCCATGCGACTCGTCCCCCTCGTCCTCACCGCCGTGCTGGGCTTCCTGCCGGCCCACGCCGATCCGGACCGCCCCGGCTCCAAGGACCATCCGCTCCTGACGCGCATGCAGAACATGCACATCGTCGCCTACCGGACCCAGGCCTTCGATTCCTACCCCTTCAAGGGCCCCAAGGGCAAGACCACCCCGGTGGAGGGGCGGTTCTTCGAGATCCGCTACCAGGCCGACAAGGGCACCCAGGCCCCTTCGCCCCTGGCCATCCACCGCAACCACCAGGCCGCCCTGCGGGCCCTGGGCGGCACCGTCCTCCTCGAGGAGGGGCGCTACACGACGATGGTGGCCGCCAAGGGCGGCGCCGAGACCTGGATCCAGGTGGACTCGGCCTGGGGCGGGGGCTACCAGCTCACCATCGTGGAGAAGGCCGGCATGGCCCAGGAGGTCAAGGCCAACGCCGACGCCTTCCGGGCCGGCCTGGGCGCCGCGGGCCACGTGGAGGTGCCGGGCATCCACTTCGACTCCGGCAAGGCCGAGCTCAGGGAGGACTCCCGGGCCGCCGTGGCCGAGGTCGCCGTGCTCCTCAAGGCCAGCCCGGCCCTGAAGGTCTTCGTGGTGGGCCACACCGATTCCGTCGCCGCCCCCGACCTGAACCTGAGGCTCTCCCAGGCCCGGGCCGAGTCCGTGGTCCAGGCCCTGGTGAAGGACCACGGCATCGCCCCCGCGCGCCTGCGCGGCTTCGGCGCCGGCCCCTTCGCGCCGGTGGCTTCCAACGACACCGAGGAGGGCCGCGGGAAGAACCGCCGGGTGGAACTGGTCAAGATGTAGCGCCGTCCCAGCCGAAGGCCTTCAGGTCCAGGTTGCCCGCGTCGTCCACCTCGACGCCTTCGGCCCGGAGCCGCTCGATCTGGAGCATGGCCCCCCACCACCGGCCCCGGCTGGGCACGTAGCCCTTGGAATTCACGATGCGGTGCCAGGGCAGGTCCGTGCCTTCGGGCAGGCCCTTGAGCACCATCCCCACCTGCCGCGGCCGGCGCGGGAAGCCCACCATCCACGCGATCTGCTTGTACGTCGCCACCCGCCCCCGGGGAACGAGGGCCACCGCGGCGCACACGGCTTCCCGGAAGCCGTTCACCCGCGCCGGACCTCCGGCTTGAGCGCCACGGGAACCCGGGAGGAGAAGCCCCCCTCGTAGCTGTGCCAGTGGTCCAGGTCCTCCTCGGGGAAGGCCCAGCACCAGTAGCCGTCCCCGGAATCGAAGTCCACCAGCCAGGGGCCCTTCACGTCGGGGCCCAGGTCGCGCACGGCTTCGGCCCAGCTCTCCATGAGGGCCTCCAGGCGGGTCTGGAGCGATTCCACCCGCGCATCCTCCTGCCGGTCCTCGGCGGCCTGCAGCTCCTCCGCGAGGCTCGAGGCCAGTTCGAACACCGGTCGCGTGATGACCTGGACCTGAGGCAGCGCCGCCCGGGCTTCCTCGAGAGTGAAAACTCGGGCCATGGATGCCTCCAGTGTTCCATGATAATCACCTGATGCGATTTGTGCCCCTCGTCCCTTCCGAAATCGACCCCGGCGCCCATAAGCCCTTCCAGGCCATCGAACTGGCGTGGAATGGCCGACTCCACCCGGCCTGGGCCGGCCTCCCCGTGCACGCCATCCACCTGGCTCCGGCCCCCTGGGACGAGGCGCTGGGCGAGACCGCCATGGCGGCCCTGCGGGCCCGCCTGGAGCCCGACTTCCTGGTGCTGGCCGCCGAGGACCCGGAAGCCCGCATGGACGTCTCCCGCTTCCTGGGCGTCCTGGAGGGCCTGCTGGAGATCACCCACGGCACCGGCGTCAAGCTGGCCCTGCGCCCCGCCCCCGGCGCCGCTCCGGGCCTGGTCAGGCGGCTGCGCGAAGCCCGCGGGGAGGCGGTGGGGTTCTGCTGGGACCGCGGCGTGGGCGCGGACCTGGAGTGCATCTCGGACCGGCTCTTCTGCGCGGTGGCGGAGCCCGGGGACGACCTCGCGGGCCTGGAGGCCCTGGGCTACCGGTGGAACGTGGCGGTGCCCGGGGGCGCCGGCCTGGAGGACCTGGCCCGGGCCTGGCCCGAGGTGCTGTTCAAGGGAGGCGCGCAGTGAAGCCCCTCCTCGTCATCGCCGGCGAGGCCTCCGGCGACCTCCACGGCGCCGAGATCCTCAAGGAGCTCCGAGCCCTGCGCCCCGACCTTCGCATCATCGGCGTGGGCGGCGGCCTCATGACCCCCTTCCTGGACCGCAAACTGGCGGACGTGAAGGATCTGGGCGTCGTGGGCTTCGTGGAGGTCATCCGCCACCTGCCCAAGCTGCGCCGCCTCTTCAAGCTCATCCAGGACGTGGCCCGGGAGGAGGGGGTGGGCACGGTCCTCTTCATCGACTATCCCGGGCTCAACCTCCGCCTGGCCAAGGCCTTCCGCAAGGCGATGCCGGGCCTGCGCCTGCACTGGTACGTATGCCCCCAGGTGTGGGCCTGGAAGGCGGGCCGCATCCCGGAACTGGGCCGCACCCTGGATGCCCTCTACTGCCTGTTCGACTTCGAGCCGGCCCTCTTCCAGGGCCTCCACGTGGAGGCCCTCTGGGTGGGCAACCCCCTGGTGGAGGCCGTGGTGCCCGAGGTGGACCGGGAGACCTTCTTCCGGAGGGCCGGCCTGGACCCCTCCCGACCCCTGGTGGCCCTTCTTCCCGGCAGCCGCGGCAGCGAACTGGACCGCCTCCTGCCGCCCCTGGTGGCCACCGTCGCCGGGTGGGACGGCCCGGACGTCCAGTGGGTGCTCCCCGTGGCGCCCACCCTGGATGCGGCCTCCCTCCGGCTGGAAGGCGCCCCCATCCGGCTGGTGGAGGACCTGGGCTACGCCGCCCGGGCCTACGCCGACGCCGCCCTGGTGTGCTCGGGCACCGCCACCCTGGAGACCGCCCTCCTGGGCACGCCCTTCGCGATCATCTACAAGCTGAGCCCCCTGACCTATCTGGCCGCGCGGTACTTCGTGCGGATCCCCCACTTCGGCCTGGCCAACGTGGTGGCCGGCCGCGAAGTGGCGCCCGAGCTCCTGCAGGGCGAGGTGAACCCCGTCCGGCTCCGGCAGGTGCTCAAGGACCTCCTGGAACCCGGGAAGGCGGCCTCCATGCGCGAGGAACTGGCCGGCATCCGGGCCCGCCTGGGCGAACCGGGAGCGGCGCGCCGGGTGGCGGACCACCTTGCCGCGTTTCTCTAGGAAAGAACCGGCCAGGCCTTATCCTGCCCTTTCCTCTCGATCCAATTCCTGTTTCAGCAGGGTCGGCCAGGAATGAGAAGGCGCGCAGGCTAGCTGCCTTCGCCGACCCATTCCTGCAATCGCCCTGCTGAAACAGGGATGTGAATCAGATGTATGGGATGGATGGGGATCTTCCGGCCTTGAGCGCCCCCTTCATCCTGTGTCCAGGAAGCCCCGGGCTTTGCCGGCAGCCCTAGAACCGGTACGTGGCCGCGGCCATGATGGCCACCGCGGTGGTGTCGGGGTCCATCTTGCCCATGAGGGCCTTGACCTCGAAGTCCAGGGACCGCGTCCAGCGGTACCCGAACCCGAAGGTGCCCGCCATGTGCCCCGCCTTCTGGTCCACCTTGCCCAGCACCGGGTCCGACTTCGACCAGGACCATTCGTAGATGCCCACGCCCGCCACCAGGTAGGGGCCCTTGGGGCTGGCCGGGCGCAGCATCCGCACCGCCTCGGCGCTGAGGTGGCCCACGGACACCTTGCCCGCGGAGCCGGGGAGCTTGGTCAGGTTGCCCCAGAACCAGAAGTCCATGCCCAGGGCCACGCGGTACCGCCAGCCCGGGTAGTACTCGGCCAGGTCGTTCTCCATCACGAGGCTGATACCCACCCCCGGCGCGTTCCCGCCGCCCACGGCATCCCCCAGGCCCGATTCGGGAAAGCTCCCCCGCAGCTGGAGGCCCAGGGTGGAGGGCTCGGCCTCCTGGCCCCAGAGCGCGGAGGCCAGGAGGATTCCCGAGGTGATGGCCAGTGTCCTATGGACGGCGTGCATGGCGGATCCTATGGAAGTGGCTCCAGTCTACTTCAGTACGAGGCCACCACCTCGTCCCAGTGCCCCTGGGCCCGCAGGATGGCCTCGGCCACGGCCCGCACCACGCCCGCACCGCCGTCCACGGGCACGACCAGATGGCAGGCCGCGCGCACTTCCGCCACGGCGTCCCGGGGACAGCAGGCGAGGCCGACCCGCGTGAGCAGGGGCAGGTCGGCCAGGTCGTCGCCCACGTGGGCGACCTCCTCCGGGGCCAGGCCGTACTTGGCGCAGAGCTGGTCCAGCACCGGCTTCTTGGCCAGGTGGCCCACGAAGCAGTCCTCCACCTTCAGATCCCAGGCCCGGTGGATCGTGGCCGGGGAATCCAGACCCGAGATGAAGGCCACCGGGATCCCGAACCGCTGGAGCCACTTGATCCCGGCCCCGTCCCGCACGTTGAAGGCCTTGGTGTGCCGGGGATCCGTGCCGTAGACCAGGGCCCCGGTGGTGAGCACCCCGTCCACGTCGGTGCACACGAGGCGGATGGCCCGGGCCCTTTCTTCGATGCTGGTCATGGGATCGCCTCCGGGAACGGAACAAGGATATCTTCTAAAGCATCTTAGGAAAGGATCCCATGTACCTGGGCAAGGCAGTGCTCGTTCTGGCCCTGGTCTGGGGGATCCTCTTCATCGTCAAGCAGATCCTGCTCTTCTTCCGTGGAGGCCAACCCCGTGGGTGATTTCGACCAGCTCAAAGCCGCAGGCGCCCAGCTCGTGGACGTGAGGACCCCGGCCGAGTACGGCCAGGGCAACGTCCCCGGCAGCGTCAACATCCCCCTGGACCAGCTCCAGCTCCGGGTGGCCGAGATCGATCCCGGCCGGCCTGTGATCGTCTTCTGCGCCAGCGGGGGCCGGTCCGGCATCGCCAAGCAGTTCCTGGAGCGGGAGGGATGCGTCGAGGTCCACAACGGCGGGGCCTGGACGAACCTGCTGTAGCTACCGTTCCTGGCAGGGGAGCTCGAGGCCGAAGCCCTTGGCCTTGTCCTCCATCTTCAGGAGCAGGCCGAACACCACGGCCAGCACGCCCAGGCAGGTGAAGATCATCATGGGCAGGGCGTAGTTGTAGGCCGGGCTGCTGACGCCGTCCACCACCCGGGTGCCGACGATGCAATAGCGGTCAAGCACGTACCCGATGAGGTAGGGGACGCCCCACAGGGCCACCAGGTTCTGGGTCCAGAAGATCAGGGCGTAGGCCGTGCCCAGCTGGCGGTGGGGAATGAACTTGGGCACCGAGGGCCACATGGCGGAAGGCACCAGGGCGAAGGCGAAGCCCAGGAAGATCGTGGCGACCAGGGCCACCACCCAGCTGTTGAGCAGCGGCACGGTGAACACGAAGTGCACGGCCACCAGGAGCACGGAGCCCATGACCATGAGGGTGGCGCCCCTGCCCTTGCGGTCGTAGTAGCTGCCGAAGAGGAACGTCAGCGGCATGGCGGCGTAGGGGAGGATGCTGGGGATGGAGCCGGCCAGGCTCTCCTTCACGTGGAACTTCTGGACCATGAGGTCCGGGGCGTACTTGAGGAAGGGGAAGACGCCCGAATAGAAGAGGGCGCAGAGGATGGTGATGTACCAGAACCCGCGGATGCGCAGGATCTCGCCGATGTCCGACAGGCGGAAGGCATCCTCCTCGGCCACGCCCTGGGTGTCGACCCCCTCGGTCCGGTCCAGCTTCAGGTCCATGGCGCAGTAGAAGAAGTAGGCCACGAGGCCCACGCCCAGGAGCACGACCCCCACGAGGATGGGCGCCCCCACGGACTTGAAGTAGACCGCGATGGGCCCGCCCAGGCCGATGGCGAGCCCGGTCCCGATGCGGGCCGTGCCCACCTGGAGCCCCATGGCCAGGGCGATCTCGTAGCCCTTGAACCACCTCGCGATGACCTTGGTGGCCGTGACCCCGACGATCTCGATGCCCACCCCGAAGGTGGCGAACCCCAGCGAGGCCGCCATGACCTGGCCCTTGACGTGGACCAGCGGGACCATGGTCCCGTCCAGGGCGTGCGTGCTCACCGCCCACCACTTGATCCCGCAGCCGATCACCATGAGCGAGCTCGCGAGGATGCCGGTGAACCGTGCCCCCATCTTGTCCAGGATGATGCCGCCGAAGATGAGCATGAAGAGGAAGACGTTGAACCAGGCGTAGGCTCCCGTGACGAACCCGTACTCCGCGCTGGTCCACTTCAGCTGCTGCTCGATCAGGGGCTTGAGCGGGGACAGGACGTCGGCCACGTAGTACCCGCACAGCATCGTGAACGACACGATGAGCAGGGACGTCCATCGGGCCAGGACCGAATCGCGCAGGGATCTTCTGATGGCTTCCGTCATGGGGCTTCCCGGGGAAAGTGGTTTGGATCCAGGCTACAGGACCGGCCCCCCCTTGTCTTCCTCCCAAGTCACAGCTTCCGGCCGCGCCCCGATCGTGGCAGCCTGGGAACCTCGGGAGGTGCAGCCATGGAACTGGGAATCACGGGCCGCGTGGCCATGGTGGCGGCCGCCAGCAAGGGCCTGGGGAAGGCCGCCGCGGCCGCCCTGGTGAAGGAGGGCTGCCGGGTCTCCATCTGCGGCCGGGACCGGGCCGCCCTGGAGGCCGCCAGGGCCGAGCTGGGCTGCTCCGTCCTCGCCGTCCCCTGCGACGTCACGAACCCCGCCGAGATCGAGGACTGGTTCAAGGCGACCCTCGCCGCCTTCGGCCAGGTGGACATCCTGGTCACCAACACCGGGGGCCCCCCCGCCGCCACCTTCCTGGACCTCACCGAGGCCCAGTGGGAGAGCGGCGTGCAGAGCACCCTCCTGAACGTGGTCCGCATGTCCCGCCTCGTCCTGCCCGGCATGCGGGAGCGGAAGTGGGGCCGCATCGTCCACATCACGTCCCTGGTGGCCAAGCAGCCGGTGCCCCTCCTGACCATCAGCAGCGCCCTGCGCGCCGGCCTGTCCGCCCTCACCAAGACCATGGCCACCGAGTTCGGCCCCTACAACGTCCTGGTGAACGCCCTCCTGCCCGGCCACGTCCTGACGGACCGCCAGCTCCACCTGGCCGAGGTGCGTTCGCGGAAGGACGGCACCACCGTGGAGGACTACTTCGAGAAGGCCAACGCCTCCATCCCCGTGCGCCGCCTGGGGCGGCCGGAGGAGATCGGCGACGTCATCGCCTTCCTGTGCAGCGAGCGAGCCAGCTACCTGACGGGTAGTTCCATCCAGGTGGACGGGGGGATCATCCAGGGCACGCTCTAGGCCGGCCTGGGCATGGATTGCAATAACATCTTTTATATCTTTTTTTATCCCCGCCCAGTCGGGTAGGCCGGGGAGCTTGCGCCCCCGGCCCCCCTCAGATCCGGACGTGCGGGACTACCGCATCCGGCTCCTCGTCACGGTCGCTGAGGACGTAGTTTCGATGCGTAACTGATGGCTGGGGCCAGTGGGAACCGAGCCAGAAGCTTGTTCATGCGATCCCAGGTCATGCGGGCCCGCTGGGACCTCCGGTTGAGCCATCCACGCCACCTTCGCCCAACTTCATAGCGGAAGTGCGCCAGGGCCCTGGAGTTCCCCGTGATCCCGTAATACCTGAAGTGACCGACCAGTTTCTGGTTGATCGTCCGCCATTGCTCGCGCACCGGGAGGTGGCGGTGTTTGGCCATCCACTCCCCGATCTTCGTGAGCGCCCGACTCATCCGGCTCTTCGCGGTCTTCCGCTTCACCACCCACCGGCCGTTCTTGGCCGTGGCCCAGTAGTGGGTGAATCCCAGGAAGTCGAAGTGGCCTGGTCCCCCATTGGGGTCCCTGGGCTCCCTCGGCTTCCAGAACTCCACCAGCCGGGTCTTATCCGGGTGGATCGTCAGGCCATACCGCTCGAACCGCTTGGGCAGGACTTCCATAACCCGCTTGGCATCCTCCTCCTGGGCAAAGCCCATCACGAAGTCGTCCGCGTAGCGCACCAGGAAGGCCCGACCCCGGAGTCGGGGCTTGACCTCCCTTTCAAACCACACGTCCAGCACCTCGTGGAGGTAGATGTTGGCGAGCATCGGACTGACCACCCCGCCCTGGGGCGAGCCGGTTTCCGGGTGCGTGATGCATCCTTTCTCCAGCACGCCCGCGTTGAGCCATTTGCCGATCAGGCGCCTCAGAACGCCGTCCTTCATCCGCAGGTCAAGGATTTCCCGCAGCTTCCCGTGGTCCAAAGTATCGAAATACTTACGGATATCCACGTCAAGCACCCAGCCTCCCCCCATGTCCATCAACCCCTGCCAAATCGCCTCCAGCGCCATGTGCGCGGAGCGCCCGGGCCTGAACCCGTAGGAGCAGTCCAGGAAGTCCTGCTCATAGAGCGGTTCCATCACCATCACCACGGCCCTTTGCAGGACCTTGTCTTCGAAGGCGGGAATGCCCAGGGGGCGTTGGCTGCCATCCCCTTTCGGGATGTAGGTTCTCCGGACTGGAGGGGCCTTGTAGGTGTCGCCGTTCTTAGCCCGGTTCAGGAGGCTCTGGAGGTTGGACTCCAGGTTTTCCCCGTATTCCTTGCCCGTCACGCCGTCCACCCCGGTCGCCCCATCCTTGCGGGTGCGCCCGAAGGCTTCCTTCATCCAGTCCAGGTCCATGTGGTAGGCCAAGGAGGTGAAAGCCACCTCCGGGTGGATCCTGGCCAGTTCTGCGATCCGTTGTTGTTTCGTGGAGACGCTGTTGGATGTCATTGCACCCATTATCTTTCCCTTCAACGGTTCCGTGATCCGGCAGCTCCTTGGCTCCAGCGGGTCCCGGCGGCCCGGTTCCCCGCGATCATCGCTACTATGAGCTGCTCCGACTTCCGGCCACCCCTCCCGCGCTCCTTCGTTTCCTTCAGTTTGCGGTACCGCCCTGTGCCGGCTGTTCGCTCCCGCCGGGGGCGGCACCCCCCGGCGAGCCTGGGTTCGTTTTACGTGGCTTCCCTCACCACTGGGTTGTTGGCGGAGATGGCTGGATCTCCCAGGTTCCTGGGGAACCCCTGTGCACGTGCCCTGCTCTATGACCCCGGTGGGACCCTACGGTCAGGCCCTTGCGACCTTCGGGTGCTGTCTTCCGATCGGAGAACGGCGTCGACTCCCACGGTTGGATGCTTTCGGGGCTCCATCACACGGCCCATGCACTCCCTGTCTACGCTTCACGAGGTCGGTCGCCCTTCCCCACGCAAGACTCGGTTCCGGCTGCTGGCCAGCTTTGCCGGGCGGGGCTTGCTGCCTCCCCGCTGGGCTCCATTGCGAGGTTTCAGTCTGTCTTAGGTCATCCATCCTCCTCGCCCAGGCTTGGCCTGGCGCACTCCCCGTTCATCCCCGGCGATTGAAAGCCAAGGATGCTGCCGAAACGCTGGGACCGAAGCACCCGGCGTTCTATTCGCCGGGGATGAACGGGGATGGACGGGGATGGAAAAGGGATAAGAGAAGGGGGCCATGCAGGCCCCCTCCTGCATCGCATCGATTCCTACTTCTTCTTGCTGACCTGCCGCTTGGCCGAGTGCCCAGCCCGGGTGGCCGACAGCCCCTTCACGCCCCTGGACGCTCGGCCCTTGGCGGGAGCGGCCTTGGTCGCCCGGACCGGGCGGGTGGCCGCGGGCCTGGCCGGCTTGGCGGGAGCCTTCGGCGTGCGGGGCGCGCGCGGCTCGTCCGCCTCGCCCTCGGCCTTGGGCCGGTGGAAGGTGCGGGACCGGGTGGAGGGCCCCTGGGAGGAATGGGACTTGGCCTCGGCGCTCCGGCTGGGCTTCAGCCCCTCTCCGGGATCCAGGATCCTCCGGACCTTCGCAGTGCCTTCGTCCTGGCCCTCGCCCACCCCGCGCTTGCGGAAGGCGAGGCGGATGGGGGTGCCGATGAACCCGAACTGCTCCCGCAGGCGGTTCTCCAGGTAGCGCTGGTAGCTGAAGTGCAGTTCGCGGTCGGTGTTGGTCTTGATGACGAAGCTGGGGGGGCGGGTGCCCACCTGGGTCATGAAGTAGAGCTTGGGCTTCAGGCCCTCGGTGGCCGCGGGCGGGAAGTTCGACACGGCTTCCCGGA
Source organism: Mesoterricola sp. JemC181 (assembly GCF_055384585.1). Classification (NCBI taxonomy): domain Bacteria; kingdom Pseudomonadati; phylum Acidobacteriota; class Holophagae; order Holophagales; family Holophagaceae; genus Mesoterricola; species Mesoterricola sp. JemC181. Next base: position 4,918,565 of record NZ_AP045076.1, read on the forward strand.
GGAAATTGTTGAGCTTGCTGGTGGGGATGCGCCGGGCGTGGGCGTCGGCCACCTCGTGGATGAGGGCGAAGATCTTCGATACCCGCTGGCCCGTGAGGGCCGACACGAAGATCATGGGCGAGTGCTGCAGGAAGCCCAGGTCCTGGCGGATCTTGTCCTCCATGGACAGCGACGTGAAGGTGTCCTTCTCCACCAGGTCCCACTTGTTCACCACGATGATCACCGCGGCGCCGGCGTCGTGGGCGTAGCCCGCGATGACCGCGTCCTGGTGGGTCACCCCCTCCACCGCGTCCACCAGGAGCAGGGAGACGTCGGCGCGGGCCATGGCCTGCTTGGCCTTGAGGATCGAGAGCTTCTCGGCGCCCTCGTTGGTCTTGCCCTTGCGGCGGATGCCGGCGGTGTCGATGAGGCGGTAGATGCGCTCCTCCACCTGGAACACCGTGTCCACCGTATCCCGGGTGGTGCCGGCCACGTCGCTCACCAGGCTCCGCTCGTAGCCCAGGAACTTGTTGACCAGAGAAGACTTGCCCACATTGGGGCGGCCCACCACGGCGAAGCGCAGCTCGTCGCCGGGATCGTGGATCTCCGCCTCCTCGGGGGTGCGGTGGAAGGGGAGGTGGGCCTTGATGCTCTCCAGCAGCTCGGGCACCCCGTCCCCGTGGGCGGAGGAGAGGATGTGCACCTCGTCGAAGCCCAGCTCGTAGAAGGCGCTGTCCGGGGACCCGCCCCGCACGCCGTCGATCTTGTTGATGACCAGGATGGAGGGCTTGCCCTGGACCCGGATGCGGGTGGCGATCTCGGCGTCGTCGGGATTCCAGCCGTCGTGGGCGTCCACCATGAGGACGAGCACGTGGGCCTCCTGCATGGCCGCCTCGGCGATGCGGGTGATGCCCATGGTGATCACGTCGGCCCCGTCGAAGTCCAGGCCGCCGGTGTCCACCAGCTCGAACACCTCCGTGGGATCGCCGAGCTCATCCAGGCAGGTCACCCGCCCGTAGCTCCGGTCCCGGGTCATGCCCGGCAGATCGTGCACGAGTGCCGCCCGGCTCCGGGTCAGTCGGTTGAAAAGAGTAGACTTGCCCACGTTGGGACGACCACACAGGGCTACGATGGGGAGTTTCATGAGGGTGGCTCCCTAAAAAAGTCGCGCCCTCATGACGAGGGCGCTTCCTTTTACTGGCGGGGCTGACGGGGCTCGAACCCGCGACCTACGGCGTGACAGGCCGTCACTCTAACCGACTGAGCTACAACCCCTGGTTTTCAAAGCACCATTTCTGGTGGGCGATGACGGACTCGAACCGCCGACATGCTGCGTGTAAAGCAGCTGCTCTACCGACTGAGCTAATCGCCCGTATCGCCGAACATTGATACTCTCACGTGACACCCGCTGCGTCAAGGCTAAATCCCTGGCTTGAGGTATGACTGCGAAGTTGAGAGAATGTCTGGCTCCCTTATCTAGGACCTTCCTTCCTGCGCCCCGGGCGGTCCGAGTTGAGGGGAAACGCAGGCCAATTGGAGGAATCCGTGCTACCTGATGTTCTGATGTCGATTGGCGGGGCAGGGATCCTTCATGCAGGCGAGCCCCAGGGTTTCATGGACGCGCTGCCGGATCCCATGAAGATCGATCCGGGGACCCTCGTCTTCGTGATGGTCCTGGTGACGGCCCTCTTCATCTTCCTCAAATACGCCTTCTTCAAGCCGATCATCCAGGTCATGGACGACCGCGAAACGGCCATCCAGTCGGGCGCCAGCCGCAGGGCCGAGGCCGCCGCCCTGGTGGAGGAGCGCCAGGCGGACTATGCCGCCCGTCTCAAGGAGCTCCGGGCCAAGGCCTTCGAGCACCGCAAGAGCCTTTCCGCCGCCGCGTCCGCGGAGAAGGAGGCCCTGCTGGACAAGGCCCGCGCCGAATCGGCGGGACACCGGGAGCGCGCCCTGGCCGAACTGAAGGCCACGCAGGAATCGGCCAAGGCCGATCTCATGACCCAGGTGGAAGCCCTTTCCGAATCCATGGTTTCCCATCTTCTCCGGCAGGCATGATGAAAATCCTCCGACCGTTCGTCTTCCTGGCCCTTCTCTGCGGCCTCGCTTCCGGAACGCCCGCCCTGCGGGCCCAGGAGCCCGCCGGCCACGCCCAGGCCAAGCCCGAAACCAAGCCTGAAGGGCATGAAGCAAAGCCCGAAGGCCATGAGGCTCCGGCCGGCCATGAGGCCGCAGCGGCCCACGAGGGCGGCCATGAGGCCACCGGCGAAGGGCACGGGGGAGCGCACCACGTCCCCTTCAAGCTCTTCGGCATGGAGCTGGGCAAGGCCGGCCAGTTCGGGATCCAGGCCTTCAATTTCGCCCTCTTCGCGGGGCTGCTCTTCCTCCTCCTGAAGGGCGCCCTGTCCAGCGCCTTCAAGGCCCGGGCCAAGGAGCTGGAGGACAAGCTCAGCCAGGCCGAGCGCGAACGCGCCGAAGCCGACGCCCAGATCGCCGAGCTGGAGGGCCGCATGGCCGGGCTCCAGGCGGAGCTGGCCGGCATCATGGCCAAGGCCGAGACCGAGGCCGAGGCGGAGAAGGAGCGCATCATCCAGTCCGCGCAGGCCGAGGCCGCCCAGATCCGGGCCCAGACCGCCGCCGACATCGACTACCAGAAGCGCGCCGCCGAAGCCGAGCTGCGCACCCTGGTGGCCACCCTGGCCGTGGAGGGCGCCAGCCGCCGGCTCCAGAACCAGGTGACCGGCGACGTGGCCGCCCGCGTCATCGACCAGTCCATCCAGCAGGTCGGAGGTGCCCAGTGAGCAACCGCCTCGTCGCTCGCCGTTACGCCAAGGCCCTCGCGGATCTGGCCCAGAAGGAAGGCAAGCTCGCCGCCTACCGGGAGGAGCTCACGGAGATCTCCGCCCTGGTGAAGGCCAACCCCGACCTCACCCGCCTGGCCTTCTACCCCCTCCTGGCCCCGTCCCGCAAGGCCGCGGCCTTCGACGCGATCCTCGAGCAGGGCAAGATGAGCGCCACCGTGCGCACGTTCTTCCAGGTGGTGGCCAAGGCCGCTCGCCTGCCGCTGGTCCACGAGATCGCCGAGGCCTACTCGGAACTCGTCGACCAGGCCACGGGCGTGGTGGAAGCCCGCGTGCAGAGCTCCCAGCCCCTCACCGGGGCCCAGACCACGGCCCTCACGGCCACCCTGGCCCAGCGCACCGGCAAGACCATCCGGTTCCGCTGGCAGCCGGATCCCGCCATCCTCGGCGGCGTGAAGGTCCAGGTGGGCTCCACCGTCTACGACGCCTCCCTCCAGGGCCAGCTCAGGCTCCTGAAGGCCAAGCTCCTTTCTGCCTAACCCCGTCCCGGAATTTCGGAGGAACGCATGGACATTCGCGCGGAAGAGATTTCCCGCATCATCCGCAGCCAGATCGAAGGCTTCGACGCCCAGGTGGACGTTTCCGAGATCGGGACGGTCATCAGCGTGGGTGACGGCATCGCCCGGGCCCACGGCCTCGAGAAGGTCATGGCCGGCGAATTGCTGGAGCTTCCCCACGACGTGAAGGGCCTGGCCTTCAACCTGGAGGAGGACAACGTCGGCATCATCCTGCTGGGCGAGACCGCCGCCATCAAGGAAGGCGACACCGTCAAGCGCACCGGCAAGATCATGAGCGTCCCCGTGGGCCCGGCCTTCGTGGGCCGCGTCATCGACGCCCTCGGCAACCCCATCGACGGCAAGGGCCCCATCGCCTCCGCCGGCCGCAACCCCATCGAGCGCATCGCCCCGGGCATCGTGGACCGCGAGTCCGTGAGCCAGCCCATGCAGACCGGCCTGAAGGCCATCGACGCCCTCATCCCCATCGGCCGCGGCCAGCGCGAGCTGATCATCGGGGACCGCCAGACCGGCAAGACCGCCGTGGCGCTGGACGCCATCATCAACCAGAAGGACACGGGCGTCATCTGCATCTACGTGGCCATCGGCCTCAAGCGCTCCACGGTCGCCCAGGTGGTGAAGACCCTGGAAGACTTCGATGCCATGAAGCACACCATCGTGGTGGCCGCCACGGCCTCCGAGCCCGCGCCCCTGCTGTACCTGGCCCCCATGACCGGCGCGGCCATGGGCGAGTACTTCATGTGGCACGGCGTGGACGGCAAGGAAGCCTCCGCCGACAACCCCGGCCAGCACGTCCTCGCCATCTACGACGACCTCTCCAAGCAGGCCGTGGCCTACCGCGAGATTTCGCTCCTGGTGCGTCGCCCTCCCGGCCGCGAAGCCTACCCCGGCGACGTGTTCTACCTCCACTCCCGCCTGCTGGAACGCGCCTCCAAGCTCAGCAAGGCGCGTGGCGGCGGATCGCTGACGGCCCTGCCCATCATCGAGACGCAGGCCGGCGACGTTTCCGCCTACATCCCCACCAACGTCATCTCCATCACCGACGGCCAGATCTTCCTGGAATCCGACCTTTTCAACTCGGGCGTCCGGCCCGCGCTGAACGTGGGCATCTCGGTGAGCCGCGTGGGCGGCGCCGCCCAGGTGAAGGCCATGAAGCAGGTGGCCGGCTCCATCAAGCTCGAGCTGGCCCAGTACCGCGAGCTGGCGGCCTTCTCCCAGTTCGGGTCCGACCTGGACAAGGGCACCCTGGCCCAGCTCAACCGCGGCCAGCGGCTGGTGGAGATCCTCAAGCAGCCCCAGTACGTGCCCATGCCCGTGGAGAAGCAGGTGGTCACCATCTGGGCCGCCACCGCCGGCTTCCTGGATGACCTGCCGGTCAACCAGTGCCGGAAGTTCGAGTCCGGCCTCCACTCGTACCTCGACATCAACGCTCCCGAGCTGCTCCGGGCCATCCGGGACACCAAGGTCATCTCCGACGAGACCAAGGCCGCCCTGAAGGTCCAGGTGACGAGCTTCAAGGAGACCTTCCAGGCTTCGCTCAACCAGCCCGCGGGAGCATAACCCATGGCCGGCCTACAGGACATTCGCCGCCGGATCCGGTCGGTGAAGAACACCCAGCAGGTCACCAAGGCCATGAAGATGATTTCCGCCGTCAAGCTGCGGAAGTCCCAGGAAAGCCTTCTGGCCCTGCGCCCCTACGCCGCCAAGATGCTGGACGTGGTGCGCAACGTGGTGACCCGCTCGGAAGAGCTGGGCGCCTCCGTCGACAGCCCCATCGCCCAGGCCTTTCTCGCCCCCCGCGAGGAGAAGAACATCCGCCTGGTGGTCATCGCCAGCGACAAGGGCCTCTGCGGCGGCTTCAACGCCAACGTGCTCAAGCAGGCCACGGCCTTCGTGACCACCACCGGCTCGAAGATCGTCCACCTGGACGCGGTGGGCAAGCGCGCCGCGGACTGGGCCCGCAAGCGCGGCATGGCCTACGCCGCGGACCGCACCGGCATCGCCCTGGCCGGGCTCCCGGCCCTGGCCCAGGAGATCGCGGTGGAAGCCGCGAAGCAGTACGAGGCCGGCGAGATCGACGCGCTGTACGTCATCCACAACTACTTCGCCTCGGCCCTCGCCCAGGTGCCCACGACGCTGCGCATCTTCCCCATGGAGATCCCCGCCCACGCCGACGAGGCCGTGCCTCCCCTCCTGGAGCCCAGCCCCGCCAAGGTTCTGGACGCCCTCCTGCCCCGCTTCATCGAGACCACGTTCCTGCACGCCCTGCTGGAGAGTTCCGCCAGCGAGCACGGCGCGCGCATGGCAGCCATGGACAAGGCCAGCACCAACGCCGAGGACATGATCGCCCGCCTCACCCTCAACATGAACAAGCTGAGGCAGGCCTCCATCACCAACCAGATCATCGAGATCGTGTCCGGCGCCAACGCCTGATCAATCCCCTTTCGCCCTGAGGTCCGACATGAGTCAAATGAAGCAAGGCCGCGTCATCGCCATCATCGGCCCCGCCGTGGACGTGGAGTTCGAGGAGAACCACCTCCCCGAGATCCTCAACGCCATCCTCACCGACATCACCGACGCCAACGGCGTCACCACCACCGTGACGCTCGAAGTCCAGCAGCACCTCGGCGAGAACCGCGTGCGCTGCGTGGCCATGGAGCCCACCGAGGGCATGGTGCGCGGCCAGAAGGTGGTCGACACCGGCAGCGCCATCCAGGTGCCCGTGGGCCCGGAGACGCTGGGCCGCATCATCAACGTCGTGGGCAAGCCCGTGGACGAGCGCGGCCCCCTGGGCAACAAGACCACGCTGCCCATGCACCGCGAGGCCCCCAAGCTCGACGAATTGAACACCACCGCCGAGATGTTCGAGACCGGCATCAAGGTCATCGACCTCCTGGAGCCCTACGCCAAGGGCGGCAAGACGGGCCTCTTCGGCGGCGCCGGCGTGGGCAAGACCGTGCTGATCATGGAGCTCATCAACAACCTGGCCAAGGGCCACGGCGGCCTGTCGGTGTTCGCCGGCGTCGGCGAGCGCACCCGCGAGGGCAACGACCTCTGGGTCGAGATGATGGACTCCGGCGTCATCAACAAGGAGAACATCGCCGAGAGCAAGGTGGCCCTCATCTACGGCCAGATGACCGAACCTCCCGGCGCCCGCGCCCGGGTGGCCCTCACCGGCCTCACCGTCGCCGAGCACTTCCGCGACGCCGAGGGCAAGGACGTGCTGCTCTTCATCGACAACATCTTCCGCTTCACCCAGGCCGGCGCCGAGGTTTCCGCCCTCCTGGGCCGCATGCCCTCCGCCGTGGGCTACCAGCCCACGCTGGCCACCGAGATGGGCGAGCTGCAGGAGCGCATCACCTCCACCAAGAAGGGCTCCATCACCTCCGTGCAGGCCGTGTACGTGCCCGCCGACGACTACACCGACCCCGCGCCCGCCACCACCTTCGCGCACCTGGACGCCACCACCAACCTCTCCCGCGAGCTGAGCGCCCTGGGCATCTACCCCGCCGTGGATCCCCTGGCCAGCACGTCCCGCCTCATGGACCCCCGCGTGCTGGGCGAGCGCCACTACGGCACCGCCATGCGCGTGAAGGCCATCCTGCAGAAGTACAAGGAGCTCCAGGACATCATCGCCATCCTGGGCATGGACGAGCTCTCCGACGACGACAAGCTCGCCGTGGCCCGCGCCCGCAAGCTCCAGCGCTTCCTCAGCCAGCCCTTCCACGTGGCCGAGACCTTCTCCGGCATGCCCGGCAAGTACGTGAAGCTGGAGGAGACCATCCGCGGCTTCGAGGAGATCTGCGACGGCAAGTGGGACCACCTCCCCGAGCAGGCCTTCTACATGGTCGGCACCATCGAAGAGGCCGCGGCGAAGGCGGAAAAGCTGGCCCAGGCCTGAGGCTGCCATGACCGACTCCATCCTCCTCGAAGTGCTTACCCCCGAACGCCGGGTCTTTTCCGCCCACGTCTCGGAGGTGCAGTTCCCCACCGCCGAGCTGGGCTACTACGGCGTGCTGCCCGGCCACACCCCCCTGGTGACGGCCCTGGGCACCGGCCTCGTCTACTACACCGAGAACGACCAGAAGCACTGGCTCACGGTCTTCGGCGGCTTCGCGGAAGTGGGCCCCGACCACGTGACCATCCTGGCCCGCATCAGCGAGACCGTGGACATGATCGACGCCGACCGCGCCGAGGCCGCCCGGGTCCGCGCCCTGAAGATGATCAAGGATGCCGACACCGAGGACGAGCTGGACGTGGCCCAGGCCAAGCTCGCCGCCAGCCTGGTGCGCTTGCAGGCTGCAGGGAAACCGATCGGGCACTGATTGAACGACCTGGGAATGAAGGGCCGGGATTCGTCCCGGCCCTTCGTTCATGCGAGGTCGTACCAGACGCCCCGCCCCTGCCCGTGCTGGTTCAGCAAACCCCATACCACCAGGGTCCGGAGCTGCACCTTGAGCGTATTCCGGCTGGCGCCCGTAACCCGGACCGCTTCGCGCATGGTGATCCTTCCCTGCTCGCGGACGAATTCGACCATGAGGAGGGAGTGCCTGGGCAAGGCCGCCAGCACCTTCTTCTCGCGCTCGATCTTGCGGCCAAGGACGCGGGTCTGCTCGTGCAGGGACTGCAGGAAGAATCCCACCCAGGGCTGCCAGTCCGGAGCCTGGGTGCGGATGGTTCCCTGGGTCTTTCGCAGCGCGAGGTAATACGCCTCCTTGTTCCGCTCGATGATGCTCTCCAGGGAACTGTACGGAACGTAGGCGTAGCCCGCCTTGAGGAGGAGCAGCGTCGTCAGGGCACGGCTGAGGCGGCCGTTGCCGTCCTGGAACGGGTGGATCTCCAGGAAGACCACCACCCAGATGGCGATGACGAGCAGGGGATGGATCCGGCGACTCTCCAGCTCCTCCCGGACCCACCCGGTCAGCTCCCCCATCAACCGGGAGGTGTCGTACGGCGCGGCGGTTTCGAAGACCACCCCCACCTGGTTCCCTTCCGCATCAAAGGCCGCCACGGAGTTGGAAGTGGTCTTGTAGTCGCCCCGGTGCCAAGCGTCCTTGTCGCTGTGGACCAGCAGGTCCCGGTGGAGCTGGCGGACATGATTCTCGGTGAAGGCGATGTCCTGCCATGAGGCGAAAATCAGCTCCATCACCCCCGCGTAGCCGGCGACCTCCTGCTCGTCCCGGGTTGCGAATTCCCGGATCTCCAGGGCACCCAGAAGGCGTTCCACCTCCCTGTCGGTGAGCCGGCTGCCCTCGATGCGGGTGGAGGATCCAATGCTTTCCACCGTAGCCACCCGGCGCAGGGTCGCCAGCCGGTCCGGGGCCAGAACGCCCAGGGTGCGCCAGATTCCCTTGAATTCCTCGATCCTCGCGATGAGGTTCAGGAATTCCTGGGTGATCTGGAGGGATTCAGTGCGGAACATGCACCCAAAACTACACCCAATTTCACCCAATTCAAGCGCCGACACCCACAATGACACCCCATTTCACCCAATTCACGCTGGGGAATGAACGGCCTATCCAAACCGTTTCAAAGCCCGGTTTTCAATCGGTTCAATTCCTGAGGACATGAGCGTTGCCCTACCACTGGAATCGTGAGTCCTGATCCAGAAGCTTCAACCGCTTATCCTTCAGTGCCTTCAGTTCGGGCAGCATCACCGCCCGGTCCCCCGGCGTCAGGTGGTAGATGCCCACCGGCACGTCCACCTTGAGCTTCTTCAGTTCCTTCCCCAGCTTCTCCGGGGTCAGGTGCTTCGAGGCGTCCGCCAGCCAGCCCTGGGCATTGGGGAAGCTGGCTTCGGTGATGAAGAGCCGCAGGTTCGGCGTGGCGTTGGCCACCTCGTAGACCTTGTCGGTGGCGGCGGTGTCGGAGCTGAAGATGAAGGCGGAGTGGTCGTCCTCCACGCAGTAGCCCACGCAGGGCACCAGGTGGTTCACGGGGATGGGCGTGATGCGCAGGCCCTCCACCTCGTAGGTGCGGCCGGGCTCGATCTCGGTGAAGCGGATGATGGGGTTGTCGGGGCTGGGGATCACCGAGAAGTCGGGCCACAGTTCGTCGTTGAAGAGGTGCCGGCGCAGGGCGTCCAGGGTCTCGGGCAGGGCGTGGATCTCCACGGGCACGTCGGTGTGCCCGAAGATGTTCTTGGTGAAGAAGGGCAGCGTGCAGATGTGGTCCAGGTGCGAGTGGCTGATGAAGATCTGCCGGATCTCCACCTGCTCCTCGAGCGAGAGGGCCTGGGTGAGGCTCCCCGCGTCGATGGCGACGGTGCCGTTCACGAGGAGCCCCGTCAGGCGGTTGCCCTCGGCCTCGCCTCCCGAACATCCTAGAACGCGCAGTTCCATTCGGCCCCTAGAAGCGGATGCCCCCGTACAGGGCGACCTGGAAGGAAGGCGCCATGGCCTTGCGGAATTCCTCGTTGCCGTCGCCCTTGGCAGGGGTGCTGAGCGGCGCCGCCACTTCCAGGCGCACGAAGGGACTCACCACCGGCAGGGGGGCGGAGAACCCCAGCCCCGCGCGCACCCAGGGGCGGCCGAGGTTCGTGGTCTCGGTCGGCAGGCCGGGCCCGGAGGTGGTCAGCTTCTCGAACCGGTAATCGATGCCGGCGTTCAGGTTGATGATGAATTTCCAATCCGCCTGCAGGCCCACGGCGGAATATTCGCTTCCGTACTTGCCCAGGGTGGCCGAACCCAGCTTCAGGTCGCCCTCGGCCTTGGGGTGGTAGGTCACGGCCGCGCCCAGGCCCGCGATCTTCAGGTCCAGGAAGGTGTAGGCCGCGCGGAAGCCCAGGCCGGTGGGGCCCACCGAATCGTAGTTGCCCGCCTTCAGGCCGTTGGAGGGCGCCGTGAGCGCCTGGGCCTTGCCCACCTGCTTGTCCAGCAGCAATCCCAGTTCAAGACCCCCCGCATGCGCCGTCGCGGGTGCCAAGGCGATAAGCGCGCAACCGACGACGGACAGGATTTTCATGGCGGCTCCCTGCAACTCTGGAACATCCCAATATTCATGGCTAAAGGACTCGCGGTCAACTACCTTTGCTAATCTCTTGGTATGCGGGCCCACCTCCAGTACCTCCTTCTCGACGGCTTCGACCCGGACACGGGCGAACTCGCACTGCGGGTGCGGGTCGAGACCGATCCCCCCGCAGAGCTGCGCTTCCTGCGCCTGAAGCTCCACCTGGGCCGCACGGGGGACCCCCTCCAGCCCCTGCGCCGCGAGCTTCAGACCCATGTGCAGATGCCGGTGCCGCCCCTGTGGGACCGCGGCCTGAAGACCGTCATCCGGGCGATCGAGGACGAACTGGGCGCTCCGGGCGGGCGGGACCCCGGCCGCTACACCTGGGTCTGCACGCAGCTGCTGCACCCCTCCGACGAGCGCCGGGGCACCCTCAGCCACCCCGTGGCGCGCCAAGCCGAGGTCCTCTGGGACTGGGCCCAGCGCGCCGAACAGGAGATGGACGACGCCCACGCCATCGAGCTCCTGGAGCGGCTCCTCCTCCTCACCCCCAACCACCGCTCGGCCCTGGACAACCTCGCAGCCCTCCTGCGCAAGGCCGGCATGGTGGAGGAACTCCTGGAGATCACCGACCGCATCCTCGCCCAGGACCCCCGGAACGCCGAATCCCTGCTGCACAGGGGTGAATGTCTCATCAATCTGGGGCGTGCCCTGGAAGCCGGGGAGGCCTTCGCCAAGCTCCTCAAGGCCAACCCCGTTCACCCGCTGGCCCACCTGGGCGCCGCCCAGGCCCGGAGCCTGGGTGGCCAGGACCCCTTCCCCCACCTGGACGCGGCCCTGGAGCTGAACCGGGAGGCCACCCTTTCGGTGCTCCGGGAGACCTTCGACTTCCGGATCCTCGCCCCGGCCTTCAACGAGAACACCTACCCCTTCGAGGTCCTGCCCGCCCTTCTGGGCGTCACCGGCGCCGAGGTCCAGGCCTTCTGCGCCGAGCGCGGCCTGCCCGTCACCGGGCCGGGAACCACCGTGCGGGAAACCGAACTATCCCGGTGGGTGAACATCCAGAACCGCTACCAGCTCCTGCCCATGGCCCTCCATTGGCTGGCCCCCACCCCCCGGCACATCCCGGAACTGCCTTCCACCCCCTGAACGAGGACGCCATGGACGCACTCCTGAAAACCGACCTGCCCCTCCCCGCCTTCCGGCGCGGCAAGGTGCGGGATGTCTACGACCTCGGGCGCAGCCTCCTCATCGTGGCCACCGACCGCATCTCCGCCTTCGACTGCATCATGCCCGAAGGCATCCCCGGCAAGGGCCGGATCCTCACCCAGGTGGCCAACTTCTGGTTCGGTGCCACCGCGGACCTCCTTCCCAACCACCTGGAGGCCACTTCGGTGGAGGCCTACCCCGAGGCCCTCCGGCCCCATGCCGACCTGCTCCGGGGCCGTTCCATCCTGGTGCGCAAGACCGCGCCCCTGCCCGTGGAGTGCGTGGTGCGCGGCTACCTGGCCGGCTCCGGGCTCAAGGAATACGGAAAGAGCGGCACGGTCTGCGGCATCGCCCTGCCCCCCGGCCTGCGGAATGCCGACCGCCTGCCCGAACCCATCTTCACCCCTTCCACCAAGGCCGAGGAGGGCCACGACGAGAACATCGACTTCGCCACCATGGCCGGACTCATCGGCCAGGAGCTGGCGACCCGGGTGCGTACGGCCAGCCTGGCCCTGTACCGACGCGGCTGCGAGCTGGCCCTGGAACGGGGCATCATCCTGGCCGACACCAAGTTCGAGTTCGGCCTCCTGGAGGACGGCAGCCTGATGCTCATCGACGAGGTGCTCACGCCCGACTCCAGCCGCTACTGGCTGGCCGACGCGTGGCGGCCCGGCTCCAACCCCCCCAGCCTCGACAAGCAGTTCCTGCGGGACTACCTGGAGACCCTCCCGGACTGGGACAAGCGGCCCCCGGCGCCCCACCTGCCTCCGCAGGTCATCCGGGGGATCCAGGAGCGCTATCTGGACCTCGCGGCCCGTTTCGGGGTCCAGGTCAGTTGATCGCCACCGCGGGCCCCAGGCCCGCCGCTTCGGCCTTCTGAACCAGGGCGGCATCCCCGCCCAGCAGGAGGTACCGCAGGTCCGCCGGGGCCAGCAGGGCGGCCAGGGCCTCGTTGACGTCCTTCAGCCGCACGGCCTCCACGCGGGCGGCGAAGGCGGGGTCCAGGACCCCCTCCTGCAGGCGGCGGACCAGGTCCTGGGGATGCAGGGGCAGGGCCGCGACGCGGGCCTTCCACCGGGCCCGGGCCCGGTCCAGGTCCTGCTCCGTGAAGCCCTGCGTCCGCATCCCCTCCAGGGTCCGCAGGAAGGCCGCCACCAGGCCGTCCCGCGCGCCGGCGCCCGCCTTGACCTTGAGGAGGAGCGGCCGGCCGGGACCGATGCCCCATTCGCCGACGAGGCCCGGGGACAGGACCCGGGGCAGCTGCTGCAGCAGGTCCTCCAGCAGTTCCCGCACGGCGGGATCGCACCCGGCCGCGGACCGTCCGGCCCACAGCTCGGCCTCGCCGCCGTCCAGCACCTCCAGGAGCCTGGGTTCGGCGGCGGCCGGGGGGGTTGGCCCCGGGGGGGCTGTCCGGGGACCCGGCCCCCAAAGCCCGAAATGAAGGAAGACGAGCTCCTTGGCCTGGACCAGGCTCAGGTCGCCGTGGAGGACGAGGGAGGCGTTCTCGGGGCGCACCACCCGGCGGCGGAACGCCTGCAGTTCCGTGAAGTCCATCGCGTCCACGGCCCCGGCGACCAGGGGCAGCTCCACGGACGGGTCCCCCAGGGCCCACAGGAAGCGGGCCCGGCCGCGATCCTGGGCGCCGGCGGCGGTGAACTGCCGGCCCACGGCCAGGCGCTGGGCCCCCAGGGTCCCCATGTCGAAGGCCGGCCGGAAGACCGCGTCCGCCAGCAGCTCCATGGCGGGCTCCTGGCTGCGGCTGTCCGTGGCCAGGGTCCACCGGTAGAGGCCGGGCCCGCTCTCGAACCCGAAGGTGATGCCCAGGTCGTCCAGGGCCCGGTTGAACTCGGGGCGGGTGTACGTCCCGGCCCCCCCGGCCCGCATGAGCTGGGCCAGGAAGCCGCCCAGGCCGGGCCGTGGCTCGCCGTCCCATCGCACGGCCAGTTCCGCCCGGATGAGGGGCTGGTCATGGTTTTCCAGCAGCTGGCACCGCAACCCGGAGGGGAGGGTGAAGGTCTGGGGCCCCGGGGCGGCCGCGAGCGCCGCGCAGGCCAGGAACAGGCAGGCCCTCATGGCGCCACCTGGGCTTCCAGGAGCTTGAGGGTCTGCAGGCGCTCGCCCGGGCTCAGCATGCGCAGCTGCCTGAGGGCCTCCCGCAGCACGCCCTGGGCCTCGACGGGATCGGCCATGCGCCGCTGCACCAGGGCATTGAGGACCTGGAGCAGGCGGCTCTCGGTCTGATCCAGGGGCAGGAGGAGCGGATCCGGACCGAACTGCGCCACGGTCATGCGGGAGGGCACCAGGTAGGTGCGGGCCGCGGCCTGGATGTCGGAGGGCCGGAGGTCCCGGGCGGCGGAGAGGGCCCGGAAGGCCAGGCGCCAGTCGCCCCCCTGGCAGTGGGCCTTCCCCAGGGCGCCGGCCAGGGCGGCCGCGTCCTCCTGCACCTGGATCTGGAGCACCTCCAGCTGGACCTGGGCCCGGCGCACCTCCGCCTCGGGCAGGGGTTCGCGCTGCAGGCGCAGCACCTCGCCCATGATGGCCTGCTCCAGCTCGGCCAGGGAGTGGTCCGCGGCGGGTTCGGCGTCCACCACCAAAAGGTTCAGGTCCCGTTGCCCGGGCACCCCGATGCTGAGGGCGAGGGTGCCGGCGACGCCCTTGGTGGTGAGGAGCGCCTGGTTCAGGCGGGAGCTGGGGCTGCCGGCCATGACCTGGGCGAGGGCGCGCAGGGCGGGGCCGTCGGGGTGGTTGGCCGGGGGGATCCGCCAGCCCACGATGATCCGGGTCTCCCCGGTGGTGCTCACCAGCATCTTCCGCCCCGCGGGCGACTCCAGGGCGTTCATGGGGTCGTCGTCCTTGAAGGGCGCGGGCGCCGGGGCGGCCTCCCCCTTCCCCAGGACACCGAAGGCGCGCTCCAGGGCCGGCAGGAGGGCATCGGAGCGGAAATCGCCCACCAGGACCAGGGTGATGCGCCCGGGGGCCAGGAGGTGCCTTCCCAGGGCCTTCAGGTCGGCCAGGGTGATGGACTCCACGTCGGAGCGATGGAACTCGGAAGCCTGGGCATAGGGGCGCCCCGCCAGGGCCATGGAAAGCAGCACGGAAAGGGAGGACGGACAGGGGGGCTTCCCGCTGTCCACCTCCAGCAGGAGCCGCTCCCGCTCCAGGGGGAAGCGGCCCAGGGGCGGGTGGGCGAGGCGGGCGGCCTCCAGCCGGCACCAGGCCTCCACCTGGCCGGCGGGCAGGTCCAAGCCATGGGCGATGTAGTCCGCCGTAACGTCCCAGGTGCGGTGGGTGCCCCCCAGGGCATCCACCTCGTCCCAGGCGTCCGAGGGGCGCATGTGGTCCTGGATGGCCGCCAGGGCGGCCCGGTGCATGGCCTGGAGGGCCGGGAGCTCCGGCGAGGGAGCCCGGTCCGGGCGGCGGGCCTGGCGGAGCCGCTCCAGCCGGAGGGTTTCGAAGGCGGTGCCCTCCTGGCGCAGGGTCATGTCCAGGTCCTTCTCCACCTGGGCGGGGGGCTGGCGGCGGAAGAGGCTCCGGGCCAGGAGGTCGGCGGCCGCCGGGGCGAGGCCCCCGGCGGCGGCCCGTCCCCCCTGGATGAACACCTCGGCCCGCACGGCACCGATGCCGGGGCGCTCCACCATCAGCACCTTGATCCCGTTGGACAGGGTCCGGTCCGTCACGTCGGGCGGCTGGATGATCTGGGCGGCGCAGGCCGCGCCCAGGAGGGCCAGGAGGAACGGTCTCGGGTCGAACATGACTCCAGATTAGCGGACCGTGATCCCGCCGTTGGTGGTTTCCAGCGTGATCTTCTGCTCCCGGCCCGGAACCTTCACCCGTGCCGAGTGCTTGGCCGATTCCACCACCGTGGCGCCCGCGACCTTGATGTCGATGCCGCCGTTGGAGTTCTCGGCCCGGATATCGCCGGTGGCCTTGCCCAGCACCACCTCGATGCCGCCGTTGGTGCTTTCCAGGCGGATCCCCTCGCCCCAGCCGTCCAGGTTCCTGGCGACGATGCCGCCGTTGGTGGTCTCCAGCTGGATGCCTCCCTCCACGTCCTCGAGGCGGATCCGGCCGTTGGTGGTGCCGCCCTTGATGCGGGCCTTGAGGTTGTAGGCCTCCAGGGCGCCGTTGGTGGTCTCGGCCAGGCATTCGCCCTTGAGGTCCCGGATCACCACGTCGCCGTTGGTGGTCTCGCACCGGGCGTAGCCCTCCAGGCTGGCCACGGAGACCGGGCCGTTGGTGGTGCGGAAGTGCCCCATGACCCTGCGGGGCACGCTGAGGGTCATCTCGCAGCGCGGGCTGGGGGCGAAGCCGAAGCTGAACACCACCACCGGCTGCTGGAACTGGGCTTCGATGTCCAGGTCGGCGCCCACGTGCTGGACCACCAGGTCGATCTTGCGCTTGGAGGTGTCCCGGATCTGGGCGACGAGGGAAACCTCCTCCTTGTCCCAGCCCACGACCCGGATGGCCCCGTTGCGGTTCTTCACCCAGAGCTTGGACCCGAAGGCCAGCTTCTCGGAGCGGGTCTCGGTGCGGTTGCCGGAGCCGGGCCCTTCCGCCGCCACCAGGCCGGCGCAAACCGTCAACGTCGCCAAAGCGATCCCGATCCTCATGGTGACCTCCGCATTCATGAAAGGTAACGCAGAAGAGGTCCCGCCGGGTTAGGGTCGCGTTAAGGTGGAGGGCACGGCGGAGTGTCCATGATCCAGGTCCCCATCAGCTTCCTGCCCCACGGCGAGGGCCTTCCCCTGCCCGAAAGGGCCACGCCCCACGCGGCCGGCCTCGATCTGCGGGCCGCCATCGCCGAGGGGGAGACGTGGACCCTGGCCCCCGGCGAGCGCCGCCTGGTGCCCACCGGCCTGGTGATGGCCATCCCCGAGGGCTTCGAGGGCCAGGTCCGGCCCCGGTCCGGCCTCGCCTTCAAGCACGGCGTCACCGTGCTCAACGCCCCCGGCACCATCGACGCGGACTACCGGGGCGAAGTGGCCGTGGTGCTGGTCAACCACGGGACGGCCCCCTTCTCCCTGGCCCGGGGCGAGCGCATCGCCCAGTTCCTCCTGGCCCCCGTGCCGGCCTGGGAATGGCGCCCCGAACGCGACGCCGCCGCCCTGGGGGACACCCAGCGCGGCGGGGGCGGCTACGGCTCTACGGGCCGGGACTAGCTACTTCTTGGGGGTGGCGGGCTTGGCGGCAGGCTTGGCGGCGGGGGCGGAAGCGGCCGGCTTGGCAGGCTGACCGGTGGCGGGCGTCTTGGCGTCGAAGCGCTTGGCCACCTCGTTGGTGAACGCCAGCATCCAGCTCTCCTCGCCGTAGGCGATGAGGCCCTGCTGGTACTGCAGCACCAGCTGGATCTTCTGTTCCTTGGCCACCGCGTCGACGATGGGGCCGACCTCCTGCTGGAACTGGCCGAAGACCTTCTGCTGGGTCTTCTGGAACTCGGCCTGGCTGTCCTCCTGGAGCTTCTTGAACTCGTAGTCGGCATCGCGCAGCTGCTTGGTGATCTGCTCCTTGCCGGCGTCGCTGATGCTCGGGGACTGGAGCTGGGCCTGGAGGCGCGCGCCCTCCTCGCCCTTGGCCTTGAGCTTCTCCTCGAGGTTCTTCTTGGTGACTTCGAGCTCGGCGAAGAGCTGGCGGCCCCTCACGGTGTTGGCGATGAGCCGGTCGGGGACGAACACGGCGATCTTGGGGGTGATGTCCTGGGCGGAAAGGCTCACGACGGCCGCCAGGGGCAGCAGGGCGTTCAGGATGCGCATGGGTGGCTCCGGGTTGACGGGGGGTGGTTTGGGATCAGAAGGTGGTGCCGATGCTGAACTGGAACTGCGTCTTCCCTTCGGTGTCGAACTCGTAGGGATTGAGCTTGCGGGCCCAGATGAGCCGCAGCGGGGCCGGGCTGATGGGCAGGAAGAACCGGAACTCGAGACCGGCGCTGCGCCGCAGGGACTCGTGGAAGATCTTGACGCCCTGGGCCCACGCGTTGCCCGCGTCGTAGAAGGCCACGATCCGGAACTGGTCGGCGATCTTGAACTGGTATTCGGCGTTGGCGATGAACTGCTTGTTGCCGCCCACGACCACGAACGTGTTGTTGTTGTCCCTGGCCGCCGTGCCCACCTGGCCGTAGGTGTAGCCGCGGATGGAGTTCTCGCCGCCGGGCCGGTACAGCTCCCAGATGGCCAGGCTGTCGTTGGTCAGGTTGCGCACATAGCCGTAGCTGGAGTTGAACCCGAAGATGTGCCGCTCGCCGATGTTCGTCCACTTGGCGAATTCCAGCGTCGTGCGGTAGAAGGGCCGGTCCCCGCCGAACTGCCAGCCTCCGTATTCGAAGCCCAGGGACAGCTTGGTGCCGTGGGTGGGCTTGAAGGGATGGTTGACGGTGCTGTAGGTGATGAAGTTGTTGATCGTCGAGGTGAGCTGGGAGCTGGTGTCCCGGTAGTAGTAGTTCCGGCCGCCCTCGATCTTGAGGATGCGGAAGGTGTAGCCCACCTGGTACGTGGTGAACCAGGCCCAGGTCTTGCCGGGGATGAACGTGGACAGACGCGTGCCCATGGAGACGCCCAGGGCCCGGGAGAGCTGCTTGTAGGCGTAGGCCGCGCCCACGCGGGAGGCGTCGTAGTCCGTCGTCCCGTCCGAGATGCTGGTGGTCAGGGAGTACGGCAGGTCGAAGATGTAGGGCTCGGTGAAGGAGATGGAGGCCATGCGCTGGTACTTGCCGCCGTTGTAGCTCAGGCTCAGCGTCTCGCCGCCGCCCCCCAGGTTGCGCGTGGAGAAGCTCATGCCCAGGGAGAAGCCCAGCACCGAGCCGTAGCCGCCCTGGAAGAGCACCTCGTTGACGCCGGCCTCCTCGCCCTTGATGGTGATGTCCACCTGGGGCTTGTCGGGGACGATGTCGACCTTGGGTTCCGAGCTCTTGACGTCGAAGAAGCCCAGCTGGCCCAGGCCCGTGAAGGAGTCCTTGAACAGCTCGGTCTGGAAGGGGTCGCCTTCCTTGAGGATCATGGCCCGGCGCAGGACCTTGTCCTTGGTGACGCTGTTGCCTTCGAAGTTCAGGTGGCGCACGGTGTAGAGCTCGCCCTCGTCCACCTTCAGGGTGACGTCGACCTTCTTGACCCCGTTCACCTCCCGGACATCCATCTTCTTCTCGGCCCGGAACATGATGTAGCCCATGTTGCTGTACTGTTCCTTGACCTTGTCGATGCCCGCGTTGAGCGAATCCAGGTCGAAGGGCCGCTTCTCGGTCTCCTTGGGGTCCTGGATGTCGGGCTTGATGCTGAGCAGCTTGGCCAGCCAGGAGTGGTTGTCCCGCTTGGCCTCGGCGATCTTCGTGCGGTAGAACTTCTCGCCGGCCTCGCCCTTCATGACGTTGTCGTTGCCCTCGAGCTTGAAGGTGCCCTCGGAATAGGCCTCGCCCTCCAGGATGGGGATCATCAGCTCCGCGCGCAGATCGTACTTGGGGGACTTGCCTTCCTTGACCCGCTTCTCGTTCTTCTTCTTGTTCTTCTCGGCGGTGACGTCCCTCACCTCGATGGTGGGCTTGCCCACGAAGACGTCCTTGTAGCCCAGGCGCCAGTAGGCCTTCTTGATGGCCATCAGGTCCTCGTCCATGTTCTTCTCCACCAGGAGGTCATGGGAGGTGAGCCAGCTGAACATCCAGTGCTTGCGGGTCTTGGCCATGACCTTGGCGAGGGCCTTGCTGCTGATGGCCTTGTTGCCGCGGAAGGCGACCTTGTAGATCTTGACCTTGCCGCCTTCCTTGATGTCGAAGACCAGCCGCGAGACGGTCGGCCCCATGCTCTCCAGGGACACCTCGATGACCGGGTTCCGGAAGCCCTTCTCGGCGCACTGGTCGACGATGAGGTCCTTGACCTTGCGGGCCGCCTCCGGATCGTAGACGGTATCGGGGTTGATGGTGAGCTTCTTCTCCTTGATCTTGTCCTTCAGGGAGCTGAGGCCCACTTCCGTGCCGCCGCGGAAATCCACTTCCTTGATGAGGGGCCGCTCCTTGACGATGATGATGAGCTTCTTGCCGTTCTCCTCGTCATCGGCCTGGAACTTGATGTCGTCGAAGGCATTGGTGGCCCAGAGCTTGTCCAGGATCGCCGTGAGGTCCACGTTGCGCAGGTCGTCGCCCGGCTTCAGGCCGGTCTTGAAGATGATGGTCTCCGCCGTCTGCTTCTGCGCCCCGATGACCTCGATCTTCGTGATGACCTCGGAGTCCTGGGCCAGGGCCGGCAGGGCCTGGAGGCTGGCCGCCAGCACCAGGGGGGACAGGCCCCGTGCCCACTGGCTAAGAAGCGGGCGACGAGGGGTCTGGCGCTGGGGTTCGGCGAGCAATCTCATTCATGATCCATTACATAAGGTCGAGCATTGAATTCCCAAGGCCGAAAGGGCCGTCGGTCTCTCTGGAAGGTCCCCCGGCGAACCGGGCCGCCCGCAAGGCGGATTTCTAAATCATCCCTGGACCTCGGTGAGCTGGGGTTCGGTAACGGCGGGTGTCTCGGTGAACAAAGGTACGAGCTTCTCATCAACCAGATCGAAGTGGACCATGCCCGCGGGCACCTCCTCCTGGGCGACCATGAGCTCGGCGAGGGGGTCCTCCACCATCTTCTGGATGGCCCTGCGGAGCGGCCGGGCGCCGTAGGCGCGGTCGCGGACCGTGGTGCGCACCAGGAA
Organism: Mesoterricola sp. JemC181; assembly: GCF_055384585.1. Classification (NCBI taxonomy): domain Bacteria; kingdom Pseudomonadati; phylum Acidobacteriota; class Holophagae; order Holophagales; family Holophagaceae; genus Mesoterricola; species Mesoterricola sp. JemC181. Next base: position 4,938,741 of record NZ_AP045076.1, read on the forward strand.
GTCGCAGGCCTCGTCGGAGAGGGTGACGACCAGGCTGTGCTTCTGGAGGGTGACGTTGAGGTCGTTGATGAGCAGGCGCACGATCTTGCGGAGCTCCGCGTCCCCGAGGCGGTTGAACACCACGATCTCGTCGATGCGGTTGAGGAACTCGGGCGGGAAGGTCCGCTTGAGCACCTTGAGCGCTTCGCCAGCTTTCGAATCCGGACGGTCATCCTTTATCCCGAAGCCAAGGTTCTTGTCCGGGAGGAGTTCCCGGCTGCCCACATTGGAGGTCATGATGATAATTGTGTTCTTGAAGTCCACTTGGTTCCCGAAGGCGTCCGTGGCCTGACCGTCGTCGAAGATCTGCAGGAGGACGTTCATCAGGTCCGGGTGGGCCTTTTCCATTTCATCGAAAAGGATGACGCAATAGGGGTTGCGCCGGATCCTGTCCGTGAGCATGCCGCCTTCTTCATAGCCCACGTACCCCGGAGGGGCCCCGAGCAGCTTGGAAACTTCGTGCTTTTCCATGAATTCGGACATGTCGAACCGGATCATCTTCTTGGGATCGCCGAAGAGGAACCCGGCCAGGGTCTTGGCCAGCTCGGTCTTGCCCACGCCCGTGGGGCCCAGGAAGAGGAAGGAGCCCATGGGCCGGGCGGGGTTCTTGAGGCCGGTGCGGGCCCGGCGCACGGCCCGGCTCACGGCGCTCACGGCCTCCTCCTGGCCGATGACGCGCTCGTTGATGTGCTCTTCCATGTGGGAGAGGTTGGCCTTCTCCTCGTTCTTGAGGGCCCGCACGGGGATGCCCGTCCAGGAGGCCACCACGTCCTCGATGTCCCGTTCGGTCACCTCGGCGAAGCTCTCGTAGTCCTCCTCCGACAGCTCCCCTTCGGTCCCGGTGATCTGCTCCCGCAGCTGCACTTCCTTCTGGCGGAGCAGCACGGCCTTCTCGAAGTCGCGGTTGAGCACCGCCTCGTTCATCTCCGTGATGACCCGGTGCAGCTCCTCCTCGGCCTTGTGGCTCTCCCCCACGGTCACGCCGCCGCGGAGCTTCACCCGGGCGCCGGCCTCGTCCAGGAGGTCGATGGCCTTGTCGGGGAGCGACCGGTCGGTGATGTAGCGGTTGGAGAGGTACACCGAGGCCAGCAGGGTGGCCGGGGTGTAGCGCACCCGGTGGAACAATTCGTAGCGGCTGCGGATGCCTTCCAGGATGCGCAGGCTCTCGGGCTCGTCCGGGGGGTTCACGTTCACCGGCTGGAAACGCCGCACGAGGCTGCGGTCCTTGTCGATGTACTTGGCGAACTCCTTGTGGGTGGTGGCGCCGATGCACTGGATCTCGCCGCGGGAAAGGGCCGGCTTCAGGATGTTGGCGGCGTCCAGGCTGCCTTCGGCGGCGCCCGTGCCGATGATGCTGTGGATCTCGTCGATGAAGAGCACCACGCTGGGGTCCTTGGACGCCTCGGCGATGATGGACTTCAGCCGCTCCTCGAACTGGCCGCGGTACTTGGTGCCCGCCACCACCAGGCTCAGGTCCAGCGCGTAGATGCGCTTCTCCTGCAGGCTCGGCGGCACGAGGCCCTCGTGGATCTTCTGGGCCAGGCCCTCCACGATGGCGGTCTTCCCGACCCCCGCCTCGCCCAGGAGGATGGGGTTGTTCTTGCGGCGGCGGGAGAGGATCTGGATGATGCGGTCCACCTCGGTCTCGCGGCCGATGAGGTTGTCGAAGATGCCGCGCTCGGCCAGCTCCGAGAGGTTCCTCGCGAACTCGGCCAGGAGCGGGTGCTCCTTCTTCTTCTTGGCGATCTTCTCCTCCTTGGTGGCTTCCAGGAGGATCTCCTTGGCGGCGATGAGGTCGGCGCCGGCCTCCTTCAGGAGGCGGCCCGCGAGGCCCTGCTCCTCCTTCAGCATGCCCAGGAGCAGGTGCTCGGCGCCCACGTGCTTGTGGTTGAGCTTGGCGCTCTCCTGGGTGGCGTGCTGGAGGATGCGCTTGACCTCCTCCTCCATGGGGATGTCGATGCTGGTCGAGCTGGGCGTGAGCCGTTTGTCGCGCGGGCTCAGGGCGGAAATGAGACGCTCCCGCAGCAGGTTGGTCTGGACGCCCATGCGATCCAGCAGCTGGATGGAGGTCTTCTCGGCCTCGCGCAGGAGACCGAGCAGGAGATGCCCGCTCTGGATGCTCTCCGAGCCGAACTGGCTGGCTTCGTAGCGAGCGAAGAACATGACGCGGCGTGCTTTTTCGGTGAATTTCTCGAACATGCGGCCCCCCCGGAATATTCTGAACCCCGCCTCCCCACTGAAGACAGGACCGGACACTAAAGGGTAGCCTCATCCGGTCCTGGTGTCCCCATTTGCTTCCGGTACCTAGGAGACCGGACCCCGGCGCGGTAATCTGGAGGATGGGGGTAAATGCATGAGTGTTCTTGCGGAGAATCTGGCCATCCTCGGCCTGCAGTGGGGCGACGAGGGCAAGGGCAAGCTGGTGGACCTTCTGAGCTCGCGGTTCCAGAACGTGGTGCGGTTCCAGGGCGGCAACAACGCCGGCCACACCGTCGTGGTGGACGGCGTCAGCATCGCCCTGCACCAGGTTCCCAGCGGGGCGCTCCATGAGGGCTGCTTCCTGGTGGTGGGCTCCGGCGTCGTGCTCAACCTGGAGGTCTTCCTGCAGGAACTGGACCGGCTCGCCAAGCGCGGGTTCGACCTGACCGATCGTCTCCTGATTTCCGATAAGGCGCACATCATCCTGCCCCACCACATCGCCCTGGACAAGTGGCGCGAAGGCGGGCTCCACAAGATCGGCACCACCGGCCGGGGCATCGGCCCCGCCTACGAGATGAAGGCCGCTCGCATGGGTGTTCGCATGGGGGATCTCCTCCACGCCGCCACGCTTCCCGAGCGCATCAGCCACGGGCACGCCGAGGTGAGCCAGCTCCTGGGCGCCGAAGCCGGCCTGGCGTCCGTCGCGGACACCGCCCGGGACATCCTGGCCATCGCCCAGCCCCTCCTGCCCATGATCGGCGATATCCAGGACTTCCTGTGGAGCGCCTGGCGCAGGGGCGAATCCATCCTCTTCGAGGGGGCCCAGGCCACCCTGCTGGACATCGACCACGGCACCTATCCCTACGTCACCAGCTCCAACTGCAGCATCGGAGGCCTCTTCACCGGCACCGGCCTGCCCCCCAAGGCCCTCTCCCACGTGCTGGGGGTCGCCAAGGCCTACACCACCCGGGTGGGCGCAGGGCCCATGCCCAGCGAGCTGCTCGACGCCACCGGGGACCGCATCCGGGAACTGGGCCGGGAGTTCGGCACCACCACCGGCCGGCCGCGGCGCTGCGGCTGGTTCGATTCCGTCATCACCGGCCACGCCTGCCGGGTGAACGGGGTGGACGGCCTGGGCCTCATGAAGCTGGATGTGCTGGACGGCTTCGACCAGGTGGGACTGGTGGTGGGCTACCGGGACGGCGAAGGCCGCGTGGGCACCCGCATCCCCTCCTGCATCCAGGACTGGAACGAAATCCAGCCCGAGATCAAATACTTCAAGGGCTGGAGCACCCCCACCCGGGGCATCCAGGACCCCGCGAAGCTCCCCGCCGAGGCCCGGGTCTACCTGGAGGCCCTCACCGCCAGCGTGGAGACCCCCATCGCCTACCTGAGCACCGGGCCCGACCGGGTGGAGGGCTACGTGGCCCCCGGCAGTTTCCTGGCAGGCCTCCTGGCCTGACCCCGGACCCTTCCGGCCCTTGCCTTGATCCATTAATATTTTATTATTGGAGGCGAGGTAGCCCAGCCATGTCCCGATCCGCCCGCCCCGTCCCCGCGACGCGCGTCCTCCTTTCCGCCGTCTGCCTGGTCGCGGCCCCTCTGGCGGCCAACCGGAACGTGCACGTCGAAAACCTGTCCAGATCCCGCTGGTCCCTGATCCTGGACTCCAGGGAGGCGAACCTGCTCGTGTATCCCGGAGGGCCTTCGGGGGAGCGCCGCCTTCCCGCCCGGGTCAGGGAGGTCCGCCTCGACCCGGGCCAGCGCCTCACCCTCACCCGCCCCACCGGGAAGGGACCCGAGCACGTCACCTGCGGCCTGTTCGACGCCGGCCCCCTGGGCGGCCTCGGCAGGAGCCGGGCCCTGTATCTGCGCTTCCCGAAGGAGGAGGCCAAGGAGGGCCGTTCCCCCGTCGTGACCCTCGAGTTCCGGCACGGCGTCCCGGGCTGGAATCCCTGCGTCGTCGAGGGGGATACGGTTCGCATCCTGGGGGACGGCTGGGATCCGCCCGCCAAGGCGTCCGCCACCGTCCCCCCGCAGGCGGCCCGCGGCGTGAAGCGCACCTCGGCCGAGGCGATCGACGCCCCCAGGCCCTTGTCCCGCCCCCGCCTCGCGGAGGGCAAGGATCCCCAGGAATCCAAGGAACCCGGGCAAGGCCCGGCCCCCCTGGCCGTGCCCGGCGCCCCCGCCTCCCAGGCCCTTCGGCTCCTGACCCTCACCAACCGGTCGGACGCCACCTGGACCGTCGGCTTCACCCAGGAGCCTGGGCCGGGCAGGCAGGGTCTATGGCGGTACAAGGCGGGCCGGGCCGTCCAGGTGAGGCCGCGCATCGAGGTGGTGCTGCCGGTCGCCCAGTCGTACCGCCTGCCGCCTCACGCCGTCCGGTTCCTGCCCATGGCCGCCGGGGAAGCGCCCCTCGCCTTGCGCCTCTGGGACGCCTCCAGCCGGACTCCCCGGGGGTTCGTCCTCACGGCCGACCCGGACGCGGGTTTCACCCTGCGCCATGGCGCAGGCGCCGCCGAGGAGACCCTCATCCGGCGGACCCTTCGCATCGAGCCAGGAGGCGCCACCCTCGCCACGGCCGCCTGGGACCCGGACCTCGGGGATGCGCTCGAGGCCCCGCCGCAGCACTGACCCGCCCCAACGAAAAAGGCGCCCGGGAGGGCGCCTTTCGTGAAGCGGTTGTCGCCTTATTCGGCGGTGGCTTCGGCTTCCTTGGGCTCGGGCAGGACGTAGTCCACGAGCTCGATGATCGCCATGTCCGCCGCGTCGCCCAGACGGTGGTCCGTCTTGAGGATGCGGGTGAAACCACCGGGACGGCCGACGAAGCGGGCAGAGAATTCCTCGGAGAAGAGCTTCTCCACGGCCTTCTTGCTGCCGAGCCGGGCCATGGCCAGGCGGCGGTTCGCGACGGTGTCCTTGCGGCCGAGGGTGATGAAGGGCTCCACGAACTTGCGGAGCTCCTTGGCCTTCACGAGGGTGGTCTGGAGGCGCTCATGCTCGATGATCGAGATGGCGAGACCCTTCATGAGGGCTTTGCGCTGGTTGGTGGTGCGGCCAAGGCGCTTGCCGGTGACATTGTGACGCATGGGTAAGCTCCTTAGACTTCTTGTTCGATGCGCATGCCGAGGGAGAGGCCGATGCGGGCGAGCTCGTCCTTGATCTCCTGGAGCGACTTCTTACCAAAGTTCTTGGTCTTCATCAGCTCCGCTTCCGTGCGCTGCACCAGCTCACCGATGGTGGTGATGTTGGCGTTGCGCAGGCAGTTGTTGGCCCGGACGGACAGCTCGAGCTCCTCGACCGACTTGCCCAGCATGCCGTTCACGCCCTCGGTGGTGAGGATCGTGGCGCCCTGCTCGGTTTCGACGGCATCCTCGTCCTGGCGGGCGAAGATGAGGAAGTGCTCGCGGAGGATGAGGGCGGAATCGCTCACCGCGTCCTTGGGGTCGACCGTGCCGTTGGTCCACACCTGGAGGGTCAGCTTCTCGTAGTCCGTGCTGTGGCCCACGCGGGCGGGCTCGACGATGTAGTTCACGCGGATGATGGGGCTGTGGTTGGAATCCAGGGGGATGAACCCGAGGCCCAGCTTCTCGTCCAGGTTCCGGTCGGCCGTGACGAAACCGCGGCCCATGGAGACCTGGATCTCCATCTCAAGTTCCCCGTCCTCGCCCAGGGTGGCGATGTGCACATCGGGGTTCATCACTTCCACATTCTGGTTGCAGCGGATGGACCCGGAGGTCACCACGCCTTCGCCCTTGTGGCTGATGGTCACGATCTGGGGCTGGGAGGAATGGAGCTTGAAAGGGATTTCCTTGAGGTTCAGGAGGATGTGGGTGATGTCCTCCCACACGCCGGGCATGGCCGTGAACTCGTGCTGCACGCCCTTGATCCGTACGTTGGTGACGGCCGCGCCCTGGATGCTGCTGAGCAGCACCCGGCGAAGGGAGTGGCCGCAGGTGGTGGCGAAACCGCGTTCGAAGGGATAGGCGACAAACTCGCCGTACGAGCCGGTCTTCGAGCTCGCACTGACCTCCGCGAAACGCGGCCTCTGGAAATCGCTGATGTTCAGCATTCCTGTCCCCTTACTTGCTGTAGAGTTCGACGATCAGCTGCTCGTTGATGTCTAGAGGAACATCTTCCCGCTTGGGAACCGCGATGACGGAGCCCTTGAAGGCGCCGGCGTCGAGGGTGAGCCACTGGGGAATTCCGCGGCCAGCCGCGGTTTCCAGGGAGGACTTAACGAAGTCGTTGGCCTGGGCCTTGACCGAGATCTCGATGCTCTGGCCGCTCTTGGTCTGGTAGCTGGGAATGTCGCAGCGCTTGCCGTTGACCAGGATGTGGCCGTGCATCACCATCTGGCGGGCTGCGGCGCGGCTGGGGGCGAACCCGAGCCGGAAAACGACGTTGTCGAGACGGCTTTCCAGGAAGGAGAGCAGGTTGTGACCCGTCACGCCCTTCTTGGAGTCGGCGCGCTCGAAGTAGAGGCGGAACTGCTTTTCCAGCACGCCATAGATGCGCTTGACCTTCTGCTTCTCGCGAAGCTGGAGGGCGTAGCCGGTGGGCTTCTTCGCCTTGGCGGCCCCGTGCTGTCCGGGGATCTTGCCCTTGCGGGTCTCGAAGGAGCACTTCTCCTTGAAACAGCGCTCACCCTTGAGGTAGAGCTTCATGCCCTCGCGTCGGCAGAGGCGGCAAACGGCGTCTTGATATCGAGCCATGGTTCTCCTCCTCTCTTAAACCCGGCGCCGCTTGGGAGGGCGGCAGCCATTGTGGGGGATGGGGGTGACGTCGCGGATGCTGGTCACGGAAATGCCGGCGGCGTTCAGGGCGCGGATGGCGCTTTCGCGGCCAGCCCCGGGTCCCTTCACGCGGACATCCACACTGCGGATGCCCTGTTCCTTGGCGGCCTCGGCGGCGACGCCCGCCGCGATCTGCGCGGCGAAGGGCGTGCCCTTCCGGGTGCCCCGGAAGTTCTGGTTGCCGGAGGACGCCCAGCTGAGCATGTTCCCCATGGGGTCAGAGATGGAAATGATGGTGTTGTTGAACGAGGCCTGGATGTGCGCCACGCCGTGGGGGACGTTCTTCTTTTCTTTTTTCTTGACCACCTTCTTGCCGGCGGTCTTTGACTGAGTCTTTGCCATATCAGTTCCTCAACCTTTACTTCTTCTTGCCGGCCACGGTCTTGCGCTTGCCCTTGCGGGTCCGCGCGTTGGTGTGAGTGCGCTGTCCACGGACGGGGAGGCCCTTCCGGTGGCGAAGGCCCCGGTAGCAGCCGATGTCCATGAGGCGCTTGATGTCCATGCCAATGTTCTTGCGCAGATCGCCTTCCACGGTCTCTTCGGCCGTGATGACGCGACGGATGCGCCCGACCTCGTCCTCGGTGAGATCCCGCACCTTGGTGCTGAAGTCCACCTTGGCCCGGGTCAGAATGCTCTGAGCCTTGGGGCGACCGATGCCATAGATGTACGTAAGCGCGATCTCGATGCGCTTGGCAATTGGCAGATCGATGCCTGCGATGCGTGCCATGTTGACTCCTTAGCCTTGGCGCTGCTTGTGCTTGGGATTCTTCTTGCAGATGATCCGATTGATGCCTTCGCGGCGGACCACCTTGCAGTGCTCGCACAGCTTCTTGATAGAGGGCCTGACTTTCATGGGTTTCCCCCAGGGATTAATGTGTGAGGTTACTTGAATCGGTAGATGATCCGGCCACGGCTGAGATCGTAAGGGGTGACTTCAACCAGGACCCTGTCGCCAGGGAGGATGCGGATGAAGTTCTTCCGCATCTTGCCGCTGATGTGAGCCAGGACCTGGTGCTTGTTTTCCAACTCGACCCGGAACACGGCATTGGGCAAGGACTCCACCACTGTGGCTTCGAGCTCAATGGCTTCTTCTTTGCTCAAGCTTGCTCCTGGAAAAGTTCAAGGATGGTGGCGTGGATCGCATCGGGCGCGAGGTTGCCGTCGACGGTGCGATAGTTCGGCCTCTCCTTGTAGAAGGCCTGGAGAGGCTGGAAGGTCTTGTTGAATTCAACCATCCGGCTTCTGAAGGCCTCGGAGCAGTCGTCGGCGCGGTGCTTCAGCGGACTGTGGCACAGATCGCAGACGTTCTCCTGGTGGGGCCGCTTTGTGACGAGGTGGTAGATGGCGCCGCAATCGTTGTTGCTGCACACCATGCGATCCACCACACGGGCTTCCAAGACACTCTCGGGGACGAAGATGTCGATCACGAATCCGAGGCCGATTCCCTGGGAGGAGAGGAAAGTCTCCAAGGATTCAGCCTGTTGCAGGGTCCGGGGATATCCATCAAACAACACATCTCCGCTCTCGTTCTGCAGCCGCGCGAAAACAAGACCGTTAACCGTGTCGTCATCCACAAGCTTGCCACTGGCCATGAGGGCCTTGGCCCGAAGGCCAATCTCCGTCCCTTTCGAGACGGCATCTCTCAGAATATCACCTGTAGACAGGTGTATCAAAGACCTTTTTTGAACCAGGCGCTTGGCCTGGGTTCCCTTTCCGCTGCCAGGGGCCCCGAGAAGGATATGGATTTTCATGGCGTCTTCGCTCCCGAGCGTGCCAGCCGGCCACCCCGGATGCGACCCTTCTCCAGGAACCCGTCGTAGCGGCGCATCACCTGATAGCTCTCAAGCTGGGCCACGGTATCCATGGCCACGCCCACGACGATGAGGAGGGAGGTTCCGCCGAAGTAGAAATTCAGTCCCGGCATGGAATTGGTGATCACGAGGGGAACGATGGAAACCAGGGCCAGGTAGACGGCGCCCGCGAAGGTCAGCTTCGAGAGGATGCTGTCCATGTAGACCGAGGTCTCCTTGCCGGGCCGGATGCCGGGGATGTAGCCCCCGGACCGCTTCATGTTGTCGGCGGTCTCGTCCGGATTGAAGACGATGCTGGTGTAGAAGAAGGCGAAGAAGATGACCACGCCCACGAAGATCGGGGTGTAGGTCCAGAAGTGGGACTGCGGGCTGATGTAGCTGGAGGCCTTGCTCAGCCACTCCCACCGCGTGAACTGGGCGATGGTGGCGGGGAAGAAGATCACCGAGCTGGCGAAGATCACCGGCATGACGCCCGCGGTGTTCACCTTGAGGGGCAGGTAGGAACTGCGCTGGCTGGCCATCCGGGAGGAATCCACCCGGCGGGCGTAGTGGATGGGGATGTTCCGGTAGGCGTTCTCCACGAGGACGACGGCCAGGAGGACGACGGTCATGGAAGCCAGCAGGAGGAGGAAGACGCCCGGAGGGGCCACGTTGCCGGCGCCCTTGAGGGACGCCATGAACATGGTGCCGATGGTCTCCATCGCCTTGGGCAGGCCCGAGACGATGCCGGCGAAGATCAGGAGCGAGATGCCGTTGCCGACCCCCCGGTCCGTGATCTGCTCGCCGATCCACATCACGAAGATGGTGCCGGTGGATAAGGTAAAGGCGCACAGGATCTTGAAGCCGAGGCCGGGATTGATGACCACGTCGGGCCCCAGGCTCTGGGCCAGGGACGCGATGCCGAAACCCTGCACGAAGGCCAGGCCCACGGTGAGGAACCGGGTCCACTGGTTGATCTTCTGGCGGCCGGCCTCGCCCTCCTTCTTCTGGAGGTTCTCGAGGGCCGGGACCACCGCGCCCATGAGCTGGAGCACGATGCTGGCCGTGATGTACGGGGTGATGCCCAGGGCGAACACCGAGAACTTCTTGAAGGCGCCGCCCGAGAACAGGTCAACCACGTTCAACAGATCCCCCGCCTTGCCCAGGTTCTTGGCCAGGGCTTCGGCGTTGACGCCGGGCACCGACACGTGCACGCCGAGCCGGTAGATCACCAGCATCGTCAGCGTGAACAGCAGGCGCTTGCGAAGTTCGGGGTTGGAGAACAACTGCCGGAGCTTTTCCATGCGTTTCAAATCCTAACGGGAAGGACTACTTGGACGCCTGCTTGGAGCAGGGGGGCTCCTGGATGGTGCCGCCGACGGCCAGGATGGCCTCGCGGGCGCCCTTGGTGACGCGGTCTGCCACCACGGTGATCTTGTGGGTCAGTTCGCCGCGCTTGAGGACCACGATCCCGCCCATCTTGGGGTCAAGCAGGTTCTTGTCCTTCATGGCTTCCAGGCACACGGTCTCGCCTTCGGCGAAATGGGTGCTGATGAAGTCCAGGCCCAGCTCCTGGAGCTGGATGGCATGGATGTTGGTGAAGCCGCGCTTGGGGAGGCGGCGGTGGAGGGGCATCTGGCCACCCTCGAAGCCGCGCTGAGAGCTGTAGCCCCGGCGGGACTTCTGGCCCTTTTCGCCGGCTCCGGCGGTCTTGCCGTTGCCGGAGCCCTTGCCCCGGCCGATGCGCTTGCGGTTCTTCGTGGCGCCCTCTGCGGGCCTGAGTTCGTTGAGCTTCATGTCTTACCCCTTCACCGTGACGTCGATGAGGTAGGGAATGCGCTTGACCATGCCATGCACATTCGGCGTGTACTCGCACTCCCGCTTGTCTCCGACCTTCTTGAGACCGAGGGTCTGGAGGAACGCACGATGCTTGGGCACGGTGCAGATGCTGGAGCGCCTGAGGGTGATGACGACCTGCTTGCCGAGGAGCTGGGACATTTAGGCCTCCGCCTGATCCAGGCCACGGTTGGTCATGACCGTGTAGGGATCCATGAGGTTCTTGAAACCCTCGAAGGTGGCGCGAACCACGTTGTGGGGGTTGGAGGAACCGAGGCTCTTGGTGAGCACGTTGTTGATGCCGGCGGCTTCCATGATGGCGCGGACGGCGGCGCCGGCGATGATGCCGGTGCCCTCGGGAGCGGGCTTCATGAGGACCGAACCGGAGCCGAAGCGGCCGGTGATGGGATGGGGCAGGCTGCGGTTGGGCGACACGGGAACGTGGATCATGTTCCGCTTGGCGCTCTCGATGCCCTTCTTGATGGCGGAAGGCACTTCCAGCGCCTTGCCGAGGCCGAAGCCCACCTTGCCGTTGCCGTCGCCCACGACCACCAGCGCGCTGAAGGAGAAGTTCTTGCCCCCCTTCACGACCTTGGTGACGCGGCCCACGTAGATGACCTGGTCCTTCATTTCGCCTTGCTGGTCGCCGCTCTGGGAGTTGGGCTTGGTGTCTGGTGCATTGTATGCCATGTTCCTCACCCTCCTAGAACTGGAGCCCGGCAGCCCGGGCGCTGTCAGCCAGCGCCTTGACGCGGCCGTGATAGACATAACCGTTGCGGTCGAACACCACGGACGTGATGCCCTTTTCCTTCAGGCGAGCGGCGATGCTCTCCCCGACGGCCTTGGCGGCTGCGATGTTGGAGCCGGAGGCCAGGGTTTCCCGCAGGCCCTTTTCGAGGGACGAGCTGGCGGCGATGGTGACACCCTGGGTGTCATCCACGGCCTGCACGTAGATCCTCTTGAGGCTCTTGTAGATGGTGAGACGCGGACGCTCGGGGGTGCCGGAAATGCGGCCCCGGATGCGATTCTTGGTCTTCTGACGGCGGATCGAGATGTCGTTAGCCATGGTTGCTCCCTACTTCCCGGTCTTGCCGGCCTTGCGGCGGATGACTTCACCCGTGTACTGGACGCCCTTGCCCTTGTAGGGCTCCGGCTTCCGGTACTTGCGGATGTCCGCTGCGACCTGGCCGACCAACTGGCGGTCGATCCCGGTCACGACGAGGTGAGTGTTCTTTTCCACGGCGATCGTGATGCCCTGGGGAGCGGCATAGTTGATCGGGTGGCTGTAGCCCAGGTCGAGGCGGAGGTTTTCGCCGTCCATGGCAGCCTTGTAGCCGACGCCGACGATGTCCAGTTCCTTCTTCCAGCCCGTGGTCACGCCGACGACGGCGTTGTTGATCAGGGCGCGGGTGAGGCCGTGGAAGGCCCGGTTCTGGGCTTCGTCATTGACGCGGGTAAGGTTGATGGAATCGGCCGCGACTTCGACGGTGATCCCCTGGGGGATCGGGCAGGTCAGCTTGCCCTTGGAGCCTTCGACGACGGCCTCAGCCCCGTGGATGGTCACTTTGACGCCTGACGGCAGTGCCACTGGCTTTTTTCCGATGCGAGACATGATGGTTTCCTTGGAAAGGGTTGGAGAGCGGTTTCTACCAGACGTGGGCCAGGACCTCGCCACCGAGGTTCTGCTTGCGGGCGTCCTTGCCCGTCAGCAGGCCCTTGGGCGTGGTGAGGATGGAGATGCCCAGGCCACCCTGGACCTCGGTGATCTCCTTGACGCCGGCGTAGACGCGGAGGCCGGGGCTGGAGATGCGCTTGAGGCCGTGGATGACCGACTCTCCGGTCTTCACGTACTTGACCTGGATGATGAGGTAGTCGCGGCCCTCGTGCTCGACGGCCTTGTAGCCGTGGATGTAGCCTTCCTGCTTCAGGATGGCGGAGAGACGCTCCTTCATCTTGCTGGCGGGCACGACCACGGCGTCGTGGCCGGCCATGATGCCATTGCGGAGGCGGGTGAGGTAATCGGCGATCGGATCAGTGTTCATGGATGCCTCTCCTTACCAGCTGGACTTCTGGACGCCCGGGAGCTCGCCGGCGAGGGCGTGCTTGCGGAAACAAAGGCGGCAGAGTTCGAACTTGCGCATGTAGCCCCGGGGACGGCCGCACACCTTGCAGCGGTTCCGGTGCTGAGTGGAAAACTTGGGCTTGACGCTGTCCTTGTAGATCTTGTTGGTGCTAGCCATGTGGGCTCCCTATTTCCGGAAAGGCATGCCCAGGTGGGCAAGCAGGGCACGGGCCTCGGGGTCCGTGGGCGCTGAAGTCACGAAGGTGATGTTCATCCCCTTCATCTTTTCAACCTTGGAGTAGTCGATCTCCTGGAAGATCAGCTGGTCCTTGAGGCCGAGCGTGTAGTTGCCGCGTCCGTCGAAGGACTTGGTGGGGACGCCGCGGAAGTCGCGGACGCGGGGGAGCGACAGGCTCACCAGGCGGTCCAGGAATTCCCACATGCGGTTGCCACGCAGGGTCACCATGCAGGCGATGGGCATGCCCTCGCGCAGCTTGAACTGGGCGACGCTCTTCTTGGCCTTCCGGACGACGGCCTTCTGGCCGGCGATCGCGGTGAGCTCTTCCACGGCGACGTCCAGGACCTTGATGTTCTGGATGGCGTCGCCGACGCCCATGTTGATGACGATCTTGTTCAAACGGGGCACTTGCATCGCAGAGGTGTACCCGAATTCCGATTGAAGCTTCCCGGCCACTTCGGCGTGGTAACGGGCCTTGATGCGGGGTTCCGCACTAGTAGGCATTCTTTCCTCCATTTCCGGGGGACGACTACATCCCCAGGGTTCGGGAGGGCGAAAGGGCTTGGTACCGGCGGTCCGGCCCGTTTCCTTCCAACCTCGGTTGTCAAAGTGTTCCGCCGACGGACATCCATCGGCGGAATGGCCATTCTCTCACAGATGTGAAGGAACGGGATGGAAAATTCTTACTCGGCCCGCTTGCGGGTGGGCTTCTGGGTGGTGGGGTCGATCAGCATCACGTTGGAGGCGTGGATGGGAGCCTCCTTGGAGATGATGCCGCCGCCTTCACCGGTCTGCTGGTTGGGCTTGGTGGCCTTCTTGATCATGTTCAGGCCGCCGACGATCACCTTGTTGGTGGCGGGCTGGACCTTGGCGATCTGGCCGCGCTTGCCCTTTTCCTTGCCCGCGATGACGACCACTTCGTCGCCCTTCTTGAGCTTCATCTTGGTCGGTTTGTCCATTAGAGCACCTCAGGGGCGAGGGAAACGATCTTCATGTACTTCCGCTCGCGCAGCTCGCGGGCCACGGGTCCGAAGACGCGGGTTCCGACCGGTTCGCCATCCTTCTTGATGATGACGGCGGCGTTCTCGTCGAAGCGGATGTAGGACCCGTCCTTGCGGCGGAAGGCCTTCCGCTGGCGGACGATGACGGCCTGGACGACGGCCTTCTTCTTGACCGTGCCGCCCGGGATGGCTTCCTTGACGGAAGCGGTGATGACGTCGCCCAGCTGGGCGATCCTGCCCACACCGCCGCCCAGGGGCAGGATGCAGCAGATCTTCTTTGCGCCGGAGTTGTCGGCGACGGTTAGCATGGATCCCATCTGAATCATATCGGCTCCTTACTCGCCAGCTTTCTGGGTGATCTCGAGGACCATCCAGCGCTTGCGCTTGGAAAGGGGACGGGACTCCACGATCTTGACCACGTCGCCGATCTGGCAGGCATTGGTCTCGTCATGGGCCATGAATTTCGCGGTCTGCTTCACGGTCCGGGAGTACAGGGGGTGCTGGAACTTGCGCTCCACCTTCACCACCACCGTCTTGTCGGCCTTGTTGGAGACCACTACGCCACTGCGAATCATCTTATGTTCTAGGCTCATGGTTTCCTCACACAGCCAGTTTGGACTTGAGGGCGGTCTTGACGCGGGCCAGTTCGCGACGCGTCTTGCGGATCTCGGCAGTGTTCTCCACCTGTCCCACGGCATGCTGGAAGCGGAGGGTGAACCGCTTGGCGGCCAGGTCGGCCTCCAGCTGCGCCAGCTCCTCGATGCTCTTGCCAGCCAGTTCGCTGAATGGATTCTTCTTGTTCATCTCGTGCCTCTCACTCTTCCGGGGGGGTTCGGGAGATGAACTCGGTGGCCACGGAGAGCTTCATCTGCGCGAGGCGCAGGGCCTCCTTCGCAGTGGCTTCGTCCACACCTTCCATCTCGAACAGGATGCGGCCGGGACGGATCACGGCAACCCAGCCATCGGGCGCGCCCTTGCCGGAACCCATGCGGGTCTCGGCCGGCTTGCTGGTGGTGGGCCGGTCGGGGAAGATCCGGATCCAGATGCGCCCGCCGCGCTTGATGTGGCGGGTCATGGCGATACGGGCGGCCTCGATCTGCCGGTTGGTGAGCCAGCAGTGCTCGAGGGCCTTGAGTCCATAGTCGCCGAAGGAAATTTCGTTGCCGCGGGTCGAGACGCCGCAGGTGCGGCCCTTCTGGACTTTGCGGTGCTTGACCTTATTAGGCATCAACATGGCTGTTACCTCAGCGCTTCACGGTTTCGACGGCGGCTTCGGCGAGGTTGACCCACACCTTGACGCCGATGATGCCGTAGGTGGTGTTGGCCTCGGCAAAGCCGTAGTCAACGTTGGCCCGGATCGTCTGGAGGGGCATCTGGCCGGAGAGATAGTCCTCGGTGCGGGCGATCTCGGCACCGTTCAGACGACCGGAAACCTTGATCTTGAAACCCTTGGCGCCGAAGCGGATGGCGGCTTCCTCGGCCTTGCGCATGGCACGGCGGAAGGCGATGCGGCGCTCGAGCTGCTGGGCGACGCCCTCGGCCACGAGCTGCGCGTCGATCTCGGGCTTCTTGATCTCCTGGATGTCGACGCTCACGGGGCGCTTGAGCTTGGCCTGGAGCTCCTCGCGGAGCTTGTCGATCTCCGCGCCCTTGCGGCCGATGACGATGCCGGGGCGGGCGGTGAAGATGCGCACGGTCACCTTGTCGGCGGCGCGCTCGATGTCGATCTTGGACACCATGGCGTTCAGGCCGTGGAGCTGCTTCTTCAGTTCGCGGCGGAGCTTGAGATCCTCGTGGAGGAGGGTCGCGTACTCACGCTTGGAAAACCACTTGGAGTGCCAGTTCTTGTTGTGGACAAGACGGAATCCGTACGGATGAACTTTCTGACCCATGGTTTATTCCTCCCGGCCGAGTTGGAGCGTGATGTGGCAGGTGCGCTTCTGCACGCGGTAGGCCCGGCCCATGGGGGCGGGGCGGACACGCTTCATGCGGAAGCCCTCGTCCACGAAGGCGCTCTTGACGAAGAGCTCGTCGGGGTTGACGGCGGCATCCTTGTCGATGGCGTTGGCCACCGCGGAGTCCAGGATCTTCTTGATGTGGCCGGCGGCGTACTTCTTGGTGGAGGCCAGGATCCACTGGGCCTCGCCCACCTTCTTGCCGCGGATGAGATCGATCACGAGCCGGGCCTTCTGGGCGGAGCCGCGAAGGTGCCGGAGCGTGGCGGTGCTTACGATGGTCGTCATCTTACTTCCCCTTGGCCTTGGCGTCGGACTTGCCGGCGTGGCCCCTGAAGGTGCGGGTCAGGGAGAACTCCCCCAGCTTGTGGCCCACCATGTTGTCGGTGACGTAGACAGGGATGAACTTGTTGCCGTTGTGCACGGCGATGGTGAGGCCGATCATCGTGGGGACCACCGTGGAGCGCCGCGACCAGGTCTTGATGACCCGCTTGTCGTTGAGCTGCTGGGCGGTGTCCACCTTCTTCTGGAGGTGGGCATCGATGAACGGACCTTTTTTAAGCGAACGAGCCATTGACTACCCCTCCTAGTTGATCCGCTTGACGATGAATTTGGTGGTGCGCTTGTTGGAGCGCGTCTTGTAGCCGCGAGTCGGCTGGCCCCAGGGCGTCACGGGGTGACGGCCGCCGGAGGTGCGGCCTTCGCCGCCGCCGTGGGGGTGATCCACCGGGTTCATGACCACGCCGCGGACCGTCGGGCGAACGCCCAGCCAGATGCGACGGCCGGCCTTGCCCAGGGCGACGTTCTCGTGCTGCAGGTTGCCGACCTTGCCGATGGTGGCGTAGCACTCGAGGTGGATCTTGCGGATCTCGCCGGAGGGCATGCGCAGCTGGGCGTAGTCGACGTCCTTGGCCACCACCTGGGCGAAGGTGCCGGCGGCGCGGGCGATCTGCCCGCCCTTGCCGGGCTTCAGCTCAATGTTGTGGACTTCGGTGCCGAGCGGGATGTTCTTGATGGGCAGGGAATTGCCAACCAGGATGTCCGCGTTCTTGCCGGACAGGACGGTGCGGCCCACTTCCAGGCCGTCGGGGGCCAGGATGTAGCGCTTCTCGCCGTCGGCGTAGATCAGGAGCGCGATGCGGGCGGAGCGGTTGGGGTCGTACTCGATGGTGGCGACCCGGGCCGGAACGTCAGCCTTGTTGCGCTTGAAGTCGATGATGCGGTAGCGGCGCTTGTGGCCGCCGCCGATGTGGCGGGTGGTGATGCGGCCCGTGTTGGACCGGCCACCCGAACGGGTGCGGGTGCCGAGGAGGGTGCGCTCGGGGCGATCGGTGGTGATCTCCTCGAAGCCCTGCTTGGACATGCCCCGCTGACCGGGGGTCGTGGGTTTGAGCAGCTTGATGCTCATGATTATCCTCATGCCTCAAAGTGGCCGGGCGATAGTGGCATTTCTTGTCCGCCCGGCGAATGGATGAACGGTCGCTACTGCGCGGCCTCGGTGGCCTCGACCAGTTCGATATAGGCCTTCTTCTTGTTTCCGGTCGTGCCCATCCAACGGCCGAGACGCTTGCTCTTGCTGGGCATCTTGACGGTGCGGATGGACTTGACCTTCGCCTGGAGAAGGAGTTCGGCGGCTTCCTTGATCTGGTGCTTGGAGGCCCAGACGGCGACCTCGAAGACCTGGATGTTGGCCTCGCGCAGGAGCTGTCCCTTCTCGGTGAGGAGGGGCTTGCGGATCACTTCGAAAATCTTGGTCATGGCTTCACCACTTCCTGGAGGGCCAGAATGGCTTCCTTGGAGAAGACAACCTGGTCGAACTTCAGAAGGTCATAGACGTTGACGCCCAGGCTCTCGATGGTGTGGAGCTTGGGGTTGTTGCCCGCGGCAAGGGTCGCCTTGTCGGAGGTGCCGACCAGGAGGGCCGAACCGTCCACGCCCAGCTTGGTCAGGGTCGCGATGAGGGACTTGGTCTTGTGGGAATCCACAGCCCAGTTCTCGACGACCACCACCTGCCCGGAGGCGAACTTGGCGGAGAGGGCGTTCCGCAGGGCGGAACGGCGGGCCCGCTTGGGGAACGCGTAGTCGAAGCAGCGGGGGTTCGGACCGTGGGCCGTGCCGCCGCCCTTCCAGATGATGGAGCGGATGGAACCGACGCGGGCGCGACCGGTGCCCTTCTGCTTCCAAAGCTTGCGACCCGAACCGGAGACCTCGGACTTGTCCTTGGTCTTGGCGGTGCCGGCCCGGCGCCTGGCCAGGTGGTGCCGCACGGATTCCCAGATCAGGTGGTTGTTGATCTCTTCAAGCTTGAACACCTCGGCCATGAGCTCGACGGTGTCGACCTGCTTGTTTTCCAGGTTCAGAACGGGATGAGAGAAGACCGCCATGTTACGCCTCCTGCTTGATCACGACGTAGCCGCCCTTGGGGCCGGGAACGGCGCCTTTGATGAGCAGCAGGTTGTTCTCGGCGTCGACGCGGGCCACTTCCAGATTGCGGACGGTGACCTGCTCGGCGCCCATGTGGCCGCCCATGCGCATACCGGGCCACACACGGGAGGGGTAGGACGAGCCGCCGATGGAGCCGGGGGCGCGGTGGAACATGGAGCCGTGGGTCGCGCGGCCGCCCTTGAAGTGGTGGCGCTTCATGACGCCGGCGAAGCCCTTGCCCTTGCTGATGCCGGTGACGTGCACCTTCGCGCCGCCCTCGAACTCGCCAGCCAGGATGGAGTCGCCTTCCTTGAGCGTGTCGGTGGCGTCCACCTTCAGCTCGCGGAGCACCCGGACGGGGGCCACGCCGTGCTTCTCGCAGTGGCCCTTCTCGGGCTTGGAGGCGCGCTTGCCGCCGGCGGGATCCACAAACCCCACCTGCACGGCCTCGTAGCCGTCGCGGGCCACGGTCTTGCGCATCACGACCACGCACGGGCCGGCCTGGATTACGGTTACCGGGACAACCTGTCCCTTTTCATTGAAGATCTGGGTCATGCCCAGCTTCTTGCCGATGATTCCCTTGGTCATTATCGTCGCCTCCCTTTACCTGTTGCCCTGCCGGCTGAACACCTTGATCTCGACATCCACACCCGCCGGGAGGTCCAGGCGCATGAGGGTGTCCACGGTGTTCTGCGTGGGGTTCAGGATGTCGAGGAGCCGCTTGTGGGTGCGGATCTCGAACTGGTCGCGGCTCTTCTTGTCGACGTGGGGAGAGCGGTTGACGGTGTACTTCGACGTGCGCGTGGGAAGGGGGATGGGCCCCGCAACCTGCGCCCCGGTGCGCTTGGCAGTCTCCACGATTTCGCGGGTGGACTGGTCCAGCAGACGGTGGTCGAAGGCTCGCAGACGGATGCGAATATTGTCTTTCATCTTCACTCCAGTGGGACGGGTGTACCGTCCATAGACGTGGGGCGCTGACCGCCCATGGGTTTTGTTGTCCCGATAGCAGGGACAGGGCTAGTCAGAATAGCAAAAGCCATCGATTTCGCAATGGCTTTTTTTGATTTTCAAGGCTGCAGGGGAGGTTTCCCCCCCCGGCGAGCTTCGTATTTGGAGGTCTCGATCCATGGGATCTCGGGCGACCTCACCCCCGGATGGGGGCTGTGACTGCGTCCGGCGCCTAGACGCCCGGAATTCTGCTACTTGGTGCCGCGGACCTTGGCGATCACTTCTTCCGCCACGTTCCGGGGAGCCTCGTCGTAATGGCTGAACTGCATGGTGTAGTTGCCGCGGCCCTGGGTCATGCCGCGCAGGCTGGTGGAGTAGGCGAACATCTCGGCCAGGGGGACCTGGGCGGTGACGACCTTGACGCCGGCCCGGTCTTCCATGTTCTCGATGCGGCCGCGGCGGCTGTTCAGGTTGCCGATCACGTCGCCCATGTAGTCCTCGGGGACCACGACCTCGACGGCCATGATGGGCTCGAGCAGCACGGGGTTGGCCTTCTCGCAGCCGTTCTTGAAGCCCATGGAGCCGGCGATCTTGAACGCCATCTCGTTGGAGTCCACCTCGTGGTAGCTTCCGTCGTAGAGGGTGATCTTGATGTCCACGCAGGGGTAGCCGGCCAGGACGCCGGACTGCATGGCCTCCTGGATGCCCTGGTCGACGGGCTTGATGTATTCCTTGGGGATGACGCCGCCCTTGATGTCGTTGACGAACTCGTAGCCCTTGCCCTGCTCGTTGGGCTCGACGTAGATCTTGACGTGGCCGTACTGGCCGCGGCCACCGGACTGGCGCACGAACTTGCCTTCGGCTTCCACGCGCTTGCGGATGGTTTCGCGGTAGGCCACCATGGGCTTGCCCACGTTGGCTTCCACCTTGAACTCGCGCATCATGCGGTCGACGATGATCTCCAGGTGGAGCTCGCCCATGCCGGCGATGATGGTCTGGCCGGTCTCGGGGTCGGTCTTCACCTTGAAGGTGGGATCCTCCTGGGCCAGGCGGCTGAGGGCGATGCCCATCTTCTCCTGGTCGACCTTGGTCTTGGGCTCGATGGACACCTGGATGACGGGATCCGGGAAGTCCATGGACTCCAGGATCACGGGGTGGTTCTCGTCGCAGATGGTCTGCCCGGTGAGGACGTCCTTGAAGCCCACGGCGGCGCCGATGTCGCCCGTGCGGACCTCGTCGATGTCCTCGCGCTTGTTGGCGTGCATCTGGAGGAGGCGCCCGATGCGCTCGCGGCGGCCCTTGTTGGCGTTGTAGACGCCCGAGCCCGCGGCGAGGACGCCGGAGTAGACGCGGATGAAGGCGAGGCTGCCCACGAAGGGGTCGGCCATGATCTTGAAGATCAGGGCGCTGAAGGGCTCACTGTCCTTGGCCTGGCGCTCGATCGGGTTGCCGTCGAGGTCGTGGCCCTGGATGGCGGGCACGTCCAGGGGGCTGGGCATGTAGCTGACGACGCAGTCGAGCAGGGGCTGGACGCCCTTGTTCTTGAACGCCGAGCCGCAGCACATGGGGGTGAAGGCGAGGCTCAGGCAGCCCTTGCGGATGCCGGTGCGGATCTCGTCCTCGGTGAGGGTCTCGCCGCTGAGGTACTTGTCCATCAGGACGTCGTCGGTCTCGGCGACCATCTCGACCATCTTCTCGTGCCACTCGTTGGCGGTGTCGACCAGATCCTCGGGGATCTCGCCGTACTCCACCTCGAAGCCCTTGTCGCCCTCGCTGAAGGTCAGGCCCTTCATGAGGACCAGGTCGACCACGCCCTTGAAGTGCTCCTCGGCCCCGATGGGGATCTGGATGGGCATGGGCCGGGCCTTGATGCGGGTGCGCATCATCTCGCAGACGCGGAAGAAGTCGGCGCCGGGGCGGTCCATCTTGTTCACGAAGCCCAGGCGGGGCACGCCGTACTTGTCGGCCTGGCGCCACACGGTCTCGCTCTGGGGCTCGACGCCGCCGACGGCGCAGAACACCGCCACGGAACCGTCCAGCACGCGCAGGCTGCGCTCCACCTCGGCGGTGAAGTCCACGTGCCCGGGGGTGTCGATGATGTTGACGCGGTGCTCGATGTCCTTGAGGAAGCCCGTCTGGGCCGTCCAGGAGGCCGTGATGGCCGCGGAGGTGATGGTGATGCCGCGCTCCTGTTCCTGGACCATCCAGTCGGTGGTGGCCGCGCCCTCATGCACCTCGCCGATCTTGTGGATCTTGCCGGTGTAATAGAGGATACGCTCCGTCGTCGTGGTCTTGCCGGCATCGATGTGGGCCATGATGCCGATGTTTCGGTAGCGCTCGAGGGGAGTCGTGCGGGCCACGGGGGCCTCCTTCAGAGTTCAGAAATCAAATATCAGACGCGGGATCAACGTTCACTGTGCAAAAACGGGGGCCGATCCGTCATGATCGGCCCCGGTCATGCAGGTCCTGTACCTACCAGCGGAAGTGGGCGAAGGCCTTGTTGGCCTCGGCCATCTTGTGGACGTCGTCCTTCTTCTTCACGGAGGAACCGCGGAAGTTCATGGCGTCCAGGATCTCGCCGGCGAGCTTGTCGCGCATGGTGCGCTCGCCGCGGCCGGCGGAATAGGTCTTCAGCCAGCGCATCGCCAGGGACTGGCGGCGGCCCTGGGGGACCTCCACGGGAACCTGGTAGGTGGCGCCGCCGACGCGGCGGGACTTCACCTCGACGGAGGGCTTGATGTTGTTGAGGGCCTTCTGGAAGGCCTCGAGGGCCTCCTCGCCGGACTTCTTGGCCACGATCTCAAGCGCACCGTAGAGGATGCGCTCGGCGGTGGACTTCTTCCCGCGCTCCATCAGGACGTTGATGAACTTGGAGACGGTGAGGCTGTTGTAGACGGGATCCGGCAGGATTTCGCGCTTGGCGGGGCTGGAACGGCGGCTCATGTCTACCTCACTTCTTCTTGGCGGCGACGGCACCCGCCTTGGGGCGCTTGGCGCCGTACTTGGAACGGGACTGGTTGCGGCCGGCGACGCCGGTGGCATCCAGGGTGCCGCGGACCACGTGGTAGCGCACGCCCGGGAGATCCTTCACGCGACCGCCGCGGATGAGCACGATGCTGTGCTCCTGCAGGTTGTGGCCCACGCCGGGGATGTAGGTGGTGCACTCGATGCCGTTGGTGAGGCGCACGCGGGCCACCTTGCGGAGGGCCGAGTTCGGCTTCTTGGGCGTCGTGGTGAAGACCCGGGTGCACACGCCGCGCTTCTGCGGGCAGGCGTCCAGCGCCGGGCTCTTGGTCTTGTTCTCAAAGGTGCTCCGCCCCTGGCGGATCAGCTGATTGATGGTTGGCACACCATCCTCCTATGTTTTGGGCATGCAGCAAGGTATTCGCCGCTTGCCGGCGCCGGAGAGGTCATGCGGGATGACGTCGGGCGAAAATTCCACGGGCCCATGGGACCCGGGAATCTGAAATGTTACCGAAATTCAGGGAAATGTCCAGCCACAATCCCGATTTTCAGTTGTCCTTGGCCGGGGAATGGCAGGCGCAGCCTCCGGAGCAGCCCCCCTTGGGGGCGGCCGGGGCCTCCGAAGCGGCCTCCTTCTTCTCGGGGGCGGACCCGGAATAGCCCTGGGCATGCCACCCTCCGCCGGACAGGTTGAAGGCCGTCCGGGAGATCTGGCGCTTCATGCCCATGCCGGCCCCGCAGTGCTCGCAGGCGTGCTCGGTGGGGGCGGAAAACCCCTCCAGTTTTTCTTCCTTTTCGCCGCAGGTTTCGCAGCGGTATTCATACAGCGGCATGGCATCCTCTTGAAACCGGCCGTCGGCCGGAACTACCAGCTTACCCCAGGAATCCCATGACTTCACCCGCCCGCTACTTCACCGACGCCCAGTCCTTCCTCAGCGCCCACCCCAACCGGAACGGGAAACTCTGTTTTACCAACGGTTGCTTCGACCTGATCCACCCCGGCCACGTGCAGTACCTGGAGGACGCCCGGGCCCTGGGGGACTTCCTGGTGGTCGGCCTGAACTCCGACGCCTCCGTGGCCCGGCTCAAGGGGCCCTCCCGCCCCCTCCAGGACGAGGCCGCCCGGGCCCGGGTCCTCCTGGGCCTGCGCAGCGTGGACGCGGTGGTGCGCTTCGAGGAGGACACCCCCCTCGAGCTCATCACGGCCCTGCAGCCCGACATCCTCACCAAGGGCGGGGACTACACGCCCGAGACCGTGGTGGGGCGGGACGTGGTGGAGGCGCGGGGGGGGACCCTGGTCCTCATCCCGTTCCTGCCGGGGCACAGCACCAGCACCATCGTGGAGCGGATCAAGTCGGGGCGTGGGGTCCTGGCCTAGCTGAAGCGGCGGGCCGGAAGTGGCGGCACCGTCCCGTCCGGAGGGCATACCCCCAGGGCGTAGTGCCAGTAATGCCAGGACCGCTCGTTGAACCAGCCGGGTTCAGCGATTTCAAGCACCACCCGGAAGGAAGCTTCACCGATGGCTGCGAGGAGGGCCCGGGAATCGTCAAAATCTCCCATGTTCATGACCTGCGCGATAACCCGGTCGGGGCGGAGCATCGCCTCGGCGGGTGTCTCCCACCAGATGTAGCGACGGGCATCCTCGAAGAGCATTCGGCTCGCGGTCTGGTCCATCAGGCTTCTCCAGGTCCGAGCCGGGACGAGAGGATGGTCAGCGCCGGGATATCGATGACGGAGGCGGACTTCCTGACCAGGGATTCGCGCACATCAGCTGGCAGTCCACCCAGGTCCCCGTCGCCGAAGTAGGCCAGTGCCTTCAGCGCCTCGGAGGGCTGGAAGGTCTTGCCGTAAAGCGCCTTCCCAGCCGCGAGGCCTTCGTCGAGGCCCACACCCCGCCCGAGCATGGCATGGATGTCGAGATAGTCCTTCTTCTCCGCCCTCTGCTGAATGACCTTGAGCTTCGTCCCCATCAGATCCAGAAGCGAGGCCGCGACCACGACACCGTCGCTGGTCACGTCCGGAGTCCCCACCCGGCCCATGCTCCTTCCCCCGAAGAAGGAGACCTTCACGCCTTCTCCCGAACCCTCCTCCACAGCCACCAGCAGGGTGAGGGTATTGGGCGCCTCCTGGAGGACCTGGGACCTGCCGCCGAATGGGAGTGCCGCGATGACACCGGCATGCTCCAGCTGACGATCCGTGAAGAAGTCAAAATCCACGGATACCCGGTGCCCCAGGCGAAGGGAAATGGCCGTCCCTCCGTAGAGGACGAACCCCTGGTCCCGGAGCACCCGGAGGGCCGGCCACAGGGCACGTTGGTTGACGGGAAGGATCTGCAGCTCCGGCACGAAGGACCCGGCCTCGGGTCCGGCCGCCTTGTAGGGCTCCCCTTCACGCTTTGGACCACCGAACGTCATTCTCCGCCCTCTCGGGGTGCCGGCTGGACGCAACTCCCTTCAAGTATAGCCCCCCCTTCGGGATGGGCGTTAGCGCTCCACCTTTCCGCCCTTCATCCCCTGGATCCCCTCGATCTTGCTGTTGTAGCGCTCCTGCTCCGAGGGATCGGCGTACTTCTTCGCATCCTGCAGGCTCCGGATGGCCCCCTCCAGGTCACCCGCCGCCAGGCGCACCCGCGCGGCCAGCAGGAGGAAGTCCGGGTCCTTGGGCAGGATCCTGAGAGCGGACCGCATGCGGTTCTGGGCCTCGGCCACGTCCCCTTCCAGCAGCGCCTCCTCGGCGAGGTAGGCGTGGAAGTAGGGGTCCTTCTTGCGCACCGTCTCCCCCAGGGCGCGGAAGCGCTGGGCCTCCTCCACCCGCCCCGCGTTGCGCAGCAGGGCCTCCATGTTCCCGATGGGCGCCCCGTCGCGCTTGTCCAGCTCCATGGCGCGGCGGTAGGCCTCCTCGGCCTTGGCGGGATTGTCCATGGCGGCGTACACGACCCCAAGGATGTTCCAGCCGACGCTGGACTTGGGATCGGAATCCAGGGAGAGCTGGGCCTGCTCCCGGGCGGCGTCCAGGTCCCCGTCGGTGAGGCACTCCACGGCCCGGTTGCTGTAGAAGAGGGCCCGGAACCGGGTCTCGGGAAGGACGACGACCTTGTAGGTGCCGTAGCGCTTGCGCAGTTCCGGCACGAAGTCGGCGATGAGGTCGTTGTGGGGCGGGGCGGGGGTCAGGGCGACCACGTGCCGCTCGAAGCGGATGATCCCCCCGGCCTTGCGCCAGTGGTTCGTGTTCAGGGCCTCCGCGTATTCCTCGTGGATCCCCATGGCGCGGCAGGCCACCACGAAGAAGGCGGTCAGGGACAGGCAGTTGGCCCTGCCGTCGGTCCACACCTCGGCCACCGTGCGGGTGCGGGAGTTGTCGTAGACCAGGCCGATGCCGCCATCGGCGCGCTTCAGGAATAGCGTCTGGAGGAGGTCCTGCAGCTTGGTCTGGGTGGTGGGGGCGGAGCCCGTGGCCTTGAGGATGTAGGCCCTGGCCTCCGAGGGGAGGAAGAAGGGATCCGCCTGGGCGGGCGCCGTCTGGGCCTGGGAAACGATCCCCAGGAGGCCGGCGGCCAAGAACGTCCGAATGTCCATCAAACCCAAGCCCTCCGCCAACGACTTTACAGGAACGGAACCTCCTGGTTCAGAATACGGCAGGGAACGGTCCGGAGGTTAGAATGGACCGCCCCGGGAGGACAGCCCATGACCACAGCCATCGTTTGCGCCTATTCCTCCGTCGGCCACGAGGCCCTGGCCGGACTCCTGGAGGCCGGGATCAACGTACAGGCCCTCTTCACCTACCCCCAGCGCCCCGACGAGGCCTGGTTCACCCCGCCCGCGGCCCTGGCCCAGAAGCACGGCATCGCCGTGCACATGGAAAAGGACTTCAACAGCGACAAGGTTTACAAGACCGTGGCCGCCATGGCGCCGGACTTCCTCTTCAGCTTCTATTTCCGGGAGATGATCCACCAGCGGTACCTGGACCTGCCCAAGAAGGGCGCCTACAACCTCCACGGCTCCCTCCTGCCCGCCTACCGGGGCCGTGCCCCCATCAACTGGGTCCTGGTGAAGGGCGAGACGGCCACCGGCATCACGCTCCACTCCATGACCTCCCGGCCCGACGACGGCGACATCATCGGCCAGACCCCCCTGCCCATCGCCTGGGACGAGACGGCCCTCAGCCTCACCCTGCGCTCCGCCGCGGCCGCCAGGACCCTGGTCAAGGCCCTCGTCCCCGGCCTGGTGGACGGCACCGCCAAGCGGATCCCCCAGAAGGGCCTGGGCGCCTCCAGCTACTTCGGGGGCAGGGCCCCCGAGGACGGCCAGCTCGACCTCACCCATCCCCTCCACGAGGCCTTCAACCTCATCCGGGCCGTGGCCGATCCCTGGCCCAACGCCTTCCTGGAGACCCCCCGGGGGCTCCTGAAGGTGGCCTGGGCCCTTCCCTCGGCCTCCCCCTGCCCCCAGGGCCACTTCCGGGAAGGCCGGGAGGGGATCCTCCTGGGCTTCCGGGACGGCGCCCTGCGCCTCCACACCCTCCGCCGGGAGGGGGTCCGCAGCGAGCGCCCCTCGGTCCATGCCGCCTGGCTCAGGGAGCTGGGCATCCCCGAAGCCAAGTGAGGCCCCTCCTCGCCGCCCTCCTCCTCCTGGGGTCCGCGGCCCTGGCCCGCCCCGTGGGCACCGCCCGGGAGGCCCGGGCCATCGCCGAGCACGAGACCAGCGGCATCGCCGTCAGCGCCCGGAGGGTGCACCTGAACGGCGCCACCGGGGGGTGGGAGGTGGACCTGCGCATGCCGGGGGAGAGCCGCGGGTGGCGGTGCGTGGTGGACAGCGATACGCGCGCGGTGTTCACGAAGACGCGGATTCCCAATCCAGAGGTGCCGAGGGGGCGGAAAAAGCAGTGAAGGGATATTGACGCCCCTGAAAGGTTCTATAACCCGTCAGCAGGGTTGCGGCGAATCCGCCAAGGGGTCCCCGCTGACGATGCGGATCGGCAGGCCATCACCGGTTTGACCGGGAGATGCTGGAGCATCCCCAGGATTTCAACCCGGCTCCCATCCGCAACCCGATCCGAACGGCACGCCTCAAGGCAGGAATAAGCCAGGAGGACCTGGCTTCAGCCCATGGCATCAGCCAACCGGCACTTGCCTAGGGCCGAAAGCCCTGAAGGTGCGACCGGGAACAAAAGAGAGGCCCGGTATTCTTCTGTCCTGGGTTGCGGTGATGGGTGGGCCACCCGCCTTCAGCCCTCGGTCCTGATTTCGGTCCTTGCCAGTTCCAGGTCCGCCTCGACCATCATCTCGACCAGCGATGCGAAATCCATGGTCGGCTTCCAACCCAGAAGGTCCCGGGCCTTGGATGCGTCGCCCTCGATGTCGTCTACCTCTGAGGGCCGGAGGAAGCGAGGATCGGTATCGACGAATTCATGCCAATCCAGCCCAACCGTTGCAAAGGCCAGATCCAGAAACCCGCGGATTGAATTGGAGACCCCGGTGGCGATGACATAATCGTCAGGCTCCTCCTGCTGCAACATGCGCCACATGGCCTCAACATAATCCCCGGCGAAACCCCAGTCCCGCCTTGGCTCCAGGTTTCCAAGAGTCAAGCGATGTTCCAGGCCCAGCTTGATTCTAGCTGCTGCCCGGGTGATCTTTCGGGTCACGAAGTTCTCGCCCCGCCTGGGGCTCTCGTGATTGAAAAGGATCCCGTTGCATAGAAACAGCCCATAACTCTCCCGGTAGTTCACGACTTCGTGGTGCGCAGCTACTTTCGCGACGGCGTACGGCGAGCGCGGCTCGAACCTTGTTCCCTCGTTCTGGGGCGGTTTCGCCCTCCCGAACATCTCGCTGGAACCCGCCTGGTAGAACCGGGCAGCCTTCCCCCCATGCTTCAGGTGGAATCGGAGCGCCTCCAGGAATCTCAGGACGGCAGTTCCGTTCACCTCCATTGTGTATTCGGGCTGATCGAAGCTCACCCGCACATGGCTCTGCCCTCCGAGGTTGTAGATTTCATCCGGCTGTGCAAGATCAAGGATGTCCCGCAGGGACCCTGCGTCAGCAAGATCGCCGTAATGGAGGAAAAAATTCGGATTCGCCTTCCCACCCATGTGGAGGTGATCAATCCGGCTGGTGTTGAACGCCGAGGACCGCCGGACCATGCCGTGGACCTGATAGCCCTTCGAGAGGAGCAACTCCGCCAGGTAGCTTCCATCCTGGCCCGTGACGCCGGTGATCATCGCGGATCGTGAAGTGGGCATTCCTGCTCCTAGAGTTTGCTAGATGATAGTTGGCAAACGCTTCAATCCGGCCAAAAGAACCGCTTGGAGGGAAACCAGGGCGCCCCTCTCTCTACGCCCCAGAGTTCTTCTCCGCTCCTGGTATAATCCCTCGGCACCAAATGCCGCGAGGAGGCCTTTATGGCTTTTATGGACTGGGGCAAGGCCCAATTCATTGAAATCATCGAGTGGCTGGACGATTCAAATGACGTGCTGGCCTGGCGTTTCCCCGTGCGGAACCAGGAGATCAAGAACAACGCCCAGCTGGTGGTGCGGGAGAGCCAGGAGGCCACCTTCGTCCACGAGGGGCAGTTCGCCGACACCTTCACCCCCGGCACCCACACCCTCTCCACGAAGAACATGCCCATCCTGGCCGACCTCAAGGGCTGGAAGTACGGCTTCGAGAGCCCCTTCAAGTCGGAGGTCTACTTCACCAACACCCGGCTCTACAACGACCTGGGCTGGGGCACCTCCAACCCGATCATGATGCGGGACGCCGACTTCGGCATGCTGCGCATCCGCGCTTTCGGCATCTATTCCATCCGGGTGAAGGACTCCAAGAAGTTCCTCAAGGAGCTGGTGGGCACCAACGGCGTCTACACCAAGGACGACATCACCGAGCAGCTGCGCAAGAGCCTCATCAGCAAGTTCACCGACGCCCTGGGCGAGGCCAAGGTCCCCGCCCTGGACCTGGCAGCCCACTACGACGACCTCTCGGACCTGCTTCGCCAGAAGATGGACCCCGAATTCCAGACCATGGGCCTGGAGTGCTCCAAGCTCTTCATCGAGAACATCAGCCTCCCCGAGGAAGTCGAGGCCATGATGGACAAGCGAACCTCGGTGGGCATGATGGCCCCCGTGATGGGCGCCTACACCCAGATGCAGGTGGCCGATTCCGTGCCCCTGGCCGCACAGAACCCGGGCGGCATCGCCGGCATGGGCATGGGCCTGGGCATGGGCGTGGGCATGGGCAACATGATGGGCCAGCAGATGGGCGGCGCCATGGGTCAGATGGCCCAGGCCCCCTACCCCGCCGGCCAGGCCGCCCCGGCCCCGGCCAAGGGCATCAAGGAGGAGCTCACCGAACTCAAGGATCTCTTCGACAGCCAGCTCATCACCCAGGCCGAGTTTGATAAGCAGCGCAGCGCCATTCTTTCCAAGCACGGAATGGCCTGACCGCCCTGGAATGGCGTTGCCCCTCAAGGGATCGGCAAGGTAGGATCTAATGTCACCGAGGAGCGTTGCGAGCCGTCCCGTCCGGACGGCCTAGGCTCGGCGGCCTCCGTCCCGTCCAACGACGCTCACCCCGCGATCCCGCAAGGGCGCAGGGTGGGCATCCATCTCCATTCCACCACGTCCGGAGAACCCCCATGAGCCTTCTCGCCGTTGGAAGCGTAGCGTTCGATGACCTCGAGACCCCCTCGGGCCGCCGGGACAACATCCTGGGCGGTTCGGCCAGCCACTTCTCCCTCAGCGCGAGCCGGTTTCATCCCGTGCAGGTGGTGGCGATCGTCGGCGAGGATTTCGGTCCGGACCATTTCAAGGTTTTCGAAGGCCGCCCCATCGACCTCTCGGGCCTGATCAAGACCCCCGGCCTCAGCTTCCACTGGAAGGGGCAGTACGGCAGCGACCTCAATGAAGCCAGGACCCTGGAGACCCACCTGAACGTCTTTGCGGGCTTCAAGCCGGACCTTCCCGCGGCCTTCCGCAGCTCCCAGTACCTCTTCCTGGGCAACATCGATCCCACCCTCCAGCTGGACGTGGTCAGGCAGATGTCCCCCCGCCCCAAGTGGATCGCCCTGGACACCATGAACTTCTGGATCGACGGCGCCCGCGGGGCCCTGCTCGAGGTCCTCAAGGAGATCGACATCCTCCTCGTGAACGAGGCCGAGGCCCGCTCCCTCACGGGCGAGCGGAACCTCGTGAAGGTCTACGCAGCGATCCGCAAGCTCGGCCCGCAGATCCTCGTCGTCAAGCGCGGCGAGTACGGCATGCTCCTGTTCACCCCCGAGGGGCACTTTGCCGCTCCCGCCTTCCCCCTGGAGGAGGTCCACGATCCCACCGGAGCGGGCGACACCTTCGCAGGCGGGTTCCTCGGCTACCTCGCGGCCGCCGGGACGCTGGACCTGGCCACCATGAAGCGCGCGGCCCTGGCCGGAACGGTCATGGCCAGCTTCGCGGTGCAGGATTTCGGGACGGAGCGGGTGCAGGCTCTGGGCACCGAGGAGTACGAGAGCCGGATTGGAGCATTCAGGGAAATGATCCATATCGGTTGAGGAGGGCAGGTTCCACAGCGGACCGCAAGGTTGACGCCGACGAAGCGAGCGCCTACCTATTAGGGCGTGTTCCCTGCTGGTGCTAGGATTGGAAAATTAAAAGGTGATTTCATGCTTCGTCCCCGCTATGTAGGCGTCTTGTTCACGGCCCTCTCCCTCGTGGCCCAGGAACCGGGCCTCCCGGATCTCCAGAGCCTCCGGCAGGCTGCAACAGCGGCCCAACTGGGCGGGGCCGCAGCCACGGATGCCGTCCCACGGGGTACCGCGGCCACGGCTCGAACCCTGCAGGCACAGGAAGGCGCGCGCCAGGCTCCGTCCGAGCAGGACTCCATCCAGGCCGAGATCAAGGCCGCCAAGGCGAAAGAGCGAGGACCGAAGCGCTTCGCCGAGGACCTCTTCACGACGCGGCAGAGCTCTCCTTCCGGAACCGAGGGCGGCATCTCCGAGGACTACGTCCTGGGCGCCGGCGACCAGATCCAGATCAGCGCCTTCGGCAGTGCAAACTTCGAGCTCCCCGCCCAGGTGGACGGACGCGGCGAACTCGTGGTCCCCAAGGTGGGTTCGGTCAAGGTGGCCGGCATGAGCCTGGCCAGGGCCCGCTCCGCCGTCCAGGCGAAGGTGGCCCAGCAGTTCAGCCGGACCACGGTCGACCTCTCCGTCGTGAAGCTGCGGGAGGTGCGCGTCTTCGTCCTGGGTGAAGTCTACCGCCCCGGCGGCTACCTGGTCCCCAGCCTCAGCAGCCTTGTCAATGTGCTGAGCCTCGCGGGCGGCCCCACCGCCGCCGGCAGCTACCGCCAGATCCGGGTGATGCGCGGCGGCAAGGCCGTCCACCAGGTGGACCTCTACCCCCTGCGGGCCGAAGGCCTGGGCAACATGAATTTCGGCCTTCAGAGCGGCGACACCGTCTTCGTGCCGCTGGCCTTCAACCAGGTCACCCTGGAGGGCGCCTTCACCCGCGTGGTGGCCGCCACCGGCGACCTGCAGCCCAGGAAGGTGAAGACCCGCCTGGACAAGGAGATCGCCAAACTGAAGGAGCAGATCGCCGCGGAGGAATACCGCCTTGGCCCCAAGGGGTCCCCCAACCGCATGCATGCCGAGGCCCTGCTCGGGGAGCGGGAAGGGACCGAAGACATCGACCCGGACCGGGAACAGGACAAGGCCACCTCCAAGAACAAGGACAAGAAGCCGGACCTGGAACTGGAGCAGGAACGCTCCCAGGGTCAGGGACTGGATCAGTCTCTGGCGGCGGGCCCCATCCAGGGGCAGACAGCCTCCTACCAGGAGCCCACGCTAGCCGAACGGACCCTCATCGAGGAGCGCCTCGTCCTCCTGCGCAAGCGCCTTGACCGCATCAGCGTCCAGGCCCGTGGCGACCAGCGCACGACGAACATCCCAGAGCAGGAGGCCAAGGCCGAAAGCATCTCCATGGAGAACAGCGGACTCCCTGGCTGGCTCGCCCGTTGGAACTCCGACGGCGTGGCGCCTTCCATGCAGTTCGAGATGCTGCCTGGCGAGACGGTCGACCAGGCCCTGCGTTTCGCGGGGGGCCTCGCTCTGCAGGCCTTCGAGGACAGTCTCGTCCTGCGCCGCCTGGCCAAGGGCGGCGTCCTGGACGCCGCCGACGTCCCCCTGGCCAAGGCCGGCCAGGTCGAGCTCCGGCGGGGCGACGTCCTCTCGGCCCTCACCAGCCGCGAGCGCAGGGAAAGGCTCGTCACGGTATCCGGCTGGGCCCGGGTTCCCGGGAGCTTCTCCCGGCCCGAGGGGCTCCGGGTCGGCGACCTCCTTCGCAGGGAGTCCCAGCTTCTTCCCGACACCTACCTTCACCGGGGCGAGATCGTCCGCACCCTACCCGACCAGAGCACCAGCTACCTCGCCTTCGACGTGGCCCAGGCCCTCTCCGGCGAGCCGGCGCATAACCTCCTGCTCCAGGACCGTGACCAGATCGAGCTGTACCGGGTCTCCGACCTGCGCCTTCCCCAGACCGTCCAGGTCAGGGGCCCCGTCTCCCGTCCCGGCACCTTCCCCTTCCACGAGGGCATGCGCGCCTCGGACCTCCTTTTCCAGACCGGCGTCCTCCTGAACGAAGCCGACCGGCTCGTGGCGGAACTGGCGCATACACGCGAGGGAAAGCCCAGCGAGATCAGAAAGCTGGACCTCACGAAACTGCTCTCGAGCGAGACCTCCAGCCCGGTCGCCCTCAATGACGAGGCCGTCAACCCCCTCCTCAAGCCCCAGGACCAGATCAGCGTCTACGCGAAACCCGACTATCGCCCCCACCGGAGCGTGACCCTCCTCGGGCAGGTGGTGCGGCCCGGCGTGTACGTGCTGGATTCCCCCCGAACCGGCCTTCGGGAAGTTCTCGCCCGGGCCGGTGGCCTCACCGCCGAGGCCATGCCCCAGGGTTCCATCTTCCTTCGCCCCATGGCCACACCGAATCCCGACTCGTTCAACGTCGAGTCGCAGCGCGCCAACACCCAGGCCCCCGCCCTGAACGGCATCAACAACATCCTGGAAAGGCTCAACGAGACCAAGCGGCAGCCCACCACGGGCACCCTTCTCAAGACCCCCATCCTCCACGGACTGGGCACGGGAAGCCTGGACCGCCTTGTGGTGAACATCCCCGCCATCCTTGCCGGAAACGACAAACTGGATGTGGATCTCCAGGATGGGGACGAGATCATCATTCCCCGCAGGACGGAGACAGCTTATGTGATCGGGGAAACCGCGAGCCCCTTCATGTCCTACCACGTCGTGCCCGGCTTCAAGGTACGTGACATGGTGAAGGTTGCCGGAGGTCTCACCCGGAATGCTGATGACTCCAATATCCGCCTCCTGAAGGCCGATGGCCGGATTCTCGACCGCAGCATTCTCGGGATGGAGGTGGAACCCGGGGACGCTGTGCTTGTGCCCCAGCGGGTGCGGCGTGACACGACCTGGCAGGAGAACTTGCAGGCGATCACTCCCCTTGCCCTCATCCTGAACGCGATCAAATAAAAGGATAAAAAAACTTCTCACATAAATACAATTGAAATTATTCATTTAATTATGACCGATTCGATTTTCGTTAAAGGGGACCTCCGGGATCTCAGGAAGGATGTGCCTTCGGGTCAAAGACTTAAAATCTCCAAAATGGCCGTCAGCTATCAAGTCGGTCCCGATAAAAACAGTAGGATTTGATCGATATCACGATCGATTTATATTCGCCAAAGATAATAACCAACGAAGGATAAGCCATTTTTTTCAAAGTCGATCCCAAGTAAGGTATGCTGAATCAGCGAGCAATTTCCGTATTGACTCCAGTCGTTTTTCCAGCGACTCCGCTAAAACCCCGAAGCCGCCCCGGCGCAGGCCCGGATGGTTCTGACAATCCAACCAAGGGGACCTCGTGAAGCGCATTCTAGTCACCGGTGGCGCCGGATTTATCGGTAGCCATGTAGTTGACGCCCTCGTCGAGCAGGGCCGGGATGTCCTTGTCATTGATGATCTTTCCTCCGGGTCTGAGAGCAACCTCAACCCAGGCGCCCGGTTCGAACAAGGAGCCATCGAGTCAGAGCGCTCCGCGGACCTGATCCGAAGCTTCCGTCCCGAAGCGATCCTCCATTACGCGGCCCAGATCGACGTCCGCGTAAGCGCCGCCAATCCCGTCCTCGATGCCCAGCAGAACATCATCAATACCCTGAAGCTCTTGGAACTTGGCATGCAGAACGGACTGGCCTACTTCGCGTTCGCCTCCTCCGGCGGCGCGATCTACGGGGAGCCGCAGGCCGGGGCCCAGGATGAGAATCACCCCGAACGGCCGTGCTCCCCCTACGGTGTCGCCAAGTTGAGCGTAGATAAGTACCTAGCTACATTCCACCACTATCGGGGACTCCCCTCGTGCTCGATGCGGTTCTCCAACGTCTATGGCCCCCGGCAGGGCGGCCGGGGCGAGGCCGGCGTGGTCGCCGTCCTTATCCGCCAGGGACTGAGGGCCAACCCCCTCAGGATCAATGGAGACGGACGACAGACCCGGGATTTCGTTTATGTGAAGGACCTCGCCCGGGCCGCTACCCTCATTCTCCACCACCGCCCCCAGGGCGTGCTGAACCTTGGGACCGGCATCGAGACCTCCATATTCCAATTGGCCGATCGGGTCCGGGGCATCCTCCCCACGGACCCAGGGATTTCCCACTTTCCCCCAATCCAGGGAGAGCAGGTCAGGTCCATCCTTGATCCCTCTCTCGCAAAAAGGGTAATAGACTGGGAACCGGCCATCGATCTTCAGCATGGTCTGGAGGAGACAGTCGAGTGGTTTTCCGTGCGTGAATCCTCCACACCTTCGATCGGCCAAGCATAACGAGTTTCCTGATGACACCTTCCGATGAAAACAAACTGGCCCTGGCCCTTGAATACCCTAGGCTGAGCGGCGGTACTGCCCCTTCCCTCCCCGAGGAACAGGCGGGCCCCGTCAAGAGCCAGCTGGACCTGATCTACGCCATCGACTGGCTCTCGACACTGGTCCTGTTCATCCTCACCATGCCCGTCCTCCTTGTGAGCCTGCTCTATGTCATGGTGGTGGACCGGGGCAACCCCATCTTCAGCCAGATTCGAATCGGAATGGGTGGAAAGCCCTATCGAATTTTCAAGATCCGTTCCATGCACCACGACCATCACGGCCATGCCCGATTCTGCGCCCACGAGGACGACCGAATCCTGCCAGGAGGTCAATTCCTGCGGAGAACCCGGATCGATGAACTCCCTCAGTTCTGGAACGTGCTCATGGGTAACATGGCCCTGGTAGGCCCCCGGCCCGAGCAGTCAGCCTTCGTCGAGTCTTTCCTCCAGGAGATACCCCGCTATGGTGAGAGGTTCCATGTAAAGCCCGGCATAACGGGCCTTGCCCAGGTTTCCCAGGGCTACGTGGATTCGGTGAACGGCACCAGGATCAAGCTCTCCTACGACCTGATGTTCATCGAGAACCGGACGTTGAGAATGTGGGCCTTCATCGTCCTCAAGACGGTAAAGGTCGTCATCTTTGGTCAGGGCGCCCGCTAGCTAGCCCCATACCTTCGCGCCGCCGACCCAGGTCCCCACGACCTTTCCGGGCAGCGTCCACCCCTTGAAGGGTGTATTGAAGCTCCGGCTCTGCACGAAGGCGCGGTCCACCGTGATCCTGGCTTCCAGGTCAACGAGCGCGAAGTCCGCCGCCGAGCCCGGCCTGAGGCTGCCGAGGCCCTGGCGGTCCAGGTGGAAGGCCGAAGCCGGGCCGCAGGAGAGCAACTCCACGGCGCGCGAGAGCGTGATGACCTTCCTGTCGACGAGGAGCGCCAGCGTGAGCGGAAGCGCGGTCTCCAGGCCGATGATCCCGAACGACGCGTCGCGCAGTTCGCACTCTTTGTCATCCCAGGTGTGGGGCGCATGGTCCGTGGCGATGGCGTCCACCGTGCCATCGGCAAGGGCCTCGAGGATGGCGTCGAGATCGGCCTGGCTGCGCAGGGGCGGGTTCATCTTGAAGTCGGAATCGAAACGCGTCAGCTCGCGGTCCGTGAGCGCGAAATGGTGGGGCGTCACTTCGCAGGTGACCTTCAGCCCGCGGGCCTTGGCCTCGCGCACCAGCCGCAGGGAACCTTTGGTGCTCAGATGGGCCAGGTGGAGATGCCCCCCGGTGTGCTCGGCCAGGACGATGTCCCGGGCGACCATGGCCTCCTCGGCCGCAGCCGGGATGCCCAGGCAGCCCAGGTAGGCGCTCACGGCGCCCTCGTTGATGTAGCCCTTGGCCGCGAGGTTCGTGTCCTCCTCGTGGGCGACGATAGGCATGTCGAGCCAGCCCGTGTACTCCAGTGCCCGCCGCATGATGGCTGCGTTCATCACCGGCAGGCCATCATCGCTGAAGGCGATGCACCCGGACGCCTTGAGGGTCCCGTAGTCCGTGAGTTCCTCGCCCGCAGCGCCCTTGGTGACCGTACCCAGGGGGAAGTACCGGCACAAGCCGGCTTTTCGGGCCCGGGACAGCATCATCTCCGTGATGGCCACCGAGTCGTTCACGGGTTTGGTGTTCGCCATGGCGCACACGGAGGTGAACCCTCCGGCCACGGCCGCCCTGCAGCCGGTCTCGATGTTCTCCTTGGCGGTCTGCCCAGGCTCCCGGAAGTGCACGTGAAGATCCACGAGGCCGGGGACCAGGAGTTGGCCCTTGGCGTCCACCACCTCGGCCCCCTCGATCCGGGGGTCCGCGAGGTTTTCGCCCACAGCCGCCACCTGCCCGTCCACTACCAGCATGGAGGCAGGACCATCCCAATTCTGGGAGGGATCGACAAGACGCGCGTTCTTGACTAGCAGGGACATGGGCGGCTCCAGGAACCCTTCCATCTTACAGGATCGGATCCCCGGGCAAGCTCCGCACCGGTCTTCAGTCCATGTCGGCCAACTCCACCAGTTCGTCATCCTCCTCGGCGAAATCGCCTTCCTCGAGGAGAATGCGCTTGATCTTCCCGGACTCGGGAGCACTTACGTAGAAGGGGGTGTGGCCCGTATCTGTTCCTTCCAGAAGCATTAGTGACTCATCCTCCTCCACTTCCTGGCCTGGGGTGACGAGCACCCCCACGACATAGCCCGGCCACTCCGCCCGGATAATCATGCATGCCTCCGTGGTTCTTCGTGGAAAGTATGGTAATCCCACGGTTCGCGCAAGATTGAGAAGAGAAAAATACTTGAGAAAA
This sequence comes from Mesoterricola sp. JemC181, assembly GCF_055384585.1. Lineage (NCBI taxonomy): Bacteria > Pseudomonadati > Acidobacteriota > Holophagae > Holophagales > Holophagaceae > Mesoterricola > Mesoterricola sp. JemC181. The sequence continues at coordinate 4,976,222 of NZ_AP045076.1, forward strand.
TTGTCGGCGGGTCTGGGGGTCCCGGCGCGAGCGAGCCCCAGGCAAGCTGTTTTTTCATGCAACCATCTTTAATGGTATTATTGCAATGCCGATCCGTTCGCTCCCGTCGGCAGCGACCTCTGCAGGAAGCCCACCTCCCCCCATCAGTTCCGGCGGAGGGTTTCATGGAGGGATCGCAATCAGGGAGCCACTTTGGGGCCGAGGTCCCAGGAGAATCCATGAACGCCCTTAAATTCAACCCCACCACCGTCAGCATCGACCTGGGCGGCACCCCCATCAGCATCGAGACGGGACGCATCGCCAAGCAGGCCGCTGGCTCCGTCATCGTCCGCCAGGGCGACACGATGGTCCTCGTGGCCGTCTGCGTGGCCGAACCCCGGGAAGGCATCGACTTCTTCCCCTTGACTGTTGACTACCGCGAGCCCGTCTTCTCCGCCGGAAAGATCCCCGGCGGCTTCTTCAAGCGCGAAGGCAAGCAGACCACCAAGGAAACCCTGGTTTCCCGCCTCATCGACCGCCCCCTGCGCCCCCTCTTCGAGGAAGGCTACAACGGCGACACCGTCATCACCGCCCAGGTCATCAGCTTCGACGGCGACCACCAGCCCGACGTCCTGGCCATGGTGGGCGCCTCCGCGGCCCTGATCATCTCCGAGATCCCCTTTGTGAACCCCGTGGGCGGCGTCCGGGTGGGCCGCATCGACGGCGAGTTCATCATCAACCCCACCGTCAGCCAGCGCCCCGACTCCGACCTGGACCTCCTGGTCGCCGGCACCGAGGACGCCCTCGTGATGGTCGAGTGCGGCGCCAAGAGCTTCCAGGAGGCCGAGATGGTCAAGGCCCTGGAGTTCGGGCACGCCGCCATCAAGACCCTCGTGAAGCTCCAGCGCGACCTGCGCGCCAAGGTCGGCAAGACCAAGATGGTTGCCGTCAAGCCCGAGCGCAACGAGGAGGTCTACAAGCTCGTGGCCGCCAAGTTCGCCGAGAAGCTGCTGGCCGCCCTGACCATGAAGGTCAAGATCGAGAGCTACAAGGCCATCGACGCCCTGAAGAAGGAGGCCGTGGCCGAGTTCGCCAAGGAGAAGCCCGAGCTCAAGAAGGACGTCGTCGAGAGCTTCGACACCCTCAAGGAGACCCTCTTCCGCAACGCCATCCTCAAGCAGGGTCTGCGCCTCGACGGCCGCAAGTTCGACCAGATCCGCCCCCTGAACATCGAGGTGGGCGTCCTGCCGGCGGCCCACGGCTCCTGCCTGTTCACCCGCGGCGAGACCCAGGCCCTGGTCACCGCCACCCTGGGCACCGCCGATGACATCCAGCACATCGACGGCATCGAGGAGGAGTACGACAAGCGCTTCTACCTCCACTACAACTTCCCCGGCTACTCCGTGGGCGAGTGCAAGCCCAACCGCGGCCCCGGCCGCCGCGAAATCGGCCACGGCATGCTCGCCGAGCGCTCGATCTTCCAGGTGCTGCCCTCCAAGGAAGAGAACCCCTACACCCTGCGCGTCGTCTCCGAGATCACCGAGAGCAACGGCTCCAGCTCCATGGCGACCATCTGTGGCGGCACCCTGGCGCTCATGGACGCCGGCATCAAGCTCGCGTCCCCCGTTGCGGGCGTCGCCATGGGCCTGGTGAGCGACGGCGAGAAGTTCGTGGTCCTCACCGACATCGCCGGCCAGGAAGACCATTACGGCGACATGGACTTCAAGGTCGCCGGCACCGTCCACGGCATCACCGCCCTCCAGATGGACATCAAGATCGGCGGCATCACCACCGAGATCCTCACCAAGGCCCTCGACCAGGCCAAGCAGGGCCGTCTTGAGCTCCTCAAGTCCATGGGCACCGTCCTGGCCGCCCCCCGCACCGAGTATGCAGGCAACGCGCCCCAGATGCACACGATCCAGCTCCCCAAGGAGAAGATCCGCGACGTCATCGGCAAGGGCGGCGCCGTCATCCGCAACATCATCGAGGTGAGCGGCTGCCAGGTGAACATCGACGACGACGGCTCCTGCCAGGTCGCCGGTCCCACCAAGGAGAAGCTGGCCGTGGCCCTGAAGATGATCGGAGACCTCATCCAGACCGCAGAAGTGGGCCAGACCTACCTGGGCCGAGTGGCCAAGGTGGTCGAATTCGGCGCCTTCGTGACGATCCTCCCCGGTCTCGACGGCCTTCTCCACGTTTCCGAGATGGCGCCCCACCGGGTGAAGAACCCCGCCGACGAGGTCAGCGAGGGCCAGGAAATCATGGTCAAGTGCATCGCGGTCGACGCCAATGGCAAGATCAAGCTGAGCAGGAAGGCACTCCTGAGCGAGTAGCCCCCGACCATGGGCAGGAAGATCCTCATAACCTGCGTCCCTGAAGTTGAAGGTCGCCGACGGGTCCGGCTTCCGTGGGACGTCGGTCGTGAGGTCTTCCGTTCCTGGGAGGGGCTTGGCCGGCAAAACCGGTGCGCGGGGTAAACGCTGTCGTCGACCGATAATCTAGAATAGAAACCAAGGAAACCGGGATGGCTCCCAGTCAAACGGAGCCGGGTTCCGGAGCCCGCTTGAAATGGAGGATGCATGCCGACTGCCCTGATAACAGGCCTCACTGGCCAGGACGGAAGCTACCTTGCCGAACTGCTGCTCGCCAAGGGCTATGAAGTCCATGGGATCATTCGCCGATCCTCGTCCTTTAATACGGGGCGCATCGATCACCTCTACGTCGACCCGCACCAGAACCCCCGGCTCCACCTCCATTACGGGGACCTGTGCGACGGAGGCGGGCTCAGAAAGATCCTGGACCTAGTTCAGCCCGACGAAGTGTACAACCTTGGCGCCCAGAGCCATGTGAAGGTCAGTTTCGACCAGCCCGAGTATACGGTCGACACCGTCGCCCTGGGGACCCTCCGCCTCCTGGAGGCAATCCGGTGCCACCAGGATTCCAACGGTCGCAAGGTCAAGATCTACCAGGCCGGCTCGAGCGAGATGTTCGGCAGCGCCAAACCCCGGCAGAGCGAAGACACGCCCTTCCAGCCACGGTCCCCCTATTCCTGTGCCAAGGCATACTCGCATTACCAGATGATCAACCACCGGGAAAGCTATGGGATGTTCTGCACCAACGGCATCCTGTTCAATCACGAAAGCCCCCGGCGGGGCGAAACCTTCGTGACCCGCAAGATCACGCGCGCGGCCACCCGCATCAAACTGGGGCTGCAGGACAAGCTGTTCCTGGGCAACCTGGAAGCGAAGCGCGACTGGGGATTCGCAGGCGACTATGTCGAGGCCATGTGGAAGATGCTCCAGCTCGACGAGCCCGGCGACTTCGTCATCGCCACCGGGACCTCCATTTCCATCCGCGACTTCCTCCTGCTGGTGTTCGAGCACCTCGAACTTGACTGGAGGCAATATGTGGAAATCGACCCCCGCTATTTCCGGCCGGCGGAGGTGGACCACCTCGAGGGCGATTCGACCCGGGCCCGGCAGGCCCTCGCCTGGGAACCCCGGACGGACGTAAAGACCCTCGCGGTCATGATGGTGGAATCCGACCTCAAGCTGGCACAGGCAGAACTCATCCTGAACCATGCCGGCCATGGATCAACCTCGCGCGGGAGTTTTTGAATGATCCACCCCGAAACCTTTCCTCTGACTGGCAAGCGCATCTGGGTTACCGGGGGCCACGGCTTCCTGGGCAGACACCTCATGGAGGAGCTGGCCGCCCGCGGAGCGACTCTGCTGGCTCCCACCGAGAAGGAACTGGACCTATTGGACCCTGGCGCCGCCCGGAAGTACCTCAAGGCCCACAAGCCCGACGGGGTGATCCATCTGGCCGCCCTGGTCGGCGGCATCGGGGCCAACCGCGAACATCCCGGCTCCTTCTTCTACGCGAACATGATGATGGGTCTGCATCTGATCGAGGCCTGCCGTCTGGAGCAGGTCGCCAAGACCCTCGTTCTCGGCACCGTCTGCGCCTATCCCAAGTTCTGCCCGACGCCATTCCGGGAGGACGACATCTGGAACGGCTACCCGGAGGAGACCAATGCCCCTTACGGTCTGGCCAAGAAGGCCCTGCTGGTGCAACTCCAGGCCTACCGCCAGGAATACGGAACCCGCGGGATCTACCTGATTCCCGTGAATCTCTACGGACCCGGAGACCACCTGGACCTGGCAAACAACCACGTCATCCCAGCCCTCATCCGAAAATTTCTGGAGGCCAAGGCCGCCCTTTCGCCGACCGTGGGCCTCTGGGGCACGGGATCCGCCAGCCGCGAGTTCCTGTACGTGAAGGATGCCGCCACGGCCATCTGTGAAGCCATGACCAGGTACGAGGACGCCGATCCCGTCAATCTCGGCACCGGGGAGGAGATCACCATCCGGGACCTGGCCCTTAAGATCAAGGGCGCAACAGGCTTTCAGGGCGAACTGGTCTTCGACCCGAGCTACCCCGATGGGCAACCCAAGCGCAAGCTGGATACATCGAGGGCCACCGAGCGCTTCGGCTGGCAGGCCAGGACGACCCTGGATGAAGGGTTGGCTGAGACCATCGCATGGATGAAAAAGGTTCTATGAAGATTTCCATAGTCACGGTGGTCTACAACAACCCCCAGGTACACGAGGCGCTGGACTCGATCCTCAACCAGAAGTTCGAAGGCGACCTGGAGAGCATCGTGGTGGATGGCGGCTCCCGGGCCGAGACCCTCGATGCCCTCAAGCCCTACCTTCCCAGGCTAGGCCACTTCGTCAGCGAACGGGACAAGGGCATCTACGATGCCATGAACAAGGGAATCGCCCTGGCTACGGGCGACATCGTGGGGACCCTCAACTCCGATGACCTCTATGCGGACGATCAGGTCCTCCAGAAGGTTCTGGAGGCCTTCCGGGATCCTTCGATCGACATCGTGTATGGCGATCTCGAGTACGTGTCCGCGTCGGACACCAGCCGGGTCATCCGTTACTGGCGATCCAAGCCGTACCGGCCTGGCCTGTTTGAAAAGGGATGGATGCCTCCGCACCCGACCTTCTTCGTGCGCCGGCAGGTCTTCGAACGATGCGGCAGCTTCAACCTGGACTACCGGATCGCTGCGGACTTCGAACTCATGCTGAGGTTCATGGCCCGCCATAACACACCTTCTGTCCACCTCCCCGAGGTGCTGGTCAAGTTCAGGATGGGAGGCGCCTCGAACCAGAGTCTCCGGAACATTCTGAAGGCGAACCTGGAATCCCACCGGGCATGCATGGAGAATGGCCTGAAAATCGCTCCCTGGTTCATCATCCAGAAGATAGGGTCGCGGATCCCCCAGTTCTTTCGCCGCAAGGGATCGTCCTGACGATTATTTGAAACCCAGGGCATTAAGCAAGGCAGTGGAATGGAAGACGATCAACTCCCCTGAGATGGAAGTGAACAGCAGCTGGATCACGAAAAAGCCGAATCCGAAGAAATAAAGCAGTTCTGCGCGTCGCTTCGACCACAGTCCAGCCAGGATCATGATCAGGTCCACCTGGATCTGGAAGACCCTGGAAAAGACTTCCACCTCGCCCATCGCCATTTTCATTATCAGGACCAGGACCACCAGGGTAATGAAATTCGCCACATCCTTTTTCGGCAGGATGACCTTGCAGATCATGGCAAGCACTGCCATTTCAAAGATGGTGAAAAGGGAATAGCCTCCGGGTGGCCCATTGCCGTCCAGGTAGCGCGAGTAGTCGTAGCCCAGGAATTGAAAGCCACTAAAAAACATGATATAAATATAGCCAATCCCAAGGAAAAGGCCGCCGGTCATCAGCTTGCGCATGGAAAAGGTGCCGCGAAGCCAGACAAGAGAGGGCAGAATCGTTAAAGTGGAAAAATGGAGCAGAAGACCTGGCATGGCCTCTTTCCAGGACAAGCCTTTCCGGGTCGTGGAACGGATCACCAGAGCGGTAACCCAGAGCTCGGCGAAGAAGAACCGCTGTGCAAAAAACCCGATATAGAAAGCCTTGGTAAGGATGCAGGCGTACAACATCATTCCGCTCGCACCGGACCTTTCCCGTTTGTCCGCACTCCAGACGAGGAGGAACGGGGGCAGGGTCAGGATCACGAATTGCAATGGGAAACGCAGGCTCTCGCCAATGAACATGTTCAGCAGGTAGGCCAGCGCTGTGAAGCCAGGTTCGAAGAAGAACGGAAACGGCTGGTTCAGGAAGCCGATGTAATTTTCATGATCAAAGGCCGTGAACGGCCCACCGAAAAACATGCAGAGGTAGAGGTAGCCGTAGATCACCAGGACGTAGATGGTCCAGATGCGGCGGCTGGACCCATCCCAGGAGCGGACGGCACCCAACCCCGCCGTCTGCGGAGGGCGAGGACCCTCCGGGGCCGCCCCGGCCAAGGCGTCGCTATTCATTTCCCTGGCACTTCCGGCAGAACGGCATGAATTCCCTTAATGCTCTCGATCAGCACCGGGAACCGCTTGAGGTTCCGGGCCTGCCAATCAAGCCCGAACTCTGGGTCCATCAACAACTTGTATGCCAGCTCGGCGCCTTCCTCCAAGTCCAGGGTCTCCATGCACTGGATGGCCCCGCAGCCGGACCTGTAACCCTCCTGGTAGCAAGGGCCACAGGCCAAGCGGTGCCGGAGGTCCGCCCCCCGCCGTGTATAGGGCCCTGATTCGAAGGGTTCCGTCACGCCAGCCACCACAAGCATTGGCAGGCCGGCCACCGCCATGATGTGACCTTGACCCGTCGTTCCGCTGATCCCGAGATCGCAGGTCTGGAGCTCACGGAACAGGTCTTCGAGGGGCAGTCCGATGACCTTCTCGACATGCTCGGGATGGTCCATTTCCGCCATGAAGGCCTCGATGAGGGGCAGGTCCGAGGGAATCCCGATTAGCACTGTGTGGACCGGAATGCGCTTCTCAATTGCGTTGATCAACTTGGCAAAGGTCCCCGCGGTGGGGACCTTGTGCCTTTCCAGCCCCCCGCAGCTGATACCCAGCGCGACCCGGAACCTCCGGGGGAGTGCGTGGTCGACGGGCGGGACCGGTTCGGGCCGGGGAAGGGATAGCTCCCCCGGATCGACGGGTGCCGCATCCACCCTCGGATCCTGTTCCGCGAGGAACTGGACGAAGAAATTCACCTGGTGGCCGGGGAACGTCTCGAGCGAGGCCCTTGATCTGACCAGCCCCAGCAGGTTCCGGCCCAGGAAGCCACTGGGCACGACCACTTTCTTGCCCATCAGCAGGAAGAACAGAAGGTGCATGGGCTTGCGAGACAGCATCGGCGCGTAGATGACCTTGGCCCGGGAGAACAGGAGCTTCAGGAAGAGGCGGACGTGCGGGAACGGTTTACCGTCGTACCGCTCGATGGTCCGGATCTTCTCCCCCACGAACTTCGTCAGGAGAGGCCGGTGCAGCTTCGAACTGATGACCACGGTCAGAGCATTCGCCCCCTCGACCGCGGCCAGCCTTCGAAGCGCTGGAATCGCCATCAGGGTGTCCCCGATACCATTGGGCAGAAAGAAAGCGATCATGACTCACGAAAAGGGGCAAGGGCCCGTCGAAAGAGGGGATAGTGACAAGATTTAAAGGACCGCTCGGACGCGAAGGGCCGGTCTGGCTAGAGCGCGGATCCTTCGCTACATACGGGATAATGCTAACATCAGTTCCGTTCGCCATCGGTCAATACGGTCCAATGGGCCGCGCGATGCGGCGTCCGGCGGATCGGGCTTTGCGGTACCAGGCCCTCCCAGCTGGGAGGGAACCGGATAGGACCTGGTGCTGCAATATCCAGCCAAATCAGCACTATAATTGAACAATCAGAAACCAACGTTCCACTTGGTCCAGCCACCTGCGGGAGAAGGGATATATTGATGTTGTCCATAATCAAGGTCATCCTTGGGACTCTTCACCAGCGGTTCCTGGATGCCGCCCAGGCCGGGAAGCTGCTTCTCCTGATCAGGAAAGGTCACGTGGTATGGGGCCGTCATTCCTATGGAACACCTGTGGTCCACACCTGGCCGAACGGATCCCAGCTACGAGTGGGGAATTATTCCTCCATTGCGGACGAGGTCCATGTTCTTCTGGGCGGCAACCACCCCACCACCTGGGTTTCCACCTATCCATTGCGCATCAGACTGGGCCTGCCCGGTGCCTGGGAGGATGGCATGCCGTCCTCCAAGGGGGATGTGGTCATTGGCTCCGACGTCTGGATAGGTCATGGCGTGACGCTCCTTTCGGGAGTCACGGTCGGCAACGGCGCGATTGTCACGGCCAGGAGTCTGATCACCCGAGATGTTCCTCCCTATGCGATCGTCGGCGGCGCACCCGGCCGGATCCTGAAGATGCGCTTCCCGGACGAGGTCATCGCCAGGTTGGAGGACCTCCGCTGGTGGGACTGGCCGGAAGAGCGGATCCGTGAAGCGGTCCCCCTCCTCTCGAGCGAGGATGTGGCCGCCTTCCTGGACGCCAACGCCCCCGTCGCCAAGTCAAGGGAGAACGAGTGAAGGTCGGCATTGTCGTTCTGAACTACAAGAACTACCCGATGACCATCAGGTGCCTCGACTCCCTGAAGGCCCTGGCCCACGCGAACTGGGAGGCCGTGGTAGTGGACAATGCGTCCGGAGACGGGAGCGTTGAGTTCATCCGGGCCGCCCACCCTTGGGTCACGGTCCTCGAATCGGGGGGGAACCTCGGCTTCGCCAAAGGGAACGAGGTTGGCTACCTCCATTTCAAGGCACGGAAGGTCACCTACCTGTGGGTTCTGAACAACGATGCCGAGGTGGATCCCCAGGCCCTGGACCTGATGCTGGAACGCATCACCTCCGACCCCCAGATCGGGGCCGTTGGCTGCAAAATCCTGGACGGGGACCAGCCCGGACGGGTGCTTACGTATGGGGGAGGCCGGTTTTCCCATTTCGTTGGCCGTTCCTGGCACGTCACGCATCCCTGCGCGGCGGAATCCCTGGATTTCCTTACGGGCGCATCGCTCCTCATCCCCATGGCAGTGATCGAAGAAATCGGTTTCATCGACGATGGCTATTTCCTTTATTTCGAGGATGCGGACTTTTGCGCGGAATTGAAGCGGCGGAACTTCCGTCTGGCGGTAGCGCGGGAGGCCGTGGTCTATCACCATGAGAGCGCGACCATCGGCAGACGGTCCCTCCGGCAGCACTACTACCTCAACCGGTCCTTCGCCCGGTTTTGCTACAGGCGCGCCCCCTTCCCGCTCCTGCCGCTTGTGGTGGGGACCTCCCTCCGGGTCGTCAAGCGGGCCCTGGTCGGCGATTGGGCCGAGATCCGGGTGATCCTGAGGGGCATCCGGGATGGATGGCGGCTCCGGAAGGAGAAGCTGGCGGAATGGACCCCCTAGAGGAGGATCCGTCCTCGATCTCGAATAGTTCTTTACACGTTCCACCGGAAGTCAATACTTCCCGTACAAGGAAGGAACCCATGGGTTTGACGCGGAAGACGTTCTCGTCTTGTACGATCACATTTGAAGTCTTACTGGCATTGGCGGGACTCTATTCCATCTCCTGCACCCACGAAGGCGGCTCCCGACCGGCCATGCCCATCCGCCTGGTTCCGGAGATCTCAGAATCGGTGGCTTCCTATGCCCTTGTGGAGGCATCGTTGGGCATGCCCATGGCGATCTCCCTTCCCGACCTCCACCTCCCGGAGGGGTATACGGATGCCGAAATTCTTGGGCACGGCAGCACCATCCAGTTGAACGATCTCGCGGGCCAGGAGGCTTTCACCATCAGGATCTGGGGCGAGTCCGGAGCGGAGCGTCTCCTGTCCGTCTCCACGCACCCGCCCGATTTCCCGGGTTTCACCAGGTCCACTTCGGGGCCGGTAGCCCCGGGCCAAATTTATACGACGACCTTCGATTCGAGTGTCAGAGTCAACCCGCCTGGATATAATCTCATTCTCTCTGAGACAGGCGATCCGGTATATTTTCATCGTTTAATTGGCTATCCTTTCAATTTCCAAAAATTCAGTTATGCCAATGGCGTCCAGCGGTATGCCTTCGCCCAGACCATCACGGATGACCTTGTCCTCCTCGATGCAAATTTCAGGGAGTTGCGCAGGCATAAGGGGCTGCAGAATACTTGGCACGGAACCGTTCCCGCCGATGTTCATGATTTCATATTCTATGCCGACGACCACTATGTTTTGGCGTCGACGAGCGAGCGAATAATGGACTTGACCGCATTCGGGGGGAAGAGCGACAGCCATGTCAAAGGCACCATCATCCAGGAGATCCAGGATGGACAAGTGCTCTGGGAGTGGGATTCTACTGATTATCCGCAATTCTTTAGCACCAGCACGGATTCAAATGACTATACCAATACAAACCCCGCCTCCAAGCCTGCGGCCGACTATATGCATTTCAATTCGATGGCCCTGGACCCTAAAGACAACGGCTACATCCTCTCCTTCCGTCATCAGGACGCGATAATCAAGATTCTCCCCTTCGCGCCCAGGGACTCCCATTCCCTGATCCAGATCAAATGGGTGCTTGGCGGTGGCGGGAACATGTTCACGAAATCCTCCCCTTGGAATTTTTTCCACCAGCACATGGCGCGGATCGTTTCCCGATCGGGCCAATCCCTCGCCCTTTCCCTCTTCGACAACAACAATGGACATTATGATTTGAGCCACAGCAGCGGCAAGGTTCTTAGTCTTGACGAGGACCGGATGACGGCTGACCTGATCGACCAGTACCCCGGCAGCGCGAACACGGTCGCCATGGGTTCCTTCCAGTATTTCGGCCCCGGGGAATGTTTCTTCGGCTGGGGCACGACTCCCAGGATTACTGAAATCTCCGGCGGCCAGACCACCTTCTCCCTGGAGTTCGCCAAGGGAATCGCGTGCTATCGAGCCTTGAAGATTCGGTAGGGCCTCAGGGCCCCCGGTATCCTGAACCATTCAGGCCTTTGGAGGGCCATCCGGAACCACCCGGGTAACCGCCCCGGTCGCAAGGGAACGCTTGAGCGCCTCGCCTTGGCGCCACAGTTTGAGCAATCGCACTAACCCGCAGACCCGGAAGTAGACCCGGGCGAGGGGCGGCCAGAGGCACATGACCGGTTTCAGGTAGAGGGTATAGGACCATTCGCCTGCGAATTCATCTTCCAGGATCTTCTTGCAGTCGGCTTCCGCCTTGAAGTCGCTCCCCGTACCGGTCCGGATTTCCACCAGGAAATTCTGGTAGAAAAAGAGATGCATATTGGTCCTCACCCAGTGCGTCAACACTGGGTAGTCGACGAAATACCGATTCCAGATCCTCCAGAAATGGGTGACGAAGACGGTGGAGAAACCGTATCCACCCGTGTTCCCTACCTCGGCTCCGATGATCATCTTGCCAATGACGCCGAACCGGTCTGCCCTCAAGATCTGGGGGAAGACCCACCCCAACTGCTGTATGCGTGAACCACGGCACTCCTCGAAGCCCTGGCGGGCAGTCCGGAGGGCCTCCTTGGGGAAGATCATGCAGGAGATGAAGGTGAGGTGGTGGTTCACATATTTGACGAAGGCCTCCCGGTCGAGAAGGAAGGTTGAGCCATGGCTTACGAATTGCTCATGCCTCGGGCGGCATTCTAGGAATACCGCACCCAGGGGTGAGGAGGATGACAGGAGGTCGAGGATCCTGGCGAGCCCCCCGGGCATGATCCAGTCGTCGTCTCCCAGGAGCATCCAGTAGTGGGTATCGCCCATGGTCTCCAGGATCTTCATGAAATTGCCGTCCGCGCCCAGGTTCTCGGCATGCCGCATGTAAACCACCTCGATTCCACGCTGGCAGTACTCCGCCACCACGCCCTCCGTCCCGTCGGGTGACGCGTTGTCACCGACGAGGATTCGGACCAGGGGCGCCATTGCCGGCGTCACCTGATCGAAAATGTGGTCCAAACATCTTTTGAGGAAACCTGCTCGGTTGTAGGTCGGGATTCCGATGGTGAGCAAGGGGACCTGGGGCACCTGGGCAGGGGGCTCCTGGAATTTTATTGAATCACTCATCGAATCCTCTTCCACTCAGGCCCCAGGGGGGCACATGCAATGTTGAACTCACTTTCATCAAGGCAAGATCCCGGCAAGGCCTAGGCCTGGTTCAGGCGGCGCCAACGGTGGAACACCCAGCCACCCCCGGTTAACCCGACCAGGATGGTCATGGCGCAGTACCACCAGGCCAGAACGAAGGGTTCCTGATGCCGGAGCAGCGTGCAGCCGATGGCAATGGAAGCCGCCATAAGCAGGGAGGGGATGAGGAACGGTTCCACCCGGAAGGACCGCAGGTAGGTGGCCATGGCGTTGGTCCACTGGTTCAGGCAAATGGCAATGCACAAAGGCAAAAGCACCGATCCGGAAGGGACCCGGGTTCCATAACCCACGCGGCCAGCGAAATGGAAGATCAGAACGAGGCAACCGCAGCCGAGAATGGCCAGCGTGGTAGTCACGGTCCCGACCTTGCGGAAGTCCGAGTCCAGGAACGTCCAATCGCGCCGGGCCGCGCCTTGGGCCCAAGGGGCCTGCCGGACCTGGAGCCACGCACCCGCGATCGCCCCGACCCCCGTCGTCGCCTGGACAGCCATGCCGAACCGGCCGGCCGCCACCGCGCCGTTGAACGCGAACACTGTTGGGGTGAGGAGCTGGAAGATGGCGTAGCCGGCCATCCAGCTCACGGCAATCCGCCACTGGAAGGGCAGCAGGTCCTTGGCCCAGTCGATCCGCGCCCCCACGGGGCTGTGAAGGGCGTTAACCATGCGGGGGCCACACTTGAGGTAGAGCAGGCTGGCGTTGACCACCACCCCGGAGCCGACCATGACCGAGGCGGACCAGAGCCCCGCCCCCAGCTTCAGGGCCAGGGAGAACGAGACGATGGCAACCGTGGACTGGAACAGACGCGTCAGCGCCAATTCCCGCACGGCCCCCATGCCCTCGGCCATGGCGTTCATCCCCACCATGAACACGGATGCGGCGGTGGCAAGGCCCAGACCGATCCACGGCCCCAGCCAGACCACGCCGGTGTCCGCAGGGTGGGTGCGGCTGAAGAAGACCACGCCGAAGGGGACGATGATGAAGACCACCGCGAGCCCCGCGATCCCATACCACTTCATGGCTAGGCGCATCAGCGACCCCAGACGCTGGATGTGGAAATCCTCCCCGCGCCAGAATTCGCCACTCCAGGCTAGTAGGGCCACTTCGTGCCCGGCCGTCGTCAGGATCACGGTGGACATGCCCATTTCCATCAGGATCTGGAGCGCAATGAGGCTCTGGAAGGCGTAATGGAACCCCTGCTGTGCCGGACTGAGATGGGCAACCACCATGGCCATGGCGACCAGCCACCCCCCCGCGGCCACAAACCGGGCAGACATGGCCAGCAAGGCCGTACCGTGGCCCGCCGTCAGCCTTCCCACTCGCTGTATCGTCATCCGGAAGCTCCCCAATGGCAGTATGAAGGCGCCCCCATACCCTTTTCGTCCAAACGTATCATGTGGCCTGATTCGAAGGATTTAAAAAGGAATTCACAGTCCGCGTGAAGCCATCCACCAGGCCTGTCGTGGGGTTCCAGCCTAGTGCCCGCAGTTTCCTGATATCCGGAGAGTTGCGGACGATCGGACTTTCGAGATAGCCATGGGAGTGCGGTTGGACCGATACAACAACTCGCTTTTGGGGTTCAGGGAAAACCCGGACCAAGAGGGCCGCGAGGTCCCGAATGCTGATCTCAGTGTCGGGGTTGCCCACATTGTATGCGGCCCCGGTCGATCCTTTCAGGAGTACCGTGAAGAAGCCCACCGTGGCATCCGCCAAGTAGCAGAACGGACGAACGGCCAAACCTTCACTCTTCAGCACAAGGTCCTGACCCAGGACGATGTTGGAGACGAAATCCGCGAAGACCCGCCCATCGTCCAAGGCCATACCCGGCCCATAGGTATGGAATGGCCTTGCGATCCGGGCGGGGATGCCGAACTGGTGGGCATAGGCCACACAAAGGGCTTCGCCGGCCCGTTTGCCTTCTCCATAGCAGGCCCGAACGTTCGTGGGGTCCAGATACCCGTAGGCATCCTCGAGGATGGGGATCCTGGCGGGGTCCACCTGACCATAAACTTCCCCGGAACTGAAGTAGAGGAAGCCTTCGGTTCTGTCCTCCCTGGCACGCAGCAGCGCGCGGCGGGTTCCCAGGAGGTTCGCCTCCAGGGTGCCCACCGGGTCACTGCCAAAGAACTTCGGACTGGCTTGGCTGGCGGCATGGATGATGAAATCCATGCGTCCTTCCAAATTCCAGGGTTCGATGACGTCCTGGCACACCAAGTCCAGGTCGCTCCGTCCGGCGTGATGCCGGAAACGCTCCTGGGCTTTCTTCAGGTTGCGAACCAGGCCCACCACACGGACCTTCGCCAGGGTGCGGGTCTCATTAAGCCGCAGAAGCGTTTCCACCAGGTAGGCAGGCAGGAAGCCTCCAGCCCCCGTGACAAGGACCGTCTTGCCTGCGAACTGCTCCCAGGGCAGGGAGTTAGCCAGGATCCGGTCCAGGTCCCCCTCCAGGATGGGGTGGCGTGAACCCCGGTTCGGATCAGCGCAAGGCGTCATGGGCGTCGGCAAGGGTGCTCTTGAATGCGTTGAGGAGGATCTCGGTCTCCACCCGGTAGGCAAGGTATTTCACGCCCAGTTTCTTCCAATGGGCCAGCCCTTCCGGGGTATCGGTGAAGACACCGACCTCGACGCCCTTGTTGCCACAAAGGGTGATGACCTCCTCCACCGCCTTGACCACCTCGGGGTGCCAAATCTGGCCGATCAGGCCGAGCGACTGGCTGAGGTCATAGGGACCCACGAAGATCACATCGATTCCCGGCACCTCGATGATCTCGGTCAGGTGGTCGAGCCCCTCCTTCCCTTCGATCTGGAGGACGAGCAACCGGTTTCGATTGGCCTCGGCGATGTAGTCCTCCTTGGGGATATTGGAGAACTCGGCGGCCCTCACGAACCGGCACATACCCCGCTCGCCGCCCGGTGCGAACATGCCGTAGGCCACGGCCCGTTCCGCATCTTCCCGACACTTGACATGCGGAACCTGAATGCCGCCGACGCCCAGATCCAACAGCCACTTGAAATAGGATTCCTGAAGGGCTGGGATTCGGGCGAGGAGCCTTAACCCTCGCCGCTCGGCGGCCAGGATCAGGGGATAAACGTCCGCGGGAGCGGTAGGGCCGTGTTCCAGATCCAGGATTGCGAAATCGAAACCGGCCATACCCAGCATTTCCACCAACTCGGGGCGCGGGATGCGCAGGAAGGGGCCAATTCGGTGCGGTTTGGCGGCCAGCCAGGTCTTTGCTTCTTCCATGGTCACTCCAGGAATCATGAAATCGGGTTCAATCCAGGGCCTGGCTCTTGGGATGCAGTCCGACCAGCATTTCCTTCCGGAGGACTGCCCTGGGCAGGAAGGGTGCCAGATCCTCGAGCGGGGGTGAGACCAGGGTTCCGTCGGGCCGAACGGCCAGGGAGAGCTTGGGCCCGAGAATCTGCTCGGGGTCGAGGGAGACTTGGCAGAGTACAGGCCCGGGCGTCGCGAGGGTCCGGGCGATCATTGCCGACACCTCGGCGGGGTCCGACAGGCGGAGGCTCGGGATCCCGAAAGCTTCCGCCACCTTCGCGAAATCAGGGCAGGTCACGCCACTGGCCGAGCCGCTCGCCACCAGATGCTCGCCGAACAGGGCCCGCTGGGTCTGCCGGATCGTCAGGTAGCCGTCGTTGGCGTACAGGAAGATCTTGATGGGGAGCTGGTGGTGGAAGATGGTCTGGAGTTCCTGGACATTCATCATGGTCGAACCGTCCCCGGCCAGGAGGATCACGCGGCCCCCTTTGCCGAAGGCCGCACCAATGGCGCCTGGAAGGCCGAACCCCATTTCGCCCAGGCCGGTGGAGGTGACCAGCCGTTGACCGGCTTTGAGGGTGATGGCCTGATGGGTGGTGGTGAGGGCGGCCCCCATGTCCGTGACGACAACATCGTCTTCGGCCAGCTCTTCGACCAGCGCTTGCGCGAACCGGTAGGAATTGAGACGCCCGGTCGACTGCACATGGAGTTCCGGTTCCACAAGGGGGTAGCGCCCCTCCCAGTCGCAGCACTGGGCCAACCAGGAGGCCGGCTCCGGCTGGGCGGGGATGGACTCCCGGATCGCATCCAGGAACTGCCCGGCATCCGCGTGGATCTTGAGGAACCGGTCGCTCTCGGGCAGTTTGCCGAGTTCCGTGCCATCGATGTCCACCACGGCGACCTGGGCCCCGCGCGCGAACTCGCTCCATTCATAGCCAACCTGGGGAATGGCCAGCCGGGTGCCGATGGCGATCACCAGATCCGAATTCTGCAGGACGAAGTTCCCGCAGCGCTGCCCATAGACACCGGCATGGCCGAAGTGGCGGGGATGGGAGGAAGGCACCATGTCCGCCCCGTTCCAGGAGGTCAGGAAGGGGAAGGGCAGATGGTCAAGGAACGCGTCCAGCTTCCCCAGGGCGCCCGCCAGCCGGATCCCGTGACCCAGCCAAAGGACCGGCCGCTTTGCGTTGCCGATGAGTTCCCGCACCCGCGCCATGTGCGGGCCGAAATCCACCGCCTTGGCAACGGGACGGGCATACCCCTCCAGGAGGTTCTCGTCGACCTGCGCAGCCTGGATATCCGTGGGGATATCCAGCCACACGGGGCCGGGGCGACCCGAACTGGCCAGATGCCAAGCCTTTTCCAGGTGCCACCGGATCGTGGACGGGTCGGTGATCATTGCGCTGTATTTGGTGATACCCGAAACCATCTTCGCAATGTTCGTGCCCTGCACGCCCCACATCCGCAGCGGGTTGTCCTCACGGGCCCAGGCACTCTTCTCCTGGCCCGAGATTATCAAGCAGGGAAAGGAATCCGCCCAGGCGTCCAGGACGCCTGAAATGGCATTCACGGCACCGGGACCGCCGGTGGTCATCATCACCCCCATCCGGTCCGAAAGCCGGTGGTAGGCGATGGCGGCCATAACCCCCGCCTGTTCGTGGTGGGGGCATACGTAGGTAAGGTCCGGATGGTCATCCACCCCCTCCAGAAGGTGGACGTTGCCCGCTCCCGAAATGGCGAAGATATGCCGCGCCCCGTGGGCGGCGAGAAACGAGGCCACGTAGCTGCTGAGTTTCATCATCCGTTGTCCTTGGCGGCGAGCAGCGCCTCCAGATAGCCGAGGTCCCTTTCGCAATCCAGATAGTGCCACGGCCCTTCATAGGGGAAGGCCATCATCTGGCCATCCTTGACCAGCTCCCCGAGGACCGCATCCTCAAGCACCTTGCTGGCGGGGTTGCCCAGATAGGCTGGATTGAAGAGCTCCTGGCGGAATGCGTAGAAACCACCATTGATGTAATCATTCTGGATGACGGGGTTGTCTGAGAACCCACGCAGGAGATTCTCCCCCCGCTTCATCCCCAGGATCCGGAACCGGGTCGGGAGCCGCGCCGCCAGGCACGTCGCGATGAGCCCATGGTCCAGGTGGAACCGGGCAAGTTCACCCAGCTTGACGTGGCTGAGCGTATCGCTGTAAGTGACCCAGAACCAGGGCACGTCCCGAAGGAGAGGCTGAACCTGCTTCACCCGTTCCGCGGTTGGCGTGGCAAGTCCGGTATCCACCAGGTCCACCGTCCCCTCGAGGCCCGGCCCGGCAAGCTCGAAGTGGAGGCCGTCCCCCTTGCCGACTGTGGCGAAAAGGGTTGAATAGAGATCCATCTGGTAGCCACAGCATAGGATGAAGTGCCTGGACCCGGCCTGGACGAACGTGCGGATCAAGTGGAGGATCATGGCCTCCCCTCTGACTTCAACCAGCCCTTTGGACCGCCGCGTGATACTCCCATCCACGAAGACGCCGTTGCCCCCGCACAGGATGACGACAGGAATTCCACTCAGGTTCATGATTTCGCTCCCAAGGTAGAAGGATCCGGTAGAACAAGTGCCATCAGTGGTTCCAGGACACCTGGCGCAGTGACAAGGTAGTCGAGGGTGGCATGCCCGGGGTGGAACCGCGTCCAGACTTCGCAGCCGGCGCGGGAAGCGATGGCCAAGCCGCCACCCACGTCCCAAAGTTTTGCGTTGAATCCGTAGGCACCCTGGAGCCGGCCACATGCGGTAAGGCAGAGCAGTGCCGCGGCGGAACCCAGGCGCAGGCACCCGCGACTGTTCTCGTTGACCCGGGCGAAGATCTCGTAATGGGGGGGGCCGCCCGGCTGCATTCGACCTGGCAGGCTCACGCCGATCAGGGCATCCTGCAGGGTGCTGGGCTGGGCCTTCAGGTGCTTACCGTTGAGGAAGGCCGCCTCGTTGCCGTGAGTGAAGAAGATTTCCTTGAAGGCCGGCATGGAGACCGCGCCCACGCCGAAGCCGGTGCCGTCCCAGAGCCCCACGGAAACGGCGTAGTAGGGCATGCCGCTGGCGAAGTTCACCGTGCCGTCGATGGGGTCCACCACCCAGAAGGGCGCGTCCATGGGGGGAAGTTCAGCATCTGGCGTGTAGGCCTCCTCGCTGAGGATCGGGTAGGCCGTTTCCATCAGGACTGCACAGATATGCTTTTCGATCATCGTGTCGAGGTTGGTGACGATATCCCGCATGGAGCCCTTGGTGCCGGTCACCACGCGCTCGATGGGCTCCTCCATGAGTTCCTCGCTGGAGGCCACCGACCGGAGAGCGGCCAGGGACTCCCTTTCAAACTGGATGGTCATGCGAGCTCTCCTTTGGGGACATTCAAATTCTCGAGGCGCGGGAGGATGATGGGCAGCTGCTCGCGCAAGATGACCTCCAGGGCCTCCCCTGGCCTCAGGCTCAGGATGTGGGAGATGAAGGTCGCCGGGGAAAGGGCCTTCCTCATGAACCCCAGGTGTCGGTCGGCGTCCGCGTCGTCGGCGAACAGGAGGGCGCTGGCAATGCCGGCCAAGAGATTGTGGGGGATGAAGCCGCTCGCGAGGCAGATCTGGGCCGCTCCAAGCAGGCGCCCATCCGACTCCAGTTTGCGGAGCGGCTCGCGGGCGACCCGGCTGATGGGGTCGCACAGCAGCTCGTTGCGGAAACGGGCCAGTTCCTTGGCCGCGTACCATTCGAGGAAGGGGTGGGGAATCTCCCAGCGGAGCTTGAGGCTGTTGAGCATTTCCATCATCGCTCCGGCGACGATGGCGTCGATTCGGGGGATGGCCATGGACTCGTGGACATAGCGCACCCCGGCCAGGGCGCCCAGGTAGGCGGCGACGCAGTGGGGCGTATTGTGCAGAAAGAGTTTCGCCGTCCACTGGGTGTGGAGCAGCTCATGGGTTGACAGGGTCTTGAAGTCGCCGGGGAGATCCCCCACGGCCTCATCGACGAACAGGACCCCGTCTTCGGAAATGACGGACAGGGAGTCCTTGGCCAGCAGGTGGTCGGGAGCAGAATTGGACGTGATGACATCCGGAACCGCGAAATAGACTTTGGCCAGACCGGAGGAGGCCTTGACCGCGTTAACGGTGGCCGGGTCGTTCTCGCACAGGATTATTGGGCAGTCGTAGCCCTTGACTAGGCTGGCGACCATCGCGGCGTGCCTCGGACCGACATTGATGAAAACGGCCAAGGGGTCGGGGTGACGAGCAGCGTCGAAGGTGTCAGGGTAGTAGGCCGCCTCAACAGGCACGGTCATGGCTTCGAGCTTCCCGTTGCGCGCCCGGTACGTCTCGTACCTGCCGCGATCCTGCATCGCCTGGATGATGGCCGGGGCCTTGTCCACGAATACGAACCGGCACCCGGGGAAGCACCAGGGCAGGTATCCCCGCCCGATGGCCCCAGCTCCAATGATTAAGATCTCCCGTGTCGAGGATCCAATGGTCATAAGGTCTCTCCGATCGCCCATGGCACAAATTCTTCCCAACCGAGGCCCAGCCGTTCGCTGGAGGTGGTCTCCCCGCTCGCGACCCGGATGAGTTGGTGATAGATCTCCGCACCCACCTGGGCCGTCTCCCCATGCTCCACCACCCGGCCGGCATCAAAATCGATATCCCCCGCCAGACGCGCTGCCAGGGAGCTATTAGTCGCGATCTTCAGGGTCGGCGCCTGGGCGCACCCATAGACGGATCCCCTCCCCGTGGTGAAGGCCACAAGATTGCAACCGCCTGCGACCAGACCGGTCACGGAAACGGGGTCAAAACCCGGCGTGTTCATCAGGACGAACCCAGGCCCCATCACGGGCAGGGCGTAATCCACCACCTGCGTCAGGGGGCTGGACCCGGACTTGGCAACCGCGCCCAGGCTCTTCTCGACGATCGTCGTGATGCCCCCACGGATATTTCCGGGGGAGAGGTTGTCGTTCAGGGTGACGCCGTGGCGCTGGGAGTAGGCCCGCCACCAGTCGAAGACCCGGAGCAGGTCCTCCCGGACCTGGGGGCTGGCTGCCCGCTGAATGAGCAGGCCTTCCGCTCCGTGGCACTCCGGAATTTCCGCCAGGGCGACTGTGCCTCCCTTGAAGGCCAGGATATCGCTGACCACCCCGAGGGCCGGGTTGGCGGTAAGACCGCTGAACGCGTCACTGCCGCCGCAATTGAGCGCAAGCCTCAGATCGCTGACGGGCAGTTCCTCCCGTTCGAGAACCGGCAGATGGTCCAGCATTTCCGCCACCAGCTCGATCCCCTTCGCCACCGCGGGCCCGGTTCCGCCACACTCCTGGATGTCCATGCGTTCCAGTGGAAAATCTTCCCAGGATGCATCGCCGCTCCTGGACGCGCAGATGCTCTGGAAGGTCGTTCCCTCGCAACCCAGGCCGATTACGACCGCTCCGACCACGTTGGGGTGGAAGATGGAACCTGCGAGGGTGCGGTTGAGAGTTTGGTAAGCACCACCACCGATTGTCTGTGCGCAGCCGCTGCCATGGGTCAAGGGAATGATCCCGTGGATACCCCGGGCCCGGAGATCCTGACCCTGGAAATGGCGGCAGACCAGTTTGACCACCGTGGCCGAGCAATTGACCGTGGCCGCAACTACGATGTAGTTCCTCGTGCCGTTGGGCCTCCCCTTTCGCCGGTATCCAAGGTAGGTTCCCGGGAGGTCGGCCCAGCCGGACTCCTTGGCGGATGTGATTGGCACCGAGGTTTCCCGGAAATGATCCTCGGGCATGGCGGCGTTGTGCACATGAACATGCTCGCCGGCCTGGATCGGCCTGGTGGCAACGGCGATGGGCATTCCATATTTCAGGATGGGTTCCCCCACCCCGACGGCGCGCACGGCTATTTTGTGGCCGGACGGGATGGCCATGGCAACAACGCCCCTGAGGTCCCCGCTGGTCCAAGGGTCCCCCGTTTCCAGCCCCTCGGGGCGGATCACGACGGCAACATTATCGAGTGGATTCAGTTGAACCAAATCCGAAATTTCATTGAGCATAATCACTCCTGGCCCAGTGCTCGGACGTGCTTGGATGGCCTGCCTAGATTCGCCCAAAAGCCCTTCGGACAGTCGCAATGATATGGTCAAGGTGTTCCCGCCGCAAACCGGGGTAGGTACCCACGAAAATCGAATCGTTCATGATCCGATCCGCTCCAGCCAAGTCGCCTACAACCCTGAAGGCGCGGCCACCGCTGTCGCTGGCAAGCTGTACGAAGGCGGGCTGCCTGACCAGATTCCCTCCGAAAAGCATGCGATTGCCGATCCTGGCCTGGTCGAGGGCGCAGGCCAGGCCCGTCCGGGTGACAGGGCTGCCGGGACGCACCAGCATCATGAAGCCGAACCAGCTGGGGGCGGTCACGGGCTTCCCGGGGGTCCACTGGAAGCCGCTTTCGCTCCATCCGTTCGCATGGGTGGGCAGGGTGAAATCAATGACATCATCAAGGTCCATCAGCCCGTGCCGCAGGTAGGCCCAGTTGTCGATCCGGCTCTGGATGAAGGCCGGCAGCTTCTTGAGCTGCTGGCGACCGATGGCGGCCTGGGGATCGAGGGGTTTCAGGTTGTACCCGAGGTGGCTGTATATATATTTGTGATCGTAGCCCTGGGGGAGATCTCCCAGCTGCCATTCGAAGCGGCGCTTGCAGGTGTTGTCCTTGCCGGAAGGACACCAGCAGTCCCGTCCCCAGTCGCGGATGCTCTCGGCCACCAGCTTGAGCAGGGGTTCAGTCCTGACGTTCACGGCCCCCCCTTCGCCAAGCGTTAGGTGGTGGGGCGGATAGAAGCTCTGGGTCGAGAGATCGCCAAAGGTGCCCGTCAGGGCCTCCCCGTAGCGGCTGCCCAGGCTGTCGCAATTGTCCTCGATGAGCCAGAGGCCCTTCTCCTTGCAGAACCGGACAACTTCACCCAGATCGAAGGGGTTGCCCAGGGTATGGGCGATCATCACGGCCTTGGTCTTTCCTGGGACGTAGGCGTCCTCGAGGCACTCCACCCGGACATTGCCCGTAAGGGGATCGTTGTCCACGAAGACAGGGATCGTCTGGCACTGGATCATCGGTGCGACGGTGGTTGGGAATCCTGCGGCCACGGTGATGACCTCGTCCCCCGGCTGGATCCGGCGCTCCCCCAGCTTGTGGCTGGTCAGGGCCGACAGGGCCACCAGATTGGCGGAGCTTCCGGAATTCACGAGCAGGGTCCTGGAGACCCCGAGCATCTGCGCGAATTCATTCTCGAAGGCCGCCCCTTCCGGACCGAGGGTAAGCCAGAAATCGAGCATCGAGGATACGCCGGCGGCGACCTCCTCCTCGTCGAATACCCGGCCGGCATAGGGGACGGTGGTTTCGCCAGGGACGAAGGGCTTTGGGGCTTCGCGAAGACGGATGAGTTCCCGGGTGCGTTCCAGGATTTCCTGTCGGAGTTGGGCAAGTCGTTCGGTCATAAATTCATCCCTGTTCATCGGGTCCAAGGCAGCCCGAGGGAGGCGGCCGCTGCCTCGAAGGCATCGATCTGTTGCAGAGTCAATTCCTGGGCCACAAGACCCTCGTGATGCCCCCGGTACCAGGCCACGACCTGGCGCACGGTCTCGGAGAAGTCCCAGGTCCCATGCCATTGAAGAAGGGCATGGGCCTTGGAGCAGTCGAGTTTCAGGAGGCCGGCTTCGTGAGGCTGGTTGGCCTCCTGCTGTACCTGGACCTCCCCGGCGCCCCAACTCGCCACCAGCGCGTCAGCCAAGGCAAGGACGGTGACGACCGATGCCTCGCTGGGGCCGAAGTTCCAGCTTTCCGCAAAACGCCAGCCGTCCTCTCCGAACAGGCGGGCGCCCAAATCCAAGTAGCCGGAAAGGGGTTCGAGCACATGCTGCCAGGGCCGGGTCGCCCCCGGGTTACGCAAGGTCAGGGGTCTGCCGGCCCGGATGGCGCGAACGAAATCGACCACGATCCGTTCAGGGGCCCAGTCGCCTCCCCCGATCACATTGCCGGCCCGAGCGGAGGCCAGGCGGAGGCCTCCACGATTCTGGAAAAAGCTCTTGCGCCAGCTGGCCACGGCCAGTTCCACGGCGCCCTTGCTCGAACTGTAGGGGTCGTGACCCCCCAGGGGGTCCGATTCCCGGTACCCCCAAAATTGTTCAACGTTTTCATAGCATTTGTCGGAGGTGACGACCACGCACGCTCGTACCCCCGGGGTCAGGCGTATGGCCTCCAGCAGGTTGACCGTGCCTCCCACGTTGGTATCCCAGGTGCACTTGGGATCCTGGTAGCTGGGTCGCACCAGGGCCTGGGCAGCGAGGTGGAAGACGATCTCGGGCCGGGCCTCTTCCACGATCCGGCGAACCGCCTGTACGTCCCGGATATCGGCGACGTGGTGCCGGATCTGGTCCTCCAGGCCCAACAGATCGAAAAGGCTTGGGGTGGTCTCTGGGGCGAGGGCCAGGCCCGTGACTTCGGCCCCGAGGCTCAACAGCCACCGGGTCAGCCAGGCGCCTTTGAACCCGGTGTGCCCGGTGATGAGCACGCGTCGTCCCTGGTAGATATTCTGAAACATCACCACACCTTCCATGGGGCCTTGCCTGAGGCCCACAGTTCCTCTAGGAGAATTTTGTCACGAAGGGTATCCATCGGTTGCCAGAAACCTCGGTGCTTGAACGCGGAGAGCTGGTTCTGGCGGGACAGTTCCTCCAAGGGCTTGCGCTCCCATATGGTGGCGTCCCCTTCGATGAGGTCCAGCACCTTGGGCGAGCAGACGAAGAAACCGCCATTGATCCAGGCGCTGTCTCCCTTGGGCTTTTCCTGGAATGCCGCGATGCGGGAGCCGTTGAGGTCCAAGGCCCCAAAGCGGCCCGGCGGCTGGACTGCGGTCAACGTGCAAAGGGTCTTCTCTTCCGCGTGAAAGGCCAAGAGGGCCTTGATGTCTACATCCGCGACCCCGTCCCCGTAGGTCAGGCAGAAGTCCTCATCGAGGTACGGGGCGATCCGCTTGATCCGGCCGCCGGTCATGGTCGCCTCGCCGGTATCCACAAGCGTCACTCGCCAGGGCTCGGCGGACTGGTGGTGCACCTCCATCTTGTTGTCCCGCATGTTGAACGTGACGTCGGACGTGTGCAGGAAATAGTTGGAAAAATATTCCTTGATCACATAGCCCTTGAAGCCGCAGCAGACGATGAAATCGTTGATCCCGTGGGCAGAATAGGTCTTCATGATGTGCCAGAGGATGGGCTTGCCCCCGATCTCGATCATGGGTTTTGGCCTGATCTGGGTTTCCTCACTGATCCTGGTGCCCATGCCGCCCGCAAGGATGACCGCCTTCATAGGGTTTCTCCGTAAGCTTCCAAATGCCCCTGGCCGCGAAGGTACCAGGCGACCGTAGCCTTGAGCCCGTCCTGGAATGAATGCTCCGGCCTCCATCCCAGTTCGGTCTGGATCTTGGTGGAATCAATTGCGTACCGGCGATCGTGCCCGGCCCGGTCCTGCACGAACGTCTTCAAACCGCGGCTGGTGCCCTGGGAACGGCCAAGCTGCAGGTCCACCGTGTCGCAAAGGATATCGATCAGATCGAGGTTCTTCTGCTCGTTCTCGCCACCGACACAGTACGTCTCCCCGGCCACACCGGAAAGCATCGCCGTTTCCAGGGCCGAGCAGTGGTCCTCCACGAACAGCCAGTCCCGGATGTTCTGGCCATCACCGTAGATCGGGATCGGCTCGTTGGCGACCATCCGGGCAATAACCAGGGGGATCAGTTTTTCCGGGTGCTGTCTGGGGCCATAATTGTTGGAACAATTTGTTGTTATCACGTCCATAGCATAGGTGTGGTGGTAGGCGCGCACCAGGTGGTCACTGCCGGCCTTGCTGGCACTGTACGGACTGTTCGGGGCATAGGCCATCGTTTCGTGGAATTTCCCTATCTCACCAAGGGAACCATAAACTTCGTCGGTGCTTACATGCAGGAAACGGCAGCCCTTCTGCCCCGCCCACGCCTGTCGGGCCGCCTCCAGCATGCTGAAGGTGCCAACCATGTTGGTCCGGATGAACTCGGCTGGGCCGGAAATGCTTCGATCCACATGGCTTTCTGCTGCCAAATGGAAAATCCTGACCACGGCGTTCCGTTCGATCACGTGGCGGACAAGTTCCAGGTTGGTGATGTCGCCCTGGATCAGGTCCACGCCGGACAGGCCCTCGATCTGGGAACGGTCGGAAGCGTAGGTCAGCTTGTCCAAAACCACGACCCGGTCGCCGGGGTGGTTCCGGACCCAGCGATGGACGAGGTTGCTGCCGATGAAGCCAGCACCGCCGGTAATGAGGATGGTCTCGGTCAATGCCTCTCCTTTCAGATCTCTGGAAATTGGATAACTTCGCCCAGCGCATCCGCCCAGGCCGGCATGAGGTCCGTGCCCAGGGTGCCCCGGCGAGTTCCATCCAGCACGGAGTAAGCCGGGCGCGGCGCGGGTAGGGGATAGTCCCGGGTCCCGCATGGTTTCAGGTCCACTTGAAGGCCCGACTGGCGGAAGATTTCCGCAGCGAACCCGTGCCAGGAGGTTTTCCCTGTGCAGGTGGCGTGAACCAGGCCTTCCCAGCCCTCCTCGACCGCGACCCTCATCTGACGGGCCAGGGCCCGGCAGGAGGTAGGGGAGCCGAACTGGTCATCCACCACCCGAAGGCTGCGCCCCTGGGCCGCGCAGGCCAGCATTGTGCGGAGGAAGTTCTTGCCCCAGGCATCGTAAAGCCAGGCCGTGCGCAGAATGAGGTGCCTGGGGGCCAGGGCTGCCTTCTGTTCACCAAGCAGCTTGGACTTTCCGTATTCCGACCGGGGACCCGTGGGGTCGTCCTCCCGGTACGGGCGGTCCCCCGTGCCATCGAAGACATAGTCGGTGCTGATCTGCACGAGAAGGGCGTTCACCTCACCGCACCCCCTGGCGAGCCAGCCGACGGCTTCGCCATTTACCAGTCGGGCCAGCCCAGGTTCCGTCTCGCACCGGTCCACCTGCGTGAAAGCGGCGCAATTGACGACGACATCGGGACGGAAGCCTCGCAGCGCCTTCAGAACGGAGGCCTCGGAACACAGATCCAGGCTGGATTCCTCGGGAAGGATGAGATCATGGCCCGACCATGTCTTCTGGATGGCATACGCCAGTTGGCCCGCGGCCCCAGTCACCAGGATGTTCATCAGAGCTGCGCCCTTCGGGCCCGCTCATCCAGTACGAAGGGGCTGGCCGGGTCATCCTCGTGCCGGATCTCATCCACGGGCGCCTTCTTTCCGTCTCCCATGAACAGCCTGTCCGGACAGTTGATGACGAGGCCCGGTTCGTGGCTGATGCACCGGTAGCAGTGGACGACCCCTTTGGGGATGATCGCCGAACCTGGATTGTTGAGGCCCATAGCCACTTCCATCCGGTTGCCGAAGGTGGGAGATGAGGGCCGGTTGTCCCAAAGGGTGAGCTTGAAATCGCCAGGCCCGACCCAGCAGAACAGGTCCGCCTGGTCAACATGCTCATGGGGGCCGCGCAGCACACCCGGATGCGTGACGCTCACGTAGCACATCTCGGGGCGGAACCAGGCGGGCAGTTCGTCGTGCCTGAAGATCTCGGCCAGCCAGCCGCGCTCGTCGATGAATTTGCGGAATGGGGTAATCACGACACCTTCGATGATTCCCCGGGTGAAGGTCATTAGAGCCTCCTCGCGATGTCCGGGAAGGCCATGGCTTCCTTGAGCGCCAGTTCGTTGGCGTGGGCCAGGCTGGGGAACGTCCCTGCGTCCGTCCACCATCCCTCCAACACCCCAAACGTCAACTCCTTTCGCCGGATGTACTCATTGTTCACGTCCGTGATTTCCATCTCGCCGCGACCGGACGGCTTGACCGTGCGAATGATGTCGAAGACGGAGCCGTCGTAGAAGTAGATGCCGGTGACGGAGAGGTTCGATTTGGGGGTCGAGGGCTTCTCCTGGATACCGACGATGGAACCGTCCAGGACCTCGGCAACGCCGTAGCGCTGGGGGTCGGGAACGGGCTTCAGAAGGAGCCGCGCGCCCTTGCCCTGGGCAACATAGGCCCGCACTTCGGCCGTTAGGTCATCCTGGAAAATGTTGTCACCGAGAATTACGCACACCGGCATGCCCGCGGCGAAGTTCTCGCCCAACCCGAGGGCCTGTGCGATTCCGCCCGCCTCGTCCTGGACCTTGTAGGTGAACCGGCAACCGAAATCCTTTCCACTGCCAAGGCATCCGACCACGTCGCCCATGTGCTCGGTGCCTGTGACGATCAGGATCTCCTCGATGCCAGCCTGCTTCAGCTTCCAGACCGGGTGCCAGAGCATGGGCGCATAGCCTACCGGCAGGAGATGCTTGTTCGTGACTTTCGTGAGCGGATACAAGCGCGATCCGGTCCCACCTGCGAGAACAATTCCCTTGATTGGCATTTTCACTCCGACTCTGGAACGGGCGCTGTGGAGCCATACTCCTGAAGGACCAGCTTCAGCCATTTACGGTTCAGCCATGCCCAGCAGCCCAGGGTGGCCAGAAAGAATCCCGTAAGCGTAATGGCCTTCCTGGATGGACGACTTTTTTCGACTGGCAAGTTGGCCGGATCCATGACGGAGAGAATCGGTAGGTCATTCTTCTCTTCCATCAGGGCCTGCTCCCGGTTCAGGGCCAGGGTCGAAAGGAGTTGCTGTCTGAGCTTAACATTGGCTTCCAGCCGAGCGCCCTGGAGCCTGACCCCGGGATCTTGGCTGGTCAAATAATTACGATTGCCTTCCATGAACCGCCGGAAAACATCCTCTGCCTGAAGATACTCGCCTTCGGCTTCCTTGAGGCGCTGCTCGGCGAACACCGCCTTACTACCGCCCCGGGTCCGTCCCTTGGCCTGGACGAAGGCTTCCAGCAAACTGGCCGTCCGCTGGACGATCGCCATCGACAGTTCCGGGGACCGCGTCTCGGCGGTGATTGTGAGAATCTTGGTCTTCGTGTCCCGGCCGCTCTTCACCAGTTCAGCCATCACGGCGACACCCCGATCCGGGTTCGTCACATGGAAGAATTCCGCCAGGGTCGTCCGGTATTCCCGGTCCTCTCCAAACCGCCAGGCCCGGTAGTGGAACCGGAACTCGGTGGCGAGCAACCGCTCCCGCATCCAGCGGCTGTTAATGATATCTACGAAATTGCTCTCGCCTCCATCGTTGCTTGGCAGGCCCACTCCGAAGGCGGCGGCGGCGGCGGCCAAATTACCCAGGCCCCCGCCGGCTCCCTTGGCGTCCACCGGCAGGATACGCGTTTCGGACGTGTAGTAATTCGGCAGGAAGACGGAAATGACCGCTGAAATCAAACCGACAACACAACCGGCCAGCAATGACTTCTTGACCCCCAGGACCCCGTTGACCATTCAAGTCCCTCGCTTACGGACAGTACATTCGACTTCGCAGCTAACGTCCTGCACAGGAATTCCCATAGTTAATCTAAATCCACGCCCCTTACAACCGATATAACCATCCAGACAATGGAATAGGTGGTAAGAAGGGGGACTGCTTCCCTTTTACCACCTATTCCATAGTAGGGCTAGAGATCTTCCCCCTCGACCTCACTCATACCCTGCAGTTCCTCGACATGCTGCGCCATCCGGCTGTACTCGTCGTCGAAGTCGTCGATACCCAGGTTGTCCGTGTCGGACACTTCGGGGTACTGGCCTTCCTCGGTCTCGAGGTTGCGGTAGAGGGCCATGCCGGTGCCGGCGGGGATCAGGCGGCCCAGGATGACGTTCTCCTTCAGGCCGCGCAGGTAGTCCACGCGTCCTTCGAGGGCGGCTTCGGTGAGCACCCGCGTCGTCTCCTGGAAGGAGGCGGCGGAGATGAAGGATTCGCTGGTGAGGGCGGCCTTGGTGATGCCCAGGAGCTGGGGTTCGCAGGTGGCGGGGGCGCCGCTGTCCTTGAGGGCCTGCTCGTTGATCTCCTTGAAGCGGTGCTTGTCCACCTTCTCGTCGACGATGAGCGGGGTGTCGCCCACGTCGGTGATCTGCACCCAGCGCATCATCTGGCGGATGATGGTCTCGATGTGCTTGTCGTTGATCGTCACGCCCTGGGCCCGGTAGACCTCCTGGACCTCGTTGAGCAGGAAGGCCTGGAGGGCCTTGTCGCCCTGGATCTCCAGGATGTCGTGGGGGCTGACGGCGCCCTCGGTGAGCTTCTCGCCCGCCTGGATCTCGTCGCCGTCCTGCACCTGGATGTGCTTGCCGCGGGGGATGAGGTACTCCTCACGGTCGCCCATCTCGTTCTCGACGATGACCTTCTGGTTGCCGCGGACGCGGTTGCCATACTTGACGATGCCGGTGACCTTGCTGATGATGGCGGGGTCCTTGGGCTTGCGGCCTTCGAAGAGCTCGGTGACGCGGGGCAGACCGCCGGTGATGTCGGAGGTCTTGGCCTGCTGCCGGGGGGTCTTGGCCAGGACTTCGCCGGGGACCACTTCCCGGCCTTCCTCCACTTCAAGGTAGGCGCCGGTGGGGATGTTGTAGCGCTGGAGGACCTTGTGGTTCTCGCCCTTGATGTTGATGTGGGGATGGAGCTTGTCGTCGGTGGGATCGATGACGCGCTTGCGGAAGCGGCCGGTGATCTGGTCCTTTTCTTCCTGGAAGCTGGAGTTCAGCTCGAATTCCTTGAAGTCGATGATGCCGGCCTTCTCGGAGATGAGGTAGTCGTTGTAGGGATCCCACTCGGCCAGGGGGGTCTTGGGCTCCACTTCCTCGCCGTCCCGCACCTTGATGTGGGCGCCGGGGGCGATCTTGTAGCTTTCCCGCATCTTGCCGCTGGCATCCAGCACCTGGATGGTGCCGGCGCGGCTGATGGCGATGAGCTCGACGGTGGGGGCCTGGCCCTCGACGTTGACGACCTTCTCCACGTACTTGATGCCGTCCAGCTTCACGATGCCCGCGATCTGGGCCTCGTGGGTGGAGTTCTCGGAGGTGCGGCTGGCGGCGCCGCCCACGTGGAAGGTTCGCATGGTCAGCTGGGTGCCGGGCTCGCCGATGCTTTGTGCCGCAATGACGCCCACAGCCTCGCCGAGATCGACCATGCGGCCGGTGGAGAGGTTGAGGCCGTAGCACATGGCGCAGACGCCGCGGCGGGCTTCGCAGGTGAGGACCGAACGGATCTTCACGGAGACGATGCCGGAGGTCTCGATGTGGAAGGCCAGTTCCTCGGAGAGGAGCGTGCCGGCCGGGACGATGACCTGCTTGGAGTAGGGATCGACCACGTCGTCCAGCACCACGCGGCCCATGATGCGGTCGCGGAGACGGCTCCGGATGGTGCCGTCGCTGTTGACGATGGCCCTGACCTCGATGCCGTCCAGGGTGCCGCAATCGTCCTCGTTGATGATCACGTCCTGGGCCACGTCCACCAGCTTGCGGGTGAGGTAGCCGGAGTCGGCGGTCTTGAGGGCGGTGTCGGCCAGGCCCTTGCGGGCGCCGTGGGTGGAGGTGAAGTACTGCAGAACCGAGAGGCCTTCCTTGAAGTTCGAGGTGATGGGCGTCTCGATGATGTCGCCGGAGGGCTTGGCCATGAGGCCGCGCATGCCGGCCACCTGGCGGATCTGGGTCTTGGATCCGCGGGCGCCGGAGTCGGCCATGATGTAGATCGAGTTGAGGAACTCGCCGGTCTCGTTGCGCTTCTCAAGCTCCTTCATCATGTCCGTGGCGACCTGTTCGGAGGTCTGGCCCCAGATCTCGAGGATCTTGTTGTAGCGGGTGGCGGCGTCCAGCTTGCCCTCGTGGTAGTACTCGTGCTCGACGGCGCGGACCTGTTCGTTGGCTTCCTTGATCAGCTTGCCCTTGGTGAGCGGCACGACGATGTCGTCGATGCCCACGGACACGCCGGCCTTCATGGCCCAGAGGAAGCCGACATCCTTCATGGCGTCCAGGAGCTTGATGGTCAGTTCGGGACCGTTGAGCTTGTAGGCGCGGTTCACCAGGGACAGCAGGCCTTCCTTCTTCAGGAGGGCGTTGATGAAGGGCAGGCCCTCGGGCATGGAGCGGTTGAAGATGACCCGGCCCACGGTGGTGGTGATGAGCTCGCGCTTCACCTCGTGGCTGGGGCACTCGAAGATCTCCTGCTCGGAGTGCTTCTTGGGATCCTTCTTGTGCCAGGCCTCGGCGTCCACCACCTCGCCGGTGTAGCGCAGCTGGATGATGGCGTGGGTGTCGACCACCTTGGCCTCGTGGGCCGCGATGACCTCGTTGATGGTGCCGAAGACCATGCCCTGGCCCTTGCGGTTCTGCCGCTTCTTGGTCAGGTAGTAGCCGCCGAGCACGATGTCCTGGGAGGGCACCACGTTGGGGCGGCCGTTGGCGGGGTTCAGGATGTTCTGGGTGGACATCATGAGCACCCGGGCCTCGATCTGGGCCATGGGGGAGAGGGGCACGTGCACGGCCATCTGGTCGCCGTCGAAGTCGGCGTTGAAGGCGGTGCAGACCAGCGGGTGCAGGCGGATGGCCTTGCCTTCCACCAGGACGGGCTGGAAGGCCTGGATGCCCAGGCGGTGGAGCGTGGGGGCGCGGTTCAGCAGCACGGGGTGGTTCTGGATGACCTCATCCAGCACGTCCCACACTTCCGGCACGCCCTGCTCGACCATCTCCTTGGCCTGGCGGATGGTGGCCGCGTGGCCCTTGTGCTCCAGGCGGTTGAAGATGAAGGGCTTGAAGAGTTCCAGGGCCATCTTCTTGGGGAGGCCGCACTGGTGGAGCTTGAGGTCGGGACCCACCACGATGACCGAACGGCCGGAGTAGTCCACGCGCTTGCCCAGCAGGTTCTGCCGGAACCGGCCCTGCTTGCCCTTGAGGGCGTCGGACAGGGACTTGAGCGGGCGGTTGCTGACGCCGCGCAGAAGGCGGCCGCGCTTGCCGTTCTCGAAGAGCGCGTCCACGGCCTCCTGCAGCATGCGCTTCTCGTTGCGCACGATGACTTCGGGGGCCCGGAGCTCCAGGAGCTTCTTGAGGCGGTTGTTCCGGTTGATCACGCGCCGGTACAGGTCGTTGAGGTCGGAGGTGGCGAAACGGCCGCCGTCCAGGGGCACCAGGGGCCGCAGCTCGGGGGGGAGGACCGGGACGACGTCCAGGATCATCCACTCGGGCTTGTTGCCGGAGCGCTTGAAGGCCTCGGTCACCTTGAGGCGCTTGGCGATCTTCACGCGCTTCTGGGTGGAGGTCTCCTGCTTCATGAGGTGGCGCAGCTCGATGGCGAGCGCTTCCACGTCCACGTGGCGGAGCAGTTCCTTGATGGCCTCGGCGCCCATCTGGGCCCGGAAGCCCTCGCCGTACTCGGCCTTGTACTCCCGGTACTTCTCTTCCGCGAGGATCTCGCGGGGCTTGAGGGGGGTCTGGCCGGGATCGGTGACGGCATAGGCCTCGAAGTACAGCACCCGCTCAAGATCCTTGAGGGGGATGTCCAGGAGGTAGCCGATGCGGCTGGGGACGCCCTTGAAGAACCACACGTGGCTGACCGGGGAGGCCAGGGCGATGTGGCCCATGCGCTCGCGGCGCACGGCCTTCTTGGTGACCTCGACGCCGCACTTGTCGCAGATGACGCCCTTGAACTTCTGGCGCTTGTACTTGCCGCACAGGCACTCCCAGTCGTTCACGGGTCCGAAGATCCGGGCGCAGAAGAGTCCGTCGCGCTCGGGCTTGAGGGAGCGGTAGTTGATGGTCTCGGGCTTGGTGACTTCCCCGCGGGACCAGGAACGGATCACGTCGGGGGACGCGAGGGTGACCCGGATGCACTCATAGGCGTTGATGTTCTGCTGCTCGGGAAACATTTCAGACCTCTCAAAATCGTTGTGGATTCACCAGAAAGTCGCGAACTTAACCCTCGATGGAGAACGCGGGTTCTTCGACGTCCTGGAGAGGTTCGAGTTCCTCTCGCGTCAGCATCGCCACATCGATGCACAGGGCGTTGAGCTCCTTCTTGACCACGTTGAAGCTCTCGGGGAGGCCGGGATCCTTGATGGTCTCGCCCTTGATGATGGCCTGGTAGATCTGGGTGCGTCCGTGCATGTCGTCGGACTTGTAGGTGAGGAGCTCCTGCAGCACGTGGGCCGCGCCGTAGGCTTCCAGGGCCCACACTTCCATCTCGCCGAAGCGCTGGCCGCCGAACTGGGCCTTGCCGCCCAGGGGCTGCTGCGTGATGAGGGAGTAGGGTCCAATGCTCCGGGCATGGATCTTGTTGTCGACGAGGTGGTGCAGCTTGAGCATGTACACGCAGCCGACGTTCACGGGCTGCTCGTAGGCCTCGCCGGTCATGCCGTCGTAGAGGAGGGTCTTGCCGGTGACGTCGGGGCCCTTGTGGTCGTTCTTCTCCCAGGCCTTGACGAGCCATTCCTTGATGTCGCTCTCGCGGGCGCCGTCGAAGACCGGGGTGGTGAAGTGCACGCCCAGGACCTTGCCGGCCCAGCCGAGGTGGCACTCGAGCACCTGCCCGATGTTCATGCGGGAAGGCACGCCCAGGGGGTTCAGCACGATGTCCACGGGCTTGCCGTCGGGCAGGTAGGGCATGTCCTCCACGGGGAGGATGCGGCTGACCACGCCCTTGTTGCCGTGGCGGCCGGCCATCTTGTCGCCGACCTGCAGCTTGCGCTTGACGGCCACGTAGCACTTGACGGTCTTGAGCACGCCGGGCATGAGCTCGTCGCCCTTGACCAGGCGGTCGATGCGCTCGTTCAGGATGTCGCGCAGCACGCGGAGCTGGCTCTCGGTCTTGTCGAGGATGTCCAGCACCTGGGCTTCCAGGCGCTCCTTGCCGGCGGCGACGGTCACCTGGCGGAAGCGGTGGTAGGGCACGGCCTCCAGCATGTTCTGGGTGAGCTTCTTGGCCTTGGGGAGCAGTTCCTTGCCCTTGTCGTCGGCCAGCGCTTCGGCCAGCTCCTTGTTCTTCAGGAGGGCGACGATGCGCTTCTTGGCCTCGGCGCGGATGATCCGCTCCTCGTCCTCGAGGTCCTTCTCCCACTTGCTGATCTGCTCGCGCTCGATCTGCTGGGTGCGGAGGTCCTTCTCCTGGCCCTTGCGGGTGAAGACCTTGACGTCGACCACGGTGCCCTCGATGCCGGGGCCCACCGTGAGGCTGGCGTCCTTCACGTCGCTGGCCTTCTCGCCGAAGATCGCCCGGAGGAGCTTCTCTTCGGGGCTGAGGATGGTCTCGCCCTTGGGGGTGACCTTGCCCACCAGGATGTCGCCGTGGCGGACCGTGGCACCGATGCGGATGATGCCCGACTCGTCCAGGTTCTTCAGCATCTCTTCCCGGACCTGGGGGATGTCGCGGGTGATCTCTTCGGGGCCCAGCTTGGTGTCGCGGGCGTGGACTTCGAATTCCTCGATGTGGATCGTCGTGTAGAGGTCTTCCTTGACGATGCGCTCGCTGATGAGGATGGCGTCCTCGAAGTTGTAGCCGCGCCAGGGCATGTAGGCGACCACGAGGTTGCGGCCCAGGGCCAGCTCGCCGTGCTCGCAGCAGGGGCCGTCGGCCAGGATCTGGCCGGAGGCGACGTACTCGCCCTTCTTCACCAGGGGCACCTGGTTGAGGCAGGTGTTCTGGTTGCTCCGGGCGTACTTGATGAGCGTGTAGATGTCCACGCCGCTCTCTTCGCCCTCGGTCTCGGGGTCGTCCTCAACGCGCACCACGATGCGGTTGGCGTCCACCGTCTCCACGATGCCGGAGCGGCGGCAGAGGACGCAGGCGCCGGAGTCGCGGGCGGCGTAGTATTCCATGCCGGTGCCCACGATGGGGGCCTCGGTGCGGACCAGCGGCACGGCCTGGCGCTGCATGTTGGCGCCCATGAGCGCCCGGTTGGCGTCGTCGTTCTCGAGGAAGGGGATGAGGCTGGCGGCCACGGACACGAGCTGCTTGGGGCTCACGTCCATGAGGGTGACCTTCTCGCGCTCGACGGTCTTGGTCTCGTCGGCGACGCGGGCCACCACGAACTCGTCCAGGATGTTGCCCTCCTTGTCCACGGGCACGTTGGCCTGCGCGATGGTGTGGGCGTCCTCCTCCCAGGCGGAGAGGTACCAGGCGTGCATCTCGGACTTGGCGGGGCGCTTGCCGGCCTTGTCCAGCTTGGCGTTCTCGGCCTCCAGCTCGTCCAGGGGGACGACCTGCATGTAGCCGAACTTGCTGTCGCCCACGCTGGTGACCTTGGCGTAGTTGACGATGCGGCCGTTCTCGACCTTGAGGTAGGGGCTCTCGATGAACCCGAACTCGTTGATGCGGGCGTAGCAGGAGAGGCTGGAGATGAGGCCGATGTTCGGGCCTTCAGGCGTCTCGATGGGGCAGATGCGGCCGTAGTGGGAGGTGTGCACGTCGCGCACCTCGAAGCCCGCGCGGTCGCGGCTGAGGCCGCCCGGTCCGAGGGCCGACAGGCGGCGCTTGTGGGTGATCTCCGACAGGGGGTTGGTCTGGTCCATGAACTGCGAAAGCTGGCTTGACCCGAAGAACTCCTTCATGGCCGCGATGACGGGCTTGGAGTTGATGAGGTCGTGCGGCTGCAGGGGGCTGTTGGGGTCCTGGGCCATGGAGAACTTCTCCTTGATGGCCCTCTGGACGCGCACGAGGCCCACCCGGAAGCAGTTCTCCAGCAGCTCGCCGACGCTGCGGACGCGGCGGTTGCCGAGGTGGTCGATGTCGTCCTTCTTCACCGGCGCCACCTCGTCCACGCGGTCGGAACGGGTGGTGTCGTACTTCTTCAGGCGCAGCAGGTAGTGGACGGTGGCGACGAAGTCCTCGGTGGACAGGGTGCGGGCGTCCAGCTCGGTGGTGAGGCCGAGCTTGGCGTTCATCTTGTGGCGGCCGACCTTGGAGAGGTCGTACTTCTGGCCGTCGAAGAACATGGAGTGGAGGAGCTTCTTGCTGGATTCCAGCGTGGCGGGTTCGCCGGGCCGGATCTTCTTGAAGAGCTCCTTGGCGGCCTCTTCGCTGTCCTCGGTGTGGTCCTTGGAGAGGGTCTCGGTGAAGACCTTGCCCGTGGCGTCGTTCTCGGGGAAGCACACCGCGAACTCGTCGACGTTGTTGGCCAGGAACATCTCGAGGTGGGTCTGCACGAAGGCGTCGTTGGCCTCCAGCAGGACCTCGCCGGTGTTCATGTTGACCACGTCCTCCAGCAGCACGGCGCCGTCCAGCATGCCGCGCTCCACGGCCACCTGCTTGACGCCGGCCTTGATCATCGACTCCAGGAGGCGGCGGCTGACGGCCTTGCCCTTGGGGACGATGATCTCCTTGTCCTTGGGATTCTTGATGTCCTCGATCGCCTTCTGGCCCACGAGGAGCTCGCTGGGCTGGAGGTAGACGACGGCGCCCTTCAGGGTGAAGCGCTGCGCCGTGTAGAAGTGGGCCAGCATGGACTGGTTGTCCGCGAGCCGCTCGTCGAACAGGCCCAGCGCGCGCAGGAACGTGGAGCCCAGGAACTTGCGCTTGCGGTCGATGCGGGCGTAGAGGAGGCCCTTGGTGTCGAGCTCGAACTCGATCCAGCTGCCGCGGTAGGGGATCACCTGGGCGCTGTAGAGGGCCTTGTCGTTGCTGATGGCGAAGAACACCCCGGGGCTGCGGTGCAGCTGGGAGACGATGACGCGCTCGGTGCCGTTGATGACGAAGGTGCCGCGGTCGGTCATGGTCGGGAGGTCGCCGAAGTAGACCTCGGACTCCTGGCTCTGCTTGTAGCGCCGGTTGCCCTTCTCGTCCTTGTCGAACTGGTTGAGGCGCACCCGGATCTTCAGGGGCGAGGCCATGGTGGCGCCGCGCTCCACGCACTCTTCCATGCGCATCTTCTGGTGCAGGCCCACGGGCTCACTGCACACGTCGCAGATCTTCGCCTGGTTCTTGTTGCGGGTGCCGCACTTGGGGCAGTCCACCGTGGGGTCCTTCGGGTGGTCCGTCACGATGTGGTGGCCGCAGCTCTTGCAGGTGGTGCGCAGGTGCTCGAGGCCCTCGTTCTTGCCGCACTTGCAGGCCCAGTGGCCCACGGTGTAGTCGACGAACTCCACCTCGAGGCTCGCGTCGCCGCCGTCGGGGTTCTTGCCGTTGTGCACGGGGAACATGGACTCGAAGACGGACTTGAGGCCGCGGCCTTCCCGCTCCGAGTGGAGCAGGTTCATCTGCAGGAACTCGTCGTAGCTGCGCTTCTGGATGTCGATCAGGTTCGGGATTGGAACCAGGGAGCGGATTTTCGAGAACTGCACACGCTGGCGGTAGATGTTCTGTTGAACGCTCATGGTTCACTCCGGAAGACACCCGCGCAGGCCTTGAGGGACCGTCGGGAAAACATGGAGAGGTCGGACGAGAAGTCTCGAGCCAGGCCCACCGAACACGCGACATGCGACGGACCTGGGGTCAGCCACCCGCCGTCACCGGCGGAAGCTGACCCTGAGGATCGCGATGTTCTGGCACACGGAAAATGAGGCAACCGGGGCCCTTTGTGGTGGCTGGGATCGAAATGCCCGGACGCGGGTCCGGGGGCAAGAAATAAGCATACCACTTTTTCACAAACCACAAAGCGCAAGGTGTACAAAGACACCTCGCGCTTCGGGTTTGACGCGGCCGGTCGGCTTTTTACTTGATCGCGACCTTGGCGCCGGCGGCTTCGAGCTTTTCCTTGATCTTGGCGGCTTCGTCCTTGGACACGCCTTCCTTGACGACCTTGGGAGCGCCGTCGACCATGTCCTTGGCTTCCTTGAGGCCCAGGCCGGTCACGATCTCGCGGACCGCCTTGATGACGTTCAGCTTCTGGGCGCCGGCTTCGAGCAGCTCGACATTGAACTCGGTCTGCTCTTCGACGGGGGCCGCGGCGGCGGCGCCACCGCCCGCGGGGGCGGCGACGGCGGCGGCGGAAACGCCGAAGCGCTCCTCGAGGGCCTTGACCAGGTTGGCCAGGTCGAGGACGGTCATGGTTTCGATTTCCTTGATCAACATATCAGCGGTGAGAGCCATGTAGTTCTCCTCTCAAATGATTGGTTTCGGGGTGGGTGGAGACGGGATCGGGCAGGAGCCTATTCGGCCGCAGGCGCCACGTCTTCCTTCTGCTTGCGGATCGCCTCCAGAGCCACTGCGATGCCGGAGATGGGGTACATCATGAGGTAGAGCAGCTTGCCAATGAGGACGTCGCGGGACGGGAGCTCGGCGATGATCTTGAATTCCGCCGGGGTCACGGCCTTGCCGTCAAGGATCGCGCCCTTGAGGTTGGCTGCGGGGTTGTCCTTCAGGAAGTTATGGACGGCCTTGGCCAGGGCGACCACGTCATTTTCCGTGGTGGCGACGGCGGTGGCGCCCTTGAAGTGCTCGGACAGGCTATCGAACTGGGTTTCCTTCACCGCCAGCTTGAGCAGCGTGTTCTTGGAAACCCGGTACTGGGCCTTGCTCTCCCGGATGGACTTCCGGAAGGTGGTGTCCTTGACGACGGTAAGGCCTTTGAACCCAAGGACGACGGCGGACTTGGCCGTGGAGAACGTCCCCTTGAGCTGGGCCACTTCGGTGCGTTTCTGTTCGCGTTCCATGGTCCGCTCCTACTTTTCCACAACGTGGGCGACGGAGATGCTGGGGCCCATGGTGGAGGCCATGTGGATAGCCTTCACATATTTGCCCTTCGCAGCGGACGGCTTGGCCTTGTGGACGGCATCGATGAGGGCCTTGGCGTTCTCCTTGAGCTTTTCAACTCCGAAGGAGACCTTGCCGACGCCCGCATGGATGATGCCCGTCTTGTCGACACGATACTCGACCTTGCCGGCCTTGATCTCCTTGATGGCCTTGGCCACGTCGAAGGTCACAGTGCCCGTCTTGGGGTTGGGCATGAGGCCGCGGGGACCCAGCACCTTGCCGAGACGTCCCACGCCCTTCATCATGTCCGGGGTGGCGACGAGGGCGTCGAATTCCAGGAAACCCCCCGCGATGCGCTCCACGAGATCGTCCCCGCCCACGATATCCGCACCGGCGGCTTCCGCATCCTTGATCTTTTCGCCCGTGGCGATGACGGCCACCCGCATGGTCTTGCCCGTGCCGTGGGGCAGGACAATCGTTCCACGGACCATCTGGTCCGCGTGACGGGGGTCGACGCCGAGCCTCATGTGCACTTCCACGGTCTCATCGAACTTGGCGAACGCCAGGTCCGTGATCACGCCGAGGGCCTCAACGAGGTCGTAGGGGCGATCTTCGATCTTGGAGGCGGCAGCCTGGTACTTCTTTCCAGGTTTTGCCATATTAACTCCTGCTCAAAAGATCTTCCGCGATGACGGTCGCGGTTGCCGGGTTTCCCGCACGATGCGGGACTCCGTTGAAGGGATTCCTAGTCGACGACTTCGACGCCCATGGAGCGCGCGGAACCGGCGATGGAACGCATGGCGGCCTCGAGGCTGCCGGCGTTGAGATCGGGCATCTTGACCTTGGCGATCTCCTCAAGCTGGGCCTGGGTGATCTTGCCGACCTTGGTCTTGTTGGGAATGGCGCTGCCCTTGTCCAGGCCGAGCTTCTTCTTGATGAGCACGGCGGCGGGGGGGGTCTTGAGGATGAAGCTGAAGCTGCGGTCGCCGAATACGGTGATGACGACGGGCAGGATCGTGCCCTTCTCCACCTGGGTCACGGACTTCGCGTTGAACTGCTTCACGAACTCCATGATGTTCACGCCGTGCTGGCCGAGGGCGGGGCCCACGGGAGGCGCAGGGGTGGCTTCCCCGGCGGGGAGCTGCAGCTTGATGTATCCGGTGATCTTCTTGGCCATGTCTTATGATCTCCCGCGACGGATTCCGGCACATGCCGGCGACTGTCGCCTTGTAGGGCGGGAAGCTAGCGCTTCTCCACCTGGATGAAGTCGAGCTCCACGGGGGTGCTGCGACCGAACACCGTCACCATCACCTTGATGGTGGAGCGCTCTTCGTGGATTTCCTCCACATCCCCTTCGAAGTTGGCGAACGGGCCGTCTATGATACGGACCTTTTCGCCCTTTTCAAAGTGGTATTTGGGCTTGGGCTTCTCCTGGGTCTCTTCGGTGTGGTTCATGATCTGCCGCACCTCGTCGTCCGTGAGGGGCGTGGGGCGCTTCTTGTTGGCGCCCACGAAGCTGGTGACCTTCGGGGTGTTGCGGACGAGGTGCCAATCGGCATCCTCCATCTCGTAGTTCGCACCCTTCTTGGTGACCGCGATCTGAACCAGCAGGTAGCCGGGGAAGGACTTGCGCTTTTTCAGCACCCGCTCCTTGCGTCCCGACTTGGCGTCGACCTTCATCTCCTCGTAGGTTTCCTCGGGGATCTGGATGTCGCCGAAATGCTCGTCCCGCTCTTCCATCTTGATGCGCTGGCGGAGGCTCTCCATCACCTTGGCCTCGTAGCCGGAATAGGTGTGGATGATGAACCAGGCCATCTTCCGTTCGTTGGTCGGGGGTGCCAAGGTTTCTCCGGGCATACCCAGCAGATCTGTCATCGGGTCCTCCGGACTAGTGGTGAGGAAGGATGAAGGCCATCCCCCAGGTGATGACTTTGTCGCACGCCCACAGGAACAGGCCCACGAAGGCCGATACGATCACCACCGAATAGGCGGCGCTCAGTACTTTCGGCTTCCCGGGCCAATCAACGCGCTTGAGCTCCGCGAGAAGCTCCTTGGCCTGATGTTTGATGGCTGAAATCAACGGGATCTCCCGGCTTTCAAAGGTCTTTTAAGCAATTGGCCCCAGCTGTCGTTGGCTGGGGCCGAGCAAGATTGGCAGGGGAGACAGGTTTCGAACCCGCGACCTGCGGATTTGGAGTCCGCTG
Source organism: Mesoterricola sp. JemC181 (assembly GCF_055384585.1). Classification (NCBI taxonomy): domain Bacteria; kingdom Pseudomonadati; phylum Acidobacteriota; class Holophagae; order Holophagales; family Holophagaceae; genus Mesoterricola; species Mesoterricola sp. JemC181. The sequence continues at coordinate 5,017,309 of NZ_AP045076.1, forward strand.
CTCTACCAGCTGAGCTACTCCCCTCTGGGCTTCCAAGGAAAGCAGGATCCCGCTGTCGCGGGACCCTGTTCGACCCTTCCTACTTGCCTTCCCGGTGGAGCTTGTGGCCCCCGCAGGAACGGCAGTGCTTCTTGAACTCGAGCTTGCCCGTGGTGGTGCGCTTGTTCTTCGTGGTGGTGTAGTTCTTGCGCTTGCACTCGGTGCAGAGAAGCTGAACGATGTCACGCATGGCGTGGTCCTTTACTGGATGACTTCGTCAACCCTGCCGGAGCCGACAGTGCGGCCGCCTTCACGGATGGCGAACTTGAGGCCCTTCTCCATGGCGATGGGAACGATCAGCTCGACGGTCAGGGTGACGTTGTCACCGGGCATGACCATTTCGCGGCCCGCTTCCAGCTCGATGGAACCAGTCACGTCCGTGGTGCGGAAGTAGAACTGGGGGCGATACTTGTTGAAGAAGGGAGTGTGACGTCCACCCTCGTCCTTGCCCAGGACGTAGACGGCGGCGGTGAACTTGGTGTGGGGCGTGATGGAACCGGGCTTGGCGAGAACCATGCCGCGCTCGACGTCCTTGCGCTCCACGCCGCGGAGCAGGATGCCCGCGTTGTCGCCGGCCTGGCCCTGGTCCAGGGACTTCTTGAACATCTCGACGCCGGTGACGACCTTCTTGACGGTGTCGCGCAGGCCGATGATCTCGATCTCCTCGCCCACCTTCACGACGCCGGCTTCGATGCGGCCGGTGACCACGGTGCCGCGGCCGGTGATGGTGAACACGTCCTCGACGGGCATGATGAAGGGCTTGTCGACGGGACGGGCGGGATCGGGAATGTAGGAGTCGACGGCTTCCATGAGCTCATAGATGCACTTGACTTCGGGGGCGTTGACGTTGGTGGCGTTCTCCATGGCCAGCTTCGCCGAGCCGCGGATGATGGGGATGTCGTCGCCGGGGAAGCCGTAGGAGGTGAGCAGCTCGCGCAGCTCCATCTCCACCAGGTCGCTCAGCTCGGGATCGGCGATGTCGATCTTGTTCATGAAGACGACGATGTAGGGCACGCCGACCTGACGGGCGAGCAGGATGTGCTCGCGGGTCTGGGGCATGGGGCCGTCCGTGGCGGCGACCACCAGGATGGCGCCGTCCATCTGGGCCGCGCCCGTGATCATGTTCTTGATGTAGTCGGCGTGGCCGGGGCAGTCCACGTGGGCGTAGTGCCGGCGGGGGGTCTGGTACTCGACGTGGGCCGTGTTGATCGTGATCCCGCGGGCCTTCTCTTCAGGAGCGGAGTCGATCTGCTCGTAGGACTTGGCCGTGCCGCCCTGCGTGACGGACAGCAGGGTCGCGATGGCGGCCGTCAGCGTGGTCTTGCCGTGGTCCACGTGGCCGATGGTGCCGATGTTGACGTGAGGCTTTGAGCGATCGAATTTCTCTTTGGCCACAGGTGCCTCCTGGAGGTGGTGGGGATTGTGAAGTTGCTTAGTTGGGTGGTGCGCGGATGAAAAGTGGAGCCCACAGGCGGGATTGAACCGCCGACCTCGTCCTTACCAAGGACGCGCTCTGCCACTGAGCTATGTGGGCCATGCTTTTCTGGAGCGGGAAACGGGGTTCGAACCCGCGACATTCAGCTTGGAAGGCTGACGCTCTACCAACTGAGCTATTCCCGCAAAACAACCAGTCTTCCGCGAAAGAACTGGTGCCTAGAGAAGGATTCGAACCTCCGTAGGGCGGAGCCCGGCAGATTTACAGTCTGCTGCCATTAACCACTCGGCCATCTAGGCAATGTCAAAGGAACCCTGTTTCGGCGCTCTGTGAGGCAAAGCTTTCCTGACAGGGAATTGCAAAGGTAACACGCCCGCAGGAAGGGCACAACAAAAAAGATTCACCCTGGGTGGACGCCGCGCTGGGCGAGGACACGGAAAACCATGACCGCCGCTGCGCTTGAGACATTCAGGCTTTCGACGCCCCCGGGCATGCCGATGGCCAGCAGTCCGTCGCAGTGCTCCTGGATCTTCTTGTGGAGGCCCTCCCCTTCCGAGCCCAGCACCAGCACGGTGGCGCGGTCGAAGGTCTCGGCGAGGTAGTCGGTGCTGCCGGGCCCCGCGGCCAGGCCGTAGACCCAGGCCCCGGCCTCCTTGAGGTCCTCCAGGGCGCGGGCGAGGTTCACCACCCGCACCAGGGGCACGCGGCCCACCGTGCCCGCGCTGGCGCGCACCACGGTCTCGTTCACCTGCGCGGACCTGCGCTCGGGGAAGACCACGCCGTCCACCCCCGCGGCCGCCGCGGACCGCAGGATGGCGCCGAAGTTGTGGGGGTCCGTCACCCCGTCCAGGGCCAGCACCAGGGCCCCGGAGCCGCGCTCCCGGACCTTTTCCGCCAGCTCGGCCAGGGACCCCAGGACGATGGCCTCGCCCTCGCCCAGGACGCCCTGGTGGCGCTGCCCCTGGGCCCTGCGGTCCAGGCTGTCCATGGGCTCGCGGTGGATGACGACGCCCTGCTCCCGGGCGTCGGTTCGCAGCTTGGCGCTGCGCTCCCAGGCCGTGGGCGCGACGCGGAGCGTCTGGAGCTCGCCCCTGAGCAGGGCCTCCTCGCAGGCGTGGGGACCCAGGAAGCGCATGCTAGAAGGCCTTCTTGTAGCCGACGGACCAGAGGTGCCCCATGCCCTCCACCCGGGTGAGGGTGCCGGTGGTGCCCTGTCCGGCGAGGCCCCAGGTGCCGTCCAGGTTCTTGACTTCGCGGTCCTGGGACTGGCGGATCTGCCAGCCGAGGTTCACTTCGCCCTTGAGGACCCTCCAGCCCAAACCGGCCGAGAAGCCAGCCGTCCTGGAACCGCCCAGGACCGGCTCCAGGGAGGGATCCTTCCGGAGGCCGGGGTCCGAGGAGAGCCCGATGCGTCCGGTGACGTTCTTGGAAAAGGCGAATTCGCCGGCGAGGCTCATGCCGAAGCCGCTGTGGAGGTCGCCCTGGAAGCCCTGCCCGCTCACGGATCCGCTGGGGCCCGTCACGGTGGCGTACCCGGGCAGCTTCATGCCGTTGCCCAGGATGTAGCGGAGATCGGCTTCCCAGGTGAAGGTCTGGGTCATCCGCTGGCGCACGCCGACGGTGAAACGGCCGGGGAGGGTGATCTTGCCGCCGCCGGGATTGACGGTGAGGGCGCCCTGGAGCGTCTGGGCCGCGGGCACGGCGATGGCGTTGGGGGTCCCGAATCCGCTGATCCCGACCAGCTGGCGGTGGCTGGCGTCGACCCTGGCCGTCAGGGGCAGGGTTCCCTGGATGGCGCCCTGGTAGGCTCCCGCGATCGTCCATCGGGGATTCATGGCCCACCGGAACCCGAGGGCGTAGCTGGGGAGATACTTGGAGCCCTTCTCCTCGGCGTTCACTTCGAGGATTCCCTGGGCGGGGTTGGTCCCGGAGACCGGGGCTCCCGGCACGCCCGGCACCGGCACCCGAATGGAATTCGTGAAGGAATACGAGACGTGCGTCATGCCCAGGCTGGCCCCGAAGGACAGGCCGGGGGTGGCCGCATACGAGACCTGGGCCTCCATGCGGCGGGTGGAGAGATCCATGCCCTGGGCTTCGAACCGGCCCGTGTAGGTGTTGGGCATCAGGGTATGACGCATGAACGGATTATCGAACTTGAGACCAAGGTACAGGTTCGGCTTGAGCTTCCAGGCGGCCCCGAAGGCGGGCAGGAAGCGGTTCCGGTCGGAGCTGTACTGGACGTTGGAATTGGACTGCAGGGTGGCCTGGGAGGAATGCAGCTCCATGCCGGCGGCCACGAAGGCGCTGGCGTCGTCCCGCAGGGTGACCAGGAGGGCGGGGTTCAGGGCAGCCGCCTCCAGGCTCTGGCCGAAGGCCACCCCCGCCCCGCCCCGGGCGATTCCCACCGGATCGGAAGCAGGGAGCCAAAGGGTCTGGGCCGCCAGCGGCGTCCCCAGGCCCGCCAGGAGCCCAAGCGCACCCAGTCCGGTCCTCACAGTCGTCCTCGCCATACCCAAACCTCCCAGATGGTGTCCATGTCAACGAAGTGGCGCGGACAACCCATAAGTTCAACAACGAACCTTCAGGATGGCCTGAAGACCGCCCAAGACCAAGAGGCTATTCTCTCTCCATGCCTCCCCAGGCCCCATCCTCGTCTTCTGTGAGCATTTCCACCCGCCTCGGCTGGGTGGCCTTCCTCAACGACTGCGCGGGGGAGGTGCTGGCCCGCATGCTGCCCCTGTACCTGACGGTGGCCCTCGGCTCCTCGCCGGCCCTGGTGGGCCTGGTGGAGGGGGTGGCCGAAAGCGCGGCGGTCTTCCTCAAGGGCATCAGCGGGTGGCTCTCGGACCGCATGCCCAGCCGGAAGGGGTTCGTGGTGGGGGGCTACGCGGTCACCGTCGTGGCGCGGGCGCTGTACCTCCTCACCTTCACGCCGGCCCTGGTGGGCCTTAGCCGCGTCCTGGAGCGGGTCGGCAAGGGCCTGCGCACGGCGCCCCGGGACGCCATGATCGCGGATGCCGCCGCTGCCGGGAGGTCCGGGCGGGACTTCGGGGTGACGCGGTTCCTGGACACCCTGGGGGCCATGGCCGGCATCGGCCTGGCCCTGGCCCTGGGGGTCGGCCGGGGCCCCATGACCGCAGAGCTGTTCCGCACCTGCGTGTGGCTGGCCCTGCCCCTGGGCCTGGCGACCTTGGGCCTGCTGGTCTTCTGGGTGCCCACCATCCCGAGGGCCACCACCTCCTCGCGCCGGCTCTCGTGGCATGTGCCCCGGGAGGCCCGGACCTACCTGGCCCTCGTCTTCGTGTTCGCCCTGGCCAACTCCAGCGATGCCTTCCTGGTGCTGCGCGCCCGGGAGGCGGGCTTCTCCATCCGGGCGATCCTGGGGATCTTCCTGGTGTTCAACCTGCTGGCCGCGGCCCTCGCCCTGCCCGTGGGCAGGCTCTCGGACCGGTTCGGCCGCGTGCCCTTCCTGGCCCTGGGGTGGGCCGTGTACGCCGCGGCCTATGCGGCCATGGGCACCGCCACGACCCCCCTCCTGTTCGCCGGGGCCCTCCTGGGGTACGGCGCCTTCTACGGATTCACCGAAGGCGTGGAGAAGGCCCTCCTGGCCGACCTGCTCCCGGCCGCGTCCCGGGGCACCGGGTTCGGCGCCCTCCAGTCCGTCCTGGGCCTCGGGGCCCTGGTCTCCAGCCCGCTCATGGGTCTGCTCATGGCCGCGGCCGGAGCCCGGGCCGCCTTCCTTGCGGAAAGCGGGCTGGCCCTGGCGGCCCTGGCTGGCCTCCTGGTCTGGTCGGCCGTACAGGGGAAAGCCCCCCGGAGGGGGCCTTCCTAGCGGACGCGGGCAGGTTACCAGATCGCCTTGATGCCGATCTGCATTTCGCGGGTGCGGTTCTTGTCCACGGTGGCCAGCTGGCCGAAGGCCAGGCTGGGAGCGCCGGTGGAGGTGTCGGCCTGGTAGTTGCCGGTCGGCACCTGGAAGTCAGCCTTGTTGAAGAGGTTGTAGACATCGACGATGCCCTGCACCCGGACCGTCTTGTAGACCTGGAACGTGCGGGTGAGGCGGATGTCGAACTGGGTGTAGTTGGGCTGGCGCATGTCGTTGCGGACGTGCCCGGCGTAGATCTTGTTGATCATGCCGTCGCCGTTGAGGTTGCGGGCGTCGTAGGCGGTGAAGGGCAGCCCGGTGTTGAACAGGCCGCGTACGGAACCCTCGATGCCGAGGACGATGGGGAAGTAGGCCACGACGTTGGCCACCCAGCGGCGGTCGCTGTCGCCGTAGCCGAAGTTGGAGCCCACGTCCTGGGGATCGGGCGTGAGGGAGGCGCCCAGTTCGCTGGAGTAGTTGCCGGCGGAGGTGTAGGTGCCGCGCTCGAAGGAGCCGGTGTCCTGGGCCTTGGACCAGGTCACGTTGGCCAGCAGGCCCAGGTTCTCGGCCCAGGTCTTCTTCACGGAGGCGCTCAGGCCGCGGTAGAAGCCGTAGCCGTCGGCCTTGACCAGGTAGACGTCGCTGAAGCCGCCCACGGGGTTGCCCGGGACGACGCTGCCCTTGCCGAAGTTGACGACGCGGCCGCGGATGGTGGCGGTGCCGGGGCGGGTGGCGGTGCTCCAGGCGTTGATGCCGGGGGCGTAGCCGTCGTTGTAGGCGCTGCCGCCGGTCTGGGTCAGGTTGATGTTCTCGAAGCGCTGCAGGTTGTAGTAGTTGACGTAGCTGGCGGTGAGGCCGACCGTGAGGTTGTTGCCCAGGTCATGTTCGACGCCGATGCTGATCTTGCGGGAGCGGGACAGCTTGTTGGTGGGGTCCCACAGGGAGGTGGGGGAGGAGCCGGCGGTGAAGGCCGTGCCCGAGGCCAGGGTGGCCAGCTCCGCGTCGGAGAGCTTGCGCATGTTCGTCGTGTTGCCGATGACGTTGTTGGCGCTGAGCAGGCCGCTGTTGAACAGCGCGAGGTTGGTGGCGTTGGCGCGGTTGAGGGAGAAGCTGTAGTTGGTGATGATCTGGCCGTTGCCGGTCATGGTGTTGGAGTGCAGGAGGAGCGGGGTGGGGCTGGTGAAGTAGCCCAGGCCGCCGCGGACGACCGTCTTGCCCTTGCCGTCCACATCGAAGCTGAAGGCGAAGCGGGGGTCGATGGTGTGTCCGCCCATGCCCTGGTCCAGGCCGGCGAAGTTCGGGTTGGGGTGGGGGTTGTCGGAGAAGCTCTGGCTCAGGGTGCGGAAGCCCGCGGTGAGCAGGAGGCGGTGGTCCAGCAGGCCCGAGTACTGGCCCTGGGCGAACACGGACGCCCACTTGGTGGTCATGGGGATGCGGCCCGAGTAGGCGCTTACGGCGCCGTTGTACTGCACGGAGCCGTTGTTGGGGGAGGCGGCGAGCACGCCGTTGGCCCAGTCGGCCGCGGAGCCGTAGGTGCCGAAGTTCCAGGCGCCGGCGTTGTTCTGGAAGAACTGATTGTCCTCGTCCACCTTGGTGAGGTCGAAGCCGCCCTTCACCTGCCAGTCGCCGCGGTTCCAGGTGGTGGAGGTGTAGAACTGGGTGGTGAGCTCGTTGCTCTCCCGGGGCGTGGAGGTCTTGGTGCCGAACGCCATGAAGGAGGTGCTCTGGGGGATGGAGATGGAGGGGGTGCCGGGGTAGGCGTTGCCGGTCATGGGCCGGGCTTCCCGGGCGAACTGGATGCGGCTCTCGGTGAAGAGCTCGGGGGTCCAGATGTCGTTGGCCTCCAGCACCCAGCTGATGGACTGCACGCGGGTGGGGATGTTGTTGGACTCCGCGTTGTTGGGCACCGCGCTGGTGTTGGTCAGCGTGTCGGTCATGTTCTGGTAGTTGGTGCGCAGCACGAAGCGGTGGTTGGCGTTGAGGCTGTAGTCCAGCCGGGCGAAGTACACCGTGTTGGTGTTCTCCATGGGATAGGGATGGGCGGAGATGCCCTGCCCGGGATTCCCGAACTCGTTGTCCAGGGTGAGGCCGCTCTTGTTGGTGACGATGTGGCCCAGCCGGGAGTTGTACATCCGGTCGAAGTCGGCCTGGGTCATGCCAGCGGCGGTGGTGATGGGCGTGGGGATGGGGTTGGAGGTGATGCTCTTGTGGAAGCGCTCGACGCCCACGAAGTAGTAGAGCTTGTCCTTGATGATCGGACCGCCCACGTTGAAGTTGATGTTCGTGGAATCGTTGAAGCGCTGGAGGTTGGTGGGGGTGTTGAAGGTCCCCGCGGGATCGTAGGGCACGCCCTTGGGCGCGGCGGACCAGCTGGTCTTGCGCATCTCGTAGAGGGCGCTGCCGGTGAACTCGTTGGTGCCGCCCTTGGTGATGGCGTTGATGGTGGCGCCGGCCTGGCCGTACTGCACGTCGAAGCCGTTGGTGACGACCTGCAGTTCCTTGATGGTGTCCGCGCCGAAGATGAAGGGCGTGTAGACGCCGCCGCGCTGCTCGTTGAAGAAGGCGGAGTTGTTGGAGGCGCCGTCGATCTGCACGGCGTTGAAGATCTGGCGTCCGCCCTCGACGATGAGGCGGGGCGTGCCGCCCGAACCCTGGCCGGCGGTGACGCCGGGCGTCAGGCGGGCCATGTCCGTGAAGTTGCGGCTCACCAGGGGCACCTGCTCCACGAGCTTCTGGTCCACCTGGGTCATGGTGACCGTGCGGCTGGGGTCGATGTCGCTGGTGGTGGCCACCACCGCCACCGTGGCGCTCACTTCGGCGGAGTCCATGACCGGGTTGACGGTGGTCGCGTTGCCCAGGGTGACGCGGACCTTGAGGTCCTTGAGGGTCTTCATGCCCTTGGCCGAGAAGGTGATGTCGTAGGCGCCGGTGGGCAGCAGGGGCAGCTGGTAGTCGCCCTTGGCGCCGGTGACGGCCGTCTGGCTGTAACCGGTCTCGACGTTGCGCACCATGACGGTGGCGCCGGCGATGGGGGTCTTCTTCTGGCTGGTGACGGTGCCGCGGACGGCGCCGGTGGTCTGGCTCACCTGCGCCTGGGCGACGGTCATACAGGCAAGTGGGGTCAGAAGCAGAAGACCTAGTCTCTTCTTATACATAGTGGCTCCCCTATGGAGGTTGGTAGTTTGGCTGTTGGGCCGTGGATTAGTTGAATGATTGTGCATGGAATCCCGAGAATTTGTATGTCCAAACTGTGACTTTCCACAAAAAAATCAGACCGCCGGGGAACCTTTCGGCGGCCTGACTCATTTGACGGAATTTTACGCAGGTCTTACTTGATTTTCAGCGCCTCGAGGAGAAAAGCATAAACATCCGCCTTCTCTTCCAGGATCTTGGCGGTTGGTTTCCCCGCGCCGTGGCCCGCGTTGGTGGCGATGCGGGTGAGGATGGGGGCCGGACCCGCCTGGGCCGCCTGCAGGGTGGCCGTGAACTTGTGGCTGTGGGCGGGCACCACCCGGTCGTCATGGTCGCTGGTCAGGACCAGGGTCGGCGGGTAGGCGGTGCCGGGCTTGATGTTGTGGAGAGGGGAATAGGCGAGGAGGGTGCGGAAGCCTTCCGGGGTCTCGCTGGAACCGTAGTCCCCCTTCCAGCCCCAGCCCACGGTGAACTTGTGGAAGCGGAGCATGTCCATCACGCCCACCTCGGGCACCGCGGCGCCCCACAGGTCCGGGCGCTGGTTCAGGCAGGCCCCCACCAGGAGGCCGCCGTTGCTGCCGCCGTTGATGGCGAGGCGGGGGGTGGAGGTGTACTTGTTTTTGATAAGCCACTCGCCGGCTGCGATGAAGTCATCGAAGACGTTCTGCTTGTTCGCCAGCCGGCCCGCGTCGTGCCAGGGCTTGCCGTACTCTCCGCCGCCCCGCAGGCTTGGCTGGGCGTAGACACCTCCCCTTTCCAGCCAGGCCACCCTGACGGCTGAGAAGGAGGGCGTGAGGGAGACGTCGAAGCCGCCGTAGCCGTACAGGAGCGTCGGGTTGTTCCCGTCCAGGGCCAGGCCCTTCTTGTGCACCAGGAACATGGGCACCTTCGTGCCGTCCTTGCTGGGATAGAAGACCTGGGTCACCACGTAGGCGGCCGGGTCGAAGGCCACCTTGGGGGCATGGAGGACCTTGGAGGTCCCGGTGGCGAAGTCGTAGCGGTAGATGGCCGGGGGGGTGTTGAAGGAGGTGTAGGTATAGAAGGCCTCCCGGTCCCCGATCCTGCCGTGGAAGCCGCCTACCGAACCGACGCCGGGGAGCGCCAGCTCGGACAGGAGGGCGCCCTTGAGGCTGTGGAAGGTGACGGCCGTGTGGGCATCCCGCATCCAGTTGGCCACGAAGCGGCCGCCCACCAGGGACACGCCCTGCAGGACGTCCGTTCCGGCAGCCTGGGGGATGAGCTCGGTCCAGTCCTTGGGATCCGCGTGGTTGACGCGGATGGCCACCAGGCGTCCGCGGGGGGCGCCCTTGTCGGTCTTGAAGAAGAAGGTGTCGCCCTTGGAACCCACCGGGGCATAGCGGGCGTCGAACCGGTCCAGGAAGGGCACCACCGGGGCGCCGGGTTTGCGCAGGTCCTTGAGGAGGACCGAATGCTCGGGGGCGTCGCCCTTGGAGACGTGGATGGTCAGCCAGCGTCCGTCGTCGGTGACGTCCGGCGCCAGGTACCACTCGGGCTGGTCGGGCCGCTCGTACACCAAGGCGTCGTCGGCCTGGGGGGTGCCCATGGCGTGGAAGCGCACCTTGGGGCTCTTCGTCACGCCCTTGAGCGCCTCGCCCTGCCCGGGGGCGGCGTAGGCCACATAGAAGAACCCGGTGCCTTTGCGGTTCCAGGCCACGTTGGCGAACTTGGTCCACTGGAGCTCGTCGGGCAGGTCCCGGCCCGTGGCGACGTCCCGCACCTTCCAGGTCTTCCAGTCGCTGCCCGCGGCGGCCACGGCGTAGGCCACGAGCCGGCCGTCGGGGCTGGGGCTCATGCCCGAGAGGGCCATGGTGCCCTCCTTGCTGAGGCCGTTGGGGTCCAGGAGGACCCGGCCTTCCTTGGCGGGGTCGGCGGTCACGAATACCACGGCCTGGTTCTGGAGGCCCGTGTTGTGGGAATAGAAGTAGTTCCGGCCCTCCTTCCGGGGCGCCGTGAACTTCTCGTAGTCCTGCAGGGCCCGCAGCCGCTCCAGGATGGCCTGCCGCTGGGGGATGGCCGCCAGGTGGGCGGAGGTGGCCTGGTTCTGGGCCGCGACCCAGGCCTTGGTCTCGGGGGCGTTGTCGTCCTCCAGCCACCGGTAGGGGTCGGCGATCTTCGTGCCGAAGTAGTCGTCGACCTGGTCGACCTTGCGCGTGGCGGGCGCCGGCGCGGCTGCGACCAGGGTCGTCGCGACGAGACAGGAAAGGAGCGTTCGCATCGGGCCTCCGGGAATCGGCTTTAGCCTATCATTACGAGGCATGTTTGGGTACCCGTCAGATGCGCCGGGCCGAAGGAAAAGGACCAGCCGCGGGAGCACCCCTGCGGCTGGTCCTCTTCTATACTGTTTTCAGCACTTGTCTAGCGGACCGACTCCATCAGCCGCTTGCGGGTGTAGGGCACCAGCCCGCCCGCGTCGATGATGGCCTGCCGGGCCTCAGGGAGCCTGACCGTCTCGAAGGTCTTCCCGGTGGTGAGGTTGGTGACCTTGTCCACCTGGATGTCCAGGTCGTGGCCCTCTTCGGCCTCGATGCCGGGGCAGAGCACGACGTTCAGGCCCAGGTTGATGGAGTTCTGCAGGAAGATCCGGCTCATGCTCTTGGCGACGATGTTGAGCTCGAAGCCCTTGAGGGCGGAGGCGGCCTGCTCGCGGGAGGAGCCGCAGCCGAAGTTGTGGTCGGCGACGATGGCCGAGCCCTTGGGGAACTGGCCGCCCCTCAGCTTCTCGTTCAGTTCGATGCGGTTGGCGAAGCAGAACTGGGGGGTCTCGGTGGGCAGGACCGTGGCCATGTAGCGGCCGGGGTAGATGTCGTCGGTGGAGATGTCGGCTTCCAGCTTGATGATGACTTTGCTCATGGGCTTCTCCTCAGGCTTCGCGGGGATCGGTGATGACGCCGGTGATGGCCGAGGCCGCGGCCACGGCGGGGCTGCAGAGGTAGACCTCCGACTTGGGGTTGCCCATGCGGCCCTTGAAGTTCCGGTTGGTGGTGGAGAGCGCGGTCTCGTCGTCGCCCAGGGCGCCTTCGTGCACGCCCAGGCAGGGGCCGCAGCCCGAGTTCATGACCACGGCGCCGGCCTTCATGAAGTCCTGGATGTAGCCCTTGTCCATGGCCTGCCCGAAGATCTTGCCGGATGCCGGGAACACCAGCATGCGGGTGCCCGCGGCCACCTTCTTGCCGCGCAGGATGCCGGCGGCGATGGCCAGGTCGTCGAGGCGGCCGTTGGTGCAGGAGCCGATGACGATCTGCTGCACGGGCTTGCCGGCCACGAGGCCGATGTCCTTGACGTTGTCCACGGTGTGGGGGCAGGCGATCTGGGGCGCCAGGGCGCTCACGTCGATCTCCACCACGCGCTCGTAGACCGCGTCGGCGTCGGGGGCGACGGGGGTGATGGCGTCTGTGACGCCGGCCTCCTCGCGCAGGTAGCGCATGGTCTCGGCGTCGGCGGGGACGATGCCGCTGGTGGCGCCGGCTTCCACGCTCATGTTGCAGATGGCGAGGCGCCCGGAGGTGCTCATCTTCCGGATGGTCTCCCCGTGGAATTCCAGCACGCGGAAGTTGGCGCCCTGGGCGGTGAGCACGCCGATGAGGTGGAGGATCAGGTCCTTGGGGCTCACCATGGGGGCGAACTCGCCCTTGACCACGACCTTGATGGTGGCGGGCACTTCGATGTTGACGGCGTAGCCCAGGGTCCAGGCGGAGGCCATCTCGGTTGCGCCCACGCCGAAGGAGAAGGCTCCCAGGGCGCCGTGGCTGGTGGTGTGGCTGTCGGTGCCCACCACCACGAAGCCGGGGCGCACGTAGCCGTACTCCGGCAGGATCTGGTGGCAGATGCCGCCCACGTCGCCGCGCACGTCATGGAACTTGGCGATGCCGTGCTTGCCCACGAAGCCGCGGATCTTCTTGTGGTTGGTGGCGGTCTTCGGGCTCTCCGCGGGGATGCGGTGGTCGAAGATGATGGCGATGCGGCTGGGATCCCAGGGCTTCGCCTCGATGCCGGTGCCCTCGTGGATGGCCTCGAACTGGTTGATCACCAGGGCGGCGTTCTCGTGGGACATGGCCAGGTCCACCCGGGGCTCCAGCACGTCACCGGCCTTGACCGCCTCGCGCCCGGCGGCGCGGGCGAGGATCTTCTCAACAACTGTCATACCCATGGGGGTTCCTCCGTTTCGGTTCTAGATGACGCCCTTGGACTTGAGCTCAGCGCGGGCGGCCTCGTCCAGGCCGGCGCGTTCGTAGATCTCGGCGTTGTGCTGGCCCAGGGTGGGCGGCGGGGCCGCCACGTCCCCGGAGCAGGTGTCGAACAGGGCGGTGAGGCCGAACACCTCGATCTCGCCCACGCCGGGCACCTCGGTCTTCTGGAGCACGCCCCGGTGCTGGACCTGGGGCTGGCGCAGGGCCTCCTTGAGGCTGAGGATGGCGCCGCTGGGGACGTCGTTGGCGTTGAGCGCCTCCACCCAGACGTCCGTCTCCTTCTCCAGGAGCCTGGCTTCCAGGAGGGGCGTCAGGTCCTTGCGGTTCTTCTTGCGGGTGTCGCGCTCCTGGAAGCGGGGGTCGGCCTTGAGTTCGGCCACGCCCAGCACGTCGCACACGGCTTCCCACTGCTCCTGCTTGTTGGCGGCGATGTTGATGAAGCCGTCCTTCGTACGGAAGGTTCCGCTGGGCGCCGCGGTGAAGTTGTCGTTGCCCATGAGGACGGGCTCCTGGCCGGCGATGAGGAGGTTGGCCGCCACCCAGCCCATGAGGGGCATGATGGAATCCAGGAGGGAGATGTCGATGAACTGGCCTTCCCCGGTGCGCTCCCGGTGGTAGAGCGCGGCCATGAGGGCGAAGGCGGCGTTGAGGCCGCCCACGGTGTCGCACACGGGAAAGCCCGTGCGCAGGGGGTTCAGGCGCTCGTCGCCGTTCACGGCCATCTCGCCCGACAGGCCCTGGATGATCTGGTCGTACGCGGGCTTGAGGGCGTCGGGGCCGGTCTGGCCGAAGCCGGAGATGGCGCAGTAGATGAGCTTGGGGTTGATGGCCTTCAGGGACGCGTACCCCAGGCCCAGGCGGTCCATGACGCCGGGGCGGAAGTTCTCCACCAGGACGTCGGCGTCCTTGACCAGCCTGCGGAAGATCTCCTTGCCCTCGGGGCTCTTGGTATTGAGGGTGATGGACTTCTTGTTGGCGTTCTGGGCGAGGAAGCTGGTGCCCATCAGGGCCTTGTTGAAGGCCGGGACGATGCCCAGCTTGCGGGCCAGGTCGCCGTCCTTGGGGTTCTCCACCTTGATGACGTCCGCGCCCAGGAGGGCGAGATGAAGGGTGGCGAAGGGTCCGGAGAGGACGTTGGTGAGGTCGAGTACCTTGACGCCTTCGAGCATGCGTTGCTTGGTCATGTCAGTATCCCAGCGGGCCGGTGCGGTGCACGCGGCCGGTCATTTCGCGGCCGAAGAAGGCCGCGACGTCCTTGGCGATCTCCACGAGCCGGGGCACGTCGATGTCCCGGCGCTGGCCCACGCGGTTCAGGCCGTGCACCAGGTCCTCGGTGGCCACGTTGCCGGCGGCCACCTTCGTGAAGGGGCAGCCCCCGAGGCCCGCGAAGCTGGTCTCGAAGACCTGCACCCCGGCCTCCATGGCGGCGTAGACGTTGGCCATGCCCAGGCCGTAGGTGTCGTGGAAGTGCCCCGTGGCCTGGATGGGCCCCAGGGCGAGGATCTGGCCGAACAGGCGCTTGACCTGCTCCGGGTGGGCGTGGCCCGCCGTGTCGGCCAGGCTGATGTTCACGAGCCCGGCATCCACGTAGGCGCGGACGATCTCCAGAACGCGCTCGTCGGGGATCTTCCCTTCGAAGCCGCACCCGAAAGCGCTCTGGACGCTCACCTGCACCTTCTTGCCGGCGGCCAGGGCGGCGCGCCCCATGGCGATGATGCGCGCCTGGGCCTCCAGGCTGCCCATTCCGGTGTTCTTGCGGGAGTGGGTCTCGGAGGCCGAGACCCCCATGCAGAACATCCCCACGCCGCAGGCGTCGCCGCGCTCCAGGCCCTTCTCGTTGAGCACGAGGCCGGAGAGCAGGGCGCCCTTGGCGCCGGAGAGGCGCCGGAACAGCTCGTCCGTGTCGGCCATCTGGGGGACCTTCTCGGGGTGCACGAACGAGCCCACCTGGACGATGTCCACGCCCGAGCCCATGAGGGCGCGGATCCAGCCCTCCTTGACCTCGGTGGGCACCACCTGGCGCTCGACCTGGAGCCCGTCGCGCGGGCCGACCTCGTGGATGACGATGGCCATGGCTACAGCTTCCGGGCGATGGCTTCGCCCATCTCCAGCGTGGTGGAGGTGCCGCCCATGTCGTAGGTGCGGACCTTGCCCTCGGCGATGACGGCGGCGGTGGCGGCCTCCAGGCGGGAGCCCATGGCGGTCTCGCCCAGCCAGTCCAGCATCATCTTGGCGGCCAGGATGGTGGCGATGGGGTTGACCTTGTACTGGCCCGCGTACTTGGGCGCGGAGCCGTGGCTGGGCTCGAAGACGGCCAGCTTCTGGCCCATGTTCCCCGAGCAGCCGAAGCCCAGGCCGCCCACCAGCTGGGCGCTGAGGTCGCTGATGATGTCGCCGAAGAGGTTGGTGGCCACCATGACGCCGTAGCTCTTGGGGTTCTTCAGGAGCCACATGCAGATGGCGTCGACGTTGGCGTCGTCCATCTGGATGCCGGGGTAGTCCTTGGCCACCTGCTTGGCGATCTCCAGGAACATGCCCTCGGTGGCGCGCACGACGTTGGCCTTGTGGATGGCCGTGACCTTGGGGTAGCCGAACTTCTTGGCATACTCGAAGGCCGCGCGGATGATGCGTTCACAGCCCTTGCGCGTGTTGATCTTGCAGGTGATGGCGTAGTCCTCGGGGGCCAGCTCCGCGAAATGGCCGAAGGGCTTGGAGTTGTGCTTGAGGGCGTTGGAGATCTCGGCGGGAACGGGGCTGAACTCCACGCCGGAGTAGAGGCCCTCGGTGTTCTCGCGGAACACCACCAGGTCGATGCCCTCCTTGAAGTTCAGGGGGTTGCCGGGGTAGGCCTTGCAGGGGCGCAGGCAGGTGTAGAGGTCGAACATCTGGCGCATGCGCACGATGGGGCTGCGGTACACCAGGCCCTTGCCCTGGAGCTCGGGGATCAGCTCCCGCTCGGCGTCCTTGGCGGGCTTGGACGTGATGGCGCCGAACATGGCGGCGTCCGAGCTGCCCAGCAGGTCGATGGTGCGCTGGGGGAAGGACTCGCCCTCCTTGCACCAGAATTCCCAGCCGATGTCGCCGTGGGTGTAGGTCGCGTCGAACTTGAGGGCGTCCAGGCAGATGCGGGTCGCTTCCATGACTTCGACGCCCACGCCGTCACCGGGGAGCCACGCGATCTTGTAGGTCATTTGATACCTCCGAGTCAGGATTTCCGTCGTGAACAAAAATGCTACCAAACCAGCATCCGCCTATTGGCGGCGGATGCTGTGACGGGGGTCCCAAATCAAGGGAAATGCTGGGTCCACGAGGGTCCGGGTGCTGGATCGAATGGCTTTAAGCCAAATTAATTTAATTATTAGACGTGGCCCGGAGGATCCGGAGCCGGGGACGCGAAATCTGCCCAGCCCGGGGAGTTTTCTTTACAAAGTGACAAGCCTTTGTGTGACCTACACGCTTTATGTAAAGCAGCTTGCCTCAAGTCGCTGATGCCGAGATTCCGGGCTTCGACCCGCCGTGAGCGCTCGCAGGCAAATGGCGGGCCCTTGCCGTGCCTCGGCCCGGATCCGCAGTCCCGCGGCCGTGACGGGGATTCGCCTGGGCAGGCCCGCGGGGTCCTGGCCCACCACGATCTTCCGCTGGCCCCGCAGGTGGGGGACCGCGGAGATTTCTGAAGGCTTCAAGCCAGTCCTTGCCACAGGGCCGAAACCGGCACCGCATGGAGCTTCGGACCGAAAGGAAGGACTTCCCGGCCGGTGTACAGGACGATCCCTCCGTGGAAGGCCTCGCCCAGCGAGCCGGCCAGGCCTTTCAGCCCCCTGAAGTCCTTGGCCTGAAGGGCCCCGCTGGCCTTCACCTCGACACCCAGGACCCGGCCGTCGGCGTGCTCCAGGAGCAGGTCCACCTCCGCGCCCGGCAGGGTCCGGTAGTGGAACAGCCTTGCCCTGCACTCAGCCCATCCCAGCAGCTTGCGCAGTTCACCCGCCACGAAGGTCTCCAGGGGGCCCCCCAGGAGGTCCGGATCGCGGGCCAGCCGCCCGGCATCGGCCCCCATCATGTGGGCGAGAAGGCCGGTGTCGCGAAGCATGAGCTTCGGCGCCTTCACCAGCCGCTTGCCCAGGTTGCTGCTCCAGGCCGGAACCGTGGCGAGCAGGAAGACCGCCTCCAGGAGGGCCAGGTAGCGCTTCAGGGTGTTGAGGGGGATGCCCAGGGACCTCGAAAGCTCGGCCATGTTGAGGAGGCTGGCCGAACGCACGGAAAGGAGTTCCAGGATCCGGGGCAGCTGGGTCAGTCCCTCGATCCGTGACAGGTCCCGGATATCCCTCTGCAGCAGAGTCTGGACATAGCTTTCGAACCATTGGCTGCGCCTACGCCCGGGCTCCCGTTCGCGGGCTTCCGGAAACCCCCCGGCGAGAATCGCGCCGATGAGGGCTTCCCGGTCCAGGTCCAGATTCTGCGGTTCCAGGGGCCTGTCCGAGAAGAGGCGGTCCACCAGATTGCCGCCGGAACCCGCCACCTCGTATTGGGAAAGCCCATCCAGCGTAATCACTTCCATTCGCCCCGCCAGGGATTCGGAAACCTGGGGGAGGACGAGGACGTTCGCAGAGCCGGTGAGCAGGAAGCGGCCCGGTTTGCGTTCTGCATCCACCTCGGCCTTGATGGTCCGGAAGAGCTGGGGGGCAAGCTGGATTTCGTCCAGTACCGTCAGGCCCCGTTGCTGGGCGACAAAGCCGACCGGATCCACTTCTGCGGCCCGGCGTACGGCCGGGTCGTCCAGGGTCAGGTAGCGGCCTTGGGCCTGGTGGGCCAGGAGGGCCTTGGCCAGGGTGCTCTTCCCCACCTGCCGGGCCCCCAAAAGGAGGACCACGGGGGTGTCGAGCAGCGCTTCGGCCACGCGTGGGGAAAGGGTGCGATCGAACATGATAAAAATATGCCATCTGGTGGCATAATTTCAATCTGTTAAACGGATGAATTTATTATTTTCCCGTAAATTGAACTCAAGTATCGCCATTCCTGTTCTTGGTAAACAACGCCAGGCGCCGGCAGCCTTTCACCGCCGCTTCCGCTTCCCCTCCACCGGGGCCGCGCCGTCCACCTCCAGCAGCGGGGTGGCCACGGCCCCCTCCAGCAGGATCCGTGCGTGGGCCACGGCCTCGGGGCGGTCGGGGTGGCCGGACAGGAGCCGGGCCAGTTCCCGCACCCGGGCGTCGCCCGCGAGCCAGGTGAGGCCGCTGCGGGTGCGGCCCTCGTTCACTTCCTTGCGCAGCTGGCCGTGGTGCTCGGCGCGGGCGGCCACCTGGGCCAGGTGGGTCACGGCCAGCACCTGGTGGCTCCGGCCCAGCTCGCGCACGGCGGCGCCCACGGCGATGGCGGTCTCGCCGCCGATGCCGGCGTCCACCTCGTCCAGCACCAGGACCAGGGGGTCCCGGCTGCCGGCGCCGAGCGCCATGCCGGCGCCCTGCATGGCCAGCATGAGGCGGCTCAGCTCGCCGCCCGAGGCGATCTTGGCCAGGGGGCGGAAGCCCTCGCCCACGTTGGGCTCGATCCAGATGGCCACGGTGGAGAAGCCCTGGGGGGAGACCCTCACGGGCAGGCCCGCCAGGAGGACCGGGCTCGAGGGTTCCTCGGCGACGGCCAGGCGCAGCTGGATTCGGCAGCCGTTCATCCCCAGGCGGCCCAGGCGCTGGTGCACGTCCTTTTCCAGGGGCTGGACGAGGCCGGCCCTGTGGGCGTGGAGGACCTCGGCGGCGGCGCGGTAGGCCTCGCAGGCCTTCGCCAGGCCGCCTTCGAGTTCCCTCAGGCTGGAGCTGTGGTTGTTCAGTTCGTCCTGCTCGCGGCGGAGCGCCTCCAGGCGGCCCGCGAGCTCCTCGGGCTCGCAGCGGTGGCGCCGGGCCAGCTTCTCGAACTGGGCTAGGCGGGTCTCCAGGGCCTCGATGCGGTCCACGCCCTCCCGGGACCAGCGGATGGCCTGGTCCTGGGCCAGGGCCTGGAGGTCCTCCAGCTCCAGCAGGGCCGAGCGGGTGCGGTCCACTTCCACCTGGGCGGCGGGCAGGATCGAGGCGGCGCGGGCCTGGGCGCGGTGGGCGTCCTCCACCAGGCGCAGGGCGTCGCGCAGGGCCTCGGCGCCCTCGCGGAAGGCGGACTCCAGGTGGACGGCGTGGCGCAGGGGTTCGCGCTCGCTGCGCAGCTGCACCCACTCCCCGGCCCGGGGGGCCAGTTTCTCCAGGTCGGCGATCTGCTCGGCCAGCCACTCCAGGCGCTCGGCGCGCTGGCTTTCGCTCTTCTTCCGGGCCGCCAGGCGGGCCTGGGCGTCCCGCACGTCGCCCGCCTGGGCGGCCAGGTCGGCGCTGATGCCCAGCACCTCGTCCAGGAGGCCCAGGTGGCGTTCCTCGGCCAGGAGGGACTGGTGGTCGTGCTGGCTGGTGAGGCGCATCCAGATGCGCCCGGCCTCGCGCAGGTCGGTCAGGCTGCAGGCGCCGCCGTTGATCCAGGCGCGGCTGCGGCCGTTGGCGGCCACCTCCCGGCGCAGCACCACGGGCTGCTCCTCGGGGAGGCCCCGGTCGGCGAGGAAGGCCCGCCAGGCCTCGAAGGCGCCGTCCACCACGGTCTCGGCCACGGCCCGGGCCGTGCCCTGGCGCACCATGTCGCCGTCGCCCCGGGCCCCCACCAGCAGGGAGAGGGCGTCCACCAGGAGGGACTTGCCGGCCCCGGTCTCGCCGGTGAGGACGGTGAAGCCGGCCTGGAAGTCCAGGGCGAGGTCTTCCACCAGGGCCAGGTTCTGGATGCGGAGCGAAGAGAGCATGGCTTCAGCCTACCCTGAGGCCTTGACTCCTGGGCAGCGAACACGCATCATGATGGTTCTGAGTTCTTTGTCAGTTCCATAGTGAGCTATCACGAAAGGTGGAGGGACGGGCCCTGTGAAACCTTGGCAACCTGCGATGAGCAAGGTGCCAATTCCTGCCGGTGGACGCATGCGTCGAGCCGGATAGATACCGAACTGATGTGACTGCCAAGACACAGACGGAGAGGGGCCCGAATTATTCGGGCCCCTCTCCGTCCATGTGAAGCTCGCGAGGAACCGAAGGCTCCCTCGACCTGTCCGGAGGCCCCTAGCGGGGAGACAAGGACCCAAGCATTCCCCCCCCGCGGCGGGCGGGGGAAGATCCACCTGGAGCCGAACGTGAGCCAGAACCAGCCCCACTTCGAGACCATCGCCCTCCACGGGGGGCACAGCCCGGACCGGGACACCCGCAGCCGCGCGGTGCCCATCTACCAGACCACCAGCTACGTCTTCGACTCCACGGAGCACGGGGCGCGCCTGTTCAGCCTGGAGGAGCCGGGCAACATCTACACCCGCATCGGGAACCCCACGGTGGACGTGCTGGAAAAGCGCGTGGCCCAGCTGGAGGGCGGCGTGGCGGCGGTGGCCACGGCCTCCGGCCAGGCCGCCATCACCCTCGCGGTGGTGACCCTGGCCCAGGCCGGGGACCACCTCATCGCCGGCACCAACCTCTACGGGGGCACCCACACCCTCTTCAGCCAGAGCTTCAAGCGCCTGGGCATCACGGTCACCTTCGTGGACAGTACCGACCCTGACGCCTTCCGCAAGGCCCTGCGCCCGGAGACCAAGGCCATCTACCTGGAGGCGCTGGGCAACCCCAAGCTGGACGTGCCCCACTTCGACGCCCTGGCGGCGGTGGCCCAGGAGGCGGGGGTGCCCCTCATCGTGGACAACACCCTGGCCTCCCCCTGGATCTGCCAGCCCCTGAAGCATGGCGCGAACCTGGTGGTGCACAGCGCGACGAAGTACCTCGGGGGCCACGGCACGAGCCTCGGCGGCGTGCTGGTCGACGGGGGCAACTTCGACTGGGCCAACGGCAGGTTCCCGGAGTTCACCCAGCCCAACCCCTCCTACCACGGGGCCGTCCTCACCCAGGTTGCGGGTCCGGCGGCCTTCGCGGCCAAGGCCCGCCTGGAGGGCCTTCGGGACTTCGGCCCCGCGCTGTCGCCCTTCAACGCCTTCCTTCTGCTCCAGGGCATCGAGACCCTCCCCATCCGCATGGACCGCCACGGCAGCAACGCCCTGGCCATCGCCCAGTGGCTGGAGGCCCACCCCCAGGTGGCCTGGGTCAACTACCCGGGCCTCCCCGGCCATCCGAGCCACGCCCTGGCCCGGCGCTACTTCCGGGAGGGCGCGGGCTTCGGCGGCATCCTCACGTTCGGCGTGAAGGGGGGGCTGGCCGCCGGGGCCAAGGTCATCAACGCGGTGGAGCTCTTCTCCCGCCTGGCCAACGTGGGCGACGCCAAGAGCCTCATCATCCACCCGGCCACCACGACCCACCAGCAGCTCAGCGCCGAGGACCGCGCCACCAACGGCGTCACGGACGACCTCATCCGGCTCTCCATCGGCCTCGAGAACATCGACGACCTGAAGGCGGACCTGAACCAGGCCCTGTGCGGGGGGGACGCTTGACCCAGGCCTTCCTCTCCCCGGAGGGCGTGCGCACCGCCTTCCGCGTCACCGGGCACGGGCCGGCCAGGGTCCTGCTCCTCCACGCGCTCACCGGGGGCCCCGACGCCGCCGACGCGCCGGGGGTGAAGGGCTGGTGGGGGCCCATGTTCGAGCCGGGCGCGCCCCTGGCGGCATCCGAGGCCACCGTGTGGACGCCCAACCTCGCCGGGAGCTGCTACGGCGCCGAAGGGCCGGAACCCCGGGGCGGCTGGTCCACCCGGTACCAGGCCGAGGTGCTGGCCCAGTGGATCCGCGCCGGGGACCTGTCCTTCGACGCCCTCCTGGGGGGATCCCTGGGGGGCATGGTGGCGCTGGAGCTGGCCGTCCTGGAGCCCGGGCGCTTCAAGGCCGTGGGCGTCATCGGCTGCGGGGGCCGCTCCGACGCGTGGCTCTGGGGCTCCAACGAGGCCCAGCGCGCGATCCTGGCCAGCCCCTCCCTGGGCGACGACGAGGCCATCGCCCTGGCGCGGCGCGTCGCCATGCTCACCTTCCGGAGCCCCGCGGGTCTGGCTGGGCGCTTCACCGCTCCAAGCGAGCTGCAGGAATGGCTGGCTTTCCATGGCAGGGCCCTGGCGGCGCGGTTCACCCGGGCGGCCTACGTGGCCCTCCTGGACGCCATGGACAACCACGACCTCACCCGGGGCCGGGGCAGCCTGCCCGAGGTCCTGGCGCGCATGGGCGCCACGCTCCACGTCCTGGGCCTGGAGGGGGACATGCTCTTCTCCCAGGCCTGCCTGATTGAACTCATCGAAGCCGCCCGGAAGGCGGAGCGCCTGGGGGAGGCCCGCTGGGTGCGGAGCCCCCACGGGCACGATGCCTTCCTCATCGAGTGGGACCAGGTGAAAGCCTGGCTGAAGGAGGTACTGCCTTGAAAGTTCTCAAGTTCGGAGGAACCAGCGTCGGAACCCGGGAGGCCCTGGAACTGGCGGCGACGATCATCGGCCAGGAGCTCCCCCAGGGGGGCCTCGTGGTGGTCTCGGCCCTGTCGGGCACCACGGACCTGATCCTGAAGGCCATCAACGCCTCGGCCAAGGGGGACCTGGAGGCCGCGGGCGCGGCCCGCATCGCCCTGGAGGCCCGGCACTGGGCCACGGCCCGGGCGCTGGGCGTGGACGAGGCGGTCCGCCCCCACTGGGAGCCCCTGTTCCAGTCCCTGGCGGGCCTGCTGCAGGGCATGGGCCTCCTGTGGGAGGCCTCCCCCCGTTCCCGCGACGCCGCCCTCGCCCTGGGCGAGACCCTGTCGGCGCGGCTCCTGGAGACCCTGCTGGGGCGCCGGGGCCTGCCGGCCACGTTCCGGGACGTGCGGGAGGCGCTTCGCACCGACGCCCGCCACGGCAGGGCCCGGCCCGACCTCGAGCGCATCCGGGAGGCCGCCGGGCCCTGGCGGGAGGGCCTGGCCAAGGGCGCCCTGTGGGTCACCCAGGGCTTCCTGGGCACGGCCCCGGACGGGTCCACCACGACCCTGGGCCGGGGCGGCTCCGACACCAGCGCCACCCTGCTGGGCGAGGCCCTGGGCGCTTCCGAGGTGCAGATCTGGACGGACGTGGACGGCGTGCTCAGCGCCGACCCCAGCCTGGTGCCCGAGGCCCGGCCCATCCCGGTCATGAGCCTCCGGGAGGCCGCGGCCCTGTCGGCCTTCGGGGCCAAGGTGCTCCATGCCGACGCCCTGGCGCCGGTGAGCCGCGCGGGCTTCGGCCTGGTGGTGGCCAACACGCACCGCCCCACGGGCAGCCGCACCGAGATCCGCTCCGAGGCCCCGGCGCGCCGACCCGGGGAGATCACCTCGGTGGCGTACAAGGAGGGGGTCTCCTGCCTGCGGGTCCCCCCCGCCCAGGACTCCGAGCTGCTCTTCCAGGCCTCCACCCGGCTGCTGGAGGCCGGGGCCTCCCTCTACGGACTGCTGGCCACCCCCGACGGGGGCCTCCTGGTCGCCAAGGGGGAGACGGCCGATTCCGAAGCCGTCCTCCGGGACCTGGCGGCCTCCGGCCTCTCCGTCCAGCGGGGCTGGGCGGCGGTGGCGCTGGTGGGCGAGGGCCTGCGGGAGGCGCCGGGGCGCGCCCTCAGCCTCCTGGGGCCCCTGGTGGATGAACCGGTGGCGGCCATCCTGGCCGGGGACACCGGGGTCTCCCTGGCCTTCCTGGTGCCGGACCACCGGCTTTCCCTGTTGATTCCCAGGCTGCATGCGCATTGCATAGAGTCTGCACCCAGGAGCGGCGGATGACCCAGACCTTCACCGAAGCCCTGAATTCCGGGCAATGCTTCCTCTTCGACGGTTCCACGCCCACCGTGCTCTACGAGCGCGGCGTCTACATCAACCGGTCCTTCGACGAGGCCAACCTGGCCTCCCCGGAGCTGGTGGGGGCGATCCACCAGGAGTTCCGCGCCGCGGGGGCCCAGGTGGTCACCACCAACACCTGGGCGGCCAACCGCCTGAAGCTGCAGGGCTACGGCCTCGCCGAAAACCTGCGGGACATCAACCTCAAGGGGGCCCTCCTGGCGCGCGCGGCCCTGGGCGACGAGGATCCCGGCTGGGTGGCCGGGTGCATCGGCCCCCTGGGGGTGCGCATCGAGCCCTGGGGCCCAACCTCCTTCGAGGAGGCGAGGGGCTTCTTCGCGGAACAGGCCCGGGCCCTCATCGAGGGCGGCGTGGACCTCTTCGTTCTGGAGAGCTTCGCGGATCTCAACGAGATCCACCAGGCCATCCTGGCCATCAAGGAGATCTGCTCCCTGCCCGTGGTGGCCCAGATGACCCCCAACGACGAGGGCCAGACCCTCTACGGCACGGAGCCGGAGTGGTACATCGCCAAGCTGGCCGAGTGGGGCGCCGACCTCGTGGGCGTCAACGGCGGCAGCGGCCCGGCCCCCCTCCTGGACCTGCTCAAGCGGTTCCGGGCCGTGACGGACTGTCCCCTCATCCTCCAGCCCAGCGCCGGCCTTCCCCGCATGGTCGACGGGCGCCTCCTGTACATGGCCAGCCCCGAGTACCTGGGCGAGTTCGCGCGCCAGGCCTTCCAGCTGGGGGTCCGGGCCGTGGGCGGCTGCGCGGGCACGACGCCCGGGCACACCCGCTCCATGCGGGGCGCCCTGCGCCAGGAGAAGGCCTTCGTGGAGGGCGCCACCGAGCGCCCCCCCACCGAGGCCACCCACTACCCGGTGCCCCAGGCCGAGCGCAGCGCGTTCAGCCGGAAGATCGCCGACGGCGAATTCGTGGTGACCGTCGAGCTGGTCCCCCCCAAGGGCATCAGCGCCGACAAGCTGGTGGAGAAGGCCGCCTTCTGCCGGGACCGGGGCGTGGACGCCATCAACGTCCCGGACGGCCCCCGGGCCATGGCCCGCATGTCGGCCCTGGCCACCGCCGTGATCATCCAGCAGCGGGTGGGCATGGAGGCCCTCATGCACTTCGCCTGCCGGGACCGGAACCTCCTGGGCATCCAGAGCGACCTCCTGGGCGCCGCGGGGCTGGGCGTCCAGAACGTGCTGGCCATCACGGGCGATCCCCCGAAGCTCGGGCCCTACCCCAACGCCACGGCGGTCTTCGACGTGGACGCCATCGGCCTGGTGAACATCCTGCGCTGCCTGAATTCGGGCCTGGACCTGGGCGGCAGCAACATCGGCGTGCCCACGCGGTTCAGCATCGGCGTGGGGGCCAACCCCGTGGCCGTGGACGTGGACAGGGAGCAGTCCCGGTTCCGGTACAAGGTGGACGCGGGCGCCGAATGGGCCATCACCCAGCCGGTCTTCGACGCCGACGCGCTGTTCCGCTTCCTGGAGTTCGCCGAGCCCCTCGGCATCCCGGTCATCGCGGGCATCTGGCCCCTGAAGAGCCTGCGCAACGCCGAGTTCATGGCCAACGAGGTGCCCGGCGTGACCCTGCCGGACATCCTCCTCAAGCGCATGGCCCGGTGGCAGTCCGCCGAGGACCAGCTCAAGGAGGGCCTGGACATCGCCCGGGAGATCATCGCCAAGGTGCGCCCCGTGGTGCGCGGCCTGCAGCTCTCGGCCCCCCTGGGGCAGGTCGAGCTGCTGGAGACCTTGCTGGAAGCGGGAGTGGACCATGAGTGAGCTGGCGCGGGTGCGCTTCCTTCCCGAGGACCTGCTGGTGGAGGCGCCGGCGGGCACGGCCCTGCAGGCCATCGCCGACGCCGCGGGGGCCGACATCACCTTCGGCTGCCGGAGCGGGTCCTGCGGCACCTGCCGGGTGCGGATCCTGGCCGGGCTCGAGCACTGCTCGGCCATGGGTCCCGAGGAGCGGGACTTCCTGCGGAGCATGGAGGCCCCTGCCGGCCAGAGGCTGGCCTGCCAGTTCTCCGTGGCGGGAGACGTGGTCATCGAATACCTGGGGGTGGACGCGTGACTTCCCTTTCCTCGCTTCTCCTCGAACGCACCCTCCTGCTGGACGGGGGCATGGGCACCCAGATCATGGCGCGCAAGCCCACGGTGGACGACTTCGGCGGCCCGGCCCTCGAAGGCTGCATGGAGCTGCTGTGCGAAAGGCGCCCGGAGTGGATCCGGGACATCCACGCCGCCTACCTGGACGCCGGCGCCGACGCGGTGGAGACCAACACCTTCGGCGCCAACGAGGTGGTGCTCGCCGAATTCGGCATCCCCGAACGGGCCGAGGAGCTCAACATCGCCGCCGCGCGGCTCGCCCTGGAGGTGGCCAGGTCCTACGACCGGCGCCGCTACGTGGTGGGCTCCGTGGGCCCCGGCACCAAGCTCATCACCCTGGGCCACATCACCTACGGGGCCCTGTACGCCAGCTACCTGGCCCAGATGCGGGGCCTGCTCCTGGGCGGGGTGGACAGCATCCTCATCGAGACCAGCCAGGACCTGGGCCAGATCAAGCTGGCGGTGCGCGCCGCCAAGGACGCCATGGCCCGGCTGGGGCGGGAATGCCCCCTGTGGGTCCAGGCCACGGTGGAGACCACGGGCACCCTGCTCCTGGGCACCGAGATCCAGGCCGTGATCACCAGCATCGAGATGCTGGGCGTGGACGTGATCGGCCTCAACTGCGGCACCGGCCCGGACGAGATGCACGCCCCCCTGCAGGCCCTGGTGGAGCAGTCCCCCTGCCGCATCAGCTGCCTGCCCAACGCGGGCCTGCCGGTGAACCGGGACGGGGCCCTGGTGTATCCCCTGGAGCCCGAGGCCTTCGCCGGGAAGGTCGCCCATCTGGCCAAGGAGTTCAACCTGAACATCGTCGGCGGCTGCTGCGGCACCACCCCCGACCACATCCGCGCCCTCCGGGCCCAGCTGGGCACCTCGGGCGTCACCCACCGCACGCCGGTCCTGGACCGCGCCGTCTCGAGCCTCTACCAGAGCGTCCCCCTGCGCCAGGAGCCCCGCCCCCTGATCGTGGGCGAGCGCACCAACGCCAACGGATCCAAGAAGTTCCGTGACCTGCTTGCAAAGGAGGACGTCGACGGCCTCGTGGACATCGCACGGGACCAGCAGCGGGAGGGCTCCCACATGCTGGACGTGTGCGTGGCCTATGTGGGCCGGGACGAGTCCGCGGACATGGAGGCCTTCCTGAAGAAGGCCGTGGGCCAGGTCCTCCTGCCCCTCATGATCGACTCCACGGAGGTGCCGGTCATCGAGAAGGCCCTCCAGACCGCCCCCGGCAAGTGCGTGGTCAACTCCATCAACTTCGAGGACGGCGAGGAGAAGGCCCGGAAGGTGCTGGACCTCTGCCGCACCTACGGCGCCGCCGTGGTGGGCCTGACCATCGACGAGAAGGGCATGGCCAAGACGGCCCAGGCCAAGGCCGCCATCGCCACCCGGCTCTACGACCTGGCGGTGGGCGAGTACGGCTTCAACCCCTCCGACCTGATCATCGATCCCCTGACCTTCACCCTGGGCAGCGGGGACGAGGAATTCCGCCGCTCCGCCCTGGAGACGCTGGAGGCCATCCGGCTCATCAAGGCCCGGCACCACGGGGTGCTCACGATGCTGGGGGTCAGCAACATCAGCTTCGGCCTGGCCCCCGGCGTCCGCCACGTCGTCAACGCCCTCATGCTCTACCACGCCGTGAAGGCCGGGCTGGACCTGGCCATCTTCAACTCGGCCAAGGTCATCCCCGTGGCCGAGATCGACCCGGAGCAGCGCGCGGCGGCCGAGGACCTGATCTTCGACCGGCGGCGGGAGGGCTACGATCCCCTGAAGACCGTCATGGCCCTGTTCGGCGACGGCAAGGCCGCCCCCGGCGCGGGCCCCTCGGACCGGAACCTGCCCGTGGAGGAGCGGCTGAAGCGGGACATCCTGGGCGGGGAGAAGCGCCTGATCCTCGAGGACGTGGACGAGGCCCTGATGACGATCCCCCCCCTGGACATCATCAACCGGATCCTCCTGGACGCCATGCGGGTCGTGGGCGAGCGGTTCGGGGCGGGCGAGATGCAGCTGCCCTTCGTGCTGGAGAGCGCCGAGGCCATGAAGACCGCCGTCAAGCGCATCGAGCCCCACATCCCCAAGGAGGCCTCGGTCACCAAGGGCAAGGTCATCCTGGCCACGGTGAAAGGCGACGTGCACGACATCGGCAAGAACCTGGTGGAGATCATCCTCTCCAACAACGGCTACGAGGTGGTCAACCTGGGCATCAAGCAGCCCGTGGAGGCGATCCTGGCCGCCCTGGAGGGCTACCCCGCCGACGCCATCGGCCTCTCGGGACTGCTGGTGAAGTCCACCACGATCATGCGGGAGAACCTGATCTTCATGGCCGGGAAGGGCCTGGACATCCCGGTGATCCTCGGGGGCGCCGCCCTCACCCGGGACTTCGTGGCCGAGCAGTGCCAGAGCGTCTACGGGGGCCAGGTGCTCTACGCCGAGGACGCCTTCGAGGGGCTGCGCCACATGGACCGCCTCACCAGCGGGGCCGGGACGGCCCCGCCCGCGGCGGCCCCGCCGGGAACGCCCGGCATCACGGTCCTCCACCGGGGCGCGGCCCAGGTGGAGCTCACCCCCGCCGGCCAGAGCTCCTGGGTGAAGCGGAACCTCCCGGTCCCCGAGCCCCCCTTCTGGGGCGTGCGCCAGCCCGAGGTCAGCCTGGACGACCTCTTCGCCTTCCTGGATACGTTCGTGGTGATCCGCAACCGGTGGTCCTTCACCCAGGGCAGGCTCACCGACGCGGCCTTCGAGGCCGTGCTGAAGGAGAAGGCCGAGCCCCTCCTGGCGGCCTGGAAGAGCCGGATCCTCGAGGAGGGCCTGCTCGAGCCCAGGGCCCGCTACGGCTACCTGCCGGTCCAGGCCCGGGGCGACGCGCTGCGGGTCTACGCGCCGGACCGGAAGACCCTCCTGACCACCCTCGCCCTGCCCCGGCAGGACGCGGGCCGGCGCCTCTGCGTGGCCGACTTCTTCGAGCCGGAGGCCTCGGGCCGCTTCGACGTGCTGGCGCTCCAGGTGGTCACCCTGGGGAACCGGGCCGCGGAGCTGGCCTCGGAGCTCTACCGTTCCGACCAGTACGCCGACTACTTCCTCTTCCATGGCCTGGCCACGGAGCTCACCGAGGCCTTCGCCGAGCACCTCCACGCCCGCGTCCGCCGGGAGCTGGGCATCCACGGGAAGGACGCGGCCCAGCTGCGCCAGCTCTTCAGCCAGGGCTACCAGGGCTCCCGCTACTCCTTCGGCTACCCGGCATGCCCGGACCTGGAGGGCAACGCCACCCTCCTGGACCTCCTGGACGGCTCCCGCATCGGCGTCTCGATCACGGACCAGTTCCAGATGGACCCGGAGTACACCACCTCGGCCCTGATCGCCTGGCACCCCCAGGCCCGGTACTTCTCCGTGTAAAAAAACGGAACCGCGTCACTTCTGCTGCATGAGCCATTCAACGAGACGCACGTGGAAACGGGCAGGGTCATCCAGGTCGCTCCGCTTCAGGCGGGGCGGGCAGGAAATTTTCAGATCCTCCACCTTCCCGGTGGCGGGGATGTAAGTACCTGACTCCACCATTCTTTTTATGCCCACATCCAGGCCAGGGGTCGAATTCATACCCGCCTCCCGCACTTCAAATTCGCATCTTCCAAGATAAGCCTCTGGCAATCTGATGCCATGGCACGGATTCTTCAAACCCAGGTCGCCCCCCTTTTTCCTCCCGAGGGACCGGTGCGGATCATGCTCTTCGGCGAGGCCCCGGGACCCCGGGGCGCCGACCAGAGCGGGATCCCCTTCTGGGGGGACCGTGCCGGCACCTGCGTGTACCGGGCCCTGGAGGCGGCAGGCCTGGCCCAGGTCCCTCCGGCGGCCTACCTGGACTGGGACGGCGCCCGCTTCCGGGAAGCCGGCCTGGCGCCGGTGCTCCGGGGGGCCGCCCTCTCCAACGCCTTTCCGGTCTGCCCCACCCGGGACTTCCGGACCTTCCGGGCCCCCACCGACAAGGAACTCCTTGCCCCCGGCAACCAGGAAAGGCTCCGGAAGGAATTGACGGAGGCCTCGGAGCGCTGCCCGGGCCGCCTCCGGGTGGTCGCCATGGGGCGCAGGGCCCAGTGGGTCTTCGCCCGCATCGAAGGGGCCCCGGACTTCCAGCTGGAGGTCCTGCCCCACCCGTCCTCCCAGGGCCTGCTCCAGGCGGCCCCCGGCAAGGGGAAGGGATTGAAATTGGATGACCTTAGACGCGAGTGGGAAACCCGGCTCGCGGCCCTGCTGGAGATCTGAAGCGATGCCCAAGGAATCCCACCCTCTCTGGCCCCGCGAACACGGCGCCTACGCCCAGCTGGGCGTGGCCCTCCTGTGCGGCGCCGCCCTGGGGCACGGCTCCCGCGGCATCTTCCAGGCCGTGCTGGCGGTGACCCTCTTCCTGGCCAGCGAACCCGTGCTGGTCCTCCTGGGCCGCAGGGGTGAAGCCGCCCGGGGGGCCTCCCAGGTGCGGGCGGCCCTCCGCCTGGTGATCCTGGGCTCGGTCCTCCTGCTGGCCATCTTCGGGGCCTGGATCGGCGCCCCGGCCGCCCACCTCCTGGGCCTCCTCCCGGCGGCCGCCCTGGGCGCGGTCCTCTTCTTCCTGTTCCTCATCCGGCAGGAGCGCACCGCCGCCGGCGAGCTGGTGGCGGCCTGGGCCTTCTCCGCCACGGCGGGCAGTGTGGTGCTCCTGGGCGGCGGGGGTCCCCGACGGGCGGTCCTCCTGGCCCTCCTCCTGGGCGGGATGTTCACCCTCGCCACCGCCGTGGTGCACTGCCACATCCTCGCCCTCAAGCGCGGCGGGGCCTGGCTCCCGCGCTTTTGCGCCTTCGCCCTGGGCGCGGCCCTGGCCACCTGGGCGGGCCTGGCGGCCCTGCGCGGAAGCCTGCCCCGCACCGCCGGGGCGGCGCTGGTGCCCATGGCCCTGGCGGCGCTCTGGGTGTGGGCCGCCCCGCCCGCTCCGCGCCGGCTCAAGCAGGTGGGCTGGGCCGCCACCGCCATGGCCCTCCTGGGCGGTGGGCTAGCCGTTTTCGGGCTCTGGTGACCGTTAAGTTTGGTTAATTTCCTCGCCGTTGAATCCCTCCGCACCGCGTGAGAGGCTAGGTCATGCCTTTCATCCGCTAGGAGTTTTTCGATGCCGAGAACCCGCTTCCATCTGCCTGTGGCCGCCCTGCTCATCCTGGGCGGCCTTCCCGGCCTGGCCCAGGCCAAGGCGAAGGCCCCCGCACCCAAGGCGGCCGCCAAGGCCGCCCTGCCCGCCCCGGTCCTGACCGCCTCCGTGGAAGGCATCACCGAATACCGCCTGGCCAACGGCCTCAAGGTCCTTCTGTTCCCCGACCCCTCCAAGCCCAACGTCACGGTGAACATCACCTACCTGGTGGGCAGCCGCAACGAGAGCTACGGCGAGACCGGCATGGCCCACCTGCTCGAGCACATGATCTTCAAGGGCACCGCGCGCCACCCCGACATCCCCAACGAGCTCACCCTCCACGGCACCCGCCCCAACGGGACCACCAACTACGACCGCACCAACTACTTCGAGTCGATGAAGGCCACCGACGAGAACCTGAAGTGGGCCCTGGACCTGGAAGCGGACCGCATGATCAACAGCTGGGTGGCCGTCAAGCCGGAGAAGGCCGCCGAGCTGCTCAGGACCGAGATGACCGTGGTCCGCAACGAATTCGAGATGGGCGAGAACCAGCCCTTCGCCGTCCTGCAGCAGCGGGTCGCCGAAACCGCCTACCTCTGGCACAACTACGGCAAGCCCACCATCGGGTGCCGCGCGGACATCGAGAACGTCAACATCTGGCACCTCTCGGACTTCTTCCGGAAGTACTACCAGCCCGACAACGCCGTGCTGCTGGTGGCCGGCAAGTTCGACCCGGCCCGGACCCTGGCCCTGGTCAACGACACCTTCGGCCCCATTCCCAGGCCGGCCCGGATCCTGGAGAGGACCTACACGGTCGAGCCGACCCAGGACGGCGAACGGAGCGTCACGGTCCGGCGCGTGGGCGACACCCTGGCCCTGATGGCCGCCTATCACATCCCTGCCGGGACGGACCCGGACATGGCGGCTCTTTCGGTGCTGAGCCAGGTGCTCAGCGACGCGCCTTCGGGCAGGCTCTACAAGGCCCTGGTGGAGCCCAAGAAGGCCGCCTTCGTCTTCTCCTTTCCCCAGCCCACCCGTGAGCCCGGGCTGATGTATGTCGGCGCCATGCTCCCGCCCGGCGGCAACCTCGACGAGGCCCGGGATGCCGTGCTCAAGATCACCGAGGAGGCCGGTGCGGCCACCTTCGCCCCCGAGGAGGTCGAGCGCGCCAAGACCAGCATCCTCAAGGAATTCGACCTCCACCTCAACCAGTCCGACCAGGTCGGCCTCGCGCTCAGCGGACCCATCGCCCTGGGCGACTGGCGCACCCTCTTCCTGGGCCGGGACCGGGTGAAGGCGGTGACGCCCGCCGACCTGCAGCGGGTCGCCAAGGCCTACCTCAAGCCCAGCAACCGCACCCTGGGCACCTTCATCCCCACCCCCAAGCCGGACCGGTCCGAGATCCCCGACCTGAAGGACGTGGCGGCCATGGTCAAGGACTACAAGGGCCAGGAGCTCAAGAGCCAGGGAGAGGCCTTCGACGCCACCCCCCTGGCCATCGAGGCACGCACGGTGCGCTTCGCCACCGCGGCCGGCCTCAAGGTCGCGATGGTGCCCAAGAAGACGCGCGGCGGCTCCGTCCACGCAACGCTCGCCCTTCACTTCGGCACCGAGGCTGCGCTCATGGGCCAGGACGCCCGCGCCTCCATGGCCGCGGCCATGCTGAGCCGCGGCACCGTCCGCACCGGACGCCAGGAATTCCAGGACCGGCTGGACCAGCTCAAGGCGAACGTGGACTTCAACGGCGGCGCCGAGGGGATCAGCGTCTCCATCGAGACGGTGAAGGAGAACCTCGCCGGCACGCTCAAGCTGGTGACGGAGGCCCTGCGGGAGCCCGCTTTCGCCGCCACGGAGTTCGAGATCCTCCGCCAGGAGAACCTCGCCGGCATGGAGGCCCAGAAGAGCGATCCCACGGCCCTGGGCTACACGCGGTTCCAGCAGCTGCTCGATATCTGGCCCAAGGGCCACCCCCGCCACACCGACAGCATCGAGGAGGCCATCGCCGACCTCAAGACCGTGAAGGTGGAGGACGCCAAGGCCTTCCACGCCGCCTTCTTCGGCGCCTCCCACGGCGAGCTGGCCATTGTGGGCGACGTGGACGCCGCGGCCATCCGGCCGGTGGTCGAAGGCCTGTTGGGCACCTGGAAGAGCCCGGCCCCCTATGCCCGCATCACCGCCACCCCCCGTCCCTCCACGGCCCGATCGGAAGTCATCGAGACCCCCGACAAGCCCAATGCCGTCTTCCTCGCCGGCCTGAACCTCGCCATCCGCGACACCGATCCCGACTACCCGGCCATGGTTCTGGGCAACTTCATGCTGGGCGGCGGCTTCCTCAACAGCCGCCTGGCCAACCGGATCCGGGTCAAGGACGGCCTCAGCTACGGCGTCGGCTCGCGCTTCCGGGCCGGCTCCATGGAGACTTTCGGTTCCTGGACCGCCAACGCGATCTGCGCCCCCCAGAACGCCGCCAAGGTCGAGAAGGCCTTCCGGGAGGAGCTTGAGCGGGCCCTGGCCACCGGCTTCACCGACAAGGAGATCGCCGAGGCCAAGTCCGGGTGGCTCCAGGGGCAGGAACAGAGCCGCGCCCAGGACCGGGAGCTGACCGGCCGCCTCGCCAGCAACGAGGAGGCCGGCAGGACCATGGCCTTCCAGGCAGCCCTGGACAGGAAGGTTGCCGAGCTCACCAACGACCAGATCCTCTCGGCCCTGAAGAAGTTCCTGGCGCCCGGCAGCATCAGCGTGGTCAAGGCCGGCGACTTCGCGAAGGCCGCCCCGGCCAGGTAGGGTGGACCCCCCAAGGAGGGCGGCCCCGGGTGGGGCCGCCCTTTTTTGTTGATAAATATGGGTTTTTATGGTTCCATGGTCAGGAAGCTCAGCGTTTCAACGGACGCCGGGCACTGGAGGAGCCCATGGCCCGATCGAAGGAAAACTGGACCGGCGCGGTCGAAGGTACCGCCCTTGCCGCGGAGCTGCACCGCAAGCTGGAGGTCAGCCACCGCCAGGCCAAGGGCCTCATCGACGCTGGCTGCGTCAAGGTCAACGGCCTGGAGGTCCGCACCTACGGCCAGCGCCTCACGGCCGGGGACGTCATCGACGTGGTCTTCGACCCGGACATGGTCTACAGCGCCCAGCCCAAACCCAGCAGGTCCGCCGACTGCCCGTTCACGATCCTCCTGGAGGACAAGCACCTCGTCTTCGTGGACAAGCCCGCCGGCCTCCTGACGGTGCCCGCAGAGAAGAACACCGACCCCTGCCTGGCCGAGGCCCTCACCGACCTGTACCGCCGCCGCGGCTTCAAGCGCTTCCAGCTCTTCATCGCCCACCGCCTGGACCGATTCACCTCCGGCGTGCTGGTCTTCGCCAAGACCCCCGAGGCCCTCAACGGCCTCAAGCGCATCTTCGACGAGCACCACCTCCACCGCATCTACAAGGCCATCCTCGTGGGCGAGCTGCCCGAGAACGCCGGGACCCTCTCGGACAAGCTGGTGGAACGGAAGTCCCTGCGCATGCAGGTGGTGCCCGAGAACTCCAAGGCCAAGCACGACGTCAAGGGCGCCAAGGTCGCCATCACCCACTACCGCGTGCTGGAGCGCCTCCCGGGGCACACCGTCGTGGAGGTCAAGCTGGAGACGGGCCGGCGCAACCAGATCCGCGTCCAGTTCGCCGACCGCGGGTTCCCGCTCCTGGGCGACCAGGTCTACGGCAGCCCCAGCCCCATCATCGACCGCCAGGCCCTCCACGCCGAGCTGCTGGGCTTCCGCCACCCCGTCACCGGCGAATCCGTCACCGCCTCGGCCCCGCTGCCCTCGGACATGGAGAAGGCGCTCAAGGCCCTGCGCACCGCGCGCCGGGTGGAGCGCGCCGACGCCGGCCTCAAGGGCGAGGCCGACATCTACAAGCCCAAGATCACCGCCGAGCGAAAGCTGGACCGGGTCCGGCGCGCCGAGCGCTACACCAAGGACGAGCCCCGGCGGGCCCCCTCCGGCCGCGAAGACGCCCCCCGGCCACGCCGCGCCGCGGGCCCCCGCGACGACGCCCCCAGGCCGCGCCGCGCTGCGGGCCCCGGTGACGACGCCCCCCGGCCGCGCCGGCCCGCCGATGCCCGGCCCGCGGGCGGCAGGCCCGTGGCGAAGCCCACGGGCGGCTTCCGCAAGCCCGGCCCCAAGAAGGGCTAGTCCGCGGTCTCCAGCCGTTCCTGCATCCCTTCCCGCAGCTTCTGCTGGAGGGCGATGAGGACCCGGTTGTCCTCGGGCCCCAGGAGTCCGTCGATCTCGCGGCACAGGGCCGTGTGCACCGGGGCGAGCTTGGCCTCCAGCGCACGGCCTTCCGGGGTGAGCTTCACGAGGCAGCCCCGGCGGTCGTTGGGGTCCTCCCGGCGGCACACCAGACCCGCCTTCACCATGCGGTCCACGAGCCGCGGCACGTCGGCGCTCCTGCTGATGATGCGGCGGCGCAGCTCCCGGATGAGGTAGCCGTCGTCGGGTCCCCCCTTGAGGATCCGCAGCACGTTGAACTGCTGATCCGTAATGCCGGCGGGCTTGAAGAGCCGCTCGTCGGAGAGCCGGGTGGCGTACTCCCGGCAAAGGAGGATGGACAGGAGCAGCTCCTGGCCGGGGTCCAGGGGCTTGTTGATGAGGAGCTCTTCGCGCAGCTGCATGGGGTGGCCGTTTCCTGTGCCCTTGGGCGTGCCTTCAGTGTAGATGGGGGCGCTGGCGTGTCCAGCCGCGGGATTTCGGGAACGGGCGGCCGGCAGGGGCGGGTGCGGAATGCGCCCGGGAGCGGCCGGAGGGGTCCCGCGGGCGAATTAGGCGTTTCAACACATACGCCCCGGAACGCCTTCCCGGGCGCGCCGGCGGACGGAGCCGGGCCGCGAGGCTTTGGTGCCGTGGTGCGGGGGATACAGGATAGACTGGGTGTCCTTAGTTACCTTCGCGGACGAGCCATGAACCATCCCCTGCCCCCTGAAACCAGCGATGTGCCCCTGGCGCCGGGCGAGCGTCTGCCCAAGACGCAGCGGGACAAGCTCAGCCCGGAGGCTGTCGCGAAGATCCAGGCCATCGCCTCCCAGTTCCCGGACCGGATGGCCGGGACCCTGCCGGCCCTGTACATCGCCCAGAAGGAGTTCGGCTTCCTGAGCCTGGGGGCCATGAAGGAAGTGGCGGCGGCGCTGGGGGTCACCGAAGGGCACGTCTTCGGGGTGGCCACGTTCTACACCATGTTCCGCAAGAAGCCCGTGGGACGGTACCACTTCGAGGTGTGCACCAACCTCTGCTGCGCCCTGAACGGGGCCGCGGAACTGCTGGCCAAGGTCATCGAGAAGACCGGCGCCAGGCCCGGCGAGGGCCCCTCCCCGGACGGGCTCTGGAGCGTGGATGAGGTGGAGTGCCTGGCCTCCTGCGGCAGCGGGCCCTGCATCCAGATCAACCACGGCGTCTTCGACGAGTTCGTGGACGAGGCGAAGCTGGAGGCCCTCATGGATGCCTGCCGGCGCGGCGAGACCGCAGCGTGGGGGGAGTGACCATGGCCGCCATCCGCACCAAGCCCGACCACCAGCTCTACACCTTCGAGGGCTTCGGCTCCTCGAAGTACCCCAACCTCATGCTCCGCGGCGCCGGGGACCTGCACAACTGGCACCTCAAGGTCTACACGGAGAAGTGGGAAGGCTACGAGGCCTGCCGCAAGGCCCTGAAGATGGAGCCCGCGGCCGTCACCGCCGAGGTGAAGGCCTCCGACCTGCGCGGTCGGGGCGGCGCCGGCTTCCGCACCGGGATGAAGTGGGGCTTCATGCCCAAGGACACCCCCGAGCGCAAGGTGACCCGCTACCTCGTTTGCAACGGCGACGAGGGCGAGCCCGGGACCTTCAAGGACCGCGCGATCCTGGAGTACAACCCCCACCAGCTCATCGAGGGCATGGTCATCGCCGGCTGGGCCATGCAGTGCCGCACCGGGTTCATCTACCTGCGGGGCGAGTTCTCCTGGCTCATCGACAAGCTCGAGGCCGCGCTCCAGGAGGCCCGCGACGCCGGGTTCCTGGGCAAGGACATCCTGGGCACCGGCTGGGACTTCGACATCCTCACCTACCGGGGCGCCGGCGCCTACATCTGCGGCGAGGAGACCGCCCTGCTCAACAGCCTCGAGGGCCGCCGCGGCGAGCCCCGGGTCAAGCCCCCCTTCCCGGCCTCCGTGGGGGCCTTCGGCCAGCCCACCACCGTGAACAACGTGGAGACCCTGGCCGCCGTGGCCCCCATCCTCCGCATGGGCGGGCACGCCTACGCGCAGCTGGGCACCCCCGGCAACACCGGCACCCGCATCTACGGCCTCAGCGGCCATGTGAAGCGCCCCGGCCTCTACGAGCTCCCCCTGGGCCTGCCCATGGACTTCATCCTCAACGACCTGGGCGGCGGCTCCAGCACCGGCCGCAAGCTCAAGGCCGTCATCCCCGGCGGCTCCAGCGCCCCGGTTTTCGACGCCAAGGACTTCGACTGCCCCATGGACTTCGACACGGTCAAGGCCCGCGGTTCCATGGCGGGTTCGGGCGGCATGATCGTCATGGACGAGAGCACCTGCATGGTCCAGGCCCTGCTCCGCCTCACCCACTTCTACGCCCACGAGAGCTGCGGCCAGTGCACCCCCTGCCGGGAAGGCTGCAACTGGATGGAGATGATCCTCCACCGCCTGGAGCACGGCCAGGGCCGCCCAGGCGACCTGGAGCTTCTCGCGAGCCTGCCGCCGCGGATCAACCTCAGGACGCTCTGCCCCCTGGGGGATGCCGCCTGCGGACCGGTGGAGTCGTTCCTGCAGAAGTTCAGGGGCGAGTTCGAGTACCACCTGGAGCACAAGACGTGCATGGTGGGCGCGAAGAGCATCCTGCCGGAGCTGGTGGCGGCGCACTGAGGGGCGTGGGGACCCGCAGGGCCCGAACGCTCATTAGGGAAGGATCAGCCTCCCGGCCAGATCAAAGCGGAAAGCCAGGGTTTCACCCGCGGGCCAGGAGGTGGGGGCGCGTTCGAGCACAGCCGGATCCGGGTCGCCGACCCTCCCCTCGAAGGGGTCAACCTCCTTCCATTCGATTTCGTCCAATCCCTGGCCATCGGGCGGCTGGGGGACGGAGCTCCTGGGCGCCTGTTCCAATCGGATGGAGGCCTCGATCGCCTTCCGGGTCCGCATGGCCACAAGCACCCGGTCGTTGGGCATGGGCTGGATCCCCAGGAGCACGGGGCTGTGCCGCTTCCGCCCCGACAGGCAGTCGTCGTCCAGCGGCAGGAGTTTGATCGTCCGGGAGGGCCACGGGTCATCGTCCTTGATCACCCAGATGATCCCGGCATTCCAGGAGACCACAAGGAAGGCCCCCTTCACCTGGATGGGGAACTCCAGGAACGGTAGCAGTCCTTGGTAACGGAGGGCCACCTGGGCAATCCACGCTCCGCCCGGTCCCACCGGATGGAAGGCCTGGAAGACCGGTACGTCGAGGGCGATGGGAATCAGGGCCTCCGCCTTGAAGACCCCGCCGTTCGTCTGCTTCCACCAGGAGCAGATGGAAGCGTCCTCCCCTTTCGAAAATCCGGGCATCACATCCATGACGAAAAATCGCGAGCCGGTATCGGTCTGATAGAGCTTCGAAGGCAGTCCGAAAAATTCGTCGCGTCCGAAGGTCCCGAAATCGATGGGGAAGTTTTCCCAGAGGCCCGGGAGCCTCTGCTGGGAGACCAGGATGGTCTTGTCCACGAGCCGGCAGGTGGTTGCGACACCGGCACGGTAGGTCAGGCCCAAGGCGCCCTCGGGCTCTTCAAGGGTTTCCTCCTTTCCTGATGTCTGATCGGCGATTTCGAGCGCACGGCCAAAATCAAGGGACAGAATGCGCTTCCCACCACTCCAGACGAGGCCCGGCAGGCCGCGGAAACCGGGGTAGTCAGGGGGATCCTGTGGCCAAAGGCAACAAAAAAAGGTAAGGTAGCAAATAATTGTCTTAATGGATTTTGTCGATTGCATGGAAAACCCTTGATAATAAAATTATTAATTGCTGACTGAGTAGCTATATCAAGACGGTTATAGTATTATTTATGTTTTAGGTGCCAGGTGACGCAAAGTCGGAGAGATATGTAAAAAACGGAGAGAGAACAATCTCTTAAGATGGGCAGCCAGCAACACATTTGTCATATTCATTTTTTATCAGTAGAGCCCACGTAAATAGCTCAATACCGGTGAGGAGGGCTCCTGCCTTGACCTTCTCCGCATATTTTTTATCACACACCTTTATGCAGTCCTGACGAGAACTCGAACCCCCACCCCTCGAATCCATTTCATCAAAAATGGGATGCTGAATTCCTGGATCCTGCGGAACCACTGCACCAGCCTGAAAATAGGCAGTTGACAAGAAAACCAAGGTGAGTATGGTATATTTCATAAATTACATCAAAATTAGTTTATTAAAATCAGACCGCTCAATTGCGAACTGAAACATCATGCTAAATCG
The DNA here is from genome assembly GCF_055384585.1 of Mesoterricola sp. JemC181. Classification (NCBI taxonomy): domain Bacteria; kingdom Pseudomonadati; phylum Acidobacteriota; class Holophagae; order Holophagales; family Holophagaceae; genus Mesoterricola; species Mesoterricola sp. JemC181. The sequence goes on from NZ_AP045076.1 coordinate 5,056,568, forward strand.
CATCCGGCCGGGGTGCAAGGCCCCGGCCGGACTTTTTCCGTGCCCAGATGGCTCCAAGTCCCCTTCAGCTCAGGATCCCCGCGATGCAGGCCGACATGAAGTTCGCCAGGGTCCCCGCGATCATCGCCTTCAGCCCGAGCCGCGCGAGGTCGCCGCGCCGCTCCGGCACCAGCGCGCCGATGCCGCCCACCTGGATGGCGATGCTGCTGAAGTTCGCGAAGCCGCACAGGGCGAACGTCGAGATGAGGCGGGCCTTGGTGCTCAGCTCGGGAAGGTTGCCCAGCTGGATGAAGGCCACGAACTCGTTGATGACCATGCGCTGGCCCAGGAGGGAGCCCACGATGCCGGCCTCCTTCCAGGGGATGCCCATGAGCCACGCGAAGGGCCGGAAGATGACGCCGAGCACCAGCTCCAGGGACAGCGCCGGGAAGATGGCCTTCAGGATGCCGTTCATCAGGGCGATGAGCGCGATGAAGGCGATGAGCATGCCGGCCACGTTGATGGCCAGGTGCAGGCCCTCGGAGGCGCCGCGGGCGGCGGCGTCCAGGACGTTGGCGTCGTTGGAGGGGATGTTCACCTGCACTTCGCCGGCGGTGGCGGGGGTGCCGGTCTCGGGCTCCAGGATCTTGGCGATCATGATGGCGCCGGGGGCGGTCATGATGACGGCGGTGAGGAGGTGCACCACGTCAACGTGGGCCACCTGCACGTAGGCCACCATGATCGAACCCGACACGTGGGCCATGCCGGCGGTCATGACGACCATGAGCTCGGACCGGGTGAGGCCGGCCAGGTAGGGGCGGATGGTCAGCGGGGCCTCGGTCTGGCCCATGAGGATGCTGGCCGAGACCGACAGGCTCTCGGCGCCGCTCACCTTGAGGAAGCGGCTGATGGCGCGGGAGAAGGCCCCCACGACCCACTGCATGGCGCCCACGTGGTAGAGCACGGCGAAGATGCTGGCCACGAAGATGATGGTGGGCAGCACCACGAAGGCGAAGATCATGCCCATGCTGCCCACGGTGGCGCCCTGGGCGTTGGTGACGGCGGCGCCGGAGGGGGTGGCCAGGGGGCCGAAGACGAAGGTCGCGCCGGCCTTGGCGTAGGACATGAGGCCCTCCACCACCACCCGGGCCTTGTCGAAGACCGAGCCCACCAGGTTGCCGCGGACCAGGGCCACGGCCACCACGGTGCCCAGGGCCCACTTGAACCAGGCCACCTGGAGGATGCCGTAGCGCTTGAAGAGCATCGGCACGAACAGGAGCGCGAAGATCACCCAGCCGGCGTGGGGGGGGAAGGGGATGAAGCCCAGGGCGCTGGAAAGGAACTCGCCCTTGAGGACCACCAGGGCCAGGATCCACTGCAGGGCCATGCCCCAGCCGACGGTTTTCCAGTGGATGGCCTTGCGGTCCGAGGACCACGCGTAGGCCAGAGCCATGAAGCAGACAAGACCAAGAAGACCCGTAAATCGGACCATGATTCTCCCATATCACTCGTTTTTTGGTGTTTCAGAAGGGATTCACAGCTGCTGGTTGAGCTGTTCCAGGGCCTGCTGCATCTGGAAGCGGGCGCGGCCCAGGATGCCGTCCCGGCGCATCACCAGCACCAGGGAGCAGTGTTCCAGCCCGCCCATCATGAGGATCCAGTGCTGGTCGGTGCAGAAGGCCACCTGCTCGACCTCGCCCCGGTCGAACTCCTCCACGGCCTGCTGGAGATGGCGCTTGACGACGTTCCGGTAGGCGCCCAGGAGCTGCAGGGCGTCGTTGGGCACCTCGATGGTGCGCGAGCAGAGGGGATCCCCGTCCTTGTCGTTGAAGGTCGCCGCGATGGCTTCGGGCACCCGCTCGATCAGATTGTCCAGAATGGCCTGGAAGGACATGGGGGAACTCCCTTGGGGGAACGTGGTCACATGATGACCTGTCTGCGGGGGGAACGCCACCATGAACCATTCTACAGGAGCATGAGGAGCATCAGGAGGCAGGCCAGGATCATCAGGACCAGCCAGACTCCCACAAGGGCCACGTGCACCAGGGTGGCCGTCACGCCCTTCCAGGGCGGGCACCCGTGCCACGCGGCCAGGGCGTACCCCCGCAGGATCCAGAAATAGACGGCCACGGGCAGGAGGAGCAGGCCGAAGGCGAACCCCACCACGGGGAGGTCGCCCAGCAGGGCCGCGGCGGCCCCGAAGGCGCCCACCTTGAGGGCTTCGGCGTCGGCCACGAGGCTGGCCCGGAACCCGCGGCGCTCCCGCAGCCCCCCCAGGAGCCACAGGGCCACGTGGTCGAAGGTCGCGTCGTGGAGCCAGAGGCCCAGGACCGCAACGGGCGCCAGCAGCACCATCCAGGGCAGCAGCGCGTGGAGCCCCGGGGCCGCGGGAAGGTTCGCCAGGGCCGCGCGGAGTTCCGCCGGATCGACGGCTTCCGGGAGCTGCCGGAGGATGTGCGTCCACACCTCGCTGTCCGGGGAGACGAGCCGGGCGTAGAGGCCCGAGAAGCTCAGGTAGCCGAGGACCAGGCCCAGGAAGGCCAGGGGCGCGCGCAGGAGCAGGAGGTCCTTGACGGACCCCGCCAGGGTGGGGGCCTCCAGGGCCCGCGCCCGGAAGCCCTCCCGGGGGCGGAAGGCCCGTGTCCAGAGCTCGCGGAAGGATTCCATCAGCGCTTCGGGAAGAGGGCGTCGAAGTCGTGGACCGCCACGGGATCGCCTTCGCTCCGGAGGGGATCGCGGAACTCCTTCGGGTCCCGTTCGGCGAACTGGCCGAAGGTGGCGATATTGCCGTTGATGTAGGCGATGAACTCGTCCTGGCGGTGGCGGATGTAGCCCTGGAAGGGCCGGGCGACGATGCCCAGGACGGCCGAGTCCAGGGCGGTCCAGGTCTGGAGGTGGGTCTCGAACCCCTGGGGCGTGTCCCAGTAGCGGTAGGCCACGGCCATGCGCGCGCCCACGGCGAAGGGCGTCTTCAGCCGGCCCGCCTCGGCGCGGCCCTCCACCAGGTAGACCCGGAAACCGGGCTTGGCCAGCACGCACCGCAGGCGCCCGGTGAGGCCCCGGGCGTCGTCCAGGGTCCAGGACCCGTCGGGGAGGACGAAGCCGTGGAACCTGGGCACGAACTGGCAATAGCGCCACATGGCCAGGCTCATGCGGGGGTGGTCGAAGATCTTTTCCATGGTGGAAGTTCGAACGTGCACCGGCTGCGTACGGGTCTGGAAGGCGAAGTCGGCCTTCTTCACGATCTGGGCGGCTTCCTCCCGGTCCATGGGGGCCAGTTCCCCGAAGGGGATCTGGGCCCCGAGGAGGCAGGACATGGCCAGGAGCAGAAAATACGGAATGCGCATGTGGAAACGCTAGCGAATCGCGGCGATTGTGAAAAGAATAATGCTTGCCGCCCCTCTTTCACAGGATGTAATGCCAAGCCCGCTACGGAAGATCCCGCACACACCCCTGGACAACCTCCGCGACCTCCTCAAGGAGTTCGCCGAAGGGGATGTGCAGTTCCCGGCCAGGCTGGCCAGTCAGCTCCAGACACTCAAAAAGCAGGCCCTGCATGAGTTGGGCAGCCGGCTCGGCTCCCAGGGGACGCCCCGGGGACTGCGCAAGGCCATCCTGGGCGCCGTGGCCAAGTTCGACTGGCCCGAATGGACGCCCTGGATCGCCATGGCCCTCAAGACCGAGCAGGACCTGGGCATCTTCGACGAGGGGTGCGCCACCCTGGGCGCGCTTGGGACCCGGGGGGCCCTGACGGCCCTGACGGCGCTGAAGACCTCCCGCACCGAGCACGACTACCAGGTGATCCTGAACCGGGAGCTGGGCCTTTTCCAGAGCCAGCAGAGCGCCGCCTACCACATCAGCCGGCTCATGGAGGGCCAGGGCAACCTCCGCATGGCGGCCCAGGGCGCCAAGCTGCTTGGGGCCACGGCCGGCGCCCAGGACCTGGGTGCCATCGTGGAGGCCTATCACAACGGGGACCCCCTCGCCCAGCGCCTGGCCATCCGCGTCATGGGCTCGCTGCCCGAGGCCGGGGCCACGGCCTTCCTGAAGGCGGTGGCGGAATCGGCCCGGGAGGACTTCCTCGACCACCAGCTGCTCCTGGCCGGGCTCAACCGCCTCCAGACCCTGCAGCGGGCTTCGGTCCTGCCCGAGCTCCTGCGCCAGACACTCGCCCACTTCTCCAGCCGGCACCCGGAGACCAAGGAGCTGCTCGCCGGCCTCCAGCGGGCCGCGGCCCAGGAGGAGCCCGACATCCTGGGCGCCGTCGAGGACCTGCGCCCCTGGGTGGGGGGCGTCTACGAGACCTTCCTCACCGACGCCCTGACCCTCATGGGGGAGGGCAAGGTGGCCCGGTACTCCGCCATGGTCTCCGACGCCGCCCAGGGCGTGGAGGCCCGCCTGGGCTTCCTGACCTCCCTGGTGGACCAGGTGGCCGAGGCCCTGGCCTTCAAGGTGGACTGCGGGGAGATCACCCGGGAGGAGATCCTGCCCATCTTCGCGCCGATCCTCCGGAGCCGGGCCGGGGGCGACGGGTTCGTCACGGCCTTCCTCCGCCTGCTGCCCGTGACCGAGACGGCCCTCCTGGCCGAGCTGCTCAAGGACCCCGACATCTCGCGCCGGGAGAAGTACCTGGACGCGCTGGGCACCCGCGAGGACGACGCCCTGACCCCCTTCTTCCTGGCGGCCATGGAGGACCCCATCGTCGAGGTGGGCCAGAGGGCCATCCACCACCTGGGCAAGCTCCCTTCCAGCTTCCCGGCCCTCATGGGCATGTTCGAGAGCGGCCAGCAGGACCAGGTGCGCAGCGCCATCCGGGTCTTCGGCGAGAACCGCACCCGCATGGCCGCCGAGCCCCTCCTGGGCTTCCTCCAGAAGGACAACCGGGACGCCCTCATCGTCGAGACGGTGGAGGCGCTGTCCGCCATCGGCTACCCCGGCAGCGCTCCCGTGCTCCTGGAGCTCCTCCACGACGGCAAGCCCCTCAACCTCCAGATCGCCCTGGCCGCCGCGCTCAAGGAGCTGGGCACCCCGGAGGCCTCCCTGGGCCTCCTGCGCAAGGCCCCCAACCTCAAGCAGCCCCAGGTGCTCATCCTGGCCCTGGAGGGCGCGCTCACGGCCTTCCCCGGCTTCGACCGGCCCCTGCCCCTGGACGACCTGCCCGACTTCATCAAGCTCTTCGAGAGGTGCTGCGACGAGCGCGAGGGGGAGGGCCAGCGCCTGCGCGCCATCCTGGCCTCCCAGGACCTCTTCGTCTTCGACCGGCCCGCGTACAACCTCCTGAAGGACCGGGTCTCGGACTTCCTGTTCGACATGCGCACCAAGGAGACCTGGGACCGGGAGTCCAACGACCGGGTCGCCCTGGTGGTCAAGGAGCTGGCCCGGCGCGGCGACGGCCTGGGGCTCCTGGCGCAGAAGGAAGCCGGCATCAACGCCCAGATCCAGAAGCTGCCCGAGAAGGGCCCGAAGAAGGCCGAGGCCCTCCTGGCCCTGCGGGAGGCCCTCTCCGACCCCGAGCTCATCATCCGGCCCGAGCTGGCCCAGACCCTCTCCGGGGTGGTGCTGGGCATGCTCTCGGCCCCTGGCGCCGAGTGGCGCGAGGTGGCCCACCTCTGCGAGATCGGCGGCCTGACCCGCCAGCCCGGAATGGTGGAGCCCATCCGGGAGATCTACCTGAGTGCCTCCGGCCTGGGCCTCAAGAGCGCCGCGCGCGCCGCCCTCCTGGCCCTGGGCCTGACGGAATCCGATCTCAACCGGCGGCCCCCGGTGCGCTCCGTCCTGCTGCTCGAGCCCAGCGCCTTCTTCCGCAAGCGCCTGGCCATGGCCCTGGCCAACGGGGAGCGCGAGGTCATGGAGGCCGGAAGCCGGGAGGAGGCGGAGGCGATCCTGGCGGGCCGCTCCGTGGACCTGGTCATCACCGAGAGCAAGGACGCCCAGGGCGACCTCGCCCCGTGGCTGGAGGACCTCAAGGGCCGCGAGCGCTTCCGCTACGCCCTGCTCTCCACCGCCAACCGCGACATCGCGCCGCTGCGGCTGAATCCCTGGGTCATCGGGGCCCTCTTCAAGCCCTACCCCACGGAGCACGTCCTCCAGGCGCTGGAGCCCTGAAGGGGTTAAGCTGTCTTTAATTAATATTTCGAGGCCCTCATGCATGTCCTAGGAACCTGGATCCGCCCCGTGACCCTGATCCTGGCTGCCGTGCCCCTGCTGCATGCCCAGGACGGCGACATGGCCGAGCGGCTCTACCGTTCCGGGGAGCGCGCCTACGCCGCGCACAGCTACCCCGAGGCCCTGGAGACCTGGAACCAGCTCGTCGCGCAGCTCCCCCAGTCCCCCTTCGCCGCCCGGGCCCTGCTCAGCCTGGCCCGGCACCAGATGGACGTGGAGAAGAAGCCCGAGGCCGCCACCCCCTTTCTCGAGAAGCTGAAGAACGAGTACCTCAAGACCCCCCAGGCCGGCGACGCCCTCCTCCTCCTGGGCAGGCGCAGGGCCGCGCGCAGCCACGCCCCCGCCGACATCAAGGAGGCCCTGGCCGACTTCAACCGGCTGGTGGACCTCTTCCCGGACCACCCCCTCGTGCAGGAGGCCCGGCTCCAGATGGGCCTGGCCCGGAAGCTCCAGGGCGAGTGGGGCCGGGCCCTCCAGGCCTTCACCGAGGCCATGCGCATGGACCCGGCCTCCCCCGCGGGCATCGCCGCCCAACTCCAGGCCGCGGAGACCCTCGACATCATGGGCGACCTCACGGGCTGCCTGCGCATGCTCCAGGACCTGAGGAACCGTCACCCCCAGGCCCCTGAGGCCCAGGAGGCCCAGTGGCGCATCCAGGTGCGGGTGCTCCAGCGCCTCCAGAAGCCCGCCCTAAAATCCATGGGCCCCTGGCCCCAGGGCAGGACCAAGTGGCTGAAGACCCCCACCCTCCTGGCCACGGGCCCCGAGGGCGGCCTTTACCTGTACCAGTCCGATGACGACCGCGCCTACCACTTCAAGGATGGGGCCCTGGTCCCCTCCGGCCCGGTGGTCAAGGGCGGCAAGGCCCTCCTGGTGCCGGCTCCGGGGACCACCTGGGTGGTGAGCGCCAAGTTCGGCCTGGTGAAGGAGGACGCGCCCCAGCCCGCCGCGCCCCCGCTGCCCTCCCCTTCCGGCGGGATGCTGGACACCTGGGGCAACGCCTGGATCTGCGACCCGGGATCGCAGGTCATCCAGGTGCTGGCAGGGGACGCCGCGCCCCGGCCCCTGCCCGTGCCCGCCGTGCAGGCCCTGGCCCCCCTTCCCGACGGCGGCGCCGCCGCGGCCTCGGACGCCACCCGGACCCTTCTCTTCCTGGACGCCGCGGGGCGGACCCGGGCCTCCGTGCCCTACGGGAAGGACCTCCCGGCCTCCTTCAAGTACGTGGTCTCCCTCGCCTCGGATCCGCTCGGCCACGTGGCCGCCCTGGTGGACGGGGACTTCGAAGGGGTGGTGGTGTGGGGGCCGGACGGTTCCGTGCTGCGCTCGGCCACCTACAAGACGCTGGGCATCGCCGGGAAGTTCCGGGCCGTCGCCCTGGACCGCGCCGGCGGGCTCATCCTCGCGGACCGCTCCAACGACTTGCTGATCAGGCTGCAATGATGCGACGTCTCCTCTGCCTCCTCCTCACCGCCTGCGCCGCCCTGGGCGCCCAGGATCCCGCCCTGCGGGACACGCTGGCCGCGGCCAAGGCCCTGTGGGCCACCCAGGGCGACCGGGACGGCGCCGCCGCCAAGTTCGAGTCCATCCTCGCCGCCCTGGAGCCGTCGGCACGCACCCTGGACGAGGGCTGGACCAGGGTGCTCTGCGAGGCCTACAACTGGACGGCGGTCCTGGACGACCGCACCGCGGGCAGGAAGGCCCAGGCCCCCAAGCGCCTGGAGAGCCTCCTGGAACTGGATCCCGACTACGAGATCGACCGCTCCATCACCAACCCCAGGCTGCAGGCCGCCTACGACGGGCTCCGCACGGCCCGGTTCGGCCGGGTGAAGCTCTCGTTGGACCCCGCGGGAGGCGTCCTCACCGTGGACGGCAAGCCCCGGCGCCCCGAGCCCGGCGTCCACTGGCTGGCCCCGGGCGCCCACGCCGCCGCCTATTCCCGGCTCGGGTTCCAGGGCCAGGACGTGAAGTTCGACGTGGCCCTCAAGGACACCAGGACCCTGGACTTCAAGCTCGCGCGCACGTCCTCGGTCATCACGGTCTTCACCTCCCCCGCGGGCGCCGAGCTGTTCGTGGACGGCAAGTCCCGCGGCTTTTCCCGGGGCCAGGCACCCGCGGACCGGAGCTATCTGGCCGACCGCGCCGGCGTGAAGCCCGACCAGCTCTCGGAGGGCCTGCGCATCGCGGACCTGGCGCCCGGCAAGCACCTCCTCGAGGTGCGCCTGCCCTGCCACCGGACCCGCCGCATGGAGATCGCCGAGGCCCTGACCACCCCGTTCGCCGACGCCGATCTCGAACCCGTCAAGCTCGAGCCCAGCCGCGGCACCCTCACCGTCCAGAGCGCCGTCCCCGGCGGCCAGCTGCTCCTTTCGGGCCTCGACATGGGCCGGGTGCCCGTGCGGGACCTGCAGGTCTGCGCCCAGGCCTACGACCTCCAGGTGAAGTACGCCGCGGGCAGCTTCACCCAGCGCATCGAGGTGCTGGAGGGCAAGTCGCTCACCCTCGTGGCCCGGCCCAAGCCGCGCCTCACCTACGCGGGCTTCGAGGGGAGCGATGACTTCGCGGGCCGCGACCGGCTCCTGGGCATGCTGGCGTCCCTGGGCGGCAGGCTCCACGAAGTGGCCTTCATCACCGCGGCCAAGGGCGAGTCCCTCAAGGACTGCCTGGCCCGCCTGCGGGCCACCCGCGAGACCGAGCTCCTGCTGTGGGCGCGGCCCGCCCCAGGCAGGCCCATCCAGCAGGTGGAACTGGTCCTCTCGACCCTCACCGGACAGGAGGAGCGCCTTGCCGTCATGCCCCTGGAGCAGGATCCCCTGGGGTCGCTGGCCGCGCGCATGGAGCGGCAGCCCGCGCTCTCCGAGCCCTGGGCCGGCCTCACCCTCCTGGACCTGCCCGAGGGCGCCCACGTCCTCACGGCCGACGCCGCCGCCCTCAAGGCCGGGATCAAGCCCGGCAGGATCCTCACCGAGGCCGGCGGCAGGCCCGTGGCCAACGTTGCGGACTTCCGCAGGGCCCTGGCCGAGGCAGGGGGCGGCAGCCTCGCCGTCTCGCAGGGGGATGCCCCCGTGAAGCTCACGGTCTCGCAGATGCCCGCCGAACTCCCCGTCAACTCCCCGGACCTCTGCTATCCCCTGGTCCTCTCCGACCTGCGCCTGCGCTACCTGGGGGCCCAGGGGGACGAGGCCTCGCTCCTGCGGCTCGACCAGGCCCTCGCCCTCATGCACTTCCGGGAGTACGACAAGGCCCTGGAGGTCCTTCGCGACGCCCGGATGGTGGGCGTCCAGGGCGTGAGCCAGGGCACCCTCGACTACTACACCGGCATCTGCCTCCTCCACATGGGCAGCGTCTATGTGCGCGACGCAGCCCAGTCCTTCACCCAGGCCCTGAAATACCCCCAGGCCACCCTGTTCGGTCCCGACGGGCCGCTGCTGGCGCCCCTGGCCCGGCAGGCCCTCCAGGACCTCCAACCCTGAACCCCCGAAAGGAACGCCATGACCGAAAACCGCAGGAATGAACGCGGCGAAGGCAAGATCGGCTGCATCGTCAGCCTCCTGGTGCTGATCATCGTGGGCGCCGTGGCCCTCAAGGTCGTGCCCGTGCTCTACGCCAACAACAGCCTGGTGAATGCCGCCGAGGACCTGGGATCCCGGGCCGGCATCATGCCCGCGGCCGCCCTGGAGCAGCAGCTGCGCGCCAAGGCCGCCGAGCTGGAGATCCCCGAGGCCCTGGCCAAGGGCTGCATCACCTTCACGGTCCTCGGGGACCACAACGCCGGCACCTGCGTCATCAAGCTCAAGTACACCCAGAAGCTGGATCTCTACGGCGCCTACACCCTGCCCATCTCCACGGACAAGACCATCAGCCGGCCGTACATGGACGCCAGGTAGGGGGTGTAGGGTGGGGGGGTGAGGAACGCGCCCCCCGAACCCGAGCTGCTGACCGATGGGTCCGAGCCCATGGGGGCGGTGCTGCGGGAGCTGGATCTCGTCGCGCAGACCTCCCTGACCGTTCTCATCCTGGGCCCCTCCGGGAGCGGCAAGGAACTCGCCGCGCGGGAACTGCACCGCCGATCCGGCCGTTCAGGCCCCCTGGTGCCGGTGAACTGCGCGGCCCTGGCCGAAGGGGCGCTGGAATCCGAGCTCTTCGGCCATGTACGGGGGGCCTTCACGGGCGCCGACCGGGACCGGCCAGGAGCCCTTGTGTCGGCTTCGGGGGGGACCGTCTTCCTTGACGAAGTGGCCGACCTATCAGCCCGGACCCAGGCGATGCTGCTAAGAGTTCTGCAAGAAAGCGAGATCCGCCCCCTCGGCAGTGACCGGTGGAGACCGGTGAACCTGCGATTCGTAGCTGCCACAAATCAGCCCCTGGAGGAGATGGTGCGGACCCGGCTGTACCGGGAGGATCTCCTCCACCGGCTCCAGGGCTCCGTGCTGGTTACACCGGCTTTGGCGGAACGGGGCCATGAATTCCACTACCTAGTGCCGCGCCTTGTGGAACGCATCTCGCTGGCTCTCGGCCGGAACGGGCCGCCCTTGGAACCCGGCCTATGCGAGGCGCTTGCCGCCCAGTCCTGGCCTGGCAATGTGCGCCAGCTCCTCCACTGCCTTGAACGCGCCCTCCTAAGGTGCGGGAAGGGGCCTCTGGGGTCAGAACATTTCCCCGAGCTCGCCAAGGCACCAGGCATCCCGCTGCCTTGGCAGGAAGCCACCCTGGCGTTCCAGCGGCGCCACCTCCTGGAGTCCCTCGGCCGCAGGGGGTTCCACGCCGCCGAAACGGCCCGGGACCTGGGGCTCAGCCGCACCGCTCTCTACGCCACCGCCCGGCGCCTTGGGGTGGACCTGGCCCAGGAGCGACGGCGCAAGGGCTGACCATCGGCGGACACCCCGTGCGCCGGCCGAACGTGGCGGCGGGACCGCCCCCCGGGTAGGCCACGCAGGGCCTCAATGGGCTCGCAAGGGCCGGGTAGGCGCCCCTGTCAAGCGTCACAAGTATTGACCACGGGTGGGTCAATGATTAAGTCGGTTGACTGCGGACGCTGGGTATCGTCCTTCGGACCCCGTGAACCGACAGAAATCCGCCATTCTCGCCCAAGCCCTGGCGGTGGAAGGGAAGGCTGGGCACCCTGGCGGGGCTCCCCGGCTTTGGCGTATCCTGATCTTCAGCAAAGGTTGTCCTGGATCTTCCATGCAGATAAGTTCGCCCGCCCTGCCAAGGCGCGCCACCCTTCCGGAGGGCCCCAATGACCGAACAACAGGCTGCCCTGGTTGCAGGGGCCCAATGCCCGGGCGGCTGCGGCCTCACGGAAGAAGGTTCTGAACAGGGCAACCGGATATGCGGATTTCAGTTTGGACAGAAGAGTCGCCTGGGTCAGCGGGGCACTAGGTAGAGCGGAAATTGGGGAGGCCCGATGATTAATTTTTTCAGCCACTTGCACTCCCGCCGACTCAGGATCAGGAATTTCCTCGAAATCGGTTCCCGGGATGGCGAAGATGCCAATACCTTCGCAAAGGCCGCTGGTATTCGCCAAGTCCATGTCATCGAGCCGGCACCTCAGTCCTTTGCGCGGATCCAGGCCCATTTCCCCTTCTTCCAGGTTTACAACCTGGCCTTGTCAAACCGAAACGGGCATCAGGTGTTTCACAACATTGTCGATCCTGACCTCAATAAGCAGGGAATGAGTTCTCTGATGCCAAGGGAGATCTACGAACGATTCCCCTCGGAGAATATTTTAGTTGAACTGATGCGGGGCGACACATTTCTCGATAAATATGGGATCCAAGACATTTCAGCATGCAAGATCGATGTCGAAGGCCATGCTGTGGAAGTCCTTGAAGGTTTTGGGACAGAACTGACTCGCATCCATGCCATCCATCTGGAATGCGAGACGGTGCCGGTTTGGGAGGGCCAGCGACTTTTCGGCGAAGCGAAGGCATTGCTGGAAGGAAGGGGCTTCCAGATGGTCAGCTACTGGGAGTACAACCAGCCGACAACCCAATGCGATTCGATTTGGCTCCTGGCCCACAACCGTGCATGAGGAAGCCCAATGCCAATCCTGGAAGATGCCTTCGGCACACGGCGCAAGAAAAAGGCCCTCCTATGTGGCGCGGTAGAAGGTCTTGTGGACAGGGAGTCCATGAATTTTTTCCACACAAACACCCATGAGGCATTTGAACAAGGATTGGCCCTGCACGAATCGGGCTATTCGGTTGATGCCATCGACCATTGGGCTGAACCCCCCCGAGGGTATGGCGAATATGACGTCATCCTGGGCCTCGGGCGGGCCCTGGTCGAGTGCCATTCGGGTGGCCGGCGCCCCAGACGGGTCCTTCTTTACTCCCCCGGCATCCACAACCAGGTCCAGAATCTCCGCACTCTGGACCGGGTCAAGGCCTTCAGGGAGAGGTATGGCCCCTGCCTCCTGGAGTCCGGTCGGTTTGCGTCGGAGGATTTCACCTCCATCGCCTCCCTTTGCGATGCAGTGCTGGTCCTCGGCAATGAGGCCACTGCCGCGACTTATCATGGCCGGACCTCCAGCGAGATTTTCATCATCCGGGCATTTTTCCATCACCTCGTGGACGGGGCGGCCCTCGCCCAGCGGAAGGACCCCAGGAAGGCCGGCCGGGGATTTCTTTGGTTCGGCAGTGCCGGCCTCATTCACAAGGGTCTCGACCTCCTCCTGGAGGTCTTTCTCGCCCGCCCATGGCTTGAACTTTATGTTTGCGGTCCTCTTGAAGGGGAAGGGGCCTTTGGACGGGTGTTTCAATCCCGTCTGGCAGCGTCGAGGAATATCCATATGATCGGAATGGTCCGGATTGGAAGTCCTGAGTTCCTGCGGATCGCGGAACAATGCGGCTTTGCGGTTCTTCCTTCCTGCTCCGAGGGTGGGGGGGTAAGCCTGCTCTCTGCTGTCGGAAACGGTGGACTTCTCCCCGTGGCAACTCTGGAGGCAAGCGTCGAGCTCGGTACCTTTGGCATTCCCATTGCGGGCTGCAGCGAAGCCCTGGTAGCCCAAGCGATCGAATCGTGCGAAGTCCTCCCCGTGGAGGAGCGGCTTGCCCGGACCTTGCAAGCAATAGACTTTGTGAATTCCGGCCACACCCTCGAAATGCACCGGAAATCCCTTCGAGCAGCCCTCTCGACGGTCCTGGCCGAATGAACTTGGCGCAAAGCTTGCTCGGTAGGCACTTTGTATGCACCCACGCTATCTAACCCCTGGAGCTTTCCATGCCCGACGCTGAGATCCGTGACTTCGAGACATGCTGGTGCGGGGGCAAACTGGTAGATGGAGTCCACCCTGGGTATGGCAGTTGTACGTCCTGTGGAACCCAGGTGAAATGGACGGGCTATGGCGAACAAGCACTGAAAGCCCTGTATGCATTCGGCCCCTACTGGAACGGCGAAGGCGCGGACCACCCGGAGACGCCTGGCCTGATCGCGGAAAGAGCCTTGCATGACTTCAATGACCGGATTCCGGAATGGTTCGAGCGGCTCACCCGGCGCAATGGCGTTCCTGATCGGCTCCTCGAAATCGGATGTGGTCACGGCGGCTTTCTCCGGTATTGCCTGGATCGCGGCACGAAGCGTGCTGTCGGCGTGGAGGTGGACGAAGCCACTTGCGCATTCGCAAGGAGGGAATTCGGTCTCGCAGAGGTCTACCCGGGTCTATTCCCTGCCGTCGCCATCCCTGAGCCCCGGTTTGATGCGGTCGTAGCGTTCGATGTGCTCGAACACGTGCCGGACCCACTCGGGTTCCTGCGCGGTATTGCTGGGCTGCTGGAGGAGAAGGGCAGGCTCCTGCTGCAGACACCCATCTTTGACGGAGAGGGTGCGGACTGGTACCCATTCGAGAGCCCGGCCCACTTGAACTTGTTCTCAGGCAAGGCTTTGGTTCGCCTCTTCGAGGCAGCGGGCCTTGAAGTCCAGGAGCTCCTTTGGGCGCCGTTCCCGTACGACGCACTCATTTTGGGCCGTAAGGTCAAGGCCTCAGCGGGCGTGCGAATTGCCGGCGAGGGGGCTGGGGATAAGGACCTGACCGTGGTTGAGGGCAATTCCGATTTCTCCACCGCCATGGACCGGGTCTTCCGCAACAACCGGCCGGCCAAGGTGCTTGAAACGGGCACTTACCTGGGCACCGGTACGACCCGTACCTTGGCCATCCTATTGCGCGACTACAAGATCGATTCCCCCAGGTTCTTCAGCCTTGAAGTGAACCCCTCCAACCATCTGCAGGCTAAGGAGAACCTTGGAAGAGATGGCCTATTGGCAATGGTGGAACCCCTTCTTGGCCTTTCCGTGCCAAGAACCCGATTGCCGGGGCTGGCGGAAATCGAGGAGGCCATGGTGAGGAACATGGCCTTCAAGGATGTCTATGTGGACCACCAGGAAAACGAGCGGTCTAGGCTGTACGCCCAGGAAACAGATTTTTCCGAGGTCCCCGATGATCTTCTCCGCCAATGCCTGAAAGCGTTCGGATATCGGCCTGACCTCGTGCTCCTTGACAGCGGAGGCCATATGGGCTTCGTGGAATTCCAGTATCTCCTGGAACTCCTTGAAGGCCCTTGCACGATCGCCCTTGACGACGTGTTCCACGTCAAGCACCGGCGAAGCCTCCAGTGCATCCTCGAGGATCCCCGGTTTGACCTGACCTACCTATCGCGGGAAAAATTCGGGTTCTGCGTGGCGAAATTCGATCCGGGCAGAGTACCGGCCAAGCCCCACGTGGAAAACATCCTTTGGGTCCGACTGGATGCCGTTGGAGACAACCTTCTTGCCGCCTCCATGCTGGAAGGCGTAAGTGGCCATTTCCCAGATGCCCGGATTACCGTGCTCTGCCAGCCACGAGTAGCCGAGCTGTACGAGGCATGCCCATTTGCTGATGAAGTCTACCCGGTCGACAAGCAACTGGCTCTGGGTGGAGGCCCCTACCTCCAGGACCTGATCCGGGACCTGACCCACAGGCACTTCGATCTCTGCCTGCATAGTGTCTACTCAAGGGAGCCGCTGGCGGACGTCCTCACCGGGATGTGCGGGGCCTTGCGCCGGGTGGGCCACTTCGGGGACGACCATAACCGCAATCCCAGGGAACGGCCGGCTTTGGACGCGTTGTATACGGATCTCGTTCCTGCGCAGGAGGACTGGGCCTTGGAACTGGATCGACATAAATCCTTCCTCCAATACCTGGGCATCGAACCTAAGGATCTGCAACCAGAGGTCTGGTTCACTCCAGAGGACGTCCAGGCGGTCGAAGCCATTTTAGGGGAGGAGAAGCTTCAGGACAGGAAGCTGGTGGCACTCTTTGCGGGGGCCCAATGGGAATCACGGATCTACGAAGGCTATGGCCTGGCCCTGGCCCCCGTCCTGAAGGACCACCCTGAGCTTGCTGTTGTCGCCCTTGGTGTCGAGGCAGAACAGGGGATCAATCAACGGCACCTCGACCTGTTCCCGACGGCTGGGGTGAATTTGTGCGGGCGCCTGACACTTCGCCAATGCGCCGCATTGATGAAAAGATGTGCCCTCGCGGTTGGCGCAGAAACCGGCCTGGCCCATATGGCCTGCGCGGTTGGCCTCCCGAATGTGGTGGTACTTGGCGGGGGGCACTTCGGCCGGTTCATGCCGTATTCCCCTCTGACGACGTGTTCGGTCCTGCCTCTGTCCTGCTATTTGTGCGATTGGAACTGTCCATATGAACGCCCGTATTGCGTCAAGGACCTTTCTCCTGAAGTCCTCACGAGGGCAGTCAGAACGGCCATGGAAGGCAGATCCGAGGTCCCTCTCCTGGTGGCCCAGGATGGCTGGGAACAAACGTGGAATGGCCCAAACGCAATTGATTTAAAACCAAACCTGGATCTCGCCAGGGTGGGGCTGGAAACGGTTACCGTGGCCGCGCCCCAGGGCCCTGCACCGGTTCTTTCGCTGGTGGTTCCGTCCATCGGGCGGCCAAAGCGCCTCGAGGCCATGCTCGCGAGCGCACACGCGTCATTGGGCACCATCCCTTGGGAAGTAATAGGGATCTGCCCCAGCGGCGACCAAAGCAGCCGGGAGGTATTCCAGAAGATGGGAGCCAGGATTGTTCTGGCGGATGAGGACTACCTGGGCACAGACGGCAAGTTCAGCTGGTCCCTCCTCATGAACGCAGGCTTCGCAAAGGCCAGGGGCAAGTGGGTGATGTATGGCAGCGATGACCTTTTGTTCGAACCCGATTCCTTGCCGCGGCTGCTTGCCTATGGAGAGCTGGCAGGCATCAAGGTTGGTGGCCTTTCGCTGATGGAACACAACCCCGGCTGGCAGGGGTACCCCGATTGGTGGGCTCCCATGGGGTCCGACGGCTGGTTGATGATCAACTTCGGGATCGTGCGCAAAACCGCATGGGAGGCCGTGGGGGGATTCTTCCCGGGCTACCATTTCTATGGCGCGGACTGGGATCTCTGTTACCGAATCCATGCTGCGGGCTGGCAGATTCTGCCCGTATGGGATGCGCGTGTCCACCACAATCAGGAAGGGGACGAAGTCAAGAAGAGCCATGAAGAGCGATGGCAAGAGGATAAGGACCTTATGGAGGCGCGGAAGCACCTTCGCCCTGCACACCAGATCGCGGTCAGTCAGGGCCTGACGGCCCTCGCTGCGGCCGGGGCCCGGACGTTCGCCGCCAATATCTTTCATGATCAAGTCCGTTCCCTGCTCTCCATGGATGCTGCCCGCTTGACGTCCACACTTGAGCTTTGGCTTGAGTTGGCACCCAGGGCGGGTTTCCTCTGGGCCTTAAAAGCCGAGTTCCTCGATGGAGACGGAGCCGCCCAGGCCGAGCGGGAAGACTCACTGGAACGGGCCGATGCCCTCGGATGGGACTTTGGCCACGAAAGCGGCCAGAAGCCATCGCTGGCGCGGGCCACCGTCCTTTGCGCCGTTTGGCACAAGGACCCCGACCGCCTGGAACGTCTGCAGGGGCACCAGTCCTGCCTGGATGCCCAGTCCGTAGCGGTGGACCGGATCTATGTCTTCGACGCCGGGGATACCGTCCCCAATTGGTTGAGGGGAACAGCCCTCGTTTCCCGGGAGCCTCTCAGAATCTATGAAGCCTGGAACCTGGCCCTCAGCCAAGTAAAGACCCCCTTTGTCATCAACCTGAACCTGGACGACCGGCTGAACCCGGATGCGGTGGAATTGTTTCTGAAAACCTTGGAGGGGGGGGCGGACCTGGTGGCAGGCGATTGGCGCGTTTGCTTCTCACAGGCGGAAACGGATGCCGTCACACCGAGCATCCTTGCGAAAGAACTGCCCTTCAATCCCGTCTGGCCCCCTAGCCAAGGGGAGTGCGTAAGACTGGGGAGTGGCACCGGAGAACGCGCGACGCTCGGTCCTGCCACCGGATGGCGCACGGCCCTGCACGGCGAATTGGGTCGCTATCCCTTCGCCTTCAATGATGGAAGCACCATTAACATCATCGGTGATTCACTTTGGTGGCAACGCCTCCTGTCCAAAGGTAAGCGAGTTCTTCGCTTGCCTGTTATCGTGGGCCGCTATTTCAGCCATCCCGGAGATCAGGCAGAATTTCGCACCCCTGCCTCCACCGAACATGAAAAAGCCTTGGGCATCGGGGTTATGTGGTAGCTCTCCTTGCCAAAAGCCCGTCCGGATTCAACAATTTCGACAATGGTGGGGCTCCGTGGTGCCCAAGGGTGACGTTGGTGCCAGGCCCCTGGAAGACCTTCACGGTTCTCGCCAGGAGGTGCACCGGGAAGTGTCTCCGGCAGTTTGGAGGAACCGCCGGCCAAAGACCGCCGATCCCCAATAAACACCTGAATCTGAAAGCCAAGGAAACGGACGTTCCGGGTCGCAAGCAGCGTCTCCACCAGCCAAAGGCCGAAAATGCCAATGCAGCCGTTGCACAGGAGCCTTGCTCAGGCCTCGTTTCCCCTCAGTCAGCCTAGGTGCGTTGGCCCGGATGAGGAGGTTTTGACAAGCGCAATAGCCACATGATCTAAGCCCGCCGCCCGAAGCTCCGCTCCAGCTCCGTCCGCGTCAGTTTCTTGATCACCGGCCGCCCATGGGGGCACGTGTGCGGCACCTCGCAGGCCATGAGGTCCTCGATGAGGCGCTGGGCAAGGTCGGCCGGGAGGTGGTGGTGCTTCTTGATGGCGCTGCGGCAGCTGAGCTCGGCGTTGAGCTCCCGGCGGAAGTGGTCCAGGTCCACCCGGCCCAGCTCCTCCAGGCGCTGGAGCAGGTCGGCCAGCAGGGCCTCGGGGTCCCGGTCCATGAGGAAGTCCGGCAGGCCGCGGACCACCACGGCGTCCTCGGCGAAGGGCTCCACCTCCATGCCGGCTTCGGTGAAGGCGTCCAGAAAGGGGGTCAGGCGAGACATGGCCTCGGGGCCCACGCGCACCACCCGGGGGGGCATAAGGGGTTGCACGGCAGGCTGGTGTTTGCGGAGGAAGTGGCGCTCGTAGAGGATGCGCTCGTGGGCCACGTGCTGGTCCACCAGCCACAGTTCGGGTTCGGCGCCGCCGGTCACCTCGGCCAGGAGGTAGGTGGAATCGAAGGAACCCAGGTAGCGCACGGCGGGCCCATGGAGGGGTTCCGCCACACGGGCGGGTTCCTCCCGGCGGGGGAAGGCCGCTTCCAGGGCCTGGTAGGTGCCGGTGCCGGCCGAGCCCGCGGCGGACCACAGGTGGGGGTGTTCGGCGGCCACGGGGGCCAGGGGGCGGTCCAGTTCCGGTTCCAGGGGGCGGGGGGGGAGGTCCAGCACGGAGGCCAGGCCGCCGCGCAGTTCGCTCCAGGCCTCGCGAAGGGCCCGGCCCACCCAGGGGAAGATGCGCTGGGGCTCCCGGAACCGCACTTCGGCCTTGGTGGGGTGGACGTTCACGTCCACCGCGTCGGCGGGCACGTCCAGGAAGACCACGGCGGCGGGATAGGAGCCCTTGGGGAAAAATCCCTCCCAGGCCGAGGCCAGGGCCGCCAGCAGCAGGCGGTCCCGCACGGCGCGGCCGTTGACGAAGAGGTAGAGGTGGTTGCGGTCCCGGAAGCTGAGCTCGGGGGGGGACACGTAGCCGTGGAGGGTCCAGGGGGCCGTGCCGTCCCGGAAGGGGACCAGGGCGGTGAGCTTGTCGCCCAGGAGGGGCCCCAGGCGGGCGCCGGCTACCGGGACGGCGGGGAGGGCGAGGCGGCCGCTGCGGTCGGATTCCAGCACCCAGTGGATGGCGGGCGTGGCCAGGGCCATGCGGGTCACCACGCCCCACAGGTGGGCGTGCTCGGTCTCGGTGGCCTTGAGGAAGCGCTTGCGGGCCGGGAGCTGGGCGAAGAGGTCCCGCACGGTGATCGTGGTGCCCCGGGACCGGCTGAAGGGCTGCACCTCCTTGATGACGCCGAACTCGCACCGCAGGCGGTGGCCGGCGCCGTCCTGCTCGGCCGAGGCCATGTCGAAGCGGCTCACGGAGGCGATGGAGGGCAGCGCCTCGCCCCGGAAACCGAAGGAGGCCAGGTGGCCCAGGTCGTCGGCCGTGCGCACCTTGCTGGTGGCGTGGCGCTCCAGGGCCATGTACAGGTCGTCCCGGGCCATGCCGCAGCCGTCGTCGGCCACGTCCAGCATGCGCTTGCCGCCCTCCTCCCAGCGCACCTCCAGGCGGGTGGCGCCGGCGTCCAGGGCGTTCTCCACCAGTTCCTTGAGCACGGAGGCGGGACGCTCCACCACTTCGCCCGCGGCGATCTGGTTGGCCACCTGGTCGGGAAGGACGCGGATGCGGGGCATGTCAGCAGAGCTCCAGGAGTCGGGTGAGATCGGGGTGGCCGGGGAAGGCCGCCAGGCCCAGGGTGATGACCTGGCGCCCCTCGGCCGCGGCGCCCTGGCGCAGGAGGAAGATGCCCACGAGCTTGTGCCAGCTGCCGTCGCCCCCCTGGGGGCAGTGCTGGATGGCTACCCAGGCGTCCCGGACGGCCTGCTCCAGCAGGCCCTCCTCCACGCCCAGGCGCACGAGGCGGCCCCACAGGGAGGCGTCCGATGGCGCGGCCTCCAGGCCGGCCAGCAGGACGGTCCGGGCCGCGTCCTGGGCGCCGGCCCTCGCGTGGAGGTCGGCCAGGTCCAGGTACGCCGTGGTGTAGCCGGGGGACTCCCGGATGCAGGCCTCCAGGAGGGCCCGGGCCTCCTCGCGGCGCCCCAGGCGCTCCAGGGAGACCCCCCGGCCCACGGCGGCGGGGATGCTGCCGGGAAGCTCGGCGAAGACCCGCAGGGCCTCCTCGTGGCGCCCGCTGCGCTGGAGCGCGGTGCCGTGGGTGAGGCGCAGGGTCGGGGGGACCTCCGGCGACAGGGCGCGATAGCGTTCGGCGGTGCGGACGGCCAGCTCCCAGTCCTCGGCGGCGGCGGCCTGGATCACCACGTTGAAGAGGCTCAGGAGGTCCTCCGGGCGGTCCTGGGCGTCCTTCAGGGCCAGGTCCAGGTACACGGGCTTCTTGGCCTCCACGCGGTCGGCGAGGGTGAAGCCGTAGTGGTGGATCACCGTGTCCAGGTCCGGGAGGGGACCCGGGAAGGAGGCCTCAACGCTCTCGTGGATGCGGCCCCGGAAGGCCACGCCCGGAAGGCGCCTGAAGAGCCGAACGGCCCGGGTGTCGCCGCAGGCCGGCCAGGAAGCCCCCTCGGCATACCCGCCGGGGTTGGGCCGGGCCTGGGTGTCCATCATCGTGTAGGCGGCGTCGGGCAGGTAGCTGCGGATGAGCACCCGGTAGGCGTCGGCGCCCCCGCAGGCCGCGCGCAGGGCGGCGTGGTCCCTGGGATCCACGGCCTCGTCGGCGTCCAGCACCAGCACCCAGTCGCCCGTGGCGTGGGCCAGGCTGGCGTTGCGGGCCGCGGAGAAGTCGCCGTTCCAGGGGAACGGGTGCACCGCGGCGCCCCTGGCCCGGGCCAGGGCCACGGTGCCGTCGGTGGAGCCGGTGTCCACCACGACGATCTCGTCCACGAGGCCCCGGACGGAGTCCAGGCAGTGGCCCAGGTGGGCCTCCTCGTCCTTCACGATCATCGAAAGCGACAGCTTCATCCGGTAAGGATAAGCCTATATTGCAAGATCCCGCAGGAAGGTCCGCACGAGCTTCTCGAAGCTTGCGGCCGCGGCGGCGCCGGCCTCCAGGACCTCGGCGTGCGTGAGGGGCTGGGGGAGCATGCCCGCGGCCATGTTGCACAGGCAGGAGATGCCCGCGGCCTTCATGCCCTCGTGGCGGGCCACGATCACTTCGGGCACGGTGCTCATGCCCACGGCGTCGGCGCCCAGGGTGCGGAAGGCGCGGATCTCGGCGGGGGTCTCGAAGCTGGGGCCGGTGACGGCGAGGTAGACGCCCTGCTGCACGTCCTGGCCCAGCGCCTTGGCGGCCGCCAGGATCTGCGCGGAGAGGGCGGGGTCGTAGGCGCCGGTCATGTCCGGGAAGCGGGGGCCGGGTTCCTGGTTGGGGCCGATGAGCGGGTTGGTGCCCATGAGGTTGATATGGTCGTTGATGACCATGAGCTGGCCCACCTTGAAGCCCGCGTTCACGGCTCCGGCGGCGTTGGTGTGAACCACGGCCTTCACCCCGAGCCGCGCGTGCATGCGCATGGGGGCCGTGACCAGCGACATGGGGTTGCCTTCATAGAAATGGAAGCGGCCGGCCTGAAGCACGACCTTCCGGCCTTCCAGCTCGCAGAAGATGAGCTTGCCCTGGTGGCCCTGCACGGTCTGCACGGGAAAGCCCAGGTCGGTGAAAGGGATGGACACGCCTGCCTTGGCCTCGACGCAACCGGCCAGGGCTCCGAGTCCCGAGCCCAGCACGAGGGCCAGGTCCGGCACGAACGGGGCACGGGCCCGGAGGATTTCGAGTGCGGGCTGGATGTTCATCAATTTACCTTGTCCAGATGGATGGTGACCTGGGTGTCGGACACCAGGGTCGTGGGGCTGAGCAGGCGGATCCTGAACCGGTGCCAGTTGGGGGTGGTCAGGTCGGCCGGGTTGCCCTTGATGGCGAGGGGGTAGGCCGTGGCGGCGCCGGAAGGGAAGAGATAGGCGTTGGCGATGTCGCCGTCGATCACCACCTCGATGGAAGCGCCGGCCGGCAGAGCGGGCACCGTGGTGACCCTGAAGGAGTAGGCGCGGTCCAGGCTCCAGGCGCTCATGGCGTAGAGCACCTCGCCCCGGGAGTTGTTGGGGTAATAGTCCTCGGCCTGCTCCACGTTGCCGGTGTCCAGGAAGTAGCGCTTGATCTTGGCGGCGGAGGACATGGACAGCGTGAAGCTGGGCAGGGGCGTGACCAGGGAATCGGGATCGGAGCCCCAGTTGACGGTGTACTTGGGCAGGATGGCGTTGGCGGCGGTTGACCAGGGGATGTTGAACTTCGCGCACAAGGGGGTGAGCACCGCGTCCCCGAAGAAGGTCTTCAGGTCGGAGTTGTCGGAGGCGGTCCGGTCCTCCTGCAACCGGGCCAGCTGGGTGTACAGGCTGGTCACGTCCGTGGAGACGGTCTTCGTCCCCGAGGTCATGGTGGGGTTGTTGCCGGAATACATGCGCGTGAAATTGAGGGCGGTCATGTTGGACCAGTTGGCCACGGACCCCGGGGACGTGATGCCGCCGTTGATGAGGGCCAGTTCCCAGGTGAGGGCCGTGATGGCCGGGGCGGAGAAGGGGCCGATCTGGGAGGCGTTCAGCTTGCTGAGGTCGCGGATGTCCCGCACGGTCTGGTAGCGGTTGCTCCCGGTGGCGGAGGGCAGGTAGGGGTGCTCCAGCAGGGTGACGGCGATGGCGTCGCCGAAGCCTTCGACCAGGGCCAGGTCCGGCGCCAGGCTGGTGGCGGGGACGCCGGTGGGGAGGATGTTCGTCTTGCCCTGGCCCAGGATGGCGTTGCGGCCCATGAGCGCGTAGAGGGTGGCCGGATCGAAGGCGTCGTCCGGCTGGGGGACGCCGTCGATGGTGCCGCCGCCGCAGATGGAGCCCATGTACAGATATGTGGACCCGTTATAGGACTTGGGGAGGAGCGTGGGGCGCCACTCGACGAAGGTGCCCCGCCGGGTGGACAGGCCGGGGCGGTAGTGCATGGCCAGCTCCGTCTCGGAGCTGCTGGGCACGGCGTTGCCGATGTTGTTGTTGAATTCGTAGAAGGTGTCCAGGATGGCCGGGATCCGGCTGCCGGCGGCCACGGTCTCGGGGAAGGGGAAGCTGCTCTCGTAGGGCACCCACCAGTTGGGCAGGACCACCATCCACGGGTCGTTCAGCCCGATGTCGAAGTTCACGACCACGTCGGCGGTGCCGACGGCGGCCGGGGTGGCATTCGTGGTTGAAGTGCTGCCGTCAATCGACTTCCGGATCACGTACACGGGGCGGTCGATGATCTGCTTCGTGCTGTAGACGCCGTCGGGGTCGGCGCCGAGGGTCACGAGGGAGGCGGGGGTGGTGGGCTGGGTCATCTGCCCTTCCACTTCCACGAAGGTGAGGTAGTTCTTCTGGACGCCGAGGCTGGCGGTGTAGAGGCCGGTGCTGGACGTGGTGGCCTGGGAGACCAGGGTCCATACGTTCTTGACGGTGTAGTCCGGCAGGGTCTCCGGGCGCACCTGGAAGACCCGGACCTTCAGGCCCCGGGCCGGAACGGTCTTGAAGAGCGCGGGATCGGTCTCCAGGCCGGTGGGGACGCCGTTGGCGTCGTAGTGCATGGGCACCCGGGTGTAGGTCACGGTGCCCGAGATCTTGTACGTGGTGGATTCCGCGGCCTTCTCGGCCAGGGACTTCTTGGCGCACCCGAGGCCGGCGCCAAGCACGAGAGCGGCGAGCAGCATGGCTGCGCACGCGCGCAACCCGTAATGACGTACAACCATGATCACCTCGTACAACCGCGCAAAGGCCAAGCCTAACATGCCAAACCCAAACATGCTCGTTCCAGGCAGGGATGCTGCGAACGGACGAGAGGTTCTGTAAAAATCAATGCCGGGTCTTGGGAGCCACCGCGGCCTGGTTCTCGGCGATCTGGTCGGCGGGGATCTCCTCCACGTCGTTCAGGAACGGCAGGGGGTTCTTCACGGTCCCGTCCACCCGCAGCTCGAAGTGGAGGTGGGGGCCGGTGGCGTTGCCGGTGCGGCCCACTTCGGCGATCTTCTGGCCCCGGTGGACGATCTCGCCTTCGCGGACGAAGTTCTTCCGGTGGTGGCCGTAGACGGTCACGACGCCGTTGCCGTGGTCGAGGATCACGAAATTGCCGTAGCCCCGCTTCATGGAGCCCACGGTGACCACCTGGCCGTCCAGGGCGGCGAAGACGTCGGTGCCCGTGGGGGCGGTGAGGTCGACGCCCTTGTGGCTGCCCCGGTACTTCACCCGGCGCTTGGAGGCCTTCACCTTGATGGTCCTGGAGCGCATGCGGGGGCCCCAGGCGGAGCTGACCGTGCGGGTCTCCACGGGCCAGAGCAGGTCCAGGCGGCCCGGATCGGCCGGCGTGAAGGCCAGGGCGGGGGCCACCACCGCATCGGCGGGGTCCACGGGAGGCAGGACGGCCTTGATGCCCGCAAGGGCCGGACGGTCCTCCCCAACGGGGGCCATGGCGGAGAGATCCCGCGCCGAGGCGGGGAGGATCCGCTCCAGGTGGGTGAAGCTGGTGGGCCCGGGGGCGGGGGTGGCCGGCAGGGAGGGCACGGGCGCGCCCGGCTTCCGGTGGGAGGCCAGGGCGGGCTTGCCCTTCACCTTGACCGTGGAACCCACCAGCAGGTGGCCCAGGTCCAGGCCGGGGTTGATGGCTTCAAGCTGGGCCAGGGAAAGGCCGTTGTCGCGCGCGATGCGCGCGGCGGTCTCCCCCCTCCTGACCTTGTGGAGGCTGGAGGTCACGGTCCTGGAAGCCTGAAGGCTCCCGGTCATTCCGGAGATGGCGAGTGCGAGTGCAATAATGGCATTGCGCATGGGTTCTCCTCATGCGGGAACGGGAATCAGGTGGTGGGACGCTAGCAACCCTCCTGGGGATCACCCCATGGTGGACAATCGGAACTCTGATCCTAGCCAGCACATTTCCCCAACGCAAACGAAAATGCATTCCGTTTGCGCCGAATGGAATCAAGGAAATAGCGCATCACCCTTTGTTTTCAGGGTGATCAATGGCAGCCGGGCAGCGGCTGGAAAATGGCGGCATTATTCTTGCCAAGGACAATCCGGCCAGCTCTCCAGGATCCGGCCCCGCCGTCCCCCCTCCTTCAGGAGGAGGCGCACCGGGCCCACCTCCATGCGGTGGTTCACGGCCTTGAGCATGTCGTAGAGCACCAGGAGCCCCAGGCTGACCCCGGTGAGCGCCTCCATCTCCACCCCCGTGCGCCCCTCCAGGGCCACCTCCACCCGCAGCCAGGCCCGGCGGAGCTCCGGGTCCCAGTGCTGGGCCACGGTCACGGCGTCCAGGACCAGGGGGTGCGCGAGGGGGATGAGGTCCCCGGTGCGCTTGGCCCCGCCGACGGCCCCGATGCGGGCCACGGTCCAGGGGTCCCCCTTGGGGCCGCCGCCTTCCTCCAGGGCGCGGGCGCACTCCGGGCTCAGGGCCAGGTAGCCCGCGGCCACGGCGCGGCGCCGGGTGGCGGCCTTGGCCGACACGTCCACCATCACGGGGCGTCCTTCGGGGTCCAGGTGGGTCAGGCTCATGACGCGCTCCATGCCAGAAGGATGTCCCGGAGGGCCGCCGTGTCGGGGGCGTAGGCCATGGGCCCCGAGGCCGCCAGGGCCTCCTCCCCGTAGAAGCCGTGGCCCACGGCCACGCTCCGGATCCCGGCCTCCCGGGCCATGTCCAGGTCGAAGGGGGTGTCCCCCACCATCACCGCATCCTCCGGGGCAACCCCCAGGCGCCCCAGGATAAGGTGGATGCTCTCCGGGGCCGGCTTGGCGTCGGCCACGTCGTCGGGGGTCACCACCGCCTCGAAGAAGCGGGTCCATCCCAGGGCCTCCACCTGCCGCACCAGGGGCGCGGTGCGCTTGCTGGAGGCGATGGCCTGCCGGACGTCCCGGCGGTGAAGCTCCGCCAGGAGCTCGGAAATGCCCTCGAAGCCACGGATCAGGTGCTCGTTGGCGGTGTAGTTGTAGGACCGGTAGATGGGGAGGACCTCCTCCATGGCCCGGCCCAGGGGGCCGAAGGTGCGGGTGATCCCCTCCTCCAGGGGCAGTCCGACGTACTTGAGCCACTCCTCCCGGACGGTCCCCGGCAGCCCCATCGCCTTGAGGGCGTGGTCCATGCCCGCCTCGATGATGGGCCGGGTGTCGGCCAGGGTTCCGTCGAAATCCCAGATGACGAGCTTCACGCAAAAACCTCCATGGGTCCGATTCTCCCATGGGGCCGGGCCGGGCGGCCTTCAGAATCCGCTGACCACCTGGAAGTACCGCGCGAACGCGGCGATCCCCCCCGAGGCCTGCTCCCAGTCGTAGTTCTCGTTGGGGGCGTGGTAGCCGTGCGACGGCAGGCTCAGGCCGAGGAAGTAGACCTCGCACCCCAGGACGTCCTCCATGGTCTTGACGGCCCCGATGGAGCCGCCCTCCCGGGTGAAGCAGCAGGGGGCGCCGAAGGCGAAGGCGTAGGCGTCCTTCACGGCCTCGGCGTAGGGGCCGGACACGTGGCCCTTGAAGGGGGCCAGGCCGTGCTCCTCGTGGACCTGCACGTCGGGGTAGTGCATGGCCAGGAACTTCCGGATGAGGTCGAAGGTGGAGGCCTCGTCCATGTCGGGCACCAGCCGGCAGCTCATCTTGACCTCGGCCCGGGGGGGGACGGCGGACTTGATGCCGGGGCCGGTGTAGCCCCCCACCACGCCGTGGACCTCCATGGTGGGCCGGCCCCAGATGCGCTTCATGACCTTCAGGGGGTTCTCGGTGCGCAGGCCGTGGATCTCGTGGTCGGCCTTGAAGGTCTCCACGGAGAAGCCGGAGTGGGCCCACTCCTTCAGCTCCTTCCTGGAGGGCTTGGCCACCTTCCTGTAGAAGTGGGGGATCTTCACCTTCCCGGTGTGGCCGTCCACCATGGCGGCCACGACGCTCATGAGCTCGGCCAGGGGATTGCGGGCCGCGCCGCCCACCACCCCGGAATGCAGGTCGTGGCTGGCGGTCTCCAGGGTGAGCCGGAAGCCCTTCAGGCCCCGGAGGCCGGCGGGGGTGCTGGGCTTGCCCCGGGTGATCCACACGGTGTCGCTCACCACGATGGCCTGGGTGCCCAGGAGGTGCTTGTGCTTCTCCAGGCCGCCCCGGAAGCTGGGGGACCCGATCTCCTCCTCCAGCTCCCAGAGGAAGTGGACGTTCAGGGGGACCCCGGCCTCCCGGGCGGCCATGGCCCCGAAGAAGGCCGACAGGGCCGGCCCCTTGTCGTCGGTGGTGCCCCGGCCCTTGTAGGTGTCGCCCTGGATCTCCATCCGGAAGGGCTCGGTGGTCCACTCGGGCTCGTTGGCGGGCTGGACATCCATATGGTTGTAAACGGTGAGCGTGGGCAGGGCCGGGTCCAGGTCGTAGCGGCCCAGGACCAGGGGGTTGCCTTCGGTCTCGAGGAGGGTGGCCTCCCCGCCGTGGCGGCGGAAGAGGTCCACGGCCGCCTCGGCGCAGCGGCGGATGTCGCCGGCCCGGTCCGGGTCGCTGGAGACGGAGGGGATCTCGACGAGCGTGCGGAGTTCGGCTTCGAAGGCCTGGCGCTTGGACTGGGCGAAGGCTGCAAGGGCTTCACGGGTGAGGGCATCGGCGTTCATGGCGTCTCCTGGGGAGGGGCCTCTACCATAGCCCCAGGGCGGGAACCCGGAAAGGGGAATCCTCATGCGGGCCGCGGGCGCAGTACAATCCTCGGGAACAACCAGGAGAAGGCATGGACCGTTTCGGAAGCTCCAGATTGCGCATCGTGTGGACCAGCATCTGCCTGCTCCTGACCGGCCTCGTGCTGGGCGGCATCCAGGGCATCAACGGCGACGGCCAGCTGATGGTCTTCGGCTCGGGCATCCCCCTGGGCTTCATCGACGATCCCAAGGCCTGGGCGGCCGACATCCTGGGGCGCTTCCTGTTCGCCGTGGTGCCGGCGGTGATCCTGCTGGGCGGCATCTTCCCCCTGGGGGAGTGGCTGGCCTCGGGCTCCCGGCCCGAGCGGTTCAAGGGACTGGCCCTGGGCGCGCCCCTGGCCTTCGCCCACGGGCTCGTCCTGAGCCAGATCGCCATCCTTCCGATCCTGGCCGCCAGCTATAGGCTCCTGGGCAACCCCCTGGCCCCCCGCATCCTCCTGGCCGACACCAACGCCGTGCTCCTGGGCCTGGAGCTTCTGCTCTGGTCGGCCGCCCTGGGGTGCCTCCTCAAGTCCAACCGCGGCCTGGCGGTGATCCTCGCCTTCGGGCTCCAGGAGGTGGGGCGCGTCATGGCCTGGGGCGGGGAATTCCTGGGGGACCTGGACGTCCCCAAGGCGGCCGTGAAGACCATGGCCTTCCTGGGCCGGGCCCTGCCCAGCACCCAGCTCCCCTCCGACCCCTTCGCCTGGAAGGCCCTGCCGCTGACCCTGGGCCTGCCCATCCTCCTCGCGGCCCTCCTGCTCCTCCTGCCGGGCAAGGCCCCCAAGCGGAGCAAGGCTTGAGACGGACCCTCGCCCTCGTCCTCGGCGCCGCGCTGGCGGCCCAGGAGCCCCTGCCGCCCCCCCAGGACCTCAACCAGGTCAAGGGCCGGCTCACCCAGATCCAGGCCGCGCTCACGGCGGCGGACCAGCAGATCGCAGCCCTCAAGAAGCGCCGGAAGGGCGTCCTGGTGGAGCTGCAGGCCATCTCCCTGCAGGCCGACCGCGTGCGGGCCCAGGCCGAGCAGGCCCGGCTCAAGCGCGACCAGGCGCAGATGGAGGTCCAGTCCATCAGCCGCAAGAAGGAGGAGATCAGCCTGGAGATCCGCCAGCGGCGCAACGAGCTGCGCAAGGAGGTGCGGTGGATGCAGGCGCTGGGCCCCCTGGGGGACCTGGGCCTGTTCGCCAGCTTCGCCACCTTCGAGCAGTACATCGTGCAGGGACGCTACCTCGCCTACCTGCGCAACCAGGAGCGCATCCGCCTGGACCGCATCCAGCACCTCCAGACCGACCTGGCCCGCCGGGAGGGCGAGATCCAGGAGGCCATGAAGCGGCTCACCCGGGAGGAGGAGGAGGCGGTGCGCTTCCAGGCCAGCCTCACCCTCAACGAGGAGCGCCTGGGTTCCTTCCTGGACGGCCTGCGCATGGACGAATCGCGCCAGAAGGAAGTCCAGGCCGAGCTCGCCGAGGAGGCCCTTCAGCTCGAGCGCATGCTCACCCAGCTCCTGGGCAAGCCCCGGGCCGACGCCTTCGAGAGCCCCGTGGCCTTCGCGGGCCTGCGGGGGGACCTGCCCCAGCCCACCCCCGGCACCCTGGCCCAGGGCTTCGGCGAGCACCTGCACCCCAAGTTCCACACCCGGACCATGCAGAGCGGGCTCCTCATCTCGGCCACGGCCGGCGCCCAGGTCAACGCCGTGGCCGACGGGAAGGTGGTCTACGCCGACATCTACCAGAGCTTCGGGCCGATGGTGATCCTCGACCACGGCGGCGGCTTCTTCACGCTATACACCCATCTGCGCGGCATCTCGGCCGCCAAGGGCCAGATCCTCAAGCAGGGGGAGGCCCTGGGCACCGTGGGCGTCACCGTGGACGGGCCCCGGCTGGGCTTCGAGGTCCGGCATCTCACCCAGCCCCAGGATCCCAACAAGTGGCTGAAGCAGCACTACCGGTAGGACCGGGATTGGGGTTGCGGACGGATATTAATTGATTATTAATTATTGAACCCACAACCGGGAACTGGCCTGGATTGTTGGGTTCAATTTTAATTATTAATCAATGTCCTGCCGGGGGGCGGTCCTGGGCCGCCCCTGGCACCGCCCTGCCCGGGCCGGAGGCGTCATGTCCGCACTGCGATCGGCCCTGGGGGCGCTCCGCCCCACCCGGCCCGAACTCGTCCTCTTCGGCTTGGTGTGGCTGAAGTTCCTGGTGTTCTACTCCGCGATCTTCAGCGTGGACCACCTGGACTTCTCGCTGGGCATCCTGAACCGCGAGATCTTCCGGTCCCTCCTCCGCCCCGCCTACTACTCCCTGGTCATCCTCCTCCTGCTGTCCCTGCTCAACGCCTTCCCGCAGCGGCGGCGCACCGCGGCCTTCTGCGCGCTGAGCGTCCTCCTCACGTCGCTCCTGCTGGCGGACCTCTGGTACTACCGGGCCTTCCGGGCCTTCCCCTCCCTGGGCATCCTCTCGGCGGCGGGGGGCATCTCCCTGCCCCTGGACCACATCACGCCCTTCATCCAGGGGTGGGACCTGCTCCTCCTGGCGGACCTGGCCCTCCTCTACCTCCTGCGCCGCCAGATCCCGGCCTGGGGCCCGGGGCGCTTCGGGCGCCTGGCCCTCCAGTCCGGAACCTTCGGCGGCCTCTTCCTGCTGGTGCCGGTGCTGGGCGGGGGCGTCCTGGGCTCCGGAAGCGCCAGGGAGCCCCTGACCCTGGCCAAGCCCGTGGACCTCGCGGTCCTCGTCACGCCCCTGGGGTACCACGCCCTGGACCTCGTGGCCTACCTGGAAAAGGGGAGTGCCTTCCTGGACCTGTCCCGCACGGAGCGCGACCGCATCGGAGGCTGGCTCCGGGGGAACCGCGAGGGCAGGTCTCCGGGACCGCTCCGGGGGAGCCTCAAGGGGCGGAACCTGCTCCTCATCCAGGTGGAATCCCTCGAGTCCTTCGTCCTGGGCCAGACCGCGGGCGGCGTGCCCGTGACCCCCACCCTGGACGCCCTGCGGCGCCGGGGGCTCTCCTTCACCCGGTTCCACGAGCAGGTGAACCTGGGCATGAGCTCGGACGCCGACCTCATGACCAACGCCTCCGTGTACCCCGTGCGCCGGGAGGCCACCTTCGCCTCCTACCCCCTGGCGAGCCTGCCCTCCCTGCCCCGGCTGCTGGCCGCGCGGGGCTACGCCACCCTCTCCATCCACCCGGACCCCGGGTCCTTCTGGAACGTCCGGCAGGGCCACGTGAACCTCGGGTTCGAGCGGATCCTCGATTCCGGCTCCTTCGACTGCAGCGAGTCCTTCGGCATGGGCCTGGCCGACGCCTCCTTCCTGGCCCAGGCCACGCCCCTCGTCCGCGGCCTGAAGGAGCCCTTCTACGCCTTCCTGGTCACGCTCTCCAGTCACGAGCCCTTCAATCTCCCGGACTACCTGCGGGAACTCCCCCTGGACCCCGCGCTGGACCAGGGCCCCATGGGGGGCTACCTCCAGAGCATCCACTACACCGACAAGCACCTGGGCATCTTCCTGAAGCGCCTGGAGGAAAGCGGGCTCCTGGACCGCACGGTGGTGGTGGTCACCGGCGACCACCAGGGCGTGCACAGGTACTATGAAAAGGAGCTGCTCCGGTCGCCCCTGGCCCAGCCCTGGTGGGGCGCCCGGGACCACCGCATCCCCTTCATCATCGCCGCCAAGGGTCTTGAGCCGAAGGAGCTCGACATCCCGGGCGGCCAGGTCGACATCATGCCCACCCTCCTGGACCTGCTGGGCGTCGACCCCGGGGAATGGGGCGGCCGCATGATGGGCCGGAACCTCCTGAACACCGCCCGCGGCCAGATCGTGCTGGCCGACGGCACCCTGCGCGGCTCGGCGTCCCCGAAGGAGGCCGCGCACTGCAGGGAGGGCCTGGAGGTGGCGGACCTGATCATCCGCGGCAACTACTTCCACGGCGACCCGGTGGCCCTGGAGGCCAAGGCGCGGGATTAGGGGTTTCCCGCCCGGCTAGTGGACCGTGCTCCCGGCGTTGAAGAGCGGGATGTACACCGCCAGCAGCAGCCCCAGCACCGTCACGCCCATGAAGAGGATGAGGATCGGCCCGATGAGCGCCGTCACGGCCGTTGTGGCCTTCTCCACTTCCTGGTCGAAGAAGTCCGACACGTGGTTGAGCATCTCCGGCAGGGCCGAGGACTGCTCGCCCACCCGGGTCATCTCCACGGCCAGGGGGTCCAGGAGCTGCGACTGCTCCAGGGCGGTGTGCAGGGACGAACCGGCCCGCACCAGCTCGGTGACGTTGCGCAGGCGCTTTTTCATGCGCTCGCTGGGGGTGGTGCGCTGGATCACTTCCAGGGCCTGCAGCGCGGGCATGCCGCCCGAGAGGAGCACGCCCAGGGTGCGCGTGAAGACGGAGGAGTGGTACATGCGGTAGAGCGTGCCGAGCTTGGGCAGGGACAGGAGGATCCGCTCCCAGACCTGCCTGCCGGCCGGGGTCGTGAACATCCAGCGGATGAAGACGGCCAGCACGGCCAGCAGAACCAGCTGGAAGTAGATGGTGCGGCGCACGAACTCGCCGATGTCCAGGAGCCACTGGGTGGCCTGGGGCATCTCGATGCCGCTGCCCTGGTAGATCTCCGCGAACCGGGGGAGCACCACGTTGAAGATCACGGCCAGGGCGATGATGAGCACGCCCACCAGGAAGCAGGGGTAGAACAGGGCCTCCATGATGCGCCGGCGGCTGTTCTGGGCGAAGGACTGGAAGGCCAGCCACCGCGCGATGACCTCGGGCAGGGTCCCGCTGCGCTCGCCGGCGACCACGTTGGCGCGGTACACCGCCGGGAAGGTGCCCACCTGCTCCATGGACTCGGAGAAGGACATGCCCTCCTTGAGCAGCTCCACCACGCGCTCCAGGGAGCTGCGCAGCAGCGCGTCCTTGCCGTGGCCCACCAGCAGCTCCAGGGACTGCAGCAGGGGGATGCCGGCCTTGAGCAGGGCCAGCAGCTCCTGGTTGAAGAGGATCAGGGTCTCGGCCTTGAGGGTCTTCTGGCTCTGGAAGGCGCCCATGGTGCGGCGCACGTCCATGGGGAAGTTCCCCTCGGCCATGACCTTGGCCTTCACCTCGGCGGCGTCGCCGCCCTCGAAGTCCCTCACGAGGATCTCGCCGGCGGATGTTGTGAACTTCACGGTGAATCGCATGGGCAGCTCTGAGAAAGGATAGCCGCTAATGGGCCGCGGCCGGAACCGCTACACTGGCTGTACGTTCATTACGGGAGGCCGCGTGATCCTCAGGACCGCCATCATCGCCCTCGGCTGCGCCGCGCTTCAAGGCCAAGCTCCCCTCCGGGTGGGTGAATCGGTTCCTGGAATGCTCGACCTCAGGGATGCCGCGGCGGCCGACTGGGTTCCTGGCGATTCGCGGGATCCCGCCCAGGTCCAGGCGAAGATCGAGGCCTGGTCCGCCCGGGTCGCCCCCCTCCTGGGGAGGCCGGCCGTCCGGATCCTCCTGCCCCGGGGCCCCGGGCGCGTCCCGCTGCTCCTGGCCGCCAGCCAGGCCCTGAAGGCCCAGGCTCCCGCCGTGGTCCTCTACCTGGGCTTCGATCCCGGGGGGGAGCCCCTGTGGGACGAGGCCGCCTGGGGCGCGGTGCAGGGCGGCGCGCTCCTGGCCGAGGACCTGGGGCCCGACCCCGCGGCCTGGCCCGGCCTCCTGGCGCGGGCCCAGGAACTCATGCCCGGGCGGCCCTGGACCCTCTGGCTCCCCTCCGATCCCGGACCGCGCCTGGGGCAGCTCCTGGGGGACGGGGGCCGGCTCGTGATCCCCCCCGGCGGACCCGGGGCCGGGCTGGAGATCCCGGCCGGGTTCACGGACGTGGAGGGCGGCGCGGGCACCCTCCTCCTGCGCAACCCCAGGACGGGCTCCGAGCGCCGCTGGCGGTTCGTCCAGGGCGCCTGGGCCGTGGTGGAGGCCCCCCGGGACCGCCACGAGGTGCAGGTCACCGCCCGGGACGCCTACGATGTGGGCGCGCTCCTGGCCAGGGTCCGGGCCGAGCGGCTGCGGGAGACCCTGGCGGTGCGCACCCTGGAGGCCGACCTCGCCGTGGACCTCCATATCCAGGCCTCCCAGGGCCCGGGCTCGGACCTGGGCTTCCGGTTCCGGTCGTTCCAGGCCGCGGGCGAGCCCGAGGAGACGCTCCAGAAGGAGGTGCTCCTCAACGGGGTGAAGGCCAAGCTCAAGGGCGGCCTCCAGCTGCCCATCGTGGAGAGCCGCACCAGCCTGGCGCCGCCGGCGGCGCTGACCTTGACGGAGCGGTACCGCTACCGGGACGGCGGCGAGGCCGGCGCCGGCCGGCGGCGGATCCTCTTCGAGCCCGCGGACGGGGACGCCACCCTCCACGAGGGGTCCCTGCTGGTGGAGGAGGCCTCGGGGCGCATCCTGGAGGAGCGCTCCTCCCGCTCGGGCCTGCCGGGCATGGTGAAGTCCGAGACCCGGACCCTCACCTACGGCGAGGCGGCCCCGGGCATCTGGCGCCTGGAGAAGGCCGTCATCTTCGAGCGCTGGGTGGGCGGCGGAGGCGTCACCCAGGCCCGGCGCACCCTGGCCTATTCCGGCTTCACGGTGAACGGCCCGGGGTTCGCCGAGCATCGGCTCGAGGCCCGCAGGTCGGACGGAACCATGCTGCGGAGCACCCCGGACGGCCTCCGGTACCTCAGCCGCCAGAAGGACGGGACCCGGAAGGCCGAGGAGAAGCCCCGGACCTCGGGGCGCCTCATCGGCGGCCTTCTCCTCTTCGACCCCACCCTGCCCCTGCCGGTGATCCCCCTGCCCGCCCTCGCCTACTTCGACTTCGACGCCTTCGGCAAGGGGATCCAGGTTTCCGGGCTCACCGCGGGAATCTTCAACACCGGGCAGATCTCGGTCCCCAACGTGGGCGCGGGGTTCGACTTCGCCGCCAGCACCGCCTTCAGCCTCCTCTCCGGCACCGAGCGCCCCGTGCGCAAAGGGCATCTGGTGGACCGCGAGGGCGTGGGGCGCAGGACGGGCAACCTCCTCCTCTCCGTGGGCCACGACCTGGGCTGGGGCTTCCGGCTCCAGGGGCGCATGGACCTCCGCCACGACCACTACTCCAGGCCGCGGGAGGGCAAGTACTGGACCGAGGGCTTCGTCCTGCCTCCCTCGGGGTGGAACCGCGAGACCACGGGCGAACTCAGCTGGCTGCGCAGCGGCTTCCAGCTCAAGGGCTACTATGGCGAGGGACGGCGGCCCGAGGGCGTCTACGGGCTGCCGGGTTCCCTCCGGGAATTGAAGGGGCCCTACGCGCGGTGGGGAGGGTCCGCGGGCTACGACCATGAGCTTGGCCGCGGTTCCTGGCTGCACGGCGAGGCGGGCTTCGCCGGGGGCCGCAGTTTCGACCGCTTCCAGGCCCTGGACGTGGGCGGCACCGGGGGGAGCGTGCGCATCGCCGGCATCCGGAACAACGCCATCGCCGCGGACCGGCTCACCTACGCCAAGGCCGCGCTGGTGCTCCCGTCCGGGCCCAGCCTGCGCGTCACTCTCGGCCTGGACCACGCCTGGCTGCGCAGCCTGGACGACCAGCGGACCTACCAGGTCACCGGCCTTGCCATCGCGGGGGACCTCCCCGGCTTCTGGTGGTTCACCGCCGTGCGCGTGGACCTGGGCGTGGGGCTTCTCAGCACCCTCCCAGGCGTCCGCTCATGCAACGGGTTCGTGGGCTTTTT
The DNA here is from genome assembly GCF_055384585.1 of Mesoterricola sp. JemC181. Lineage (NCBI taxonomy): Bacteria > Pseudomonadati > Acidobacteriota > Holophagae > Holophagales > Holophagaceae > Mesoterricola > Mesoterricola sp. JemC181. The sequence goes on from NZ_AP045076.1 coordinate 5,092,154, forward strand.
CAGGGTCTTTTGAGGCCAGCGGGCCCAGGTCCCTGGAATGCTCGAGCAGGTCCAGGGCCCGGCGGTTCAGGAGCAGCACCGGGGCCCGGTCCCGGAGCCGGCGGGAGCGGGAGGCCTCGGTGGGGATCTCCACGGCCCCCTCGGCCCGGGCCGCCAGCTCCCCGCGCCAGAAGTGCCTGGGTTCCAGGAGGAGGGCCACCGGTTCGGCGCGGGAGAGCGCTTCCCGCACCGCCCGGGCGTCGGCCACCTCGGGCAGGACACGGCCGAAGGTGAGGCTGGCGTAGCCCACCTGGGTCTCCTCCAGGCGGCCCTGGAGCACGCGCGCGCCCTGGTCCTCCAGCTTCTTGGCCTCCAGGTACGGCTCCAGGATGGGGTTCCACTCCCGGTCCAGGTGCGGCACCGCCTGCACCATGAAGAGGAGGAGCGTGGCTACCCACTGGGCCAGGGTCCAGCGCAGGGCCGCCTCCAGCCTGCCCCGGGCCGCCAGGGTCCAGGAGACCGCGCCCAGCGCCAGGGGCGGGAGGCTCAGGGCCAGGGCCTCCGTCCAGGCCATGCCCACCCGCGCCACCACGAACCAGGGCAGGCCCGCGCCGAGCACCAGGGCCAGGAAGAGGGTGATCCATAGCGCGGCCCGCGCCACGCCGTCCGGACCGCGGAGGAAGACGCGGTCCAGCCACAGGCCCGTGTTGAGGAAGGACAGGGGCAGCACGGGCAGGAGGTACACCATGCGCTTTTCCGAGGACACCGTGAGCAGGACCAGGGTCGCGGCGAGCACGGCGGGGATGCCCCAGGCCCGCACCCCCCGCCAGCCGCGGGGAACCAGGGCCGCGCACCACAGCGCCAGCCACGGCAGGAGGTTGCCCGGGGTCCGCTCCAGGTAGAACAGCGCGGACTCCCGGTGCTCGTCCAGGCGGCCCGTTCGCGGCACCAGACCCGCCCGCTCCAGGAAGCGGCCCAGGGTGTTTCGCATGAACACCTCCGTGAGGCACTCCCGTCCGCCCCGCAGGGCCAGCGGCAGTACCCAGGCCAGAGCCAGGGCCAGGCCCGCGGCCATGCCCCACCCGGGGCGGAGGAATCCGGGGGCGGCGCCGCGGTCCAGGGCCAGCAGGGCCGCCAGGGCCCACAGCGCCATCACCGGGCCGATGACGCCCTTGGCCAGGAACAGCGGTCCGAGGCTGGCCCAGAAGAGGTCAACCCAGAGCCGGCGCCCGGGCTCGGCCAGGGCCAGGAGCGCCAGGCCCAGGGTCGCCGTCAGGGCCGCCGTGAGGGTCATGTCCACCACCGCCTGGTGGCCCATGCGGAAGAACAGCACGTGGGTCGCGGCCAGGAGCCCCCCCACAGCCCGGCCCGGCAGGACTGCAGCCTGCATCCCACCCAGGTGATCCAGGCCACGGTGGCCATGGCCATGAAGGCGCTGGGGAGCCGCAGGGCCCAGGGCTCGAAGGTGCCGGCCAGGCGGGTGGCGGCCACGCCCATCAGGTAGTGGAGGGGCGGCTTCTCCAGGTAGGGCTGGCCGCCCAGGGTCGGAACGACCCAGTCCCCCCCGGTGGCCATCTCATGGATGATGCCGCCGACGTAAGGTTCATGATAATCCCAAAGCGCATGGTTATTCAGGCCCACCAGGAAGAGGGCCGCGGCAACGAGGAACGCCAAGGCTGTTGCGTTATAAACACCGGTCTTACCCCAAATGCGGGCAAGCGGATCCCGGGGACCCGGCAGGGGACGAAAGGACATCCCGTAATATTAATGATTTATTTCAGTTCCGCAAGGCCTTCAGGCGTAGAAGCCCCGGGCGTGCATGGCCTGGCTCACGCGGTCCAGGGCCAGGATGTAGGCGCCGATGCGGGGGTTCGTCTTGAACTTGTCGGTGGTGGCGAACACGGCCTGGAAGGCGTGGGTCATGTATTCCACCAGGCGCTCGTTGACCTCCCGCTCGCGCCAGTAGAAGCCCAGGCGGTTCTGCACCCACTCGAAGTAGCTCACGGTCACGCCGCCGACGTTGGCCAGGATGTCGGGCACCACCAGGACGCCGTTGTCCAGGAGGATGGGATCGGCCTCGGGGGAGGTGGGGCCGTTGGCGCCCTCCACCACGACCTTGGCCCGCACCTTGGCGGCGTTGTCCTCGGTGATCTGGTTCTCGGTGGCCGCCGGCACCAGGATGTCCACGGCCATGGTGAGCAGGTCCTTGGCGTCCATGGGCTCGGCGCCCTTGAAGCCCACCACCGTCTTGTGCTCGGCGTGGTACTTGAGGAGGGCGTGGGTGTCGATGCCGCGGTCGTTGCGGATGGCGCCCTTGAGGTCCGATACCGCCACCATGCGCGCGCCGGCCTCGTGCAGGAGCCTTGCCGCCTGCGAGCCCACGTTGCCGAAGCCCTGCACGGCCAGCGTGGCCCCGGCCAGGGGCTTGCCCAGGCGCTGCATGGCCTCGCGGGCGGAGATGAGGATGCCGCGGCCCGTGGCCTCGGTGCGCCCGAGGCTGCCGCCCAGGGAGATCGGCTTGCCGGTCACCACGGCGTTCTCGGTCTTGCGGGTGTGCATGGTGTACGTGTCGAGGACCCAGGCCATGACCTGGCTGTTGGTGCCCATGTCGATGCCGGGCACGTCCCGGTCGGGGCCCAGCAGGTCCATGATCTCGGCGATGTAGCGCCGGGTGAGCCGCTCGAGCTCGCCGTCGCTCATCTTCGTGGGATCGCAGATGACGCCGCCCTTGCCGCCGCCGAAGGGCACGTCGACCACCGCGGTCTTCCAGGTGTTCCACGCGGCGCCGGCCTTGATCTCGTCCAGCGTGATGCGCGGGTCGTAGCGGATGCCGCCCTTGGCGGGGCCGCGCGCGACGTTGTGCTGCACGCGGTAGCCCGTGAACACCTCCCAGCCCCCGTCGTCCATGTGCACGGGGCAGCTGACGATGATCGAGCGGATGGGAGCGATGAACACCTTGAAGAGCGCCTCTTCGAGGCCGTAGAGCTCGGCCGCGACGCGCAGACGCGACTGCATGGCGTCGAATGCGCTGTGTTGATTGAGCATGGCTCACCCCTCCCGGTGTTCGGTGTTCGGAATGGAGGGATGCACTTCGGGCGGGAGCTCCAGCTCCCGGGCTTCCTTCCACAGGCCTTCAAGATTGTAGAAGCCCCGCGTGTCCTCATCCATGACGTGGACGATGATGTCGCCGTAGTCCAGGAGGATCCAGTTGCCGTTCTGCTCGCCCTCGCGGGACAGGGGGCGGGTGCCGATGGCCTTCAGCTGCTCTTCCACCGCGTCGGCGATGGCGCGGTTCTGGCGGTCGCTGGACCCGGACATGAACGCGAAGGTGTCGGTGAAGCTGGCGATCCCGGTGACGTCGAAAAGGCGGATCCGGAAGGCTTTCTTGGAGCGGGCAGCTTCCACCACACTCGCGAGCCGAGGCTCTAGGGTCATTCGTTCTCCCAAACAGACATTACGGTACTGGTTTTCCCGGCAAATGACAGCCAGAACTTGCGGCGGAATTTCGGGGGGCGCCCCCCCGCGGGCCAGCTCCCCCCGGAGCTCGGTGGAAGCCAGCTCCAGCGCGGTTCCGGGCAGCTCGACCACCTCTCCCGGAGATCCGGACCAGCGGGCCCGAAACCGGTCCCGCAGGAGGTCCGGCACGGCGGAGCCCTCGAAGCCCGGACGGGGCGACACGGCCAGGGAGGCCAGCTCCAGGATGCGCTCCGGCCGCTTCCAGCCCTGGAAGCCGGCCAGCTGGTCGCTTCCCATGACCAGGATCCAGGCGGTGCCGGGCTCCCTCCCGGCCAGGGCCTCCAGGGTGTCCACCGTGAAGCTGGGGCCGCCCCGGTCCACCTCCAGGGTCTCCACCGGGTAGGGCAGGTCGCGGAGCAGGCGCAGGCGCATGGCCCCGTCCAGGGCCGGACGGGGCTTGTGGGGGGGGATGGCGGTGGGGACCAGGCGCAGCTCGTCCAGGTCCAGGGCCGGTATTGCGAGGTCCGCGAGCTTCAGGTGTCCGGCGTGGGGAGGGTTGAAGGTGCCTCCCAGGAGCCCCACCCGCCTCATGCGCCCGAAGCCCCCAGAAGGGCCGTGCCGAGCTTGTACACCAGGGGCCGGATGCCCTCGCCGGTGACGCCGGAGATGAGGATCGGCTCCTGCCCCCGGGCCCTGCAGAGGGCCTCGAAGCGGGTGCGCCGGTCGTCGTCCTGCAGGGCGTCCAGCTTGGTGCCCACCAGCCAGCAGGGCTTGGAGGCCAGCACTGGGGAGAAGGCCTTGAGCTCGCCCTCGATGATGCGGATGGCCTCCTCGGGCTCCAGCACGGGGTCCGAGAGGTCCACCAGGTGCAGCAGCATGCGGGTGCGCTCCACGTGGCGCAGGAACTGCACGCCCAGGCCCGCGCCGCCCGCGGCGCCCTCGATGAGGCCGGGGATGTCGGCGATGACGAAGCTGTTGACCTCGTCCACCGTGACGACGCCCAGCTGGGGCTCGAGGGTGGTGAAGGGGTAGTTGGCGATCTTGGGGCGGGCCGCGGACACGCGGCTCACCAGGGTGGACTTGCCGGCGTTGGGCAGGCCCGCCAGGCCCACGTCGGCGATGAGCTTGAGCTCCAGGTCGATGTCGCGGATCTCGCCGTCCTCGCCGGGCTGGGCGTGGCGGGGGGTGCGGTTGGTGGAGCTCTTGAAGTTGTTGTTGCCCAGGCCCCCGCGGCCGCCCCGGGCCACGGTGACGACCTCCCCGTGGCTGAGCAGCTCGGCCATCATCTCACCGCTGAGGGCGTCCTTGATGACGGTGCCCAGCGGCACGTCCAGGACGATGTCGGCCCCGTCGGTGCCCGAGCAGAGCCCGCCGGCGCCGTTGCCGCCGCGCTCGGCCAGGAAGTTGCGCTGGTTGCGGTAGGGATTGAGCGTGTTGAGGGCCTTGTTGGCCCGGATGCTGATGGACCCGCCCAGACCGCCGTTGCCGCCGTCGGGGCCGCCCAGTTCGGCGAACTTCTCCCGGCGGAAGGAGGATGCCCCGGCGCCGCCGTGGCCGGCTTCCAGGTGCAGCGTCAGATGGTCAAGGAACATGGTTTTGCCTGAAAGACGATGAGCGCACAGCCCCGATTCTCAAGGCCGCGCGCTCACCGGAATGGAGCCTGGGATCAGGCCTCGACGGGGTCGATGTGGATGAAGCGGCCGTGCTGGCCCTTGTCCTGGAAGCGGACCTTGCCCTCGATCTTGGCGAAGAGGGTATGGTCGGTGCCCATGCCCACGTTGACGCCCATCTTGAAGCGGGTGCCGCGCTGGCGGACGATGATGGAGCCGGCGGTGACCAGCTGGCCCCCGAAGGCCTTCACGCCGAGGCGCTGAGCATTGGAATCGCGGCCGTTGCGGCTGGAACCTACACCTTTTTTATGTGCCATGACAAAACCTCTCTTCTCTTACCGGGCCTAAGCCTGGATGCCCTTGATGCGAACTTCCGTGTACCCCTGGCGGTGGCCCTTGGTGCGCTGGTAGGTCGTGGTGCGCTTCTTCTTGAAGATGAGAACCTTCTTGGCGCGGTCGTGGCAGATGACCTCCGCCGAGACGGTGGCGCCTTCGAGGGTGGGCTTGCCCACCTTCAGCTCGCCGTCGTTGTCCACCAGGAGGACGCGATCGAAGATCACGGCTTCCTTGAGGTCCTTTTCGAGCAGTTCCACGCGGAGGATGTCCCCCTCGGAAACCCGATACTGCTTGCCACCGGTCTGGATCACTGCGTACATGACGTCCTCGCAAAGGAGGCTTGGGCGGTGCCAGGTAAAGTCGGCACACTTGGGGAGCCCAAGACAAGGCCCAATAGAATGTCATCCATTCCCTTGAATCGCAAGGGAAAAATCACTTCATGAAGCCCCGCTTGCGCATGAGGGCGTCCGTGTTGACGTCCCGGCCGCGGAAATTCCGGAAGGCGTCGGCGGGGTCCACGGTGTTGCCCACGGACAGGACGGTGGCCTTGAGGCGGGCCGCCACGGCGGGGTCCCAGGGCCCCTTGCCCTCCAGGAAGGCCTCCCAGGCGTCGGCGGTGAGGGCGTCGGCCCAGAGGTAGGCGTAGTACCCGGCGGAATACCCGTCCGACGAGAAGATGTGGTTGAACTGGGTGGGCCGGTGGCGCATGACGATCTCCTCCGGCATGCCCAGCCTGGCCAGCTCCTCCTTCTCGAACTTCGCGGGATCGACGGGCCCGGCCCCGGCCAGGTGGAACTTCATGTCGATGACGGCCGAGGCCAGGAATTCCATGGTCTGGAAGCCCTCGTTGAACTTGGCGGCCTTCTTGATGCGGTCGACCAGCTCCTGGGGGATGGGCTTGCCGGTCCTGTAATGGACCGCGTAGGTGTTGAGGATCTCCGGGGTCAGGAAGAAGTGCTCGTTGATCTGGGAGGGGAACTCCACGAAGTCCCGGACGGTGTTGGAGCCGGCCACGCTGGGGTAGGTGGCGTTGCTCAGCATGCCGTGGAGGGCGTGGCCGAACTCGTGGAACATCGTCTGGGCGTCGTCGAAGGAGATGAGGACGGGCTCGCCGGGGGCGCCCTTGGTGAAGTTGGAGTTGTTGCTGACGATGGGGGTGATCTCTCCGTCGTAGCGCTGCTGGGTGCGGTACTCGTTCATCCAGGCGCCGGAGGACTTCCCGGCCCGGGCGAAGGGATCGAAGTACCAGAGCGCCACGTGGGCGCCCTTGGCGTCCTTGACCTCCCACACCTTCACGTCGGGATGCTGCACGGGCAGGCCCTGCACGGGGCTGAAGTACAGCCCGTAGCACTTGCCCGCGGCCCAGAACATGCCTTCGCGAAGCTTGTCGAGCTGCATGTAGGGCTGCACCTCGTTTAGGTCGAGGTCGTACTTGGCCTTGCGCAGCTTCTCCGCGTAGAAGCGGTAGTCCCAGGCGGCCAGCTTGAACGTCCCGCCCTCCTTGGCGATGATGGCCTGCATCTCGGCCACGTCGGCCTTCACCTGGGCCACGCCGGGCTTCCACACGGCCTCCATGAGGGCCACGGCCCGCTCGGGGGTCTTGGCCATGCTCAGCTCCACGGACCAGTGGGCGTGGCTCTTGTAGCCCAGGAGCCGGGCGCGCTCGTAGCGCAGCTGGAGGATGCGGGTGATGGCGGCCTTGTTGTCCCGGGCGTCGTTGTTGTCCCCGCGGTTCACGTAGGTGCGCCAGACCTTCTCGCGTAGCGCGCGGTCCTGGGCGTAGGCCAGGAAGGGCTCCATGGCCGAGCGGGTGTTGGCGACCACCCACTTGCCCTTGAGGCCCCGGGCCTCGGCGGCGCGGGCGGCGCCGGCCTTGTAGTCCGCGGAGAGCCCGGCCAGGCCGGCTTCCGAGTCGATGACGGTGAAGAGCCCGCTCTCCTCGGCCACCACGTTCTGGGCGAACCGGGTGTTGACGGTGGCCAGTTCCTGGTTGATCTCCTGGATGCGCTTCTTCTGCGCGGGGGTGAGCAGGGCGCCGGCGCGCACGAAGTTCGTGCGGCAGAGCCAGGTGAGCCGCTTCTGCTCGGGGGTGAGGGCGGCCTTGTCCAGGCCCGCGTACACCGCCTCGATGCGCTTGAAGAGACCGGCGTTCTGGGTGATCTCGTCGGCGAAGGCCGCCAGCTTGGGATTGGTCTCGGCCTCGATGCGGGGCACGTCGCCGGTCTTCAGGGTGCTGAAGTGGACGCCGGTGAGGATGTTGACCCGGTCCAGCATCCGGCTGGAGCGCTCCAGGGCCGCGATGGTGTTCTCGAAGGTGGGGGCGGCCGGATTGTCCACGATGGCCTTGATGGCCTTGCGCTGGTCGGCCATGGCCAGGTCGAAGGCGGCGGCGAAGTCCGCGGGGCGGACCTGGTCCCAGGGCGGCACGCCGCCGAAGGGGCCCGTCCAGGGGGCGGTGAGCGCTTTGAGGGTGGGGGTCATGGGCTGCTCCGGCCGAAGCGGCATGGCGGCCAGGGCCAGGATCGGCACGAGGCCCAGGGTGATGCGGTTGCGGGTGGACATGGGGCTCCTTGGCACAAGTGGGGACCCAATTCTATCCCCCCTGGCGCCCGGTGGCCCGGTCCTCAATCACAACTCCTCCAGGCCTCCAGCACCCGGAACCGCTCGCCCATGAAGGTGGGCAGGGTGAGCTGCAGGAGGTTCTCCATGCGCTTCACGCGTGCCGCCGGCTCCAGGGTCTGCCACGCCTCCTCCCAGGCCGCCAGGGGCGCGTGCTCCCGGATCCAGGCGCTGAGGCTCACGTGGGCGGACTCGCGCAGGCCCGCGCGCTCCAGGTGGAGGGCGAGGCGGGTGAAGTCCACGTCGGCGGTGAGGTCGGCCTCCCCCAGGTCCTCCCACCAGGCGCCGTCCACCTTGTGGCCCTTGTAGCGGCGCAGGTCGGAGCCCTTGTCCAGGACCCGGCTGGCGGTGTGGCCGTAGTCGATGGCGAGGAAGAGACCCGCCTCCAGGCACCCGGCCAGGTCCCGCACCAGCCCGGGCAGGTCCTCGCACCAGGGGGCGCCGTCCCCGGCCTCCAGGCCGCCTTCGGCCTGGGAGGCGAACCAGTCGACGGCTTCGCAGGGGTCCGCCGGCAGCCATGCCTGGCCCTGGGCGGTCAGGGCCTCGTAGCTCCAGCGCTCGCCGTCCCAGCGGTAGGGCTGGGCGGGCAGGGCGTCGAAGAGCTCGTTGGAGAGGATGGCGCCCCGGAAGGGTTCCAGGGGCTCCTGCTGGGCGACGATGCGGGCCCGGCCGGATTCGAGGTGGGGCGCCAGGGCGATGCGCGCGGCGGCCGCGGCGGCGGGGTTGTCGTCCCGGTGGAGGTAGCGCAGGCACGCGCCGAAGGCCCCTCGGGAGGCCTGCAGCAGGTCCCGGCCCAGCCAGCCCCGGCCGGCGCCGGGTTCCAGCACGACGAAGGGATCGGGCCGACCGAGCCGTTCCCAGGCCCGCTCCAGGCGCGTGGCCAGGGCCTCGCCCAGCAGGGGTCCCAGGTCCAGGGCCGTGTAGTAGTCTGCGCCCTCGAAGCCCCAGGGGCCCTCGGCGCGCCGGTAGTAGCCGAATTCCGGGTGGTAGAGGGCCAGGGCCATGGCCTCGGCGGCGGGCAGGGGGCCCTTGGCCAGGCGGGCCTCAACGAGGGCCTTGAGGTCGTTCACGGTTCGCTCCGGTGCAGGGGCCACCGCTCCAGGATCCAGGGAAGGACCCACTGGGTGACGAGGAGGGCCAGGGCCACGCCGCCCAGGGAGGCCAGGCCCAGGCCGCGCAGGCCCCGGTACCCGCTGAAGGCCAGGCCCCCGAAGCCGGCCAGGGTGGTGCCGGCGCACACGGCGTTGACCCGGGCCACGCGGGCCGCCGCATGGGGCTCCAGGCGGGCCCGGTGGAGGAGGTTCATGGCGGTGTCCACGCTCACGCCCAGGGCGATGGGGATGGCCACCAGGGACAGGAACGTGAGCGGCTCGCCGATCCAGCCCAGGATGCCCAGGGCCCCCACCTGGCTCGCCGCCAGGGGCACCAGGGCCAGCCCCAGGAAGCGCAGGCGCCGCCCGAAGACGGCCACCACGGCCAGCACGGCGGCCAGGGCCAGGAGGATCACCTGGCGCAGGGCGTCCCGGGCCACGGCCTTGATGGCGCGGAAGAGGGGGCGGGTGCCCACCATGCGCCCTCCGGCGGCCTCCACTTCGGCCTCGATGCGCTCCTGGGCGCCTTCGGAAAGGCGCAGGGGCAGGGTGAAGGTCGCGGCCGGGGCGGCCTCCGGCTCCCGGGGCCCCGCGTGCCATCCGAAGAGCTGGAGCGGGGCGCGCCGCACCGGGGCCTTCACGGGGGGCATGAGGGCCTGGATGCTCCGGGGCACGTTGGCGGGATTCTCCACGCTGGCGCGCAGGGCGGTAAGGCTGCCTTCCAGGGCCACCGGGTCCAGGCCCGCGGAGGCCGCCTCCTCCAGGGCCCGGCGGTACCAGGTGTCCGAACCCAGGATCCGCTTGAGCTCGGGCGACGGCACCTTCCACTCGGGCATGGGCAGGCCCTCCCTGCGCAGGGGGACGACCACGGCGTTCCACAGCTGGGGCAGGCGCGCGGGGTCGTCCAGGGGCAGCTGCACCGCCAGGGGCTGGAGGCCGGCTCCCAGGGCGTGGCTGAGGGTCTCCTGCAGGGAGAGGGCGGGGTTTCCCTGCTGGCGGAAGCGGCGCAGGTCCTCCTCCCACTTCATGGAGCCGATGCCCCAGGTGCCCAGCACCAGCAGGGCCAGGGCCAGGGCGGGCTTCCAGGGCCGGATGGGGGCGGGGCGGTCGAGGGCGTGCGGGGCGGGCGCGAAGGTCCCCGTGCCCCGGTCCAGGGCCAGGAGCAGGGCCGGCAGCACCAGGAAGCTCGCGGCCATGCAGGCCAGGAGGCCCAGGCCGGCGGTCAGGCCCAGGTCCCGGAAGCCCGGGAAGGGCGCCGCCACGCACGCCAGGAACGCCGCGGAGGTGGCAAGGCCCCCGGCGATGACGCCGGGGCCGGTGCCCAGGAGGGCGGCGCGCAGGCTCAGGGCCTTGGTGCGGCCCGTCTGGCGTTCGTCCCGGTAGCGGCTGAAGAGCAGGATGCCCACATCGTCCCCGATGCCCAGGAGCACCGCGCCGAAAGCGGCCGCCATGAGGTTGAGCCGGCCCAGGACCCAGCCCGTGAGGCCCAGGGCCCACAGCATGCCCAGCAGGAGGGGGACCACCACGAAACCGTAGCCGGCCAGGGTCCGGAAGCCGATCCAGTACACCAGTCCGATGAGCACGAAGCTCAGCAGGAGGCTCAGGAGGATCTCCCGGGTGAGGGTGTGGGACTCCCAGTAGGCGATGGCGTGGGCGCCGGTGGCCTGGAGCGGGAAGGCGCGGTCGGGGCCCGCGGCCAGCGCCCCGCGCACCTGGGCGTGGGTGGCCCGCTCCGGCAGGGGACCCCGGGCGCCCGCGCCCAGCCACCGCAGGACCCGCGCCGTGGCCCGGGCGTCGCCGCTGGGGAAGTCCAGCACCAGGGGGACCAGGACGAAGCGGCCGTCGCGGGTCTCCAGGTAGCCCGTGCGCAGCTTCACGGGGAAGGCCCTGGCGCCCTGGGTCACCCTCAGGCGGGTCTCGTCCTTTTCCGTCACGAACTGGCTGAGCTGGAGGGGGTCGAGCTGGGCCAGCTTGGCCTTGGCCGGGTCCGGAGAGGCCAGGGCCTTCGCCGTCGCCCGGAAGCGCCGCTGCAGCTCGGCGGGGTCCTTCAGGGGCGCCAGGCGGTCCCCCAGGAGCATGGGGGCCAGGGCGTAGAACTGCTCGGTGACCAGGCGCCCCACGGCGCCGTCGCCCTCGAGGAAGCTGCCCGCGGCCAGCAGGGGCGGCCAGAGGGAGGCGCCCCGGGCCTCCGGCACGGGGATGGGCGGCGAGATGCGGCCCTCGCCGCTCATGCCGTTCAGGGGGACGCTGGCGTCGGTGAGGAGGTTCTCCACCAGGTGCTCGGCCCAGGCCTGCCGGGCCTCCAGGTCCCCGGGCCCGCCTTCGGCGGCGAGCCAGAGCAGTTCCTGCTGGCCCACGCCGGCCTCGATGCTGGCGCGCACCACGGGGTTGTCCGTGGGCAGGAGGCTCATGAGGTCGAGCCTGCGCTCCACGCGCAGCGCGCCCAGGCCCAGGGCCAGGGTCAGGACGGCCAGCCCGATCCACAGGCCCGCGGGGCGGCGCAGGTGGAGGAGCAGGAGCGCGCGGAGGAGCTTCCTACCCATTCAGGGTTTCCAGCAGCCGCTCCAGGGTCGGGCGCAGCACGACCCGCTTGGCCGAGGCCAGGCGCCGGAAGAGGCTGGGATCGTCGAGGCGCAGCAGCGGGTAGGTGTCCCGGTCGCCGTTCTGGAGGGTCTCGGTCCACCGGCTGGCGGTGAGGAGGGTGGGGAGCTGCTCCCCGTAGCGGTGGTCCAGGAGCTGGGCCATGGCGCGCACCACGCGGATGTCGCCGTCCATGCGGTCGAAGTCGTCCAGCACGAGGATGGGCGCCTCAAGCAGCGGCGCCATTCGGTCGCGCTCGCTGATGAAGTCGGTGTTGGTGAAGCTGCGGGAATCGTAGTAGGTGTCGCGCAGCTCCAGCGTGAAGGCGCGCACCGAGATGAACAGGCCGCCGCCGCGGGTGCGCTCGCCGCAGGCCTTGAGGGCCGCCGCGGCCAGGGTGCTGCGCCCGGAGCCCGGAGGCCCGTCGATCCACCAGAAGTCGGAGGGGTCCCGGTCGCTGCGCGCCCAGTTGAACAGCGAGCGGTAGCCCCAGGGCTCCTGGGCCGGCCTGGGGTCGCGCCAGGTCATCTCGCCGTCGGGGCCGGCCTTGGGCCCGCACTTGTGGACGATGAGGTCGAGCTTGCTGCGCAGGTCCTCGGAGAGGGTGGCGCGGATCTCGGCGTTGTCGAGCAGCTGGTTCACCTGCGCCAGCGAGCCCACGAGCTTCTCGCGCGGGTTCTGGATCTTCCACCACTCCCAGAAGGACTCGAAGGTGGCCTCGCGGTACCGCCCGGGAATGCCGTGCACCGCGCGCTGGGCCGCGGCCGGGGCCGCGCACGTGCAGGGGCGCGCCGGCTTCATGGGATCCGGATCCAGGATCACCCGCCGCCCGTCGCAGAGGGGGCAGACTTCGGCACCTTTCACGAACGGTCTCCCTTCAGGAACTGCCCGAGGAGGACGCGCCTGCGCTCGCGGATCTTCATGAAGGCGCGCTCCTCGATCTGGCGCACCCGCTCGCGGCTGATGGGGGGCTCGAAGGACTGGCCGATGCGCTCGAGCGTCATGGGGTCCGAGCCGTCCAGGCCGAAGTGCAGGGCGATGATGCGGCGCTCCTTCTCGTTGAGCAGGCCCAGGCTGAGCCGCACCTGGTCCTGGAAGGACTCCTGGTCCAGGGTGTCCATGGCGCTGGGCTCGATGGTCTGCTCGAGGCTGTCGCCCAGGGTGAGGTCCGACTCGCCCATGCCCTGCTCGGTGCTGACGGTGGAGGTGGTCTGCTGCAGCAGCTGCAGGCGCTCCACCTCCTCCGCGGAGAAGTTGCTGTTGGCGACGATGTCGGCCACGGTGGGCGTGCGGCCCAGGTCCTGGCCCAGGCGGTGGGTGATGCGGTTGAGCTGCACCAGGTGCCCGGCCACCTTCTGGGGCAGGCGGATCTTGCTGCCGTGCTCGGCCAGCGCGTGGAAGATGGCCTGGCGCACCCACCAGGACGCGTAGGTAAGGAACTTGTTCTCGCGCTCGGGATCGAAGCGCTTGGCGGCCTCGATGAGGCCGAGGTTACCCTCGGAGATGAGGTCCAGCAGGTCGAGCCCCATGCCCTGGAACTTGCGCGCCTCCTTGACGACGAAGCGGAGGTTGCCCTCCACGAGCATGCGCAGGCCCTCGGGGTTGCGGTCGTTCTGCCACAGCCTGCCGTTGATGCGCTCCTCCTCCGCGGTCAGGAGCGGGAGATCCCTGATCGAGTCGAAGTACTTGTCGAGCGACCGCTCTTCCAGATGCCGTTGGGGCACATTCCACCTTGAAGAAGGAACAGCATAACAAAGGGATTGTCAGCTTACCTCTTGCGCAGGCCTTGGTGCGTCAGTTTGACCAGGCCTGTCGAAGAAATGCCTTCCGGACCCCTTTCGGGTTCAAGTCCGGCTGACTTCATTTTAGATTCATTTTTTTCGATAATGTTTTGCATCTCCTCCTGCATTTTTTTCATGCGGTCCCGGAGGTTCAGGACCACCTCGACGCCGGCCAGATTTACACCCAAGTCTCTGGTAAGACTAAGGATGAACTCAAGGCGTTCCAGGTCGTCCTCACTGTAGAGGCGGGTCTTGCCCTCCGTCCGGGAGGGGAGAAGGAGCCCTTCCCTTTCATATAAGCGCAGGGTCTGGGGGTGGATTTCATACCGGGCGGCCACCACGCCGATCATGTACGAGCCGCTTTTCGGATCCCGCCTCATATCACCTCCACGCGTCCGCACGGATGGATCCGTCGTTGAGTTCCGCAAGTTCCCGGAGCAGTTCCTTGGACCGCTCGTCCTCGATCTTCGGCGTCACCACCTTGATGCGGGCGAAGAGATCCCCCCGCTGGGAGGCTCCGGGGATGGGCATGCCCAGCCCCTTGAGGCGGAGGTTGGCGCCGCCCTGGGTGCCCGGCGGGATCTTGATGGTGGAGTGGCCCTCGGGGGTGGGGATCTCCACCTTGGCCCCCAGGGCGCTCTCGGAAAAACTGATGGGGAGATCCAGATAGAGGTTCGCCCCCCGGCGCTCGAAGCGCGGGTCCGCTTCCACCTGCACCTGCAGGTAGAGGTCCCCGGGGCCGCCGCCGCGCCGTCCGGCCTCGCCCTTGCCGGCCACCCGCAGCCGGGTCCCGTCCTCCACCCCCGCGGGGATGGCCACGGTCACGGACTCGTTCCGGGGGATGCGCCCCTGGCCCTTGCAGGTCTCGCAGGGGGGGGCCTTCTTCCCCGTTCCGCCGCAGGCCGGGCACTCCTCCCTCGAGCGGAAGAAGCCGCCGCCCAGCTCCTGGTAGCCCCGGCCGGAACAGGTGGGGCAGGTGCTCACCGGCGCGCCCACCTTGTCCCCGCTGCCCTGGCAGGCCGTGCAGGTCTCGGAGCGGTGCAGGTTGAGGGTGAGGCGGGTGCCGCTGAAGGCGTCCTTGAAGCCGATGCGGACGGTGTGCTGGGTGTCCTCGCCGGCCCGGGGCCCCGGCCTCCGGCGGCCCGGGGGCCGCTTGCCGAAGCCCTGGAAGAGATCCTGGAAGCTGCCGGCGAATCCGCCGTCCTCGAAGGAGAAGCCCTGGCCGCCGCCCATCTGGGGCCCCGGCCCGGCCGGGTCGCCGTAGGTGTCGTAGTTCTTCCGCTTGGCAGGATCGGACAGGACGTCGTTGGCCTCGGCGAGCTCCTTGAACCGGGCCTCCGACTCCTTGTTGCCGGGGTTGAGGTCCGGATGGAACTTGCGCGCGAGCTTCCGGTAGGCCTTCTTGATGTCCTCCTCGGAGGCGCCCTTGGGGACGCCAAGAATCTTGTAGTAGTCGGGAGTGGCCATGGCAGCAATTTACCCTGGATTTGCGCCACCCGGACTAAGGTTTTTTGCCGGATAGACGAAGGGCCGGGGTCGAAACCCCGGCCCCACGGGAATGCGTCAATTCCTAGTTCACGACTTCGGCGTCGATGACGTCGTCCTCCTTCTTCTTGGGGTCCCCGCCGGGGGCCGCCGCGCCGGGATCCTGCGGGGGCTGGGCATCCTTGTAGATGCTCTCGGCCAGCTTGTGGCTCTTGGCGTTGAGGTTCTCCAGGGCCTTGGCGATGCGGTCCTTGTCCAGGCTGGCCAGGGCCTCCTTGCCTTCGGCGATGGCGGCCTCGGCGTCCTTGCGGTCGCCCTCGGGGAGCTTCTCGCCGTTCTCCTTGATGAGCTTCTCCACCTGGTAGATGGTCTGGTCCAGGTGGTTCTTGTCCTCCAGGAGCTTCTTGCGGTCCTCGTCCTCGGCCTTGTGGGCCTCGGCGTCCTTGACCTTGGCGTCGATCTCCTCCTTGGACAGGCCCGTGGAGCCGGTGAGGGTGATGCTGGCGTCCTTGCCGGTGCCCTTGTCCTTGGCCGTCACGTGCACGATGCCGTTGGCGTCGATGTCGAAGACCACCTCGATCTGGGGCATGCCGCGGGGCGCGGGGGGCAGGCCGCCCAGGTGGAAGTTGCCCAGGAGCTTGTTGCCCTCGACGAGCGGGCGTTCGCCCTGGAACACCTCGATGTCCACGCCGGGCTGGTTGTCCACGGCGGTGGTGTAGATCTCGGACCGCTTGGTGGGAATGGTGGTGTTGCGGGGGATGATGACGCTCATCTGCCCGCCGTTGGCGTTGATGCCCAGGGAGAGCGGCGTCACGTCCAGGAGCAGCACGCCCTTCACGTCGCCGGCGAGCACGCCGCCCTGCACCGCGGCGCCCACGGCCACCACTTCGTCAGGGTTCACGCTCTTGTTGGGCTCGCGGCCGAAGATGGACTTCACCAGCTCCTGCACCTTGGGGGTGCGGGTGGAGCCGCCCACCAGGACGACCTCGTCGATCTCGTGGTGGCTGAGCTTGGCGTCCTTCACCGCGTTCTCGCAGGGGACGCGAAGCTGCTTGAGGATCGGCTCGAGCATGGCCTCGAAGCGGCTGCGGGTGAGGGTCTGGCTGATGTGCTTGGGACCGCTGGCGTCCGCCGTGATGTAGGGCAGGCTGATGTCGGTCTGGGTGGTGGTGGAGAGCTCGCACTTGGCCTTTTCGGCGGCCTCCTTCAGGCGCTGCAGGGATTCCGCCTGCTTGCGCAGGTCGATGCCCTCGGCCTTCTGGAACTCCTCGATGAGCCAGTCGATGATCAGCTGGTCCACGTTGTCGCCGCCCAGGTGGGTGTCGCCGTTGGTGGACTTCACCTCGACCACGCCCTCGGACACCTCCAGGATCGAGATGTCGAAGGTGCCGCCGCCGAAGTCGAACACCGCGATGGTCCCGTCCTTCTTCTTGTCCAGGCCGTAGGCCAGGGCCGCGGCGGTGGGCTCGTTGATGATGCGCATCACCTCCAGGCCCGCGATGGCCCCGGCGTCCTTGGTGGCCTGGCGCTGGGCGTCGTTGAAGTAGGCCGGGACCGTGATGACGGCCTGGGTCACCTTCTCGCCCAGGTAGGCCTCGGCGCTCTCCTTCATCTTGGTGAGCACCATGGCGCTGATTTCTTCAGGGGTGTAGTGCTTGCCCATGATGTTGACGTTGCAGCCGCCCTTCTCGCCGCGCTCGACCAGGTAGGGCACCAGGTGCTGTTCCTTGGAGGAATCGGCGAAGGGGAGCCCCATGAACCGCTTGATGGAGGAGACCGTGTTCTTGGGCTGGGCCACGGCCTGCCGCTTGGCGGCCGCGCCGACCAGGCGCTCGCTGGTCTTGGGGTTGAAGCCCACCACGCTGGGGGTGGTGTCCGAGCCTTCCGCGTTGGGAATGACCTTTGGCTGGCCACCCTCCATGACTGCGACGCAGCTGTTGGTGGTGCCGAGGTCGATGCCGATGATCTTTCCCATACCTGCCTCCTGGGGGGTGCCGGACGGTTCCGTCACCATTCCGCACTTCCCAGTCTACGCATGGAAATCCAGGTGTCAACCGGATCTTCCAAAACTGACTAAAATTTTTTAATGCCGACGCAAGCAGGATTGCGTGGAGGGCCGGGTGGTAGACTGGGGCCATGCTCGTGCGCCCCTGCCCCCAATGCCGCAAACCCGTCCCCTGGGAGACGACCCCCACCCGGCCCTTCTGCTCCGAACGCTGTCGCACCCGGGACCTGGGAGCGTGGGGCTCCGAGGCCTACCGGGTGCCGGTGGATCCCGCCCTGGAGGACGGGGAGGGCTGGTCCGAGGAGACGCCTACTTCGTAGCGAGCAGCCGGATCAGCAGTTCGAGGATCTGGAGGAGGAGAGTGACCCATTCCATGGGAGCGCCTTTCTTTTGGAAGGATGGCTGAAAAGGGGACGGAGAGGCCCGGCAGGCCCCTTCAAAGGTAATTATTTATATACTTGTAGCCGTTCCGGCCGGATTCGACCCCGCAAGGATGGTTGCCCCCGGCCAAAGCGCAAGGTCCAACCCTTCAATTCCTTGTGACAAACTGGAACCCCATGCGCTTCGACGCCCTGACCCTTCTCCCCGAGTTCTTCGATCTGGCCCTCACGGGGGTCACGGGCCGGGCCTTCCGGGACCTGGGGCACGTGCTGGCCACCCACTCCTACCGCCCCTTCGCGGGCAACGCCTTCGGCCACGTGGACGCCCCGCCCTTCGGGGGCGGGCCGGGCATGGTGCTCCGGCCCGACGTGGTCCGGGACGCCCTGGCCTCGCTGCCCCGGGAACCCCGGCGCCGGGTCATCCACTTCAGCCCCGCCGCCCCGCCCCTGGACCAGGCCAAGGTCCTGGAACTGGCCGCCCTGGACCAGGTCGTGCTGGTCTGCACGCGCTTCGAGGGCCTGGACCAGCGGGCCGTGGACCTCTACATCGACGAGGAGCTGAGCGTCGGGGAGGCCGTGCTCTCCGGGGGCGAGCTCCCGGCCCTCTTCCTCATCGACGCGGTGTGCCGCTGGCTCCCCGGGGTCCTGGGCAACAGCGCCTCGGCCGACGCCGACAGCTTCGCCGGGGGCCTGCTGGACCACACCCACTACACCCGCCCCGCGGAGTTCGAGGGCCTCCCGGTCCCCGCCGTGCTCCAGGGCGGCAACCACGAGGCCATCCGCCTCCACCGCCTCCGGGAGGCCATGGCCCGCACGAAGCGCCTGCGCCCGGACCTGTGGGAGGCCTTCCGGGCCCGCATCCCGGCCCTGCCCCGGGCGGACCAATGGTGCGCCTGGCAGGCCGAGCACCCCGAGGACTGGGACCGGCCCCGGCCCAAAGGCTGGAAAAGCGCTGGAAATCCGGGCTCATTCCGGTAAACTGATCAGCCCGAGTGTGGGATTCGTGCGCCATGTCCGGCCGTTCTGGCCCTGGGACCGCTGGCCTCAACAGGAGAAGTCATGACCAACATTATGGACCGCCTCGAAGCTGGCATGCTTCGTTCCGACCTCCCCAAGATCGCCCCCGGCGACACCGTCAAGGTGCACGTGAAGGTGAAGGAAGGCGAGAAGGAACGCATCCAGATCTACCAGGGCGTGGTGATCAGCATCAAGGGCGGCGGCATGCGCACCTCCTTCACCGTCCGGAAGATCTCGGCCGGCATCGGGGTCGAGCGGGTCTTCCCCCTCCACAGCCCCTCGATCGACAAGCTGGAAGTGCTCCGCAGCGGCAAGGTCCGCCGCGCCAAGCTCTACTTCCTGCGCGACAAGCTCGGCAAGGCCGGCCGCCTCAAGGAGCGCCGCCGGGAGCTCGTCACCGAGTAGACCGCGCCCAGCGCGACGAAAACGCCCGGCACACCATGCCGGGCGTTTTTTTCTGCCCATGTGGATCCGTGCGAAGGATCGTGATTCTTTTCGTCACCCTTCGCTCGCTTGCCTTATCATATGAATGGTTTGGCACGGTACATGGCCCCCCGGGAATCGAGCGCTAGGCAAGCCCTTCTCGGGAGCACGTATGATCCGCCCCACCTTTATCCGAAGGTCCGTGATCTCCATGGCGGCCGCTTTCCTGCTGGCGTGCGGCGGCGGCAGCCACCCCACCCTGGCCCCGCCCAAGGATCCCCCCGCGACGCCCGCCGAGGCCCGGCGCTTCCTCACCCAGGCCACCTTCGGTCCCTCGGACGCGGACGTGGCCCTGCTGACCACCCTGGGCTACGCCGGCTGGGTGGACCACCAGCTGGCCCAGCCGGCCACCGATACCTTCGTGGCCCACATGGACGCCCGCCAGGCCCAGTTCGACGCCTACAACTCGGGCAGGACCACCGGGCTCCTCAGTCTCGGTCCCAACCAGTTCTATGAGCATTTCTACGGGCAGGCGGTCAACGCCGGGGACCCCCTGCGGCACCGGGTGGCCTTCGCACTGAGCCAGATCATGGTGGTGTCCATGCAGGACGCCAAGGTCGCCGGCCATCCCCGCAGCGCGGCCTCCTACTACGACACGCTCCGGGCCGGCGCCTTCGGCAGCTTCCGCAGGCTCCTGGAGGACGTCACCCTCCATCCGGCCATGGGGTTCTACCTCTCCTCCTTCAACAACCGACAGGAGGACCTCACCCGCGGGCGCCTGCCGGACGAGAACTTCGCCCGGGAGGTCATGCAGCTCTTCACCATCGGCCTCTACCAGCTCAACGCCGACGGCACCCTGAAGACCGACGCCCAGGGCGCCCCCATCCCCACCTACAGCCATGACGACGTGGCGGGCCTGGCCAAGGCGTTCACGGGCTGGGGCTGGTACGCCGCCAATCCCACCAGCACCACCTTCTGGAAGATGGAGGGCCCCGCCAGCGAGACCACGGCCATGGGCCTCTACCCCGCCTACCACTCCGTGAGCGCCAAGAGCTTCCTGGGCACCACCATCGCCGCCTCCTCCACGCCGGACCCCGCGGGGGATCTCAAGGTGGCCCTGGACACCCTCGCCGGCCACCCCAACGTCGGGCCCTTCCTCGCCACGCGGCTCATCCAGCAGCTGGTGACCAGCAACCCCTCCCCGGCCTACGTGGGCCGGGTGGCCGCGGCGTTCAACGACAACGGCAAGGGGGTGCGCGGGGACCTGAAGGCGGTGGTGCGGGCCCTCCTGCTGGACCCCGAGGCCCGCACGGCCTCCTCCGACCCGGGCTACGGGAAGCTGAAGGAGCCCGTGCTGCGGCTCACGGCCTGGATGAGGGCCTTCGGCGCCTCCTCCCAGTCCGGCACCTGGCTCATGCCCGGACTGGACTCCAGCTCCACCAGCCTCGGCCAGTCGCCGCTCAATGCGCCGTCCGTCTTCAACTTCTGGCGCCCCGGCTTCGTGCCCCCCCACGGCGAGCTGGGAGCCGCGGGGCTGCTGGCCCCGGAGTTCCAGACCGTGGACGAGGTCTCGGTGGCGGGCTACCTGAACTTCCTCCTGAACCTCGTCTCCAACGGCATCGGCGGCGGCACCGGCACCCTGCCCCCCACCACCGGCGCCGACATCACCGCGGCCTACGCCGCGGAACTCCCGCTGGCGGAAACCCCCTCGGCCCTGGTGGCGCGGGTGGCCGACGTCCTCACCTGCTCGGCCATGTCGGCCACGCTGCGCGACCAGATCACCGCGGCCGTCGCGGCCCGCAAGCTGCCCACCACGGGCGTCCAGGCCGACCTGGACAAGGCCCGTCTGGACCGGGTGAAGATCGCCGTGTTCCTGACCCTCGCCTCCCCCGAATTCCTGCACCAGCGCTGAGCGGAGCAACCATGCCCTCATCCCGTCGCGACTTCCTCCGCCTTTCCGCGGCCCTGGGCCTGGGTCCTGCCCTGCACCCCTTCGGCCTGCGCCTGGCCTCCCTGGGCGCCCTGGCCGCGCCCACGGACTACAAGGCCCTGGTGTGCATCTTCCTGCTGGGCGGCAACGACTCCGCCAACATGGTCATGGCCACCGACGCCGATTCCTGGGGCCGCTACCAGGCCTCCCGGAACGTGGGCGGCGCGTCCTCCATCGCCCTGGCCGAGCCGGGCGCCCCGGCCGTGGCGGGGGCCCTGGGGTCCCAGGGGGCCTCGGCCCTGGGCGGCGTGCTGCCCATCGTGCCCCGCACCGACAACGGGTGGCCCGCGGGCACCACCGGCACCGGGGTGCGCACCTTCGCCCTCCACCCGCTCATGACCAACGTCCAGGGCCTCTTCGCCCAGGGCAAGGCCGCCGTGGTGGCCAACCTGGGCACCCTGGTCCAGCCCGTCACCCGCGCCCAGTACAAGGCCGGCACCGCCACCCTGCCCAGGAGCCTCTACTCCCACAACGACCAGCAGTCCACGTGGCAGACCGGAGCGGGGGAGGGGGCCCGCCTGGGCTGGGGCGGCCTCCTGGCCGACACGTTCGCCTCCGCCAACGCCAATGGGGTGTTCACCGCCATATCGGTGTCGGGGAACGCCGTGTTGCTCTCCGGGCGCACCACCCTCGCCTACCAGTCCTCCGCCTCGGGTCCCATCGCCATCAGCGGCACCCGGCAGGGCAGCCTCTTCGGAAGCTCCGCCGCCCCCGGCACCCTCCAGTCGATCATCACGTCCCCCACGCCGTCGATCCCATCCCACTTCCAGGCCGACCACGCCGCGGTGGTGAGCCGCTCGGCAACGGCCCAGCAGCAGCTGGCCAACGCCCTCCTGGCGATCACCGCCGCCCCCGCTCCCCCCAGGGTCACCGACCCCCGCACGGGAGCCAGCGTCGTCAATCCCGTGGCCACCGGCCTCCAGACCATCGCCAACCTCATCGCCGCCGGGCAGGTGCTGGGCATGAAGCGCCAGGTGTTCTTCCTGGGCGTGGGCGGCCACGACACCCACATGGACGAGAATGCGAGCCACCCCAGGCTCATGCTCAACCTGGACGCGGGGCTGGGCTACTTCATGCAGAGCCTGGCCTCCCTCAACGGCGCCGACCTCAGCGGCAGCGTGACGGCCTTCACCATGTCCGACTTCGGGCGCACCTTCACCAGCAACGGCTCGGGCACCGACCACGGCTGGGGCGCCCACCACCTGGTGGTGGGCGGCGCCGTCAAGGGCGGCGACCTCTACGGGCGCTTCCCCACCGTGGGCCCCGACTTGGGCGCCTTCGTGAACCCCGATTCCCCCTTCAGCGGCGTCTGGATCCCCACCACCGCCGTGGACCAGTACGCCGCCACCCTCGGATCCTGGCTGGGCGTGGGCGCCTCCGACCTCGCCGCGATCTTCCCGAACCTCGCGAACTTCGGGACGGGGGGGAACCCTCTCCTGGGATTCCTCTAAACCTCCGGGGCCGCCGATCCGTAGGCATTGGAAAGCCACGGAGATTCCATGCGGCATGTTCTTCGAACCCTCGTCCTCCTCCTCTGCGCCGCCAGCGTCGCGCCCGTCTTCGCCGACGAGCCCGAGGCCAAGCCGGATCGCCACCGCTGGCACTGGCATTCCCGCGACCGGTCGGAATTCGCCTGGCAGGTGCAGGCGAACCTCCCCGCCAAGGAGCTGGGGACGGCCCTGGACCACACCACCGGCCTGGGCCTGGGCGTGCAGTGGAACCGCTACTTCAAGGACGGCCTCTCCCGGCGCACGCGGCTGGAGTGGAACGTCTTCCCCGAGGGCGGCCCCGCCGGGACCCCGGCCCTGAAGACCAAGGCGAGCAACTACGTCCTTTCCTTCGACCACCTCTACCATTTCTCCGGCAGTTTCAAGGGGCCCTACGTCCTGGCCGGCCTGGGCGGGGTGCGGTGGTTCTTCGATCGCACGCCCGCGGCCGGTGCCCGGGTGTCCTCCCACACCACCAAGCTGGCGGTGACCGCGGGCGCCGGCTACCGTTTCAACCGGGCCCTGTCGGCGGAAGCGCGCTACCTTGTGAGTTCCGTGGACCGCACCTACGATGGGAACGTCCTCCAGGGCAGCGTCGGGATGAAATTCTAGGAGCACCCCTTGCTCGCATTCGAAGAACTGGAAGTTCGGTACGGACCGGTGGTCGCCCTTCGCGGGGTGACCCTGGAGCTGGAGCCGGGGATCATCGGTCTCCTCGGCCCCAACGGCTCGGGCAAGTCCACGCTCCTCAAGACGCTGCTGGGCCTGTTGCGGCCCGCAGGGGGCCGGGGCGAGGTGCTGGGCGTGCCCCTGGGCAGTCCCGATGCGGCGAAGTTGCGTTCCCGCATCGGGTACATGCCCGAGTACGACGCCCTCATCGAGGACGCCTCGGCCTACGAGCAGGTGGCCTTCTGGGGCGAGCTGAGCGGCCTCTCCGCCCGCCAGTCCCGGGACCGCTCGCACGAGGTGCTCTACTTCGTGGGGCTGGACGAGTCCCGCTACCGCAACGTCTCCGGGTACTCCACGGGCATGCGCCAGCGGGTGAAGCTGGCCCAGGCCCTGGTCCACTCGCCCGAACTGGTCTTCCTGGACGAGCCCACCAACGGCCTGGATCCCGACGGCCGCACCCGCATGCTGGACCTGGTGCTGAAGGTTCGCGCCGAGCTCGACACCAGCGTCGTGCTGGCCAGCCACCTGCTGCTGGACGTGGAGCGGGTGGCGGACCAGCTGGTGATCCTGGACAAGGGCGAAGTGAAGGCCAGCGGCAGCATGGCGGGCCTGCGCAGGATGCTGGCCCGGCGCTTCGAGCTGCGGTTCCTGGATCCGCTGGCGCCTGGGCAGGAGGCCGAACTGGGCCAGCTGGGCACCGTGCTGGAGGCCCGCAACGGGCTCTACGACGTGGAGCTGGCGGACCCCGATCCCGTGGCCGCCTTCCGGTGGGCCCAGGCGAGGAACGCCACCCTGGTGCAGCTCACCCCCAGGCATGACCGCCTCGACGAAGTCCTGATCCGCGCCCTGAGGCCCGCCTGATGCCCATCTACGCCCCCTCCCTTCCCCCCCGCCCCGAGCAGGGCCTGGGCCTGCCGCCCGCGCTCGTGATCTTCCGCTTCGACCTGCGGCGGGTGCTCCGCCTCAAGCTGGGGCGGTTCTTCGGGTTCGTGTTCCTGGCCATCCTCCTTATCCTCTGCGCGCAGCTCTACGTGAACCACCTCATGGCCAGCAAGGCCGCCCTGGCCGACATCCGGAAGGTCACCGACGCCTTCCTCCCCCAGGGCGCCAGGTTCCAGGCCGGGCTCCTGAACCCCTTCATGATCACCATCCTGTGGCTCCAGGTGGCCCTGGTGGGCGGCGGGCTCGTGGCCCGGGACACCCTCTACCGCATCCGCCCGCTGCTCTATGCCCACCCCGTCACGCCCAGGGACTATCTCGGCGCCAAGGCCCTCTTCGCCGCGGGGCTGCCCCTGGCCGTCATGCTTCCCTTCATCTTCCTCCCCTGGGGCCTGTCCCTGGCCATCGCCGGGCTGCACGGGCCGGTGTGGCCCACGGCGCCCCTCTACCTTCTGCCCGCGGCCGCCGCCATTTCCGCCCTCATGGGGGCCGTCACGCTGGGCGCCTCCAGCCTGGCCTCCTCCCCCAAGGCCGGCTTCGGATGGGCCCTCGGCATCCTGCTGGGCTCGAGCGCCCTGGGCGCGGTCGCTTCCGGCGCCCTGTCCGACCCGCGCTGGATGGCCCTGGGCGTGGGCACGCTGAGCAAGGCCTGGCCCCGGCTCATCCTGGGCCTGGACAGCGAGCAGGGCTGGATCCCGGTGCTCCTTGGCACCGCCTTCCACCTGGTCCTCTGGCTGATCATCGCAGTGCGGCGCACGCGCCCCAGCGAGGCGACGATATGATCTCCCTCCAGCGCGCCTCCCTCCGCTACGGCGACATCCTCGGCCTTTCCCCCACCAGCTTCGACCTGGGACCCGGGGGCGGCATCACCGGCCTCCTGGGCCCCAACGGCGCCGGCAAGTCCAGCCTCATCCAGCTCCTGTGCGGGCTCCTGCCGCCCTCGGGCGGCGAGGTGAGGGTGTTCGGCGAGGCGCCCTACCGCAACCCCGCCGTGCTCTCCCGCCTGGGCCTGGTGCCCGAGGGGGACCGCTTCCCGGGCGGCATGCGCGCGGACCGGTGGCTGCGCATGATGGGCCAGCTCTCCGGCCTCCAGGGCCGCGCCCTGGACCTGGCCCTCCAGCGCGCCCTGGCCATCACCGGCATGGAGAGCCGGGCGCGCCAGCCCTTCACCTCCATGTCCAAGGGCATGCGCCAGCGCATCCGCCTGGCCCAGGCCCTGCTCCACGAGCCCTCGCTCCTCATCCTGGACGAGCCCTTCAACGGCCTGGATCCCGAGGCCCGGCTCCAGCTCATGGACCTCCTGCGCATGCTGGCCGGGGGCGGCGCCCGCATCATCGTCTCCAGCCACATCCTGGGCGAGGTGGCCCAGCTCACCGACCGCATCCTCCTGCTCTTCCGCGGCCGGCTCCTGGCCGAGGGCAGCGTGCCCGAGATCCGCGAGCTGCTGGACCGGCACCCGGTGGAGCTGCGGGTCACCGCCCCCTCCGCCACCGCCGTGGCCCGGTGGGCCGTGGAGCAGGGCGAGCTGGTGGCCCTGCGCATGGAGGAGGGCGGAGCCGTCCTGGCCGTGCGCAACCCCAGGACCTTCCTCCCCCGGCTCCAGGAGGCCGTGGTGGAAGGGCGCCTGCCCCTGGCCGCCCTGGATCCCCTGGATCTCAACCTGGACGCGGTCTTCCAGTTCCTCACCAAGGACCACCAATGACGAGCCGAGCCCTCTCCGCGATGACCACCGTGCGCGCCGTGGCCCTGGGCTACGCGCCGAGGGTCCTCCAGGCCCGGGGCTGGGTGCTCTGCGCCCTGGCCGTGGTGCCCGTGGCCTTCTCCTTCGTGGGCCTGATGGTCGGCAGGCAGTTCGGCAACTTCGACTCCCGCCTGGCGCTGCATCTCTTCCACGGGGTCCTGGCGGCGCTCGTCCTCCCCATCATGGTGCTGGTGGCCGCCCCCGGCGGGATC
This sequence comes from Mesoterricola sp. JemC181, assembly GCF_055384585.1. Classification (NCBI taxonomy): domain Bacteria; kingdom Pseudomonadati; phylum Acidobacteriota; class Holophagae; order Holophagales; family Holophagaceae; genus Mesoterricola; species Mesoterricola sp. JemC181. The sequence continues at coordinate 5,117,954 of NZ_AP045076.1, forward strand.
CGGGAGGACCTGGAGCAGCGCACCCTCCCGCTCATCCTCGTGCGCCCCGTGCCCGTGTGGAGCCTCCCCTTCGCCAAGGGCCTCGTGTGGTTCGCCTGGGGCGCGGGCTGGCTCGCGGCCGCCGGCCTCGGCCTCATGGCCCTGGGCGCGGACGCCGCCTCCGCCGCCCTCCAGGCCCTGGCGCTGGTGCTCGCCTTCTGGGCGGAACTGGCGTTCATGAGCCTTCTGGTGCTCGTCTTCAAGCGGGGCACCCTCTGGGGCGCCCTGGTGTTCTTCGGCTGGGAGTCCATCCTGCGCGTGCTGCCCGCGACCCTGCAGCGCTTCACCTTCCTCCACCACATCGAGAGCATTTCCGGCAGCCGCGGCGGCATGGTCGCGGACTGGGAGATCCTGGCCCAGGAACAGATCGCCAGCCCCGTGCTGGTGTCGGTCCTGGCGCTGGTCCTTTTCGGCGCGCTGTGCTGGGCGCTGTGCGGCTGGAAGCTGCAGAAGACGCCCGTCGGTCTGGCTGGGCGGGACGCGGAAGGCTAGGATCGGGGTTCGCCGTTACACTGGTCCGATGCCCTACCGCTCCGTTTCCCCCCACGGCACCGAGATCCTCATCGACCCCATCCCAGGCGTGCGCAGCTGCTCCGTGGGGTTCTGGGTGAAGCGCGGCTCCTGCTGGGAACTCCCGGGAGAGGAGGGGCTGGCCCACTTCATCGAGCACACGGTCTTCAAGGGCACCGCCCGGTTCCCGGAACCCCAGGTCATGGCCGAGGCCACCGACCACCTGGGGGGCAGCCTCGACGCCTTCACGGGCAAGGAGGCCGCCTGTTTCTACGGCAAGGTCCTGAAGGAGAAGCTCCCCGACCTGGTGGCCATCCTGGAGGACCTGGTGACCACGCCCACCTTCGACGCCGAGGAACTGGCGCGGGAGCGGAACGTGATCCTGGAGGAGATCAGCCAGAGCGAGGACCAACCTGACGACTGGGTGAGCGAGCTGTTCTACGCCAACTTCTGGCCGGGCAGCCCCCTGTCCCACTCCATCCTGGGCCGGCGGGAGCAGGTGGCCACCTACGGGCGGGACCAGGCCCGGGCCTTCTTCGACAAGACCTACCGGGCGCCCAACCTCCTCATCGTCGCGGCGGGAGACATCGAGGTCCAGCCCTTCCTGGAGCTGCTCGGGCCCGTGCTGGACGCCCTGCCGCGGGGCCTCCGGGACGAAACCGGCCGCGCCGCCTCCGGCCGGCCCCGGCCCTTCGTCCTCAACACGCCCCGCAAGGAGCTGCAGCAGACCAGCCTCGTCATGGGGTTCCCGGCCCATCCCCACGTGCATCCGGACCGGGCTGCGGTGGGGGTGCTGAGCCACGTGCTCGGAGGCGGCATGTCCAGCCGGCTCTTCATGGAACTGCGGGAGAAGAACGCCTTGTGCTACCAGGTGGGGACCTACCTCACCCACTACCAGGACACCGGGGCCCTGCAGATCAGCGCCAGCTGCGCGCCGGAGCGGGCCCGGGAGCTGGTGCGCCGCGCGGCCGCCGAGTGCGCCAAGGTGCGGGCCTCGGGCGTCACCCTGGAAGAGCTGGAGCGGGCCAAGCTGCAGCTGCGCACCAACCTGGTCTTCAGCCAGGAGTCCGCCACCAGCCGCATGTTCTCCCTCGCCTACCAGAGCCTGCACACGGACCGCATCCTGACCCTGGACGAGCAGATCGCCGAGATCGAGGAGGTCGGACTGGAGCAGGTGCAGCGGGTGGCCCGGGAGGTGCTGGACCCCTCCGCCCTGGCGGTTTCCGCCCTGGGCATCCGGCGGGCGGCGGGAATAAGGCGCGAGGATCTGGCCAGCTAGCAGTCTGTGCCGGTATGGGAAATTCCTGAAAATGCCTCCATCATGGCGGGCGGTCTGCCATGGCCTGTAGTTTTGACCCCCGTGGGGTGACTTTTCCCCGGCAGGAGCCCAAGCTTTGGGGGTCATGATCCCCACGGCCCCCCTGAATCCCGGTGCAGCCAGTCCCCTCTATCTGCAGCTGCAGCGTACCCTGCGTTCGCTCATCCAGGCCAACGAGTGGAACCCGGGCATGCGGCTCCCGGCGGTGCCGGATCTGGCCCTGCGGTTCAAGGTGCACCGCCTGACCGTGCTCAAGGCCCTGGCGGGGCTCAAGCGCACGGGGTGGGTGCAGACCGTCACGGGCCGGGGCAGCTTCGTGAGCGACTACCTGCCGGAGGCGCCCGCCCTGCTGGATCCCGACATCTTCCCCTTCCAGGGCTCCTCCCTGCGGGTGCGGGAGGACGAGCTGGGCCCCTGGCTGGGCGACACGCTGGAGGCGGCCCAGAACCGCAGCCTGGTGAGCTTTTCCGCAGCCTTCCCCCCCACGGACCTGCTGCCGGGCGACGCCCTCCGCCGGCTGTACACGCGCACCATGAAGGAACTCGACGCCGAGGCCTGGGTGTACGCCGCCCCCGCGGGCCACCCGTCCTACCTCTCCGGGGTCGCCGGGTGGCTGCGGGACGAGGGGGAACCCGTTCCCCCGGGCTGGGGCATCCGCTCCATCCCCGGTTCCCAGGCCGGCCTGGCCCTGGTGCTGGAATCGCTGACCATCCCCGGCGACCGGGTGCTGGTGGAGAGCCCCTGCTACGTGGGGGCCCTGGCCCTCATCCGCACCCTGGGCCGCGAGGCGGTTCCCGTGCCGGTGGACCGCAACGGCCTGAACCCCGACCGGCTCGCCTCCCTCCTGCAGAAGGGCGACGCGAAGTTCCTCTTCACGGTGCCCACCTTCCACAATCCCACCGGCATGACCCTCTCTCGCGCGCGGCGGGAGCGGATCCTCGCGCTCACCCGCGCCCACGGCGTCACGGTGGTGGAGGACGACACCTACGGGGACCTCCGCTTCATCGGCGGGCGCACGCCGAGCTTCCGGAGCCTGCCGGGGGCCGAGCACGTCATCCACCTGGGCAGCTTCTCCAAGTCCGTGGCCGCGGGCCTGCGCCTGGGCTACATCATCGCCCCCGACGCCGTCCTGCGCCGGCTGGCCCTGGTGCAGGAGGTGCACACCATCGCCCTGCCCACCCTCTCCCAGGCCGTGATGGGCCACTTCCTGGACTCCGGCGGGTTCCGGCGCCACCTGGTGCGGATCCGCAAGGCCCTCCGGGAGCGCCGGGACGCCATGCTGGAGGCCATCCAGGCCAGTTTCCCCCGGGACGCCGAAGTCACCGAGCCCAAGGGCGGCATGCACCTCTGGGTGGTGCTCCCCGAGGACGTCTCGGCCCTCGATCTCCATCGCGAAGCCATCTCCCACGGGCTGGGCTTCGCCCCGGGTCCTCTCTTCTTTCCGGATGGGCGGGGCACCAACTGCCTTCGCCTCAACTTCTCAACCCATGCGCCGAGCGTGACCCGCGAAGCCATCGAGCGCCTGGGCGGGCTCATCCATGCCCGCCCCGGCGTCTCAACCCCGAAGGAGCTCCCATGACCGCCCTCTCCACCTCCAACACCGCGCGCTTCGACATCCAGCTCGCCCGGGAACCCCTGTCGCCGGAGGAGCGGACCAAGCGCATGCAGAACCCGGGGTTCGGCAAGGTCTTCACCGAGCACATGGTGGTCATCCCCTACAGCGAGGAGCTGGGCTGGGGCAAGGGCGTGCTGAAGCCCTACGGCCCCATCGTCCTGGACCCCGCCGCCAGCGTCCTGCACTACGGCCAGGCGATCTTCGAGGGCTTCAAGGCGTACCGGCAGCCCGACGGCCACGTCAAGACCTTCCGCCCCGAGTCCAACGCCCACCGCTTCAACGCCTCCGCCCGCCGCCTGGCCATGCCCGAGCTGCCCGTGGACCTCTTCGTGGAAGCCGCGGACCTCCTGATCCGCCAGGAGAAGGACTGGGTCCCCAACGCCATCGGCGAGAGCCTCTACATGCGCCCCTTCATGATCGCCACCGAGGCGGCCCTGGGCGTCAAGGCCTCCAAGGAGTATCTCTTCATCCTCATCGCCTCCCCCGCCGGCGCGTACTTCCCCCAGGGCGTCAAGCCCGTGACCGTGTGGATCTCCGAGAACTACGTCCGCGCCGCGCCCGGCGGCACCGGCTCCGCCAAGTGCGCCGGCAACTACGCCGCCAGCCTCGTGGCCCAGACCGAGGCCAAGGCCGAGGGCTGCGACCAGGTGGTGTGGCTCGACGCCGTGCACCGCCGCTACATCGAGGAGATGGGCGGCATGAACATCTTCTTCGTGTACAAGGAAGGCGGCGAGACGATCGTGGTCACCCCCGTGCTCACCGGCACCCTGCTGCCCGGCATCACCCGCCTGAGCCTCCTGGACATGGCCAAGAAGCTGGGCTTCCGGGCCGAGGAGCGCCGGATCTCCGTGGACGACTGGCGCGACGCCCTCCTGGAAGGCCGCATGACCGAGGCCTTCGCCTGCGGCACCGCCGCCGTCATCACGCCCATCGGCACCGTGAAATCCGCCCACGGCGAGTGGCAGATCAACCGCGGCGAGACCGGTCCCGTGGCCTCCCAGCTGCGCGAAGCCCTGCTGAACCTGCAGCACGGCGTGGACCCCGACACCAACGGCTGGATGCACCAGGTCTGCTAGTCGGCACATTGCCTACCCATGAAAAGGGCCCCGGGATGGGGCCCTTTTCGTTCGCCCGGAGGCATGGAAAATATGGCAATCATCAAGAGGCGACCTATACTTTGGGACCTGAGACGCCGTCTCATGAGCCGCCCCTCCGGGTGATGATTAATCTATGTTGCCGTCAGGTGCAGCCATGGAAGGTTATGCCGACCGGACCCTCCTGTCCGCCAACGCGATCATCCATCTTCAGGATATTGGAGACCTCCTGAAAACGGTTGATGAGAACGCCATGGTTTCGATCACGGACCCCCGGGGGCTGATCACCCACGTCAATGAACTTTTCTGCCGGATCAGCAAATATCCGGTCCACGAGCTCGTGGGCAAGGACCACCGGATCCTCAACAGCGGCTGCCACGAGGATTGCTTCTGGCGGAACCTGTGGGAGACCCTGCTGTCCGGCAGGGTCTGGAAGGGGGAGATCAAGAACCGGGCGAAGGACGGCACCTTCTACTGGGTGGACGCCACCCTCGCCCCCTCCTTCGACCCCGCGGGCCACCTGAAGCGGTTCCTGGGGATCTACACGGAGATCAGCCCCTGGAAGGAGGCCGAGGAATCCCTCCGCAGGGCCCAGCGCCTGGACAGCCTGCGGGTCATGGCCGGTGGGATCGCCCATGATTTCAACAACCTGCTGACGTCGATCCTGGGAAACTGCGGAATCCTGACCCAGGCCTACCCCCCGGAAAGCCAGGCCCTGCCCTTCCTGGACAACATCGAGAAGGCCGTGCAGCGGGCCGCGCTTCTCACGAACCAGATGCTCGCCTTCACCGGCCGGGGGCCCTGGCTGCCCATCCTGTTGGACCTCAATACCTTCGTCAAAGGCATGGAAAAGCTGTTCGAGGCCTCCTGCCCCAGGCGCATCGCCGTTCGCGTCGACGTGGCGGGCGAGCCCCTCCTGATCAACGCGGACCCTTCGCAGCTCCACCAGATCCTGGTCAGCCTGGTCAACAACGCGGCCGAGGCCATCGGGGAGGAAAGGGAAGGGGCCATCACCGTACGCGCCGGCCGGCACCTCATCGACCCGCCCGGGGCCCTGGCGTTCCTGCCCCAGACGCAGATGCGGCCCGGAGCCTATGCGGTCCTGGAGGTCGCGGACTCGGGCTGCGGGATGACGGATCAGATCCTTTCGAGGATCTTCGATCCCTTCTTCACCACCAAGTTCACCGGCCGGGGCCTGGGACTGTCGGCGGTGCTGGGCATCCTCCGGGCCTGGGAGGGCGGCATCGCCGTGGACAGCGTTCCCGGAGGCGGATCCGTGTTCAGGGTCTACCTTCCCCTGGTGGAGGCGCCGGAGGGCGGGGAGGCCCCGGAGCAGCCCGCGAGCCTGGTGCTCCCGCAGGGCAAGGTGCTGTTCGTGGACGACGAGCCCATGCTCAGGCAGTGCGCATCGGAGATCCTGATGGCCTCCGGCTTCGAGGTCGTCCTGGCCGAGGACGGCCTCGAGGCCCTGGAATGCTACCGGACCCATGCGGACGCCATCTCCATCATCGTCATGGACCTGTCCATGCCGCACCTCAACGGCGTCGAGGCCGCCACCCAGATCCGGGAGCTGGACCCCCGGGCCAAGGTGATCCTGAGCAGCGGCTACACCAGCGAGGTCCTGGCGGGCTCCCTCCGGAGCCTCAAGCCCGACGCCTTCCTCCACAAGCCCTACACCATGACCTCCCTGCGGGACGCCGTGCTCCAGGTCCTCCTGGGGGCCACGCCGGCATAGGAAAAGGGCCCCTCGCGGGGCCCTTTTCAATGCTGGTCCGTATCGAGACTACTTCTTCTCGGCAGGAGCGGCTTCCTTCTCGGCCTTCTTGGCAGCCTTCTTGGCCTTCTTGGCCTTGGGGGCGGCGTCCTTCTTGGCCTCTTCCTTCTTCTCTTCGGTCAGGGCCTTCTTGGCCTCTTCCTTCTTGGGCTCGACAGCCTTCTCGGCCTTCTTGGCAGCCTTGGCCTTCTTGGCCTTGGGGGCGGCGTCCTTCTTGGCCTCTTCCTTCTTCTCTTCGGTCAGGGCCTTCTTGGCCTCTTCCTTCTTGGGCTCGGCCTTGGCAGCCTTCTTGGCATCCTTCTTGGCCTCTTCCTTCTTGGGCTCGGCCTTCTTGGCTTCAGCCTTCTTCTCTTCGGTCAGGGCCTTCTTGGCCTCTTCCTTCTTGGGCTCGACAGCCTTCTCGGCCTTCTTGGCAGCCTTCTTGGCCTTCTTGGCCTTGGGGGCGGCATCCTTCTTGGCCTCTTCCTTCTTCTCTTCGGTCAGGGCCTTCTTGGCCTCTTCCTTCTTGGGCTCGACGGCCTTCTCGGCCTTCTTGGCAGCCTTCTTGGCCTTCTTGGCCTTGGGGGCGGCGTCCTTCTTGGCCTCTTCCTTCTTCTCTTCGGTCAGGGCCTTCTTGGCCTCTTCCTTCTTGGGCTCGGCCTTGGCAGCCTTCTTGGCATCCTTCTTGGCCTCTTCCTTCTTGGGCTCGGCCTTCTTGGCCTCGGCCTTCTTCTCTTCGGTCAGGGCCTTCTTGGCCTCTTCCTTCTTGGGCTCGGCCTTGGCAGCCTTCTTGGCATCCTTCTTGGCCTCTTCCTTCTTGGGCTCGGCCTTCTTGGCCTCGGCCTTCTTCTCTTCGGTCAGGGCCTTCTTGGCCTCTTCCTTCTTGGGCTCGGCCTTGGCAGCCTTCTTGGCATCCTTCTTGGCCTCTTCCTTCTTGGGCTCGGCCTTCTTGGCCTCGGCCTTCTTCTCTTCGGTCAGGGCCTTCTTGGCCTCTTCCTTCTTGGGCTCAGCCTTCTTGACGTCCTTCTTGGCGTCCTTCTTGACTTCGACCTTCTTCACTTCCTCTTTCTTGACGTCCTTCTTGGCGTCTTCGGCGAACGCGGGGCTGATGAGGGCGGCCGCGATGAGCAGAGCTGCGAGCTTGTTCATGGATTCTCCAGGTTCAATCCGGCACGGCCGGAAGCTGGGCACAAGAATGCATGAACCAGGCCAATACATAAATTGAACAATTGCTTTACTTAATAATTTGACCTTGAGGTCTTCTCCGTTGGATTCTGCAACGCGTTGCATTTTCCATCAGAGTCCCTCCTCCGGGCCCTCCGCCAGGCCCAGGTCCTTGAGCTTGCGGTAGAGGGTCGTCCGGTCCTTGCCCAGGATGTCGGCGATGCGGCTCTTGCGGTGCTCGTGCTTGAGCAGCACCTGGATGTAGCGCCGCTCCAGCTCCTCGAGGGTGGGCAGGTGGTCCCAGTCCTTGATCAGCTCGAGGAGGGGGGTGGGGGCGGCGGGGATGCTGGTCCCCTTGGCGCGCAGCTCGTCCCGTATCTTCTCGGGGAAGTCGTCCGGGGTGATCTCCCGGCCCCGGCTCAGCTGGGTGAGGTGCTCGATGATGTTGCCCATCTCCCGCACGTTGCCGGGCCAGCTGTAGGCCTCCAGCTGCTGGCGCGCGTCGGCCCTGAGGCGGTAGAACTGGCTGTCCTTGCGGCTGCACTCGGCCAGGAAGTGGTCCATGAGCGCGGGGATGTCCGAGAGGACCTTGCCGGTGCGCGCGTCCCGGGAGAACCGCTCGCGCACGGGAGGCACCCGGATCTCCACCACGCAGAGCCGGTAGTAGAGGTCCTCCCGGAACTTGCCGGCCTTGACCATGGCGGCAAGGTCCCGGTTGCTGGCGGCGATGACCCGCACGTCCACCTTGACGGTCTTGTTGCCGCCCACCTTGCGCACCTCCTGCTCCTGCAGGACCCGCAGGAGCCGCACCTGGAAGCCCAGGGAGGTCTCCCCGATCTCGTCCAGGAAGATGGTGCCTCCGGACGCCTCCTCGAAGAGCCCCTTCTTGTCCAGGACGGCGCCGGTGAAGGCGCCCTTCACGTGGCCGAAGAGCTCGGACTCCAGCAGCCCCTCGGTGAGGGCCCCGCAATTGATGGCCACGAACGGGCAGGCCTTGCGGTCGCTGCTCAGGTGGATGTTCTGGGCCACCAGCTCCTTGCCGGTGCCGCTCTCGCCGATGATCAGCACCGTGGTGCGGCTGTTCTGCAGCGAGGCGATGGTGCGGTAGACCTCCATCATCTTCGGGCTGGAGCCGATCATGACGCTCTGATGGAGGTCGACGGCCGTGTCCGGATCCTTAGGCCCGCCGCGGGAACCCTTCATGAGCAGGGCCCGCTTCACCAGGGACTGCAGGTCCTCGTTGTTCCAGGGCTTGGAGATGAAGTCGAAGGCGCCTTCCCGCACGGCCTCCAGGGCCTTCTCCAGGGTCCCGAACCCGGTGAGGAGGATGGTCTCCACCCCCAGGGGCTTGGCCGCCTTGAGCAGGTCCAGGCCGTCCAGGCTGGCCTCCAGGTTGATGTCCGAAAGCATCAGGTCGAAACCGCCCTCCCTGAGGTGTCGCAGGGCGTCCTCGGGCCGGGTGGCCTTGACCACGGCCACCTCCAGGCCGAGGCCCTCCCCGAGGAGCAGCTCCAGGAGGTCGCAGGTTTCCTGGGAATCATCCACAACCAGTATCCGGGCCATCGTTTTTTCCACCCTCGTCCTTAGAAGTTTCAACAATTCCTTCTGGAATCCGGGAATGCTTGAGCGTAATTTGGGGTCAACCTTCCCAGGAGTTCCTAATGAGATTACGCCTTGTTCTTGCCTTGGCCGCAACCCTGGTGTGCGGAGCCCTCGCCGCAGCCGATCTCACCATCACCTTCAACTCGGTGGCCAAAGGCATGATGGGTGCCGGCGGGACCTCCACCGAGGTCCACTACTACAGCAGCGAATTCAACATGGTGCGCAACGAGAAGGACCGCCGGGACACCCTGGTGGACTTCAAGAACGGCATCTCCTACACCATCGACCACAAGAAGAAACTCATATCCAAGATGAGCTTCGAGGACGCCCTGGCGGCCCTGGACGCGCTCAACGCCGCCCAGCCCGAGGGCATGGGGGCCATGATGGGCGCGATGTTCGGCGACCCCAACGACTTCAAGGTGGACAAGGTGGGCCCCGAGACCGTGGCCGGGCGCTCCTGCACGGCCTGGAACATCAAGGTGGGCAAGCTGGTCATGGCCCTTTCCGCCGACCCCACCCTGAAGATGCCCATCCCCGATGCCGCCTACATGAAGATGGTCCAGTCCCGCGCAGCGCAGTTCGCCAAGGCCGGCCCCATGGGCGCGAGCTTCAAGCGGCTCTACGAGGAGATGGCCAAGATCAAGGGCATCCCCCTCAAGACCCACATGACCGGCATGATGGGCATGGACGTGGCCACCGAGGCCACGAAGATCGAGCAGGGCCCGGTGCCCGCCGCCACCTTCGCCCTCCCCGCGGACTACAGGACCGAGGATGCGGGGAAGAAGATGCGCGAGGAGATGATGAAGAAAAAGTAGACCCGGCCGGTACAATGGAAGGATGACGAATCCGACCCCCTCCTTCGACGACGGACTGGACCGGCTGGAGGCCCTGGTGCAGCGGCTGGAAGCCGGGAACCTGGGCCTGGAGGAGGCCCTCCAGCAGTTCGAGGAGGGGGTCGGCCTGAGCCGGACCCTCCAGCAGCAGCTGGCCGCGGCCCAGCGGCGGGTGGAGGTGCTCAAGCAGGGCCTGGGCGGGGAGTACCGCGCCGAGCCCCTGGAAGGGGAGCAGGCTTGACCCTCCCGGCGCCCCAGCAGGTCAAGGCGGATCTCGACCGCCTCCTCCCCCTCTTCGAGTCCCGCTACCTCCTGCCCTTCGCCCAGGGCGAGGCCGCCAACCTGGCCCTGGCCATGACCTACAGCCTCCAGGCCGGCGGCAAGCGCATCCGGCCCGTGCTGTGCATGCTGGCCGCCGAGGCCGTGGGCGCCAGGGCCGAGGCGGCCCTGCCCTGTGCCGTGGCGCTGGAGTACATCCACACCTACTCGCTCATCCACGACGACCTTCCGGCCATGGACGACGACGACCTCCGCCGGGGCAAGCCCACGTGCCACGTGGCCTTCGGCGAGGGGCCGGCCATTCTGGCGGGCGATGGCCTCCTCACCGAGGCCTTCACGGTCCTGGCCTCCGATGCCGACCTCCCTCCCTCCCGTCGGGTGGAGGCCATCCGGGTGCTGGGGGAGGCCGCGGGCTGGCGCGGCATGGTGGGCGGCCAGGCCCTGGACCTGGAGGGCGAGGCCCGCACCCGGGGCGCCGATCCCGTGAGCCTGGCCGAACTGCAGGTCATCCACCGCCTGAAGACCGGGGCCCTGCTCCGGGCCTCCCTGGAGCTGGGCGCCATCGCGGGCGCCGCCGCCCCGGAGGAGCGGGCCGCCCTGCGGGAGGCCGGAGAAGCCCTGGGGCTCGCCTTCCAGATCCAGGACGACATCCTCGACGCCACCTCCACCCAGGAAGCCATGGGGAAGCGGGTTGGCAAAGACGAGGGCAAGGGTAAAATCACCTACCCCCTGCTGCTCGGGCTCGCTGGAGCCCGCAACGCCTTGCGGGAGGCCACCGAGCGTGCCCAATGTCAGCTACTATCGCTTCCGAATCCGCATTCCCTGACGGCCTTGGCCACGTACTTGGCGGGGCGCAGCGCGTGAGCCGGCAACCCCTCCTCGATTCCGTCACGGCGCCCCAGCAGATCCAGCATTTCTCCCTGATCCAGATGGAACAGCTGGCCCTGGAGCTGCGCCAGTTCCTCATCGACTCCATCAGCGTCACCGGAGGCCACTTCAGCTCCAACCTGGGCACGGTGGAGCTCACCGTGGCCCTCATGCACCACTTCGACTTCCTCGTTGACCGCATCGTGTGGGACGTGGGCCACCAGGCCTACCCGTACAAGATCCTCACGGGCCGCAAGGACCGCTTCCCCACCCTGCGCAAGCACGGGGGGCTGTCGGGCTTCCTCAAGCGCGAGGAGAGCGTCTACGACCACTTCGGCGCCGGGCACGCCAGCACCTCCATCTCGGCGGCCCTGGGCATGGCCCAGGCCCGGGACCTGCTGGGCCAGGACTTCTCCAGCATCGCCGTCATCGGCGACGGCTCCATGACCGCGGGCATGGCCTTCGAGGGCCTCAACCAGGCCGGGTTCCTGGAGACGCGCAAGTTCATGGTGATCCTCAACGACAACGACATGAGCATCAACCCCAACGTGGGTTCGCTCCAGGGCTACCTGAACCAGATGATCAACGGCCAGTACTACAACCGCTGGCGGGACCGCATCGAGTACGCCATCAAGGCCATCCCCGTGGCCAGCGTCAGCAAGCGCCTGGCCAAGGTCGCCAAGTGGAGCGAGGAATCCTTCAAGCGCATCGCGGTGCCGGGGCTGCTCTTCGAGGACCTGGGCCTGAAGTACATCGGCCCGGTCAACGGCCACGACGTGGCGGCCCTCCTGCGCGGCCTGGGCGAGGCCAAGGAGCGCATGGCCGAGGGTCCCGTGCTCCTCCACGTGCAGACCAAGAAGGGCTTCGGCTACGACCCCGCCGTGAAGGACCCCCTCAAGTGGCATGGCGTCACCGCCTTCGACGCCGAGGCCGGGGAGATCCGCAAGGCCCCCGTGGACCCCGCGAAGCCGGCGATGCCCTCCTACACGAGCGTGTTCGGCACGACCCTCACGGAGCTGGCCCGCAAGGACCCCAAGATCGTCGCCGTCACCGCCGCCATGCTGGACGGCACGGGCCTGAACATCTTCCAGAAGGCCCACCCCACGCGCTGCTTCGACGTGGGCATCGCCGAGCAGCACGCCGTCACCTTCGGCGCGGGCCTGGCCTGCCAGGGCCTCCGGCCCGTGGTGGCCATCTATTCCACCTTCCTGCAGCGGGGCTTCGACCAGGTGCTGCACGACGTGTGCCTGCAGAACCTGCCCGTGACCTTCGCCATGGACCGGGGAGGCATCGTGGGCGCCGACGGCCCCACCCACCACGGCCTCTACGACCTGTCCTTCCTGCGGTGCATGCCCAACATCGTCATCATGGCCCCCAAGGACGAGAACGAGCTCCGCCAGATGCTGTTCACCGCCATCTACAGCAACCGCCCCGCGGCCCTGCGCTACCCCCGGGGCAACGCGCTGGGGGTGCCGCTCCAGGATCCCATCGCCGCCCTGCCCATCGGCAAGGGGGAGCTCCTCCGGGAGGGAAGCGACCTCCTGCTGGTGGCCCTGGGCACCCTGGTGGCGCCGGCCGAGGCCCTGGCCCAGCGGCTCGCCGCGGAGGGGATTTCCTGCGCCGTCATCAACGCGCGCTTCGTCAAGCCCCTGGACGGGGACCTCATCAGCCACTGGAGCCGCAAGGTCCGGGGCGTCGTGGCCCTGGAGGAGGGTTGCGCCCCGGGCGGCTTCACGGCGGCCGTGGCCGAGCTCCTGGCGGACCAGGGCATCCTCCGGCCCCTGCTCCGCTGCGCCGTGCCGGACCACATCGTCCATCACGGGGACCAGGCGCTGCTCCTGGACGAAGAGGGCCTGAGCCCCCGAGCCCTATATGAACGAATCGTTGATTTCCATCGGAAACTACCGATCCAACAGCCTTCCAGCCAGGCTGCAAATTAAGTACGCCTGATTTCTTGCCCGTGGCGATGGCCTTGTCTATGGTTGATACAGCCCAACCCCAGACCGACCCGAGGCCTCGTTGAATCCAGCCAGCGCTCTGACCGCAGCCTTCGTCCTCCTCGCCGCCGTCCCGGCCTTCGGCCAGGAATGGGACCCCGTGAAGAGCGCCACCGGCTGGGCGTCCTTCGACCGGGACGGCTCCTGCGTCTTCCTCGACCCCGCGGCCCGCGCGCTCCGGGTCTGGTCCAGGGACACGGGCACCACCGAGATGCTGCCGGTATCCAGGCTGGATGCGCCCCCGGAGAAATGGGTCCTGGATCCCGCCGGCAACGCGTGGATTGTCACGTCCACGACCCTCCAGCGGCTGGAGAAGACCGGCAAGGCCGGCACCTCCTACTCCCTGCCCGCCGAGGTGGCCGACCTGGCCTGGGACGCCCGCAGCTTCGTGCTGTGCTACCGCACCAAGGAGCCCTACCTGGAGCGGAGGGACCTGAAGGGCGGCGCGATGATGTGGACCTACGGCATCAAGCCGTCCAAGGGGGGCCTCGCCGCCCAGGTACGCCACCGCGTGGCCATCCGGGAGGACGGCAAGGTCCTGCTCACCTCCGGGGAGAGCCTCCGCCTGGACCTTCTCGATATCGAAAAAGGCAGCCGCACCGGCACCGAGGACTTCACCGTGAAAGGCAAGCCCCTGCCCCTGCTGGCCCTGGCGGACGGGGACCGGGGCGGCTTGGCCTGGTGGATGAACAACAATGTCGCCCTCATGGCCGTGCCGGCGTACCAGTTGCCACCCGGTGAGGGTAAGGGCCTCATGCTGGCCCGGCTGGACCTGACCACCCACGACCTCCTGTTCCTGCCCACGGGCGCGGACGAAAAAGCCGTCCTGGTGGGAATCCTGGACAACAGCGCCGTCCTGCGCGGGCCGGCGGGCGGACTCACCTTCGTCCCGATCCCCTGACCTAGACGGGGCTCAGCACCTTCCTCAGATCGGACATGAGGCGCTCCAGCAGATCCTCGGTGAGGCTGAAGGCCACCTGCTGTTTCACCTCGTCGCGGCGGTAGAAGGCGATGCGCTTGACCACCACCTTGTCCCGGCCGATGGAGATCTCGTTGAAGCGGATCTGGGAATCGTCCTTGTAGGGGGGCAGGCTCCGCAGCTGGATGTACATGCCGCGGCGGTCGTGGTCCACGATCTCCAGGTGCTCGTCCAGGTAGGTGAGCTGGCGGGTGAGCACCTCGGCCCGGGACTTCAGCTTGGCGAAGGTCTGCTTCTTGGCGGCGAGGCGCTCGAGGGTGATGTGCCCCAGTTCCACCCCGTCCCCGGTGCGCCGCAGGGCCCCGCTCACCTCGCCCTCGCTCTGGGCGTCGCCGTCGCTGAAGGGCTCGAACCCCACGAAGTCCCCCGGCAGGACGGTGTCGTCGTAGCGCTTGGCTTTCCTGGAGAGTTTCATGGGTGGCGACCTGACGGGTGCGATGGATCCCCGCGCCCCGGGGGCGGGTGGCTATATTCAGCCTAGCGGTTTGGGGAACAAGGTTGTACCTGCCGAGAGGATACGGCAATTCCGGCCCTGCTTCATTGATTTAATCTACCTTCGGCCACCGGGACTTGTAGATCATCCGGTCCATGGAACGGGAGAAGGGGGTCCAGGCGCCTTCGCCCGCGTCCTCCCTCATGCCCCTGAACATGGCCTCCAGCTTGCCGTCCAGGTCGTCGAGGTAATGCACCAGCAAGGCTTCCGGGGTCTTGGGCAGCACCGGGGAGCCGTACTCCAGCCTGCCGTGGTGGCTCAGGACGATGTGCAGCAGGTGCAGCCGCAGGTCCTCCGGGAAGCCCGGAATGGCCGCGGCGGCGCGGCTGATCCACTCGGCCTCCATGGAGATGTGCCCGAGCAGGTTGCCCGCGTCGGAGTAGCCGAAGCTGTGCTGGTAGGTGAGTTCCTCGGTCTTGCCCAGGTCGTGGAGGAGGACGCCGGCCAGCACCAGATCGGCATTCATGTCGGGATAGTGCGCGCAGGCCTTCGCGGCCATGCCGGCCACCGAAAGGGTGTGCTCGATGAGGCCGCCCAGGCACACGTGGTGCATGCTCTTGGCGGCGGGGGCCCGGCGGAAGGCCGCGCGCCGGACCGGGTCGTCCACGAAGAGCGCCTCCAGCAGCCGGCGGATCCAGGGGTCCTTCACGCCGGCCACGAGCCCGTCCAGCTCCCGGGCCATCTCCTCCGCGTCGCGCCGGCTCACGGGGAAGAACCGGGCCAGGTCCCCCACTTCCCCGTCCTGGGCGAAACGCAGCTTGTCCAGCCGGATCTGGGTGCGGCCGTTGTAGTTCGAGATCTGGCCCTTCACCTTGAGGAAGGCGTCGGGGACCACCTGGTCGAGGTCCCCCTCCACGGCCCGCAGATCCCACAGGAAGCCCTTGAGATCCCCGGAGGCGTCCGAGAGCTTGAGCTCCAGGTATTCCGAGCCCTTGGCGCTGGTCTTGAAGGACACTTCCTGGGCCAGGAGGAAGCCGTTGAAGACATCGCCCTCCTTGAGGGTGCGGAGGGCTGCCTGGTCTGTCATGGCTCAATCCTAATGGAACGTCGGAGTCTTGGGCCGCGGGGCCAGGGGATCCGCCATCTGGGCGTCGTCGGTGGGCGCCCAGCGCTCCTCCAGCACTTCGATGTAGGTCCACTGGTCGCCCCGGGGCACGTTGCCTTCGGGGACGTTCAGGACCCGGGCGCGGATGATGCGGTTGTACAGCGGGAATTCCAGCTCGACGCCAGCCTTCACTTCGAAGCTGGCCTTGCGGGGGGTGCCGTCCACCCGCACCATCCCCTCCTCGCAGAGCTCCCGGGCGAGTTCCCGGCGCTTGACGAGGTGGGTCTTCTTCAGGAACAGGTCCAGACGCACGTTCACCCCTTGATGATGTCGTCCTTCAGTACCATGTATCGGACGTTGGCGCGGATACGCAAGCCGGCGAGGTAGTTTTCGATCGCGTTCTGGGCCTTGGGCTCCTGCAGCTTCTCCAGGATCTTCTCCTTCACCTCGGCGAACGGCTTGGTGGTGTCCAGCTGGGCCTCGATGAGCTGGACCAGGTACACGTTCTTGTCCGTCTCCAGGGGGGCCGAGACCTCTTCGGGCTTCAGGGCGAGGGAGGCGGATTCGATGTTGGCGTGGAGGATCCCCTTGGGCAGCCAGCCCAGGTCGCCGCCGGTGCTGCGGCTGGTGCTGGTGGAGTATTCCTTCACCAGCGCCTCGAAGGTGGTGCCCTTCTTCAGGGCTTCCTGGATCTTCGCGACCACGGCCTTGGTGGCCGCCTGGTCCTCGGGGGTGACGCCCTTGGCCAGGACCAGCTCCCGGATGCGGAAGCGGGGGGGCTGGCGGTAGTCCTCCTTGTGGTCCAGGTAGTACGCGCGCAGCTCCTGCTCCTCGATGGCGATCTTGGAGTACACCTCGCGCCGGAGCACCTCCTGCTTCTGCATGTCCGTGCGGGTGCGGCTCATGTAGGCCTGGAGGCCGATGCCCAGGGAACCCTTGAGGGCCCGCTCGAAATCCGCATCGGTGGCGAAGTTGTTCTGCTTCTTGATGTCCTCGATGTAGTTGCGGATGTCCTCTTCCCGGAGCTTGATGCCCAGGTCCTCGGCCTTGTCCTGGATGATGAAGTTGTCCACGAGGCCCTGGAGGGTCTTCTCCCGGGCGTCCTTGAGCTTCTCGTCCAGGACCTTGCCGGAGAACTGCCGGTAGAGGGCGGCGGTCTCCTGTTCAACCGCCTGCTGAAAGGCCCTGCGGGAGATGGTGTGGCCGTTGACCACCACCAGGATCTCCTCCCGGACCTCCGGCGCGCCCATCAGGATGCAGGGGAGGGAGAGGAGCGCGAACCCGCGGACGCTCATTTGGCTCCCTTCCTGGCCTTGGCCGCCGGAGCCGTCGCAGCGCCTTCATGGTAGGCGACCTCCTTGCGGGCCGCTTCCATGTACTCGTTCATGATCTTTTCCTGCTTATCGGTGGTCGCCTGCTGCTTGGCGGCTTCCTTGGCGGTCTCGAAGGTCTGGGGAGCGGCGGGGGTGATCTTGTCCACCTTGATGAGGTGGTAGCCATGCATGGACTTCACGGGCTCGCCCACCTCGCCGACCTTCTGATCGCGCACGGCCTTGTCGAACTCGGGCACGAACCGGCCGAAGGGCATGTTGTCGTAGAGACCGCCCTTGTCCTTGCTGCCCGGGTCGTCGGAATAGGTCTTGGCCAATTCCTCGAAGGACTTGCCGGCCTTGAGGGCGTCCTGGATCTCCTTGATGCGGGCCTTGGCCTCGTCATCCGTACGGGCCTTCTCGGCGCCCTGGGCCCGGGTGCTCACCAGGATGTGGCGGGCGTTGAAGCTCTCGGGGGTCATGAACTTCTCGGGGTGCTTGTCGAAGAACGCCTTCACGTCCTCGTCCTTGATGGCCGACTTCTCCTTGAGCGAGGCGCCGTCGCGATCGAAGAGCGACTGGATGAGGACCTGCATCTCCATGAGCTGCATCTTCTTCGCGAAGTCGGGGGCCTTGGCGATGCCTTCCTTGCGGGCCTTGGCGGCCAGGATCTTGTAGTCCAGGAAGCGCTTGAGGTACTGCTCCCGGGCGCCGGCCATCATCATGACCTGCGCGCGCTGCTGCTCGGGCAGGGACACGGACAGGAAGAGCTCGAAATCCGATTCCCGGACCACGGTGGTGCCCAGGGTCGCAAGGACCTTGTCCTCCTTGGCCGGAGCCGGAGCGGCTGGGGCCTGGGGGGCGGGAGCGGGCGTCTGGGCGGCCAGGACGAGGGAGAAGGCGGTGCAAACGAGGCTGCGGAGCATGGACATCCTTTGGGCGATCAGTTCCGGCGGCCGCCCGAAAGCAGGCGGAGGAGGTTGAGGAAGATGTTCAGGAGGCTGATGAAGAGCGAGAGGGCGAAGCCCGCCGCGTCGGTGTAGTCGCCGCCCTGGAGCATGCGGGAGGTGTCCCACAGGATCTTGGCGGAGCACGCGATGACGATCACCGCAGAGATGGCCAGGTGGAAGATCTCCATCTGGACGAAGAACCCGATGAGGATGGCCACCATGGCCACCACCAGGCCCACCGTGACGAAGCTGCCCAGGAAGCTGAAGTCCTTCCTGCTGAAGTGCGCCACGGCGCTCAGCACCAGGAAGTCGGCCGCCGTCATGCCCATGGCCGCCATCACGATGCCCGGGCCCGACTGCTGCATGGCCGCGAGCATGGCCATGCCCGCGATGATGCCCGCCACGAAGGTGAACGCCGCGTAGGCGTACCGGTTCTGGGGTTTGGTTCGGCTGACCTTCTGGGCCCAGAAGAACGTTCCGAAATAGACGCCGAGGATGGGCCAGAAGAAGAACCGCCCCAGGGCCCCGATCAGGTAGTTCAGCACGAGGGGAGAGGCCAGGGCCCCCACCGCCGCCACGCCGAACCCGCCCATCAGCCACAGATAGACACTCCGGACGAACGCCGTGCGCTCCTCGGCGCGGGAGGCCCCGAAGATCGTCCTGCCTTCATAGTTGCTTTCCATGCTTGCGACCTCTGAAAACCCCACGCGAGGGGGACCTTCAATCGTATCACCTGCCCAATCCATTGCCTCCCCGAAGTCCGGCGGGGCCCGATGGTTCACAAGTTCAAGGGGTGGCGACAGAGGGGAAAAGGTTCCCGGCGCGGGGCAGGTCGGGGCGCGGTTGGCGGATCGGGCCGGGGTCGTCGCCACCGCCCGGCGCGGGGGGGAAGCCGGAAGGCCCGGGGTCAGCAAAATCCAATAGACGTATTAAATTTTGCTAATTTTAGAATAATTTCAATCCTAATTATTATAATTTTGTCTAGCATTAACACAGAATAGGCACTTTCTACCAGGAGATGCCATGAACATTCTTGGATCCCTCGCCGGACACCTCAAGCGCCTCGCCACTCCCGCCGCCCGGCCCGCCCTCACCCTCGATGAGGCCCTTCCCCGCCTCCTTCCCAAGGTCCGACCCAGGTTCCTCCATGAGACCCTTGCCCTGCGCCCAGGCGCGGCGCCGCCCGAATTCCGGCCCCTGGCGGGCATCTTCGCCACCAGCCTTGTGGTGGACTTCCCCGACTGCGAACTGGATGTGGGACCGAAGCAACTGGCCTCCTGGGGCGCCGACTACGATGCCCTCCTGCAGAGGGCCCGGACGAACCTCCTCCAGCGGGGCGGCGGGGAGCGCTTCCTCCAGGTGCGGCCCGGCCTCTTCCGCTCCACCTGGCGGGACGCCCTGGACGGCAGCCGCATCCTCCTGCCCGGCATGCTCAAGGGTCTCGACCTCCCGGGCGAGCCCGTTGTGGTCCTGCCCGACCGGGACACGCTCCTGGTGGCGGGCTCGGAGGATCCCCGGGCCCTGGGCTGGCTCCTGGAGTTCGCCCTGGACGTCCTGGGCGGCACCCCGAGGTGGATGAACAGCTGCCCCCTCAGGCTCGCGCACTTCCAGTGGGAGCCCTGGGACGGCGGCCCGGACCACCCCGCGGCCCCACTCCTGGCCCGCCTCCGCCGCCGGCGCCTCACCGAGGAGTACGCCGGCCAGAAGATCCTCCTGGACCGCCTCCACGGCAGGGAGGTTTCCGTGGCGCCGCTTCTCGTGACCGAGACGCCCTCGGGCGCCGTGCTCAGCTCGACCTTCCTCCCCGGGGCTTCCGAGGAGGCCTGGCTCCCCGAGGCGGACCGCGTGGGGCGCCTGGACGGAGGCGGCGGCCACGGCACCTGCCAATGGATCCCCTGGGGTACGGCGCGTGCGCGGCTGGGCGGCCTCCTGGAGCCCATGGGGATCTTTCCCGAGCGCTACCGGATCCGGGCCATGCCGACGCCGGCGCTGCTGGTGACCCTGCTGGAGACCGGCCCTACTTGTTGATGATCATCCGCTGCGGAATGGGCCTCCCGAAGCCCTCCAGCTTGAACCGCACCTGCACCCGCCTGCGCAGCTCCCTCGCCACGGCCCACTGCTGGCCGGGGAGGCACTTGGTCAGGGTCCGGATCGTGCAGCTTGCGGCGGTCATCGCCTCCACGCCCAGGACCTCGGTGGGTTCCAGCACGTCCTCCCGGGCCCCCATGAGCTCGGCGCCCACGTCCCGGAGCACGTCCATGATGCGGTCCAGGTCCTCGTCGTGGCTCACGTCCACGTCCACCAGGGCCTTGGCGAACTGCTTGCTGAGGACGATGACGTCACTGATGGTGCCGTTGGGCAGGAAGTGGGCGCGGCCCTCCATGTCCCGCAGCATGGTCATCCGGAAGGTCATGCGCTCCACGGTGCCCACGTGCTTGTCGCCCACGGAGATGATGTCGCCCACCCCGTACTGGTTCTCCACCAGGAGGAAGAAGCCGCCGATGACGTCCTTCACGAGGTTCTGGGCGCCGAAGCCGATCGCCGCGCCCACGATGCCGACCCCGGCCACCAGGGGGCCCACGTTGACGTTGAACTCCTGCAGGGTCTCCAGGATGAAGAAGGAGACCACCAGCACCCGGGCGAAATTCCCGATGACCGCGCCCAGGGTCTTGGCCCGGCGCTGGATCTCGGGGTTGTGTTCGCCCACGCCGGCGGCCATGGACCGGGCCACGGCCCTGGACACCAGGCGCAGCGCCCAGAGGATGATCAGGCAGGTGACGACGACCACCAGCATGCGCTGCAGCTTCTGCCAGCCGGTCTGGTCCAGCCACGCGGCCGCCTTTTCGATGTGTCCGCCCAGTGCGATGCCCATCCCACTCCTCTAGTGTCTGATCACTTTCCCATGGATGAGGGAAAAGTGCCGCCAGTTCCCCGGCATGTGGGAGCCGATGGAGGCCACGGCCGTGGCGGCGAGGTACCACCCCAGGCGCTGCTGGGGGACCAGGTTGCCCAGGCCCAGGAGGGCCAGCTTGAGGAGCACGGCGACGCCGCTGCCCTGGTAGATCACCGTCGTGCCCTTGGCCAGGTCCAGGGCGAAAAGAAGCACGCCGCTGACCACGGTGGCCGCGATGGACGCCTTCAGCCGGTCGTGGCCGGCTCCCAGGGCCACGCCGCCCAGGACGAGGCCCATGGCCATGATGTGCGCGGTGCGAAGGCCCACCTGGAAGGGGCGGGCCCAGGGGAGGGGGAAACCTTCGCTCAATGGTCCTCCGCCTCGTTGAGGAGGTGGAGCGCCACCTCGCTGCCGGGTTCCAGGGCGGTGGGGCCCTCGGGGATCACGGCCAGGGCGTTGGCCCGCATCATGCCCGAAAGGATTCCGGAACCCTGGGGTCCGGCCAGGGCCACCGTCCCATCCGGCCCGGAAACCACTCTCAGGAATTCGGTGCGCATGGGGTCCCCGCCGCGCTTCCAGCCCTCCTCCAGGATCCCCGTCCGCTCCGGGCGGTGGAGGTTCCGGTACCCCATCATGCGCCGCACCGCGGGCCGGACGTACTCCTCGAACATGAGCATGGCCGCCACCGGGTTGCCGGGAATGCCGAAGATGAGCTTGCCCTGGAAGACCCACAGGCCCAGGGGACTCCCCGGCTTCTGGGCCACCTTCCAGAAGACCCGCTCGGCGCCGTGGTCCTCCAGCACCGCCTTGATGTAGTCGAAATCCCCCACGGAGATCCCGCCGTTGGTGAGCACCACGTCGGCCTCCTCCAGGGCTTCCCGCAGGGCCCGGGCCACGGTCTCCCGGCGGTCCACGACCCGGGGCCGCGGGACGGGGAGGCCCCCGGCGGCCAGGACCTGGGCGCAGAGGGAATGGATGTTGGCGTCCCGGATCTGCCCGGGGCCGGGGCGGTCGCCCGCGTCCACCAGCTCGTTGCCGGTCGTGATGACGGCGACCCGGGGGCGGGGCCGCACGCTGACTTCGGGACAGCCGATGGCGGCCAGCACCCCCACCTCGGCCGGCCTGAGCACCGCCCCTGCCGGAACCACCAGGCCCCCGGCCGGGATGTCCTCGCCCGCGTGGCGGATGTTGGCGCCGCGGCGAGGTGCCGTGGAAAGGATCACCCAGTCGCCCTCCACGCGGACGTGTTCGATGGGAAGGATGCAATCGGCGCCCGGGGGCAGCGGGGCGCCCGTCATGATGCGCAGGGCTTCCCCGGGCCGGAGGGCCGGCACCTCGGCCATGCCGGCCGGCACGGTCCCGGCCACCGGCAGCCGCCCCAGGGCGGCGTCCCCGGCCCGCAGGGCGAAGCCGTCCATGGCGGAGTTCGTGAAGGGCGGCACGGGCTCCCGCGCCAGGATGTCCTCGGCCGCGGCGAGGCCGAGGGCCTCCATGAGCGGCAGCCGCCGGGGCGGCAGGGGCTCCGCGCGCTCCAGCACCAGCTTCAGGGCCTCCCTGTATCCCAGCATCGCCACCATCCTCGACGCGACCATGGTATCAGGCCGCATGGACGGGACCCCGCTCCAGGGTTACCCTGGGGGGCGATGAACACCTCGGCCAAGAAGATCGTCAGCATCGGCATCCCCATGGGGGAGCACTACGCCATGGGCCCGGGCAAGGCCGACCTCCTGGAGGCCATCCAGGAGACCGGCTCCATTTCAGCCGCCGGGCGGAAGCTCGGCATGAGCTACCGCCGCGCCTGGCTCCTGGTGGACGAGATGAACGCCTGCTTCCGGGAACCCGTCGTGACCACCCGTCTGGGCGGCCCCAAGGGCGGCGGGGCGGTGGTGACGGACCTGGGCCAGGAGGCCGTGAAGCGCTACCGGGCCCTGCAGTCCCTGGCCTGGGACGCGGTGCGCCATTCCATCCGGGAGTATCAGCGGCTCCTGGGCAATGGGGCCGGGGTCCAGCCCGACTGACTTGCCATCCGCTATATCCATATGTAACCATCGGTGCAGCGTCCGTTCCCGGGGCCGGGATGTCCGAATTCCGCGCCTTAGCGCCCCAAACGAGGGGTGTGGTCCGACCATCCGCCCGGGACGGCCGTAATCGGAGGGCACCCATGAAAAACCGGATCCTGAGTCTCCTGGCCGGAGCCATCCTGTGCCTGGGCCCAGCGGCCTTCGCCCAGCACAGCGTGATCCTCGCCACCACCACCAGCACCCAGGACTCCGGGCTGCTGGATGTCCTGGTTCCCATGTTCCAGAAGCAGACCGGGTTCCAGGTCAAGACCATCGCGGTCGGTTCGGGCCAGGCCATCGCCATGGGCCGCAAGGGCGAGGCCGACGTCCTCCTGGTGCACTCCCCCGACGCCGAGAAGACCTTCATGGCCGACGGCCCCGGCCTCAACCGCAAGCTGGTGATGCACAATGACTTCGTGGTGCTCGGCCCCGCGGCCGACCCGGCCGGCCTGAAGGCCGCCCCCACCGCCGCCGACGCCTTCCGGAAGTTGGCCGCCGGTTCAGCCACGTTCGTCTCCCGGGCCGATCAGTCCGGCACCCACGCCCAGGAGAAGAAGCTCTGGAAGGGCGCGGGCATCGATCCGGCCGGCAAGCCCTGGTACCTGGAGACCGGCCAGGGCATGGGCCAGACCCTCAACGTGGCCTCCGAGAAGCGGGCCTACACCCTGTCGGACCGCGGCACCTACCTGGCCATGAAAAAGAACCTGGGCCTGGCCATCGTCTCCGAGGGCGACGTCTCCCTGGCCAACATCTACCACGTCATCGAGATCGACCCCGCGAAGTTCCCCAAGGTCAACGCGGCCGGTGGCAGGGCCTTCGCGGCGTTCATGGTCTCGGCCCCCGCGCAGGCTGTGATCCGCACGTTCGGCGTCGACAGGTTCGGTTCTCCCCTTTTCTTCCCCGACGCGGGCAAAAAGGACAACTAGGGCTGTTATTGCGGGACCCCTAGACTGGGTGAATCCCCTGAGACCCGGGAAAGGACCCATGACCAACGCCATCTTCAATCTCCCCGAAGCCTTCAACGAACCGGCCTTCTCCTATGCCCCGGGCACCCCCGAACGGGCCCTGCTCAAGGCCGAGCTGGACCGGCAGTACGACCAGGTCCTCGACATCCCCCTCATCATCGGCGGCGAGGAGGTGCGCACCGGCCGCCTCCAGGACGCCGTGTGCCCCCACGAGCACGGCCACGTGCTGGCCCGGTACCACGAGGCCGGCGAGGCCGAGATCCGGCTCGCCATCCAGGCGGCGCTGGACGCCAAGGCCGAATGGGAAAGCACGCCCTGGGAGGAGCGGGCGGCGATCTTCAACCGCATGGCCAGCCTCATCTCCACCAAGTACCGGTACATCCTCAACGCCGCCACCATGCTCAACCAGTCCAAGACCGCGCACCAGGCGGAGATCGACTCCACCTGCGAGACCGCGGACTTCTTCCGGTACAACGCCAAGTTCATGGAGCAGATCTACCGCCAGCAGCCCGAGAGCAACACCCACACGTGGAACCGGGTGCACTACCGGGCCCTGGAGGGCTTCGTCTTCGCGGTGTCGCCCTTCAACTTCACCGCCATCGGCGCCAACCTCGCCACCGCCCCCGCCCTCATGGGCAACACCGTGGTGTGGAAGCCGGCCAGCACCTCGATCCTCTCCAACTACTACCTGATGCAGCTCTACAAGGAGGCCGGCCTGCCCCGGGGCGTCATCAACTTCGTGCCCAGCAGGGGCTCGGTCATCGGGAAGATCGTCCTGGACCACCCGGCCTTCGCGGGCCTGCATTTCACCGGGTCCACGGGCGTGTTCAATTCCATGTCCAAGACCGTCGCCGACAACGTGGGCAAGTACAAGATCTACCCCCGCCTCGTCGGGGAGACCGGCGGCAAGGACTACATCTTCGTGCACCACTCCGCCGAGATGGTGGAGGTGGCCACGGCCATCGTGCGGGCCTCCTTCGAGTACCAGGGGCAGAAATGCTCCGCCTGCTCCCGGGCCTACGTCCCCGCCTCCCACTGGCCCCAGCTCAAGGAGCTCATCCTCGGCATGATGGCCCGCATCAAGGTGGGCGATCCCCGGGACTTCAGGAACTTCATGGGCGCCGTCATCGACGAGGCCAGCTTCGACAACACCATGCGCTACATCGGCCTGGCCCGGGAATCCCCGGCCGCCGAGATCATCCATGGCGGCCGCGGCGACAAGGCCACGGGCTGGTTCGTGGAGCCCACCATCATCGTCACCACCGACCCGAAGTTCGTCACCATGCAGGAGGAGATCTTCTCGCCGGTGCTCACCCTCTTCGTCTACGAGGACGCGAAGCTGGACGAGACGGTCCGGCTCCTGGACGAGACCAGCCCCTACGCCCTCACCGGGGCCATCTTCGCCCGCAACCGCTACGTCATCAATCGGCTCACCGAGGCCCTGGCCAACACCGCCGGCAACTTCTACATCAACGACAAGTGCACCGGCGCCATGGTGGGCCACCAGCCCTTCGGCGGCGCCCGGGCCTCGGGCACCAACGACAAGGCCGGCAGCTTCCTGAACCTCATCCGCTGGACCTCGCCCCGCACCATCAAGGAGTGCTTCGCCCCCCACCGGGACTTCGCCTATCCTTTCATGGACGAGGAATGAAATTTGGAACTGCTGTGGGAGGGCATCCGGAAGGCCTTTGACCTTCTGCGCACCCTGGACCCCGAGGTCCTGGGGATCACCCTCTTCACCCTGAAGGTCACCCTCCTGGCCACCCTGGCGAGCCTGGTGCTGGGCCTGGGGGCCGGGCTGGTGCTCGCCCTCACCGACTTCCCCGGGCGGCGCATCGTCATCAGCCTGGTGAACACCGGAATGGGCCTGCCGCCGGTGGTGGTGGGGCTCTTCGTCACCATGTTCCTGTGGCGCAACGGGCCCCTGGGCGGCTGGGAGCTCCTGTACACCCCCTCGGCCATCATCCTGGCCCAGACCGTCATCGCCACCCCCATCATCACGGGCATCAGCGTGGCCGCCCTCCAGCAGCTGCCCCCGGACCTGCGCCTGCAGATCCTCTCCCTGGGGGCCACCCGGATCCAGATGCTCTGGCTCCTGGTGCGGGAGGCGCGCCTGCCCCTGCTGGCGGCGGTCATGGCCGGCTTCGGCGGGGTCATCTCCGAGGTGGGGGCCTCCCTCATGGTGGGCGGCAACATCAAGGGCAGCACCCGGGTGCTCACCACGGCCACCGTCATGGAGACCGGCAAGGGCAACTTCGACGTGGCCATCGCCCTCAGCCTCATCCTCCTGGCCCTCACCTTCGTGGTGAACGCCGCCCTCACCCACATCCAGCAGCGGGAGCGGCCCCGGTGACCGCGCTGCTGCGGGTGGAGGACCTCGTCGTCCGGCGCGGGGACGTCACGGTCCTGGAGGTCCCTTCCCTGGACCTGGAGGCCGGCGGGGTGCTGGCCCTCATCGGCCCCAACGGCTCGGGCAAGAGCACCCTCCTCAAGACCCTGGCCTGCCTCCTGGAGCCGGCCCGGGGCGCCCTCTTCTTCCGGGGCGAGGCCCTGCGCCCCGACGCCTACCGGCGCCGGGTGACCATGGTCTTCCAGGCCCCCCTCCTCTTCGACGCCACGGTTCGGTCCAACCTGGAATCCGGCCTGAAGCTCCACGGGGTGCCCGCGCCCGGGCGCGGGCCGAGGGTCGAGGAGCTGGCGCGGCGCTTCGGCGTGGACCACCTCCTGGACCGGTCCGCCCGCAACCTCTCCGGCGGCGAGGCCCAGCGCACCGCCCTCGCCCGGGCCTTCGTGCTGCGCCCGGAGATCCTCTTCCTGGACGAACCCTTCTCCGCCCTGGACCCCCCCACCCGGGAGGCCCTCCTGGACGACCTGGCCGGGGTCCTGCGGGAGACCCGCACCACCACCGTCATCGCCACCCACGACCAGATGGAGGCCCTGCGCCTCGCGGACCGCATCGCCGTCCTGCGCCAGGGACGCATCGTCCAGTGCGGCCCCGCCCCCGACGTCATCAACCGCCCCGCGGACGCCTTCGTGGCGGACTTCGTGGGCATGGAGACGGTCCTGGCCGGCCGGGTCGAAGGCGCCGGCCACGGCGAGTTCCGGGTGGGGACGGCCGGAGGCCCCGTGGTGGCCGCGGGGGAGGCCGCCCCCGGCGACGAGGTGCGCATCGGCATCCGCCCCGAGAACGTCACCCTCTCCCCCCACGCCGAGGCCCACTCCAGCGCCCGCAACAATTTCCACGGCACCGTCACCCGCATCGTCCCCAAGGGGCCCTTCTTCAAGGTGGAGCTTGACTGCGGCTTCTTCCTGGCCGCCTACGTCACGCCGGTGTCCCTGGAGGAGCTGGGCCTGGCCGAGGGGAGCCGGGTGGTGGCGAGCTTCAAGGCCACGGCGGTGCATCTCCTGCGCAGATAGTGCGCGCCGCGCCTCCCTGTGGCATCGTGTCAGGCATGCGCTCCAGCTTCCGCTGCATGACCTTCCTCGTTGCCGTGGCCTCCCTCCATGCCCAGGATGCCTGGGCCCCCGTGGCCAAGGCGGTCGCCGCGCTGCGTTCCCCGGAGAGCCATGTCCTGGTGGCCGCCCTGCCGGCGCCTGAGTTCGCCTGGTTCGGCGAGGACAGCCTGGGCTCCGAGTATGAGAAGGGCCTCGCCCTGCTTGTCCCTTCGGAGGAGCTCAGGGCGGTCATGGCCGGGATCCAGAAGGGACCGGGCTGGGCCCTGTATGACCCGTCCGGCCTTCAGATCGCCGAAGGGCGGGGCCTGCCTTCCCCCGCGAACATCCGCGCCCTCATGGAAGGCAACGGCTGGCGTTCCCAGTGGGACGCCCTCAAGGACCATCTGCGCGACCGTCCCGACGACGCCCAGGCCTGGCAGGAGCGGGTGCAGGGGCTTTCCGTCCACGCCTACAACGCCCGGAAGGCCGGCAAGCTGGGCCCCGGACTCCTGGCGATCCTTCGCACGGAGCTGGCCTCCGCCCTGAAGGGGTTCGAGGCGGCCCTGGGGGAGGACGAGGAGCCGTTTGCCCAGTCCGCCATCTATACGCTGGGCCAGGCGGGCCTGGACCAGGATCCGGAGCTCGGACCGGCGGTACGCAGGTTCGCCTCGAGGATCCGCCCCCTCCTGTTGAGGGACCCCGAAAACCTGAGGCTTTGGAACATGGGCATCAACCTGACCCCGGCTTCCGATCCTGCGCCGGGGGCCCTGGCGGCCGCCCTGGATCTTCCGGGCGTGCCGGGGCGCCCGTGGCCACCGCCCTTCGCGCCCTTCTTCCTCCGCCTGATCCACCGGGACGCGCCCGCCATCCTGGCCAGGGAAGCGGCCGCGAGCCTGGAAGCCAGCCTCGATCCCGCCCTCGTGCGCAGGCTGGGCAGGCGCCATGTGAACCAGATGCTGGTGGAGTGGGGAGGGCTTCACCTGGAAGCCCTGCTCCGCCAGGGACACCTGGACGAGGCGCTGGCGGATGCGGCCGGTCTCCGCGCCCGGAGCGGGTCCGCCTGGCGCGCCCTTTCCGCCAGGGCCCTGATGGCTACCGCCCGGAACAGCCCCGAGTTTCCGCCCCTCCCGCCCCTGACCCCGGAACAGAGATCCCCGCTTCTCGACCTCCTGAACCTGCCTCCCCTGCCCGACCCGCCCCTGCCGGATCTCCCCCCGCTGCGCCTCGCCCTGCTCGGACCCCATGCCCCCATCGCCTGGGCACGCGTCCAGATCGACCCCCTTTTCAAGGTCTGGGATCCAGGCGACCTGACCTGGACCCCCCTTTCCGCCGGGGAAGCCGAGGCCCTGAACGCGTCCCACGCCTGGGCCGCGGGTACCCGGTGGGTGCTGCTCCAGGGCAGCCGGCTCCTGGCCACCGGACCCGGCCTCCCGGCCGCGGAGACCCTGGATGCCGCCCTGCGGGCCCAGGCCACCCCCCGCCTGGACGCCCTCAACGCGTTCATCAAGGCCAACCCTGAGCGCCTGGATGCGAGAAGGGAACGCATGGAGGCCCTGCGGACCCGCCTCCCCGACCCGGCCCTGGAGGTCCTTTTCCTGAGTGACTGCGTGGCGACCTGCGCTCCCCTCCGGGCCCTCCCCTTCAAGCCCGACCCGGCCACCTGGGGACCCGCCGCCAGGAAGATCTGCTCCACCCTTGCCGAAAGGCTCGGGGCATGGCCGTCCAATCCACTCGCCTGGAGGGCCTATGCCCAATGGTCGGCCTTGGACAGCCGGATCCCCCGGCCCCATGAGCTCCTCGCCTCCCTGGACCCCTGGCCGCGGATGGGGGGCCACGGCCTGGCGGGCCCGGTCCCCGGCACCGTCTCCTTCGCGATGGAACGGACCCTCGCCTCCGAGGGCCGGCACCGGGAGATCGACGCCTGGATGCAGAACCTCTGGTCCCGGGGCCTCAGGGCGTTCGTGGTGCGCTGGGCCGGCCTTTCCATGGCGGGCGGCCCGTCCCGCAGCGATTTCGAGACGCAGGGAATGCAGGTGCCTGAACTCCTGGCCGGCTGGGGCAAGGCGATCCGGGCGGCCGGCGACGCGAAGCGTTTGGCCTCGGTCCGGTTCGACCTCGAGGAGATCCGCACGGGCCTGGGCGACCTCCTGAACCTCGGCGAATAGTCGACTTCCGTTGTCAGATAAGGCCGTGAGCCAGATCACAAATCCGGCCGCTTCCTTGTTCCGCCGCAAATGCCAAGGTACGTTGAACTGGGGCGCACGACGGCAACATGCCGTCGAGGGATGTTTGCCCCATGGGAGTGGCCTGGGCATGAGACAGCTGCGCATCGACCTGACCAAGTGCAACTACGGACGGGACTGCAACCACGAGTGCGAGTCCGACTGCGCCACCAAGGTGTTCAAGGTGGACGACCCCAAGCTGGCGGCCCTGCACATCCGGGACAACGGCGACGGCACCGGCACGACGGTCCTCTGCGACCAGTGCGGGGACTGCGTGGTGGTGTGCCCCGCCGAGGCCCTCAAGCGCAACAAGCTGGGCGTGGTCATGATCAACAAGAAGCTCTGCGTGGGCTGCTACATGTGCATCGGCTTCTGCGAGAAGGAGGCCTTCGAGCGGAACCCCGACTGGATCGAGCCCTACAAGTGCACCTCCTGCGGGATCTGCGTGAAGGCCTGCCCCCACGCCGCCCTGGAGATCGTCGAAGTTCCCGAACCCGCCCGCCGCATCATCTGAACCGAGGAACGCCCGATGAGCCACATGGAATTCAGCACCCCCATCGTCCGCTGCGAAGTGGACTTCACCAAGCGCACCGAGTACCACGAAGGCCTGGAGGCCATCAGGGCCGCCCACAAGCTCCTGGCCGAGGCGACCTTCACCCCCAGCCTCCCCGACAGGGGCTACACCAACCGCACCCTCTACGTGAACGTGGGCAGCCGGGAGATCATGGAGAAGCCCGTCACGCAGCAGATGAAGGACATCTTCCTGGGCGGGCGCGGCTTCGGCCTCTGGCACCTGTGGAACGCGGTCACCCCCGCCACCCGGTGGAACGACCCCGAGAACGAGATCATCATCAGCCCCGGCCCCGTCTCCGGCACCACCCAGTACGCGGGCAGCGGCAAGTCCCTGGTCGTGACCCTCTCCCCCCAGACCGATATCCCCGTGGACTCCAACGTGGGCGGCTACTTCGGACCCCTGCTCAAGTTCTCGGGCTTCGACGCCCTGGAGCTCCAGGGCAAGGCCGACCAGGACGTGATCCTCTTCATCGACGGCCAGAAGGGCGTCATCCGCATCGAGGCCGCGCCCATGGAGCCCGTGGACAGCCACGTGCTGGCCGAGGTCCTCACCCGGATGTACGCCGAGAACGACGAGGACCGCGTGAACATCTCCGTCGTCTCCACGGGCGCCGGCGCCGAGCACAGCCTCATCGGCATGCTGAACTTCTCCTGGTGGGACCACCGCCGGGGCTGCGTGCGCCTCAAGCAGGCCGGGCGCGGCGGCATCGGCACGGTGTTCCGGGACAAGCGGATCCGGGCGCTCGTGTGCCGCGGCCCCGTGGTCAAGGGCGGGCTGAACAACCCCGTGGACCCCGAGACCATCGCGAAGACCGGCATCAAGTTCCACAAGGAGATGCGCACCAACGACGACTCCCAGTGCAAGATGCGCCGCAACGGCACCGCGCACATCGTGGAGATCATGGACGCCTACGACCTCCTGCCCACCCACAACTTCCAGTACGGCTCCCACCCCGACACCCACAAGATCGCCTCCCCCGTGTGGCAGGCGCGCTGCACCCAGGAGACCGTGGACGGATGCTGGTACGGGTGCTCCATGGCCTGCGCCAAGGGCGCCGACGGCGTCGTGCTCAAGACCGGCCCCTACAAGGGCCACATGGTCACCGTGGACGGCCCCGAGTACGAGAACGCCGCGGGCCTGGGCTCCAACGGCGGCGTCTTCGACCCCGACTACCTCCTCGAACTGAACTTCTACTGCGACACCTACGGCGTCTGCACCATCACCTGGGGCACGCTGACCGCCTTCGTCATGGAGTGCTACCAGCGCGGCATCCTCAACCTGGAACGCACCGGCGGCCTGGACCTCACCTGGGGCAACGCCGAAGCCGACCTGGAGATGATGCACCAGATGGCCCGCGGCGAAGGCTTCGGCCTCATCGCCGGCCAGGGCATCCACAAGATGAAGGAGATCTTCGCGGCCAAGGGCTGGGGCGACCCCAAGCTCATGGCCGACATCGGCATGGAGTGCAAGGGCCTGGAGTACAGCCAGTACATGTCCAAGGAGTCCCTGGCCCAGCAGGGCGGCTACGCCCTCACCAACAAGGGCCCCCAGCACGACGAGGCCTGGCTGATCTTCATGGACATGGTGAACAAGCAGCTGCCCACGTTCGAGGACAAGGCCGAGGCGCTCTACTACTTCCCCCTGTTCCGCACCTGGTTCGGCCTCAACGGCTTCTGCAAGCTCCCCTGGAACGACGTGGTCCCCTCCGACAACGCCTCCACCAGCGAACCCGCCAAGGTCCCCGAGCACGTGCAGAACTACGTGGACGTCTTCACCGCCACCACGGGCATCAGGATCGACAAGGACGAGCTGATCCGCCAGAGCGCCAAGGTCTACAACTTCCAGCGCATCTTCAACATCCGCATGGGCAAGGGCCTGCGCTCCTTCGACATCCCGCCGTACCGCTCCGTGGGCCCCGTCACCCGCGAGGAGTACGAGTCCCGCGCCGAGCGCTACGACAAGCAGATGGTGGAGGAGATCGGCGTGGATCCCGCGGGCAGGTCCGTCGACGAGAAGATCGCCATCACCCGCGACTACCGCATGAAGCGCTACAACAGCCTGGTGGACGCCGTCTACCTCCGCCGCGGCTGGACCCCCAACGGGGTGCCCACCCTGGCCCGCATCCAGGAACTGGGCCTGGACGTCTTCCCCGAAGTGGTCGAGATCGTCAAGAACCACGGCGGCTGACCGTGATCACCGTCAACGGCGACACGGCGGCGTGGACCCCCGGCATGACCGTCAAGGACGTGCTGACGCTGAAGAACTTCAAGTTCCCGCTCCTGGTCATCAAGCTGGACGACGCCCTGATCCAACCCAAGGACTACCCCACCACCCCCGTCCCCGACGGGGCGGTGGTGCAGGTGATCCACCTCATGAGCGGCGGCTAGCCTCCGCCTCTCTGCGTGTGGGCCCGGAACCGGTCCATGAAGGCCGCCTCCTCCGCCGGGGCGTACCCGACGAAATCCAGCTCCACCCGCACCCGCTCCAGGGCCAGGACCCCGAGCGCCAGGGGCGGCAGGGCCGTGACCCGGACTACCCACGTCCGCGCCCCCTCGCCGCCCCGGTAGACGTCCCCATCCTGGACGAAGGCCCCGCCCACCGCAGCCGGCAGGCAGCGTCGGAACTCGGCCGGCGACAGGGTCATTTCCAGGAGGACCATGGGGGATTATCTCCCGGAAGGAAAGGCGCTCCGCCCCGTTGGCGAGCCCGTCCGCCCGGATCGAGTAGGGTTTTTCTCCCGGGGGCCTTGCGAAGGGATGGGCGCGGGATTAAATTTCGTTTTGAATTCTTTTTTGTTTCTTAATTTTTTCGCTTAACTATTCTCCGTCCATTTACCCCGCCGGTAACGGCTACCGGAATGGGGCGTTTCTCCCAATTCAGATCAAAAATTATAGGAAATCATCATGAATATCGACCCGCTTGGGTACAACGACGTTCAGGCCGGAATCACCGCCCTGGTCGAATCCGCACGATCCACAGCCGCTCGGAGCGTCAACGCATTGATGACCACCACCTACTGGGAGATTGGCAGGCGGATCGTCCATTTTGAACAGGGCGGAAGGGAGCGAGCCGCCTTTGGCGAAACCCTTATTAAACGTCTCGCAGCCGACCTGACCAAGCGGTTCCCACTCCCCTGGTCGGCCTTTGTCCGGCTCTTGTCTGTCAACGATTTATCAGCACGAATGTTTTATGAATCGAAGGCTCTCCGGGGAGGGTGGTCCGTTCGCCAACTGGATCGCCAAATAGAGAGCCGATTCTACGAACGCACCTCCCGTGCAGACAGCAAGGCCATCCCGTTGGACAGTGGGCCTCCAGGAACCGGTAACCCCTCGCCCCACGAGGCCATCAAGGACCCCTTTGTTCTCGAATGCCTGAATCTGAAGGACGAATACTCCGAATCCGAACTCGAGGAGGCCCTCATCCAGCATCTCGCCGAATTCCTTCTGGAAATGGGGGATGATTTCGCGTTCGTGGGGCGCCAGCGGAGGCTTCGCCTCGATGACACCTGGTTCCGGGTGGACCTGCTCTTCTTCCATCGCAAGCTGAATGCCCTGGTGGTGATCGACATCAAGGACAGCCGGTTCAGCCATGCCGATGCGGGCCCGATGCACATGTATTTGGACTACGCCCGGGAGCATGGGATGCGTGAGGGGGAGAACCCCCCGGTGGGCCTCATCCTATGCACCGGGAAGGGCGCGGAGGAGGCCCATTACGCTCTCGACAACCTGCCCAGCACGATTCTGGCGGCAAGGTACCCGGCCGAGTTGCCGGATGAGGGGCGGCTCGTGAAGGAACTCGAACCGACGAGGCTCGCCCTGGAAACTCGGCCCAGGCCCCCGCCTCCCTGAGGCTCCAGGCGACGCTCCGCCCTACTCCCTGGAGATTCGCATCAGCCCTGACTGGACCAGGACGTACAGTGCCCCGTCCTGCCCAAAGGCCAGGTCCCTCATCTCCTGCTCGAAGCCGCTGGCGAAAAGGCTCACGTTACCGCTGGCCAGATGGAGGCGGGCCACCCATCCTCCGACGAGATCGCCAAAGTAGTAGCTCCCCTTGTAGGCCGCGGGCCAGGTGGAGGATGGAGGGTCGAAGGCGGCGCCCAGGATGGCCTGCCCCACCAGGAAGGTGCCCGTGCTGGCCGGCTGGCCCGGAGGGATGCCTGAATGGCCATAGGCGAACAGGGGGGTCGTGAAACCCGGCGTGGTCGTGGGACCCTCGGTGGAAGGCCACCCGTAGTTGGCGCCCGCGGCGCCCAGATCCACCTCCTCCCAGGTGGACTGGCCCACATCGTTGATGTGCATGCGGGAGGTCCCGGGCTGGAAGGCGAAGGTGAAGGGATTGCGCAGGCCCAGGGCCCAGATGGCCCGGTTGCCTTCCGTGGCGGTGCCGTAGAAGGGGTTGTCCGGTGGGATGGATCCGTCCGCGTTGTAGCGGAGGATCTTGCCCAGCGGGCTGGAGAGGGAGGGCGCGTTGGCGCCCACCCTGTTCTCGCCCACCCCCACATAGAGCTTGCCGTCCGGCCCGAAATGGAGCGCGCCGCCATTGTGGTTGTCCGCCACCAGGGCCGGAAGCTCCACCAGGATCGTCTCGCTTCCGGCGAGCATGCGGTCCGGGTTGCCCGGGTCCGCGGCAAGCCTGCTGACGCGGTTGTGGATCACGGGGGAGGTGGCGGTGTAGTAGACGTAGAGGTATCCGTTGGCGTCAAAGGCCGGGTCGAACGTCACCCCCAGAAGTCCGCGCTCCCCCGAGGCCGTGGCAGGGAGGGTGGCGAAGGGCGCGGCAAGGAGGCTTCCATTCTTGTAGATCCGGAGCGCCCCGGCCTGTTCACACACGAAGATCCGCCCGTCGGGCGCCGCGCCCAGGGCCGTGGCGCTGGACAGCGTGCCGGGAAGCGAGGTCATGGTGAAGCCCGCCGGCAGGGCGGCTCTGCCCCCGAATGCCACCACGGCCTTGGACCAGGGGCTGGCATTTCCAGCCGCATCCCGGCTGCGGGCCCCGACCACGTGCTGGCCGGCAGCATAGACGCCGGTGTCCGGCAGGGTGAACGTGTAGGGCGCCTGGGTCGCGGTGCCCAGATCCGCCCCGTCCAGCTGGAAATCCACTCCCGCCACGCCCACATCGTCCGTGGCCGTGGCCGCCAGCGTCACCGCCCCGCTGAGTCCGGTGGCGAAGGAGCCGGGGAAGGTCAGGGCGCAGACCGGGGGCGTGGTGTCGGAAGAGGGCGTCGGGGGAGGCGTGGGAGGGGGCGTCGCGGGTGGGGGGGCAGGCGTGGGATTGGACGGGGCGGCGGGACTCGAGGACCCACAACCGAGGGAAAGAACGGGAGGAACCAGCAGGATGGCGAACACCAGACGGCGCATGGAAGCCTCCAGGGCATCACCCGACCTTACACGTGCTGGAAAAAAATGAATAATGCCAAATTTTTGATTTGAATTGACAAGGCTTATCCAACAGACAAGCACTCGCCCGAACAGCAGTCGTTTGCCAGCCCCAGGCGCTCTGGCCGCGCGGGGCTGCGGAACCGATGCCCCACCCGGAAGCCGGAGGAGGCGGGTGTCCCGACCGGGCTCCCTGGCTGCGGGTCAGCCTCCACCCACGGGCGGCCAGATGGCCAGCACGTCCCCCTCCGCCAGGATCTTGCCGGCCAGCGCCTCCGGCGCCACGTAGGTGCCGTTCACCAGCACCAGGGTGCACAGCGCCGGGGGCACCCGGAAGGCCTCGATCACGCCCAGCACCGTCGCCCCCGCCTGCACCTCCACCGCGGCCTGGTGGGACCTGCGGGCCTCCGGCGGAAGGTGGACGGAGAGGGTGGCGAAGAGCTTGAGGGTGATGTTCATGCCTTCTGCGCGCAGGCCAGGTAGGCCTCCATGAGCTGGGTTGGATTCTTTCGCAGGCGTTCCTTCCAGGGGCCGAGGCGCACCCTCCCCTCGATGAGGCCCCGGACCACGCCGATGTGATCCGTGTGGCCCACCGCGTTGGCGCCCACCAGGCGGTCCCCCAGGAATTCCAGCTTCAGGTAGCGGTAGCGGTCCGGGTCGGACACCTCCACGGAATCGCCGCCGGGCAGCCCCTGCCACGCCCCGAAGGAGGAGGACTTGAGACCCAGGGTGTCCAGGACGTTGAACGGGAAGGTGCCCCGGCTCGCGGCCCGCCGGCCGGCCATGTTCAGGGCCGCGATGCGCCCCTGCTCCACGGCGTTGGGCTGGATGGCGTTCACGGAGCGCTCCCCGGTGACGACGTCCACGAACTCCGCGGCGTCGCCGGCTGCGTAGATCCCGGGCACCGAGGTGGCCATGCCCGCGTCCACGAGGATCCCCGAGTCCACCTGGACCCCGGTGCCCGCCAGGAACTCGACGGCGGGCTTGACGCCCACGAGGCAGAGATACAGATCGGCCGGGAGGACCTCCCCGCCGGGCAGGTGGACGCCGAGGTGGCCGTTCTCCGCCGTGATCGCCCCGGGCAGGGTCTCCACGCGGATCTTCACGCCCTTCGACTCGCACCAGCGCCGGATCAGGGCGCTGGAGGGAGGGTTCATCATGCGCGACACCATGCGCCCGCTGCGCACGAGGATCGTGAGGTCCACCCGCAGGGACACGAGGCCCTGCATGATGATGCACCCCACGAACCCCGCGCCCATCTGCACCACGCGGGTGCCGGGCCCGGCCTTGCGCAGGAGGTCCCGGGCGTCCTCCAGGGTCCAGCAGGTGTGGACCCCGGGGAGGTCGATGCCGGGGATCCTCTGCAGGGTTGGCCTCGAGCCGGTGGCCACCAGGAGGCGGTCGTAGGCGAGGGCGCGGCCGCCCTCCAGGAGCACCTGCGAGGCGCCCGGGTCCACGCTTCGGACCCGGCCCCCCACAACGTCGATGCCCAGGTTCCGGTAGTGGTCCTCCCCGGGGCGGATGCGCAGCCCCGTCTCCCGGATCTTCCCGGCCAGCAGGTAGGGGATCGCCATGCGGGCATAGGGGATCTCCCCCTCGCCCTCGATGAGGGTGACCGAACCCGCGGGATCGGCCCTGCGGAGGGTCTCGGCGGCGGTGACGCCGGCGGGGCCGGCGCCGATGATGACGTGGCGCATGCTACAGCCCCAGGCGCGCGACGGTCTCGGGAGTGGGCACCCCCTCGGGGGTCCAGCCCCGCACCTGGTAGTACTCGGGCAGCATCTTCCCGAGCTCGGCGACCCTGCCCTTCATGGGACCGGTCTTGGCGGGCTCGGTGAGCAGGCGCGGCGGCAGGGTGTCGTCCTTGCCGGTCAGACCCGCTGCCAGGTTGAAGGTGCGTTCGAGGTTCCACACCCGCTCGCCCAGGAGCATGAGGTTCTCCAGGGAGTAGTCCCCGCCCAGCGCGGGCTGGATCATGGACTGGATGTCCGGACCGCCCCACGCGAAGGTGGTGAACAGGCAGATGCCCGCGGAGTCCACCACGGCCGTCAGATCCTGGAAGGCCTTGAGCATGGGGGCCTTGCCCTCGGTGGCGCCGGGATCCATCTTCACGGGGATGCCCAGCACTTCGGGGGAGACCATGTAGCCGCGCACGTGGCAGGCGCCGCGGTTGCTGGTGGCGTACTCCAGGGCCATGCCCTGCAGGCCGCGGCCGTCGTAGGCGGGGAATTCCTGCCCCTTGACCGACATGGACAGGTCGGGGCGGCCGTAGGTGGAGCACAGCACCCGGGAACCCAGGCCGATGATCTTGCCGAAGCCCACGCCCTGCGCCGTCATCTCGGAGAGTTTCACCAGGGCCTCGGCGCTGCCCCAGGTCAGTTCGAGGCCCACCTCCTCCTTCTTCAGGAGGCCCAGCTCGTACAGCTCCATGGCCGCGCCGATGGTGGTGCCCAGCGTGATGGGGTCGAAGCCGTCCTCGTTGCACAGGAAGTTGGCGTAGGTGAGGGCCTCCAGGTCCGACACGCCGCAGGCGGCGCCCAGGGCCCAGGCGGCCTCGTACTCCACGCCCCCGGAGGCGCCGTGATAGGTGGGCTTGTCCTTCACCGAGAAGTGGCTCGTGTCCATCTTCGAGATGCGGCCGCAGCCGATGGTGCACGCGAAGCACGCGTTGCGGTTGATGAGGTTGGGCTTGCCATCGGTGTCGCGGGGAGCGTGCATCGCCTCGCCTGAGATGGCGTGGGCGCCTTCGAACTGGATGTCCCGGTGGTTGCGGGTGGGCAGTGCGCCCACTTCATTGATGACGTTCATGAGCACCTGGGTGCCGTATGTCGGCAGTCCCTGGCCCGTGACGCCGTTGCCCGCGAGCACGGCCTTGGCGGCGGCCACGGCCTTGAAGAAGCCCTCGGGATCGGCGGGCGCGTAGGCGTCGGTGCGGGTGCCCCGGATCGCGACGGCCTTGAGGTTCTTGGAGCCCATGACGGCCCCCACCCCGGAGCGGCCCGCGGCGCGGTGCAGGTCATTGACGATGCCCGCGAAGAGGACGCCGTTCTCGCCGGCCCGGCCGATACTGGCCACGCGCAGCTGCGGGTCCTGGTGGGTGTGCTTGATCAGCTCCTCAGTGTCCCAGCACGTGCGGCCCCACAGGTGGGCGGCATCCAGGAGACGGGCGTCGTCGTTCTCCAGGAGGAGGTACACGGGCTTTTCGGATTTGCCCTCGAAGATGATCATGTCGTAGCCCGCGAACTTCATCTCGGCGCCGAAGTAGCCGCCGGAGTTCGAGCAGGCGATGGCGCCCGTGAGGGGCCCCTTGGTGACCACCGAGTAGCGCCCCCCGGTGCTGGCGGAGGTTCCCGTCAGGGGTCCCGTGGCGAAGATGAGCTTGTTGCCCTCGGCCAGGGGGAGGACCTTGGGGTCCGTCTCCTCCACCAGATACTTGGTGGCCAGGCCGCGCTGGCCCAGGTACTGCCGGGCCCACTCGAGGTTCAGGGGCTCGGCCTGGCAGGTGCCGGCCGTGAGGTTCACGCGAAGGATCTTCTTGGTCCAGGTCATGGTCGCCTCCTCACACCGCTGCCGGGTTGTTGTCGGTCTTGCCGGCCCACTGCCGCATCCGGTCCAGCCCCGTCCAGTCGGCGTCCACGTACGTGATGGCCCCGGTGGGGCAGGCCCCCGCGCAGGCGGGTTCGCCGCCGTCGCACAGGTCGCACTTCTGCACCTTGCCGGTGGCGGCGACGTAGTTCACGGTTCCGAAGGGGCAGGCGATGGTGCAGACCTTGCAGCCCACGCACAGGTCCTCCAGCACCTTCTTGGCGCCCGTCTTCGGATCCAGGACGATGGCCTCCACCGGGCAGGCGTGAAGGCACCAGGCCTCGTCGCACTGCGTGCAGGTGTAGGGCACCTTGCGCCCCTCCGCCTCGAAGCTGAACACCTTGATCCTCGAACGGGAGATGGTGAAGGTGCGGTGGTGTTCGAAGGCGCAGGCCATCTCGCACTGGAGACAACCGGTGCACTTGTTGGGATCCATCTTCAAGGATTTCTGCATGGAGGTGCCTCCTGACGGGATTTGGCGGGAAGTATGCACCGCATCCGCGTCATGCCACACGCAGAGACACCGTATCAATGGCAACTATATAAATATTAATGCATGCGAAAAATCGATATGTCTGCAAGGAAACAGCGAACAAAAAAACGGCCACCCGGAGGTGGCCGTTTTCCTGGTCCAGTTCGACTTACATCTGGTCCTTGAGGCCCTTGGCGGCCTTGAAGACGACCTTGCGGCCTGCGGGGATCTGGATCTTCTCGCCGGTCTTGGGATTGCGGCCCATCTTCTCGCGGGTGGCGCGGACTTCGAAGGTGCCCAGACCGAAGACGTTCACGCGCTTGCCGCCGAGGAGGGACTGCACGATTTCGTCACGGAGGCCGTCGAGCATGGCCTTGGCACGGGCCTTGGTGAGGTCGTGGGCCTCGGCGAGGGAGGCGGAGAGTTCGGGAATGCCGATGGTTTCGGGCTTGGAAGTGGTCTTGGTCATGCTGTTCCTCTCTGGAGGCGGTATTGAGGATCTGAAGCCAGGAAGGCTCGGTCTGGCTCCGTGGAACGGGAAGGACTACTCGGCCGAAAGGGCCGTGACTTCGAGGGCGATCTTCGCGTGGACGCCGGCGTAGATGCGGACGTCCGCTTCATAGGCACCCACGGACTTGACGTGGGGCACGGTGATGCTCTGCTTCTCGATCTCGAAGCCCTTGGCCTTGAGCAGTTCGGCCACGTCGCCATTGGTGACGGAACCGA
Source organism: Mesoterricola sp. JemC181 (assembly GCF_055384585.1). NCBI lineage: Bacteria > Pseudomonadati > Acidobacteriota > Holophagae > Holophagales > Holophagaceae > Mesoterricola > Mesoterricola sp. JemC181. Next base: position 5,158,109 of record NZ_AP045076.1, read on the forward strand.
AGAGGTGGCCGTTGTCGCCGACCTTCTTGGCCACGGTGAGGGCCAGGGCGGAAAGCTTCTCGGCCAGGGACTGGGCATCGGCCAGCTCCTTGGCGCGCAGCTTGATGTTGCGTTCCTTCTCGAGCTCGATCTGGCGCTTGTTGCCGGCGGTGACGGGCAGGGCCTTCTTGCGGGGAAGCAGGAAGTTCCGGGCATAGCCGTCCTTGACGTTGACGACGTCGCCGCGCACGCCCAGATTGGGCACATTCTCGATCAGCAGAATCTCCATTGGGTATATCTCCAGTGCATGGCCAGCGCTAAGGCGTTGTCCCCTCATAGGTTAGGCTGGGAAACATTTCCCGGCCAGGGTTCTCCAAAGGTCTGGAGCCCGTTCCCTCGGTGGGTTGAGGCCACTTTTTCTGTCATATTACTTTAACCCGACACCCTTCCCAACGGAACCCCATGGATTCTGCATCCGACAGAAGATCGAAGCTGCGCATCGTCGTTGGACCGGACGTCACCATCCAGTTCCGGGTGAAGCAGTTCGCCTACAAGAACATCCGGATCACCAACCTGAGCGCGGGCGGCTGCTTCGCCACCCTGCCCCGGGCCGAGAACCACCTCTTCCGGCAGGGGACCCTCCTGGAGCACTTCGGCTTCGAGAACCCGGACCTGACGGGTGAACCGTTCATGGCCAAGGTCGCCTACGTGCTGGGCGGCTCCGGCGGCGGCAGGGGCGCCCTCGAGCTCATCGGCCTGGGCATCCACTTCCTCGCCATGACGCCGTCCATGGAGGAGTCCCTCCTCCATTTCGTCGAGTCGAAAAGCTAGATCATTCCCACCCAGGGACCCGTCTCCGGGCGCAGGTGCAGCTCGGGCAGCTCGTTCTCCTTGAACATGAAGTGGCTGCTGTTCCAGCTGCCGCAGGCCTCGCAGCGGTCCACGTAGTCGGGGGTCTTCTGGCCGCAGACGCTGCACTCGAAGCGCTGGCGGAGGATGCCCAGGTTGCGCAGGAGCTGGCGGTACTCGTTCAGGGCCTGCTCCATGCGGCCGCGCCGGGAATGGATCTTGGCCATGAAGAAGAAGAGGATGGGCGAGTAGACCACCTGGGCGCGCACCTCCTGGAAGAGCACCAGGGCCTCGTCCAGGATCTCCAGGCGGTAGAGCATCTTGCCCAGGAAGAACTTGGCGGTGGTGGCGTACTCGCTGGTGGCGGCGATGCGGCGGAGCACGGCGAGACCCTCCTCGGGCTTGCCGCTCTGGATGAAGTAGTCCTCCACCTCCTGAAGCAGGGCGCCCTCGCCGGTGGTGCGGAAGCCCTCCTGCCAGATCTCCAGGCCCTGCACCTCCTGGTCCTGGAGGATCATGCAGCGCCCCAGGGAGAGGTAGGCGGGGACGAAGCTCGTGTCCTCCTTGAGGATCTGCTGGAAGATCTGGGCGGCCTCCTTGTAGAGGTCGGCCTCCACCTTGGTCAGGCCCACCTGGTACTGCAGCGCAGCGCCCTGGGCCCGCTCGGGGCTGTTCACTTCCTTGCCGAACCGGGACATGAGCCGCTTGTGGACATCCAGGGCCTCCTCCCAGCGCCCGGCGTCCATGTGGAGGGTGCGGAGCTTGCGCAGGGCCCGCAGCGCCTGCTTGGGGTTGTCCCCCGCCACGCGCTTCAGGAGGACGGTGGCCGCCTCCGGGTTGCGGGCGGCGATGAGGGCGTCGGCCAGCATGTACTGGAATTCGATGGCCGCGGGATGGGCCGCCACGCAGCCCTCCAGGTGCTTGACGGCGGCGTCGTAGTCGCCCAGCTTCACGAGGGCCTCGCCCATGAGCAGGCTCGCGGCCTCGTGGTCGCCCCGCTCCCGCAGCACGCTCTCCAGCACCTGCCGGGCATGCCCGGGCAGGCCGTGGGACAGGAGGTCCCGGGCCTCGGCCAGCAGGCTGGAGAGGCGCTTTCCCGCCCGGGTCGCGGCCGAGGCGTTGATGCCCTTGACGAAGCGGGTGAACTCCATGATGCCGGTGTAGAGCAGGTTCAGCACGAAGCCCAGGAGGAAGGCGCCCACCAGGAGGGAAGACACCCGCACGCTCACGTCGGTCCAGAGCTTGATGTTCTGCCCCAGGACGGCCGTGTTCCCCATGTAGACGTAGCCCACCGACATGAGCACGAAGGCGATGAGCACGATGAAGAGCACGTTGATCAGACGCATGGTGGTTCCCCGTATTGAACGCCTAGTTTGGCATCATTTCGCCGTGCCGTGATTTTCCGATAGCCAGTTCCTGGCGGCCTGGAGGTCCGCCCACACGGCCCTGCGCACATCCTGGGTGTACTGCCTCAGCACGTAGGCGGGATGGAAGGTGGGCATCACGGGGATCCCCCCCAGCATGTCCAGGGTCTGCCACTGCCCGCGGATCCGGGTGATGCCGGCGGCCACGCCCAGGAGCTCGCGCAGGGGCGTGGCGCCCAGGGTGACGATGACGGCGGGGCGGATGAGCTCGATCTGGCGCCTCAGGTAGGGCAGGCAGCGCTGGGCCTCGGCGGGGGTGGGGGTGCGGTTGTCGGGGGGCCGGCACTTCACGACGTTGCAGATGTAGACCTGGTTCCGTTCGAACCCCATGGCCCCCAGCATCTTGTCCAGCAGCTCCCCGGCCTTGCCCACGAAGGGGCGCCCCTGCAGGTCCTCGTCCCGCTCCGGGCCCTCGCCCACGAACAGGATCCTCGCTCCGGGGTCCCCTTCCCCGAAGACGAACTTCATGCGTCCAGCCCCCAGGGGGCAGGCCAGACACCCCTGGATGCAGGCCTCCAGCTCCGCCAGGCTCCCGGCCGCCTCCACCAACTCCTGGGGGGGAAGGGCCTTGGGTCCGGAGGGCGGGGGAGGGGCGGGCGCGGCCGTTGTTTTTTCCAATACAAGCTGTTGTTTCACAATGCTTTTTTGCGGCACAACAGGGGTATCAGAAAGGGCTTCGGGTTGGTATGGTGGAGGGACCAGGCCGATCACCCCCAGGTCCTGGAGGGTGTCGCGCCAGTGGTGGAAGTGCCCGCTCATGGTCCTAGACTACCCAATTCCACGAAGGGGATCACATTCCGGGAACATTTCCCTCCCCTTCATCATTTAGAATTCGGAGCCATGCATGGAGCCGTTCAACCCACCGGATCTTCCCTTCGGGGAAACCACTGACTTTCACGAAATTTTTTCCTGTCTCTATCCCCGTTTGGTAAGCTACGCACGGCGTTATGGCGCCACTTACCCGGAAGATATTGCCCAGGAAGCTTTCGTCATTCTCATGCAGCGGGAAACCCCCGTCGAACATCCCACCGCCTACCTCTACGGTACCGTGCGCACCCTCTCCCTCACGGAGCGCCGTCCCCTGAAGAACCAGTCCATCAGCCTTGAAGCCGTCGTGGAGCAGGGCAAGGGACCGGAAGCGGACGACGACCTGCTCAGCCAGGAGGTCCGGGAGCGGATGAAGACCCTCTCCCCCACCTTCCGCGAGACCCTCTGGCTCTTCGTGGTGGAGGACCTCTCCATCCGCCAGATCGCCGAGATCCTCGACATCCCCGAAGCCACCGTCAAGACCCGCATCCACCGCGCCAAAGCCCACCTCAGGAACCAACTCAATTCGACCGGAAACTCTGGAGGCCTTCATGTCCTGGCTTGACCCCCAACGCAGCCAAGAACCCTCCGGCGACACGGCGCTGCGGGCCGAACTCCGTGCCCTTCTCGGCATGAAGCCCCGGAACTACTTCGAATCCGAGCCCACGCCCGAGCTCATCGCCCTGGCCGAGGAGCTCCGCAAGGAGGCCCGGCGCCGCAACCATACCGCCCGCCGCCGCAGCCACTGGATGCTCCTGGCCGCCGCCCTGCCCCTGGCCCTGGCCTTCGGTGGCGTGAGCCTCTGGGGCATCGCCCAGAAGCACAAGGCCGAGGACCTGGCCTCCGCCATGGTGCAGAAGGAGGCCGAGCTCACCCGCATGGCCGCCTCCATCAAGCGCGTGCCCGCCCCGGGCAAGGCCATCCAGGCGCAGCAGCCCCTCCTGGCCTCGGGCCGCAAGCAGGTCAGGCCGGCCACCAAGGGCAAGGAGCTGGTCATCCCCATCGAGCAGCCCGCCGGTGTCATCCCCCAGGACACCCAGCAGGTGAAGGCGCACTGATCCCCGGCCGATTCCGGCTAGAATTGGGCACGGAGCGACGCCCATGTCCAGCGGAATGGAACTACTCATCTTGATCTGCTCCGCCCTGGCCGCGGCCCTGGCGGGGATGAGCGTCTTCAGCAACAGCCGGCCCCCGGACGGGCGGATCAACCAGGTGATGGACGAGGTGGAGGAGCTGAAAGGGCTCCTGAACCAGATGCAGAAGTCCATCCTCCAGCTGGAGCGGAAGTTCGACAAGGAGTCCAAGGACGGCCGGGCGGAGTTCAAGGACGTGCTGGAGAAGGTGGCCGAACGCATCGACAAGCGGATGGTGGAGCTGGGCAACCTATAGGGGCGCGACGGCTGCCTCCTCCTTGCTTTCCTCCTTGGGCTTCACCTGGACACTGGGCGGCGGCGCGGTTTCGACCTTGCGCTTCTTGTCCGCCCCGGGGGACAGGGCGGCATCAGGCCAGGTGAAGGAACCGTCGCCCACGGCGCCGGCGTGGGAAGAACTGGAGGACGTGGAGGAGGCTGCCGGGGGTTCCGTGGCTGCCCGGCCGCGTTTCGTGCGCTTCGGGTCGCCTTCCGCGTCGAACCGGAGCTGAAGGTAGTCCTCGTTTTCCTCGATCCGGTAATGCTCCATCTCCGCCTGGAACCGGCCCCAGTTGGCCTTGATCAGGGCGTTCAGGTAGTCCTTGGCCTCCGCGGTGAGTGCCATCTGGTGGAGATTGACCAGACCCTCCGTCCGCGTGGTGCCGATCTTGTCGGTATCGATGAAGAACAGCCGGCCGTCGGTCATCCGGAGGAAATTCTCCTCGTGGTAGTCGTAGTTGCAGCATTCCACGGACAGCACGGCCAGGGCGTGGACCTCCGGCAGGGTGAGGCGCCCGGGCCTCGTCCCCGCCACCTTCTCCACCACCGCAAGGCCGGGTTCCTCATCCCCGGAACCCGGGGGCAGCAGGAGCAGCTTGCGGGGAAGGCAGACCTGGGCCAGGTGGTGGCGGTCAAGGGTGGCCTGGCACAGCCTTGCGTTCCTGACCCGCTCGCGCCCTTCCGATTTCAGGATCCAGCCCTTGAGCCAGGGAATGTCCATGGTCATGCCGGGGGTCGCATCGAAAGCCCTCAGCAGGAGCTGGGCATGCGTCTCCAGGTGGCTGAGCAGCCCCTCGAACGGCGTGGGGTGGGCCTTCTCCTGGGCCTTGAGCGCCGCGATGGAAGCCTGGTCGGCACTTGACAGCTTCTCCACCGGGCAGGCTTCAGCCTGGAGGACAACCCCGGCGAGGGCCAGGGCCAAGACAAACAGCAGTCGGGTCGATTTTCCGAATCGCACAGGAACCTCGTTCCTGAGCATAGGAATTATTTATACGCGTGCCACTGCAATTCCATGGACAGGCGTTCAGGTCCCTACCGTAGTGCCGCCCGCTAGACCGCCTGAGGGTGCATGGGCGGCGTCCAGCCGCGCTCGTTCAGCAGCCGGACGCCCATGATGCGGCTCAGCCGGAAGCTCATGACCTCCTGGTGCAGGTGGCAGAAGCCACGCAGGTGCTCGCCGTCCACGCCCTGGGGGGTGACCTTGCGCAACTGGGGGCGGTGGGCCGCCAGGGGCAGGTACGTGAGTTCCACCATGAGGTTGTAGCTGGCGGCGTACTCCAGGATGCGGGTGGTCTCCTCCGCGGCCTGGGCGCCCATGCCCATGTGGAGCATCGGCACGCGGCGGCGGATCTCCTGGTGGAGGTTGGGGTCCTCGGCCTGGATGCGCTGCAGGGCGGCGTGGATGATCTGCCGCACGGGGTCCAGGTGGTGGTTCATGCCCTGCTCGTCCACGAAGGAAAGACAGGCCAGCGACCAAAGGTAGAGGGCCTCGTCCCCGTCGATGCTCACGGGGAGGAAGCGGCCGGGCTTGGGCAGGAAGCCGGCCTGCTTGAGCAGCGCGAAGGCGTTGCCGGGGCCGTTGGCTTCCAGGACCGTCTCGGAGATGCGATGCAGGTTGAGGGTGGACAGCTCGGGGCGGAGCATCAGCTCGTCGGCCAGGGCCTCGGTGCGGGCCTTGACCAGGCGGCAGCCCTGCTGCACCTCCACTTCGCCCAGGCGCCGGGCCAGATCCTCCAGGAGCTGGGCCAGGGGCTGGGGCACGGCGGCGGAAGGGGCGCCCAGGAGGCCGTTCATCTCCTCCAGGGTCAGTCCCATGTCCAGGGCCCGGATGAGGGTGTCGGAACCCACCCGCAGGCTCACCATGGCGTCGAGGGTCTCCACGTCGGCCATCTGGGCCACCCGCAGGAGGCGGTGGGGGTTCTGGACCATGGGGGTGAGGACTTCCAGGGTGGGCTGGATGACCAGGGGCTGGTTGGCCATGAAGAGGGTCCAGTGCCCTTCGGTGCCCCGGTGGTCCCGCAGGAGGTATTCCTGGGAGAGGGTCTCCCCGTGCGGCGAGAGCGTGACATGGGCCCCCTCGGCATCCAGGTTCACCAGGCCCATCCGGCCCAGGAAGGGCAGGAACACGGTCTCGGTGCGGCTCACGTCGAGCGGGTGGAGGGTCTGGAGGAAGGCCAGGAAGGGCCTCACGGCCAGCACCTGCCCGCGGCGCTCCAGCAGGTGCTGCATGAGGAAGGTGCGGTCCTCGGCGGGGGGCATGTTCCAGAGCTTGAGGTCGTGCTCGAGCAGGATGGCGAAGGCCCGCTCGGGGACCCACCGGGGGGAATGCGAGAGCACGGCGGGAAGCAGGGTGTCCACCCGGCCCTCCCGGTTCCACAGGAGGCCCAGGCGGTGCAGGAGGCCAAAGATCAGGGTGGCGTCCCGCTCGTCCTTGAGCAGGGCGTTCTTCTGCAGGAGCTGGCCCAGCTCCTTCTTGGCGGGCAGGCCGCCCTTGAGGACCCGGATCCCGCCCATGCAGCGCAGCAGGACGGACGTGAGGGCCAGCGCGAAGCCGTAGGGCTGGGCGGGGATGAGGGCGACATCCGGCCCTCCCTGGAAGCAGAAGGCGGCGTCATCGAAGTCGGCGAGGGCGTCGGCCACCCGGCCGGGCACCGCCCAGCCCTCCGCCGTGGGAAGGATGAGGCCCAGGGCCAGGAGTTCGCTCTGGAACTCCACCTCGGGCTGGCGTTCCTCCTCAGCGAGGCGCTTGAGGGCCGTCAGCTTGCTCCCATCCAGGTCCAGGAGGGTGTTGGTGAGCTGCTTGTTGTCCTCCAGGTGGAAGACCATCGTCTTGAGGAGGCGCATGCGCCCCTCCGGCCCCTCCTGCCAGTACTGGGGGACCGGCAGCCTTCTCCGCTGGCAGATCACGCGGAGCTGGTCGTCACTGCAGTTGCATAGAAGCTGGTAATGCGAAGGGGCCATGATTCCTCACATGCACCGGGCTGTGCCGGGGGGGGGCCGATCCGTAATGACCGATCAGTTTCTCATGATTCAAACGTAAACGTCAGGGGAAAATCCAGCCCCCCACCACCCCCAAACCGGTGCGTTGACCCTGGGGTCGACTCCTTCTAGTCTCAGAGTTTTGGACCCTGCCGCGTGATCGCCCTTCGTCCGGACAACCCCCTGATCGTCCAGAGTGACAGGACCCTTCTCCTCGAAGTGGCCCACCCGTCCTTCGAGGAAGTGCGCGACGAGCTGAGCCGGTTCGCGGAGCTGGTGAAGTCGCCCGAGCATATCCATACGTACCGCATAACGCCGCTCTCCCTCTGGAACGCCTCGGCCTCGGGCGTCTCCTGCGAGGAGATGGCCTCCACCCTCAACCGGTGGTCCAAGTACCCGGTGCCCCAGAACCTCCTCCAGGAGATCCAGGACCACGGCACCCGGTACGGCAAGCTGCGCCTGGTGCAGAAGGGTGACCGGCTGGCCCTGGAGATGGACGATCGGGGCCTCTTCTATGAACTGGAAAATCAGCGGAGCCTCCAGGAGCACCTGGCCGAGCCCTACCCGGATCAGCGAGGGATCTATCTGGCGGATGGCAAGCGCGGCGAGGTGAAGCTCCAGCTCATCCGCCTGGGCCACCCCGTGCAGGACCTGGCGGGCTTCAAGCCCGGCGACCCCCTGGAATTCAGCATGCGCGCCACCCTGGCCGGCACGGGCAAGCCCTTCGGTCTCCGGCCCTACCAGCAGGCGGCGGTGGACGTCTTCCACGCCGGCGGGGGCCCCGAGGGCGGCGCCGGGGTCCTGGTGCTCCCCTGCGGAGCGGGCAAGACCGTCATCGCCATCGGCTGCATGGCCCGGCTCCAGACCCGCACCCTGGTGCTCACCACCAACGTCACCGCCGTCAAGCAGTGGAAGCAGGAGCTGCTGGACAAGACGTCCCTTCGGGAGGAGGACATCGGGCTCTACACCGGCGACACCAAGGAGATCCGCCCCGTCACCATCGCCACCTACCAGATCCTCACGTACCGCAAAAGCAAGGGCGCCCCCTTCGAGCACTTCAAGATCTTCGAGGCCGCCAACTGGGGCCTGGTCATCCACGACGAGGTGCACATGCTCCCCGCGCCGGTGTTCCGCGCGGTGGCCGAGCTCCAAGCCAAGCGCCGCCTGGGCCTCACGGCCACGCTCGTGCGGGAGGACGGCAAGGAGGAGGACGTCTTCTCCCTCATCGGTCCCAAGCGCGTGGACGTGCCCTGGAAGACCCTGGAGAAGAGCGGCTTCATCGCCACCGCCCACTGCCTCGAGATCCGCGTGCCCCTGCCCTCCGACGAGCGCATGGACTACGCCGTGGCCGACCAGCGCGCGCGCTTTCGCATCGCCTCGGAGAACAGCCTCAAGCTGGTGGTCATGGACGAGCTCCTGGCGGGGCACCCCGGCGACAGCATCCTGGTCATCGGACAGTACCTGGAGCAGCTGCGCATCATCGGCGAACGCCTGGATGCGCCCGTCCTCACGGGCCAGACCCCCGAGCGGGAGCGGGAGGAGCTGTACCGCAGGTTCAAGGCCGGGGAACTGAAGGTCCTGATCGTCAGCAAGGTGGCGAATTTCGCCATCGACCTGCCCGACGCGAGCGTGGCCATCCAGGTGAGCGGCACCTTCGGCTCGCGGCAGGAGGAGGCCCAGCGCCTGGGGCGGATCCTGCGGCCCAAGGGGGACCGGAACATCAGCTTCTTCTATTCCTTGATTTCAAGGGATACGACCGAGCAGGAGTTCGCCAGGAACCGGCAGCTGTTCCTGACGGAGCAGGGCTACCGCTACCTGATCGAGAGCAGGCACCTGGATGAGAACGGGTTGAGCGAACCGACGGTGTGGCGTCAACTGCTGGAGGACACCGCGCCCCTGCAGCCCTGATTCCTTCCTCGCCGAGGTGGCCTAGGGGCCGAGGTTCGCCGGGGAAAGATCAGAACGTGGCAAGGAACCGGATCGAAGGCTCGACCAGGAGGAGCACTGCGGGAATGGCAAAAAGGCCCGCCACCACGTCGTCCGCGACGATCCCGGCGCCCCCCGGCAGCACCTGGATCTGGCGGATGGGCCAGGGCTTCCAGATGTCGAAGAGGCGGAAGGCGAGGAAGGGGATGGCCAGGACGGGCAGCAGGCGCCAGCCGCCTGTCTGGAGGAGCCGGGGCAGGTCGTAGGCGATGCCCCAGCGCACCGGCCACAGGGCGATCCAGAGCCCCGCCCACTCGTCGGCGACGATGTAGCCGGGGTCCTTGTCGCCGGTCTCGGCCGCCACGCGGTCGGCGGCGGCCACGGCCAGCCCGGTCATGGCGATGGGCGCGGCCAGGAAGAGGAGTTCGGAGATCCAGGCTCCGGGCGCCGCCAGGAGCGGGGTGAGCAGGCACCAGACGGCGAGCCCCGCCAGGGAGCCCCACGTGCCGGGCGCGGGGCGCAGGCGGCCCGAGCCCAGGCCCGTGGCCACCCACCACGCCCAGCGCCCCGCCCGCATCAGGCGTCCACCACGGTGGGCTCCAGGATGACCTCGCCGTTGTAGGAATTGGCGACGACGCAGTACTTGTGCGCCTTCTCGAACATCTCGCGCACCTTGTCGTGGCTGGTGCCGGGGGCCACGGTGATCGTCGGCTTCAGGGTGATGGTGGCGACCCGGGTGAGGCGGTCCACGGTCTCCATGACGGCTTCGGACGCGCCCTCGTACGAGGTGACCGTCAGGCGCACCTTGGTGGCCAGGGCCAGGAAGGTGAGCATGTGGCACTGGGCCATGGCCGCCGCCAGGAGATCCTCGGGGTTCCACCGGGCGGCGTCGCCGCCGGTGGCGGGGCTGCTGGTGGCGGGGATCTGGACGGGCGCACCGGGCTTGGCGAGCTGCGAGGAGCGGCTGTAGGCCGTGTCCTGGGTGCTGCCCTTCCAGCTGACGGTGACGGGGAATTTCTCGGACATCACGGGCCTCCTAGGCGACAGTCTAAACCAGACCGCCCGGGTCAGGAACGGGCCCGCCGGGATTCCTCGAAGCGGCGCACGGCCTCCTCGGCGCCGCCCTCCACCACCTCGCCCACCAGGTCGTAGGCGTGGCCCTTGGTGATCCGCACGGGCTGGATGGTGCCGGGCACCACGTCCCCGCCGACGATGAGCACGCCGCCGTCCACTTCGGGGGCCTGGCCCATGTGGCGGCCCTTGAAGACCATGTCGGTCTCCTCGTGGGTGCCCTCCACCAGGACGTCCAGCACCCGGCCCTCCAGCCCCCGGTTCCGCTCCCGGCAGATCTTCTGCTGGAGCTCCATGAGGATGCGCTTGCGGCTGTTCTTGGTGCGGACGGAAACGGGGTCGCCCAGGCCGAAGGCCGGCGTCCCCTCCTCGAGGGAGTAGGTGAAGACGCCCACGTGCTCGAAGCGGGCCTCCTCCACGAAGGCGCGCAGTTCCCCGAAGGCCGCCTCGTCCTCGGAGGGGAAGCCCACGATGAAGTTGGACCGGATGAAGACGTCCGGGATGATGCGCCGGGCCTTCTCCAGCAGCTTCAGGAAGGGCTTGCGGCCTCCGCCCCGGGCCATGGCCTTGAGGACCCCGGCGTCCCCGTGCTGCAGGGGCATATCCAGGTATTTCGCGCAGTTGGGGGTTTCGGCGATGGCGTGCAGGAGGCCGTCGGTGAGGCGGTTGGGGTAGGCGTAGTGGATGCGGAACCACTTCAGGCCCTCCACCGCGCCCAGGGCGCGCACGAGCTTCTCCAGGGCGTCCGGGTCCCCCAGGTCCCGGCCGAAGTCGGTGGTGTCCTGGCCCACCAGGTTGATCTCCAGGACGCCGCCGGCCACCAGCTGGCGGGCCTCGGCCACCACGGAGGCGACGGTCCGGCTCCGCTGGGGGCCCCTTATGGCGGGGATGATGCAGAAGGCGCAGCTGTGGTCGCAGCCTTCGCTGATCTTGAGGTAGGCGCTGGCCGCGGGGGTGGTCAGGAGCCGGGGGCTGGACTCGCTATAGAGGTAGCCGGGATCCCGCTCGGGTTCGAAGAGCCGGTCGGAGGCGCCCAGCACCTCGGCGATGTGCTCGATGTCCCGGGTGCCCAGGCACGCGTCGATCTCGGGCATGTCGGCCAGGAGCTGGTCCCGGTACCGTTCCACCATGCACCCGGCCACCACCAGCTTCCGGCAGGCCCCGTCCTTCTTGTACGCGGCCGCCTGGAGGATGGCCTCGATGCTTTCCTTCTTGGCCGATTCAATGAAACCACATGTGTTGACCACCAGGATCTCCGCCTGGGCGGGGTCGGGGGTGATGGTGAAGCCCTTCAACCTGAGGTGGCCGAGCATCACCTCGCTGTCCACGAGGTTCTTGGGGCAGCCCAGGGACATGAATCCGACTTTGGCCATCCGGCCTCCTTGACCCTCCAGAATAGCGTTATCGGTGCTATTCTCTGCATTCTGCTGAGAGTAGAAGGCCATGAAGATCATCCTGCTCGTCGAAGGGGCCCGCCGGACGGTGGAACTCACGGAAGAAGGCGTCACCGTGGGCCGGGGTGACGCGGCGACGGTCAAGATCTCCTCCAATGCGGTCAGCCGGGTGCACGCCCGGTTCTTCCTCAAGGGCGGCCAGGTTCTCGTGCAGGACATGAAGTCCATGAACGGAACGACCTTCCGGGATCTCCCCGTGGTGGACCCCACCCCCCTGAAACCCGGGGACACGGTCCTCCTGGGGGAGGTTCCCGTCCAGTGGGTGGACGAGGAGACGAGCGTCCTGGCCCCGCCCGCCCTGGTCCTCTCCAAGCCGCACACCGAAGCCAAGATCGCCCTGGAGGACCGGGCCTTCGACACCTCCGGCAGCATCATGGTGCCCCATTCCACCCTGGAGGACCTGCTGGCCAAGCATCAGGCGGGCCAGGCGCCGGCCGAGGTGGAGGCGCTCTTTTCCCGGCTGGCCTCCATGGCAGGCAAGCTCCTGGCGGCCGCGGGCCTGGCCGAGCTCCTGGAATCCGTCATGAGTCTCATTTCGGGCCAGATCCCTTGCCAGCGGGGGTTCATCCTCCTGGCCGACCCCACCGGGGACCTGGTGCCCGAGTTCGTCTGGGAGGAGAAGCCGGGCGCCATCACCACCCCCATCAGCCGAACCATCGCCCGAACGGCAATGACGGCCAAGGTCACCATCCTCACCACCGACGCCCGGGTGGACCCCCGTTTCTCGGCGGGGGAGAGCATCAAGATCCACGGCATTTCCTCGGCCCTGTGCGCCCCGCTCATCGTGGACACCCAGGCCCTGGGCGTGATCTACCTGGAATCCAGCCTCAACAAGGGCGGCTTCAAGCGGGAGGACGAGCATCTCCTTTCCGCCATGGCCAATTTCGCCGCCGTGGGCATCCAGCGGGAGCGGGAGACCCGGTTCCGCCAGCGCCTGGAGCGCTACCACAGCCCCCAGGTGGTCAACGAGATCCTCAAGGCCGCCCAGAACCTGGACGCCCCCATCCTCCAGGCGCGCCGCTGCGAGATCTCGGTCCTCTTCGCCGACATCTCGGGGTTCACCCGCATGTCCGAGGGCATGGAGCCCCTGCAGCTGGCCACCATCCTCAACCGCTCCTTCGAGGTCATGACCGACCAGATCTTCATCCGGGGGGGAACCCTGGACAAGTACATCGGCGACGCCATCATGGCCTTCTTCGGGGCCCCGGCGCCGGACCCCGACCACGCGCTCCACGCCGTGGAGGCCGCCAAGGCCATGCAGCAGGGCCTGAAGTTCATGAACGAGAACCGCCCCGCGGGCTACCCCGAGCTGCGCATGCGCATCGGGATCAACAGCGGGGAGGCCTTCGCCGGCGACATCGGCTGCGAGAAGCGCATGGACTACACGGTCATGGGCTCCACGGTGAACCTGGCCTCCCGGCTGGAGAGCAGCGTGGCCGGCCCCGGCCAGATCGCCATCGGCCCGAGGACTGCTGAAATACTGCAGTCAAAAGACTTCGTGCAGCTCAACCCCGTCTCCCTCAAGAACATCGAGCAGGAGGTGCGGCCCTTCCTGGTGCCCTGGGAATGAACCGGGCTGCCTGCGCCTTGGACTTTTCCCCCGCCCGCATGTTGAAATGACCTGTTCCGACTCAAACTCAAGCCGGGAGCCCGCCCCTCCGATCATCATGCATAGGAAGGTCCCCATGTCCTCCGAACGCCGAAACTACCGAAGGATCCCAGGTGGCGCCACCGTGGGCTTCCAGGAGCTCTCCTTCGCCCGGGAGCCGGAGCCCGCCACCAGCGTCTACGGCGACATCTCCGGCGGCGGCCTCCTGCTGAACTCCCCCAGGGAGCTTCCCCTCGAGACCCTCCTGAAGCTGGAGATCCGGGTACCGGGCTGGGGCAGGCACCAGAACCACTTCGGCCCCGCGGCCGAGGCGGACCTGAGGCCCCTGGTGGCCGTCGGGAAAGTCGTCCGGGTGGAACACCTCGAAAGCGGCGAGTATGAACTTGGGGTAAAATTCCTCAACGTATATCCGGATGATCAGGCGGCCCTGATGAAGTTCATCGAGGCCGCCGCAATGGCGGAAGAGAAGTAGGATATTGACCTAAAAGGAGCTCCCTTGAAGATCCTAATCGTGGACGACTCTTCGACGATGCGCCGCATCATCATCAACACCCTTTCCCGCATCGGCTATACCGACGTGGTGGAAGGGGAGCACGGCAAGGCCGGCCTTGAAAAGCTCGCCCAGGGCGGTGTCGAGATGATCATCACCGACTGGAACATGCCGGAGATGGACGGCCTGGAGTTCGTCCAGACGGTGCGCGGCCAGAACAGCACGATCCCCATCCTCATGGTCACCACCAACGCCGCCAAGGAGGACATCGTCCAGGCCCTCCAGGCCGGCGTGAACAACTACGTGGTCAAGCCCTTCACGCCCGAGACGCTCAAGGAAAAGATCGAGTCCCTGCTCGGCTAGACCTCCCAGACCCACTCCTAAGGGGAGGCACCATGGATCAGTCCGAAATCGACGCCCTCATGAAGAACGCGCCGGCCAAGCCCGGCAAGGCCAAGAAGGAGGCCGCGCCCGCCAAGGCGCCGGAGGGCACGGCCCCGGACGCCCAGGGCCACGTGATCTCCGAACTGGACGCCGTCACGGCCGTCACCGAGCGCGAGACCAACAAGGTCATGGACCAGCTGGACCTCATCAGCACCCTGGTGGGCCAGCAGCAGTCCCTGATCACGGGCCTCATGGCCCATCCCTCCGCCCAGGACGCCTCGGTCCAGGAGGCCATCCGCCAGGTCATGGCGGCGGGCAAGGACATCCAGGACAAGGTCTACGAGGCCATGGACCTCATGCAGTTCCAGGACATCACCCGCCAGAAGCTCGAACGCATCGTCCACCACCTGCGCCAGATCCACGACTACATCGTCGACCTCCTGGGCACGGGCCTGAAGAGCGAAGGGGAGCGGGCCTCCATCAGCCGCACCATCGCCACCACCGGCACGACTCCGGACGAGAAGAAGACCCACGCGGATTCGGTGGTCGAGGAATTCAAACGAAGCCAGACCAAGGGATGATCCATGGCAACAGCTGAAGTCCAGGCCAGGCAGGCCCATGAGTTCGTCCCCTCCGGCCAGTTGGTGACCTTCACCCTGGACGGCGTGGAATTCGGTCTGGATATCGACCGGGTCCAGGAGATCACGCCCCGCACCGACATCACGCCCGTTCCCGGCGCGCCCAGCTTCGTCCTGGGCGTGGTGAACCTGCGCGGGATGATCATCCCGGTGCTGGACAGCCGGCTGCGCTTCCACCTGCCCCCCAAGCCCCCCACGGACAAGACCCGCATCATCATCCTGGGCCTGGCGGGACAGCCCACGGGGCTCATGGTTGATTCCGTGGCCGAAGTGGTCAAGCTGGACGACTTCACCCTGCGCGACACCCCGCCCCTGGTGGCCGGCGTGCGCAGCGAGTACCTGGCCGGCATGGTCACCACCGGCGACCGCCTCATCACCCTCATCAACCTCGAGAAGATCCTGGATTCCTCGGAATTCGGCCACCGCGAGGTCCTGGCCGACACCTCCGCCGGCACCTCCACCTTCATGTCCCAGGACGCGGCCGCCGAGCTCGTCGAGGACGAGCTGCCCTACGTCACCTTCACCCTGGGCCGGGAGTCCTTCGGCATCGACCTCAAGCTGGTGGAGGAGATCATCGAGATCCCCACCATCACCAAGGTCCCGGACGCGCCCCCCTACGTCCTGGGCGTCATCTGCCTGCGGGACCAGGTGCTCCCGCTCCTGGACTTCATCCAGCTCCTCCAGGTCGAACCCGCCGAGAACCCCACCGCCGGCGACATGGTCATCCTCCTCAGTTTCGGCGCGGCCAAGCTGGGCATCGTGGTGGACGGCATCCAGGAGATCATCCGGATCCGGGAGGAGGACATCCTCCCGCCCCCCCAGACCCTCAGCGAGCGCGAGAGCCGCGACCTGGAGGGCGTGGTGGTGCGCTCCGACCGCATGGTGAGCCTTCTCAAGGTGCTCGACATCATCACGGGCGAGGACCAGGCCAAGATCGCCGCCATGAGCACCAGTCTCATCCAGGAGACCAAGGAGGACCACGCCGACAGCTTCGAGCTGCCGCTGGTCGTCTTCCGCCTGGGCCCCGAGGCCTACTCCCTGCGCCTCCACGAGGTGCGGGAGATCATCATGGTCAGCAACATCACCCCCGTGCCCCGCGCGCCCTCCTTCATCGAAGGCGTGCTGAACCTCCGGGGCGAGGTCATGCCGGTCATCGACCTGCGCGAGCGCTTCGGACTGGAGCGCCAGGCCGCCACCAACCTGTCCCGCATCGTCATCACCCCCATCGGCGGGGTCTCCACCGGGCTGGTGGTGGATTCCGTGGACGAGGTGAAGTCCGTCGATCAGCGGCGCCTGGAGGAGCCCCCCAAGGTGACCGCCGTGGGCGCCAACACCTTCATCGAGAAGGTGGCCCGCACGGACCAGGGCGTCGTGTTCCTGCTCAACGTCCAACGCCTCCTCACCGATGTGGAGGGCCAGCAGCTGCAGGTCTTCCAGGGAAAGAAAAAAGGCTGAACCATGAGCGAATTCTCCCTGGACGACCCCAGCTTCTATGAAGACTTCCTCGTCGAGGCCGGCGAGCACTTCGAGCTCATCGAGCAGAACTTCCTGACCCTGGAGGAGGCCCCGGGCGACCTGGAGATCCTCAACGCCATCTTCCGGTCCGTGCACACCATCAAGGGGGCCTCGGGCTTCCTGGGCCTGGCCAAGGTCCAGGCGCTGGCCCACATCGGCGAGAACATCCTGGACGACCTGCGCAAGGGCCGCATGAAGGTGAGCCCCGAGGTGATGGAGGTGCTCTTCGAGACCGAGGACACGCTCAAGGTGCTGGTGAACGACGTGGCCGTGAACCTGCGCAAGCAGGGCGCGCCGGCCGATCCCGACACGTCCGGCCTCATCGCCCGCCTCGAGGCCCTCAAGGGCGGCGGAGCCAAGGCCGCGGCCCCGGCCCCCGTGGCAGCCGTATCCGCGGCGGCCAAGGCCCAGGGCCTCCGGGTGCCCCCGGGCCTCGAGGAGATGGACAGCGAGGCCATCCAGGCCGCGGAGGAGGCCCTGGCCCAGGGCGTTCCCGTCATGGCCCTGAAGGTCCGCCTCCTGCCCGAACTCCTGGGCACGCCCTTCAACCCCCTGTCCATGATCTCCATGGTCGACCTGGTCGGCCGCATGATCCACTCGTCCAAGATCATGAAGGACATGGACCTGGACGAGTTCCGTCCCGAGGAGCTGCCTTTCGGCCTCCTCCTTCTGCTCACGCCCGCCGAGACCCCCGAATCCGTGCGCAAGCTCTTCGACGGCGTCAAGTACGTGTCCATCGAGTACTTCGACCTGACCCTGGGCGAGGCGCCCGTGGCCGAGGCGCCCGAGGCCCCCGCCGCCGGCCCCGTGGCCGAGGCCCGCAAGGTCCAGGACAAGCCCCAGGACACCAGCAAGGCCGTGAACGACACCATCCGCGTGAGCCAGGCCAAGCTGGACAACTTCATGAACACCGTGGCCGAGCTGATCATCAGCAAGACCATGATCGCCCATATCGTGGAGCGCCTGGAGGGCGAGGCCCTCACCCCCGGCGCCGACGCGCTGGTCAAGGAGCTGCGCCGCTCCTCGGTCTACCTGGACCAGGTGAGCAAGGAGATCCAGGCCTCGGTGCTGGGCATCCGCATGGTGCCCGTGAAGACCATCTTCACCAAGTTCCCCCGCATGCTCCGCGACCTGGCCAAGGCCTCCGGCAAGAAGATCGAGCTGCAGATGGTGGGCGAGGACACGGAAATCGACAAGAGCCTCATCGAGGAGCTCAGCGATCCCCTCATCCACCTCATCCGCAACAGCGCCGACCACGGCATCGAGATGCCCGACGTGCGCGCGGGTTCGGGCAAGTCCGAGACCGGCACGGTCGTGCTCAGGGCCCGCCACGAAGGCGATTCCGTCCTGGTGGAGATCGAGGACGACGGCAAGGGCATCAACCCCGCCGTGATCCGCTCCAAGGCCGTGGAGAAGGGCATCCTCACGCCCGAGAAGGCCGAGAGCATCACCGACGACGAGGCCATCAACCTCATCTTCCTGCCGGGCTTCTCCACCGCCAAGCAGGTCACCGACATCAGCGGCCGCGGCGTGGGCATGGACGTGGTCAAGTCCAACGTCCGCAAGCTCAACGGCAGCGTCTCCGTCACCAGCTCCGTGGGCCGCGGCTCCATCTTCACCATCAAGCTGCCCCTGACGCTCGCGATCATCGACGCGCTCCTCATGCGCAGCGGCGGCCAGGTCTTCGCGCTCCCGGGCACGGCCGTGGAGGAGACCCTCCTGGTGCCCAAGGAGACCCTCAGCCACCTCACCCGCCGCAAGGCCATCAACCTCCGGGGCGAGGTGCTGGGCGTCACCCGCCTCAGCGACCTGCTGCACTTCAAGCAGAGCTCCGTCGAGCTGCTGGAGGACGAGGAGCTGCCCGTGGTGGTGGTCTCCACCGGCGGCCGGCGCATGGGCGTGATCGTGGACGCCTTCCTCCGCCGCCAGGAGATGGTGATCAAGCCCCTGGCCCCCTACCTCGCCAGCCTCCCGGGCATTTCCGGCGCCAGCATCATGGGCGACGGCGGGGTCGTGCTGATCCTCGACCCGGCCGAGCTCCTCATGCTCGCCGTCCAGGAGGGCCTGTGAGCCTTGCCGCGGCGACCGGGGTCCCCCACGAACCGGCGGCTGGAGCCGTCCGGGAGGGGCAGTACCTCAGTTTCGAGCTGGCCGGCCACACCTACGCCGTGCCCCTGGCCCAGGTGGCGGAGATCACCCCCCACCGGGACCTGAACCAGATCCCCCACATGCCCCGGAGCGTCGAGGGACTGCTGGACCTGCGCGGCCAGTCCATCCCCGTCATCAACCTGCGCCTGCGCATGGGCATGGAGCCCCTGGCTTCCGAGCTCTCGCTCAACATCATCGTCCTGGACATGGGGTCCTCCAGCAACGTGGGCCTCCTGGTGGACCGGGTCGCCTCGGTCGTGGAGGCCACGCGCGAGCAGATGGTGCCCGCCAGCGCCCTCCTGGCCGGGCCCGACGGGGCCTGGGTGCAGGGCTTCATCGTGCAGGAGGAGCGCATCACGGCGCTCCTGGACAGCCGCCTCATCACCACCTTCCACACCTCCCGGTCCCACGGCCTGGGCCTCCACCAGGGCCACGACGTGGAGCAGGCCCTGGACGCCGGCCTGCAGGAGCTCATCGCCGCCGCCCCCTTCCGGGTCGAGTCCGACGCCAGCCGGATCATCCCCCAGATGGAGGAGGCCATCTCGCACACCGAGCAGGAGATGGAGAAGGTGCTGGAGAAGGTCGAGACCATGCTGGCCGACACCGACAAGTGCTTCCAGGGCCTGGTGCGGCTCAAGCAGGAGGCCGGCCTGGGCCACATGAAGGGCCTGGAGGCCGTGCTGGCGCAGGTGGAGGCCCTGGGCACCCGGATGCAGGACGAGGTGTTCGAGCTCATCCAGAAACTGCAGTACCAGGACATCGCCCGCCAGAAGCTGGAGCGCGTCCTGAACCACATCCGCGGCCTCCAGATGATCGTGGGCTCCAAGTTCCGGGACACCGGCCTGAAGGCCTGACTTGGGCGAATGGCCAATCCGCGCCATGATGGAGGGGTATCGCTGGAGCCTGACGTGGACCATCCCCTTACCGAAATCCGCCACCTGAAGCAGCACATCGGCCAGACCGTGACCCTCCGCGGGTGGGTGCGCAACGCCCGGACCAGCAAGACGCGGTTCATCGACCTGCGGGACGGCTCGGGCTTCGTGCAGTGCGTCGTGGGCGCCGCCGAAGCCGATCCGGAGAGCTACGAACTGGCCGGCAGGCTCACCCAGGAGGCCGCCATCGTCCTGGAGGGCCGGGTCCAGCAGCACCCGAAGACCGGCGAGCCCGAGATCCTGGCCACCAAGGTGACGCTCATCGGCGACAGCGTGGACTACCCCATCACCCCCAAGGAGCACGGCACCGCCTTCCTCATGGAGAACCGGCACCTCTGGCTGCGCAGCAAGCGGCAGTGGGCCATCCTCCGCGTGCGCCACACCATCGCCAAGGCCATCCGGGACTTCTTCGACGGCGACGGCTTCACCCTCCTGGACGCCCCCATCCTCACCCCCAGCGCCTGCGAGGGCACCTCGAGCCTCTTCGGCACCCAGTACTTCGACGAGGGCATGGCCTTCCTCTCCCAGTCCGGCCAGCTCTACCAGGAGCCCGGACTCGCCGCCTTCGGCAAGACCTACTGTTTCGGCCCCACCTTCCGGGCCGAGAAGAGCAAGACCCGCCGCCACCTCACCGAGTTCTGGATGGTCGAGCCCGAAGTGGCCTTCGCCCACCTGGAGGACGTGATGGTCCTGGGCGAGCGCATGACCAAGTTCATCCTCCAGCGGGTCCTGGAGGGCCGCCGCGAGGAGCTGGCCATCCTGGAGCGCGACCTGGCCCCCCTGGAGACCGCCCTGTCCACCACCTTCGACCGCATGACCTACACCGACGCCGTGGCCCGGCTCAAGGAGCTGGGCTCGGACATCAACTGGGGCGAGGACTTCGGCAACGACGACGAGACCATCCTCATGAACGCCACGGACCGCCCCCTCTGGGTCCACCGCTTCCCCAAGTCCTTCAAGGCGTTCTACATGGAACCCGATCCCCTGGACCCCAAGCTGGCCCTCGGCGCCGACCTCCTGGCCCCCGAAGGCTACGGCGAGGTCATCGGCGGCGGCGAGCGGGCCTCGAGCCTGCAGTACCTCCTGGACCAGATCGCCCACGAGGGCCTGGACCGCTCGGACTACGAGTGGTACCTGGACGTGCGCAAGTACGGCAGCGTCCCCCACGCCGGCTTCGGCCTGGGCCTGGAGCGGGCCGTGGCGTGGATCTGCAAGCTCCCCCACGTGCGCGAGACGGCGCCCTACCCCCGCATGATGGGCACGATCAGGCCCTGACCCGCGCGCTTCAGCGCCGGTCGCCCTTGAACCGGGTCTCGGTGAGGAACCGCTCGATCTGCCGGCGGTGGCGCAGCACATGCACGATGGCGTGCTCGATGAGCTGCTCCATGTCGTAGATCCGGCCGGAGCGCGCCGTGATGCGGGCGTTCTTCACCACGTCCCCGGAAAGGTCCCACCGGCCCTCGAAGGTCTCGGCCATGGTGAAGGCCATGGTCTGCAGCTCGTGGAGGGCGTCCAGGGGAGTCGCCACCACGTAGTCCGGCAGCACGAAGGGCACGTCCAGGGCTCCCCGGATCCGCTCCGTGTACCCGTAGCCGGACCGCACCACGTGCTCGACCACGGTGCGGATGGAGCGGCAGTCCTCGTCGGCGGTCTCCCGGTCCCGCACCACGTCGTAGTTCACCTGGGTGAGGGGGCCGACGAGCTGGACCAGGTCGCGAACGGCCCGGTCCAGTTCATCCATCATGGCGCCCAAAGGGCCCGGCCTACGGACGATCGGTTTCACGGGAGCCTCCGGATGTCTGGATATCAGAGTTGCATCACCACGCCGGGCAATCCCTGCAAGGCCGCCCTCAGGGGCGCCTCGGCCCGCTCGTGGGGCAGGGTCACCCAGAAGGTGAAGCTGGTATAGGCGCCCTTCCGGTTGGCGGAATGGGCCTGGTCCACGGCGGGCTGGGGGCCCAGGTGCTCCAGGATCAGGGCCGCCATGCGCAGGGGATCCATCTCGGCGCCGCGGCCGATGATCTTCAGGGGCACCCTCTGGGGGAAGTCCTGGGCGGGGCGGGGGCAGCTGTCCATTCCCGGATTATAGCCTCACTTCGCCGCGGGCTTCGGGGCCTCGAAGAAGCCCACCAGCAGGAGGTTGAGTTCCACCTGCTGCTTCAGGCTGATCTTCGCGGCGATGCTGTCGGCCCCCACCCCGAAGGCCAGGCGGTCCAGGGGCACCGTGGCCCGGTAGGACCAGGTCTGCTTGCCCGCCCCGTTCATGCCTTCGGAAGCCGTGAAGGGAATGTCCAGCTCCTGGCTCTTGCCGTGCATGGTGAGGGTGCCGCGCACCGTCACCTTGTCCCCTTCCCGGGTCACCTTGCTGGAGGTGAAGGTGATGGCCGGGTACTTCGCCGCGTCGAAGAAGTCCGCTGAGCGCAGGTGGTTGTCCCGGCTGGTGTTGGCCGTATCGACGGAGGCCGTCTCGATGTCCAGCTGGACCTGGGCGTCGGCGGGGCTGGCCGGGGTGCCCTTGATCTGCAGCTTGTACCGGTCGAACCGGCCGGGCACGTCGAACAGGACGGTCTGGGCCTTGAAGCCCAGGACGGTGTGGGTGGTGTCCACGCGGAAGACCTGGGGTTCGGCCGCAAGGAGGCCGGAGGCGAGGGCGAGACCCAGGAGGATGCGGGATGGCATGGTCGACTCCAAGTGGTGGGAGCCCCCCGAATGGGGATGAGCCCCTGTTGATAGTCCTTGGGTGCGGCGGCCTCCGGGGACGTGACCGGAAATATGTGGAAACCTCAGATTCCAAGGGAACGGATCTTGGAAACAAGGCAGAATATATACAAAACTTCCTATTCACTCCCCGGATGCCCGCCCCATGAACTGGACTGCCTGGATCGCCAGCAAGCATGCACTCCTGGTGCACCTGCCCATCGCGGCGGCGCTCATGATCCCCCTGCCCATCATCGCAGCCCAGCGGGGCGGCCGGGGGATCCGCCCCTGGTGGACCACCTGCCGCTACCTGGCCTGGATCGGCACCGTGGGCTCCATCCTGGCCCTGGCCAGCGGCTTCTACCTGGCCCGCGCCCACGGGAACCTCGCCGCCGGGGCCTTCTGGGGCCCCGCCACCGCCGGGATGCCCTACCTGTTCCGGGTCCACGAGATCGGGGGCGCCGCCTCCGTGGTCCTGGGCGCCCTGTGCCTCAAGTCCCTCTACCGCCGCCGGCAGGAACACCAGGGCATCGGGTTTCCGGCCCTGCTCGCGGGCCTGGCCTGGTGCTTCGCGGCCTACCTCTCCTCGTATTCCGGCGCGGTCATGGTGGGCCAGCATCCGGCCCCCCAGCTCCTGGTGGCCCCCCCCAGGCTTCCCGAAGCCAAGCCCGCGCCCGCCCCGGCACCCCCGCCCGTGGCGGCGGAGGCCCCCCGGGATCCCGAGGCCCAGGCCCCCCTGCGGGCCCTGGACTACCTGGCCCTTCGGGGTCTCCACAGCGAGCCGGTGAAGTCCGGGCCCCACGGCAACCGCTGGATCCGCGTGTGGGTGAATCCGGAAGCCGAGCAGGCCTACCGGGCCGGCGAGAAGCTTCCCCCCGGTTCCCTGGTGGTCATGAGCACCCTGGAGGACCGCTGGGGCCGCCCCGGCTTCGACCAGGGCCCCCTTTACGCCCTCGAGACGGACAAGGACGGCACCCCCCGGCTCACCTTCTACTGGCCCCAGGTGCCCGAGGCCCGCAGGGCCGAGACGCAGGGAGCCGCCAGCGCCTACTGGCGCGGGAACGACCCGGGACTGGCCTCCTGCCGGTCCTGCCACGCCGGCGGCGCGGCCCCGAAGAAGGACCGCAGCGTCTGGGTGGTCCCCCGCAAGCCCAAGGTCGAGGCCCCGGCGGTCCAGCCCTAGCACTACTGTGTCATAAGTATTGACAGCCTCCCCGCCCTGCCTATCCTATAGGCTAGGGCTACCTATGGTTGAGACTGCCGAAAGCCGTGCGCGTTTCGATGCCTACGCCGGATTACTGGCGAAGGCGGCCGGCCATGCCGATCGCCGTGAGCCAATGGCGCTCTATTGCCAGGGTTTGATCCTGCCCGGGGATCGAAAAAGCGTTGAGCCGATGGCAGCGCGGTTGGACCCGGTGCACGTCCAGGCCCGGCACCAATCCTTGCACCACCTGGTGGCTCAAGCGGGTTGGAGTGATGACGCGGTTCTCCGGGTGGCCCGGGACTATGCTCGCGAAGCCATGGAGATCCAGGGGCCGATTGAAGCCTGGATTGTCGATGACACAGGTTTCCCCAAAAAGGGGACGCACTCGGTTGGCGTGGCCCATCAGTATTGCGGGCCATTCGGAAAGACCTCCAATTGCCAATGCGCCGTGAGCTTGTCCATGGCCTCCCGCTGGAGCAGCGTGCCCGTGGCGTTCCGGTTGTATCTTCCGGAGGCCTGGGCCAAGGACATGGAACGCCGTGCCGAGGCCGGTGTTCCCGAGGCGGTTGTCTTTCAGCCCAAATGGCAAATTGCGCTCGCCCTCATTGATGGTCAGCGCACGGACAAGGAACCTGACCTGCCCGTGCTGGCTGATGCGGGCTACGGCGACATTTTCGGTTTCAGGGAAGGGTTGACGGAACGGCACCTCGTCTACGCAGTGGGGGTCAGCAAAACCACGACCGTCTGGGCGAACGGCAATGGGCCGCTGCCCCCCAGAAAACCCGGCGGAAAGGGACATCCGGCCAAGAGACTGAGGAGGGATGATGAGCATCAGCCCGAGACGGTCAAAGCCCTGGCGGAGGCCCTGCCCAAGGCCGCCTGGGCGAAGGTGCCGTGGGGAGAGGGAACCCGGGGCATCATGGAATCCCGGTTCGCGGCGCTGCGCGTTCGTCCCGCTCATCGAGACAACACTCGAGCGGAAATGCACCCGGAGGAGTGGTTGTTGATTGAGTGGCCCGAATCCGAGCAGGAGCCCACCAAGTATTGGTTTTCGACCCTGCCAGAGGCCACGCCACTCCGGCAATTGGTCCGGGTCACGAAACTGCGCTGGCGGATCGAGCGGGACTACCAGGAGATGAAAGACGAACTCGGCCTGGACCACTATGAGGGCCGTGGATGGCGGGGATTCCACCATCACTTGAGTCTATGCGCCGCCACGTATGCCTTCATTGTGGCGGAACGAAGCCGCCTTTCCCCCCCTACGATCCAATCCATCTTTGGCTTCATTCACGCACCACCCCAGCCCGCCCCCCTTCCCAGAGGACACCGCGCCCTTCCGCCCTGAGCGGCATTCGCCCTATTCCATAACGACGCTACGTCGAAGGCTGGAGCGGATTCTCGTGGGTTCTCTCGCCTACTGTCCGACATGTGGGAAAAACCATGGCGCCAATGTTATGACACAGTTGTGCTAGTGTAGGCCGCCAGAAGAACAGGTAACACCTTGTCCCCCCCCCTTCGCCTCGGGTCCAGTTCAGGGCTTGGTGTTGACGAGTCGCTTGATGCCCCCGTCCTTGAGGGGCCAGTTATGAAAATTGATCAGCAGGCCCACTTCGAAATTTGCAAAGTGGAGGCAGCTATTCAGTTGGGCGAAGTCGGCATCCGAAAACTTCGCAATGGCCTTCGCCTCGACGACCACCTTGTGGTCCACCACGATATCCATGATGTAGGCATTCTCGACGCACAATTCCTTGTAGGTGATGTCGAGGTGAACCTCGCGTAGGGCCTCGTGTCCGGCCAACCTGAGTTCATGGGCGAGGCAAGCCTTGTAGGCATTTTCCAGGAGTCCAGGCCCCAGAACTATCTGCACCCTGATGGCAGCGAGGATGATGGCTTCGGTGATATCTCGATGGGGATAGTTGTCGCCCCAATCTTCGCCCCAATGCCGACCCATGACTTCCTCCTTCGGGTCAGGAGTGCGCTCAATCACGCCGGGACGTTCAGGCCAGAATTCTTTCCTCGGTATCCTCGGCCTCCTCGGCGCCTCGGCGATGGGCTTTTCGACGGGTGCTTCGGCGCATGTAATCTTTGCGCCGACTGATACTTGAGAAAGCCATCGCCGAGGCGCCGAGGAGGCCGAGGATACCGAGGAAAAGAAAAAGG